>JADJWP010000002.1:742500-3357313 GCA_016716305.1 Chloracidobacterium sp.
TCAGCCATCCTTTAACAAAGGTCATGGTCGCCTACCTCGGCTCTGTATGGTCACAGGCCGTCGGATTCAAAGATCTTGTGATGATCGCGGGAAGTGCGTTGGGCGAATCAGAAGTTGCCGACGCTGATAGGAAGCAGGCGGCCACATTCCTTCTGCAGATGCTCTTTGCTGGATTTATAGAAATTCATCTATTCCGGCCAAACCTCACTAGCGAAGTCTCAGACATGCCGGCAGCAAGCGTTTTTGCCCGTTGGCAGGCCAAGAAAGGCTGCGGCAGCGTAACGACTTTATGGGGTTTGAACGTTGATACCAGCGATGTATTCATGACCGTATTACTGGAGCTTCTCGACGGCACTCGAAATCATGCGATGCTAGTGGATGCGGTCAAGTCCAGCATCGAAGTTCCCGAAGAGCAAAGAGAGGGCTTCTACCGACAATTGCCAACAATGGTCATCGCCAAAGTCGAGGAATTAGCCAGATTCGGATTTTTAGTTTCGTAGGTACTTACTCGAGAGAAATGGAGCGGGCGACGAGGCTCGAACTCGCAACTTTCAGCTTGGGAAGCTGACACTCTACCATTGAGTTACGCCCGCTGACGACCAGGATTATTGCACACTGTCTTCGATCAGGCAATATGGATCGACTTCGCTGATTTCGCCGCAAGCAACAGTTCGCAAAGCTCTCGCACAGCTCCGTTGCCACCGTCAGCCGACGTAACGTATCTTGCCTCGGCCTTTACGGACGGTAATGCATCTCCGACCGCGACCGGCAGCCCGACTATTGACATTAGCCCGAGATCGCCGACATCATCACCGATGTAAGCCACTTGCGAGGGCTCGAGCCCGGCATCGGAGATTATCATCTCAAAATCGAGCACTTTGTCGCGTGAACCTGCATGCAGGTAGCGTATCCCGAGCTCTTCGGCTCGAGCTCGAATAATGCCACCCGAGTCTCGTCCCGAAATGATCCCGGAACTGAATCCAGCCGCGTGCCACAACTGAATGCCCTGTCCGTCTCGAACGTGGAACGCTTTCATCAACTCGCCCTTATCAGTGAAAAACAATCGGCCGTCGGTAAGAACGCCGTCGCAGTCCATCAAAAGCAGTGCAACGCCTCTAGCGATCTCGAAAACATCATTGGGGATATTCATAGCAACATTTCGGCCTATCTGACTTCAAAGATCTCTACGCCGCTGAGCCTCCAATTTCCGCCAATTCGAGTGAGGCGATAAACCGCCGTACCCGATTCCGGTTCGCGGGTTAGAAGTCGGGCCGAGATATTCGCTTCGACCAAAACCGAATTAGCGTCGAGAATATCGACCTGCAACGGCTGGGTTTTCCATTCTGTTGCTTGTCCTGAGATACCGCTGATAAATCGATTGATGTCTCCCGGAACGATCAGCTGATCGAAGTCGGCCTTTCGGTTCGAGATCGCTGCCCTATCGAATTGCATAAAATACGCCTTGATCGCTTCGTCAACGGCGGCTGAGGCTGAGGTCTTGTTTCTGATCGCTCGTGCGGCAAGACTTGCACCGTATTCTGCATCGGCCCGGACGGCAGCTTCGGCAAATCTTATCGAATCCGCGCTACGTCCTGTTCTCGATGCGATATCAGCAAGCCCGACGTTTGCCCATGCGATGTTTCTTGAGGTGGGAAGCTTTTCGTCCAAAACGGCCTTGAACTGAGCCTCTGCTTCAGTGATCTTATTCTGAGCAAGTAATGAACGCGCGAGCAGTAACCGGACGTCGTCAAAACGCGGAAAGTCTCGAAGGACATTCACAGCCGTCTTTTCGGCCGAGGGAAATGCCTGTCGATCGAAATCTCTTTTGACTGCAAGCAGAAGGTCGCTGTCAGTCGTTTCGCGAGGAGCAACGTCGTCAGAGTAATCGACCTGTGGATATAGCTTTTCAGGGTCGATCTCGACTCGCGTTATTTTGCTGCTCGTCCGAAAGACGATCTCGCCGAAACTCCTCGCCTTGATCGAAGCAGGCGCAGACATTTTTTCACCGTTTGCCATGGTCGCAACGACATTTACAGTTACGTCGAACGCGCCCGTATTCCGAAGCGCGACCTTAGCCTCACCACCCACCATCAGTGGCAAGCCTGCCTGCAGGTTTGTTTCAGTGATCTGGTCGAGCATTCCATCGACAAATTCCTTCTGTGATAGAAACGCGGTCCGAATATCCGCAAGCGTCATTCGCCCACCGTTCATTTTCGATCTGATCGATGTGTAAAATTCGGTTCGACCCGTTCGGCGTTCGAGAAGACGCCAAAACATGGCACCTTTATTTGCGACTGCCGCAAAATAGTAATCGTCCAGCGGAGCAACAGTGTTCAGCGGAGCGTCGCGCCGCGAGACCGCGGCATAGGCGTTTCGTTGCCGCATACGCTCGATGTCCGCAATATCCCGGCCATACTTGCTTTCAATGAACTGTGTTGCCAGATATCTTGAAAGCCCTTCTCGAAGAACGCCGCTGCCGTCATCCGAAATCGCGACCGAATCGCCGATCCACGTCTTGACGACCGATTCAGCGATCGTCATAGCGGTCAAAGAGTCGACCTTACCTCGGCGAAACACACCTTCGTCGACCGATATCGTTCCACCGCCTGCGTAACCCGCACCCCGGCGTACCCCGATGATCCGAATTGGAGCAGACGGCGGCGAACCAAGTAGTTCGGCTGTGAACGACCTTGCTTCAACCGCGATCGATGCCAAATCGGCTGCCCGGCTTTGAGCTTCGGCACCAGGTCCTTTTGGAACGAAAACGGTTACACCCGAGCTCTCGATACGATCCCATTGTCCTGCAAAGAAAAACGGCTGTCCGTTCAATTTATTATCGAAGGAGCCGGCTGTTTCGGTTCCGGCGGCGACTATCGTTAGTCCGACCGGTGCTGCAACCTGCACCCGCGTCGGAGCATGATCTGCTCCGCGAGCAAAGTACCAGCTGTTCGGTGTCGGGTACCAAAACGACAGTGGAAGAAACTGTGATGAGATGGGGGTCAATGAACTAAATCCGGTGTTGTCAGGAACGCTCAACTTGTATTCGACGACTGCGGTGATCGTAGCACCGGCGGCGACCGATGGAAGTCGGGTCGCGACGCGCTGCAGACTTGCTGTTCCGATCTTCTCTTCGCTTTTCGCAAACTCGGTGACGGCGTCGTTGATGCGTATCGTGCTGACGGAGGCGTTCGGACTTATCCGAAGAGTCAAGCTCGAAGCTGGACGCGATGTCACATTTCGCAACTGAAGTGTCGCTCTGACCGAAAGATTTCGATCGATCTCTGCGGTCGGCAGTGTCGCATTGATATCATATTTTTCCACATACCACGTCGCGGATATGCGATTGTCGGACTGAGCCGGGACGAGGATCGGACAGCATATGAGCAACAATACAATGTTTAGAAATTTCATTCGATTTAGATCCCAATTTCAAGGGTCGCCCTGATCGTCCGTTTAGGCAAACCATTCGCGATACGAACCTTGATCCAAGTACAATTCCAACCACCATCATCGGTTCCGAACCTGACCACGTAATATCCCTCAGGCAGGCCGGGATGGCAAAAGCTCCCGCTCGGATCGGTTTCGAAGACATGTGTCGGGACGCGGCTTTTGGTCAGATCGTATGACGATAGTTTTCTTTCGGACCTATCTATTCGGTAAACCTCAACGATCAGAGGTACATCGCCCGGCCAATCGACCTTTCCCGTTAATCTGCTTGTCGAGACACGTGGATACTCAACCAGGAGGTTCGCACACCGTACCGATCTATCTGCCGATTCAGCCCGACACTTTTTTGACTGGGACGGAACCGATAGGGTCAGGAACAATGTGACGATTGCAGCGAAAACAAGTGAATTAAGATTTCCCGACGATCTCATTGATTTCAACCAACTTCGAAAGCAGTGCCTCCAATCGCCCTAACGGCAATTGATTCGGGCCGTCGCTCGGTGCTTTTGACGGATCGTTGTGAACCTCCATAAAGACCGCGTCGATCCCACATGCAACCCCCGCACGTGCAAAGTCTTCGATGTATTCGGCTTGCCCGCCAGTTGCTTTGCCAAGGCCGCCCGGCAATTGCAGTGAGTGAGTCACGTCGAACACAACAGGAACGCCGAATGAACGCATGATCGGAAACGAACGGAGATCGACCACCAGATTGTTATAGCCAAAGCTCGCTCCGCGTTCCGTCAAAAGGATCTTGTCGCAGCCCGCAGCCCGGAGTTTGTCAACAATATTCTTTGCGTCCCATGGAGCAAGGAACTGCCCTTTCTTCACGTTAACTGCACGTCCGGACCTGGCAGCTTCGACCAAAAGATCTGTTTGACGACAAAGAAACGCTGGTATCTGAAGGATGTCAGCGACATCGGCCGCCTTTTCGACCTGCCAGTTCTCGTGAACATCTGTTATCACAGGAATGCCGAGTTCCTCTTTGATCTGCTTCAGTATCCCCAGGCCGAATTCCATTCCTTCCCCGCGAAAGCTGTCTATCGAGCTTCGGTTTGCCTTGTCGAACGACGACTTGTAAACGAACCCGACGCCGACACGTTCACAGATCTCTTTGATCGAACGGGCCATCATCGATGCGTGCTCATACGACTCGATAACGCACGGCCCCAGAATGAAGGACAGGGCACCTGAGCCGAAAGAGACTTTCCCGATATCGAATTTGGCTACATCACTCATTGATACAAACACTTAACATCACAGGTTCAGGTTGAGAAACAAGAATATCATCAATGAACGGTCAACGGACATTTCTCGCTTTGATATGCCTGCCGATCCATCACCGCGATCCGAAACTAAAAGCGCTCCAGAAGCTCTCCCAATCGGCACCTTCACAGTATTTTTCGCATCGCTGCATAAATACGAGCCGAACTAACCAAACGCCTTTCTTGTCCAACTTTATATCTATCCGCCCGTTTTCGTCAGACGAAAGGCTCTGAGACATATGTTGAACACCGTCGCGGTTGTCGACAAATACCGTTCGACCAGCTAGTGGCCTGCCATTGAAAAGAATCACCAAAGGCAATGTGTCGCCTATCCGTTTGGAGTACGGGTTTTCGACCGGCACTATCTCGAGTTTATGTCCTACCTTTCGCGCGTACGTGCGGTCACGTCTGTCGCCGACTTGAATAAGCGACTTAATGTATCGTGTGTAACGCTCCTTGCCGGGTTTACCCGTCTCGCCGAGGCGCTCACGTTCCGCGATGACGTATTCCATCCCGTCCTCTCGAAGATATTCTTCAAACTTCTCGGCCGAGAGCGTGATATAGGTGAGATTTCGTTCCATCGAAAGCAGGTAATTACCCTGCCTGTCAGCCGAAAATGAAAAAAGAGGCGCGTCGCCCTCCTTGACCGAACCCGAAAGATCAAAGTTACCGGACGCCGAAAGCAGCTGGAACGACGTCGTTTTGGCTGGCTGGAACGGCCGCGATTCTTCGACCCTTAGCCCTTGACCAAGAAAAAGGCTGACCGGTGAATTCTCGTTTACCCGCAGAAAGAATCGATCGGGCTCGAGCCAATATTCGTGTGCCCTCGCCGACGAAGGTATTATGACGGTGAACGCCATCAATAATGCGGCGGCATACCTATTCTTCACTCGCAACCTCTGCGCGTTCCGGTATCTCAACCTGTTTTTCACTCGTTACATCATGCTCGAGATTTTCGCTCCTAAGGCGATTTTCCCACGCCGCTTTAACGAAAGACGTGAACAGCGGATGTGCGTCCAGAGGTTTCGATCGATACTCCGGGTGAAACTGACAGGCAATAAAATACGGATGGATTTCGCGCGGCAATTCGATCATTTCAACAAACTTGCCATCGGGCGAAATGCCGCTTATCACCAGCCCTTCACGTTCGAGAACTTCCCGGTATTCCGGATTGAACTCGTAACGGTGTCGATGGCGCTCGCTGATGCGTTCGGCACCGTGATAGACCTCGCGGGCAAGCGAATCCAGTTTCAGATCACATTCCCATGCCCCGAGCCGCATCGTACCGCCTAGTTCGTCTACCCCGACGAGGTCTCGAAGTTTGAAAATGATCGGGAATGGTGTTTCTTCGTTGAATTCTGTTGAATCAGCATCCCTAAGCCCACACACATCACGCGCGAACTCGATGCATGCCGTCTGCATTCCAAGGCAAATACCGAAATACGGTGTCCCGGACCTTCGAGCATATTTGATCGCACGCAGCATACCCGAGATGCCGCGTTTACCAAACCCGCCCGGCACAAGGATCGCATCATAGTCCTGAAGGTCACTTTCGTAGTTGTCCTTCATCAGGTTCTCTGATTCGATCCAGGTTACGTTTACGCGCAGGTCATTCGCAACGCCCGCATGCGTCAGCGCCTCGCGAAGCGATTTGTACGAGTCCTCGAGTTCAACGTATTTGCCTACGATCGCGATCTTGACCGAACCGCCCGACGGGTCTTTGATCGTCGATACGAGGTCTCGCCAGCTCTTGAGATCTGCGGACGGAAATCGTTCGGTCAATTGGAGGTCCTTTACTATGAGTTCGTCCAAACCCTGTTCGTGAAATGCGAGCGGAACTTCATAAATGGTCGGAACGTCGAGGGCAGAGATCACGGCGTTCTCCTGCACGTTACAGAAGAGTGCGATCTTTCGGCGCATATCTACCGAGATCGGTCGATCCGAACGGCACAACAGTATATCCGGAGCGATACCGATCTCACGAAGTTCTCGAACGCTGTGCTGAGTAGGCTTGGTCTTTAATTCTCCGGCAGCCGCAATATAAGGCACAAGCGTGACGTGGACGAAGATCGCATTGCCGCGGCCCTCTTCGTTGCCCATTTGACGGATCGCCTCGAGAAACGGCAGCGATTCGATATCGCCGACCGTTCCGCCGATCTCGACGATCAACACATCCGGCTCATGGATCTCAGCGACCGTTCTTACTGCCGCTTTTATTTCATCGGTTATATGCGGTATGACCTGGATCGTCTTTCCGAGATAATCGCCCCGACGCTCTTTTTCAATGACCGAAAGATAGATGCGTCCGCTCGTCCAGTTATTCGCCTGCGAGAGTTTCGCGTGCGTAAATCGTTCATAATGACCGAGGTCGAGGTCAGTCTCAGCGCCGTCGTCAGTCACATAAACCTCTCCGTGCTGAAACGGTGACATCGTGCCCGGATCGACATTGATGTATGGATCGAGCTTCATCATCTGAACGCTCATGCCGCGAGCCTCAAGCAGACATCCAAGCGAACTAGCCGCCAGCCCTTTGCCCAGACTCGAAACCACACCGCCCGTCACGAATATGTACTTTGTCATTAATTACTCCTTAGATCCGGCAACTTGATCATTATTGATTCCAACAACACTCCGTCACGCCTCACCTTCAGATTTCCCGTCCCCTTTCTTCTTTCGGTAGCGGCCGTCCTTCATCTGCATTTCCACTTCTTTTGCCTTTGCTGCTTCGGGATTGAGCAGTTCCTGCAGTGCGTTCATACTGGCCCCGAGCATCGAGGCACTCTCGGCCGCGTTTCGCTCAAATTCCTCGTTCGTTCGTGTCACGGGAATGGAGATGACCCTGAGCCCAATGATGGCCCCTGCGACGACCAGTAAAATCACTGCCAATCCGATCCAGTCATTCATATTGCTAATGCGGATCGCAAGTATTGAGCTTCCGCGTTCGCTCAATTACAGGTGACCACGGGCTTCGGATGCCCGGAGATCGATCAACGATCGCACAAGTTCAAGGTCCTCTGCTGTGTCAACGCCGACCGAGGTACCGACCGCATCAACCACCCGAATCCTCGCACCATTTTCCAAAGCCCGCAATTGTTCGAGCATCTCGAACCGTTCGAGCCCGGTCGGGCGCATTTTTGCGAACTTTAACAAAAACTCCCGCCGATACACGTAAAGTCCGGTGTGTTTTCGAAAATTTGAAAGCAGTTCAGGATCTGCCTCGATCGCCTTGTTCAAATCACCGCCATACCTCAACGTGGCCTCGCGAGGCCACGGTATCGGGGAACGAGAAAAATATACGGCGTAGCCATTGTCGCCCACCGCTACTTTCACGTTGTTTCCGTTCAACAGTTCGGTAACGCTCGAGATCGGTTCGCATGTAGTCGACAGATCCGCCGAATCGTCCGCGAGCAGACCATTGACAGCAGCATCGATCGTTTCCGGTGGTATCACAGGTTCGTCGCCCTGAACGTTCACGACGATGGCACGTTCAGGCAAATTTTCTGCAACCTCAGCTATCCGGTCGCTGCCAGAACTATGCGATCCTGCAGTCATTACTGCTTCGGTACCCGATGCCGTTACGACTTCGAATATCCGTTCGTCGTCGGTAGCAACGATCACACGGCCCACGGTCCCGGCCGACCGTGCCCGCTCTATCGTATGTAAGATCAAGGGTTTACCAGCGATCGGCAAAAGCATCTTTCCGGGCAGGCGCAAAGATGCAAACCTTGCGGGAATGATCGCTATTACATTTTGTTTGGGGTTATCCCCGTGATGCTCCACGGGCTTTTAGACTATATCCAAATCGTCCGAAATTCAAGACTCGAACGCGGAAACTTGGAAGTTGGCGTTTCATTCAGTAAACTTCGACAGTGGAATTGCCCTCTAATGAACCAATGGTCGCCGAAGTTTTCGAATCGTCCTCGGAACCTATTGAACGCATTGACCCTAACGACCCATCATGGAGCGTATGGATCGCCTTCGGGGTTTGGGCCGCCAGCGTTGCGGCGATCATCTTCGTTCCCGGCTTGTTTTTGCTTTCGTACTTAGCGTCTGTCGGCGTGAGCCTCTCCGATAGCGAGCAACTGGCGAAATTTTCGGTTACAGATCCTATGGCGATCATAGTTCAGATCGCCGCCGTAATTCCGGCACACCTTTTCACGCTTGCACTCGTATGGGTAGTTGTGACCGGTTTTAACCGAAAGCCATTTTTCGAATCATTGGGTTGGGATTCCGCCGGACTTAAATGGTGGCATTACCTCGCAATGATGGGAGCATTCGTTGCAATTTCACTCGCGGTCGTTAACGTGGTACCCGTGAAGCCGGACGATATGGAGCGAATAATAAGAAGTTCGCGAACTGCTCTTTACCTTGTAGTTGTGATGGCGGTCGTCACGGCTCCGTTGGTCGAGGAAGTTGTTTACCGCGGGGTGCTTTATTCGGCATTTCAGAAGCGGATCGGCGTTACGGCTGCCGTCGCGCTTGTCACATTTTTATTTACAATAGTGCATGTCCCGCAGTATGCCGAAAATCCTGCAAAGATCGCATTGCTTGCGATGTTGAGCCTTGCCTTGACCTGGCTGCGTGCGTTTACCGGAAGTCTCTTGCCCAGCGTTGTTCTTCATACATTGATCAACGCATCACAATCCGCTCTTTTGTTGGTCGAACCCTATTTGGCCGAGCGTTCGACTATTGAAACGATTTCTTTCTATTACCGTTGAAACTAGAGAAGGCCTCTTCCGAAGAGGCCCTCTGAAAAAATCGCCTTAGGACTGGTCATGGCTTCTGTCCAGTGCTGCGCTGCACAGGCGCACTGACGATCACCGGCGGCGGCTCGAACGTACGGGACGACTCTTTGCCTGCCCCCGTATCGACCGGGTTATCGAAAACACGGCGTCCGCGCGACTCACCCTCCATTTTCATGAACGGCGGAGCTTCTGATGCCATCGACCGCGGAACTCTGCTGCTGACCTTGTTCGGCGTTGATGGCGGCTGCGTCGGCGGCAAATAGATCACCGGCGGGAGATTGTAATGCCAGATGTCCCAGCCGTACCAATATCCATATGGCGATCCCCATCCGCGTCCAAACGGAAGGAAGCAGTGATAGCGCCGAAACGGATCGTAAACCCATAACCCGAAAGAATCGAACATATTCCATCGGTTACCGAGGAAAGATCGCATCAAGGTTGGTCTCAAAATACGCGGGTCGAGCGAAGAGCTGATCTTCGCCATTTCTTTCGCACGCGACTTGCTCCATGCTTCAAGTCCGTCGTCTCCGGAGCTCTTGAACTTCGCGATCGACGCCTGGCCATTAACCAATACGCCTTGACGCCCCTTCTTGATCTCAGCGTCGGCTGAACCATCGACGAGAGCCTTCCCCTTCAGAACCGACAATCTTCCGTTTTTGCCGGCAACGTCAACCCGATAAATTCCCGATTGAACTATTACGAATATGCTATCAGGTGTCTGGACCCTGACGGTGAAATCGTTACTCGCGTGAACTTCAAGCATCGCGGAACCGCTTTCTACGAGCAGTTGAAGATCGTCAAGCGAGGTCGTTTTGAACTCGAAAGCTGATGATCCGCCAAGACGGATGTAAGATCCAGGATTCAGGAGAATTTCGGCCTTCCCGTCGTTTCCAGTCGAAACACGGTCGCCGATCTCGAGTGAGTCGCCTTTTATGAGGCGACCGCTTTGACCCGACTTCCGTACGACACCGACGGCCCCCTCGACGTAATTGACCCCACCGGCTTTGGCCGAAATGACGTATTTGTCGCCTAGAGCCGCCGAGATCGTTTCACTTTGTGCAAATGAGCAAACAGCCATCGATATCAATGCTGCAAACAATGCAAAACTACGTGACACGGTCGACTTCATAATATTTTCTCCTTTGGGAAGAGTCTCAACAATCGTAGGCTTTCTACGCAAAATACGCAACTTTTTGTTGTCAATACGATGTGAAGCGCGGTGAAAAAGTTTGCAGAATATTTTTTTTCCGAACAACCAAACGTACCGTGTCGTAATCATACAGGCGTCCGGAAACTTGATCCGGAGCACATTTGGAATTGATATGGCAACCTTTAGGGATCCGGCACAATGTTTCGCACCGCTCGAAGTTATCGAGAGGCTGCTTGAGATAAGGGCCGACCTGGGTTTCCCCGAAACTCTCTATCTCGTTCGTTCGGAAGAGCTTACTGATTTTCTTGACGCCTACGGGTTCGATATTTACGCGTTTTCTATTCAGAATGAAAAGATCAAATATGGCGATTATCGGACCCCTGTGGTCCCTGGCGGAGACAATCATCACCTTTCGTTAAAGGCACACTAGTCGAGATCGCAGATACCAAGTATCAACTGAAAGAGCCCGGAAGATGCTTCAAACACTTGAACCCTTCCGGGTTCTTTTTTTTTGATCAAAGAGCCTTTACGATAAAAAGCGTCCCGTCATCGTCGAGAAATTTTCGCTCGGTGAAGTCGGCCACACCCTTTCTTATATAATCGATCATCCGTTTTGCAGGCATTTCGATACATTCGAGCACGCTCTTCGCAAAGCGCTCGGTCCCGTATTCCTCGCCATCTTCATTAGCCGCCTCGGTGATACCGTCAGTATAGATGACCATTACCTGGCCTTGTTCGAAACGAATGAAATGCTGATGATATTGAGCGTCGCTGAACATCCCCAGCGGTGTATCGCCGTATTCGACGTACCTGAATTCACCATTCGGCTTTATCAGCATTGGCGGATTATGACCGGCATTCGAGAATACGAACGTCCTGTTTGTGCCGTCGAGGATACCGTAAATCGCGGTGATGAACTGATGGTCTTCTGTAGAGTCCCATAACAAGTTGTTCACCTTCGATAATGCGATGTGCGGTGCGTACCCGATCTGAACTCCGGCCCTAAGCGACGCACGAAGAAACGACATCAAAAGCGCCGCAGGGATCCCTTTCCCAACTGCATCTGCAACAATTATCCCGATCTGATCGTCAAAGATCCTGACCCAATCATAATAATCTCCGGAAACCTCTTCGGTCGGAAAGATATATGCGCTGATATCGAAATTCGAGAATTCAGGGTCCGCATCAGGCAGAAGTTCAAGTTGGACCTGACGCGCGATCTCGAGCTGTGCCTCGATACGCTTCTTTTCGATCGCCTGTTCCTGCAATTTGCTCTTTTCAATGATGATCGCGACCTGCGATGCCAGAAGCTGCAGGATCGAAAGATCGTCTTCGTTGTAGGCATTCAGTCGGTCACTTTCTAGATCGAACGCACCAATTACCTTATCGTTCGAAATTATCGGTGCCACCATTTCCGATCTGGTCTGCACACGAGCCTTAAAATATCGCTTGTCCTCACTAACGTCGGGCGAAATTATAGGGCTCCCTGTTTGCGAGACGTGTCCGATGAACCCCTCACCAAGGCGCAGCCGCGGCTCGATCAGTGCGAATGGGATATCGTAACCTCGTATGACCTTCGACTTGAGAACATAATGGCTCGGATCTTCAACTGATTGCTCTATCAAATAGATTCCCGCCGCGTCATAGGGCAGAAGCGAATCGAGTGTTTCCATCACGAGGTTCAGAACCTCGTCAAGGTCGAGCGATCTGCTGATCTTCTTCGTGATATCGAGCAGCATCCTCAGCTTATCGACCACGGTCAAGCTTGTGTCGTGAGACGCCGTAGGTTTTGTTGGGTTTGGCTGATCCATCGCCTAAATCGAGCGGAAAACGTGTTCTTTGTAACTCTCCCAAAGCCGCGAGACCTTCATCCGATATTCGACCAACGCGCGGCTCACGCGGTAATGGCTGGCTATCTCGGCCGAGGTCAACCCGCGCTCGATCAACTCTTTGAGCCCAAGAAACGGAACCAACGCCGCGGCCCCTGTCGCGTAAGCTTCCTCTTCGATCTCGGCATTGTAATCGCGGGCGATCGAATTACCCTGTGCATCACGATTTTCGACCGCCAGCCGGCTCGGCTTATGACCAAGAAAGACATGGCTGATCTCTTCCATAAGTGTAGCATTATGCCGATTCTTACCATGTGTCGGATTGAGAATGATCAGCCTGCTGCCGTCAGGCAGTTTATGTGACGCGGCACCGCCGGACCATTTATCGCGGGCCTCACCCAATAGGTGTTTTCGGGCTTCTTCGCTTAGTTCGGCGACTTGATCAAAAGTTACGACAAGGAGTTTGGCGTATCTCGCAAGCGAAAACGGATCAAGTGGCTGAGTATCGTCGCGCAAGCCGGCGAACTGTCGGAGTCCCTGTGCCCGAAGCTCATGATGACGGCCTTTTTGGGTTGGAGGAAGCTGATCGGTATCCACGACGGATGGTACTGAGAGCCCGCATTTTCCGCGAAGAATCATCGGAGGTTCGGCGCCGGTGCACCCCCAGCTCGCAGAACGCAGGTTCTTACACTCAGATGACCTTGAATTCAGAATCGACGTCTTCGTCAGAAAGCGCGACGCGATAGTTTTTGGACTGTTTCTGTTTCGTGATAAGCAGGTCGTCTTTCGTCTTCAGCAGGTCGGCACGGTTATATACCGAGATCTCGAAATTATAGCCATGCGTAATGGCATCTTTCGGGCACGCCTCGACACAAAACCCGCAAAAGATGCAACGGCCATAATCGATATTGTAGACTTTGGCATATCGTTCATCTCGACCAATACGTTCGGCATACGGCCTCGGGTCGTCAGCCGCTTCGATATAAATACAATCCGAGGGACATGCGGCAGCACATAAATAACACGCGACACATTTTTCTTTCCCCGCCTCATCGACATGAAGAAGGTGCTGACCTCGGTAACGTGGCTGAACCGTCACCGGCTCGTCCGGGTAATGGACGGTCCACTTCTGCCTAGGGATCTCTGAAAGTGTCCGCCGCATGCCTTTGAGGACTGCAGTGGTTGATTGGATTACATCTGAAATGATCGACATCGTTTCCCCAAATACCAATTGATCACGTTACATTCCCTGCGCCTGCATTATCAACTGAAGGCCGCCAAAAAAGAACAAGAAAATGAAATACGCAACACTGATCAAAAATCCTAATATTCCAGTAATTATTCCGCCCAGTGCAAGACCGGCTCCGCCATAATTTTGCGGATCTTTCGCGGCTTTTCCCCGGGCCATAAATCCAAGAACAATTGCGACAAGGCTTGGCAAAATAGTTCCGCAGCAGAGCGTAAGCCCCAAAATTCCCAAAACGAGAGCAACGACCGCAAGGGTCTTGCTTGGTGCTTCGGCACCCGCAGGAGGCGGTTGAAATGGAGTATTGGGCCCTATTTCCTGTTCCTGCCAGTTTGACTGCGGGGCAGCGGGCGGCGTCCAATCGGCCTGTGCCATAGCCTGAGGTTGTGCGGCAGAGTTTTCGAACGGGTTGTAAGCCTGCTGTGGTGAAGGAGGCTCGGCAAACGGTGGCGGCTCAGCTGCCTTCGGGGTCAACACTTCGTCCGGATCCATCGATCCTGGCTTCATTCCGCCGAATGGAGACGGGATCGGAGGCGTCGTGTGAGCGAACGGGTCGCCGGTAAGATCAGATGCGAACGGAGAGGCAGGAACCTCGGGTTCGGCAGCTCTTGGCGGCTCGGCATCGAAAGGCGAGCGCGGCGGCGGAGCTTCGCCGAATGAAGGCGGTGCCGGCGACGGAGCATTGAATACCGGAGGCTCAGGCGCCACCGGAACCTGGGGCGGCATTTCGATGACCGGCGCATCGACGGCGGCCATTTCGGCCCTGAGTTCCGCTTCCGAAACGAACTGTGTCTTATTCGGATCCGATTCGGCCTGAGATGGTAATTCCAAGACCGGTTCTTCGCCTTGGGTTGGCGGCGGCGAGGCAACAGGCGGGATCGCCGCAGCGAAATCTCCGGGCCTCGCAACCATTGTTTTATACGGATCGACTTCTTCCTCGACCGAGACCAACGGCGTACCGTCGGCCTGGCAGAACCGCATATTATCGTCAAAAGTCTTTTCGCAGGTCGGGCATTTCTTCATAGATGTATGTTCAACTGCGCTTACCTAAGCAAGCCGCTGCCGCCGGAACTCCTGATTGATATGAAAAGGAACAGACACTTGACTCGGGGCCACGAATAACTGCGATCACGTTGATACCGATGATCAGCTTTCAATTACGGTCTGCCGTGTGTCTGTCCCTTTATACAGCTAGCGTTAGACTAATTCAAGTTTACTGAAGAAATAAGCGATCTCGATCGTCGCATTCTCATCCGAATCAGAGCCATGAACGGCATTCTCACCGATCGACGAGGCAAAGTCCCTACGAATTGTCCCCTCGGCCGCATCAGCCGGATTGGTCGCACCCATCAGTTCGCGCCATGCGGGGACGGCATTCTCCTTCTCAAGCGTCAACACAATGCACGGCCCGCTCGACATAAATTCGCAAAGCTCGTCAAAAAACCCCTTGCCTGCGTGCACAGCATAGAAGCCCTCAGCCTGCGTTCGCGTTTGATGGATAAGCTTCATCCCGCGGATCTTGAATCCCGCGCCCAAAATACGCGAAATGATCTGTCCCTGTTTCCCTGCCCGAACGGCGTCAGGCTTTATTATTCCGAATGTTAAATTACTCATATTAATTGTTCACCGAGAGTCGGTTTATACGATTCCTACGATCATGTGTCGGATATCGCTTTGTTAACGCTGACACGAAAAACCCAAATGCGAAAAATACTGAAATAGCGCCGTCGTCAACACAGCCAACTTTCTTTCCTTCGTAGGATATAACCACAGCCTGCGGCTCGCAACTCAGCAACGCTTCTCATGGGTTGTCGGAACCAGAATCGCTCGTGAAACGGCTAGACATCTCTATCCTCAGATTGCGAATTCGAGCGGCTTGTCTTTGGGCTCGATCAGTGATCTGATTTCAATATCAGGTTCTGGTCTTGTGTTGCCGAGATATCGAGTTCCATGAGTTTTCGAGTCACCAAGCGGCGATCGTGTGTCGTCGCCGATCTTTGACATCCCGCAGCCTCGTGCCCTGGATCAGCGTACTTCGAGGGTGAGAATGGCGAAGAACAAAAGAATGTTCGCAGCTCCGGCGGCAATGGATACGAGCCATATCCACGTGCCGGAATTGCGATGCCACCATTTATTGGCAATGAGGCGATATGCGGCGAATGCCGTCAGAAATCCGATCACGAAAACGCCGATCGAGGCATACAACCAAACGTCGGTATCAGATTCCGCAAGAAAATCGACGGCCTTGTCCTTTGACACAATGAACATCGCAAACAAGCCTATTTCTGCGGTAACGGTGATGGCGAGGACTTTTACTGCGGAATGAGTGTCGATTATCGAGTCGGTAATGTTCGAAAAAGCAGATGTGGCTACGGTAGCCGCAACATCCTCTTGAGTGTTACCGCGATCGCTCTTCCAAAAAGACATATTTCGACAAGAACATGGCCGTATACTTCGATCATTGCATCGACGCAAATACTCAAATGACCGGCCTTCGTCAGGCGGCCGCTTTCGAGCCCAAAACGTCCGCGATCGCCTGGCCGATGTCCGCAGGCGACTGAACCACACGAAGTCCCGCATCGGTCAACGCCTTCATTTTTTCGGCGGCGGTGCCCTTGCCGCCGGAGATGATTGCTCCGGCGTGGCCCATGCGGCGTCCTGGAGGTGCGGTCTGTCCTGCGATGAACGCGACGATCGGTTTCGTTACGTTATCTTTCGCGTAAGCGGCGGCTTCTTCTTCGGCGGTTCCGCCGATCTCGCCGATCATCACTATAGCGTCGGTCTCATCGTCATCTTGAAACAATCTCAGTGCATCAGTATGCGTTGTGCCGATGATGGGGTCCCCGCCGATACCGATCGCGGTCGATTGGCCTAGTCCCAGAGCCGTCAATTGTCCTACAGCCTCATACGTCAGTGTACCCGAACGCGAGACAACGCCGATGCGGCCTTCCTTGTGAATATGGCCGGGCATGATGCCGATCTTGCACTTGCCTGGTGAAATGATGCCTGGGCAATTCGGGCCGATCATACGTGTTGACCGTGTCGACAGATACTCGTTTGCCTTGACCATGTCTGCGACCGGGATGCCCTCGGTGATGCAGACGACGAGCGGCAGGCCCGAGTCGGCAGCCTCCATGATGGCGTCGGCGGCGAATGCAGGTGGCACGTAAATGACCGATGCGTTCGCCCCGGTTTCTCTTACGGCATCAGCAACCGTATTGAAAACCGGCACGCCCTCGTGTGCGGTACCGCCTTTACCGGGCGTCACACCTCCGACCACGTTTGTCCCATATTCACGCATTTGCAACATATGGAACGTGCCTTCCTTTCCTGTGATCCCCTGGACGATCAGACGTGTGCTCTTATCGACTAAAACTGCCAATTTGCGATTCTCCTATCCGGCTATCATGAGTAAAAACGAAAATAGAGTATAGCACGAGCGGTGTTTTGCTGAGCAAACCAAGACTCGAAACCGAGCGAGCAGGAAAATGAAAAAGGGCATCATCGAATTTAATCGACGATGCCCATTAGTGTTGTTCACTATCTCCGAAGGATCAATTCCTGACCGGATTCTCCATGTAATAGGTTGCCTTCGGCTTGCCGTTCTCACGTTTGTAAATCGAAACTGACATAACGTTTTCCGGCAGCTTGTCGGTTCCGCACGCTCCTTTTTGCGAAGCCCGATAGATTATCATGGTCAGATCTTTCGAGATCTCCATCGCCTTCATTGGACCGACGGTGAATGATTCGACCTTACACGTCGGATCGAACGACGATTTGATATACGCTTCTGCTCCGGCGACCCGTCCGCTTCTTCCGTTGCCGACTATATTATCGGTGACCATCTCTCTGAACGCCTTTTCGTCGCGGTTTTTCCAAGTTTCCCAAAGCTTTTTCTCGGTGGCCGCGATATCCTCGGGTGCCGCCGTCAGACTTGCAAGCTCTGCGGCTTTGTCGACGGGTGTCGTCGCCGGACCGTAATCACCCTTTGAATCGGCTGCGGGAGTTTCCTGATAGTACATCGCCTTCCAGGTGTCGCCTTCTTTGGCATACAGTACCGAAACATTTAGCGGACTGTGGCCGACCACTTTGTCGCAAGTGATCATACCGGTCGCCTTAAAGGTCAGCATGGCAATGCCATCCGCGAGTTCCGTCACTGCCTCTTCGCTGAAAACCATATCCTTCATCTCGCATTTATGGCTCGTCCAACTCTTCATCGCCGCCGCACGGTCAGAAGCACCGTTGTAACCTACGTTAATGAATTTCGATCCCATGTAGCCCTCGAGACCCTTCTCATTTCTTTCGGCCCAATCTTTCCAGGCTTTATTTTCGATCGCGATCAGCGCTTCTTTCGTAGGTGCTGACATTTTGGCAGCGGTACTCGCATTTCCCGTATTCGCATTGGCCGCGTTCGACGGTGCCATGTTGTTGTTAGCAGGAGTTCCTCCGCAACCGGTTAAGCTTGCCAACGCAAAAGCCGTGACGAATAGACAAAGTCTTCCATTCATAATTTTTTCTCCTTGGTCAGATTCTGACCAAATAACGGCGAACAGGCACTTCCGTGACCGGTTCGGCTCGTGGGACGATAAGCATTCAGAATGGTCGAACTATCACACGTTCTCTTGTTTAACGCAAACGACCCAATACAAATTCCCACTTTAGGTTTCGGCGCGAAATTATAATTGTTTAACGTAGACAAACGTCGTTGATTCTGCTAGTCTTACCTGTAGGGAGTCCAGTCACTCCACAGGTTAACATCCCCATAAGGCCACCCAATTGCAGTTCAGACCCTTTGGAATCGAGGAATAGAAAAATGAACATATCGATACCCGGCTTGCGCACAACGCGCCTGCTTCGTTTTATTGTGCTGTCCTTTACCCTCTCCGTTGCGATGATATCGAACGCCAACGGTCAAACGACGACATTTGCTCAGTTTTTCGAGCAACTCGGCGGACAGGACTTCGTGTTCACCAACAATGTCACAAGCGCTGATTTTAATACCATCAGCGGAGGATCGCGGATCTTCTTTCTATACCAAAATATTGCCGGACTCGACCCATCGCTTCAAGGCATTCAGTCAGCTCGCGTGTACGTATCGACGACCACGACCCAGCCTGCGACACTTAACGCGGGCAACGTCGATCAACCTTTGGATCAGATAATGACGATCCAGATCATTCGCGATACGCCTGCACCGGTTGGGGCGAATTCGCGGACAAATCTGTTGACCGCGGTCATTGCCCCTTCCGGTCAAACGCCCGGGATCGTCGGCACGAGCGGCGGCAACGCAGCTACCTTGTCTGCGACAACGCCCGACCATGTCGTGACGTTTTCCTCGGACTTCCTTCTTTTCGGCCTGACCACTCAAAGGAATCTCGCATTCAGCTTCTCTTCAGTTTCGCCGTCGATCCTGATCGGGGCCGGAAGTTTCCTTCAGAGCTTCTCGGCTGCCGCCAGTGGAACGTTTGCTTCGAGTCCAGCACCGACGCCCTTCATAACGAGTTCTGCGAATGTATCTGTTGGCGGACGGATCGTCAGCGATAACGGAATGGGACTTCGGAACGCCGCTGTTACTTTGGTCGAAGAGGACGGCACCGAACATACGATCTATACCGGAAATCTAGGCTACTTCAGCTTCGACGGGCTTGAGTCCGGACAAACGGTGGTCGTTTCGGTACGGTCAAAGCGTTTTGTTTTCTCGCCGCGGACGATTACCGTCAATGACAACATCAGCGACCTCGAGATCCATCCGGACCTTTAGGTCGAAATCTACTTTCCCAAGGGTCGAAAGGCTGCCTAAAGGGCGGCCTTTTTTTTGTGAACATTCTGATCGGAAAAACCGTTTTATGTTTGTCTTTCGAAATTGCTCTCAATTGGAAGTCAACTTCGTTCGCATTAAGACCAGGCAGGAGATCATATGCGGCAGCTGTACTCATTTTATTATGACGCTTTCGGGATTGCCCTCAAGTCGATCCTCGAGCACAAACTAAGGGCGCTCTTGACGCTTTTAGGGATAATCATTGGTGTTGCCGCTGTTGTTGTCGTCGGCGCATCGATAAGCGGCTTGAAGACCTACGTCGTCGATCAGGTCTCTAAGGTGCTCGGATCGAACCATTTCATGATCACGCGAATGGCGTCGACCGGACATATGTCCGATGAAGAGTACGAGCGCCGCAACCGACGAAACAAGGATGTCACCTGGGAAGAATACGAATATATCCGTGACAATTGCAGGCTTTGTTCGTACGTCGGCGCACAAATGAATGCGGGCGCCGACCTGAAGGAAGGCACTGCTGAGATGCCGTCGACCCGGATAATCGGTTCGACGGATACGATGTATGAGATCGAGGATAAGACACTCGTCGCCGGCAGATTCTTTTCGAATGAAGAGGTTCAACGATCTGCTAAAGTTGCGGTCATTGGACATGACGTTGTCGAGAAGTTCTTTGAGTTCACTTCGCCAGTCGGAAAGACGATAAAGATCCGTGGCGTGACGTTGCAGATCATAGGCGTTGAACAAAAGCGCGGATCGTTCTTCGGCCAATCACAGGACCGACATATATATATCCCGATCACCCTTCACAATCAGATCTTCAATCGCACGGGCGGAATTCAAGTGCACGGCAAAACGATAGAAAAGGAACCTTTTAAGCCCGCGATCGAGGAAGCCGAGTTGCTCTTGCGAAACAAGCGTCAGCTCGTTGGAAGCGAAGAATCCACATTTTCAGTTGTGAACGTTGACGAGTTCAATTCCACGATGGATCAGGTCACCGGCGCAATCGCAGCCGTCGTTATCCCGATAACGCTGATAATACTTGTCGTTGGAGGCATAGTCGTCATGAACATTATGCTCGTATCGGTGACTGAACGGACATTCGAGGTCGGTCTCCGTAAGGCGATCGGTGCTACGCGTCAGCAGATAATGCTTCAGTTTCTGATCGAATCGGCACTGTTGTGCGTCGTTGGCGGTATTTTGGGGCTTGTCCTTGCTATCGGTGCGACACAGCTTGTCGGCTATTTGCTGGCAATGACGATGACGATAACTTTCGGTTACGTCATTCTTGCCGTTGGCGTTTCGAGCATCATTGGTGTGGTTGCGGGGATATACCCGGCGTGGAAAGCCTCAAGGCTGGACCCGATCGTAGCGTTGACACAAAACTGAGAGTGAAACGAGACCGGACCGCGAAAGCGAGGTCAGATGCTCGTGATCAATACTTAAATCCATGAGAGTTTCAGCATCATTACCGATCGAAGTTCTGAAAATGGCGTACGACAGCGTCATCTCGCATAAGTTCCGTTCGTTTTTGACCATACTCGGTATCGTCGTCGGCATTCTGACGGCAGTCGTGGTCGCGTCGATACTGACCGGAATGCGCCAAAGCATCGTCGCGATGTTCGAAGAATATGGTACGAACAATGTCTATTTGTTCCATCTGTCGACCGGATTCGGCCCGAGCAATCGCGACGAAAGGAACCGAAAACCCCTGACAATGGACGACGCAAATGCCATTCTCGCGCAGTCGTCGGCGATCGAAGATATCTCGACCGTTGCAGTCAATATCGGCTCGTGGGGAACCGGTTTCGACGATAATATGATCTATAAGGACAAGAATTATCGGTGGGCACTGACCGATGGCGTGACGCCGAATTATGCTTCGGTCACGAATATGACGATTCGCGAAGGGCGGTGGCTAACCGACATGGACAATTACGAGCGGCGTAATGTTCTTGTCATAGGCGTCAGCGCAGTAGAGGCCCTGTTTGACGGTAAGTCTGACGAGGCGATCGGAAAGGTCATTCGTATGAACGGTTCGACATGGGAGATCGTCGGTGTGATCGAGAAACGTAAATCGGGCTTTTTTGGCGAGAACGAAGAGGATCGCAAGATCTTTATGCCGTTCCGTACGGCTCGCAAGGTTGCGCCGACGCGCGACGCAGTTCTGCATATTGCACAGGCAAAAAATGGACAGCTGAATGACGCAGTTCTTGAGATCGAGGGAATCTTGAGGCAACGGCGCGAGGTGAAATATGGCGATCCGAATAATTTCGATATCAAGACCGCCGATGATTTCATGAAACAGTTTGACGGCATGATAGCCGGCATCGGGATAGCTGCGATCGCGATTTCGAGCCTTGGACTCTTGGTAGGCGGGATCGGCGTAATGAACATCATGTTGGTTTCTGTCACCGAGAGAACCAAGGAGATCGGTATACGCAAAGCTATCGGAGCCACAAGGTCGGCGATCGTCCTGCAGTTTCTGGCAGAAGCGATGGCCCTTACATTTCTTGGAGGCGTGATAGGGGTCGCGCTTTCGCTGGCGATCAGCAATCTGATATTGCTGCTGCTGCCTTCTATTCCGGCACAAGTCGAATGGTGGATGATAATCGCGTCGCTTACTGTTTCGGTGCTGATCGGCTTGGGGTTTGGAGTCCTCCCCGCCCGAAAAGCGGCGAAACTAGATCCGATAGAGTGTCTGCGTTACGAATAGGCGGGTTTTGCGATCGGAATATCAAAATGAAACTCGATCTTAGCTTTGTACTCCTGTTGATCGTCGTCTCGATCGCACATGGTCAAAATGGCCCCGCCATCAAACTTGAACCTTGCGAGGTCCCAGGAACCTCACCGAATGTGAAGGAAAAAGCAAAATGCGGTTCACTTGAGGTCTTTGAAGACCGTGCGAAGAGGTCGGGCCGAAAAATAAAACTGAAGATCGTTGTATTCCCAGCGACGAGCAAAAACAAGGAACCGGATCCGTTATTTTACATTCCTGGCGGCCCTGGTTCTTCCGCGACTGAGGATGCACCGTTCGTGGCACAGGATTTTGCACGCGTACGCGAACGTCGCGACCTCGTTTTTGTCGATCAACGCGGAACCGGCGGATCGAATCCGCTTAACTGTACATTTTACGATCCGGACGATGCACAGAGTTTTCTTGGTCATTGGAACCCGCCTGAGCAGGTACGGGAGTGCCTTCGGCAGCTGCAACCTAAAGCCGATCTTCGTCTGTATGTTACATCGATAGCAATGGACGACCTCGACGACGTACGAGCGGCCCTTGGTTACAAGAAAATAAACATCTCGGGCGGCTCGTATGGAACCCGGGCGACACTGAATTACGTAAAACGACACGGAAAGAACGTCCGGAGTATCATCCTGCAAGGGGTCGCGCCATCGAACCAATTTATGCCACGCGATTTTCCGGAGCACACCCAGCGGGCACTTGAGGGCGTGATCGCCGAGTGTCTTGCGGAAACTGATTGTAGAGCGGTGTTTCCCAACGCCAGATCCGATGCGCAAACGGTGCTCGACAGATTGAAAAAAGGCCCGATCGAGGTTGAGGTCAAGTACAACGAACGGCTGGCCAGGGTACGACTTTCGCGCGACCTGGCGGGAGAAGCAGTTCGCTACATGCTTTATCAGGGTGGATCGGCCAGTCGTGTGCCTCTGGTCCTGAATCTCGCTGCAAACGGCAATTTCGTTCCGCTCGCGGAAGCGGCATTGCTTTACCGACGTGCAATTGTCTCATCCGGATCGAACGGACTGTACCTTTCAGTTACTTGCGCCGAGGATCTGCCTTGGGCAGACAATGTCACCAGGGTGCAAGCTGACGACGCAACGTTTTTGGGCGATTATCGCCTTCGGCAGCAAAAAGAGGCATGTTCGTTTTGGCCGCGAGGTGAGCTTACCGCCGATTACGCAGAACCGACACGCTCAAACGTGCCAGCGCTGATATTCACCGGGCAGTGGGATCCGGTCACGCCTCCGGTCTACGGTGAAACTGCGGCAAAATACCTGCCCAACGGACTCCACATAACTGTACCAAGTGCCGGTCACGGATTTGGCGGGCTTGACGGAATCGGATGCCTTTCAGATCTCTCAACAAGCTTTATCGAAGCCGGCTCGGTCAAGAACCTGGACACGACGTGTGTTTCGTCCATCAAGCGTAAGGGCTTCGTCCTTTCGCTGCCGAAACCGGCCAAATAGATTTCAAGCTGAGCTTACTCGATCAAACGTTGGTGTCGAAACCGGAAAGACCGGTTACCCGCAGGCCGCTCGCTTCATCGGGATGTCCATTCCGCTTACTTTGCCATTACGATTTCCCTCGATCCTGGCAAATAGTTCTTCCGACGAACCCTTCCGATAAATGATGCGTTGTGGAAAGTCATGTTCCGGATTCTCGAAAATCGCTTCTGTTGCGGACCATTTCACCAAACGGAACGCCGTCTCTTCCTTGCTCGACGATGGTTTTGCGATGTAATCGATGCCGGCATCACCTGCGACAACACGCAAGGCCTCCCAAGAGACGGTTTTGCCGCCGACAACGGTGCGGCCCATGCCGATCAAGGTACCTCCGGCGGGTTTCATCCAATGTTCGGCTATCGTCATATTTCGTTGAGGGACACTCAGTTCCCAACAGCCGGCCATCCATTGCAGGTCATCGATCTTCGGTTTGGCGTCTTGTGAAAGCGCAGTCGCCGTAAGCAAAGCCGTGATCACTACCGTCAAAAAGCCTTTCAAAGGCAGATCGATCTTCATTTTCCGAGTCTCCAGTTCGTTGCAGATTTCAATAAGTATCGAATCTAGTCTAATCCGGAATCCTTGCTCGGTATTGTAAAAATCCGACAAGCTCATTCTCCTACAACAAAAAGCTCCGAGATACGGTGAGATGCATCAAGAAATGCCTTTGGGCTGGTGTGTGCAAACGACGCAAAATCGCGGTTCATATGCGGCTGATCGTAGTATCCGCAATCGATCGCTGCAGCCGCCAGGTCGACCGAGGTATCCGATTCCAGCAGTCTGAGCAATCGCTGAAATCTATTGATGCGGCTGAACGTCTTTGGCGACAACCCGACGCGCTCCTTGAACGTCCGTTCGAGCCGACGCTCACTCCAGCCAAGTCGATTGGCAACTTGGGCGATTGGCGGGTCATCCTCGCTGATCACATCGAGAGCATACCCCAACTCCGGACTACGACTAAAGACCCGATCGCCATAACAGTCAAGCAGGTCTTCGAACGCATTAATTTTGACTTGAAAAGACGTTGCCTCCGCCAATCGATCCAGCATTGAATCGATACTGCGGCCAAAGATGTTAATAGCGTTCTCGATGCGATCCGTGAGTTCGCTCATGGGTGAGCCGAGAAATCCGAACGCACCGGCCGGGAGAAACCGGACACCGAATAGATGAACCTTTCCAGTCGGTTGGATACTTATGCCTTTTCGCATCTGGCCTGCAACTAGGACGCGCGGTTGGATCTCGACACCGCCGTCAAAATGTAGGCGTTCGAATCGGTCGGCCAGGTTGAATACGATCTCAGTACATCCGTCCGGTAGAACGGGCTGCGGTACGTGCGCGATATCATCTGATTCGATCGACCAATAGCACTTGACGACAGCAGCGAACCGGGGGGACGGCAATGATTCAGAATACTTCATCGTTCACAATTCGATCGATTGGCCATATTCCGGCACAACGACGCTCCAGCCAAATCGATCGCGAATGTGTCCGGCCATCGCTTCGGCCGCATCCGGCTCGCCATGGGTAGTAAAGACCATTCTCGGCGAGCCGGGCATACCTTCAAGCCATCTGATGACCGCCTTCCAATCGGCATGGGCGGAAAATCCCTCGACCTTCTCAATACGGCACCGCACCGGCACCCAATTCTTCATTATCTTTACCTCTCGTTCGCCATCCAGTATTCGGCGCCCGGTCGTACCCGCGGCCTGATACCCGACGAAGATCACGGTCGCATTCTCATCCGGGAGCATCCGCATCGCGTGATGCAATACTCGCCCGCCCGTCATCATACCCGACGCAGAAACAATGATCCTGCTTCCTTTCAATGTGTTCAAGCGCTTGGATTCATCTCGCGTCGATGTAGTTTGCATCGATGCCGTTCTTAACGGGTGACGCTTCTGCATCAATATCGAAGCGTATTCCTCGTCATGCTCTTCGGTCCACCGGTTATAAACTTGCGTGGCTTGCGCGGCCATCGGTGAATCAACGATCACCGGCAGCACGGGAATTCGTCCGGCATCCTCGAGTTCGCGAATCAGGTACAAGACCTCCTGAGTACGGCCGACGGCAAACGCTGGTATCAATATCGGGCCGTCTCGATCGGCAGCCTCGTTTATGATCCGTGCCATCTGAACATCGGACGAAACATCACCGTGCAGTCGGTTGCCGTAGGTCGATTCGACCATAAGGTAATCGCATTCCGGCGGATGTGCAGGATCTTTCACTATCGGCTGATCATAATGCCCGAGATCGCCTGAAAATAAAAAGCGGATCGGCCCTTCCGTCGATGCCATTTCGATCAATACAAGGCTCGCACCAATTATGTGGCCTGCAACGAGGAAGCTCGCGGTAATGCCTTCGCAGACCTCAACCGGCCGCCCATCATTCGGTACAGCCTTGATGAGCTTGATCGCAGACTTCGCATCGTTCTCGTCGTAGAGCGGCAATGCAGGCGAATGCGAAGTTAGAGCGTGCCGGTTTCGATAATCCGCTTCTTCTTCCTGAAGACGTCCCGAATCGGGAAGTAGTATCTTCAGCAGATCGGAACTGCCGTTCGACGTGAAGACCGGCCCCTCATAGCCGAGCTTCACAACTCGGGGTAAATAGCCGGTGTGGTCGATGTGTGCATGTGTGATGATGATCGCGTCGATTCCCCTTGGGTCGAACGGTGGATCTTGCCAGTTGCGTTCGCGCAGTTCCTTGAGTCCCTGAAACAGACCGCAATCAACAAGCACGCGTCTGCCATTATGCTCGAGGAGGTATTTCGATCCAGTAACCGTTCCGACACCGCCATAGAAACTGATCTTCGTCATATCGTTCGAATTTACCACAAAAGCAAAAAAGTCAGGCTTTGCCTGACCTCGGTAAAATTAACTACCTGTTGAACTTTCCATCAATTCACATACTCTTTCTTGAACCAAAGTACATTGTTCGGATCTTCGGATTTCGATTGTTGCTTTCGTAAACGAGCACTCTGTAATAGCTGCTCAGCCGATTCACCGTCTTTCCAGAATGTCGCCCAACCGAAATTGAGCCAGAGTTTGACCTCTTCGTGATCAGAAAGCTGAAATGAGGTGTCTGCAAATTCAGCTTTGATCCGTTCGATCACTTCTGCAGCTGTTTTTTCGGTAGCGGTGGGAAGCACCACCGCGAACTCATCATTCACCGACCGCGCAAGAAAATCCATCTTTCGCAAGCTGGATCGAATGGTAGCCCCTGCGAATCGTAGCAACCGATCTCCGGTCGAATGTCCGTATTGTTGGTTGGTCTCGTCGAAGCCTTTGATATCAACCGACAACACCGAAAGCGGCCGTTCGTCCCGAAATCGCTGCGATTCCGCCAGTTGATTTTCCAGCACCATATACAGCGCCCGCTCATTCGGCAATTCGGTCAAGGGGTCGGTGAGCGCATTTGAGACGGTGCGTTCGAAGGCGCGCGAGCTCAGGAATAGCGGAGAAATTCGGTCGCCTATCGTTTCGAGCAGCGCCCGTTCTTCGTCATTATTACTTGGCTGATCCGCAAGGTACATCTGAAAAACACCAAACACTGATCCTTCGTGGGTCAGCGGGATCGCGACTGCCGAACGAAAACCGACAAGGTCGGCTGTATCACGAAGCGCGGTTTCGATCTCCAGTTGCGGATCTATCTCGACCTCCCCGGAAAGAAACGCCATTCCGGCGAGACCGGCGTTCTTTTCGCCGGTAAACTTCTCGATAGTCTCGGGACTTTGTCCATAGGCATGCGAGACATGCAAAACGAGTGATTCGGTGTCGGGAACAAACAACGCGGACGCAGCAAACGGATAGATGTCGTTCACGCGGCTGGAAACCAGCCTGAACATATCTGCCGGCCGTAGAGATGATCCGAAAAACTGGCTTGCATCTTCTAAAGCCAGCATCGGGTCGTCACCCTCTTTCGCCTTCGGTACATCAGCAAAATCGTGGTCGTCCGTGGTTTGTAGGCGATCGTTTCCGCGGGCGCGTTGAAATAAGTATGCGCAGATCATCAGGTAGCTCACGATCATCGCGATCAACCCAACGGTTTTTTGGTAGACCGTCAGCCCTGAAACGGCCACGACAAAAGTGATCATTGGAGCGATCAGCCCAAACACGAAAAGGACCTTGTGGACCGGGTCAGGTTGACGGTTTTGTCCGCGGCTTGGGCTGCGACCTTCTTCGAAGTGCATATGCGGCTTTGTGCAGATTGGCCAGAAAGCGGTGAGGAACGGGCAAAAAGATGCCCAAACTGAAGATAACTTTTTGAGCTGTTGTAAGTCAATAATTTTAATTATTCCTCAGTGTTTACGGTAGTTCTGTGGCATTCTCCGATCTCGGGCGAAAACCATCGAAAAAAAACTTTCAAAATCGTTGATTTTTCTGAATTTTTGGGTTGACTAACCAAGTTTGGCTATCTATATTGACGTTTGCTCCAATGTTCACAAGGACGGAGCAAAACTGCCAAGGCAGTTCAATATTTAGTTAGATACAGATCTATTCTTTGAAGAAGACAGGAGTTACTTTAAGTTATGAAAAAAGTTATAGCACTTTCATCCGTTCTCGCATTAGGTGCATTGGGAATGGCTTGCGGTGAAACGCCGACGGCGAACAACACCGCAGCAAACAAAACAAACGCAGCAAACACGGCTGCCAATGCTGCTAACACAGCAGCTAATGCTGCTAACACCGCGGCAAACACGATGCAGACCGCGGCTAACACTGTTGCGAACGCTGCGAACACTGCTGCAAATGCAGCTAACACCGCAGCGAACGCTGCTAAGACCGCAGCAAATACCGCCGCTAACACGGCAGCAAAAGCTGTGAATGCTCCGGCAAACAAATAATCGGTCTCGCACTGATTTCAAAGCACCGCCTATTTGCGGTGCTTTTTTTTTTCGTTTGATTATCGGGTTAGTTGTCGCCTGGCAACTTTCCCAATTTCGGAAACTCCAACACGCCTTTACACCATTGTCGGAGATACGGTTTGACGCGATCGACAATCAGGCATTAAAACTCGTTTTTGTCATTCCAAAGGTCGGAACTTCGCTGGTGCATTTGCCAAGATTTTTGGTGTTTTGGGGTTGACTAAAGCGATTTTGCTTACTATATTGTGCAATGTTCCAAAATTAGTTTGGTTGGGACACGGGCTAAGAAAGATGAGCCCGCGGTAAAAATAGGTTAAATTTAATCTTTGAAGAAGACAGGAGAATCATTTAAATGAAAAAAGTTATCGCACTTTCGTCACTTTTGGCTTTGGGTGCACTTGGTATGGCCTGCGGAGACGCAGGTACGGCAAACAACACAGCAGCAAATGCTAACAAGGCAGCTGCGAACGCAATGAACGCAGCCGCTAACGCAATGAATGCTGCTTCGAATGCGGTCCAAATGGCTGCAAACACCGCGGCTAATGCAGCAAACACGGCTGCTAACGCTGCCAACACTGCGGCAAACACCGCTGCTAACGCAGCTAACAAGGCTGCGAACACTGCTGCCAACACCGCTGCGAACAAGTAAGTTCGTTGCTGTTGAAACAGTCCGAAAGGGAGGCATCCGCTGATGCCTCCCTTTTTTGCATTGCGCTCTTAGATCATTTTAGCCAATTCCTCTGGTCGATTGACCGGACGCTGGCATACAAACCCTTCGCAGACATATGCCGTGGCCTTACCATCGATCAGAGTCCGGTCTTTCAGAAGCGGCACATTTGAGCCGGTGCCGTCCCCGATGGCAACGATCTTGAATGGACGATATTCCGACCATAGTTCGCGTTGAAGATCGTTGTCCGCATCGCCGACGATCGCGACCTCCTTAACTTCTCCGAAATAGAATTCGGCCGTCGCCAGTAATCGTCCGAAGCCTTGTGGGTGTTGCTTTGCCTGAACCGAAGCGAGCCGCAAGACCGTCAACGCGAAACGTACGTACCGCTCGTCGCCCAGGAGCTTGGCAAGTTTGAGCAAAACGTCCGCCGCAACCGAATTTCCAGACGGCGTGGCGTTGTCGTAAAAGTCCTTATTGCGGACGATCAGTTCCTCGTGGTCGTTCGACGTAAAAAAGAACCCGCCGCCGTCTTCGTCCCAAAATTCCGTGATCATCGCATCTGCCAACCGGATCGCTTCATTCAAGTATCGTTCGTCACCCGAAACTTGAAAGAGCTCGATCAATCCGTCAGCCAGATTCGCGTGATCTTCGATGTATCCGTTAAGCTTGGCCCGACCGTCTTTCCAGGTTCTAAGTAGTCTGCCGTCGTCCTTTAGGTTTTCGATCAGAAAGTCGGCATTCCGTTTCGCGATGGTCAGGTATTCATCACTGCCTAAGACCGCCGATGCCTCGGCAAAAGCCGCTAGCATCAAGCCATTCCAGGATGTCAGCACTTTTTCGTCGCGATTCGGTTTAATGCGTTTTTCACGTTCGTTGAAGAGCAACTCTCTACTCGCCGATAGCTCCACAACAGTCGCTTCGTCGTGGTCGCGTACGTTGAGAATATTGCGGCCTTCAAAGTTACCTTCCGATGTCGCGTTATAAAATTCGCAAAACACCTTTGAGGAATCATCACCGAGTACTGCCTGAATCTCTTCCGGCGTCCAAACAAAGAACTTCCCTTCTTCGCCCTCACTGTCGGCGTCTTGCGTCGAATAGAATCCAGCCTCGGGGCCGATCATTTCACGTCGTATGTATTCGAGCGTTTCGACCGCGATCCGCTTAAAGAGATCCTCTTTGGTGATCTGATAAAGATGCAAATAGATCCTGACGAGCTGAGCGTTGTCGTAAAGCATCTTTTCAAAATGGGGAACGAGCCAAACGGCATCAACTGAGTATCGGTGGAACCCGCCGCCAAGCTGATCATAAATCCCGCCACAGGCGATCTTTTCGGCCGTGTGTTTCACCATAGTCAGCGCATTTTCGTTGCCGGTTCTTTCCCAGTAACGAAGCAGGAACTCCATCGACATTGACGCCGGAAATTTCGGTGCGCCTCCCCATCCGCCATCCCTCGGGTCGTAGGTTCTGACAAATCGGCTGAATGCTGTATCTGACAAGCTTGTGTCTATACCGCCGGCGGGCATTTCGGTGACGGTCATTTGCCGCAGCGAACCAAGTATCTCGTAAGCCGATCCCATGAGCTCGTCGCGTCGCTCGCGCCAGGCCTCCGCAATGCTCAACAAGATCTGCCGCCAGCTCACCATTCCATATCGGGGTGATGGCGGAAAATATGTACCTCCGAAGAACGGCAGCTTTTCCGGCGTTATGAATACGTTCATCGGCCATCCGCCACGGCCGGTCGTTATCTGAACGAAATTCATGTATATCTGATCGACGTCGGGACGCTCTTCCATATCGACCTTAATGTTGACGAAATGTTCATTCATTATCGCCGCAACACCTTCGTCTTCGAACGACTCGTGCTCCATGACATGACACCAGTGGCAAGCCGAATAACCGATGCTGACCAAGACAGGCTTGTCTTCGGCCCTGGCTCGTTCGAACGCCTCGTCGCCCCACGGATACCAGTCGACCGGATTGTGCGCGTGCTGGAGGAGATACGGAGATGTTTCGTTGATCAACTTATTCGTGAACTTATCAGATGAACGCATTATCTGATTGTTTCATTTTAGTCCTCGGCCCGCAAAAGCCCGGCCCGCTCTTTCTTGCCGACGAAGGGACAAGAACTCCAGCGTTGTTTAATCGTCATTCACATCCGACCGTCTCGACCCCGAAAGGCGTTGTATTGGCATTTACATCCGCAGCGGCGGGGCCGAGCGACGAAACGTTGGAAACGATCATCGGGGGCTGGCAGCCGCATTTCTTCATCTGGATAAGGCGGACAATGCTCTCGAATGATGAGATAGGCTTTGTGAAATGGCTGACGAGGCGTTGTTTCAGCTAATGGTCGATCCGCGTTTCTCGCCGCTGAGAAATAGAAAAAGGGTCCAGGAGATCTGTAGAAAAGCACATCTCCCATCGTGGGTTTTTGCGCTGATCGCAAGGGTTTTTACGGTCGCCATTTGCTTTTCCTTTTTGTCATACTTGTATATACTTGTTTGACAATGACACCGCGTTGCATTGCAAAACTCCGTCCAGCCTGGCAGCGTGCCGAACTCTTTGGCGGCGACTAATTTCTCCATTTCTCTTGTTATTTATCGGACCGAAGTCCGGTATCACTCGCGGCATATCCCCGCGTTCAAACAGAATCAAGGAGAAGACAATGTTCCCGACAACCGAATTACAGAAACCCGTTATAAAGACCGCGCTTCCGGGCCCAAAGGCTCAGGAGATAATTGATGCCGACTCCCAGTTCGTTACACCAAGCTATCCGCGTCCTGATTACAAACTAGTCGCGGAAAGAGGCTACGGCGTTTGGATCGAGGATCCGGACGGCAACGTGTTTCTCGATTGCAATGCCGGCGTCGCCGTCTGCTCGACAGGCCATTGCCATCCAGAAATCGTCAAGGCGATCAGCAATCAGGCAGCTGAGCTGATCCACCTGTGCGGCACCGATTTTTATTACCGGCACATGCCTGCTTTGGGAAAAAAGCTGGATGAGATCGTCCCGATCGATGGGCCGACCAAATCGCATTTCGCCAACAGCGGCGCCGAAGCCATCGAGACCGCTTTGAAGCTCGCGATGTACCACACCAAGCGGCAAAAGTTCATTTCGTTCTACGGTTCGTTCCATGGCCGCACGCTCGGGGCGCTCTCGCTTACGTCGTCGAAGAAGGCTCAAAGGTTGGGCTTCGCGCGTCAGGCTCTCGACGTTGTACACGTTCCCTACCCGAATTGCTATCAGTGTCCGTTCAATCTTGGTAAATGTAATGACGGAAGCTGTTGCATGGGAACGGTCAGCTGGATCGAGGATCGGCTTTTCAATACGACCACCCCGCCCGAAGAAGTAGCAGGCATCGTACTTGAGGTCGTCCAGGGTGAAGGCGGCTATGTGCCCGCCCCGACCGAGGTGGTCAAAGCCATCCGTCAGATCTGCGACAAACACGGCATCATGCTGATCGTTGACGAGGTCCAATCCGGAATGGGCCGCACCGGAAAGATGTTTGCGCTCGATCATCACGAAGGCGTTAAGGCCGACATCGTCTGCATGGCAAAGGGCATCGGCTCCGGAATGCCGATCGGCGTTTGTACTGCACGCGCCGACGTCATGACCTGGCACAAAGGTGCACACGCTTCGACATTCGGCGGTAACCCGGTCGCGATCGCTTCTGCGTTGAAAACGATCGAACTTCTCGAAGGTGGATTGATCGAGAATTCGGCTGAGGTCGGCAGCTATTTGAAGGCTGGCCTCGAGAAATTAAAAGGGAAATACGATTGCATCGGCGACGTACGCGGAATGGGAATGATGCTCGGCGTTGAGTTTGTTGCGGACAGGATATCGCGAAAACCTGCACCCGAACTTCGTGACCGTATCGAGATGGCCTGCTTCAACAATGGCCTTATAATCCTTGGCTGCGGCACAAGCACGATCAGATGGTCTCCGCCACTTATTTTGACTAAAGAGAACGTTGATGTTGCACTCGGGATCTTTGACAGTGCGATCGAAATGTCTATCGCTTAGTCATCAATCAGAGACGGGGATAGTCCATCAACGACCCATGAATCTTTGACCTAAAGGCAACGGATCGGGTTCAAAATAAATGTCGCGGGCGTGAAAAAAAACCTTGACTTGGTAATCTATTAGATGTATCATTTTTTCAACGTAACGCGTTATGTAGTATGTGAAGCTAGTGTTAGGCTTCGAGCTCGTCAAACGCCTTAAACGAAATCCGGCTCGGAAAGTAGTTTCGGGAACAACGTGGGGCGGGGACACCTTTGAAGGTCATGTCGGCGCAAAGCTCTTGACATAGGACAAGGTACGAAAAAGATAAAAAAGGGCTTCTGTTGTAATGACAGTAGCCCTTTTTTCTTTGGTTCCCGGTACCGGCCACCCCATCAGCGATTTCGATCAACCGGAGAGCTCTCAAAAAAAACCGGGCCGCGAATGACCCGGGGCTTAAGGACGATCAGTTCGATCAGATCAGCTTTTCGCCTTTTTGATCTCGTCGACCAAAACCGGAACGGCTTCGAACAGGTCGCCGACAATGCCGTAATCGGCGATGTCAAAGATCGGTGCTTCCGAGTCTTTGTTGATCGCTACGATCGTCCCGGAGTTTTTCATCCCAACGATATGCTGGATCGCACCGGAAATGCCGAGCGCAATGTAAAGTTTCGGGGCAACGGTCTGCCCAGATGAACCGATCTGGCGGTCGATCGGCAGCCATTCGCTGTCGCAGATCGGACGCGAGGCCGCTAGATCGGCACCCAACGCGTCTGCGAGCTGTTGAGCGATGGCTAGATTCTCCTGCGATTTGATTCCCCGGCCGACCGCAACGATGATCTCACTCTTGGTCAGATCGACCGAAGCTTTCGCTTCCTGAAAGGGCTCTTCGGCGGTCATTCTTACATCGCCGATGTTCACATCGATCGTCTCGACCGATGCACTTCCCTTCGCCGCCGAATCGCCACGGAATGCGCCTGATTGAAAGGTAACAAAATACGGGGATTCGCCTCCGACCGTCAGATCTGCATCAAGCTTTCCAAGAAAGATGCGCCGCGTTAAAACGAGCTTCCCGTTTTCGGCCCTATAGCGGATAACATCACCGACGACCTCGCTCCCAAAACGCGTTGCGACCTTTGGGGCGAAATCGCGCACCTGATAAGTGTGCGACATCACAATATACAGCGGGTTGGTCGCCCTGATCACCTGCTCCCAAGCGTCGGCATAGGCATCCGGCGTATATGTACCGAGTCGGTCGTTCTTTGCGACGATCACCTTTTCGAGATCGTAACCTGCGATCTCTTGCACCAACGGACATTCACCTGTGCACGGAATGACCGCAGATGCCTTCATCCCAAGGTCGTTCCCGATGGCCTGCGCCGCAGCTATCGCTTCAAGTGAGGTCTTGTTCAATATGCAATTCTTATGTTCGATGAAAACGAGTATCATATCGCCCGCACCTCCGATCTGAGCTTTTCGACCAATTCGACCGCTCCTGCCTTCGCGTCTCCGTTACCAAGAATCTGGGTATGCTTGGTCTTCAATGGCATGTAAACCCTCTGTATCGCCTGTCCGCCGGCAAACGTCTCGATCGACGGTGTAACATCCCTGATCTCTTTTTTCTTCGCCGCCATTATCCCCTTGAGCGAAGCGTATCGGATCTGCGATATCCCTGACTGGATGGTGAACAATGCTGGAAGTCTGTAGCTGAACCATTGATACCAACCGCTTTCGAGCTCGCGTTTTATCCGAAGACTCTCGCCAAGGCTGGCGCGGTCGATCTCGATCACGATCGTGCCGTGAGGAATGCCGAGCATTTCGGCAAGGACCACACCGGTCTGGCCGAAGCTTGCATCGTCGGACTGCAGTCCCGCAAATACCAGGTCGGGATTCTCGTCGCCGATCGCTCCGGCTATCGCACCGGCGATCTGGTAGGGCGAAAGTTTATTGGCTTGGTCGACAACGACATGTATCGCGCGATCTGCCCCTCGGGCGAGTGCGTCCTTGATCACGGCTTTCGCCGACTGCGGACCAAGCGTACAGACGATCACCTCGCCATCGCCCTTAGCCTCTTTCAGCCGAAGAGCTTCCTCGAGCGCGTAACCGTCAGACTCGTTCGTCTGTGTTGCCACATCGGTCTCATTGATCCATTTCTCATCAGGCCCGATCCTCAAGACAGCGTCCTTGTTGGCGACCTGTTTCATCAAGACTATGATCTTCATATAACCTCTCGACTGAATGAGCGTTCATTCAGATTCTAGTAGAAAAGCGTTCCGACCTCAAACTGGACGAAACGCTTGAAATTATTCCTCGTATTTCTTAAAGATCAGGCATGCATTAGTTCCGCCGAATCCAAAGCTGTTGGACAATGCAAAGTCAATCTCGGCTTTTCTTGCGACATTTGGAACATAGTCGAGGTCGCATTCCGGATCCGGCGTTTCGTAGTTGATCGTCGGCGGCAGCATCCCTTCTTTTATCGCAAGGACCGAGAATACCGCCTCGATGCCACCAGCTGCTCCGAGCGCATGCCCGGTCATAGATTTTGTCGAGCTTACGGCGAGGCCATTGGTCGCGTGACCTCCAAACACGTTCTTGATCGCAAGCGATTCGAACTTGTCGTTATACGGGGTCGACGTGCCGTGAGCGTTGACGTAGCCGATCTGGTCGGGTGAAATTCCGGCATCTTTGATAGCACGCTGCATCACTCGGATCGCCCCGGAACCAGTTTCATCCGGCATCGTCACGTGAAATGCGTCGCCGCTCATGCCGTAGCCCACTATTTCAGCAATGATCTTCGCACCGCGAGCCTTGGCAAATTCGAGTTCCTCGAGGATCATGATGCCCGATCCTTCGCCGATCACGAAGCCGTCGCGCTCAAGATCGAACGGCCGAGAGGCGCGTTTCGGATCGTCGTTTCGCGTCGAGAGAGCACGCATCGAGGCAAATCCCGCAACTGACATCGGCGTGATCGCGCTTTCGGCTCCGCCGCAGATCATCGCATCCGCATCGCCTCTCTCGATCAGTCGAAAGCTGTCGCCGATCGCATGAGCTCCAGCAGAGCATGCAGTCGCGGTTGCCGAGTTTGGGCCCTTGGCACCATGGCGGATCGAAACGTTTCCGGCTGCGAGATTGACTATCGCTGAGACTATGAAGAAAGGTGAGACTCGGTCAGGGCCCGAGTTGAGAAGCTTCTCGTGTTCGCGCTCGATAGCCCAAAAATCGCCGATACCCGAACTTATGTAGGTACCGACCATTTCGGCGTTCGATTCGTCTATCACGAGCCCGCTATGCTTCATCGCTTCATCCGAAGCGGCAAGAGCGAAATGAGTAAACGCTCCCATTCGCCTTGCTTCCTTCTTATCAAGAAAGCTCAACGGATCGAAGTCCTTTACCTCGCAGGCAAATTTGACTGAAAACTTCTCAGGATCGAACTTTTTGATGTAGTCCGCACCATTTGCGCCGCTCATCAGCGCTTCCCACGTTGTCGGGACGTCGTTGCCGATCGGCGTGATCAACCCGAGTCCTGTAACTACTACGCGACGTTTCATAAGAATGCATTACGAAAAATGGAAAATGGACAATCCGGAGACTTAGGTCTCCCATGTCCATCGTCCTGTATCCGTTGGATTACCCTTTGTGCTGTTCGACGTAAGCGTAAGCGTCCCGAACGCTCTGGATCTTTTCTGCGTCCTCATCCGGGATCTCGATGTCAAACTCTTCTTCAAAACGCATGACGAGTTCGACCAGGTCGAGTGAGTCGGCACCAAGGTCCTCGATGAACCGGGCGTTTTCGGTGACTTCCGCTTCATCAACACCCAATTCGTCAACAATGATCTGTTTGATCTTATCCTGAACTTCTGACATATGTTCTCCTTTTATAGCGTTTCTCTAGTATTTCTTAAACTCTCTGCGTTATCAACATTCAAACAGCGAACGTCCCGGTCGATCTGACGAACTAGGCCCGAAAGGACCTTGCCCGGACCAATCTCCACAAACGTTTCCACGCCCAGGGACCGCAACTTCCGAACCGATTGTAACCATTTCACTGGCGACCAGACCTGTCTCCAGAGATCGTTGTTTACTCCGCCCGGATCTTCATTTAACTCTGCATTGAGGTTCGTTACAATTGGAAATCGAAACTCCCGGTATTCCAAGTTATCAAGATCGACCCCCAACTTCTCTGCCGCAGGCTCCATAAGCGTACAATGGAACGGAGCTGAAACATTGAGTTTAATGGCCCTCTTAGCTCCGCGTTCCTTTAGCAACTCACAAGCTCTGTCAACCGCGTCCGCATCGCCCGCGATAACGATCTGCGAGGGCGAATTGATGTTCGCCGGGCTGCAGACCTGACCGTCTGCCGCCTCGGCACAGGCCGTTTCGACAGTGTCGACATCAGCTCCGAGTATTGCTGCCATCGCCCCGACCCCGACCGGAACTGCCTCTTGCATGTAGGTACCGCGTTTCCTGACCGTCCGAACCGCATCCGCGAAATCTAGGACGCCCGCGGCAACAAGCGCCGAATATTCGCCAAGACTGTGGCCTGCCGCAAAATCAGGATCGTCAAATCCTTCGCCTTTCATCGCACGAAAGGCCGCGACCGAAGTCGTGAGTATTGCCGGCTGCGTGTTTGCCGTCATTGCAAGGTCTTCCTCGCTGCCTGAAAAACACATTTCGGACAGCGGAAAACCCAATGCGTCATCCGCCGCTGCAAACACTTCGCGAGCTGCCGCAAAATTATCAAACAGGTCTTTTCCCATTCCGATGGCCTGCGAGCCCTGGCCTGGAAAAATATATGCGATCCTCATAAATGCAAGCTTGAGCGTGAACTACAGCGAAACAAACTACGTTCGATTCGCCCGCCGCAAGCAAAAAATATAAAAAGAAGACTAGAACCTTATGACGGTACCGCCCCACGTTACGCCGCCGCCGAAAGCGGTCAAGAGCACGAGGCTTCCTTCCTTTATCCTTCCCGATTGGATGCACTCGTCGATCGCGATCGGGATCGAAGCGGAGGACGTATTTCCATGCTCTGCAATATTTGAATAAACCTTTTCCTCGGGAACACCAAGGCGCGATGCAACCGCATCCGTGATCCGCTGGTTTGCCTGATGCGGTATGACAAGGTCGACGTCATCAACCGTGTAACCGGCCTTTTCGAGCATTTCCGCAGAAATATCGGCCATTGATCGAACTGCGACCTTAAAGAGCTCGTTGCCCTTCATTTTGAAAAAATGCATACCATCGTCGATGGTTTTGTGCGAAGTGCCAAGTTTTGTGCCGCCGCCGGGAGCGTAAAGCTGTTCTTCATAGCGGCCGTCCGATCGGATCTTGGTCGCCAGAATGCCTTTCCCCTTCGGCACAGGGCCAACAACTGCCGCCCCGGCGCCATCGCCGAAGATCACACAAGTCGATCGATCGGTATAGTCAACGTACTTTGTCAGAACCTCGGCACCGATCACAAGGGCGTATTTTATCTGACCGGTCCTGATCATCGATTCGACCATCGTCAAACCATAAAGAAACCCCGAACAGGCAGCAAACACATCCATCCCGGCAGCATTGGTCGCACCGATCTGAGCCTGGATCAGTGCCCCCGTTGAGGGCATTATTTGATCCGGCGTTGTCGTCGCACAGACAATAATGTCAATATCGGTGGGCTTCAAGCCGGCTCGATCAAGGGCCTGTTTGGCCGCCGCCGTCCCGAATTGCGACGTGTATTCGTTGTCAGCCGCCTTGTGCCGCTGTTTGATACCGGTTCGCGATGTGATCCACTCATCAGATGTCTCGACGATCTTTTCCAAGTCAGCATTTGTCAAAATGCCTTCCGGATAAGCGTGCCCCATCCCGAGAATGCCCGCGTTGTGCTCTGTCATTGATTAGAATTAGAACTCAAAAGTCCCGAAAACTCAAAATCTAGTCTGATTCCTTCACATCAATGATCTGCCGGCCTTTGTACATTCCGGTTTTGGGGTCGATACGGTGCGGAGCCTTGGATTCACCCGAATCTTTGTCAAGGTAAAACTGCGGGGTTTTCAGCGCGTCATGGGCCCGTCGCTGACGGGTCCGCGATTTTGAGTGTCGTCGTTTTGGATTTGGCATAATTTAACCTCTGACCATTTGTCTTACCGATAAGGATCGAGCCTTCGATAGCTGACGGTCATTTTAGACTTTGGAGAACGGCCCACCGAGGATCCATTTCCACATCATTACATTCACAGTCTGACACATTCAGGTCAACGCCGCATTTCTGGCACAGACCCTTGCAATCAGGCTTACATAAAAACTGCGTCGGCAGATTCAGGATAAGCTGCTCGCGAACCGCGTCGCATAGGTTTAGCTGACCGCCCTCGACCACATCCAGGTCGAGATCTTCGCGGGACAATTCACGCTCTCGTTCGGCAGCAAATTCGTCGGGACGGACATATGCTGCTTCGAAATCGAAATCGAATTCGGCCGATCTCCAAGCCAGGCATCTGACGCATGCAAGCTCAAATGCCCCTTTGACCGACGCCCTCAAGATAAGTCGGCCCGAAGCGTTTTCGATCGTTCCGCTGAATCTGGTGTCCGAAACTGCCTTGGCATTCTCGATGCCCAGATCTACCTCAGACGAACCAAAAGCATACTCGACCCTTCGAATCCCATCGAGACTGTCAAGTTCCAATATCATTGCCGGACAGCTAACTTTCGCAATTCGAGCAACTCGAAAGGCAAACTTTGTATTATAGCCGCTGAATGCGAGGTGTCAACTTTTACGGCCTATTTGACACCGCTGCCGACAGCCTCGTCCAAATTGGAAAATCCGCGCTCCCTCAACAACAGGTCCAATCCGCCGCTGAGCTCCCGGGCAAAGCCAGGGCCCCGATAGACAAATCCTGTGTATACCTGCACCAGCGACGCTCCCGCAGCTATCTTTTCGAAAGCGTCCGACGCCGAGAATATTCCTCCCACCCCGATGATCGGCAATTTCCCCTTCGTTGCCTTATAGATCGCAGAGACCACCTCGTTCGAGCGTTTGAACAACGGTGCTCCGCTGAGTCCGCCCGCTCCGAAACGATCGATACCGGCCGTCCGTAGTCCGGTCCGCGCTACGGTCGTATTCGTTGCGATCATCCCGTCGACTTCGTTGGCAACGCAGGCCTCTACGATCGAATCGATCGCTTCACCACTCAGATCGGGAGCGACCTTTACTAACAGCGGCACGGCACCAAGTAACCGATTACGTTGTTGCAGCGCCGAGATCAACTCATATAGATTCTCTGGGCGCTGCAGATCGCGAAGGTTCGGGGTGTTAGGCGACGATACATTCACAGCTATGTAATCCGCCGCATGATGGACTGCCTCAAAGCACTCGATATAGTTCTCAACCGCCTTATCGATATCAACATCCTTGTTCTTGCCAATATTGATGCCGACAACGCACCGATGCCGCGAGGCTGCAATGCTCTCGGCGATCTCCTTGGATCCGCTATTATTGAACCCAAGACGATTGATCAATGCCCGGTCGGCCGGCAGTCGGAACATCCTCGGCTTGGGGTTTCCGGGCTGAGGCTCAAGCGTAACGGTTCCGACCTCGACAAAACCGAACCCAAGATCGGCCATTTGATCGATCACCGATCCATTTTTGTCAAAACCGGCGGCAAGCCCTATCGGGTTGGCGAATCGGAGCCCGAACCGTTCGGCCTCAAGCATTCGGTCTTTACGCGGTATCGCAGATCGACCGCTTCCGCTAAACAACTTAGCCAGACCAAGACGGAGCGACGCCATCCCGATCTCATGGGCAGTCTCAGCGGGCAAACGAAACAGGATCGGCCGGATCAATTTGTCGTAGATCAAAGACATAACAAAACGGTCTATCTTAAATGAAACATCCGCATAACTTAAACTTCGAAAGACTTACTTTGAACTTTCAGAGCGCCTTTGTTACGATTTGCAACGAATGGCAGACGAATTAAACCTGGTGGAGAAATCGAGGATCATGGACAGCGCTCGAATGAAGCGAGCATTATCGAGGCTTGCGTCCGAGATCGTCGAAGAAAATCAGGGTGCCGAGAACCTCTATATTGTAGGTATTCGTCGCCGCGGTGTTCCACTCGCAGAGCGAATCGTCGACAAGATCGGCGAGCTTGAAGGAAAACCGCCGCTTTTCGGGATTATCGATATAACGCTCTATCGCGATGATCTCTCAACTGTCGGAGCGAACCCGATCGTGAACCGAACAGAACTCGACGCCGATATCGAAGACAAGATCATCGTCCTGGTCGACGATGTGCTGTATACGGGACGAACGATTCGGGCGGCTCTCGACCAACTGATGGATTTCGGAAGGCCGAAAAAGGTTCAGCTTGCGGTACTGATCGACAGAGGACGCGAACATCGTGAACTTCCGATCCAGGCCGATTTCGTCGGTAAGACGGTTCCGACAAAGCAATCCGAGATCATAAAAGTGATGCTGAAGGAATACGATAATCTGGAGGCGGTCGGCATCTTCGAGAAGCCAAGTGATTGATAATAAGAAGCAAGGTTAACCGCCTTGCTTTTTTTGTGAACTGATTTCTTTCGCAGTCCCCTTACGCAAGGTAGATGGAAAAACCCTTTAGACGACGAGACCTCTTGGGAATTCGCGACATTACTGCCGCCGAGATCAACGGCATTCTCGATACCGCGGAGAATTTTCGCGAAGTGAATGCTCGTGAGATAAAAAAGGTTCCGACCCTTCGGGGCAAGACCGTAATTAATCTATTCTTTGAATCGTCGACACGTACGCGAACTTCCTTCGAACTTGCCGCCAAACGGCTTTCCGCCGACGCGGTCAATATCAGTGTGTCGTCTTCCAGCCTCTCGAAGGGCGAGACCTTGGTCGATACAGCGCTCAACCTCGATGCAATGGATCCTGACTGCATCGTGGTCCGTCACGGTTCCGCCGGCGTTCCGCACCAGCTCGCAAAGGTGAGCCGGGCGGCGATCATTAACGCCGGCGACGGCGCCAACGAGCACCCGACACAAGCTCTTCTTGACGCGATGACGATCCGCGAGCACAAGAAAACCATAAAGGGCCTAAAAGTCGCCATTGTCGGCGACATTCTGCACAGTCGCGTCGCTCGGTCGAATATTCACCTGCTGACGAAGCTCGGAGCCACAGTCACTGTTGCGGGGCCTGGAACGCTCGTCCCAAAAGACTTTGCACATCTGGTCGCGAACGGCCTAGAGGTCTGTTCGGGTGTTGAAGAAGCGATCGACGGCGCTGACGTAGTTATGATCCTACGTATTCAAAGAGAGCGGCAAGACTCGGCTTACTTCCCGACGCTTCGCGAATATGCGATACACTTCGGCCTGACAAACGAACGTCTCGACCTTGCGAAAAGGGATGCCATCGTGCTCCATCCGGGCCCGATGAACCGCGGCATAGAGATCGCTTCAGAGGTGGCGGACAGCTCGCGCTCCTTGATATTGGATCAGGTCAAGTACGGCGTCGCCGTCCGAATGGCCGTGCTTTATCTGGCGACAGGCGGAAACATGGCAAGCGGTTAGCTCGTATTGACACAAAAGTGAGGTAAAACAATGATCAAGAACATTCTAAAATCTGCTGCGACGATCGTGATCGTGATTCTTTCAAGCCTCGTGGCGGAAGCTCAGGCACCGGCGGCAAAAGCACCGGTCGTTTTCACTGAAAAGGACCGCGAGTTTGCCCTTAAGTACCTTAATGAGACCAAAGACGATTACATCAAACAACTGACCGGACTATCCGACACTCAACTCAATTTCCGGGCAGCCGAGGGACGCTGGACGATCGCCGAGATCGGCGAGCACATAATCGTGGTCGAACAGGCACTCTTCGGGATGATGACAGCACCGAATGCTGCCCGCACGCTAAAGTGCGAAGACGTCCCGCGTTTCGCTGATACGGCCCTCATCCTTGCAATAACCAATCGGGGACAGAAATTCACAGCACCCGAACAGGTCCGTCCGAACGGACGCTGGAAAACTAAGGAGGATCTGATCGCCAATTTTGAAAAGACGCGTGCAGCCACGATCGATCACGTAAAGAACACCAAGGCGGATCTACGTGCCACATTCGTGCAAAGCCCGATGGGCATGATCGACAGCCTGCAGGGAATGCTCTTCATTAGCGGCCACGCGGACCGTCATTTAGCCCAGCTAAAAGAGGTCAAGGCCGACGCAAAGTATCCGGCGAAATAATATAAGGGAACGCCAGTATGATGCTGGCATGACCTGATGTTGATTGCCGGTAGGATACCGGCGTTCCACTATGAAGCTGCTCATTTCCAACGGCCATCTTATTGACCCGGCCGCACCAGAAAATACCGGCATGAACGTGCTCATCGAGAATGGGCGGGTAGCTGGCTGGCTGCGGCAATCCGAGCCGACGCCTGAAGACTGCGAGGTCCTTGACGCAAGCGGTCTATTGGTCGCTCCGGGTTTTATTGACCTTCATGTTCATCTACGCGAACCTGGCCAAGAGCACAAAGAAACCATTGCCTCAGGCTGTGCGGCGGCCGTCGCCGGCGGTTGGACGAGCATCTGTCCGATGCCCAATACCAATCCGGTTAATGACAACGCCGCCATCACGCGTTACATGATCGAGCAGGCTGAGCACGCTGGGCTTGCGAACGTTTTCCCGATCGGAGCGATAACGAAATCATCCGACGGAACCGAACTTGCGGAAATGGGCGAAATGAAAGCCGCGGGTGCCGTCGCAGTTTCTGACGATGGACGGCCGGTTCCGAACGCCGGAATCATGCGTCGAGCGATGCAATACGCCCGGGATTTCGACCTGCCGGTGATCGATCACTGCGAGGACAAATCGCTATCGCAAGGCGGCGTGATGCACGAAGGCCGAGTATCCCTGTTGCTGGGTTTGAAAGGAATGCCCGCACTGGCGGAGGATGTCGATGTGGTCCGCGACATATTACTTGCAAAAGAAACGGGAGCTCATATCCACATTGCTCATGTGTCGACAAAGGGTGCCGTCGAAGCGATTCGTCGCGCTAAGAACGAGCACATCAATGTGACCTGCGAGGTAACTCCCCACCACTTCACGCTCACCGATCAGGTCGTCGCCGGTCATGTCAGAACCGGAAGCGATCGCGACTGGGCGCCGTCTGCATACGATACGAATACCAAAATGGCACCGCCGCTTCGCAGTGAAGAGCATCTCGAAGCGGTCATAGAAGGCATAAAAGACGGAACGATCGACGCCATTGCGACCGATCATGCACCGCATCATCATGACGAAAAGGCCTTGGAATTCGACCGTGCTCCGATGGGAATAACCGGCCTCGAGACCGCAATTGGTCTCGCGTTTGACCAGCTGGTGCACAGAGGCGTCATTAGTCTCGAACGGCTGGTGGAAATGTGTTCGACCAATCCGGCGCGGATCTTCAAGCTGCAAGGACGCGGGGCGCTCACACCGGGCTCGATCGCGGACGTCACGCTCATCGACCCAGAGGCCGAATGGACCTTCCGGAGTGCTGATTCGCGTTCGAGGTCGCGAAATACGCCGTTTGACGGCTGGGCGTTTACCGGTCGTGCGGTTGCGACCATCGTCAGCGGGAAAATCGTGTTTCGTGCGCCGATGGTTTAGCTTATTTGTTCCGGTATGAAGGCGTATACGACCTGCGAGCTTGTTGGAGCCGCAAGGCTTGGTTGTTGACCTTGATGCGGATAATTCTCGGCTTGCCGTCGCGTAAGGATTCATCAGGGTAGTATCCGATTAGGTACCGACCGTTGATCTCGGCGAGTATGCGCGCGTATATCTCGGGGGCCTGATCTGGCCGCTCGAGGTATTGCGAAAATCCACCGGTCTTTTCGGCAAGCAGCGCGATCGAATCGGCATCCCGCTGCTTCGCTTTTGGCCATTCATCAAGAAATCTCTCGCGATATGTCTTTGTATGGGTAACACTCTGGAGATTTCGGATCTTGGCCAGCATCGCGGCTGTGTAATTCAGGTCGGCCATCGCGAGCTCGCGGACCCTCGATCTCGGCGTCTTCGAGAGATCGTGGCCCGGGATCACTGAATAGACCGTCGTACCCATATCTTCAAGCTTTTTGATCACGTCCTGGTGCGTAAACGGTTCCAGATCATTCTTAACGTCGACGACCATCGGCCGTCGTTGTCCGAGAGCGGTAAACTGATCGCCATCTGTCTGAAATATCACGATCGGCCTGACATCAAGATCCTCGAAGAGTTCTGAGACGGCGGCCATTAGGGCGTCGTATTGTCGGCTCTTTCCGATCTCACCGCTCTTGATGCGATCTTTCAGAGACCATAGCTTCGAAACGACGGCTTGTTTGTCGGAGGTGAAATTGACGAGAAGCTCTACATTGTCTGTAACGACCGCGATCCGATCGTTCGGGTTCAGCATCCGGACAAGTTCCACAGCCGCGTCGACGCTGGTCTCCAAATATGGCAATTGACTATGACTGTGGTCGATCACGAGCACGATGGCGCGAGGGATCGGATCTCCGACATCGCCATTTGCAAAGACCCCGATCGATTTTGGCTGTCCGTCTTCATCGAGATAGAAATCAGTCCGCGAAAGTCCAGAAACCGGCTTACCGGACCGGTCGGTGACTCGAACCTCGGTTACAAAAAGATCGGTCTCGACCCTGATCACGTCATTTTCATTATTGTTTGGCGGCGCGATTTGAAACCGCCTTCCAGGTTCGTTCTTTTGCTTCCTGCTTTTGGAGAGGCTCGATCCAAAATTTAATGTGCGATCCGTTGTGACCTCGTTCATCCCTGACTGCCCGGCAGCGATGATGACGATCAATATCCCGAGGGCGGCCGAAAAGAGGGGCCGGCAAAGGAAACAATTTTGCATCAGCGAAATAGCGGCGAGAGCGGAGGACATGGGTCGGCGCCATTGATCGAACCTTTTGTTCGACGATAGAAACGGTGCTAAAGTCTTGCCGTTCTCGCGATTCGGCAATATTTGCAGTTGCGGCGGCGGCATTGGCGGCATTTTATGCCAATTTTCTTTTGGTGTCTTTCGTTTTTTATCGCTTTTTTTTCCTATTTCGGTGATTGTCCGAAAATGCTTCACAAAAGAGGTCAATATGAGACATTTCTTCACAGCTTTTTGTCTGATCGCCGGGTTAACTTTTGTCGCTGATGCCCAGTTCCGCAGTATTTACACCGATCTTGCGGATACGAAGTGTAAGACCGTCGAATTAAGCGTCGACGAGGGCGGTTCTTACCGAGGTGTCTGCCCCGGCGTCGCTGGCTTTAAGCTCGAGGTCCGCGAAGGCGATCTGCGACAGACCATCGACGTAATTACTCCGGGCCGCCGGAAATTCGAACTCACCTTCTGGGACGTCTCTGGCGGATTTTCCGCGGTCGGGCCGAAAGCCGAGTGGCGAGTTAAGGGCAAAGCCCCTGTCGCCTTGATCGTGCGATTGAACGTTAATGAGAATCCGAACGATTGGCGCAAGGTGACTTCGTATTTGGTCGTTACGAAGATAACTCGGAATGAGATCTGCATTACCGACATCTTCCTTCCCTCTCGGACCCAAAACACCGATGCCCGCAAGGCCGCAGATACGGCCGCCGCACGTCCCTGTAAGTATCCGAAATGATCCAGGCCGGATCGATCCCGAAAAATTGGTCCAACGGCCCGGATCATTGTTTACATCACTTACTCGCCAGATCGGTTCACCACCGATCAGTTCCCGGGAACCATCAGATCATCGTCATCATCATCGCCATGCTTATTGCCATGGAGCGGTCGAAGATAATTTTTATACGCAAAATCGGCAACGTTGTATCCCTGTTTCCTCGATACTTCATCTGCGAATCGAAAATGTATCCCGAGGTACACACGTGCATCGACAACATCTTGTGCCGCATCCGAGAAGCGATCGTATTCGCGAATATCTTGATTTGTCGGACCCGTATTGGTCGTCGAGATCGAGAAACGCTTTCTGTCGGTCTTAAAGAATCTGCGTAATGCTCCCATCGTCGACGCCGTCAGCGAGTTTGCACCGGATCCATAATCGGGATACGGCGGGTTCACGATCAGCGAATTCCAGGCAGGGTCGCCAGTCGTGCGGGGGTTTCCGTCGCTGTCACCGAATTGGATAGCAGTTATCGGCCTCCAAAAAACGTAAAATGCCTTGTCATTCCAGGTTGCGATCGCAGCGTCTCCCTGTGACATGCTCACTAACGCAAAAAGCCGCGAACTGTCAGTAATATTGTCGACGTGTTCCGCGGCCATTTCTCTTACCAGCTGGTTCATCATCACAACGAAATTGCCGGCATAAAAATATGCTGTGTCGGTTTGATCCGGCGTTCGTTCGCTGTTGTTCAACGAGCCGAGTCGTTTTACCTCGTTGTAGTCGCGAGCATATCGCCTACTGTCGAGGGAAGGCGGCGGCTCAGACCTAAACTGAGTAGGGCGGGTCATAACGAAGGGAGTGACCTGTCCGAGCCACGGACCCGGGTTCATTGGTGAATTAGCCGGCGGTGTCGGCCGCCAAACGCCGATGCCCGTCCCGCCAATAAATGTATTCGGTCCCGCCGGAAAACTGCCGTCACACGCCCTCAGAGCAATTATCCCCGCTGCCGCGGTCGCACCGACCGCAAGGCCCGGATCGGTCGGTAGAATTCCATTCGCGATCAGATAATTTTGATAGGTCACCCCGAGCGGACCTGCCTGGCCGGGAAATCGGTTGACCAGAACATCGTAGGCTGCCTTTGCGGTCGCCGCGACCGGTGACCCAGATGCCCCTGGTATGTCGACGTAATAGGTTTCGTAATCCTTCTCGATCGCCTGAACGGCGTCGTATATTGCGGCGTTCATCGTTGCAAGGTCCAAAACGCCGGCCGGTCCGGGCCTTGCGCTTCCGGCCGCGACGATAGAGTTAACAGCAATGGCGTTCCAGTCACTAACGGCGTCGGCTCGCACATTCGTGACAGCCCCGATGAGGAAAATAGTTGCAAGCACGGCAACTTTCGGCCAATTCTTGGTTTTCATTCTGATCATTTCAATTCTCCTGACTGTTCCAAGACCTTTGACACGACGATCTCTGCGGACTGTAAGCCGCGTCGGGTCTGCATCCTATCGACCGGACCTTGGTATATTTGCGATGACAGAGCGATTCAGTAAACCGGCGTTGAGCAGGACTCTTCCGCAGCAGATATTACGCCGGTGTTCTGGTTGCTCAGCAATCTAGACCACCGGCCTGTCCCGAGTCCTTCCTTTTTTATGGTTTTTTTCTTCTATTTAGGTTCAAGCTCGATCGGGGCGACGGGTTGTGAGTGTTGAAAACTCGAAAATACAAGGCTTTTTAGTTCAACGCCTGCTCCGACGGTAATGACCTGTCGGTGTTTGTGTTATATAATCTGGGAGTTCTGACTCAACAACTTTGGAGATAGCGTTTAATGGAATGGCTTGCTGACCCGAGTATTTGGATCGCGTTCGCGACTCTCACCTTGCTGGAACTGGTTCTGGGCATTGACAACGTCATCTTTATCTCGATCCTTGCCGGTAAACTGCCCCCGGAGCAAAGAGCAAAGGCCCGCTACATAGGGCTCGGGCTGGCGTTTGTAATGCGCGTCATCCTGCTTTTCTCACTTTCGTGGGTCATCGGCCTGGTTGAGCCGCTTTTTACCGTTTGGGGGCAATCGATCTCGGGTAAAGATCTCGTTCTGCTGATCGGTGGGCTATTCCTGATTGCGAAATCGACTCACGAGATACACAATTCCCTCGAAGGCGAAGAAGGGACGGCCGTGAAGAAGGGGTATTCGAGCTTTGCCGGCGTGATTGTTCAGATCGTCCTGCTCGACATCGTGTTTTCGCTTGATTCTGTGATCACGGCAGTTGGCATGATCAGCGACCAATATGGGCCGAACGGTATATGGATAATGATCTCGGCGGTCGTCATATCGATCATTGCGATGATGGCCTTCGCGGGCCCGATCGGCGAGTTCGTGCATCGGCATCCGACAGTCAAGATGCTGGCTCTCTCGTTCCTGCTCCTGATCGGTGTAATGCTCGTCGCCGAAGGCTTCCACCAGAAGATCCCGAAGGGCTATATCTACTTCGCTATGGCGTTCTCGGTCGTCGTCGAGTTCCTGAACATGAAGTTGAGAACGAAGTCGAAGGAACCGGTCGAATTGAAAGATCCATTTCACGATGGGGGCGAGAAGGCTCCGGCTTAGTTATGACAAGATCATCTTTGGTTGTTGCATGTTTGTTTGTGCTGTCGCTCGCGGCATCGGCTCAGAGCGACATCAGAAACGTCGATTTTAAGAACTTTACCTACAATGCCGTTTGTATCGGCGAATCCCCCGAAGATGTCACCGTAAAGAACGGCGAATTTTCGTTTGAAAAACAAGAGGACGGTTACGTCGATCGGTTCTACTTCAAGATCCTTGGCATCGAGTATGGAGACGTCACTGGCGACCAACAACCAGAAGCCGTCATACTTAGCGTTTGCAATACAGGCGGAACCGGGAATTTCACCGAAGGCTTCATTTTCTCGATAACGAGTGGAAAGCCGACTCTTATCGCCCGCATTCCCGGAGGTGACCGTGCCTACGGCGGCCTTCGTACGGCGAAGGTCGTTCGCGGTATCTTGATCGTTGAAAGCAATGACGTTGGCGAACTCGGCGGGGCGTGTTGCCCGGAGTTCATAGTCACGACCCGCTTCCGCGTATCGAACGGAAAGTTGATGAGAACGGGCGTTGTTTCGAGACGCGATATTATTCCGACCGAGCGTGTTTCGTTTGCCCGCGGCAAGAGCGGGATAACATTCAAAACGCGGATATCCGCCGGCGAACAGCGCCGATTCATCGTTGGGGCCAAAGCGGGTCAGACGCTTAGCGTTTCCGTAAGCAGCGATGATGCGAAGCTTCGCCTGCTTGACGAGGCAAGGGTGACTGAAGGGATCAATAATTTCCGTGCGCTTCTTTCTTCGACCCGTGATTATCGAATTCAGATCGACAATACGTCATCGCGTGACCTTGAGATCGTAATGAACGTTAAGATCGACTAAGTTATAAGCCCTCGAACCTTCCTGGAAATTACTGAAATGATCCTTTTTACGTTGACTTTGGCGTCATTTGACGGCATTTTTCTCGTATGCGGATCAGAGCCTTTTTTGTCATCGCGGTCTTTTCGTTGAGCCAGATCGCTTTTTCAATTCCCCAAACAAACCCGCTTTATGACATCGTCATAGTAAATGCCCGCATCGTCGACGGAACAGGAAACCCGTGGTATCGCGGATCGGTTGCGATCAAGGACGGCAGGATCGCACGGGTCGGATGGATCGATGTTACAAACGCACGTCAAACGATCGACGCTCGGTGGCAGATCGTTGCACCGGGATTTATCGACGTTCATGCTCATACGGAGAACGTCTACGACTTCCCGAACGCCGAGAATTTTATTCGCATGGGCGTCACAACGCTCATCACAGGCAACTGCGGGGGTTCGGTCACTGACGTTGGTGAGTTTCTCAGCCGAATCAACACAAAACCGCTTGCGATCAATCTATCGACGCTGATAGGACACAACTCCGTAAGGTCGAACGTGATGGGTCTCGATAACCGAGCTCCGACATCCGAAGAGCAGCGACAAATGAATGAGTTGGTGGAAAAGGGAATGCGGGACGGAGCCCTCGGGCTTTCGACCGGCCTGATCTATGTTCCGGGCACATTTTCGAAGACGGATGAGGTTGTTGAACTTGCAAAGGCGGCGTCTCGTTACGGCGGAACCTATGCAAGCCATATCCGCGACGAAGGCCTCGGCGTCGCGGACGCTATAAAGGAAGCGATCAACATCGGCGAACAGGCGAATATGCCGGTCGAGATCTCGCATTTTAAGATCTCGGCCAAGGCTCTGTGGGGCCAAACGCCAATGACGCTCGGGCTTGTACGCGATGCGCGCGCACGTGGTATGACGGTTACGGTCGATCAGTATGCGTACCCTGCATCTTCTACCTCGCTCGACGCCCGGATGCCGAACTGGGCGATCGCAGGCGGGCGCGAAGAAGGAAAAAAACGACTCGCTGACCCGGTTACCCGCCGCAAGATCCTCGATGAGATGAAAGACGGGCTGAAGAAACGGAAATTCAAGGACTATAGCTTTGCTTATGTTGCAAGCTACCGGCCGAACCCGGAATTCAACGGCAAGAACATCGCCGAGATCACACAGATCGCTCGCAGGAGCAAGAAGGTCGACGACCAGATCGAGCAAATATTCGAGATGTACGAAAAAGGCGGCGCTCAAATGGTCTATCAGGTCATGAGCGAGGAAGACGTGAGATCGATAATGGCCGAACCTTTCACGATGATCGCTTCGGATAGCGGCGTCCGCGAATTTGGAGCTGGCGTACCGCATCCGCGGGGTTACGGCAACAATGCCAGAGTGCTGGGACTCTACGTGCGCGAGTTGAAGATCATTTCACTGGAAGATGCGATACGAAAGATGACGTCACTGCCTGCAAACACTTTTGGGCTTCGAGACGTCGGCCAGATACGCGAAGGTTTTGCAGCCGATCTCGTTATCTTCGACGAAAGAACGGTGGGCGATAGGGCGACGTTTGAAAAGCCTCATCAGTACGCGGCCGGTTTCTCGGCCGTGATCGTCAATGGCGGGCTTGTATTCGATGGGACAAAAATGACGGGCACCATGTCAGGCAGGTCGATCCGCGGCAATGGATTCAGGCAATAACGGCTGCAAACTGGGTGACGATCAGGCACAAAAGCTTTGAAGAATGACGTCCACCGGAAGTGAAATCGAAACATGGTCAGACATCAAGCTCCGGCCTCATCCGGCCACGAACTCTGGCGGTATCTGCGTTTCGAAAAATAGCTGTTCTTTTGTGGTCGGGTGGCGAAAAGCGAGCCGGTAAGCGTGCAGGCAGAGTCGCCCGAATTCCCGTCCGCCGCGCTGCTCGTCACCGACTATCGGATGGCCGATTGACGAGCAATGGATTCGGAGCTGATTCGTGCGGCCCGTGACCGGTTCGAGTTCGAGCAGCGTCATATCGTCTAGTCGCCTCTTGACCCAATAGCGTGTCTCCGAGGGTTTTCCGTCCGCTTTCACGTTCCAGTGCTTGAGCTCAGCATACCGCCCGATCGGCGCCTCGATAAGACCGCTATCATTTTCTACGGCGCCTTCGACTAACGCCAGGTAGCGCTTTTCAACGAATTTTTTTCTGAAATATTCGGTCATTCGTTTGTGCGATCGCTGGTTCTTTGCGATCACGATCAGCCCCGATGTCTGCTTGTCCAACCGATGTATAAGTCCGGGCCGAATCGCGTCCGACGGTCGCTCACCGCTAACCGACCCCGAAACCGAATTGAAGTGGAATGCAAGCGCATTTAGCAGCGTACCGCTTTTGTCTCGATTGGTCGGATGTACGAGCATGCCAGGTGCTTTGTTGACGACAGCGATGTCCTGATCTTCATACAGTATATCGATCGGGATTGCCTGCGGCCTCATTGCGGTCTCGCGTGTGAGATCGAGTTCGAGTTCGACAAAATCATTTTCACGTAAACGGTATCCGATGTTCTCATTCCGGCCGTTGACCTCACATTTCTCGTCCTTAACGATATGGCGGAGATACATTTTACTTAGACCGCCAAAGCGGTCGAAGAGAAATTCATCCAAACGCCTCTTATGGCCATCACGCCCGACCTGTATTTCGATCCTGTCCGTCACGGTTCGATGTTACCCTGCCAAGCGTTCGATTGCCAATCATTGACTGAACCGAATGGTCGCGCCGACATACATATACGTCGTCTGATGGTAGCAAGCCGACAAAAATGTAGCATTCCTTTTGGAGATGTGCGTTTTCTGCTATCATTCGGTAATCTGCGGATGCCGAATACTTTTCAAACCATCGAACCGCTCTCGCTGATATCGAACGTAAATTCAACGCTTGCGGCTGCCCACGACGTGCGCGATGGGATCCGCGATTCGCTTGCCTTGGTCAGAAATGAGCTCGGCTTTGAAAATATCTTGCTGTTCCTGGGCGATCCTTTGAACCAGACCCTTCAGCTTTCGATCGCCGACGGTTTAACGCCAGCTTCTTTTCGTAAGATCGAAGCCAAAGCGGACCGCGGCATTTTTGCAGAGACATTCAACAGCGGTTTTGCGAGGCAAATAACACTGCCCGACCCAGACAAACTGGTCGACTCGGCCCACCTATCCGCAAGGTTGTTTGCGGTGCCGCTTAAACTTGGAGATGCTACGCTGGGGGTTCTTTCAGCGACATTGCCCGGTGACATCGAGGAACAAGACCCGCGCGTCGCGGACGTACTTTCGTTGATCGCCTCGATGGTGGCACAGGCACTTCGCATCGAGCACGCAGTCAGGGGCGAGCGTCAGAAACTTCGCGACGAGAATTACCAATTAAAACAGGAACTCAAAGAAAAATACGACTTCTCACACATCGTCGGAAATTCAAATGCAATAAAGCAGGTTTACGAACAGGTTTCGCAAGTGGCCAAATCGAATGCAACCGTACTGCTCAGAGGTGAAAGCGGCACGGGCAAAGAGATGATCGCCAATGCGATTCATTACAATAGCCTTCGCAGCAAACGACCGTTGGTGAAGATCAATTGCGCCGCATTGCCCGACACCCTTATCGAATCGGAGCTTTTCGGACACGAAAAGGGTGCGTTTACCGGAGCCGAGAGGTTTAAGAAAGGCAGGTTCGAGATCGCCGACGGCGGCACGCTATTCCTTGACGAGATCGGCGATCTTCCGATGCAGACACAGGTGAAGCTCCTTCGCGTGCTGCAGGAACGCGAATTCGAGCGCGTCGGCGGCACCGAGACGATCAAGACAAACATCCGCCTGATCACCGCAACAAACAAGAATCTCGAGGACGCTATTGTCAAAGGAGAGTTTCGTGAGGACCTATATTACCGCCTGAACGTATTTTCTATCTTCCTGCCGCCGCTTCGCGAGCGCCGATCGGACATTCTTCTGCTTGCCGAGCATTTCCTCGAAAAGTACGAGATCGAGCACAACAAGCGAATACGTCGCATTTCGACGCCGGCGATCGATATGTTGATGAGCTACCATTTCCCAGGCAACGTCCGCGAACTCGAGAACGCGATCGAACGAGCCGTCCTCGTCTGCGACTCAAATGTGATCCACGGTCACCATTTGCCGCCGACCCTGCAGACCGCTGAAGTGACCGGAACCGTGACCGATCTTTCACTTTCGTCGGCGGTCGAAGCATTCGAACGCGATCTGATACAAGACGCCCTTAAATCGACTAAAGGCAACATAGCCGCGGCGGCACGAACTCTTGGCACCACCGAACGCATTCTCGGATACAAAATAAAGAAATACTCGATCGATACGTTTCGTTTTCGCCGATGATCAACGCGGATTCAATCATAGACGAACTTCCCGATCCGGAATCGGCGCGGCGATTCCTTGCCCGTCTGATCGAAATACATCCAGCCGCTGCTCAAAAACTGGAACGAAAGAACGCGTTGCTCTCAGATGTCTTGACCCTTGTCGCTTTCAGCCCTCTTATCGCGGCAACGCTGCTTCAAAATCCGGAATATCTTTGGTGGCTTGATCGCAAACGAGGCGAGAATGTCGTTAGGAACAAAGACGAACTGCTCGAGTCGCTCGCGCGATTCTCATTGACCAATTCGCAGCTCGATCCCCACGTCCTTCTTGCAAGATTCCGGCGACGGGAGCTGATGCGGATCTTTCTTCGCGACATACGGCGGTTGGCGACGATAGCGGAGATCACCGAAGAGATCTCGAATCTTGCCGATGCCGTGCTCGAGAACGCTCTCAGGATCGCAAGCCAGGATCTTGATAACCGATACGGCTCGCCGCTCGAATCCGACGACAAAGGCCGAATGCGACGGTCGGAACTTTGCATTGTATCTCTCGGCAAACTCGGTTCGCGCGAACTGAATTATTCGTCGGACATCGATCTGCTTTTCATTTACTCAGCCGAAGGTAAGACCTCGGGCAGCGGCACGCGCGATCCACTGACGAACCGGGAGTATTTCATCAAACTTGCCGAAGCGGTCGTCAAACTTGTCGGCGACCGCTCGGGCGAAGGTGCGGCATATCGGGTCGATCTTCGTCTCCGGCCCTACGGGAGGGTCGGGCCGCTTGCGATGTCGTTGGCCGACACTGTGCGTTATTACAAAGGCGAAGCCGCTCCGTGGGAACGACAGGTGTTGATACGTTCGCGTTCGAGCGCCGGGGCGCAAATACTCTTCAAGCGATTCGCATCTGCGGTCGAAAACTCGGTCTTTTCGACCAATGACACCATTGAAAGTGCACTCGCGAATGTCCGACGGTCAAAGCAGTTGATCGACCTCGAAAAAGCGACATCGAAGGGCCTCGACGTCAAGCTTGGACGCGGAGGCATCCGCGAAATAGAATTCGTGGCCCAAGCTCTCCAATTAGCGTATGGCGGGCAGGACAAATGGCTGCGTTCACCGCATACGTTGATCAGCCTTGACAGGCTTGCCGACCGCAAACTCTTGTCCGATCGGGAATACACCGAACTCGCGGAAGCATATGCATTTCTTCGCCGTCTTGAACACGTGCTTCAGATGGAGCACGGCCTGCAAACGCACCTTCTGCCAAACGACCCCGACAAACGGCGGCTAATTGGTGCCCGATTGGATTTTGCCGAACCGACTGGATTCGAAGAAGCGGTGGAGCACCACACCGAAAATGTGAATCGTGTCTTTCGCCGCGTTTTCGGCGATGGCGACAAATCACCAATGGCTGATTCCTCCGAAGATGCGGGCCTGCAAACGGCCGTATCTGAAGTCGGACTCGAAGCAGCCACCGCGTGCCTGCCAGAGATCGATTTCGCAAAGGACGTTTCGCCGAGAGTAGCGGAAATGATCGCGGCCCGGCCGGCGATCGTGAAAAGCGTCTCATTTAACGCCGACCGATCCGGGGACGGCCATTATTCTGACCGACTTAGATCGGCGGTAAGCAGCGAAAGTACCTTCGGCGGACGATTATCGGCTCTCAGGACGATCTGGACGGAGATGATATTCGAGATCGCCGTCCTCGACGCCACGGAGAAACTCGATATCAACGAGTCAAAACGGCTTCAAACCGTGCTCGCCGAAGCCTCGATCGAAACGTGCCTCGAGATCACACGTCATGAGGTCGGGAACCGATTCGGGTACGCTTCGGCCGCCGGTCTTAGCCTTGCTGTAATGGGTTTAGGAAAGCTCGGCGGAGGCGGAGTCGATTACGACTCGGACCTAGATCTTGTAATGGTCTGCGGCGATCAGGCCGCCAGTTCTGAGATGTATTCGCGTGCGGTCGAGATCTTCGTAAACACGCTTTCGGCGATCACCCGCGACGGCAGCCTTTACCGCGTCGATCTCCGGTTGCGGCCGCATGGCAAAGATGGAGCGAGCTTCATTTCGCGAACCGCATTTGCCGACTATATGCGTAACACGGCGGCGATATGGGAAATGCTTGCTTTCGTCAAGCTCCGCGGCGTCGGCGGGGATATCGAGCTCGCACGAAGTGTTGAGTGCGAGATACGCGGCATCGTTCACGAACGCGCCGCCCTGATGGATCACAGAGAGCTTGCGGCCGAGACCGCAAAGGTGCGTTCGGCACTCGAAAAGAAAAAGCGTGGATTCCGGCGGAGAGGCGATATCGATATCAAATACGGGCCCGGCGGCATGCTGGACATATATTTCGCGATCCGCTTTCTCCAGCTTCGCGACGATCACCGCGACGACGACAAAACACGCTCGAGCGGAGCAATGCTTGAGCGATTGTTCCAAGCGGGTTCATTGACCGCTGAAGATAGCGGCGTGCTTCGCGACGGCTATCGATTCCTAAGTGCTCTTGATCACAACCTTCGGCTCGTAGTCGGACGGACTACACGCATGCCGGTCTCAAACACTCGAGCTCTGGGTCATCTAGCCCGCCGAATGCAGTTCGGATCTCCTGAAGCGTTGATAGACGAGCTTAACCTTCACCGTCTTAGTATCCGTCAGTCGTTCGACCGCATTCTTGCTGAAACCAAATGAATGGGTCAGAGGCTGGAGCGGGCCGCAACAAAGATCTTCCGATCCGGTTGTCCACCTAAGCGTGCCCGATCTGAGACTCGCTCCGCCGGAAATCCCGAACAAGCCGAAATTTTTTTATCTCTGAGGTCGTGACGGGCGTTATAATCTTACACAACTTAATGCGACGATCGACCCTCATAATTATATGGCTGGCTTTCTGCGGTGCCGCGGCGTTCTCGCAATCGGGTCGGGTCGCGGGTTATTCCGAAAGCCTTCCGAAAAGATCGAATTCCTTTCCCGCAGTAGAACGCACACCGGCAAAGTCTCAGGATACGGGCGAGGATGAGGTCGTAAGGATCGATACGGATCTTGTCATGATCCCGGTTCGGGTCTCGCAGAAAAACGGAGCTCCGGTTGCAAACGTGAAAAAAGAAGAGTTCCGCATTTTTGAGAACGGCATCGAACAGGAGATAGCCTATTTTTCGGACGACGAGCAGCCTTTCACCGTTGCGTTACTGCTCGACATGAGTTACTCAAGCGTCTTCAAACTCGACGAGATCCACGCAGCCGCGATGGCATTCGTCCGCCAGCTTCGACCCCACGACCGCGTTATGATCGTTTCGTTCGACGAGAAGCCACGGATCCTATGTGAACCAACGAGCGACCGCAAAGTGCTTCGCTATGCGATCGAAGCGGCTCGCATAGGATCGGGCACCGGACTCTACACGACTCTTAAGCTCGTCATCGACGAACGGCTCGCTAACGTGTCGGGCCGAAAGGCGGTCGTTTTATTGAGTGACGGCGTCGACACAAGCAGCATTGATGCCACGGCCGAGGACGTCCTCAAGGTTACTGAGCCATCCGGCGTGATCGTCTATCCGATCCAGTACAACACCTACGACGACGTGCAAAAAAGTCGTCGAAACAATGCTCAGGTGCTGTTTGACGAAGATGATCGCCCATACGTTGTTGACGCTCCGCAGTCGAAAGGCGAGCGCATGGAAGATTATCGAAGAGCCGACGATTTTCTAAGGGAAATGTCGGAACGAACCGGTGGCCGCCGATTCAGAGTCGGGACAGCGTCGAACCTGAATCTCGCTTTCGAGCGGATAGCCAACGAACTTCGCAAAATTTATAGTTTGGGTTATTATCCTAGCAGCGAACGGGTTCCCGATATCGATTATTCGGTGAATGTCCGAGTCTACCGCCCCGATCTTTTGATCCGAGCTCGCGATAGCTACCGCAGCGGTAAGCGCTGACACAATGCACCGGGCTCTGTCCACAACAGGAGTAAAAGTTATGAAAAGCAGGAAATTGACCTATTTCGGCCTATTGACGTTTCTATTCATCGTCGCCCTCGTGCCCGCAGTCTCTGCGCAGGACGAAACGATGACGAACGAAGAGGTCATTTCGCTCAGCAAGGCTGGCCTTGCGCCATCGGTTATTATCGGCAAGATACGATCGTCGAAATCGAATTTCGATCTTTCGACTGATTCGCTTATCAAGCTCAAACAGGCAGGTGTTTCTGACGACATCGTGACGGCAATGCTCGAGGCGAAAAGCGGAAAACCGACAGGCGGAGCTTCCGCAGGCGCATCTGCGTCGGCCGGCGACCCCAACGACCCGATGTCGAAACACGGTTACGGGATCTATTTATATGAGGAGAACGGCGGTCAGCGGAAAATGACACAGCTTCAGCCAAACGTTTCCGCACAGAATCGAACAGGCGGCGGATTTACTGCTGCCGTGACGCCTTTCGGTCTGGGCAAGGTCAAAACGAAAGCGAATCTACCGGGTCGGAATGCGAATCTCCAGATCACTTCAACCTCGCCAGTTTTCTACTTCTATCTCGATGTTGCCAGCGGCGGTCTGAACACATCAAGTGGGATTCCTTCGTCACCCAACGAATTTACGCTCGTTCGTTTTAACCAGCGTAGCGATAATCGCGAGGTCACGATCTCCAAGCAGAATTCATGGGGCGGCAAAGGCGGATTATCGGATGAATATGTGGTTCCTTTGAAAGCCGAAGATCTGGGCAATGGAATATTTCGCGTGACCCCGGCCGTCGACCTCAAAAAGGGCGAATACGGCTTTTATCTTTTGAATTCCGGAAACTCGAATGTAAACGCCGGCATCGGTTCGAAGTTCTTCGACTTTGGCGTGAATATGACCCCCTAGACTCGGGTTTGAACTTGTTGTTCATTCGTCTCTTCGTACCAGCACCGCGTGCAAATGCGGTGCTTTTTTCGTTCTGCTCTCGTGAAAGCCTCGGATGCAGGCAGGCGTTCGGCCAGCAGTTCCTCGTCGGGCGTGAGTTCGCTCCAGCACTTCAGGCTCACGAAGCCGCATTTCGGACAATTGCTGCGTATGCGTAAATCGCTCATTCGGTTTTTTGCGTTTGCCTCTCTTCGGTTTAATATCGTATCTGTCTCTAACCTAATTCTAACAACAGTCCATCGAAATCGTAATGAAAAACAGATCATTGCTGACCGCCTTTCTTTTTTGTTTTTTGGCCACGGTAATTGCGAATTCTCAGACCGAGGAGAAATTTGATTTTTATGCCCGCGGCCCTTACCGCGAAAACGTCCCGCGGCCGCAGGTCAGCTTACGCTACGACGTAGGTGAACATCATACGACCTACGCTCAAATGGAGAAGGTTGTTACCGATATTGCAAAAGCGGCTCCGGACCGCGTGAAGATGTTCGAGATCGGGACAACCAACGAGCATCGGATGCAGTACCTGGTTGCTATCTCGTCACCGGAGAATATCGCCCGTCTCGACGAGATCAGGGCAAATAATGCTCGGCTCACTGACCCTCGCAGGACGTCTGCGGCTGATGCGAATTCCATCGCCCAGAATAACCCTTCGATCGCCTGGATGGCATACACGATCCACGGAAACGAATCGTCGTCTTTCGAGGCGTTCATGCAGGTAATCTATCAGTTGGCTGCTTCGAACGAGCCGGCAACGCTCGACATTCTCAAGAACACCGTCGTCCTTGTCTTGACCGGCGAGAACCCGGACGGGCATGAGCGCTTCGCGACCTGGTACAATTCCGTCGCCGTCGGCAGTCCGGACCGAAATGCGATCGAGCATCGCGAACCCTGGGCGATATGGGGACGGGTGAACCACTACCGTTTCAACCTAAATCGCGACACCCTGACCTTCAGCCAAAAGGAATCGCGTAACATGCAGAAGGCATACATGGAATGGAATCCGCAGCTCGCCGTCGACCATCACGGTCAGCCGACCCAGTATTTCTTTCCGCCGACCGGTTTGCCGACCAATCCGAACCTCCCCCAACCCGTTACAAGCAAATGGGAGGACAGATACGGCCGTGCAAATGCGGCGGCGTTCGACGCGAATAAATGGGATTACTACATCCGCGATGTGTTCGATGCCTTCTATCCCGGCTACTGGGACATGTACCCTTCGCTGAACGGAGCGACAGGAATGACCTATGAGACAGATGGCGGCGGATTCAAAGGGCTTAACTGGACCCGCGATGACGGTACGATCGTCACCTTCCGATCATCGATCGCCAAGCATTATGTCGCGTCAATGACCACGCTCGAAACCAATGCAAAACACAAGATAGAACGGATACGTGACTTCTACGAATTTCGCGCGAAAGGAATGGCCGAACATTCACGGTCAAAAATGAAACGAGTCGTCATTGACCCGACTGGCGATCGGGTAAAGGCGGCTGAGATGGTCGAGGTGCTTCGGCTTTCAAACATCGAAGTTAAGGTTGCCTCGTCGTCCTTCACGTCGCCGACTGCTCATACATATATGGAGAAGGACGCCAAAGCGGTGTCTAAGACCTTTCCTGCAGGCTCGTACATTATCGATCTTGACCAGCCGCAGCGTATTTACATAAAGGCGATCATTGAACAGGACACTCCGCAGGACAAGGCATTCGTCGATGACAACATGGCCCGGTTTCGACGAAACCAAATGCGAGGCAAAGGCCAGCCAAAAGAAGAATACGGATTTTACGATATAACAGCATGGTCGATGCCGCTGTCTTTCGGATTGGACGCTTACTGGACCGAGGAGACGACCAACGTACCCGGAACCATGGTTGATGCGGCCTTCATCGAAAATGCAAAACGAGGCGGCGTAACCGGAAGGGCGACAATATCCTATGTCATACCGTATGAGACCGATTCGACCAGTGCAATGGTGATGCGCCTGCTTCAAAACGGCTTCAAGGTGGCTGTCGCCACTCGGCAATTGAACGCCGGCGGTCGAAACTGGAAACCAGGCACTTTCGTCGTGCGTGTCTCGAGAAATCCGGTGACAATACATGACACGATCGCGAAATACGCAGTCGAAATGGGCGTGAATGTGACTGCGGTCAACTCGGGTTATTCTGAAGAGGGTGACACAAGCGTCGGGGGCGAGGCGGTAATCAGCTTGCGTGAACCCAAGATCGCGATCGCCGCAGATGAAGGTGTTTCCCAGGAATCGTATGGAGCGATATGGTGGACCTTCGACAAACACAAGATCAGATTTACGCCGATGACGATCCCTACGATCCGTGGCGGCGGCCTTAAGAATTACAACGTACTCATCATTCCCGAGGGCTCGGCCGGAAGATATATGAGTTCCTTTGGGGCTGGCGGCGTATCGGCGCTAAAGGAATTTGCATCGGGCGGCGGCACTATCGTCACCATCAGCGGTGGTTCGGTCTTTGCCGCCCTTAAGGATGTCGGCCTTTCATCGACGAAGCTCGTCGGTAGTGACGACGACGAACAAAAGGACAAAGCCGCCGGTGACGATAAAAAGGAAGCGGCTCCGACGCCTTCGCCAAAACCGGGAACAAGAACAGAGGATATGGCCGTGATCGATCAGCCGACAGACCGCACGGACGGGATCGCACCTACATTACCGCCGATCGCCTCGCCGTCAGCAAACGCGAACAAAGTACCTGAGGCCTTGCCGGGCTCTATAATGCGTGCGACCGTCGATCGGACGACCTATCTTACTTACGGCGTCGATCGAATCGAAGTGCCGGTTTTATTGGCAAGCGGTTACTTCTTCCGTTACTCTAAGGAAGGTACAAATGCTTTGGTCTTTGACGCCAATCCGAAAAAGCCTCTCACGATTTCCGGTTTCGTTTGGGAAGGGAACACTGAGCGGCTATTGAAGGGCACGGCCTATGTTATCGGTGAATCGATGGGGTCGGGCCAGGTCGTACTATTCGCCGAAGATCCGTTCTATCGGGGCATGACACGCGCGAACACGCGTCCGTTCTTTAACGCTGTCCTATTCAACGGCGTATTTTGACGGCGGTTGACGCTGGGTATGATTTCGCTTGGACATCTGCTTTCGTGAAGCCGCGGCATTTCGCTTTTTGAGCAACTGAGTTAATTATGTTTACGATCAAGGCAGGCTATAGCGACGACATCGAGATAAAGACAAGCGCCGAGAAAGCCCGTCAGTTCTTTGCTGATGTTAAGAACTTCGCCGAATTGATGCCGGGTGTATCAGACATTCGGATCGACGGCAACGGGGTCGCTCACTGGAAGATCGAGGCCAACGTTCCATTTGTCGGCATGATGCGTCAGAAATTCTCTGTCGCGCTTGCAGAAGACAGCGACGAACGTATCGAGTGGTTTCCGATCGGGGCAGAAACGCAGAATTTTCTGAGGTTTTCTGCCGACTTTTTAGAGAAGGCTAAGAATGTGACGATGGTCCGATTTTCGCAAATGGTCGAACTCCGGCGAAGATCGGCTCGAGAGCTACATATGCTGGCAGGCCTTGCCGGCGAGAGCATCATCAGCGCCGAGATGACCAAAGCTGTGACCGAAATGATAAAGATCTTTATTCAACGAGCAAAGGAGAGATTGGAAAAATGAAACAAATGCAGAGGCTTTATTCACTGTTATTTATATTGACGCTCTCGGCGGCGGCGGCGGCTCAGGTCGTCATTCCGCGTGAAAGCAACCGTCAAGACGTTATGCAGATGGTGGGCGATACCAAGATCTCGGTTTCCTATCATCGGCCGAATGTGAAGGGCCGCAAGATATGGGGTGAGCTTGTGCCGTACGGTGAGGTGTGGAGAACGGGTGCGAACAACGCGACCATCATCGAGTTTTCAAATGACGTCACGGTCAATGGCCAGCCGCTCAAGAAGGGAAAGTACAGCCTTCACACACTTCCGACCGCTGCCAATTGGACCATCATCTTCAATAAGGTCGCTGACCAATGGGGCAGCTTTACTTACGATGCAAAAGAGGACGTATTGCGCGTCGAGGCGACCCCTGTCTCGCTCCCTTTTAAAGAAACGATGACTATCGAATTTGCCAAGGTCATTGGAAACACCGCCGAGATCCATATTCGGTGGGGTGACCTTGCGGTTCCGATTACCGTCGACGTCGGCGATTTCAACGCACGGTTCGTTACTGAGAATCGACGGCGTTTGAACAACGAACGACTGACGCTTGCGGGTTATATTCTCTCGCAGAAGATGACCGGCAGCTATGCCGACGCTCTTTTATGGACCGATGAAGCGCTGAAGGGTTCGGAAACATTCAGCGTGCTTTCGCTGAAAGCTAGGATCCTGGGCGAAATGGGCCGCAAAGCCGAGGCTATTGCGACTGCTGAGCGTGCGATCGTCGTCGGCAAGGCGGCAACTCCGGCGGCAAACACAACGCAGATCGAAAATCTACTGAAAGGCTGGAAGGCCGGAAACTAGACCTGATTTCGATCTTTGTTTTTGATAGGATCTCGCCGATCTTACGCGTGTAGGATTGACGAGGTCTTTTTCTTTGCTATACTCGTTATTGAAATTGATTTTCAGTTTCGCTTTATGAATAATTCCGGAACCGCTCCAAGGTTTGCCCCTATCATCTCAGACGACCGACGGATCGATGTTGCGATCAACGGTGCTGAAACGCAAATAAAGATGTCATCCTGGGTGGACGGGCTTGGCTGGTGCGTTGAAAAGACCATCTCTCTTGACCCTGTCCTCGTCGATGATCTTCATAGGCTGCTCGCCGCCGTGCGCATCAGCAACAACAATGCAAATAAGGCGGAACAGACGGCAGGCTCCGCTACGATACTGGAATTTCCAAGATATCTCTAAGAATCATGCTGGCCGAAAAAAAGAGAAGGCCCTTTCGTCGACCTTCTCTTCTTTTTTTCACAGAAATTCTTAAGCGAACTAGCTGACTTCCCTCAATACGATCCGCTCTGAATCCACCCGTGCTGTCCTTTCAGAGGCCAATTTCTCCAGTTCTTCAATGTGCATCTGTTCGTCGGCGATCTGGCCTTCTAGCCAGAATTTCTGAGGCAGATCCTCATCGCCGCAAGACGACCATGCCGCCATATAGGCCGCAATCGCTTCTCGTTCCAGCTCAAGATCTTGTTTGAGCATTTCTTTGATATCCGTCGACTGCCGGATAGCAGCGGGTTCAACGGCCGGAATGCCTCCGAGGGCGACTATCTTGTCACCAAGAACCTCAGCATGCTTTTGAGCTTCTTCAGCCTGACCGCGGAAGAAACCTCTGAATATCTCGCGCTCAGTTCCGGTCACGAGATAACTGTGCTGAGAATATTGAATGATGCCGGCGAGTTCAAAGCTAAGGGCTTTGTTGAGGTTTTCGATCAATTCTGTTCTGGCCATTTATCCGTTTCTCCCCTGTTACTAACGAAAAGCCTATCAAATCTGGCACTAACGTGTCAACTTAAGCCTTTTGTTTTCAATATGTTAGTATTGAATTTCGTTTTCAATTTCGATGCTCGACCGAACCGATGTTCCCGAAATTACCGCTAAGTGATCGTACCGCCATCGACGGTTATTACCTCGCCGTTCATGTACGAGTTGCGAGGTGAAACGATAAATGCTGCAAACTCTGCGAGTTCGACGGGGCGTCCCAGTCTGCGAAGCGAGACCCAATTCTCATGAGCCTCGAGCAGCCGCTCAGGAAGCGTATTTCCAAGATCGGTATCAAAGATACCCGCGGCAATTGCATTTACAGTGATCCCGAAATTGGCGGCCTCGCGAGACAGGCACTTGGTAAAACCGATCATCGCGGCTTTCGATGTAGCGTAATGGACCGAGGTCGGCAGAGCCCGGATAGCACCGATACTGGTGATGTTCAGGATCGTACCCGCACGCTCGCGGATCATTTGCTTGTAGAACGGCTTGGTAACCGCAAAAAGGCTGTTGACGTTCGTGTCCACGACCCAATCCCAGCTCTTATCGGTGGTTGTCGCAAAATTATCGGGTTTGTTCACTGCCGCGTTATTTACAAGAATATCGACTGCTCCCCACGATTCCCTTATCTCGCGGGCGGTATGTTTCATCCCAAACCGATCTGTCACCGATACTTTGAAACTCAATGCCTTTCTACCGTACGACTCGACATTGGACCGGACCTGGTCGGCCAGATCATCGCTGGAGTGATAGTTAAAAGCAATATCCGCACCTTCGCGCGCAAATACTTCACAAAGGGCAGCACCGATACCACGTGTGCCGCCGGATATGAAGGCACGTTTTCCCTCAAGTAATAGACTCAAACAAGTTTCTCCGTCGAAAATGGTTGGAAAGTCAAAAGAAAAGGTTAATGAAATAGTGGACTGCTGACAAGTATACGACGGCGTTTTTGATCGATAGGTGAGACCGTCGGGCGATATCGCCGATCATCCGGCGGCGGCCTCTGCCGGAGACGGTAGAACGGGTTTTGGCATTAGCGCGGCGATCTCGCGAACGATACGCTCGGTCGCGTCGGGCGTCGCAAGGCCTCGCGTGGCTGCTCTGAGATCGCGGTATCGAACCGAGTCGCCGATAAGCGAGCGGATCGTGGGGACAATGTCAACCGACCGCTCGAGCAAGATTCCGGCACCACCATCGGCCAAAAGCTTCAGCGTGCCCGCTTCCTGGGGCATAGGCGGCGTTGTGCCATCAGCAATTATCGGCAGCCGGCACGCCAATGCCTCGAATGTCGTCAGACCTCCCAATTTTGAGACCATCACGTTCGCTGACTGCATAAGCTTCTCGACCTCGTCCGAATAACCGATCACCTTAACCGGAAATTTTGCCGTCTTGGCAAGCTCTTCGGCCTCGATCCTGAGGGCCTCGTTCTTTCCGGCAAGAAAGATCGCCTGAACATCGAGTTCGCCTCGGATCAGCTCCTTGAAAATGACCGGTATATTTCCGCCGCCGACCCAGCCCGCATTCACGAATACGGTGAACTTGTCGGGGTCAAGTCCAAAGGCCCTCCTTGCGTTCTGAGCATCGATCTCGTCGACCTCGCGGAACTTCGGATTGAGAGGCAGTCCTGAGATCTTGATCTTCGCCGGGTCAACGCCATAGTCAACAAGCTGCTGCATTGCGTCATTGTTCGCCACGAGATAAAGCGAAACATCGTCACACGCCCAGCCTTTCCAGAATCCGTAACAGGGATCGGTCACCACAGTGACAAGCGGTATCTGACTGGTCAGATTTAGTTCGCGAAGTATTCGTCCGAGGATATGCTGAGTGAGCGGATGCACGCTGACGACGACGTGAGGACACCATTTCTCAAATGAATCTTTAATAAAACCGATACAGCGCTTATGAAAGAACTCCCTGGTCTCGGGACGAAAGCGATTAACTGCCCAGTAGAGATATTTCATCCAACCCTGCTTGTTGCGCAGAAGCCAGTTATAAACGCCGACAAGTTTTTCGGTGACGTGATGCGAATCCTCGACGGCGCGCATGATGCGTACCGCTGCCGATTCGCCATGCCAGAATTTCTGAACGCCGTCTGCCAACGCCTGAGCGGCCGACCTGTGGCCGCCGCCCGTGTCGGACGAGATTATCAATATCTTTGGCGTTGGCGGCTGTGTCATCCGGTCCTATATTCAGGCTTTCAAGGCTACTTCGCGTCCGACCGCAAAACCCGCTTCTTTCGACGCCTTCTTCATCTCGCGCTCAAGCTTTTTGATCTTGATCAGATGTCCAGCGTTGAACGGAAGCGACGGATAGAAGCAGTTTGATTCGTGCGTGCAGAAACATCCAGCCCCCGCTTCTTTTCGCCTTGCTTTCATCAGATCGGTGTTCCATGCGTTCTGGAAATTCCAGTCGTAATCTCGAAGATTCAGCACATCGGCCTTGTTTTCACACGAAGAGAGGACGCCATTGTCGTAGATGACGGCACCCGCGCTGCCGGCATAGCACTTCAATTGAGCTTTATTCTCCTCTTTCGTTTTCGTGATCAGATCGTGCATATAAATATCGACTGCCGCCTTGAAGAACCCGGATTTGCCGCCGTAATTGTTTTTCAACGCGGCGTTCTTTGTGTCTTCAAGGATCATGTGCGACAACTCGGCATACCGGTTGTGGTCGAAATTTAGTTCATTCGGATCTGCCGACGGCGGACGAATATAGTTGATGTTCACCTTGTCCGGCTTGAGGTCGTATTTAAGAAAATCGTACCACTCAAATATCGTATCCTCGTTCGAGCGCATGACGCACGTACAAGTTTGGATATCGAGCTGCGGGTACTGTTCAGCCTTCATCTGCTGAAGTGTCCGCGCCGTATGTATCGCTTTGTCCCAGCTCCCTTCTTTGCGCCTGATCTTCTCATGGGCCGCCTGCATACCGTCGATACCAAGAGCTACGGTGACATTGAGATTCGGACACTCGTCCATTATTCGTGTGACATCCGCGAATATGCGTTGGTGTATCTGTCCGTTCGACATCAGGTAGACCGAATCGAGTTTGTTGTTCTCGTAAAACGATCTGACGATCTCGGGCAGGTCCTTACGCGTGAATGGTTCGCCGCCGGCAAGTACCAAAACACCAAGATTGCCGCCGAGCGTTTCCGAGATCCTTGCGATCTCGTCGGCCTTCATCTGAAGCTTTTTCCGTGGCCGGTCGTCAAGTTCTTCGGTAAAAAAACAATGAGTGCAGCGCATATCACAAACGCTGGTAACCAATATATTCAGAAAAACGGGCGAGATCGGCCTACCGACCGCTATGCTCGCATATCTCTTAAAAATCTCGCGTGTTGTAAAATCCATTTTGAATCCTTTTTATTATCGGGCCAATCGCATTTGATGCAGACACACTTGCCCACGTTTCAATTTATCTCATTTCTGGCGAATTGGGAAACCCGTCTTGCCCCGGTTCCGAACCGCAGCCGCCCGAAAAATTCGTTTGCATGAACAACCCGATGTGCTACTATTTCAGCGTTTTAGGCATTTTCTTGGATTGAAAGCTAGAAGAGACGGCGTATTGCTCGTATTAACGCTGCGTCGCGTACCGAAACTTTGAGGATCTGCCGCTCAGGCCCGGTCACGTTCGGCCCATTCGTAATGATCAAGATCAAGTACTTATTTTTTGCTTCGTCGATCGTAACATTCGTTCTTGCGGCGAATGCGTTCGGCCAGGATGCGAGTGATCGCGAAGCCGAAAGGAACCGAAGATTGCACAAGACCTCACAAGCTTCGTTACGAACCGGCAGCAGCAGCGTGAATTTCGGGACTATCTCGGGCCGTGTTGTTACGCCGGATGGCCGCGGTATTCGGGGCGCGTTGATCGTGCTTCTTGGCGACGACGGGCCGCGATTCGCGATCTCCGGCAGCCTTGGTTACTTTTCGATCTCAGGCATCCCGCTCGGTGAGCAATATTCGCTTTCGGTTTCCCATCTGCGATATCTTTTCGCGGTTCCCACCCAAGTAATAAAGATCCACACCGATATAACGGACATTCTTATGGTCGGCGAGAGCAACATCGACTGATCCGGCCGTTCAACTTACAGTTCATCCAGAACCGATCATTTTCCAGATTATCGCCGCGAGGTTACAATCGGAATATGTTTCGACGCGTGTACTTCGACAATTCGGCAACAACTGCGATCGACGAAAGGGTTCTCGAAGCGATGATGCCGTATCTGACCGATAACTACGGGAATGCGTCGAGCATACACTTTTTTGGGCAACAGACTCGTTCAGCAGTAGACAAGGCGCGTCACCAGGTAGCGGCTGCTGTGAACGCGCGTCCGAACGAGATCGTCTTTACGAGCGGCGGAACCGAATCGAACAACCTTGCCATTCGCGGGCTTGTTGAAATGCTGCCGCAGCCCAGTTTGGCCACTTTGCCTGAACGGCATATCGTCACCTCGACGATCGAACATCCCGCAGTAAGAGAAGTCTGTGCGGATCTCGAAAAAAGAGGTGTCGCGGTGACATATTTGCCAGTGTATGAAAACGGGATCGTCCGCGTCGACGACGTCCGCCAGGCGATACGTGAGAATACCGTGCTGATCTCGGTCATGACGGCCAATAATGAGATCGGGACACTGCAACCCGTCGCTGAGATCGGACGATTGGTTCGCGGGCTTCGCGATTCCGGCCGACGGATCTGGTTTCACACCGATGCGGTTCAAGCGGTCGGGAAAGTAAAGGTCGATGTCGAAGAAATGGGCTGCGATCTGCTTTCGCTCTCAGGACACAAGTTTCATGCCCCCAAAGGAATCGGAGCACTCTATATTCGTCGAGGAACTAGGCTTCGTCCTCAGCATGTCGGCGGGCGCCAGGAACGCGGATTACGCGGCGGCACCGAACCGGTCGCTCAGATCGTCGGACTCGGACGCGCGGCTGAGCTCGCTGCCGATGAATTGACGGAGCGTGCCGTCAGAGTAGGGGCGATGCGCGACCGGTTAGAACATTTCGTTCTCGAAAATATCGATGGCTCGGTTCTAAATGGTGACGCGCACGATCGATTGACCAACATTTCGAATATCTCGTTTCGCGAAATAGAGGGCGAAGGACTGTTGATAAACCTTGACATGCACGGTATTGCGGTATCGACCGGCTCGGCATGTTCCTCGGGTTCGCTTGAGCCGTCGCCGGTCATTCGATCGCTCGGCCGCAGCGACGATCTTGCACGAGGAGCGATACGATTCAGCCTCAGTAAGGACAACACTGATGATGACATCGAACTTGTTCTGGCGACGCTTCCCTCTGCTGTCGAAAGTGTCAGAAAACTCTTGCCCGGCTTCAAAAGTTCTGCCGAAACTTAAAGAGCCCCAGCGATCGCTCGCCGGGGCTTCTCAGGTGCGGGGTTAGAAAGTCGTACTTTCGGCCTAGGACCGAACTATCCGGCGATGATTATTCCGCACTCGGTCGGTGTATCATTCGCACCTGCGATGATGATCCCACCGAGGCCGGCAATAATTATCCCGCGAAGACCTGCGATGATGATGCCCCAATCCTTCTTTTCTGACTTTTCAGAGCAAGGGTCTTCTGCTTTCGGACGAGTTGTCGTGCGAGGTGCTTCCGTCGCACCAGCGATTATGATCCCTGCATTTGCGAAGGTCGCTCCAAATCCCATTACCGCCATCAACGTAATCGCTGCGATCGTGTTCTTTAGGTTTTTCATTTTTTCTCTTTCTCCAGTTTCAAATTTGAAGCTTTCCGCTTCTTGCTGCTGTCTACATTACAAGCCGTGTGCCACCGAACATCTACGTCCGTGCCAAACCGTTAAGATGCTTATTTGCAGTAATTTGCGAGCTTCGGTCGGAGAACTGAGCGCAGGAATCGCTCCGAGAAAAAGTGGATACTTGGTTTTCACCTGCTCGTAAGTCCTGGCGTAAGTGCCGTGTTTGATAGGTTTACAGACATGGATACGAACTATACAAATTCCGTGTGTATATTGCGTATACATTCGAGCCTCCATTTTCTGGATCATTCGACTGCGATGTGAAAGGTGAATTCGATTTGCGCTGGTCGTTCGAGCCTGTTTATACGAGATATTTATCTAGCCTAATGATGTGAGTTCGAATTCGGTTCGCAACACGACCGCGATCACAAATAGATCGCGGCGGCAAACATACAGTGTTAAAGAAGTTTTGCTGGATTTTTCATTTGTTAAATGCTAATCTTTGATTTGCGCCTCGGCGCAGCTGCCTTGCGATCCAATCACCGATAGACGTTGACTTTCGACACGCCCTCCGCGGACGATCCCACTTATGAACAGAGAGAAGATCTCGAGCTACGCGAAAGCTGCCGTCATCTTTCTTGGTGCAGCCAGCTTTATGGCCGCAGCTGCCTCTCTGCCTGCCCGGGCCTACAGCCTCGGATATCTTCTGATCATTGCCTTTGGGATCTTTGTTGCACCGAGAACGAGCATCACCTTACCGCGTTCAAAGTTTGCGATCAGTTTCGCAGACGCCGCGATCTTCCTGACATTTCTTCTATATGGCGGCCGGGCAGCGATCGTTCTCGCATCGATCGAGATGCTTGCGAGCTGCCTATACCTGCGTTCTCAGGGATTCAAGTTTGGCAATTTGATGATCCCGGTCAATGTTTCGATCAACTCGGTCTATACGTCGTGTACATTTTTGATCTGGATCGCCTATCCGATGATCACGGGCGTACAGCTTGACCCGTCAAAGACCCGCCATTTGATCTACATTCTTGGGATCCTTGCTCTTTCGCAGTTTCTGATCTCGTCGTTCCTCGCCGCCATCTTTCAATCGCTGAAGGATGGATCGAGCCTGTGGCAGACGTGGGTACGCGACTGTTTCTCGAGTTCGATGACACAGATCGTAGGTGCAAGCCTGGCCGGGCTCATTTACAAACTCATCAATTTCGGCGATCTGATCACCGCGGGGATCGCGTTTGTCGCGATCGTCGCCGCATACATCAATTACCGGCAATCGATCACCGAGATCAATGACGCGATCGCAAATGTCGAAGAAGCCGAAAGGCAAAAGGCCGAGACGGAGCGGGCAAGGCGGCGCGAGGCCGAGAAGTATGCCAACGAACTTTCGCTTTCGCTCGATAAGGAAGCGCGGGCAAACGAAGCACTCAGAAAGAGCGAGAAGGACTTTCAATACGCCGCACTGCATGATTCGCTAACCGGGCTCGCAAACCGAAAACAGCTTGGCGACATACTTCGCCAACTTATCGACCGATACAAAGAAGACCCTTCGGCGAACTTCCAGGTCCTTTTCCTTGATATAAGGAGCTTCAAGAACATCAACGATACGCTCGGCCACACAATAGGCGACAAGGTGCTTTCGATCGCAGCAAAGAGATTTCTCAGGATAGTAAATCCGGAAGACACCGTCGCTCGAATTGGCGGAGATGAATTTGCGATCATTCTTCGTGACCTCTCGACCGCAAGCAAGGCACAAAAGGTCGCGCGAAAGATATACAAGAGCATTACCCAGCCTTTTTCGCTCAGCGGCAATAAGATCTCGATCGATGTGAACATCGGCATCGCGCCGTGTGACGCGGAATACGACACACCAGAGGAGATCCTCAGAGATGCCGATATAGCGATGCATTTTGCAAAAGAGCGCAACGACGGGCCCGCGGTCTTTACCCGAGAGCTTCGCCACCGCTTTTTGGAGCGGGTACGGTTCGAGATGGACCTCCGCCATGCGATCGACCGCGGAGAGCTTTCGATGCACTATCAGCCGATAATTTCGCTCAGCGACGGCCGGCTCATCGGGTTTGAAGCTCTTTTGCGGTGGCATCACAGCGAATTTGGGATGATCCCGCCGAATAAGTTCATACCGATCGCAGAAAACGCAGATCTCATTCAGCCGATCACCGTTTGGATCCTCCACGAGACGACGAAGCAACTTGCGGAATGGCAAAAAATCTCGGCCGAATACGAAGATCTTATGGTGAGCGTGAACATCTCGGGCAAGCACCTTTCGAACGACGACCTTATCGACGACGTCGAAGCCGCTCTAGAGGCTTCAGCAATACGTCCTCAGACCCTGAAGCTTGAAGTTACCGAGAGTACGGCAATGGAGAATGCCGAACACACGATCAATGTGTTGAAGCGCCTGAAACAAATAGGCGTTCAACTGAGCATTGACGATTTTGGAACCGGCTACTCTTCTCTCAGCCACCTCCACAGGCTGCCGTTCGACACCCTCAAGATCGACCGTTCGTTCGTCTACAACGTCGGCGAACATGGCGAGAACTCGGGCATCCTTCAGACTATAATCTCATTGGCCAAGAACCTGAAAATGCGAGTGGTCGCGGAAGGGATCGAGACTGAAACCCAGCTTTCGATACTCCAGAACCTTGGCTGCGACTACGGCCAGGGCTTCCTGCTCGCTAAACCTAAGGGTCGCGACGAGACCGAGCAATTGCTCTACGAACATCCCAATTGGCTTCCGTTCGGAAACAACGAGACCGGGACAGACCGCTCGCGCGATGAGATGAACACCGACGAAAGCCTGCCCGTTTTCTAAAACATCGAACGAAATTTCGTTTTGCGGCGTGCGCGTTCTATAATCATCAGAAATCCATTGATGAGGTGAAACGCGCTTTATGTTTAGACGAACGTTGATCGTACTTGTTCTTGTTTCGTTTTTATCGTCCGCGATTCCGGCCCAAACCGGTTACAGTTACCCAAAAGCAAAAAAAGTCGACCAGGTTGACGATTATCACGGAACAAAGGTGTCAGATCCGTACCGGTGGATGGAAGATACTGGTTCTGCCGATACACAGAAGTGGATCGAGGATCAAGTCAAATTCACCCAAGCCTATCTTGACAAGATCCCCGAGCGGGCAAAGATCCGTGAGCGGCTGACCGAGATCTGGAACTACGAACGGATCTCAGCTCCGTCGAAGGTGGCCGACGGATTTTACATTTACTCTCGCAACGATGGTCTTCAGAATCAAAGCGTGCTTTACCGTGCGAAGTCGAAAGACGATCCCGGTTCGGTCTTCTTCGACCCGAACAAACTCTCTACTGACGGTACTGCTGCTTTGAGCGGATCATCGTTCACTGACGACGGCAAGCTCTGGGCTTACGGCGTCGCAAAGTCGGGGTCGGATCGCACCGAGTGGCGAATAATGAACACCGAAACCGGTGAGTATCTTGCCGATACTCTAAGACCCAATCGACAGGGAGGCGTTTCGTGGTTAAAGGATAATTCCGGCTTTTATTACAGCCGGTTCCCTGACGCTCAAGAAGGTGCCGAACTTCGTGCGGCAAATAAGTTTCAGAAGATCTATTTTCACAAGCTCGGGACACCGCAGTCTGACGATACACTGGTCTATGAAAGGCCCGAGGACGGTGAGCTATTCATGGGTGGCGGCGTTACCGAAGACGGTAAATGGCTCGTTATAAGTGTTGCTAAAGGCACGCAGCGAATGAACGAGATCCACTTCAAAGATCTGTCGCGTCCGGATTCGCCGATCGTTCCGCTTGTTAACGATCGTAACAATAGCTGGTCATTCGTCGGCAACGACGGGCCTGTTTTCTACTTTCGCACCGACAAGGACGCGGAGCGCGGCAAGTTGGTAAGCGTGAACGTGCTGGCTCGGGCCCGTATTTGGAAAGATATCGTTCCGCAGGCGGCCGAAACGCTGAACGGCGTTCAGATGATCAATAACCAATTCGTAACGAACTATCTCAAAGACGCCTACACGAACATCAAGATCTACGATAAAGCCGGCAAGCACGTCCGCGACGTTGAGCTTCCGGGGATCGGGTCGGCAGGTGGATTTGGCGGCAAACAGGATGCGACCGAGACGTTTTACACCTATTCGAGCTACAATGCCCCGCCAACGATCTATCACTACGACATGAGAACCGGCAAAAGCACGCTTTTCCGTCAGGCGAAGGTCAAGTTCGATCCGGACGGCTACGAGGTGAAGCAGGTCTTCTTTACAAGTAAGGACGGCACAAGGGTCCCGATGTTCCTCACGCACAAAAAGGGCCTGAAGCTCGACGGCAGCAATCCGACGATACTTTATGGTTACGGCGGTTTCAATATTTCGCAGACGCCGGGCTTTTCGGTATCACGCGCCGTTTGGATGGAAATGGGCGGCATTTACGCCGTTGCGAACATCCGCGGCGGTGCCGAATATGGCAAAGAGTGGTGGGCGAACGGAGCGAGGCTCAAGAAGCAGAACGTCTTCGACGATTTCATCGCCGCAGCTGAGTTTTTGATCGCAAACAAATACACCAGCACGCCGAAACTTGCGATTCAGGGCGGCTCGAATGGCGGTCTTCTTGTAGGCGCTGTGCTGAACCAACGTCCCGACCTTTTTGGAGCTGCCCTTCCGGCGGTCGGTGTTATGGATATGGTGCGATTTACGGAATTCACTGTCGGAGCGGCCTGGAAATCTGATTACGGCGACCCCAAGGACCCGAAAGAGTTTGCCGCACTCTACGCCTATTCGCCGCTGCATAACATCAAGAAAGGCACCAAATACCCTGCGACAATGGTGACCACTGCAGACACAGATGACCGCGTCTTCCCTGCTCACAGCTTTAAGTACGCCGCGGCACTGCAGGACGCTCAGGCCGGAGACAAACCTATCCTCATTAGGATCGAGACAAAGGCCGGTCACGGAGCCGGTAAACCGACCTCGAAACAGATCGAAGAACAGGCGGATATCTACGGATTCTTGGTCAAGAGCCTTGGGATAAAAATGCAGTAGTTGGGGTATCGGCCCGACCATTGAAAAAAAGCCGCTCGAAATGGGCGGCTTTTGATTTGGTAAGTGGTTCCGACTTCTATCGATTGTCCACGTAAGTACTTAGTGTCTGAATGTTAGGCCTCCGTCGGGTAGGCCGCCGTTGAAAAGTCGGTGCTTGAGCAGTATTTATGTGCATTATATCTTCCATCGCCTACATAATCCTGCCTGACGTGTTCGCCCGAAACGCGGCACGACCGATGGTCGTCGCAAGATCGCGGTACCGGATTACGATCTTTCGTCGAAGCCGATCTCTTTTCGTGTTTGCATATCTTTGAATTGAAATCCGGACTGCAAATTCCTAACGACTTCACTGAATCATTGCTTGGTGATGACGACTCCGGTGTTGTTAAAGTCATAAAATTCCAGGTTGAGTTTCTCGGTGCCTTTGCTCATATCGACATAGTAGCGGTCGCCCGATTGGTCAAATTTTCCTAACTGCCAGCCTTGAGATTTAAGTGCCTCGGTGTAATTTTTCGTGACTGATTTCTTGTCTTCCTTATGAACTGCGCGAAACTCGTTCGACTCACTTTTCCAAACAATGGCGTTGTCCTTCACCGGCAAGTTCATCGCCGACCACGGTGCGGTCATCGGCACTGCTGTCACTTCGGGCTTCCATCCGCAGTTGATCATCAATAAGGCAAGCAGAGCAATTCCAACTTTTGTAATTAGTAACTTTCTCATTTGTTTTCTCCTTGTTAATTCCTATTCCGTCAGTTTTTTTCCGGGAAAAAATCAAAGTCTGTTAATTCGTCTGTCGGGGTTACCGTTCGAGGTGTAAATGTGTATCGCTTGGATGTGACAGACGCAACATACGTTTCGCCGGCCGCAACCTCGTCAAACCGGAAATAGCCGAATGAACTGGTGAGGGCATATCTGACATTGCCGTGAGAATCGGTGATAGAGACGCTCGCATTTCGAAGTCCAAATCCATCCGGCGAGAAAACCCTTCCGGAAACAGCGACATTGGCCGCGGTCGGGGCAAATCCGCATGCCGAATAGATCACATCGTTGTAGTCGTCAGCAAAATACAGACACTTTCCGGGCAGTCCGTCACGCCTAGCCCCGAAATCCAGATCGGTCACACCTCGTGCGTTGAAGTTATCCATTCCATCAGTATAGTTATTGCCGATCCCGCTGATGAAGATGCTCGATACGGACGATGAATTGCCGTCGGCGGCCGTCGCGAGGATCACGCTTGAGCCCGCCGCGCAGTTCCCGCCGGACGAGAAGACATCGCCGGTCAACGGATTGACCGCGCCGTTTGAGACAATGTAACTGGAACCGAGCGTGCGCATGTTCGATCCAGTCAGATAACTAAAATTGAACGTCGTTCCGTCTATGTGTCCCGTCGTGTCGATCTCAAACTCACGGGGCGTTCGCCCTGCTGGTGCGTCGGAATATACGACATAATCGCCGTCCGGCTGGATACCGAATCGGTCACCAAAATTCGATGCCGAATCGTCCGGAAAACTGCCGAGGAATGTTGCACCGGTTCCTGCTGCCACACGGTAAAAGCTATTTGGTGCACCATAGCGCATGACAATGAGATTACCGCTTGCATCTGCCTCTAGCCCGTATCGTTCGGTGTCAAACCCGACATCCGAATTGAAAACCATCGCCGGTCCGCCCGCCGGATTGATACCGTAGACTCTGCGGTCGGTGCCAATTGTGTAGAGCAAACCGTCGGTTGAATTCAGCTCGAGGTTAACAAGCGAACGGTGTGGGATCTGGTAATTCCCGAGCAGGTTCGTATTTCCGTTCGGAAGTATCCTGAAAAGGTCGAAGCTCGATTGAACGGGCTGTGTGCCGCAGTTGTTTGTTAGTCCCGCGGGCGGCTCGATGAAGTTATTGTCGGTAGCAACGAACACCGTGCCGTCGGTGTTAGATGCGGCAATCCCAACAATATGCCTGTTTTTTAGCGAGCCGGGAATACTGACGATACCGAGCGTATAGCCGCCCGATTGTATCTGCGGCTCGCCGTTATCGTCGATGTTCAAAGTCGCCGCACTTGTACCGAGCGTGGCTCCGCCGGTCGGGTTACTGAGCGTGAGATTTAGTGCCTCGATGCCTTCGGTCAACAGGTCGTCCCTGACAAATACGCTAAACGTCCTCTCGGTCACGCCCGGGGCGAATGTCAGTGTGCCGCTCGCCGCGACATAATCGGGTCCTGCGTTCGCGGTTGCATCTGATGTAGCGTAGTTTACAGTGACCGTAGAAGTGATCGTTCCTGAATCTCGCCAAACACGAACGACCGTTGCTCCGCCCGACTCATTGGCCGAAAAGCTGTTTGCAGCGAACGACAGATTGCTGCCGCTTCCCCCGCCGCCCGGTGCACCGCCGGCAACAAAGATCAGATTGCGGTTGTCGTTTAGGATCGGAAGGTTAAACAGCGATGGATTGAAAACGGTTCCCGCCCGCGAAGCGGATACGGTGTAGTATCGATTGGGCAAAGCATCGAGAAAAATGAAATTTCCAGCAGCGTCCGTCAGTTTCGTCTCAGAACTCGAACCGCTCAATGCGATAGTCGCTCCGGATACTGCGGAACCTGAAACATCAACCGTACGTCCGGTGATAGCGTAGTTTCCGAATTTGGCCACAAAGGCATCGTTACTGCCCGCCCATTCGGTTTGAAAAGCATTCGCAGTAGCCGGAAACGCCTGGCTTCCTGTGAATCCGGTCACATATACATTGTTTGCCGGATCGAGAGCGATGCCATAAGCAATATCCCAAAGAGCTCCGCCGAGAAAGGTGGAATAGCTCAAGCCGCTTGCAGCGGGATTCAGTTTCGTGACGATCGCATCTACTTGTCCGTTTGCCGTAGAGTCGTAGGCGTTGGATGTCGTTGGAAAACTAGAATCTGTCGAGCCGGCAATAAAGGCCGCTCCGGTATTGTCTACAGTGATATCATTGACCCTTTCAGTCCCGGCATCGCCCAAATACGTCGAGTACAACAGTGAATTACCGGTAGCGTCGATCTTCGAAACAAAAATATCGAGGTTGCTGCTGCCACCGTAAGTTTGATCGTAAGCGTTGCTTGTAATCGGAAAGTCCAAACTGCCAGTATCCCCCGCTACGTAAATATTTCCGATCTGATCGAGGGAGACGGCGTTGCCGCTTTCGTTGCCTGTACCGCCGAGAAAGGTTGAAAAAACCAGTCCGCTTCCTAGAGAGTTTATTTTCGTTACGTATGCATCGGTCGAGCCGCCGAAGGTCGTGTCAAAAGCTCCTGCGGTTGTTGGAAATGCCCCGTTTCCGCCTCCGTCAGGCCCGCTTTGAGTAAGGCCGGTAACAACAGCGTTCCCTGCATTATCGATGGCGATCCCGTAGCTGAACTCTGAAGCCTGGCCGCCTAACAAGGTCGAAAACGCCAACGCCGTGCCGCTGGGATTCAGCTTCGTCACAAAGCCGTCATATGTACCGCCGTTTGGGATTGTATCGTATGCTCCCGCGGTCGTCGGAAATGGAGTATTTGTATAGCCCGTAATGTACGCATTTCCAGTAAGATCAATTGCGATATCGGAACCGAATTCGTAGTTGGTGTCGCCAACATATGTCGAGTAGAGCAGCTGATTGCCGCTCGCATTCAGTTTAGTAACAATGACATCGAATTGGCCGCTTGACCATGTAGTGTCGTATGCCCCAGCGGTGGTAGGATAATTTGGGCTGCGGGAAAGCCCGGTCAGAAAAACACTTCCGGCCGTGTCGATTGCCAGAGCATTCCCTTCATCGGTGTCGTTTCCGCCGATGTAGGTCGAATAAACGAGACTGCCGCCGTCGGCGGCCATTTTGGACACAAAAATGTCCTTACTGCCATTGTGCGTCGTATCGAAGGCACCGCTCGTCGTTGGGAATATGTCGGACTCGGTCGTCCCGACGACAAATGTATTACCCGCCGCGTCGGCCTTGATGTCGTTGCCGATATCATTACCGCCGCCGCCGAGGAAACTCGAAAACGCAAGATTATTAAGTGCGGGGTCGATCACGAGCGGTTTTGAGCGGTCGTATTCGCCGAGGCGGAAACGGACGCTTGTTCGTCCGGTTAACTCGTAGTTGCTGACGATGGCGTGCTTGGCGCCGTTTATTTGCTGATAGCTGAACGGGCTCGATTGCTTGATCGTTCCGGCGGCGGTATTTATCAGCAGTTCGCCGCTTTCGGCGTCAATATTGATCGACTCGGCTCCGGCATAATCCAGTTCGATCTGCGACGGGTCTCCGTTTGGCCCGACGATAAGATCGTATTGGTTGTTGTTTTCACTGTTGCCGTAAAACTCGAGATCGATATCTCTATAGACATCCTCATAACGAACCCGCGAATATGCCGGCACGTCCGTCAGCCAACGCGACGGATCGTTCCCGCGAAAATAGTTCGCCCGCGTCGCAACCTCTCCGTCGCCCGAGATCTCTGCCGTCGGATCTGCACCAACGAACTGCAATCGAAGAGCGAACGCAAGATGTTGAGATCCTGGAACATCATGCCGCAACGTCGCCATCTCGTCTGGCGACATCCTCTCCCGGCCCCCACTTCTCCAATTTTCCCCAGCGTCTGCAGGCATTGGAACAACATATACAGCCTCGGTCGCCGCAAGAAACATCGTGTGTTTCGCACCACGCGAGATAAACTTAACTCGCTCGTCCACCTGCCCGCGGTTCTGCTCAAAGTAGATCTTAGTTCTCAATTCACGATTCGCGGTCGGACCTGGTGCTGACAGTAAGGCCGGCCGGTTGGTTAGAACAAAGGTTGAGAGAACGCCCACACCAACTAGCAGGGCAATTGAGGTTCGAAACACGACTTTGTGTAAATTGGTCATTGCGATTCTCCTATATGATGGCAGCAGTTGATCATTGATCGCCCTTGCGAGATCTGCGTGCGATCGACATGTCGTCCTCAAGAAAGCCCGTTTCGATCAAATCGGCCGTGATCTCTGCAGACTCCGCTTTGTCGGCGTCGCCGAATCGAAGGTTAAGGATAAACATCATGTCTCCGCCCTATTGGATTACCGATGAGTATCCGGTTTCCGTTGTACCTTTTGGCAAGATCCGCGCACTCCTAACTCGGCACAACAGAAGGCCGTCGCACTCTTTCAAAATCTGATCACAATCGGTCATCGAACCCGATCTCTTGTCGAAGCTGGGTTTCCTTGAACTGAACTCCGGGCTGCATATTCGCGACGACTTTGTGGAATATATGTCCCATTTCGGCAATGATCGAGCCGACCGCATCAGCCGGCGGCGGGAGTTTTTCTACAAGTTTGCCGAGACTCGTCATAGCCGCTCCCCACGCCCTCGCTGCTTGTACCGGATCGGGATCTGGCCCGATGCTTTGAATTTGCCTGATCGCCTTGATCAAAGAACTGGCATCGCGATAAACACTTGCGTATGTATCCAGTTTTGAGATCCCGTCCTTGATCTGACCGATCTTTCCGCGCAGTTCCTCGATTTTGGAGTAGTGATCGGTAAACTCCGTTACGGATTCGACCACCTGAAATGCGGTATCCAGATTGTCGAGCTCTTCTTGCAGGGTCTCCAGAGTCTTCTGTGCGTCGGCGCTGACCGGACCACAGACCGCATGTCCAAACAATTTTGGATTCTGGCAAAGTAAGGGCCATATTGATCTTGTTATCGGGCTCTCATTCGACATTGTTTTTCTCCCTTTGGCTAGCCTGAGACGCTCGGCGGTCTTGTTTTCTCCGGTTTTGGGAGTATTAACTACGGCACTAGGAACCCTTTCATAAGATTTCCGTAGAATGCCTCTGTTTTCCAGGCAGCGGTGTTCCATTTTTCGGAATTGCCGATTATCGTGACCGGAATGAGCACCTTGTGATAGGTGAGATAGCCGGGCTTTTGATATCCGCCATCGACGACCTTGCCGTCTGCACCAACGGTGAATTTCGCCTCACGCACAGGAACACCGTTGTGAAATACCTTGACCGTGTATTCGCCCGGATTTTTGTCGATGAAAAAGCTCTTCGGCATGTTGTCGCGGTGATAGCTTCCGCCGTTATCGACGTTGATCTCTCGGTCGCTTTTGTCGCTCCACTGAAACTCCCAACGCCGCCAGTGATGCAGGTCGGGCGAATTCACGGCAAACTCGCTCGCCCGGTCCTCACGTTCGTTTGGTTTAGTGGTCGCGATCTGCTGTCCCTTGTAGAACAAACGCCCTTCTAGTCCGTGATCGGTCGAGCCCAGCGATTTCTTGAACCACATTCCTACCTGAACAGGAAAATTGAAGCCAAGATCTTGGCCGCTGAAATTGCTGAAATGAAAAGACACATCGCCGATCGGCATCAGCCAATCGTGATCGACGAAATATTCATTCCTCGTCTCGCGACTGAATTGGATCGGAAATTTCCCAACTTTGAACTTGCCTTGAAATACCACTTCGCCCGTGGCGCTGTTCGTGATCTTTATGCCAAAAAGGCCGGTCGCAATACTCGCTTTCGTATCGCGCATTTTGTATGTCACATCTCGGCTGCTCTTTGACATGACCGTTCGGTCAGCCGCGGGACGCCCAAGTTCCAACGGCTCGCTGAACCATAATGTGCCATCCGGATTGAAGTACTCAGCAACAAAAGGGAGTTCCGCTTTCCAGTCATAGAAGACCGTGAAACGAACGGTCGGCACCCAGCTTGACTGTTTTTGGTTTGGGGTCTTCCAGTACGAGGCATGAGTAAACGCCTGAATATAGATGGAATCGTGTACGAGCAGGATTTTCTCGGTCGGCCTGACAAAGTCGTATTGGCTTTTTCGGCTAGGTTCGGAATAAGTAGAGCTCTTTGAAGCAGATGGCGATGTGGAAGGATTGCCGTCCGGCTTACTACTCTCCGTTCCTGTTTGTTCTGGCTTCGGTTTTTCTAACTTTGGTATCTTTGGGATCTTTGCTGGGAACTGGGCGGTTATCGATAGGGCTGCGACCGCAACGATCGACATCAAAGCTAGTGTTTTGGCTGATCTCATTCTTTCTCCTTTACACGGTCTAATCGATTGTCAACGCCGCGACCGTTCTTATTCGGCTAATTCATGCTGTTTACGATCACGATCGGGCCCGCATTAGATTTTCGAAGCCGATCGATCAGTTTTTCGAGTAGGTCGTGATCTATCCAACCTTTGGTTGCAACTATTACCTCCCTGGTTTCGACCCTGGACAATGCGCGGTCACCGAATATAAGTCTGAGTTCATTTGTGACCGAGTTTGGATCGTTAATGTTGCCGACTTCGATCCTATTCAGTGTCAATCGACCAGATTCGTCGATCTCGACGATCAACCTGAGAGGGTCTGCCGATACCGAGCCCGAGTTTGCCCCGAATACTTTCGACCTCTCGACGAATTTCACGCTCGGGGCATTTTCGGCGCCCGAACAGGCCACGATACTTAATATCGCCACTTCAGAGGCTATGATCGTTTTGACGAACCGGTATTTCTCGCGGAATCCGATTAACAATTGGTCGGATGGCATAATGTGTTACCATTCAGGGCAATCCCTGATTCGCACTCAATGTACGTTCGCTGCTCGAATCAAGTCTTGTGAACTTGCTTAGAGTTTGATTAGAAAGCGATTTGAGACTTGTATGTCGCACATAACAAAGGGCTTCGAGTTCGGCGAGTTTTACCTTGATACCGTCGAGCGTATGTTGATGCGCAACGGAAAACCTGTTTCCATCACACCAAAGTCGTATCAACTGCTTGCGTTCCTACTTGAGAATGCAGGCACGACGCTCGAAAAAGACACCATAATGGAGGCTGTCTGGCGCGATAGTTTTGTCGAAGACGGCAATCTTTCTTTTACTATTCGTCTGATCCGGATCGCGCTCGACGATGATGCCCGCGAACCGAGATACATCGAGACAATTTCCCGTCGGGGATATCGCTTTATTGCTGCTGTCACAGTAATTGAAACCGAACCGTTGACCAAAGAACCCGACGATGCATCGGCAGAATTGGCCGAAACCGGTAAATCTGAGCTCAAACCGCGAACGCTTTCGTTCCCGGTCATCGTCTTCCGGTCAGTTTTGCTTTTGATCGTTATTGCCGCTTTGCTCGGGATCTGGTACGCGAACGAAAGATCCGCTCAAGTCGACGCATTTCCGCAAAATGATCGATTTGGGTGGTCTGCCATCTCAACAAATGGAACGACCAGCCATGTATTGCTGTCCCCGGACGGAAAGAATGTGATCTATGTCAACGGCAGCGGCGGCAGGCAGAGCATCTGGTTGAGGCAACTCGGTTCTGAAAACAACGTCGAGATTATTCCGCCGTCAGAGTATCGATACGGTGGACTGGCATTTTCGCCTGACGGGAATTTCATATATTTCACCAGATTTCCATTGTCCGATGGACCGCAGCTCGATATTTACCGAGTGTCGATCTTTGGCGGCATTCCAAAGAAAATAGTGGAGGGAACACAAGGCTGGATAAGCGTTTCACCTAAAGGCGACACGATATCTTTCGTTAGGTGCCTTTACGAGGACTCGAACTATTGCGCGATCTGGGTCGCAGACAGTGAAGGCAATGATCAGCGGATGCTGACATCGCGGCCACGGCCGATCAGGATAAGTGACAACGCTATTTCACCGGACGGCGAAAAGGTGGTTTTCGCAGCCGGGCAATCCAATACAAACTCGAATGATTTTGGCCTCGTTGAGGTAGACATCCGAACTGGAACCGAACGGATCGCAACCGAAGAGAAGTTCTTTAATATCCGCAAGGTCGTCTGGCTTGCCGGCCAGAACGGATATCTGATCTCGGCTTCACGCGTACCCGTAACGAACTTTCGCATATGGCGTATCGACAATTCGACGGGCGACGTCCAGCCGATGACCGACATTAGAGAGAACTTTTCGTCAGTGAGCGTCGATAGATCGGGTAACGCGATCGCAGCCACCCAAACAAAGTACGATTTTCAGATCAGGCTCTTCGACCCTTCCAAAACCGACATCGGTCCGAAGGTACTGGCCGACGCCACCTCGATGGCGATCGCGAACAATGGGACGATCTACTTTTCGTCCGGAATGAGCGGGAACAACGAGATTTGGACGATCCAGCCTGACGGCACTGCATTGAAGCAACTGACCAGCGACAAAGCAGATGATTTTCGGCCGATCGTCAGCCATAACGGCCGCACTGTCTACTTTTCTTCAAATCGTTCGGGCGAATCGCACGTATGGCGAATCAACTCCGACGGAAGCGGCCTGGTCAAGATCACCGACAACGAAAGCGGGTTCCCCGTTTTTGCGTCGGACGACGGCGAATGGGTCTATTTTCACCATGGCCGCACGCGCTCTCTCTGGCGTGCGCACGTCGCCGGCATTAAAGAGGAACCCGTGATCGATGTACGTTCGGGACGCTTCACCATTTCACCTGATGGCAGATTTGCCGCGTTCCCGGTCACCGATGCCGCCGACCGGTCTCTTAATATTGTCGAGCTTGCGACCAAAAAGCCGATTCGCAGATTCGCCCTGACGTCTGACGAAAGCAGGGTTTCCGACCTCGATTGGGATCCCGATGGTAAGAGCCTCATCTACATTCTGACAAATTCGCTGAGCGGTCAGAGCGTGGTGTGGCGTCAACCGGTCGCCGGCGGAGAGCCTGAACAGGTCCGCGATCTCGGGACAGACGAGATCGGCGAATCATCGGGCCTAGTGTACGCACCGAACGGGAGTTTCTTCTGCATCATACAGGGAAGATGGAAGCACGACGCCGTTGTCTCGCTCGGCCTTGATCCGAAGCCCTGAGATCGCCATCAGCTATTTGTGGAACGCACAAAACTCGTTTGGCTCAGAACCTGCGCGAAAACTTCGGGATTCGCGGGCTGGACATCTCGAGGTCGCACGCATCCCGGTGACGGGACAGACGGTTACGCTTACGCTTGCCAGCCCGTTTGACGGCGCGACTCGGGCCTTTGACGGATCGTCAGCCGGCTCGGCCTTATCCTGCCACGTTCCGGTCAATGGCGTAGGTGTCGGTGCGCTGTTCCCTTCCGGGCCGAGCTCAGGTTCGATATCTTCGATTTCCAAGAGCTTGCGGCCTGGGATCGTTCCGCTTATAAATAATTCGAGCCTTCGGAATTCGGCCGGCACATCGGTCACAAATATCTCTATTTTCTCAGGTTCGGTTTCGACCGCCCATGCCGGATCATCTTCGACGGAATTTGCATTCTTTGGTGTCTGGGTCGGTGTAGGCGTAGGCGTGACAGAAGCGGCCTCAAGCCCGTCCAGTTCGCGAATGAGTGTGCCATCGCGAATGTCGATCTCGGCTTTGCGCACACCAGGCGGCATGACCCAATCGCCGTTCCATTCGGGATGTATCTCGAGGGCGGCTTTCATAAAATCGGCCCAGATCGGCATCGCCGAATCAGACCCTTTCATCCCCAGGTCGTCATTATTGTCAAAGCCAACGTAAACGACTGTCACAAGTTCCGGTGTAAAGCCGGCGAACCAACCATCACGCGAGGTGCCGGTCTTCCCGGCGATCGCGGCTTTGCCCGGAGTGTTTCGCATTCCCCAACCTTGCACTTGAGCCGCAGTGCCGCGATTAACGACATCCTTCATGATGTCGTTCATTATGTAGGCAACATCCGGTCGTATTACGCTCTTTTTGTCTACCGGCGGAGCAACGCGGGTCGAACCGTCACCTGATGCGATCTTCGTGATCGGCATCGGCACGACCGCTTCTCCCAGATTTGCGAACATCGTATACGCAGCTGCGACCTGCAGCGGGGTCGCTTCCGCGGTTCCCAAAGCCATCGACGGATAGGCCCGCTCGACCTTGGGCATACCGGCGCGCGCGGCCAGATTCATGATTCGGCCGATGTTCACCTGCATTCCGATGTCTACGGTCACCGTATTCTTGCTTTTGACCAGCGCGTCGCGCAGCGTGATGTCCTGATTTGAAAAATAGTCACCGTAGTTGTTGGGAGCGTATGTATCCTGGTTGAAAGTGAATATCTTCTTTTCGTCCTTTATCACCGTTGCGGCGGTAAAAACCCGCGACGCAGGCTCATATGCGGAATTGATGGCCGCGGCATAAACGAAGGGCTTAAAAACCGATCCGGGCTGCCGCAATGCGCTGGTTGCACGATTGAACTGATTCTGAAGATAGTCGCGCCCGCCGACCATTGCGACGATCTCTCCAGTTTTTGGTCGGATCGATACCAACGCAGCATTGAGATTTCCCGGCTCCTTTTTCCTGAAGAGCTTTTCAAGCTTATCGAGACGCGATGCGACGATCTCATAGGCGATCCGCTGCAGGTCGGGGTCGATCGAGGTATAGACACGCAGATGCTGCAACGCCTCAGGGTCGCTGATGAGTTTCGGAAGTTCATCGATCACGTGCTGAGAAAAGTAGGGCATGCCCTGCAGGTCCTTGCGGCTGGAGATCTGTTTCAATTCGAGTTTTGTCGCCCGCGCTGTCGAAAATTGCTGTTCGCTTATTTCGCCGGCTTCCAACATAGACTGAAGAACCTGATTCCGGCGTTCCTCTACCCGTTCGACATTTTTGTACGGATTATATCTGTTCGGGCTTCGCAGGATACCGGCGATAAATGCAGCCTCAGGTAGCGTCAATTGCGAGACGTCCTTACCAAAATAGGCATCGGCTGCTTCTCCCACGCCATATATCGAAACCCCCGTCTGCTGGCCGAGGTAGATCTGGTTCGCATAAAGTGTAAAGATCTCCTCCTTGGTTAGCCGGGTTTCGAGTATCACCGACATAAAGGCCTCGGTGACCTTGCGTTCGATCGTCTGTTCGTTGCTTAGAAGAAGATTTTTGACAAGTTGCTGGGTTATCGACGATCCACCCTGGTTCGCGATCGGCGAATCGGTGTCTCCTTCATATCGCCGCCAAAGCGCGCGAGCGATACCTCGAAAATTCACGCCGTAATGATCAAAAAAGGCTCGATCCTCGGTGACCGTTATCGCCTTGATAAGATGCGCCGGGAGATCGGCAAATTTAACGGTTCGGCGTCGGCCGTCGCCTTCGGCAGCGATAGTGCTAAGCATTTTCGGCTCGAGGCGGACCGATCTCTGTTCAACGCCCGCACCTAGTTCAACGATCTTCGCAACGGATCTGCCATCTTTTGCGAATGTGACGGACACGCTAGGAAATGCCTTTTCACCGTCGATCACTGCGATCGTTCCCGGTTCGATCAGGACATTGCCATTATCGATCGAATACCGGCTACGCGATGGATCGGCTCGGTTATGCTTTTCGATGTATCCAGCCGATCGCAGATAATCGGTCAATTGCTGCGGCGTCAGCATTTCGCCGTTTCTGAGTAATTTCGGCGCTGAATAGATACCTGCGGTCGGCGTGAAGACGTCTCCGCCGAGCAATCGCTGATCGATCCGGTCGGAAAACAAGAACCAAAAATAGGTCAGGGTCAGGAAGATCCCGAGGGCCAGAAAAGCTGCGATCGATAACGTCCATCGGTTGAAAATGCGGCCCAGGAGGCGACGATACCATGATCGTGGCGGCGCTTTATAGGCAGTCACGCGATTTGCTTTGATCCAGCCGCGAGGCGGTCGCTTTGATCGCGTTGTCCTTTTGTAAAACGGGTCCTGCATTTCAGATGGGCCTGAGAAGAGTTAGTGCGGTTTCGGATTTAGGCGGTTGCCCTGTAAAATTCTAAAGGTTTAACAGTAGCGTGTCTAGCAATTTTACCGAATGAAGATCCTCGTAACCGGCGGCAGCGGCTATCTCGGCACCCATATAAAGCGATATTTCGAGGCCGACGACCTCTCGCGTCGCTCAGATCTTGACGTGTTGAACCTGCAGGACGTACATATCGCTTCGGAATACGATGTGGTCATCCACCTCGCCGCCCATCTGGATAAATCGCCCGAAGCTGCAGAAGAGGTATTTTTGACAAATGTCGAAGGAACGATAAATCTGCTTCGGGTTATGAAGAAAGATTCGGTCTTCATATTTGCCTCGACGAAAGACGTCTACGGCAGGTTTGCGGACAAGTATCGCGAGGTTCCGGAAACGTGCGAGACGCTGTACGCCGGACAAACGGCTCTCGAATGGTCGAAGCTGATCGCCGAGAGGTACGTCGAGTTCTTCGCACATCAAAATAATTTTCGCTCCTGTATATTTCGTCTGTCGACGATATATGCGCCGCCGTCCGAAGGCAATAATCCGGGTTTTCCTGGATCATTCGCCGATAAGATCAACCGTGGAATACCGATCCGTCTTCCCGGCGGCGGTTCGCCTGTCCGGGATCTGCTGCACGTCGATGATCTCGCTGCAGCGTGCCGAGCGTTCACCGAGTCGGTCATCCGCCACGGACTGTACAACCTCGGCGGCGGCCGGGCGAACGCATTGTCGCTCACCGAACTCGTCCGCAAACTCGAAGGACAGTCGGGTTTACAAGCCATTGTGGATCAAGCGAATCCTCTGCCTGTGCCGGCTCCTGTAAATTATGTCTCTGACATCGGTCGTGTTACACAGGAACTGGATTGGAAACCCTCGATCTCTCTCGACGACGGCCTGCGAACGTTATTTGGTCCGTGAAAGTGCAGGTCAGGGACTCGACCAAGGATGTATTGAATGAAGATCCTCGTCCGCGGAACAAATTGGATCGGCGATGCGGTAATGTCGATCGGCGCACTGCGTGAATTGCGGCGGTTGTTCCCGGAGGCACATATCGCCCTGCATACTCGTCCTTGGGCCGAAGGGATATTCCGCGATGCCCGGTTTCTTGATGAACTGATAACGTTCGATGACGGGGATTCGGATTTCCGATCGATGTTCCGTCAGGCAAAGATGTTGCGGAGCCGCGGATTTGACCTTGCAGTCATCCTCCCCAACTCATATCGGTCGGCGGCGATTGTCAAACTAGCAAGGATCCCGCGGCGATTTGGATATTCGCGCGAAGGTCGTCGGTTTCTTATGACCGATCCGATCGGTGTCCCTGAATGGAAAGATTCGCGCCATGAGGTTTTTTACTACCTCGAGATCGTTCGCGAGGTCGAATGGCGGATGCTCGGCACTCAGACGGTCGACGATTCGAAAGCAGCCGTCAAACTCGAAGTCTCCGACGCGCGGGTCGCCGCGGCCCGCGACATCTTAAAGTTCCACGGCATCGATGGTCAGCGGCCTTTGATTGCCATCGGGCCGGGTTCGGCGAATTCGAGAGCGAAACGATGGCCGTCTGCTAACTTCGGCCGATTTATCGATCATGTCGGCCGGGAGCTTGGCTCCGACATCGTCTTGCTTGGGTCCAAAAGTGAAGAGATCGTAGGAGCAGCTGTGTCCGCGGCTGCGCGTACTGCTCCTGTCTCGCTGATCGGAAAGACCGACCTTGCCGACGTGACCGCGATACTCTCGCTGGCGGACGCTTTCGTCGCCAACGACATGGGCCTCGCGCACATTGCGGCCGCCGTAGGTACAAGAACGATCGTTATCTTCGGGCCAACAAATCATGAAACGACGCGGCCATTCTCACCGGAATCAGTTGTCGTCCGGGAACCTGTGGAATGTTCACCGTGTATGCTTCGGGATTGTCCGATCGATCATCGATGTATGACACGGATCGCGCCGGAACGAGTTTTTACCGCTTTGTGCGATCTGCTCGGCCGGGCCGAAGCGGCAGATGTTGATTGAAACTATGAAATCGAGAAAGCAGAAGGCCGTTTTTTTGGATCGCGACGGGACGCTCGTGGAAGAGGTGAATTTCTTGTCGCGCGTCGAGGATCTGCGGATCTTTCCGTTTTCGAAAATTGCGCTGACCCGCCTTAAAGAAGCGGGTTTTTCGCTCATCGTCGTCACAAATCAGTCAGGCATCGGGCGGGGTATCTATACTGAAGAAGCGATGCATGAGATTCACCGGGTCATGCAGGCAGATCTTTCGAGCATCATCGATGAGTTTCATTTCTGTCCACATTTGCCGGATGAGGGATGTTTTTGCCGTAAGCCTTCGACCGGGATGATCGAGTCGGCTTTGGCGGGAAGGGCGATCGATCTTGAAAATTCGTGGATGATAGGCGACAAGCGATTGGATGTCGAGACGGGGAAGAACGCCGGGCTTAAGACAGCATTGGTCAAGACCGGTTACGGGTTGAGTTCGCTCGATGATCCGTCCGTCGAACCCGATATCGTGGCCGACGATCTTCTCGATGCCGTCGAACAGATCCTGGGCTAGCCCGGCCATCGAGCTATTTGATTATGACCGGCAAGCTCACCATGAATGTAGCTCCTTCGTTTTCGCCGTCGCTTGATGCCCGGGCGGTGCCGCCATGGAGCTCCACCAGATTTCGAACGATCGCAAGCCCGAGCCCGAGCCCGCTTTTGTTCGAATCCGTTCCGACGTCCTGACGAAATCGCTCGAATACCATCGGCAAGAAAGCCTGGCTGATCCCGACGCCGGTGTCTTTGACGGTCACGTCCACCTTATCGCCGCCTCGCGAGACGGTTACGTCGACCATGCCATTTTCCGAGGAGAACTTTATCGCGTTTGTCAGAAGGTTCGAGAAGACCTGTCCGAGACGGTTTGCATCCCCGAGAACCTCAACGTCAAGGCAATCGGGCTCGACCGTACAATTTATCGAAATATTCTTTTCAGTCGAATCCGGCCGAACGATCTCGATCGCGTCTCGGACCGCGTCGGCGATCTTTATCGGCCTGAGGTCAAGTTCGAGCTTGCCTGAGATTATCCGAGCAACATCCAGCAGATCCTCGATCAGCCGATTCTGCGTTTCCGAGTTTTTTATTATCGTCCGAACGGCCTTTACCGACTGCTCTTCGCTTAGCGTACCGTTTTTCATAAGCCTAGCCCACCCGAGGATCGAGTTGAGCGGCGTCCGGAGTTCGTGCGACACGGTCGCCATAAATTCGTCTCTGAGCCGATTGGCTATCTCGGCCTCGCGCCTTGCCGCCTGTTCATTCATTAAAAGGCTTTCGCGCTCAGCCGCAACGGCCTGAAGGCTTGCGTTCGCCGTGCTCAGTTCGACCGTCCGTTCGGCAATTCGCGATTCGAGTTCTTTATTCGATTCGATCAACGCTCTCTCGGCCGCTGACCGCCGCTTTCCTTCGCGCCAAACCAGAAAGTTCGCCGCTACGAGGGCAAGTACTCCGGCAACTGTCGCAATTATCAGGATCCGGATCGCCCAATTCAGGTTCTGGCTGAACCGGTTGTTTCGGGCCTGCAGGACGAATGCCTCGGCCGATTTCATACGTTCGATCGACGCCCGCGCCTGATCTGCCGCGGCTTTTGTTTCCTGCATCGACAGTTCGTTGAGGCCGGCGTCGAAACCACCCTGTTTTCTGCGCTCGATCTTTTGAAACGCTACGTCCCAGAAGCGGCCTAATGAGGACTCGAGATTGGCGAGCTCCTCGAGTTGGGCCCGCGACGCTGAGACCAAAGCTCGTATTTCACTCAGGTTCGCAAATACGGCCGTTTTGCTTCGCTCAAATTGTTCGAGATAGGTCGTATTTCCCGTGATGATGAAGCCGCGCATTTCGGCCTCGGCGTCAAGCGTCAGCGTCATCGTATTTTCGAGCTTAAGGGTCACGTCCTGTGCGTGTTTTTCCCAAGCAATTGCTTCTTGCAGCGAAACGGTGCTCTGATAGAAGAGAAGTCCGATGACGGCGAGCATCAGAAACACAAAGGTCAGGATCAACGGGAGTTTTCTCTCGGAGGTCATTTGCATGATCGTTTACGCGGGATCTTCCGTTTACAAGATACGATCTTTTCGATCGAAGCCGATGTCGTTTGAAATGACACTATGATATGGCAGCCACTTAATGATACCTTATCTGAAGTAAAGGGCCGGCCATTGGTCAGCTCCCGACCTTGGGGCAATTGCCATTTCAAAAGTTCAACGCCGGCCATTGCCTGTTCGTTGACAACCGCACTTTAATACAATTGGGTTTTTCGTCGCTTGCCGGTAACCGGCCAAAGCGGTAGTGCCAACAATGCTCAGTCTAGACGAAAACGGTCCGCCCGCCAATTTCCAACAGATCCGAAATATTCAGACCCTGATCATCGGACGCCTGATCGCGATATTCCTCCTTTTGATCACCAGCTGGGCCTGGTACGGCGGAACCGTCAGCGTCGCATTTGCCGATTTTCCGCGCGGCCCTTTTTACGTCTTTATCGTTTCGCTTAGCCTAACGGCGGCATATTTCCTTTTTCTTCATACGGGCAAATGGCTGTCGTTTCAGGTGCGAATGCAGTTCATTGTCGACGCGATTCTGATCACATGGCTTGTCCGTTTGACAGGCGACATATCGTCGCCCTATATCACGCTTTATATTGTTCTGATAAGCGTGTCCAGTTTGTTTCTCAACCCCCGTTCGACACTCGGGATGGCGTTTATCTCGGTCGTCGTATTCACCTTGCTTCCGGTCCTTTCGGCTTTTGGCCTGATCGAATCGAGCGGCCCTGAGCAGAGCATTGCAAAGACCGCACAGATAGTTAGCTTTCACGTGGTCGCATTTCTTGTTGTCGGATTATTGGCAGCGCGGCTCTCCGACCGACGATCGTCTGGCGAACAATTGAAAGAGACTGCCAAGAGCCTTGCAAATCTGCGGGCTTTGCACGAGCGGATAATCGAATCTATCCGATCCGGGCTCATTACGACCGATCTTGAAGGCAACGTTTATACGGTCAATGCCGCTGCGACCGAGATCACGGGCTATCGAGCCGAAGACCTCGTCGGACGTTCGATCTTCCCGGTGTTTGGCGATCTTAACGAATCGATAAAGATCTCTGTTGCGGCCGACGCGATGGGCGAACAGCAGCCCCGGTTCGAGGCCGATCTGGTCACCCCTGAAGGCTTCGCGGTCAGGATCGGGTACGGTATCGCCCAATTGTACTCCGAAGAGAACGAGGCGAGCGGGCTCATCATCACTTTTCAGGATCTTACCGAAATACGCTCGATGGAGGAAAGCGTGCGTCGTAAAGACAGGCTCGCGGCGGTCGGGCGCGTCGGTGCCGGCCTTGCCCACGAGATCAGAAATCCTCTCGGAGCGATGCGTGGTGCGATACAGGTTTTGGAGTCGAATACGCCGCCAGATTCGGTGCAGGCTGATCTGATGGGCATAATCCTTCGCGAATCGGACCGGCTGAACAGCATAATCACAAACTTTTTGAACTACGCTCGCCCCAAGGCCGGCAATTATTCGGAGACGGATGTCTGCGAAGCGATCCGAGACACCATCAAATTGCTCCGCCACAGTCCGGACGTGAGTGAGAAACATCTTCTAAAGATCGAAGTGCCTGAATCGGCTGTGACGATCTCAGCCGATGTCACGCAGCTCAAACAGATATTCTGGAACCTCGCCCGAAATGCGATAAACGCGATGCCGAATGGTGGTTCGCTGACCGTCAAACTTGCTGCAGTACCGAACAATCGCGTGAGAATATTCTTTAAAGATACTGGGGCCGGCATGTCGCCCGAACAGGTCGAGCAGCTTTTCGAACCGTTTTCGAATTCGACAACCGGGGGCACTGGACTCGGCCTTTCGATCGTTTACCAGATAATCCGAGACCACAATGGTACGATCAATGTTCGCAGTGCCGAAGGCGAAGGGACGGTCATTACCGTCGAATTGCCGGTTGACAATGTCCGTCCCGCGGAACGAGTCAGCGATAACGGGATCCACGACTCTGAAGCACCGAGCAGGCTGAAGGACTATTTGAATGTTAAGGAAGATGAATCCGAAGTTTCTTCTTGAACTCGATGGTGGTTTTTTGTGAAAATAGAACGTGCGGTATCTGCCGCCCGGTTTCTTCCTGCTTCCCTTCTTTGCCTTTTGCGCCATTTCAATAATGTCAAACATACTGATCGTTGACGACGAACAAAGTTACAGACAGCTTTTGAGCCTCGTATTCGAAGGTGACGGCCATGTCGTTCGAACCGCGAACAACGGCCGCGAGGCAGTCGAGGTCCTGCGAAACGAACCGGCCGATCTCATCATTTCGGATGTCAAGATGCCTGACATGGACGGCATCGAAATGCTCAGGGTCGTACGAGAAACGATGCCGGATGTTGGCGTTGTCTTCATGACCGCGTTCGCCTCGGTCGAAACGGCCCGCGAGGCCTTTAAGCTCGGGGCCGACGATTTTGTAACGAAACCCTTTGACGTCGAAGAGCTGAAACTGATCGTCAAAAAAACCCTTGAAAAACAGGCCTTGATCGACGAGAACCGGGCGTTCAAGCGGGCTCAGCGTGAACGCGGCAGCATCAAGAACATCGTCGGCAATTCGCAGAAGATGCAAGCCATCTTTCAGATGATCGAGACGGTCGCCGAAGTTCAGTCAACAGTTTTGATCTGCGGCGAAAGCGGCACGGGTAAGGAACTGGTCGCCCGAGCGATACATGACCTAAGCCCGCGGGCGGAACGTCCGTTCGTCTCGATCAATTGCGGTGCATTCACCGAGACCCTTCTCGAATCGGAACTCTTCGGTTACATCAAGGGATCGTTTACCGGCGCCAACAGTAACCGCAAGGGCTTGTTCGAGGCAGCGAACAAAGGAACCATTTTCCTCGACGAGATCGGCGAAATGTCGCCTGCTATGCAGGTAAAACTGCTCAGGGTTTTGCAGGAGAGAAAAGTTCGTCCGGTCGGCGCGCACGAAGAAATATCGATCGACGCACGCGTCATCGCCGCGACAAATCGCGATCTGAAACAAATGTGTGCTGACGGAACGTTTCGAGAGGACCTGTTTTACCGCGTTTCGGTCATCCCGATCAATATTCCGCCGCTCCGCGAACGAAGCGAGGATATTCCAGAGCTTGTCGATCATTTCATCGGCAAATTTTGCGAACAAGCCGGACGAGATCTGTCGATCGCTCCGAAATCGATGCAAATGCTTGAAAAATATGTATGGGGCGGAAATGTCCGCGAACTCGAGCACACTATCGAACGGGCAGTCGCACTCGAACGCGGCGATTGCATCCAGCCGGAACGATTGCCGGACCATATCACAAATTACAACCCTGAGCGGATCAAGGCCGAATTTGACCTGCCCGATGACGGCCTGAATTTAACTGCACACCTCGAAAATTTGGAAAAGACCTATGTTATCGAGGCTCTGCGGAAGACCTCAGGAAATCAGACCCGTGCGGCCGACCTGCTGCAGATGCAGGTTCGATCGCTGCGTCATTTGCTTGATAAACACAACATCCGCAATCTTTCGGCCCAGATGCGAAACGGAGACTAAGCCGTTCAGATCCGATCCTTGGTCTCGGGTCTGTTCGTTCACGTAATTCCGCCCCGAACCGCCTCATAAACTCTCTAGCCCGTCCGCCTAACCGTCTTTTCTGAATAACCACGTCACCATGACACTTTTTGTCATCGGCCCGTTACCAAAAACTGTTAGAAAAAAGGCATTTTATTCGACGTTTTTCCGACTCCCGATCGGCAAGAAAATCTCCTAACTAATGTAATATCAGTATTTACGGTTGTGTATACCTGGTATTCAATGTTGTGGCACGCTTCTTGTATCTAGGTATCTCGCCTGGGAAAGGTAGATAAGGACTTGAATCAAAAACTTTAGGAGATTGTGAATTAGAAATGAAAAATCAGAAAGGTTTCTCGCTTATAGAACTCTTGATCGTTGTGGTCATCATCGGTATCATCGCTGCGATCGCTATCCCGAACCTCCTTGCGGCACGCCGCTCGGCTAACGAAGGTTCAGCAATTTCGGCTCTGCGTACGCTTCATGGTGCACAGATGACGTACGGTGCAACTTCTGGTGCTGGTCAGTATGCCGGTGCTCTTGCTAACGATGCTACCGGTTTGGCAGCACTCAACACCGCCGGCCTCGTTGATGGTCAGCTCGGTGCTGGTCTGAAGAGCGGTTACACGTATGTTGGCGGCCGCGTTGCCGGTACCGCTGCTGCTCCTGCACAGTTCTGGTTCTCGACTGTTCCGCAGACGACGACCGGTGTAACACAGACTGGTACACGCCGTTTCGGTATCGCTACTGACGGTGTTATCGTTTTCGACGCGACAGCCGCTACCCTGGGCAACCAGTTTGCTGATGTCGCAGCTATGGCTCCGGTTGCTCCGGTTACCGTTCTCGGCAACTAATAGCATCCTTGCTTCTTAGACAAAAGAGGAATCGAATTCGTTCGGTTCCTCTTTTTCGTTCCCCTGACCCGGACTTCGGCACGAGCTCCGGCTCGAGCCACGGCTGCGGCAAAGACACGTCGCGTACCGAGCCCGAACAGATCGAAAAACTCGGCAGTTGATGTTAGAATCATTTCGACCTGAATTGACGGGTCATCATCCGAATTCTTCCGGATGGCCAGTTAAGTCCAAACCGAAAAATGTTCGCTCAGATAGCAGCCATATCCGGCAATACGTTCCGCGAGGCGATCCGCGACCGCATCCTATACAACCTCGTTCTCTTCGTTCTGCTGATCACGGCCTGTGCCATACTGCTTGGTGAATTGACAGACGGACAAGAGGCTCGAACGATCGTCAACATCGGATTGACGGCCATGCTTGTATTCGGAACCTTCATTGCGATCTTCGTTGGTGTAGGGCTGGTTTCGAAAGAGATCGAAAAGCGGACGGTCTTCGCGATCTTTGCAAAACCAGTTAAGCGAAGCGTCTTTATCGTCGGAAAATACCTTGGTCTTTGTCTAACTCTATTGGTTAACGTTCTGATAATGGGATTTGGTGTCACGCTCGCTTTGGTATATGTCGGCGGCACATCGCTGGTAGCAAGTATTTGGCCGGCCATCTATCTGATCTTTCTCGAACTCGCCATAATAACTGCCGTCGCCATCGTCTTTTCGTCATTTTCGTCACCTTCGCTATCGGCGCTTTTGACCTTTTTTGTCTTCGTTATCGGGCATCTCAGCTCGTCGCTTCGCGATCTCGGACAAGCGATGGGCTCTGCATTCGCACGTTTCGTGCTGGACGCGATCTTTTTCATGATGCCGAACCTCTCGCTATTCAGTTTTCGAACCGAGGCCGCTAACGGCATAACGCCGAACAACGAAATGATCTTTGGCGGCACAGCATACGCCGTCGTCTATATCCTGATCCTGATCACAATTACCATTGTCATTTTCAGTCGGCGAAACTTTAAATGACATCCGATCGGCAATAAGGCGAGCGGTCTCAGTTAAATGAAGCACAGCAACGCAAATGTTATATTTTCGCTTTTGCTTATTGCGGCAGGATTTGCGGTCGTCGCGTTTCTCAGTTCTTTCGTCGAGCAGCGGCGAGTAAAGGTCCCTGCGGGATACGAGGATACCGACCTTGCTCTCGAAGGCAAGCGGCTAAAGGGTTGGGCACTTGGCACCGAAGGCCTGCTTGCGGATTGGTATTGGATGAGTTCGTTGCAGTACATTGGCGGCAAGATCGTTCGAAGCGAAGCTGAGACGATAAATCTCGAGGATCTTCGCCCGCTTAATCCTCGGTTGTTGTATCCGCTTCTTGATAATGCGACCGACCTCGACCCACGTTTCATGGCCGCTTATTCTTACGGAGCGAGCGTCTTGCCTGCCGTCGACCCGTCGCTTGCGATCAAACTGACAGAGAAGGGCATCGCGAACAACCCTTCGGCGTGGCGACTTTATCAATATCTTGGCTACATTTATTGGAGATTGAAAATGTATGAAAAAGCGGCCGAGACCTATGAGGCCGGTTCGCGAATCGCCGGTTCCGGCACCTTCATGCGGCAAATGGCCGCGGCAATGCAAACCGAAGGCGGCAGCCGAGATACGGCCCGGGCAATCTACTCCCAGATTCTAGCTGAAGCCGAAGATCAATCGTCACGGGATAATGCCCAATTACGATTGCTTGAGCTGGATTCGCTCGAGGAACGCGAGGCCGTGAATAAGCTCCTCGATGACCACAAAAGAAAAAATGGGACGTGCATCGATCGCGTTTCTGAGATCTTTGGAGGGTTGCGTGAGCTTCGATCACCCAAAGTCCGCAACATTAGGATAGACAAGAATAACCAACTGATCGACCCGGCCGGAACGCCTTACCGCCTCGATAACGAACGCTGTACGCTCGAACTCGGGACCGGATCGCCGATACCACGAAGCGTCCCGAATCAGTAATACTCTATGGACCACATTGTCGAGATCGACCATCTGTCAAAGAACTACGAGACCGGATTCTGGACAAAGAAACACGTCCGAGCTCTCGACGACCTTTCGTTGAGTATTGCTCCGGGCCAGATCTTCGGCTTTCTCGGCGGCAATGGCGCCGGTAAGACGACGACGATCAAGATTCTCATGGGTCTCTTGTTCCCGACATCCGGCACCGCCAGGATCCTCGGTCGCGACATATCGGATACCGCGATGCACTCGCATATCGGCTATTGCCCCGAGAACCCATATTTTTACGACTACCTGACAGCCTACGAGCTGATGGATTATTTTGGCCGCCTGCTTGGGCTCGCACCGGCAGCACGAAAGCAGAAGACCGAAGAACTTTTGACCAAGGTCGGAGTGGAAGAAAGGAGTTGGAACAAGCAGCTTAGAAAATTCTCGAAAGGAATGCTGCAGCGGGTCGGGCTTGCGCAGTCGCTTATCAACGAGCCTGAGATCGTATTCATGGATGAGCCGATGAGCGGTCTTGACCCCGTCGGCCGGCGCGAGATACGCGAGCTTATTGCCGGGCTACGCGACCACGGAACGACCGTCTTTATGTCGACGCACATCCTTTCTGACGTCGAGGCGCTTTGCAGCGAAGTTGCGATCCTCCGAAACGGTCGTTTGGCCGCTACCGGACGTCTGAGTGATCTAATGGTAGAAAGCGAGGGTGCCCGAGCATTCGAAATTATTGCCGGCGGAATAGCCACGGACGTGATCGCAGGTGCAGCAGCCGGGTTGCCAGGTTCGCGCGTTTTCTCAAAACCGAATGGAACTTGTATCGAGATTCTAGGCGAGGATCAGATCGGTGCGGCGATAGATGTCGTTCGCAATGCCGGCGGACGGATCATTTCCGTAAATCCGGTAAAACAATCGCTTGAAGAGCTGTTTGTCGAGAAAAGCAGCAATGCTTCCGAAGATCGCCCGGTGAGCTAGAGCAGCGAATGTACTGCGTGACGGGGTCAAACTCCGCCCGATTCGGTTCGGATCGCCGTTACGCGCCAGCGTATGTTTGCCCGGTCGTCATCGCGTTTGAAACCATCGATACTCAGGGTCACGGGTATCGTGCTGTCAGGCTCGAGCCGCGGTTGTTGAGTCGGAACCACGACACGTTTTTCCTTAACGACCGCGTTGAATTGATCGACGACCGAGACGTTCACCTCAAGCCCGTTGATCATTCTTGTGCCCTTGTTCCGGATCTTCCCGACGATGAACATCGATATCGAGCCAAATGGGTTGGGAGACTGAACGGTATCGGGGCTTGTCGAGATGATGATGTCCTTTGTCAGCAGTTCGAATTCCGGAGAACCTTCACGAAACGAACCCTCCAGAACCGCAACCCTCTGATCATCCATTGACGGACGCAAAGAGAAGAACCATACCCCGACGACGAGCAGCAATAGTCCAATAACACCGCCGATGATAAATCCCGTGTAGTTTCGAGGAGGCTTCTGACCATGTTGGAGCAATGTATCCATACAGGTATTTGATGCAATTTAGACAACCGATTCGACAAAAAGTTCCAATAGGTTATCATTTCGGAAACCCATTTCGAAATGCCCGTCGACCACGAAAACACCACTGACGAACAGCTCTACGTCGAGGCAGCCCTGCCGCTGCCGATCCGGAGGACGTTCACCTACCGCGTCCCAAACAGATATGGTGACGAAATATGGCTAGGTAGCCGGCTGCTCGTGCCGTTTGGCAAACGAACGCTTACGGGTTATGCGGTCGCTATACATCGCGGGCTCGATCACGATGCCGGGGTCGCAGCTGATTCGGTCAAGGACATCATTGAGGTCATCGACAATGATCCGCTGATAAATGCCGAGATACTCGATCTTACGCTTTGGACGGCAGATTATTACGCGGCATCCTGGGGCGAAGTTCTGAAAGCTTCGCTGCCCGCAGGCATCAATGCAACGGTCGAACGCGTATACCGGATCACCGCGTCCGGCCGCGAACGGCTTGAAGAAGAACGTGACAGCACACGGTTGAGCCAAAGATTGCTTCAATATCTCAGCGAGAATCCTGAAACGACGATCCGCCGACTTGCTCGCGAGTTCACTGAAAGATCGTTGAAAGGTGCGGTCCGCGAACTCGAACGTGATGGCCTCATTAACGCAGCCGATCAGGCCGTGGCAACAAAGGTAAAGCCAAAGCTCCGAAAGGCCGTACGGTTGCTGGACGGCGGGTCTCCGGCGGACACAAAGCCGCTGAGCGAAATGCAGCAAAAGGTGGTCGATACGCTCAAAGTCGCGGGAGGCGAAATGCTCTTCACCGACCTGTTGGAGAAAGCCGACATTGGGGCATCGCCGATCAGTACACTTGCTCGCCGTGGTCTCTTGGAGATCTCGGTCCAGGAGGTTCGTCGCGATCCGCTTGAGCCGGCGGAGCTTTTAGCCGATCCCCCGCTGAGCTTGAATCCCGGGCAGAGCTTCGTCCTTAACAGGATCGAAAAGTCGCTCAACAGCGGCGAATACCGCGGATTCCTTCTTCACGGCGTAACCGGCAGCGGGAAGACCGAAGTCTATATCAGGGCGATGCGTTCGGCCTTGAACGACGGCCGGTCGTCGTTGATGCTTGTGCCGGAGATCGCCCTTACGCCTGTCTTCTCGCGCCGTCTGCAGGCCGTTTTTGGCAGCGACGTCGCGATATTGCACTCAAATCTCTCACCCGGAGAACGCTTTGACGAATGGAGGCGAATTCGCTCGGGCGACGCTCGGATCGTCATCGGCACTCGCTCGGCCGTGTTTGCGCCGCTCGCAGACATTGGACTCGTGATCGTCGATGAGGAACATGATTCGTCATACCGGCAGAACGAAGCTCCGTTTTACAACGCACGCGATGTTGCCGTCGTCCGTGCCAACAAGGCAGGCGCGGTGATAGTCCTCGGTTCGGCGACACCCGCACTCGAGACCTTCCACAACGCCAAACGTGGCAAATACGAGTATTTGCAGCTTCAAAACCGCATCGGTGACAGGCCGCTCGCGGCCGCCGAGCTTATCGACATGCGGGCAGTATTTCGTAAGGCGGGAAAGGATGTCGTCTTCTCACCTCAGTTGCTCGATGCGATCCGCGATACGTATCGAAAGGGCGAGCAGTCGATCGTGTTGCTCAATCGACGCGGATTCTCGTCGTTCGTCTTGTGTCGCTCATGCGGCGAAAGCCTGCGGTGCAAAAACTGCGACATCACGATGACCTATCATAAGATCGATCGGCGCCTGGTCTGCCATTACTGCAATCACACCGTCGCTACGCCGACGGAATGCCCGTTTTGTCATAGCGAATATCTGTACTTTATCGGCCAGGGGACCGAAAAACTCGAAGAACTTCTGAACCGGATATTTCCTGAAATGCGGATCGCACGAGTTGACCGCGACACGATGCAGCGTAAGGGCGAAATATCGAAGACGCTGTTTGCTTTCGACCGCGGTGAGATCGACATGCTCGTCGGGACTCAGATGCTCGCTAAGGGTCACGATTTCCACAACGTGACTCTCGTCGGGGTCGTGTCGGTCGATACGGGCCTCGGACTTCCCGATTTTCGCTCGGCCGAGAGGACGTTTCAGCTTATCACGCAGGTCGCCGGACGCGCCGGACGCGGCCAGCTTCGCGGAACCGTGCTGATACAGACCTATTATCCGGAACATTACGCCTTGCGATTCGCTGCGGCCCAGGATTATGAAGGTTTCTATAACGAGGAGATAAAATTTCGCGAGAGGTTGAGCTATCCGCCATTTGTCGCGATCGCTTCGATCATGATCAAACACAAAGACCGCGAATATGCGATGAAGAGTGCATCGATCCTTCGCTCCGCCCTCGACGACGCAAACCCCGACCGTCAGATCAGGATCTTGGGCCCGGCACCGGCATCGATCGGAAAGATCAAGAACGAATATCGCATTCAGCTGATATTGAAGTCGGCTAACCGCAGATCGCTCAGGGACACGCTAGACGCTGCGCTCGCCCGAGCCGAGACGAGCGGATGCGACCGAAGGATCGTACAGATCGAGATCGACCCCGTCGATCTGATGTAGCGGGGCCGATATTTCGCGATCGGTCAATTCACCGCCCGCGAACTTAGCTCAGCCTGCCGAAATTTGATCTGAGCATAGATCTCCTGAAGCGAGATCTTGCAATTGATGGAATCGAGTGAGACAACGTCGTCGCGTTCGTTGTAGATGCGATAGATCCACTGTTTTTGATTTTGTCGGGCGTAGTGCTCGATCCGCATCTCGTCCCGTTTTATCAGCAGGCATTCCTTGATGCTGTCGGTCTCCAGAAAGCTCTCTAGCTTCTTCGTCTTGCCTGAGGTGTCGGTGCCGTTCGAGAACACATCAACGACGAGCGTCGGATTTGTCAGGACATCGATGTTCGCGTCGGCAAACGACGGTTCGCCGCTGACGACGACGAGATCAGGGCAGCACGAGAAATTGTTCCGCAGCTTTACACGCATGTTGCTGATGTATATCTCGCACTTGTGTCCATGCATCCGGCTGCCGATCGCGATCGCCGTATTTGAAACGATCAGATTGTGCCAGCGGTCTGCTCCCGGACGGCCGACGGCCGAACCATTCGAATTATCACCGCGATGAGCGATCTGACGATCAGATCCAACGATATCCTCTCGTGAGCCAGCTCGCGCGGACTGTGTGACGGCCTTTTCGTTCATACTGCTTATAACTCCAATTGAATTGAAACTTCGAACAGGTCTGCGGGCAACAGAGGGTGGAAGCTTTGCTCGGGGAAAAATTGTCTGTTAAAAATAGTGTTGCATATCGGTCGACTCTATTTCAAGGACAATCTTTATGAAACTCGCCGAGCTCGCGGCCCAAACCTCCGCAACGATCGAAAATGGTACACCTGAGATCGAGATCAGATCGGCCGCCGGGCTGGATATCGCCGGGCCGGGCGACATTACGTTCCTTGCAAACCCGAAATACACTCCGCAGATCGCCGCGACAAAGGCGTCCGCTATCTTTCTGAACGAAGGCGTCGAAGCCGGTCGCGACGACATCGCCATCCTCCGTGCAAAGGACGCCTATCTTGCCTACACACGTGCTTTGCGTCTGTTTTATCCCGAAAGGCCGGTCAGTCCGGGAGTGCATCCATCAGCGGTGATCGACCCGACCGCTGAGGTTTCGCCCGAAGCTGAGATCGGTGCAAATGCGGTCGTCGGTGCGGGCTGCAAGATCGAAAAAGGCGTGAAGCTTTTCCCGAACGTGACCATTTACGACGGCGTTTCGATCGGCGAAGGCTCGGTGCTGCATTCCGGAGTTTCCGTTCGGGAAAATTGCGAGGTCGGCCGCCGCTGCATCATCCACAACAACACGACCATCGGCTCGGACGGCTTTGGTTACGCCAAGGACGAGGAGAAACGCTGGCTGAAGATACCGCAGGTCGGCCGCGTCGTTCTCGAAGACGACGTCGAGATCGGTGCGAATACGGCCATCGACTGTGCCTCGGTCGGCGAGACGCGCATCAAACGCGGTGCAAAGATCGACAACCTCGTCCAGATCGGCCATTCGTGCACGGTCGATGAGGACGCTCTAATCTGTTCGCAAACTGGACTCGCCGGTTCGAGTGTGATCGGCAAACGTGTGATACTCGCCGGCCAGGTCGGCATCGCCGGACACCTGAAGGTTGGCGACGATGCTGTCATCACGGCTAAATCGGCGACATCACACGACGTCGAACCGGGCAAGGTCATCTCCGGCATCCCCGGCTTCGACAACAAAGACTGGCTCCGCTCCACCGCCGCCTACCGCCGCCTCGGTGAACTCGCCAGGACGATTCGTGAGCTGGAAAAAAAGGTGTCCGGCAGTTGATCGGGAGCGTTCTGGGACAAGAGCTAAAGCCCTACTTTTAATCCGCCGACGGGCGATTTGATTGATTTGATCGGAAACCCTATCAGCCGATGACTACCCATCAAACTCGGTCCTAATTCGAAATGAAATCCAGATCGGTCAAGTCGTCCATAACGTTCACGATCATCGAAGGCTGATCGAATACGAAACGTCCGTTGGAGACCGTTACGATGTACGTTGCGCCCGCTGTAACGTTTTCAAATCGGTAATAGCCCAGGCTTCCCGACTGCGATTCGCGGGTCTCGCCGTTAAGCGCGGTGAGAACGACTTTTATATTTCGAATCCCCTGCCCGCCCGGCGTTAAGACCCGGCCGCTTATTGCCACTTGTGCTGCCGTCGGAGCAAAGTTGGCTGTCCAAAATCCGCTTTGCACGGAAAAAGGCCCGCCATTAGAGCGGCTCCCCGCGAGTGTCTGACCGGCCGCCTCGGTAAGGTCGAACTGTCCACCGGTTGATGCTCGTCCGGAAGCGATCATAGATGACTCGAGCTCATATTGGCCACCGGTTTGTGCGATGGCTGCAAAAGACAAGAACAGGTTCAAGATAAAGGACCGCATCCCTAATTCTCCTTGCAGATGGACGCTTCCCGATCAACAGCGCAAACGAAGTTCCTAAGTAATTCGATCTGCCGTTGCTGTTCCTTCAATTGTCTTTCCTGCGATTCGATCTGCTTTTGCTGCTGCTTTACGGCATTGATCAGCACGACCGTAAGCGCGTTTTCACTGATCCTATCAACCTCACCTTTTTCGTTCCGTGCAACTAGTAGAGGAGCTGTGGCCGCAATGTCATCAACGTTCAGACCTATCTCTTCCGGCCCCTCGCTCTGCCGCTTGAATGCGACCGGGTTCAAGAGTCGTATCAGGTCAATCCCGCCGGTAAATGGCCTCGCACCGGACTTCTCGCCAGCAAAAGAAAATGACGAAGAACAGCGGTTAAGGATCACGCCGCCTGTCAGGCCAAATGAGAAGTTGCTGTAGCAAATTGGCCCGGCGGTAGAAGGTGGGCGGTTAAGGAAGTCCCTCAAAACTAGATTTCCTGCGAAGATACCGTCCGGGCCGCTCGGAATGCTCCAGGTTTCGATCCATCCGGCTCCGGGCGTGAAAGGAACGCTGCCGGTTGGAAAACCGGCAACGAGCTTGCCGCGCGCAATGGTCGCCTGCGCGGGCGTGCCAAGGATAATGGTGTTGCTTTGCTCGACGACCGCGCCATTACCGATGGCTATCGACCCGCTCACCTGCGTCGTGTTGTTCGGGTTGCCGGCGTTCTGACCGATGAAGATATTGTTGCTGCCAAAGGTGTTGAATATTCCGGATCCATGGCCGATGAACGTATTGTGGTTTCCGGTAGTATTCAGCAGGCCGGAACGACTGCCGAAAAAGGTATTGTTAAACCCGGACGAAACGTTTAGACCCGCATCGGGACCGACAAATACATTTTGCGTTCCGGGTGCGCTTAGAAAGCGACTACCGTTGATCCTATATTGAACGGCATCGAATGCGTTTGCCACTCCCGTTCCGCTAATACTGAAATTTGTGCCCGTCTGCACAGTTGTGCCGTTCTGGATATAGTCCGCTGAACCGGGCAGCGGAGTTCGGGCATCCGAAAGCCGCGTATCGTCGTCCTGCACGAATTCGGTCGCAGCCACGCCGCCCAAATTTAGTGCGTTCAATGCGGTTACGGCGTTCGCCGCATTCAGCGTCTGGATCGAATATGGCGAAGAATTCAGTTTCTGGCGGGGCGTGAGAATCGTGAAATTGCCCTGCCCAGCCGGACTGATGGCGATCTCCATGAATCGATCAGCCCCGGAAAATGCAGCCGAACCGAAGTCGAGCGAAACACTGAAGATGCCCGCGACCGCTTGCACGTTCGTAATGTTCAGCGTTCCGCCGACCTGCGCTCCATCTGCCTGCGCGTCGAACAGTTTGAACAGCATGTCGTAGCTGCCGTTCGCCGCCGTGCCGCCGTCGTTCAATTTTCCTTGATAAGTGAACGCGGTCGTCTGTGCAGCTACCTCGGTCAGAAAAACGGCCGTTATAAGGAAAGTCAAAGCCATCCAATTTCGTTTTGCCAATGTCGTTGTCCGTCGAACACTTCTTATTTTGTTTTTCATTTTGCGAAAACTTCTCCGAAATCTATTGGATCGCCGGCACTAGAAGGGCCATAAAGCAGGCGATGATCGCTATCACTACGAGTTCGTCGCCGTCGGATTCGATATATATCGAACATAGAGCCGAGCCGTTGCCAACATTCTGAGCTGTTATCGTTACCCGCTTTCCGAGAAGCTCTGGACTCCGTGAGGCAGTGATGTCTCCCAAGAAGACGTAATTCCCTCCCTGGCGTGTGACCGTGTGGACTGAGAATTGCGAATTGACTTCCTGGTACACGTCATCGCGCATCGTCCCGACTCCAGTGCCGCCGACCTCTGCCCTGATGTCAAAAGCAAAACAGGCAAGGCCGTAGATTCCGGGCAAGCTGCGGTTCCATCCGCAGCCACTCAGGTAGATCGGCTGTCTTCGCCTTAGCTCATTAAATTCGTCCTTTTCGTCCTTTTGGGCTGCCGCGGCGATCGGCAATGACGCTGCGACGATCGCGGCTCCTGCGGACTTTAGAAAGCTTCTCCGGTCTCTGTCATTCTCTTTTTGCATCGTTGTCTCCCTTTTTTTCGTGCTTCTCCGATCTGTGGAAATCTTTTGATACCACCTGGGTCGTGCTATTATTCGCAACGGGCCCGTGTCACAAAGACTAGGGTCAATTTGCCACCGAATTCTTGTATGATCGATGAGATTTTGGTGAGAAATCGGTGAGAGACCGCCATGGAACGCGATTCTGAACAGATCTTCGAATTCGACGAATTTCTAGTCGATCTCTCGGAAAAGACCCTCCTAAAGAACGGCGTTCCAATTCGGCTTACGCCAAAAGCACTCGATACACTTGCGGTACTCATCAGAAACGCCGGCCGATTGCTCGAGAAAGACGAACTTATGCGGGAGATCTGGCAGGATAGGTTCGTCGAGGAAGGCAATCTCGCTTTCAACGTGAAGGTGCTGCGGAAGGCCCTCGGCGACAATGCCGCAAATCCGCGTTTCATTGAGACCGTACAACGGCGTGGTTATCGTTTTATCGCTGATGTTCGCCGGGTCAGGCATGCGAACGGGAAGGGCCTTGCTCAGAAAAGTAAATTGTTCGAGCCGGGACTCCCTGGCGATCTATCTGAAGGATCGATACTCGAGGTGGGAGCCGACAATGCCGATGAGAATCGTTCCGTCCCGAGTTCGCGAGCGATCCTGGCTGATGATGAGAACAGATCCATGGGTTCGACACCCCCGAGCCGAACTGCGCGAAGCCGGCGACTCGCCTACTTGCGATTCGTCGCCGGAACACTACTAGCCGTGGCGATCGGTTTCGGCCTTTATCAAGTCTTTTCAACGGCTGTTTCGCCGTCGGGGGGCCGTCTCACAGCCGTAAAGCGACTAACCGCCAACGGAGATGTCCGACTTGCTGCATTTTCGCCTGACGGGAAGTTCATTGCGTTTACGGCCGGTGAGTCAGGTAAGCAAAGCTTATGGTTAAAGAATATCCCAAGCGGTAGCGAAACGCAGTTGAGCTTGAAAACGGGACACACTTCGTTCAACAGTCTCGCTTTCTCGCCCGATGGGGCTTTTATATTCTATGGCTCCAAGGGGATGTTGTTTCGCCTTCCCGTCCTTGGCGATGCCCCAACTGAGATCCTCTCAGATTTCGGCGGTGAGATATCCTTTTCGCCCGACGGAAAACGGTTTGCCTACATAGCGTATCCGCCCGACAATCGTGAGAACGCTGCGCTTGTCGTCTCAAATATCGATGGAGGCGAGCGAACCTCACTCGCAGTAAGCACGCGTCCTACTTTGTTTCTACGCTCCGCTGCCTGGTCTCCGGACGGCAAGCACATTGTTTGTGCAGCTTTGAATTCGGAAGGCCATCAGGAGATCGCAGCTGTCCGGGTGTCGGACGGACATGTATCGAATGTGCCGACGCCAAAATGGAACACGATATTGCGGATCGCATGGGCCCCGGATGGGAATGGTCTACTTGTGGTCGCAGAGGCGAATAAAAACCTTCTGAATCAGATATGGTCGGTACGCTTCCCTTCCGGTGAATCGAGAAAGTTGACCGACGATTCGCACAACTATCAATCAGTATCGGTCGCAGCGGACGGACGGTCGATCATGGCGGTACGTGCGGAGCAATCCGCCCATTTGTTTGTAATGCCCGCCGGGGATCGTGATCGGATCAAACAGATCACCGGAGGGTTTGAGAAATTCGATGGTGTCTTCTCGCTCGGTTGGCTGGACATTGACAAGATCTTCTATGCAAATGCTCCAAGCGGCCGACCAGAGTTATGGCAGAGCAACGAAGACGGTAGTGATGCGAAAAGGATCTCGACAGATGTAACGGGCGGTGCAATAACCCCGGACAGCCAGCACACAGTCTTCCAGGACATCGATGATTCAGGCCCGGGGCTCTTCAAGCTGAATCGTTCTGACAATCGGCGAACACGTTTAACGTCCGGGTCAGACGACCATCCGGCCATATCTCCGGATGGAGGATCGATCGTCTTCACACGGTATGGTGAAGATGTAGCTCTTTGGACGGTTCCTATCGATGGCGGGGAACCGAAAAGGCTCACGAGTTTTACCGGCTACCCAACGGCTTCGGTCTTTTCGCCTGACGGTCGTATGATCGCTGTCTACCGAGGCGTAAGCTCGAACTTGTCGCCGCCGACCATCGCGATCATTGACGCCAGAGATGGCGAAATTCTTAAGGAGTTTTCGGTGCCCGTGCAATTTTCGCGAAATTGGCTTTCAAAGATAGCGATTCAATGGGCTCTAGATGGAAAAGCTGTCTACTTCCTCTCAATTAACGACAATATATCGAACATCTTTCGGCAACCGGTCGATGGCGGTCCCGCTACGCAAATAACTGATTTTGCCGACGGGTTGATCTTCAACTTTGCGTTCTCTCCCGATGGGTCTAAGCTGCTCCTTTCCCGTGGTTCGTTCAGCCGGGACGTTATTCTTTTGGCAAACGCCGAATAGAACGCACGCTGATAGTCGTTTAAGGTCAGCGGCCCGACCCGGATGCATCGCGAAGGATAACAAGACTGCTCAAAAGGCCTAAACCGCCTGCGTAACCGGGCGGCCAGTTTGTTCAACCGGCGAAACGCTGAGCTTTACGGGCAGTTCAATTCCTTTGGTTTCGGCAGCTCGTTATTTGAATGCGATCTCTTTACTCTGCGTCTCGGTGACTCTGCGGTAACATTGGTTCTTAACCTTCGCATCTCTTCGGTGAAAAATATTATGAGCGAATACATTTCAGAAACGGGATACGACATAACGCGGCTTGACGCGGATACTATTGAGAATTTGGCGAGCGACTTGAACGACGAGGAGCGTCGGGTTTTGCTTGAGCATGGGACGGAGGCCCCGTTTTGCGGGACTTTGCTTGATAACAAGCTTGACGGGACCTACGCGTGCCGCCTTTGCGGGCTGCCGCTGTTCACTTCGAAGCACAAGTTCGACTCCGGCACCGGGTGGCCGTCGTTCCACTCGCCGTTCGACAAGGAGCACCTCGCCTACATCGAAGACAACAGCTACGGAATGCGCCGCACAGAGATCCGCTGCGCACGCTGCGGCGGCCACCAGGGCCACGTCTTCCCCGACGGCCCGCCGCCCACCGGCCAACGCTACTGCCTAAACTCCGCGTCGCTCGAATTCTTCGAAGACGGCCAAGACATCCCGCAGAAAGGAGATTAAAGAATTAGTTTTGAACGGATGAAGAATATTTCTGTTTGCTCAATTCGACTTTGAACAAAGCAGGCCCGAATGTTCGCAGATAAATGAGCGTGTTTCTGGTATCGCGATTGCGATAACCAAAGCGATTAGAGTGATGACTACACCGACGAGGGCGATTTTTGCTTCTGTCGACCACTGGGCGGAGGGCATTTTAGGGATGGTTTGATGGCTTGAGTTAATTTTTGCTTGATTTCCTTGAACATAATCACCCATCACATTAATTGATTGAGCAAACGACGGAGTTGGCTCGCTACTTTTTTCCTTATCTGCCAGAAGTCGTTCTACGACTTCCATCCCATCTGCAGTCAAATACGATTTTCCGAAAGTAAACGTCGCAAGACCACGATCTTTTAGGCGGACGATAGCAATGTCAGACTCGCTATCCGTAAAGTCCAATGCTTTGTATACGCTTTCAGAATCTATGGCCTTGAATACCTCACCGTTTGATTGTTGGTAAAGCTCGATTAGAAACTCATTCTCTATCTCGTTCACCGTTCTTTTCTTTTTCGATTCCAAGTCCATTGGCTTTTTCACTGCTCTTCCCTCTAAGTAAAAACTCGTCAGCGGTGCGAACTCGTCAGCGGTAATATTGGTTAAATCCATTGCCAAAGAGGAGCGAACAGCCGCTGCAATGGACTCATTCGATACGTTAGCAAACGGATTCCGGCACCTTTCGTCGAACTTGTTTAACAACCTTTCCGGAAGCTTGACACGCAATTCCTCAGTGAAGTTTTGATAGTCCTCCTCATCGGGGAACTTACCAAATTTGCGATATATTCTGATAATCGTTTCTATCTTTAGCCTGATAAGCTTTCTCGCATACGCTTTTGTACGAGCGGATTCGATTTGATCGACGGATAACCCTTCACTATAAAAATCGTCCGGAATAAGATTGTTACGTTGCTCCTGGTCTTTATCAAATAGCCTTCGGTCGCAAAGAGTAAGTTCGTGCTGTAGAAGGTCATTTTGCTCTTGAGTCAATCGCATCTTAAATAATCCGACTTTCTGTCCTAACCGATTGTACCTACAAAAAATAAGCGAGCAATGCCGTAGATTAAAGTTTTTTGTCAGCAAAATAGAATTTTAGGGCGGCAACTTGAGATTTTCTGCTAGCAGGAAAATCTTCTAAGAAAGCAATAGAGTGTTTTAGGGCGGCAGAACTGTGTTTTTGGGCGGCAGAAAAATGTTTTAGGGAGGCAGAGAAATGATTTAGGGAAGCAAAAAAATGATTTAGGACGGCAAAAGAAAGATTTTTGCCTTTCAACAATCTGGCAAGGACGTGGTATTTACGCACCTTTCTTCCAAAAATAATTTAATAGATCAGGAGAATTTCCAGATGGCTAACGATTCTATCGGTACACTTTCCGATTCAGCATTATTGAATGTTGCGGCGCGGGTTATTGCGGCGATGACGCCGAACCCGGCCGTGTAAGCGATCTGATTTTTGAGCTGCGGAGCAGTAGCATGTTGATAGCCCGCAAAGCGGGATAGTGACATAAAAGCCGAGGGCTAAGACATCCCGCAGAAGGCGCGAACCTGGCGGTTCATTTCTTGAATAGATCTTTTACCTTTCCGAGGAATCCGTCACCTTCGGTTGGCTCTGGCTTTTCGTTCTTGAGAATGAATAATTGATACTTTGTCCAGACGTCGTCACCCGGTCCGTCCAAAAGTCGTTTGTAACACCAGCTTACGGGAAACACGGCACTCGCACCGATGAAAAGAGGAAATGAATCTTCTCCCATTCCAGGATGGTTGCGCTCCCAACGAGCGGTCGGATCGTTTTTTTCAACAACCCGAACTATGTAGGCTCCGAACTCGATCGCAATGCCATAATATCCGTCGTCGTCCTTTGTTTTCTTGTATTGCTTGTGAAGATCCCCTAATACCTTCTCGACTTTCTTGATGGATTCGACCGAATAATCGAGCTCAATACCGTAAACCTCGCCGGCTATCCGCTCGGCCAATTTGCTCATCTCGATCTTCAAATCATTGATGTCTTTTTCCATGGAGAGAATTTAGCATAAAATCTTAGAGGTTTATCGTTCGCCTGAATGTGTCGAAACCTAGCACTGGCATCCCGAGCTGCGGAGCAGCGGCATGCCGATAGCCCCAAATGGAGCGACGCGGAACGTGGGGTTGAGTCCGCCACACATTCCCAAGCCCGTGAAACGGTCGGCATAGCCGCAGAAACTTTTGCACATCCTCCGGAAAAGCATAGCTTTCCCCAAACAGACCGGCATAGCCCGAAATAGTGGCAGCAAGGGTACTTTTATCGTCCTTTGCGCGAGCTTTATCGCATTCGTTCATAGATTTCCCTACGGCTTTCACCGTGGGCTACGTTCCAAACGTCCGCTACACGGCCTCATATGCTGCGAATCTTTCTTATTGAAACTCGCCGCACTATTGTGCTATCCTTGCAACGCTGTGCGTTCTTTGCAAACAGGGGCCGACCTTACTTTCACAGCACGCGGTCACCGACCCGGCCTCTGAAACGATCCCTGATCAACGATCGGAACCGGAAAATAAGCCGAACGCAAGGCCTGACCTGTTGATCTAATGGAGTTTAATGGTTCGAAGCACAAAACCGTTTCATTTACTGGAGTAGTTTTTCGCTGGTGAGACGGTTTGTGACAATAACCTGAACAGGTTAAACCATTTAACCTGTCTCAATTTTTTGCGAAAATGAGACGAAAGTGAGACGGCGTCGAACCAACGGGAGAATATCGAATGCGGCGAAAGGCCGTAACGGATAGTGGATCACGGATGATGCAAAATGCCAGAGACCGGAATTACTTCCGAACTCTGGCTTTCTGCATCTTGATTCCTGCTTACTGCTACTTTCGATCTTTGAAACTATCGAACAGCTCCGTGTGGCGGCTCGTGAGCGGGATAAGCCGTCCGCCAATGAACATGTGCTTGATGTTCGTACGCGGGTCGAGGATATCGCCATCGGTGACGACAATGTTCGCCATTTTGCCGACCTCGATCGAACCGAGCCGGTTATCGATCCCGAGTATCTGTGCCGGATAGATTGTGACGGCTTTCAACGCTTCGTCCTTTGGCAGGCCGTAGCCGCTTGCAAGTCCGGCGTGGTACGGCAGATCGCGAACCTCGCCGCCCTGATCGCCGGTCGATATCGCAAACCGAATTCCGGCCTTCTGCATCAACGATGGAGCAGCGAACAAGATGTCATACGCGTCGTCCTCGCGAACGGGCAAGCTGTAGATGTGAGTGTAGATCACCGGGACATTCTGCTTCTTGAGCTCGTCCGCCGCTTTCCAGGCTTCCTGGCCTCCGCCGATGATCCCTTTCAGCTTCATATCGGCGATGAACTTCAACGCGCTTCTTATATCGCGCTCGCGTTCGACCGTGAAGATCACCGGCTTCACGCCCCGAACGTACGGAACCATCGCATCGAGCCGAACATTGTTGGCGACGTACGGCAAACTTTTGTCCTTGTCATACGCTTCACGGGCACGCGCATAATTTTCGACGTCGGTAAATATCCGCTTGAGCTCTTCGATCTGCGTGTCCCTTCGCCGAACCGCTTCGTTAAAATCGATCTGCTGGCCGCCGCCCGGGCCAAATCCGCCAAATGTCGCTATTCGAGGATAATTTACGACAAGCCCAAATTCGCCAACGACGGCCATCTCGGACTGCGTTGAACCATTAAGATTGATAACGGCACTTTGGCCGGCGATCAGGCCGCCGCCGGGCAAGGAATGTGCGGTCGTGATGCCGTTCACACGCGTTACATTGATATGCGACGAATGAGGGTTGATGCCCGTTATCGCCTTTGCATTTGCATTCAAGGTTCCGGGTTCGACGAGATCCATCGTCGCGTTAGCTCCCTGCGGTATCTCGGCAAGGCCCATATTCGTCCCCGCATCGATCATTCCCGGATAGACGGAAAGCCCTTTGCCGTCGATCCGCTCGGCACCCGACGGGACCGAGGTGCCGGAGCCGACCGCGGCGATCTTGCCATTCTGAATGACGACCGTTCCATTCTCGATCACCGCCCCCGTGACGGTGACTATCCTCGCATTCACTATCGCGAACGTGCCCGCCCGGCCGGTGCGATTTTGCTGCGAGCCGTCGCTCTGGGTGAACGCCGATGCCGCCAAAACGAGGTTGGTCAAAGCGAAAAATATGATCGTTCTCGGTCTCATTGATGTGATGCTTATGATTTGTCCTGCGGAGTTCATCGATCGTTACCTCCGTCAATGTGCTCGGCGTCGTCAAGGTCGCCGCGAAGCCTCTCGGTCGGAATTCGCGGCGGCCCGCCTCCGCTTCCGGGGGCTTTATTTACGTCAAGTTTCTCAAGTTCCTCGCGTTCTTTAGCAAGTGCCGTCCGGCGCTGTGCATCAACTGCACGGTCAAAGTAGACCTCGCCTTCGACGAGCGTGACCTCCGCGATCGAATACGGGCTGAACGGATGGCCTGACCAAATGACGATATCAGCATCCTTATTCGTATCGATCGAGCCGGTCCGATTGCCGATGCCTAGCTGGATGGCCGGGTTCAGCGTGATCATCTTGAGTGCGTCCTGTTCGGGAACTCCGCCGTATTTCATCACCTTTGCAGCATCCAGATTCAACCTTCGCATGCGTTCGTTAGAATCGGAATTTATCGATACGTTGACGCCATTTTTCCAAAGGATATATGCGTTGTAGGGGATCGCATCATAGGCCTCGAGCTTGTAACTCCAGCTATCCACAAAGATCGAAACGCCTGCACCATGCTTAGCGATCTCGGGCGCAAATTTGTACGCCTCCAACCCGTGCTGCAAGGTCCCGATCTTGAAGCCGAACTCGTCGGCAAGTCTCAGAAGATTGAGATGTTCATCAGAGCGGTAGCCGTGTGCATGTACCTTACGCTTTCCTTCCAGGATCTCAACGATCGGTTCAAGCTCCATATCACGACGTGGCGGAACCTTGGTTTTCTTTGCTCGAAAATCGTCCCACGCCTGTTTGTAATCGCGAGCTCGCAAAAACGCATCGCGAATGGTCTCGAGCACGCCCATGCGGGTTCGCGGGTACCTCGGTGTTTGTCCGGGTTGAAAGGTCTGGCTCGAACGCTTTGGGTTCTCGCCCATTGCGAATTTGATCCCGGAAGGTGCATCGGCAACGACGAATTCCTCGACGGGGCGGCCGTATTTGAACTTGACCGTCGAACTTTGACCGCCTATCGAATTTGCCGAACCGTGGAGCAGCAAAGCCGCTGTCACGCCGCCCGCAAGCGCACGATAGATAGCGATGTCGCTCGGATTGAGAACGTCGCGAATGCGCGTCATCGACGTCACCGAAAGCGTACCCTCATTGACCGCATTCATCATCGTGTGCGAATGAGCATCGATGATGCCCGGCGTTACATACTTGCCGGTCGCGTCGATCACACGAGCACCGCTACCGGCCGTGATATTCTTACCGATCCGAACGATCTTACCGTCACGAACCAGAATGTCGGTATTCGCAAGCGTACCGCGGGTGGCGGTCATGACGGTCGCATTGCGGATCAGCAATTCACCGCCAGCCTGGGCCGATACGACCAATGGCAATGCGAGAATACAAGCGATGCAAGTTATTGAAAATAGACGTCTTATCATCTTTTCCTCGTAAACGGGGCGTTCGGCCCTTAAAATGAACGATTATCGATCAGACTTCGACCGGATCGGATTACGGAACTCTTGTACCTGAGAACGGTACCGCTCCCTGCGGCGAGTCGATGGTGCCGCTGACCTCGTTACCGCTGACCGAGCCCTTCACGGTGATCTCGATCGACGCTCCGCCAAATTCTACGGTACCTTGAAATTCAAAACCGCCGGACGCGATCTTGCCGTTTCGTATTTGCGTCGTCCCAAGTTGGGTCTGCATCGTACCGGTGACGGCCGTACCGGTCTGAATAAGTGTCAGAGTGCCCGAAAGCGGTTGACCCGGAACGTCGATATTGATGTTGAATGTGCCGGCTACCGATGGGGTTGCTGATCCGCTCGGGTTTCCTGTCGAACCAGTTGGGCGTTGCGTCGGTGGCGGAGCTTTTGGCTCAAAGAGCTTTCCGTCAACGAAAACATGCGTTATCGCCTTTTCCCGTCCAAAGATATCTCCCCGCACAACTGTAAGATTTGCGATCTTCCCGGTTTCGACCGAACCCGTCCGGTCGCTGATGCCGAAGATCTCGGCCGGTGTTAGAGTCATCGAGCGAATAGCGGCATCGCGGCCTAGTCCGTTCTCGACCGCTTTCGCGGCGTTTGCCGAAAAATCGTTCAGACTCGTCATTCCGCCCGATTGAAACGCAAATCGGACCCCGGCCGCTGCAAGCTTTGAGGCGGTCTTGGGCACCTCGGCACGAAGTCGGAGCGTCGATAAAGACTCCGGGTCCGCATCCGGCGAGGCCGCGGTCGTTCGCTTCGGAAAGTTGAGCGAAAGCAGGACAGATGCATCAGCAGCCTTCAGCCGATCCACTACTTTCCCGGCCTCGAGTCCACCCGCTACGATCAGCCTCAAATTGAATTCCTTGGCTAAATCGATAGCGCGTATTATCTCGATCTCGCTGTTGGCATTAAAGACCACCGGCATTTGCCGATTCAACACAGGGAAAAGAGCCTCGAGCGAACTATCGGCTTCAGGCCGTCTCATTCCGCGGGGATTTGCCGCATACATCTTCTGTAGTTCCTGGTGCCGCTGTGCATCAAGAAAAAGTTGACGCGTCGCTGAGAACATGCCCATTAGTGAACCGGGATACTGTCCGGGAATGCTCGAATACGAAATATGGAGAGCCGCGGGCGACCTAATGATCATTGCAGATGTCGACTCTCCGGCCAGATTAATTATCACCGACTGTCCGTTAAAGATCCCGTTCCGACCTACCGTGAGAGCCGTCGTAAACCCGGCATTCCTCGCTGCCTCGAACTGCGACTCACCGGCACGGAGTTCCGTCACCGCAAGATCCTCAGGCCGAAGACCAGCGGGATAGTTCGAATTTGACTGTCCCGCTTGTGCGGTCGCTGCCGCAGCAGCCGCAGCCGCACCTCCCGGCCCGCCACCGGTCGTTGGACGTACAGGAGCCTGTATACCCAGGCTCGTCAACGCATCGAAAAATCCCGGATAAACCGTCAATCCGGTACCGTCGAATACTTTGGCGTCTGCCGGTGCCGCGACATTGGCCCCAACGGCTTCGATGATACCGTCGCGAACGACAACGGTTCCCTTTTCGATGGTTGCACCTGAAACAGTAACGACCCGGGCATTGGCGATCGCGCACGATTGTCCAGATGCATTGGTGACCGAATACAACCCGATCGCCGCTATTGCGAGCAAATTGAGCTTGAATTTCATATCAGTTGAAAGGTGTGAAAAATCTGAAACGCTTTAGAATGTCGTTTACGCAGAGGATAATTGAAAAGTTTCAGAATGCAAAGCAAGCAGCGGGCATTCTCGAAATTTTGAGTTTCTATAGCGATGTTACGCGCTCGATCGTCGCTACAAAACACCCCGCCTCGCGGTTTCTCAAATTGATATATCTCACATCAGAGTCTGCAAAAATGCCTTCTATTTGCGAGTTCACATTTACAGCGTCGACGCCGACACGCGATAGCAGGACGGCGTTGTCGCCAAATGCCTCGAGAAGTAAAGGAACATTCAAAAGGTCGCCGGGGAAACCGTTCTCACTATAGGGAACGCAGTCTTCCTTATGAATGAAAACCGGTCCTGGATCGGGTAATTTCGCACGGCCTTCAAATGAGTTGTACGTGAAGAAGATGCGGTAATCGCTGCCTTCATCGAATAGCCTTAAGCAGCTTCGACACGGTCCATAACCATCTGCGACGCTGACGACAGCCGCGAGGCTTTTGTATTGCGGCGACACCAATGTCTCTCTCACAATTCTAGTGATTTTGTCGGGAATCGGACTTACCCTGTAAACGATCTTATCCGTAGGTATCATCGCTGTCCTTGAAGTGTCTTTTCTTTCGTCAACAACTGCTGTTTGCGCTTTACACCCCAGCGATAACCGCTAAGCTCGCCGTTCTTGGAGACCACGCGATGGCATGGAATGACAACGGCGAGACGGTTGCCTGCACACGCTCTTGCGACTGCTCGAACCTTCTTTCTGTCGCCGAGCATTTCGGCGATCTGACTGTACGTGACCGTTTCTCCGTAGGGTATTTTCCTGAGCAAATCCCATACCTGCATCTGAAACGCCGTCGCCTGAATATCAAGCGGAAGCTCGTTCTGCGTTCGTTTTCCAGCAAGAATGTCGACTATGTCGTCTAGAAACTCCTTGAGAACATTTGCGTCTTTCACGATCTCGGCATTCGGAAATTCTTTTTTGAGATTTGATTCTAGTTCCGAGTCATTATCGGCAAATGACACGCTGCATAGCCCTTTGATCGTTCGCGCTACAAGTATGCGGCCAAGTTCACATTCCGTTATCGCAAAATTGATCTTCATCCCCTTTCCGCCTTTTTGATACACCGCCGGCGTCATACCGAGACTTTCGGACGCCTTTTCATAAAGCCTACTACTCGAACCAAACCCGGCGTCGTATGTGGCCGTAGCGATATCGCTTCCGGCTCTCAGATCAAGTTTAAATCTTTCCATTCTCTTTGCCTCCGCATATTTCTTGGGCGAAACGCCGATCACTTCCTTGAAGGTTCGCTGCAGATGGTATGGACTTGAACCAACATCGGTAGCTAATTGTTCGAGTGAAAAATACTCGTCCGATGACAATAGTTCGCAGGCCTTTAAGACCTTTTCGATCTTCGGATCCGCGAACTGATGGTCCTTTGGCTTACACCGAAAGCATGCCCGCAGACCGCTTTTTTCTGCATCTCCACATGTTTTAAAGAACTCGATATTCTCGCGTTTCGGCAGTCTCGCCTTGCAGGATGGACGACAATAAATGCCCGTCGTCCGAACACCGAGGTAAAACGCTCCGTCAAACCGTTTGTCGTTCGTCTTTACTGCTTGCCAATATACCTCTTCATTCATCAACAGCGAGTTTATCGGCGGTTCGAACTAAAATCTATCCGAAAATTGCGGTAGAATTTAAAAATGAGCGCGATCATCCTATTTGACGGCGTCTGCAATTTTTGTAACGCATCTGTGAATTTTGTGATCGCGCGCGACCGGGCTGGATATTTCAAGTTTGCACCACTTCAGTCGGAGATCGGAGAAGATGTGATCGAAAGACACGGAATCGACACGACCGAAACCGATTCAGTTATCCTCGTCGAAGACAACTTTGCCTACACGCATTCGACAGCTGCATTGCGGATCGCGCGACGGCTCGATGGTCTGTGGTCATGGCTTTTTCTATTAATTGTCATTCCACGACCGATCCGAGATGTGTTTTATCGATTGTTTGCTAGGTACCGCTATCGGTTGTTTGGCCGGCAGGATGCTTGTATGATGCCAACTCCCGACATTCGGGATCGTTTTTTGAGTTGAAGGCAAATAGAAATGTTCTTTTGGCGTTAGCGTAGATCGCCAAAATTAGAAACGGAAGAAGGTAGGATTTTTATGAAAGCAATTTGGAACGGTGCGGTCTTGGCCGAGAGTGAACAGACGGTGGTCATCGAAGGCAACCATTATTTTCCAAAGGATTCCATCGTCAAAGAGCATTTTCAACCGAGCGCCACTAACACGGTCTGCGGCTGGAAAGGAACAGCAAGCTATTACGATATTGTTGTAAATGGCTCAACGAACAAAGATGCAGCCTGGTATTACCCGGCAACCAAGCCTGAGGCTAAGGAGATCGAGGGGTATGTTGCATTCTGGAAAGGCATTCAGGTAACTGGTTCATGATCTCAGGACGCCGCCGGCCGTTCACCACGCCGCCCTTGCGTTCCGTGAAACGTGCCAAATGATGTCCTGTGGCAACAAAAATGAGCTTTTCGTTAGATACATTGGAATTCCCTCGGCTTCTTGAGTTGGTCAGCCGAAACGCTCAGACGCCAATGGGCGTTGATCGGTTCGCCGATCTGCGACCTAGAATTGACCGCCGCGAACTCGACCGTGACATTTCCGCGATATCGGAAACGATGCGCTTGAACGAGGAAAAACAGGTGTCGTGGTCCTTCAGCGGCCTCCAAGATCCGAGTGATGCTGTTGCGATTCTTCAGATCAGAAATGCTACGCTTGAGCCGAACCTTTTGCTTGAGATCGCCCGCGTTTGCAGCCAGGCACAGTTTTCCAGATCTTCGATCCAACCGGAGAAGGACTTTGCCCCGACGCTTTGGTCGATCGTTGAGAATATTCCGCCAGCGCTTCTCGGGGTACTGGCGAACATCAACAAGAAGCTCTTGCCCGGCGGCGAGGTCGATGATTCGGCATCGCCCGAGCTTGCCCGAATTCGACGCGATATCAATTCCCAGCGAACTCGCCTGACGAGATCCCTCGAATCGGTGATGCGAAATTCCGGCGATGCGATCCAGGATCAATTGGTGACGATGCGAAACGAGCGTTTCGTGATTCCGGTAAAGGCCGACTTCCGGAACAAGGTCGGCGGCGTTGCTCATGGATTTTCATCAAGCGGTCAAACGGTCTTTGTCGAGCCGCTCGAGGCTATTGAAGCGAACAATGAACTGCAAAATCTGAAAGGAAAAGAAGAACGCGAGATCGCACGGATCTTGTTTGAATTGACTGAATTGTTCCGCGAACACTTGCCTGGCATCGAAGCCTCGGTCGACGCCGTCGGCGAACTCGACTTCATTAAAACGAAGGTCGAATTCGCACGCCGCTTCAATGCGGTTGTACCTGAGTTATCAGACGAGGGCACGATCGAACTGATCGACGCACGACACCCTCTTCTCGAGGAGAATCTTCGCGACTCCGGCCTCGAAATAGTGCCAAGTTCTTTTTCGCTCTCTCCCGAACGTCCCGTGATGGTGATCTCCGGAGCGAATGCCGGGGGAAAAACGGTCGTACTCAAAACTGCTGGCCTGCTATCCCTGATGGCCATCTCCGGCCTTCCGGTTCCCGCCGCATCGGCGAAACTTCCGTTTTACCGTTCGATATTGGCTGACATCGGCGATCATCAATCCCTCTCGGCGAATCTCTCGACGTTTTCGTCGCATATGTCGAATATCGCGTCGATGATCGAGGAGTGCGTAACTCCGTCGCTTGTGCTTTTAGATGAAGCCGGGACCGGCACTGATCCCGAAGAAGGCTCGGCCCTCGGCGTCGCGATCGTCGATCATTTCAGGCAAAAGGGCTCGCAGGTGATCGCCTCAACGCACTATCGCGGATTGAAAATGTATGCTGCGAACGACCCGCACGTAGTGAACGCTTCGGTCGAGTTCGACGAGAAAACGCTGCAGCCAACCTACAGACTGCTGATCGGCCTTGCAGGTGCGTCTTCGGGTATCGAGATCGCCCGCCGCTTCGGAATCAAGCAGGATGTGATCGACGCCGCGCGTCAGAATCTCGACATTTCAGCTCAGGACGCCGAAGCGTATCTTCGCAAACTCCAGACCGAGACCAAGCTCGCCGAGGACCTCCGAATTGCGCTCGAAGAAGAACGCGAAGCGACCGCTATGAAATATGCCGGCCTCGAGGTCGAAGCTGTCAAGAAAGAAAAGGCTCGACAGAAAGAGTTTGAGCAGAAACTTGCCGAAACCGTCGAATCTTTCGAACGCCAATCCAAAGCATTTATCGATTCCATCGAAGACAAAGCCCTCAAGAACAAGCTAGTCAAAGAACGTACCGCCCGGAAGGCCGAAATGAACCGTGCACTCGTGTCTAAAGTCCAGGGTCCAAAGTCCGATTTCGGCACCTTCGGTACACAGGCGGAAACGCGGGCCGAGGGGAGCGTGCCTGCCGGCGACGAAATTCTAACCGTTGGATCAAAAGTGCTCACATCCTTCGGCAACGTCGGCACCGTCGAAAAGCTCGACAAAGAAACCGCCGAAGTCCTCGTCGGCGGAATGCGCCTCCGCGAAAGGATCAAAGATCTTCAAGTAGTCGAGTCCGGTGTCAGTAGCCCGCACGTAAGTAAGGGCTCCTCTGCGGGATTCTCTAAACCGATCGATTCACCAGACGTGGCCGCCGAGCTCAACCTGATCGGCCACACGACCGCCGAGGCCGAATACGAACTCGACCGCTTTATCGATGAAGCCTACCTGGCATCCGTGCCCCGCGTCCGCATCATTCACGGCTTCGGCACAGGCGCTTTAAAGAATTACGTCCACCATTTTCTGAAGAATCACGAACTCGTCGAACGCTTCGCTTTCGCACCTTCCGACCAAGGCGGTAACGGCGCTACAATTGCAGAATTGAAGCTATAGGTATTCGTAAGGATTTCGTTCTTTTGTTCGAGCATAGTCACGTGCATTAGCACGTGGTTACGTAGCAATTTGGGTGGCCCAGCCCGCTTAAGCGGGGTTTACAGAGATTAAGGACGTTGAACCGCCCTTCTAGACAAAATACGACCTTAACCACGATGTAAACCGCGTGGCTGTGCGAGGCAAAACGTATGCACCTGCTCAGATACTGTTTTATCGCGATCCTGCTCCTGCCATCCGGCTTTGCCACCTACGGCCAGATTGTCGGCGACACGGTCATCGTATCGGTCGGAAAACAGTCGATCAGACTGCCCACGCCGTCTGGATACGTAAATGCCTGGGAAAACTATCCCAACTTGAGGTCCGCTTTCGAAATTAACGAAACTGAAAATAATCAAATGTTGGCGATATTTGCACCTTTGAGCTCGATTCCGGCCTTGAATAGCGGCAAGTATCTAGGTTTTCCCCATTACACTAAAGTCTCGGTTTCGAAGAGCCTCGCTACCTTGGACATCTCGGAAACCCAATTCACCCAATTTGTAGACCTATTTGAAAAGAAGATTGGTTCGGAGTTCAAAACTAGCGGACCTGATACGAAAAAAGTCGTTACAGAGATCAAAAGAGATCTTGGGAAGCACTTATGGACCGACGCCTCGTTCGAACTGAAGGACTCAGTCTATCTTGGTCCAATCAGTCGCACAAAGCATACATTCGTATCGGCTGCAATACTTGCTGTTGGCGGAATTGGTAAGAATATTGCCGTTTACAACGTTACCGCCTTGGTGCTTGTACGAAGTCGCATACTCTTCGTCTACTTTTATGCAAATATCCAGTCTGGGACCGATCTCGACATGTTCAACGCCGAGGCAAAGAAAATCGTGGATGCGTTACTAGTGACGAATCCCGCAAGGTAGAGCGTGAGAGACCGCGATTGAATACTGGTATCTTCCTTAAACTGTGCTCTACGACCAATATTTCATAGATGACCTAAAAGACCGAGCCGATCTGGTGCGGCTTATTGAGCCGTATGCGCCGTTGAAGAAGAAAGGTGCGAACTGGATGGGGTGTTGTCCGTTTCATCAGGAAAAGACGCCTTCGTTTTCGGTGAGCCCGTCGAAAGGGTTTTACAAGTGTTTCGGGTGCGGGAAGGGCGGGAATGCGTTTACGTTTTTGATGGAAATGGAAGGACTGAATTTCCCGGAGGCCGTCCAGCGTGTCGCCGAAATGAACGGCGTTCCGCTGCCTGAGCCGATCGACGATGGCCAGTATCAGCAAAACAAGCAGCGGAAAGAGGAACGGAAACAGCTTGCGGAACAGGTCATTGAGCTAAACAAGACCGCGTTGGAGTTCTGGGAAAGCGAACTGCAAGGCAAGAGCAAAAAGGCAAAAGATGCAAAAACATATCTGATCGATCGTGGCATTTCTGACGAGATCCAAAAGCAATTCCGTATAGGATTTTCGCCGGATTCGTGGGATTCGCTTCTTAATCATCTGAAAGAAAAAGGTGTAGACGAAAAGCTGATCGAACAGAGCGGGCTCGTTTCGGTAAATGAAGAGAAAGAAAGGGTTTTCGACCGCTTTCGCGGGCGGATAATGTTCCCGGTTTTGGACGTCAACGGTAATCCGGTCGCCTTCGGTGCCCGTGCCATGGGCGACGACCAGCCGAAATATCTGAACTCACCGGAAACGCCGGCCTACGTAAAGGGCCAGCATCTATACGGCCTCTTCCAGTCAAAAGAAGCCATCCGTCAGAAGAAATTCGCGATCCTCGTCGAAGGCTATCTCGACCTGGTCGCGTTGTACGAATTCGGCATCACAAATGTTGCCGCCAGCCTCGGAACTGCCTTCACGCCGGAGCAGTCCAAGCTTCTCTCACGGTTTACGAAACGGGTCGTTATCAACTACGACGGCGATTCGGCCGGCATCAAAGCCGCAAAACGGGCCATCGAGCAACTTCTACCGCAGGATTTTGAGATAAAGGTACTTGTCCTGCCCGATGGCCAGGATCCCGACGACTTCGTTCGAGCGCACGGAACCGAGGGCTATAACGAAGCCCGCGGCAAGGCTCAGCCATATTTGAACTTCGTCCTAAATGCGTCAATGTCCGGTCGCTCGTTCAGCAACGCGAAGCAAAAGGCCGAAGCGATCGAGGAAGTATTGCCGATCCTCTCGGTGATCAAGAACCCGATACAGAAACGCGAGAGTTTCGACCAGACAATGACGCATTTTCGGATAGATGACGATTCGCTCAGACGAGACTTATGGCACTCGGTAAAAAATGGCCACCAGACAGAACCTGAGGTACTGAAGCGGCAGGTACGGCGGTTTACACAGACCAAGGTAACGGTTGCCGAACAACATCTGCTCGAACTATTGATCAATGACCGCGAACTCCAGGCCGGGATTCTTCCGATGCTTGAGGCGACCGATTACGAACAACTCGCTACGGCACCGCTTTTTCGTGCTTTATATGATCTCTTGGAGAATGGCCTCGAGTTCACGCCGGAGAATATCGTCGGCTATATCGGTGACGACGAGTTCCTTCATGATTTTGTGCCGATACTCCTTATGACCGAACCGAAACGCCAACCCGGCGAGGTCATCGATGAGGTGTTCCATCATGCTGAGAACTGCGTTTTTACTCTGCGCTCGATGGCGATCTCAAACCGCATTTTCGACATTTCTCAACAATTGCTGGCGGCCGAGCAGATCAGGGACTCACAAATGGTCAACGACCTTGTCCGGGAACAGATCGATCTCGCCAGAATGAAGCACGATCTGGTTTCGAAAATCCGCCAAATCTGATATACTTTTCGTTTTAAACGCTCGCGCGGACTCCGAAACATTTGCGCCGCGCTGATCGTTTAAACAGTGGACCGGAAACCGCGATCTTAATAGCCGCTTTCTCCGGATCGTTTATTGAATATGCCCGACTACGACGAAAAAGAAGATCTGATGGACCGGCTTTTGGCCCTCGGAAAACGAAAGAAATTCTTGAGCCTCGATGAGCTTCACCGAGAGATCCCTGACAATATGATGTCCGCGGACGACATCGAAGACGTCCTTGACCGGCTCGAAGGTGCCAATATCTCTGTCGCTGAAACCGACGCGCAGTTGCTTGAAAAGGCGTCATCTATGGCCCTTGACGATGACGAGGAAGAGACCGTCGACGAAGAGGACCTCGACCTCGACCTTTCTGCCGGTGCGTTGGACAAATCGAATGATCCGGTTCGGCTATATCTCCGTGAAATGGGAATCGTGCCTCTTCTCACACGTGAGGGCGAAGTAACGATCGCCAAGCGTATCGAACGTGGACAGATAAAAACGCAGAAGGCGATATCCCGTTCACCGATCGCCGTCGAACGTCTGATCAAGATCGGCGAGGACCTCGGAAAAGGCAAGGCTAGCATTCGCGAGACCGTCACGTTCTCTGAGCAGGCCGAGATTTCGTTGGAAGAAGATAAGGCGGAGGAGTACCTTCGTTGGACACTCGAGGGCATCGAGAATATTCGAAAAAACTACCAGGTCGCTCTTAAGAGCTGGGTCGCATTGCGAAAAGAGCAAGCGGCTTCAAAAGGCAAGAAATCGAAAAAACTGATGCGGCTAAAGCGGCAGACCGCACGCCTCAGGCTCGAGATCGCGCAGGAAATAAAAAACCTTAACCTTACCGAGCATTCGATGCAGGTGTTGATCTCGGCGATCCGCAAGGTCGTTGAAGAGATTCGCAAGAACGAACGCAACAATCGGAAGGCCGAAGAAAGGCTCGAGAAAAAGCCGCCGGCTGCCGAAAAGAAGCAACTCAATGCCAAGATCGCCGAAGGCAAAGCGGCTCTTTCGGAGATCGAAGAGAAGTATTATCTCCCGACGATCGAGATAAAGCGTGCATATCAAACGATCAGTGTCGGCGAATATGAGACGAACCAGGCCAAGCGCGAGTTGGTCGAAGCCAACCTCCGTCTTGTAGTATCGATCGCAAAGAAATATACCAACCGCGGATTGCAGTTCCTTGATCTTATTCAGGAGGGCAACATCGGGTTGATGAAGGCCGTCGATAAATTTGAATGGCGTCGCGGATACAAGTTTTCTACCTACGCCACGTGGTGGATCCGGCAGGCGATCACCCGTGCTATCGCAGATCAGGCCCGCACCATTCGAATTCCGGTTCACATGATCGAGACGATCAACAAGCTGATCCGCACGTCGCGGCTGCTTGTTCAGGAACTTGGCCGTGAACCATCGAGCGAAGAGATCGCAAAGCGGATGGATATTCCGGTCTCGAAGGTGCGGAAGGTTTTGAAGATCGCGCAGGAACCGATCTCACTTGAAACGCCGATCGGCGAAGAGGAAGATTCACATCTCGGTGATTTCATCGAGGACCGCTCGATCCTGAATCCTGCCGAATCAGTGACGTTCTCGAACCTCCGCGAGATAACCGATGAAGTGCTTGCGACCCTCACGCCGCGTGAGGAAAAAGTGATAAAAATGCGCTTTGGCCTAGGCAACACCGGCAGCGAGCATACGCTAGAAGAAGTCGGCCAGCACTTCGCCGTCACCCGCGAACGCATACGGCAGATCGAAGCGAAAGCTCTAAGAAAGTTGCGTCACCCATCGCGTTCTCGCCGTTTGAAAGCGTTTCTCGAAGGTAAGCAGTGAACCCATCCTCGGGTGCTTGAGATTCTGTAAATCCAGATGCGGCCTCGTTTATGAAACCAGGCCGCTCTTATTATTTGCCGATCAGCACTCTCGCCCGAGCGACAGATTGATCAAGGTCAACCACGGTTCCGTCCAACTGCATCTCATAGACCGCATCGAGGATCTGTTTGAAATGCGGCCCTGGCTTGAGCCCGATCTCGATCAAGTGTCTTCCCATCAAAATCGGATCGGGCGCTTTTTTCTCGATCTGCAATTCACGAACCTTTTCGATGAACCATTCCTGTGCTTCCGAACCGAATATCATTTTACTGCGGTCGCCGTCGGGGTAACGCCCGAGGCTGTCGGCTTTTGCTACGCGGTAGAGCAGGTCGGGTTCGACCTTGCGGGCGAGGCGACGAAATGCGCCGTCGCCGACCGGATTCCCTTTCTGCTCAGACTTGTAGAATTCGCCCGGCTTGAGATGATATCGAACGAGCTGGATAACCTGACCGCGCACGTCGAAACCGAGCAGCGTATAAATTCCGAGCCGGTCGAGAAAAGCGATCGTCGGTTCGACACCTGCCTCGTCATGTCCGCGCGACCGGATCCGTCCATCAACAAATTTGGTTGTTGGCGGCTTGCCGAGATCGTGGCACAAAGCCCCCAGCATTACGGCAACCTGCCTCTCGTAAGGCAGATCGTCGATCAGTTTCCGCGCTTCGTCAACCACCATCAATGTATGAACGTCTACGTTGCCTTCCGGGTGCCAATCAGGTTCCTGCGGCACCCCGACAAGTGCGGCAAGCTCCGGAAAAAGCTGTTCTACCACGCCTAGCTCGTAAAACCATCGCAGCCCGATCGATGGCCGCATCGCTCTCAAGGCGAGCTTTTCGAGCTCACCCCAAACCCGTTCCTTTGGCAGGTCAGTCACATCGATACCCTTACAGATCGCAATTGTCTCGGGCGCGATGTCAAATTCGAGCCGCGCCGCAAACTGAGCAGCTCGTAATACTCGCAGGGAATCGTCGGCAAAGGTTAGGTTGGAAACGTGCCGCAGGAGCTTCTTTTCGATGTCCGCTCGCCCGGAAAACGGGTCGACGACCTCGTCCGTCAGCGGATCTTTCAAGATCGCATTTATCGTGAAATCACGACGCGAACACGCCTCCTCGAACGACATGCCCCTGTCGCCCTCGATCACAAAACCCCGATGCCCGTGGCCGGTTTTGCGTTCACGTCTCGGCAGCGAAACGTCGAGATCTCGGCCAACTCTGTAAACCGCAAACGCCTCGCCGACCGCCTGAACATCGCCGAATCGATCAAGCAATGCTCGCAGCTCGTTCGACTCAACACCGTATACTTCCAGGTCCCAATCGGTCGGTTCGAAACCCATCAGTTCATCCCGAACGCATCCACCAACGAGCATCGCGCGGCCGCCTCGACCGCGGATCGTTTCCGATAGTTGGATAACTCTTTCCGGCAGCATTCCTTAGATACTCTTATTGACCGATCTTCTGGTTGACGATTTTCAGTATTTCAGCCTCCCGCTCGATAGCTCCGCGTTCGATCTCCGCACCGCGCTTTAGGAGGTCGTCGGCAAATTCTCGGTCTTTCAGGCCAGCAGCGTTGATCTTGACGTTCAGATAAGCACCGATCACGGCCGAGCGGGCACACAATGCTCCGACGCCGGCATCGGAAACGGAGTTTGGGTTACCGTGTTCCGCCATAGCCCTTATGACCTCAAAGGCATCGAATGACCGCTGCATCGTTCGGAATGGCACCTCGGCAGCGTAACGGGTTGCCGCCTGAATCGCGGTGGACCTCGCGGCCTTTTCATCGTCGCTTCCTTTCGACATTCCAAAGGCGTCCATAACTCGATTGAACGATTCCGTATCCTCATCTACGAGCCGAAGAAGGTCGTCTTTTATCTCCTGGCCCCTCACGGCCCAATCGGAAAACTCATCCCACCGATCGTCCCAACCGGCCTTGTGTGAAGAAAGGTTGGCAACCATGGTCGCAAGCGCCGCTCCGAGTGTCCCGAGATAGGCTGAGATCGAGCCGCCGCCTGGTGCGGGCGATTCCGAAGCCGTCTCGTCGGCAAACTCGCGGCAGGTCATGTCGATAAGTCTGTTCATTTTTGCTTCTTCGTCGATCACATACTCGATGATCTTCTCTTTCGGGTCCCACGGCTTCAAGTCGTCAAGCCCCATCGACCGTATCGCGATCTTCACCTTTTCGGCCTCCGTGACACCTAACGAACGGCTCTGTTTTCGCAAATAATGTTCGCCTGCGTCGATGATCGCCTTTTTCGGTACAAGCCCGACGATCTCGAGCCCGGTGACGCGAATGCCCCGCAACTGCGCTTTCTCCGACACTTCGTCGAACGCGACATGGAGCGGCGTCTGCGAAAGATTCGTGATGTTCATCGACACCTGAGCGACGCCGTATTCGTCGATAAACCAGCCGACAGCTTTCGTCCCCGGAAGCGTTCCCGGGATCATCACCGGCTCACCATTTTCATCTAAGACCGGCGTGCCCGTTATCGGATTCCCTTCACGCATCGGTCTTCCCTTTTCGCGGACATCGAACGCGATCGCATTCGCACGTCGGGTCGAGGTGGTATTGAGATTGAAGTTCACCGCGATCAGAAAATCCCTTGCACCGACCGCGGTCGCACCTGAGCGGGCGACGCTCTCGGTAAACTCCGTCGGACCGAAATCGGGCTTCCAATCCGACGAAGCTAACCGGTCTTTCAGGCCTTCATATTCGCCTTCACGGCAGTTCGCGAGATTGCGCCGGACCGCGGAAGTCGCCGCATTCTCGTAGAGGAAAATCGGGATGCCGAGATCATTGCCGATCCGCTCACCGAGCTTGCGCGCGTACTCGGCCGTTTCTTCCATCGTGATCCCCGAGATCGGAACGAGCGGGCAGACATCTGTCGCACCGAACCGAGGATGGTCGCCTTTGTGGCAACGCATATCGATCAGTTCCTGTGCTTTCTTCACTGCTCGAAACGCCGCCTCGACCACCTCATCGGGCGTGCCAACGAACGTTACGACGGTCCGATTGGTCGTCGCACCCGGATCTACATCTAGAAGCCTTACGTTGTCAACCCGTTCGATCTCGTCGGTGATCTGTTTGATAACTTCCATGTCGCGGCCTTCACTAAAATTCGGCACGCATTCGATGAGTTTTTTCATAAACAATGGTCCTGACTTAGAATGCTAAGATCGTTGACACAATGTGTAAAGCTCTTCAACCGCATCCCGGAAAGAACTTTCTTTGAGATCTTTCGAAGAGTCCCCCGAATATCGCTTGTCAGGTCCCCCAGAAACGGCACAAAGATGTAGGGATGAGATCGTAAATTGATCGTATTTTCTGAACCATTCACGATCCTCATTGAAAACTTGCGGCACGCGGTATATTCTCCTATAGTCTGCGACAATGAAAATGGTTGGGGTACACTGTAAAGGACGATTGGAAAAGATTGATAACGAGCGAGTTTATTTATTCGAGCCCACGCATGCTTGGAATTTTGTTCGCCGTAATCATCAGCGTTTTCGCTTTTGACGTGTTCAGTGCGGGATATGGCGTCCTCGAGACGATTTTCGCCTTGTTGATCCATCTTATCCCTACGATCGCGATCATATTCGCACTCGTGATCGTGTTGCGGCGGGTTCGGTTTGGATCCGTTATTTTCATTTCATTCGCGATACTATTTTTGGCAATGAGCAGAGGTGACGGATGGGTAAGTTGACGCCCGCTTTTCATATTCGGGTTGCTTTTTCTTATCAGTCATTCATACAGAACAAACGTGGAAGCATAATAGTAGCCGGCCAAAATCGCTTCTAGCCGACATGCACCGACATGCTCTCGATCTTTATTGCATATCCTGAACTCGCTCTCATCCCGGCGTTTGCATTGTTTGGTCTGTACGCGTGGCGCCGATCGCGTGCGGCTCTGCTGGTGACAGTGATTTGGTTGCTTTACGCAGTCTATGAATATCTCATGCGAGAACGAGTGCTTTGTTCGGGCGAATGCAACATTCGCATAGATCTTTTCCTGCTCTATCCTGCACTACTTTTCGCGACGATCTCTGCGATAATGCGATCCTTCTTGCGATCGCGGCAGCCCTAATACATAGCAGATTCGAACCTGCGAAGTTCGTCGAACAATTCGACACGTACAGCAAACTACAATCGTTCTTTAAGGTAATCCGTTAGTCGATCCATCGGAACCCGCTCCTGTTCCCAGGTGTCGCGGTCGCGGACGGTAACGGCTCCATCTTCAAGCGATTCGTGGTCGACGGTCACGCAGAACGGCGTGCCGATCTCGTCCTGGCGGGCGTACAGTTTGCCAATGCCGCCGGTATCGTCGTAAACGGCCCGCATCGAAGGCTGCAGATCTTTCTTCAGACGCTTTGCCATTTCAACGATCTCGGGCTTGTTTTTTGCTAGCGGCAGGACGGCGACCTTGATCGGCGCCATCTCGGGTGTCAATTTTAGGATCACGCGGGTCTCGCCCTTCTCATTCGTCCGTTCGGTGTAGGCGTCCATTAACACCGCAAGAAGCGTGCGGTTTACGCCGATCGATGGCTCGATGATGTACGGATAGAACCGCTGGTTAGTCGCGGTGTCGAAATACGAAAGGTCCTCGGTCGAATCGGGATTGATGCGCTTACCCTCTGCATCTTCCGGCTTCTTCGAATGCACGCGAAGGTCGAAATCCGTCCGGTTCGCGATTCCCATCAGCTCATCGAATTGCTTTGCCTCGTCTTCGCGTTCCGGGAAATACCGGTAAAGGATATCGACCGTCCGCTCGGAATAGTGAGCAAGCTCGTCCTTAGTTTGCTCGTAATCCTTCAGGTTCGCATCCGAGATCCCGATCGAATTTATCCACTCGTGAAAACCGTCGATCCACTCCTGATGCGCGCGGCCCGCATCGGCAGGATCGACAAAATACTCGATCTCCATCTGCTCGAACTCGCGCGTCCGGAAGATGAAATTCCCCGGCGTCACCTCATTTCGAAACGCCTTGCCGATCTGTGCGATCCCGAACGGTAGCTTTCGACGCGAAGTATCCAGCACGTTCTTGAAGTTGATAAATATCCCTTGGGCGGTTTCGGGCCTTAAATAAGCCAGTGCCATCGGATCATCATCACTTGATACGGCCCCGATGGTCGTTCTGAACATCAAGTTGAACGGCCGCGGTTCCGTAAGGTTGGTCGAACCACAGTTCGAACACACATTTTTGCCGTCGGTGTCCTGATCGAGCTTGTCCTGACGGAGGCGCGCATTGCAATCACGGCAGTCCACCAACGGATCGGAAAACGTCGCTTCGTGTCCCGAATATTTCCATACGTTTCGGTTCAGGACTATCGAAGAATCTAGACCTTCGATGTCGTCTCGTTCGTAAACTACCCAATTCCACCAGCTTCGCTTTATATTGTTGACCAACTCAACGCCAAGCGGCCCGTAATCCCACGACGAGCCGAGACCGCCGTAGATGTCGGAGGCTGGATACACGAAACCTCTTCGCTTAGAGAGTGATACGATAGTGTCGATATTGGGTGCAGACATAATTGATATCGATCCGACGTTGTAAGACAGAGAGCTTACACCGAAACGCTACTATACAAAAACCGGAGGAAAGCCATATGTCCATGAGTTGGATTCAACGCTTCTTTGTGTTCATTTTTCCAAGGTCCTGGGCCGAGAGCATGGAAGCAGACTCCCGTACGTGGATGTTGAAATGCCCGGGGTGCGGCTTCGAGCGCTCTTTTTGGGACTTGGGCGGCATACGATGGAAAGCGTACGGCAATCAGAGAAATTACATGAAATGCACAGGCTGCGGCAAGCGTTTGTGGCACCAAGCCTATAAGAAAAGCTAAAGGCGAAACCGCAGCTCCGCCTCAAGTGATCGGAATCTGATAGAAGCCTTATTCTTCGGAATGACTTCCGTGATCGCCATTCCCACCGCCGCCCGCAGCAGCTTTTTCTTGGGCGAGTATCGCCTTTCGGGACAGCTTGACCTTGTTGCCTTCCTTGCCGATGCATTTGACCATGATCTGCTGGCCTTCTTTGAGTTCGTCTCGAACGTCCTTGACACGGCGATCGGAGATCTCGGAAATGTGCAGAAGACCGTCGAGACCCGGCAATATCTCAACGAATGCGCCAAAATCGACTATTCGCGAAACAGTCCCAAGATATGTTTCTCCGATCTCGGCTTCAGCCGTCAGAGATTTGATGCGTGCGATGGCAGCCTGTGCCGCATCACCGTCAGCCGTGGCGATCAAAATCGTTCCATCGTCAGAAATATCGATTTTGGCACCCGTCTCCTCTGTGATCGCCCTTATGGTTGACCCGCCTTTTCCTATCACGTCCCGGATCTTGTCGGGGTTTATCATCAGCGTTATGATCCGCGGTGCATACGGTGAGATCTCCTCACGCGGTGAGCTTATCGCCTGATTCATGATCTCAAGGATGTGCATTCGTCCCTTTCGTGCCTGCTCCAAGGCCTCCTGCAGGATCATCGCGTTGATACCGGCGACCTTGATATCCATCTGCAAGGCCGTAATTCCCTCGCTTGAACCGGTCACCTTGAAATCCATATCGCCGTAATGATCTTCTGCACCTGCGATGTCGGACAATATCGCATAACGATTGCCCTCCATCACGAGGCCCATTGCAACACCTGCAACAGGTCGCTTGATCGGGACACCTGCGTCCATCAGGCTGAGAATACCCCCGCAGACCGATGCCATCGATGAAGAACCGTTAGATTCCGTTATGTCCGAGACTATCCGCAGCGTATACGGGAAATCAGCCTCATCCGGAAGTACCGCCTCGATCGCCCTTCGGGCCAAATTACCATGGCCTGTTTCGCGACGCGAGGTTCCGCCGAACCTGCCCGCTTCGCCGACCGAATACGGCGGAAAGTTGTAATGGAGCATAAAGCGGCGTTTGACTTCCCCCTTTTCAATATCGTCCATATACTGCTCGTCCATCTTGGTTCCAAGCGTGGTAGTCACGATCGCCTGGGTCTCGCCCCGTGTGAAAAGCGACGAACCATGCACGCGTGGCAGCCAGCCTATCTCGCAGGTAATCGGGCGGATCTCTGAGAAGCGGCGTCCGTCCGGCCGACGGCGTTTACCGAGCATGTCTTCACGGAAGATCTTCTCTTTCAGATGTGAAAACGCCTTTCCGGCCATGCTTCGTTTTTCGGAATCATCTTCGGGGAAGGTCTCGACGACCTCTTTCTTCAGCGCGTCAACCTCGGAATAACTGGTCAATTTGTCCTTGCCCGTGGTGTCGAGCGCGGCCCGCAGTTTATCGCCGAACTTCGCTTCGATCTCGCTGACAACTGCCTCGTCCAATACATGGCCAACGAATTCACGTTTTTTGATCTCGAGCGCCTTGCCAAGTTCCTTTTGCCAAAGGCAAAGACGTTTGATCTCTTTATGAGCGAGCATTAGTGCCTCGAGCATAACGTTCTCGGCGACCTCATTAGCCTCGGCTTCGACCATTACGATCGCTTCCTCAGTTCCGGCCACGATCAGGTTCAGGTCCGATTCACGGCGTTCGTCAAAGGTCGGATTGACGATATACTTTCCTTCAACGAGACCGATCCGAATACCGGCGATCGGTGTGTCGAAAGGAATGTCTGATAGGTACAGTGCGCAAGAGGCTCCGGTGATAGCGATCACGTCCGGATCGTTTTCGGCGTCTGAGGAGATCACAGTACCGACGATCTGGGTCTCAAAACGGTAGCCGTCCGGAAAAAGCGGCCTGACCGGCCTGTCGATCAACCGACAAGTGAGCACTTCCTTTTCGCTTGGTCGGCCTTCACGGCGAAAATAATTCCCTGGTATACGACCAGCCGAATAGCTCGATTCGCGATACTCGACAGTCAACGGAAAAAAGTCCAAGCCCTCTTTCGCGGTCCGCATGCTGACCGCCGTGACCAACAACATCGTTTCACCATAACGAATCACAACCGAACCATCGGCCTGTTTTGCGACCTTTCCGGTCTCAACGATCAGGTCTTCACCGCCAACCTTGATCGATTCTTTCAAATATTTCTTTGTCATCTTTATTCCTCAAAACAAAAGCGGCCCGTGCTCAAGTCGTGATGCACCGGCCGCCATTGGAATTATCCAAAATTGCGAACGTTTCCTTTTTGTAATCTGGACAAATACGCTGTCACGTTCAGCATCCATTAACAAATTCTTCGTAAAAACGCCTATTTCTAATGACCCGAAGCGGCCGACCTGACGAAAACGGGCAAATAACCACTCAAACCAATTATTGCCCAATAAAACCTGACACAAAACCTAACGGCGCAGACCGAGTTTCTTGATTATCTCATGATATTCGTTGATGTTTGTTCGCTTAAGATAATCGAGAAGTTTCCTTCGCCGTGAGACCATTTTTAGCAGGCCTCGTCGAGAGTGATTGTCTTTCTTGTGTATCTTGAAATGCTCCGTGAGCTCGTTGATCCTTTGTGTCAGTAACGCCACCTGTACCTGCGACGAACCGGTATCCGAAACGTGCGTTTTGTAGTCGCCAACGATCTTTTCTTTAAGTTCTTTTGCTGTTGCCATATTTATCTCGGCCTGAAAATAGCCTCTCCTTGCTCGCAGTAACTCCGAATCTTTCGATCCGGTAACCGCAAAAATTAATGAACAATTGAGATCTCTGTGTGAACCAATCGTTCCGTCCGTAATTATCCGCTATTCGAAATCAGTTATCAACCGTGTATTCAAACTCTTCCATGAACTTTGTAGAGAAATCTCCTTTGCGAAACCTCTCGTCCGCCATGATCTTTTTGTGGAGCGGGATCGTTGTTTTGATCCCTTCAACGACCATCATTTCCAGTGCCCGCTGCATCCGAGCGATCGCTAATTCGCGTGTACGCGCGTGAACTATCAGTTTGGCGATCATCGAATCGTAATACGGCGGGACGCTGTAACCCGGATAAACCGCTGTGTCCACGCGCACACCCGGGCCACCCGGAATATTGAATGCAGTTATTTTTCCCGGACTCGGCGTAAACTTTACCGGATCTTCGGCATTGATGCGGCACTCGATAGAATGCCCGACTATCTGGACATCGCTCTGCGTGTACTGAAGATCTTCGCCAGAGGCGATACGGATCTGATTGCGAACGATGTCCGCAAGCGTTACCATTTCTGTCACCGGATGCTCGACTTGAATCCGCGTGTTCATTTCCATGAAATAGAAACTGCCATCCTCGTCAAGCAGGAATTCGAACGTGCCGGCGTTGGAGTAACCGATCTCCTGACATGCCTTGACGGCGACCGCACCCATCCTCTCACGCTGTTCGGGCGTGATGACCGGCGACGGAGCTTCTTCTAATAACTTCTGATGTCGACGCTGGATCGAACATTCGCGTTCGCCAAGGTGAATACAATTTCCGTGCTCATCGGCGAGAACCTGGATCTCGATGTGGCGCGGACGTTCGATATAACGCTCAATGTAGACTGCACCATTCTTGAATGCGGCAAGCGCTTCAGATTGAGCGGTTTCGAGATTTCCCTTCAATTCCTGTTCGGTCCGGACGATCCGCATCCCGCGTCCGCCACCGCCTGCGGCAGCCTTGATGATCACGGGAAAGCCTATTTCGCGGGCGATCTCAACTGCTTCTTCAGCAGATTCTATCGGCTCCGGGCTGCCGGGCAAGATCGGAACTCCCGCCGCCTGCATTGTTCGGCGTGCTTCGACCTTGTCACCCATCATTGCGATGACTTTCGCCTTCGGACCGATGAACTTTATGTTGCAGTCTTCGCAAATAGTTGCAAAAGTTGCAGATTCGGCAAGGAATCCATAACCTGGATGGATCGCATCGACATTTGTAATTTCGGCCGCACTGATTATTGCCGGAATATTAAGATAGCTCTGGGCCGAAGGATTGCCGCCGACACAGATCGCTTCATCGGCGAAACGAACGTGCAGCGCTTCGCGATCGGCTTCGGAGTGTATGGCGACGGTCTTTATACCCATCTCCTTGCATGTCCAAATTATCCGACAAGCGATCTCGCCGCGATTTGCGATCAGTATTTTGCGGATCTCACGCGTGCTCATAAAAAATCAGCCACAAATCAATCGAACTGCACGAACATACGATCAGGTCAATTCGTGAAATTCCGGGGATCTGTGGCGAAAGCTGCTACTTCTTGACTCCGAACAACGGCTGGCCATATTCGACCGGCTGACCATTCTCAACAAATATCTTGGCGATAACGCCGCTCGTTTCTGCCTGTATCTCGTTCATCAGTTTCATCGCTTCGACGATGCAAACGACGCTGTCCGGACCTACTGAACTACCCTCCGAGACGTACGGTTCCTTATCCGGGCCCGGAGAACGATAAAAGGTCCCAACGATAGGCGAGGTAATGGTGTGAAGATCGCTTTCCGCTTCGACCGCAAGTGCTTCAGTGGATGTGGCCGATGGGGCGGGTGGGGCAGCGTGCGGTTGCGAGATCGGCTGATATTGCTGGACGATCGGTGCCGCTGCCATCTTGCTCAATCTGACGCGGATATTCTCATTCTCGAACTCAAAATCGGTAAAGCCGTGCTCATTGACGAGTTCCGCAAGTTCACGAAGCTCGTCCATATTTAACGAGGCATCCGGAACCTTGCCCTTTGCCACGGAACCACGCGGTTTCCCACTTTCGGATTTCTCTTTTTCCATCGCCTTTGCAGAAGCCGTAATTTCACTCATCGTGCCCTTACTCCTTCCCGCTAGTTACCCCTTTGCAGCCAGTTCGCGCGGGTTATCGACCAATTCAATGACTGCCATTTCGGCATTGTCGCCCGATCGGCGTCCGAGGCGAATGATACGTGTGTAACCGCCATTGCGATCCTTGTACCGCTGTCCCAACTCACCGAACAGCCGCTGAACCGCCTTTACCCCGGCCGTGCGTTCGATCGTCTCCTTTGCCTCGCCTTTCTTGCCGCGAAAGCGGCTCTGCTCCGCTTTGAAAGTACTATTGCCTGCGTGGAAGAAACGCGCGGCCTGACGCCGCAAATGGACTTCCTGGATCTTTGCGTCCTCGCCGTTGAGGTGCTGTGCTTTCTTGGCAAGAGTAATTGCCTTCTCAACGAACGGCCGAAGTTCCTTCGCCTTCGGAACGGTCGTAATGATATGCTCCTTATCCGCAATTATCAAGGATGTAGCTAGATTGCGGAGCAATGATATACGATGCTCGGAAGTTCGTCCCAATTTTCGATGTGCTTTTAAATGTCTCATCTCTTTAGTTCTTTACTCTCACAAATCGGAAGCCCCGGGATGGTTCAGCGTCATATCGGAATCTGATTGTCACGGGACGTGAGACTAATCTAGGTCTCGGCCGCCCGAACCCGGAATCGGGTTGCCGTTCTCGTCGAAATCCATACCAAAATCAAGCCCCATGCCGTGCAGCAGATCTTTTATCTCTGTCAACGACTTCTTGCCGAAGTTCTTAGTGTGCAGCATATCCTTTTCGCTGCGCTTAATAAGGTCTCTGATCGATCGGATATCGGCATTCTTAAGGCAATTGTACGAGCGAACCGACAGCTCAAGTTCATCGACGGGCTTGTCAAGCAAGTCGTTCCTCATCAATGGCGGGCGGGCTATATCCTCATACTTGTATTCTTCTTCTTCCTCTTCGAAATTGATGAAGATCGACATATGGTCTTTGACCAGTTTTGCCGCAAGTCCGATCGAATCTTCAGGTTTAACCGAGCCGTCGGTCCAAACTTCGATAACAAGTTTATCGAACTCGGTGTTAGAGCCTTGACGGGTCTTATCGACACTGTAATTGACTTTCTTTATCGGGGTGTGGACCGAATCGATCGGAATATACCCAACTGAGAGATCCTCATCGTTATTCAATTCCGCAGAAACATATCCGCGTCCGCGCTTAAGACGCATTTCGATATTCAGCGAGCCAGAGCCGCTGATGGTCGCGATATGGATATCTGTATCTAGGATCTCAACGTCACCGTCAGCCTGAATATCAGCGCTTGTCACCTCGCCCGCGCCCTTTTTGCTTATCGTCAGGGTCTTGGGGCCGCCGCCATTCAGAACAAAGGGAATCTGCTTCAAATTCAAGATAACGTCCGTCGCGTCTTCGACCACGCCTTTGATCGAAGAGAATTCGTGCTCGACACCGGTGATCTTGACGGCCGTAACAGCGGCTCCCTCGATCGAAGACAGCAAAGCACGTCTGATCGAGTTGCCGATCGTCGTGCCAAACCCGCGTTCGAAGGGTTGGGCAAAGAACTTTCCATATCGGTCTGTCAGTGTATCGCTTTCGACGTTCAGCCGGCTAGGCATTTGGAAATCCGTCCAATTGTTGCTTTGTGTCATAATCTTTTTAAAAGTTCTGCGAGTCCGCCGTGCTGACCATGACCTTGGGGCGGCGATGCCCTCACATCATGCTCAACACAGCGAACTCAGTAAACTACTTGCTGTAAAGCTCGACGATTAACTGTTCGTTGATGTTCGAATCTATATCCTGACGAGTCGGAAGCGACGCTATAGCGACGCTCAGATCTTTTCCTTCAGGGGCTATCCACGCCGGACGCCCACGCCCAGCCGCAGTTTGCCAAGCACCCTCGACGTGAGCATTCTTGTGACTCTTATCCTTGACCGACACCGTGTCGCCGATCTTGACCTGAAATGAAGGGATGTCCACCTTTCGTCCATTCACTTCGATGTGGCCATGGTTGACCAGTTGTCGAGCTTGCCGTCGCGAGGTCGCGAAACCCGAACGGTAAACGACGTTATCGAGACGTCGCTCAAGCATAAATAGCAGATTCTCACCCGTAACGCCCTTTTGTCGGAGTGCCTTTTCGAAGTAATTTCTGAACTGCTTTTCGAGGACGAAGTAAATGCGTTTGACCTTTTGTTTTTCACGCAGCTGCTGACCATAGCCAGCCAACATCTTTCGACGAGCCGCACCATGCTGCCCGGGAGGATTAGTTCCGCGTTTTTCTATGGCGCACGACGGCTTGAAACATCGGTCGCCTTTCAAGAACAACTTTCCACCTTCGCGGCGGCAAAGCCTGCACACCGCATCTCTATATCTAGCCATCTATTTATTTGCCTCCGAAGTGATCCAAATATATCGCGACCACTTTGTAAATTCGGAAAAGTTTACAGAAAGCCGAGACTTCCCTTCGTCCTTTCGATAATCAATACATTAAATCAAACTCGCCTGCGCTTTGGCGGTCGGCAACCATTGTGCGGGATCGGCGTCGTGTCGCGTATGGACGTTACACGGATACCGGCCTGGTTGATCGCACGGATCGCTGATTCACGGCCGCCACCCGGCCCCTTTACACGAACCTCGGCTTCTCGCATTCCGGCCTCAAGGGCCTTTCTCGCTGCTTCGCCAGCCGCCTGCTGTGCGGCGAAAGGAGTTCCTTTGCGCGAGCCTCGAAAACCTCGTGCCCCTGATGACGACTGAGCGATCAGGTTTCCCTGCGTGTCCGTGATCGAGATCAGCGTGTTGTTGAACGACGCCGATACATGAACGATCCCTATGGGAATATTCTTCCGCTCTTTCTTCTTAAAGGTCTTTTTCTTTGCTGCTGCTTTTGCCATTTTCTTTAAAATCAGCGAACTGCCGGTTTCACGCAGAGTGCCATTTGCCGCCAACCGCTCGCTTTAACTACTTCTTACCTGGTGCCTTCTTTTTAGCGACCGCGGCTTTACGCGGGCCTTTACGTGTTCGGGCATTTGTCGAAGTACGCTGTCCGCGAACCGGAAGGCTGCGGCGGTGACGAAGTCCGCGGTAGCAGCCGATGTCCATCAATCGCTTGATGTCCATCTGCACACGTTTGCGAAGGTCGCCCTCGATATCGCCGTCTGTATCCAGGATCGAACGGATCTTGTTCAATTCCTCTTCGCTCAGGTCCCGGATCCGGGCATCGATGCTAATATCCGCCCTGCCGAGGATCTCGGTCGCGCGCGACTTTCCGACGCCGTAAATATACGTCAATCCGATCTGTGCCCTCTTATTGGGCGGTAAATCAACTCCTGCTACTCGAGCCATATTTTTGCATCTCGGAACGTCCGCCGGCTTATCGGGCTCAGACCAAATCCTCGCTCCGCCAAACGTGTCCCTTAATCTCCTCTATCCCTGCCGCTGCTTATGCTTTGGGTTTTCGCAAATAACGCGCACAACACCCTTACGGTGAATGATCTTGCATTTATCGCAGATCTTTTTTACTGAAGGTCGCACTTTCATATCTTTCGAACCTCTATTTGTAGCGATAGGTTATTCGCCCTTTACTTAGATCGTATGGCGACAATTCGACCAACACTTTGTCTCCCGGGAGAATCCTAATAAAGTTCTTCCTCATTTTTCCCGATACATGGGCAAGAACCTCATGGTTATTTTCGTCGACCGCCAACTTGAACCTGGCATTCGGCAGTGTCTCGAGAACGGTCGCTGTCACCTCTATCGCCTCTTCTTTAGCCATACACACTAAAGCCAACCCGATGACTAGTTGGACAAACCGCTAATGTTAACCTTTTTTTGCCGCCGATTCAAGCGGAGCCACGGCATTTTCTGCCTTTGCCATGTTCAATGCGGCCTTTTGGTTCTTAGTAAGCGTAAGTATTTCGGGCCCAGCCGGCGTGACCGCAAGCGTGTGCTCGCAGTGAGCTGAAGCTTTGCCGTCGCTTGTCACGACGGTCCATCCATCGTCGAGTGTTTTCGTTTCAGCGGTGCCTAGGTTAAGCATGGGCTCTATCGCAAAACAATATCCGACACGGATCTTTTCACGCGTCCCCTTGCGGCCATAATTCGGAATCTGTGGAGCCTCGTGCATTGAACGTCCTATCCCGTGGCCCGTGTAATCGCGGACGATCCCGTAACCATACTTTTCGGCATGCTGCTGAACTGCCCAACCGATGTCTCCGACACGATTGTTCGGATAACACTGTTCGATCGCAAGTTCAAGGCACTCCTCGGTGACCCGTATCAATTGTGCGAGATCGTCACGGATCTTACCGACCGGGACCGTCGTTGCGGTGTCGCCGACAAATCCTTGATACGTTGCCGCCATATCGATCGATAAAATGTCGCCTTCGCGCAGCGGCTTATCGGTTGAAAATCCATGAACGATCTGCTCGTTGACCGAGGCGCAGATGGCAAAGGGGAATGGAACCATTCCACGCGGCTTGTATCCGATGAACGTCGGGATCGCACCGGCATCCCGCATCATCTTCTCGGCCGCATTATTGAGTTCCAACGTTGTTATGCCAGGCTCGATCATGCGGCGCAACGCCTCGCGAACCTCGGCGATCAGTTCGCCTACGGCCCGCATTTTTTCAAGGTCGCTTTGCGATTTTGCGATGATCATACGTTTCCGAGCCACGATCCGAGATGCCGCGTCAAACAATTGACCTATCCTCGAACCTTCAAGCATTTCTTGAGTCCAAACTCACGCACTGCTTTAAAGCAGTTTATCGATCGCCGAGTAGATCTCTTCGACCGATCCGGCACCATCCACCTTCTTCAAAAGTCCCAAGCCTTGATAGTGATCGAGCAGCGGTTTTGTCGAGTCGTCGTAAGTAGCAAGACGCGTTCTTACGCTTTCTTCGTTGTCATCCCCGCGATGGATCAACTGGGCTTCGGGATGTTCGTCACAAACGTTCTCGACCTTCGGCGGCCTCGAGTAAATATTATAGATCTCGCCGCAGACCGGACACGAACGCCGGCCGGTCAGCCGCCTCATCAACTCTTCACGCGGGACGTCGACCTCGATCGCCTGTATCGACATTCCCTGTTCGCTTGCCAATTCTTCAAGCTGCGCGGCCTGAACAGCGGTTCGCGGGTAACCATCGAGAATGTACCCATTTCGGCAGTCGTCGCGCATGGTTCGATCCTTTACCATCCGGTAGGTGACCTCGTCCGGAACAAGCTTTCCCGACGCCATTATTTCCTGAACCTCACGGGCAAGCGGCGTGTCGGCATTCTTAAGCTCGCGGAACATATCGCCGGTCGAAATTTGTGGGACCCCCCTTCGTTCCTGTAGGAGCCGTGCCTGGGTTCCCTTTCCCGCTCCCGGAGCACCAATCAATACGATAATCTTTTGCATTAAACCAACCCACCGCAGAGACGCGGAAACGCAAAGCAACGCAAAAAACCAAGCCCATGGCCTACTATTTTCTGCGACTCTGCGTCTCGACGTTTCGACTCTTTTTAGTTCCTGCGTCCGCGGAGCCGCGAGCCCGCACCGAGGAAACCCTCATAATTTCGCATCACAAGTTGGGCCTCGATCTGTGCGACGGTGTCCATTGCGACGCCAACAAGTATCAGCAACGATGTGCCGCCAAAAAAGAACTGATAACCCAACCCGGTCGGAATCCAGCTCAATCCGGGTGTCGCAGTCAAAAACGCGTCGAGCCGGTCGCCTACGAAAGGCAAGCGGGCAACACGAAATCCGCTCAAAAGCACTTGCGGCGCAAACGCCACGAACGCCAGATAAAGTGCTCCAACGGTCGTTAATCGCGTTAGGATCGTATTCAGATAATCGGCGGTCGGAGCTCCCGGCCTGATCCCGGCTATAAAGCCTCCGTGTTTTCGGAGGTTATCCGCGACGTCATCGACATTAAAAACGATCGTTATATAAAAGAAGGTGAAGACCACGATGAGCGAGATAAACACCAGCTCGTAATACGGATCTCCTCCGTGAAACTGTTGAAAGAAAGCCTGTATTTTCGACCATGTCGAGGTCGGGTCATTCGGGTCAGCCGGAAACGCTGACATTATCGTCTGCGGCATCGCGAGCACCGACGAAGCAAAGATGACCGGGATAACGCCGCCCATGTTTATCTTCAGCGGCAAACTCGTTTCCTGGCCGCGAAATGTCTGGTTGCCCACCCTACGGCTTGCATAACTGATAGCGATCTTTCGACGTGCTGATTCGACATACACGATCAACGCGATGAGAGCCACAATGACCGCCGCGAGGAAGATCACGCCGAGTGTCTGCATAGCCGCACCTGCGCGAACGCGGTCAGCGACCTGCATAACAGCGCTTGGCAAGCCAATAACGATACCGGCGAAGATCAAAAGCGAGATACCATTGCCGACACCACGCTCAGTGATCTGTTCGCCAAGCCACATAACGAAAATAGTTCCAGTGGTCAGCGTGATCACGATCATGATGGTCGCCCACCAGGTCGAATCTATAATGCCGTTACGGCTTAACCAGGTGGCGACGAAGAATGTCTGGACAGAACACAAAACGACGGTCAAATATCGAGTATATTGATTCAGCTTTTGACGACCGACCTCACCTTCTTCCTGGATCTTCTTGACCGCCGGCGAAAGCACCGGCATGAGCTGCATTATGATCGATGCTGTGATGTAAGGCGTGACGCCGAGAGCAAAGACCGAAACTGTCCTGAAATTACCCCCGGAAAACAGATCTAGAACGCCAAGAAGCGTGCCGGAAACCTCGGCCCACATTTGCTCGAGGCGGACCTTGTCGATTCCGGGCGCGGCCACGTGAGCGCCAAGCCGATAGATCGCCAGTAAGCCGAGCGTAAACAAAATGCGTTTACGCAACTCGGGGATACTGAACATGTTTTGAATGGCGCTTAAGAACTTCTCCATACAACTCCTGCAATGCTCGTCGAGCTACGGCATCAAGATAATGCCAAATATAAAATAGCGGTCAAGCTTCGGCAGCCTGGGCCTTGACGATCTCGTTCGCGCTGCCGCCGGCTTTCTCGATTTTTGCCTTTGCGGCTTTCGTAAACCGGTGAGCCGAGATCTTTAACGACTTTGTCACGTCGCCGTTGCCAAGGATGACAAGGTCGTGTTTCGCCTTTTTGATCAAGCCGCGGTCATGCAAGACCTCAGGCGTGACTTCGTCACCGGCCTGAAAGTTCGCATCGATCTTTGCAAGACTGATCTCGATCCATTCTTTCTTAAAGATGTTAGTGAAACCACGCTTCGGCAGTCGGCGTTGGAGCGGCATCTGGCCGCCTTCGAAACCCGGTCGGCTGCTGTAGCCGGACCGCGATTTCTGACCCTTATGGCCGCGCCCAGCGGTCTTGCCCAAACCTGACCCAGGACCTCGTCCAACTCGTTTCTTCTTATGCGTTGAGCCCTTAGCCGGCTTTAGATTATTTAGTGATAATGCCATTTTCTCCCTCGTGGATCGTGAACGGTAAATCGTGAATAGCTTTGGCCGAACTGCCGATTCTATTCACGATCCGATGTTCACCAAATACCTGCTCTATTCGACAATACGCAATAAATGCGGCACTTTTTCGACTATTCCTCGCATTGACGGCGTATCCTGCCGCTCAACGGTTTGGTTTAGTTTCGTGATACCAAGGCTTCTGACGATCGCTTTTTGCTTCTTCGAATAACCGATCGAGCTGCGATAGTATTGGATCTTGATATTTCCGCTGTTCTCTTTTTCGCTTTTCTTTGCCATTGCTTTAATTCAATATCGGCTTTTGCCGTTGAGCTATCCGATAACGGCTGAGACGTGGTGCCGATCGAGCTATATCAGTTCCTCGACCTGTTTGCCGCGCAACCGAGCGACTTCCATCGGGTCTTTCATTCTCGTAAGCCCGTTGAATGTCGCACGGACCACATTGTGAGCGTTATTGGACCCCAGAATCTTGGTTCTCACATTGTGGACGCCGAGAGACTGCAGTACTGCACGAACCGCTCCACCGGCAATAACGCCAGTTCCTTCAGCAGCCGGCTTCAAAAGCACACGTCCCGCACCATACTCTCCGATCAGCTCATGCGGCAATGTGCCGTCTATCAGCGGCACTCGGATGAGACTATTCTTGGCAGCTTCAACAGCCTTCTTGATGGCATTCGGAACTTCTTTCGCCTTACCGGTACCGAACCCGACGTGCCCGGCTTCGTCGCCAACGACGACCAGCGCCGCGAACGACATATTCTTACCGCCTTTCACGACCTTGGTCACACGATTTATCTGGATCAACTGATCCTTCAGGATAAGGCCGTTTGGTGAAATTCTTTGCTTAGTCTTCATTGCTATTCTCTTCCGTCGCTTTGGTCGCCGAAACCTCTTCTTTATTCAACCCGCCCTCGCGCGTTGCGTCGAGCAACGCCTTGACACGGCCGTGATAAACGTAACCGCCCCGATCGAAAACGACCGTGGAAACGCCGGCGGCAATCGCCCGTTCAGCGATCGCTTTACCGACCCTGGAAGCCGCATCTACGTTGCCGCCGGTCGTTCCGGCAAGTGTCTTTTCGGCCGTCGAAGCCGTAGCGATCGTTTTGCCACTGTCGTCATCGATGACCTGCGCGTAAATGTGATTCAAGCTTCGGAAAACCGCAAGACGCGGACGTTCGGCCGAGCCACGGACTTTCTTTCGAATGCGGCTATGCACGCCGCGACGGATCTCTGCTCTGCTTTTCTGAGGCATATATTTAATTGAATGTGAGTAGTTCTACGGCTAGTCACGATTCACAATCTACTATTTACCCGTTTTACCAGGCTTCAATTTATAAACTTTGTCGGCATACCTTACACCCTTGCCTTTATACGCATCGGGCTTGCGAAGACGGTTCAACTCAGCGGCCACCTGACCAAGCTTCTGTTTGTCGATGCCGGTGAGCGTGATCGTCAACTGATATTGGTTGATGCTCGTCTTTGAACCAACACGCTCCGCCTTCGCCTCGATACCATCAGGAAGTACGTACTCGACCGGATGAGAATATCCGAGGGCGAATACGATCTTTTTACCCTGAACATCGGCTTTGTAGCCAACGCCGACGACGTCCATCTCTTTCTTGAAGCCTTCGGTTACACCGACGACGGCATTGTTTGCCAATGCACGTGCGAGGCCGTGAAATGCGGCAAGATCGTCGCCAGCACGCTCAGCGACAAGCGCTCCATCCTCTTGCGTAAACTTTACGCCGTTCGGGACCGGTGTCGTCAGGGTACCTTTCGGCCCCTTTACTTCAAGTACCGAATCGTTGATCGTGACGGTTACTCCCGCCGGGATCGAGATCGGCTTTTTTCCTACTCGTGACATATCTTTAGATCGCCAAGTACTTCGTGATCGCGGTCTGCTTTCATCGCACCGCTGAATTCACCGTACAGTGTTAATAAACATCTGCCAGGATCTCGCCGCCGACGTTTTCGCTGCGAGCCCGTTTCCCACTCATCAAACCCTTAGAGGTCGAAACAATATTTATTCCGTATCCACCAAGCACACGTGGAATCTCGCCGGCACCTACGTAGACGCGGCGGCCCGGACGCGAAACACGAGACAAATGCGTGATCGAAGATGAGCCTTTTGCGTCGTAGCGCAGAAAGATGCGGATAACGTATTTGACGCCTTCGCCCTTAGTGGTGAAATTGTTAATATAGCCCTCTTCTTTTAGGATACGGGCCACTTCCATTTTCAGCTTCGAACCGGGAATATCGACACGCGTGTGATTCGCTGCTATTGCGTTGCGAATCCGGGTCAGCATATCGGCTATTGGATCAGTCATTCTAATTAGCTCCGTTAAATTATTGCGGTGGTTCACCTATAAGGGGTGCCTTCCGCATTCGAAAAATTACCAGCTCGATTTGACGACGCCGGGTATCTGGCCTTCGAGAGCCAGTTCGCGAAGCGAGATGCGCGAAACACCAAACTTTCTCAGGTAACCGCGTGATCGTCCGGACTGCGAACATCGGTTTCGGACGCGGATCGGGCTGCCGTCGCGGGGCATTTTCTGCAATTTGAGTACCGCGGCATCCACTTCTTCCGGAGTCGACTTCGGATCATTGATGATCTTCTTCGCTGCCGCCCGGCGTTCGGCCCAGATGGCGACGCGGCGCTTTCGCTGATTGTTCTTAACTACTTTGCTTATCTTTGCCATTTTGTTTCTTTCGTCTATTGCCTAAAGGGCATTCCCAATGACTTGAGCAGCGAGCGAGCCTGTTCGTCGTTAGCCGCTGACGTAATGATCGAAATGTTCATTCCGCGGGTCTTATCGACTTTGTTAAAATCGATCTCAGGGAATATCAACTGCTCACGGATACCGAGCGTGTAATTCCCGCGGCCGTCAAATGCCTTGCCAGAAATTCCACGAAAATCGCGGACTCGCGGAAGCGCAACGGAGATCAGCCGATCAAGAAACTCATACATTCTGTCGCCGCGGAGTGTGACCATTGTGCCGATACTCATTCCCTGACGGAGTTTGAATGCCGCGATCGACTTCTTTGCCTTTGTGATGACCGGTTTCTGACCGGTGATCGCCTTTAACTCTTCGGTCGCAACATCCAGGATCTTCGCGTTCGCACTCGCTTCTCCAAGGCCCATGTTGACGACGATCTTCTCGATCTTCGGGATCGCCATCGGATTCTTGATATCGAATTCCTTGGCGAGAGCCGCGGCGATCTCGTTCTTATATTTGTCTTTTAATCTTGCCATTGTCTGATCTTCCTGTTTGGGACCCCGGCCGTATGATCGTTCCGTTACCAAACCTCAAACTACTTCTCTTCCGCTGCTTCTTCTTCCTTGTCTTTCTTCGGCTCCTTTTTGCCAAAAACGTTTGGTTCAGGGATCACTTTGCCGCTTTTAGCGACGCGAACCTTCTTGCCGTCGCGCTCCTCATATCTGATCCGTGTCGGCTTGCCGGTCTCAGGGTCGACAACGGCAACATTCGAAACGTTTACCCAAGCCTCTTGCTCAATGATGCCGCCTTCCTGATTCATTTGTGGAACGGGCTTTTTGTGCCGCTTTACGATCATCGCGCCTTCGACCTTGATCTTGCCGTTTCGGGCATCGACCGCGATCACGCGGCCACGGTAAGGCTGACGTTTGCCGGCGCTGTCAAAACGGTTGAATTCTTTACCCGCAATGAAAACGACCTGATCGCCCCGTTTGATCTTGCTCTTAATTGTTCCTGTCTTAGCTGCTTTCATTTCTTTAATGTCCGCTCTACGGGCGGAAGCCTAAACAACCTGACCAAACGGCCGAGGTCGCCGTTTGACCTCCAAACTAAATGACCTCCGGTGCAAGGCTGACGATCTTCATGAAATTCTTTTCACGGAGTTCACGTGCCACTGGTCCAAAAACACGGGTCCCGATCGGTGTGCCATCATCCTTGATCAATACCGCAGCATTTTCGTCAAACCGGATGTAGCTGCCGTCTTTTCGTCGGACCTCTTTTCGGGTCCTCACAATAACAGCGTTGTACACCTTTCCCTTCTTGGCAGTTCCGTCCGGAGCTGCTTCTTTAACGGTGACCTTGATCTTGTCGCCGAGACGGGCGATCTTCGCGGTCGATCCGCCGATCGGCGCGATCATCTCAACACGTTTCGCACCAGAATTGTCTGCGACCGCCAACGAGGTCTGCATCTGAATCATATAATCACCTCATTACTGCGACCTGCGATACTTGCTCGGCGACCAGAAGCCGCAAACCGCAGACCAGCATTCGAAACCTATAACTCTGCTTTCTGAATGATCTCAACGACGCGCCAGCGCTTTCGTGCCGAAAGCGGCCGGGTCTCGACGATCCGTACTTTGTCGCCGATCTTCGCACCCATTTCGTCGTGAGCCATGAATTTCTTACGCTTTCGAACGTACTTTCTGTATATCGGATGCTTGACAAGACGATCGACCCTCACCACAACGGTTTTCGTCATTTTGTCGGACGATACAACGCCGATCTTCTCCGCCCGTTTGCCCTTCTTCGATGCAGAATCTTCGTCCGAAGTCTCGTCCGTCGCTTCCGCCTCGGTCGTTTTCGAAGCCGATTTTTCGGTCGGTTCTGTTCCTGCGGTCTCAGTGGTTTCAGCGGCAGCCTCGATCGGTGCTCCTACTTCGGCCATTGCCTCAACACCTTGCTCCTGATCGACCGCAGCCTCCTCAACATTCTCTAGGATCTCTTCGACTTCTTCTGTTTTCTTTTTTGCCATCTTAATCCCTTAGGCTTGAACCTTCGCCTTTTTTGCCTCTGCGGTCTTTTGTCCGATCAGGGTATATACGCGGGCAAGAGTCTTTTTCTCGCGCCGGATGTCGTTGACCGTTTCGCCGACGCCAAGTGATTTGCGAAACTTCAACCGGAATAACGATTCTTTCAGCGCATCAGCCTGTTCGTTCAATTCTTCCAGGTTCATTTCCCGAAGTTGATCGATCTGTTCTTTTCGCTTCATAACTAAACGATACCTCCCTCGAGGTCGGCCCGCGAGACGAATTTCGTCTTGACGGGGAGTTTCTGAGCGGCGAGACGCATTGCTTCGCGGGCGAGAGCCTCGTCGACGCCCTGGATCTCATAAAGTACGCGGCCGGGCTTCACGACGGCCACCCAATGATCGGGTGCGCCCTTACCGCTTCCCATACGTGTTTCGGCCGGCTTCTTCGTGATCGGCTTATCAGGGAACATCCGGATCCAGATCTTTCCTCCACGTTTGACGTGACGCGTCATTGCGATACGGGCAGCTTCGATCTGACGATCCGTTATCCATCCTGCTTCAAGCGTCTTAAGGCCAAAGTCACCAAAATCGAGATTCTCGCCGCGGGTCGCTTTGCCACGCATACGGCCTTTCATCACCCGACGGTGCTTTACCTTTTTTGGCATCAACATAAAAGTTTAACCTCTAAAACAATTCCAAATTGCAGCCTCCGGGCATACACACACGTCCGGAGAAAAATAGATCATCGGTTGCGGTCGTCGCGTCGTGGTCGGCGGTCACCGCGACCACGCATGCCCGAACGGTCAGCTTTCGGTTCGATCATCGGGTCCGACGTCGTGCCGCGTGCCATCGATGCATTCGCATCAAGAATCTCACCTCTATACATCCAGACCTTTACACCGATGATGCCGAAGGTCGTTAGGGCTTCAGCAAAACCGTAATCAATGTCCGCACGCAACGTATGCAGCGGCAGACGACCCTCCAGCGACCATTCGGTCCTGGCGATCTCGGCACCGTTCAGCCTTCCGGCGATCATGACCTTTACGCCCTGAGCTCCGAAGCGGATCGACTCTTCCATCGTCTTTTTCATGGCACGCCGAAAAGCGATACGCTTTTCGAGCTGCTGAGTGATCTTTTCGGCCTGCAGCTGGGCATTCAGCTCAGGGTGCTTGATCTCGTTGATCGAGATAAGCACCTCTCGGCCCGTCTGACGCGAAAGATCTTCTTTCAACTTTTCGATCTCGGCCCCTTTGCGACCGATGATAATGCCAGGGCGCGATGTGTAAATGATGATCTTCAGTCGAGCGGCCGCCCGTTCGATATCGATGTGCGAAACACCGCCGCCGGCGAACTTTTTCTTAAGATCGCGTTTAAGCTGAAGATCTTCGGCCAGAAACTTGGCGAAATCCTGTTTGGCATACCAATGCGAATGCCAATCTTTGTTGTAGCCGACCCTGAAGCCGTACGGATGTACTTTCTGTCCCATATTATGTTTCCCTACTGCCTTTCGAGTTCCTCGTTCCTATCCAACTGCACCTGGTCGGCCGGCTTGGTTTCGTCGAGAGCCGCCGTTGTCTGGGTTTGGACGTTTTTCGCATCCGCAACTTCGGCGTTTCCTGTGGCGTCAATGTTTGCAGCCACTTCGGACGAAGTGTCTAATGCCTCTTCTGCAATTGGGGTTTCAAGTTCGTCGACCTTTTCAGCCTTGGCCTTCTTTCCCGTCTTTGGTGCTTCCTTTTTCTCCGCCTTTGGCTTCTTCGGAGCTTCAGCGCGTTTCGCTTTTGCCGCCTCTGCCTTCAATTCCTTCTCGGTCTTCGGTTTATCGTCGCTGGTGACCTCGATCGTGATGTGACAGTAATGCCGCTGTTCGCGGTATGCCCTGCCCTGTGGAGCCGGACGCATACGTCGACGATTCTTGGTCGGGCCCATGTCGACGAAGCAGGTCTTCACCCACAAATCGTCCGGGTCGATCGCGATATTCTGTTTTTCGGCAAGGTAAGTCGCATTCGCGATCGCCGAATTCAAGCACTGAGCTATCGGCTGTGCTGCCCGCTTGTCCGTGAATTTCAGGATCGAAAGTGCCTGCGAAACATTGCGACCACGGATCAGGTCAATTACCAACCGAGCCTTTCGCGGACTTCCTTTCAGGTATTTTGTCTTTGCTATCGCTTCCATATTCTTAATGGTTAGCCGTGAGCGGTAAACCTTTGCATGCTGACCGCTAACTGCCTACTTCCTCTTCGCCATCTTCTCCGCTTTCGTACCAGGGTGACCCTTAAAGACGCGGGTCGGCGAAAATTCACCCAACTTGTGTCCGACCATGTTCTCGGTAACAAAAACGGGTATGTGGCGTTTCCCGTTATGAACGCCGAACGTCAAACCGACCATATCCGGAGTGATCGTCGAGCGTCGCGACCATGTCTTAATAGCAGGCGGCTTCTTTCCGCCATCCAGAATGCGCTGCAGCGTTTTCTGAACGCTGAGATCGATAAACGGTCCTTTCTTTAATGAACGTGGCATATTTCCAATTCAGACTTCAGACTGAGGAATGCAGAATGACCTAGTTCTATCATTCAACACGCGTCACTCGTCATTTTCTTCTCCTGTCCTTCACGATCATATTGGTCGTGCGCTTATTACGACGTGTTTTATATCCTCGTGTCGGCTGCCCCCAAGGTGTCACCGGATGTCGACCGCCTGACGTCTTGCCCTCGCCGCCTCCATGCGGGTGATCGACCGGGTTCATTGCAACACCGCGAACCTTTGGACGCTTTCCTTTCCATCGGTTACGGCCTGCCTTGCCGAGGGATAAGTTCTCATGCTCGGTATTGCCGACCTGTCCAACCGTCGCCATACAAACGACCGGAACTCGGCGGACCTCGCCCGAAGGCATCCTCAGCTGTGCGTAATCGCCTTCTTTTGCGACGATCTGTGCAAAGCCGCCCGCTGAGCGAACCATCTGGCCACCTTTGCCGGGTCGGAGTTCGATGTTATGAACTTCGGTGCCGAGCGGAATATTTTTGATCGGTAATGCGTTTCCCGGCAAAATATCAGCCTCTTCACCGCTGAGTATCATCGTGTCGACCTTTAATCCGACCGGTGCGATGATGTATCGCTTTTCACCGTCAAGATAAGAGATCAAAGCGATGTGCGCCGAGCGGTTCGGGTCGTATTCGATCTGGGCAACACGTCCCGGGATACCGGCCTTGTCGCGTTTGAAATCGATGATGCGGTAATGTCGTTTATGACCTCCCCCGCGGCGACGGATGGTAATTCGCCCGTCACTGTTACGGCCGGAAATTCTCTTCTTCGGTTCGAGCAACGATTTCTCGGGTGTTGCTCCCGGCGTCAGCTCGTCGCGCGTCAGATATGTCTGATACCGTCGTGCCGGCGATGTCGGTTTTAATCTCTTGATTCCCATAATTAATTCAATGAATCACGGAAAATGGACAATGGATAATCGATGTTTCTTAATTTTCCATTTTCACTTATCAATTCTCCATTGATTTAGATCGCTTCTGCGTAATCGACCATCGGCTCACCCTTTTTCAGAGTGACGTATGCCTTTTTCCAATTCGGACGACGCCCTTCCTGCCGGCCCCTGCGTTTCATCTTTCCTTCGTAGTTGACAGTTCTGACCGCCGCTACCTTGACGTTAAAGATCTCTTCAATCGCCTGCTTGATGTCCTTCTTCCCGGCCTTACGATCGACACGGAACGTCAATACCTGACCCTGATTTCGTCCACTGTTCTCGTCCGTCGAATCCTCTTTAAGGATGACGCTTTTTTCGGTCACGACAGGCGACTTCAAAATATCCCAAACGGTTACGTTACTCATTGTCAGCCGCCTCCTGTTTCGTTTCGGTCATTTCGTCTTCTGCTGCGTCGACAACCGGCACCGACTTCTTTTCGGCTTTCGGCTTAGCAGATCTTTTCGCTTTCGGTTTTTCTTCGACCACGTCCTCTAGTAATTCCTGGCCGCTCTCACGCGCGGGATCGAGCAACGCGTTGAGCTCTTCGACCGCAGACTTCGAGATCAAAAGCTTTTCGTGGAAAATGATGTCGTAAATGTTCAAACCAAAGCTGTTGGTGACCTTTGTTTTCGGAACGTTACGCGACGAAAGCACCAAATTCTCGTTATCGAGCGAATCAATGATAAGCGTTTTCGGCTGTTTCTTGGCGTCGACAAGACCGAGGGATCCGATCGCACCGAGAAATTCTTTGGTCCGCGGTGAACCGAAACCAAACTCGTCGATGATTATCACATTGCCTTCACGAAGTCTCTCAGAAAGTGCCGAACGCAGAGCTCCGCGACGCATTTTCTTCGGCATCTTGTATGACCAGTCCCGCGGCTGCGGACCGTGGACATTACCGCCGCCCTTCCAGAGGGGCGAGCGAAGCGAGGCAATACGAGCACGGCCCGTTCCTTTCTGCTTCCAGAGTTTACGGCCCGAGCCCGAAACGTTGCCGCGGGTCTTCGTCGCCGAGGTTCCCTGTCGGCCGTTGGCCTGATAGTTCCTTACAGCGGCATGGATCAATGACTCGTTAAGCTCGACACCGAAAACAGCGTCTGAGAGATTCACTTCACCAACCTCTTTATTCTTCAAATTGCGAACCTTCACGGTAGGCATAATCTTTTCCTCAAGTGAATTGCGAGAACCCGACAATGACAAAACTCTTTTGTCCGCCAGATGCCTCTCGCAGTTTCCTAACTTTTCTTTACAACAACCAAACTTCCGTTCGCTCCCGGTACCGCACCACGGATCATAAGCAAATTGTTTTCGGCATCTACCTTTGCAACTGTCAGGCCTTTGACCGTCACACGCTCATCGCCCATGTGTCCAGAAGAACGTGTACCCTTGATCACGCGTGAAGGGTACGCAGATTGCCCGATCGAACCCGGACGGCGAACGTTCATCGAACCATGCGACTCCGGGCCGCGGTTGAAATTATGCCGTTTGATCGTACCCGCAAAGCCCCTTCCTTTCGATTTGCCGACTACCTCGATCTTGTCGCCGTCTGCGAAAACGTCGACCTTAACCTGGTCGCCGACTGCCGCTTCAGGTTCGTCGTTGAGCCTGATCTCTTTGAGCACGCGGGTCGGCGGCACTCCGCCGCCGGTCTTTTCGAAATGCCCGCGCAATGGCTTTGTGACGTTTTTGAGCCTGATCGGCTGGTCCTCAACAAGGCCAAGCTGGACGGCGTTGTAACCGTCGCTGCCGCTAGCGCTTTTTGTCTGCACAACAACACAAGGGCCAGCCTTGATGACGGTGACCGGCGTAACCGTTCCGTCCTCAGCAAACAGCTGCGTCATCCCGACTTTTCTACCAATGATTCCACTTATCATAAAAGTTTCCAAAGCTGCCGCGTTCATTAAGCTTACAGAGCCTGTGGAGATCGCTTTGAACTCTGTACGGCTGCCAACTCAGCCAACTCAACTAATTAGTTCTTGCCAAACGCCTTGATCTCCACATCGACACCGGCCGGAAGATCCAATTTCATCAAAGCATCCACTGTTTCTGCGGTTGGGTCGAGAATATCCATCAAACGCTTATGTGTTCTGATCTCGAACTGTTCACGCGACTTTTTATCGACATGCGGCGATCGAAGAACGGTCCACTTGTTCTTGACTGTCGGAAGCGGTATCGGCCCTGCGATCCTCGCTCCAGTTCGTTTCGCGGTGTCTACGATCTCTTGTGTTGATTGATCCAACACGCGATGATCGTACGCTTTCAGCTTGATGCGAATTTTTTCGTTTAGCATAGTTCTCGGTAACCGGAAGCGCGGAGCCAGGGTCTTTTTGTCAAGCCCCTTGCATCCGGCTTGTAAATTCTTACTCTACGACTTCCGAAACGGTGCCTGCACCGACGGTGCGGCCGCCTTCGCGGATAGCGAAGCGGAGTCCTTTTTCCATCGCGATCGGGGCGATCAGTTCGATCTCCATCTGGATGTTGTCGCCCGGCATCACCATCTCGACCCCTGCCGGAAGGTGTGCTACGCCCGTCACATCCGTTGTCCGGAAGTAGAACTGCGGCCGGTAGCCCGTAAAGAACGGTGTGTGGCGTCCGCCTTCTTCCTTCGTCAGCACATACGCCTCGGCCTTGAACTTCGTGTGCGGGGTTATGCTTCCCGGTTTGGCGATCACCTGGCCGCGTTCGATCTCTTTTCTTTCAACTCCACGCAACAGCAATCCGACGTTATCGCCCGCCATTCCCGAATCAAGCAGCTTCTTGAACATCTCGACGCCCGTCACCACCGAGTTGCGGGTGTCTTTGATACCCACGATCTCGACCGGCTCGTTGACGTTGATCACCCCGCGTTCGATCCTTCCCGTCGCAACCGTTCCGCGGCCCTGGATCGTGAAGATGTCCTCGACAGGCATCAGGAACGGCTTGTCCGTCTCGCGGGCCGGTGTCGGGATGTAGTCGTCCACCGCCTGCATCAACTCGTCCACCTTTGCTTCCCATGCCGGATCCCCTTCCAGTGCCTTCAATGCCGATCCCTGTACCACCGGGATCTCGTCTCCCCGGAAACTCGTATGAGCTCAGCAGTTCGCGGATCTCCATCTCGACCAGCTCAAGAAGTTCTGCGTCATCGACCATATCCACCTTGTTCATGAATACGACCATCGACGGCACGCCTACCTGACGCGCCAGCAGGATGTGCTCTCGCGTCTGCGGCATCGGGCCGTCAGTCGCCGCCACCACAAGGATCGCTCCGTCCATCTGTGCCGCTCCCGTGATCATGTTCTTCACATAGTCAGCGTGCCCAGGGCAATCGACGTGTGCGTAGTGACGGTTCGCCGTCTCATACTCAACGTGCGCCGTCGCGATCGTGATCCCTCGAGCCTTCTCCTCAGGTGCGTTGTCGATCGAATCAAATGCCCGCACCACCATCTTCGGATTGTGCTTCGACATTACCTTCGTGATTGCCGCCGTCAACGTCGTCTTGCCATGATCCACGTGCCCGATCGTCCCGATATTCACGTGCGGCTTGCTGCGATCGAATTTTTCCTTGCTCATATCTTCTCCTGAACTATTTTGATCTTAGATCCAAAATCTCAAACAAATACCTTAGCTGCTGGCCCCTTTGACCTTTGCGATTATTTCCTCAGCCACGTTTCGCGGTGCTTCGGCATAACGCTCGAAATGCATACTCGACGTCGCGCGTCCCTGCGTCGACGAACGAAGATCGGTCGTATAACCGAACATCTCCGAAAGCGGCACAAATGCCGTCACGACCGAGACATTGCCTGGACGCGGTTCCATTTTGTCGATCTGTCCGCGGCGCCGGTTGAGGTCGCCGTTGACTGCACCCATATATTCTTCCGGCGTCACAACCTCGACCTTCATGATCGGCTCGAGCAGGATCGGCTTTGCCTTCTTGACCGCGTCCTGAAATGCGAGACTTCCCGCAATATGGAATGAACGCTCGTCCGAATCGACCTCGTGGTATGAACCAAAGACAAGGCTCGCCTTGATGTCTACCAGTTCATACCCGGCGAGAAATCCGCGACGCATCGCATCCCTGATGCCTTCAGAGACCGGTTTGATGAACTGACGCGGGATGGCTCCGCCCGTGATCTTGTCCTCGAACACGAAGCCTTCGCCGGGAGCCGGCTCGATCTCGAGTTCGACGTGGCCAAACTGACCGCGGCCGCCCGACTGCTTCTTGAATATCTCTTTGCCAGGTGCAGGCATCGTGATCGTTTCACGATATGCAACCTGGGGTTTACCGACATTGGCCTCGACGCTGAACTCGCGTCTCATGCGGTCAACGATGATCTCAAGGTGAAGTTCGCCCATTCCGGCAATGATGGTCTGGCCGGTCTCGTGGTCGGTCGAAACCTGGAACGAAGGGTCTTCCTGAGCAAGCCGGTTCAGAGCAATGCCCATCTTGTCCTGGTCGGCACGCGTCTTCGGCTCTACTGCAACGCGAACGACCGGATCCGGAAATTCCATCGATTCCAAAATGATCGGTTTCGATTCATCCGAAACGGTGTCGCCGGTCGTGACGTTCTTCATTCCGCCGATCGCGACGATCTCGCCGGCGCTTGCGGTCTCGACGTCTTCACGCTTATTTGCGTGCATCAACATCAATCGGCCGACACGTTCTTTAGTGCCCTTGATCGTGTTAGTGACATACGAACCTGATTTGACCGTTCCTGAATAGATCCTGACGAAGGCAAGCTGTCCGAGGTGCTTATCGGCCATTAATTTGAAGACGAGGCCGGCAAAAGGAGCCTTAGCGTCAGCCTCACGGGTCTCGATCGCATCCGAACGAGGAACAGTTCCTTCGACCGCCGGGATATCAAGCGGGCTGGGAAGGTAATCGACAACCGCATCGAGCAGCGTCTGTACGCCCTTATTCTTGAACGCCGACCCGGTAACGACCGGCACTATCTTCAGTTCGATCGTTCCCTTCCGAAGTGCTTTGCGGATCTCGTCCTCCGAGATCTCTTCGCCTTCGAGATATTTGACCATCAGGTCGTCGTCGATCGCCGAAACCGCTTCGACCAGCTTTTCGCGGGCCTCTTTCGCAGCATCCACGAGGTCGGCCGGAATTTCCAGCGTTTCGTACTGTGCTCCCTTGGTCTCGTCCTTCCAGATAAGGGCTTTCATCGAGATCAGATCGACAACGCCTTTGAGGTGTTCTTCGAGGCCGATCGGGATCTGCAGTGCGACCGCATTTGCCCCGAGCCGCTTTAGGATCGAATCGAACGAGCGTTCAAAGGAAGCCCCGGCACGATCCAGTTTATTGATGAAGCAGATACGCGGAACGCCGTACTTGTCGGCCTGACGCCAAACTGTTTCCGACTGCGGTTCGACACCAGCGACGCCGTCGAAAACACAAACGGCACCGTCAAGAACACGCAGCGAACGCTCGACCTCCATCGTGAAATCGACGTGTCCGGGAGTGTCTATGATATTGATGCGGTGTTCTACGTTATTTCGCTTCCAGAAACAGGTCGTCGCAGCCGAGGTAATGGTGATGCCGCGCTCTTGCTCCTGTTCCATCCAGTCCATCGTCGCAGTTCCCTCGTGAACCTCGCCGATCTTATGCGAAACACCGGTATAGAAGAGCACGCGCTCGGTCGTCGTGGTCTTACCCGCGTCGATGTGCGCCATGATCCCGATGTTTCTAAATTTGTCTAAACTTATGTTAGCCATAGCTTTAGTGACGAGTGAACAGTAACAAGAAAACGCAGGTCACTCGTCCCTATTCCCTAGAATCTGTAATGTGCGAACGCCTTGTTCGCCTCTGCCATACGGTGAACGTCGTCTTTCTTTTTCACCGCTCCTCCGCGTCCGCTCGTCGAATCGAGAAGTTCGCCTACCAGGCGGTCGCGCATCGTTTTCTCGCTGCGGTTGCGGGCGTTTCCGACGATCCAGCGTATCGCGAGCGTGTTTCGGCGGTCGCGGCTGACCTCGAGCGGCACCTGATAGGTCGCACCGCCGATACGGCGTGATTTGACCTCGAGCGTCGGAGCGACGGAATCAACGGCCTTCTTAAAGACCTTAAGCGGCTCTTCGCCCGTTTTTTCTGCGATCTTTTCCATAGCGCTGTAAAAGATCTCTTCGGCAACCGATTTCTTGCCTTCCCACATCATTCCGTTGATGAACTTGGTCACCAACTGGCTGTTGTAGATCGGGTCGGGCAGTATCTCTCGTCGTTCTGCTGTTCTACGTCTTGCCATACTTTACCTATTTCGCTCCTTTCGGACGCTTTGCACCGTATTTCGAACGTGACTGGTTGCGGTTAGCGACGCCTGAAGCATCGAGCGTTCCGCGGATGATGTGGTAACGCACACCCGGAAGATCCTTCACACGTCCGCCGCGAATGAGCACGATCGAGTGCTCCTGCAGGTTGTGGCCGATGCCGGGAATATAGGTCGTGACCTCGATCTGGTTTGTCAGGCGGACACGGGCGACCTTTCGTAGTGCCGAGTTCGGCTTTTTCGGAGTCGACGTGTAAACGCGGGTGCAAACACCGCGTTTCTGCGGATTTGACTGCAGAGCCGGGCTCGCCGTCTTGTACTTAACTCTCTGTCGCCCTTTGCGAACTAATTGATTGATAGTTGGCATCTTTTCTTCCTGCGTTTGCCGGGTTGCGTGCCGGCTGTTCTCAAGATATTTCTTGAAGGCTCTTTGCTGATCGCTATCAGCTCTCGCCCCTATTTAAAAGACAAAATCCGTCCTTTACCTGACTCTTGCCGAAAACGCATTCCGGCAGTTAGCTCAAGCAGCTTCAAGCTGATTGATTTAGAAACCTTTTGATCTACTTACGCAGAAAGCCCGAACTTTGCTGTAGCGTGGCAAATAATAGATGTGACTCGATCAAGCCGTGGACGTTGGACGCCCGCTTTACGCTACAATTCCTGCTCTAAGCTTTCAAACCCCTGCACGCCTGCTTGTCGCCAAACAGCACTGCAGCCCAGACCGTCAAAGTCCGAAACTCTAGATATTATGATTTTGGGGAATTGGTGTCAAGCCAAAGTGGGGCGTTTTTGATGATCCTGCCCACAATTCCCTTTTGGACCTAAACATGCCCATCATCCGCGTTTTCCGAATGCGTCCGTTCCACCCCGCATTTCCACAGATAGGAACCATATGACCAAACGTCGACGACATATGACCTGGAACGAGGCAATCATGACCGCGCATGACCGCATATAGCCATTTCTTGCCGTAGTCCACCAGACCCGGAAACTGCGGCCCATCGCGACCAGGCCAACAATTTGCGATGTATATCGAACTACTCATCTTAAGCTGAGATATTGATAAGCCTTAGGGTGATCCCCTCAAAATGTGAAAAGCATGGAAGACCGGTTTAGTCCCGTAGTCTTAATGATTGATGCGGCCAAGCCCTCGATGAAATGAAAAACGATCGCAACATCTGCAACAACCATTTAAAAAGTGACAGAGCCGACCGCATTTTCGCGGCTGGCCCTGTCACGACAGTTCTGATCGACCGATCGATCATAAACCACTAACGCGAACTGACAGTTGTCGGAGCCATCGCAGTAAGGTTGAACTCAGTCCCTGAGGAGAGTTCGAGGTTATCCCTGCCCTGCAGTATGACCGTTCCAGCCCCTGCACCAGCTCCGATACCGGCACCGATCGCAGCACCGCTGCCGCCATCGACTATCGCACCGATGATCGCGCCAAGAACGGCTCCGATGCCCGCACGTGTAACGGTCTTTGTGGTCTGGTTACCGTCACGTATCACGCCTTCGTTATTGACGTTAACGACATTGCCGTTCGGCTCGCGGACCTGATCTACGATGCCCGCAAAACCATAGGTCCTTCCGTCACGTAGCCTGATCGTCTCAAAATTGAGGCCGAGGTTCGCACGGCCCGAAACAACGCCCGATCTTTCACCAACTACGCTTCCTTCGATCACAGCACCCGAGTACTGTGAAGGCGAGGTCACTATCATCGAAAAGCGGTCGCCGTTATTGACAGACTTCGTCGAAAGCGGCGTTTCGAGCCTGGCCGTCATCCGCGTGTTGTTCGGGATCAAGAATCCTTCGGTCCGATAATTATCGGAGACGGTCGGATACGCAGTCGTATTCCATTGCGGGTTGTTGCTGATCCGATCGTAAACACTGGTCACGGTCACGGTCCGCTCCTGGTTTTCCAAATAGATGCGTCGCGTTACCCTCAATTGACCATTGTTGACGGGAGCAAAACTCACATAATAATCGTTGACCCGATCGCCTTCATAGTTGATCGTCAGTTCGCGATCCGTCGCCGTAACGTTGACGCTCACTCTTCGTCCGTTCGGCGATGTTTCAGTACGTGTCCTGCCGTCGACCTCGAGCGACACGGAAGCCGCATTTGCCGACGACATTGTCAACTGCCGTCCGCGTTTCTCGAACGACAGAGTCTCAGGCGAACGCAGACGGCGTTCGAGATTCACACGAGCCCGGTCACGCTGGCTGTTGTTGTAGTCTGCGTTGACTATGGCCTGTTCGACGGTGTTAGCAACATTGTCGCTCTGAGCCGTATTCAACCGCCAACTGCCCGTTAGCCGTGAGTCAAAATCGCCATACTGGTTATTTGGGTTTGTTGAGCCGGGAAATACCGGATTGTTCCAATCCCAGCTGAGGCGATAATAACTCGCCAGCGTATTCAGATCGCTGCGAACGAGGTTCCACCGGTTTGTGATGGTATTGTTCGTTCGGTTTGAGCCAAGAAAGCTGTTGATCGAGACCGACGGCCGCAGCACTTGGCCGATATCCGCGTTAACAGAATTGCGGTCGCTGTAATACTGTCTCAGATTGTTTACTGCAGCTGCGAATGTGGAGACATCCTGCGAGACATCCGATTCCTGTCTTTCCTGATACCGTCGATTAACGCGATCCCAGTTATTGAAACTGGTACGAAAACTGATCGTTCTCTGATTCAGACGGTTGAGAAGTGTTCGAAGTTGGGCATCCGAAACGTAATAACTGCCGGTCTGGCTGCCGGGGTAGTTCTGATTCGAATTCCAATCAGATCGAACCCTGTAGTAACCCGAAAGGGTATTGATGTCAGCACGGATCAGATTCCATTGACTCTCGGCCGTCGCGGACATGCGATTGTTCAACATGAACGTGTTTACCTGAACGGCTCTGTTCAAAACTTCTTGTACGTCGTCCGATGTTGAACGGCGAGATGAAAAATTGTTTTTGAGTTCATCCGTCGCATTTTCGAAATTCGCGATCATTCGATTGATCGAATCCTCGCGATCGTTGTTTCGGTAGTCGATCGATCGCTCGATCTCGTTCCTGAATGCGTCGGTTCTGGTCTCGATCCGATTCAGAAGTGTCTGGACCTGACGATCGGAAACCTGATAGGCACGTGTCTGGGTTTGAGCCATTGTGCCGATAGTGATCACCAAGCTGATCAGTGATAAAAATAATGCTTTACTTAAAATCTTTCTCATTGTTTTGTCCTCCTTGGACAAATTCCTGTTGTCATCGCGCGAATATCTGCGGACAATCAAGTCCGGCATTTGATCCGGTTTACCGATCGCAGGAACAGTAAAGTCTGGTGCAGACCGTTCGGTGTCGTCCCCGCGTTGTCAAACATCGATGCTTAACGCCGCTTATTCGATCCTGTTTTCTTAAACTATGCTCGAACTCCTTTGGCCGTTACCTGATCGTTTAGACGTATTGCCCGAGTCATTCTGCTTCGGTGCGCCAGCTTCCGCCGCATCGCCCGTCTTTCCTAAGACAAGGTCCGAGATCATTTCGCCTTCTTGACTCAACTTTGCGGATGCAAGATCGTAGACATTCGCCACCTTTTCCTTAACAGACTCCAGTGCCTCAGCCGATTTTGCTTTGAATTCAACTGCTTTTTCGAGTGAAAGGTCATAGCCTTTTCTGGTCGCATCGGCAATATCGCCCCGAAATTCACTTCCGGATTTTGGTGCAAAAAGTAGTGCGACAGCAACGCCGATGCCGCCCCCGATCAATAGATAGGACATTGCTCCAAAAAAACCTCGATCAGCAGTGTTTCGGCGTTGCAGTTCAGTATTTCTTTAATTTTTTTCTTCCATTTAATAACTCCCTAGCTCATCATCAGCCCGCATGGTCGCAATATATCGCCCGCGTATCGGTTCTGGCGGCGAAGATCGCATATTTCGGGCTCGTTGAGATCTAAATGAATGATAGTTGAATTTTGATCGGGAATTCGTGCGCAATCGCACATAAGATAACTTAAATAACTGATATAAATGGTTTATGTTCCGCGGAAAATATGTTTTTCGTGAAAAATGTCGGTTAGTATGCCGATCAGGCCGTTGGCTATTTCACATTGATCGGCTGCGTAAACCGACTGACTGATCAAAACCGCCGCCGAACCCGTTCGAAGCAGATTTCGATCGGAGAGTGTTGGGGCGAAGGGAGGAAAGAAAATGCTTTGGACTATATTAATAATTCTACTGGTTTTGTGGGCTTTGGGTTTCGGCTTTGCCGGAGCGCAGGTTGGCAGCCTTGTTCACGTTCTTTTGGTGATCGCAGCTATCGTTTTGGTTCTGCAGCTTGTGAGAGGACGCAGGGTCTAGGCCGCGATCCGGCCTCGTCTTTATCTGAACGTAAGCACTAACACCCACTGACGACGGCTGATCAATACCCGGAGAAACATTTCCGATCGATTTCGGTATCAAAGCCGAAGTGCGTCTATTTCGATAGACGCACTTCGGCTTTCTAAGTTCCATGTTTAGGGCTTAAGCTTTGCGGACGTGTCGCAGAGGTCGGTCGCGATTCAAAGGCCTACTTCAAAATGTAATGACTGCGTGTTGTAACGGTGTAATCAGGTCGGCCGCGCACCTCGACCTTTACACTTCGTCGTCTCTCGCTCGGGACACCGTCCGTCGGGTAGTATCCGATCACATAACGGCTCTCGATAACACCCAAAATATCAGCGTAGATGCGTCCCGCATCTTCCGGTTTCTCCATCACGGCAGTATTGCCGCCCGACAGTTCCGCCACTTTGAACATTGCAGCTTGGCCGGCAGTGCGTACATTTTCTTCTCGGTCTTCAAACATACGCGTCATTTCCGCCGGATAATCGGTTTTCCACCCAAATGCTTCGTTAACCTTCGCCCATGAAATTCTCGCTCGATTCGCTCGTTCTCTTTTCGGCAGTCCGAAAAACCGAATTCCTGGAATAACAGAATAGATCGTGACCCTTGAAACCTCAATAGCTTCTTCTATCTCCCCAAAACCGAACTTCTTAATTGCGCTTTCCCCCGAATATTTCATTCCACTGTTCATTCTTGTCGTGTGTGATACCGGGTAAGGAAGGTTTTTGTCGGGTTTTAGCCAGATCATATGACCTCCGTCGCCCTGAAAAATGATGACACGCTGTTTTCGTTTATCGTCAAACATCTCATTCAGGACTGCAAGCAGCGTTTCAAACTGCCCGCCACGGCCAATATTAAGCGCGTGTTCATATCCCTGGTCATCTTTTCGAGCTCCGCGCCGATACCATGAGGCGTATTCAATGCCTCTTTTCTCCACCTCGTTCAAGGTGGCTTTAAGGAGCGTCTTATCGGCTGTGAAATCCGAATGGAGTATCAAGTCGGCCGTAACGATCGCCATCTCGTCATCGGGCCTGAGTTTATCAACGAGGGTCTTCGCGGCGTCCGTACTCATTTTCAGGAATGGAAACTGCAATAGACTGGTGTCGATTACAAGTACTATAGAACGCGGAATCCGTGAGTTTTCGCTAGCGGCGAACACTTCGATCGACTGTGGAACCTGGTCTTCCAGCAAAAGAAAATCAGAACCCTTGAGCTGGGTCACAACATTCCCCGCACGATCGGAAACCAGCAAATCATGCAAGACAAGCCCGGTTTCTATTTTAATAACTTCATCATCGTCGGTTTTATTGTCGATGCTTTTTAACGGGTCGTTCTTTGCATTCAAATTCGCGGTCTGTTTTCTCTTTTTTTCATATTTCTGAAGGCTTGAGCCGAAATTCTTGATTCTAGCGCTTGTCTGTGAAGATGGCCCCGCAGGCGTGCCGGACGGCGTTTGACCTGAAGTTAAAAAGAAGGATGACGCAACGAAAACCAGAACCGAGAAAGACTTCATATTCAAACTCAGCGGGCAACAGCAAAATCGCTGAATCTATTAAACGAGGCCAATTGATCCATCGACGAAACAAGTTGGAACATCGAAACTGAATGCGATCAAATTAGAATTCATCACCTTTGAGGACTCCTCCCAGATATCCGCTTAAGGAGCACTCTAATAATCAGGCCCAAGTTACTGACAAGCGCTTACCTTACTAGCGAGCATGCATGCTGAGTACTGCGCAAAAATCGCCAATCTCTCCTCCTGATTCGGATAATCAAGATAATTATGCTGAATCGCACAATCATCAGCCATAGCCCGTGCTTGATCGCACTCGTCAACAGTTATCGGCGTGCAAGTGGCCCATGCGGCGGTGAACAAAGCTGTGTCCGCCTGAGCGAGTGCGGTATGTCGTGATATTTGGCAATCTGAAATACAGTTTGGGTTTTGACTGTTTTGGCATTGCTGTTGACAAGTTGTAGGGACACCGTAGTAATAGCTCTGAAAAGCATTACTATAGGCCCAGTTTGCGTTGGTGAAATTGGTGAACGTTTCCTCACAACTCGAGGCTTCAACACAGCGACTGCCAAATGCAGCGTAATAAACAAAACCAACTGAGAGCAACGTGAAACTAAAGATTCCGGCCCGAATCATTGAATTGGATATGTATCGCATTTAGGCCTCCAATGGTGACTCTTTGGGTTTGATGCAGCAACGTTTGTGCAACCCGATCGTTTGGCAACAATGAATCATTGTCGTTCCAGAAATTCGTAGTTTTCCGAACCGCTTCACGATCGTTTTGTATCGTTAAGAGTTTATAGCAGGAGGTTCACCGCATGAATGGTTGTTAGTTGTCTAAAAAGACCTTTTGTTGTCCAAATAGATCATTTATGTAGAACTTTCACCTTTGACTGCTCGATCTCAGCTTGCTTATCACGGAATTCAGATGGCGTAAGACCATATTTGGATTTGAATTCTCTGGTGAATCGACTTTTATCGACATAGCCCACGCTAGCACCGATCTCCTTGATCTGGAGGAAGCACTTTGGGTCTGAAAGCAGCTCGTGGGCCTTTGCCAATCGAAGCTGATTTAAGAACTCGACTGGCGTCTGTCCGACTTGATCCTTGAAGAGCCTTCGAAATTGTGACACAGACATCCGGACCTCTTCGGCCATCTTCACGACGGCCCACTGACGACCCAGACCGTTGGAAAGCTGCGAAACGATGTGGAAGATCCGCCTGTCCATTGAGAGTCCTACCAAACGTCTTAACCGTTTCGGAATTATTACCTAGCGCCCGAAAGGTTGTCAACGAAAGCCTGCATTCCGGCATAAATGATGGCATTGGGATGTTAGCCGAAAAACCGACTGCCAACGCCAACCGAAATAAGATCGATACAGGTCTAACCCGTTCATTAAATGAGAACTCGAGCTGCCATATCAACTAATATTGGGATCGTGAAATATTATGCCTGGCAGTAAAACTTTGACTGGCTTGAGTTTGCGTAAAATTGCGACGAAAGCCTCGGGTCGCAAAATAACCTACCGTCCAATTTTGATCGCTAAGACTGACAAGCATCATGTGATTGGTGCATATTGAGTCTACGAACGCTTTCGAACCAGCGGTTGATCGGTGGGTGAAAGGTAACCTGCGGCTAAACGAAACACGGCGGGTTTGTCGGCATCAGTGATATTTGCTTTAATACTCTTTTGCCTGATCCATCGAATTTAACGCTATGAGTAACCTATTCACAGATTCGCTTAACAAGTTTGCCGAAGCCGATTGGCTCGCCGCTGTCGATTCTCTTTCGAACGAGATCCACGAAGTAGAAAGGACGGCCGTACAGGTTTGGTTCCGATTCTATCCGCTTGATCTTCATCGCTTTCTTCGATCTGCTGACGACGCAGAGGAAGCCAAACGGGGGCTTGCGATGCAGGGGGACTTTGGCCTCGACGACAAGATCGACACATCGCACAGCTTTCTTTACGGCCACCGCTATTGGCCGCAGGTAAAGGCAGCGATCGAGGCAAGGGCCGCTTCGGGCGACGATGTCAAAGAAATTGCGGACGAGATCCGGAGCATCGCGAAGACCGCTGCGGCTGCGGCGAAAACCAAGGAATCGTTGACGCTTGCGATCGCGGCTGCCGGGTTAATGACGATGATCCAGGTCGGCTTCGAAGCTTTCAAAGCGGCTCCCGGCGTCGGTCAAAAACCAGCCGGCATAATGGCCGGTTCGCCGGACTCGATCGCCGCCACCCGCAAGGCGGACGATTCGCAGGGCATTTTTGGTTTTCTTAAGACCATCGACAAGAATTTCTCGGTCGTCTATGACGAATACGCATCGACCGGACGGTTTAGGATAGTGAACGATCAGGAGATAGCTTCGGCCTCTGCACTCGACCGCTCGCAGGACTGGCAGTCGCGTGATGCCCGCTGTTGGGAAGGCCCCGTGCCGGTCGAATGCACGTCGGCATCGTGCGGCACCTGTTGGGTAGGCGTTCTCGGCGGCGCCGAGAAGCTCTCGCAGCCTTCGGCCCGTGAACGCCGGCAGATGAAGGTCTTCGGCTATAATCAGCCTGAGTCCGACTCACCTTACATTCGCCTTGCGTGCCAGTCGCGGACGGCCGGAAATGTGACGATCGTCATCCCGCCCTGGAACGCGGTCTTCGGCAAAAAGGTCCGCGGCAACGTCGACGAGGTCGAACTCGAACCGGCAACGACCTCGGCCAAAAAGCTCCGCGAAACGATCTCGTCGGCCGCATCCGGTGAGTAGGCTTTCGTTTTCCGAAGCACATTGTCAGCAGGCTCGCAATGAACGGCCGGTGACGTTAGATGTATTCCTCATCAACGAAGCACCAGCCCCAGTCCTCGCCGGGCTCCATCGATGTCATCAACTGATGCCCGGCTTCGCGAAAGTGAGCCGTTGCATGTTTGTTCTTTGAAGTGTCGCAGCATCCGACGTGTCCGCAGGTAAGGCACATACGAAGATGCACCCAATCGTCGCCGTCAGCAAGGCATTCCTCGCAGCCGGCGGCGCTGGGAAAAACAGGTCTGATCTGGTCAAGGTGGCCGCAGACGCTTTCGTCGGCTTTTGATTGATAAAGATATTCCTTCTCGGTATCGATCGCTGGTTCCCTGCTTGGGTCGGCGGTTCGGCTTGCGAAGCCGACGGCAACGGCATTACCGCCGTCAGCCTGTATATTCGCCTGGGCGGTGCCGGCGCGAAACTTCGCGGCGTTGCCGGCAAATGCCTGGGTCGAACCTGCAATTATAAGCTCATCGCCGGGCAAGAGCGTTGTTTGCGGAGAAACATCGATCGGTGCGGCGTTTCGGATAAGCTCTTTGACGACGAGGTCGCCGCGATCTCCAAGGCCGAGTTCCCCGAGCGTCATTCCGGCAGCCGGAGAACCGTCGCGGATCGTGACGGTTCGCGAATCGTAACAATCGTCGCCCGGCTTGCACGCAAATTCTGAATTCTCGACCTTCAGCTGCTCGGACGTCATCGCCGCATAACCGTTCTTTCGGGCGAGGTCCTCGAGTCGTTCGATCTTTTCCGCATCGACACGATATTCGCGAAGCACCTCGCCAAACAACTGCACCACCGATTCGAATTCCTCGGATATTACCTCGTCAGCACCGGCCTGCAGCAGTTCCTCGGCATCTATCGAGTAACGGGTTCGGACGACGATCCTCATCGTAGGATTTTGCTGGCGGGCGACCGATGTGATCCGATGGGCGGTCGATGGATTATCATCGGCGATGACCAGCATCTTTGCCCGCTGGATGCCGACGTGCGTCAGAAGAAACAGCTTCGATGCATCGCCGCGAACTACCGGAAGACCTTCGGTCTCAGCTTCGTTTGCGCCGTCAGGGCTAAGGGTCGTGATGACATAGGGTATGCCCGATCCGGCTAAAATCCGGACCAGAGACCGTGCCGCGCGTCCGTAACCGGCGACTATCACATGATCTTCGAGGTCAAGTTCGTGGTCAGCAAGCTGCGTTTCCAAATCGTCGGGCATGCTGCCCGTCTCGCGTCGTTCGACAATGCGGTCAGACAGCCGCGATCCTAATCGCATCAAAAGCGGAGTTGCCACCATCAGTATGACGGTGGTCGCAATAAACGCCTGCGAGCCGGCCGTTCCAGCTGCGGCCGGAAATAGACCGACCTCGCGACCGGCGCGTTCGAGCACGAACGAAAACTCGCCGATCTGCCCAAGAGTCAGTGCTGAAGCGGCTGCGATCGGTGTCGCATAGCCAAGTGTCCTTACGCTGATCCAGGTGGTCGCGATCTTGATGATCAATACCGTCGCAACCGCGGCGACGACGATCGGCAGGTTTTGAACGAGAAATCCGAGGTCGAGCAACATCCCGACCGATACGAAGAACGTGGCCGAAAAGAGTATTTGTAAGGGCAGCGTCTCGGTCAGAGCATGTTGTGAAAAGCGGCTCTCGCTGACCATCAAGCCGGCGAGAAAGGCACCGAGCGAAAGACTGACACCGGCGAGGCTTGTGAGGTAAGCCGTGCCGAAACAGATCGCAATAACGGTAAGAAGAAATAGTTCGGGCGAGCATGTCATCGCGACGGCTTCGAGGATCTTGGGCATTACACGTCGTGTGATCACCAATACGGCGGCGATTATCAACCCGGCCGTCGCAAGTGCAATACCGATGTCACCCAATCCGCCGCCCTCGCTGCCCGCGAGGATAGGCACAAGCAGCACCATGACCACGATCGCAAGATCCTGGAAAATAAGCAGGCCGAGGGATACTTGCCCGGGTTCGGAATTCGTCTCGCCATTGTCGGCAAGAAGCTTGAGAACGATCGCCGTCGAGCTCAGGGCGACCAGCATTCCGGTGAATATGCCTGCCTTCCAATCGACACCGAATGCTGAGAGGACGAACGCGGTCGCAGCTACTGAGAATCCGACCTGCATCATACCACCGCCAAAGATCAATCGCTGTATCTTTGCCAGCTTTTCAAGACTGAATTCGATGCCGATCGTGAAAAGAAGCAGGATAACGCCGATCTCGGCGGTCGCGTCGACAAGCGCCTGGTCCTTGACGATCGCAAGGGCATTCGGGCCGATCAGCACGCCAGCCAGGAGAAATCCTACTATGGGAACGAGCTTTAACCGAAAGCATATGTACGCAATAAGCGCACCGGCGACGATCAAAGCGACCGACTCGGTCAGGAATTGGGGAACGGCACCGGCGGCGAGAAAATATGGCATTGATAGACTATGCATTCATTTTTGAGGCCGCGATCAGATTATTCTTAAACGCCTATGCGACCAAATTTTACCATTTTAAAACGGGGACCGGGTTGAAGGGATGGTGCAATACCCATGAGCACGCGGTCCTAAGCAAACCGACGTGAAAGCCCGTATTCGGAAATCGCGTTCTCACATCCCTCACAAAAACTGGGTCGAGCCCGAACCTGATAACTCCCAACGAGATATCAACAAGATCGGCCCTCCGCAACGCCTCGGTGAGGGCATCTCCTCGATGACGCCGAAGTTTGTGATGCTCGCCGATCATAAGCGATATCTGATCGGACCAATCGGGTTTGTGAATCTGCTCAAGATATTCACGGGCGAGTGCGATCGACGGCCGGAGATAATCGAACGTACCGTCGTTCCATATGCCGAGGTCGTGAAAGCACCCGGCAATGATGACCTTTTCTTCCTCAGCCGGTGAAAGGTCTCCGAAAGCAAGGCCGAAGTTGACCATCCGATAAACGTGGTTCTTGTAGCTGGTAAGGTTCAAAGAAAGAACAGCTTCCCGTTCGCCGAGTACGTCCTCAACAATCGGAAGCCGTTCTCTCAACTTTGCACTCATGCTGTGGCTGCATTCTCTGCCGGGATGCGTTCGTCAAGCCAGGCCAAAATGTCGGCCATCACTTTTTCTTTATCTAGGTCGGCCAGAAGGTCGTGGTAGTGGCCTTCGTAAAGCCTGAGCGTCTTATCCTTCGAGCCCGCGTTGTCGAAGAAATATTGGCTGCCGGCCGACCGCGTCGCTTTATCATCGGTGCCATGGATGATGAATACCGGAACGCGGAAGTTCGGCATATGCTCTTTCAGAGCTTCGGCCGCAAGCAGCATAACCCGAGCGGTTTCGGCTGGCTGTGATTCCTTATGAATTAGCGGATCGTTGTTCATCCGCTCCACATGCTCCGGATCACGCGAAAAATCGGCGTTGTTCAACGAGAACACGTGGAGATGCGGGACTATCTTCGCTATGCCTTCCAAAGCAAGCTGCACCAGATGAGGCAATCCGACATCGAACGCGAAACTGTGACAGACCAACCCGCCAATCGTATCCTGATGCTCGTAAACATATGACGTCGCGATCACGCCGCCTGCGCTATGTCCGAGCAGATAGACCGGCAGTCCAGGATTCTCGGTTCGAGCAATGTTTACTAGCTTACCAACATCTCCAAGGTAATCAGTAAATTCCTCGACATAGAAGCGTTCACCTTCCGATTGGCCGCGTCCGCGAAGGTCAAGCGCATAGCATGCAATGCCCGCGGCCGCCAATTGCTCTGCCGGCCAGGTCATATAGCCGCTATGAGCATTGAAACCGTGGATCAGGACCATAACGGCTCGAGGCGAACTCTCGGGCTTCCACGTTCGGTTAAAGATCTTCAGTCCGCCTACGCCTTCAAATGACGATTCGTTCATGAGTCGTTCTCCTTTTCGATCGTTTATTTATGTACTGACCGGTAAATATATTGCCGCCAGCTGCGCAATGTCAAGACTGTTGTGCTATTTTTCATTAGCCCACAATATCACTAAAGATGAAACGCGGTCGTCCCAGAATGTTCGATCTAGATCAAGCGATCCAAAAGGCAATGATGCTCTTTTGGCGCAAGGGTTTTCACGGAACCACGATCCCCGATCTGACCGCCGAACTTGGTATCAATCGCCCGAGCCTTTATGTTGCATTTGGTGATAAGGAAAACCTTTTTCGTCTTGCGCTCGACCGATACAGGCGTGATCCGGCGTCGTATGTAAATCGAGCTCTTGCAAAGCCCACTGCCCGTGAAGCGTTTGAAGGCTTGCTGTATGGTGTGATCGATCTACTTACAGACAAGAATAATCCCGGCGGATGCCTTTTCGTATGTGGTGCTATGGCGGGTGGCGAAGCTTCCAGGCCCCTTCTTGATGAAATGAAAAAGCGTCGCCGCGACGGCGAAGCTGATATTCGCGAGCGGTTTGAAAGAGCGATCGAAGAAGGCGATCTCCCGAGCTCCGCAAATGCGAAAGCGCTTGCCAAATTTGCTACAACGCAAATGTGGGGACTTTCGGTACAAAGCAGCACAGGAAGCACAAGAAAGGAACTACTGGCCGCTGCCGAACTCGCGATAAAAGCATTCCCCGCGAAATAAGTATGCAGCAATCGAGAAGCTTACGCATCAGCCCCCTGTATTATGTGCTCATCGCTGTCTTTCTTTGGAGCACCGGTGGACTATTTATCAAGCTGACGACGCTCGACGCCTATCAGGTCACGTTTTTTCGTTCGCTTTTTGCGGCGCTGACCGTAATCGCCATAACGCGGAAAGACGGCCTGAAGATCGACGCTTTTGGAGTTTTCACATCGATCATTTATGCCGCTTTGCTTTTCCTATTCGTCTGGGCGACCAAGAAGACGACTGCGGCGAATGCGATCTTCCTTCAATACACCGCACCGATCTACATTCTCGTACTTGCTCCATTTGTAATTGGCGAGAAATTTCACTGGCGCGACCTGATCACGGTCGTCGTTGTGCTTGCCGGGATGAGCCTTTTCTTTGTCGGCCAGCTCCGGCTTGAGGATTACCAAGGCAACATCGCAGCGTTGTTCTCGGGGATATTTCTCGGGCTATACATAATGCTGTTGAGGCACCCAAAGGCGAAAGGATTCAATCCGACGATCGCTGTTATCTACGGCAACCTGCTGCTCGCGGCTCTTAATGCACCGACCGGAATTTCCGTTATCGGATCTATGACCGCGCTTGATTGGATCGCCGTCACGTTTCTGGGCGTGTTTCAGATCGGTGTTTCATACATACTTTTCATTAAAGGCGTTGTCGGCGGAACCCGCCCATTGGACGCGAGTTTGATCGGATTTATCGAACCGCTGCTGAATCCGGTTTGGGTGTTTATTTTTGTTGGCGAGCAGCCGTCGAAATGGGCGATACTTGGCGGCGCGATAATTATTCTGGCTATCGCGGTCCACACGACAAAACAGTATGCCGGCCGCAGGTCGGAACAGATCGATTGACCGCGCTGATCGCGGCGATCCGAAGGGCGGACGAACTACGCATATGGAGTGAGCGAAATTGGTAAAGCCAATTCGCGCTTTCTGGTTACGGCCGCGTTAACTTTTTCGGTTATGTTGTGATAATCTACCGAAATACTCGCAGAAATAAGCGGTTATTGTACGTTTTGGTTTACTAAAGTTAGGCATTTACAAACTTTTCGAGTCCATTTACTAAATGTATGGCTAAATACACTATTCCCGAAAATCTAAAGAATGAAGAATTAAAGCGCTGGGTCACAGACATGGCCGAGCTTTGTGAACCAGACGCTGTTTACCTTTGTGACGGCTCGGAGGAAGAATATGACCGCCTTTGCCAGGAAATGGTTGATGCGGGAACGTTCATCCGGCTGAACCAGGAAAAACGCCCAAACAGCTTTCTGGCTCGGTCTCATCCGTCTGATGTCGCTCGCGTCGAGGACCGAACCTATATCTGTTCGCTGTCAAAAGGCGATGCCGGGCCAACCAACAATTGGATGGCACCCAAAGACATGAAAGCGATACTGACCCCAAAGTTTCGCGGGTCAATGAAAGGACGGACGATGTACGTTATACCGTTCTGTATGGGACCGATCGGTTCGCCAATATCACAGTTCGGTGTTCAACTCACAGATTCGCCTTATGTCGCGGTAAACATGAAGATCATGACGCGAATGGGACAAAGGGCGTTGGACGCACTGGGCAGCGGCGAGTTCGTTCATTGCCTGCACTCCGTTGGCATGCCGCTTGCGGATGGCCAGGCTGACGTGCCCTGGCCGTGTTCTCCGGATCCAAAGGACAAATACATTGTCCATTTCCCCGAGGAGCGGTCGATCATCTCCTACGGTTCGGGTTACGGCGGTAACGCGTTGCTTGGAAAAAAATGCCTCGCGCTCCGGATCGCCTCCACGCTTGGCCGCGAGCAGGGCTGGCTGGCCGAGCATATGCTGATCGTCGGGGTAAAGTCGCCTGACGGCAAGAAGGATTACGTTTGTGCCGCGTTCCCCTCGGCCTGCGGAAAGACAAATTTTGCAATGCTCATCCCACCAAAGCCGTTTCAGGAAGAAGGATGGGAGATCACCACGGTCGGAGATGATATCGCCTGGATCAAGCCAGACGAAAATGGCAAACTCCACGCGATCAATCCGGAAGCCGGCTTTTTCGGGGTTGCACCGGGGACGAATTATTCTTCGAACCCGAATGCGATGGAATCGATCAAGGAGAATACAATCTTCACGAATGTCGCCTTAACTGATGACGGCGACGTCTGGTGGGAAGGCATGGACGGAGATAAACCGGCCCATGCGATCGATTGGCAGGGCAACGATTGGACACCGGCAAGCGATAAACCGGCGGCGCACCCGAATGCGCGTTTTACCGCCCCGATCACACAGTGTCCGGTCGTCGATGAGCTTTTTGACAGTCCAAAGGGCGTGCCTGTTTCGGCATTCATTTTTGGAGGCCGCCGTAATTCAGTCGTTCCGCTGATTCAACAGTCGTTCAACTGGGCGTTCGGCGTTTATATGGCAGCGACCATGGGGTCGGAAATGACCGCAGCGGCGTTTGGAAATATCGGCGAAGTTCGCCGCGATCCGTTTGCGATGCTTCCCTTCGCAGGCTACCACATGGGCGACTACTTTTCCCATTGGCTCGATTTTGGACGCAACATCCCGGAACCGCCCCGGATATTCTCGGTGAACTGGTTCCGCAAAGACGAGAACGGCAAGTTCCTATGGCCGGGTTTCGGTGACAACATGCGCGTCCTTAAATGGGTCGTAGAACGAGCTCGCGGTAAATCGATCGGGGTCGAAACACCGCTTGGCTGGATGCCTCGATATGAGGATATGGACTGGCGTGGGCTCGACTTCAGCCCCGAGCAGTGGGATACGGTGATGAAACTTGACCGCGATATGTGGATCAAGGAGATCTCGACCCACGACGATCTCTTCTTTAAGCTCTATGACCGCCTGCCGAAGGAGATGACCTTCATCCGCGAGTTGCTTGTCTCAAACCTCTGGCGCTCGCCGGAGCTCGGGCTCGCAACGCCGCGTCCGGAGGAAGAACTCCCGAACAAGGCCGTCGCCAAGGGCGAATAGCCGCCGGTTACAAGCAAACCAAAGACGCGAGGTACTGCAACGCCTCGCGTTTTTCTTCCTGCCCTCCGCGTTCGGAGCCAAAAGCACTAGCCACCTTCTAACTAAAAGCAGTGGGATTAGGAGGTGTTAGAAGCTTCTGTTCACTCTGCAGACAACATGGAGCTCAGGCACCGCAACAATGATTGTTTGCCGATGAGTGATTATGGCATTACAATCGAGTGCGGGTTTTTATGGCTCGAAGAAAGAACAATAAGGCGATTGCGTCCAGGACAACGACTACAACACACGGCATGCGGTTTCAGGAGTATCTAACACAAGAGAATGTCAGTATCGCCCTCAGCATCCTTGCACTTATTGTCTCTATCTTATCCCCTGTTGTAGCGTATTTCTTTCTTGTTCCACAGATGCAGGAATTTCGAAATCGTCCTCGGTTGGGCCTCGAGGTTTTGGTGTCTACCGAAGTCGTGCCCGCAATTTCGAACGTGACGGATTCAGTCCCGTACACGTTTACGCACAGGCATTTTGCGATTACAAATCTCGGGTCACTACCAGCGAAGAATGTCCAAGTAGTCTTTCAATATACAACTTTATCAGACGGCGAACTGCCGCCTACCGACATTGCGGCGAAACCGCCAATCGGTCTTGATGCCCGATTAAGGGGAACCAATATCGAAATCACGTTGCAGACACCGATTGCACCGGATGAAACGGTTTTCTTGACGCCGAAATTGATACCGGACGAGGCATGGGTGTTTACCGAATACGGTGAAAGGCAGTCCATACTGCTGACAGGTGATACTGGCAGACAACCAAAACCTTCGCGCAGGCTTATCGTAGAGCCTGTAAAGTGATGGCTGCATGGAAAAAATCTTTGTTTGCGCGTTTCGCGATCGTTAGAAACTGAGTTCGGATTCCCTGGCTTAAACCGAACCGCTTAGCGGATGTTCATATCGATCGCCCGAATTAGGACTTGCGACGCCACGGCCCGAACAGCCAGAGACCGCAAGGGCCGCGAATTGAAAGTTGATCACCTGTACGCAGACGTAAATAAGGGCCCCGCAATTGCGGAGCCCTTATTTGTTGCACCTTAACCGATCGCTTTAGATCGGTTCAGCCCATCGTCTGTGATCTCCTACTTCTCAGGGCCTTTTGCGGTCCGGGTGCCCGACTTTAGGTTCGCCTTTTCGGTTAAATGCGGCCGACCGGCTCTTACATCGGCAACATATATGCCGCCCCAGCTTTCCTCGTCATTTGCCATCGAGGCAGTGATCGCGAGATACCGTCCGCGGAATCCGTCGCGCTCGAGGCCGAGGCCGATGATCGGCATCGGAGCGTTTCCGGGGATATTCGGGTCAAGCATGGCGGCGTCCATACCGGTTTCAGCTACGATCCGCAATGGAAGCGCCTTCAGAGGCTCGCCCAAATATAGACCATCGGTTACGTCGACGTATTCATTGTTCGGCGCCAGTGTTCCGGTTCGGGCCTTGAAAACTACCAATCCGTCCGAAAGAGCAACAAACGATGTTCCACGCCATCTAGGCGGCTCAGCGTCAACATCATCGCCCTGGCCGCTTCCCGGCACCTTGCCGGAATAGCCCCAAAATACAAAGTCGTTGAAATCGGACATCGTATTGGCTACCAGTTCGCCTTTCTTCAGCAGTATGTCGTAAAGGAATATGCCCTGGTACTGTGGTACTTCTTTCTCCTGATACCAGCGATCTGTTACCGGATCGTAAATACTGTTCGGGTCAATACCGTTACAGTAAGCAAGCAATTCGGGGTTGCCGTCAACAGCACAATAAAGCCTTATGGTCTTCATTTGATCGCCCCAAGCTCCCCAGAAAACAAGATATCTGCCGTCGAATGCAAGAGCCTCTCCTAGCCTTGTGATCTCCGGAAGGTCTGTTCCCGGCACCTTTTCGCCGATTCCGATCAACGGAATTAGCTCGGGCATCGATCGGATCGGAGCCATAAAGATCCCGCCATAATGCGGATCTGCCTCAAGATCCAGCCCGAGGAAAACAACATCGTTTCCGGCTACGCTCGGCGGAGATGTCGATTCAAAGGCCATCATTCTGAATTTCGCACTTGGCGGGGCGTTGGGTATTTCGTTATCCGAACTTGCTATCATTTGGATATCTTTATTCCCGCCACCCGGAGTATCGAGCACATCGCGGAAAAATATGCCCGTTTTTCCGACGCCGTCGATCGCAAAGTTTCCTTTGAAAACGATCGTCCCGTTATCTGTGATCGCGGGTGCCCCCGGAAAGATATCAAATGGAACATACTTTGTTCCCGGCACCTGGAAAAATTCGAATCCCGGAGCGGCTCCTAGCTTCGATGCCCCGGTGACCAAGAGGTTCTGGCCAAGATCGACATAAATACCTGACGTACCGGCTCGGGTCTCGGTACCATCGGGCAGCAGATAACGATAAACCGGCTGATGACGTCCGCTGGTCGCTGCATAATTCGCATTCGCCGCAATTCTCGGGAAAGCCGAGAATTCGGCAAACTCTGTGTTCAAATTGTTAGGAAATGGGACCAGGGTGTTTATGTCGACCATCGGCAAAACTGCCCCTTGATGCATATGTTTGAAATAGATCCCGGTCATTCTGCGCCCGCCCGTGCTTCGAGCACGGAACACGGCAAGCCCGTTCGTATTGATCGATGGCTGGCCGTAACTGCTGAATTTTACCGAGTTTCCCGGGATCGTAACGCTATTGTTGACTGCGGTCTGCCACTTGAGATTCAAGACCTGCAAACCGTCTGTTGAGATCGCTGCCTGCGAAGCCGCTTTGTCCAGCGGTTCGACTTTGAACTCTGTCCGTTTTTGGGCATTTATCTCGCTTGCGGCGAGTAGAAGTAGAAAGCCGAGCACGATCGTTGAGGCATATACTGTAAAGTTTCTCTTTTTCATGATGCTCCTCCGATCTAACCCGATCATGACTGCATCAGGCGATGGTATTACCAAGATTTTTAGATCATGGGCTTTTCAAGCCCTGCACTTTCTTAACGCAATTTCCGTGCTGCCGGCTGATCTGCGAAAGGCCCATATTTTCAAGGAATCTGGGAGTTTGGATAGCGTACGCGCCTGAAAACCGGTCTAGTGGCTGTGAAACATTTCACAGCAATGTGGAAATACACACAGACCGGTCGAAACATCCGCGAAACTTCTAACTTCCCCCCAGTTTCAGGTATACTGTTGATCACTGAAAACAGACAAAGAATTTCGAAGAAATTACATCAAATTCACCAACTATGAACGAATACACCACATCATTCGGAAATTCTGTTGCAGAGGCATTGCCTGCTCAGCGGGCGCAGTTCATTCGTAAGACGTACCTCCTTCTCGCGGCTGCGATACTGGCTTTTATCGGCGTTGAGGCATTTCTTTTCGCGTCGGGTGCGGCGGGTTTGATCGCAAACGTGATATTTAGCGGAGGCTCGATCGGCTGGCTCGCGGTTTTGGCACTTTTCATGGGTGTCTCGTTTCTTGCAAATCGGTGGGCAATGTCCGAGACATCAAAGCTCACACAATTTTTGGGCCTTGGTATCTTTATTGTTGCGGAGGCAGTGATCTTTGTCCCGTTGATAATGATCTCGACCTACTACGCCGGTGATGCCTCGGTGCTGATGAAAGCCGGAATCGTGACCTTAGGACTGTTTTTGGGGATAACGGCAACCGTGTTCATTACGAAGAGCGATTTCTCGTTCCTCGGCCCGATCCTCGCGATCGGCGGGTTTATCGCACTCGGATTTATCGTATCCAGCGCGATCTTCGGCTTTTCGCTTGGAAGCGTGTTTGCGTTCGTGATGGTCGCATTCGCGGGAACCGCGATCCTTTACGAGACCTCGAATGTTCTGCACCGGTTCAATACCAGCCAACACGTAGCGGCATCGCTGACGCTTTTTGCGAGTATCGCACTGTTGTTCTGGTATATTCTCACTATTTTCAGTTCGCGTGATTAACGACCTCGGGGGCTTTGCTTTTGCCTCCGACCTTCCGGGTCCGTGAATGCAGGTGGTATGCTTATCGCCGTTTCCCGGACCCGTTCAGATTCGGGAATCGAACTATATGAAAAAAGTACTATTGACCATTGTCTTTTCGATGGCGCTTGCCGGTATTTCGGCAGCTCAAACGCCATCGGCACCCGCGACGCACCTCAAGGTTGGTGATGTCGCTCCCGATTTCGAATTGAACGACACATCCGGAACGAAAGTAAAACTCAGTGACTTTCGCGGCAAGAAGAACGTGGTCCTCGCGTTTTATGTGCTCGCGTTCACCGGCGGCTGAACGGCCGAAATGAAAGCGTATCAGGCTGATATCGCAAAATTTGAAGCAAACGAAACTCAGGTTCTTGGCATTTCGATGGACAGTTTTGCGTCGAACAAAGAGTTTGGCAAACAGGCTGGCGTGACCTTTCCGCTTTTGTCCGATTGGAAACGCGACACTACAAAGGCTTATGGCCTCTATAACGCTGCGTCAGGTTACGGCAATCGCGGCACATTTGTCATCGATAAGGAGGGAAAGATACAGCATATAGAAATCGGCCGCAGTGCGATCGACCCGACTGGTGCGTATCAGGCATGTGACCTTATCCAGCAGCGAAAAGCTGCCAGGCCAGGGGTTAAGAATCCGTGATCGGCTTCGCGCCGTGACCAGTCTAAAGCTCGGCCGCAGCCGGACGTGTAAGTTCGCCTGGCGGAGCGGCCTTATTCGTCAACCGCTATCTCCTCGAGCCCGATATCGCCATTCGCATCTTTCATCAAAACCTCTATCCGTCTTTCGGCCTTCATCAGACGTTCACGACAATCACGAGACAGCTTAATGCCCTTTTCAAATAGCTCGAGGCTTTCTTCGAGCGGCATGTCGCCGTCTTCGAGTTTTTTCACAATTGCCTCGAGTTGGTCCAACGATTCTTCGAAAGTTTTTGCCATAATCTCTTTATTTTCTTAGTAGTTCGAAAACTGACATACCCCTCACGACCAACGCGGCTCCGGACGTATGTTTCGCTTTGTTTACTCAAAGATCTTTTCGGCCTCTCGGATCATGTCCTTAAAGTCGCCAATGCCGAGTTCATTTGCCGCTTGCCTTAGATCGCCCTTCGAAGCTGCTCCGATGATCTGCTGGCCGATGGCCTGAGCCACGCGCGTTGCAAGCTGCGCGTCACGAATACCGACGATCTGCCACCTGGAGCCGACGCGTCTCATCCTGACCTCAAATGAATGTCGCGGCAGTTTCGATCTTATGGTCGCGTCCTCGCCATCTACGACGATATCGAGGTACCGATCGGCTCCGATCACCATCGCTGCAAACGGCACACCCTCGAATCGCGCGGTCTCTTTCCTTATGAGGTTCGGCAGTTCGCTTCGTGCCCTCTCGCGTATCGCAGGCATTAACGGAGCTGCGACCGAGGTGATGCGTGAAACCAATGAGGGCGGGAGACCGCGACCGTAGAGTTCGACCGCCTTTTCGATAATCTGCGGCACAAAATCGTCGACCATTGCGTCGGAATCCACCAATTCGTCTACGATCGGCTGATCGCCGCGACGAGCCGCATCGATCAAAAGCGCGAGCGAATACTGCGGTGTCGCCTTTAGCCGCTGCCAATAGAGATAGCTGCCGACGCCGCATCCCGACGCAACAAAGCCAAGAACGATCGCAATGATCAGGAGTCTTTTTCTCAAATAACTCACCCTACTCACCCGACTTCGTGAACCTCGGTAACTGTCGCTCCTAGTTCACCGATGGCGAGCCGTATCCGGACCTCATCACCGGACGCAACCCGGGCAGCGTCCCGAATTATCGACCCATCTTTTGCTTGTGTGATCGAATAACCGCGCTCCAACACTTTCAGCGGCGACATCGAATCGAGCCGTGCCATAGCATTCTCGAGCATTTGATGCCTGCGTCGGGTAAGCTCGCTGCCTGCCGTTATCGTCCTCTGATCGATCACCCCGAGCCGACGCTTGTTCTCACCAACTTTACTGGCGAGGCCGACGGGCGAGAGCCGAATAGCAACCTCACGGAGTTTTTCGAGCGATTTGTGCAGCTGCGATCCTACCGAATCTTCAGCGATCGAGATGAGCTCATCAATGCGATAACGCCTTTCACGCAAGCTCGATGGGAATTCGGCGAATACGGGGGCCATCGCCAGCGCCTGCACCTCTGTTCGCGCGACGAGCATCCGCATATTCATCGAGCGGACAAGTTCGGCTGACGATCGCCGCAATTGTTCGACCACCTCAGCTTCAGCCCTGGCGACGATCTCAGCGGCCGCCGATGGTGTCGGGGCACGAAGGTCCGCGACAAAATCTGCGATCGTGAAATCGACCTCGTGGCCGACAGCCGAGATAACGGGAATACGTGAACCGCGGATCGCGCGAGCAACCTGTTCCTCGTTAAATGCCCACAGGTCTTCCGCAGAACCGCCGCCGCGCCCGACGATAAGCACGTCTATACTGGTCGAATCGTCGGCCTGTTCGTTGAACTGATTGGCGAGGCTGATAGCTTCGGCGATCTGCTCGCCCGCCCGTTCACCCTGAACCAGCGTCGGCACGATCACAACGCCTATTGATCGCGCGCGTCGCTCAAGCACAGTCAGGATATCCTGAAGGGCAGCTCCGGTCGGCGAAGTCACCACCCCGATCCGACGCGGAAAGGCAGGTAACGGACGCTTCAGCTCGTTGTCAAACAAGCCTTCGGCGGCAAGTTTGGCCTTGATCTGCTCGAACGCAACTGAGAGAGCACCTTCGCCGACCGGTTCAAGCGATTCGACAATGATCTGGTATTCGCCGCGTGCTTCATAGGTCGTGACACGTCCGCGCACGCGAACAAGCAGGCCGTTTGAAGGCTTGAAGCGTACGCGAAAATTCTGCCCCTTAAAACAGACCGCCTTTAGGATCGAGTCACCGTCGGTCAACGAAAAATACCAGTGGCCCGAAGTAGCAGAGTGAAAATTAGTGATCTCGCCCTCGACCCAAACATTGGAGAATTGGCGCTCAAGGGCGCCTTTGATGTCGGAATTCAGTTCCGATACGGTCAAGGGCTCTCGCGGATCTTCAGCGAACAAAGCTGCAAACAAGGGATCGTCCATTCGGACAAGATTGTAACACGCCAGTACTGCGGATCGATCGCGGTCAGCTCAGTTGTTCAGTGACCAGTGGTGTATTGCGGCGGGATAGTGTCATCTGAGTTTTCGGACTTAGAGACAAAGGCAGCACTCGACGATAAAACCCTAGTCGGTTTCACTACGATCTTCGCGCCAGGCAACGATCGCGGCCTGAGAATACAGGTTCTCGGCAAGCTCATTCCGGCGCCGTTCGTCGATCCAATCGTTCACGACGTTCTCGCGGTCGCGTTTGAGTTCCCGCTCGTTTAGACGCGGAACCGTCCTTATCGGAACCACGCCAAGTGCGTCGGACTTTGGTCTTTTGAAAATCCTTATTTGTCTCGGCCGTTTGGATGTCACCATGATAGGTTTGTTGGAACAAAAAATGAAGGACGGTTTTTACTAGTTGAAAACCGTCCTTCCATCGCAGCTTTCGCTGCCAGTTACCGACAGCTGTTCTCTTTCGATCGCGGCCGCCCCTTGTTATCAAAAGTTGAGATCCCTAACTAGCCCCCCGAAATTCGAATGTCCCCGTATGAAGGATATTTAGAGAACACCCGTTGGCCCACTTTGATCTCTTACTTGAAAGGAAGTTTATCGTAGCTAGGAGCGGGCTTCCGTGCGCTTTCACACACACAAAGGTCTATGTGAAAAAAAATTCATTCCGCGACCTCTCGATGAGCGAACAGTCTAAGTAAGCCGTTGATCGCAAGATACAGAAGGCCACAGACAATAAGCGCGAAGACGATCGTCGGTACGAGCGTAAAGCTACCTTCGACCTCTGATCTGGCCTCATCCTTTATATCTTCGAAATTCAATGTCATCTGCGCTTGGTCTTGAGCCATTTTGTTGTCCCCCAACCATTCAACCGGTCCTCGATTCAAACGGCCAACCGTTGTCTTAGCCGTTTGATGCACGCCGATATCTTCGGGTCTTTGCGGCCCGTTTCAGATCGAATAACGACCGATTGTGCGATTTCGCACTTGAAATTGTGATATACTCTGCGAACACGGACATCAGATCTGTTAGATAAGGACGCAACGCAAGTTGACTTATGAATACATCGGCTCACCAGGACAGCGCCCGGATGAATCATTTGCTCGCCGCTCTGCCTAAAGACGAATTCACCAGGTTAGAACCGCTGCTGGAACCCGTTTCGCTTGAACTTGGACAGGTGATCTACGAATCCGGCGAAAAGCTAGACCACAAATATTTTCCGACAACCGCAATAATCTCGCTGCTTTACATAATGGAAAACGGGTCGACCGCCGAGATCGGAATGTCAGGTAACGACGGACTTGTCGGGATCGCCTTGTATATGGGCGGCAGTACGACACCGAGCCGGGCGGTGGTCCAAAGCGCAGGCAATTCTTTCAGGCTTCGGTCAAAGGATCTCAACGACGAATTTAGCCTTGGCGGGACGTTTCAAAAGGTCTTGCTCCGTTATACCCAATCGCTAATGACCCAGATCTCGCAGACCGCGGTTTGCAACCGACTGCATTCGGTGCAGAAACAGCTGTGCCGATGGCTGCTGATCAATCACGACCTTCTTCAGACAAACAAATTGATAATGACCCACGACCTCATCGCCAATATGCTCGGCGTCCGCCGCGAAGGGGTTTCGATCGCAGCTGGGCAACTGCAGGAGTTGGGACTAATAAGTTACGTGCGAGGCACAATAACCATACTCGACCGTGACGGCCTGCTTGCCAACGCTTGCGAATGCTACCAGGTGGTGAAGGATGAATACGACCGCCTGTTAGGAACCTACATCTCAAGAAACCGCTAACGGAACAATTCTTTCACCGCCGCGAAAATCGCAGCAAAATTCCATCCGTGTGAATTCACACCGACCGAAACGGGGCGTGGCGTTATCCTGTTCCTTCGATTGGATCAACAAACGAGCGAATTCGGACAGCGAAATGCCTGGAATCGGCAGATCCTCGAACGACAGTGATTGTTCAGGTGATCGTACTTCTTACCATACAAGGGAAATGCAGACGGTATGAGCCATGTTTAGGCCGGTAGCCAACATCGATTTGAATGGTTTGTTAGCGAAAAGGACTCTGGCACGGTAATTGACATGTGAATAGCGGAAATTGATTACTGCTGCAATATCAATCCTTTACAAATCTTGATGCAAAACGGAATTCATACGGAATGCCGATGCGGCTTAAGAACAAGGGGCAGGGATAGGAGTACAAAGTGAAATTATTTAATCTTAAAACAGTTGCGGCTATGACCGCTTTTGGTTTGGTCGGCCTAATTGGAACGACCGAAACGGCAAACGCTCAGGGCGGTCGTAGAAACGATGACAGACAAGAACGAAGGGATGACCAGCAGCGGAGAAAGAACGAACGTGCTGAAGCAAAGGCCGAACAGCAGCGTATCGCTCTGGAACGTCAGCGTCAGGCTTATTGGAACAATCAGAACTCACGCATTCGTGCCGAACAGCAGCGTCGGGCTCAGTGGAACAACCGTAACCGTTCAAACGGCGGCGTGATCTTTACAAACACCAACGGCGACCGAAATGGCCGCTATCGCATTTACCGCAATGGTTCGTATTACAACACGAATTACCGCGGCGCCGAATTGCTTCAACAGGCTGTTAACCAGGGCTACCAGCAGGGTTTTCAGGCCGGACGCAACGACCGAAACAATCGCAGAAATGTGAGCTGGACCAATTCGAATGTCTATCGCACGGGCAACTACGGTTACCAGAATGCGGTAAGCCAAAGCCAGTATCGCTACTATTTCCAACAGGGGTTCCAGCGTGGATACCAGGACGGATCAAACAGCCGATATCAGGATGGCTATAATGGCCAGTATGAATACGGCTACTATGACAACGGTCAGGTAAACATTCTTGGTACGATTCTTGGCGCGATCCTCGATATCAGAAGTTACTAAGGCCTCACAACTCCCTCACCAACAGCCTCGGATCCACGTCCGGGGCTTTTTTGTTGGGAGTTGTCCGGTTTTCCCGCGGACCGCCAAGCGGATCAGATACGAACCAACAATTGTCCGGCGCCCGTAAGACCGAAACAGGTCATGACGTTGACCGAATGTCTTAGCTTTACGAAGTCTCAAGATAGGAGCTCAATTACCGGCAGGAACGACCGGGCCTAATTGAACAAAGGCATTCGGCCTTTTAACTTTGATACGCAGTCGCGGCGAAGCCGAACGGCTTCCGCTTATGTCCGAAAGCTCCGAACGATAGGTGATATCGTAGGCAGTTCGAAGCTGAACAACGATGTCCTGATACGCAGTATTGATCTGCGAAAGCTGTGAGATCGGATAATAGACGCCGCCCGAGACCTTTGCGAGCCGTTCGCCTTCGCCGTTCGCTTTCGAGGTCAGCGTCAAATGGCGATTTCGAAGTGGATCGATGTCTCGAAAGCCATTCGCAGCCGATGCGGCGATAAGCGACGACGGCACATAAAGCGGATAGATCAAGGCACCGCTTTCCTCGATAGCACCGATCAGCGAATCGAATGCGAGGAAAGAACGGTTGTCGTCGCCATCGGTCAAAACAACTATTGCCGTTCGATCGCCCTTCAATGGCCGCAGGCTCTCAGAGATCGCATAGCCGAGCGCGTCATAATACGCCGTTGCGCCGCCCGCATCGAACGTATCGAGGCTCTCAGACAGCAGCCGTTTATCGGTCGTGAACCCGGCAAGCACTTTAACGTCCTCGCCGAACAGCACGATCGAAATACGGTCTTTTTCGTCAACGGTGTTTACAAATTCGCGAGCCGCTTTTCGGATGAACGTCACGTAGTTCTCAATACTCCCCGAAACATCGAGCAGCAATACGAGGTTCACCGGAGCCTGCACCGGTCTTACAGAGATGATCTCGCGCGGCCGATTGTCCTCAAGCACTTCAAAATCCGATGTCCGAAGCCCGGCAAGCGCGCGGTTTTGCTGGTCGGTAATGGTTACGGTCGCCCGCATCGTCACACCGGCAGATCGGGAGGACGGCCCGGGAGAGAATGCAAGCTCCGGTTCGCGCTTCAACGGTGGCAGCGTTCGTGCATAATCGCCAAAGAACTTTGGAGCAGCTCGTCTGATGGCATCCATCATCACCGTGTCACCGCTGCGAATTATAGCTTTTGCAGCTTCGGTCAGCGGACGTTCTCGCAGATCGCCAGTGACCTCGTTCGGCGGAACATTGATGAGTACGATGCCGCGCGCAGTTGTGAAGTTGAGAATGACTTCACGCGAGATCTCGTCGTCTTGTTTCGGGGTCTCGCCGGTGTCGACTTGAGTCTCTGTTGCCGTTGTCTCATTTCCAATGTGATTGCCTTTTATCTCAAATCGGCCCGCAGCCCGTTCCTTAACTTTCTCGAGCTCAAAATCCGAAACAAAACGTGGGCGTGACGCGGTCCATAGCATTGAATAGCGTATGTTCTCGACCGGAACATCGACGGCGATCGTTCCGGTTTCAGTTCGCGCCGTGATGCTCTCAAAATTACCGACGACCATGACCTCTCCCTCGCCGGTGGTCAGACCCAGTCGTGATCGTTCTGAAACGTTCAGCCTCAGGTCTATTCGCTTTCGTGAACTTGCAGGTTTGACCTCGACACGCAATCGGCCAGGTGTCGATACGATAGTCACCTCATTCTCCGCCAAAGTGGCGGTCGATACCGCAGTCAGGCTGCCCTTCGCTGCGTCACCTGCGATTGCGGTTACATCGATCCGACCGAAAAGATTGACCACCTCGATCGTTTGTCCTTTCCCGATCGAGATCTCGCGATCTAATGTCTGTCCGCAAACAGCAAAAGCAGCCGCTGCGAAAGAGACGGTCAGTACGAGAAAAGAAATAGGATGTGCGGGTTTTGTCACGGCTTGCTTGCGCCCGAAACACGGCCCGACTGGATCAGCCGCTGCCGTACACGTTCCTGCCATTTTTTTCGGGGCCGGTCGGTCTCTTCAAACTTCGCGAGCAGATCTTGAAGCGATTCGCCGCCTGCTTGCCTGGTTTTCAAATAAAGCAAAGCAACGATGATAGCGGTGATCGAGGTCACGACGATCTGGAGCGGGAGCAGAAGGATCTGAAGCAATGACTCGAGTATCGCCTTTCGAAGTTTCCCTTTCATGTCCTTTTCATCACCCGTCACTCTGATCGTGCGATTGTTGATGGTGAAATCGACAGATCGCGGTGTTTCAACGGGCCTTGCAGGCGAAACTGTCTCAGCTGGCGGATCGGCGGCGCCCTGTTCAACGATCTCGATCTTTTCGGCCTGGGTTTCCAATGCCCTTGCCGTAATGTTCACGACGAACGAGATCGTTCCGGCCGAAACAGCGGGTATGAGAAACATTATCGCCACTGCAGCTACCGAAGTTGCGAGCGAACGCTTGACGAGATCTTTTGACCGCTTCAGCGCCTGGCGGCCGCGAAGGTTCTCCATCATCACCACCGGACCGACCAATGTCCAAAGAACCGTGGTAACAAAGAAACCGATGCCGCACGTCACAGCCCCAATCACAAGCGTAAGCACCGTACTGAGTATGCCGGTTCCCGCGAACGTCCGCCATTTCTTGCGAGCCTCACTCAAAGCCGGACGCAGTTTGATCGGCCTTAATGGGACCGCCATCGATTGGGTGACGATCCAGGTTATGGTACCGATGATCAAGTAGGCACAAAATCCGGTCAAAAAGTACATCACTGAGCCCGTAATGCCCATCGTGATGTTCGCTGTCGTCGTTCCTATCGACTCGTTCACCTTTAGAAAACTGAGAGTAATAAGGACCGCTGTGAAAAGGATCATCGGCACGTGAAATACAAGCGAGAGCAGCAGGAACTTACTTATGTGCTCGGTGTAGATCATTCCGGCGCGTCTCAGCAGCCCGAATATACCCTCGGAACGAGAACGCAGGATCGTCGCAAACGCCTCGGCTGACTGCGGCCGCTCGTCTGGATCTTTCGCAAGAGCAGAAACGATCACGCGCTTTAGCTTCTTACGGACCTTCTTTACCTTAAGCGGAGGTGGGGGAAGTTCCTTGTGAGCCTCCATTACCTTCGTGAAATCGCCTGTGAACGGCGTTTTGCCGGATAACATCTGATATGCGATCACACCAAGGCTGTAGACGTCAGAGCGAGCATCCAGGTGTTCGCCGCGACACTGCTCAGGCGACATGTAAAGCGGCGTCCCGAGAACGGCACCGACACGGGTAAGAGCCTTGGTCGCGATCGATCGGTCGCCTGTGATCGTCTTCACGCGTTCACGGCTCGCTTCGGGATCCGCAACTCTTTCGTCCGTTATCAATCGTGTCCCGATCGTTTCCGGATCTGGCTTGCCGGCAGCTTCGCCGTCGACCGACGATGGGTCAACGATCGTTTCTGATTCGGATGATACAAATGATCCGGCAACCGTGCCGGTTTGCATTATTCGGGTGGGCGAAATACTGTCGTGGATCTCTGTAAGATGCCCGGCATCGGCGACTGTTAGATTCGAACCGCCGATAAATGTTGGGGCGGCAGTAATATGAATATCATTTTGACCGTCTCCGCCAATTGATTGCGTTTCAAGCTTTGCAATACCAAAATCGAGGACCTTAACTGTATAACCGCCGCGCTGATTTGGTTCGAGCCAAATGTTGTCGGGTTTCAGGTCACGGTGAATTATCCCCTGCTCATGAGCCTCCTGCACGGCCGAGCAGACTTGTTCTAGAATATCGAGCGTCCATGCGACCGGAAGGTTATTTTCTTCGTCAAGTATCTCGCCAAGAGTGCAGCCATCGAGATACTCCATCACCAAATACGCGACCTGACCCTGCTCGGTCTCCGCGAATCCAAAGTCCGTCACGTCAACCACGTTAGGATGACGCAGTCTTCCGGCGGCTCGGGCCTCGCGTCGAAACCGTTCCACGAATTCGGGCCTTTCCATGAACTGTGGGGCGATGATCTTTACAGCGACCGGACGTTCGGTACCTAGATGAGTCGCAAGATAAACGGTACCCATACCGCCGCGGCCTAATTCGCGCTCGATACGATATTTGTCATCCAAAGTCTGTCCGTACACTTTTGAAGCCTGCATTTCGAGGAATCCGCCCGACCCGATGTAGTACGCGATACGCTGCCGCCTTGTTCTGCGAGGATCGCAAACCGCAGCACGAGACATCCGAGTAATCGATATTATAGATTATTAACACGAAGCAACAAATTAATGCGGACCATGATCATTCTGAGGTAGATCACTAGCGATCAAAACCGAACTCGACCTCCTGACCTGATCGCGGCCTCTGAAGTAATGAAGCTGGGTTCTTTGCAACCAAGGTTCCGAAAACCCTTGCGAAATTCGCAAAATTCGTTTAATTTTTCCGGGTAACCTAACAATTTGAGTCTGAAAGCGTATCATACGTGCAACAGTATTTCATTTTGTTGCATTTATGTGGTAATCTTTTCAAAGACAAAATCTCAAAGTACACGGAGAACCCACCAAAATGAGCCTTGATAAAGGAAAAGCGATCGAATCAGCATTGCTGCAGATCGAAAAGAAGTTCGGAAAAGGATCGATAATGCGTCTCGGCGAAAAGCCGCATGAGGAGATCGGAGCGATCTCGACCAACTGTTTGAGCCTGGATGCGGCTATCGGCGTCGGCGGCCTGCCAAGAGGCCGAATAGTTGAGATCTATGGCCCTGAAAGCTCGGGCAAAACGACCCTCGCCCTACAGGTCGTTGCTTCGGCCCAGCGGGCCGGCGGCATTGCGGCCTACATCGATGCCGAGCACGCTATGGATCCGGAATACGCGGGCAAACTTGGGGTCAATATCGATGATCTTCTTATTTCTCAACCCGACTCGGGTGAGCAGGCGCTTGAGATCGCCGAAACTCTGGTACGTTCGAACAGCGTTGATGTGATCGTCATCGATTCTGTCGCTGCCCTTGTACCGAGAGCCGAACTCGACGGCGAAATGGGAGACTCGCTTCCCGGCTTGCAGGCAAGGCTGATGTCGCAGGCATTACGGAAGATAACCGCGATCGTTGCAAATTCGCGAACCACATTCATTTTCATTAATCAACTTCGCGAGAAGATCGGCGTCTTCTTTGGATCTCCGGAAACAACTACGGGCGGTAAGGCTCTGAAGTTCTATGCAAGTGTCCGTCTCGATATTCGCCGGATCGGCGCGATCAAAGACGGCGACAAAATGGTCGGGAACAGGACCCGCGTAAAGGTAGTCAAGAACAAGGTCGCCCCGCCGTTTCGGGAGTGTGAGTTCGACATTATGTATGGCGAGGGAATCTCGCGTGAAGGCGACCTGATCGATCTCGCTTCGAACAACAATGTCGTAGAAAAGAGCGGGGCATGGTTCTCATACAAAGGCGAACGCCTCGGACAAGGGCGCGAAAACGTCAAAAACCTCCTTAAGGAGAACGCTGAACTCCGAGAAAGGATCGAACAAGATGTGAAGATCGCTCTCGGCTTTGTAAAGGTCGAGGCGGCACCCGCATGATCTAGAAAACAAAAAGGCGGCCCGATCCAGAGCCGCCTTTAATGATTTTCCGCTACAGACTTTTTATGGCCTGTTGACCGGCCCAGGCATCTTGCGCTCATTCGGACGAGTGTTGGCTGGCGGCGGCGGTACGTTCGCATTTGGCCTTACTTGATTCATCTGACGTCGCAGCGTTTCAGCGTCCGGGATCCCGGGCGTCGGTGTGGCTCCGGGCTTCAAAGGTTTATTGATATTCGCCGGGTCGGGAATGCCGGGGGTCGGGGTTGCTCCTTTTGGAACGGCGTTGATGGCATTCGCGGGCGGAATTCCGGGGGTCGAATTTCCCGATGGCTGTATCGGTTGGGGCGAAAGCCCGGGCGGAAGATTTCCCGGATCGAGGTTTGACGGCCGATTAGAATCGCCCGAACGGTTCGAATTAGTATCGGCCGCAGACCCACACGCCATTACAATAAAAGTAAGGCAAAGCAAGAAAAGAAAGGAAAGGGATCTCAACATAGCTTTTTCTATCGGACAGATCTTGGGATATCGAAATGAAAAGTCCGTCGTTTTACATACTTTGATGAAATTGTCGCCGGTCCGGCCGTTCGCAAGGCCGCTGCGCTTCCTCTATTCTTGTTGTATCGATTCCGATTTGTCAAAATTCGAGTGTCGTCAGACGTTCCCGCCATCGCTGCAGTTCACTTGCGGGTGTCATCGGTCTGTTCGATATACCAGATCCCGGCCTTCGATTCTTACCCACTGATTTGACAACGATATTTACCATACATAAACTTATGAATTCGCCCAATATCGGGCGTGAAGGCAAATCGGCCAGGTAGCTCAGTTGGTAGAGCAGCGGACTGAAAATCCGCGTGTCGGCGGTTCGATCCCGTCCCTGGCCACCACAAAACACGCAGATCATGGGTTGCCGTACGGCGGCCTTTTCTTTTGCGACCGATCGTGTCGCACGCTGTGTCCAACTTCGTGAATCGATCGCGTTCTAATCCGCGGCTCCATCCTCAATTCCTTCAAATAGTTTTATTGCCTTCCCCAGATTCGGCTTGAGAAAAACGGCACATGGTTTGCATTAGCCACGATGAAGGTTTCCGGGTTATGAACAAATGCAGCGAAGACCAAAACGGCAGCTCGATGGTCCAATGTGGGACCTTTTTGGAGGCAGCATGACAGGCTTAAGACAACAATTTGATGCGGATCGGTTCGAAGACCACGATGGATTTTCGGAACATCGGAGCGAGGAAAAACCATTCGAAATTGGATGCGAACGGTGCAACCGTTCGCTCTACGTCAGCGCAAGCCTTGGCGAAGATATCGCAAGTAACTTGAAGAATGGGTTTGAATCGGGCGTCATTTGCAACGCTTGCAGGAGTCTCGATGATGAACTCGCATTTCCGCAATGAGGCCGGCTCGGAGTCTCTCTGATTCAGCGCGCAATTATCGATCGTCCCCAACATCGCTGAACTTGGCCGACACGATCCTTCCGTCCGGTTCGTCCTGTTTAACGAACTAGTCGCGGTGCCACGTCACTCGTGCGACCTTGTTCTCATGCGAGAAATCGAAGGTAAGATCCCCTGCGTACGCGGCCGTCAATGCCTTTCCGATGCGCTGAACCAGGTGCTCGTCGGTTGTCTCGATCGAAATCTCCGAGTTATTTTCGCCAAATGAGATGATCGTCGAAAGCGGATTGTTCTTGTGTGCTTCGGTTGACTCATTCCGAATAAGATTTCGGATCTCCTCTCCGTGCTCCTGAAGGAAAACGCCGCTCACCTTCAAGTATCCGCCGGCTACCCCAGCGGCTTTTTGTTTGCATGCTGGGCAGGTTGTCACATTGGAAGGGTGCCATGATTCCGGGCCGAGTATCTCACGGACGCTCTCCTTCGCGACCCATCGACCGTGATCAAAGATCGAGCCGCACTTGTCACAGATCGCAGGTGATCTCATCTTGGCCTCACCACGATGCTCTCCGGAATCGTGGTCGACGCGTTTCGTAAAGGTCGCATTCGTATATCGTTTCGCGCTTTTCATCTTAAGATCTCCGTTTCTTCCATTGATCGGCAATTGTTACCGATCAACATTTGGTGCAATCCGCGTTCCGTAGCTCAAAGCTCGCTCGCCTTTATATCGTTCTGCGGCTTCTTCCAGAGACATACGTAAAATTACGCATTCCGCGAAAATCCTCGCATCGGTTTTTGCGGAGCGGCGCGGCACTGCAAGGTGTGGCAGCCTCGGAAATAACATATAATCAAAGTTCAAGAACTTTATGGAACCGCTTGCGAGCAGGATCAGACCGGTTGATCTGACCGAGTTTATCGGCCAGGAACATTTGGTCGGCGGCGGCAAGCCGCTACGGCTGGCGATCGAAAATCGGCACGTCTTCTCGTTCGTTCTATGGGGCACACCCGGCACCGGAAAGACCACCCTGGCCCGCATTTACGCTAAGGCGATAAACGCGGAATTTTTCGAACTGTCTGCGGTCTCTGCCGGCAAAGAGGATATCCGACGGATCGTTGCGTCTCGCCCGATCGGTGACCGGCCGAGGATCTTATTTCTGGACGAGATCCACCGCTTCAACAAGGCACAGCAGGATTTTCTTCTCCCGTTTGTTGAGAGCGGTGAGCTGGTGCTGATAGGAGCCACCACCGAGAATCCGAGTTTTGAAGTGATCCCGGCCCTGCTTTCGCGCTTGAGGGTGTTCGTCCTGAAAGAATTCGACGACGAACAGATGGCCTCAATAATCGATCGCACCGGTTTCAAGCTCGATGCTGAATCTAAGGACTGGCTTATCCGCATGGCAAATGGCGATGCGCGTCAGGCGATCACGATGATCGAAAATACGGCTCGTTTGTACGACGATATAACGGTATCGACGCTCCACGAAACGCTCCAGTCAACGTTTCTTCGTTATGATAAAAAAGGCGAAGAGCATTACAACGTAATCAGTGCGTTCATCAAATCGATGAGGGCGAGCCGGCCGAATGCGGCCCTCTACTACCTGGCGAGAATGCTCGAAGCCGGCGAAGACCCAAAATTCATCGCCCGCCGCATGGTCATTTTTGCGTCGGAAGACATCGGCCTCGCCCAGCCGACCGCGCTCGTGGTCGCAAACGCTGTGTTTCAGGCGGTCACGACCATCGGGATGCCAGAATGTGTGCATAATCTTGCGCACGGCGTAACCTATCTGGCAAATGCGGCGAAAGACAGAAGTTCGACAAATGCGTTCGGCAAAGCGGTCGAGGATGTTCGGACCTTTGGCAATCTTCCGGTTCCGATGGCGATCAGAAACGCTCCGACAAAATTAATGAAAGAACTTGGTTACGGAACGAAGAAGGACACCGAACCGGATGACCTAATGCCTGAGAAGCTCGCCGGGCGAACGTACATTGAATGAAGACCGATCGGCCAATAGATGGATTGCAATGCCAAGCAGCTGATCTTCCAAAAACACCCATTTATGGAGATACACTAAAAATGATCCGATTCACTTTAGCATTCTTGTTCTTTTCGGCCTCAGCACTCGCTACCTTCGCCCAAACCGAAAAAGACATAGTTTCAACCCGCGAAATGGGCAGAATTAACTGGATGGAGTTTCGCGACGTCATTCCGTCCAAGATCAACACGGTGATATTGCCGACCGGCACACTTGAACCTCACGGTGTGATAAACAATGGAGCTGACAACACGGCCCCGACCGCGATAGCAGCGTCGATCGCCCGTCGGACCAACTCGATGATCGCGCCGACCTTACCTTACGGGATCACCGGTTCGATGGAGGCTTATCCCGGCGCGTTTCAAATCAGCGAATCTGCCTATCGGCCCTTCGTGAAACAGATCCTTGAGGGTCTGGTGAAGAATGGGTTCAAGAACATCATCATTATGAATGGGCATGGTGGAGGCCAAACGGCAGTTCTCCAATCGGTCGCCGCGGAAGTAGCTATTGAACGAAAGGTCAGAACTCTCGTTATAAATTGGTGGTCATTCGCCTCCGACGAGACGAAAGAGGTCTTCGGGGAAGACGGCGGTCATGCAGGATGGAACGAAACCGCACTCATTCAGGCGATCGACCCGACGCTGGTCCATCCCGAAAAATACAAAATCGAGATGACGACGACATACCCGGCCTCGGGAACGTGGTCGGCGGTGCCCTTCCCTTCTTCGATCGGTCTTTACCAAAAGGGACAGGGCTATCCACAATTTGACCAAAAAAAGGCCGATACCTATTACCAGAGGGTAACCGACAAGGTCGCAAATCTGATCATTGACGTTGTCAAGAAGTGGGACATGGCGGGGCTTTGATAAAATTTCAAATTCCTGAAATTTCGGGAGCCTTGGATTTTTCGTCGTGATCCAAATTGTTTGAAACCTTTTGTATGATACACTCGTCTTTATTCCTGACCAGAATGCGATTTTGGTCATTATCCCGAATATGAAGGATTCTGCTGAACCAAAAACAACGCGTGACGCAATTCTCGATGCTACGGATCGATTACTCGCACGCAACGGCTACAAAAAGATGACGATAGACGACCTTGCTCGCGAGGTCGGGATCGGCAAGGGTAGTGTTTACCTGCATTTCAAGAGCAAGGAAGAGATCGCTTTGTCGCATATCGACCGCATTATCGAGCGACTAAAGCGCGACCTGCTCTCGATCGCTGAATCACGTGGAAGCTGCGATGACCGACTTAAGCGAATGTTGGTCGAGCGCGTCGTAGTTCGTTTCGATAGTGTCCAGCACTATACGCAAAGCCTGAATCAACTGCTTTCCCAACTTCGCCCGAGTCTCCTTGAACGCCGCAAGAAATACTTCGATGAAGAAGCGCGGCTTTTTGCAAGGGTTTTGGCTGAAGGCAAGGCTTCGGGCGAATTTGAACTAAAGGACCCGATGGAAACCGCAGCAACGCTCATGGACGCAACTAATGCCCTGCTTCCCTACAGTTTGAGCGTGAAGGAACTGGGTGAACGAAGCGAGATCGTGAAAAAAGCAAAAAATGTGGCAAATCTGGTTTTGGGCGGACTCCGGAAACGCTAGACCCAAGGAGACTAAAACTCAATGCAATACAAAAACCGCACATTTTTATCGTTTGCGTTAACAATAGGCATTCTTTTAACAGCCGCGACCGTCACGCCGGCCCAGCATTCCCAGGATGGATCTGTCGATTCGGCTACAAGGACAGCCGTGATCGACAATTTGATCAAGGAGTTGAATGACGGCTATGTCTTTCCGGATGTCGCAAGATCGATCGAGAGCCATCTTCGTAAGCGGCAGTCAGAGGGTGCCTATGATCCTGTGACATCTTCGCAGCTTTTCGCCCAAAGGCTAACCGAGGACGTTCAATCGATAAGCAAAGATAAACACCTTCGCGTCAGGTTTTATGCTCAGCCGCTCCCATTGCGGACAGAACAGGGTGAGCCGACCGAGGCCGAGCGTGAGCAAGGGCGAGCATACGCTCGTCGCATCAACTTCGGATTTGAAAAGATCGAGCGATTGAACGGCAACATCGGCTATATCGACCTTAGAGGCTTTAGCGATCACGTTGCCGGTGCGGAAACCGTTGCCGCGGCGATGACGTTTCTCGCAAACACAGATGCTCTGATTTTCGATCTGCGTCAAAACGGCGGCGGCAGCCCATTCATGGTAGCTCTGATCAGCTCATATCTTTTCGGCGATAAACCTGTTCATCTAAATAGCCTCTATTGGCGCAAGGGTGATCGCACCGATGATTTTTGGACCAAACCGGAAGCAGCCGCTCGTAAGTTTCCGAATAAGGACGTCTATATCCTGACGAGCAACCGAACATTTTCGGCGGCAGAAGAATTCACCTATAACCTCAAGAATCTGAAGCGTGCAACGGTCATCGGAGAGACAACGGGCGGCGGAGCGCATCCCGGCGGGCTCGAGAGGCTAAGCGATCATTTCGGTGCGTTCATCCCGACCGGACGGGCGATCAGCCCGATCACCAAAACTAACTGGGAAGGAACTGGTGTCGAACCAGATATCAAGGCCCCGAAAGAGCAGGCGCTAAAGATCGCCTATATGACAGCACTGAAAAAGTCCCTGGATCTGATGAAGGACGAGATGTTGAAGGGGCCCGTAAGGGGGATGATCGATCAATTGCAGAAAGAACTTGATGAGATGCGATCAAACAGGCAGTGATCGACTGAAAAATGAAAAGGCCGATTGGATCATTCCAACGGCCTTTTATATTTATTGATATTCGCGGATCATCGCTTCCAATAATTTCTGATCTTTAGGTCCAACATCGGGAACGCACAATATTCCACGGTTCGCCCTGATTCGCGCAACTTCTTGACCATAGGGATCGCAGCATCAGCATTTCTTGTGTGCACTATGACAGTTGCGGCCGCATGCAGATCGGGGCGTTCGTTGAGCCACTCCGCGATCGCAAAACCGGTCGAGGCAAAATCGTTATGATCGTTCGATTCGTAATGATGGGGCAAAAGGTCGTGATCGAGAAAAATAGCGTCAAATGCTCCGTTTTCCAGCTTTTCGCGAGCCTCCTCGACCGTTTCAGCGATCTCAAGTTCGTCGCCTGCAAACCTTTTTTCAAACCACTTGTGTCTCCGCCGATCGTCATCGAGAAGAAAAACGCTTATCGGCGCCCGCTCGGTCTTGGTTTCTGCTAATCCAAATCTAACAAGAAAGTCTCGAATAAAACCCATAAAATTAACCGGTTAACAACCCTGATTATACCATACGAGCATCGGGCGTGTTGATTCGTGAGGGCTGGCGGGTTGATGCTATAATTTCCCCACGCAGTACCGCTCTAGCGTTCGTGTCCGGTTCAGTGAGCTGCGAGTTCGACGATATGTCCAAGGTGAACCCGAAGAAACACAATTTTGCCGTAGTGTCCCACTCAGAACCTGTACTTCTCGATCCGGGACAGGGTCTTAGCGGTTCAGAAGACCCATCTGTGTGCCAACGATGTAATGGGTCCGGGATGGAGGTCGTGCCGGGCAAAGGAGCTCGGATCTGCGACTGTCAGAAGCGACAGAACGAAACTAATCCGTTCGAAAAAGTTCGTGTGCCGCGCCGCTATCTTTCGTGCCACTTCAACAGCTTCAAGCCCGAGCATCCATCACAGGCGGAAGCGGCGAGATTTGCCATGCAGTTCACGCAGGAATACCCTGCGGTCGACCGTGGATTATTGATAATGGGAAACGTCGGGGTAGGCAAGACCCATTTGGCCGTTTCGATCTTGAAAGGCCTTACCGAACGCGGGTTTTCGTGTCTCTTTTACGAGTTCGGCGCTCTTCTAAAGGAGATCCAGGATTCATACAACTCGAACACGCATACCTCTGAGCTTGGTGTCCTCGCTCCGGTGCTGAACGCCGAGATACTTGTTTTGGACGAACTTGGTGCGTCGAAACCGACTGATTGGGTCAAAGATACGATGGCCCATATCATTAACACGCGGTACAACGACAACAAATTTACGATTTTCACAACGAACTACTTAGACACCCGGCCTACCGATCGGGAAGAGACGCTCGAAGATCGGATTGGCGTAAGGCTGCGGTCGAGACTTTACGAAATGTGTCGGACCGTCGAGGTAAGCGGGAACGATTTTCGTCGGAAGATTCACTCGGGCCGCAGATCGACAGCCGTTTGATCTCTCAGCTTTTGGGCATTTGGCTTCGAAATGAACTTGATCACTCGATAGCCGAGAAGGACCGTCAGGACCAATGCAAAAAGAGCTGGATAGAAAATGTCAGATTTGACGATCATCCAGAAGTGGATCACCCCGAGCGTGGCGATCAGATAACTCAATTTATGCAGCTTTGCCCAGTTTTTCCCGCCCAATCGCTTGATCATCCCGTTCGTTGATGTTACCGCCAAGGGCACCATCAGAAGAAATGCGAGCATCCCGACGGCGATGAACGGCCGTTGCCATACGTCGCCCACGATCGCGATCAGATCGATGCTCTTGTCAAATACGCTGTACGTCACAAGATGAAGCACCCCGTAAAAGAAAGCATACAGGCCTAACATTCGACGATACTTAACTGCCCCGTTCCAATCGAATATTTTTCGGACAGGCGTCACAGACAGTGTTATCAGAAGGAAAACAAGCGTGAGCACACCGGTCGTTCGCAGAAAATATTCGATAGGGTTTGCACCCAACTGGCCGCGAAACCCGTCATAGCCCAGTAATGCCAATGGGATCAATGCATTTACAGATAAGATTATTTTGTTGAATTTTGCGTCGTGCACTTTAGAAGAACTTTCGGAGGTCCATTCCGCTATACATCGACGCGACCTCGTCGGTATAACCATTGAACATAAGGGTCTTACGCATTGAGAGTTCCCCTATTCGCCTTTCGGTCGCCTGCGACCAACGTGGATGATCGACCTCCGGATTCACATTCGAATAGAATCCGTATTCGCTGGGTCCGGCTATGTTCCAGGTCGTCGGCGGCTCTTCTTCGGTCAGCGTTATCTTTACGACCGATTTGATGCTTTTGAAACCATATTTCCAAGGGACTACCAAGCGTATCGGTGCTCCGTTCTGATTTGGCATTTGCTTGCCATATAGTCCGGTGGCCAGGATCGTCAAGGGATGCAGTGCTTCATCAAGACGCAACCCCTCAACATAGGGAAAGTCGATTCCGGCTGAAAACGATGACTGCATCACCTCGGGGTCATAATGTGTTTGAAACGCCACATATTTCGCCGAGCTGAGCGGTTCTGCCTTCTTCAATAGGTCTCCAAGCGAGAATCCGACCCACGGAATCACCATCGACCACGCCTCAACACATCGAAAGCGGTAAACCCTCTCTTCCTGCTGAAATCGCATTAGTTCATCGATGTCATAGGTTCTGGGATTCTGGACAAGCCCGTCAACTTCGACGGTCCATGGCCGCGTGACAAAACCCGCTGCAGCGCGAGCGACCGCTGTTTTGCTGGTCGAAAACTCGTAGAAGTTGTTGTAATTTGTGATCTCTTCGAATGTGTTCGGCTTATCCGATCTGCCGTTCGATCCGGACGCTGCAATATTCTCGATCGGGGCGGTAAGAACCTCGGCGGACGGGCTTGGATTGAAAATCCGATAGCCAACACCAGTTGCCGCCGCAGTACCGGCGAGAAGCCCGGCCCGCATAAAATTTCGACGATTTAGGTAGGTTGACTCCGGAGTGATCTCGCTCGATGGTATCTTCGGTGCTTTCGCATTGTTCCCCATAAAGTTGCTTTCGTCAAACAGATACAACTGGTTTCCTTATGATCGCTTTACCTCGTACTTTTATTCCAACAACAAAGCAGCAATATTAGCCTGGTCAGCACAATACGTGTTCCAGAAAAGCGCTTACGAAAGCTTGAGACCGATAAACATCGGCATTTACGATAATTCGGGAGATACGACCTGATCACTTCGGCCGGATGCTCCGGATCAACCTGATTTTCGATCGAAAGACGTGGAATTTGCCCGCTAACGGTCCTGATGATAAAAATTGTTGATAGTTTGCCAACATTTTTCTTCCATTCTGAACGAATTGCGCTATAATCTTTTTGGCAGTTCGCCTACCCTCGCGTCTTCACACATTCAATTATGCCCGCCACGAACCAACTTTTACAGGAAGGACGATATCGGATCAACCACCAGTTCGCATCTAGCGGACAGGGTACGGTTTATGATGCTTATGACACCGTTCGGAACACGAATGTGTTGGTCAAAGAGATCGTCGTTCGCCTCAACCGCGTATTGACCTCCTCCCAGCAGGAACAGCTAAGAACGACATTTGCGAATCAGGCAAAGCTGCTCACTGAGATCAAGCACGATTCATTGCTCCACGTGCACGATTTCTTTTCAGAGATAGGACGTCAGTATCTGGTCATGGAAGCTCTCGATGGACAGGAACTTTCTGACCTTCTCTCGCAGCCAAACAACCGTTTCGAACTAAGCGAGGTCCTTGCATGGGCGGACCAGCTGCTCGACGGACTTCATTATCTCCACAAATTCAATCCGCCGATAATCCATAAGAACATACGGCCCAATCATATAAAGTTAACGGCCGAAGGACGGATCAAGCTGCTTGCGTTCGGCCTTGCTGACGGATCCGACACAAAGATCAGCACGAACATCACTGCTGATACCCAAAAGGACGAGATCAGCTACTCGCCGCTTGAACAGATCTGGGAGGATCTCGATCCTGCATCGCAGAAAGTCATCACGAACAGTTACGACGAGCGTTCGGCAAGGAGTCTGCATGAGCCGCTGGATTCGCGAAGTGATATCTATTCATTCGGTGCGACCGTCTATCATCTATTGACCGGCCGCAAACCCGTCGACGCTTTAGAACGATCGATCGAGATGCTCGAGGGCAACCACGACCCATTGACATCCCCGCACGAACTTCGGGCAGCGATACCACCTGAGGTTTCGGACGTCATCATGAAGTCGATGGAAGTGAAGCGCGAGGATCGGTTCGATTCCGCAGCGATCCTGCGTCAGATACTACGAACGGCAATGATCCGGGCAAAAGAACGCGAGACGCTTGAAGACGCGAAAGAAGAACGCGAAGCACTCGAAGCGATAAAGGCGGCCGGAGAGACGCGGAATCTCACCGGCCGGAACCCGCTTGAGCAAAAGAAAAAGGAAGCTGAGGCTGAAGAAGCAAGGCGTGCGGCGATCCTCGAGCAAAGGCTTCGTGAGGCCGAAGAACAGCGATTGCTGGCCGAACAGCGTGCTGCCGAGGCTGAAAAACTGCTTCGTGAGAAAGAGGCACGAGCTGCTGAGGCCGCCGCGTCTGCTGCAGCGGCATCAACTAACGATTTCGAACTCGATATTCTCGAGCTTCCGCAGCCATTAGCGGCAGCTGCAGCCCCCGACGAATCGGTCCATTCGCATCTCGAGATTCCAATTCCCCTAGAAAAGCCTGCCACCAAACCGGTCATACCTGCCATTCCCGATAAGGTCGCATTTGAGGCTACCCGAAGCGATGTGGAATCAACGTCCTTTAGTGATTCCCAGATCGAGAGCTATTCCGATGGCCCGATGGAAGAAGTGCTTATCGAGACCGCCGCTGAACCGGAGTCTGAGTCGTCGGCTATTGCGGCAGACCCTCATGCTCCTGAGGTTGAGAGTGTTAGTTTTGAAACAGAGACATTCGATGTTGTCGAAGAAGAAGTCCTTACGGAATCTGGCCAGGCTCCAAGTTTCGAAGCGGTGCAGGTTGCTGCCACCGCGGCGACTCCTGAGCCTGCTGACGACGAATCTTACCTTTTCGAGGAGCCGGAACCGACCGTTGAGACGCATGACGAAGAGGTTGCCGCCGCTGCGTTCGATCCACACCTGCAAATGCAGCCTGAAACGGCGGTTGGCAACTCGGTATATGCGCATGACCATTCTGAAGCCGAATATTTTTCCTATGACGAGCCTGCGGGAAGATATTCAGGTAGTTTCTCTCTCCCGATGCCGGTGATCGCCGGAGTCGCTGCAGCCGTGCTTGTAATGGTCGGTCTCGGCGGCTATTTGATGCTGTCTGGTTCGGCAGAACCTGAGAATGATGTCCCCGCGGAAATCATCAAGCAGCTCGAAGCCTCGCAGCCACAGCAAGTGACGACACCGATCGAACAACCGGCCGCTGAACCTGTAACTTCTACGCCGACTATCACTGACGACATCACGACCCAACAACAGCTGGTCGAGGAAGCGGCACCAACGAGAAAGGCCGCACAACCGACACCGCCACGATCGAAAAAGCCCGTCCAAGATCCTGCAGCCAAACCCGCGACACCTAAGAAAGCCGTCACGGTCGATGATCTCATCCGTGACAATTAAGTAATTCGGAATCCGTCAAAACGGCTTTGACGCCCCATGAATCCGCTATCCGGTGAAATGCCATGACACTTAGAAAAACCCCCTCCAAAACACCTCTCCATCGGCCGACCTCATTACTTGGCGTCGTTCTTTTCGTACTTCTCTCGACCTCGTTGTTCGCGCAAGCGCCGCAACTCAGCCTGGCCGACCTGTTGATCGGGCTTCGTTCACAGAAGGTGACCCTTCCCGAACGCAACCGCATCCTAACTGAGGCTATAAGAGAACGAGGAGTCACGTTCGTTTACACGGTCGAGATCGCGAAAGAACTCGCAGCAACGGGTGCATCGCCCGAGCTGTTGAATGCGATCCGTGAAAAGAGCCTTCCGGTCAAGCCCGTGCCCACCCCTGAACCGACGCCGTCTCCGACCCCGACCCCGCCCGATTTTGGGTTTTATCAGCAGCGCGGCGACGCGAATGCGACCAAGGGTGATTACACAGCCGCACTTAGCGATTACAACCGGGCCGCCGAAATGCGATCGGATGTTCCGGCGATCTTCATCGCCAGGGCACGAACGCATTTCAACCTGAAATCCTACGACCGTGCTGTTGCTGATTATGATCGAGCTCTGGAACTGAGTCCGAATGACTCGGCGGCATACGTCAATCGCGGTATGACATTTGAAAGGATCGGCGATCCGACCAAGGCGGTCGCCGACTACCGTAAGGCTCTGGAACTCGACACTAAGAATGACGAAGCACGAGCCGGCATCAAACGTATCGAAGATGCCATTGCAGCGGCAGAAGCAGAAAAACGGCGGAAGGAAGCCGCCGCCGCGCCGGTCGTCGAACCGGCCCCTGAGTTCGTGAATCTCGGGACGCTCAACGCTTCAAACGCGACACGAATGGTAACACCGGTCTATTCGCAGATCGCCCAAAGATCGATGATCGAAGGCAAGGTGACTGTCGAGTTGGAGCTGAATGAAAAAGGCGAGGTCACCTCGGCCAAGGCAACGACCGGTCATCAAATGCTTCGAAGTGCAGCTGAAACCGCCGCTCAGAAATCAAGGTTTCGCCCGGCATTGTTCAACAACCAGCCGATCAAAGCGAAGGGCATCATCGTCTACAATTTCAGTTTGAAGGCAGGCGAACAACAGTAGGACCGTATGAGTTCGTGGTCATTGAAGGCATCCGCTTCCGGGTGCCTTTTCTTATTAGTATGTTCCGGCGGTGATCGTCGATGCGACCCCGCTCGCTTCCTGCGCGATCTTTACTCCGACACTCGCACCGATACGCGTTGCTCCGGCTTCGAACATTGCCCTTGCGTCATCAATTCCCTTCACGCCGCCTGACGCCTTGACGCCTAGTGCAGAACCGACCGTACGCCGCATCAATGCCACATCGTCGACCGTGGCTCCGCCTTTCGAGAATCCGGTGGACGTTTTCACAAAATCGGCGCCGGCGTTTTTTGAAGCAATACAGGCCCGAACCTTTTCTTCGTCGGTCAAAAGCGCTGTCTCAATGATCACCTTACACAGAACTCCGTTTTCATGAGCCGCCTCGGCTACGGCTCGGATATCGTCCTCAACGGCGCAATCGTCTCCCGATTTCAAAGCACCGATGTTGATCACCATATCGACCTCACGGGCGCCGTTGAATATTGCCCGGCGGGCTTCATATGCTTTGACGTCGGGCAGCGTTGCACCTAGTGGAAATCCGATCACGGTGCACACCGGTACCGACGATGACCTTAAAAGCTCGGCCGCGAATTTCACCCAAACAGGATTCACGCATACCGATGCAAATCCGAACTGAGCTGCTTCGGCGCACAGTTTACGAATATCTGACTCTGCGGCTTCGGGTTTCAGAAGCGTATGATCGATAAGGCTTGCCCAATCGTGTGCAGTTGCCGTTTCGCCGAGGATTATCCCGATCCGCTCGGCTCCGGCGTCGACGATGCGCTCGACATCCGCTCGGCAGAATGTCGGGCAATACTCGTCACCTCCGAGCCTAGCCAGCACGAGGTCTGTAATTTGATCTACCAACTGATCGTATTTTCCGTTCTGCACGTCTTAAGCTCCGAATTTGTACCGTTACCTTCGATATTGTCGATCAATATCCGTGATCTTCGCGACACGGCGCTTGTGTCGTTCCTCTGAGATCTCTGTCGAGAGGAACCTGGTCAAGATCGCCTTTGCATCTTCGAACGACGTCTGTCCGCTCCCGAGAGTAATTACGTTTGCGCCGTTATGCTCGCGCGAGTTCGAAGCCAGTGCTTCCGAATAGCAGGCGGCGGCACGCACACCGGGCACCTTGTTGGCCGCGATCGCACTACCGATTCCGGCACCATCGATAATGATGCCCACGTCCACGTGACCTGATCCGACGGCCGATGCGACGGCATGTGCGATATCCGGATAGTCAACCGCATCCTCGGAATCGGTCCCGAAATCGCGAACTCGAACTCCGAGGTCGCTTAAAAAGGAGCTCAGCTTTTCTTTAAGCTGAAATCCGCCGTGATCTGCTCCGATCGCTGCTGAGCTGACCTTGAGTTTAGATTCTCGACCTTCCTTTTTGATCAGAATGATCTGTTTGTCATTTACAATATCGTTTGCGAGTGCAGTGAACCGGGCTCCTTCTGAGATCCGCAAGCGCGCTCCGGTTTCGAGTCCGCGAAGGTCGTCTTCCGTTATCAGCGACTTCGACGATTCGTCGCGATCATATTCTCGCTCACGACTTGCGGCCATTGAACGGACCAACACGTGCGTCGGGTAGACCTGATCGGCATTTTCCGAGTGCGTTCTTTCATCTTGCGGAACCGATTCCAACACCTGACGTACCAGGGCCTTTACCCGATCTCGCATTTCTGGATCAATTGTGGCCATAAGTAGAAATGGGTTGCGGCGCTCACCGGGCTTGCCACAAAGTCGATAGTTGAATAGTATTGCTAAAATCCTCTCTATTCAAACACGCAAATATATGTCTGTTGAAACAACGGCAGTAACGTTCTCGGAGTTTACAAATCCGAATCTGGAGGTTTTGTACTCGGCCGATGTCATCGAAAACAGGATCCGCGAACTCGGCGAACAAATAACGGCCGATTACCGTAACCGAGATCTCGTCCTGGTCGGCGTGCTCAAAGGCTCATGCGTATTTCTTGCGGACCTTATGAGGGCGATCGACCTGCCGCTTTCGATAGACTTCATGTCGGTCTCGAGCTACAAGGACGGAACGACCTCGACCGGCGATGTCGAGATCACAAAAGACCTTGGCAACCCGATCCGCGGAAAGGACGTTCTTGTTGTCGAAGACATAGTCGACACGGGATTGACGCTGACCCGCCTTCTGGAGATCTTAGGGTCGCGAGGCGCAAACTCGATCCGTTTGATAACGTTTCTCGATAAGCCCGAGCCGAGAATAAAGACCGATCTTAAGATCGATTACACCGGCTTCGTCGTCGAAAACCGCTTTGTCGTCGGCTATGGGCTTGATGCGGCCGGACGTTATCGCAACTTACCATTTATCGGTGTCGTTAAGGATCCGTCGATAGCTTAGATCGCTAGATCGTCGTTGCATTCTCACGCAGATGCCTGCTTGCCAAAAGGCCTCGGATCAGGAAGTAGAGGCCAACAAGGTGAAAGCCGAATCCGAAAAAATCCCGCAGGCCGATGACCAGCATCGAGTCGATAACGTAAAGAAAGATCCCAAGAACAAACGCCACATCACTGCCGCGCGCGGCAAAAACTCCGAATGCCGCAAACCCTAATGCGATCAGGACGTTGATCGCGAGAGCCGAGGCAAGCATAGGCGGCACAACACCTTCGGCGGTCAAACCACCAGAAGTTCCGTCCAACCAGCGAGTTATGCCAAAGGCAACCATCGAATTGGGCGTATTGAAAAAAAACACGATCAGCGAGTTGATGATCGACGCCACTGCGAGCCAGTAAAACCAATGAGCGCCGCCGGATTTTGCTTCTCCCGGCGAATATTGGATGGTCTGCCGTTCAATGTTTTCCATTGTTTAAGCCTCCGTTTTCATTTGGTTGTTGCGCCCCGATAATACCACAAAACCAATTCGATGCAGCGGCATTTCTCTAACCGGCCGGTCAGGATTGACGAATCGGCAAAGTTTAGCTAAAATCTAAGTTTTTCGGTTGGCCCTTGCGAGGAGTCGACTGGTTGATGGAGAAAATCACAAAATGAGTTACGCAATAATCAGAACCGGCGGAAAACAGTTCCCGGTCGAAGAAGGACAAGTACTCCGCGTTCCCTCGATCTCCGGCGATCAGGGAAGCAAGGTCGAACTTGAAGCGTTGGTCCTTGGCGAAGGGGCGAAGGCCAAGATCGGCTCAGGAAAGGTTTCTGCAACTGTCGTCGGCCACGGTCGCGGTGAAAAGGTCATTGTTTTCAAGAAAAAACGGCGAAAGCAATACAAACGAAAGCAAGGCCACCGTCAGGGATTTACTGAGATCAAGATAGAAAAGATCTAATTGAGGGGTTTGATTCTTGGAGAACGCTCAAGGTCTTTTGAATTAAGACCCGCGTTTTAAGGATGCACAATTGAGATATGGCACATAAGAAAGGCGTTGGTTCATCTCGAAACGGCCGCGACTCAAACGCACAGCGGCTTGGATTGAAGAAATTTGGCGGCGAGCACGTACTCGGCGGAAATATCCTGGCGCGTCAACGCGGCACAAAGTGGAAGCCGGGCAACAATGTCGGCCGTGGAAAGGACGATACCCTTTTCTCGTTGATCGAAGGCTTTGTGAAGTTCGAGGACAAAGGGCGTCGGGGCAAGTTCATTAGCGTCTACGCCGAAGGTGCGGCTGAGTTGGCCGCTAAAGCCGTTTAGTGATCAGCCAAATCGATCAAAGGGCACACGTGATAGCACGTGTGCTTTTTTTTTGCACATAGGTTCTATTGTTTGACTTCCTTATTTTCAACTACGGCCAACGACGCGGCGTGGCCCGCACCGACGCTTTCGTCAGGCGACTGGATGCGTATGAGGATATCTCGGGTTTAGTCATTCAATTGCCATTTGGTATCCATTCTTGAATTCGCTTTGCAACCGTTCGAACTAATGCCGATTCGATCGAGGTATCTGCGGAGTCAGTAATGGACTTCGCCGGTCGAAAAAGGCAACCCCACGCATTTTCAGGACGATCAAATTCGAAAATCGTTCTCCATCATCATCGGCAGCGTTCACGCTTTAGGCTTTAGGCTTTAGGCTTTAGGCTTTAGGCTTTAGGCTTTAGGCTTTAGGCTTTAGGCTTTAGGCTTTAGGCTTTAGGCTTTAGGCTTTAGGCTTTAGGCTTTAGGACTTTCAGTTTCCGGGAAAAAAGTCTGTTGAGTCAATCAAAATATCGCAAAACTTTGGCAAATACAGTCGCTTTTTGCAGCTTCAACATTTTTTTTCGCTGTTTTTTTTTCTGTTTTCCACAGGCTAATGGAACGTCGCTTGCTCAGATCGAATATCGGCGATCTCGACCAGTCGCTAGAATTAGGTGTTCCCGGAACGATCGGCGATACTTTTCCACATTTTTTTCCACAAGTTAACCGCAAACTTTTCCACAACTGGTCTTACTTTGACCTGGGAATAGTTAAAGCACTTTCTAGTTGACATCAAAAAAATCGGGTGTAAGATAGCGTCATAGTCGAAATTGCTTACGGGCATTTTGACCGACACCGGGAGGTGGAACGGATACGGTGACGTATCGTTCGCGGACAGTAGGAGCGGAAAGCCGCTGTCACGAACGCCTGGAGTCGAAGCCGAAAGGCTTGCTAGGTCGGTCGAAAGATCGATCGAGTCGCTCGGATAAAAACGAGTGACGCTCCTCGGACCTGATCAGCCGAATGAGTGCAAGGCCGCTCGCATCGAAAGATGTCGAGCCTCGTTGCCGGGAACGTAACCGGCGGTGGAGGAAAAGCCACCACAAAAAAAACCTAACGGCATCTGGCACTTCGAGTGCGACGGAATGTGTAAACAGGAAGGATGCTGACCGGAGATAAAGCTCCCCGCAGAGCGTCTTCGGGATACAAAATCGGCAGCTTGACCGTGTACATGGGAAAGCGGCCAGCCTTTCAAGGCACTTCGGTGCCAGGATAGGAACACGAAAGCGTCGTTTCAAGAGATTGGAACGACGCTTTTGTTTGTCTATTCGTGTCTAAGTGCGTCGATCGGGTCCAGTCGGGCGGCCTTCCATGCCGGAAGTAATCCGAAGACCAACCCGATGCTGACCGATACGCCAAAACCAACGAATGGCGCCCACAATGGAATGTAGGTCGGCAAGATGACCTGGATCAGCAGCGAAAGCCCGACGCCAAGTAGAATTCCGAGCACTCCGCCAAATGCCGTTAACGTTACAGCCTCAATAAGGAACTGCGTGATGATGTCTGCTTTACGAGCTCCGATCGCTTTTCGGACACCGATCTCTTTTGTCCGTTCGGTGACTGACACGAGCATCACATTCATTACGCCGATCCCGCCGATCAACAGACCAACACTCGAGATCGCGACCATCAGAATAAATATCCCGCTCGTTATTGCTCCGAACTGTTTTACGATCTCGTCCGAGGTTTGGACCCCGAAATTGTCCGGTTTACCGGATGGGACTTGTCTCTGCCGCCTTAAGATCAAACGTATTTCCTCCAGAGCCTCGTTCAGTCGACCGGGCTTGGCGGTTGCCATAATGAAGCAGTCTTCGTTTGCCGGATAAAGCTGTTTGATCGTCTTGAATGGCAGATAAACAGCCTTATTCTCATTGTTCGGATCCTCCGAACCGACGAGAAATATCTCGCGCTCCTGCAGCACCCCGATCACGCGGTAATTGCGGCCTTCGATCTGGATCTGCTGGTCCAGGGCGTTCGAAAAAGGAAACAAGGTGTTGGCGATGTCGATACCTATCACGGCAACTTCGGCTCGCCTTTGCTCTTCCTCGGACGTGAAATAGCGCCCTTCCCTGAGATGTGAGACGCCCATGCGGAAATAGTCGGCTGCGGCTCCCTGCACGGTCGCGTTGGTCATCTCGATCTCTTTGTTTCGAATGTTGACCCTTTCGGTAAAAGGCCCTGCGGTAAAGTCAACCGGCGACATGAACGGACTGACGAATTCGCAGCTGCTGCATTCGGACCGGATCGCATCGGCGTCCTCCTCGCGTAGCGGTTTTCGTGTTCGCTCCTCCATTGACGGGTTGAAGTTGAAGCCAGGTTCGAACTTGAATGCGTATACAGAATTCGTCCCAAATGCCTCGATCTCTTTGGAAACTCGCGAGTCGATCCCGGAGACAAATGCCGCTATTACGATCACTGTCGTGGTACCTATGACAACTCCTAAAATTGTCAAAAATGAACGGAGCTTATGCTGACGCAGAGTGTCGAAGGCCATCCGCACGTTCTCGTAAAAGTTTGAGTGACGAAGTCTCATCTAATCTGCCCTCAAGGCTTCGATCGGATCGAGTCCGGCCGCTTTCCATGCCGGAAAGACCCCAGAGATCAATCCAACGCTGCTTGAAACGAAGAGCGCGACCATCACCCAGGCCACCGGCAGTTCTGTCGGAACCGAGAACGTGACAGCAACAAGCTTGGCGATCAAATAAGCGATCGCGACCCCTATTGCCCCGCCACAGAGAGCCAGAGTTGTCGATTCAGCAAGAAACTGCTTTAAGATGTCGCCGCGTCTTGCTCCGATACTTTTTCGGATACCGATCTCCTTTGTTCGCTCGGTCACGCTGACAAGCATGATATTCATGATCACGATGCCGCCAACGATCAGCGAGATCGACGTCACGCCTATGGCGACGACCTGAATGGTACCGAAGATCTTGTCGCGAAGCTCGTTTATGGCGCTCGGCGTCACGATTCCGAAATTGTCCTTTTCCGACGGTTCGAGCTTCCGGCGTACGCGCATCAATGTCCGTGCCTCTTCGATAGCTTCTGGGTAGGTTTCAGGACTTGTTGACGTCACCGAGATCGAGATCGAACGGCGTATGCCATAGATCGACAGAAACGTCGAAAGCGGCATAGAAACGTACATGTCGCGGCTTTGCCCAAATGCCGAACCGAGCGCCGCACCGACCCCAACGACCGTGAAGGTACGGCCGTCGATCTTGATCGTTTTGCCGAGTGGATTGTCACGAGGAAACAGCTTCTCAGCGATCTCGGATCCGAGAAAACAAACAAATCTTCTCGATTCTTCTTCAGCGTCGATGAGGTATCTGCCGGCATCGACCCCGGTCTTCTCGATCTCTGCAATGTTTGGAGTCGTTCCGTTTATCTGGACATTTTTGAGCGTCTTGTCGCCAAACTTTAGATCGGCTATCGATGAAGACTTACCACCGGCATCCTTGACAGAGCCACCGAGGTTTTTCAGTGCCATTAGATCTTCGACGCTAACGTCTTTATTGCGCCTCCGAGCGGCATTGAGAGCTTCGACGCTTGAATAATCGTCGATCGAGAAACGCTGAACGCTGAACGCATTGGTACCGATATTGGCGATCTTGTCGTCGACGTACTTGTTAAATCCCTCAATGAGAGAAACGACGACGATCACCGTTGCAACGCCAAAAATGAGACCAAGAAGCGTCAGAAATGAACGCAGTTTGTGCGCCAGGATCGAGGCGAATGCGAGCTTGAGGGCTTCAAGGAAAGACATACACTGGTCGGACCGACACTTACCGTTAACAAGTTAACATCTACGATAGAATGAGTGTAATTGTTTCTGAGATGTGATCGAACTTTTGCTAAGCATCTCCTCAAAACCTACAATCAAGAACAATGTTCCTTGATCGGGTTAAGATAAAAGTAATGGCCGGCGACGGCGGTAATGGCGTCACGGCATTCAGGCGCGAGAAATTTGTACCTCGCGGAGGTCCCTCCGGAGGCGACGGCGGCGTCGGAGGCAGCGTTTGGGTCGAATCTACCGAGGGTCTGAATACGCTGCTCCATCTTCGCTACAATCCGGAACATAAAGCTGAACGTGGTCGACACGGTGAGGGCTCGAACCGCTCCGGTAAGGACGGATCCGACGCTATCGTCAAAGTTCCGGTAGGAACGCAGGTCTTTGATGTCGAAACGAGCGAACTTCTCTTTGACTTTACCGAGCCGGGACAGCGATTCCTCGCTGCCAAAGGCGGGAAAGGCGGCTGGGGCAATGCACACTTCGCGACGCCGACGCGTCGCGCTCCGAAATTCCATTATACCGGCCGGCCCGGCGAAGAAAAAGAGCTTCAGCTAGAGCTTAAATTGATCGCAGATGTCGGACTTGTCGGATTTCCGAATGCGGGAAAGTCAACACTTATCAGCGTGATCTCTGCAGCCAAACCAAAGATCGCCGATTATCCTTTCACGACCCTCGAACCAAATCTGGGTGTTGTCGATGTTGGTGACTACAAGACCTTTGTGGTCGCCGATATTCCGGGCTTGATCGAAGGCGCCTCCACAGGTGCCGGGCTAGGCGACCGTTTCTTGCGTCATGTTGAACGGACCAAATTGATCCTCCATTTGGTTGACGTTTCCTCGCTCTCTGGCCGAGATCCTGTAAAGGATTACCAAACGATAAATACGGAATTGGCCGCCTATGATCCTGAGTTGGCCGCCAGGCCACAGATCGTCGTTGCAACTAAGATCGATGCACTCGACGAACCGGAGCGGTTAGAAAGTTTGAAGATCAGGGCCGAACAAGATGGCAAGCAATTCTTAGCGATATCATCCGTGGCAAACACAGGGATCAAAGAGCTGGTTTTCGAAGTTGTCAAAGCATTGGATGTTATAGGGAATACGACAGGGGCAGACCTTGTTGATGAGTAATAGTAGATCAGTGTCTGATGCCCGACGAATTTTCGACGAGTACGACGGTTTTTGAGATGAAGCGCATTGCATACTTTGGCGGGACGTTTGACCCGGTACATAACGGTCATTTGACGATAGCACGTGAGATCGTAAAGTTATTCGAACTCGATAAATTTTACTTTCTACCCGCCTATCACGCTCCGCATAAGCCCGAACGCCCGCCCACATCAGCATTCCACAGATTCGCCATGTTGTGCCTTGCAACCCGATCCGAAGCGAATATCGCGGTCTCCACGATCGAAGTAGAATCAGGTCAGAGGCGTTATACGATCGATACATTGCCGCAACTGAGAAATACCCATCCGCTAGACAAGATCTACTTCGTAATGGGTGCCGACTCGTGGGCAGAGATCACGACGTGGCGCGAGTGGGAAACGCTGCTTCTTAATTTCGATCATATTGTCGTGACGCGCCCCGGGTACGAGATTCGGCTCGACCACGTCACTGACGCCGTACGCGAACGGGTCGTCGATCTGCGAGAGGTTGACCGGATCAGGTCAAAAACGGACATTCCCGGCTTTCGGATATACCTGACCGATGCGGCATTTTTCGACACCTCAGCCACGGCTCTCCGTGATGACCTGAATGACGGCCATCTGGAACGCGACAACGAACTGCCGACCGAGGTTGCAAAATATATTGAAAAATACGAACTTTATAGATAATGGAAGAAACCCAGGAAAAATCTCTGAAACGTGAATCGGTCAAGGTAGAGATCGCGAAAAAGGTCGTTACGTTCGACGAACTTGACGCCGACGTGCAACTCGCCGTCGAATGTGCGTTGGAAAAGAAGGCGATCGAGGTCGTCGTGCTTGACCTTCGCGAAATCGCCAGCTTTACAGAGTTTTTTGTAATAGCGAGCGGTGCTAATCAACGACAAGTGCAGGCGATCGCTGACGAGGTTCGCGAACAACTCAAAAAGCAGCTTGGGTCGCGTCTCGTTCGTATTGAGGGTTACAACTCAGGCGAATGGGTGCTGCTCGACTTCGGCGACTTTATTTTTCACATTTTTGACAAAGATGCTCGCGAATTCTATGACCTCGAGCGACTGTGGCGCGATGCCGGCGTCGTTGTGGTCCCAAAAGACCTTGGTGTGCCAAACAACTGACTCTATTGATGAAGTTCTCTTTTATTTGGGTCGGAAAAACAAGAAATGAGAATTTGCGGGCGCTGCAAAATGATTATTTGCAGCGTCTTTCGCATTTCGTAAAGACCTCGGTTACCGAACTCAAAGACGGCGGTTCAGAACGTCCGGCCGAAATTGAAGGCAAACGAATTCTGCAAACTCTGAATCAAAAGAGCTTAGTTGTTTTGTTGGATGTCGGAGGCCGAACTGTCACATCGCACGAATTAGCCGTTGAAGTTAAACGCTGGCAGGATCAGGGCCTGAAGGAGGTCGCTTTCGTCATAGGTGGATTCGACGGCGTATCCCCGAAGGTTGCCGAACGTGCCGATATTAGGTTATCCTTATCGATTCTGACGTTTACGCACGAGATGGCACGCGTGATCATATTAGAACAGCTTTATCGGGCATATTCGATCCTAAACGGTTTACCTTATCAGAAATGAGCAAATTGAATCTCAAAGAAATCAAGAAAAGACTCCTTGCCGAAAAGGAGTTGTTGATCGAAAAATTGAAAGGCAATGACCTTTCGATAGATGATTCCGAAACTCCGGATCCCGTCGATCTAGCCGTAAGAAATTATTCAAAGAACGTGATGTTGGCCGTCTCGGAAAATGAAAGCCGCCAGCTGACACTCATCGATGAAGCTCTTCGGAGGATCGACGACAAAGAGTTCGGCGACTGCCAGAACTGTGAGCAGGCTATCAATCCGAAACGGCTCGAAGCGATTCCGTGGGCCCGTTACTGCCTGAACTGTCAGGAGCTTGTCGAGCAAGGCTTGCTTGACGAAGAATAGTCGACCGCATAATTGGATCGCGTTTAGGAACGTTCGAATCGAACGACAAATGCAAGAACGGTTTTGGCATCCGACCAACAGAAGCTTCTAGCGAACCGCGGACATTGATGTTCGAATCAATTCCAAACACCATTCTCTCGCTCGTTTATCCCCAACAATGTACCCTTTGCAGCCGTCTTGTCGACTCGATGGATGATGGAGACGTATGCTCCTGGTGTTGGGAGCAAACCAGGTTCTTCACCGGATTAGAAACACTATGCGCCCGATGCGGCGCATTCCTGAGCGATGCTGAACCCTTGTTCGAGACATATTGCCACAGATGTGATGATGCATTTTTCGACCACGCCCGGTCGCTTGGGCCTTATCGCGGGGCCATAGCCGCATCCGTGATCAGCCTAAAGCACAAGCCGACGATCGCGGGTCGCCTAAAAAAGGCCCTCGTTTCAGTCTATTTCGATAATTATCCGGACACCGTATCGCTGATCATTCCCGTTCCGTTATCGGCAAAACGACGCAAAGAACGCGGCTTTAATCAGGCAGCGGTAATTGCACGTATCATCGCTGATAAGGCAGGAATATCATTTGATGAAAATAGCCTGATGCGTACGGTCCATACTCCAATGCACCGTGCAGGAATGGACCGTAAGGCTCGGGAATCCACGGTAAAGGGCGTATTCAGCGTCAAGCGTCGAAACCTGATCGATGGACAAAGGATACTCTTGGTCGACGATGTCTTCACTTCGGGAGCGACCGTTTCCGCTTGCTCAAAGGTCCTGAAAAAGAACGGCGCGGCGACGGTCAATGTGCTGACCATCGGACGCGCCGTAATTACACAGTAATGGTTCGTCTAAGGCTTGTCGTAGCTAGGAACAGGTAAATCTCCGTCAAGCCCGAACTGCGCTGCCAGCAACGCGCCGTTCGAACTTTGGCGAACGTACCAAACACCTGTCGACGGCCTGAACACCGCTAGGTCATCGCGAAAGTCGCCGTCGTAATCGCCGACCGCCGGTATGTCACCGTTCAGACCCCACGTAATATACTGAATACCGCCGGTGCTGCTCTGCTTGATGTACCAAACACCGTTGGACGGCCTGAATACGGCAATATCGTTCTTTAGATCACCGTCAAAATCGCCCTGCGTGGGGATGTCGGAACTCAAACCAAACCGTTCCGCGAAGAAACTGCCATTGGTACTATTCAACCGATACCAGACGCCGTCCGACGGTCGCCATACCGCTATATCGAATCTGCCGTCGCCATCGTAATCGCCCGGCGTCGGAATATCACCATCGAGGCCGAACAGCACGAACGAAACAGAAACGTCGCGACTTCTCAACGAGTACCAAACGCCTGTGGACGGCCGATATACGGTGAAATCCGATCTCCCGTCTCCATCATAATCGCCCGCAGCCGGAATATCGCCGTTACTGCCAAATTGAACCGCACCAAATGTACTGTCCGAGCTTCGCAGAAAATACCATGTTCCGGTACTCGGCCTGAAAACTCCAATATCGGCTTCAAAGTCACCGTCATAATCCTTTGCTGTCGGAATGTCGCCCGGCAGACCGAATTGGATAATGTCAACGGCGCCGTTTCGGCTGCTCTGGGTGTACCAAACGCCGGTAGACGGCCTGAATACTCCGATGTCAGTTCTAAGATCACCGTCGAAGTCTGCGGACGTCTTGCTGCCAATGACCTTATCGACGACGCCGACGCCGCTCGCCGATCCTACAACATACAATTCTCCGTCTTCATCTTCGCCGAATGACGTGACCAATCGGTTTGTATCGAGCAATGGGTTCTGCTGATTGTTGAACCACGAAAGCAATTCGCCAGTACAATAGTCCGCGTACAGATAAGCACCACGCGGCATCGCGTTCTGGACGCCGCGATACACATATCCACCCGTGATAGCACATCGGGGTGACCCGGCGTTGGCATATTGAAAAACAGGCATCGTAAAGTTGCCGGGAATGCACAACGGATTATCGAGGCCGGTGCACTGCGTTCCTTCGTAAACGCGCCAGCCTTGATTACTGCCGAGTGTTACTATAGCGGCTTCTTCCCATTGTCCCTGACCAACATCACCCATCCATAATTGCCCGGTTTGACGATCAAACGACCATCGCCACGGATTTCGTACGCCGATGGCATAGATCTCATCTGCTCCCGCCACTCCGACATAAGGATTCGTCGGCGGATTCGTATAGGCGGGGCTTGGGTTCTCGTCAGTTACGTTCGGAGTGATCCGGAGATACTTCCCTAGCAGTTCATTGATGTTCTGTGACCGCGCGCCCGGATCGTTGGCCGAACCGCCGTCACCCATACCAATATACAAATGTCCGTCGGGTCCGAATTCGATCATTCCGCCATTATGATTAGAAAATGGCTGCGGTATCGTGAGAAGCGGAACCTCACTATTTGGGTCACCTACGGTATTGCCGTTGGTCGCCTTGAATCTCGAAATCACCGTTGCCCCGTCAGTCTGACGAGTGTAGTTAACAAAAAAGTAACTATTCGTTGCGAATTGAGGGTGAAATGCGAGCCCTAGCAAACCACGCTCACCGCCCGAAAGGACCCGCGTAGTTATATTCATAAAATTCGACGTTGTCGATGATCCCGGCGCCGCGACCTTGATAATACCGCCTTGCTCAACGACGAAAAGCCGTCGCGTTCCATCTTTGGCATGGGTAACCAAAATTGGTGATGAAAGACCGGTCATAAAGTTTTGCTGCAAACGAAACGGCGGTGTTGATTGCGCGTTGATCATTCCGGCAAAGACGAACGCAGCAGCAGCAGCAAGGCATACACAATGTCGAAAACGTCTCATAATTGTCCTCTTGTTTTGCTTTCTTTAATCGTAAGAAACTAGATCGATGCAATGGCGGGAATTACCAATGTGTAACCCTGGTCTATAATGACGAAACGATCGAATTGAACAAAATGGGTTGGTTCGAAAACGTCCAAAAATGATGGGCGACGGTCGTTCACCAAACAAGCCGAACATCGGTTCAGCTTCGGTCACAATGCAAAGTCTCAACGTTTAAAGTCTACCTTTTTCGTGTTTCAAATTGCAACACTAAACTCAGAGGCGATAGTGCACCCGCTTCCGGCGAAGCTCGGCATCTTCATTCTCGATATTCTGCAGACGAAGAGTGACGTCCGCCGTCATTTTCAGGTCGGATCGTTCGCCCCTTGCCAAGTGAGCGTACCCGGCAGCAGATATCATCGCGGCGTTGTCCGTTGACAGATGCTTTGAAGGAAAGTAGACCGGTACCGCGATCGCATCGGCCATTTTCTCGGATTCAGCCCGCAAGAGTGAGTTGCACGCGACGCCGCCGGCCACAATCAGCGTACGCGGCCTGTAAGTATCGGCGAGTTTCTTGAGCGTACTTACGAGAGCCTCGACCACAGCGGCCTGAAAACTGGCCGCGAGGTCGGCGATCATTTGATCTTTGAGCCCGACACCTTCGTTCGAGATCTCGTTCTCACGGATATAACGGGAAACGGCGGTCTTCAGTCCGCTGAAACTCAGATCCGGCCTGCCATCGGATATTTTTGCTTTCGTGAATTTCACAGAGCGAGGATCGCCCTTACGAGCGACGGCCTCGATCGCCGGTCCGCCGGGATAACCTAGCCCAAGCATTTTCGCAACCTTATCGAACGCTTCACCCGCAGCATCGTCTCGGGTTCTTGAGACGACCTTGTATTCGCCGGCGCGAGGCACAAAGAAAATATTTGTATGGCCGCCGGAAACAATTAGAGCGAGAGCCGGATACTCGATCGGAGGATTTTCGAATACGACCGAGTAAACATGCCCCTCAATGTGATTTACCGCGATAAGGGGTTTCTCCAAACCGAAAGCAAGGGCTTTAGCGTAACAAACACCCACCAATAACGACCCGACAAGGCCCGGCCCTTGAGTCACTGCGATCGCATCGACCTCATCGAGCGTTGTCGCCGCTTGGCCAAGCGCCTGGTCAATTACGGTATCGATCTTCGCAAGATGTTCTCGCGAAGCGATTTCAGGCACGACACCGCCATAAGGCTGGTGAAGTTCGATCTGCGAAGCGATCACCGACGACAGGATCGCATTTCCGTTGCGAACCACGGCGGCCGCGGTCTCGTCACACGAGCTTTCGATTCCGAGAACCAACATTTGGTATCGCCGCCTTTACTTCGTCCATTCCGCAAGCCATTTTTTCATTTGAGCGATCTCTAGATCCTGAGCCTTGATTATACTTTCGGCAAGACGCTTCAACTCGGGCCGAGGAGCTTTGTCGTCATTGCGTTGGATCAACGCTCGAGACATCAGCAGAGCACCTTCGTGATGCGGGATCATTTGACGAACGAACTCTACGTCGAAATCGTTTCCTGCAAGGGCTTCAAGTTTGCTCATGTCCATCCCATTCATACCTTCGCGCATCCCAGGAAAGTCCATATTTATCGCAGGACCGTCATTTTTGAACCATTCGTCACGCCAGCGTTTCATCTGTGTGATCTCGCGTTCCTGGTCGGCTATGACAGCAGCACAAAAAGTCTTCATTTCCGCTCGCCCGGCGCGGCCGATACCAAGTTTCGCCATGTCAACGGCGCCCTGATGGTGTGCGATCATCGAATCGATGAACTGCAGATCGATCGGAGCCTCTGCTGCTCCAAGAGAACTGGCCATTTTGGAGTGGTCCATCGACCCATGACCCATATTTGAATGATCCATTTTCGAATGATCGACACCCGACTGCGAATCATTCATTTGGACATTCTCTGAACCAGATTTGGAACCGCCCGTCCCGGCACACCCAAACATCAATAACGAAAAAAGAACTAATATGTAAACTCTCATACTTTAAGACTATTCTAGTGCGGTTGTTTCGACAAACTCTGCTGCGATCGCAGATCGGCTGAAGAAATAAAAGATTGCCACGCCGAACGTTCTTTGTTATATTCTTCAAACTTCAGAACGGAGGAAGACACTTATGCTGATGAAGATCCTTGCAGGCATTGTCGGAATCGTTGTCGCGAACATTACGTTCATGTTGGTTCAATTTGCGAGCGGGAAGATATTCGGGATGCCTGAAGGCCTGGACACGACGGATATGGCTGCGATGACCAACTACGTCGCAACTCTGCCGGTTACCGCTCTGTTGCTTGTGCTTTTCGGCTATGCACTCGGGTGTTTTCTGGGCGGATTTGTCATGTACAAGATCGCTAAATGGGATTCGTCGGTTCTCCCGATCGTTCTTGGGACACTCGGCACTATCGGCTGGATCTTGAACATATCCATGATCCCGCAGCCGATCTGGATGGTGGTCGCAGGATTTTTCTGCTTCATCCCGTTCGCTCTGATCGGATACAGGCTGGCAAAGCGTTGATGATATTGCCCTGCCGCTGAACGCCTTATGGATCGACGGTCCCGACGATTCGGACCACGATCATGGTCATGTCGTCGTGCTGTTTGGCACCGTCTGCGAATGAATCGGCTGATTCTATGATCGCTCGAATCGTTGCTTCAGCGGAGATATTGCCAAGTTCGACCAATCTTGAAAGCATCGCTTCTTCGCCCCATTCTTCTTCGTTGGGGTTCATTGCTTCCGAAATGCCATCCGTAAAGCCGATGACCCGATCAGCTTCGTTAAGCTCGACCGTGCCCATTTCGTAATTTACAAGCATCGGCGGCAGCATCCCGATCACGGGTCCGCCTCTTTCAAGCGTTTCGACCTTACCGCTCTCACGAAGCAGGAATGGCGGATTATGGCCCGCGTTGACATAAGCCAGTACCCGCGTAATAGGGTCATATTGCGCGTAAAAGAATGTGGCATACCGATTCGAAGTCGATGCCTCGTAAACCAGTCGATTGACATTTGTCATGAGCATCGCAAGGTCGTCGCCCGCATGTAACGCCTGGCCGCGAAGTGATGCCTGAAGGCTTGCCATCATGAGTGAAGCCCCGATCCCTTTCCCCGATACATCACCGATCGCAATGCCGAACCGGTCATCTGGCAGTTCTATGAAATCATAATAATCGCCGCCGACGCCTAACGCCGGCCGGCACGCCCCGAAGTAATCAAGGCCCTTGATTCTCGGCAGTTCTTGCGGAAAAAGGCGTTCCTGGACCTCGCGAGCGATCTCTATCTCGGCATTCAGCCGTTCCTTTTGTGCGGCTTCTCTGGCAAAGGCTTCGGTGAGCCGCGAATTCTCTAGAGCCAAACCAGTTTGCGTTGCGACCGACCTGAGCAATCTGAGATCGCTTGCCGTATAGGGCTCTTCAGATCTTTTTGGACTAAGGCTGATGATTCCGGTCAACTCATTCTTGACCGATAACGGCATGAGTATTTGAGTGTTCAATTCTCGAAACTGTTCGCGCTCGTCGATCGACACCGTCGGCGTCGATGTGATCTCGCTCATGTCGTCATAGAGAGCAATGTGCCGATTCGCCCGCAACTTTCGGAGCGCAAGCGAGCCTTGTCCGAGCGATACAGCTGGGGGTGTGTCAAAGCCCAGCGTAAACGCAGGAAAAAAGCTTTCACTATTTCTAAGAAGTATCGCCACCTGCGGTACGTGAAGCGACTCACTGATTCTGGCTCCGACCGTCTCGAGCAGCGGCTGCGTCTCGACGATTGTCCGTACGTCTTCGCTTAGTCCCGAAAGGATCTGTTCTGCGTCATAGGCGTCGCGAAAGAAACGGCGATCAATAGTTATCCGCAGTGGCTTTGCGACAAGATCTATGAGCGGCACAAGAGCCACACCGCCGACGATGAAAGCAAGCTGTGTGGAAAAGTTCGTCCCATATCGGTTTATTGACCAATACACTCCCATGCCAATGCCGAACAACAGAAGCATCTGGAGCACGCGAACACCGCCTTTTGCCAGGCCATACTGCAATCCCTGTCGAATCACGACGCTCACGTCCATTGCCCGCTGAACGACGATAACGTATGCCATCGTGAGCGGAAACAGAAGGACAAGCAGCAACGACGTCAGACCGATCCAAAACGGCACGATCTCGAAGAACGTGCCCTGTTTGCCGGAAAGAAGGCGATAAAGAACAAGCAAAAACGACGGTGTTATGGCTAACGATGTGCCATATAGCATCACACGCAGTCGGCGTTTGGCATCAGGGTTTTTGGTCGTGCCCATCTTGTAGCCCAGAGCCGCGAAGAAGAGCCCGATCGCCAACATGTTGATGTAGGACCCAAATACGCCATATGCGTTCGCAAGTGGACGAATATATTGGAACAGGTCGATACCAGTATTCGTTCGCATCAAACCGAGCAGCGTCAAGAACACCTGGAAACCCAGTGGCACTATGAGCAGCCATTTGATCCATGGAAACCTCTCATCGAGCTTCCATCGTTCTGGAAAATAGATACCAAACAGAAGCATTGCCAAGGCCCAACTCGAAAAGAACACTTTCTGGTAAGCACCTACAAGCGTAGCGCCATCCCAATACATCTCGACACCGAGTGAGCTCAAACCTAGAAGGACAAAAAGAAGCAGCCATGCCAGCGGATCTGAAGGACGGACGAACAGCACCCAAAACCCGAGGAGAATACACAGTGTCGGCAAAGCGTAAACGAAAATGAAATTCCCGACGAATCCAGCATAATACGTTAGATCACGCTCAACAGCCGTCGGGACGATCGACGTTCGGAAACGCTCCTGCACGCCATTGTTTCCCGCTCGGACCAGATCAAGCTCAACCGGAATACCGCCCCGCATTCGCCTAAGTTCTTCTTCAAACGCAGCATCGCGGCCATCAAGTTCCCGACCGTTGATCGCCACGATCCGGTCACCCTGACGAATTCCGGCTTGTTCAGCTGCGGACGTTATCGCGTACGCCGTTCCGCCCGTATAGCCGAAAGGCAAATGCGCGTCACGAGAAAACCGAGCCTGTACATTGAAAATGTTCGAGTAATGGGAGACGAGCGCAAATGCCGAGAACGCAAAGAGCAATACTATCGGTATGTAAAGAAGCTTCTTTTTACTCATTCTCGCGATCTCGTTTATCCGATCATTTTGGGTCGACCGGGCCGTAGAATTTCCATGTCGGCAAATGGCCCGCCGACAACGGTTGTTTTGTCAGGATCGCGCGAACCATCTCCACGGGTATTGAGCCTTCCCGCAGAACTGCATCGTGAAATGCACGATCGGTCATTTTTCTTGTACCTACGAGATCGCGATGAAGTTGATAAAACTGCAAGCCGCCCATCATATATGCCATTTGGTAAAGCGGCCCGTAGTCCCCCGAAAACGAACGTCTGACCTCGGCAAGTGCATTCTCACGTTCGTGCCCGACCTTGTCTACAAGCAGATCGACGCACTGCTCGGGCGTCCAGTTACCAAGATGGAAATTGAGTGAAAAAATGATTCGGGCCGCCCGGTGTGATCGCCAAAACAAAGCACCGATCTTATCTTCCGGAGTTTTCACAAAACCTCGATCCCAGAGAATGAACTCCCAATATAATGCCCAGCCTTCACCCCAAAACGGCGTGCGAAAACTCGACCGATAGGGACGGTATCTGCGGTTCATGAACTGCTGCAGATGATGACCGGGGATCAGTTCATGATGCGTGACCGCGCGCGCGAAGTGGGGGTTATTCCCACGAAGCGACATCATTTTCTGCTCGTGCGCCATCCCATCGGTCGGATACGCGACAAGTATCGTCTCGCCGCCAAGAAAAAAAGGAGCGATGAGTTGTCGTTCCGGCGACATCATTTCCATTCGCCAAGTTTCTTCCGCCTCGACCGGAACCGTAACGAGGTCGTTCTTCTTCACATATTCGATCGCTTCGAGCGCAAAATCGCGTATCAGGGCCGGCTGCTTTCCGGGCTCGACATACTTTTGCTTTACCGCCTCGATGGCCTTCGTGTAGTCATCGCCCAGACCCATTTCGCGGGACGCCTTTTTGAGTTCGGCTACGCACCATTCGAATTCCCGGTTTGCGATCTCGACCAACTGCTCGGGCGTATACGGGATCATCTCGAACTTCAACTCGTTCATGAGAGCTTCCCTGCCGATCGGATCTCCAATTATGGTCGTCTTATCATCGGGTGAGATCCCGACGAGTTTACTAACGACAAACGTCGAATATTTCTGGAGCGCGTCTTCGACGGCTTCATAGGGCCGTTTATTCCACCAGGTAAAGGCGGGATCGTACGCGTTATGAAAGTTGTACCAATTGCGCAGCGTCGAACGAAGCGATGCGATCATCCTGACCGCCCGGTTGGCAACTGTGCGTTTCGGTTTCTCAGCCGATCCGGTTTCAAACTGCTTTTGCGTTTCTCTGATCTGTCTAGCCAGGAGATCCAGCTTAGCGGCTGTCTTTTCAGCGTCGATGGTTTCGAGCCGCCGACGCTGATCTTCAAGGTCAGCGATCACCTTCGCAAACGGAATGATCGGTTCCAACTCGTCTATTTGAGCAGCAGTCCGGTTCAGTTCCTGAAGTTCCCGACGAAGGTGGTTTTGAAAGAGAATGTAGTCGACCTGTTCGTGATGTTCGAGCCTTGCAAAGTTCATTCTCGCGAGCTCTGCGAGGCGATCGGAGTACAACTTACTGAACCGCTCTTTTCGGGCCAGGGATGTCTCAGCAGAGTACCAACGGCCGTAGGCACCACGGTCCTGCTCGTATTTTTCGATCGCATGCCGGAGTCTCGACGGTTGTTCGATCGTCGGTTCTTGAGCATTCGCGGATAGAGAAAGAACGAAGGATGTGATAATCGCAATGCAGATCTTCTTCATAACACGATAATAAAGAGCACGAAATTGAAAAAGCCGACAGCTATAAGCTAATAGCTGTCAGCCAAATCGCAAAATGCTCAGCGGTCAACTCAATGCTACTTGATCGAGAAAACTCTCGCCATCCTTTAGCGTCACACCGAAATTATCAGCGATCGTCTGCCCAATATCAGCGAGCGAACCCCTGATACCGAGATCGACCCCGGGCTTTGCGGACCTTCCGTAAACCAGAAGCGGGACGAACTCTCGCGTATGGTCGCTCCCCCGAAATGTTGGATCGTTACCGTGGTCCGCCGTCAGAATAAGCAGGTCTTCATCGTCCATTGCCGCAAAGATCTCTGGCAAACGGACGTCGAAATGTTCGAGGGCTTTAGCGTAACCCTCGGTGTCACGGCGATGCCCGTAGAGCATATCGAAGTCCACAAGGTTGCTGAAGATCAAACCGCGGCTTTCGGAATTCAGGGCATTAATGGTCTGATCGACCGTTTGATCGTTGTTCTTTGCGGTCAGGTCCTGTGTGACGCCAATCGAATCGTAGATCGAAGCGATCTTGCCAATGCAGACGACATCGAGGCCTTTTTCCTTCAGCAATGGGAGCAAATTGTCGGACGGCGGCGGGATGGCATAATCGTGACGATTTTCGGTGCGTTTGAAGTCATTGGCGGATCCTCCGACGAATGGCCGTGCGATCACGCGGCCGACCTTGTCCTCTCCGTCCAGTATCCGCCGGGCGATCTCGCACATCTCATACAGCCGGTCGATCGGAACAACCTCTTCGTGTGCCGCGATCTGAAACACCGAATCCGCCGAAGTGTAGACTATCGGTTTGCCGGTTCGAACGTGCTCCTCACCTAGTTCTTTGATTATCTCCGTCCCGCTTGCCGGAACATTCCCGAGAATTCCGGGCACACCGGTTTCGGCAACGAAACGATCGATCAAACGCGACGGAAATCCGGCGGGAAACGTCGGAAATGCCTTATCAAGCACGATACCGGCCATCTCCCAATGACCTGTCGTGGTGTCCTTGCCATTCGATCGAAGAGTGCATTTGCCGTACGAACCCGTTGGCTCAGCAACAACCGCAACACCGTCCAACGGACGAATGTTCCCGAGGCCCAACGCCTGAAAGTTTGGCACATCTACTTTACGGCTTCTGAAGATGTTGCCAAGCGTATCGGCACCGGCATCGCCCCAGTCGGGTGCATCAGGCATAGCTCCGATACCCGCAGAATCCAACACAACAAGGCATATCCGTTTGAATTTGTTTGACATATAACTAACTTTCAGGCGGCGCGATCTCAATCTAAATTAGCTGTGTAACCCTGCTTTGCACGAACAACGGCCCCTGAAGGAACGCCGCGAACTTCGACCCTGATCGACCTGAACTTCCCATCGCGCTTTTCGTTCGAGGAATAGTATCCGATGCTGTATTTCGTGCCGATCTCATCGGCAACCTGCCTGAATGCGCTTCGAGCTTCCGAAAGATCGCCTACCGGAAACACTCGTCCCCCGGAAAGTTTCGAAAGCGAGATCATTTCATTGTCCGCGATCTCGTAGAGCCGTTTGCTGATCGCAAGACGCTCGAAGTCACCTAATTGACAAAAATCGCTTGTTCGTTCAAGACCAGATCTTTGGCCGATCCCGGAATAATAGCGTCGCATCTGTGCCTGCGAAAATCTGACAGCACTCTCGCAATCCCCTAGTAGATTTTCCTCAAAAAAGGGCCGCGTGTCGACCTTGATGAAAAAGCTTGTGACACCTGCATTGACCAAACCGTCGCCTGCAGTCTGAAAACCGGACTCACTTGTCGAGTCGACCCCATCGGTCAAGGCGACCAAAGCGCGCCTTCCTCTAAACTCCTCACGCGGAGCTTCAGAAAATACCCGAGTGCTGATCAAGGTTATCGCGTCGTAGAACGGTGTACCGTTGCTTGTCCCGACGCGCTCAAGGGCAGAACGGAGCCTCATTCTATCGTCGGTCAGGCCGACGAGCACCTCACTTTTTGCCACGCCGCGATTCGCAACGACTTCAGTGTGAAACGAAATGATGGCCACTCGGTCACCCGACCTCAACGAATCGACAAAATACTGCGCCGCGCGTCGAATCAGTTCCAGATCGGCGCGTGTCGAACCGGAAGTATCGAGGAGCAAGGCGATCTCGAACGGCGATGTTGTTGCTGCAAATTCTGCGATCTCCTGCGGTTTGCTGTCTTCGAATACAACAAAATTCGATCTCTTGAGGCCTGTCACTGGACGCCCTTGCCGATCCGTCACAGTTACCGGGACGTCGATGAGTTCGGTGTCGACGCGAATAACCTCTGACTCCTCGCTGATGGGCGGCGGAGTGGGCTTTGCCGTCTGACCAAAATTCGAGACCGGATTGATGAATAGCGCGAGTGTTGAGATCAAAAACAGCCGTCTCATTGCCAAACTCCTCATCGATAATGTGTTTTCTTCGTCCAAGTTTACCAAATCACCCCGATCAAGCGTTACATTTATTTGAATTGCGGCACGTGCTAAATTGATTTATTTCGCGAGAGCGGGCAAAGTATTGAAGTTACGCTTAATTAATGAAACCACTTTCGCCGACGATGCGGAGCGAATTGCTCTCGTGCAAATGCGCCTAACGAGTCCCGCAACCGGCCTTGCAGGAGTTAAAAATGAAACACCACACGCGTTATTTTGTGTTCTGCTCAATGTTGATATTGACTTTGTTTGGATCGATCTCGGTCGCCGCCCAACCGCCGATATTTGTCGACAACTTTAGCTACTCCACAGGAGCACTTTTGTCGGAGAACGGATGGACGGCGCACAGCGGGACCGGAACGAACCCCATCGCCGTCGTGACTCCCGGCCTCACATATCCAGGCTACCCAGGGTCTGGTGTCGGAAACGCTGCGGGCGTTGGGACAACCGGTGAGGACGTGCATCGTGTCTTTTCGGTTCAATCATCCGGGGCGGTCTATGCAGCGTTTCTTGTAAATGTGACGGCAGCATCGACAGACCCGCTTGGAGGCTACTTCTTTCATCTGAGTCCGGACCCGATCGGAACGAACTTCAGGGTTAGAGTGTTCGCAAAACGCGATGAAGCGAACGGCGTAGCTTTTGGACTTTCGAAAGCACTCACCACGGCAGGTAATATCGCATTCACTCCGTTCACGTACTCTTTGAACACTACTTACCTTATTGTCGCGAAGTACACTTTTGTTGACGGAGCGGCCAACGATACTGTCACGCTTTATATCAATCCGACACTACCCGGAGGTGAACCGGGCGCGCCGACGCTGACAGCGACAGATGTGGCCCAGAGCGACATAGCAATCGGATCAGTGGCACTGCGGCAAGGAACGGCATCGTCGCATCCGACGACCGTGGTTGACGGCCTGCGTATCGGCACGTCGTGGGCTAGCGTGACGACCGCTTCTGCAGCTCCGACGCAGAATGTTCTCGATTTTAACGGCGACGGAAGGACCGATTTTGCGGTCGTACGCAACATTGGGAGCGGCGGCAGCGGTGCGACCAATCAAATTCGCTGGTTTACGAGCCTGAACGGCTCGGGAACGACAACTGCGACCGATTGGGGCGTTGCAACAGATACTTTCGTACCGGTCGATTACGATGGCGACAACATCACCGATATTGCTGTTTGGCGAGCGTTCGGCACGGGCCAGCCGTCCGGAAACGCATTCTTCTATATTCTTCAAAGCAACGGAAACACGCTGCGGGTCGAAGACTTTGGTCAAACGGACGATAATCCAAAGGTCGTCGCTGATTATGACGGTGACGGGAAAGCTGATGTCGCAGTTTATCGTCCCGGGCCGACAAGTCTTACACAAAGTACCTGGTATTATCGCGGCTCCTTAAACAACCCCTCTGGCAGCATCACCTTCGTTCCGTGGGGTGTTAACGGCGATTTCGTTGCGCCGGGCGACTATGATGGTGACGGACGGGCCGACTTCGCGATCCAAAGGAATAACGGTGGCGGCCAAGGTATTTTCTGGTTGAATCAGACGACAGATGGCGTTACCTTTCATGTATTCGGCACGCCGTCAGACGTCATCGTGCCGGGTGACTACGACGGTGACGGGAAGACCGATATTGCAGTAATTAGGGGTGCCGCGGGTCAGATCGTGTGGTACGTCCGACCGAGTTCTACGGGCGTCATAACTGCAACGGCTTATGCGATCTTTGGAGTTTCGGCAACAGACTTTCCGAGCCAAGGAGATTACGACGGCGATGGAAAAACAGACGTCGCTATATGGCGGCCGAGCGCTACGCCAGGTTCGAGTGCATTCTGGGTCTCAGGTTCAACTAGCGGAGTATTCAGCGTGCCGTTCGGCGCAAATGGTGATTATCCGGTCGCGAATTATAATGCGCATTGAACCGGTTCGTTTGATCAGGAAAATGGAGGCCGTTCGTGCCTCCATTTTTTTGCTAAACCGACGCGAGCGCTCGTTCAAGTCGTGAATTCACCTCTTTTGCCATGTTAGCGAGCTCTGAACGCCCGGTGAGACCTAACATCTTTTCAGCGTCGATCAGACCGATGACGATCTTGCCGTTTCTTTCGTAAACGACGGCGTTGCAGGGCAAGAGAAGGCCGAGGTCCATCTCGATCCCAAGCGATTGGAATGCAAATCCCGGGTTGCAGGCTCCAAGCATGACGTACTCACCGAAATCCTTATCAAGTTTTTCCTTGAATTTGGCCTTCATATCTATCTCGGTCAACACGCCGAACCCTTCGTCTTTCAATGCCGATTTGATCCGCTCAACGGCATCACCGAACGATAATTCCACAGTTCTGCGAAATCCGTAGTCGCCTTTTTCAATTTCATTCTTAATGTCTTTCATCATTTTCTTCCACCTTCTTACGTCGAGACCCGACGTCGCATGCCCCGCGCATTCAGGTATCGAATCCGAGCTTAGGCAATATCACAAGCTGCAATAATAGCCATGCCGAAATGAAACCAATTATTATCAATAAGCCTTCCATTTATCACCCTTAACCGAACATGGTCTCGCGGACGATCATATAGATCCCCATCACGAGCACGAACCACCCGAACGCCTTTTTGAGCTTGTATCCGTCGACAAATTTGGTCATCCATGAGCCCAGGAATATACCGGCTACAGATGATGCTGTGAATAGAAGCAAAAATGGCCATTCGATAGCAGTGCCGACCTGAATATCTCCGGTGAATCCGAGCAATGACTTCATTGCGATTATGAACAGTGACGTGCCGACCGCTTTCTTCATGTCCAGGCCAGCCAATAGTACGAGTGCCGGAATGATAAGGAAACCACCGCCGGCGCCGACAAGTCCGGTCAGCGTCCCGACCCCTACGCCCTCGAGTATCACGAGTCCGAAATGATGGGTATGCTCCTCAGTCCCGATCGTTTCGAGCTCGCGTGATGTGCCGTTGCTGCGTATCATCGAGATCGAGGTCGCAACCATAAGAACGGCAAACAAAAGCAGCAGTGCCGTCCCTTTTGAGATCAGCCATCCGCCGAAGCCAAACTCGGTTGGGATCGCAGGCATTATCCACGCCCGCGTTGCATATACCGCGAAGATCGACGGTAATCCGAATATAAAAGCCGTCTTGAAATCGACCAGCTTTCTGAACGAGTTCTGTATTCCGCCGACCAAAGCCGTCGAGCCAACCACAAATAGCGAGTATGCGGTAGCGAGCACCGGATCGACATGCGCCATGTAAACAAGAACCGGAACGGTCAGGATGCTGCCGCCGGCGCCGATCAATCCCAACGAGATCCCTATCGCCGCGGCGAAAATGTATGCAAGGATCTCCATTGTCAGATGCCTCGCTGCCCGCGGCCCATGCCGTTACCTCGACCAGGACCTGTTCCCTGTCCTTTACCGCCTCCGCATCTTTCAAATGCGGGCAGGTGATTCTCCTCGGACGCCCTTTGCAGGTAGCGATATGTTTCGATAATGTCCTTGCGTTCTGTCGATCTGAAAAGCCTTGTGTAGAGGTCACGGTTCAATATCTCACCATCAATTCCCGCTTTGCATGCATCCGCAACACTTGCGAACCTGGGAACGTTGCCCTGCCAAGGATTGTCCGGAATCGGAACGCCGTATTTCGTGAAGATCTCCTTTAGCATTTCGGCGTGACGGATCTCTGCCCGAACGATATTCGAAAACGGCCGTGGATCGCCAAGATCCTTGTTCACCTGTTGGTAGGTCGCAGTTGCCAAATATTCATCGTTGAGTGCAAGCAGTAATCCGTTGATCTCTTCTTTATTCAAATCACCTTTATATGAGGCCATATCGAAATTGCAGACCTTGCACTCGTTTTCTGCCACCGGCTTATCGGCATCCACGGCCGGAGGCGTTGCGTTGTTCACAGGCCGGTTTTCCGCAGCTGAGGCATTGTTCCCAAGCCGATCGGCACAACTCCCCATAAACATCGACGAAATTGCGATCGTTAAAACCACTATGTATCTCATTCCTTTGCTCCTAAAAGATCGGCCCGAGTCACCCCGGGCCGTTCCAAATGTCTATTTTTGGCTGCTCGCACATGCTGTTGCCAGCACATCGGTCTTAAGCCCAGAATCCATCCACGCGTTTGTTCCGCCGGTGACGTTATAAACCTCCATGAAGCCGGCGTTCTCAAGAATGCTCGTCCCAAGGCTTGAGCGGTAACCACTCTGGCATATAACGTAGGTCGGGATCTCGGGATCAAGCTGATCGATCTCACGCGAAAGCCGATCCAACGGAATGTTGATCGCATTCGCGGCATGTCCGTTCGCATACTCGGCCGGACGCCGTACATCAACGAACTGTACCGTATTCTCAGATTCGATGATCTTTGCGACCTCGATCGCAGCGACCTGCGGCACGGATTTCTTTTCGCCTTCGAAGTCTGTCAGAAGAATGAAGCCCTTTACGGTCTCGATACCGACCCGAGCAAGCCGCATGAACGCTTCATCTACCTGCGCCTGAGTGTCTGCGGCGATCGCGACCGGCGTCCCGATCGGGATCAATGTCCCGGCCCACGACGCGAACTGGCCGGCCAACCAAATGTTGATCGAATTCGGTATATGCCCAGCCCCAAATTCGGTATTCTGCCGAACGTCGACAACGACCCCATCGAAATTCAGGATCTCTCCCGTTGTCATCGCGGCAGGCTGCTCAAGATCCGAAAGTGATACCGAACCCTTAAGGTTCTGGGAAGCGCTGACCGGGAAATATGCGGGAACCTCTGGTTGATCAGATGCGACAACCTTAATGAACTCGTCTTTGCTCATCGGCTTGAGAGCGTAGTTAAACTTCCGCTGTTCGCCAAGCGTTGACCAAGTCTCTTTTGAAAGCGATTTGCCACATAGCGACCCGGCACCGTGAGCGGGATAAACCTCTGTCTCATCCGGCAGCGGAAGGATCTTTTCGTAGAGCGAATCGTAAAGCATGCCGCCCATTTGCTCCGCGGTGAATCCCTTCGATCCTACGAGGTCAGGCCGGCCGACATCGCCGATGAAAAGCGTGTCACCAGTGAACATTTTGAGCGGTTCGTCGGGAACTTCGGTGTTCTTCGCCACGATCGTGATCCCCTCCGGTGTATGGCCCGGTGTTTCCAAAAACGTTAGCTCGATCGCGCCAACAGTTAGCCTATCTCCGTCTTTGACCTTTAATGTCTCAAACCGAGTATTCGCCCTTTGACCATATATGATCTGTGCCCCGGTCTTTGACGCGAGCTCAAGATGGCCGCTAACGAAATCGGCGTGCGAGTGGGTCTCGATCACATATTTGATCTTTTGGCCGTTTGCATTGGCCTCGTCGATGTATTGCTGCACGTCGCGCTGGGGGTCGATTATCGCAGCCTCGTCGCCCGAACCAATGTAATACGACGCATGAGCAAGACATCCTAAATAGAACTGTTTGAATTTCATTTTCGTCTCCCTTTTTCCTAAAACGACGTACGGTTAGACCGCGGTTCTTTTATTCCACGGCATCTTTGCAATAAGCAGTCCCATTCCGCACCAATCGATCACAGCAGTGAATGCAAGTCCGAAACCGACGAATCCCGCAAGCGCAATAAAGTACGGATGGACCAGCAGGCTCATAGCGACACCAACGAAAACCAAAAGACCCGCAGTGAACCTGACCTGACGCTCGATCGACCATGGTGCGTGTTCATCCCGCTCAACCGGGAGTTCTTCTTTCTTCCAGGCCTCGATGCCGCCGATAACGTTCACGACATTTGTAAAGCCGAGAGCCTTCAGTTTTTGCTGCGCTTCGGTCGACCTGCGGCCTGTTCGGCACATTACGTAGATCGGCTTGGTATGATCGATCTCTTTATGTCTTTCCTCTAGTTCGCCCAATGGGATCGAGCTGGCGCCCGAAACGCGTCCACCGGCAAACTCCATCTGTTCACGGACGTCAACGAGGTGTATCTCGCCGTTGTCCAGTTGTTCCTGCAATCCTAAAACTGTGCATTCACTCATAGTCGTTCTTTCTCCTAAACTGTTGCAAAGAGCTCTGCCTTCGCTTTTAGCCTCTCTCCAAGGGAATCGCATACAAGATCGCAAAGCTTAAAAATATGGTCATCGATTATCGAGTAATAGACCGTATTCCCTCTTTGGTCCCGGCGCAGTATCCCCGAATCTGTCAGCAGCTTCAGATGTTTGCTAACGTTCGGCTGACTCGCCTGACACGCCAGCGTCAATTCGGTTACGCTCATCTCTCCTTCTCGAAGAAGATTCAGCAGCCGCAGCCTGTTCGGTTCTGACAGCACGCGAAACCGCTCGGCGACCAATTCCATTGCTTGTAATGACATTCCCTTACCCATGTGAATAACTATATGCCGATATAGTTATATTGTCAAGCCAAAAATGGACGCCTTACTGATTTTTCATCGATAAGGCGCCGCCGTTCGTTAAACGTATTTTCCTACAACCTTGGCGATCGCGTCCTTGGAGACCGCACCTACAATGCGTTCCTGTTCTTCTCCGCCCTTAAAAAGAATCAGTGTCGGAATGCCCCGAATGCCGTAACGATTAGGTACATTCTGATTCTCATCGACATTCATTTTGTAGAATCCGGCCTTGCCGTCGAACTCTTCGGCAACAGCCTCTACAGACGGCGCGATCATTCGGCATGGACCACACCATTCCGCCCAAAAATCGACCAGAACCGGTTTGTCCGAACCCAAAACATCGGTCTCAAATTCATTATCCGTCACATTCTTTGCAAAGTTTCCCATTTCGATCTCCTATATATTGCGTTGATTATAACTTACACCGTTTGATCGCTCAAACCGCAACGCATATTCCCGTTTGTTCAGGTCGATATCTCGAACCTTGGCTTTAACTGTAACAAATCGTGTTACAAATGTCAACTATCCTTTGAGCAATTGAAACGGCGCCTTTTCAGGCTAAACGAGATTCGCCTTCAGCGTAATGCTGGTGGCTGCCAATGCCTTGCTTATCGGGCAGGCGAGCTTGACCTCTTCAGCCACGGCCGCGAATTTCTCACTATCGATTCCCGCAACTTCGGCTGTGGTCTCAAGTTCGATACGGTTGATCTTGAACCCGCTTTCGTCCTTGCCCAGAAAGACATTTGCCGCGACCTTTACGTTTTTCGCCGGAGTTCCGGCACGCTCGAGTGTTACATTCAGGGCCATCGCATAACAGCTTGCGAGCGACGCTCCGAGCAACTCTTCCGGGTTGGTGCCCGGCGTTTCGCCGAAACGTGTGTCAAACGAATAGGTTCCGCTAAAAGTGCCGCTGCCGAGCGCAAATTTGCCTTCGCCTTCCTTCAATGTTCCGTTCCATTCTGCGGTCGCTTTTCGTTCTGCCATGTTAGGTCATTCTCCTTGTTTGAGTCAGTTTAGCATCCGGCCCGACTGCTTACGCCGAGGCCGCCTGGGCGAGAGTCGGATAATCTGTGTACCCCTTTTCGCCAGGTGTGTAAAATGTCGATTCATCCCACTCGTTGAGTTCAGCCCTGAGGCGAAATCGTTCGGGCAGGTCAGGATTTGCCAAAAACGATTTCCCGTAAACTATCGCATCAGCCCCGTTTGCCGCGATCATATTTTCTCCTCGTTCCCGATCGAAACCGACGCCGGCCATATAGACACCTTTGTACCGCGGCCTGAGAACAGGATGCCAATCCCTGTTCTGGTCGAACGTTCCGATGTGGAGATAGGCGAGGCCCCGGTCATTCAATTCGTCAACCACATAATCGTACAATTCCTCGGCATCATCTTCTTTTATGTCGTTGAATTCCCCGCCCGGCGAAAGCCGCAATGCGGATCTCTCTTTTCCGATCTCCGCGATCATTGCGTCGATAACCTCAAATAAGAACCGCGCCCTGTTCTGGATCGAACCACCGTATTCGTCGGTTCGCTGGTTTACATTTGTAGACAGAAACTGCTGCACCAGATAGCCGTTTGCGCCATGGAGTTCGACGCCGTCAAAACCAGCGCTGATAGCGTTTCTGGCGGCCGTCGCAAAATCGCGCACAATTTCCTTGATCTCGCCGACTGATAGTTCTTTCGGTACGACAAATTCCTTCATCCCGTCATCGGTATAGTTCGATCCGGCAGCCTTTACGGCAGACGGCGCCACCGGCAATTGACCGTTGGGCAAAAAATCGGGAAGCGCTATCCGACCTGTATGAAATATCTGCATGAAGATCTTTCCGCCTTTCGCATGTACACCTTCGGTGACCTTTCGCCATGCTTCGATCTGTTCGTTCGAAAATATTCCCGGCGTTCGGACATATCCCTTGGCCATCTGCGAAATGTTGGTCGCTTCGGCTATAAGGAGCCCCGCAGATGATCGCTGAACGTAATAATCGACGGCGTAGTCAGGCTGGACGCCATTGTCATTTGCACGACTCCGTGTCATCGGGGCATAAATGATCCGATTTGCCAGCTCCAAATCACCGACCTTCAATTTATCAAAAAGTGTTGTCATTCCTTTTCTCCCTTTGTTCGCTTTAATTTGTTCCGGCTTCGACTTGTAGGTCGAGTTACCGTTCAGTATTTCCAGTGTGCGCGTGAAGCCACACGTACTGCATTGTCTAGTTTAGTTCCACGACGATCTTGCCGAAATGTGATCCCGTTTCCATGTAGCGAAGCGCGTCCTGAACGTCCTGGAATCCGAATTTCCGGTCGATGACGGGACGCATTTCGCTGACCGTTAACGCCCGGTTCATGGCTTCGAACATCGCCCGAGACCCGACATAGATCCCCTCAATCCGCACCGCTTTCATGAAAACCGAAGTGGGGTTGAACGACGCCGCACCAGACAAGGCTCCGATCATCGCGATTTGACCACCGAAACGTGTCGCATTTATCGACCTTGGTAGCGTGCCTGCTCCGCCGACCTCGATCACATGGTCGACCCCCTTGCCGTTCGTAAGATCGAGCACCGCCTTGTCCCATTCGGGTGTATCGATGTAGTTGATCGTATCGTCGGCCCCGAGTTGTTGAAGCCTCTCGATCTTTCCGTGGCTGCTCGAGGTCGCGATCACTCGTGCCCCGGCCATTTTCGCGAATTGAAGAGCAAATATGGAAACCCCGCCAGTACCTAGAGTCAACACAGTGTCGCCCGGCATCACCCGTCCTGACTCAACAACAGCGTGCCATGCAGTCAACGCAGCACACGGTAGTGTTGCGGCCTCTTCAAACGAAAGATGATCAGGGACACGAACAAGTCCTTTTTCATCAAATGCGGCATATTCCCGTAGTACTCCGTCCCACTGCGAACCCGCTCCGATCGACGTTCGGCGAATCGCATCTGATGGGTCACCGTCGTACCAATGTTGGGCAAAGATCGGCATTACACGGTCGCCGACTTTCCATTTTGTAACCCCGGCTCCTATCGATTCAACCACCCCGGACCCGTCCGAAAAGGGAACCGCCGGCAGCTTCATTCGAGGATTATAAGTGCCGTTCACCACCATCAGATCACGATAGTTTATCGACGCCGCTCGGATCCGAACCAAGACCTCACCGATTTTGGGTTCGGGAACGGGCCGTTCTTCGATCGTAAGACGATCGATACCGAATTCGTTGATGACTGAGGTTTTCACAATGTTTGATCCGTCGTGACAGCCGCGTACCCAGGATGCCGCGACATCGGCTTTCCGAAACCAGAAGACAGTGAACGGTCCCAAGGCAAAAGCAAGCGCCGCGGCACAACGTAAATTTCTATTTCTTTCGGGCTGACTTCAGATCGAGTTTGATCACGACCTCGTCGCGGATCAGATCATCTGCCTTCCCGGCATACACGATCCCAAAGTCCTTACGGTTAATTGCGAACTCGGTCTTAACGGCAACGGCCTCGTCGTTGATCGATATGGACGCAGGAAATGTCACCGACTTTTTAACACCGCGCATCTCGAGGTCGCCAGTGATCATATACGAACCGGCACCTTTCGCAGCGTCAGGAACTATCTTCGTTGAAACGAATGTCGATTTGGGGTATTTTGCCACTTCGAAGAAATCACCGGTCTTTAAGTGGTCTGTGAGACCGTCCGCATCTGAGTACACAGAAGCCATCTCAATATCCACGGAAACCGTGCTTTCCTCGGCTTTCGAATTCACGAGGTCGATTATACCCGTGAACTGTTTAAAGCCGCCATCGTGCTTGCCCGTGACCTTCGATCCTGTAAACTCGATCTTCGAGTTCCCTGGCGTAAGTTGTACGGCTTCACCCTTCGTGGCCATCGAGGGCGTGTTAGCCGGCGTCGCACCGGAATTAGCCGGCGATGAATTGGTCGACGGAGCGGAAGTTGTCGCCTTTGGCTTGTTTGCCGCCGGGTCCTCACACGCAGTAGCGAAAACTACGGCCGCAACAATCGTGAGTGTCAAAAGTTTCATCTGTTCAAGTCTCCTCTAAGATAGATTCATTGTAAATGGAACGCCGTTTTTGTCATCCGCGAAATATCACAGTCGTATTCTTCAACCTGTACGCTTGCTCTCACTTCGCATTGGTCCAAATTCTAATAATTCGGATCGGTTACTGAACAAATCGATTCAGCAAAAGGCTCGCCCGAAGAATGTAGGGATAAAGACGCATAAGCTCGGACATCGCACCGAGCACAATGCCTGGTGGATGGAATTCGAATGTGACGCATTGAGTAAAGTTCACTGTCATACTTTCCCTTGATAAGACCTTCCCCGGCTCGATAGAATTTCCCTTGATCGCAAAGGCTGTAATAATTTTGTAACAATGCTGGCTACAAATAGTCTCAAAAAAAATCACGTCTCGACGTGTTCGACCATCTCCATGACATTCTGAAGCGTAAATCGTGAGAGTTTCTCTGCAATACTCTTATCGATCTCTTTTTGGAGATTACAGAGCACTGCCTCGATGTTCCTGCCGATCGGGCAATCCTGGTTCGGCGCTTTTGCGTGAAGAGCAAAAACCTCCCCACACGCCACTGCCTTATAAACTTCGGAGAGATTGATCTCATCAGGACATTTCGACAACCGTGTCCCTCCGGATGCACCGGTTTGAGAAACTACGAGATTCGCATGGCTTAACTGGCCAATCAGCCGTCTGATCACGACCGCATTCGTATTCACGCTTGCGGCGATGCAATCCGACTTGACATTCTCGTCGCGTTTCTTGGCGAGCATCGTCAAAATATGTACTGCCATGGAAAATTGACTGTTTGCCGCCATATCTGTAACGAGTATAGTTACAAACGCCGTCAATGTCAAGCCCTTAGAAGCGTTTGCGATCTGACCTGAGATCTTGCGTCCCGCTTTACGGCGATTGATATATCAAGCGGTCTTTTTTCATGCCGCCCCCGACGAGCGCTCCAACCGCCGCTCCTGCCGGAAGTCCGTAAAATACCCCTGCGGCCGGCGCGAGTCCGTCCCCTTCCCGAGAGCCAACCTCATACAACACACCGATCCCAACACCGATCCCGAGCCCGACTGCGGCTCCGATAAGTCCGGACTTGAGCTTTGACCCGCTTCTCCCGCTGTAAACCCGAAAGATCTCGCCCCTGGGTACCGAACGAATGCGGCCGTCGATCTTCAGATTTAGAACACCATCGCTCGCATTCACGAATCGCCCCTTTAACTGCTCTCCCCCGTGGAGCTGAATTACGATCCGACTCTCGCTCGCCTGGCTCATTACTGTGTTCCAGTCTCCGGCGTATGTTTGAGGAAACGCATGTAACGTGAGGGCTATTATAGAAATGACTGTGATCGCAACGGTCGTACGCTTTTTCATAAGTATATCTCCTTGCATCAACGAGGATATAACTTATCGAAAAGCGTTATTTCTCAGACTGTGGCACTATCTGAAAGTGTCCCAATCCGCCAGTTCTTTCAGTTCGTTAATAGATTCCTTCGAGATGATCCGAAAAACGGCAACACCGTCATGATTTTCGAGTTTTCTGGCTGAAACGACGTCGCAAATGATGATAGCAGCCTGATCGAGGCCGCTTTGCCAGTTCTTTTCGCAAGTAGAACGGGTGATGATGGTATCGGGATCGATATTTGCCGCGACCAGAAAAAGCTTTGCCAGAGAGAGGAAGGGAGCCCATCCGGAGACTACTGCAACCATGTCATCGTCGTCCGGACGTGTACGCCCGCTAAGCGTATTCGCCACTGAACTGACCTTTAGGAACACGCGTTTCGTATCGCGTTTTAGTCTTTTGTTCAACTCATCACGCTCATCGTACATTGCGGTTATGACCAAATTCTGGCCGAACTCAATTTTCTCCGGGTCGATCGATCGGACACCTTTAACCTCGGTTCTCAGCGACTCTTGAATTTCGGCTGCCAGTATCTCCTGAAGTCTGAGATCTGATTCGACCAAGACGATGAGAGTGTTTTCCGATGACGCGATGTACTCGTCCAGCATCGATCGAAGTTCGATCGGTGTTACCCCGTATTTCCGAGCCTCATCGATGATTCGCCCGATCAAGTCCCCTGCCCCCTGCTCGTCGATCGGGATCCGGGATTGGTTTGCTACAAAAACGCCACTGCCTTTACGAAACTCTACTAAACCATTCTCAGCAAGGTTACGATAGACGGAGGAAACGGTATTTGGATGGATCTGAAACCTTCGAGCGATCTCTCGCACACTTGGAAGCCGCTCACCGGAATGTAGATCGCCAGAGGCGATCCCGATCGAGATCTGCTCCAATAGCTGTTCGCGAATTGGAACTTCAGAATTTTTCGAAAGCCATATCTTCATCGGAAAGGATCGAGTCAGCTCTCGAGATCAAAAAAGCCAAGCCTGAAATTCAGACCTGGCCTCTCGGGTGATCGATGGGTTCGAAAACTACTTTGCAGGTATCTTGATCTCGCGGCCCGCACCGAGAACGGAATTTGGCAGAAGTCCATTATATTTTGCAACAACTGTCGGATCTGCACCGTGACGTACAGCGACCTTCGAAACCGTATCGCCTGCCTGGGCCTTTACGACGCGGGCATTCGAAGCCGTAGCGGCGTTTGCCGATGACGGACGGGAATAAGATGTAGCCGTCACACGACTTCCGGGTACTGACGCAACCGGCACGAATACCTTTCCTCTCGGTTCCTTCATTCCCGGATTTGCCGCCATCAGATCAGCAACAGTGACACCCGTCCGATTCGCGATATTTTGCCACGACTCGCCCTGGACAGAGGTAGCAAGGTTTGTATTGTTTACCTTGGAGGCCGGGATCCGCCTGAACACAGCCAAAACGTCATTTGCCTTTCCGGGCGGGACGTTCACAATGTATGGTTCGGGAGGCGTCATATTCGAACGCAGATGCGGATTAAGATAACGCAAATACTGCACGCTTGTGTCAGAGGCCTGCGCGAGCAAATTCAAGTTTGTGGACGCAGGTACGCGGATACGGTCGTACAAAAGAGCCGGCGCCGGACGAACGTGGCCAAAACCATACTGATGCGGGCTGTTCGCTATAAGGATAGTTGCCAAAATGTTCGGAACGTAATTTCTTGTTTCTTTTGGCAGATACGGATACGCCGCCCAGAAGTTCGCCGTTCCCGCTCGTCTGATCGCTCGGTCGACGTTTCCTTCACCACAATTGTAGGCCGCCATTGCCAGTTCCCAGTTTCCGCCGTACCGGTTCGCAAGAAACTTCAAATAACGAGCGGACGCTCGCGTAGCCTCATCAAAGCTGTTCCGCTCATCAACATGTGCCGTCCGACGCAGACCGAACCTTGATCCCGTTCCCGGGATAAACTGCCATAGCCCCGATGCTGAGGCCCAGGACATCGCCGTCGGCTTCCAGGCACTCTCGACCTGCCCTAGCCAAGCTACGTTCTCAGGAATCCCCTCCTCGCGAAATATTCGTCGGGCCATTCGCATGAACATCCCGGAACGATAAAGCCCTACTTCCATCGTCTTACGTCCGCGTCCGCGGTAATAATTGATGTACTGCTGGATCATCGGATGAACCTGAAACGTAAATCCCAGCGATTTATTGGCGACTGCGTACTGGATGTATTGGTACTGCTGCTGGGCGACCGGGTTATTTTCAACGTCTAACTCATCTTCCGTAAGAACAAGTTTTGAAAGTTCGTCTAAGGGCGACGCTTCAAATTCCTGAGAGTTGAACCCAACAAGGTTCTCTGTCGGCAACGCAACATTGACCGAAGTCATGTTTACGTTTCCCGATGTGGTCGGCGAGTTGGTCCGTTTAGCTGGCTTCAGCCGATTCGCAACGTCGTCAGCCAACGCGTAATCCGTTTCATTCCACCTCCAACCGCATGTTGCGGATAGAGCCTTGATCTGCGGCGTCTGAACATCGGACGGGAATTCTATCCGATAGACCGTCTCTAAAAGCTGTGCATAGCAATTTTGAAGCCTGACGTCAGATTGAACGCTCAGAGTCGACGAAAGAAAGATCTCCACCGAACGATCGAATTTTTGTCCCGATTCGGCCCGTTTGTTTTCCTTGAGGGCAAACAACCCTTCACGAAACGCAGATCCCGAATCTTCGATGATCTTATTGATCTGCGACTGCACTCTCTGTACGTCGGCGGTTTGTGCGTTGGCCGCGTGGAACACTGCCAAGGCTATGAAAATTAGAAGGAAAAACTTTATGGTAAAAAATGATCTCATTGAATCTCGTCTGTTGACCTTACGGATTACCTTCAGGGCTAAGGCGAATTCGTCGAACGAAAACACTCGAAGCGTCATAAACAAAACGCTTCAAGCTCGGTAAAGTTCCCAAAATGCCGGCCTGTACAATTACAGACCATCTTCAAACCTACCATGAACCGCGATTTCGGTCAATTTTTAACTGGTTGCCGCTATTCAAAAACAAAACGAACGCCGATAGTAAAACTACGCCTTTACAGCTACCTTTGCAGCCGGTTTCGGCTCTTTGAGTGCAACCTCGAACACCTCAAGGACGTTGTCAACGAATACAAACGACAAATCGTCGATTACTTCCTTGGGCATATCCTCAAGATCGCGCCGATTCGGCGCCGGCAGGATCACGGTCTTTAACTTTGCTCTCCGCGCAGCAAGAAGCTTTTCTTTGACTCCGCCCACGGGCAGTACGTTGCCACGCAAAGTGATCTCACCCGTCATTGCGACGTCCTTTCGTACCGGCCGTTGAGCCAAAACCGACACGAGCGCCGTCGCCATTGTGATGCCGGCCGACGGTCCGTCTTTCGGGATCGCGCCTTCGGGCAAATGTATATGAATATCGTAATTTTCGAGCACATCATCGGAAATCCCTAATTCCCGTGACCGCGCTTTTGCATACGAAAATGCCGCCTGGGCCGATTCCTGCATAACTTCTCCAAGCTGGCCAGTGAGCATCAGTTTTCCCTTGCCCTTAGTCAAAAGGGCTTCGATAAACAATATATCTCCGCCGACGGCGGTCCAAGCGAGACCTGTCACAGTACCGATCTGGTCTTTCTTCAATGCGCCTTCATTGAAGATCTTCGGGGCCCTTAAGAAGGACTTAACATCGTCGGCCATCACCTTCACTGGCTTGAACTGGTCTTCGAGTTCAGCTTTCTGGCGGGCGATCTTGCGGCAGATCTTTCCAATATCCCGCTCAAGCTGTCGCAAGCCGGCTTCCTGGGTGTATTCCCCGATTATTCTTGCGATCGCTTTTCGATCGAACTTTACGTCGTTCTTCTCAAGCCCGTTTTCCTGGACCTGTTTTGGTATCAAATGCCTGCGGGCGATCTCGACCTTTTCTTCTTCGGTGTAGCCGGAAAGCTGAATGATCTCCATTCGGTCACGAAGAGCCGGCTGAATGGTATCTAAGACATTTGCGGTCGTCATGAACATCACGTTAGAAAGATCGAACGTGATGCCGAGGTAATTGTCTCGAAAACTGGCATTCTGTTCCGGATCAAGAACCTCAAGGAGAGCACTCGACGGGTCGCCCCGAAAATCGGCTCCGACCTTATCGATCTCATCAAGCATTATCAGCGGATTGTTTGTGCCGGCCTGCTGCACGGCCTGAATGATGCGCCCCGGCATTGCTCCGACGTAAGTCCGACGATGGCCACGGATCTCAGCCTCATCGTGAAGGCCTCCGAGGCTCAAGCGTACGAACTTTCGATTTAATGCCCGTGCGACCGACCGGCCAAGCGAAGTTTTGCCTACGCCCGGAGGCCCGACAAGGCATAAGATCGAGCCCTTCGGCTTTTCCATCAACTTTCTGACGGCCAAAGATTCTACGATGCGTTCTTTCACACGCTCGAGGCCGTAATGATCATCGTCAAGGATCTTTTCCGCCTTTTTCAGTATCAGATTGTCTTTGGACTGTTTGGACCAAGGCAGTTCGGTCATGATATCGAGCCAATTTCGTAGCGTCGCTGTTTCGGCAGTATCTGGATGCATTCGCTCGAGCTTTTTCAACTGCCGCAGCGATTCCTCTTCGGCATTTTCCGGCATCTTCGCCTTAAGTATCTTGTCGCGATACTGTTCGATCTCCTCGTAAAGCTCGTTTCCCTCACCGAGTTCCGACTGGATCGCCTTCAGTTGTTGTCGAAGGAAATACTCACGTTGGGATCTGTCGATGTCAGCTCGAGCCTGAGTGTTTATCTCCTGCTGGACAGTGAGCACATCGATCTCTTTACTCAAAAGTTCATTTACCCGCCGCAGGCGCTTCACAGGTTCCGCGATATCCAGGACGCTTTGTGCATCCTCGACTTTCAGCTCGAGATTCGATGCCGAAAGATCAGCCAGGCGACCTGCATCGTCAAGGTTGGCAATGATCGCCAAAACCTCAGGCGAAATCCCTTTTCCGAGAGATGCCGCACGCTCCATCGAACCGCGAACATTGCGAACAAGAGCTTCGACCTCGAGCGAGTTATCAGGTGCAAGTGGTTCTGATATCGGTGTAATGCCTGCCTTGACATAATCGCCTGTGGAATCTATCGAGTCGACCTTTGTTCTCGAAAGTCCTTGAATCAGAATACGGATCCGACCGTCGGGCAGCTTTAACATCCGCATGATTATCGCGACCGTACCAACGGTATAAAGATCGGCCTGTGATGGGTCTTCTTTATTTACATCCTTCTGCGAGACCAGAACTATCATCCTGTTCTCTTTAAGGGCCTCTTCGACCGCCTTGATCGATTTGTCGCGAGACACAAAAAGCGGAACGATCATGAAAGGATAGATCACAATATCGCGCAGGGGCAGCGATGGCAGCTCCGAAGGAATCTGCATCATTGGTTCGATCACGTCGCCCTCGGCGAGCGAAATCGGGAAATCTTCGATCTCTACCATATCCCTTAATGTTAGGCAATTAAGCTTAAAAGGGCAAAGCATGAGAAAACGGGCCCGATCGGCCCGTTAATTTCTACGTTCGCATTGTTGAGCGCTTAGTTTCCTAAGAGTCTGAAGGTGTAGAAAAATTGTGCAAACTCGACCGGCCCACTCACCCTTGCCCGGATCCCGAATTTCAAGGTCATTGGTCGGTTGAACAACCTGTTGATGACCGATTGCGGCAGCCCAAGTGCTGCGAAATAATCGCGTGAAAGGCCCCGGCTGGCGACCGACGAATTGTTCGAATAATCAGACTGAAAATCGCCCGCTGTGACCGAAAACGATCGAACGCGTGAGCCCGCAAGGCTTGTGGTGAACGAGCCGTTCATTGGCAGCCCCGTGTTTGGATCGATCGCTGAGGGATCGTTCAGTGCTTCACTTTCGATCGTCAATCTAGGCGAGTATATGAAATTGATCACGCCCGATTGATTCGCAAAAGAATCGAACCCGATCCCGTTGTTCAACATTGGATAAATAACGTTGTCGACCGCATTCCGAGGGATCGTGATCTGCCAGACGGTATCGAAGACTTCCGTCGTTGCCATCGGCGACGCTAAAGTATGTGCTGCACATTTGTCGTCCGCTGCAAGGACCAAGCCGACCTCGTCGAGCAATATCTGAGGGTCGCAACTCCGGTATACATATAATGTGCCGGCATAAAACGAACCAAGGAACTTTACGTTCCGGCCGAACGAATTCGGATCATAAAACTCTTCAGTCTCCGGATATTTGTTTTTCGATGCGGCCAAAAGATAGCCCTGTTTGGATTCACGAGCGTCCCTTACCGCTTCCTGTCTTGCTTCTTTTATATCCTGGCGAACAGCTCGCGGCCGTTGAGCCTGGCCGAACTCAGATGCGATCATGATCAATGCGACGATCAAGAATAGATTTTTCATATTTTCCTCCATTGGAATGTGTTAACGATAGATTTGACCATCGATCCTGATGGAAATCGGTTCGAATGGGAGATGAGATACATTTACAGCACTCTAACCTTGTCGCTATATCCGGATGAGAACAAAGCGAGGCAACTCTCGGATCAACTGCTAAAAGTGAAAGAAGACAGGCATCTCGAAAACACTACGCGAGCTAAGGTGAAGCTTCGGCTCATTGTGTAGTCCTTGTTCGGGCGGAAAGGCCCGATATGTCGGAAGGGTCGGTGCAAACACCGAACGAGAATTTGGCAGGTACGACTACTTTACTTTTTTCTTTGGTTTTTTTGCCAAAGAGCGTTCACGCGATCTTACAAGATCCTTGAGTTCCGTCATGAATGCCGATACGTCCTCAAACTCGAGGTAAACGGATGCAAAACGAACATAAGCAACCTTGTCAAGGCTCTTTAGCCGACGCATGATAACCCGCCCGATCTCGCTCGTTGCGAGTTCGCGGTCAAGAGAGTCCTGGACGTTGCGTTCTGCTTCGTCAACGATAGCCTCAAGCTGTGGCGTAGAGATCGGACGCTTTTCGCAGGCCCTAAGCAAGCCTGCCATCACCTTTGCACGGTCGAAAGCTTCCCGCTTCCCGTCTTTCTTCACAACCATATACGGTATCTCATCGATCCGTTCATAAGATGTGAAGCGTCGACCGCAGCCGAGACACTCGCGTCGGCGACGGATCGAATCACCGTCCTTAGCTTCGCGTGAGTCAACAACTTTGTCTTCGATATGGGCGCAGAATGGACAACGCATAAGGGTTTTAATCTTGATTACGCAACAGTTGGACCGGCATTCGGGGCTTCAGATTCGATCTCCTCCACTGCGTGTTCGCTGGAAAGGAGACTTCGAAATCGCTCGATACTGATATCACCGTGAGCAAAATAATATATTCCAAATACAAGTGCCGGTGCAAAATAAACGAGGTGCATCGCGATCGAGGCCGCAGCTGCATCTTCGGAACGGATGTCCGGCTTGAGGAATATCAGACTCGCATAGGTTGCAGCGTGAAAGGCTCCGGCGGCTCCTCCCGGTGTTGGAACTACCGAACTAACGACCGCAAATCCCATTATGAAAAGTGAATCACTAAACGTTATCGGAAGATCGAACGCAAGCAAAACGAACCAGGTCGGAAACGCGATCGCTAGCCAAAGGGTCACGGACCAGAAAACGACTGAAGCCGTTTCTCGCCAATCTTTCAGAATTGCTGCGGCAGATGCCAACTGCCGAAGCAAGCTCAAAATTATTGCACGAATTCTTGAAGGAAAGTACCTGCGATCGGTCAATCGGCCGACAAATTCGATCACTCGAGGGGCGACCCTTTGATAGACAAACAGAGCAACAAAACCCAACGCAACGCCGACAAGCATAAGGTAGCCCGCCATTGAAACGTAAGCAAAATCCCCTTCACGCCCAGCAGGGGCAGTGAACCAAAGGAGATTGACCGCAAAGAAACAGACAAGAGCTGCGAGATCAAATATGCGTTCGAGGCCGAGGGTCACCAATGCGGCCGAAGGTCGGACCCGCTTATCACGCATCGGCAGCCACATCGGTCGTACGATCTCGCCCGCACGTCCTATCAGAAAGATCGCGGCAAACCCCACGGTGGTTGTGGCAAAGAGCTCTTTCAGGCTGCTTTCGGTAATTGGAGCCAACAAGACCTTCCACCTTACGGCTCGAAACAAAAAACCAAGGCAAATGATCAAAACAGCCGCGAAGAGATAATACGGATCAGCTTTGGTGAAACTACGGCGAACCTCTTGCCAATCAAGATCCCTGCCGAAATACCACAGAATGAGGACGGCGAACGCCAACAACAATATGAATTTGATGTATTTTCGCAATGGAGAAAACGGATCTTCGATTTCTAGTTTCCTGCTGATCTCTACATACGTCACCAGATACCCCGAACGTCGTGCAAAAGATCAAGAACAAGAAGATACCGTAATACTTTGTGAAACGCTAACGTGGGTGAGCGTGGACGACATATGGTCTTTGGGTTTATAGTTTTCATGGAACTTTTGAATTGTCGTGTCGTAAACCAATAACGGCGGAGTTGATGATGTTGCCTTGCCGCGGCAAACGCACTGGATTGTGGGGATAAACGCGTTGGAAGCTTCTAAAGCGGTCGAATTTAACGGTGCTGACCTTGTGCGTCGCGCGCGATCTGGCGACGGCGCGGCTTGGGAGGAGATCGTTACCGCATTTTCGCGACGGATCTTCAATCTTGCGTACAGGTTTACGTCGAGTGTTGACGCTGCAGAGGATCTAACACAGGAAGTTTTTATTCGGATCTACCGGACGTTAGATCAATACGACGCCAAGCAGGGCGACCTCGCAAACTGGCTGATGAGACTCGCGAGGAATTTGATAATCGATGACTATCGGCACCGCCAGCGAAATCCGCAAAACACGATGGCGGATGCGGTCGATGATCACCAGTATCATCTTAGAGCTGTCGGCACCTCTGCTCATAAGGAAATGGAACGCCGCGAACTTGCGGCCCAGGTACAAGACGGAATTGATAAGCTGCCGGCCGATTTGAAAACCTGTGTGATTCTTCGGGATATCGAGGAATTGAGCTATCAGGAGATCGTTGAGGTACTCAAGATCCCTGAAGGAACCGTAAAATCGCGAATAAACCGAGGGCGTATTGAACTTGCGAAGATATTAAGAAGAATGAGGGTAGTGGCGGTGTGATTTAGGCGACGGGCAAATGTGTCAATTTTTGACGTCAAATCAATGGCCAATGTTCAAGGGGTTAGAGAAATGGCAAGTGAACGAGAAATTTTGATTGACTGTTCGACTTTTGAGGAATCGATCTCAGATTACCTTGAGCGAACCCTTAGCAACTCGGCCCACAAGGCGGTTGCAGAGCATGCATTGAAATGCCCTCTTTGCCACACGCTCTTGAATGAAGTAAAAGAATCTCTTGCTGCCTGCCGCGAACTCGCCGCGATCGAGTCTCCTTTAACTCTCTTGGAGGCACGCATCTTATCAAAGACGATGCCTGAGACCTCGATGCAATGCGAGGAATTCGAAAGCCACTTGACGGACTATCTCGACGGCTTTCTTCCTGCACAGCTTTTCCATCGATGGGAGCGGCATGCGGTTCTTTGTGACGATTGTACAGATCTACCGGGAACAGTAGTCAGGTCGCTCGCTGCTCTTGTAACCTATAAATTGGAAGAGCTGCCGATCCCGGCTGGCCTCAATGAAAGAATCTTGCAGAGCACGTTAGGATCGGAGATCGCTGTTGGTGCGAATGATCCTTTGATGGGCCGGATCATGGATTGGATTCGTGAAATACGCTTCCCGATATCGGTTCCGCAGCTTGCACCTGTCGCGATGATGCTAATGTTCGCGTTCTTGTTCATAAGTCAAACGGTCTCAGCAGATGGAACGCTTTCAGATGTCTATTCGAAGAGCATACAGATCGCCGAACAGACATACCGTCAGAGTTCTGAAGCGTTCTCAGGCACAAGCGACGGACAGCCGCGTCCGGCCGAACCGGCGAATGGAACTACCTTTGTTGAGGGCGATCGACGATGAATTGTGCATATCACAGTCAGAACGTAGCGGTAGTCCAGTGCAACGGATGCGGGAAGGCCTTATGCCCTGCGTGCGACCATCGCATCAAGGGATTCCCTTATTGTCAGGATTGTATCGTCTTGGGCGTCGATCTTCTTCGACAGCAGAACCAGTCGAATTACGTACCGTTCATAAAGAAACGGACCTCTCCGATCGTCGCCACGCTCCTGTCGTTTGTGTTGCCCGGGCTCGGGGCGGCCTATAATGGTCAGACCGTTAAAGCGCTTGTATATTTCGCGATATTTGTTGGCCTTTTTCAAATGTCGGTGTTGACGGGCGGAACTCCGCTCTTTGTCCTCGGCTTTGTCGGAATGTGGTTCTTTGCCGCCCTTGATTCCTGGCGAACCGCGCAAATGATACGCTCCGGCTTAACACCGGACGTTGCAGAAGACATTTTCGTGAAGCGATTTTCGGGGAACCCGAAACTGTGGGGCATTGTTCTTACGATACTCGGCGGCGCATTTCTATTGCAGAGTATTTTCAACATCCGCGGCTTGATGCGCGGCCTAATGCCCGCAATGTTGATCGGCTTGGGCATCTATATACTTCGCGGTTATATTTTCAAACCGAAAGACGAAGAAAGCAATTGGGTAGATTTCGACAGTGCCCGTCCGGCCCCATTATTTGTTAGTGCTAAGACCGATCGCGGCGTTAGACATGAGAGTTACGGTGAAGGGCGAGGTGAAGCAAAGGACCATCGATTTGGCGGTTGGAGCAACCGTTGATCATTGAGTTTCTAATTTAGGAAGGGTATCATTTTATTAAAGCGTTTCTTGTGAGGACGCCAGGCAGTTTAGGAGTATTAATATGCCACTTTGGGTAAAAGCAGCGAGTAAATGGGGAAGCATTCTGGTCATCATCGCATTGGTGATCACGCTTCTCAAGCAGCTCATCGCCTTCGTTGGCTTCGTTACCGGAGCGATCAAGATACTTATCATTTTGGTTTTTGTCGCATTGATCGTCGGCGTTGGTTTCATTGTCCTGAAAAGCTGGAGCGACTCAAGGCGCTCAAAGGATTAGGACATTTCTCGGCAAAAGTGGTATAGTTCCAGAACGGTTTAAGCGAGCCTTCCGGGTTTGCCAAATCGTTTGCTGTTGTTTATCATCTAACAAATTTTTGCTTTTTCATTAATCTAGCGGCAAACAGCCTCTCGATTTGCCCGCTTGGATCAGCAGTAATTTAGCAATCTGGTTTCGCGTTAGTCGCTCGCGGCTATTCTTGCGTGATTCCGTGTGCCGGGACGGTGGATTCCTGGTACGAAATCATTAAAAGGAGCTTAAAAGCATAATGCAGAATAACGCTAAGTACTTTACTTTTCTTTTTTCGCATTCATCAAGATCAAGAATTCAAATACGCCGGGTGCAGGTCTCAAAAAAGATCCTGCAGAACGGTTTACTCAGTATCGCTTTTATAATCGGTCTTTCTACTTTTGCGACGGGTATCTACGGTGTCTTTTCAAATTCAGATCTATCGATCGCCGGGATCGCCGAATCAGCCTCACCAGTTTCGACTCAATTCGTTTCTTCCGTCTCAAGTCAGCCATTATCAATAGACTATTCACGTCCGGCGGCCTCAAGTCATCTTGCATTAAATAGCGGCGGCCCGGCTTTATCGGAAACCGAGATCGAAGACGCTGAAACGGAAAGCCTATTAAAGGTCATAGAATCTACCGCAGATCCGGCTAATTTACCTTCGATCTGGGCGCACTTAGGAAAGATCAATAACGAATTCGGCTTTAGGCGTAATCCTTTCGGCGGACGATCGTATGAGTTTCATTCGGGAATGGACATCGACGGAGAGCGTGGAGATGTAGTCGTTGCTCCGGGCAATGGAACAGTCATTGAAGCAGGTTGGAAAGGTGGTTACGGAAATATGATCGAGATCGATCATGGGAATGGGCTAACAACCCGATACGGCCACCTTTCGAAGGTCGACGTTGCAGTAGGTGATACCGTGACACGCGGTCAGTTGGTTGGATATGTCGGATCGACCGGACGTTCCACCGGACCTCATCTTCACTACGAATTGCGGATCAACGACAAGCCGATAAATCCACGGCGATTTTTACCGCCCGAACCGACCGAGCTGAGGAAGGCCGGATAGGGCCAACGCAATAGACGACCAAGCCGCATTGCTAAGGTCTTGGCGAAGCGTTCTTTTAGAATCCTTTATCAAGTTCTTTTTATTCTCAACCAGCTGTCTCAGGGTTTGTTTGTCTACATTGGTCATAGTGTCATGTGACGGATGATATTTTAGTGTCGTAGCCTCGGACTGCATCTGTATCTGATTACTTTGCATCCGATAGGCTTCTCCAGCCGTGAATAATTTATCTTGGTCTGCCCTATTCTTTACGCCTAAAATATCAGACATATATTGTCGCACCTGATTCTTCTGTTGTTCATTCTGATTTCCGCTTATGAATCTCAACACTAACCCAAGCGCAACGTCATCAGTTATAGAAGGATCAGGCGGCTGATTTCTCTGTTCTACTTTAAGCATATCGTTTCTTTCAATGACAGATCTTGTATGTTGTTCAAATCTTTCACGCTTGTTGTCTTCAGACTCGGCAGAAACCGTACCCGCATCTGACGTAAAAGCGAAATACGTAATAATTGTTGAGATAGTGGCTGCTGATGCAACAGAGTATAAAAGTCTTGGTTTCATCTAATTTCTCCTCCTTTTATCGGTTACGGGTTTGATTCTCACTTTAGACCTCTCGACCTTCTAGGGTGATTATTCTTCGAAGGTCATGAAATGCCGGGTCGTCTTTTAGCCTTCTTATCACCGGCCCTTCCGAAACTTGATATGAAATACCTTCCAAAGTACTCAATAATCGCAGTCCATCCTCAGACTGCGCCCTGAACAGTTTTCGAATATTCATCTGCTTCAAAGACAAAATCATCGGGCTGCTGCTAAGGCCCTTTCCACCCTTGTCTTTATACCCCGCCTCTTCCAAGTAATGAATGATTGCTGCTACGGCCCCAGTCACTGGATCGGGAACAGGCGGTTCATAGGCCATCTTTTCAAGTTCTTGAAACACCGCGCTGTTGACCAACGCATTACCATTTGAATCTTTATAATTACCGGAATCTAATCGAGTTATAATGTCCTGCAAGGTTTTGTATGGGTATAGGCCGAATTTCTCATATTCTCTATGTTCTACTTCGATCCAGGACAGTTCTTCATTCTCCATTGATTCGCTCCCCCCTCTTTCATCAATGTACTTCTATTGTCAGTCTTCACTCTATTTGTAATCTTCACGCCATATTGTTCATACTAAGCTTCGATCGGGACTTCACTTTTCGTCAATAGACTACTCCGTTTCGCTCCGAAACGAGCGGGAAATCGGTTGACAGGAAGTCCTTTTGTCTCAGGTAGGCGAAACAACAGGAGAATGTTGCTCGATTCGAAATAAACTTTCATTTTCGCCGCGATCGTAACGCGGTTCGTTCGTAAAGTCAATGACTTTTTCTGAAACAATTCAAGTCGAATTTAATGCAGCAGAAAGGTGTTTTGATGAAGTTTGGTCTATACTCTCTTCAGCTTGAATCACTACAAGAAAAGGAACTTCTGAATGTATAAGAAACTAACTACTTCTCTCTCTCATTGCGTAGTCTCCGCATTACTACTTTCGTCCGTTTCCTTCGGCTTTGCCCGATTCGACGAAGGAATGTTCACGCCCGATCAGATAGCCACTCTGAATCTAAAGAAAAAGGGGCTGAAAATAAGGCCAGAGGAGATATATAACCCGGCGGGTGGTGGCTTGACTGACGCTGTGATCCGATTGAGTATCGGATGTACTGCTGAATTCGTCTCACCCGTAGGATTGATCTTAACAAACCATCATTGCGGGTTTGACGCTCTTGTTTCGGCTTCGACACCGGGTAATGACCTCGTCGAAAACGGATTCAAGGCTGATAATCGGAGCGGCGAGATCCCCGCTAAAGGATATTCGGTCTTTATCACTCAACGTGTCGAGGACGTGACTGCAAAGGTCAGGGCCGGGACCGACAGTCTATCCGGCGATGCATTAACGGCAGCGTTGAAGAAAAATACCGACGAACTACAGGCGGCCGAGCAGTCGAAAGCACCGAAAGGATCGACGATCCGCATCCAAATGCTCAATAACGGATTCTTTCATTATTTGTACCAGACCATCCAGATAAAGGACATCCGCGTGGTCTATGCTCCGCCGAGGAACATAGGCGTCTTTGGCGGCGACCCTGACAACTTTGAATGGACCAGGCATACCGGTGATTTCACCTTCTTAAGGGCTTACACCGCTCCCGACGGAAGTTCAGCGGATTACTCACCCAGCAATATCCCATATAAGGCAAACCGTTTCCTGACGATGAACATCGGCGGACTCAAAGAAAATGACTTTGTGTTCGTACTCGGATATCCGGGTGGTACGACGCGTTATCGCGAATCGCAATCGATCGAGTTTGCGCGTGATGCGAATTTCCCCTTTTTAGCATCATGGCTTGATGCCCGCAGCAGGGCTCTTCGACTGATCGGCGAGTCCGATGAGAAAAAACGGATCGAACTCCAATCCGAGATCGCAAATTTCGACAATGCAAGAAAGGTCTATGACGGTGGGCAATGGCGTCTCAGACGCGCAGGAGTCGTCGAAAAACGTAAAGCTGAAGAAGCTCGCTTTGCCGCCTGGGTCGCCGCCGATCCGGAAAGGCAAAGAAAGTACGGAACCGTGCTGTCCGAACTCGCTGCAGTCTCGGCCGAATCGAACCGATTTGCAAAACGTGACGTCATTGTTCGGCGTATCCCGGACGCGACCATGCCGATGTTTCGTGCGATCGTCCAGGCGGTGAGCGAAGGTAAGATGTTGAGCGAAACCGAGCGGACGGACAAGCTGGCAGAGCTGAAAGCAGCACTGAAAGACCGTGATCGTGTCTATGAACGCGAAATGCTTAAATACTTCTTGAAGGCATTTGCCGACTTGCCGGAGGGCCAGAAGTTTGAAGGCGCCGAGAATCTTTTTAAGTCGCTCGAAGGCAGCGGGCGGCGGGCTGCCGAAGCAGCATTTGCGGAAACCGTCGCGGACGGCACATATTGGACGCCTGAGACCGTTGCGGCACTTTACGGACCGCAGACAATGGACTTTCGCCCCGAACGCGATAATGTACGCGGATTCGCTACCGCTCTCGCCCAGGAAAAAGCTGCTTCAAATGGACGGGCCGCCGCATTTGCATCGAAGATCGATCGACTGAGGCTCCTGTACCAGCAAGGGTTATCAGAGATGCGTGGTATCCGACCTTATCCGGATGCTAATTCAACGCTCCGCTTTTCATTCGGCAATATCAAAGGATACAGCCCTCGGGAATCTGAATTCCGAACGCCCTTCACCACGATAAAGGGCATGATCGAAAAAGACACCGGGATCAGGCCTTTCGACATGCCGCAGAAACTCAAAGACCTTCAGGCTGCACGGGACTTTGGCCGTTTTGGCGAAGGCGACAGCGTTGTTGTTAATTTTCTTTCCACCAACGATATAATCGGCGGCAACAGCGGCAGTCCGATACTGAACGGAAATGGCGAACAGGTTGGCCTATGCTTTGATGGGAATTATGAAGGACTCGGAAACGACTTCTTTTACGATCCCGAAGCGAACCGGACGATCTCGGTCGATATTAGATTCGTTCTTTTTGTAACAGAGAAGTTCGGCGGTGCCGGATGGATACTCAATGAAATGAAGATCGTTGGCGGCCCAAAGGTTCGCGGGGCTACGAATTGAGAGGATTATTCCACTAACAACTAGATCGACCAACAAGAAAGGAGACTTCAGAATAGAGGTCTCCTTTCCTTTTCCGGTTCAACTTGCCGATCATCCGGTTTTCTTGTGGCACATCATACACTGCGTCGTCGTCGGAGCCTTTGATGCAGGCAGTTGCTTTTTCACTTCGGTATGACAGCCCGCACAATTTCGATGCAACGCCTGCTGATTTGTGAGAGAGATCATTGCAGTACTCGACTCGTGTTTGATCTCCGGGATCGCCGGCATCAACTTCGGAACGGCTCCCGCCCGTGCATGGCAATCTCTGCAAGCGGCAACTCCGGCAGCCTTAGGGTCTTTCGCAAAAAGATCCGCGGTCAGGGTCGTCGTCCGATCGGCCGGCCATGCCGTTTTCAGCGGTGGGTGCTTTATCAATTCAGATGCAGGCTTCGCCGTATGGTGACACTCTGCGCAACCGATCGGACCCGTGCCGTCGATGCTGTATTTGCCGCCATTATGGCTCACATGATTGAACGTGACCGACCCGAGTTTTGAGTCCTTGCCCAAGACGATGACCTCGGGCATTTTGATGTCGTCTGTAGTTGCCGATTGAGCCTTACCTCTGATCGCCGAATCATCGACGAATAACGCCAACGAAAAGACTGCAGCCGCCAGTGCAGTCGCTGCGATCAGGAACATCCGTTTGATCATCCTCTTGCCTCCTATTTCGATACGTTCTACTTGTCGTAGTTGAGCTTGATCGAATTCATGCCTCGAAGTATAGCACGTTGACGGCGTACGACACGTTTTCGATTCTTGGCCGGATTGAAGATGTTTAGCGGACTCGGGATCATTGCTGCAAGGTAAGCGGCCTCTTCGCGAGATAAGCCGGATGCCGATTTTTTGAAATATGTTCGTGCCGCCGCCTCGGCCCCGTAGACGCCATCGCCCCATTCGATAACATTAAGGTATAGTTCAAGTATTCGCTTTTTCGATAGTTCTCGTTCGAGAAAATACGTGTAAACGGCCTCCCGCCCCTTTCGGAGGAAGTTGCGGTCTTCAGAGAGAAAAAGGTTTTTCGAAAGCTGCTGAGTGACTGTCGAAGCACCTCGTTTGAAACTTGGCATTGGGGGTATCCAGTCATTGGGGTCGAAGTCTCCCTCTTCTTTTGCTTCCTTTTCCCCTTGTTTTACGGCTTCGTCCCACGCCTTTTCGATCGCTTCCCAATCGAAACCATTGTGCTCGAAAAACCGGGCGTCTTCACCTGCCAGCACAGCGCGATGCAAATTGGGTGAGATCTGTTCGATGGGCGTCCAGATCATGTACTTTCGTGGTTCCCGTCCTTCGGCTTTTGCCTCGGCGAGACGAAACTCTATCATCGACGAAGTAGCTGGATTCTCTGAGCGTAGGGCGGAAATATTCGGGAACGTTATCAACTCGTAGGCCAGCCATACGCCGATCGCACCAAGGAGAATGAGAAACAGGATCTTTGTCCAATACCACATAGTCAGAACGACGATAAACTGAACTCAGCTTTGTCCAATCACCATTTTCTATTTTCCATTTTCCTTTGTCCATTTTATATTTACAATACTCTTTATGGGACAATTTGATAACGTCGTGGCGGTTATCCTCGGTGGCGGTGCAGGCTCGCGGCTGTTTCCGCTGACCAGAGAGCGATCGAAACCTGCCGTACCACTCGGCGGCAAATACCGGCTGATCGACGTGCCGGTTTCGAATTGCATAAACTCGAATGTGACCCAGATATTTGTACTTACGCAATATAATTCCGCATCGCTCAATCGGCACATATCGCAAACATACCGGTTCTCGAGTTTTTCAACTGGGTTTGTAGAGATCCTCGCCGCCGAACAAACAAAAGAAAGCCCTGATTGGTTTCAGGGAACCGCCGACGCCGTTCGTCAGATACTTCCCCACCTTCGCGATTGGCGTGTTGGAAATTTGTTGATCCTTTCGGGCGACCACCTATATCGGATGGACTACAGGAAGTTTCTCGCGCGTCACACCGAGACCAATGCGGACGTGACAATATCAGTGATACCAGCGAACCCTACGGATGCGGAGGGGTTTGGGCTTTTGAAAACCGACGCGGATGGAAAGATCGTCGAGTTTCGCGAGAAGCCAAAAGGAGCTGACCTCGAAGCGATGCGCGTCGACACCTCAAATTTTGGACTTAGCGAAGATGAGTCAATAAAGCGCCCCTTTCTTGCCTCGATGGGGATCTATGTTTTCAACTACGCGAAACTCGTAGAGCTATTGAACGAGAATCCTTCTGCAATGGATTTTGGCGGCGAGATCATTCCTTCGGCCATTGGAAGCTGCAATGTGCAGGCTCATCTGTTTGACAGCTATTGGGAAGATATTGGGACGATCCGGGCATTTTACGATGCAAATCTGGATCTCGCGTCCCCGCTGCCGAAGTTCAACTTCTTTGACACGTCGGCTCCGATCTATACGCGCAGCCGCTATCTGCCTCCGTCAAAACTCCACGGCTGTGACATCGATAATTCCATGGTCAGCGAGGGCTGCATCTTGAATGGCGTATACGCACGCAACTCGATAATCGGGCTTCGCAGCCGCATCGACTCAGGTGCAAGGATCGAGAATTCGATCTTGATGGGTTCTGACTTTTTTGAGTCGATCGAGGAGATCAAAGCCGATCTGGAAAGCAGCCGCCCGTATCTTGGAATCGGGAAAAACACCGAGATCAGACGCGCTATTATCGACAAGAATGTAAGGATCGGGAAAAACGTAAAGTTACTTAACGAATCGAATATCAAGTTCTACGATGCCGACGACGGCTCTTTCTACATCCGCGAAGGGATCATCATAGTTCCAAAAGGTTCCACGATCAGCGACGAGACCGTGGTTTGATCTGGCAGAGTTAGTTTTTTCTCTTTGTTTCGGGAACAACGTAACTGTCGCGGGCCCGAACCGCGACGTTTGCCTCATCGACCCTAACCTTCACTTTCCTGGTCCTGCCAGATCCAGTATCCTCTTTCGGGTAGTATCCGATACTGTAAAACTCGCGAAGCTCGCTCGCGATCTTTGCAAACGCCCGATTCAGATTTCCGATAGAATCAGCCACGTGAAGCCGACCTCCGGTTCTGTATGCCAATTGGTCAAGATATTCCTGGCCGCGGGCATACTCCTCGGGCGTCGTTCCACGGTCGCCGGGCGTAACTACTACCGGCTCCTGCGCGGGTAACGGAAGACCGTTCTTCGATTGAGCGATCGGAGGCGTCCCCTGAGGCTTCGAATCCGGGATCATAATGGTGGATCTGCCCTTCATTGCCTGTACATCTTCAAATGTGTCGTAGCGGATCGGATAGATCAACGCGTCCATTTCCAGCGCGTCGCGAAGATTGTCAAGGTCGTGAGAATTTCGGCTTGTAGTATCGACGCCGTCGGTAAAGATCACCATCGCCTTTCGGCCTTCAAGTTTCCTCAGCCGGTCGTTCATGGTCATATCGACCGCTTCGTAAAGGCTCGTTCCCGTCGCAATTCGGGTGTTCCTGATCGCACGGTAGATCGTGTTCCGATTATTCGTCGCCTCGCACATCATATGAACTTCTTCGTCAAATGCTATGACCATCACCTGATCGTCGGGCCTCAATTGGTCGATGAATGCGATCGCCGCTGATTGGATATCGCCGATCTTGAATTTCGACGAATAGCTCATGTCGAGGACAAGGGCGACAATAAATGGCTGAGCTTCGTTCGAAAAATGCGATATTTCCTGGTCAACGCCGTTCTCAAAGACCTTAAATTTGCTTCGTTCAAGGCCGCCCACGAACCGACCTTTTCGATCGAGAACCCGCACTGGTACGGTAACAAGTCGGGTATCGACCGAAATGACCTCGTCCGAGTCTTCCGTGGCGATCGCCGAGATGTCATTCTTGGCTTCGACTTGTGGCGTCGGTGTTGGCGACGGGGCCGGGTTTCGACTATTCGCTTTGCCTTCACGCGAAGAGGGCGGCACCCGCCGAGACTGTCCCGCCGTCTCGAAGACAAAAAAGTGCAGCGCGGAAAAAATAAGACAAATCGAAACGAATGGTTTCATGATCAAGTTGCTTCAGCGATTGTACGATGCTTTGACCTCTCCGAAAAGATGTATTTGCGCAATAAAGGCCGCCAACGCGGCGGCCAAGTGCACAGATCGAAATAAGGCCCTAATTTCCGGCAAACTTATTTTCGCTCTGACCGACGATATAGCTCGATTTCGCGCGAACAACGAGGTTGGGGCGCATTACGCGGATGCGTATCTGCTTACGATCACCAATATTGCCGACATTTTCGGGATAATAGCCGAGCGAGTACTGACGCCTGAGTTCCTCGGCAATACCTGCAAATGCCGCGTCGAGATTATATGTTGTGTCCGCTTCAAACTTTCGTCCGCCGCTGTTCTGTGCAAGCGTCTCCAGATATCGACGCCCGGTCTCGTAATCCGTACCGCCGGATCCTCCGCCACCCATTCTGACATTGCCGCCGCCGAGTATCGCTCCTAAAATATCGCCGAGACCTATGCGCACACCTCGCCGCGAGCCCCGGTTGATTCCGCCACCACCGCTGTTACCGCCAAATCCGTCACTTTGTGTGTTATAGCGGATCGGATATATCAAAGCGTCAGACTCTTCGGCATCCTTGATAGTGCTGTCGTAAGATGCTCTGCGCGAGGTAGTGTCGACGCCGTCAGTAAATATTACGACCGCCTTACGGCCTTCGACGCGGACCAATTCCCTGTTGAGAACCTGATCGACCGCCACGTATAAACTTGTTCCATTGCCAAATTGCGCCTGCCTGATCGCGTTGTGCAGTTCATAACGGTTATTGGTCGGTCGGGTCAGCACGGTGACCTTATCATCAAAAGCAACGACCATAACACGGTCATTGCTTCTAAGCTGGTCGACAAATGAGATAGCGGCACGGTGAATTTCATCGATGCGATAAGCAGTTGAAGGACTGACGTCGATCATCAAAACGACCGTAAATGGCTGTTCGACCGACTGAAAGAAGCCGACCGGCTGTTCGATCCCGTTTTCGTAGATCTTGAAATCACGCTGTTGAAGCCCGCTTACGAACCTGCCATCGCGATCTAAAACAGAGACCGGGAGCGTAACCAGATTTGTCTCGATCTTGATCACCTCATCTTCCTCGTCACCAGCGGCCGGGAGATCTTTGCGGGTCGTGCCCTGGGGCGAACCTTGAAGCACAGGTGCCTTTCTGCCGGACTGCGTATCCGCAACATCCTCAATTACTTCCGGCGTTGGTGTTGGCGTGGGCGCAACTCGAGGCCGTGTTGCTCGATTTGACTGGGCAAACGCGGAAAGCGAGAGCATTCCCAAAAGTAAAAGCGCAGTAGCTGCTTTTTTCATAGTTACTGATCCTCCGGGCCTAGGATGTCTTTTGGGGAAAGCGCTGAATATGATTGAGTTCAGCAGAGTATAGTTGCTAACTATTTTTGTCAAGAACTTTTATCGCCAGATCGTGAAAATCGCGTCTAACGGCGTTGATGTTAACGAAGGGCAGAGAGTGATGGTGGGTCCTGTTGGTAAGAAGCACAAAGACGCGTTCTTTGACCGGGTCGATCCAAAGGCTTGTGCCCGTAAACCCATTGTGACCAAAGCTTTCCGGTGACATTCGTGTTCCGGCAGTGGAATCTTTGGTCGAAGCAAGCTGAAATGTGAATGAGCGATCTTCGTTCAGCCCTTTCGTGAAGTTAGTACGGAAGAGTTCGCAAGTCTCCGGCTTCAGCAAGGTCGTGTACTGCGGCAGGAACTGAAGAGCGATCTTGAACACCTCTTCCGCCGTCGAAAACAACCCCGCATGCCCCGCGACACCGCCCATAAAATATGCGTTCCCGTCGTGAACCTCGCCCCAGATAGGATAGCTGCGAAGTGCGGAGGGCGGGATGCGGAGCTCCGGAAACTTTTCGATGCAGGTTCGCCGTTCGTATTCGTTGCCGTTCTCGCTGGCCGCGACCACTAAGCGTTCGATTCCGCGATTCGAAGGATTGAAACTCGTTCTTGACAGGCCTAGGCTCTTTGCGACCCAATTATCAAATTGCGAGTCTCGGCTCAGTTTTTCGATCACGAGAGCCAATGCGATGAAATTGAGGTCACTGTATTCGACCTTTGAGCCACGCCCTCTGATTTCTTGAGCTCCGATGATGTTCGCAAGGTCAATGTAGCTCGGTGTTCTCGCAAGAAAATAGAGCGGCAGCCACGCGGGAAGCCCGGAAACATGCGTCCCTAGCTCCTGTATCGTCAGATCAGAGACACGCAAATGCTCAAATGCCGCATCTTGATCGACCAAGGAAGTTCCAAGCCCTATCTCGCCATCCTCGATCTTAGACGCAGCGAACAAACCGGTCACAAGCGGCTTCGTCAAACTCGCCAGATCATAGATCGTATCGAGCCTGGCGGGTATGAGTTCGGGCTCGACAACGGCATATCCGAGTGCATCATGAAATTTGACCTCGCCCTTCTCCGCGACCAGATAGACCGCCGACGGGAAATCGTTGGCGGCGATGCGTTCTGAAAGAAATTTTGAGATCTGCTCGTTCATTATCGTTTCTATGTTACCTGAGTGTTGCATGGTTGACACCAACGGACGATATAAATAGACTCAGCATTCGAACTAATTCAATTTGGAGGTTTCATTTCGATGAGCAAAGAAAAGAGCGCCGCACGTTCGGCTGAGTTGATCATGCAGTTGTACGACCTTCGTCGCGAGGCGACCATGCGAAAGGCTCGCGACTGGATGTTCACGTTCAACCCGACGAGCGCTGATGAAATTGAAAAAACGATGATGGATCCCGAGGTCGGCGGCTATTTGCGAATGGTATTGTCTTATTGGGACATGGCCGCGTCCTTCGTAGGTCACGGCGCGATCGACGCCGAGATGTTCAATGATACCGTCGGTGAGCACATCGGTGTTTTTGCAAAGATCGAGCCATTCATCGAAGAACTTCGGACGAAATGGGACATGCCCGATGCTTTCAAGAATCTGGAGAAAGTAATTTACGACAAACCCGGCGGCAAAGAACAGCTTGAAAAAACGCGTAATTGGATGAAATCGATCCAGGATCAAATGAACAGCGACCAGACAAACGAAGCTGCCGCTTAGTCTTCCGCATTTATTTGGTTCTCACTAATAGCGGTCAACCCAATAGCTATCAGCTGTTTCTTGCGTTCAGGCGGCCTACGTGCTGCTCGATCTTTTCAAGCACACCCACGGCGAGCGAGAGAGCACGACGGCCGTCAAGTCCAGTGACCGGTACGGGTGTGTCGTATTCGATCGCGTCGAGAAACGCGTTTATTTCTGCTCGCAGAGGTTCGACGTCGTTGATCTCAAGCCGGTTGATCGAGATTCCCAAAAGCGGGTGGGCCGCTTCGGGATTCAATGATGTTAACGAAGCGAATTTCGTCGCATAGTCCAACACGACGTAAGCATTTGTCTGATAGAACCGCGTCTTTCGGATCTTTTCTGTTCCTATTCGTGACGCGGTGATATTCGCGACGGCGCCGTTCTCAAATTCGATTCGAGCATTGGCAGCATCGACCTTGTCGGATATTACCGGAATACCGACCGCACGAATTTCGCTCACCTTCACGTCGTCGCCTACCAGCCACTGAACTGCGTCAAGATCGTGTATCATCACGTCCAATACAACATCGACATCAAGCGAGCGGTTCGGGAACGGCGACACGCGATGGATCTCGAAATAGAGCGGTCCATTTACATGCGGTCGAAGAGCGACCATCGCGGGATTGAACCTCTCTAACTGGCCGACCATCAGTTTCGCACTCGAACGGATCGAAGCAGCGATCATCTTATCGGCTTCGGCAAGCGACGCAGCAATGGGCTTTTCGACCAGAACATGCACTCCAGCCTCAAGAAACGAGCATGCGATCTCACAGTGCGTCTCGGTTGGAGTAGCGATAGAGACCGCATCGACCCGACCGACAAGCTCGCTCCAGTTGTTGAAGACGGCACCACCGTGCTTGAAAGCGATCGCTCTCGCAGTGTCAGAGTTGACATCGCAAGCTCCGACATATTCCAAACGTCCCTCTTTGGCAATTTCGGAATAGTTTCGTGCATGATGCTGACCAAGGCTGCCTACACCAATCACCGCAGCCCTCAGTTTTCGTTCGCCTGCCATTGTTTGAACACGATCTCCATTTCAGTAATACTTACTATTTTCGGCTATGTTCGTTTAATAAACAAAGATGGACCTGTTGAATCGATCTCTAAACTCAAAGCACTTTTGGCCGATTTTCTTTACTTTGGCTATTTTTATCTATTTTTTTGGGCTGACGATCCCGCTTCTCGGTCCAGATGAACCACGCTACACCCAAGTTGCGAGGGAAATGTTTGAGCGAGGCGATTGGGTGACGCCAACGCTGGGCGGGTTCAACTGGTTTGAAAAGCCTGCCCTACTTTATTGGCTTCAGCATGCGGCATTCAACGTGTTCGGGGTCAGCGAATTTGCGGCTCGGTTAGGTTCGGCATTCTTCGGATTAGGGACGGTCGCGTCGCTTTTCTTACTTGGGCGCACCGCCGAGGCTGAAAAGGACGATTTTGAGACGAATGGCGCATGGATCGCGATGGTCGGGGCATCGACTTTGGGTCTGATAGTCTTTTCGCGCGGAGCAAGTTTCGACATTATCCTCACATTCCCAATAACAGCCGCGTTAACCGGCTTCTACCTTTACGATCGATCGGACAGATCGTCCCGCGTCCGTTTCGCCGGGCTGGCTGCGTTCTACGTATTTACCGGGCTGGCCATTCTCGCCAAAGGCCTTGTCGGACTTGTGTTCCCGTTCGCGATCGTCGCATTTTACCATTTGATCTCTCTGAAAATGCCCTCCAAAGAGGTCCTGATTTCTTTGATCTGGGGGACTCTTTTGACTGTCGCCGTTGCCTCGTCGTGGTATTTACCGATGTATCTGAGACACGGATACGGTTTCATCGACGAGTTTTTCATTCAACATCATTTTCAGAGATACACCTCGAACAAATATCAACACCCTCAACCGTTCCATTTTTTTCTATGGGTATTGCCATTGATGACGATCCCGTGGATGCCGTTCTTTATCGTAGAGGTATGGAGGAATATCCGTGACCGATTTTCTCGTGAGCGCACGCGATCCTGTTCAGCCAGTGCGTCACTTGTACGTTTCGCATTCGCCTGGATCATCGTTCCGCTTGTCTTCTTTTCGTTTTCGGGTTCGAAACTGCCGGGTTATATACTGCCTGCGGTTCCCCCAGCAGTCGTCTTAGCAGCGATCGCCGCAGCGAGATTTGCGAACCGAAGCTCGTTTCGTGCGGCTTGTGTAAAGCTTCTCGCGGTAACGACCTTGGTTACCATAATCATTATTTTGCAGTTCGTGCTTCCCGGCTTCGCTGATAACGACTCCGTCAAACGCCTGATCACGTCGGCTGACGATCGTGGGTATGGCATGAACAAAGTCGTTGGCTTTGTGACGATCTCGCATAATGCCGAGTTCTACGCCGCCGGACGGCTGCTTCGGGGAAGCGACGGTAAGCAGCGTAGGTTGAATGGCCCGTCCGAGGTTACAGAACTGCTTATGTCTGAAGGGAAACCAGTGCTGTTGCTGATCCGTCCGGAACACCTGAAGCACGTCGTTGACGATCCGGAATTTGCTGTCGAGATGATTGCGGACAATGGCGAACTGGCGATAGTTGCAGCTACACTCCGCCGGGATGCAACTCCGAAGCTCTAGTTAGCCGATCCATCAATGCGGCTCCAATACCCTCGGGGCTAACGGTTTCGCAATAGATCGTCTTGATCCCTTGTCGATCGCACTCGCGAAAAAACTCATAAAGATTCCGGGCATATTCGTCGACCGATTGACAGGTGCGAACTGCCCCAAGGTTGGCTGATGGGGTTGAAATACCAATAAAAGCCGCATCTGAAGACGAATCGAGCGTCTGACCCGGATCAACAACGACGACACTCGCGGTCGGTGAATAGTGACGGTGTTTTAGGCCGGGACTCTTGGGGCTCTCAACATCAATTCGAGTCTCTTTCCTGATCGAGGGAATCGCCCGCCGAAGTTGTTCGACCGATATCGCTCCGGGCCTCAATACCGCTGGCGGTTCAACTGTACAGTCGACAACTGTTGACTCAAGCCCGATATTCGTTAGTTCGCCCTGAAGTATGCAGTCGATCCTGCCTTTCAGATCTTCGTATACGGCCTCCCATGTGGTCGGACTCGGACGGCCCGAAAGGTTCGCAGATGGTGCAGCAATGGGGGTTCCGCATGCCGAAATGAACCTATTCGCGATCTTGTTTGACGGCATTCGGACCCCAACGGAACCCAAGCCGGCAGTCGCGATCATGGGCACACGATCTGACTTCGGAAGGACCACCGTAAGCGGTCCGGGAAAGAAGGCATGGACTAGTCTGTGGGCTGATTCAGGAACATCGCTCGCCAGTTGGTCGATCTGGCCGACGGATGCAACATGGACGATGAACGGATTATTGGCTGGCCGATTTTTCGCTTCAAAGATATTGCCTAGCGCTTTCTCATCAAATACATTCGCGCCGAGCCCGTAGACCGTTTCCGTCGGAAACGCTACGATCCCGCCATTTCGTATGAATTCTGCGGCGACATCCGGAGAAGTTGTCAAAACGGTCAGCACAACAAGAGTTTCACCTACAGCGGCTGAGAAATCAATCGTTCGTCATTTTGGCAGTTCGGAAATTTACTTACGCAAATTCCGAACGTCTCCGCGTCTAAGATATGTGACCGAGTTTGAAATGCCTTGATGAGGCGGATCATCGAGTCAATATTAATACTGATAGGAGATACTAGATCATGTTTACAACGGTTGGAATCATTGCAATACTTATCGGCCTTTTACTCCCAGCGGTTCAGAGATAATTTTTTCCCACATTTTCCCCCAAGCCGCCCGCTTAGCCCCTCTACGGCCAAGCGGGCTTCTTATTTTTTCTGACCCATTACGGTAAGATTTGTTTAATGACCATCGCCGACAAACTTGCCTCGCTTCCGACCTCTTCGGGAATTTATCTGCACAAGGATGATCGCGGTCGGATCTTGTACGTCGGTAAGGCAAAGAACCTCCGAAGTCGCGTAAGACAGTATTTTCAATCGAGCCGTAATCAGGACGCAAAGACGCGGCGACTTGTAAAGTTGATCTCAGATTTCGAGTTCATTGTTGTCGACAGCGAGGTCGAGGCTCTCGTACTTGAATCAAATCTGATCAAGAAGCACAAGCCTCGTTTCAATGTGATGCTGAAAGATGATAAGCAGTATCCACATTTGAAACTGACCAACGAGCCATTCCCGAAGGTCGTGATAACTCGGCGTCTGGTTCGCGATGGTTCGAGCTACTACGGCCCATTCCTGCCAGCGGTTCTTGCCAGAAAGACGCTGAATCTTATCAATCGTGCGTTCCAGCTCCGGACATGCGAGATCGAGATCGACGGCAAATTGCCCAGGCCGTGTCTTGAATATCACCTAAAAAGATGCCTTGGTCCGTGCGTTAAGGGATTATGCAGCCAGGAAGAGTATCAGGAGGCAGCACGCGACGTCAAAACGCTTTTGGACGGAAAGAACAAAGAACTTGCAGGTGACCTTGAACAGCGAATGTGGAGGTTCGCCGACGAGAACAAGTTCGAATTGGCTGCCAAGTACCGTGACCTGCACCAAACGGTGATCTCACTAGGCGATCAACAAAAAATGGCCACGACAGCAGACCGAGATGTAGATATCTTCGGATTTTATCGCGAGGGTCAGCGTCTTGCTTTGCAATTGTTCACAATGAGAGAGGGGCGGATCGTGGGTCGACGGGAGTTTTTCTGGGAAGACCTTGCCGAAGATGAGGGCTTCAATGCAAGCGAATTTCTGGGTGAGGTCCTTGTGCAATACTATTCTACCGATTACGTGCCGTTGGAGATTCACGTGCCTTACGACTTCGAAGACCGGCCGCTTCTCGAAACTCTGCTTACCGAACGTCGCGGACGTCGCGTGAAGATCCTTGACCCGCGTCGTGGAAAGAAACGCGAACTCGTCGTGTTGGTCGAAACAAACGCCAAGATCGCATTTGAACAGCGATTCCGAGTATTAAAGCCTGATTTGGAAAAGGTCTTATCCGAACTCCAGGAATTACTCGAACTTTCTTATTTTCCGGAGCGGATCGAATCGTTCGATATATCCAACATCTCCGGTTCAGAGAACGTCGCAGGTATCGTTGTTTATGAAAACGGTAAGCCGGCAAGGGGCCAGTATCGACGATTCATTATCAAGTCCGTCGATGGAGCGAACGACTTCGCCTCAATAAACGAGGCGGTACATAGACGATATCGGCGAGCACTCGACGAAAACCACGCGTTGCCGGATCTGATCTTCATCGACGGTGGAAAGGGACAGCTTACGGCAGCCGCGGCGGCGATGAGCCAACTTGATCTTGAGCAGATAAAGCTCGTCGGATTGGTAAAGCCGCCCAATCGCCATAATGAAATCTCGCATATGCTGATCCACGGTCGTGAGGATCGCCCGATCGAGTTCGATCGCAATTCGCTTGCTTGCCGACTGATCTTGCAGATCCGGGAAGAGACACACAAAACCGCGATCGAATTTCATCGCAAACGGCGGGAAAAACGAGATTTCACCTCTGAACTAACTGAGATACCCGGAGTAGGAGATAGCCGGAAACTGAAACTGCTGCGACATTTTGGCTCGATCGAAAGAATCGCAAAAGCGACGGTCGCAGACCTAAAACCGCTGGTCGGCCCACGAACGGCAGCGGAGATCTTCGAACATTTCGAGCGACAGCGCGAGATCGGTCATCGTGATTCTGTTTAGGGTTCCTCACACATAAGCGTTTTCACCTGCTTAAACAATTTCCTGAACTCTTTCTCGCGCAGGTCATTCTCCGGACCATCGGAACCATCGTATTCGATCGATCGGTTAGCACAATTCCACCAGCCGAAAGACATCGTTTCGACCAACGCGAACTTGAATCGATCCGGAGAATTGAATTGGTCGTCAAAAATTCGCTTCAATCGAGCAGGGTCCGAATTGACCTTGCGTGACGCCATATTAACGTCGGCCCAGACTCTTAGCAATGCCTCGCCGCCGGCAACCAGTGCAGGTAGGTAAGTTTCCTTGCAGTCGCTGGCACCACCATAGCTTTTCAGTGCCTCAGGATTTTTGTAAGCCAACATGGTGACGCGCGAAAGCTGGTAAACCTGATCGATCTCTTTCAGTTTCGCGTTACGGACGTTCTCCCAAAAGCCCGACTGGACCAACTTTAGTCCAGCGAGTTCACCGCGAACCCTCGCATAATCGGCTTCGAGAACTTTAACATCGAGCTTCTCGATCTCAGAGTAATTCCAAACTGTCGCACTTGTTTCGATCCTGAATTCGCCCGGCCGCAACAGTCTCTGTGTGTTCCGAAGCTGCTCCGCCGAGTATTTACTTGAATCGTAAACGCCGCGGTATTCACATGCCTCGGTCGACCAGTCAAAAGTCTTGTTCTGACCAGTTGCGGCGAACGAAAATAACAGAATAGCGAGGATAACCTTAATTCTCATAATCCATCACAGGCGTTTGTGATCCATTCAGAATGACGGATGCCACGCTGAGATTTGCATACTCGATCGTTCTTTATGGATTAAAACCGCCGACCGAGTGTTCGTCCGGATCTGCCGCCGGTTCCAAAAACTCGATCGCACGCTCGATCTTTTCGCGGGAGCCAAGCAAAACGACGGTATCCGCTTCATGTAGTTCGTATTGTGCACCCGGACTTATCTTGGTCTCGTTCCCGCGAAGAACGGCGATGACGGTCGCACCGGTTTTTCCTCGCAGATCGATCTCTCCAAGAGTCTGGCCTATGACATGCGAACCGGGCTTTACCTTTACGGTCTCGGTGCTTGCAGCATCAAGAGCGACGCTTAGGTCATCCATTTTCAACGGAACGATCGAAGGCGAACGAAGCATTTCATAACCTTGCTTGCGAATTCTCTCAACCTGACTCTCGATCACATTTCGAGCAATTCCATATTTATGGAGAACCCGTGTGAATATCTCAATGCTGGTCTCAAATTCCTCGGGAATCACTTCATCGGCTCCAAGTTCGAGCAGTTCTGTGATCTCAGCGACATATCGGGTCCGCACGATGATATGAAGTTCCTCATTTAAGCGGCGTGATTGTTTTACGGTTAGTCTCGCCGCATGAGGATCGGACATTGCCAACACCAGTGCCCATGCTTTTTCGATCCCGGCATGACGCAAAACTTCGCGTCTTGTCGCATCGCCAAAGTTTATCTTTTCGCCTTTTGCTTTTGCCCGCCGAACCTCTTCGGCATTCACTTCGAGAACAACGTAGGGCACGCCGATAGCCCTCAGTACACGAGCCAGGTTTCTTCCGTTCAGACCATAACCGACGATGATAACGTGCTGCTGCAATCCGCCGCTGGACGTCATATGAATGTCTTCGGCTTCGGCATTTTCGATCGAATGCCGGCCGCCATCCTTAAAAAGACGCTGAACCGCCGACCCGAAAAGCGGAGCGTAACCGATCACGAAAGGAGTTGCGATCATCGAGATCACAGAGGCCGCTAAAAAGTTCTGATAATCTGCGTCGGGCAACACCCCGGCAACGCGGCCTGATTTCGCCAATACGAACGAAAATTCTCCGATCTGAGCAAGCCCGAGTGCTGCCATCGCCGAGACACGCTGCGGGTAACCGAGCAACCTGACTATCGCCCAAACGATCAAGGCCTTTCCGGCGATCAGACCGACTACCAACAGGATCACATTTACCCAGTTCGCAGCAAATGCCGAAAGCGATAGCAGCATCCCGATCGAAACAAAAAACAGGCTGTTGAAGACATCTCGAAACGGAAGGATATCAGCAGCGGCCTGATGGCTGTAATCTGTATCGGCGAGCACAACGCCGGCGATGAACGCGCCGAGTGCCAGCGAGAGGCCGAACTGCGACGTCACCCAGGAAAGTCCGAGGGCGAGGAGTACGATCGTCAGCAGAAAGACCTCCGGGCTACGGAGCTTTATCACTTCTTTCAGGAAACGCGGTATGACCAGCCATGCCAGGAACACGATCAACGTCAGTGTCAGCAGCGAGACCGTCAGGTTGATCACGATCGAAGCGGTGGAAACGACGTCCTTTCCGGCGAGTATCGGTATCATCAGAAGCATCAACACGATGCTGATATCTTGAAATAGGAGAATACCGATCGCGGCGCGCCCGTGCGGAGAATCGACTTCATTCCTGTCAACGTAGCTCTTCAAGACGATCGCCGTGCTGGAAAGCGCAACCAGAAAGCCGAAAACCACCGACTGTGCTGCTGTTCGGCCGAATGCCATCGAAACGACCGCCGTCGCCGCGGTTGTTATGGCGACCTGCAACCCACCGCCGATCAAGACCAACCGCTTCATCTCGCGGAGTTTTCGAACCGAGAACTCAAGCCCTATCGTGAACAGAAGCAGCATCACGCCGATTTCGGCAAGTAGCTCGATGCCCTCGAGTTCCTTTATAAAGCCCAGACCATAGGGACCGATGGCAATGCCCGTCAAGATCAGGCCGACCAACAGCGGCAATTTCAAACGCAAACAGATGTATGCCACCGGCAATGCGGCGAGAATGATAATGATCAGGTCATTGAATAATTGCGGCGTGTGCATTATCCGCTAAATGATATACCAGTTCGGGTTTCACCTCACGTGTAATTGATTTTCAGCAGATTAACGGTGACAATGTCCACGATGTAAATGTCATTCAGGAGGATAACAGATGCAGTCGTTTCTGAGTTTTGGCTTGTTGCTTATCGTATTGTCGTTTTGCGGTATCGGGGACCGTCTTAAGAGCCTGCAGGGCGGCTCGGAATCAGGGCCTGCGTCAAACTCGCCGACAACGACGGGCGACGGAACGGCCGAGAAGGCGAAGATGTCCGCCTCGCAGCAGGCTATCGCCGATAGCGGTATCGAGGTGAAATGGGATGATCAGGGAATCGCGTGGAAGCTGCCTAGTTCGTGGAAGAAAATGAGCGTAATGAAGGAATCGTTCAATTACGGCTCCCCGGACAACGCTTTCTTGATCGGATCGGTCTCTGTAATGGCTGACAGTTTTCCGTCAGATGTTAGCCTGAAAGCAACGTATGAAAGTGCATTGGAACAATTGAAACAAGGAAAGTACGAGAAGGTCCGATATCTTGAGATCGATGGTGTTAAGGGTGTCGAATGGTGGGAATCGATGCCGGAAGACAAAGACGGGCCGCGGCGTCATCAATGGATCGCTTTCAGGCGATATCAGGGTCAGAATCAACAGCTGAACATCATGCTCTCGACCAAAGGCACGAATTTCGAAAAGCACCGCGATACATTTCCCGCGGTCATGTACTCAATGACGATCCCAAAAGGATAATTAAGAAAGCCCGGCTTGCCGGGCTTTTGATCGTCATGCGGCCGCGGTTAGCAGAAACGCTTTGTTAGCGGCGGCATTATCGAAAAACTCCTTGAAGCTCGATATCTTGCCGTCCCGGACCGTGCAGATGTGGACCCATTCGGTCGAAAAACTGTGCCCGGTTGCCTTTACCGTAGCGGTCGTTTCACCAAGAACAACGACGCGGTCGCCCTGTGCGATGAACTCCGTAGGGGCAAAATGTGAAAATTCCTCACTAGCTCCCAACTGCTCGAAGAATTCGGCCACCGCGTTTTTTCCTTCTCGCGCGCCTGAATATGCCGCATTCTCGACGATCGGGGTCTGCCATTTTATATCGTCTGTATAAAGTTCAAGCAATCCTGCAACGTCGCCATTTGCGAAATACTCGTACGCCTTTTTTACTATTTCCGTATTTTCCATTGTGTATATTCACACCTCAAATGCAGCTCGAATCAACGGCTGCGGAAAATGATCGAAGGAGACATTTGCGATTACGGAGGATTGTAGCGCCGTTCTTACTCAAATGCACTATTACGGATGCAGCGTTGGCGCATCAGCATGAGGAACAAAACACTTTCGGCAGCGAGCTTCATACTTGTCTGCTGCGCCGACCTCTACTCGAGCGTCCGATTCGACCGTCCGCTGAGAGTAATTGGCGGTGCTGCCGCATTTTACACAAATCGCATGCGTCTTGGTGATAAACTCCGCTATCGATAGAAGCTGGGGCATCGGTTCGAAAGGCCTGCCGGTATAGTCCTGGTCGAGACCGGCAACGATCACACGTTTGCCGCTGCGGGCAAGCTCGTTAACCGATTCGATCAAGGCCATATCGAAAAACTGACCCTCGTCGATCCCGATCACTTGTGTGTCGTCCAATACGAAAGACATCAATTCGGCGGCTGAGGCGACTGGGGTTGAATCGTGTTTTTGTCCAGAATGGGATGCGATCTCCTCTACGGAGTATCTTGCATCGATCCTGGGTTTGAACACCTGAACTTTTTGGCGAGCGATGCGGGCTCGGTTCAATCGCCGGATCAGTTCTTCGGATTTACCTGAAAACATCGATCCGACGATGACTTCAACCCATCCAGTTCCGTTCAGTCTGTTCTTTCTGCGTTCCTCTGTGTTATCGAAAGTAAACTCTTCAACCATACGTATTGCCGTTGTTTAGGAAAACTTTGATTATAGGTAAAAAAAGGCCCCGTGAAAAACACGAGGCGCGAATTCTTTCAGCTGTCCGGTACCGGGCGCTTAGTTTGTTTGCATCAACGCCTAAGGTCCCGTCCGGTCATCTCTTCGGGCGCCTGAATGCCAAGGATGCCTAATAGGGTCGGAGCGACATCCTGGAGAGAACCGCCAGTTCGAAGTCCGACTCCTGCACTCGATTCGTCGATGATGTGAAAAGGAACCGGATTGGGCGTCGCAAGCCGATCTGGCTCGCCATTCGATGCGATCATCGATTCAGCATTACCGTGTGAGGCGGTAATGACGGCTATACCATTTACTTCTCGGATCTTCTCCAAGACACCTCCAAGACACGTATCGATGTACTGGGCTGCTTCAATCGTCCGATCGAGATTGCCGGTCTCCGCAATTAATCCCGGCACGGGATAATTGACAATGAAGACAGCCGAAGGATCGGACTCGATCTTTCGGATCAATCGGTCGGTCACCTTGAAACTTCTCATTTCGGGTTCCGTTTCTCGATTGCTTGTATCGCCCGCCGGGATCTCGATATGCTGCTCGAAGGGGCTCATTGCCTCGAGGCCGCAATTAAGAAAGCTGCTGACATGCGGGAATCGGTCAGTTTCAGAAATACGAAAATTGATAACCGAATTTGCGTCGAACGCGTCAGCGAGGCCACCTCGCTCGTGCCGTGGAGGGAACGCGACCGGGAGGTTAAAAGCCCGGTCGTATTCAGCAAGACAGACGGCCTCAACACGCGGCTTCGCCGACGGTGTGACCAGCCCTTGGTCCGGAACGGCGATCGACCGAGCGAGTTGACGCATCGTATCGGCGCGATGATTAAAGAAGATCACAAGATCACCATCCGCTACGGTTGCTACCGGTACGCCCGGAGAACTCTCGATCACGATCGGTGAAATGAATTCGTCCGAGATACCGCGGAGAAATGAACTTCGAACGGCGGTGACCGGATCTGATGCTCGCTCGCCCTCAGCATGGACCATCATCGTAAAGGCACGAGCCGTTCGCTCCCAGTTTTCGCTGCTGTCCATCGCATAGAACCGTCCGCAAAGCGATGCGATCTTTCCGATACCGATATCAGCGATCTTGATCTCGAGTGCTTCGGTATATACATCGGCCGTTCGCGGCAACACGTCACGTCCATCGAGGATCGCATGGACATACGCTTCTGACGCACCGTCGCGTTTCGCCATCCGTAGAAGTGCGTAAAGATTTTCCATCGATGAATGGACGTCAGCATCGCTAAGCAGACCGACGAGATGGATCTTGGATCCGCGCGATACCGCCGAGCCGATCGCGGCTCGGATAACGCTGTTGTCAAAAAAACCGCCGTCTACAACCGCGTCCTGGATCCGCGAGAATACCGTCTTGACGACGCGGCCCGCTCCTAGATTCATGTGGCCGAGTTCCGCATTTCCAGCAACACCTTCGGCCAGCCCGACGTGGACGCCGGCCGCGTTTAGCAGGGTTCGGGGATATCGTCTGCAGATCTCGTCGTAATACGGTGTAAAGGCTCGGGTGATCGCGTTGCCTTCCGAGTCAGAGGCCACGCCCCAGCCATCAAGAATGATCAATACGGTAGGTCGGATTTCGCGGGTGGTCATAACAAATGGTTCTGAAAAGTAGGATTTCGGCTTCGGATCAAATCGATGAGGGCGGACAAGAGTGAGGAACTTGAATCGGTAACCGGACAGTCTGGCCGACCTCTTGATTATAACCGATTTGCGGGTCCTTTTGGCAAGGATTTAGTTAATATGCGTTTGGTGCGGTTCGTTCCATCCAGCGTTCGGGAAATCGTAGCGGTTCGAAGTCAAACTGGCTGTAAAGTCCATGTGCGTCACGAGTTGCCAAGATCCAACGGCGCAATCCCTGAAGCTCAGGGTGGTCGATGATCGTCTGCATCAGCCATTTGCTCAAACCGCGGCCTCGATGGGTTCCGATCACGTAAACGTCCCCGACGTAGGCAAAAGTAGCGCAGTCGCTGACGACTCGTGCAAATCCGACCTGCTCATTTCCATCGTAAATACCAAAACAGATCGAATTCTCGATCGCAGTGATTGTCTGTTCTTTCGTCCGTTCCGCAGCCCAATACGACTCTTGAGAAAGAAACCGATGGATGGAATCGATCTGCAGCAATGATCGCTCCGTACTGATCAACAATCCATCACGCTCGACATTCATGTTCGACCAATCTGATAAAACGCGGACATGCCGGGATACCTAGCCGATTCTCCGAGGTCTTCTTCGATCCTCAAGAGTTGGTTGTACTTTGCGATCCGGTCAGAGCGGCAGAGACTGCCCGTTTTTATTTGTCCAGCGTTCGTCGCAACCGCAAGATCCGCGATAAATGTATCCTCGGTCTCACCTGACCGATGAGAGATGACAGCTGTCATTTTGTTCGTGCGCGCGAGTTCGATGGCATCAAGTGTTTCTGTGAGAGTTCCGATCTGATTGACCTTTATCAGGATAGAATTTGCCGCTCTTTCTTCAATACCGCGACGCAAGAACTTCACGTTTGTCACAAAGAGGTCATCCCCGACCAACTGCACATGATCACCAACCCGTTCTGTCAGATTCTTCCAACCGTCCCAATCGTTCTCGGCCATTCCATCCTCGATCGAGATTATTGGATACTTGTCGCACCAATCAGCCCAGTAAGCTGCCATTTCATCGGACGACAATTTCCGGCCGTCCGATTTCTTAAAAACGTATTCTCCATCAACAAAAAACTCGCTTGATGCAGGGTCGAGCGCGAGCATGACGTTTTCACCGGCATTGTATCCTGCATTTTCGATCGCTTCGAGGATCGTCTCTACCGCTTCCTCATTAGATCTCAGGTTTGGAGCGAATCCACCTTCGTCACCAACCGATGTCGAATAGCCGAGCTTTTTCAGTACAGCCTTGAGGTTGTGAAAAATCTCCGCGCCCATCCTCAGAGCCTCTGAAAAGCTCTCGGCACCGACGGGCATGACCATGAACTCCTGAAAATCGACGTTGTTATCTGCATGCGCACCGCCATTGAGAATGTTCATCATCGGCACCGGAAGCGTTTTTGCATTTGCGCCACCAATATAGCGGTACAGCGGGATCTCAAGGATCGATGCGGCTGCCCGTGCATTTGCTAACGAAACGGCCAGGATCGCGTTTGCTCCGAGATCTGACTTGTTTGCGGTGCCATCAAGCCCAAGCATCGTCTCGTCGACAAGTGTTTGGTCGAGCGCATCAAGGCCTTCGATCTCGGGTCCTATCTTCTCATTTACGTTCGCAACCGCATTCAAGACGCCTTTTCCGAGGTAGCGGAGTTCGTCTCCGTCGCGCAGTTCGACGGCTTCGTTCTCACCAGTCGAGGCACCGCTGGGTACTGCGGCACGACCCGTAGTGCCGTCTTCAAGAATAACCTCCGCTTCGATCGTCGGGTTGCCACGCGAATCCATGATCTCGCGTGCCCACACTTGTTCAATTAAGCTCATATGTCACCTAGTCCCAAACACTTAGAAAGTTCACGATATCCCTTAATTTAACTTGTATTCGCTCGAAAAACAAAAGACCCCGATTCGCGGGGTCAAAGTACCAATGCGAATTCTCACACTCGGTTCCTATTCCCGATCGGTCGAGGTCTTTTCCATTCGGACCTTCAGTATGCGCCGTTTCGCGGCTTTTTCAACCTTGAAGACATGTCCGTTGTACTTTACTGCGTCGCCCTCGTTCAAGATCTGCCCAGCTTCGGCCATGAGAAATCCGGCAACGGTCGTGTAACTTTCGGAAACGGGAACATTCATGTTCAAACGCCGATTGAGGTCGCGAACGGCAAGGCCGCCCTCAAGCAGAAAACTGCCATCCGATTGCTCGTGTATCTGTTCGTTGACCTCTTCGTCATGTTCATCTGAAATCTCGCCGACAATCTCTTCGAGCAGGTCTTCCAACGTAATGATGCCCTCAACGCCGCCGTGTTCGTCGACCACAAAGCCGAAATGGAACTTTTCCCGCTGCATCTGCTTGAGCACGTCCTCAAGCCGGGCGGTATCAACGACGTACATCGGTTTCTGTATGATGCGCTCGATCTTAAAGGTCTTCGGACGATTCATGTAGATCAGAATATCTTTGCTGTGTATGACGCCGCGGACATCATCAAGCGATTCGCCATAGACCGGCAATCTCGAATAGCCATGCTGACGAAATGCCTTGATGATCTCCTCCAGGGTCGATTCAGCCGAAACCGCCACGATCTCGGTCCGCGGGATCATTGCCTCTTTGACGGTTGTCTCTGAGAATTCGAAAACCTGGTTAATGAGCCTCCGCTCATCCTCGTTCAGCAATCCCTTTTCCTGCGATGCATTTATGAGTTGTCTGATCTCGTCTTCAGAGTAACTCGAACCATGATCGCCTGACGGACGCAGACCGAATGCCCGAGCCGTTTTCGTTCCCGCCCAATCCAATAGACGAATAGGGTAATAGAAAACCTTATAGAAAACCTGCAAAGGTACGGCGATGAAATAAGAGACCTTTTCGGATATTTCGAGGGCCGCGGTCTTCGGTGCGAGTTCTCCGAAAACAATGTGCAAAAATGTGATAAACGAAAATGCGATCGCAAAGGAGATCGTATGAAGGATCGGTCCAGAAGCAAGAAACGCCATCCCGGTGATAGATGCCACCTGAGCAAGGAATGGTTCCAGGACAGAGGCAACGGCCGGTTCGCCGACCCATCCGAGGCCGAGCGATGAAAGAGTGATCCCTAATTGCGTAGCAGAGATATACGCATTCAGGTTGTTCAGCATCGACAGCACTCGCTGAGCAGACCGATTCCCCTCTGCGGCCAAAGCCTCGATCCTCGATTTACGAACGGCAACGAGAGCAAACTCGCTGGCGACAAAGAAGCCGTTCGCGAGGACAAGGAAAAGAACCACGAAAAGACTAAAAATTATCGATGATATCGAAGGCGTTTCTACTATCGTCGAAGCTTCGGCGAATAGCAGAAACACGGATAAACTGGCAGGATCGTCCATTGCGGCTAACTACTTGATTCAGAACAAAGCGAACCTATTCGAAAACAACTACTCCCTATCAACTGCCGCACAACGGCATGAAATAACGGGATTATAACACAACGTTGACACGTTACGACAATAGTCCCGAAACCGACTAAATAACAGATCGGTTGTCGATTATCTCCTGTAGTAATAAGCGGCACGACCCGCATCCGTTTCCCGCGTTGCTAACCGTCAGCAGGGTTTCGAGGTCATTCATCTCCAGCTCTTGTACCAATTTTACGATCGCCTCTTCGCTTAAGCCGAAACATGTGCACAACAATGCACTCTCACCTGAAAATTCCGATATCAACGAATTGCGATACTTAGTTAGCGCCTTGCGAATCGCATAATTGACCGCGGCCAGGCACTGCCTTCGATCGCTCGGCTCGGTTCCGATCGCGTTGCGAAATATCCCCGAAACAAAATCGTCATCAATTCCACCGAGCCGGGAAAGAAGGGCATTTTTCAGTCGATCGGCCGCAAGTTCAGCTGCTGCTGTCATAAAGCCACAACCGTTTGTACTGAATCGGGCATCCAATATCCGTTTGCTTTGTTGATCGATCTCGAGTTCGAATGTCACTCCTGAACCACACACGAAACTCACTGCTGATCCGCTTGTATTAGCATCTTGAACTTGGCCGGTTCGCTGCAAGTCGGAGATTATTTCGACCATTTTTTCCGGGTATCGACTCACTACATGATTTTGACACAGACCGATTCTAACTAACAGACGGCTTGGTAGGAGTCAGTCGGTATGACCGTCGTCTGCAATTGGTGTAGAATCTGTCTGGAATGAAGCTAATCCAAGTTTTTATATCGATTGCCGCCCTTTTGACGATAGCGTCCTGTCGACCTGCGGCGTCGCCGGTGACGGTCGGCAACAAGCCGATCTCGATCAATGACGTTCCGCTCAAAGACGCTCCGCGGCAACCGATGAAACCGGTAAGTGAAATGAATTGGACGACTTTCGATGGAAAGGTCCAAAAGTTGAAAGATTTCAACGGTAAGGTCGTCATTCTCGATTTTTGGGCAACTTATTGTCCGCCGTGTATCGAAGAAATACCGCATTTGATCGAACTTCAAACTCGGTATGGCGATGACCTTCGTGTCATCGGGCTACATGTCGGCGGTGAGGAAGACAGGCCCAAGGTTCCGGAATTTGTCGAGCGGCTGAAGATCACCTATCCGCTTGCGTCGCCTGAGGACGAGTTGACACGCTTTGTTTTTGGTGACGAAACTGCGATCCCTCAAACAGCGATCTTTGACCGGAACGGAAAACTCGTGAAGAAAATTGTCGGGTTCAATGAGGCTATCAAGAAAGAGCTCGATGAAGCCGTTGCTAATACCGTTGCAAAGTAACGCGTGGGCGTTGTTGCGGTTAACCACCCTTTTCTTCAGGCCATGAAGCCCTTTTGGAATTCAACTAGATTATGAATCCGAAGATCCGCGAGCAGATATCAGCGGGTGGAGTGGCCGTCCGCCTGGATCGACCGTTGCCCGAACTTGCGATCGTACTTATGGTTCCCGAAATGCGTTGGCAGTTACCAAAGGGTTTGATCGACGAAGGTGAATCGCCGGAACAGGCCGCATTACGGGAGGTAAGGGAAGAAGCGGGAATCAACTGCTCTATCGTTTCGCCGATCGAGACTATTGATTACTGGTTCACCGTTGACCGCGACAGCCCGCCGCTGAAGATCCATAAGTATGTTCATTTTTTTCTCATGAAGTATTTATCAGGCGATGTCGCCGACCATGATCACGAAGTTGACGAGGCGCGTTGGGTGACTTTAGATGAAGCGATGGATCTGCTGGAATTCGAAAGCGAAAGAACGGTCGTTTTGAAAGCATTCCGATCTATTTCAACATCGGATCTTAGCGGAAACAAATGGTAATTTATGCGTGACATCCCGGTCGGAAACGGATCCCTACTGGTGAACTTCGACGAACGCTATCATCTGCGTGACGTCTACTTTCCGCATGTCGGCCAAGAAAATCAAACCGACGGCTATCCGAGTCGATTCGGCGTCTGGGCAAGCGGACGTTTTTCATGGGTCGATTCGGACGAATGGTCGCGTGAACTTGGCTATGTTGGCGAAACGCTTGTCACCGACGTTAGACTCACGAATTCAACCATCGGTGTTGAGATAGTCTCGAACGACACGGTCGCCAGTCATGAGAATGTGTTTCTCCGGAGAATTCAGGTTAAGAACCTGTTTTCAGAAGATCGGGAAATTCGAGTATTCCTTCATCACGACTTTAGGCTTTATGAGAACAAGGTCGGCGACACCGCGTATTACGATCCGGAGACCGGGGCGATCATTCATTATCAAAAGCACCGCTATTTCCTCATAAATACCGACCCCCACTTCAATTCGTTTGCGACCGGTCGCAAGGATTTTAAAGGCCAGGAAGGCACGTGGCGCGATGCGGAGGACGGCGAACTTCATGGAGGCGCGATTACCGAAGGGTCGGTCGATTCAACCGTCGGAGTACATTTTCGCCTTGGAGCGGGCGAGACGTTCGGGTTCTTTTGCTGGCTTGCTGCTGGGACCTCTCATAGCGATGTGGCGACGCTCGACTCGCTTGTACGTACACGAGGGCCGCAGAAGTACCTTGATTACACTTCAAATTACTGGCGTGCCTGGGTCAATAAGAATGGGACCGATCTGTCTGAATTGCCCGAACCGATCGTCGATCAGTACAAACGGTCATTGTTGATCATACGCACACAGATCGATAACGACGGCGCGATCCTTGCAGCAAATGACTGGGACGTAACCGAGCGCGCAACCGACCATTACAGCTATTTGTGGACCCGCGACGGTGCCCTCGTTGCAAATGCGTTGGATCAGGCGGGTTACTCGCATTTGACACGAAAGTTCTTCGAATTCTGCGCTCGGATCGTTCATCCAAACGGCTATTTTCTCCAGAAATACAATGCAGATGGCACGGTAGCTTCGGGTTGGCACGCATCGTGGGATCTGAATGCGAAAAAAGAGGTCGTCGCAATTCAGGAGGACGAAACAGGGCTCGTACTTTGGTCACTTTGGGAGCATTATCAGCTTTTTCGTGACATCGAGTTCGCCCATCGGATGTACACGAAACTTGTAATACCTTGCGCTGATTTCATGGACAAGTTTGTTCACCCCGATCTCGGCTTGCCTAAGCCAAGCTGGAATCTGTGGGAAGACCGTCGAGGGATCCATACATTCACATGTGCGACAGTCGTTGCTGGCCTGCGTGCGGCGACGGCGTTTGCACGGCTGTTTGCAGAGGAAGATCGGGCCGAGCGTTACGTTGAGACAGCGGAATCGATGCTTGATGCGATGCGGTTCTCGCTTTACAGCACGGAGCATGGGCGATTTTACCGGTCGCTCCAGCTTCATGGTGACGACCATTTCGAGCCAGATTCCACACTCGACGCTTCCCTGTTCGCTCTTTTCTACTTTGGCTGCTTCGAAGCCGATGATCCAATGGTTGTCAGTACAATGGAGGCGATCGAAGAGGGACTTCGAGTAAACGGCGGCATTGCTCGATTTAGCGGTGATGGGTACATGCGGGTCTCTGAAGCACCGAGCGGGAACGCATGGATGATCTGCACGTTGTGGTTGGCCGACTACTACATAACACGAGCGCGGTCAAAACAGGACCTTCAGCCGGCAATGGAGTTCGTCAAATGGTGCTGTGAGCATGCTCTACCGTCCGGCGTGATGGCTGAACAGATCGACCCGTCGAATGGAAGGAGCTTGTCGGTCGCCCCCTTGACGTGGTCGCATTCGACCTTCGTTTCAACAATACATAGATACTTAGAAAGGTATCGATCATTGGAGATTTGAGTTTCAATTAGGTGGACTATCGCATCCTAAAGTCCATTAATTCATGCATGCCGTGACCTTGCACTATAAAATAGAACCAACGTAATGAGAAGAGCAAAAATTCTAGCCACACTGGGACCTGCGTCGAATACCGAATCGATGATCAAATCAATGCTCGAGGCTGGTGTGAATGCGGTGCGTATAAACATGTCTCACGGTACGCACGACGAGCATTCGGCAACAATTGGGCACGCCCGATCAGCAGCACAGAAACTGGGTGTGCCGCTCGCAGTTCTTGTCGACCTCTCGGGGCCGAAGATCCGGACGCGCACGCTCGAGGGTGGTTTGCCGGTCGAACTCGTTGCCGGCGAGACATTTACGATCACGACTCGTGATATTACGGGAAATCGACTTGAAGTCGCAACGAATTTTCTTGAGCTTCCTACCGCAGTCAAACCGGAGACGATCATCCTTCTCGACGACGGAGCACTGGAACTGCGAGTGGAATCCGTTACCGCAACCGATGTTCTATGCCGCATTGTCGTCGGCGGCTGGCTGAAAGAACGCAAGGGCATCAATCTGCCGAATACACCGCTCCCGATCCCGTCAATGACCGAAAAGGACCATGAGGACCTCAAATGGGCAATGGATCAAAACGTTGATTACATTGCACTTTCATTCGTGCGCAAAGCCGAAGATTGTCGGGAAGTGAAAGACCTCATAAAGAACCTCAACCGACGGACGATGGGGCGGGCACTTCTGGTTGCGAAAATAGAAAAGGCCGAAGCTATCGAGAATCTCGATTCGATAATAGCCGAGACAGACGGCGTGATGGTCGCGCGCGGCGACCTCGGTGTCGAGACAACTGTCGAGCACGTGCCGGTCTATCAAAAGCGGATCATCGAGAGGGCCGTAGCTAATGACAAGTTCGTGATAACCGCGACACAGATGCTTCAGTCAATGATCGACAGTCCGCACCCGACGCGTGCCGAAGCGTCAGACGTCGCGAATGCTGTTTGGGACGGTACCGATGCAGTTATGCTGTCGGCCGAGACTGCGACCGGGTCATATCCGTTGGAAACGATCAGAACGATGGCTCGAATAATAGATGCTGCCGAAACCATCAAGCCGGAACAATTAAAGAAACCGGTAAAATTCTCACTGCCTCCTTCCGGCCGCACAAGCCAAGCTCTTTGCAAGGCTGCAGCCTACGCCTCAAAAGAAGTCATGACGGAAAAGGTCGCTGTCTTCACGGAATCCGGGTTAATGGCAAGGCGATTGTCTTCAGTTCGTTCCGGTTTGCAGACATTTGCCCTTACCGCACTGACGGACGTTTATAACCAGCTATCGTTGATATGGGGTGTAATACCCTTCGTTCACGGCGAACTCAGTACGACAACTGACAAACAGATAGGCGAGGGAACAATGCTCGATCTGCTTGGATCCCAGCAGGACTCGACAGGTGACCTTCTAAAGGTCGGCGAAAAGACCTTGCTTGAAGCAGGCGTCGTCGAAGACGGTGAGACGCTAATAATGATGGCTGGCCGCCTTTCCGGGCATGGACTTTCGAGTTCTGTGATCGTTTGGACCATCGGCGAAGATATACCCGCCCGCTGATCGTCTTGCGCTGGTAAGGTTCATGAAGTGTGGTTAGAGTTCTGGTCGCCGTCGCAATTTGAACTATTCCACATTTGGCTGGCTCGTCGCCGACAGCTCCCTCACTTTCGTTTTGAAATAATTCTGGTCTGCTCGGCTCAGACGACTGTTCCGAACAGCTTTCCAACCAGCGCCGTGGCGCCCATCGCGATCGCTCCCCAAAACAAAACTCGAACGGCGCCAACGACTATACTGGCCCCGCCTGCTCGTGCAGCAACGCCACCAAGCAACGCGAGGAAGGCAAGCGAGCTAACAGCTACTAACGGGATCATGTTCGACATGTTTAGAACGGCGGCAACGCCAAGAGGAAGCAACGCTCCAAGAGCGAAACTAACAGCAGAAAAGACAGCCGCTTGTATCGGCCGAGCGCTCAGCGTCTCCGAAATACCCAATTCATCCCGGGCGTGAGCTCCGACCGCATCATGTTCTGTCAGCTGGCGTGCGACTTCCTGAGCAAGACCGGGTTCTAATCCGCGGGCAACATAAATTCCTGCGAGTTCCGTCAACTCATGTTCAGGATCGGCAGCAAGCTCACGTCGTTCACGCTCCAAGTCCGCATTTTCGGTATCCGACTGCGAATAGACCGAAACGTATTCGCCCGCGGCCATTGACATCGCTCCAGCAACGAGGCCGGCTGTGCCCGCAACAATGACCGCGCCGTGATCCGCGTTCGCTGCAGCAACCCCGATGATCAAACTGGCGGTCGAGACGATACCGTCATTAGCACCTAAGACCGCTGCTCGTAACCACCCGATCCTGTCCGTTCTATGGAGCTCGCGATGGCTCACAATGACCCTCCCATTAACTGCCGCTTACGCTATTGATGATGTTTCGAGGGCAAATTCTCACGGCCCCACCGAAGCGTCCGCGCCATCCATACTAATTCTTCTATAAAGCCGACAATCCGTTTAACGTACGCCGGATCATTCAGATCTCCGTCTTCGCCAAATGCACTTCGCACGGACGGAAAATTTAGATCAAGAAACGTTGGCACCAGGCCGAGTTCCCTTACCATCGGAACCATAGACTCGACGACCCGAGTCCCGCCCCACGGGCCGGCAGAAACGCCTACAAACGCAACTGCCTTGTGAATATACTCCTTTAATAGAAGATCGAGAACGCTCTTCAAACAGCCGGGATATCCATGATTGTATTCAGGGGCTACGATCACAAGGCCGTCTGCCTTTGCCATCGCCCCGCGCCATTCAGGAAAAAGATGGCCAATCGCAGTGCCATAATCATCCGTCGGCAATTCGAAATCTCGAACATCGAAAAATCGTGTTTCGATCTCGTGATGCTCAGCCAGCTTGGCATGCACCCATCGTGCAACATGCGCGCTGCTTCGGTCTTTGCGGTTGGTACCGAGGATTATCGGTATGAAAAGCTGATCGGCAGGCATAGATCGAACCCCTGGTAAGCGCAAATACTATACAGATTGATCTCTCAGATATGAAGCTACGTCCCTAATGAACTGGTGTACCGATGCCTCAGCTATCCGATGGCCGACGACCGCGTCCATCAGGCTCCCGACGATACCCAGCGGAGGTTCGTAGCTGCCAGCGAGATCGAGCTGAGTTTCGGTAGCCGTAAGAGGATACATAAGGAGTTCCGCTTTCATGAACGGAAACAACCGCGGCATTTTCGCAGCTTCCCATTCAAGGTCGATACGGGTTGATTCCGGCGAAGTAACCGACTTCGGAATGTCCGTAACCGACAGCACACTGATGGCGATGTCCGTCCCGACCTCGACCCCCGCGATATTCACATGAAGTTCTGACGCAAGGCTTCGGGCCCGGTCGGCAGCGACTTTCGTCGCATTCCGGAACACGGCGGCCGCGTCAGATGAAAGCGTAGCTCGAACCGCGGAATAGGGATGATTTACGTAGTCGAAAACTCGTATGTATTTGCCTCCGCTCACAGACACCCCCCAAACAAATGTTTGAATTATCCAAAGAGATCGAAATTCACCGTCAAACACGGCAAGTATAGTTTGATTTATTTGATTCGCAAAATGAGCATTCGCCGACCTCAAATTATGTCTGTATCGCCTTCCCTCGAGGTAGCCAGTCTGCGACGTAAGTGGTCATCCGCGGACGAAGTGTCAGTGCATTTAGTTCATATGCGCAAACGGTGCGGTAGATCACAGCCACTAACTTGTCAGACCGACTGTCTGCCAACTCCAGGGTTGATCTAAAGAGGATTACTTAGTGCCTAAAACTTCCGCGACGGTTTCTTTCTTGATTCCCTTGCCTTTTTTGTTCTTGAACTCGCTAACCGAGATCTGAGGGTCGCGCCAAGCATCAAGATGGCCAACCTGATGGACACACTGGATCGTGCACGTCGGAGCGCACCATTTTTCAGTTATATACTCTCGTTCCATGTCCTCACGGGTATATTCAAGGATCGGGATTCCGGGAGTGCCACGCTGTTGTGAACACCAACTGACGATGCCGTTCTCATCAATATAGAGATATCGTGCTCCGGCTCGACAACGCCACTCGTATTCTTTGCCCTCGACAAGTTCGTCCTGAAACCAGTTCCACCGCGCATACGACCGAGTTCCCTTTGACTTGATCTCTTTGTATACTTCTTTCTCCCGATCGGTAAGGCCTTTGTTCAGTCCCATTTCGTCGTGTATGACACCAACGGTCGACGAAAATCCAAGCTCGCGAGCCCGATTCGCAATGATCAGAGCTTCGTCCGGATTCGCAACGCCGCCTCCGACAACTGAATTTATATTGACTTTGAATTTCGCGTAGTCCCTTAAATTTACTAGTTTTGAGTCGAGGACCTTAAGACTCTTTTTTGATACGTCGTCAGGCGTGACATTATCGATCGAGATCTGAAGATAATCGAGACCCGCATCATTTAGTTTCCTCACCTTTTCCGGCTGGAAATAGTATCCATTCGAGATAAGACCGGCGATCATCCCATGATGCCGAATACGAGCGATTATTTCATAGATGTCCGGGTGCATCATCGGCTCACCGCCCGAGATCGTAATGACGGACGAACCGAATTCAGCGAGCTTATCGATGCGCTGAAGCATTACGTCGATCGGCACCGGGTCGCTGGTCTTGTCGTATTCGTTGCAGTATGTACACGAAAGATTGCAGCGACGCATAGGTACGATGTGAACAAGTACCGGATGTTTGGTCGATGCGAACGCGCGGACGGTGTGCTTAACGCCGCGGGTAAATCTGCTGAAGCTACTCGCCTTGGGCATAAATGAAAACTTTGAAGCATCCGCGATCGGGGAACAATCACTAAACGCTTGCCGAACTGAACTCTTAATTATAGGTTTCGTGCCGGTGCTTTTCAAACCAAACAAAAGGCCTCAGCCTCAAAGACCAAAGCCCGGAACAAGAAATGCTGGAAGATCTGACTAGCCTTTTATGATCTTCGTACCTTTTGGTAAGTTGACCTGAAAAGAATCCGCCCTCAAGGTGACATTCTTATTCAAATTCGAGAGGTGGACAGTTGTCGTATCATTATTGATCTCGACTACCTTCGATTGAATGGGCATACCGTCGCTATCTATCCAGATCTCGGCCGTTTTATAGCTGGTCTTCACCTTTGGCGTCAACTGTAAATGCCACGTTTTAATGCCACCTTTAACGGTCGCCTCGCCGAGGTAAACGACGCTGTAATTAGCTCTAAGTTGAGCTCGCGTCATATTCATGAATGCCAGTGCACCGCCCGCAGTACCCTTGCCTTTCGCTTTATCTACATTTCCAGTGTACGCCTGCTTTAGGTTCGGCTGATACATCACATACTGCTTGTCTACGACCGCCAGCGATTCTTCGGGCCGTTTCCAATCAACTCTGATCAACGGGTTCTTGTTTCGCTGCGGCAAATATTGAACCGTGCCTTCCGTCGTATCGACGACACCAAGCTGGACATTCTCTTTCGCCATCGTGATGCTTGCACGCAGCGAAGTAAGTTTCTTGTTATGCTCGTCCATACGTGTCAGGATCGTATTGATCACGTCCTGGCCAAATATACTGTTGACCGCCGCAGTGTTGAAAAAGATAAAGGTCAAAGCGGCCGTCAGCCCGATTTTGTAATTCAACTTCATATAAAAATAACTGTCGTTCGTTTCATCATGTGCGATCTTGACCAGCCCGACAGTTTCGACATTATTTGATCTCGACCTCGTAAACGGTTTCGCCATTCGCATTCTTCGTTTCGCGAGTCTCAACGATCACCGCATCCGGATCCCCACTCAATTCTCTCACTTTTTTCTCAAGAACCGGTCTATCAGGGCTAAAATCCGATGCTTGGACGACGAGACGCGACGTTGGGGTTGCAAGCCTTTCACGTTTGTCGAACCACGATTTCGGCGTCAAAAAGATGAATGCGACGATCAAAAGGCAGAAAATGACATAGATCGACGTCTCGCGGCTATGATTCCATAAAATAATTCGCTTGACTCTTTCCATTTCGAGGGATCGACCTACGGCTTTACTGATCGACGATTCGACCATCGCGCATCCTGATGATCCGCGTACACACCGCGGCAGCCTCAGGATTATGGGTGATCATTATGATCGTCTGGTTGAATTCTTCATTAAGCTTGCGGAACATATCCAAAACGATCTGCGAATTCTCAGTATCAAGATTGCCCGTCGGCTCATCGGCCAGAATGATCGCCGGACTATTAATAACTGCACGCGCGAGTGCGACGCGTTGCTGTTCTCCGCCAGACATTTCGAGCGGCTTGTGATGCATTTTATCTTCGAGTTTCAGGAGCCGCAAGACCTCATGCCGGTTCGTCGAACTGTTGTTGCTGCTTCCCGTATGGATCTTTTCAGCAAGTTTCAAATTTCCTTCTGCCGTTAGAGTCGGAAACAGGTTGAATCTCTGAAATACGAATCCTATCTTCCTCCGCCGTATATCCGTCCGCTGCGCGTCGCCAACTTTTGCAAGATCCTCACCATCGATAAGGATCGAACCGCTGGTCGGGCTCAGCAAACCGCCGAGCAGGTGCAGTAAAGTCGATTTTCCGCAGCCTGAAGGACCCATGATGGCAACAAATTCACCACGTTCGACCTCAAGCGATACCCCTCGAAGTGCGGGGACATCCAATTTGCCGATTTTATAAGATTTGGTCAGATTCTCGGTCCGTAAGATTGCGGTCATTTGAAGCTATTGAATTCTGGTTACACCGGCGTTGGGGGTCGAAGAAGGGTTAGCGGTTTTTGCCTCAGACAACTTCTTATCAAGGTCGACCTCTTCAAGTTCCCAGCTATTCTGAAGAACGAACGCAGTTGTCGGATATTTTTGTCCGATGACGACCGATTCGGGCATTTTGTAGGTCAACTTCATCGAATACTTTTCCTGAGGCCTCGTAACGATGATCTGAAGCGGTAAGTTGGCATAATCGGCCGTTTCTGTCAGCTTGCCTTCGAGCCCGTAGACTATATCGCTCTCGATCTCGCCTTTCCCGTCGAAGATCTGCTGTCGTGCGAGCCGAATTCCGCCGACGCGGTCGAACCAAAATCGCCGCGTTATCCGCAACTCGCTGCTGTCCGTTCGAACGAATTCATCAAGCAAGTAATATCCGCGATTCACGACCCTCAGCGGCGATTTTTTCGGCTGCGATGCGTCTTCCTCTATTTGAAATATCGAACTCCTTGTGTAGATCCGGTCACCAGAGGTCGGACGAACCAACATCGCATCTGTAAAATGCTGAGGCCGAAGGTTGGCAAAGGCGTTTACATTCTGTGTGATCGTACTGTTTCCATTGTCAGTGACGATCTCCTTTTGAAGTATCGAATAATCAGCGTCGTTCGTGCCGATCACGAACTTTTTATATTTTCCGCTGCCACCGTCCTGCAGGATCGCTACGCGGAATTTCTCACCATCGGAGGTCATTTGAGCAACATCGGTTTTGAGAACCGGAACCTGCACCTTTAACAAAATGCTTGCCGGGCGTTGAACCACGACCTCGCCGTCCGCAGCCCGATAGACCTCTTTGCTCCCAAACTGGGCGAACGAGTTGTCCTCGAATTTCAGGTCCATCTTCGCCCGCATCGAACCTACACGAGCGAACCTGTTGATCTCAGCCTCTAGCTCCTTTTGCGACGCTTCTTCAGCTTTGAGCAGGGTCGGTGTCTTGCTTTCTTTCTTGACGATGTTACAGCCCGTCAAAAACAGGATCGCAAAGACCGATAGGATCGCAAACGACCTCACGCATGAATTCATGAAAAACATTCTCAATCTCTGATGTCCCGCTCGACTTGGCTGTTGTATATTAATAACGCTTCAAAACAGACTGAAAAAGCGATCCAAACCGAAAATAATAGCACGTACGGCGACTTTCAACTAGTCGGGCAAAAACAAACGGAGCGAGGAGATATGAATCCCGGCTCCGCTAACAGGCGTTATATTAAGACAAGGCTTTTTAGCTCGAAAACACTCCCGGACCTCGGGTGAAATAGTCCTGCATGGTAAATGCAAACATGATCACCAGCCAGAAGAAACTGGCTATCGCAGACAGCCAGATCAGTTCCTTGCTCCACCTAACGTGCATAAAATAAAGCATCACGAATGTCATTTTGGTGAAGGCGATGAATAGGGCAAGGAGCGTGTTTGCACCAGCAAAGAATCGTCCGTCAAGATCCCATTGCGAGGTAACGTACGTGATGATCGTTCCAAATACCAGGATAAGGAATATCACGATGTAACCCGGGATACCGATGTGAGCGTGTTCGCTATGATTTTCCGACATGATATCGTTTTAATGAATAAAGTGACGTCCTAACAAATACAGAAGCGGAAAAAGGAATATCCATACAATGTCGACGAAGTGCCAATACAGCCCGGACATTTCGACCGGTGCAAAATACTGTGCACTGAAAGTTCCGATCCATGCTTTCCACAATAGCCACGTCATCAGACCGAGACCGACTATCATATGCAGAGCGTGAAGACCGGTCATGACAAAGTAAATGAAATAGAACATTCGGACTCGTTCCTGAAACTTATGCGGGTCGAGAACCCCGTTGGAGAAGTATCCGATCTTTTCGCTTTCGGTCAGATACCCTTCCTTTTCGGCCTGAATCACTAGTTCGGTCCCGTAGTTCCACTGGAACTCACCACGCGGATTGATGTAGGGTTTCTCCTCGCTTCCGCTCGCCGATGCAGCCGAGGCGACCGTTTCGAACGGCAGGATCAGCTTGGTCGAAGATCCGACGTGCGTCCCGGCCTCTCCTTCCTTCACCTTCTTGTTCAAGCCGCTGATCGGCACGAGGCCGTGATTGTATTTATCGGTATATTCGATAACCTTGACGCCAAGGAAGACCGTCCCGAAAAACATGGTCAGAACGATCATTGCAACCTGCATGTTGCGGTTGCTCCGCTGAGCGTAATATACCGTCAACGCCATCGTAAGGCTGCTGACGATCAGTACCAACGTGTTCAACCCGCCCCAAAAGGCGTCAAGATGGTTACTTCCCGCAGCAAACGCCATCGGATAGCGCCATCTAAAGACCATGTAGGCCGTGAACAATCCGCCGAAGAACATGATTTCCTGCACAAGGAACATCCACATCCCGATGGACACGGACTCTTCCTGTTGCTTCATGTCTTCAAATTGGTGTTGAAGACCCGGAGGATGATGATGTTCGTGTGTGTCTGCGTGTGTCGACATTTATGTTTTACTTGCGGATGATCAATGCCGTCAGAAATCGTATCCTGAAAGAGGCAATGAACCTCGCATTTTCTAGTTGTGACCAAAGACTAACCCGCGGGAACAACTTCAGCTCGTTTTCTGGCGCCATCAATATCGAGACCGCTTTCCTCGCCAAACTCGTATGCCTCCCACGTAACAACCGGCATTTCCTCAAAATTCTCGGTCGGCGGCGGTGAACTCGTTCGCCATTCCAGTCCCGGAAGCATCCAGGGGTTGTCGCCTGCTGCCTTCCCTTTCACTAATGAATGAGCGAGATACACCACCGGCATTATTAGCCCGACGCCAAGCACCGAGGCACCGGCTGTTGAAAAAATGTTCAGAACCTGCAACTCCTCGGGATACGAAGCATACCTACGAGGCATGCCCTGATATCCGAGAATGAACTGCGGGAAAAACGTCAAGTTGAAGCCCACAAAAACAAGCATCGCTGAAACCTTGCCCCAAAACTCCGAATACATTTTTCCGGTTATTTTCGGCCACCAATAATGAATGCCGCCAAGGTAGGCGATAACCTGCCCGCCTACCATTACGTAGTGAAAATGGGCAACAACGAAATAGGTGTCGGTCAGATGAACAGTAAGCCCGACAGAACCTAGGAACAAACCCGTCAGTCCGCCGATAAGAAACAGCCCCAAAAAACCGATGGCATACAACATTGGGGTGTCATATGAGATCGAGCCTTTGTACATCGTCGCCGTCCAATTAAACATCTTTATCGCTGACGGCACTGCAACCACCATCGTCAGGAACGAAAAGACAAGGCCCGCATATATCGACTGGCCGCTAACGAACATGTGGTGTCCCCAAACAAGGAAACCGAAAACAGCGATCGCGATGCTTGAGAATGCTATAAATTCGTATCCAAAGATCTTCTTACGCGAAAAATTCGAGATCAATTCGCTGACCACACCCATTCCAGGCAATATCATGATGTAGACGGCGGGGTGCGAATAAAACCAAAAAAGGTGCTGGAACAAGATCGGATCTCCGCCGATCGCCGGGTCGAAAATACCAACCCTCGCAACCCTTTCTATCGCTACCAGAAGGATCGTGATCGCAACGACCGGGGTTCCCAGGATCATCACAAGGCTTGTAGCATAGTGAGCCCAAACGAAAAGCGGCAGACGAAACCATGTCATTCCCGGGGCACGCATGGTATGTATCGTCACTATAAAATTTAGTCCCGTCAGGATCGATGAAAATCCATTGATGAATATCCCGAGTCCGACGGCCATTACATAAGAATTCGAGAACGTCGTGCTATACGGAGTATAAAACGTCCACCCGGTATCAACGCCGCCCTGAAGCAAAGCGTATACCGTCAAGATACCGCCGATCCAGTAGAGGTAAAGGCTCAAGAGATTGATACGCGGTAAAGCGAGGTCCTTGGCACCGATCATGAGCGGCAAAAGGAAATTACCAAGTATTGCCGGGATCGAGGGGATCAGGAAGAAGAAGATCATCAAGATCCCGTGCTGTGTGAATGCCTTGTTGTAGGTCGCCGACTGCATCAGGTCGCTAGCCGGTGTGAGTAGTTCGAGCCTGATGGCCGACGCATAGAGGCCTCCGCCCAGAAAGAAGAGCGAAACCGATATCAGGTACATCAACGCAATACGTTTATGATCCTTCGTCAATAGCCACGACTTAAGCGTAAACCCATTGGTGAGATAATTTACCTTTGGCTGTTCCGGAATCCCGGCGTTAATTGCGTCTGCGTTTTGCATAAAAATTCACCACCCTACTTGTTGCTGTTGGCGGTTGTATTACTGTTCGTACTCGACCCTGGTGCGCTCGCCGGCGATGACATCGGCGTTGTGGCCGTCCCGGTTACACCACTGAGAGATTTGATATAAGCGACAAGCGAAACCAATTGTTCCTCTGTTACCTGGCCCTTGAATGTCGGCATTATAGGTTGATATCCTTCAACGATCTGCGAGCCCGGATTCAGGATCGAGTTTCGCAAATATTCTTCGTTCGCTACTACTGTCTGGCCTCCGACGAGTTTCACGTCTTTGCCAAATATACCTTCCAGCTTTGCCCCACGCTGCTGCGGCCCGCCTGCATGGCATGACGCACAACCAAGCCTGTTTTCGAAGAGGTCTCGGCCTTGTTCAACAGGAGTCTGCCCTGTTACATTTCCCTGTAACCAGTTGTCGAAATCGCGCTGCTCCATTACATATACGAAACCGCCCATTCCAGAATGGTTCAGGCCGCAGTACTCGGCGCAATATAAATGGTACTTTCCGGGTTTTGTCGCTTCAAACCACAAGTAGGTGTAGCGTCCCGGAACGACGTCGGCCTTTGTTCTGAATGCAGGTATCGAGAAATCGTGAAGGACGTCTTCCGTCGTCATTGTCAGCTTGATCTTCCGCCCGACCGGAACGTGAAGTTCGTTGATCTCGCGCTGGCCGGTTTCATGCTGGATCTTCCACATCCACTGCTTTCCGACCACGTAGACCTGCATGGCGTCTTCGGGCATTCGATACTGGTTGTAATATACGACCGCTCCGCCGAGGAATATCGTCATCGAAATGACAAATGGGATTATCGACCAAACGGTCTCGAGCATTATCGACCCATGCATTTCTTCGGGTGTGGCAAACTTTTCGCGTTCCCGAAATTTAACGACAAAGAAAAAAACTGCTGCAACGATCGGGATCGCAAAAGCAACACTAACCGCGATAAGGTAAAAATAGAGATAGTCGACCTGCCAAGCAAATGTCGATGCTTGGTCCGGAAATAATGGGATCCACGAATTCGTTTGCATAAGTTAAGTCGTCACCGCACAAACGCGGCACACATCCTATTCCTGCCTCTTGGACTTATTCCGCCGCCAAAAAACAAATCCCATCGCACCCATACCGAGAAGTGTGGCGACGGCTGCTGCCCTCATCAAATTGAGTATGGCAAAACCATATTTGCCCGTCGACGGGTCATAATGAAAACAATAGAGCAGGAGCTGATCTGTTACACTGCCGACCTTGTTTTCGGCTGATTCGACCAAACCAAGCTTTACGTCACGCGGGGCGTAATCAATCCCGTAAAAGTACCGTGAAAGCCTGCCTTCGGGAGTTACGATCATGATGCCGCTCGCATGGGCGAATTGCTTTGTAGCCTCGTCCCACTCGTAAGTGAATCCGACCGATTCGGTGACGCGGTCGATCATTGTTTGTTCGCCGGTGAGAAAATGCCAGCCTTTTTCAGTTCCTGGACGACCGTACCGCTCCATGTACGAGGCCTTTTTATTGCGGGCCAGGTCGGGTTTACCGTTCTCCTTGGCATCAAAACTTATGGCTACGACGTCGTAATCCTTCCCCGTGTCGAGAGCGATACCTTTCAGCGTTCCGGTCAGCCCATTGAGAACCTGATTGCACAGCATCGGGCACTCGTAATAGACCAAGGCAAGAATGACGGGCCGGCCTTTGTTGAAATAATCTCCAAGAATTACGTTACTGCCATTCTCATCTTTGAACGCGGCATCGAGTGGAAGTGTCTCGCCAAGCCTTTGCGTGATCCCAACGGCATTCAACTGCTTTGGCAACCCTGACGCGACCTCTTTTCCAGGCTCATATTTTCGCGGCGAGTATAGGGGCGAATTGTAATGCTCGTTCTTCTGCGCCGGAACGATCGCAACGTAGACCGACGCTAACACCAACAAGATGGTGAATAAACGGCTAATTGTCATTGATACGCCAGCTTTACACATTGCATTTATCGGACTACTGCTCTGCACATAGGTCGCCAATCTAACGAATCGTTTCAGAAGCCATTCTCCCGGCACTCGAATCAGAGACGACCATTTTCGAACTGGCCGCAAGTTGCTCGGCCTCGGGTCCCGAACGCGCTTTTATCGGCTGACTCAGGTACTTCTCTTTCGCCTTGTTAACGGGCATCACAATGAGCGTACCTGTTTCAGGGTGCTTTATTCCGTTGGCCCAAACGTCTTTCCACTGTTTTTGCAGTTCCCAATACTCTGATTGCGGCGCAGTGAGTTCAAGATTGACCCTGCCCTTCGGCGAATCGACACCGAACCCGGGAGCACCCTGCAGTCGTGGCTCGGCCGGCAGGCGGTCCTTTTCGCTTACGAGCATCGGGTTATTCGACTTGAGTCTTTGAGATGCCTCGTCTTCAAGTACACCATAGAGTGCCCACATCAATCCGAATGTGATAACAACTAAAACGAACAGCCCGACCGCAAAATAAACGATGCCCTTTATCTGGATATCATTTCTTTCGTAGCCAAGGTCGAGGTCGACCGCCGCATTTTCGTGACTTGAGTGTGCCATATCGAACGTATTCTTTGTCTGAACCTCTTAGTGGCCTTTTCCATGCTCGATCGCCTTTTCAAGGAATGGATCCATCACCGGCACGATCGGTCGTTTTCGAAGCTGGCCAATGAAATACCAGAGCCATATGCCGCCGATCGCGATCGGGGCAGCAAAATCGAGCCAACTAACAATGAATGCTCCTTTTTCAATGGTCTTGTCTATTCGCGGATTTGGTGCGATCAGATAGAACATGTCGACCAGCCGCATTATTAATATGAACACCGCTAGTGTTGCAAGCCATTTTGCCTTTCGCTTGAAATCCTGCTGCAGCAAGATCAAGAATGGGAACGCGAAATGGAAAAGCACGAGCAGCGCCCCGACCGCGAGCCAAGGCCCCTTCATGCGGGTCAGATACCACCCTGTTTCCTCAGGAATGTTACCGGACCAAATGATCAAGAACTGAGAAAAATTAAAGTAAGCCCACACCATCGTCAATGCGAGCATTAGTTTGCCAATGTCGTGAAAATGGCGTTTACCGAGAACCCGATTCATCGGAGACCGGCCCGCCAGATACATCAGCATCACCACACAGAAGCAAAAGCAGCTGAGTGCCCAGCCGGCGACAAAAAGAAGCCCCCATATAGTCGAGAACCAATGGGCATCGAGCATCATCACCCAATCGACAACAGCGAATGTTACTACGAGACTGTAGACAACCAACGTCGGTCCCGAAAATGCCGTGGCGGTTCCAAGATATCTTGCCGATTCATCGTATGACTTGGCATTGTCCTGCTGCGAAGACCACTTATTAAGCAAATAGACGATGACAAGCAAGATCGAGAAGTAAATGGCCGAACGCAAAATCCAGCTTTCCTGTGTCATGAACCAGCCCCGATGCGCGATGGCATAGTCATCCGGTGACCAGGTCGTCCAATAGTGGTAATACGTTATAAATGCTAGCGGTATGAATAACACCACAACAAGCGGGAGCGTTCTTGAGCCCGCCTCAACGAGCCTACGGATAACGACGCCCCAAGCTCCACCGGTCAAGTATTGAAGCATCAAGACACCGATCGACCCGATCGAGATGCCGCCCCAAAATATGAACCCCAGAAGCCACGAACGAAGAGCCTGCTCGGGTGAAAAATAAAGCCCGACCGCCCAAGCGATCAAAGCGATTCCACCTGCACCGAGTGCGATCGTGCGAATTCGCTCGAGATCCGCCGGAGCCTGATAGTTTTCCATATCAGCCATTAACGTGACCCTCCTGCGGTGTTTGAATTTGAGTTAGCAGCAGCCTGCATGGTCGACGCCGGAGTATTAGCGGCCGTATTCGAAATGGACCGGATCGTATCGTCTGGATTCTGTCCTGCCTGAAGCGCCCGTATGTAAGCAACGATCGCCCAACGATCAGCTGCGGGTATCGACGCTGAGTATCCGTTCATGCGGCCCCAACCATTTGTGATCACATCAAAAAAATGACCGACCGGAGCATTTCTGAGCCGATCATCATGATAGGTCGGCGGCTGAGGGAATCCACGACGGACGATCATCCCGTCACCAGCCCCGATAGGGCCATGGCAAACAATGCAATATATGTTGTATCGGTCTTCGCCGCGATCAACTAAGGCTCGTGTAACCGGTATCGGAAACTCATCGATCGCGTTCGGGAAACTCGATACGAGAGTGTTCCCGGACGGGCTGATAGTCGTTTGAACCTGAACGTTTGGATCTGGGTTGTCGACTTTGCCCGTATGGAAGGCCTTGTTCTCTTTCAAAAGCCCTCGAGCAACGGTACCTTCAGGGATGTCACGCGACGCACGCTTATCCGAGAAAAATTCACTTTGCTTGTAAGCCTTATATCGCGGCTGATCCTGCATATCGAATCGAACCCCGCAGCCGGTCATAACAACAAGTGTGAGAACACCAGAGGCGAACGCAGCCGTGCGTTTCATAAACGTCCTGTTCAAACTTTCTACACCGGAGTTACTCTTCGACATCGAAAACCTCCTGTGCATTTAACCCTTCCATGAAATCCCGCGTCTGCTCGTAGTCGTAATTAGGGTCTTCCGCCTCGACCAGCAGAAAAAACTTCTCTCTTGATGCCAAAGCAAATCGTGGGACATTGAAGACCGGATGGTACGGCCGCGGAAGCCCGTTCAAAAAAAGCATTCCAAAGACCGCCGTAAACCCAGCGAGCAAGATCGTCAGCTCGTAAGCCGGTGGCACAAAAGACGGCCAGCTAAGAAACGGACGGCCGCCGACATTCATCGGGTAATCGATATAGTGGACAAATACCTGAAGACCGATACCGAGACACAAACCAGTGATTCCGCCAAAAAAAACGAGGATCGGCAATATACTGCGTTTTATTCCCAATGCCTCGTCGATCTCATGAAGCGGAAATGGCGAAAACGCGTCGGTTTTCGTATAGCCAGCTTCACGGACGCGATTCGCCGCGTCGACCAGATCGGTCGCCGTATCGAATTCGGCCATCAAACCGTAAAGTTTCTTTTCCATAGCGCTTATACGTCGCTCTAAACCCTTTTCCGATCAATTATTTGGCGGATCTGTCCGGTCGTATGTGTACTCGACCTCAAGAACGCTCTCGTCAAAGTCCTGCTGATGCCCATGAACGTTTGCATCAGGAAGCAACGTGCGAACCTCGAATATTGAAATGATCGGCAAAAATCGTACGAACAAAAAGATCAGCGTGAAGAAGAATCCGATCGTCCCGATAAACATCGACCAATCGAAGACCGTCGGCGAATACATCGCCCACGACGACGGCAAAAAATCACGATTGAGGCTTGTTACGATGATCACGAAGCGCTCGAGCCACATACCGATACTTACCACTATCGAGATCATGAAGAGCCAAAACGGACTTTCGCGAAATCGCTTGAACCATAGAAGCTGGATCGACAACCCGTTACAAATGATCAGCAGCCAATATGACCACCAATATGGGCCGCCGAACACTCTGTTCTTCATCATGAACCACTCATAGAGACTTGCGCTGTACCATGCAAAGTAGGCCTCCATCGCATAGCCATACACTACGATCAGGCCAGTAGCGAGCATCACCTTGCCCATGTATATCAAATGGGTATCGGTAATGAAGTCCTTCATGTTGTACCAAACACGCAACGGAATGCAGAGGATAAGGACCATTGCAAATCCGGCGAAGATCGCCCCGGCGACAAAATACGGTGGGAAGATCGTTGCGTGCCATCCAGGCAGCTGCGAAACGGCGAAGTCGAATGACACGATCGAGTGCACTGAAAGTACAAGCGGGGTCGATAACCCTGCCAACAACAAATATGCTATTTCATACCTGTGCCAATGTCGGGCCGACCCTCGCCAACCCCACGAGAGTATCCCGTAAGCGAACTTAAAGAACTTGTTCTTTGCCCGATCTCGAAGCGTGGCAAAATCGGGGATCAGACCGACGTACCAAAAGAGCAGGGATATCGTTGCATAGGTCGAGACCGCAAATACGTCCCATATCAAAGGACTTCTGAACTGAGGCCAGATGCCCATCGTATTTGGGTACGGGAACAGCCAATATGCAGCGAGCCAAGGCCGACCGGTATGCAGCAACGGGAACATCGCGGCACAGGCTACAGCGAATAGCGTCATCGCCTCAGCAAATCGATTGATAGACGTTCGCCATTTCTGGTTGAGCAGTAGAAGGATCGCTGAGATCAGTGTTCCGGCATGACCGATACCGATCCACCACACAAAGTTGATGATATCGAAAGCCCATCCGACCGGTTGGTTGTTACCCCAAATTCCAATACCTTTCGCAAGCAGGGTAACCACAGAAAGAAGCAGCAACTGAGCAACGATGAACGAGATGCCGAATCCGATAAACCAAAAGAACGGCGTCTTCTTTTTCAGCGTCAGGTCACTGATCTTGTCTGAAACCGTACCGAAGGAATGATCGCCTTCGACCATCGGCGGATAGATCTTCTTTTGGATCTCTTTTAGGTCCTGCATAAATTTGCGATCTCAGAATTGCCGGAGAGTCACCCGCCGACATTCAAATTAACGTTGTGCTGTCTCGCCGTTCGTTGCGACGTTTCTTTCTGACCCACTTTCCTCGGCAGTTCAATGCCCGCCTGATGACTTATTCTTGTCATCTGCCTTTTTCTTAAAAACCGGAGCCTTATAATCGGGCATTTCTTTATTACGGTTTTTCATTTCAGCCATGTAAGTCGTCCGAGGCTGCGTGTTTAATTCATTGAGAAGATTATAGTTCCGCTTATCCTTCTTGATCTTCGCCACCTTACTGAGCGGGTCATTCATGTCACCGAATACGATCGCCCCTGTCGGACATACCGACTGACACGCTGTGAGAACTTCCCCGTCACGAACCCTACGGCCATCTTTCTCAGCCTCGATCCGTGCCGCCGAAATGCGTTGGGTACAATATGTACATTTTTCCATGACACCGCGACTGCGAATGGAGACCTCAGGATTACGCATCAGCTTGTACTGTGCGGTATCCCAGTCCTGATATAAAAGGAAGTTGAATCGGCGAACCTTATAGGGGCAGTTATTAGAACAATACCGTGTACCGACACAGCGGTTATAGACCATGTCATTGAGGCCCTCAGGATTATGAACCGTTGCAGTTACCGGACAAACAACCTCGCAGGGTGCCAACTCACACTGCATACACAGAACAGGCTGAAAATGTGCTCCTTCCGGCTCATTGATGCTTCCGCCACTGTAATAAGTGTCAATGCGCATCCAATGCATTTCACGGCTTTTCTCGACCTGTTCCTTTCCGACAACCGGAATATTATTCTCTGACTGGCAGGCGAGGACACACGCATTGCAGCCAACGCAGGAGTTCAAGTCGATCGACATTCCCCATTTGTGGTTTTCTGCGTACCATTTTTGGTATGTGGTGTCGTCATACATCGACTTGTCCGCGAAATTCTCTTGATGACCCTCTACAAGGTGCTCGTCAAGATGATGCACATCCCAAACTCGCAAGAGATCACGTCCTTCCATGTTGAAATGGATCTGAGTCGAGGCTATCTGAACGTTATTCCCAGTTTTCGCGATCTCACCGAAACCGAAATTCATCGCGTCCGAGCGGACGATCTTGAACGCGTTGTACCCCAGACCGGTTCCGACCTTGCCCGCCCTTGTCCGGCCATAGCCCATATAGATCGTTATAACGTCGTCGGGCTGGCCAGGAGAGATCCACATCGGTACGCCATCGAGTTCGGCGCCTTGATATGTGAGTTTCACGGTATCGGACCCCATGTTCGAGCCGTGAGTATTGATGAACGCCCTTCCTCTTTCGCCACCTGAGATCTCGCGCGGATCGTTGCCGCGGTTTATCTGTAAACGGGCTGCAGTTGCAGGGCTGATCAAAGCGACGTTTTCCCAAGTGATCTTTGTTAATGGGTTTGGCAGCTCTTGCATCCAGCCGTTGTTTACGAATCGGCCGTCATAAATGCTTGGGTCAGGAAGAACGGCAATCTCAAGTGAACCCGATGCGGCAGGCTTCGAATCGACCGCAGCCATGAATCCCGTATTCACCGCAACAGTCTTCGACGCAGCGGCAGTGTTTGGCACGATGCCGTCATGCACCGCCTTTCGCCAATTGTCTTCGAATGTCTTTGCACCCGAAGTTGCAGCGCCTGTCTGGGTATTCGTGTTTCCGACTGCGTTGGCCGCCGCAGCGGCGGTCTGACCAGTTGAAATGTTTTGAGCCTGCCAATATTCGCGTACAATATCGTAGTCCTTTTTGTCGAAGTTCTCGCGGAAGAAAAGCTGGACTATCTCATGGACTGATTTTCCGTCATAAAGCGGCTGTATCAGCGGTTGGATGATCGACGCTGTTCCATCATAGGCCCTTGCGTCACTCCACATTTCCAAAAAATGCTTCTCAGCGACATGCCAATGGCAAACTTCTGCCGTCTCATCAAAGTACTGGCCCAAATGAACGCGCAACCCAACCTTGTTCTCGAGGCGGTTCAGATCGATCTTTAAGTCAGCCGGCGTGTTGTAAACCGGATTGCCGCCAAGAATGACGAGCATTTTTACCCGGCTCGCATCAATATCCGCAACAAGTTCGCGAAGCTGCTCGATCTGTGTCTTTTCTGGATTGGCGACGATTGGATCGGTATAAACAACCGTCTCCCCTACATTTCCGAGAGCGCCGTTGATCGCGTGAGCTATGGCGTGAACTATCGGCGGCTGATTATCGCCGACGATAACTAATGATTTACCGCGCTTCGCAGTCAAATCTCTAGCCATCGCCGCGATCCAGGCTTCATTTTCAGTGTAGGTAGACGAGGCGCCGGCAACCCCGATCGCCTTCGCGATAGCTTTCGCGATCTCAACCATTTGGCTCGGCTTTACCGCCAGCCTGTGGTCTGCTTTTGCACCCATCAGGGTTGTGGTCGTTTCGATCGCATAGAGGCGATTCATTTCCTTCTTTTCTTCGGAAATTTTCCGCCCCTTCGCAAAATCCGCCATGTAACGGACATTTGAGCCCGAAAAAATATCGGCATCGAGAGAAAGGATCCGATCAGCCTTATCAAATCGATACACACAGTGTACCGGCGAACCGAAGGCAAGTTTTGCTCCCGCCAGGGCGTTATCTCGATTGACCGGTTCGTATTGGATCCATTTGGAGTTCGGGAGTTCCGCTGTCAGCTGTTTGAATTGGGCCTGAAGTGTCGGCGACGTGACCGTTGGCGTCAAGAAGCGAACGCCCGCTCCTCCGTCCTTTCGGTTCTCTTCGATCGCTGCCCTGATCGCATTCACAAAATTCTGCCACGAGCTTGGGCTGCCGCGATACATTATCTCTTGCGACCGATCCGGGTCGTACATATCCAGCAACGCAGCTTGAGCATAGATATCGGTCGCGCCGAGGCTTCCTGGATGTTCCGGATTGCCTTCCAGTTTTACCGGCCGGCCTTCGTACGACCTCGCAAGCAAGCCCGTTGCAATACCCCCCATTGTCATTGCGGTCGCATAGAACAACGGCTTTCCGGGGAGCATATCGTCGTTCGGACGAACATACGGCACGATCTTTTCCGGGGGTTGAATTACACACCCCGAAAGTCCGGCAAGTGCAAGTGATGCACCCATCACCTTAACAAAGTTGCGGCGGCTAAGTCCGTCATTCCAGTCTTCGGCATGCAAAGGAAACTCGCCTTTCACAAACTCGGCAAATTCTGGCGTGTCAGCGTATTCTTCGACACTGCGCCAATATTCTTTGCCGGTGCTTGCGGACAGTATCTTGTCCCTTATCGATGCAAAATTCTGTTTGCTTTCGTGACTAGGCATCTTTTCGTGATTCCTCAAAAATCTGACTTGATCGATCGGCCCTGAACCCTGTCTCTCATCGGTTTGGGCCTTTCTGACCGGTTCGGACCGTTCTGACGTCTGATCTACCGATGGCAGATCGAGCAGCTTGTCAACATATCCTTACTTCTTATCCTGTAATCGCTCTTCAATTGGATCCGTTCCTGCGCGGACAGGTCACTATCCTGCCAACGCATATTGTAAATCTCGGATTTTGGACGAATGAACTTCTCGGGTTCGCGGTGACAGGCAAGGCACCACTCCATTTGCAAGGTATTCTCTTGGTAGACCGACGGCATGTTATCGATCGCACCATGACAAGTCGAGCAACCGACTCCCTTAGCAACGTGAATACTATGATTAAAGTAGGTGTATTCGGGCAGATCGTGGACTCGCTCCCATTCGATCGGCTTATTGTCTCGATAGCTGGCCCGAACCGGTTCAAGGTACGGACTGTCGGCCCATATTTGCGTATGACAATTCATGCAGGTCTGCGTCGAGGGCATTCCCGCCGAGGCGGTCGTCTCGACCGTCGTGTGGCAGTATCGGCAATCTATGCCGTCATCACCGACGTGATGCTTATGGCTGAACTGTACGGGCTGCTGTTTCTCGACGTATCGCCCGGTGAGGTACGAAGAGCGGGCAACCTGCGTGTAAACGTAAAATGCCGTCCCAGCAAGGACCACCCCCAAGATCATACTGATCCGGGCAATATTGTTCGCACTTTTAGGAAAAAATTGTGCCATTTTTGAGTCTCTTCAACCGCTGAGGTACGCGGCAGCTAAAGTTCGCCTGTTCCCAGATTTGCGACGAAACCTAAGCCGGGGAATGCGAATTAATAGAATGTTAAGAGAATGCCTTACGTAAAACTGACGCTAATTTTACTAAATCCTATAAAATCCGCAAGTTTCAAACAATTATAATCGATTGCCCGGCTCCGATTGTGCAATAGTTCACAAAATTAGTTCTTCTGATGAGGTTAATTAATCAAAACCAATACCATCCGACAATTCGCAAAGTGAATCGGCCTCGACGGCCGGTCAGCCGCCGAGAGTCTCATCGTTTGATAGGGCGGCACCGATCGCCGATGCCAATTCTCCGAGCTCTCCGGCGACGATGGTCGTATTTGAGAAAGACGGCCCGAAAGAAAGTTCGCGAGCCCGCTTGATGATCGGATCAAGCAGAAGTCTGCCCGCTCCCATTATCTCCCCGCCAAGTACGATTCTCTCAATATTCAAAAGATTGATCACGCTCGCGATCGCCGACCCAACATACATTCCTGTTCGATCGAGCATCAGCTGTGCGAAGTCGTCTTCGCTCCGCGCCGCTGCAACAATGTCGGCGATCGTGATCTCCTGCTCATCAAACTTGCTAAGGACCGACGTACTGTCTTGGTGAAAGCGACTCCGGGTGCGGCGAACAATGTTCTCGCTAGATGCCACATCTTCAAGACGCATACCATCTGAATTGATCGCTACGTATCCGAATTCACCTGCGAACCCCGACACCCCACGCCATATTTGCCCGTTGAATATAAAAGCACCGCCAACACCGGTGCCGAGCGTCGCATAAAACAGGTCTTTCGCTCCGCGTCCCGCACCAGCTTTGAATTCGCCTATCGCCGCAGCATCCGCGTCATTCATAAGTACACACTCAAGCCCGGTCGCAACTTTTATCTCATTTGCAATATCGGTCTTTGAATGCTCGGGAAATCCGATAGAATATTCGACCCGATTAGATCTTCGGTTTATCAGTCCCGGCACAGATAGTCCAAATCTCGATGTTTCGCCTAGGTTGTCATTCAACTTGCCGACAAAAGCAATCAGCTGAGCGATTACGTCGCCGTTCCGGTCAAGTTTTTCAGAAATGCTAGCCGCCACCTTGCCCGAAGCGTCGACAGAAACGGCATGAAGGCCGGAAACGGAAACGTCCACTCCGACCGAAAGTTGTTTTTCTTTGCTCGACTCGCTCATATTTATCCTGCCCAAGACTAGGGCGATTTTAGTCACAACCTATCAGGCTGTCAATAAAGGCGTTGTTCAACGTGCGTTTCGTCGTTTGTCCGGCTAACCCTGACCGCGGGACCTTGATTTTCCTTGATTTCGGCAAACCAAAAGCGGACAATCGGTGTCTAATCCTTAAATGTTTTCAGAGGTTGGCAATTTATGAAATCAAACCTTCCCCGTTTTGCCTTGGTCTTGCTGATCGTGCTGAGCGCCTCAGTATTTGCTCCGATCGGCCTCGAAGCACAGTCCCGTCCACAACGCCCAACACCGAAAGGCGACGAGAAAAGAAATCAGCGTCCGGTACCAAAAACGGAAGAAGAGCTTAAGAAGGAAGCCGAGGAAAAGGCCAGACTCGAACAGGAGAAGAATGCTCAGGAGGAACCCGGCGTCATAGCGGTTGAGACCGAGATCGTCAACGTGGATGCGGTAGTCTTCAATAAAAAGTCGGGTCAGATCATCACCGGTCTTAAGAAAGAGAATTTCGGTATCTTTGAGAACGGCGTCAAACGCGACATTTCTGTGTTCACAACTCCCGAATCGCCCATCACCGTTACCTTGCTGCTTGAATACAGTAAGTGGTCGGAGCTATTTGGTTCGGCTTCGGGCGGAATATTCGAACCCGGTGTATACGAAACCGTTCGACCGATTGCTCAGTTCCTTTCACGTTTCATCAAACCGCCGGATGATTATGCATCGGTCGTCGCGTTTGATATGCGTCCGGCAGTGATCACGGATTTTACCAATGATCCGGGCCGAGTTCGCGGCACGATCGACCTTTTGCTAAGAAGCCAGCCTGCGTTCCGTGAAAACAATCTTTTCGACGCCATGAAGTTCGTCTTGATCGGTGGCAACAGCGAATCTGAATTTCTCGACGGCGCCAAGGAACGTTCGGTCTCATACGGTGGAATGGTCGATGTCAAAGCCAAGCGACGCGCGATAATTCTTGTAGCCTCCGGTATCGATACGTTCAGCAAAACGAATTACGGCGAGATCCGCCGGGTTGTCCAGGAAGCCGGGATACCGATCTATATAATAAGTACCGGAAACCTCTTCTATAAGCGTTACGAGCACCTTTTGCCTGCGACCGACGGTATTAGCGGAATGCCGGGACGCCTTACTTTTCTCCAGGCTAAGAACCAGATGAATACGTTTGCCAAGGAATCAGGGGGAATGCATTTCGAAATGACTTTCGAAGGCGAGGTGCCTGGATACCTCAATTCGATAAATGGACTTTTAAGAAGCCAGTACAATCTCGCGTACGATCTTGTTGAAAAGCATGATCCCGGCAAGAAATACAAATTAGAGGTCAAGGTCGATGTTGACGGCGACGGCACGTATGACGACAAGCAGTTCGTCGTCCAGCACAAGCCGTTCATTTACGTGCAGAAAGACGATAAGAAAAAGAAATAGTCACGTTAGACCGATGTGCGATGGAACAGGCGGCTATCTGCCGCCTTTTTCATTAGAATTAAGATGGTTTCTGGGTCGAAAAACGTGATCGCTCGAGGTTGGGCCACAGATTGCGAACAATCTCGTTGTATTAACACATAGTCAACTGCTATTCTGGGTGTTTCGGATAATTATGAGCAGACGCATCGTTGAAAGCTATAGGGCGAAGCTCGCTAACGAGGAAGGTTACGTCAGAACTTCTGGTGCCGCACTGAAGATTGCTTTGTGCTATCCGAACACGCACTCGATCGGAATGGCGAATCTCGGTCTTCATACGATGTACGAGCTCTTCAATTCGATTCCAGAGGTCTCCTGCGAACGAGTCTTCCTGCCTGATTCAGATGAATTGAAAGAATACGAAAGGTCCGGCTCGCCACTTCTTTCGCTCGAAACTCAGACTCCTGTCAGAGACTTCGATGTAGTAGCGTTTTCGATCTCGTTTGAAACCGATTACCTTAACATGGCCCGAATGTTACAGCTTTCGGGGATTCCTGTATGGTCCGGGGAACGCAATCATTTTCACCCGTTGATCGTAATGGGCGGTGCTGCATCATTTCTGAACCCGGAACCGATCGCCGATTTCACCGATATCATCGCAGTAGGTGAGGGCGAGATATTGGCGTACCAACTGGTGGATTCGATCTTCGAGCACGAGACCAAAGACGATATTCTGCTTGCTCTCGCTCGGATCGGTCGAGGCTTTTATATTCCTTCGTTTTATGACGTCGTTTATAACGATGATGGAACGGTTTTCGAATATCGACCTAAACACATCGGTGTCCCTCGCCGAGTCGGCCGCGCTCTTGCGTCGGTGAATCCAAAGGAAGGGACGTTGCGGCGGGCCTTAAAACGTGGCGAGAATGAACTTGCCGAATTTCTTGTCAACCAAGATACGTTTTGCCCTTCAACGGCGATATGGTCTCCCGGTGCCGAAATGGGCGACCGGTTATTGGTCGAGATCTCACGCGGATGCTCGCAGGGCTGCCGATTCTGTTGGGCCGGCTACAATTACTACCCGCCTCGTGTCGTTCCGGCAAAAGACATTCTCGCGAAGGCCGCGGAATGGCGCAGTAAAACTGACAAGATCGGCCTCGTTTCGACCGCCGTCTGCGATCATCCCGAAATATCAACGATCCTTAGAGAGCTGCGTGCGATGAACTACCGGATATCTGTATCCTCACTTCGACTCGATCAGATCTCGGAGGAACTTCTCGACGCCCTCGTCGAATCGAACGACCAGCAGATCGCCGTAGCTCCCGAAACCGGATCTGACCGTCTCAGGCGAGTAATAAACAAGAATCTAACGAACGATGAGATCGTCGACATCTGCGGAGCCGTTTTCGACCGCGGCATGCTGACCCTGAAGCTCTATATGATGGTCGGCCTTCCGACCGAAACACAGGAAGACCTGGATGAAATGTTCGTCCTGGTCGAACGCATCAAGGATCGAATGCTCGAGGCTGGCAAAAAGATCGGTCGCGCCGGCAAGATAATTCCGTCGTTGAATGGCTTTGTTCCGAAACCCAACACGCCGCTCCAATGGGATGCAATCTGCAACGAACGAGACCTTAAAAAGCGTATCAAATACGTTTGTAAGGGCCTTTCAAAGATTCCTAATGTTGACGTTCGATTCATGTCGGCGCGCATTGCTCACGAACAAGCGCTATTCTCGTCAGGTGACCGAACCGTGGCAAGGGTCATCGATGCTGCCGCTCGTTTCGGCGGCGATCTGGATCGCGCTATTCGAGAGACGAATGTCGATCCCGGGTTTCATACGTCCCGAGACCGATCGTACGACGAATTTCTTCCCTGGTCGATCGTCGATTCCGGACTGTCATTTGATTTTCTCAAGGCCGAACATGAAAAAGCACGAGAAGCTCTCTCGAGCCTCCCGTGCCCCGCTGTTGAAAAATGCACCACGTGTGGAGTTTGTCCGACAACATGGCTCGCTGACGCACCGGCATCCCTTATTCAGATACAACCTGTAAAGATCCGCGAGGCAATGGCCGCGGCAGTTCTTGCGTGATCGCCGGCCCTTACTGCTTGAGTAAATAGCCTTGCGGCGAAGCGTTATGGTCAAAGTTGTACGTGTATTTGTAAATGCCGAACGGCAGAAGGTTTACACTCTTGGTATATGCGACCCGAGCTGTGATAACTGTACCCGAAGCTTTGACCTCTACAAACGCGTCCGGCGGGACGTTGTAATCATGAGCAGCACGCTGGATCGATGCCTGCACTACCTCGAGCGGCTTCAATGAACCTGATGTCGCAAGGCCTTTGACAACGGCTGTGTCCATCTCTTGCTTGAAGCTCGCGCCTTCGTATGCGACCGGAATGTAGTTGTAACCGGCATGTCCGACAAGGGCTATTATCACGAAGATTATAAGAAATTTGACTCCGGCACTGCCCTGCTCGGAGCTTTTCTGCGCTTGAAAGGTTTTCATTTCGAGATACTCCTCGATTCGAAGGATTCTAAGAGGATTTAGTCTGCGAGAGGAATCGTTCTAATAAGTCTTTGATCAAAAACGGGTCGATGTTCGCGCTGTCTACGATCACCGGTTTACCGATACCACCTAACAAGATCCATTGGAGCGATCTGCCTATTACCTTCTTGTCGAATGCGAACGCAGCAATGATATCCGAAGGCTCGATGTGGTCGATCGCAGGCAACTGCCCTAGCCGATGAACAACATCGTACAACAAGTTTATATCATCCGATGCCAATAATTCAAGCCTTTTCGACAATTCTGCGGCGAACAAGATACCGTAACCAACCGCTTCACCGTGCAGCAAGTATTTGAAATCCGTTACTTTCTCGAGTGCGTGTGCAAAAGTGTGCCCAAAATTGAGAACCTTCCTGGAATATCTGTTGTTATTACCAGCCGATTCGCGTTCATCTGCCATTACGATCTTGGCCTTGAACGTGATCTGGTCGGCGATAAGCTTCGAGAGTGCTGAATCACGTCCGCTTAGATCGCCGGTGGCCAACAGTCCGTTTAATGGATATCGGTGAAGAAATTCTTCCGTTCGGCGAAACAGTTCTTTACCGCCGACCGCTCCTTGTTTGATGGCCTCACAGAAGCCAGCCCTCATCTCTCTCGGCGGGAGCGATCTGAGGGTATCGATATCGGCGTAGACGCCGGTAGGCTGATAAAACGCGCCGACCATGTTCTTTCCATACTTGGTGTTGATCCCGGTCTTCCCGCCGACTGATGAATCGACCATCGCCATCAATGTAGTAGGTAATTGAAAGAACCTGATTCCGCGGAGATGGATCGCGGCAGCAAATCCGGCGAGATCGCCGACGACACCACCGCCGAGGGCGACGATCACATCGGTTCGCGAGATTCGTTCAGACCCGAGAAAATCAAGCACTGACTCGGCGGTCCTAAGAGTTTTATATTTCTCGCCGTCCCCGATCAGAAAGGTCGATACCGTAAACCCGGCTTCCTCCAGGCTTCGTTCGATGACATCCCCAAAAAGCCTATTTACTCGTCGGTTAGAGATGATCACGGCCCTTTCGGCCGAATCGCCCGCAACAGATCGGATCCGGGCGCCCGAAGTCGCCAAAAGACCGCTACCCACGGACACATCGTAGCTGTGCTCCTGTACGGACAGGTTGATCGGTATTTCGTAGATCATTCAGCGTGTAAAAGAAAGTGCACAGATCACCAATCTAACCGATGGCCTTTGCGATCACGGCAGCTAAACGCTTCGCTTGCTCTTCGATAGCCGACTGATCCGCTCCTTCGATCATCACGCGAGCAAGTTTTTCAGTGCCCGAATAACGCAGCAACAGCCTTCCTTTACCTTCGAGTTCCCTTTCGATCTCGTTTGAGGCGTTCATGATCGCTTCGACCTCGTCGAATGGCTGCTTGTCTCGCACCGGTACGTTTACAAGGATCTGCGGATAACGTACAAACCCTTTCACCGCCTCAGAAGCCGACGTCCCGCGTTCGTTGATAGCTTTCAACAGGAGCATTGCGGTCATCATCCCGTCACCGACAAGGCTGATCTCCGGGAAAATAATGTGGCCCGACTGTTCGCCGCCGATCTCTGAGCCGGAACGAATGAGTTCGTCAAGCACGAATTTGTCACCCACGCTGACTCGAAGCATCGAGATGCCCCGAGATCTCAATGCGAGTTCGAGACCGATGTTGCTCATCACAGTTGCAACAACCGTCTTGTTGACCAGCCTGCCATGATCAGCGAGGTAGTTGGCCAAAACCCAGAGCGTTGCATCGCCATCGACCAATTCACCGTTCTCATCAACAAAAAGAGATCGATCGGCATCTCCGTCAAATGCGATACCGATATCGGCACCGGTTTCCGTGACATGCTTCCGAAGGTTATCAATGTGAAGGGAGCCACAATCGCGATTGATATTCCGGCCGTCAGGAGAAATGTGGAGCGCGGCAACCTCGGCGCCAAATCGAGCAAAAAGGGCGGGCGCGAGCCCGGAAGCGGCCCCATTCGCACAATCAACGACGATCTTCTTCCCGCCGAGGTCAAGTTTTGAAAATCTCGATTCGATGCTGTTCAAATACGAGTTTTGAAACTCCTCTGCACGCTCGGTGTGCCAACTTGAAGGATCGGGTGAATTAGGCGTTATGATCTCATGCTTTAGCTGATCCGCAATTTCGGATTCGATCGCCCTCTCCAGATCGTCGTCGGCCTTCTTGCCTGTGGGGAAAAATATCTTGATGCCGTTATCTTGATACGGATTGTGGGATGCACTGACGACGATCCCGGCATCAAAACCAAACTCTTTTGTCAGAAATGCGATGCCTGGCGTCGTGATCACTCCCGCAGATTCACATTCGGCGTCAGCCGCAGACAATCCGAAATGCAGCCCGCGTTCGATCGCTTCGCCCGACTCTCGTGTGTCGCGACCGGTAATGACCCTTGGTACTCGTCCAATTCGATACGCCAGATTTCGCGCCAAAGATCCGCCGATAAGTGCGATCGTTGTCGGATCAAGCGGGAATTCATTCGAACGTCCGCGAATACCATCGGTTCCAAAAAACCTTTCTGATATTGCGTTTGTGGGATAATTCATATGAGTCAAAAACAACAATTTATACAGTAAAACCGTTGACTCGTAAAACGCAAGAACGTCATAATCCTTGATTGTGGATAGTATAAATTTTCATTGCAGGTTGACAACCAAAACCATATTAAGGGAATCTATTCTCTGAGGGATGTTCACCCCCAAAGCGATCGTTCAAGGTTTACCACTCTCCTTTAAAATAGATTATGAAAATTGCGGGATATAGCGCCCTGCTGGCGGTTTTCGGTATTGCTGCTTCGGCATCTACTTCAGCCCAGGGTGTCAATGTCGGTGACCGGAAATTTAAGGTCGTTGTGTCGGACACGGTGAAGGTAAAGCCCGCGACCGCGGGCCCCAAAGCTGTTCCGACCCCAATGGTGGTCGGTCGTACCAGAATAGCCACGGAACCGAAGGCAGCCGAAACCCTCGTTTCGACCCGGTCGCCGTCAACCGACGACAGGTCGCTCTCTTTTCGCGAGATCAAGAGTAAGATTGCCGAAGCCAAGCGGCAGATGCAAACACGACCGATCGCAACTTCCTCGGTCGGCAGTGTTTTTGAGGGCATCGAGATCGTACGAATCGCTTTTCATGACTGGCGTTCTGACGAGATCGATTATGCCGTGATCACCAAAGAGGCGTTCCTTTCGACCGCTGAAGACAAAGTCGTGACATCGCAGAATGGCCGTAACCTGACGATCCGTACGATCCGTGGGAACGGTGTCAACACGCCGATAACCGTAACTGATAATACAGGAATGCAGCATCTTCCGCTTATGGTTCAGTATCCGGTTGTTCGCAATGGCAAATATATCGAAACGGCATATTATATGTCGACCCATCCGGGTCTTGTCACGACCGAGGTTGTCAATGCCGGCCGGATCTACGTTAGAAATGTGATCGAGATCGCCCGTGAGCGTTTGAGATCTCGTGGGATACTTATTCAGCCGAAGACTGCCGATATTGCCGAAAGGCTTGCAGCCGTCGAACATGTAGATCATCTACGCTTCCGTACTGAGCCGCACAAGGCCATTTACGACGATGTCTACACCCTTTTTGCCTTGAACGAGGGACAAACTTACCGGTATGCGGTTAGTTCCGCCGGTGCCGGTGGAATGGTCCAGATGATTCCGTCGACCTATCGCATGGTTCGCGCACAGTTTCCACAAGTGCCGCTGATGCCGGATTTTGTGGAAGGGATGCGCGACCATGTAAATGCCGCCCAAGCGATGCTTTTATATATGCAATGGACATGGGACGACCTTCGCTCGAGGCCGGCGATCTCAAGCGCTATACTTAGCGGGATCGCGAAACAGGAACAACTAATGGCTGCGGGTTATAATTCGAATCCGGCAAGGCTCGCAGGGTATATCGATCGCGGCGGACCGGCGTGGACCAACCTAATTCCGCGCGAAACAAAGATCTATCTTCAGATATATGAATCGGTCGAAAGGCATGTACCTATGAACGAACGGACAAGGTAACCGATCAATGACCAAAAGAACATCAGAGCCGCCTGCCTTTGAGCGGCTTCTTTTGTTTACAGGAATCGAAGCTCTTGATTCTGATGAAAGAAAAGATATGAGTTCGCTTTCGTCGCCCTAATCGTCCGGTTTGGCTGAACCAACAGGCATTTCCCTGGCAAGTTCCCCAACTTCTGCCTGAATATCTGCGAAATTCTTTGTCACAAGGTTTTCACCGAAAAAGAAATCATCCTGAGTGATCTCAAATACCGCAAAGGGAGGAGCAATGAATCTTGCCAGTTCACTTTCGGTGTCGAACTCGACCTTTACGGTGTTTAGACCCCACAGTTCCCCAAGATATACGTCGAACAGCATTACGGCCCCGTCGTATTCATGAAAATAACGATTCTTGCGAATCTCGTCGCCTTCAAACTGCTGAAAGTGTGTGTATTCCGTTTCGTTCAAATAAATCTCGGCGATCTTCCAAATACCGGCGTCGGATGATGCGACCGGAAATCTCTGTTGGATGATATGAGTCCATTCTTTGGTTTCCGGCAGACGTACCGACCGCAGCCTAAGCCTTGTGTTTGCTATGTAGTTATCGAAGATCTGAATGTGCGAACTTGCACGCGTTAATGGCTCCGGCAGAGCCTCGACCAGAAATGTTCGGTGCAATTCGGTGCGATAGCTTTTGTCCATAACCCTTAATTTAATTATACTTTTGCTTTTCACCAAATCAGGAGACCGATATGTATCGTACGACATTTTTGATTCTTATTGTTTCGTTCACTCTCGCGATCGCGGCAGCTTGTGGCGGAAGCGGGGATCCGGCCAACAAGCCCGTCGCCAATACCAACGCCAACATACCAGCGACTAATTCAAACAATCCGTTAGCCGTCTCGACACCGACTCCGGCCCAGGTTCAGAATGACGCACCAACTTTAGGACCGGTTTTCAAGGCATTTTGCGCTGCCGTGGAAAAGAAGGATGACGCAGCACTTCGCAAGGTGTATTCATCAGAGTCGTTGCGCGATGCTCAAAAGATAATGGACGAGGACGGGATATCGTCACTCGGGGAGTACTTTTCGCAAGATGGGACTTCAAGCGAGCTATGCGAAGTCAAGAACGAAACCATCAACGGTGACACCGGCACAGCTCAGGTGACCACGAAGAGCATGAAGAGTGTTGGCGTCGTATTCGTAAAAGAGGACGGACAATGGAAGGTCACAAATCGAGTTCCGGGCTTCGAAAGGAAGTGAGCACTGTCTAGATCAACGAGAAAAGGCGGCCAAAAAGCCGCCTTTTTCTGGTTCAACTAAACTCTAGCCTAATTTGATGTTCCTTTGGCTTCGTCGGTTTGGTAAGGCGGAAGTATTACCCTTGCAGCCTTTTCTCGTTTTAGCCCGAGAGCCCAATCCGCCTGCATGAGCGTGTGAATATCACGCGTTCCTTCATAGATCACCGCGGCCTTGCAGTTTCTGAGGTAACGTTCGACCGGATAGTCGTTCGTATATCCGTTCGCCCCGTGTACTTCGATCGCCATCGATGCTGCCTTTTCTGAACGAATCGTTGCCTGCCATTTCGCCAGACTCGCCGCCTTTGCTGACGGCTTACCCACATTCTTGAGGTAGCCGCATTTCAGCCAAAGAAGATGAGCCATCTCATAATCGGCTTCCATCTCTGCGATCTTTTGCTTGACGAGCTGGAAATTGGCGATCGTCTGTCCCTGCACCTCGCGTGTATTTGCATATGCTACAGAGGCATCCCGCGAGGCCTTGATCACGCCCGTTGCTCCCGCCGCGACCGTATAGCGGCCATTCTCGAGCGAGAACATCGCGATCTTGAAACCCTCACCCTCGTTACCGAGCATGTTCGCATGCGGAACGCGAACGTCCTGCAACGAGAAATAACCGGTATTGCCGGCTTTTATGCCAAGTTTGCCGTGAAGAGTTCCGCTCGAGAATCCTGGCATTGACCTTTCAACAATGAAACAAGATATCCCGGTATGATCGCGTACTTTTTGCTTCTCAGTGTCGGTCCAACAAAAGAACAGGAAATGATCGGCAACGTCGCCAAGCGATATCCACATCTTTTCCCCATTCAAGATCCAATCGTCACCGTCGCGGCGTGCGTAGCTTCGCATACCGACGACGTCCGAACCCGCGTTCGGCTCGGTCAATCCGAATGTCGCGAGCTTTTCGCCCTTTGCCTGCGGCACGAGGTACTTCTGCTTCTGCTCCTCGGTTCCCCAGGCGAGTAGGCTCATGCTGTTCAGCCCGACGTGGACGCTCATCGCGACCCGAAGGAACGTATCGCACGCCTCAAGCTCCTCGCAGACCAGCCCGAGCGAGATGTAATCAAACCCCGCTCCGCCGTATTCCTCCGGAATGCAGACGCCCATCAGCCCAAGCTCGGCCATCTTGTCAAAAACGCTCCGCTCAAAATGCGCTTTCTCGTCCCATTCCTTAATGTGCGGAGCAACCTCGCCCGCACAAAACTCACGAACAGTATTCCTCAACTGCTCCTGCTCTACTGTCAATTCAAAATCGATCACAATTGTTAAATGTCCCCTCTGATTGGTTTTAGTGTGATAAAATCGCTTCGCAAATTCAAACAAAAGCTTAGCACTTAAAAGATCATTAGGCGATTTAGTTGAGGGCATTTCCGCTAACAGACAATGCACAAACTTCTTATATTTCTGATTCTGATTCTCACGTCTTCAGTAAGTTTGTTTAGCCAGGACAATACCCCGCAGCCAGAAACGGGGCGGGTAATCAAAGTAGTTTCAGGCGACTTGATCGAAGTTCGTTCGCAAGGGCGAAAGTTGACAATCCGGTTGCACGGTATCGTAGCTCCAACTCAAGCTTATTCGGCGGAATCGCGAGAATCTCTTTCCAAACTCCTTCGAACTAGTACCGTTGAATTCGTTCGCATCCAAGAAAGCAGTGATGAAGTTCTGGCAAAGGTTTTCGTTGCAGGAGTCGATGCCGGCTATTCGCAGTTAGTAAGAGGTCAGGCCTGGCCTGCAACTAAAAAGGAAGAGACCGATAACGCCGACTATCGAGCAGCGATGGAAAATGCGCAACGGTCAAGCACGGGCCTATGGGGAGTCGGATTTATTTCCTGTGGTGAAGTTGAGATCGATAAAGCCGCACCGAAAGATATCTCGACGACAGACACGCCAAATTCCTCCTTCAGAATCTACGGAAAAGTGGACCTCGAAGTAGTAATTAATACTGACGGAAGTGTAAAGTCTGCTCGAGCACTTTGCGGCCATCCCCAATTGCAGACAGTAGCCGCGAAAGCGGCCCTTGCAGCAAAATTTGAAGGTGGAAGAGAGTATTTAATCAAGGGTAGATTGACCTACAACTTTAAGCCGAAGAATTGATTTTGATGACCGTTAAAATGAACCAAACTTACACTAAGGTAGTTTTAGTTTTATCGTTTGTCGCTTTCATGGCAGGCGTCCCTCAGCACCTCTTTTCCCAGAGTAAACAGGAAATGCCTGCCCTCCTTTCCCAGCGAGAGCAGATGGAGGTACGGGAGGGTTGGTTGCGGAAGCGGTTAGGGACGCTTTTGCCGGGGATGATGAAGCGGCATGGTATCGATATGTGGATCGTTGTGAATGAGGAATTTAACAGCGACCCCGTAACGCCGCACATCACGCCGCCGATACCGATAGTCGGCCGGCGGGATGTTTTCATCTTCATCGACCGCGGTGAAACGATCGAGCGGATCGCGATGGTCCGCTATGACGAGGAGCGGCTCAAGAACCATTACCGGATGGTGATGCCCGCCCGCGATAAATTTGGCGAGGAGCTGAAAAAGATCGTCGATGAGCGCGCGCCGAAAACGATCGCGCTCAACATCGGCGGCAGCCGCGGGCAGCAGAGCGGGCTTTCTTATGATTCCTACCGCTTCCTGGCGGGATCGCTCGGTGCCGAGAATGAAAAGAAGTTCATTTCGGCGGCCGATCTGCTCGTTGAGTTTTTTGACACGCGGCTGCCCGAGGAGCTTGAGCATTATCGCAACGCCGTCGCGGCTACCGAGTTGATCGCCCGCCGTGCTTTCTCAAATGAGGTGATAACGCCGGGCAAAACGACGGTCGGCGACGTTCGCTGGTGGATGCTTGAGCAGGTCAATAAGCTTGGGCTGACGGTTTGGTTCCAGCCCGATCTCCGCATCCAGCGGCAGAAGGCACAAACTGAAACGACCGGCCCTTTCCTGAGCACGGCAAGCGAAGCTGAGGTGATAATGCCAGGCGATCTCCTCCATGTTGATTTCGGCCTGAACTACATGGGACTCTCCACCGACTGGCAAAAGCACGCCTACGTATTGAAACCGGGCGAAAGCGCAGCACCTGCAGGTTTAACGGCGGCACTTAAGAACACAAACCGCCTTCACGACATCCTTTTCAGCATCGCTCGAGCAGGAATGACCGGAACCGAGGTCTACGAAAAAACGATGGCCGAAGCCAAGAAACAAGGCATCGAGGCGATGATCTATTCGCACCCGATCGGCACGCACGGCCACGGCCTCGGGCCCTCGATCGATTTTCGCGGCAACATCGGCGGCGGCGGGAACAAGGTCATCCTCGGCTCGTATATGTCCATCGAGCTCAACACCTCAACGCCGGTCGCCGAATGGGGCGGGCAAAAGGTCACAATGATGGCCGAAGACGACGCCGTAATGACCCCAACCGGATACGAGTTCATTCGACCGCGCCAGACCGAGATCTCCATTATAAAATAAAGATCCGAGGGTGTATCCGCTCTTAATGAATTGTCGCAAATATGAACGATCTCCGATCTGAAATGATCTCAGCGCAGAAGGCAATGAAGATCATCGCCCGTGAGGCGACCGGGCTCGGTCCGGAACGGATCGATCTTCACAATTCGGTCGGCCGCGTTCTTGCGGAGGATGTCGTTGCGGATACGGACATGCCACCGTTTGACCGGTCGCAGATGGATGGCTATGCGGTGGTTGCGGCTGATACTAAAGACGTTCCGGCGGTGCTGAAGCTGGTTGGCGAATCGGCCGCCGGCCGCGGCTGGAAGGGACGGCTTAAAGCCGGCGAGGCCGTCAGAATAATGACCGGAGCACCGCTGCCCGCTGGGGCTGATGCCGTGCAAAAGATCGAGCTCACGCGTGAAGCCGACGGCACCGTCATCATCGATAAGCCGACTGCAAAGGGCCGCTTTGTCGTCCCTAAGGGCAAAGAGGTCGCGAAGGGCAAGGTCGTGCTTCGCCGGGGTGAGCGGCTCACTGCATCCAATATTGCCGTTCCGGCCGCCTTCGGTTACGCAAAGTTGAAGGTTTCGAAGAGGCCGCGTGTCGCCATTCTCGCCACCGGGACGGAGATCGTGCCTATTGCAAAACGCCCGAAGCCCGACCAGATACGCAACTCCAACTCATTAATGCTCGCCACGCTTTGCCAGGCAGCAGGGGCCGAGACGGTCATTCGTCCGACGGTCGGCGACAAGCTTGCCGACCTGACCGCCGCCATCGCATCGGCCGCGAGATCCGCCGATCTAGTCATCACCACCGGTGGCGTTTCGGTTGGCAAATACGACCTGACAAAGGAAGCGATCGCCGGGCTCGGTGCGGAGATATTTTTCGAAAAAGTGAAGCTCAAGCCCGGCAAACCGACCGTTTTCGCACGGATGAAGAGGTCATATTTCTTCGGCCTTCCCGGCAATCCGGTCTCTGCCGCTGTTACGTTTCATCTCTTCGTCCGGCGGGCATTGATGCTCATGCAGTCCGCTTCAGCCATCGACCTGCCATCGGGCTTCGCTATCGTCGAGGGCGAGGCAAATGGCACCCGCGAACGCGATTCTTATCTCCCCGCTATCGTCGCGACCGACGCAAATGGCCGCCTGCTCGCGGTTCCGCTCCGCTGGCATGGCTCATCGGATTTCATTGGCTTTGCGAGTGCAGAAGCTCTTGTCCGCATTCCCGCCGGCGGTTCCCTCACCTCCGGCGAGGTGTGCGAAGTGCTTTTCCTCTGATACATTAGCGGTACCCACAACGAGCGAAACTATGAGCGAACTCTCGCATTTTGATGAAAGCGGACGCACCCGGATGGTCGATGTTTCCGGCAAGGAGCCAACGAAACGCGTCGCAGTCGCCTCGGGCCGCGTACTGCTCTCGCCGGAGACGGTCGCAAAGCTTCGCGCCAATGAAACGCCAAAGGGTGACCCGCTTGAGATCGCCAGAATTGCGGGAATAATGGCCGCAAAACGCACCTCCGAGCTTATTCCGCTCTGCCATCAGGTACCGCTTTCAAAGGTAAATATCGAGGCTCGGCTGACGGATTCGGGCATCGAACTTCGTGCCCAGGCCATCACAACTTCGCCGACCGGCGTCGAGATGGAAGCGCTCACAGCCGTTTCGATAGCAGCCCTGACCGTCTATGACATGTGCAAGGCCGTTCAGCGGGATATCGAGATAACGGACATCCGGCTCGAATCGAAGGCCGGCGGCAAACAAGACTACAACAGAAGCTAGATCACGGACCTAACCCGAAATTCCTTTTAACCGACCGAACTTTGCGGTAAACTGGCTCGTATACCAATCGGACGACCAAAGGAGTAATGAAAATGGAATATAAAGTTGCAAAAGACGCCGAACCTCAGTTCACACTGTTGTTGATCGCAACGCTGATCAGCATCGGGCTGTGGGTCGCTTCGTGGTTCTTACCGTTTGTGTCTTATCTCGTTTATCCACTGCAGCTGTTCGCGACATTCATACATGAAGGCGGCCACGTTCTTGCAACTTTGTTAACCGGAAATTCTGTACAAAGCCTGACCGTTTCGCCAGACACCAGCGGTGCGGTATGGTCACAGGGTTCGGGTTGGTTATCGCAGCTGTTTATATCCAGTTCGGGCTATTTAGGCACCACCGCTTTCGGTGCAGGACTTTTGGCCTGGAAGCGTTACGGGTTTTCATCCCGATACGCGTTGTACGGGTGTGCGGCGATCATCGCGGTTCTCACAGCTGGATTCGGGTTCATGGCCCCGATCCTTAATCTGTTCGCGACCGTCACGTTCGGCGGCATGTTGTTCACAGTCTTTTCCGGAGCTTTCATCGCTTCCGCGCTGGTCGCGATCGCAAAGTACGCAGAGATAAGGTGGGTAAATTTCGCGCTCGCGTTCATAGCGGTCCAAGTTTTACTTAATGCTGTCTTTAGCCTCGTAGACCTGTTTTTCATTTCTACGTTAACAAGCAGCCATTCTGATGCCGTGAACATGGCCGCCGCCACTGGCATTCCGGCCATGCTCTGGGTCGTTATATGGATCGTCATCTCGCTCGCTATGATCTCGGTCGGGTTGAGAATTTATACTGTTTCAAAGAGCTCTTCGACTGCAGAATCTCTTTTCGAGGATCAGTAGACAATGAACAATCTGCCGATCCTACTTTCGATCCTGACGCTCGTAGGGGTTGCGGCTGGACAGATCAAGTCGCCGCAACCACCGCCGGTCAAAACACCATTTGCCGAATCGCTTCAAGCCGTTGTTGTTACCTCTAAGGATTGGGAAGCGACGCAAGGCACAGCTCGGCTTTTTGAGCGGACCAACCCGCGGGCAAAATGGAAGTCGGTAGGCGATCAGTTCGCAGTGGTTGTCGGGCGTTCGGGCATGGCATGGGCGATCGATTCAGCACCTGAGAACATCACAGAATTCAAAAAGGAAGGCGACGGAAAAGCCCCAGCAGGGATGTTCCCGCTCACGTTCGTTTTTGGGTCGGCAACGAAACCGGAACAACTAGAATTCCCGTACACAAAGATCGAGCAGTTCACCGAGTGTGTCGACGACCCGAAATCGACCCACTACAACAAGATCGTCGATCGAATGAAGGTTGGGATCTTCGATTGGAAAAGTTCTGAGAAGATGCTCGAGGTCGGCGAAGAATACGGCCTCGGGGTCTTTGTGGCCTACAACTCTTTCCCGGTGCGTCCTGAGAACGGTTCTTGTATATTCCTTCACGTGTGGAAAGATGCCTCGACCCCGACTGCCGGATGTACGGCCATGGAACGCCTCGATCTTGAGCGATTAATAACGTGGCTCGACGCGTCAAAGACCCCTTACCTAGTCCAAATGCCTGACGGTGAACTCAAAAAGTTTCGAAATAAATGGAAACTGCCGAAAATCTGAAGACTCTTGCCGAAATGCCGATCGGCGGCCGGCTCGTTGTTCGATCACGAAAGGATTGGCGCTTTGCTTCGATCGCATGCATTTCTGAGGGCACCGTTACGATCTCGGTCGCTTCGGCATCTGGACGCACATATCGCATTCGCCGAAACACCGACACCGAGATCGTAGTCGAAGGCCTGATCCCTTTGCTTTTGGCCGACGAATCTGACCACTGGCTTGACAACTTTTCGGTCTACGACTCACGCTGGTAATCGCCCGCTGGCCCGCGCTTCCTGCAGCCCCCTCGATTTGCTATCATTGAAGTTTGCCTGATACACAGGTTTCGCAACAATGCCGGCTGTAAAACAAATCGAAGAGGCGATCGTTGTCCGCGGCGCACGCGTTCACAATCTCAAGAACATTTCGGTATCGCTGCCGCACAACAAGCTGACCGTGATCACGGGTGTTTCCGGCTCGGGCAAATCGAGCCTCGCATTCGATACGATCTATGCCGAGGGCCAGCGCCGTTACGTTGAATCGCTCTCGGCCTACGCACGTCAATTCCTCGAGCGGATGGATAAGCCTGACGTCGACGAGATCACCGGCATCGCTCCAGCGATCGCGATCCGACAAAAGAACTCAACCCGTAATCCACGCTCGACGGTTGCGACACAAACCGAGATCTACGATTATTTGGGGCTGCTCTATGCGCGTGCAGGCCAGACGATCTGCCACGTCTGCGGTCGCGAAGTAAAGAAGGACTCCCCAGAGTCTGCTGCCGATGAGATCTTAGATACTCTTGCCGAGGGAACGAGATTTTATGTTCTCTTTCCAATACTTCAGGGAATCTCCGGTAAAACTGAAAAAACCAAGGGTCGGTCAAAACCCAAAGCATCTGCGAGTGACCTAAGTGTATCTGCGTTTCTTATATCCCTTCTTCAGCAAGGATTTTCGCGCTTGTTCCGAAACGGCGAAACGATCGAACTTCAGAGGCCCGAGGACTATTGTTTCGACGACTTTGAAGACACATTTGTACTTATCGACCGTCTAAAGGCCTCGTCGGATATTCGCCAGCGCCTTGTTGACTCGCTCGAGACATGTTTCCGCGAAGGCCACGCTGCGATCATACGATCAGGTGGTGCGTTGACCGGAGATTCGACAAAAATTGGCCCTGGAAAAACGAGTGATAGACCCGTAATAGAGATCCTCAATTATTCGGACCGATTCATCTGCAAATACGACGGTACCGAATACGAAATTCCTGAACCACAGCTTTTCAGCTTCAATTCGCCAGTTGGTGCTTGCCCTACATGCCAGGGATTTGGAAACACGATCGGTGTTGACTATGGGTTGGTCATTCCAAACCCCTTGTTCTCTTTGAAAGACGGGGCGATCGAGCCTTTCACAAGACCACAACACGCATGGGCGCAGAAAGAACTCCTTAAATACGCATCGTCAGCGAACATAGATACGCGGATACCTTTTGCCGATCTTCCTGACTTTCAACAGAACTGCATTATTTATGGAGATGAAGGCTGGCGCGGGATCAAGGGCTTCTTTCAGTGGCTGGAAACCAAGAAATATAAGCTCCACGTAAGGGTGTTCCTTGCAAAGTATCGTGGATATACGAGGTGTCCGGACTGCAACGGTGCCCGTTTGCGGCACGAGGCTCGCGATGTAAAGATCGGCGGGCGTTCACTGCCAGAGATCCTCAACCTTTCGATCGATGATGCATTCCGTTATTTCAATGAACTCACGCTCACGGAAGAACAGGCGAAGATAGCAGAAAAGCTCCTATTGGAGGTCCGACGTCGACTCGAGTTTCTTGTGAACGTCGGGCTTGAGTATTTATCTCTTGATCGCCTGGCAGCAACGTTGTCAGGCGGTGAAGCGCAGCGCATTCAGCTTGCTACAAATCTTGGATCACTTCTCGTCGGAACGCTTTACGTGCTCGATGAACCTAGTATCGGCCTTCACCCACGCGACAACGGACGGCTGATTTCTATTCTTAAGGATCTGCGTGACATCGGAAACACCGTTTTGGTCGTCGAACACGACGAAGAGACGATCCGTGCAGCCGATCATATAATCGATATTGGTATCTACGCAGGTGAACACGGTGGCGAACTTGTTTTTGAGGGAACGCTTCCAAGGCTCCTTAAGAATTCAGATTCGCTTACCGCGAGATACCTTAGGGGCGACGCTGAGATCAAGATTCCAAAAACACGAATGAAAGCGGAAAAGGGAAAGATCCGCATCGAGGGTGCCCGAGAGCACAACCTTAGGGATGTAACGGTCGATTTCCCGCTTGGAATGTTGGTCGCGGTCACAGGAGTTTCGGGTTCGGGCAAGTCCACGCTTGTGCATGATGTACTTTTCGCCGGGATCAAAAAGCAGCGAGGTGAATGGAATTCGCACGTCGGACTTTTTCGAGATATCACGGGGCATGAACTGATCGACGATATAGTCTTGGTCGACCAATCGCCGATCGGCCGAACGCCCCGTTCCAATCCGGTTACCTATATCAAGGCATACGATGCGATCCGCGATGTCTTTGCCGGAACTCAGTCGGCTAAGACCAAGGGGTATAATTCGTCACATTTTTCTTTCAATGTGCCAGGCGGACGGTGCGAAATATGTCAGGGCAGCGGTACCGTTACCGTAGAGATGCAGTTTTTAGCGGATGTTGAACTGACATGTGAGGTGTGTCGCGGAACAAGATTCAAGGAAGAGATTCTCAACATAAAATACAAGGGAAAGAGCATAGCTGAGGCTCTAGAACTTACCGTCCGCGAAGCGATCCACTTTTTCAAGGAAGTCAATAAACTCGTTTCACGACTAAAGGTACTCGAGGCCGTTGGGCTCGGTTACTTGAGGCTCGGGCAATCGGCCACGACCCTCAGCGGCGGCGAAGCTCAACGCGTGAAGCTCGCATCGTACCTTTCGCAAAAGACCAATTCGAAGACTCTCTTCGTCTTTGACGAGCCGACAACCGGACTTCATTTCGATGACATAAACAAACTGCTTGCCGCATTTCGGGCGTTGCTGGAAGCCGGCGCGAGCATTATTGTGATCGAGCACAACATGGATGTCATCAAAACCGCGGACTACGTGATCGACCTCGGACCCGAAGGCGGCGTCGGCGGTGGTCAGATCGTCGCGGTCGGAACTCCTGAAGAGATAGCGGGTGTTCCGTCGTCACACACCGGACAATTCCTCAGCGGTATCCTGAGATAAAGTGACCGCGTAGGTCCATCAATCGTCGCCAAACTTCGCTCTCCATATCGGAGCGATCTGTTCGAGAACTTTACAATCGCAATAGCCGCCGTTTCTCGTTAGCCAGTTGGTCAACTTACCAAAATCGAGACCGTTATCCATCATGAATTTCATCGAATGCTGTAGACTGTGATTGCATTCTGATTCGTAAAGTTCGTCTTCGACATGATCGAGCAGTCCGCTTATCGAATCTTGACGGGCCGGCATCGCCGCCAGAAACTCCGACAGTTCGTCGCCGGAAAGTTGTTCGAGATTATCGATCTCGCGCTTTCGTAAAATTGCCATTGTTAGAATTCTGCTTCAGACAGTCTCAACATTTCAGCCCTTTCCGCCTCTTCGCGTTCCTTTTGTTTCACGCCCTCCCTGCCGTCGTATGCAATGAACTTCGGAAGCAATATTGCCGCACCGACGACCGAAACAACACACAGGAGGCCGCCAGAGATCAGTGCCCCCTTCACACCAAATCTTTCGGCAACGATTCCCATCTTGGCGCTTCCGAGCATCGGACCTGTCAAATAGCTTATCATCTCGATGCTTGCCAAGCGCCCGCGAAGATGGTTTGGGATGGTTTGGTTCCAGATCGCACCTCTGAAGATCCCCGATATCATGTCAAAAAAACCAGCCGCGGCGAGAAAGAGCAGTGCGATGACGACGCTGTCCGAAAAACCGAAACCGACGATCGCCGCACCCCAAAGCACCGCTGCCCCTGTCACCATCACGCCATGCCGATGAACTGTCTTGGTCCAGCCTGAAGTGACACTCGCGAGCAACGCACCCGCGGCGATGGCAGCGGGAAAAAACCCGACATACTGTTCACCGAAATAGACAGCGAGCGCCGGATAAAGGGCCTGCGGCATTGCGAAGAACATCGCCGCAATGTCGATAAAATATGTTCCTAAGAGTTCCTTTCTGCTAAAGGCATATTTCCACGCGTTTTTGATCGACCTCAAGCTGGGTCTTTCGGCGTTTTCAGGGGATTCCACCGCGGAGATCGCGTATACTGCGTAGATCGTTCCGCCAAACGAAACCAGATCAAGTGCATATGCGAACGATGGCCCGAGTTTCACGGCGATCAACCCCGCGATCGCAGGGCTAATGATCGCACCGATACTCCATCTGATCGAATTGAGAGCCATGACCGCAGACATCAAATCTGGCGGGATGACCTTTTGGATGAATGATTCGAACGCAGGCCTTTGAATTGCGGCCAACCCCGCTTGTAGTGCGACACAAAGAAACAAAACCCAGATCCGAGGATTCGATGAAAGCGAATTGATAAGCAAAATCGCAGAAGCCAAACCTTGTCCGAATTCTGTGAGTCGCAAAAGACGGCGTTTATCGAAATAGTCGGCGAGTGCCCCGCCGACGAACGCCAGGATCACCATCGGAACAAACTCAGCAAGATAGATATAGCCAACCATTGCCGATGAACCCGTTAGCTGATACATCTGCCACGGGACGACGATAAACGTCATCATCGAGCCGAAGAACGAGATCAGTTGGCCGAAAAAAAGGAGTCGGTAGTCACGAGAGACCCTGAGTGGTGATAGGTCGAGCAGCATCGGGTTGACAATGCACGAATCTGTGCAACGGAAAACCTGCCGCAGCCCAAATGGCTAGGTTCCGTGGATCTTCAATTTGAATTCGTCATTGGAGGTGTAGACTTCTGCCCGCTTTCCGGAGATACGCTCGGATTGCTTGAGGACCATCGGCAGGCCGCCTCGGGGAACATTGGCTCCGTACTCACGACGTGCGAATACCGATGAAATCTGTGGATTCAAACGCTGCGTTATACCGAATCTGATCGCGCGAGAAGCCGGCGGGACGAATCCGTTGGTCCGCCTGCCGTTTACGAATTCAATCGAACTTTCATATATATTGATCCGCGTCAGCACATCGCGAAGCACAAAATCGCGGTGAACCAACAAGTTAGCGATGGCCTCGCGAACAGCATAGACATGAAAGTTTGAACGTGCCTTGACCGGAGAATCAACGTCTGAAACGGATCGTTTTGGCTTGTCCTTGACGAGATCGCAGTAGCGCTGCACAAACGCGAGGATTCCTTCAAATTGATGAAGCAGGTTGCCGCGGATCTCTTGGCGCTCTACGAGTTGTGCATTCCCATTATCGCCCGAGTAACGTGCGATGAATACAACCGATCGCGGAAACATAGCCTCGATTCGGTCGGCCTTGCCGAACAGCACGAGCGCGGCAACGGTCGGAAAGAACTCATCGGAGTTTCCAGCCGCCATTAGCAGGTCCTTCTTAATAAATTCCTTAGTATCGTAAAGGTTTGATACAGGATTGAAGTCATCAAAACCGCGAGCGAATGTCCAAAGTAATCCGTCGTCAAAATCGTCTTCATTCGCGGTAAAAAGAGGAATGTTTTCGTATCCGAGCGGTCTTATCTCGTCCAGCCACATCGACAGCTGTTCCCTTGAAACTTCCCGCTTCTCGGAGCCGAACCGCATATAAAAGCGGCCGTCACGTGTACGATAGGGACGACGCTTTGCCTCGACATCAAGTGCGACGATTCGCTTACCGCTGTCAAATGCAATGCAGTCGATCAACGGAACGATAGGAGGGACGATCTCGTCGCGACATATTCGATTGATCTCTTGTTGAACATCCTCAGGATTACTCACACCTTCAATGCGTAGTTGATCATTCACACCAAAGATGATGGTTCCGCCGTCAGTATTCGCTAAAGCTACAATGCCCTGAGTGATCCTTTCCGGATTCGAAAGCTTTACTTTGAGTTCGAGGTAAGTGTCCTCACCGCCACGGATCAGTCGAAGCAATTCGGTCCGTGTCGTTATCTGTGCGGATTGGTTGTGAAGGTACTCCTGATGAGAACGCTCGGCGGGGGTGTCAAACCTCGGACTGTGTCGGAATCGTCTTCGCGGCATAAGTACCGGCGTGAATATTTTTGTCTAGACGGACCACACCCAGTATCCGCCCGAATGCCCCGGTTCAGGTGCATTTCTGGATTTCCCCCATCGGGGCTGTCTACTATTGAACCATTTCGCCTGTAAAATGTAAAAGTATCAGCAAACGCTCGGTAACATTCATGAATGGTACCGACACGATCGTCCCGTCTTAGACTTGAGATCGGCAAATATCAACTTTCGATTAGGCGGGGGATCGAGCCTCCTTAATCTCTAAATGCAAGAAAAATAGAAGCATATTTCAATGAAGTAAGCCTCAGAACGGACTGCTTTTGGTTTCCAACAGCGTTTCAGGTCCAAGATCGGGCGATTCTGATCGTTAAAAAGAATGGCTGCCGAGTGGTCCACCAGTCAAATTTTCGCCAGGCGACGTTACACCGCCTGATCGCAAATCATTTGTTTTTCCATTGGGCTTTAGGTTAATGTTTGGATATTGAACCGCTTCGCAAAGAAAACTGACATTACGTATTCGGTCATATGAGTCGGACGCATCGCTTGCGCCGATCTGACCTTTGGTTGGACCAAGCTTCGTCGAAGCCATCTTCGGCGAGGCTATTCGTTCATTAGGTAGTGATAAACGGTCCGATTCCGTGCTCGACGTCGAAGGTGAATGGCTCGAAGGTGGAGTGTTAGCGGCCAAGAATCGATAATTGTGCGATCTGAAACAATAACAGCGTATGTGGGTCTGGGCTCGAACGTAGGCGACCGAGCGGGCAATTTGGTATACGCAATTCGTGGTTTGCTGGAAGCGAGCTTTGAACTGATCAAATTGTCCGGGGTCTATGAGACGGAACCAATTGAGATCGAAAACGCGCCGCCATTCCTCAATATGGTCGCCGAAATCCGAGCTACAGGTGTCACACCGTCTCAAATGATGGCGCGGATGCTAAGGATCGAGTACCTTTTGGGCCGAAAGGAGAAGTCACTAAAAAAACCAAGAACTATCGATCTTGACCTCTTGTTCTTTGGCGATCATCGAATCGATACGCCGTTCTTGACGGTCCCGCATCCCCGGGCTCATATTCGGAATTTCGTCCTTGTCCCGATGGCCGAGATCGCTCCTTATTTCGTACATCCATCACTGAACAAAACGATCGATTGCCTTTTAACTGAATCGGTTGATGATTCGTCCGTAATTCGATGGAGTCCCGTGGCAAATTCGGTCGATGCGATACTGCAGAACGGCTAGACTTGCTAGCCCCAAAGTTCTAGACTCTACTTGCATTTATGGCCTATCTCAAACCAGATAAACCCGAAAAGGTATATGTACCGGCTTTGCGGGCAGCAAAGGAGAAAGGGGAGAAACTAGTTTGTCTCACCGCCTACGATTACCCGACCGCGCGCATCGTCGACGAAGCGGGCGTCGATATGATCCTTGTCGGTGACAGTATGGGTAACGTGATCCATGGTTATGGCAATACGATCCCGGTGACTTTGGACGAAATACTCTCTGCGACGAAAGCGGTCAAGCGAGGCTCAAACCGTGCACTTATAATCGCCGACATGCCATACGGCAGCTATCATACTGGTGATAACAAGGCGGTACGAAATGCATTGAAATTGATGAAATACGGCGGAGCCGAGGCCGTAAAGCTCGAAGGAGGCCGCAATCGGATCGATCTCGTCAAACGTTTGGTAGACGAAGAGATACCGGTAATGGCTCACATCGGACTAACGCCGCAATCGGTCCACAAGATGGGCGGCTACCGCGTTCAGGCAAAAACGGCCGATGCCGCTAAGGTGTTGATCGAAGATGCGAAGCTGCTCGAAGAGGCCGGAGCATTTGCGATCGTGCTCGAGTTAGTTCCGCGCGAAGTTGCCGAGATCGTGACCGACGAACTTTCGATATCGACAGTCGGCATCGGTGCGGGCAGTTCATGTGATGTGCAGGTACTGGTCCTTCACGATCTGATCGGATTTACATTCGGACGTCAGCCGCGATTCGTCCGTCAATATGCCAATGTTAGTCAGGTGATCACCGATGCGATCACGAAATGGATGGCAGATGTACGCGGTGGCTCGTATCCGGCAGAAGCCGAATCGTACGCAATGCCCGAAGACGTTGACCTTTCGAATTTGTGACGCTTACGATCGCTTCAATTGAATGGAGATAATCAACCGCCGTCAACGAATGTTCTCGATCGCGCGAAAGCTCCGACGCGAGCATAAAACCGTTGGATTTGTGCCGACGATGGGTGCACTTCACGAAGGGCATCTTTCGCTGGTTCGGGAGGCAAGGCAGATTTCGGATGTGGTCATCGTATCGATCTTTGTTAATCCGACACAGTTCAACGATAAAGTTGACCTCGAACGCTACCCCCGCGACCTGGCAGCGGATGCCGCGCTGTTGGCCGACCACGGTGTCGATTATATTTTCGCCCCGGAGGCATCTGAACTATACCCTCCGGACTTCTCTACGTATGTTTATGTTGAGGGACTGTCTGAGAGTCTGGAAGGCGCATCTCGTCCAGGTCATTTCCGCGGTGTCGCTACCATCGTCACGATCTTATTGAACACGGTGAGACCAGACTTCGCGGTATTTGGTCAAAAGGATGCACAACAACTTGCCATTATTCGGCGTCTGAACCGAGATCTCGGATTCGAAACCGAGATCGCTGCGGTTCCGACCGTTCGCGAAGAATCAGGTCTTGCGATGTCGTCTCGCAACCGGCTCTTGACCGAGGAAGAACGCGAAAGAGCATCAGTGATCTATCGTTCGCTGCGGGACGCAAAAACCGCCTTCAAGCAAGGTGAACGAATTGCTTCAAAGCTCGTCGATTTGGTCAACACCACACTCTCTTCAGAATCTCTTGCAAATGTAGAATACGTCGCAGCCGTTGACTCAGAATCCCTGGAACCAATTGAAAAGATTGATGATAGAGAAGCCCTCATCGCCGTTGCGGTCCGTTTCGGGAGTGTGAGGTTGATCGACAACGTTGTCTTGAACCGAAGACAGTAGATTGGCCCCTAAATTGCATCAAACAACTACGGGAGAATGGTCTTCGACCTGATAGCTGCTATGAAACACATTATTATTTCTCTTGTGGTATACCTTTCAATGGTTTTCGCTGCGCTTACTGTGAGTGCTCAAACATCATTGACCTCTCTGGACGGCGGAAAGAAGGACATTGAGGATCAAAATGGTAAGGTGGTCGTTCTTGCGTTTGGCGCTAGCTGGCTCCCGTTATCCGGAAAGCAGGCGGAATATGCTAATTCGATCGCAAAGAAATATGCAGGAAAGAACGTTGCCGTCTTCTTCGTGATGACCGATTCCAATGCGCCCAGATCAAAGAACTTTGCGAGCAACGAGGCGCTTTTGAAATTTGCGTCCGCAAATAAGGTAGCCGTACCCGTGCTTCGAGATCCGGATGGTAGTTCGACGTTCGAGAAGTTTGGTGTCGACCAGGTGCCCTCCTTCGTCATCCTGGACAAGAACGGACGCAAAGTAGAGGTATTTGGCGGGATCGACCCTAAGTGGGATATAACTGTGCCTATCTCAAGAACTATCGACAGGCTTTTGTAATGCGAAAGAAGCTCTTTGATGAAAAAAGCAGGCGATCTTCGGCCTGCTTTTTCTTTTGACTGTGGGCCACTATAGAATTACCTTTCAAGCACCAATCGATAGACCAAGTTGATCGGCAGTCCTACCACATTCCAATAATCACCCTCAATACCTTCGATGAAAAGTGCCGCCTGTGCCTGCACAGCATACGCACCGGCCTTGTCTAACGGATCGCCGATCTGGGTGAGAAAGTCGATCTCCTCGTCGGACATTACCGCAAACTTGACGTGTGTTCTTTGGAGCCCTGTTCTTATCTTGCCCGGACCAACGACCGCAACGCCGGTCAGAACTTCGTGCCATATTCCGGAAAGCGACGCTATCATCTTACGGGCATCGGCCAGATCGATCGGTTTGCCGATGATCCTCCCGTTGACCACGACGGTCGTATCAGAGCCGAGTACGATGGAATCCGGCATCTTATCGGCAATTACTTGTGCCTTGGCTAGAGCCAGTCGTTCGACATAAAGTTCAGCCGATTCCCCCTCGAGCACATTCTCATCGATATCGGGCACTGCCTTTTCAAATTCCCACCCAACTGATGCGAGTATCTCGGATCTACGCGGGCTGCCAGACGCAAGCACCAATTTTGGCAGCCTGACCTTCAAATCGTTCGTATTTAGCATTTAGATATGTTCTCGTTTAAGATGATAGTTGATTGTCCTCGGATGACAAATGAAGGAATTGTTTCAGACAATGGCTGAATTAATAAAGGTGCTTCCGGATAACGAAGCCCTTCGACGGTCGATCGTCTTTGCAGCGTGGGCCAAGATCGCCGGTGCCGACATGAAGCCACACACGACCGCTCACGAATTGCGTGGAACACGCTTACAGGTTGCGGTGGCAAACGAAACCTGGCGTAAACAGCTGAGTTCGCTGGGTCCGGAGTACATCCGACGGCTTTCGGCTCTTGTCGGTGACGGCGTGGTCACTTACATTGAGTTCTTGGTCATTCCGGAGTCGTTCGCAGAAAGAAAGAAACGAACCGTCGAAATAGTTTCCGTGCTTTTGGATAACGAGATTCTAACGCCCGATTTACTTGAAGCATCTCGTTCGATCCGCAACGAGGAGTTCAGAAAGGCATTCTTGCTGGCTGCTGCAGGCAGTCTGATGTATAGGGAAAAACATGGACATCCGTAAGATCGCTAAACTTGCGCACCTGGAGATTTCAGATGCCGAGGTCGAACTTTACACACCTCAAATGGCTGAAATCGTTAAGTATGTCGAGCAATTGAAAGAGTTGGACACCAGTAACGTTGAACCGATGCTTGGCGGTCTGACACTCGAAGGCGAGCGAACGGACACGATCCGAGCCGACGTTCCTTTGCCTTCATTCGATCAAACAGAGGCTCTTGCTGAAGCACCGGCGGGAGTCTCTGGACATTTTCAGGTCCCGAAGGTTCTATGATGGGTCGATCGGTATTTCAAAAGCATCGGTCGGGTCTTTCGTCGAGACCGATCTCGATCGGCATCGTGGTCCTGATCGCGTTCAGCGCGTATTCGTGCAATATCCCGAATCTCGACACTCCGGAATGTCTCGCATCGAGATCGGTTGTTCGGGAATTCTACTCATTCCATTTTGGCAATGACATGCGTTTCTCTGCAGGTGGTTTAGAGGCAAGGAAGCGATTTTTGACGCCATCATATTACAATTCGCTTCTAAATACTGTATCGGACGCAGACGTTTTTACGACTAACAATACCGATTTGCCGCGTGCCTTTCGTGTCGGCAAGTGTGAGACGATCGGCGAGGGACGCTCGTCATTTGAAGTCTTGTTATTTTGGCGAGACGATACCCGAACAGAACAGCGTGCAATAAAGGTCGAAACCGCGTTGATCGCGGACGATTGGCTTATCGACCGCATCATTTACTAATGAACAGAATGATCCGAACCAACATCGAACGCACTCTTGACAACGCCGAGCGACTGAATGAGTCGCTTAACTCATTTCTTTCGATCGAGCGGGAGCAATCGCTCGCAGCGGCAGGCAAGCTTGCAATGGATGAGGGTCAAAGACCGCTTTTCGGATATGGAATCGCCATTAAGGACAACATCTGTACAAAAGGTCTCCAAACATCCTGCGGCTCTCGCATCCTTCGGGGTTACCGAGCTCATTACGACGCGACCGCGGTAGAAAGACTGCATGCGGCGGGTGCTATCGTTATCGGCAAAACGAACATGGATGAATTTGCAATGGGCTCGTCCAACGAAAATTCAGCGTTCGGTGTTGTCAGAAATCCATGGGACGTCGACCGTGTTCCAGGTGGCAGCTCGGGCGGTTCTGCTGTTGCAGTCGCCTCGGGTGTTGTACGCGCTGCTCTTGGTTCAGAAACCGGCGGTTCGGTACGTCAGCCAGCTTCACTCTGCGGTATTATCGGCCTAAAACCCACCTACGGCCGTATTTCGAGGTATGGCTTGGTCGCTTTTGCGTCGTCGCTCGATAATATCGGCATTTTCGGCCAGACCGCACGCGACGCCGCGAAGATACTCCACGTGATCGCCGGACGTGATGAACGCGATTCGACTTCAGCGGACGTTGCCGTCCCCGACTACGAATCCACGATCGACTCGGAAATTGCAGGGAAAACGATCGGTGTCCCGCGCTCGCTCTTCGGGGATGGTTTGGATCCCGAGGTCAGATCATCGGTCGAACGAGCGATCGAAAACTTCGTCTCGCTCGGCGCAAGCGTTGTCGACGTCGAACTTCCGCATGCCAGTTACGGTATCGCCGTTTATTACATCATAGCGACGGCCGAAGCTTCTTCTAATCTTGCCCGCTATGACGGCGTGCGTTTCGGATTTAGGGCCGAAGGTGCTCACGAACTTCGGGCAATGTATTCGAGAACCCGTGAAGAAGGCTTTGGGGAGGAAGTTAAACGGCGAATAATGCTTGGAACCTACGTTTTGTCCAGCGGTTATTATGACGCATATTATTCGAAGGCCCAGCGCGTCCGGTCCCTCGTTAAACAGGATTACATGTCGGCATTCGAGAAGTGTGATGTGATCATTACGCCTACGTCGCCGTCGACCGCCTTTAAGATCGGAGAACGATCGAGCGACCCCTTAGCAATGTATCTAAGCGATGTCTATACCGTCTCGGCGAACCTAGCCGGCGTTCCGGCGATCAGCATACCTTGTGGACTTTCATCAAACGGCTTGCCGATCGGGGCTCAGCTTGTTGGAAATTTTTGGAGCGAAGATGTTCTGCTCAATATGGCGTCGGTATATGAAACAGCATTTCCGCTGGGCGAAAAGCCGGACATCTTTGCCGAATAGCGACGTACGTTTTTCTGACCGAGATCACTGTAGCCGCAATTGGGTGTATTCAAGATTTCTAGCAATAACGCCGAAATCGTTCACCGGCAAGATATTTTGCCAACGGTGCGGGTCTTCGAGAAGTTTGTTCACTTCGGCAACAGGTATGGGCCGTGAGAAGAGGTAGCCCTGCCCATAATCGCAGCCTAGAATTCGCAGCTGATGAAACTGATGGATGCTCTCGATCCCTTCGGCAATAACGCCTAAGTTGAGTGCTTTTGCAAGAGCGATCACGGTCCGGACTATCTCGCCGTTTTCCGACCCCTCTTCCATCGAACTAACAAACGAACGGTCGATCTTCAGCATGTCAATCGGAAAGCGGTGGAGGTAGCTAAGGCTTGAATACCCTGTACCAAAATCGTCAATGCTGATCCTCACGCCAAGTTCCTTGATCCGATTCAGGACCTTTACAGCATTCTCGGCATTCTCCATGACGGCGCTCTCAGTGATCTCCAGTTTGAGACACTCCGGTGCAATCCCGGTTTCAAAGACGATCGTACGAAGTTGATCGATGATTCCCGGCTGGTCGAGATAGGCGGCAGAGAGATTTACGCTCACGACCATTGACGGACGAGCCAAGCCTCGTTTTTGCCAATCGACGACCTGGGTGCAAGCCATTCTTAACAGCTGCGCCGTCATCGGAATTATCAGTCCGGTGGTTTCGGCGATCGAAATGAATTCGCCCGGCGTGATCAATCCGCGGCTTGGATGATTCCATCTCACCAGAGCCTCGAATCCCATCAGCTCGACATTATCGAGATTCACGAGCGGCTGGTAGTAAAGTTCGAATTCGCTTTTCTCGACCGCGAGCCTGAGATCGGTCTCAAGTTCGAGAAGGCAGACGGCACGTGCGTGCATTATCTGGTCAAATATTACGTGGCCAGTATTAGTCTGCTTGGCGTAGTACATCGCAATATCAGCGTCGCGGAGCAGATCCTCAGCATCGGTGTACCGTGGATGACTGAAAACGATTCCGATGCTTGCGGTCGTAAAGATCTGCCTTCCATCAAGGCTGTAAGGAACCGCGATCTTGTCGTTGATATATTCTGCAAATCGGACGGATTCATGAGGGTCCACGACATCCTCTATCAGGATCGCAAATTCATCGCCGCTAAAGCGGCTAACCATTCCCTTTTCACCAACCGCCTCGGCAAGACGGACGGCAACGTCCAGAATGAGTTTATCGCCGACCGAATGGCCAAGACTGTCGTTGACCGTTTTGAACCGGTTCAGATCCAGAAAGAGAACGGCGAACTTGCCTTCGGCGTTGGCGTGGGTCTTTTCGAGTTCGGATCTAAGATGTTCGATGAACTGGATGCGATTCGCGAGCCCGGTGAGTGAATCGTGATATGCAGCATGACGAAATCGTTCGCGGCTCTCCCGAAGCATCTGGCTGCTCCGCTCGAGTTCAGCTACGTAGTGTTCCAATTCGGTTACGTGGATCTCAGCCTGTTCTGCTCGATTGCGTTCTGCAGTCTCCGCCTTCGCGGCTTTTACCTTTATCTCACCGACATAGCGAAAATGACGAAGTACGATCAGTCCGAAACAGACCACGCCGACAGAAAGAGTCAACAGCGCTGAGGTGTTGTCGCGATGTTGTGCGAGAAGAATCGCACAAACAAGCGCGATCAGCCCCAATGGCAGCAGGAGCAGAAAATACAGGTTTATTAGCTTATCTTTCTTATCCATTGAGCGGACACACTTCCAGAAATGTGAAATGAAAAATCAGGCGGGGAAAACTGGAAAGGCGAACTTGATGGCCGGGCGAAAGTGACCCGACGCAAACAGGATAACCGAAATGGCGTCAAAATTCCATAGTTTTCTTCATCGAAGAACGCCTCCCATTGTTGGAGAACTAACGAGAAAACGGGCCTCTTTCGAAGCCCGTCTGGTAACCGACACTACGTTTTCGGTTATTTTGTAATGCCGACCTGCGTCAAAGCATAAGCGTAGTCAAAGGCCACTTCTTTAAGACGGTCGTACCGTCCGGACGAACCACCGTGTCCCGCGCCCATGTTGGTCTTCAGCAACACGATGTTCTTATCGGTCTTGAGTTCACGCAGTCGGGCAGCGTATTTTGCTCCTTCCCAGTACGGAACCTGGCTATCGTTCAATGAGACCTCGATAAGCATATTAGGATAGGCCTGCGCTTTGATGTTCTCATACGGCGAATACTGGATCATGTAGTCCCAGGCTTCTTTTTCGTTCGGATTGCCCCACTCGATCCACTCGCCGGTAGTCAAAGGCAGAGTCTCGTCAAGCATCGTATTCATGACGTCAACGAAAGGCACCTGTACTATCGCAGCCTTGTAAAGATGCGGAGCTTGATTCATTACAGCACCCATCAACAGCCCGCCCGCCGAACCGCCCTGTATCACAAGCCGATCAGTTGAGGTATAGTTCTTGGCGATCAGCCATTTCGAACAGTCGACGAAATCGTTGAACGTGTTCATCTTTTTGAACATGCGTCCGTCCTGCCGCCATTTTTCACCAAGCTCGCTGCCGCCGCGAATATGAGCGATCGCGTAAATCATCCCTCGATCGACAAGCGAGAGCCTCGCCGTCGAGAAATTCGGCGTCATCGACGCACCGTAGGAACCATAGGCGTACAGCAACATCGGCGATTTGCCGTCGAGCTTGGTTCCTTTTTTCATCATTATCGATACCGGAACTTTGACCCCGTCGCGGGCGTCCGCCCAGACCCGTACAGTTTCATACTGCGACTTGTCGTATCCGCTTGGAATCTCTTGCTGCTTGATCGCCTTGCTTTGTCGCGTACGAAAATCGAACTCAAATGTGGTGTTTGGTGTGATCATTGAAGAATAACCATACCGAATGACCGGCGTATCGTACTCAGGATTATTTGCAAGGCCCATCGTATAGACGCTTTCAGGCGTTTCGATCCGGGCAGACGCCCGACGCGTTTTCATGTCCATCACCCGAAGATATTCGAGTCCGTTCTCAAGTTCGGAAACAACGGCGTGATCCCTGAAGAAGCTGATCCCCTCTATCTTTACCGCAGGATTGTGCGGGATATAGTCCTTCCAATTCGCCTCGCCGGGGTCAGCAACCGATGCTCGGACCACCTTGAAATTTTCGGCATCCTTGTTCGTGACAATGTAGAATTCGCCATTATTGAAGGTCGCTGAGTATTCGTGGCCCTCACGACGTGGAGTAATGACCCTCCATTCACCGAGCGCATTGTCAGCCAGCATATATCGAAACTCGTTCATCGTCGCCGCACCGGAATTAATGAAGAACATCTTCCTATCTCGCGAGCGGCCAATTCCTACGTTGAACAAAACGTCCTTATCTTCAAACACCAGATCGTTCTTATCCGAACCTAGTTCATGCCTAAAGATCTTATCTGTTCGCTTCGAAACTGGATCCTCTTGCCCGAAGAAAAGGTACTTTCCGTCACTCGACCATTCGATCGACGTGACTCGCTCGATCTTGTCCCTTAAGATCGCACCCGTGCGAAGATCCTTCACCTGCAAAGTGTACTGTCGATATCCTGTGGTGTCGGTCGAAAACGCAAGCAAATTTCCATCGTCGCTCGGCTCAAATGCGCCGATCGAGAAATATGTATATCCTTTCGCCATCTCATTTTGGTCGAGCAAAATCTCGGCATCCTTGCCGTCCTGCGTTTTGCTGCGAAGAAACGTCGGGTATTGCTTGCCTTCCTCAACCCTTGTAAAGTACCAAAATCTGCCGAGCTTATACGGCACGCTTAGGTCGGTTTGCTTGATCCGGCCGAGCATTTCTTTATAAAGCGCGTCGACAAATGGCTTGTGTTTGCCCATATGTGCCTCGACGTACGCATTTTCGTCTTCAAGGTATTTGATGATCTCTGGATTTTTTTTCTCGTTCCGGTCACGCAGCCACGCATAATTGTCGGTGATCTCGTAACCATGGATCTTGAGGACTTTCGGATCCTTCTTCGCTACAGGTGGTTTCATATCGTTCTGTGCCAGCGCGGCGGTTCCCGTACAGGCAATGATAGCTAATGTCGCAACAGACAGCAGTCTTTTCATCTTGTTACTCCTTATTATGGCTCGTGGAATCAAGTGTCGTCTAATATCCTTTTTACGTAACTTGTTGCTCGATTGTTTCGAAACCGGCACGGTACGATTCACTTTCGCCGCAAACCAATCGGCAAAAGCGAAAAATGGAGAACAGGTTTATTTCCCGTTCTCCATTTTCGAAATTGTTACCAATTCTTTTTGTCTACCTCTCAGCGATAGGAACGTATTTAAGGCCCCGCGGCCCGACATATTCTGCTCGCGGCCGAATGAGCTTGTTGTCAGCGTATTGTTCAAGAATATGGCCCGTCCAGCCCGAAATACGGCTAACGGCAAATATCGGCGTAAACAGGTCAAGCGGAATGCCCATCAAATAATATGTTGAGGCAGAATAAAAATCGACATTGGGAAACATGCCTTTCTTTTCGTGCATCAGCTTTTCGATTAGCTGCGACATCTCGAACCACTTCGAAACACCCGTCTTGTCCGCCATTTGCTTAGAGTATTTACGCAGCCAGGTCGCCCGGGGATCTTCGGTCTTGTAAACGGCATGACCGATACCCATGATCTTACGCTTTTCTTCCAGAGCCTTTTCGATCCACGCCTCGACCTTGTCGAGTTCGCCGATCTCGATGAGCATCTTCATTACGTTGGTATTCGCACCGCCGTGAAGCGGGCCAGCCAGCGCCGCGATCCCGGCAGTCACTGCTCCGTACATGCCGGCAAGCGTCCCCGAGACGACACGCGTCGTGAAGGTCGAAGCATTCAACTCATGGTCGGCATGAAGGATCAACGCCACGTCGAACATCCGTGCCTCTTCCGCATCAGCCCGCTCGCCGCGAAGCATATAGAGAAAGTTCTCGGCGATCCCAAGGCTCGTGTCAGGTTCGACAACCTCAAGGTCGCGGCGGATCCGATCCCAAGCGGCTGCGATTGTGCCGATCTGTCCGGTGATCCTGATCGCTGCCCGGGTTGCACGCTCTCGATCGGTTCCATGTCCGTCCTTGTCGTAAAAATCGAGAGATGAAACTGACGTCCGCAGAACATCCATCGGATCGGATTCCTTCGGAAAAGTCTTCATCATGTCGATGACCGCCGAAGGCACATTGTAATTTGCCCGGAACTGCGATCTCAGAGCTTCCAGTTCGGACCCCTTCGGCAAGCGTCCGTTCCAGAGAAGGAACACCACCTCTTCGAACGTCGAATTTTCGGCAAGATCATGAATATCGTAACCCTGATAGATCAGAACACCGTTCACGCCATCAACGTCGCCTATCGAACTCTGTGCAGCCACCACGCCTCTAAGTCCTGCTGCTGCTGTCGATTCTGTTGCTGTACTCATTGTTTTATAATCTCGTTCTCAATAATTTAGTTGAAATGGATTTCCTCGATTTTATCGAACAGAAGCTGTATTAACAAGTTCCGTGTTTCGGAAATATAGCCGTCGTTCGACTGCAGCTGTTCGGATCTGAGGAACGAATTGTGGGAGATCATCAACACGCGGGTGCGTTGCCGGAAGAATGCACCCTGCGAAAAAAAACTCCACATCAAAGGCAACGACCCAAAGGAGGAAACAGTCGTTGTACTAAGATGCGGAGTAAATTGGTAAATGCTTTAGGTCCGGTTTTCTATCACCGGATCTTGGTCTCGAATGCCGTTCGAATACGAAGTTGCTGATTCTTATTAAGGCGAATATGTTTGCCGCGTTCGATAACGACCGCGCCAACGCCGAAAGCGGCACCGACACCCGCTCCAACCGCGGCACCGACCGGTCCCGCTGCGATCGCACCGATACCGATACCGGCTCCGGTGGCAGCACCGATCTTGATCGAATCATCTTTGATCGATCGTTTTCCGATCGCTGTGCCTTCGGTATCGACCATCCGAACATTATCGCCCTTGATCGGCAATACCTCGGTAAGGATCGCGTCGAAGTTGGCCCAACGCTCGTCAGACAATACGATCCTGTCAAAAGATAGCAACATCTCAGACCGCCGCTTGATACGGCCGGGCTTGGTTATTCGGTCGATCCGTCCTTCAATGATCGCACCTTCGAGCTCAAATGGAGACATGACCTTGGCAGTAAACTTGTCGCCTTCTCGATTCTGTTCGGTATTCAGATCTTCCTGAATTTCGACTATGAGCTCTAAGTCCCTTGGAATGACAATGATCGGCTCACCATTGTTCGAATAACTTACCTTTTGAACTGTTGTCGGAACGTCTGAGGCTGCGGCGGTCGAAGGTGACGCCGGCTCTTGGTTCACAGGCAGGCTCGGTGGCGTCTCTACCTTGTTGCCACCAGATATTGGCTTGGGCTCAACAGATTCGGTATTCGCCACGTTTTGCGTCGGAATTGCTCCTCGGCGAGAAATTGTACTCGGAACCGTCGATTCAAATGAGAGCTTGTCGAATCCCGCGGCGTAACCGAGTTCAAAGCCTTGCCTGTAGCCGTCACTGTAATCCTCAAGAGCACCATATTCAGTGTTGTAGGCACGTTTCGCCTCTGAATACTCGGTATGGCGTGAAAGATCTTTTCCGAGGTTATCGATCGAATCGCGGTAACCGGCCATATACCCATCGGAGTATCCGGTCCGATATCCCCGCTGCAGCGCGGCTCTGGTATCTTGTGCCGAAACTGTCTGTACTGAAAGGGTTAAGTCCGCAACGATCACGAAAGATAAACAGATGAGGACAGCTAAAAAACTCCTGGTAAGCTTCATTTTGACTCCTTTGATATTACATGTGGATTAGAAGAAATGGTTTGTCCGCTATGATTTATACACTATTACTTAATTCAATACAAGAAGTTTTTCGAATGTATGAAACAAAAAAAGGCAGCGGGCCGATCGGGCCAGCTGCCTAAGCGTCTTCAGGAGGAATCACGCTAAAAGCTCTTTCGAAACAGATACGACATTCTAATAAAAAATGTTCGGCTGTTTCTTTCGAAACCGTATTCACGCTGCGCTGTGAACGGGCTCCACCCATTGTAATTCGCGTTATCGTTATAGCCGGCGTAAAACGCGGTTCCCGGACTGGGCGTCCAGCCAAAAAGCAACTGTCCGGCGTAGTTGTTTCGAGTCGAATCAAAATCTAAGCGCATACGGGTGAATACGAACCTGGAAAATTGGAAAGTGGAACGCAGACTAACGAGATCGGCATCGAATGCACGTTTTCTCGTGTCGGTGCGTACCAACCTGCTCTTTCTGTAGCTCAAAGAGACCCGTAACGGATCGACCGGCTTCACCTCGGCAAATAGTTCAGCGTCGAATTGTTGTCCTGTTCCCGGGTCGAGTTGTCCGCTTGACCCGAAGTCGAAGTCGAACGAATTGTTGATGAACCCGACAAAGGCACCATAATTAAATCGTTTGTGAGGCGTTTGGTTGATATTGCCTGAAACGTATTGCTGCCACGAACCGCGTGTAGGTTCGCCCTGAAACGCCCCTTGGGACCGAGTCGGAATACGCTTCAGACCGAATTCTTCTTCATAGAGTTTTTCGTAGCCTATTCCGGCCTCTAGAAATACATAGGTGTTTCGCTGAAGGTTGAGATTGGCGTTGTTGCCCAAATTGAAGCGTTGCAGCCTCCCGCTCCAGTCATAATCGACCCCAGAATATTGGGCCCAACTCAGCCGGATTATTTTGTTCTTGGGTTCCGATTTTGTGCTGAACCGGTTATAGAAAAACGCAAAATTCGTGTTCTTTCGTCGGGTAAATCCGGCGTCAGCATGGTAATCGCTGCTTCTTCCACCAAATTCCACAAACCAACCACGCCGGTCCTCTGAATAATCAAGATTCGCATAATAGCCGACACCGTTGCCGGTTCGATACTCATTGAACGGACTTCCCAGAACGGTCACGCCGCCATAAGTGCCACCGCCACAGATCTCCCTGTTTTTGACCGTTTGAATTGGATCCGCGTCCGGGTCGAATCGCGGGTCAAAGAAACATCGCCGAGTAGTGGTTCCAAGTACTTGAAACGTCGAGGTGAGTTTCGAAGTGAGCTTGAGTCTGCCGTCGATGCCTGCAGTAAGGTTCTTCTGTTCCGGAAAACTCCGAAATGTGCTCATAAATCCGATATTGTTTGCTTTTCCGAAGTCACGTTTGACACGGATGACGGCAAACAACGAATTCTTATCGATAAACTCGTCTATTCGCGGCCTCACGGACGGATCGTTCCGATCATCTTCATCATAGTTTCCGGGCGCATTATCGGAAGCCACAAGGAATCCGAACGAGGTTTTCCCCACCTTACCTGTGAGTTTGGCAGCAAGATCGGGATCAACGATCGTGCGCGAATGAAACACACGTAACGGTGTATTGAAGATATCCTGGCCTTCAAGAAAGAACGGCCGCTTCTCTTCAAAGAAGATCGGGAATCGCTGGTTTGCGGTGACGACCGGAGCATCTGCTTCGATCTCTGCAAAATCAGGATTGATAGCGGCGTCAAGCGTAATATTCGGCGACAGCGTATATTTAAGTGTTACACCGATGTCCTGTTTTATCGGCTCATTGACAAATCGGCCTGGATCGATGGCCCCCGGCGTTAGCTGAAATCTCGGAATCGTTCTGACACGACGGCCCGTTTCGGAAACGGTAATACTGGGAACGACCTCGAGCGTTCGCTCGTAAATGATCTCGTCAAGACCGCCTATCTTCCCGTGTTTGATCAAAAACCCGGAAATATCACGGTCATCGGGGAGCCATTGAGTGAATTCATCGTTGAATCGGTCTATATTGCGGGCGACGTTGAATCCCCAAAGCTTACCCTTGCCAGCTGAATAGCGAAGTGATTTGAATGGGATCTTGACCTCAACGGACCATCCCCAATCTTCTATCACCCCTTTCGACTCCATTACGATATCCACCGAAAAATCAGCTCCCTGGCCCTCGGTGTAGATCCCGTCTTGCTGAATGCCCAACGGGTTGAACCCAAGTACGTAGGCGCGCCTTTGATCGTTGTAGGTATCCAGCCAGACCCGGACATTATCCTCGCCAAATACGTTGTCTCGACGGGCAACGGTTGCCCGGATCTTGTCCTTTTCGTCAAAGCACTTGAATGCGATGTACAAGTGCTTTTCGTCGTACATGAGATATGCCTCCGTCGGCCTTGACGGAGCTATGTTATCGCCCGGAAAAGTTTGGTAGAAGTCCTTGAAAACTGCCGCACTTTTCCACGATTCTTCATCGATTCGGCCATCGATGACGATTCCCAAGGCCACTTTCGGTATCGAGATCGGAACCGACTTCTCATGCGGTAAGACGATCTTTGAGCCTTTCGCCGGGGCAGGAACTTCCGTTGTCGAAACAGACGGAGCGGACTCCTTTTTTGCTGGCGAACTAGTTTCTTTACTGCCGTTACCACCGTTCCCATTGCCGTTTCCACTGGGTTGGGCGTTCAAAGAAAAGGCGAGAACAAGGACCGCGAACAACGGGTATAACTTTTTCATGAATGCACCTGAAATATGAAGATTGTCTCGGTACCCCTTGAGTGTTCGATGCGTTGCTGACTAGAACGTTATTCCGGTCAGAATGTTTCAATTAAAATGTGCGTGGGTTAAATGACCCACGCACATTGCTCTGATCAAAAAATGTCTAAAGCCGAGGCACTGCGAACCAGTAGTTTACCGTTTGCAAATTCGAAGTCGTATTTTTTGTCGCCCGATCCGAGCCGGAGCGTTCGCGAGCGTTCACGTGCGGGACCGATATTGAAAGTCTCTATCTCACTATTGGAAGTAAGTGAAGCGCTGGCGGTATCAGGCAGCGTCAATGTGATGACACCGTCTTCAGCCTTTGACGATATGCGTTCGAAAGCGCCCTCCAGAAATACGTTGGCGTTTATCGTATTCGATTCAAATTCACCATTGAAGCCGATCACCCTCACCTGCCCGTCATCAGCATCCAGAGTCAGCTTTCCCTGCGAATCCCTTATGTCGATCGGCGAATCCGAGCCTTTGACATCGAGCGTACCGGAAACTCCGCTCAGCCTGATCTCACCGTCAGAGGTGACTTTCACGTTCGATTCGCGTGGCAAATAGATCTCGAGCCGTACCCGTTCAGCATTGAACAAACCGCCGCTACGGACTGACGATGCGTCACCTGAAACCTTTATTGTTATTTCAGGCCCATTCTGCTCTTCCGAAATATTCGCCGGTGACATTGTCCTGGCGTTGCCGGATTCGCTCAAAACGTATCGGACTTCTTTCTGCGCGCCACCACGGATTATTACATCGCAGCCGTTCGCTTCGACCACAACTCGCGGCGTGCCGTTGACCTCGAACGACTTCGTCCGTCTTTTGATCGTCGGTGCCGAAGATCGCCAATTGATCTCTGCTAATTGGGCCAATACTTCAGCTTGCTTTGCCATCCCTTCCTTGATGCTTGCCTTCATCTCATCAGTGGCGATCGTGGCCTGGATCTTTTCGAGTTCTGGCTTCACTTTTGAGATCGCGATCTGCGCCTCTTTCATCGCAACGGCCGCTGATCTTTCTGAATCGCGCATTGCACGAGCGATCGCACGGTTTGCAATAGCAGAATTCAAGGCGGCTTCATCGACTGCTTCGACTTCGCCGACGTCACCCTCTTTCAGAAGATTCGTCGCCGGACTTTGGGTTCGACCATCTTTCTGCCGCAATATCGATAGTCCGCCGTTGACGCTGTTGAGTCTCACCTGTGCCTCACCATTACCAAGTCGGCCATGAAGATTTCGCCCGATGTATTCTCCTTTCTTCACCGGCAGGCCAAAGTCATTGGCGATCACGCCGTTCAGGGAATCGGCCTTGATGGTCGCGTTGACATCGGAAGGCAGTGTCAAGTTAGCCCTGCCGTTCACTGTGTTAAGCGATATCCTGCTTCCGGCCTCAACGCGTTCGAACGCTGCTGAGACTTCCCCGTTCACGGTTGAGAGTTCGGCATTTCCCCGAAGGTTCGAGGCGTTTACATTGCCATTCACGGCTGATGCCTTTGTGAAATTCACGAAATTAGCGACCGTAACCGATCCGTTGACCGTCTCTATAGCGCTCAGGACCGCAGTCCTTGGGACCGAGAGTTTGTAATGGACCTCGAGCTTGCGTGTGCGGCTCCGATCGCTTCGGTCGCCATATCTCCAGCCCTTATAATCGGTCTCTACCTTCAACGAATCCGGGCGATCTGTCACGATTATTTCGACTTCGTTGAGCGTCTCGGCCGAATCCGCAACTTTAGTAGCCTCCAGCCTTACCTCGCCGCGATCCCATGCTTCGATAGCGATCGACCCGTTAATGTTCGAGACACTGACCTTGCCATTCGGGGTCAGCGTGTAGGTCTTTTCAAACTTATCCGTCACGTCGTGAACCGCAATCACCTGCAACGAACGTTCAGCGACCGCGTTTTTTTCGTTCAGACTGACAGGCGTATCGCCGCCAGATGCAAGGAATAGGCCGGCAACAACTATCGAATATAACCAACTCATTATTTTTCTCCGTTATGACTGCTATTTGGGAAAACTCCCGTTTCTGCAAACAAAACACCGCCTCCAAACTATTTGTGACATTTTTTTTGTTAGATTCGGACATTGATTTACCGATCGATAATGGCTGCAACATATGTATGCCCTGCAACATCTGACAGATTTACATATAAGGTGTGATTTGGTAGCCTACTGTGTTTGATCAGCGATTGGGACGGAGATCATCATGAATCTAAAGAATACGCGTTTACACATTCTTCGAAAGCCTACGCAGCTGTCGGCTTGCGCGAAGACCGGCGTGTCTCTCCATTGTCATACTGAGCATTCAAAGGAAATGCTCGACTTCGTTCCACACTACGCCGAAAAGCTTCCGATAATTGCGCAGTTCTGGAAACGCGAAAGAGATAATTACCTGAAAAAAGAAGGCAAGGGCATCGACTTCTCTAGCGCCTATTGGTCGCCACCAATGAATCCTGATGCGGTTTACGAGATCGAGAAAAAGCAGATCAACGATACGGGAATTGATGCGATCGTTTCATTGACTGACCATGACAGCATTGATGCGACGCTGAAGGTCAATGAAACCGAGCCGAATACACACGCGCCGATCTCTATGGAATGGACGGTTCCTTTTGAGTATGGCTATTTTCATGTTGGTGTCCATAATCTGCCAAAGGCCCGAGCAGTTGAACTGACCAAGACACTGCTTGATTACACCTTCATCGACGAGAATCATACGAACGAGAAACTCGCCGAGATGTTCGCGATGCTCAACGAGATCCCATCTGTGTTGGTAATACTGAACCACCCGCTATGGGATATCGAACTTGTTGGAAAGGAACGGCATGAGGCTTTGCTGAAAGACTTCATTCGTGTCCATGGAAAATGGATCCATGCATTCGAGATCAATGGTTTCCGTGCATGGTCGGAAAACAAGGCGGTCATCGAAATGGCAGAGTCCCTCGGAATGCCGATCGCCACTGGCGGTGACCGACACGGCTGCAAACCGAATACGGTGATCAATCTAACCAACGCCTCGACGTTTGATGAGTTCGTAGATGAGATCAGGGGCGAAAAACGGAGCGAGGTTGTGTTGATGCCGGAGTACGAGCATCCCATCCACTCGCGGCAGCTGCAAAGTTTCTCTGAGATACTGAACCACTACCCTGAATTTCCGGATGGCAGACAGCGATGGTTCGACCGCGTATATTTCGACGTCGGCGACGGTCACGGACTTCGCCAGCTTTCAGTCCACTGGCAGCGTGGCGGACCGACGTGGCTGCGATGGGCGATATGGACACTCGGAGTTTTGGGCAGCCCAAAGGTAAGGCCGGTCTTCCGCCTTGCACGCAAAAAACGCGACCGTGTGCCGAAACACGCGGCTGAAACGCGATTTGAGATACCGAATGTCGAAGAGGTCGCGCACAGTTTGTCCTCGGAACCGGCTTCTTAGTTCGCATAATACGTTTTGTGGCACATGATCGGTGCCGAATAAAAGGGATCATTAGATGGCGGTCATGGGCCGCCTATATATTTTAAAGAGCCAATTTTTTGTGAGCGAACTTTTAAGAATTGCATTTTTCCCCGATTCGTATCTCGAGGTTAACGGAGCGGCAATGACCTGCAAGCGGTTGGTCGATTACGCCAAGCGAAACGATCGTCCATTCCTTGTTGTCCATGCAGCACCAAAGTCAGAGGCCTGGAAGGACGGCAGTGTTGATTATTTGGCCTTGAAACGCTCTCCGATCTCGTTCTCTCTCGACGAGGAACTAGCTTACGACCCATTGTTTCAGCGTCATACGAATAAGGTTTTACGAGCGCTGCTTGAGTTTCGCCCGGATATTATTCACATCACAGGACTTAATGATGTAGGTATAATGGGTTCTTATCTTGCCTGGAAACTGCAGATCCCGCTACTTGGCTCGTGGCACACGAACGTACACGAGTTTGCTGCACAACGATTGCGAAGAATGCTTCGCTTTTTGCCCGACAAAATGGTCAACGGCATTTCGAATTTTGCCGAACGGAAGATACTCGACGGGACCGTTCTTTATTACAAGATGCCGAAGGTCGTACTTGCTCCGAATCAAGAGCTTGTCGAACTTCTCGGCCAAGGAACCCACCGGGTTTCTCGTCTGATGGGCCGCGGCGTCGATACCGAGATGTTCTCACCGTCAAAACGTACGGTTGATGATGAGATAATTCGACTTGGGTTCGTCGGTAGGCTTCGCGCGGAAAAGAATGTCAGGTTGTTGGTCGAACTGGAACACGCGTTGATCAAAGCCGGAAAGAAAGGATTCAAGTTTCTGATCGTCGGCGAAGGCAATGAGCGCGAGTATCTTGAAAAAAATCTCAAGAACGCTGAGTTTACTGGTTTTCTCTCGGGTGAAAAGCTGTCAGAAGCATACGCGAACATGGACATTTTCGTATTCCCGTCTGAAACTGATGCGTTCGGAAACGTAGCTCAAGAGGCCGCTGCATCGGGTGTTGTGCCGATAGTTTCGGACAAAGGCGGGCCTAAATATCTCGTGACGCACGGAGAAACCGGCTTCATCGCCGCCGGTTTCGACGATTTTCTTAAATACACGATCGAATTGATGGAAGACAAAGACAAGCTTGAAGCAATGCGAATTCGGGCTCGTGACGGAGCCCTTTCGAGTTCCTGGGACACGATCTTCGCAGGCGTGTTTGATGCCTATGAAGAGACAATTCGCGTTGCCGAAATGCGAAAGAGAATAAATGAAGAAAAGGCAGGTGAACGGTAGGATAATGGAGTAGTCAGCTTCCTTTGTTCGACACTCCGAAGCGGAGTTGGGTCGGATTTATGAAAGAGATCACGTTTGAAGAAACTGCGGTAGAAACATCGTCGAATACGATCGGCGATGCCCTGCGGTCACTCTGGAAAGACCCGGGTCAGTTCGTCCGACTTTGGAATTACAAAGGTGCCATCTTGAGCGGCATTGTTCGTGCACCGATTTTTCTTGCCACCTATTTGATCGGAAAGGAAACGCTCCGACTTGCGATCGCTGCGGCCCTTGTTCAGTTCAGTTTCCGTTTCTTATTTGCGGGTGTCGCAGGTGCGTTGATCCAATCGTTTCGGCGTGTAGAGCCTTTCTGGAAGGCCCTTTTGGCGATCTTGCTATTGATCCCTCTCGTCAGTCACGTTCTTGAATTCCTTCTTCAGACGATCTTCGGCTTTCTAACATCAACACAGGACCTGACCGGTGACGCGATCCTTCGTTCGATCTGCTTTTCGATCATTTCGGCCCTGTTCACCCTCTTCGCCATGCGGCGCGGCGTCATGATCGTCGGTGAATCGGAAAGCAAATCGTTGATGAGCGACCTCTCGCGGTTGCCGGTGATCATTTTCCATTTCCTCGCCTTCATCCCGAACGAGATCTCGTTCATGCTTCGCCGCGGAGCGTTCCTTGCCGCCCTGATCGCTCTCGGTGCTTTTGGCATTTTTTCGCAGCTCATCTGCTGGGCATTCACGAACAAGGCTTCATGGACCTACGGGAACGGAAGAGAACTCGCTGTCCTGAAATACTGGGGTGTCGACGGCATGATACTCCTCGTCATTGCTGTTGCGCTGTCGTCGTTCGTATATTCGAGGAAGCGAAAACACTAACCTACTCCGCCGTGACGCCGCAAGATATCAAGTCAGTCCACATTACGAATTATTACCACAAGAACTCTGGTGGGATCAGCACGTCGTTCAATAATCTATTAGCGGCCGCCGGCCGACACCAGCGTCACGTTCGTTTGATCGTACCGGGCGAGGTCGAAACCATCGAAGAGGTCAACGAATTCGCCAAGATCTACTACGTTCCGGCCAAGTATTCGCCTGTTTTCGACAAACGATATCGAGTGATGATGCCCTGGCATTACATGAGATCAGAGTCGCCGATCAGAAAGATATTATTGGCCGAGATGCCCGACATAATCGAGGTCACCGACAAATATACGCTCAGTTTGATCGGCGCAATGATCAGAACGAATAATTTCAAACGGTTGGGAAGACCCATACTCGTTCACTTTTCATGCGAACGAATGGATGACAATGTTGAATCGTTCCTGCTCGGCGGATCGATCGGCCGATGGCTGTCGCGGCGAATCGTTGGCAATTATTTGATGCCGAGCTTCGATTTTCACATAGCAAACTCGGAGTACACTGCCGAGGAGTTCAGACAGTCAACCTTACCCGCCTCGAACGACCGCCGCTTGAAGTTCTTTTTCAACAAATGCTGGCAATGGCTGAAAAGTCCTCGCATCGATCTAAGTCAGCGCATCATCGTTTGTCCAAGGGGAGTTGACTCGGTCCTTTTCACACCCGACCGGAGATCGGAGAAGATTCGGGTCGATATGTGTCGACGAGCCTCGATCCCGGAAAGCTCGGTCGTCATGTTGTACGCCGGCAGGATCTCGCCCGAAAAGAACATCGGACTTCTTGTCGATACGATGAAAGAGTTGACGAAAGATGCTACACGCGATTTCCGTTTGATCGTTGCCGGTGCCGGACCGCTGAGTGACGAACTTCGCGAACGATCGACCCGCGAGGCAGACGGCCGGATTATTCAGATCGGCCACCTCGAAAAGAAGACACTTGCAGATTTTTACGCGAACGCTGATGTTTTCGTGCACCCGAATCCGAAAGAACCGTTCGGGATCGCACCTCTTGAGGCAATGGCCTCGGGTGTGCCGACCGTCGCACCGAACTCCGGCGGCATACTCTCATACGCAACTGAATCGAACGCCTGGCTGACCGAACCTAACGGACCCGCATTTGCGAAAGCAATACTGAGGGTGCTCGACGATGACCCGGAAAGGCTCAGGAAAGTCACTGAAGCGGTCGCGACCGCGCGTGCAAATACGAGAGAGATCGCGACCGATCGGCTTTTTGATGCGTACGACCGGATCTTCGAGGTGTTTCACACCGAACCGGAACTCTTCACGGATGTCGCGGCGTCGCATTCGTTCGACTATACTGTGCTTTTGGATGATTGATCTCGTACTTGCAAATTTGCGTGTTCGTCCGCTTCGTACACTGATCAGTGTCGTCGGGGTCGCATTGGGCGTTATCCTCGTCGTGCTGTTTACGGGTTTAGCCCGCGGAATGACCAACGAAATGGCAAAACGCGCGGCGAATTGGAAGGCCGAGATCGTGTTCACGCGCCCGGGAGCAATGGGCCTTGATAGTTCAAACGCTCCCGTGCAGACGGCCTATGCCGAAAGGCTTCTTCGAATCGAGGGTGTCAAATCGACGGTTCCTGTTTATCGTTATATCACTGCAAGCACAAAGGGTCGTTGGGGTATCCAGCAGATCGATGGCGTCGATTGGGAACCGTTTGCGGCAATGAACGATATGCAGATCCTTGCAGGCCGCCCGGTTCGGGCGGACGACGAGGTGATCTTTGATGAGCGACAGATGAGGGACGACGGTCTTAAGGTCGGTGACCCGGTCGAGCTCTTTGGCGGCAAGTCCTACAAGGTAGTGGGCGTTTTTTCGCCACCGTCTGGCTCACGCATTAAGATGTCGCTAGGCGCTCTCCAGCGCGTGCTCGAATCGGAAGGCAGGTGTACATACATTCTCGTCAAGGTGCATGATGACGCTGACGTCAACGCCGTCGCCGCGCGCATAAATCAGGAATTGCCCGGAAACAAGGTAAATCTTACTAGCGATTTTGTTATCGATGCACAGCAGCGTATCCCCGGGTTGAATACGCTCCTGCGCGTTCTGGTTGGCTTAGGAGCATTCGTCAGCACCATCTTTGTTTTGTTATCGATGTATACAACGGTCACGGAACGACGAAAAGAGATCGGGATCTTAAAATCGCTCGGAGCGTCAAAGGGATTCATCATCAAGACGATCGAAGGCGAGGCATTATTGATCGGCGTGCTTGGGGTCGTTTTCGGACTTCTGATCGCATTGTTGGCAGCTGAGGCGATCGGTCGCGGATATGAGCTCTCGATCGAATTCAGTGCGGGTTGGGTCATAACAGCGATCTTGATCGCGATCGTCGGCAGCCTTATCGGTGCGCTTTATCCTGCCTGGAGAGCATCCGATATTGATCCGGTAGAAGTGATGGCAAACGAATAGCCAAAGTCCTTTTTTGTTCACACAGTCTTAACTTCACTGTGATGCAGATTTCCGCTCGGGCCGACAAACTTGCACATTCATGCACGTTTACATATCGATGGCGATCTCCTCAGAATGAAACCCGAGACCACAATTCGTACAGCGGTTCAGAACAAACATCTCACATCAAAAGAGGGAATGCTGCAGCGACTCTTCGCCGCATGGTTCGACGCCTTCGTCTATAACCAGATCTGGGAGGATCCGCGAGTCGATATTGAAGCACTTCGGATCGATGAAGATTCTAGGATACTAACGATCTCGTCAGGCGGCTGTAACGCGCTGAATTACCTGCTTGAATCGCCTGAGCATGTTACTGCCGTCGATCTTAATCAAAATCACATATATCTGCTCAACCTAAAGATCGCGGCTTGTAGATTCATGCCTGGATACTCGGAGTATTTCGAATTCTTTGGTACGGGTAAAGGACCAGACACTCAAGCCAATTACATCAAATACATCGCGAACAACCTGGATCGCAGAACTCGAAGTTTTTGGGAATCGAACACACTTGGGGGAAGCATTCTTTTTGGTGACAGGATCAGCTTCTTTCGAAATGACGGTCTTTACGAACATTCGAGAAACGGTTATTTTCTCAGGTTTTTTCATCGACTTGCCCGGCTGCTTGGATGTCGTCCGGAAGCCGTTCTCGAGGCCCGAAACCTCGACGAACAACAGCAGCTCTTTGCCGAACACATCGATCCTTTCTTCGACAGCCTTATCATCAGAACCGTTGGCAAATTGCCAGTCACGATGTTTGGACTCGGAATACCGCCGCAGCAGTATGAAGAGCTGAAAAAAGATCTGTCCGAGAACGGCAGTGTTATCGACATCTATCGCGAACGAGCAAAGCGGCTCGCCTGCGATTTTCCGATCACTGAGAACTACTTCGCATGGCAGGCGTTCGGAAGGATCTACGACACAGAAAAAAGACAGGCAATACCGGAATATTTGAAAGAAGCGAATTTCGAAGTGCTGCGGTCAAATATTGGTCGGCTGACATCCAAGGTTGGCAGCGCAACTGACGAGATCGTCAATAGTCCCCTTGGGACATTCAATCGGTTTGTTCTGCTCGACGCCCAGGATTGGATGAATTCCGAACAAGTGGCCGAACTGTGGGCCGCCATCGCTGAAAGATCGAAACCAGGTGCACGGGTCATTTTTCGAACGGCCGGTTCCGCCTCACCAGTCGAATCCTCGCTGCCCAATGAACTGCGTAGTAGATTCCAATACGACGGAGAAACTTCGGCTAGACTTTTCAAGAGCGACCGAGCGTCGATCTATGGCGGCTTTCATTTATACGAATTTCTGGCCTGAAGGTTAATTCAAATGGACGATGCCTTCAAAACGATGGATCGGATGTATCGGCTTCAACGGTACTTCTACGACGCGACCCGCAAATACTATTTGCTTGGTAGAGACCGGCTTCTGGACGAGATGGAAATAAATCCGGACGAGAGCGTTCTCGAGGTTGGCTGCGGAACGGCAAGAAATCTGATCATACTAGCAAAGAGATATCCGTCGGCATCATTTTATGGTCTCGATGCTTCAGCAGCGATGCTCCAAACGGCGCGATCGAAGATCGCTGCATCCCGGGTACCCACAATCACGCTCCGAACTGCTCTCGCTGATGATTTCGAACATCAAAAAACGTTCGCCTTGAATGAGCCGTTTGGTAAGATATTTTTTTCGTACTCGATCTCAATGATCCCCTCGTGGCGGAACGCGATCGAAAACTCCCTGCGCAACCTCCCTTCAGGCGGTCGACTTTACATAGTAGATTTCTACGACTTTGAGGGCCTTCCGCGTCTCTTTCAGAAACTCCTCAAATGGTGGCTGATAAAATTTAACGTGCAATTCTGGGAAGATCTGATGCCTTTTCTCGATTCGCTCGAAACCGACGGGCGCTTTGGTGTCTCGATAAGACCTCTTTTCAACCGCAACTCGTTCATAGCGTCCATACAGGTTCGCTAGCCCTGCATTCCGTCCTGTCCATTCATAATTGGCCTTCGCTAATCTCCATTTTTTTGGAAAAGACATCAAATTATTGTTACAAATTCGTGAATGAGCCTATTTAACTTATTTATGTGCAACAGTTAAGTATTGGTACGACTTTTGCTAATTTGTCCAGCAAGTTACGCTAATTCATTGTTTACGTTGTTCTGATCTTTCAAACAATGAAAGCGGCTTTTGTTTAGACGATTCAAATGGAGGGCAAAATGAGAAGACTTTTCAGAATTGTACCGATCTCGATCCTGTTGGTCGGCCTCGTAACACTTAGCTTCGGCCAAACATCGACAGGAACGATCTCGGGAACCGTTAGTGATCAAGCCGGAGCTGTGGTGGCTGGTGCCACAGTCAGCATCAAAAACGCTGAAACTGGATTTGCTCGCACCGCAACCTCTGGTTCGGACGGCCGATTCAGCTTTACGAATATCCCAACAGGTCCGTACGAGCTGACGGTCGAAGCCGGCAATTTCGCGAAATTGGTTCAAACCGGCATCCAACTTGTTGTAAATCAGAATGCTGTCGTTAACCCTAGCCTGAAACCGGGTGGAGTTGAAGAGGTCGTAACGGTCACCGAAAACGCTTCACTTCTTAACACCACAACAGCTGAGGTCGCGACTCGCTTTGACGAACGGCGTTTGTCCGAGCTGCCGATCGCACCGAATCGCAGCGTTTTTAACGTGCTTCTTTCGGTTCCGGGCGTCAGTCAACTCGGAAGCGGTCAGACCGGCTTTGCTAACGGCATCAGCTTTTCTTCGAATGGTGGCCGGCTTCGATCTAACAGCTTTTTGATCGACGGACAGGACACCAACGACCCGAGCGTCGCCGGCGGGCAAGTTGCCTTGAACAATCCTGATGCGATTCAGGAAGTTCGTATTGTTACCAACCAGTTCCTCCCCGAATATGGACGAAATTCGGGCTCAGTAGTCAATTTCATCGGAAAATCCGGCACCAACGATTTCCGGGGCTCCGCGTTCTGGTTTCATAACAACCAGACGCTAAATTCGTGCAGCAATCTCGACAAAGCAGCCGGTTTTTGTAATCCAAATGCGACCGACCCCGCGCGCACAAGCCCGCCCAGGCGAAACGAGAATCAACTTGGTTTCACGGTCGGTGGCCCGGTGATGTTCCCGTGGCCAGGTGGCGGTGACGACCCGTTCTTCTGGAGCGGGAGAGACCGAACCTTCTTTTTCGTTGACTATCAGCGTTGGACGGATCGGGCTCTCGGCTCAGGTTTCACATTGAGCGGGGCTCCCACAGAAGCTGGCCGCCAGATCCTCTCGAGTGTTGCGGGCAGCCGTCCGCAAGTGCAGGCTTTGCTTAATTTCGTTCCCGCGGGTACGCCGAACGGAACGAATGCAACATTTACTCTCGGCGGAAATACATATCTTGTCCCGCTTGGCAACCTGACCGGTTCATCGTCATTTACATTTGATGACGACCAGGGATCATTCCGCATCGATCACAGATTCAACGATAAGAATTTGATCTATGGCCGATATCGATATGATTATCAGTCGACCGCCGGTACAGGTCAGGTAACCCCTCCCGGACTTACAACCATCAACGATACCAAGACGAAAGCGGCGAACCTGGTCTGGAACTCGATCCTTAACAGCCGGACATCCAACGAAGCAAGGATCGCGTGGTCGCGTTTCGACTCGATCACGGGTGCAGAAGATCCAAGTTCGGAATCCATTCCTTCGCTTGAGATCCCAGGTCTGGGATTGAATGGGTTCAACGCCGCGGCAAACCGAACTGCGATCGGACTGGCGGTGAACCTCCCGCAATTTCGTATCAACGATACGTATCAGATAACCGATGCTCTTACATATATGACGGGGAATCACACGTTCAAATTTGGCGTGGACCTCCGACGTTCGGACGTCAAGAGCTTTTTCTTCCCGACGGTCCGCGGTCGACTAGTTTACAGTTCACCCGTAGGACAGCCGGTCAACATTCAGAACTTCATCGATGATATAGCTCAAACCGCGACGATCAACCTTCCGCTTGCGGGCGGCGATACGATCGGATTTTACCGTTGGTATGAGTACTATTTCTTCGCGCAGGACGAATGGAAGGTGGCACCGAATTTCACCCTCACCTATGGAATTCGATATGAATATCCGGGCGATTCATTCAGTTATCTGAAGGATCTGAATGAGAGAATCCTTGCCGCAAACGGGGGCAATTCGGCATTTCGCCTTAATCCGGTGCCTGAAACCGATACCGACAACTGGATGCCGCGCATCGGGTTCAACTGGAATCCGCGAACAAGCGGTAAAGGCATAATGGGCTTTATCACCGGCGGCGATAAGCTTGTTATTCGCGGCGGTTATGCCCGTTCGTATGACGCCAGTTTCATCAACATCAATTTGAACGTTGCGAGTTCGTTCCCATTTGTAGCGGCTCAAAACGTGAACACGGTCGGAGCCTTCGTCAACCTTCGGAATACGACAGTACCAAATGTCGGGCAGCCAAATACGCTTGTGCGTACGGTAGTGTCCGATGATTTTCGTGCTCCGGCTTCCGATCAGTTTTCGCTTGAGTTTCAACGAGAATTGACCCGTGATACCGTCTTCAAGATCGGGTACGTGAGAACGCGCGGTACTGGTTTATTCCAGACCGTCGACGGCAATCCCTGCCGGCCGGGTCTTATTTGCCGAACAGTTGGTGCCAACCCCAACTTTGGCAATCGAGTCAATCCTAACCTCGAAACGATCCGACTGAGGACCAACTCGGGAAGTTCGACCTACGATGCAATGCAGGTCAGTTTGGACAAGCGCTTAAGCAACAACTTCAGTGCCGGTGTCCACTACACCTGGAGTACTTTCATCGATGACGGTTCTGAGATCTTCAATCCGTCTTCGGCTGAGGTCGCTGTTGCGCAGGATTCGTTCAACCGACGTGCCGATCGTGGCCGCTCGAGCTATGACCGCCCGCATCGCTTTACGGGCAACTTTGTCTACGAGCTGCCTTTCTATCGTTCACAAGACGGTTTTGTAGGAAAGGTATTGGGCGGATGGCAGGTAAATTCGCTCTTCACGTTCCAGAGCGGTGCTCCTTTTACCGTATTTCTCGGCTCAGATCCGGCATGTGCGGTTTGCGGTATTGACGGCCTCGTGGGCAACCCGATCCGGCCGAATTTGAACACCACGCTCGATCTTTCGAGAATGTCGGTCAAAGAGATCCGTGCGGCCGGCGGTGCATCGCTCTTCAGTGCTTTGGCGGCAGGTCAACGTGTAGGTAATGCAGGAAGGAACATTCTTCGCGCCGACGGCATAAAGAATGTCGATTTTGGCATTATCAAGAATACACGGATCACCGAGAGCGTACGCGTACAGATCCGTGCGGATATGTTCAATGCGTTCAACCTGCGTAATTACGGCATCCCGAATGCGACCATTACAGCCGGTGCCAACTTCCTCAATGAGGGAGCCACCAACGGCGGTAACCGTCGAATTCAGTTGGGCGCACGTCTCGTGTTCTAAGCTGAACGTTGCGGTAATTTCATGGGGCTGTCGTCGGGCAGCCCCTTTTTATTTTTCTTCTGCTGGTTTTGCCGTGATCTCATTGTTTGGCAGCGGCTGCATCAAGTCTTTCAGCTCGGCTGCGGGCGTCTCGGGATCGAGCCATTTCTCGTAATCCTGTTTGTGAAGTATTACGGGCATTCGGCCCTTTGCGTGAATCGGTCGTACGACATCGTTGGCTTCGGTGGTCAATATAACGCCGCAATTGCGGGTTTCGCCTTTGATCTCACATTCGCGCGATATGCCTGCGAACGCAAAGAGCGGCTCATCCATTTCGAACTCGTACTTTTCTTTTCGTTTATCGGGCAGATCCTTCCATTCATAGAAGCCGGTCGCGGGTATCAGCACGCGGCCGTGAATGAATGCATTCTTGAACATGGGTACGAAATGGACGGTCTCGCTTTTGGCGTTGATCACCTTTCGCATCACACCTTTGTAATCGCGATCTTCGATGGTCCAGAATATACTCTCAGCCTTGCGGTTACGATCGACAGCAAGAATGTTCGTGCCCGGAAATATCTCGTTGCTCGGCGTGAAGTCGAATTTTCCGTCGATCAGGTCAAAGTGTTTCTGCACGTCCTCGTGGCGTGCACTTAATTTGTATCGTCCGCACATACGCTTAATGAAAATCGTGTGATCTTATTTGACTCATAAAAGCATTTATCGGCTCGAAATACAACGCTTTTATCATGCCGCCTTCTTCGGCGGTTCCCTTGATCAGCAAAAATGAACTGTGAGTGATGACGCGGCGAAAGCGTTCGAAGACGTCCGGCATCACGATGAAATTCGAGTGCCCGGTTTCGTCTTCCATTGTGATGAAAACAACACTGTTTCCGGTACTCGGCCGCTGGCGAACGATCACAGATCCCGCAACTGTCACCACATCCTTCTTTCGCAGGCTGTGGGTCTCGATCGCCTCGATCACTCCGAGCTTCTTAAGCTCATCTCTCAAAAAAGCCATCGGGTGCTTGCCGATCGTTATTGCCATCGACCGAAGATCCGATTCCATCGCCTGCCATTCGGACATCGGCTTTATGAACTTTGTGTCCTTGCAGCCTTGAGAAAAAGCTTTATCGTCGCTGCCGTTACCGGTGCCGATAATTTCGCGCTCGGCATTAAACAAATCGCCGTTCGGTTGTATCGCAAGTTCCGATCGCCAAAGCGCCTCGCGGCGATGAACCTGCCTTTCAAAATTCAAGGCACCGGCGAGCGACAATGCACGTATCTCTCTTTTGTTTATCAGCGGTACACGGCGGACGATGTCTTCGACCGAAGCATAAGGGATGAATGGTGAATGGTCTTCTTCGGAGAATTCCGAATGCCGAATTCCGCATTCCGAATGTCGCATTCTGCCTTCGACTATCGCCTCGGCAACCTCCTTCCTCAGGCCTTTTACATATTTCAGACCTAACCGCACCTCGCCGTCCTCGATCGTGAATAGATAGTCTGACCGGTTCACATCGACATGTCGGAAATGCAGCCCGTGCCGCTGTGCGTCTTTTATCAGTGTCGCCGGGACGTAGAACCCGAGCGGATAATTATTTAGCATCGCGGTGGTGAATTCGGCAAGGTAATAGACCTTCAAATACGCCGAGGCATAGGCCAGCAATGCAAAGCTCGCGGCATGCGATTCTGGAAACCCGTAATTCGCAAATGCTGTTATGTTGTTCACTATGCGGTCCTGTAATTCGGGCTCGATGCCGTTTCGGGTCATTCCATCGCGAAGATTTGTTTCGATCTTCGCCAGCCGCTTATCCGCACGCTTAAAGCCCATCGCACGCCGCAATTCCTCGGCCTGTCCGCCGGTGAAACCAGCCATTATCATCGACATTCTGAGAAGTTGTTCTTGAAAGAGCGGTACGCCGAGCGTCCGCCTAAGGGTATCCTCAAGCCACGGATGAATGTGGTCGATCTCTTCTAAGCCCTGCCGCCGGCGGATGTAATGGCTGAGCATCTTGCCGACGATCGGGCCGGGGCGGATGATCGCCACCTGCACGACCACGTCGTAGAAAGTCTGCGGCCGCGACTTAGGCAGAAAGTTGATCTGGGCGCGGCTCTCGACCTGGAACATCCCAATTGTGTCGCCTTTCTGCAGCGTCTCAAAGACCAAATTATCGTCCTTCGGTATCTTTGCCAGATCGACCACTTCACCGCGATGCTCTTCGATCAGCAGCAGCGTGTCGCGAAGCACGGCCATCATACCGAGCCCGAGCAGATCGACCTTTACGATACCGAGCCGTTCGCAATCGTCCTTGTCCCACTGGATTATCGAACGGCCTTCCATAGATGCCGGTTCGATCGGAACTACGCTGTCCAATCCTTCCGGCAGCATCACCATCCCGCCGGAGTGCTGGCCAAGATGCCGCGGAAAATCGAGTATCCGTGTGTAAAGCTCAACGAATTTGCGAGTGCGAAAATCATTCTTTAGGTCAAAACCATTTTCCTTGAAACGCTCGATCATCTCGCCGAATTCCGCCACCCCGTAATGTGAGATCGACTTCGAAAGCGGGCCGAGCATCTCCTCGGGAAAGCCGAATGTCTTGCCAACTTCCCGCACGGCCGACCGGCTTCGGTAGGTGATCACATTTGCCGTCATCGCGGCACCGCGTCGACCGTATTTTTCGTAAACGTGCTGAATGACGAGTTCGCGATCGTCACCCGATGGCAGGTCGATGTCGATATCGGGATATTCACCGCGTTCTTCCGACAAAAACCGTTCGAACAATAGTTCGCCTTCGATCGGATCGACCGCAGTTATCCCGAGCGAATAACAGACCACCGAGTTCGCCGCTGAGCCCCGCCCCTGCGACAATATCCGACGCGAGTGGCAAAAATTCGAAATATCCCAAACGAGAAGAAAATACCCGGCAAGTTTTAGCTTGGCGATCAGTTTGAGTTCGTGATCGAGTTTCGCCTGCACCTTGGGTGTAAGCGAACCGTAACGGTTTATCGCACCCTTTTCCGTCAGCTTTCTGAGCAATGAATCCATCGTCTCACCCGGCGGGACCTGGAAATCGGGGAAGGTGTAGCCGACGTCGTCCATCGAGAAAGAGATGCGGTCAGCGATCTCGTGTGTGCGGGCAACCGCCCCGGGAAACTCTTCAAAAAGCCGCAGCATCTGCTCCTTGGATTTCAGATGCCGCTCGGCATTCTGCGACAAGATCTTTCCGGCCTCATAGATCGGCGTGTGGTTCTTGATGCAGGTAAAGACATCAAAAAGTTCACGGTCGGCTTTCTCCGCGTAATATGCACCGTTGCTTGCAAACATCGGCAAATGCAGTTTATGGGCGAGCCCGACGAGCTGCTGGTTCATATTCTCTTCGCTCCGCAGATAATGGCGCTGCAGTTCAACATAGAGCCTTTTCTCAAAAACGTAATTGAGCCATGCCAGATCGCGCGTTCCCTCGCCGCGTCGGATGCTCCGATGCATAAAGCCATCCTCCCCGCCTGTGATGCAGATAAGGCCTCTCGAATGCTCCTCAATGTCTTTCGGCGTAGCGAAATGCTCACCCTTCGGCGAGCGTAGTTTAATGGTCGTTATCAGCCTGCAAAGATTTCTATAGCCCGCCAGATCGATAGGCAGAAGCGGCAGAAAACTGCCGTCGTCCATCGTGATCTCAGCACCGATCATCGGCTTTATGCCCGCACCTCTCGCCTCGAAATGAAATCTCGCCGCGCCCGAGACCGTATCGCGGTCGAGTAACGCAACGCCGGGAATATCAAGCCCCACCGCCCGCTCGATAAGAGCCTCAGGCATCGAACCCGATGCAAGAAAACTAAATGCCGAACGCGCGTGCATCTCGTAAAACATCAGTCGTATCCTCCCGTCACGAACCAGCCTTCCTGCGTCCGGGCAAGACGGTAGATGCGTCGGCCGTCGAGCTCGACATCCCACTCCATCTGCTGCCAAAACCGCTTGGTCCACCATTGTGAAGACCCGAGCCAAGCACCGCCGTACTCTGTCACATGCCCGACAAAATACTGCGTGCTGACATATACCAACCGGCCATCCGCCGTTCTGATGTCAGCCGGAAGCGGCGGGTGGAAATAATTCAACGCAAGCACGGGATACTGATCTTCTATCTCTTGCCTCTCGTTTCCCGCCGGCAATTTCGTGTGGTCCAACTCGAACGCCTCGGGGAGCCGCTGATCGATCAATGCGGGTACGCCGACGTTCTCTGCGCCGACGATCTTTTTGATCTTGTCCACCGTCAGCAGAAGACTTTCCGGCTCAGGCCGTGTCGCCGCAAAAAGTCCGCGCTCGATCGCCCTCGGCCGTGCGAAATGACAAACGAGCCGCATCGCCTTGATCGCGGCCTCGGGTGGATCATTGCCGATCCGCAGGTTCGCCAATTTCAGCCAAAACGCCTTGTCACGCGTTGGGAACGAAAGCTTGATGCTGTATTCGGCCGTCGTTCTGTTATCCAGCATTAAATTGATATCCATCTGTTCAGAGCTGCATCCGATGCCGCTCGCTTCGGCCAGGACCTTGCTTATTCCGTGGCCGAGAATGAAGATGAGCTGCTCGAAATCCTCGACCGGAAAATCGAGATCGTAGTCCCACGCGACGCGGTTCTCTGTCAGGTTCGGGGTCAGAATGTGCGTGCCGTTCCGGTTTATCAGGTCGAGCGTCCGGCGAAAGTCCGGCCCATAGCGTGCGATCAATTCATCTTCGGGAACAGACTTCAGGTCAGCGGTCGTTTCCATCCCGAGTGCGGTAAAAACACTCAGTGTGTCCTCGCTCAACCCGATCGCGGCGAGCGGAAGCGGCTGATCCGCATCTTCCTCGATAACGGTAATACCATCTTTCACGCGGGCGTAAAGCAAAGCGGTACTTGCATTTGCGGCTATAGCAAGAGAGCCTGTTATGCCCCGCAGCTTCATCTCACAGGCAATGCTTTGTGCGATGCGGCCCGGCGGCCCGATGCGGTTCTCAAGTCCGCTGACATCAAACAAAACACCGCCGTCGATCGCCTCGATACGATAGGCAAACTGTTCGGCAAAGGCGGTCAGCGGCGGGTGGTGAGCGGTGAGCGGCGAGTCGGGACCTTCCTTATCGCCGCACTCCTTTTTGTCTTTGCGAGAAACCTCCTCGCCCGAATTCCGTATTCCGCAATCCGTACTCGGAGTTTGAATGATGCATGCATAAAGCCTACTCATCTGCATACTCCGCCTCGATCTTCCTGAATTCCGGCCTGACGATAAAAGGCTTCCGCGTATTCATATTCACCTGCAATTCTCCGAGCAGCTTGAATCGGCCCATTCCCTTCCACACTACCTGATAAGTATCGAAATAAAATGCCTGGTCCGCCGCCGAACTCACTAGCGAACGATTACCCGTCACGACCAACATCGTCTGACTGTCGCGAATCTTAGTGCGAAAGCGATACCAATAGGTCTTCGGGATAAGGTTCAGTTCCTTGTGCGGAATGCCGCCTAAATTTAACCAGACCATCCCAAACCCTTTTGCCTGCAGTACGTAATCTGCCGCGGTCAGAGCGTGTTCGACGCCGCCGCCGCATCGTACCCAAAGCAGATTCTCAAGTACCACGCCGTTGGCCGCCGCCGAATACGGATCAAGCGCGTCATTAAGATCGATTGCCGCACAAACCTCGCCTCGCTGCGTCAGCCACGAGAGGATATTGAGCGTCAGGCTCGTCTTTCCAGCAGTATGCTCACCTGTAAACTCAGTAATGCCGCCCCGCAAGAGCCTGAGCCCGCCGGCTTCGATATAAGAGCGCCCGACCTTTTGCTCTTCGTGTAGATGTGATAATTTTTTGACTACACGTAAGACAGCCATGTGATCTCAAAGCGGTCATTGACCGCTCGCCGGATTTTGCGTATCTGCAATTATATCTCATAGATGAAACATAGGTAAAGTATTTCCCCCTATAATGGACAAATAAATCCTCCAGCAATTTGTCACTGAACCGTCCTACTACCGATGATCGTTACAGCGATGCCGCCCAGGATCAACACAGAAGCGATTCCCAAGCGGAGATCTGCGCTCTCGGACAAAAACAAGACCCCACCTAAAGCCGCGATCAAAGGGACCGCAAGCTGAAGGACGGCAGCGCGCGTCGAGCTATGGTATTTCAACGCAGCGTACCAGGCCGTATACCCAAGACCTGATGCAACAGCTCCGGAAAGAACGGCCATAACAATGCCGCGCGACGAAAGACGCAATTGCGAAAGGAATGGAATCGCAGCGATCAACGCGAACGGCACTGACCGAACAAAATTCCCCGCAGTATCGGCAAGGGCGTCATCACTTTTCTTTCCACGCAAGGAATAAAAACCCCAGGCGATGCCTGACACTCCCATCAACAATGAACCCACCAACGGCGGAGCGGAAAGCCCAGGAAACACAAGATAAACAAGCCCGCCAACCGCAATGACCAAACCCAACCACTCAAGCCCACCCGGCAATTCACCCTTGACGATCGCAGACCCGATCATCGTCATCTGAACACATCCAAAAAGTATCAGTGCCCCGGCTCCGGTCGTCAGACCGAGATATGCAAATGAAAAACAGATGGCATAAATGAACAGAAACAAAGACGAGGCCCAATTTCCGGTTTTCACAGGGCATTTCGTCTTCCCTGTCAGAAAAAAGATCGCGGCGAGAACGATCGCACCCGAAACGAGCCTGACAGCAGTAAATCCGGAGGCATCAGCTTCGGCCGAACCAAGCGCCGCCCGACACAGGATCGAATTGAAGGCAAATGCGAAAAGAGCGAAGGATGTAAGAAAGATCGGACGCATATTATCGTTGAAAAATAGCACGTGTAGATCCGTTCAGAAAAATTTCACAATTTTCTTAACGATATCTCAAGACTTCTCGGATGCCGGATAACTAGAGTGGTGTCGGTGCCGATATTCAAAGTTCGGTATCCGACGAATGAATAACAATAGGAGCATTTATGTTAGACACTACATTCAATCAACAGAAAGCCGAGGCGTTTTCGCAAGGACTCGTCGAAATCCTGAACAAGAGCGCCGTCGCTCTTGCGATGAGCATAGGCAACCGGCTCGGGCTCTTCGAAACAATGGCCAAACTCCCGGCGTCGACTGCCGAACAGATCGCCGGAACCGCGGGCCTTAACGAGAGGTACGTGCGGGAATGGCTCGGGACTATGGTGACAGGCCGTGTCGTAAACTACTTTCCGGAATCGAAAACATACCAACTGCCGGCAGAGCATGCTGCCTTCTTGACGAACGAGGGCGAGTTCAATTTCGCTTCGACAATGGAGTTCATTCCCGTTCTCGGGAACGTCGAAGACAAGCTGATCGATTGCTTTAGAAACGGTGGCGGGGTTCCATACACCGAGTACCCACGCTTCCATGAGGTAATGGCCGCCGAAAGCGATCAAACAACGGTCGCCGCTCTTGATTCACACATCATTCCCCTTGTGCCGGGCCTGCACGAAAAACTTGAAGCCGGTATCAAGGTCTTGGATGTCGGATGCGGAAGCGGGCGAGCGATGATCGAACTCGCCAAACGATATCCGAACAGCTTGTTTGCCGGATATGACTTCTCAAAAGAATCCATCTTGCGTGCAAGATCCGAAGCGAGAAAGGCAGATGTCGGCAACGTCCGATTTGAGGTCCGCGATGCCGCGAATATAGGCGAATCCGCTGCATACGATCTGATCACATCATTTGATTCGATCCATGATCAGGCAGATCCGGCGGGAATGCTTGCGAGTATTTCGAAAGCGCTTCGATCCGACGGCGTCTATTTGGTCCAGGATATCAGGGGTTCGTGCCACATCGAGAAGAACCTCGAACATCCGCTCGGACCGTTCGTTTACACTATTTCATTGACGCACTGCATGACGGTATCACTCGCATACGGCGGTGCGGGGCTGGGGGCGATGTGGGGCGAAGAAACCGCGATCGAGATGATGACGAAAGCGGGTTTCACCAGCATCACGAAAAACTATCTCGAACACGACTTTATGAACACATACTACGTTGCGACGAAATAGGTCGCACGGCCACGGATCTTGCTGATCCAATGGAACGACCGTTTTTTCTGTCTTCGGATCGTGTCTTATCAGCTGATTCGTGGCCGATCACGTCATTTCGTGAATCCGGCCTTCAAAGCAGCACCGCTGACCCTGATCAGGGTAATGTTAGGCGGGCCTTCCCAACCTCGGTGCTCTTCGACTATCAACACTGCGATCCGGTCTTCAAAAGGACTCTTCAATAGCCCAGCGATCTCGGCATTACGAAATCCGCTGATCTGTCCCTTTCTATATGATTCGCGGCTAATGACCTTTGAGCCGCGGCGTATTGATTCCAATTTGACCGTAACATTGCCGATTACCTCAAGGTCATTGTCGGTCTTGATACGAACATCGATCTTTGGTGTCAATTGGTCATCCTCAAACTCTAAAACGGGAAAAATCAAACGAGAATCACTGATCGGCCTGATACCATACTTCGCAAGCTTCGCGGAATATTGTTTCTGCTTCTTTGGCCAAAATGTGGCCAGGTTCTCGGCCTCGGGCTTTTCGAGCGACTCGCTTGAATAACGTTCGGACCAGAGTATTTTGTCAGTCACGAGGTCTTGGATCACGATCTCGGCGAAATAACATCCGCACGCTTCGTCGGGGGGTTCGACAAGATACGCGAATTTTCCGTCGCGTGACCATCCGATCGGGTAAAACGATGCCGTCAGGAACGTGGTGCTCGTCGGTTCTTTGTTCGGATCGGGCTCGCCAAAACCGTTCAGAGTGAGACGCTCGGGCTTTGCGAATAGCCTCGTCTCCGTTGTTTGCGTAATTGCCTGATCACACAGCAGCAAAACAAGTGTGAGGGTCAGCAGTGACCCAAATGTAAACCAACATTTCCGCATAATTTCTCCACCAACCTAGACGATCATTCAGGAGCTTCTTGCGTTCTTTTTTCGGGCCGCATATGCGGGAACAGGATCACATCGCGGATCGAATGCTTATTGGTCAAAAGCATCACGAGCCTATCGATGCCGATGCCGATGCCCGCGGCGGGCGGCATTCCGTAGCTGAGTGCCCGGATATAGTCTTCGTCCAAGACCATCGCTTCCTCGTCGCCGCGTTCGCGTTCCGACATTTGATCGACAAAACGGTCGTACTGCTCCTTCGGATCGTTTAATTCACTGAATCCGTTCGCCACTTCCATTCCGTTGATGAAAAGCTCGAACCGCTCCGCGATCTGCGGATTCTCGGGCGAAGCCTTTGAGAGCGGCGAGATGGACTTCGGGTAATCAATGATGAAAGTTGGGCGAATTATAATCTCTTCACCGTTTTTTGCTACTCCTACTACCCTTTCGATGTGATCATCAAAAATAGTCAAGATTGCTTCAAGATAGGCGCCTTCACCTTGCACCGGAGGCGTGATATCTGGAGAAAGGTCAGTTAGCTTTGAAGTAATGCTCTCAAACGCATCTTCCTCTGAAATTTCAACGGTTCCTTCATCTTCGCTATGATGTACAACTTCGTTCATTAAATTGCCGAACGATGAAAGCCAATTCAACTGCTGCAAGAGTGCCTTTGCGTTGTTCTCGGACTGCAACCAACTAATAGGATCGTCGCCAAATTGCTTAGCGAGCCAGTTGGAGACCTTTCCGCCCAGCGATGGTCGAACATGTCGAAAATACCAATCGACTATGAAAGGCAAGCCGCGATAAATGGCGGTCTCCATCTTGATTCGGTCAAAAGATGAAAAATCAATAGTCACCCAAAATTTGCTTCGACTCCCCAAAACACGAGGATCGACATTCAGGTTTTCCAAGCTCAGCCCGCCCGTTGCTTTCATGACTGATTGGCGGAGCAACTCCTCACAGAAGTCCATCATCCCGTTCACGTCCATGTAGGCACAGTAGAATTCGAGCATTGTGAATTCGGGGTTGTGCTTGTACGAAATGCCCTCGTTGCGGAAGTTGCGGTTCAGTTCATACACCTTCTCAAAGCCGCCCACAACAAGCCGTTTGAGATAAAGTTCAGGAGCAATGCGGGCGTATAGGTCGATGTCGAGCGCATTGTGGTGGGTTTTGAACGGCTTTGCGGCGGCTCCCGTTGCTTTTGGCGTAAGCATTGGGGTCTCGACCTCGACATAACCATGATCCTCCAGATACCGGCGCAAAGACGAGATGGTCTTTGCGCGGGTTTCAAAAACCTCGCGCGTCGTTAGTCCTTCGCGCTCGACTTGCAGGCTCGATGCGATCAGGTCCGCGTATCGCTGCCGCTGGCGGATCTCAGGATCGGCAATGCCGTGCATTTTGTCCGGCATCGGCAGCATTGCCTTTGAAAGGAACTGCAGTTTTTCGACATGAACCGAAAGCTCGCCGGTATTCGTGACAAAAAGAAATCCTTCGACACCGACAAAATCTCCGTGATCGAGAAGACTGAAGACCTCCCATGCACGTCCGTCTTCTTCGATCACTTCACCCGTGTCGTTATTGATTGCGACGGCGTCCTGTTTGCGGACGTATATTTGTAACCTCGATATCCCGTCAGAGAGGTGTACGAACGCGGCCTTACCCATCACCCGAGGCGGTACGGCCAGACGCCCCGCAATACGAACATTTCCGAGAGCCCTCAGTTGTACATTGAGAGCGTCTTTCTGCTCCGACGGCGGGCGTTCGCCCTCGCTAAGCTTCGCAACAACTGTCGCCATTTCTTTGATCGCCGCAGCGACCGGCCCATGTTTCAGAATGCTCGAGATCGTATCTTCAGAGCCTGATAGGTACGAGCGGTCAAAACGGTTCGGATATGTATTGCCGACAAGTTCGCGAAGTTTCGCGAGATGCTCCTTTCGCGCCTCCGTTTGGTCATTCGGTTCGATGATTTCGTGAAATTGCGGAATCTGCATAAATTTTTGTCAATCGTTAGAACCTTCGATTAAATCAGACAAACTACACCGAACGCAAAGGAAAACTATCCAGGGCCGCACAGGGAGCAGCGTCACCTTCGCCAAAGCTCTTGTATGTGGCATTATATAAGTTCCGCAAAAGGTCTCGATCTAGCCCGTGAAATCGCGATCTTTGCGGATAGGTGCGTTTATGAAGCCTTTCCGTCGAATGCCTGGCCTGATCGAGAGGATCGCAGCCGAGATCGATTCCGGTCGCCGTTCTGTAACGCTGTCGGGTCTGTCTTCGGTGGCGTCAAAGGCCTATATCCTCACCCAGCTTCGCTCACTCACCGGAAAACGTTTTGTTGTTTTGACCGAGTCGAACATTTCCGCGGATCTTTGGACCACCGATCTTCGCTTCTTCGGCGAATTAGCGGAAAATCTGCCAGCCATAGTCGAATTGCCGGGATTTGAGACCGAGGTGTATTCGGGTGTCTCACCACACGCTGAAACGCTCGAACGTCGTGCATTGGCGCTTTGGCAATTGTCGCACGGCACGCCTGATTTTCTTATTCTGCCTCCGCGGGCATTGTTGGCACGAACCGTTTCGCCGCGTGAGATCGGGAAGATCGGCCCGCGGATCGATCGAGACGACGATATTTCGCCCGAGTCGCTGATTGTGTCATTGGAAGCCGCGGGTTACGTTCGCGAGGATCCGATCTATAACGTCGGTCAGTTTTCGGTGAGGGGTGGAATCGTCGACGTTTGGTCCCCGCAAGACGCAATGCCTTCGAGGATCGAGTTTTTTGGCGATACGGTCGATTCGATCCGTTCCTTTGATCCGGAAACACAGTTGTCAACCGAACAAATACGTTCGCTGAGCATCGCCCCGATGCGCGAATTTGCGGTTTCCCCAAACGACCTCAGGGACTGGGCGGATTTAGCACGCGAGCATTTCGCCGACCCGCGGTTTGAACGAGCGCTAAGGGATCGGACTGATTTTGCGGACGAAGGTGAATCGTTCCTGGGCTGGGAATTCCTACTGCCTTTATCCCGTCCGCTTGGATCAACCGTTCTCGACTATTTCAACGATGTCGTGTTGATCGTAGACGAACCGGCGATGATCGAGCGGGAATTTCAAAAACTTTACGACGACATCTCGACACAATATGCGGCCCTGATGGATGCCGGAGGTATCGGACTCGAACCAGATCGGCTGTTTCTGAAGCAAGAAGAGTTGAGGGCTCGCTTGGACACGGTGAGCCGAGTAGAACTTAGAGCTTTGGGGAAAACTGCCGCAGTAACTGACGAAGAGTTTGCCGCTGCTGAATTTACGATGTCGTCAGACTTAAGCATCGGCCAACGAGCTCGCGATCCGCTTTTCTTATTTCCATCGGTCGAAAATAGCGGGGAGATCGTCGTCTCGTCCCGAGCAACCCGCAAGTTTCATGGCAATTTCGCTGATTTTGCGGCTCATGTAAAGTCGCAGAAGATGAGCGATCGGGTCATTTATGCGATGGTGACAAAAGGTATGGCTGAAAGGATCGACGAGATCCTTCGCGATTACGCAGTCGTTGCCGAAACCGGAACGATCGTAATCGGCCATCTTTCGGGCGGATTCGAAATGCCCGAGCAAGCGCTGATCATCTACACTGAAAGCGACATCTTTGGTGAAACGTCCGAAGTTCCGGCACCCACGCCGACGGCCACGATCCGCAAACCGCGGCTCGGTGCCTTCATCTCGGACTTTCGTGACCTGAAAATCGGAGATTATGTTGTTCACGTTGACCACGGTCTTGGCAGATTCGAAGGTCTCAAGACCATCTCGTCGCATGGAACCGAACGCGAGTTCATGCTGCTCGTCTATGCGGACGATGCAAAGCTCTTTGTTCCGGTCGAACGTCTGGATCTCGTCTCGCGGTATTCATCGGGCGAGGCGACATCGCCCGCTCTCGATAGACTTGGGAGCATTGGATGGCAAAAGACCAAGGCAAAGGCCAAACGCGCGATGCGCGATATGGCCGATGAGCTTCTGAAACTCTATGCTGAACGGAAGCTCGTTCAGGGTTACGCATTCTCGCCCGATGCACCATGGCAACACGAGTTCGAAGACGCATTTCCTTTCGAACTTACGGTTGACCAGGCCTCGGCGATCGTTGACATAAAAGCCGATATGGAAACGCCGCGACCGATGGACAGGCTGATCATTGGTGACGTTGGATACGGAAAGACCGAGGTAGCGATGCGGGCCGCTTTCAAAGCGGTAATGGACGGGAAACAGGTCGCTGTGTTGACCCCGACAACGATTCTTGCGTATCAGCATTTTGAGTCCTTCCGCCGTCGTTTCGCGGCCTTTCCGGCTAAGATCGAACTGCTGTCACGTTTCCGAAGCTCGAATGAACAAAAAGCGGTCGTCAAAGCCGCTGAGACTGGCGATGTCGACGTAATCATCGGGACACATCGGGTTCTTTCCAATGATGTTAAGCTGCCGAAACTCGGGCTTGTTGTCGTTGACGAGGAACAGCGATTCGGCGTCGCCCACAAGGAAAAGCTTAAGCAGTTGAAAAAGAAGGTCGACGTTTTGACCCTCTCGGCAACCCCTATCCCGCGGACACTGAACATGTCACTCTTGGGCATGCGCGACATGTCCGTGATCGAAACCCCGCCACGCGACCGCCTCGCGATCAATACGCAGGTCGTGCAGTTTTCGGAGGGCGTGATCCGGACAGCGATCGATCTCGAACTCGCTCGGAACGGCCAGGTCTTTTTCATTCATAACCGGGTCGAAACGATCGAGTCGATTGCTGCCTTGCTGCAAAAGATCGTCCCCAATGCCCGGATCGCCATCGGTCACGGGCAAATGAACGAAAAGGAGATGGAGCAGATCATGCTCGATTTCATCGACTACAAATATGACATACTGGTTGCGACGACAATTATCGAAAACGGAATAGATATTCCGCGTGCGAATACGATCATCATCAATCGAGCAGATAACTATGGCCTTTCGCAGCTATATCAGCTTCGTGGCCGTGTCGGGCGTTCGAACCGTCGTGCATACGCGTACATGCTCATTCCGAGCGAACTTGAACTTACGCCGATAGCGAGACGGCGATTGAGTGCGATCCGCGAATTCTCCGATCTCGGGGCCGGATTCAGGATCGCAGCTCTCGACCTCGAACTCCGGGGCGCTGGAAACCTGCTCGGCGGACAGCAATCGGGGCATCTCGACGCTCTAGGGTTCGACCTTTACACGAAAATGCTCGAACGGACGATCGCCGAGATTCGCGGTGACGATGTTGCCGACGACAGCAGTGTCTCCATAAATCTTGGTATGGACGTTTCGATCCCGAAAGACTACATCGCCGAAGCAAGCCAAAGACTGCGAACATATAAGCGGATATCGTCTGCTGAGGATGAAGCAGCAATACATCAGATCCACGCCGAGATCGAAGATCGTTTTGGCAAGATCCCGGAATCGGTCGATAATCTTTTCGCTTACGGCCGATTGCGTCGGCGAGCCGAACTAATGCGTATTGTTTCGATCGACCGTGCGGGTAACGAGATCGCAATAAAAATGAGCGAATTAGCGAAAGTTCGACCCGATGCCATTATGGGATTGGTCTCAGAAACGGAGGGCGTGACGTTTTCCCCGAGTGGTATTCTCCGAGTTCCACTCGGATCCGCAAACCCGATCATTGCGGCACAGGACATTCTGGATTCGATCGCGGTGAGTTGATCATTGCTCGGTGCAATCGTCGCCAGGATTAAAATCGCACACGAAAAGGATCGGAGCATATTCGCGGGTCTGTTTTCTGACGTTCTGCCAAACCAGCGAACCGGAGTATTTTTCTCGAGTCCAACCGAGTTTCTTGCGGTTCTTCCAGACATACTCATAGGCGGCCTTTTCGTCTTCGCCCCATAGATGTTTGGATTCGTGAAGCAGAATCGCCGCCCGTTCGACATTGTCCGACGGATACTCAAAGAAATCAGGATAGAGCGTTACGATACCGAAAGGAAAATTCGTAGCAGCATAGGCGTTTTCTTTCTCAACCGAGGCATTTAGCCAGTTGTCATTTCTGCGAAACCGGGCAAGATGTTTGAGCAAAACAACGTCTTCGGAAAAGCCGCGTTCCTCGAGATGCGCTATCGCCGCTTCGGTCGCCTCACGTTCGACGGGCAACAGACCGTCTGATGAAATGATCAGCGAAAGATAAAATCCGATAAGGAGCGCTGCACACACGACCACAACAGAAGCGATACGCCGGAACAATTTCCCGAAGATCATTTTTCGAGATCGAATAGGAGCCATAGAATACATTTTGTGCAGCGGAGTTTAGATCGATCGACTTCTGCATCCCGGACAATGATGTCGTTCCCACGGGGCGAATTTTCGCAAAGAAACTGGTATTATTTAAGTTTGATCCGGTGTTAACCTTTGCGGACGCATTTTTTTCTGCTTGAATAAACGCGAAGCAGGATGTGTGCATCCAAGTGACGCATCATCATTGTAACAAAACGAGAATATTTCGGAGTCTTTGAATGAAACCTAATTTGTTGAGCCTTTTTGCTGTCTTCTTGGTACTTTTTTGCGCGGCGTCGGTCTTTGGCCAGGAAACCGAAGAACGGGTCGTTGACGAGGTTGTCGCGCAGGTGAATGAGGGCGTTATCACGTTGTCGCGTATCAAACGTGAGATGAAAGCGATAATTGCGGCTGAGGTTGAACAAGGTAAATCACGCGAGGAAGCCGAAAAGCGTGTGAACGAACGCCAAGGCGAATTGATCGCAAATCTAATCAATGAAGAACTTCTCGTCCAAAAAGCGAAAGAATTGGGCCTTGAACGCGAGATCGAGGGAAATGTTAATCAGCGCTTTCTTCAGATCATGCAGCAATACAATATGAAGACGCTTGATGCGCTCTATACCGAAATGCGTCGAACCGGCGTAGAGCCGGATGAGATCCGCGAGTTGTGGCGTAAACAGGCGACCCGTGAGATCGTTTTGCAGCAAGAGGTTCAGCGAAAAGTTTACTGGGAGGCCACCAGCAAGGATCTAAAGGATTATTTCGAAAAGAACAAAGCTAAGTTCACCAAGCCTGAAACGGTAACACTCAGCGAGATATTTCTTAGTTTTGCCGGCAATACCGAGGCGGCCGTTAGGGAAAAGGCCGCTCGGATCGTCAAGGAACTTCGTGCAGGAGCGGACTTTAACAAGATGGTCGCCGAGAATTCTGACCGTGAGGGTGCGGCGAAGACAAACGGAAAGGTCGACACCTTCAAGGTCAGCGACCTGGAGGAGAAATTCGCAACCGCGATAAAGGACGTGAAAGCCGGTGGAATTACAGAACCTATCGAGATCGATCAGATCGGATTGACGATCTTGCGTGTGGATGAACGGACCGCGGCGAGCAGCGAGTCGCAGTTTGATGAGAGCGCGGTCCGATTGGCGATACTGAGTGAAAAAGCTCCCGAGGCCGGCAAAAAGTTCATGTCCTCGCTGCGAGAAGATTCTTATATCAAGATCAATGATACATATCGGCCGCTCGTCGCCCCGATCCTATTTTCTGAGGAGCGAAAAGAAAAGGCTGCTAATTAGCAAGTTCATAGGAAAATTGATGACGACGCAGAAAGGCAAGGAGCCTGATTGTGTCGTCATTTTTATGCAGACCATTGATACCAATGCGACTTGACCTATTTCTCAAAATCAGTCGCCTCATTCCGCGACGCTCGCTTGCACAGAGATTCTGCGATTCGGGTCAGATATTTGTGAACGGAATGGTCGCAAGATCTGCAAAAAATGTAAAGGCAGGTGATTTGATCGAGATCCGAGCGCGCGAGGAAATTAGGGTTTATCGCATAGAATCGGTCCCGATCTCAAAGCAGATTTCAAAGGGTGACGCTGCAAACATTACCTTGCTGATTTCTCAGATTCGAAAAGAACAGATCCTATCTCCCTAAGATCTCCTTTATGGCAGACTGATATATCTCGACCCGGCGCTTTGCCCGTTTTATCTCCGGATGTTCGTCTTTATACGTCTTTGAAAGCTCCCAAAGTGCCGCCTCGAGCGAGACCTTCTTGATGAGTAGCTTGCCGAGGGCGAGGGTCAGTTTACCTGCCTCAACAGGTTTGACCGCCAAAAGTCGTTCCGCTTCGCCATTTACGAGCGAGAGTTCGTACTTAAGTTCGGAGACTTTTGGAAAGTCATCTGTATAGTCGATCAATAACGCCTCCAGCTCTGACTCTATCTCGGTCTTTCTGAGAACAACCTCAGCAAAGGCCGGCGTTGAACGCACAGGATTTCCGTCGGGAGTGATGGTCGGCCGTATCTTATTAGGAGACGTCTGGCCAAAAGAAACGCCGCTCAGGAATAGACAGGCAGCGGTCAAAACTGTTAGACGTGCTACTGTGTTTCTCATCTATCCGGCGCGGACCGCAAAGGTAGCATCTTCGATCGGTTGATTGACGGCGAATTCCGTCAGGACATAGTTCCATACTATCTCTGTCGTACCATTCGCACCTGTGACCAGATATTGCAACGAATAGGCATGGGGCATCACCAGGCCTTTCACGTTCCTGAAATCTGCAAAATTCTCAACAATCTTGAAGCGCGTCTCACTTTGTCTGGCGGATTCATCTATAGTTCGCCCGATCGATGCCGACGATGTTCTCGTGTATTCGGTGCGAACGTGGCGAAATGTTTCTTTATCAAAGAAAAGCGTGATATCCAGATCGCCTCCGCCTCTGGGAGAATATCCGAGAGCGTAGACTTCGCGTCCATCGATCTTCTTGGTGCCCTGGCTGCTGAGCTTTGGCCTTCGCGATTCTGTCTTCATAATCGCCCAGTTCGTCGACAGTACTCCGCCGAACAATCCGTTCGAGACCAAAGCCCCGTTTGAAATAATGAAGTTCCCGAGAGTTGAACGATTTCCCGGGCGCACGAAATCGACGGACGTCTTGTTTCCGTCAAAAACGATCCGCTCCGACGGATAGTCTGCGGCGTTCAGGCTGTACCCGATAAAACTGCGATCACCGGCCGAGGCAAGCACGACCCGTCCGCTGGCACTGGGATTCTTCTGTGTAACGTAATTGACCGTGACCTCGCCAACCGCGATGAATGTCTTGAATGCCGCACGAACGTCTATTGGTGCGATCGAATCGAGATTCTTCGCAACGATCTCCTCTGGTTTTAGTTTCTGAGCATGAGCCGCTCCAGCAATTATTGCGACCGCCAAAATGGTCAACAAGGCTCGTTTGCACATATGGCTCTCTCCTTCCAAAAGACGTTATGGTCTCCGAAAAATCGAATTCCAGATCTAATTATCCGGCCGTGTTAAATGAATTCGGGTCGAGGTCCTGATTAAAGAAAAACTCAAAGTACTCGGATTTGAACTCGTACTCCCGCACACCGCGTATATCTTCAAGCCTCAAATACATTTTGTGAGAATGAGGCAGATTGATATCGTTCACCTTTTTAAAATTCGAGAAATCTTCAGTAAGCGTCTGTCTGACCTCACGCTGCTGTGACGAGCGGTCCGCGGCGTCTGCACCGCTCCCCGACCCGCCGACACGCTGTCCTTGCTGAACAGCGATAGTCGCACGATACTCGGTCCTTATGTGTTGAAAAGTTTTTGAGTCAAAATATAGTTTGATGTTCAAGTCAGAACCGCGCCGTGGGGTGTAATCGAGGACGACCGCTTCGCGTCCTTCAACGCTTTTCGTCCCGTCATACTTCAGCTTTGGTTTTTTGAGATCAAGATTTGCAAGGGTCCACGAACGGGCAAGCGTGCCGCCGAGCAATCCTTCTTTTACGATATCGTCAAAACGGAAAAGGTAATCGCCAAGATATGACCGTGCGTTGCCCGAAGCAAATGCCACCTTCAATTTCTTTCCGTCGTAAACGATCGTCTCGCCCGGATAGTTGGGAATGCGAAACGCCATTCCTATTAACGAGCGTTCTGCATCAGATGCCATCACTATTTGACCATCACCGCCGGTGCCCGCCTGCCGAAGAGCGGTAAACGAAACATTACCGCGAGCAACGAGGTTCTTTAGGCCGGTTCTCTTGTCAATCGCTGCGATAGAATCGAGGTGCTTTGCCACCAACTCTTCGGCGGTCATTTTTTGAGACGCGACGCTGATCGACGCAAGGGCTAAGAAAACTAGACAACCGGCGATTGAAAAGGATCTTGAAATCATAAATTTCTCCAAAACAGGTCTGACAACGATCTAAACGGCAGCACACTCGCCGACCGGATCGCTCATAAACGCTTCACACGACTCTATTATCGGAACTTCAGCTTCGACGAGCCCGTCACCAAATTGGTTGCTTTGAGCAAGCGTAGAGAAGTATATCGAAATGTTCTCCAGGATCTCATCCGCCGAATGCGAGTGGTATAAAGTTTGACGAAATTGCGCACCGCCAACGAGCCCTTTTGTGAATTGTCCGGCAAGCTGCTTCATTTTGCCAAGAGCAACCAGTTCAGGCATTTCTTCAAGGCACATCTCAAAAAATTCGAGCAGCACGGCTTTCTTCTCGTCCAGATCAGGCTGGTACGGCTCGCGACCGGCAAGCACATCCGCAAATTGACGAAAGATCCAAGGATTCTGCATTGCCCCTCGGCCGATCAAAATTCCGTCAACACCCGATTCGCGCCATTTTCGCAAACCGTACTCGATCGTAGTGATATCGCCGTTGCCCGAAACCGGGATCTTCACTGCAGCCTTAACCGATCTTATAAAATCCCAGTTCGCAAGACCCTTGTATCCTTGTTCCCGCGTCCGGCCATGAACCTGTATGTGTTCGACGCCACACTGTTCCGCCATCTTTGCGATTTCGACGACGTTTATCGACGCGTCAGAGTACCCGGTCCTTAGCTTCAGTGTTAGTGGTATCGTTATTGCGTTCTTGATCGCTTTCAGTATTTCCTCGAGGCGGCCCGGCTCACGAAGCAAACCCGAACCGCCGCCGTTCTTCACGACTTTCGGCGCAGGGCATCCGCAGTTCACGTCAAGAATGTCAGCTCCGACCTCTTGCGCCATCTCGGCGCCCATCGCCATACGCTCAGGTCGGCCGCCGAAGATCTGTACCGCAAACGGCCGTTCCTCTTCGTCAAAGTTCATTTGGCGCCTGGATTTCGGATTTCCCCTAGTCAATCCCTCGACCGAGATGAATTCAGACACGACGAGCCCGACCCCTCCGCGCCTTTTGATCAAACGGCGAAAGGTGTAGTCGGTCACTCCGGCCATTGGTGAGAGTATCAACGGCGGGTCGATCGGAATGTCGCGTATCTTGAACGGCTGCATTGATCAGACAATCATGGGCAAACTGGAAAAAAGGGGCACCTAACCGGTTTTCTTTCTGTTCTTCAAGACAAAGATGAGGCCGACAAGGAACATAATAAACGATATTACAAGTACCAGTGCGCCGCCGATGACTCCGAAGATCGGCCCCTCGTCCCAGTCAACACGGCCGTCCGTGGCAAACGGTAAAGCTGCCGAAACGCCTGTTAACGCGACGCCAAGCAAAAATCCTAAAACACCAATTACGAGAACGATCTTCCAGAGCATGTTTTCTTCTCCCTTCCTGCGTCTTCTAAAAAAGATGAGAACAAAATGAGACCGGCTGACTCAAACGAAGTCTTGAGGTTAACATAATAATACATTTTGACCGAAATAATCCCGTGAATATCGATGCTCATATTCCGCTAAGATTTAACGCACGGAAGTTTGTAATTCCTTGGGCGACGGCAGTATAATCCGTCAGTTTTGATTAATTTCACATCCGGTTCACTTTTCCGTAAGGCATCGCTCACACCGTCGAAAAGGTGCAATCCAGGATCGTTGAATACGAATCGTAAGGACAACACAACTCGAACAGATTGAGGATAACATCATGAGAATCCCTGCCAACTTTCTTTCGATCATGGTCATTGTGGCCATAACTGCGATTTCTTCCTTTGGACAATCACAGTCAACGACCGGTCTGATACAGGGCACGGTCGTCGACCCGAATGGTGCGGTGATTTCTGGAGCATCGGTCTCAGCACGCAACATTGCCACCGGGTTTGAACGCACTGTCACATCAAATTCTGACGGTTTTTTCACGGCTCCGCTGCTGCCGCTCGGGCGTTATCGCGTTACGACGACCGCAGGCGGTTTCGCATCTACGATACTCGAAAATGTCGATGTTTCGGTAGGGCAGACGCTCTCGCTTCGAATAGAGTTGAAGGTCGGTGAAACTGCCGCTACCGTCGACGTCTCAACTGACGCTGAGGCGGTCGAGACCGCCCGAACGGAACTTTCAACCCAGATCAACGAACGATCGGTTGAGAACCTGCCTATCAATCGGCGTGACTTTTCGCGTTTTGCTCTTTTGACTCCGGGTGTTTCCATCGTTCAAGGGCCGGATGGCGACGAGATCACGATCAATGGTCAGAAAGGGATTCAGAATAACGTGTCCATCGATGGTGCCGACGCCAACAACCCGTTCTTCGGCGAACAGCGAGGCGGACAGCGTCCTGCGTTCACGATCAGTCTCGAATCTGTAAAGGAATTTCAGGTAGTTCCGGTTGGAGCTTCCGCCGAATTCGGCCGCAGTTCCGGCGGTTTTATCAACGCCGTAACTAAATCGGGCACAAACAGTTTTTCAGGAGCTGCATTCCTGTTTTTCCGTAATCAATTTCTATCCGGACAAAACCCCGACGCAGTTGATGCCGGGCTTCCGGTCGAGGATTTTACGAACTACCAGTTCGGCGGGAATGTGGGCGGACCAATAAAAAAAGACAAGGCCTTCTTCTTTGTTGCCTATGAGCGTAACGACGGCGAAAGCAGCAAGCCGAATTCGATCGATCCGATCCTGGCCAACATTTTCGCGACACGTTTCAATTCACCTAACGAGCAGACCGTGATACAACGGACGAACGACGCAGACGTTCTCCTGGGCAAAGTTGATATCAACATAAATAACAATAACCTTCTCACGTTCAGGCACAATTACAGCCGTGCCGAGCAGGTAAATGGCACCTTTGACGTTCCGACTTGGGGTTCAAGCGCTAATGGTCGCGAAACGTCCACTTCAAACTCTTTTATCGCTCAACTGGTCACCAATTTTTCGCCGACGCTTCTAAACGAATTTCGTTTCCAATGGGCGAAAGAAGAAAGACCGCGCTTTTACGATGGGCCCGACCTTCCGGATACGACAATCGGCACGTTTGACGGGTCGATCTCTTATCGATTCGGCCGACCGTTCTTTCTTCCCGTTCCGTCCGACGACGACCGGCTCCAGTTTACCGACAACCTTACTGTGATCCGCGGAAATCATTCGATCAAGCTGGGTGTCGATTTTAACCGCGTCAAGGTGTCGCAGACGTTCATCGGTTTTGCCCGCGGCCGGTACATCTTTGCGGCTCCGACAATAAGCGAAGCGATCGATGGCTTCATCGACTACATCGACGAGGTGAACGCTGACGCACTTGCCCTTTACCTGCAGTTCGCACCGATCGGAAATCGTACGGTCGAAGAAGCCGGAACTCAGGCGTACACTAACATCGAACCCGGGTTGTACATTCAGGATAATTGGCAGGCAAAGCGAAACCTTACGGTTAACCTTGGGTTTCGATGGGAAGCACAGTTTCAGCCCGACCCGATAAACCAGCCTTCGGCAACCCGTTACGGACAGTTTCTGAATGACCCTCGCTTTACTTCTGACGGTACGATACCGGATTTTACAGATGGGTTTGCTCCTCGTTTGGCGATGTCCTGGTCGCCTGGCAATGACGGTAAAACTGCAATCAGACTGGGGGCAGGAATCTATTATGCCCGCATTCCAGGACTTGTTGTTGCAGGCCCCAGGAATACTGACGGCGTGATCGCGGGGAACATTTTCTTTGCCAATTTCCTATGTACGGGCGACAAGATAGGCGGTTTGAACGGTTGTCCCGATTATCCGGGCATCGTTCCAACGGCCGGTTTCAGCCCGTTTAATCCGGGTGTTGCGGTTTTTGAGCGAAACTTCAAGAATCCGCGTACTATCCAATATAGTGCCAGCATCGAGCGCGAGGTTTATAAGAATACCTCGGTGCTCTTCGCATACAACTATGCAAAATCGACTCGGCTTACGCGGTTTGTAAATCGAGGCGACTCAAGGCTTTACGGTGGTGTAGCGATATTCGAGCGGCCTGACGGTTCGGGAATCGGCGAGATCCGATCGACCGAAAGTTCTGCTCGGTCCCTTTATCAGGGGTTAACCTTCACACTGAACAAACGGTTTTCAAACCGCTGGCAGTTCCAGGCCAATTATCTTTTGTCGTTCGACAAATCAGACGATGACAACGAACGTGATCCGTTCACTTTCCGATATGTTGATCCTCGCGATCTCTCGCCCGAATACAATTGGTCCGATCGCGATCAGCGACATCGCTTCAACGCGTTCGCGACCTTCTTGCTGCCGTACGAGATCAATCTCTCACCGATCGTCCAGTATCGTTCGGCTCAGCCAACGTCTGTCGTAAATCGAGGATCGTTTCCAAACATCGTCAAACGCAATACACTGCGTCTCGAGAATGATTTCTTCACGTTCGATATTAGGGCATCAAAGGCCTTTAAGATAACGGAGAAGGTTTCGATCGAGGGCATCTTCGAGGCATTCAATCTCTTCAACAATCGCAACCAACGGAGTCTGCCTCGGCCACTTACCTTTAACTTCGACGGAACGGTCTCTGCCGGTTTCGGCGAGCCGCGACAGGCTCAGGTCGGCGTCAGGTTGAAGTTCTAACAGAATGAAGCGAAGAATGAAGGCTCGCGACCATTTTGGTCCCGAGCCTTTTTTTGTGACAGATGTGTTCGGGTCTAGTTGGCTTTGGTCAATTCGACGCCGGTTGCGTCAAATGAGATCTCGGTCACGGTACCATCTGGATTTCGTTTATCAAATTTTGCACCGTCATCATTGATCAGATGATCGACCTTTTCTTTTGAAAGCACTGTAGTAACAAACTTCCCTTCGGCCTTTACCTTCATGCCGGCCGAGTTCAAAGGTATAAAAAAGAGATGATCGCCAAAGGTCACTCGGACCGATCTGCCTCCCTCCTTATCTGCCATTTCCATCCAACAGCCTTCGGTCTTGCATGATCTGACGATCACGCCTGCGACGGTCACCGTCTGACCTTCGTACTTCTTCGGATCGGCAAATGCCTTTTCGACAGTTGCCTTTTTTGAAGATCGGCTGATCGCCGCTCCACGCGTTATTTTCTCGCCTTTTTTAAGATCTACCGGCTTGTTCTGTTCGTTCTTGGCTACCGGCTCGCCCTTGCTGTTCAGTTCCTGTCCAAAGACCGGAGCGGAATAGACCAACATCAATGCACAAACTACAAAAAGAAATTTCATAATGTCTCCAAAATTCAATAAGATCTCTGATAAACGATCCGTCCGTTCACAACCGTTACTGATACATTGGCAACGTGCGGGGCATCCGGGGCGGAACTGACTCTATTTTGCGATAAAATGACCAGATCTGCCAATTTGCCGACCGCTATCTGTCCCTTGACCTTCTCTTTGAACTCCGCAAATGCAGAACCTATAGTGTGAGAATGTATGATTGATGTCAGCCAGCTGCCATTGTTGAATTCTAATTTTCCGTCATTCCCAGCCGAAAGCAGCAATAGTGGATCAAATTCGGTCATTGGAGCATCCGAACCAAGCGCCAGTTTCGCTCCGGCACGACGTAATCGCTCGTAGTAACCGCTTCGGTACCCGGCACCTCGGCCAAATAGATAGGGTTGGATCGACAAAGTGATGCCAAGCCTTCCGAGCCTCGAAAGGTCGGCCGGTGCGATCCCTTCGGCGTGTTCGATTCTGAATCGCCGGTCGCGTTTGCCGTTCAAGCGGATCGTCTCTTCAATAATATCGAGGACTATTCGATTTGATTTTGCCCCGATCGCATGGATCGCGACCTGCCATCCCGCTTTGTCAGCGGCGATAACATCTTCACGCAGTTTCTGCGTCCAATCATCATCGCCTTCGTGAAATCCCTTTACGCAACCGGTCGTGACCATCGAATCGGGATTGTCGAATTCGGGAAGTTTTTTTGTCTTGGCCCATTCCGAGAGACCCTTGCAATCGTAGATACGTGTCTTCAGTTTGCCAAGACGTTCGAGCTCGCGATATACATCCGCTCGATCGTCTGAATCGGTATCTTGTGCGCTGGTAACGCCATACGATGCAGCATAATTCGATGCCGTTTCTGCTATCTCGGACCATCTGCGGGTATGGTCGGGCGGAATGTGACGAATCAACAATTGAAGTGCTTTTCCCTTTAGAACGCCCGTCGGTTCGCCGCTGATATCGCGAACTATCGTTCCATCAATTGGGTCTGGGGTATTTCGCGAAATACCCGCGATCGTCAATGCTCTCGCGTTCGCAAAAGCAACACTTGGGTCAGCACTGTAAACGAAGATCGGATTGTCCGGTGTCAGGTCATCGATCAAACGAATTGTAGAAGCGCTCGGCGGCTGCAGGTTCCTATCGTTCCAGCCGCTGCCGAGGATCCAGCGCCCCTTTGGAAGAAAACGCACGAAATATGCAAAGAGCTGCCGCATCTCGTCGAACGAACCAACATTGCGGAGATCGACCGACGAAAACTTGTTACCGATCGCCATGAAATGAACGTGGGCGTCATTAATTCCGGGGATGACGATTTTGCCGGCTGCGTCAATGACGGTCGTACGTATTCCGACCAGTCTGCGAACCTCGGCATTGGTTCCGACCGAAACGAATCTGGTACCAATGATCGCGACTGCCTCGACCCGCGGCTTACCGGGGTCCATGGTTAGTATCTCGCCATTAAAAATAACAAGATCGGCGTCCCTCTCTTGTGTCAAAGCCGAACCGCCGATCGATAATATGAAAAGGAATGTTGCGAGAGCCTTCACTTGACTTCGTAAACGACCCGGCCGTCGACAACAGTCGTCAGCACCTTCACATCTCTGATCTTTGACGGTTCGATCGTAAATATGTCGTCCGATAAGATGACAAAATCGGCAAGCTTACCGACTTCGATCGTGCCCTTCTCTTTTTCCTGAAATTCGGCAAAGGCCGATCCAAATGTAAACGCTCTGACCGTTTCTTCAACCGAGATCTTCTGCTCCGGTATCCAACCGTTCGGGTTCTTCTCGTCCAGCGTTCGCCGGGTGACGGATCCATACACTCCCCATATCGGATTAAGCGGTGCTACTGGCGAATCCGATCCAAAAGCCAGAACCCCGCCGCTGTCCAGCAACGTGCGGAATGCGTAAGTCCCTTTGAGCCTTGGCTCATCAAGTCGCTTCCACGCCCATCGGCCATCGTCAATGATATGAAACGGCTGCATCGATGCAACGACCTTTTGGGATCCGAATCGCTTTATATCTTCCTGCCGAAGGTGTTGTGCGTGCTCGATCCGAAATCGACGGTCGCGGTCGCCATTGGCTGCCGCGGTCTTTGCAAAAATATCCAAGACGGTCGCATTAGCTTTGTCGCCGATCGCATGAACGTTGACCTGCAGCCCGGCTTTGTCCGCGTTAAGGACCATTTCAGGCATAGTGGGTATCTCGTCCGAGGCGAGTCCGACGGAATTTGGTGCATCAAGGTAGGCTTGAAAGAACCACGCCGTTGTCGAACCAAGACTGCCATCGGAATATCCTTTGAGACATCCGACCCGCAGCCAGTCGTTGCCAAACGCAGCACGCGCCCCGGTTCGTTCCCAGCGCTTGTAGTCAGCTAACGGAGAGCAACCGTAAACACGCGTTTTCAGCGATCCTCGTCGAAGCAATTCTTGATAGACTCCGATATCGGTTCCGGCCGATACGTCCTGAACGCTCGTCACCCCAAGCGATGCTGCATGGTCTGTCGCTGCCTGCGCGGCTTCCAGACGTTCTTCCCACGACGGTGCAGGAATTATGCGGGTGACGTAGGACATGGCAGCATCTTTCAGCACTCCGGTAGGATTGCCGAGTCCATCGCGTACGATCTCGCCGCCGTCGACGTCCTTAGTGTTCTTATCGACCTTTGCCATCCTCAGAGCTAGTGAATTCGCAAGCGCCATGTGGCCGTCAAGGCGGTCGATAAATACGGGATTGTCCGGCGTCACAGCGTCGATCATCGCTGCGGTGGGAAGGTTGTTCGGGGTCCAATTTTCGTGATCCCATTTACCTCCAAGGATCCAACGTCCTCTTGGGAGTTTCGCAACGAATTTCCTGATCCTTTCGACGAACTCCTCGGGTGTTTTCGCATCGCGCAGATCGACTGAGGAAAGCTGCTGACCGGTCTCAAGAAAATGCACATGCGCATCGTTGAAGCCCGGGATCACGAGTTTTCCACCGGCATTGATCCGGCGAGTGGAACTACCGATATATGGCCTGATGTCAGCGTCCGAGCCGACGGCTATGATCCTTCCTCCGGCGACGGCTATTGCCTGAGCTTTTGGTCGTTTTGTGTCCATCGTTTGGATGGTCGCATTGATGACGACAAGGTCAGCTTCGCGGCCCTGGGCAGCGATCTGGAACGATGTAGCGACGATAATGATGACGAGAAAAATAGTTCGCATTATCAAAATAAAGGGCAGTGAGAAGCCTGAAAGTGTATTCTAAGATTTAGCTACCGGATTATAACAGTGAAAGAGAAGTATATCCATTTTATTGCGATAGTGATCGTGGTGACATACGGCGGTATCATTGTTTTCCTTTACGCGGCCGAACCGCGCTCCATCGAAGAGGCGACGTCAAAAGCCCGCACAACGATCGAGACAATTGCGACCAAAGGCACTGTCGTAATCGGAACTTACCAGGTGGACGCCGCGAAATTCAACGACGGATTAGCGGCATTTCGGCAAGACCGATTTGTCGCAGCCCGCGATTCCTTCGAGCTTGCAGATCCTGAAATGCGCGACCCGCGAACGCAATACTATGTCGCTTACAGCTATTACCGACAAGGTTGGGGCCGCATTTCGAACGACGATCAGTTGTTTCGGCGGTCGCTCGAAACACTCGACCGATTGAAGGTGATGGATCCTGATTTTCGGAGTGACGACGCCGACCTCAAGGCCGCATCGCCGGCCGAACTGCGTAAAGAGCTCGAAGAAGGATTGAAAGTAACAACGAGTGATCTTAATCCGCTTCGCGTCTTCCGCGAGCGAATGTAAGCGGATAACGCGGAAGCAAGAAACGATAACGGCGTGTACCGAGTTTCCAGTATCATCAAAGATGGACACAGAGATCGATAAATCCGATTTGGCTAATTCTCTGGTTCTGCCCCAAAGTGGCAGAGTTAACGAGACTGACGCGGTCGCTGAGACGATTGAAGACGCGGCCGTGACCGATCAGGTTGCTGCACGTCACCCGGCCCGGCAAGCCACCTATATTTACCTACCATTTATTTTCCTGACCGTTACGCTCCTCGGCGGTCTGCGATTTAGCGGTGGCGACAGTTCATTCATATTCATCGCACCGGCTTTGATCTGCCTGGTGTTCGCACTTATTCTGCTGATCTTGTTTTTCCGGGCCAGGCTTATTTCGATCGATGGTTGGTTCACCGAAGAATTCTCAACACTAAAGAATCTTGCGAACGGTTCTGTGATGTTGACGCTATTTGCGGCCTCCGCCCAGATCTTCAACTCACTGCTTCCGGAACGAGGACTTCCGTTCTGGGTCGTCGCATTTTGCTTCTTTTGGATCTTGTGGAACAACCTTTTCGCCGACTTCGACACCAAAAAGCTTCTGCGTAGCCTCGGCGCCCTTTTCGGCCTTGCATTTGTCGCGAAGTACATGCTGCTCGCGAATCTGACCGCCCCGGCCGAGCGAAGTTGGTTGAGGTCGTTGTTCGAAAATCCCGCACAGGAAGCGTTGACCTGGCTATTAGACCTGCCGCGGTTTTCGCCTGTAACCGGCTATGTACAATTTTTTGCGGTCTCGCTGTTCTTCCTAGGGCTGTTTCTAATGCCGTCATCGACGCTTGATAAGAAATGAAATTCCTTACAGTCATCTTTACAGTTGTTCTCGCCTTTTCTGCAGTCCAGGCACAATTGCCTTCGCGTCTGATCAAGAATGCCGAACGGTCGCTCGGCGGCTCGAAGCTGCTTAAGAACCTGCGCTCATGGCAATTGTCTGGGACGATCCGACGCGAAAGCGACGGCAATACCGGCCGATTCGTCATGCAAACCACACAGCCGAATCTCTTCAATTTATCGTACGACCTCAACGGATTTGAGTATGAATGGGGTTTCAACGGCCGCTCGGGTTGGGCACGCGACTCCCGCGATGGACTGCGGACACTGACCGGCGATGAGAGCGTTGATCTTCAGGCTGAAGCCGGCTATCGCAACAGCCTTTGGCTCAGGGCTAAGCAAGAACGTTCGAAGGTCGTGGCAGCCGGACCGAACGCGATCGCCATAAACACATCCAAGGGTACAGGTATTCGTGTTGTTTTTGATCCGCGAACCGGACTTCCCGTCCGTGAGGAATATTCACTCGGCAGCGCAAAACGCACATTCGAATACAGCGATCATCGCAATGTAGGCGGAATGTTGCTGCCTTTCGCGATCAAGATGCAACTCGATTCAGAAGTATATGACCTGACGGTCGAAGATGCCGGCATCAATCGCCAGATAGCTCGCACCGAATTCGATTTTCCTCAGATCTCGGGTGAGCCGCTGCCTGACATCGCCCTATTGCTGGCCGAACTTCAGGACAACGAGGACAGGGTCGAAAAGATCCTGGACACTTATTCTTATGTTCAGAAAAGCATTCGCCGTGAGCTTGGGAAAGACGGGGTCCTCCGCGAGGTCGAGTCTGAGACATTTCAGCTCTCGTTTTACAAGGGCAATCGAATTCGGCGTCTGATCGAAAAAAACGGAAAGCCGCTCAACGAACGTGAACAGGCCACCGAAGATAGATCAGTAGAAAAACGTGTCGAGGAGATCGAAAGGCGATTAGCAAAACAGGAGGCAAAAGCAAACTCCGGTCCGCCTTCCGAAAATGGCCAGCGGGTATCGATCGCAGAAGTGTTGAGGGCATCGCGTCTCGTTAACCCTCGTCGTGAACGCTTCAGAGGCCGTAGCGTAATAGTCTTCGACTTCGAACCTAATCCTGCGTTCGACTACAAAAACGCAAAAAGTATGTTGAAGTTCTTTGGTAAGACGGCCGGAGTGATGTGGATCGACGAAAAGGACAAACAGGTCGCACGGCTCGAAGCCTTTTTAGCGGACAGTTTTAATATCGGCGGCGGCGTGCTTGCGAAGCTGCGAAAGGGAGCGTCTTTTACGCTCGAACAGGAACGAATCAACGACGAGATATGGCTGCCGTCGACGGCTGACGTCAATCTCTCCGTTCGCGTTCTTCTGGTTCGAGGTATCAATGTGAACCAGATAGTCCGTTCGTACGATTATCGCAAGTTCGCGACCGAGGTGAAAAGCGCTGCGGTTGACGAGACAAAGAACCCGTAGGTCCAAAGACTTAGTTCTTTATCGGCAAAACGATCTGTCGGCCGTCGCGTAGGATGCGGATGGTCTTGAGCGTAGAACCATCTTCAAATGTCGTACTTTCGTTGACTGGCCGATCGTCGATCGCTTCGATCGAGTCACCGCTCCGAATACCGGTTCGATCTGCGATCCCGTTCTTGCGAACCGATCGCACTGACACCCCTGAAACGGCCCGATCAGTTTCGACCCCCAGCAATTCGAAGATCTCAAGAAGCGTCGGCTTGCCCTGACGGTCAAAGTCCGGAGGTCGATCGGCCGGTGAAATTCGTTGAGGATCGATACCAGGCGGGAGGATGGGTTTTTCCGGCTCTGTAGCAGACAGGACGATCGAACTGCCGGTCTCGGGCTCTCGCGCAGACGAACTTCGGCGTGTTTGTGTTGGGCGCGTAGCTGTACGCGCCTGCTCAGCTATAGGTGGAACCGCAACGGCTGCCGTCTGTTCTTTGAGGCCGTCAGCGTCGTGGACTACTTTTGGGCTTTCCGATTTTTCGGCCGCCGCCGCTTCATTTGTCACGGAGTCTGAAACTACGACATCCTTCAATCGCTCGTCCGACGGAACGATCAGATCGTTGACGTATAAAAACATCCCAAGAAGCACTAACAGCGAAGCCGGTACAACAAACACCAAAATAGGATTTGACCTTCTTGCGGTACGAGGCGATCCCGCGTTAGCGATCCGCGCTTTCAGCCTGTGTTCAAAATCCCTGGGCGCATCAACACGTACGAGACTGCCGAGCAGCCGTGACATCCGCTCGTCGTCCGGAATGGTCTTATGTCGTTCTGTCTCACCCATTTTCTTTAGACCTGCCCCTTTAGTTTCTCTTTCAAAAGGCCCCGAGCTCTGTTGATCCTCGATTTGGTAGTTCCGAGACCGAGATTCATCACAGAGGCTATTTCGTCGTATGAAAGCCCCTCAATATCGCGCAGCACGATCGGAACACGATATTTTGGCGGCAGCGTCGTTATTGCCCTTGCTATCGCTCGGCTTTGTTCCGCGTCGATGATATCGGCGTCCGCCAGCGGTTTCGTGTCAGCGGGCTGGAACTCGGTCGGATCATCGAGATCATTCTGAAATAGTCCAGTTAACGACAACAGCTTTCGTCGCTTGCGTTTTCGAACCTCGGTTATCGCAAGGTTTGTGGCGATGCGATAAATGTAGGTCGAAAACGCGAACCCTGTGTGATAACGCTCGATAGCAAAGTAGACTCGTACGAATGTCTCTTGTGCGAGATCTACTGCCTCCTCGTAGTCGTTCAAAAACCGGTATAGAAAGTTTGTGATCGGACTGCGGTACCGGGCGACGATCTCGGCAAACGCGTTCTCGTCGCCATTCTTTGCAGCTTCGATGAGTTCGTGATCGGACAACACCCTATCATCCACGGTGATTCTTTGAACCTCCGTTGTGCAATGATCGGTGTTGTCGAGGGCCATACACTCATACTTTTTTACAATACAAACTTTCTTCGGACAAAAGCTGTCCTACGATTACGTACACGCGACAACGCTCCTAAAGTTGCGTTTTCGCTTCTCAATTGCCTTATTGTCGAACAGAAGCCACGGTGATGACGATGAATAGGCTTCCACCATTTTGCGGCAGTGTGATGGTGCCAACCAACGTCGGGACCCCCTGGTCGAACTTGAGCTTTGATGTAGTGATACCTAATCCCTCGTAATTCACCACACCACCCCCATTGTCGACCCCGATCGGCCGGTGACGGACAGGCATCCTCAGACCAAATCGAAAGCTCTCGACCGTAACCGTCCACGCATCCCCATTTAGGACGCGTTTAGGGCTGCCGACACGCCATTCGATAAAGCTTGGGTTCTCCCCCAGCTGTCCCTTTCCGCTGATGGTCGAAATACTTTTGGAGTCGAACACCCCGTTGGCGGCCATACGTCCCACTTGAACGTCCGCGACGCGATAACGCGCCGGACCGAACGACGATTCGAGTTGGCGCAATATCGGGGCGAGCCGTGACTGCATCGTGTCGTCGATACCGGTTTCGTCGTCGGTTACGATCAAATGGAGCGTTATCTCAAGGTTCGGTTCACTTCGGTCCGGGTCAGGCTGCTGAGCAGAAATGCTCAAGGCAAGCTGTGAAGCGATGGTAAAAAGTAGAAGCGAAAAAAGGGCTCGGTTCTTATGCATAGGATTATTCTCCAGATTGGTAGTTCGGAAGAGTAACCCTTTGCACCGCGAGCGGTCTGAAAAGTTGCAAAACTGTGTCTAGTTTGAAACGAAGATCGCATCGTCGATCTTCTGCCCGAATGTGATCGTACCGATACTCGACTCCTCAATGATCTTGTCCTGGGCCCAAAGGACGGTTCTGAAAGGGACGAGCGTCCCCTGAGAGTTGCGGTAGTCGTAGAAGCGACGGCGATATTTCTGGCCGCCGTCATCATATTCGAGCATCATTACTCGCAGGCTCTTCACACTAATATAAAATCTCGTCTTTCGCTCTACCTTGTCGGTGAGATCAATGACATAAAACTCAACGCCCATTATCTTCTCGCGTTCGCCGAGTTCGATCCTTGATTCGTTCTCCTTGTATCGGAGCAATGCCTCGATATTCCGAAAGTGTAGATTCTCGAACGAACGCAGGGCATCGGCGTTCGGTGTGAAGACCGAATCGTTATAAATACCGATCACCTTTGCGTCCTTATAGAGAAGCGAGTAACGCGCGTTTGCGAAGTCTTGTTCGAATCTGATCTGATCGGTCTCCTGCTTATCTCCGCGGCGCGTCCACCGTTGATAACTGATCGAATCCACCCGGCCATCCGGGTTCGTCAGGGTTGCTTTACCTCGTTCGAATGCAGATTTCCTGATCTGATCGAGAACTGCGCGTCCGCCGCCAAAGCCGTATATGAATACGGTTGATTCGACGATCTGTTCAGCGGTAAAGGCCGTGTTCGAGTTTTTTCCCGTCGACGGCTGGACCGGTCGGTTTCCTTCTGGCGAGGGGGTCGGTTGTTGAGCGAACAAGATTGCCGACGACAAAAACAGAATCGGGAGTAGGGCAGCAAGTCTGCTCGAGCGCAATGACACCAATGAAATTCTCCTGATCAACATTTGAAAATTGCAAAAGCGGATTGTAGCACAATCGCAAAGCACGGAGCATCGTAACGCTCGCGAATCTGCTTTACTCGATGAGGTTTGTAAGCAAAAAGATGCATATTACTTGAAGAAAGCTTCCGATGACCTGGTTTATCGCATATGATTGCAATAATCTCATTCACATGCTTCACGTCGCGCTTTTTGAACCTGAAATACCGCCAAATACAGGCAATATAGCGCGTTTGTGCGCGGCGACCGGATCACCACTTCATATCGTCGGAGTGCCTGGATTTCGAATGGACGACCGTACGCTGAAGCGAGCGGGGCTTGACTACTGGCAGCATGTCGAACTCCATAGACACATCGATCTTGAATCGCTCCAAAAGTCCCTTCGGTCGTCCAGATTTCTCTTTCTTACGACCAAGTCAGACCGGCTATACACTGATGTTCGTTACGAAGAAAACGACTGTATTGTATTCGGGCCCGAGACGCGCGGTCTTCCTGGCAGCGTACTTTTGGCAAATCACGATCGATGCCTGAAGATACCGATGCAAAACCCGAATGTTCGAAGCCTTAACCTCGCTACGAGCGTCGGGATCGTGTTGTATGAAGCGATACGCCAGCATTCCACGACTAATTCGACACAACAGTTGCCTTCCGCTCGAAATTAGATGCCGGACATCCTTTCAATTCGTCAATTCGTCTAAACATCGTGTCGGGAATACGACACGATAACGTAGAAGGGAGAAGTTTTGAAGGATGAGAGTATTTACCAAGTTTTTTGTGTTGACTTTGGCAGTTGTTGCTATCTCGTTGAGCGGTGCCTACGGGCAAACCGCCGCATCGGGAGTTTCAGGTGACAGTATTGATCGGCAAGTTCGGAAGAAGATCAATATGTTGCCTTACTACGAGGTGTTCGACTACATTACCTACTCGGTCAATGGCGACACCGTCACTCTCTCCGGCAAGGTTCGTAATGGTGTAAACAAGAGCGATGCAGCGAGTGCGGTAAAACGGATCGAGGGTGTTTCGAATGTAGTCAATAATATCGAAGTGCTGCCGCCGGGCGGCTTTGATGAATCGATCCGTCGCAATCTGTTGCGTTCGGTGGCCAATATGGGCGGATTGTCGCGATACCTTTGGCCCGTAAATCCGTCGGTCAGGCTCGTCGTAGATCGAGGACACGTGACTCTCGAAGGTTACGTCGCGAACCAGACTGATAGCGATCTCGCGAGAATGGCGGCGAGCACGGTCTCGGGTGTTTTTTCGGTCACGAATAACCTTGTCGTTGACAAAAACCGTGCGGGCTAGCCATTGACGATGGTCACAATTTACCGAAGACCGGCCGGCGTACGATTCCTGCCGGTTTTTGCTTTTTGTGGCCTAGACATCTCATTCGCCGATCGCCCACGACCACACTCATTTGCCTTTACCGCACCAATCCGTCATTATTTCTGTTTGCTTTAGGGGACGGAATATCGACTATGATACCCAACGACAAGATACGAAACATCGCCATTATCGCTCACGTTGACCATGGAAAGACGACGCTCGTTGACGCAATGCTGGCTCAATCAGGCACGCATCGTGACAATGAAACGGTCGTTGACCGAGTGATGGACTCAATGGACCTCGAGCGTGAGCGCGGTATCACGATCATGGCGAAGAACACGTCAGTCCGTTACGGCGACTACAAAATTAACATTCTCGACACACCGGGTCACGCTGATTTCGGCGGCGAGGTCGAGCGTGTTCTGAAAATGGTCGACGGCATTGTTCTTCTTGTTGACGCTGCTGAGGGCTGTCTGCCGCAGACAAGATTTGTGCTACGGAAAGCGCTGGAACTCAAGCTCCCCTGTATCGCTCTCGTCAACAAAATCGACCGTCAGGATGCTCGTCCTGAAGAGGTTTTGGATGAGATCTACGACCTGTTCATCGATCTCGGGGCCAATGATCAACAGATCGAGTTTCCGGTTCTTTATTCGATCTCACGTGACGGCGTTGCCAAAAAGAGCCTCGCAGACGAAAGCAAAAACCTGATCCCGTTATTCGACCAGATCATCGAAACCATACCCGCACCGCACGCGCTTCGTGACGATTCCCTCCAGTTGCTTGTGGCAAATATTGACTACAATCCATTCGTTGGGCGCCTTGCGATCGGCCGGATCTTCTCAGGACAGATAGCCAAGAACCAGGAAGTCGCGGTCGCCAAGCGTGACGGCACCATCGGCAAGACACGCGTAAAGGAGCTTTTCGTTTTCGAAGGCCTCGAACGAACGACGGTTGCAGAAGCAGGTACTGGCGAGATCGTCGCGCTGGCCGGTTTTGACGATATCGAGATCGGAGAAACGATCACCACAACAGAAAATCCGAAACCTCTGCCCCTCATTAACGTCGACGAGCCGACCATCGCGATGATCTTTGGCGTTAATACGTCGCCATTTTCAGGCATCGACGGTAAATTCGTGACCTCGCGTCAAATCAAAGAACGGCTCGATCGCGAGTTGCTTGGCAACGTTGCGCTGCGTGTCGAGCAGACTGAAGCGGCGGAACAGTTCAAGGTCTCGGGCCGCGGTGAACTGCAGCTCGCGATCCTGATCGAAATGATGCGTCGCGAGGGATATGAACTTCAGGTATCGAAACCGGAAGTGATCACCAAACGGGACGAGAAGACCGGTGAATTGCTCGAACCTATCGAACTCGTCGTGATCGATGTCCCGGAGGAGTTCATCGGCGTTGTAACTGAAGCAATGGGCCGCCGCAAGGGTCAGATGACCAAGATGATCAATAACGGCAGCGGCCGCGTCAGGCTGGAATTTGAAGTACCCTCGCGCGGTTTGATCGGATTCCGCGGCGAGTTTCTCACGGAAACAAAAGGGACTGGCTTGTTAAATACACTGTTCCTGCGGTTCGACAAACACCAGGGCGAAATGAAATCGCGCCAGACCGGCTCGCTTGTATCTGACAGAATGGGCGAGACGAACACGTACGCTTTATACAACCTGCAGGAACGCGGTGTTTTGTTCGTCAAACCTCAAGTGAAGGTATACGAAGGCATGATCGTCGGAGAAAACGCCCGAGCGGTCGATCTGGATGTAAACCCGATCAAGGAGAAAAAGCTTTCGAATATGCGCACCACGAGCGCAGACGAAGCGATGCGTCTCGTCCCGCAGCGTGAAATGTCGCTCGAACGAGCGCTCGAATTCATTGCGGACGACGAATTGATAGAGGTGACGCCCAAAGCGATCAGGCTCAGAAAGCGCGTTCTGAAGGCAAATGAGCGGCCTAAGAAGTAAAGGTCATTTTTTTGTGCCGTGTGCAGTGAAATCCAGTTCGTGCAGATCCCCCAACAGTTCGAATGACCGCTGTTCAGGTTCGAAGACATACCGCTTATGGCCGGCGGTCAACACATAAAACTCGCCAGCCTGCATTTCATCGAATCGAAAGTAACCGAACGGATTGGTCGCAGCTTCGACGGTGGTGCCGCGGAGCGCATTCAGCAGCGTCAGTCGCGCCCGTCCCAATCCATTACCGTTAACGTCAACGATGCGTCCGCTTATCGAAGCATTCCCAGATGTTGGAGCAATATCGTTCTCCAAGCGCGCTAAACCGATGAGACCGCTCGACGTTCCGGAAAGGACTATCTGCTCGTCTGATTGAAGGTTCATTACCGGGTTGAGATCGGAGTTGCGAAGATCGACCGATGCGATCCCGCCGTTTCCGAATATCTCGGCCGAACTTGCGGATCGGAATGAACTATCGAGCGTTCCGTCAGGGTTATATCGGACAACAATATAATTTGAATTGCTTCCGAATGTGCCCCAGCCGGATACAAGGATCTTATCGTCTGACTGGATGACAACGGAACGTGCCTGGCTGTGACCGGTGCCGATCGCAGTGGTCACGATGCCGTCGCCTCCGAAACTTGTGTCAAGGCTGCCGTCGTTCTCAAATCGAACGACAGCAATCTCCGTGAATGTGCCGTTGTTTGCCTGGCCGGCTAACACGATCTTACCGTCGGACTGTAGTGCGACCGATGCGGCAAGGTCTGATCCAGAAAAGACAGGCGTTGTTGCGATGCCATCAAGATCGAAGGTCGTATCGAGACTGCCGTTCGCATTGTATCTGACAACCGTGAAATCGTCGTTCGATCCGTTAGATGAAGATCCGGCAGCGATGATCTTGCCGTCCTTCTGGATCGCGATGTCAACGATATTGGAATGGCCGGATCCGACCGACGTGGTCACTATCCCATCGGCATCGAAAGTAGTATCAAGGGTTCCGTTCGGATTATACCGAACGACCGTAAAGTGGAAAAAGCCGGGGTTGGCCGCGCGCCCTGCTACGACGATCTTTTCATCGGACTGAATTTCGGACGTAAACGCCTGGTCATTCCCGATGACAACCGACGTAGTGACCTTCCCATCGGTGTCAAACGAAGTATCAAGCGTGCCGTCGATGTTATATCGGACAACGGCAAAATTATCTTGCGAACTAACGCGGGTCGAACCCGAGACGACGATCTTGCCATCAGGCTGAACGCTGACCGATCGAGCTTCATCGATTCCGGTTCCAACCGCGGTGCGTACCCGTCCGTCACCGTCAAAAGTGTTGTCGAGCATTCCGTTTGGATTAAGACGGGCCACGACAAAATCGAAGTTCCCCGAAAACAAGAGCGTGCCGACTGAAATGATCTTTCCATCTGATTGGATAGTCGAATCGCCATGTGCAACCTCGAAGTTACCTGCCTGAACACTCACACGCCCGTCCGTATCGAACGCCGTGTCAAGAGTTCCATTCGTATTGTAACGAGCAAGGGCCGAATCTATATCGGTTGATGTTGAGGTCAGGCCAACGGCGATGATCTTCCCGTCAGGCTGCATCGCCGATGCAAGGGCCTCGTCGCGAGAGGTCCCGAATGTCGTAGTGACTTTGCCGTCGCCATCAAAACTGGTGTCGAGGCTGCCGTCTGCGTTATAGCGTGCCATCGCGAAGTCGTTGTTACCTACCAATGCAAAACCTGTCACGACTAGCTTGCCGTCTGCCTGTAACAATACGGAACGGCCCTCATCCGAACTGGCGGAAATTGGGGTTGTTGCCAACCCGTCGACGTCGAACGACGCGTCAAGGCTTCCGTCCGGGTTGTACCTTGCGATCGCAAAATCAAGGTTCGTCATAGTTGCAATACCCGCCGCGACGATCTTGTCGTCGGGCTGTATTACAACCGAATAAGCACCATCCCTGCCGGCACCGAATGATGTCGTGACACGTCCGTCGAGGTCGAACGTAGAGTCAAGACTGCCGTTAGGATTGAATCGGGCGAGGGCGAAATCTTCGGCTGTAGAACCTGAAAATCCGGCAGCGACTATCTTTTCGTCGTCCTGGATCGCAACCGAAAACGCTTCGTCAAACCGGCCGGCAAATGCGACTATCACTTTTCCGTCGCCGTCGAATTCCGTGTCGAGGCTGCCGTCCGTGTTGTAGCGGGCAACTGCGAAATCATCGTTGGACGGCCCTTCGCTGATTCGCGCCCTTCCCGCAACGACGATCTTTCCGTCGGGCTGTATCGCGACCGATCGGGCAATGTCTATCAAATTGCCGGAGGAAATTGGCGTAACAGCGAGTCCGTCACCATCAAATGTCGTGTCCGGCGTTCCGTCAGAGTTGTACCGTGCTACCGCAAAATCGGACGATGTACCTACACCTACGGTCTGGCCAACAGCAACGATCCGACCGTCCGCCTGGATTGCCACGCCGTGAAAGATGTTATTGCTGGTGGAGCTGGGGAAAACAGGCCTGACGATTCCCGAATTGCCAAACGTCGCATCAAGACTGCCATCTTCGTTGTGTCTGGTGATCAGCGTTTCGAGCATTGCGGACCCGTCAGCATGCACGCCAACAGAAACTGATTTGCCGTCCGGTTGAATGGCGACACCGTTCAATTGATCGTTACCAATGCCGAAGCCTACTCTGACAGTACCCGTTCCATTGAAGGTGGGGTCAAGGTCACCGGCGGCTTGAGGCGATGGCATCAGACTCAGATCGTCTGCGAGTTGACCGTACATAAAACTGATCGCCAAGACTCCTAGCAACACTGACATCGAGATGCTCTTTTTCATCGGTATCGCCCCCACAGGTCATTTTGACGATTGTCGCTGGCCTTTGATTCGAAAGTCTTCAATATTTTCTGAATTATTTGTGGATTTTTGTTATCTGATGGCTTTGAGGCATTAAGCAAAGAAAGGTCCGTGAACGTGCTAAATGCGTGTTCTGTCCTACCGAATGCCTTCTTGACACTATGCACCGTCTAAGATATTTTACTGATCGGTTAATTAACCGATCAGTTTTATATACTTTGGAAGCTCTGGGATTGAACCGAGAAAGTCGCTCGGCATACTTGAGTCTTTAACTCACTCTGCCGATGAAATTCGTTCGCACATGACCAAATGGTCTTTGTCGATGTCGTGATGCTGAAAACCCGGTACCGACAAGAAATATACAGCGAATGGCCGAGATGGCCGCAGAAATGGTCATTTGGCCGCACCTGCCTAAACTTACCGAAACCATGCAACCAAAATTTGACGACCCGCTCAGCTCCACGTTTTCCGCACTTGCGGACCCGACCCGGCGCGCGATACTTGCGCGCCTCGCTTCGGGCGAGGCGACCGTGACTGAACTTGCAAAGCCGATGAAGATGTCGATGCCGGCCGTTACCAAACACCTCAAGGTTCTCGAAAAGGCTCGGCTCATCAGACGCGGACGCAAAGCCCAATGGCGCCCCTGTTATCTCGAGGCAACTCCGCTAAAAGATGTGGCGGACTGGGTCGAGCGTTACCGGCGATATTGGGAACAAAGCTATCAAATTCTGGATGTTCATCTAAAAAGAATACAGGCGAATGAACCTGGCTTTGGCGACATCTTTGATAAGGAGACAAGATAGTGGCGAACACGACCAAAATAGTTGCTGAACCGTACAAGCAGGAATTTCATATCATTCGAGAATTTGGCGCTCCGTGCGAGTTGGATTTCGAGGCTGACGTCGACCCCGCGATACACGTCAAGTGGGTGCGTCCGAAGGGATGACGATGACGATCGAGACATGGGACTGCCGCAACGGCGGTTCGTATAAGTACACCCATGAACGAGATACAAAAAGATATTCGTTCTTCGGCGTCTTCCATGAAGTGCTCACCCCGGAGCGCATTATCGGGACATTTGAATTTGATGGGCTGCCCGAACGCGGCCATATGATACTTGGAGCAACCGTTTTCGAAGAGTTGGCAGATAGCTGCGAGATAAATTCGGTATATCATGGCAGGTAATCCCGCCAATCTTAACCGAGCTATTTGCCGACGCGAACCGCGTGAAAGCCGGTCGTGTTGCTCAGGCGATGTTCAAGATGAACAAGATGATCATCGCCGACCCCGAAGCCGCTGCATTCGATCAGAAAGCTTAAGTCAGCGATCGAATCGACTCCATTCCGGCGTTGCGACGAAAGTTGGTCAAGTATTCAGCTCAACTCTCGGTATCGCGAAGAATAGCTAATCAAACGGGGCATCGCGGTCGGTATTCGCGGAAACATCTTGGTCGTGTCCGGAGTGAATAATTCTCTGGTTGAGAGTAAAATTGCGGGAAACGGCAATCGCCTCGTCAGCATTATGCAAAAGCGTCTCTCGAAATCAGATTTTATTAGCTATCTGGAATGTCCCGGTGAGTTTTGGCTTCGATCTCACAAACCGTCGTTATTCAACATTAACGATACGGTTGAATCTGAACATTTGCGCCAACAAGGCTATGAAGTTCAACGAATGGCACGCCAACTCTTGCGCTTCGAGAGTACCGACGCCTCGGTCGAATTCGAACGAGTATTTGAGACCGATGCTTTCTACGCCCGGAGCGATATCGTTCGGATCGACGCCGCAAGCCGCACGGTCGATCTATATGAGATCAAGTCATCGACAACCATTAAGGACGAGCACATCGAAGACCTGGCATTTCAAAAGTTGGCCGCGAAGAGTTCGGGCACCTCGGTTGGCCGCTGCTTCTTGGTCACTCTGAATGGTGAATATATCCGACGCGGTGCGATCGACATCGAACAGCTCTTTATGATCACTGATGTGACCGAGCGGGTCGACAGTTTGATGGCTTTGACAGAGCAAAAGGCTGCGGAAGCACTAGGTTTTCTCGATACCGTCCCGAAGCCGTCGCTAACGGATTATTGTGATGCGAAAAAGTTGGACTGCGAGTTCGTTCGCCATCACTTCCCGAATCTGCCGGAATACACGGTCTTTGATATCGCACGATTGAACAATGGCAAACGACGACAATTGCTTGCGGATGGTATCGTTGATATTGCGGATGTCCCGACCGATTTTCCACTGTCAGACAAACAGCGTCGTCAGGTCGAGGCAGCTCGTTCTGGTGAGGTCGTGATCGACCGCGAAGAGATCGCGAAACGTGTCGAATCCTGGCAGTACCCGCTGCACTTTCTCGATTACGAGACGTTTTCCTACGCCATCCCGCCGTTCGATGACATAAAGCCATTTCAACACATGTGCTTCCAATACTCGCTTCACACGATCGATGCCCCGGGCGGCAGACCCAGGCATGTATCTTTTCTCTCTCGTGACGAAGAGACTCCGGCTCGAGCGATGGCGGAAAGCCTTGTTCGCGCTATGTCGGGCGGTATCGGGACCGTTTTTGTCTGGTACGAACAGTTTGAAAAAGGGCGCAATTCCGAGATGGCCGCGATGTATCCGGAATTTTCTTCGTTCTTCAACGAGGTCAATTCCAGGATGTACGACCTGATGAAGATCTTTTCTGACCATCTATACATACACCCAGGATTCAAAGGACGAACTTCGATCAAGAAAGTCCTTCCTGTGCTCCGACCGCAATTGTCGTATGCCGAACTCGGTATCGGCGACGGTATGACCGCTTCGATCAATTGGTATCGAACCCGAACATGGAATTCGATCGGAGAAAGCGAACGACAAAAGATCTTTCAAGACCTGGAGGCCTATTGTCATTTGGATACGCTTGCAATGGTCGAGATCTTTAACGAGATCGTATCGCTCTAAGGTCCATGGTTCGGCCTTTTGACAAATCGATCGGCTAAATCTACTTTCGAACTTTAATTCAATGGATGAAAGTCGCGAAGAATGGAAGGTCTGTCATGTGAATGCATACCAACTATCGTTGTTGGAGCACCAGTTCACGCCGTGGTCTATCCGAAGCCGACAGATCTCTGCGCATCGCGGCATGGTTTGATCGCATTTCGTGTGAGCTTGGCGAGATCGAATTTCGCGGCGGCCGAGACAACCATATTGAAACCAAAAGGAGATAAGAATATATGAAGATAGCGATGATAATTGTCCGAACCCTTATGGGACTGCTTTTTCTGTTTGCTTCAATAACGTTTCTCTTTGGACTTTTCCCACAGCCCGAGTTAACCGGTCCGATGAAGACGTTTAACGAGGGACTTGCCGCTTCGGGCTATTTTTTTATGCTCTTGAAGATCACCGAGCTCGTTTGTGCCATAGCGCTGTTGGTCGGCCGTTTCGTGCCGTTGGCATTGGTCATCCTTGCACCGATCGTCGTAAATATTTTCTTCGTCCACTTGTTCCTTGATCGTACTGGCCTTCCGATCGCCATCTTTTTGGTGGCCGCGATGTCGTTCGTCGCTTATTACTATCGAAAGAACTTCGAAGGTGTGTTATCTGTGAGCTAAGATCGGGGTTAAATTTGGATCAGAAGTTTGTAAAAGCTGCCTTCGTAGTTCGCCCTTAGATAAAGCGCGAATCGTCTTTTAGGATCTTACGGCTCTGTTTCGGGTATAGGACGATTGCCTGCGGTTAGCTATACTTATGTCTTGCCGCCGCTCGGTCAAGATCCAATGACAGAAGAAACCAGCGTAGAAAACGAATTCACAGAGAAGTTCGTAGCCGAATCCACGCCCAAGAAATCGCGATATGATCGCTCAATAGTCGAGGGGCCGCTTAGCCGCGCAGTATGGAAGATCGCCTGGCCGACGATGTTAACCAATGTCATCGCCGGGATGCAGGGAATAATCGATCACGTTTTGGTCGGTAATCTTGTCGGATACAAAGCAAACGCCGCCATTGGGATCAGTTTTCAGATATTTCTGGTCGTGATCGTTTTCATTTCGTCGTTGTTTACGGGAATGAGCGTTTTAGTTGCACGGTTTGCCGGCGCGCATGATGTCGAGAAAGTTAACAACACCGTCTATCAGGCATTTCTGACAGCCGCATTCATAGCAGTCGGTATCATGGCCCCGGTCGGTTACTTTGCCGCGCCGTATCTGCTTGATTTTGTTAGCCCGGACGCCGGTGTCAAAGCAGAGGCGCTTCCGTTCCTTCGGATCACATTCGTATTCAGCTTTGGGCTTTTGATCTATTTCATGACGAGCGGAGCACTCCGTTCTGCAGGGGATGCCAAGACACCGATGATCCTCGGTATCGTTATGACGGTACTCAACCTAGTGCTGAATATCGTATTCATAAGTGGCTTCGGACCGATACCAGCATTCGGTACCGCCGGATCGGCGATTGGGACAAGCATTGCCACCGGCATAGTCGGGCTATACGCGATCTTTAAGCTATGGAGCGGCGGATGGGTCGTCGGATTTCCCCGCGGTAATGGTTGGGGGCCAAATTGGAATGTTATCCGATCGCTCTTCAAATTCGGACTTCCGACAGGCTTTCAGGGCATAGCAATGAATATCGGCGGTGTTCTGATGCTTTATTTTATCGGTTCGCTTGCGCAGAGTGCAGCGTCTCAGGCAGCGTTTGCCGTTGCGTACACGCAATTGTTTTCCTTGGTTACATGGACATCTGTTGGGTTAATGGGTGCGGCGGCGGCTGTCGCCGGGCAGAACCTGGGTGCCGACAATCCCGACCGGGCGAACGCAGCTGTACATACAGCGGCAAAATTCGGCCTTGTCGGAGCAACGTTTTTGGGCCTGCTGTTTTTCTTCTTTCCCCGACTGCTGCTTGGATTGTTTGGTATGAGCGAACCGGCGGTTCTTGAGATCGGGACGCAATTACTTCGCGTATTGAGCATCTCCGGCATTTTTATTGCGATGGCGCTCACCTATACCGGTGGATTACAAGGGACCGGCGACACCAAGAGCCCACTCTATATATCGATAATTTCACAATTGGTGCTCCCACTTAGTATTTGCTTTGTGATCAAGCAAACCATCGGCCTCGAGCCTATACACATTTGGCTGGCGATCCTCGCGGGGCATTTTACGCGGTTCATTCTTAGCTTCACCCGATTCAGGCAAGGCCGATGGCGAAACATCGTGGTAGATATAACGGTCAGCCCGAACAGGTGATCAATGCTAATGTACCTGCAGCTTATTTTCCCTGATTATCACTGTCCGATTCTTCGTCAATATCCTCATCAGAATCGGGGTCGTATTCTCTATAGCCGTGGGCATCGTCGTAATAGTATGAACCGCTAAACTGTTCGGCATATTGTGGCTTATCATCGCCGTGACCCGTGTTCGGCGATCGCGGATCGTCATTCGGACTCTGCAAAAAGTCCTTTGATGGTCGTTTTCGGGCGGTATTACTCATTTCTGTTGCCTATCCGACGATTATATACGATTATTTATCGACTCCACTTGCGTGCGACTCGTCATGAAAAAAGAAACCTTTTTTTTGAAGCTCTTTGCTCTCCTTGCACTTTCTTTTTCGGTGCATCTGGTCGTCAGCGGCCAGACGCTTACCGTGCGCCAGATCATGGCTGAGCCATCGATCGCGGGTCAGCGGGTCGAAGGCGAAAGGCTTTCGCCGGATGGAAAGAAGGTCATTTACTTATGGAATGCCGAAGGCAAGATGCCGCGCGATCTTTATTTGGTGCCGACAGACGGAAGTTCGCCACCCGTTAAGATACTGAGCCCTCGCGACCTTCCTATTCCTACGCCGTCGCCGAGCCCGGAAAACAAACTGAACTATGGCTTAGAGATCCGTGACCAGTTCGTGCGAGACCGCGAAAATCAGCTTGGCAGCGTCGAATGGTCGCCTGATTCGAAGAAACTGGTATTTTCGCATTCGGGCGATGTTTACGTCATTACCCTAGGCGAAGCGAAACCAAAGCGATTTACCAAGACCCAATCTCCCGAGTTCGGAGCCCGCTTTCTCAGCAACGAACGAATTCTCTATATGCAGGGCGGCAACGTGTACGTGCTGAACACGGCCGACGCGACCGTAGTTCAACTCACGAAAGAGGCGAATCCGCAGCAAAACATCGGCGTCGGGGCGGTCACACCGAGCAAAGACGGCAAAATGCTCGCTTATGTTGTAACGGATAGCTCGAAACAGCGCGGGCTGATAGTTCCGAATTACCTGCCCGAATTTGCCGTCGCGAACACATTTCGCCGCGGTTGGACGGAGCAAAAGGTCCTGGTTGTACCTACTGACGGCAGCCGCGATTCGGCGTTTGAGATCAAATTGCCAAGATCCGAGGGCGTCTCGAGTTTTCGCCGTATGGTCTGGGCCGCGGACAATCGCTCGTTGATAGTTGACCGATTGGATAAAGACACCAAACGCCGCCAGCTTTTTTACGTTTACAATGTCGGCAGTAAAGACGAAAGGGTGATATTAATCACCGAGGAGACCGACGAAAAATGGCAGGCTCCGCTTTCAACGATCTTCGAGCCAAACCCAAAGAACCCGGCTCAGCTTTTCTTCGGCTCCGAACGCGACGGCTACAACCATCTCTACCTCGCTACGCTCGAGGCAGACACGCGGGGCGCGGCGAGTGTTTCAGATCCGAATGCGAGAGTCGCCGAAGGCTCGCCTGGTTACACATCAAACGTAAAGATCGAACAGCTTACAAAAGGCAACTGGCAGGTAGAATGGGCAAAGTGGATAAATGGTGCTCGACTGATCTACATGTCCACAGAGAACGGTTATCTCACTCGTACTTTTAGCCAGTTCGAAGTCTCAAGCCGGCAAAAGGTTGAGTTCTTTGGGGACAGTGGCAATCCGAGGATGATAACCGGGCCACAATTATCGGAGAATGACGAACCATTCTTGATCTTTGAAGCTTCAAGATGGAACGAACCCGGCGAGTTGATGAGGGTGAAGGCCCATTGTCCTGTTGGTCAACTCTCGACCGGAGGATGTCCCCAGATCCGAATTCCGGACTTTGTTACTCAAACCACTCCGAAAGATTTCGGAAACAGAAGATGGACAGAACCAAAATTCATCGAAATAAACTCAAAGGATGGCAAGAAGATCCCGGCAAAGATATATCTACCGCCCGGCCATGACCCCAAGAAGAAATACCCAATGGCGATATTTGTTCACGGTGCGGGTTACTTGCAGAACGTTATCAACGGCTGGAACAACTATTATCGCGAGTTCATGTTCAACGATATGCTTGCTAAGAAAGGCTACGTTGTTTTGGACATTGATTTTCGCGGATCGGCCGGTTACGGACGCGATTGGCGAACCGACGTTTATGATTTCCTCGGCGGCAAGGATTTTGACGATCACATCGATTCGATCGATCACATGGTCGCCAACTACGGCGTCAACCAAAGCAAAATTGGTGTTTACGGGGGCAGCTACGGCGGCTTTATGGCAGGAATGCTGGCTATGCGGGCTCCTGAACGGATTGCGGCGGCAGCGGCGTTGAGGCCTGTTTTCGATTGGAAGAACTATTACGCTGCCAATCCATTCTACACGGCCCAACGACTTGGTTTTCCTGAGAAAAATCCCGAAGCATACAAGCGCAGCTCGCCGATATCTTATGCGGACAAACTCGAACGCCCGCTTTTGATCCTGCACGGAATGGCCGATGACAACGTCCACGTTCAGGATTCAGTTCAGCTGATCGAAAAGCTAATTCGGCTAAACAAAACACAGTATTTCGACGTGATGTTCTATCCGTCGGAAAATCACGGCTTTATCCGACCCGAGAGTTGGGCCGATGAATACGAACGCATTTTGTTGTTGTTTGAGAAACATCTTAAGTAAATGGACATTCGTGAACGGAAAATGGAGAATGTTGCGATGGCTCTCGATTTTAGAGGCCGGATCATCCGTTTTTCATTATGCGCATCTTAGTCACCGGCGGTGCCGGTTTTATCGGCTCGCATCTGTGCGAGCGGTTGCTGAACGAGGGGCATGAGGTCGTATGTCTCGACAACTTCTTCACCGGTCGAAAAAGCAATGTTCTTCACCTGCTGGATGACCGTAATTTCGAATTGATCCGTCATGACGTTACCGAACCGATATTGCTCGAAGTAGACCAGATCTATAATCTTGCCTGCCCGGCGTCGCCGGTCCATTATCAGTACAATCCGGTCAAAACGGTTAAGACAAGTGTGATGGGAGCGATAAATATGCTTGGGATGGCCAAACGTGTTCGAGCAAGAATACTTCAGGCGTCGACAAGCGAGGTCTACGGCGATCCATTGATCCACCCGCAAACCGAGGACTATTTCGGGAATGTCAATCCGATCGGGCTAAGAAGCTGTTACGATGAAGGCAAACGCGTCGCCGAAACACTGATGATGGATTACCATCGTCAAAACGGGGTCGACACGCGCATCGTTCGCATTTTCAATACTTACGGCGAGCGAATGCTTGAGAATGATGGCCGGGTGGTCTCGAATTTTGTCGTCCAGGCCCTTCGAGGCGAACCGTTGACGATCTATGGTGACGGCTCGCAGACACGTTCGTTCTGTTATGTCAGCGATCTCGTCGACGGCATTATACGCCTTATGAATGCCGAGGCGGACGATATACATCTACCGGTGAACATCGGAAATCCGGGTGAGTTCACGATGAATGAACTCGCTTCCGAAGTCGGCTTCGCCACCGGAATGCAGATCTCGATCGCGTACTTCCCGTTGCCGAAAGACGATCCAAAACAACGGCGTCCCAACATAGAGCGTGCAAACAGACTTCTCGATTGGGAACCAAAAGTCCCCCTAGCTGAAGGTCTGAAAAAGACCGTGGAGTACTTTTCAAATACGATAAAGAACCTGAAATGAAGATTTTAATTACCGGCGGAGCCGGATTCGTCGGCAGCCATCTTGCAGACAAACTGATCGCCCAGGGGCATGAGATCACGGTGATCGATGATCTCTCAACCGGTCGCTACACTAACATCGCCCATCTCGAAGGCGCCGATCGTTTTCGTTTGATCATCGATACCGTCCTCAATCAGAGCTTGATGGAAGACCTTATTAGGGAGACCGATCGGGTCTACCACATGGCAAGTGCGGTCGGTGTCCGCCTTATCATGGAGCAGCCTGTGAAAACGATCGAAACGATCTTTCACGGCACGGACGTCATCCTGAAGTTCTGTTCACGGTATCGAAAGCGTGTCCTGATCCCGAGCACGTCTGAGGTTTATGGAAAAGGTGCTTCGGTGCCGTTTCGTGAGGAAGACGACCTTCTGACGGGAGCGACCGATAAGCATCGTTGGGCATATGCGTGTGCGAAGACGCTCGACGAATTTCTCGCCCTCGCACATTGGAAGGAATCGCGGCTGCCGGTCGCTGTCGTCCGTCTTTTCAACACAGTTGGCCCTCGGCAAACCGGTCAATACGGAATGGTGGTGCCGCGATTTGTTCAAGCCGCAATAAAAAACGAACCGATAACGGTACACGGTGACGGTACGCAATCGAGATGCTTCGGACACGTCGGCGATGTCGTTGAAGGGCTCGCAAAGATGCTTGATATACCTGAGTGTTTTGGCCAGGTCGTTAATCTCGGTAACGAAGAAGAAGTCTCGATCAAGGCTCTTGCCGAAAGGGCGATCGAATTGACTGGCAGCCGAAGCGAGATCCGGTACTTGAGCTATGACGAGGCATATGGAGACGGTTTTGAGGACATGCGTCGACGCGTACCAAGCCTTGAGAAAGCCAAGCGTTTGATCGGTTACCAGCCAACCCGGACGCTTACTGACATCATCAATGATGTTGCAGCGGAATATCGCAATGAGGTCGGGACCGCAAATTCAAATGGCTAAATTGTTTCACTTAAGAATTCGTAGCCTGATCGTTGTGGGAGGTGTGCTGGTGGTTTTCGCGGCATTTGCTCAGGCTGCATTTGCTCAGGGCGGAATAAAGGGCAAAGTGCGGAACAATAGAGGTTCTGGCATCCCAAATGCTTCAGTAACCGCTCGGCTGGATGGAAAAGACATCAAGACGGTAAAGGCCGACGAAAAGGGCGAATTTGTTATGACGGGGCTGTCATCAGCGACCTACAGTGTGCTTTTTGACGCCTCAGGTTATGCTCCCGGGGTCATGTATGGGGTTGAAGTTAAAAACAGCACGCGCGACCTCGGGAGCCGTTTGATCCTAATGCCCGATCAGGGAACGCAGGTCATAGTTCGCGGCAGCGTTTTCTACCGCGAAGGGACAAGTGTCACCGGAGCGAAGGTCGAGTTGCGTCAGATCAATGCTGATGGTTCGACGAAATTGATCGGAACGGTCTACACGAACATCAGCGGAGATTTTTCCTTCAGACGCCCCGAAGGCGTCGCAAAGTATCGCGTCACAGCTAGCTTTAAAGGGGTTTCCGGATCGAAAGACGTCGAGGTCGACAATCCCGCGATCTACCGAACAGCCATAACTCTGGATCTGCCTCGTACTGAGAAATAAAAATGCCGGCAAAACCGGCATTCCTTGTCGCTTACAATTCACGACGTCAATTAATTGTCTCTGAGATCTCGTCAGGTGCATGTGCGGCATTCATATTGCCTGCATCCGTAACGATCAGCGGCATCTCCTCAAGCACAACAGTGTCTGCGATCGTCTGGATCCAATAAGTTCCCGCGCTCGGAAACACGACGTTCACAAAAAAGCTGACATTATCAGTAAATCCGCCGGGTGCGAGTTCGATCGCGGTCGGCTGCGACGTTACGACAAGATTTGATCGGTCCGGCGAAAGGATCCGAACCTCGGTCTGATGATTTCCAGTGCCGGTCCAATGGTTGATCACAGCAAACTTGATCAGGGACACCGGCAGTTTCTCGACCATGATGTTTTGAAAGATACCCATTAGCGAGATCTTGTTTCCCATCTCGATTCGAACGTCGTCGCACAATAACGTGTAAATTAGCTTTAGATTTGCGGTTTGCATTTCGATGTTTGTTTAGAATTCCAATGGGCGTACCTTTCCACGTAACAAACGGCTTGGATAATTTGTTTCGTTCCGGAATTCGATCTTCGGAACGGGCGATCCCGCATCCCAATTCAACGCTCCCCGTTCAGAAAGCAGCCCAAAATATAGACACACCTAAATATTTGCTTTTAATCCGAATCCGGTCAAGGTTATAATTTCATTAAACAGAATTTCGACGATCGGTACCGCCATTATCCGGCGTCTGCTTTTGGGATCGTTCTTACTGTAGTCACCAAGTCTTCGATTATCTGAAATGCTCTACTACGTATTGATAGGACTTTCGCTTGTTTTGACGGGTGTTGCTGGTCTGCAAATGGCCTACATGTTCTATCTCGACCGGTTGGATAAAGACCGAAAGAAACGCTTAAGACACCTCGAACGCAGATGCAAAAGCCTCACGTTGAGGCTCGAGCAGGCTGAATCGAGGATCGAAGAGCTGAACATTGTGCTGGAACTGCATTATCGAGACCAGAACGATGAGGAGCAGTGGGCCGACGTCATCGATGACCGTTAGTCTGCGACCTCGAGTTTGACGATCGTAGCGCCCCAACCGCCGGAAAATTCATCCCCGGATCTGAAACTTCTTACAAACTTTGTATCTCGCAAAACCGACCTCACGATCTCGCGCTGAACTCCGACACCTTTACCGTGAATTATCCGCACGATGGAGAAGCCTCTTTTCCGCGCTTCTTCAAGATATGCCGAAGTAGCCATCTTCACTTCGCTCGGATGGAAAGAATGCAGATCGATCGAATCTGTGATCTCGATATCGACGGTTTCGGGAAATGGGTTTTCTGCGGGATCTTCAACCATCACGCGACATTATAGGTTCGCCAACAGTTCCCCTTATTTCTTGGCGGGCTGCTGGTATTGCGCTACATCTTCAGGCGGCGTCACACGCATACGGTTGCGGTCCCTGAATACTACGAAGCGCTTTTCGTCCATTCGGCCTTCAGGATGCCGAAGCTGAATTGTAAAGGCCTTATTGTCACCCTGCCCGTCCACGCGGAGCGGCAGCGTACCCCACACTTCGCCCTGGGTTCGCCATGCCGTGTAAAAAGATTGATCGTACTTATCAAAAGCAAGAACAAGTATCCCGTCGAAATCAGGCTCGACCCCATCGATCGGTTTTGAAATATTTGTCCGGGTCAGGATCACCCAGTTTCCGGGAGTTGCCGAGCGGTCCGTTGAAACTGTCTTAGCCGCAGATTCAGTATCCAACCGCTGCCAAGTGACAAACTTGCGATTGTTTTGTTGAAAGAAGACTATATCGCTAGGAACACTCAGCTCGACCTGGCGGCCAAACAGCCACCCTGCCGGCGCCGGTGAAACCGATGGATCGAGCCTCACGAGGTACCAAATATCGTACTTTTCATCCAACTTCTCGGGTTCACCAGCGATCCGTGCGGCTTCGATCTCCTCATCCTTGTCTTTTGCGGCCGACTTCTTCTCACCTTTGGCAGCGTCGTCGATATCGGCGACCTCCTGTTTCGGAACAAAATTCCAATCCATGATCTCAAAGGTCGATCCGTTCGCCAATCGAAACAAAACGTTCTCCGGACTCATCTCGGCAGCTAAACGCAGATTCGAGGCCGCACGAAGCTTTCCGGCGGCCTGAGGCGGCTGCTCCTTGAATTGCTCGGCGAGCTTCTGAGATCTCTCGAGCGTTTCGTTGGTGATAACGTTCTGAGCTTCGATCCAGCCCTCAGTGTTTTCCTCGTCTCGCGCCCGCACGCGATACCAAAGCACCTTCTCGAACTCCATCTGATCGATCACGTCAAGCCGATCCCCGCGTTTCACTTCAAGCAGGTCCGCCGCAACAACCGCATAAGACGTTCGTATCTGTGCGGTCTTTGCAATGACGATCGCAGTATCAGAAAGTCCGACCACATTCGAGAGTCCGCTCACCGTTGAATCCAATAGACTGCAACCCGTCTGAGTGACTAACGAGACGGCAACGAATAATATTGCAATGAGTCGCTTCTTCATTTCTGCTCGCGGGACAATTTCCGCCAGTTATTATAACCCAAGCGATCAAGAATTGCTTTTTGGCGTGCGGTTAGCTTTGCGGCGACCTTAAATCCTGTCTGGGGCCCTCTTCCGGTGCCCTCGATACCTGCAAGCTTGTTGATCTCACCGAGGTCGATCGATTCGTTCCCGCGGACAAAACGATCGAATACTTTACGCAGACCCGGTCGCGAATCTACTGCTGCAAAGATCGCCGCATTTGCGTCGGTCGATGGGGCCGGGTGTTGGTGTTCAGAGTAGATCTCGCCAAGAAAATCGCCTATCGACACTCTGCCGTTAGACTCTGAAAGAAGCGCGATGTCCGCTCTGAATGCTGCAATAAGGCCACGAGCATAGATCTCAGTATTTCTTCCCGACCATCGATTCGAAGAGACCTCGATCAACGGGGCCCGCGTACCCTGCCCTGTATCGATCGCATGGGCCCGTCCAAGAGTGGCAAGAAAATCTCCGAAGCCGATCCGATTCAAAGCAAGGCCGGTCTTCAGTGATTGATACAACGCGAAACCCTCGTAAAACCAATCGTATGGCCCGGTTAGCGAAATACCATTCGGTATCCAAAGGTGAAACAGCTCGTGCCGCAGTTGTTCGTGAAGTCGCTGAAGCGACTGCGTGCGAAACGCCATATCGGATGAGACGATCGAAACTGTCCGGCCTCGAGTCTCGGCATACCATGTGCCGAACGGTACGTTGTCTCCTGGACGCGATAATACGACGGTAAACGGTCGGGTTGATTCTGTACGAAACAAATGTCTGTATTCGCCATAGATCTCATTGACAAATCTAGACGCCTCAACATCCGTAAAGAGCCAGTCACCAGACAAAAGCAATTTTCCTGGCGTACCCGAGACGGCGATCGATCGCCAACCGGGGCCGATCGGGATCACGGCTGATTCAAGATCTTCGAAGACCAATTCACGAACTCGATCTGGGCTGTTCTCCGCAAACGCCCTCCATCCTGCCGGAAGTATCAGATCGATATTTGCGATTCGCGGAGAACTTCGCTGCTGCTTAAAGGGCAGTAGATCCGCCATCATTAAGACGCCGGTTTCGCCACGGGCCCACGTTATGTGCGCTCCGGCATTTGCCTGTCTTAGAGGTTTCAGATCTACGGAATACGTCCATCGCTCGTATTCGCCTGACGCCAGATATTCGCCCGGTCCGAGTTTTCGATAGGAAACCGGTTCACCTCTCGGTCCATACAATTCGATCGAGGTTATACGGTCAGCGATCCCATCAACGCCAGCAATTGAGGTCTGGAACGAAAAATTGAGCTTATTATCGAGTACAGCTTCCGGCACAAAACGCCCGGAGACCTTTAGAACCTGGGGTCCTGCCTCGCCCATTTCGAGCGTTGCCTCTACACCCTGGCCATTGCTGTTTGTAAAGAATTGTAAAATCAACAAAAGTGAGGCAAATAAGCTCGAATTTGATGGTAAATTCTTTGACATCGAATAATCTTGGGAACTAAGATAATGGTTTACTCGTTGTTGTAACAGGCTCCTTGTTCAGGATAGAGAATATTATGAGTCTAATCAAAATCGTAATTTACGCTCTCGTATTTTTGCTGAGTCTTTTGTTTCTTGGCCGGTTTTTCTTTTGAGTCAACTGAGCCAACAAATGCGTTGCTTTAGCGGTTCAGAGCATCTGATCGCTGCCGCGGACGATAGTCATTAGAAAGTGTTGCTAACACTAGCGGTCGTCATTGACCGCTAGTTCTGTTTTGTATGAACGAACTAAGAAAGGTCAAACGGGCGCTGATCAGCCTTTCGGATAAAACAGGAGCGGCCGAATTCGCTCGGGCGCTTGCCTCGCTTGGTGTACAGATTATCTCGACCGGAGGCACAGCTAAAATGCTCCGCGAGCATGGACTCCAGGTCACCGAAGTCGCTGACCTAACCGGCTTCCCGGAAATGATGGACGGCCGTGTGAAGACGCTGCACCCAAAGATCCATGGAGCATTCCTGGCACTTCGTGATAATCCCGATCATATAGCCGCAATGGCTGCGCATGGCATTGAACCCATCGACATGGTCGTTATCAATCTTTATCCCTTTGAAGAGACGGTAGCGAAGACTGGCGTTGGCCTCGAGGAGGCAGTGGAAAACATCGACATCGGAGGTCCGGCGATGATCCGTTCGGCGTCAAAGAATTGGCGCGATGTAGCGGTATTGACCGACTCACGGTTGTACGACGAAGTTATCGAAGAAATGAAAGCAAGCGATTGCTCGTTATCGGTCGAAACGCGTCAGCGGCTTGCAACACTCGCATTCACACGTACAGCTGCTTATGACCTGGCAATTTCGTCGTATCTTGCGAAACAGCTTTCGAACGATGAGCTCGATCGGTTGGAGCCGTTCAACCCGCTCGGCGATCTGGTATTTTTCACGCCGGAAGAGGATGATCCCGAAAATGACGAAGAGTCGATCGATAATGATCCGGAGTCAAAATTTCAGAGCATCATTGAACTCACATTGAAAAAGCACGCAGATCTTCGGTATGGCGAAAATCCGCATCAGAAAGCTGCATTGTACCTGACAGGTGAGACAGTTGGAATCGCCAATGCAAAGCAACTGCATGGAAAAGAAATGTCGTTCAACAATTATGTTGACGCCGAAGCCGCATGGAACTTGGTCAACGATATTGACGATCTGGCGGCTGCAATAATCAAGCATACAAATCCTTCCGGCGTGGGCATCGGCGCGACGAGCGAGGAGGCGTACCGACGAGCACTATCTACCGATCCGATCTCTGCATTCGGTGGAATCGTCGCTTTTAACCGCGAGGTCGATATCGGCGCTGCGGCCGCCGTCAACGAAGTATTCACAGAGGTCGTCGTCGCCCCCGGTTATACTGTTGACGCAATTGAACTTTTCAGGACAAAGAAAAATCTCCGGGTGATCAGGGCAAAACCGGGGTCATCATCGGGCGTTGAGTTCGAACAGATCAGCGGGGGCATGCTGGTTCAGGAAAAGGATGGTCTCCGGATCTCGATCGATGAGATCAAGATAGTAACCGAAAAACAGCCGACGGAAATGGAACTTCGATCAATGATATTAGCGTGGCGGGTCTGTAAACACGTCAAGTCAAACGCTATAGTCATCGCAAACAACGTTCAGACGATCGGAGTGGGTGCCGGACAAATGAACCGCGTGGATTCAGTTCGCATTGCCGCAATGCGCTCGGAACGTTTCGGACTTCCTTTGATCGGGGCCGCACTGGCATCTGATGCTTTTTTTCCATTTCGTGATAACGTCGACGAGGCCGCAAGCATTGGCATTTCGGCGATAATTCAACCGGGCGGATCTATAAAGGACAAAGAATCGATCGCGGCAGCTAACGAACACGGTATTGTGATGGCGTTCACCGGAATCAGGCATTTTAAGCACTAGTGTTCAAATTTGTTAGTTAATGTAATACTTTAATAAACACTTGACATTGTGGATGCGATCCTATAGCATAACTATATACAGCACAACTGAAGGAACGCCCGGTTGGGTTCGATTGCATCGAACCTGCCGGGTTTTTCAGTGCGACCGGCGGGCCGTCTCAATATCACGAACTCGGCAAAATCGGTAACTTCGGAGTCGCAGACCTCAAGAAATTGGCATTTGACGCATGCCAAATTGTCTTTCGCGATCAACTGTGACCAATTGCTCAAGGCAGGAATGTTTCGATCCCGAGTTTATGACCATCGCTCGAGATCGAAACTGTACCGCGATCTCCGGTCGTGATCACCTGTGCTCCAACCGCTCGCCAACGTTCGACGACCTCTGAGTGTGGGTGGCCGAACATCGATCGCCGACCGACCGGAATGACGGCAATGTCCGGCCTAACCGCGTCTATAAATGCCTGAGTAGACGACGAGCGACTCCCGTGGTGCGGAACCTTAACGACGGAGGAGGAAATTGTCTGAGACTCGTATAATATCCGTTCCTCAGCTTCTTTTTCTATGTCGCCCGTAAAGAGAAAGGAGTGCTCACCGAAAACGATCCTGATGACGACGGAGTCATTATTGTCCGAAAGACCTGTGAACCGATCCTCCGGAGGCCAGATCACTTCGACCGTGACACCATCAACATTGATTCGGTCACCCGTTTTTACTTCACTGACGGGTACGCCTCTACGAATCGCAGAGTCGAGCAAACGCTGTAATTCAATGGATGAACCCCGCGTCGGGCCGCGAATGACCTTTCCGACTCGGAAGTTTGAAACTACGTCTGATAGCCCGTCCGCATGATCTGCATCAGCATGCGTAGTCAGTAAAAGATCGACACTAGAGTAACCCTTCTCCCAAAGGAATTCAGAAACTACGATCTCACCGATCCGCGGCACGTCGGGCTCAAATCGCTCATCATCATCGGAGTCCGCACCATAATCGGGTCGGCCGCCTCCGTCGATGAGCAATGTGAATCCATTCGGAAAAGTCACAAGCGCGGCATCGCCCTGTCCAACATCAAGATAGTCAACGATGAGCTTCGCGTTTGGAGTCGGTTCGCTGTAGGGATGGAGCACTATCGTCGCCGCAAGTACGGTCGCGGAAAGAAACGATAAAGACAATGTCCCGAACGACGGCCTCGGATCTTTTGGAGTTGATCTGAATGGTTCCCAAACATATGCCATCCCGGCGAAAAACAGCAATGGTGCAAAGTAAACAAAATATATGATCTCCATTGCCCCCGAGTATACTGGTACCCGCAGATCGGCCCATTCGTTCATGACAAAGATCCGTTGTCCGAAGATGAGAAGATCATTAAGTAATTCCGTTATCCGCACGAACGGTAAAGAAAGCGAGTTGCTGAATTGACCCGCCGCAGTTGCAACTACAGCGACAATGCTCTCTATGGCCAATAATACGCCGACCCAAATATTCAGAATCAGAGCAGTCAGTGAAACGCGATGAAAGTAGACCACTGACAATGGCAGCAGCCAGATCTGAACGACAGTCGAAACGAAAAGTCCCTCAAAAACCCTGGAAACAATACGCCGCATGCCCTCACGTCCGAACCACGAGGCTTGCTGCCATTTGAATAGCCTCGCCGACCAGACTTGCCGACCAAGATCGATCCGCCATGCGGCTTCGTTCCAGTAAAGCAACTCGCAAAACCATTTCACCGGTTTCGGGCAAATAGGTGGAAATGGCCTTTCCGCGGTCGGAAACCACGAACCGATCAAGCGCAGCTTCTGGATCATTGGAAACGCAAATGCAACGATCGATGCAACACTTATGAACGTCAGCTGAAATGAAGGATTGAAAAGGTCTGACGGTTTCCAGAAAAGTAATAGCAATCCACAGCCACCTAGAGCATTGAGCATCGATGCGTTCCGATAGATCACGCGTGCAAACAGGATGATAGTGAACATTGTCGCTGCACGAACGACCGGCGGTTCGGCTCCGACGACAAGTGCGTATATCCACAAAAACACGACCGCTAGTCCAAACTGGATCCTCCGGTCACGAGAAAATGTGCTGACGATCACTACGATGATCCCGCCAATGAATGTTATGTGAAGGCCCGAGATGACAAGGACGTGAAATGTACCGCCCTGCCGAAATACTTCTGCTGTCTCGCGATCAAGGAAGAATTTATCTCCAAGCGTCGACGCGATCAACACTCCGGACGTTTCTGGGCTAAAACGAACACGCATGTCTTCGATCAGCACGCGGCGCAGGTCATATGCGATCCGAAGGGGAGCGATCCCGTTCGCTTCTGAAAGAACTTCTATAAGCATCGGGCTTTTTATCGTTCCCGTTGCATCGATGCCCTGATGATCGAGGATCAGTTTTCGACTACGAGTGCCCGGATTCCGAAATCGCTCGTCGCGTTCCAAAGCTGTCGCCACACGAACCCGATCCCCTTCCCCGAGATCCAGTCGTTCGAGATCGAGCTTTGCATCCGCTTCGGAAACCGAAATGAAAAGCCTGACACGACCTGAAACGCTTAACACGCGGTCCCTGTACGTCACATTCTCACTGTCGATATCTATGACCGATCCTTCGTAGGCAGGCTCGGGCCCACTGACGATCCGTCCGGTCACCTCGAGTGGATCGCCCGATGGTATTTGGCCGTTATCATAGATCGCCTTCAATCTATCAGAACCAATAGAAAGCTGTTCGAGGTGAAAGACCACGGATCCCAGCCCGATGAAGGCCGACAGGCAAAACACTATCGCGAATTCTCGTTTGAGGAGGACAAGGCACAGCAACGCAAATAATGCAGTCGCGATCGTTGAGGTATAAAGGGAAAGCCAACCGAAACCTGCAAACGCAATTCCCAAGGCAAATGCAGAACCGATCCAAATCAACGGACTCAGCGAGAATTTGCTTGGGGTCGGCGCATTCTTCATCTCAACGGTCATTCAGTTCGGACGAGGTGACGAATGCGGCGAAACCGGGCGTCGCTGATGCCCTTTATAAACATAAGGTTCTCGGGCCTTCGAAATTTTCCGTGCGTAGTGCGAAATTCGATAATTCGATCAGCAACAACGGCACCTACGTACGGCAGCCGTTGAAGTTCTTCTTTGCTCGCAGTATTGATATTTACCGCTTGCGGCGAGATCTGCAGGGGCTCTACAAAAGGCTGTTTCGAGGCCGGACGAACAGATGAACAACCCGCACTAATAATAAGCAGCGTCGACCAGACAAACACCGACAAAAGAACAGAAAAGCTGTAAGGTTTGCACCTACTTCTATCGTCCATTTCTTTGCATCTTATATGTGCAAAATGCTAAAAGTGCCCGTGTTACAAAGACTTGAACTAATTAACATTGCGGAAATTGACCACTTTTCCACAGAAATTGTGGAAATCAGCGTTGATCGGTCATGACCAGCACAAGCCGACCCCATAACATTAAAGGTTGAAACTAGATCCTGCCCCGCTTACCAAAGCCGATATCGTCTATTTCTCCATTTCAGAAAGATCCTGGAGATCGTCATACGCTTTTTGTAGCACCGGCCTTGCGCGAGTACTTCCGTCCATGTCGCCGATATAGCCTTCCCTGACCATAGCGTCGAGGATCGCGGCAGCGCGTCCATATCCGATCCTCAAGTGCCGCTGCAGAAGTGATGTTGATCCCCGCTTTGCATTTACAACACATTTCAGTGCATCAAAGAACAGCGGATCGCGGCGTCCTGGCAGATCGTCCGATTCGTCCAGTTCATCTTCACTTTTGGTGATCGTCGTATCATAGTCGGGCCTGCCCTGTCGTTTGATATGTTCGACGATCTTGCCGATCTCTTTCTCGTCCACAAAAGCTCCGTGGACACGAAGAACCTGCGAACTGGCGGGCGGTAAGAACAGCATGTCGCCGCGACCCAGCAATCCTTCTGCACCGTTGGCGTCAATGATCGTTCTTGAATCGACCTTTGACGAAACGCGGAATGAGATCCGGGCAGGAAAATTGGCCTTTATCAACCCGGTGATGACGTCGACCGAGGGCCGCTGTGTCGCGAGGACGAGATGGATCCCCACGGCTCGCGCCATCTGAGCAAGCCGAGTGATCGAATCTTCCACCTCTTTACCACTGACCATCATAAGGTCAGCGAGTTCATCAATTATGATGACGACATATGGCAGTATACGGTGCGGATCGCCGTTGTCATCCCACTGTTCCAACGAGTTTCGCCGGCGGGCCTCGAGGTTATAGCCGTCGATATTTCGCACGCCGTATCCGGCAAGGTCCTTATATCGGCGCTCCATTTCGGTCACTGCCCATTTCAGAGATATCGCCGCTCGTTTCGGGTCCGTTATTATCGGTGTCGCAAGATGCGGGATATCAGCATAAACGCCGAGCTCAAGCCGTTTCGGGTCGACCATGATGAACTTGACCTCGTCGGGTTTCGCTTTATATAGGATCGAAACGATCAGTGAATTCACACCGACCGATTTGCCTGCCCCAGTGGCACCGGCGATCAGTAGATGCGGCATCTTGGCCAAGTCGGCAACATAATTGTGCCCGTCGATCGTCTTGCCGAGAGCGATGGTCAGCAATGACGCCGAATCGCGAAACTTCTTAGATTCGATCACGTCGCGCAAGTAGATGGTCTCCCGCCTCTGATTCGGAACTTCGATCCCAACAAATGCTTTTCCCGGTATGCGGTCTATCCTGATCGATTCGGCTTGCAGCGCGAGGCATAGGTCGTCGACCAATCCGGTCACACGTGAATACTTTACTCCCGGGTCAGGCTTGAATTCGTACGTCGTGACAACTGGGCCAGGATTGATATTTTCAACTCTTCCGGATACATTAAATTCGCGCGTTTTCTCGATAAGCGAATCGGCGATCTTGATCAGCTCTTTTCGTTTGTGTTCGATATGAGGCGGAGCGGGAGTGAGGAGTTGAGAGCTTGGCAATACATATCGTTCGAAGGCGTTCGCAGACGACCCGATCTCGATCTCGCCTGGCTCTTCATTGAATTCCGGAGTGTCATTATTGTCCGCGCCGAGATCGCCGGTGGTCTTTGGCGGCGTGATCGGAATATCTAAAGACTGGCCTTTTGCAGTTTCTGACGATCGACCGGCCGCTGCCACCGCAGCCAATTCGTTTTCGGCAATTTCCGGAACTTTGACGGTGGGCGGAACATCATTTTCATCTTCGGCTGTTATGTTTGCCTCGTTCGTGGAAAACGGGTCAAAACTGCCTGTACCGGTCGTTGTTTTCTCGACCGCCTTCGTCTTCCTCGCATCTCCGATCGTAATCGTCGGAGCGTCGATCGTCACCTTGCCACTTCGCGATTCGCGACGCTTTTCGAGCCGTTCTTTAGCAATATCACGTCTCTCAGCCTTTGCCTTGAGCCGTTTCGCGTTCCATTCGTCGAAATGGATCTTGAAGTTTTGACGGGCGACATCGAAATGCCCCCAGAAACCCAAAAAGGTAAGGTCGGTAATCAGCAGAAAGGCAACCGTGAAAAAAGCGGCAAGCAAGATCACAGCGCCGACCGTGGACACGAGGATGAGGGCGTAATACGCAACAAAGCCACCTATCAATCCACCATGCCAGCCCGCAAGATTTGCCAAAGCAGCAGCCGATGTAACAAATAAACCGAATCCGATTATCCGATGTATTTTGGGCCTTAAATTCTCAGACTGAAATACCCGCCAGGCGATCAACGCCAGAAGAGCCGGAAAAATATATGCCACGACACCGCCGATCGACAAAAGGAGTTCGGCAAAATTGGCACCGACCACTCCGATCCAGTTCCGCACGTTCTGTGACGATGCGGTGTTGAAGGTCGGGTCGCTCGGACTGTACGAAACAAGGCAGAGAAAAATCAGAACAGCTGCGGCGAGCAGAATGACGGCCACTACCTCATTCATTCGCGAGTGCTGTTTGCCAGCCGCATTTCGGCGCTTCAACAAAGTAGTGCCATCGTCGAGGCAAAAATTCAGCTCATCGTCGCGATATGTCTTGTTACATTTTGGACAGATCTTCATTCGACGTCTAGATATCAGCTATCTGTGCTCATTGCCCTGCCTGCTCTTCTGAACTGCAAATACGCCGCGATGAATCCGTCGATATCACCATCGAGGACAGCATCGACATCGGTTACTTCAAATTTTGTCCGCGTGTCCTTAACCAAACGGTACGGATGCATTACGTAATTCCGGATCTGCGAACCGAATGAAATATCCAGCTTGGTCGACTCGTGCTCGGCCGCGTCCGCACGGCGTTTCTCGAGTTCGATCTCGTAAAGTTTTGATCGCAGCACGTTCATCGCCACGATCCGGTTCTGCAGCTGCGAGCGTTGGTTCTGGCACGTCACTACCGTGTTCGTGGGAATATGGGTGATGCGAACAGCGCTGTCGGTGACGTTGACGTGCTGGCCGCCTGCACCAGACGAACGATAAGTATCGATCCGAAGATCCTTATCCTCGATGTTCACTTCGATATTCTCGTCGATCTCTGGCGAAACGAACATCGATGCAAATGACGTCTCACGGCTGCCGCCGGAATTGAACGGCGAGATCCGCACCAACCTATGAACGCCCGCCTCGGCAGAAAGCAGACCGTATGCGTAATCACCTTCGACACGAAACGTCGCCGACTTGATACCCGCCTCGCTTCCCGATTGTTCGTCGAGGATCTCGACCTTAAATCCCTTTCGCTCAGCCCATCGTATGTACATTCGGAGCAACAACTGGGCAAAGTCCTGCGCATCAGTTCCGCCCGCTCCGGCCTGTATCGAGCAGATCGCGTTATTTGTGTCCGTCTCGCCAGAAAGAAGCGTTTGGACCTCGGCTGCGGACACCTCCTTTTCAAGGCTGCCGATCAGCGTTGCAAGTTCTTTTGCGGAATCAACATCTTCCGCGGCAAATTCAAAGAGCACTTCAGCGTCGGAAACCCCGGTTTCGAAATTCTTCTGTTGCTGCAGAGCTTTTTCGATCCGGCTCCGCTTGCCCATCACCTTCTGTGCGGCGGCAGAATCGTTCCAGAATTCCGGATCGGAGATCTGGGCCTCAAGCTTTGCCAATTCGGCTTCTTTCGCAGGCGCGTCAAAGAAACCTCCCAAGTTGGGTAACTTTCTCTTTTATCTCTTCGTATTTTGTCTGTAATTCTGTAATTTCCATTGCTACTTATCGCTTCCGGCATTCGCGATATATTGTCTGATGCCGAGAAATGTATTCTTCCAACCCAATTCACAAGCTGCGAAAAACTCATCTGCAGCCGGTTCACACGGAAATCCGGTTTGTTCGGCCCGTAGAATGCAACCGTCGTCGGCGGTCTCTATTTCAAAGGACGTCAACGCATCATCAGCAAACTTGAACGGGAGCGAGCCCGACTTTGCGTAATAATGGCCAAACTTCATCGACATCCGACGCGGCGGGTCAAATTCGACAAGCGTTGCGCTGGAAATAAAGTCCGGATCGTCCTCTTCACCCCAAGAAGCCGTCCAAATTCCATCTTTGCGTGCGTCGACGATCGCTCTCGATGCTCCCCACCATTGCCTGATCGCCGAGGGTGTGATCAGCAGGTCGAACATCCTCTCCGCGGCGACGTCGAACGATTCTTCGTGGGTATGCGAACGTGTTTCAGGGCCAATCGCCATATTTGACCGTACTCAACCGTTTATCCATTTGATCGGCGGATAATTAAGGGTCTGTAATTCCCGCCCAAAAGCTCGTCGCGTTCGTATCCGGATCGGCTTTCTTCGCTCGGTAAGGCGCTTTCCGAACGGATGACGATGACGCTGCCGATATAGAGAACCGACGCGGGGCCCGCGATCGCGAGAGTCCATTCAAATTGACGGACGTCCTCGTCGAAAAAACGTATATCCGAGGAGCCAGAGAGACACAATCGAACACAGCCATGCGAACCAATCGCCGTATTTCACGTAAAACGTTTGCGAGCCATCCGATTTTGCCACCGACCAAACCCTCATATCCTCAGTATAAACCGGAGCCGCATCCAGCACCTCCCCGCGTTCATTTATATACGCAGTGATGCCGACATTCGTAACACGCAGCACTGGCCGGTTCGTCTCGACCGCCCGGAAGACCGCATTCGCGAGATGCTGCCGCAGCACAGGCGTCGGGCCAAGGTAACCGTCATTCGTCATTTCAATGATCACATCGGCGCCATTCTTCGCATACTCCCGCGAAAGCTGGCCGAAGTGCGATTCGAAACAAATCATCACACCCGCCTTCGCATCACCGAGCGGAAACAGGTCGTGTTCCGAGCCGTAAGAAAAGCTGCCTACAAACACAGGCACAAAACTCTCGAACGGAACCGGGACGGCCTCGCCGAACGGAAGCAGGTAAATCTTATCATACTGCGCGACCTCGCGGCCCTGTTGATCGACCATCACGGCCGAGTTAAAGAACTTGCCGTTCGACCGATCCGGTTCGGCCGAATTGAAGAGCACTGAGACGTTGTTCTTCTTAGCAAAACCATCGATGAATGACTTTGTTTCAGGGTCGTCCTCGTACATGAAGTTCATCGGCGATTCGGGAAAAATCACAATGGTCGGCAGTCGTCTGTCCGTCGCCGGCCGTCCTTTCGATTCAGCCAATGCAGATTCGGCAAGATCGATATGCCGCAGGCGAAGTTCCCGCCATTTTTCGAAGGTCAGCCCGGACATCGGAACGTTTGGCTGTAGAGCGACGACCGTCGCTGAACGATCATTCTTTGCAATCGATCGAATGCTGTCGACAAAGAAACTTAGAAGCAGGATCCCGGCTAACCATATTCCTATTGGAATTGAACCAACCAGGATCTGCTTCAGAGTGCGCTGGGAAAATACCAACAGTAAGGCCGATGAAACAAAGATGCAAAACCAACTCACAAGCAAAACGCCGCCAGCCTTTGACACGAAGATCAGAGGTTCGGAGAACGCCTGCGAATATCCGACCGCATTCCAATTATTTCCCGTCAACCAATACCGTGCGAACTCTGTGAATACCCAAACGAACGGAACCGAAAGAAACGCGGATGACCCGTAACGCATCAGCAAACGCGCCGTTGCTGCCGCAAATATACCGGGAAAAATGGCGGCCGCCGAAGTCACGATGAACAGTAAGAAGTAAGCCAGCGGTCGGGGAAACCCGGCGTAGTTGATCGGAGCGAACGTCAACCACCAACACGTGCCGAAGAAAAACACGTTACCGAAAAGCCAGCCAAGAACGAACGACTTGAAGATGGATTCTCTCTCACGTTCGATCGCCAAAAGCAACGGCACAAACGCGAACCACGCCGTGAACCACCACTCAAACGGCGGGAATGCAAATATCAACAGCAACGCCGAGGTAAGGGCCAGCAAAACACCCGTCCTTTCCGCAGCAATTTTCTTTCTAAGTCGGCGAATCACGTTAGAAGTTTATCAGAATTTTCCTTTCGGCCTTTATGCCGGATTCCAAGTGTGAGGACACAGGCTCACAGATCGAAAGATCGCAGTCAAAAGGAAAACCATACCAGGCAATGTCAAATTGAAAGAGTCCCGACCACTTTGACCGAGGGACCCTTCAAATTGCACAAATTTTGTCATACCGAAAATGACAAAATCCGTCATTGGCCGAAACTATGGGACCGTTGTCAGGTCAAACTGAAATATCCCGCGGTCTTTCAGCAAGCAAACCGCTCAACTTGAACGCAAGATCGAGCATTTTACTAAATGTCCTGTAATCTTCGATTTAAAAGAAGGTGAGCCCGGTCGGTTTCGACCAGGCTCATATAGGAAGGACAACTGAAGGAACGCTCGGAAGGGTTTCAAGCACAGTGGCAAACCGCGCTCGGAGAAGTGTTGGCGGCGGGGTCTTGATCTTCCGGATCAAGCTAGCCGCTTTCTACTATGCATCTACTGTGCCAAAACTTCCGGCTTCCAAACGACCATTCAAAGAACTATTTCAGAAAGCTGCTATCTCGTTATTTCTTATGAGGTTACGGCGATCCGTGGCATTGATCCATTGAATCCCATTCGATCTAATCTGCGACGACTGACGATCTCAGGCTTACACTATTTGGAACATCGAGCCGCTTGTCTTTGCAGTCCGTTTGCGTCTTGATTTTCTTTGTCGATCTCTAATGCAGCAGCAGCATAAGTGCGCGCCTGTTGGCAATCACCGCGCTCGAGGTATATTTTACCGAGCGAAACGTGTCCGTCGATTAGTCGGTTATCCCAAAATAGAGCCGTCTTGAAAGCACTCGCCGCCTGATCGCGGTCGCCGCGTCGAAGATGGATCTTGCCCAATATCAAATAGCTCTCTGCGCTCATCGGTTCGCTGACGAGAATTCGGCGAATAACGGCCATCGCCTCATCGTCATTGGCATTTTTGTACAACGTCCTCGCCTGTACCAGCAGAGCCTCTGTCGCGTTGAGAGGAGCCTGCGGCTGCTCACTGCTACGCTGGCTTAAAACGACACTCACAAAATCCCTTCGCTGAGGCTGTTCGACTCGTAAATTTATCTCCGATATACCTTTTGTCCGACCCCATTCGCGCTCAAGCATTGCGTAGCGGTTTCCCGAGGTCAACATTAAACGAGCTTGATTGTCGACACCGGCTGCCGTCGGGTCTTTCAACTCGGCAAGCGACTTGGAGAGCACATAGTAGGCTTCGCCGTCACGAGCATTCGCGGAGATCACGGCCCTAAGTTGTTCCGCAGCACGCAGGTGATCGTTATGCAAGTAAAGGGCGATCCCGTAATTGAATCGAATACCCGAATCATCAGGTGCCGATTCGGCCGCTTTTTTCAATAAGTCGACCCCCTCGGTGAGCAATGCCGCAGCCCTCGCCTGGTCCTTCTTTTCAGCACGCGATGCCTCGACCGCAATGGCTCCGAGCATATTGTAAACACTTGTGATCTTGAGGTCGTCTGCCAAGGGACGAAGAACGCCCAAGGCCTGCTCATAGTTCGCCTGCTGCCAACGGATCACACCTATGTAAAATGAAGCTTCGGCGAAACTCTCATCATTACACTGCGATATCTTGTTTTCCCCTTTGGCCTTTTCGCGACAGATCTGATTCGTATTTACAACTCGTTCAAATGAATCGATCGATTCGGCATACTTCCGTTGACCAAGGTAGAGGTGTCCAAGTTCTAACGCCGCGTCTGCAAATGCGCCATCAGAACCTGAATCTGCGTATAGCTTGATCGCATTCTTAAAGTAGTTTTCACGAATTTCGGGGGTTTGTGTAAGCAATCCTTTGATGTATGCCTCGAAAGCGCGAGCAGGAACCTTGTTAGCTGATTCGATCAAAGCATTTTGCGAAAATGGCAGCGCTTTATCGCGTTGATAAAGTATCTGATAAGCGATTTGGCCTTGTATCGTCTGCAGGTTGCCGAGTGCGTCATTCAGTGCGATATCACGAGTGATCCTTCGGCCATCAGGCAGTTCCTCGCTTAAGAACCTGCCTTCGATAACCCGAATTATCCGTGCAGTGATATTGATCGTCGCGGCAACATCGTCCTGTGCCGGGACAATGTTGTATCTGCCCGATATCAGTAGCGTAGCCCCGCTTTCGCGTGCGAGCCGCAGCGACGTCGCGAGACTTGGGATACTTGTCAGCGGGATCCGGAGCCTTTGTTGAATGATCTTTCGCTCGCTGTTCGATACGACGTTAAGTCCGGGTACTCTTAGCAGATCTGAAAGTGAGAGGGCAAAACTCTCACCGACCCAGTTGAACTCCGGCCTGTTCGAGGTGTTTTCAAACGGCAGTATGATGACTGTATCGCCCACACGACTCGGCGACTGGGCGAACATAGGTAAAGCAGCGGCCGCAATTAAAAATAGACATGAGATCGATTTCTTGAACATTCTCCACCTGAAAAGCAAAAAATTCGCTTGGTTCTCAAGCGAATCTTAACAGAGTATGATGCAATCGCTGCGTATAAAGATGGTATCCGGTACGGGATTTGAACCCGTGTTGCCGCCGTGAAAGGGCGGTGTCCTAACCCCTAGACGAACCGGACACACAAACAATGTGCGTATTACGCACCGCCTGTAGGCCGTGATCAGCCGGGCCTAGGCGAACAAGAAGAATACCTTTTTGGAAAATTTGTTGTCAAACTAGCTGATACATGTTCCTACTGGCAAGACCGAAATATGCTGAGATCGAGGCGTACCTAGCTGCAGCTGAAAGCACCACATTCTCCTATCTGGATATCGGCGCTACTCAAACGCATCCTCCAGACGGTTATGTCGTCGACCACAATCGGGTTCAGATAGGGCGGGGTTTTGAAGACTGGGACCGGGCAAAACATGCGGTCCGTAAATGGAAAATGTTCGATCTCGGATGGGCTGAACTGCTTTTTACCGACACGCCCATCGAGAAAGATAGGATCGTTGCCATCCTCGTAAACCATTTCGGTTTCTATTCGCTCAATGCAGCCCGAATCGTCTTTACGATCAACGAGCGGAGCCGCTTTGGGTTTGCTTATGGCACTCTAACCGATCATGTCGAATCGGGCGAAGAACGCTTCATGGTTGAGATCAACGAACGGACCGGCGAGGTTTGGTATGACCTCTTTGCCTTTTCGCGACCAAACCATTTATTGGCAAAACTCGGCTACCCGCTGACCCGCCGACTCCAGAGACAATTTGCATCAGATTCCAAGTCAGCGATGCTTCGCTCTATGGAGATAATCAGATAAGATTAACGAAAATGAAACGCGTATTCTTGATCGATTCGATGTCTCACATCTTTCGGGCTTATTTCGCTCCGATGGGTGCCAGACAGGAACCCTTACGGAACAGTAAGGGTCAGGTAACTCAGGCCGTATTCGTTTTTACGAATATGCTTCGTAAGCTGATCAATGACGAAAGGCCCGACTATATCGCTGCAGTTTTCGACACTGCGGCCCCGACATTCAGACACGACGCATTCGAAGCATACAAAGCAAACCGTGAGGCAATGCCGGAAGACCTGGCCGCTCAATTGCCCTTTATTGTAAGGGTTTGCGAGGCATTTAATCTTCCGATACTTAAGTACGACGGTTTTGAGGCCGATGACATCATCGGCACGCTTGCAATAAAGGCAGCTGAAAAGGGACTTAAGGCGGTGATCGTTTCAAACGATAAAGATCTCTGTCAGCTGGTCCGTGACCCTAATATCGTTGCAATGCGCCAGAATTCAAACAACATGAAGCGGAAAGTACCGGTTCCGCCGATCGAGTGGTGTGACGAGGCATGGGTAGAAAGGAAATTCGGTGTTCCGCCGTCCAAGATCATTGACCTGCTCGGCCTAATGGGTGATTCGATCGATAATATTCCCGGGGCACCTGGTATCGGGGAAAAGGGTGCGTTAAAGCTAGTCTTGGAATACGGCTCTGCGATCGGTGCGATGGAAAATGCCGCGAAGGTCACACATAAGACATATCGCGAGAGCCTGCAGAATAATCAAGATTTAATTCGGCAGTCGCTTGAGCTTGCTACAGTGCATTGCGAGGTTCCGATCGATCTCGACCTCGACCGATTGAAATTCCGAGAGCCCGATCGTTCAAAGGCCTATGAACTTTTTCGCGAACTCGAGTTCAATACTCTCACCAAGGAGTTTTCAGATGCAGCCACACTTTTCGATATGCACGAACCGGCGGGAGGTGGCGAGCGGGTCGAACAAATTTACCAGTCAATTCGAACACGAACCGAACTTGACGGTTTGATCCGGAAGTTGTGGGAAAATGAACGGTTTGCGTTTTATGTTGACGATTCGAACGAAGCTAAGTGGCATAGTGCGTTCGACAAACTTCCCCCACTCGGAGTGGCCATTTCTTATTCGCCCGGCATTTCAGCGTATATCGATCTCGCGAACTTTGAAGGAGGCGCGCAAGCCGCATATCGGCAATTAGCAGACACGTTTGCCAACCCGTACCTCGAAAAACTTACTCACGACTTCAAAAAGAATCTATCCGTTTTGCGCAAAATAGGAGCCGAGATCAATTCGGTCACCGATGACATAATGATCGCCTCGTACCTGCTCGATTCTGGTCGGCCCCATCACGAGATCGAGTTTCTCGCACAAAACCATCTTGACGCTTATCCGCAAAACTCAAATTCTGAGGGATTTACGGCTTCCGGGTGGCAAGCAGCTACGCGCGCGGACTGGGTCTTTCGGCTTGCGCCGTTGCTCCGTAAGAAGATCGTTGCTGATGGCCTCATTAATGTCTACACTGAGATCGAGATCCCGGTAGCACCGATCCTGGCAGACATTGAGACGTCCGGAATGAAGGTCGATGCAGAAGCGCTACACAAATTCTCCGAGTTCATTTCAAAAGAACTCGATGCCCTCCAGCTAAAGATCTTCTCGATCTCGGGTCGCGAGTTCAATATTGGCTCGCCAAAACAGGTCGGTGAGATCTTTGAGGAACTGAACATTGCCACCGGGAAGAAGACCGCCACGGGACAGATTTCGACCAGCAAAGACGTTTTGGCGGAACTCGCCGCCGATTACGAGATCGCCCAATTTATAATTGATTATCGAGAACTCGACAAATTAAAGGCGACATATGCCGATGCTCTTCCAAAGATGATAAACACCGATGGCCGCATCCACGGTGTCCTTAATCAGACTGTGGCTGCGACCGGTCGACTAAGTTCAACGGAGCCGAATTTACAGAACATCCCGGTCCGAACGGAACTCGGACAACGTATTAGAAAGGCCTTCATTCCGGAAAGAGGCAACAAACTGATCTCCGCCGACTATTCTCAACTCGAGCTTCGTATACTTGCCCATATAACCAAAGATCCGGTAATGCTTGAGGCCTACCAAAACAACGAGGACATTCATGCGAAGACCGCCCGGCTTGTTTTTGGTGCAACGGATGAAAAAGATCTGAAAGAAAAACGCCGCCTGGCAAAGATCGTCAACTTCGGCATTGCCTACGCGGTCGAAGCGTTCGGGCTCTCGCAGCGTGTCGGCATTTCGAAACAGGAGGCGCGAAAGGTCATTGACGACTATTTTGCAACCTATAAGGGCATCCGAGCCTATATGGACCGTATTCCGGAAGAAGCCCGCGAAAAAGGCTATGTCACGTCGCTGTTCGGCCGCCGAAGGTATTTTCCGGGGATAAAGGACCGAAATTTCGCCGTCCGCTCGCGGGCCGAACGCGAAGCTATAAATATGCCGATCCAGGGAACCGCATCGGATATCGTGAAGATCGCGATGATAAACGTTGCAAAGGCTCTTCGTGATTCCGGACTCAAGACGCAAATGATAATGCAGGTCCATGACGAACTGCTATTCGAAGCTCCCGAGGCCGAGGTGGCTGCTGCCTCCGAAATGATCAAACGCGAAATGGAATCTGCGGCCGTTCTCGATGCTCCACTGATCGCGGAGATCGGAGTCGGGGACGATTGGATGAGTACGAAATGACACGAAGCTACATTAATCAACCAAAGTGAACACATTGGCGAGATCCGAACGAACGAAAGTGAAGCGCTTGCCGGCTCGTGGAGCTTATGACCAGGAGACGATCTATTCGATTCTCGACGACGGCTTTATCTGCCACGTCGGATTCGCGATCGACGGGCAGCCCTACGTGATCCCGACGGGATACGCCCGGATCGGCGATCATGTGTACATTCACGGTTCGTCTGCCAGCCGGATGCTCCGAAGTCTGGCCGAGGGCATTGATGTTTGCGTTACGGTGACGCACGTTGACGGATTGGTCCTCGCACGTTCGGCGTTTCACCATTCGATAAATTACCGATCCGTCGTCGTCCTTGGTCAAGCGAAAATGGTCGAGGACCCTGCAGAAAAAGAAATGGCGCTTGAGGCATTCACTGAGCATATCATTCCAGGCCGATGGCCCGAGATCCGCTGGCCCAGCGAACTGGAACTAAAGGCAACAACAGTATTGAAACTTGCTATCGACGAGGCCTCGGCAAAGGTACGCACTGGCGATCCGAAAGATGATGATGAAGACTATGGGATGAATGTTTGGGCAGGTGTTGTTCCTCTCAGTTCCAAACCCGGCCAGCCGATTCGTGATTCAAGGCTTGCCGACGAGATCGACCTGCCGACCTACATTTCCGAATACCTGCGAAAATAAAAAGGACGGGATAGGCCCGTCCTCTGCATCTTTGGTGGAGATGAGGGGGATCGAACCCCTGACCTCGGCATTGCGAACGCCGCGCTCTCCCAGCTGAGCTACATCCCCTTGAGAAACTTGATAATAAAAATCACGTATCAAACTGTCAAGGAATTCGGCTCGCTCCGTTTCCGAAAGCGAGCCGAAGGTCAAACTCTATACATCGAAATTCGATTACTGCACACCCGCAGGCAAAAGCGAGCCCTTCGGATCGGATACGTATGCGAAACCATCTTCGATCTTACCTATCATTCCATGAAAGTGGATGTCAGCCCCCGAAACTACAACAACCGCGTCGCCGGGGCTTACCTTCTTATCATTGACAGGAAACTTTATGATGGTCGCGTTGCCGTTCTCATGTGCAACTGCCTCATATTCGAATGTAGCTGCGTCGAAACTAAGTGTTTGTGAAAATGAAACTTCCATTAAATTTCTCCAATTACTGACCTACTGGAGTGTATTACTGCGTGAGCCGAAAGTCCAAAGCAATTGCGTCATGATCTGACAGGGGCGTCCCTTTGTCGTCCTGCAGCCTGCCGATCGTTCTGGCCGCATGGTCACCCGCTGGTTCGATACCGCGGCCGGCAAACCAATCAAGCCTGCCCGAAACGCTTCCTCCAACGCGATTTGCCGCCCAGAAAATGAACGGAAAGCACCAGGCCGGAACCCAATCCCGGAGATTGGTGTTCTTTTCGATGCTCTCAACATGATAATGAAGCGTACCTACGCCAGTTTCATTAAGTGTACGAAAATCGTAGCCACGCTTTTCCAACATTTCGAATAGCGGCCGCTCAAAATACCGTTCAGGATGCGGCAAGTGATTTTTCGCCACGTTCTTCGGCCCCATAAAGACACGCCGCCAATATCCCATTATCGCCCGCGTCGAGCTTTGCGAATTGAAGGTCGTCGTGTTCCAATCGCCACCGATCAACGTCGGCATCGGCTCGAGTGTTTCAAGATGATCGAGAATTATCTTCATCTGCATCTTGCGATGCGCCCGTGAACAGTGGGCGTCGAGATGCACCGTAACCGCGCGAAAACGCCCGGCCGGATGTTCGATCTCGGCGATCAATGCGCGAAGCCAACCAAGCCGCTTCTCTTTTCCCCACATCTTGTCCTTGCCATTCGGAAGAGGCACGGCCCGGATATTTCTCATTGGCCATTTTGAGAACATCGATAGTCCGTGGATAGACCTCGTGTTATCGCCTTTTGCCTCTGCCTCAACGCCGCTTCCCTTTTGCAGGGCGATATAGACCGGTGCAAATGCGTAGTTCAACCCAAGAGCCGAAGCGATCTCTTTGGCAACGAACCTGTTACTGCTGCGCGCCATCCCATGGTCAAGTTCTGTAAGCAAAAGAACATCCTTATGGCTCAGTCCTTCATGGTCTCTCAAGGCGCTGACGATGCCATCAAACACGATCCCTCGCTCAATGTTCCAGGCGAGTGCCGATATTTCACGATTATTGTCAGACTCCGGCCGGGCATCTGAAAATTCTTCGTAGACCACGGCATTGAGAATCCGTTCGGCCTCCACTTCGATAACTTCATGAAGCTCGGCTGCTTTCAGCGCGTCGATCGAATCGAATCTCAGAAGAGCGTCAAAGTGACGATTCAGATCGTGATCGAGATATTCTGGCGGATGCACCTTGTCGGAAAATCTGGGCGTCATAAAAAGATTCAGGATAGCGGTTTAGAAACCAAATGAAAAGAGCGGCCACAGCCGCTCTCGCACACTGGAACGCTAACCTTGCTAGTCGTCGTATCGCTCCTTAGCCGGAGCGATCGCCAAGAAATCATCTGAGATGCGTTGTGAATAGGTCTCCAACAATTCTAATACTCGTTCCCGTCTCTTGGAATGAAAGATCAGCCCGACATGTCTTGCTTTCTTTACCCGATAGACGATCTCGGGCTCATCATAGCCAGACGTATCCGGCACCTCGTCCTTTGAAAGTGCTAAAGCAACACCTGCGTATTCCTTTCTTAATTTCGGTGGCTTATACGGATCATCCTTGTCCGCGATCGAGAGCTTTGCCCATTCGCGCCATAAATTGAAGCCGCAAGCGTGCTCGAGGACGTTCGCGATATATGCTCCGCCTACCCGACAAGCAACCTCGAGCAGGTAAAACTTGCCGTCCGATCTGCTGTGAAGGAACTCGCCATGTGTTACTCCGTTTTCGTACCCGAATGCCTTCAGTAATTTTGCATTCAACTTTTCGAGTTCCTTACGTTCCTTTGAACCGTAATCGACAATAGACGTCGTAAAGACGCCGCCGTAATGCGTCACGGAAAAAGGCGGACGTCCATACCGGCTTACCCCTGCACACACAACTTTTCCTTCATTCACAACAGAATCGATATGGTAAACGTCACCGTCGATAAACCGTTCGACCAGAAACTGCGAAGGGTGGTCGCGCCAATTATTTCGTTCGTCCAGATCTTTCAAGACTTTCCACACCTGCTCCTTGCTTTCGCATTTTCGGATGCCGAATGCCGATACTTCATGACGCGGCTTGACGATCACCGGCATCTGCACCCGATCGAGAAAGACGTTTATCTCATCAGCATTGAGCGGACAGATATAATCAGGACATGGTATTCCGGCCTCATCAGCAATTCTACGCATCGCATATTTATCGCGAAAACGGATCGCATTCGAATAAGACATTCCGCCGAGCTGCAGATGTTCGCGGACCCGTGCAGCAGTCGTCACGTCAAACTCATCAAGGCCGACAACTCGGTCGATCGGCCGCGAACCCGCAATATTCGTCACGACTCGAACATAGTCTTCGACCGAGGCTTCGTTCTCAACGGTTTTCACGTCGTTTAGTGCGGTCCAGATCCACGGCTCGTCAAGCAGTTTCTTACGCGTTACCAGAGTCACATGCCAGTCGGCATTCTGGCATTCTTCCAGAAATTCATTCCCCTTGTGCTCGCTTGCTATGCAAACAATGTGCTTTTTCATAACAACTTCGAAAGTGCGCCGAACATATCATCAGCTAACGAACTCCCCTGACCCTTAACTACGCCCTTCGCTTTCACCTGCGGAGGAAACTATCGATGCTCCAATCGCCGGAACCCTTTAACAGGAATGCGATGGCGATGAATAGAAAAAGAAATGCCTTCTCCTGCGTCGCAAACGGATCCGAACCATGTACGCCTACCAAAGCCACGATCATCGTGATCGCGATAAAAAATGAAGCAAATCGAGTAAACAAACCAATTGCGAGCAGAATGCCACCCGCAAATTCGGAAAGCCCGGCAGCCCAGGCAAAAAACGTCGGCATCGGGAAACCAAGCGATGCGGTGCGTTCGATCAGTCCTTCTTGCGGTGGCACCTTGCCAATTCCGTGTGCAAACGCCATCGCGATCCCGGTAAAGATCCGCAAAAGTGTCAGGCCAGCGTTTGCGGCGAACGATAGACCGGTTTCGCCGCCAAACATCAACTTATTCAGCATCTGTATTTCTCCAGTTGAGATTTTATTTTGAAGTAAAAGAATGGCACAATTTAGGGTCAAAGACAACATAATTTGGCCTTTATACATTTCAAGGTCGCGGCTCTAACTTTAAGATTTTGGGGAATTTAGATGGGTGACATAGATCTGGCGGTACTTGTTAGTCATTTGGTAATATTCATGGTCGTGCTCTTGTTGGCGATCTCTGCGCACGAAGCCGGCCATGCGTGGATGTCACACAAATTCGGTGACGACACGGCATATATGCTTGGCCGCGTTACGCTTAATCCGGTCGCTCATACCGACCCGATCGGAACGCTGTTGATCCCGATCGTAGCGTTTATCCTGGGCTCGATCGGCGGAGCGGCAGGGAGCATTCCACTGATCGGGTGGGGAAAGCCGACGCCTGTAAATCCGCGGAACTGGACCAACTACAAGCTCGGAAACGTGATGGTTTCGATCGCCGGTGTACTGGCAAACCTGATACTGCTGATCATCGGCATTGCCCTTACAAAAGTTCTTTACCTGTATGGTTTTACGCCAAACGACCTTTTTCGCGGCGCGACCAACCCGATAGCGATGTTCGTCAGCAATCTGATGTTTCTTAACTTATCGCTCTTCGTGTTCAACCTGCTGCCGTTTCCGCCGTTGGACGGCAGCAAAATACTTTCGACGTTCTTGCCCGAAAGTGCCCAGCCGATCCTGAATATGCTCGAACAATTCGGATTTCTGATTTTGATGTTCTTCGTCTACATCGGGCTTTTCAGCATGATAATTTATCCATTTTACGTCGGGCTCCTTTATGTCCTCGTCGCCATCTATTAACCATCAATGAAGAAACGCATCTTTAGCGGCGCCCAGCCGACCGGTCAACTTCACATTGGCAATTATCTTGGCGCATTGAAAAACTGGGTCGCGCTTCAAGATGAGTACGAGGCATTCTATTGCATCGTCAATCTCCACGCGATCACGCTGCCGCAGGATCCGGCGTCGCTCCGCAAGGCAACATTTGACCTTGCCCGCATCTATTTGGCCGCGGGCGTTGATCCCACGCGTTCGACCATCTTCATTCAGTCCGACGTCCCCCAACACGCCGAACTCGCATGGACACTCTCCTGCATGGCCCGCATGGGCGAGCTTGAGCGGATGACACAGTTTAAGGACAAAGGCAAAGGCAACGCGGAACGTGCGGGCGTTGGTTTGTTCACCTACCCAATCCTGATGGCCTCTGACATCCTGCTTTACCAAACCGATCTCGTACCGGTCGGACAGGACCAGAAGCAGCATCTCGAACTGACCCGCGACCTCGCCGAGCGGTTCAACCGCGACTATGGCGAGACGTTCAAGGTACCCGAGCCTTACATCCCGAAAGCCGGAGCTAGCATCAAGTCGTTGCAAGACCCCGAAAAGAAGATGTCGAAATCGGACGAGAACGCCGCCGGCTCGATCTTCCTGCTCGACGAGCCAGACGCAATCGCAAAAAAGATCAAACGGGCCGTTACCGATTCTGGAACCGATATAACGTTCGATGATTCGCGGCCCGCAATAACGAACTTACTCACGATCTATCGGCTTCTGACCGGTAAGACGGACGATGAATGCATCGAGCATTTTGCAGGGAAAGGATACGGCCACTTAAAAACAGAACTCGCCGAGATCGTTGTCGAATTCCTCCGGCCCTTTCAGGAACGCGTAAAGCAGTACGACGACGAGGCCTTGATGCAGATCCTCAAACCCGGTGCCGAAAGGGCCCGCAGTAAAGCTGCAAATACTCTCAGCACCGTTTACGAGAGAATGGGCATCACGCAGGTTTAGGCAGTCTCGTTGTGTTGTCTGATTAAAGGTCAGTACTTGCCCTTGCACAGGGTGATACAATTGTTTATCCCTTTGCCCATGATATTGATATTTCGAGTTAGATCTGCCGGGAATCCCTCCGGTTCCCGCGTGCAAAAGGAGCCAATATGGACGCAGTAAAAAAGTCTTTTGACATCCCGAAATTCAAAGAACAATACGAAAACTACATCGGCGGCGAATGGGCCGCCCCAAAGAGCGGCGAGTATTTCGACGTGATCTCGCCGGTTGACGGTCAGTCGTTCACAAAGGTAGCCCGCTCGAACGAGCAGGACATCGAAGCTGCTCTCGATGCTGCGCACGCCGCATTTGAGACGTGGGGCAAAACCTCGGCCACCGAACGCAGCAACATCTTGCTGAAGATCGCCGATCGAATGGAGCAGAACCTCGACATGCTGGCCCGTGCCGAGACCTGGGACAACGGCAAGCCGATCCGTGAGACGACGGCCGCCGATATCCCGCTTGCGATCGATCATTTCCGGTATTTCGCGAGCGTGATCCGTGCCGAAGAAGGAAGCGCCTCGGAGCTCGATCAGAACACGCTTTCGGTGATCATCAAGGAGCCGCTCGGCGTGGTCGGCCAGATCATCCCGTGGAACTTCCCTATCCTCATGGCGACCTGGAAGCTGGCACCGGCTCTCGCAGCCGGAAACTGCATCGTCCTAAAACCCGCCGAACAGACACCCGCAAGCATTCTGATCTGGGCAGAACTTGTTGGCGATCTGATCCCGAAAGGCGTGCTCAATATCGTCAACGGCTTCGGCGTCGAGGCGGGCAAACCGCTTGCGACAAATCCAAGGATCGCAAAGGTCGCCTTCACCGGCGAGACGACGACCGGACGCCTGATAATGCAGTATGCATCGCAGAATCTGATCCCGGTGACGCTCGAGCTCGGCGGTAAATCGCCGAACATCTTCTTCAAGAGCGTGATGGATGCGGACGACGAATTCTTCGACAAGTGTCTCGAAGGCGCAACGCTATTCGCGCTCAATCAAGGTGAGGTCTGCACGTGCCCGTCGCGGGTACTCGTTCAGGAATCGATTGCTGACGAGTTCATTCCACGCTTCATCGAACGCGTTAAGCAGATCAAGATGGGCCATCCGCTCGACCCGACGACGATGATGGGCGCGCAGGCGAGCCATGACCAGTACGAAAAGATCCTGAACTATATCCAGATAGGCAAGGACGAGGGAGCCGAGGTGCTCTGCGGCGGCAACGCTTACAAAAACCCGGACCTCGAAGACGGATATTACATCGAGCCGACCGTGCTGAAAGGCCACAACAAGATGCGCGTCTTCCAGGAAGAGATTTTCGGCCCGGTGACGTGCCTGACCACGTTCAAGGACGAAGCGGAAGCGATCGAGATCGCCAACGACACGCTCTACGGCCTCGGCGCCGGCGTCTGGACCCGCGACGCCCACGAACTCTACCGCGTACCGAGAGCGATCCAGGCCGGACGCGTATGGGTGAACAACTATCACAATTACCCGGCACACGCTCCGTTCGGCGGATACAAGAAATCCGGCTTCGGCCGCGAGAATCACCTGATGATGCTCGACCACTACCGCCAGACAAAGAACATGCTCATCTCTTACGACAAGAAAGCGATGGGATTTTTCTAGGCAATTAAGCTGCTTAGCAGCGACAGAATGTATCCCCAGGTGGAGCGAGCGAAACCTGGGGTTATAGTGAGAAATGAAATCTAAGCCCCGTGGGGGCGACAGTGTTTCAATGTCCGTAAAATTGCTTCTCGCAAGTTTGTTTTTAGTACTCGTTCCTGGCATTGCATCGGCTCAGAGAGCAGCCGGCTGCGAACGGGTCGACCCATCGGAGAAAACTTTCTGGGGTTGGATTAAGGAGAACAATCCAACTGAAGGTGGAGTATTTCAAAAGTTAGAAGGTCGTGTTATTTTGCCCGATGAGTCGGTCCTGTCGGGAGCTTTAGTGGAATTATTTAATAATCCTGATCTTGACGTTGATAAACGGAAAAGGCTGGCCGCCTGTCGTACTGGTGATAAGGGATTCTTCAGGTTTAAAGGGGTGCGTCCTGGTAGGTACGAAATTAGGGCGAGCTATGGCCGTGGCCTGGATGCTGGTCAAACAATGGTAAATCTTGACCCAAAGAATAAGGACGCCTCTAAAAAAGACATAATAGTCCGAATGGAAATAAGCAACTAGAAGCGCGCAACCTAGATGACTAAGAGAGTATTAAGAGTGCAAATCACTCCCGAAGCCGCCGAGGTCGTCGACGAACTCCGTGCCAAACACGGAGACCTGATGTTCCACCAATCCGGCGGGTGTTGTGACGGGAGTTCGCCGATGTGTTATCCGAAAGGGGAGTTCATGGTCGGATCAAGCGATGTTTGGCTGGGCGAGGTGGCCGGTTGCGATTTTTATATGGCCAAGGACCAGTTCGAATTCTGGCAGCACACCGAACTGACCATCGACATCACCAAAGGCCGCGGTGCGAGCTTTTCACTCGAGATCCCTCTCGGGCTGAGGTTTGTGACGAAATCGCGCGTGTTCAGCTACGATGAATCACAGAATCTGATCGAAACGCACCCCGGCGATGCAACCGAGGCCCGAGTTGCAGAAGCCCGCACGTAAGTAAGGGCGTAAAATCCAGCTTGAATATTTCGCCCCTGCTCACGCGCGGGCTTGTGCATATGAAGATCACCGTCTACGAAAAACCCACCTGAACGACCTGCCGCAATCTTGCGACGCTGTTTCGTGAAAACGGCATCGATTTCGAGCAGGTAAATTATTTTGTCGAGCCGCTGACGGCAAAGGTCATTACGGATCTGCTCAAAAAGCTGAAGATCCCGGCGTTCGGTCTGCTGCGAACCAAGGAAAAAGAGTTCAAAGAGCTTGGGTTCGACGAGAAAACCCCGGAGGGCGCCATCATCGATGCTATCGTGAGAAATCCGGGTCTACTTAATCGCCCGATCGTCGTCGTCGGCGACAAAGCGGTCGTAGCCCGACCGATAGAAAAGGCACTGGAACTGATATGCTAGGCCAACGGGTAGTCAGTAATTATGAAGTTCACACTAACGATCATTGCCATGTTTTTCGTTTCGGCCATTGTTTCCTGCGATGTTCAAAGCGGCATCACAAAGAACGCTGTAGAAAAATACGGCCCGACGCCGACGCCTTCGGTAATGCCGACTCCGGTCGAGGAACCGATCGACCCGAAGGATGTCGTCAAGGTCGATTCAAGCTTGCAAGGGCCGACGATATCGATCAGCGAATCGAACCGGAAAAGATCAGTTGTATGCGATAAATTCAACCGCGTGATGGTTAACGGACGCGACAATGAAATTACGGTCACTGGGGGTTGCCGCCAGATAATGATCAACGGCGACCGTAACGAAGTGACGGCTGCGGCCGCGGCCGAAATCGTCTTGAACGGCAGCGACAACAAAGTGAGATACTCACGCTATGCAAACGGCAAGCGGCCCGTAATTTCTGATAACAAGACGGGAAATGTGGTTGAGAAGGCAGAGCCACCGACCAACAAATAGTGATATCCAGTACCGAAAACGACTCAATCCCAGCAATTGTCAAGGATCATCAAAATGAGCTTTACGAACGGAAATGGAAACGGAAACGGGCATCGGCCGAAACCCAAAAATGTACTCGGCGGCGAATTAGAAATTTGCTGCATGGACCCGATGACCGGATTTTATCGAGACGGCTTTTGCCGCACGGGCGTGGATGATACGGGCCGCCACACGGTCTGCATCGAAGCCACCGATGAATTCCTAGCATTTTCCAAAGCCGTCGGCAACGACCTTTCGACTCCGATGCCGCAATATGCTTTTCCCGGACTGAAAGCCGGCGATAAATGGTGCCTCTGCATGCTGCGGTGGAGAGAGGCGTTGCAGGCAGATATGGCACCGCGTGTTTACCTTAATGCAACTCACGAGGCAGCCCTCACGGTCGTTTCGCTCGAAGACCTGCGCGCGCACGCCGTTGACGACGAATAGAATGAACACTGTCGAACATCTTCGCCAGCTCTTTGCTTACAACGACTGGGCCAACCGCCGGATCATCGTGGCACTTAAGACCTTCAATTCACCCAGATCGCTCGAGATCGCCGCTCATCTGCTGATCACCGAAAAGGAGTATTACGAGCGACTCTATGGAAAGAATTCGAGCGGCTTCGATTTTTGGCCAAGGCTCTCGCTCGACGAATGCGGTGCACTTGCCCGTGAAACAGCCGAATCGTTTGAAAAACTGCTTCGTCGCTTCGACGACGAAGGACTCGACATTCGTGCAAAGTATCATTCTAGTGAGGGTATACCGTTCGAGAACACCTATCGCGAACTCCTTACACATGTCCTTTTCCATTCGTCCATCCATCGGGGGAACATTGTCCTTCGCCTCAGAGAAGACGGGTTCGAGCCGCCGATGACCGACTACATTATCTATTTGCGCGAGACAAAATATATCTAGCACCTTCGCCCTACCGGCCGCTTTGCGTTAAAATCCTTTATCGATGCAAGAGCAGCCCGAACAATTTACGTTTGATTTTCATACCGAGACCGCCGAGATCGTCGGCGATTCGCGTGATGAACTAAAGATCAAGCTTGGCGAATTCGCCGGCCCGCTCGATCTGCTCCTGTATCTCATCAGGCAGGAACAGGCCAATATCTTCGATATCCCGATCGCGACCATCACGGACGAATACCTGAAATACATCCGGCTGATGAAGACGCTTGATATTGCTATCGCCGCAGACTTCCTCGTAATGGCCGCAACCCTGATCGAGATAAAGTCAAAGATGCTGCTTCCGCGTGACCCGCTTGCCGAGCGCGATGAAGAGATCGAAGACCCCCGGCAGGAACTTGTTGACCGGCTGCTTGAATACGAGAAATTCAAATCGGCCGCGGAAATGCTCTACGAGCGTACCACGATCGAGCAAGCCGTCTTTCAGCGCGGAAAGATAGAATCTGACGACAACAATGCCGAGATCAGTGCTTCCGTCTTTGACCTGATCACGATATTTCAGAAGATCCTCGCCCGACACAAAGACGAGGTCCAGATGGAGATCCAACGTGAAGAAATATCGCTTGCGGATATGATCAAAAACCTCCGAAAGCGGATCTTTGAGTTGGGCGAGTTGAATTTACTGACCTTTTTTGAGGAAATGCATTCGCGTCGTGAACTGGTGACGGCTTTCGTCGCCGTGCTTGAGATCGTGAGGACCGAGACCGTCAAGCTCGTTCAAAAAACAACCTTCGGTGATATCGTTCTTAAGAGGACGTAAGTTCGAATGGAAAGTGAGATCGAAAAACCAAACCGCAGCAGTTCCGAGCTTATCGCGCTCGTAGAAGCCTTGATATTTGTCTCTGATGAACCCATTACAGCCCGGGCCCTGAGTGAGGTCCTTGGGGAAGACAAAGAGAGTATCATTGCCGCTGTCGAGGCTCTGATCGAAGAGTATAGTTCGCGGGAAAGCGGCCTCCAGATACGCGAGATCGCCGGCGGCTGGCAGATCGCAACTCGAACCGAACTGCACGAGACCGTCCGAAAGTTCCTTAAGACCCGTCCATCCGCAAAGCTATCGCTTGCATCTCTCGAAACGCTCGCGGTAATCGCCTACAAACAGCCGGTCACGGTCCCGGAGATCCTTGAGATCCGTGGTGTTCAGTCTGCTTCCGCGATCAAAACGCTTCTTGAAAAGAGGCTTATCGTCACCAAAGGCCATAAAGAAACCGTTGGCCGCCCGATGCAATACGGCACATCGAAGGAATTTCTGATCCAGTTCGGCCTTAAGGACCTTTCCGAACTCCCGAGCATCGAAGATTTTGAAGATCTGGTCCAATGAGGGTCAAAAGATCGGCCAACATCCTGGTCATTCGCGAAACGCCTGGTTGTTTATGGATCCTCGGGGTATTCTTCGCGGTTATCGGAACGGCGTTCGTTTATGGTTCGCTTGGTGGATACACCAATTTTGACGAAGCTCCGCCGTGGGTCCTCGGCTTGCACTTTTTTGGCGGAATCTGTGCAATTGCCGCTGGGTATTGGGTCCTCTTCTTCGCTCCCATCACGACCGTTATTATCGATCGAAATAAGCGAATGGTCTCGATACGGCGAAAGGGCATAACAGGAAAGACCGACACCGAATTTGGCTTCGACGAGGTAGGGAGATTCGATGTCTTCGAAGAGTTCGACAGTGATGGCGACGACGTATACACTTTGGGTCTCGTCCTCGCTGACGAAAGGAATTTGACGATATCATCGCTTTCGAGCCCTCTTGAAAGCGATAAACGAGATTTGGCTTTTGAATCGAACCAGTTCATGGGTAAACAAATGCCGAGTTATCGAAATGCCGACCGTGAGACCGAAGAATAAACGGACGGAAGAAAACAAGTAGGCGTACTATGCCAGAAAGACTACAAAAGCTCATTGCCCAAGCGGGCATCGCGTCGCGACGTGCTGCCGAAGAATTGATCGCAAGCGGTGCGGTCACTGTTAACGGAAAGATCGTGACCGAACCAGGCACAAAGGCCGATCCGGAAAAGGACCACATTAAGGTCAACGGAAAAATGATCAATGCTCGTCTCGAGAAACGAGAGAGCGTCTACCTTCTTGTGAACAAACCAAAAGGTTATCTCTCGAGTGCGGCTGACCCGGAGGGAAGGAAATTGGTAACTGACCTTGTTAAGGGCTACGGCAAACTGCATCCTGTTGGGCGGCTCGATTACAACACCGAAGGCCTGATAATCCTCACTAACGACGGAGATTTCACAAACTATGTCGCTTCGTCAAAGAAGATACCAAAGATCTACGAAGTGAAGGTAAAGGGGTTGCCGACCGATGTGGCAATTCGCAAGCTCACCCGAGGCATAAGACTCGAAGACGGCTACAAGACCGCACCTGCGGACATCAAAGTGTTAAAACCTACTGACAAGAACGGCTGGTATGAGGTCACGCTGCGCGAAGGCCATAATCAGCAGATCCGAAAGATGTTCGATGCTGTTGGTCATTCGGTGGTTAAGTTAAAACGTACTCAGATAGGGCCGATTGGCGACAAATGGCTTGCGGTTGGGAAATTTAGAAAACTCAATGCGGACGAAATCATTGCGCTTTACCCGCTTTCCAAGAAAAGTCCATCTTAACGGATCAATGCTCTGTGTTCGACCATAATGCAAAGGTTCTGTACGACTTTGATCCCCGCGCTCGCGAATGCCTCCGCCGCCGGATCGTTCGTGATGCCTAATTGGAACCAAACCGATCTCGGACTTTTTTCGATTATTTCGTCAACGTGACGTCCGATGTCTTGCGTCCGCCGAAATACAATGACCATATCCAGGTCACCGGGAATCAGGCGCAAGTCCCGGAAAACATGCTTCCCCAAGATCTCCGTCACGTCAGGATAGTAAACCGGAACCGGAACTATCTCGTATCCAGAGTCTTGAACATATTTCGATACGTAGAATGCCGGTTGGGCCGCGCGCGATTCGGGTTTTATGCCGAGGATCGCGATTCGCCGGGTTTCTTCGAGCAGAGTTCGGATGTCATTGTCAGAGGTCAAAATAAGCTTGGGCCGATCCATAAGCCCAATATTAGCTTACCGACGTTACAGAGAAAACTCACCGTTGGTGCAAGCCAAAACTTGCCGAATCAATATCCGTTATGACATCATAATTGTTGTTTATACCTATCGAATTTATGAACTTTGAACTAAACGAAGAGCAAAAACAGATAAAGGCAAGTATTCGCGAATTCGCCGAGAAGGAGATCCGTCCGCACGTAATGGAGTGGGATGAATCGCAGCATTTTCCCATTGAATTACGTCCAAAGCTCGCCGAACTCGGTCTCATGGGAGTGATCTTTCCGGAAGAGTACGGCGGTGCGGGAATGGGTTACGTTGAATACGCATCGATCATCGAAGAACTTGGTCGAGTTTGCGGATCGGTTGGGCTTTCGGTCGCTGCGCACAATTCTCTTTGCTCAAATCACATATACACCTTCGGAACCGAGGAACAAAAGCTGAAATACCTCGTTCCCCTTGCTCAAGGTGAGTCGTTCGGAGCTTGGGGACTGACCGAGTCGCAGGCCGGTTCAGACGCCTCCGGCACCCGCACGACCGCAACCCGTTCGAACGGCGGGTGGATGGTCAACGGATCAAAGAACTTTATTACACATGCCATAGCGTGCAATACACTTGTCGCCGTCGCAGTTACGGACAGGTCAAAAGGAAATCGAGGTATCTCGGCGTTCATTTTCGACAAAACGATGGATGGGTTTCGATCGGATAAGAAAGAGAACAAGCTTGGGATGCGGGCATCCGAGACGGCATCAGTGGTCTTTGAGGATTGTTACGTTCCTGACGAAAATAGGCTTGGAGGCGAAGGTGAGGGCTTTCTGCAGGCAATGAAGATCCTGGATGGTGGAAGAATCTCGATCGCGGCCCTTTCGGTTGGAATAGCACAAGGCGCTTACGAGGCTGCCGTCAAATATGCGAAAGAGCGTCAACAATTCGGAAGGCCTATCGCTGAATTTCAGGCTATCCAGTTCAAACTCGCGGACATGGCAACCCAGATCGAGTGCTCACGGCTTTTGACGCTGCAGGCGGCAGCCGCAAAAGATGCAGACAAGCCGGTGACCCAGATGTCAGCAATGGCAAAGCTCTATGCTTCCGAAACGGCGGTTCGAGTTTCTGAGGAATCGATCCAGATTCATGGCGGGTATGGTTACACTAAGGACTATCCTGCCGAAAAATACTGGCGCGACTCGAAATTATGTACTATTGGCGAAGGAACGAGCGAGATACAGAGAATGGTGATAGCTAAAAACCTGCTAAGAATGTAAGAACCCGATCTGATTCAGCTTCGAGTTCCGATCATCTCGCTGCGTCATGTGAAACACTTTGCGACGGTTGGTTGTTTCATGTTGCATTTGTGCAACATCGATGTTAGACTTTCAGTCCATATTTCATTTCAAAGGAGACGCAAAATGAGTACAAGTACTGTACAGAGTTCAAACAACATCGCCGCTGCGCTGATCGGCGAATTGGAGCATGAAGCTGCAACGACACGAACATGCTTTGAAAGAATCCCGGCGGAAAAGTTTGCCTGGAAACCCCATGAAAAATCGATGGAGTTCGGCAAACTCGCTTCGCACGTGGCTGAGATGTTTGGGTGGACACCTGTCACCCTGCAAAATTCCGAACTAGATTTCGCTAAGATGGACTACAAGCCATTTGAGCCACAGTCATCTGACGATCTGCTCGAGTTCCTTGATAAGAATGTTGCCGAGGCTATCGAAACGCTCCGGAACACACCCGACGAGGTATTCATGGAAAACTGGACGATGCGAAATGGCGATACGGTCTATTTCACGATGCCAAAGGTCGCAGTAATGAGGTCTTTCGTGATGAATCACATTGTTCATCACCGTGGACAGCTTTCGGTCTATCTCCGCCTAAATGACATTGCCGTTCCATCGATCTATGGCCCGTCGGCAGATGAAGGACAGATGTGATCCGGGTCGATTGCTGTTGATTTTCTAGGGCAGGCCGTAAACGACCTGCCTTTTTTGCATTTATCCACAAAAATGAGAAAATTACGCTTCCCCGACACCAGATGGATATCAAGCAGTTAACCGAAAAGCTCCTCTCGGGCGACCATCGATCGGTCGCAAGGGCGATCACGGCGGTCGAGAACGGCACAAACGTGGCCGCGGCTCTGATGCGCTCGATCTTTCCGAAAACTGGAAAGGCCGTAGTGATCGGTATAACGGGGTCACCGGGTGCAGGCAAATCTTCGCTGGTTGATAAGCTCGCACTTTATTACAAGAACAAAGGCGAACGAATAGGCATCGTGTGTATTGATCCGTCAAGCCCGTTTTCCGGCGGTGCGATACTCGGCGACCGTATTCGTATGTCGACCCTCGGACTTGATAAGAATATCTTCATTCGTTCGATGGCGACACGTGGCAATCTTGGGGGCCTTTCGCGTTCGACCGTCGATGCGGTAGCAATTCTCGATGCCGCGGGATTTGATAAGGTCATTGTCGAAACGGTCGGTGTTGGGCAAGACGAAGTTGAGATCGTCAAAACTGCAGACGTATCGGTCGTGGTCCTCGTCCCTGGGATGGGCGATGATATTCAGGCGATCAAGGCCGGTATTATGGAGATCGGTGATGTGTTTGTTATCAACAAAGCCGATCGTGAGGGCGTCATCCGAACCCAGAAAGAACTGGAATCTTTGTTGACACTTGCTCACAGGCCCGATATGTGGGATCCGCCGATCGTCAAAACCGTCGCGACCGAAAGTAAAGGTATCGAAGACCTTGCGACCGCGATCGAAAGATACGATCAACACAGCAAGAGGAACGGCGACACCGTGCTTGTTCGGAAGCAGGCGATCGCTCGGTGGCGGTTGGTCGAACTACTGCAGGATCGTCTTCTTGAGAAGGAAATGGATCGCAACGGAACTCGCGAAATGCTCGATGATCTTTCCGGTGAAATAGCCAGGAAAACGATCGACCCGTACACCGCCGTAGACAGAATACTTGTTCGAAAATGAAGATTAACCACCTTGGAATAGCTACAAATGGCATCGATGAAGCTCTGGAGTTTTGGGCCGAAGCCCTCGGGCTCGAGAACGTGCATACCGAAGTTGTCGAAGATCAAAAAGTGCGTGTTGCGATGCTTCCGCTCGGCGAGAGCCGAATAGAACTGCTGGAACCGATTGCTGATGATTCGCCGATCAGCAAGTTCCTTCAGAAACGCGGAGGTGGAATTCATCATATAGCGGTCGAGGTCGACGATATTAAGGCTTCGCTCGAGCGCTTGAAATCTCAGGGAATGCGTCTGATCGATGAGTCACCGCGTGTAGGTGCAGAGGGTTGTTTGGTAGCGTTCGTTCACCCCGGGTCGACCGGCGGTGTCTTGTTGGAATTGGTGCAAACTAACGATCGAGAGATGTATCCTAGCTGATCAACGTTAGATTTGGTATGATGGCGGTTTGAGATTCATTCGGGTTTCAGAACAAACAGAATCGATAAAAGTGAGGATTTAGGAATTGAGTAATTTAACAAAAGGCTTGGTCTTATTGGTTGTGATCCTGGCGATCGGCGGTGGTCTGGTTTTCTGGAAGAGCAAGGTCGGCGGCCATACGGGAGGTGCGTTCAACAGCATCAGCAAAGAAGAGGTTGAAATGTTGATCGCTGACGTCGCGAAGCAAAACCCGATGGCTCTGAAGCGGCTCGCTGAAGATGCCGAACTGCGCAAGCAACAGCTCGAAAACCTCAAACAGCTGCTCGCTTTCGCAAGTCAGGCACAACGCGAAGGGCTTGGCAATGAACAACCGAATCGCCAAGAGCTTGAGAATATTCGATCCGAGGTAATGGCCGTCAATTACGATCGCGAAATGAATGCTGATAAGGGTCCCATGCCGCCATTTGGCTTTATAACCGAAGACCAGATAAAGCAGTTTTGGGGCGAAGGCGAACCGCCGCAGCAGAGTTTCTTTGCGTCCCTTAAGGACAAGATCGGCCTCGGTAAACGCGATAATGAACTCGCGTTCAACAAATTTCTAGATACCAAGGTCACTCTGTTAAAAGCCAGCAACCCGCAGATGAAAGATCGCGAGATCTCTGAAGACGAGCGGACTCAGGCACGCGAATTTTTTGCTAAAGTAAGCATCTACGAACAGGAATATCGTGAAAAAGCTGCGGCCGGCCAACTGCCAAAAGAGTTTCAGGATAAGGTCAACCTTCAGATCAAGCTTCAGCAGGCACAGTTCCTGGCACGTATTTTCTCTGAAAAACTGGCCGAACGTACAAAGGTGACCGACGAAGAGGTCAATAAGTACATTGCCGAAAACCCGGAATACAACACATCGGAGAAAAAGGCGAAAGCTGAAGAGATACTTGCGCGTGCAAAGAATGGCGAAGATTTTTCGGCGCTGGCGAATGAGTTTTCTGAAGACCCAGGCAACAAAGGCGGAGCCGATGGAAAGTCGCGCGGCGGTTTATACGAAAATGTCAGAATCGGGCAGATGGTCAAGCCGTTCGAAGAAGCCGCTCTTGCACTTGAACCTGGCCAGATAGCTCCCGGATTGGTCGAAAGTGATTTCGGCTATCACATCATCAAACTCGAGAAGAAGGGGCAGACACAGGAAACGAGCGGCGAGCAGGGAGCGACTTACGACGTGCGTCACATTCTTATCTCAACCGGATTCAAAGATCCAACGAATCCGATGGGACGCGAAACGCCCGTTAAGGTGTATGTCAGGCAAAAGATCGAAGAAGAACGTGAGAAAAAGGTCATCGACGAGATCGTAGCTAAGAACAATGTTCAGGTCCCCGAGGACTTCACGGTTCCCGAAGTAACTGATGAGCAGATCCAGGAGATGATGAAGAAACAGCAGCAAACAATGGGCATGCCTGACGAAAATGAAGAAGCTCCACCGGCAAAGCCTGCGAGCAAACCGGCTGCACCTAAGAAAGAGAAGTAGTCTTTGTGGTTAATGTCGGTATTGATTGACGGCCCATGCCGCTTACTATGTTCTTAGGCGATTATTGTATTGAGATCATTCCGGATACGGAATTTCGATTAGACGGAGGGGCGATGTTCGGAGTCGTCCCTCGCGTTTTGTGGGAACGCGTTTGCCCGCCTGATGAGCTCAATCGCATCCGCCAGCAAATGAACTGTGTCTTTATCGACACCGGCAATGAGAAGGTCTTGATCGAGACCGGTATCGGCGAAAAATGGTCCGAGAAAGAAACCATGATGTATGGCATCTTTCGTGAAAAGCCTTTCGCAGAAACGCTGTTTGAAAAGACCGGTTGCCGCCCTGAAGACATCACGTTCGTCATCAATACTCACCTTCACTTTGACCACGCCGGCGGAAACACTGTTATCAGTGGTCAGTCAGAACAGCTTGCGTCAGCGGGCGGCCAGTTCGCCGAGGCCCAAGTAACTCCCCAATTCCCGAATGCCCGCTATTTGGTTTCCCAGCGCGAGCTTGAGCACGCCGAAGCTCCGCATGAACGCGACCGTGCAAGCTATCTTCCCGAAAACTGGCGGCCGATGATCGAGACCGGCCAGCTTGAGCCTATGCCCGACGAATACGAACCGATTCCCGGCCTAAAGCTCCAAACCGTCCGCGGCCACTCAGAAACAATGCAGACCTGGCGGCTCGACCGCGGCGGCAAAACTCTCTACGGCTTTGCCGACCTCATCCCGACCCGCCACCACGTCCCGCTCCCATGGATAATGGGCTACGACCTCTACCCGACCGAAACGCTGGCTTTCAAAAAAGAAGTTCTCCCGAAAGCGGTAGCGGAAGGCTGGATGTGTCTTTTTTATCACGATTTTGAAACACCGCTTTGCAGAATTTTTTCCGACAAAGGAAAATTTAAGGTAGTTCCGTACCAACAAGAAAACTAAGTGCAACTGAGCAAATAATGGAAAACGTTAATATAGGCATTATTGGCGGCAGTGGTTTGTACCAGATGCCGGAGTTGGAAAACGTTCGCGAGCAGGAGGTGGAGACGCCGTTCGGTAAGCCGTCGGATGCGTTCATTATTGGCGAACTGGATGGCGTGACGGTGGCGTTTCTGCCGCGGCACGCCCGCGGGCACAAGTTTACCCCGACGGAAGTGCCGTACCGGGCGAACATCTACGCGATGAAGCTGCTCGGCGTGGAGTATATCCTGTCTGTTTCGGCGGTCGGATCGCTTCAGGAACAATATGCCCCGACCGATATGGTCATTCCCAGCCAATTCTTTGACCGTACCCGTGCCCGTGCCAAGGAATCGACGTTCTTCGGCGAAGGCATCGTCGGTCACGTCACTTTCGCTCATCCCGTATGCGATGAGCTTGGCGACATCCTCGAGGCCTCCTGCAAGACAGTCGGTGTAAAGGTCCACCGCGGCGGAACATATCTCTGCATGGAGGGCCCGGCCTTTTCGACCAAGGCCGAGTCGATGGTTTACCGCCATTGGGGCATGGACATCATCGGCATGACCAACCTGCAGGAGGCCAAACTCGCCCGCGAGGCCGAGATCGCCTACGCGACTCTCGCTCTGGTAACCGATTACGATTGCTGGCACGAAGGCCACGACGACGTCACGATCGACATGGTCGTCGAATACCTGAACAAGAATGTTCGAAATGCTCAGCTCATCCTGAAAGACGCCGTCAAACGCGTCGCCGCAAAGGAAACGCCGAATCAGTTTGCCGGAGCCACAAAGAACGCGATCTTCACCGCCCCCGACCACTGGCCCGAAGCGACGGCGAAAAAGCTAGAGGCTATTGTAGGTAAATACGCATCTAAGTGATCCGAGGCGATGTTTTGGAGAGCCGAGTAAACTAAATCAGCCTGCGTGGCATCTTTGTGTAGTTATGAGAATTTCCGTTCTGGCAATATTCTTGGCGGCCACTCTTTTCAGCATTCCTTCAGTCGCCCAGCGAAACGTCACGCCAGCGATCGAGCGCGATCCGCTGCTTGAGGCCGACGCAAAGCATAATCTCGATGTCGCCTGGCAGGCATTTGGTCCCGCTCGCAAGGCCTACAAACAGGTTCTTTTGCGATTTGAAGAAACGTTCGCCGCCTATCCCGATTTTTCAAAGATGGATGAATTTCTGTACCTTGCCGGAATGAGCAGCTATTACCTATCGAAGAATGAAGGTAAGCAAAAGGTGAATCTTAAGATCGAAAAAGAAAAGGAAAAGTATGCACCTGAAAAGCTTCGTCAGGACGCGGTTGCTTACCTCAGCCTGATGATCGACAGAAATCCGGATAGCCAATACAGATCCAACGCCGATCGTATTCTAAAAGAACTCAAACCGTGAACCTCGATCAGGTAACAATTCACTGTTCGAAAACGGTTGAAACGGTCGAGTTTTTTCAAAAGCTCGGCCTTCGTCTCATCGTTGATTCCCTTCCGCGTTATGCCCGGCTTGAGTGTCCGGACGGCGATTCCACTCTTTCCATCAATATTGCCGATGAGGCCCCGGCCGCAAACCAGATCGTTCTATATTTCGAGTGCGATGATCTAAACGGCGAAGTTGAACGGCTCAGATCCCTCGGCCTTGAATTCACACAAGAGCCCAAAGACGAGCCCTGGCTATGGCGACAGGCATATCTGCTAGACCCAAACGGCAACAAGATCTGTCTCTTTCACGCCGGCGAGAATCGCAAAAACCCACCTTGGCGTGTAAAATAGTGGATTGCTATTCTCATTCCAATATTTGCGGAGAAGTCCATTATAAAATGTCATTAACAGTAGTAGGTTCCGTCGCTTTTGACGCGCTTGAGTCCCCGTTCGGAAAGCGCGACAGGGTTCTGGGCGGTGCGGCGACGCACTTTGGCCTTTCGGCCAGCTTTTTTACCGAGGTGAATGCGGTCGGTGTTGTCGGCGGCGATTTTACCGACGCTGAATGGGAAGCCTTCAGGCGTCATCATATCAACACAGCTGACATCGAGGTTGTCCCGGACGGCAAGACATTTTTTTGGAGCGGCCGTTACGATTACGATATGAACACGGCCCATACGCTCGATACACAGCTAAATGTGTTCGAGACCTTCGACCCCAAGCTGTCGGATCGCTCGAAAGGCGCGAAACTGCTGTTTCTCGCAAATATCCTGCCGATGCTTCAGAAGGGCGTCCGGGAACAATGTCCTGACGCCAGGTTTGTAGCTATGGATACGATGAATTTCTGGATCTCATCGATGAAGGACGCGGTTATCGAAACCATAAAGGTCGTCGATTGCATCATCATTAATGATGCCGAAGCCCGTCAGTTGACCGATGAGCCCAGCATTTATAAAGCCGCTCGAGCGATTATGGATCTCGGATTAAAGGCCGTTGTTATTAAACGCGGGGAATATGGTGCTACGCTTTTCACTAAGGATGGGTATTTCGCGGCTCCTGCTTATCCGCTTGAGAGTGTCTTTGATCCTACCGGTGCGGGTGATACGTTCGCCGGCGGTTTTATGGGTTACCTAGCGGCACAGAACGATATCAACGATGAAACGATGCGGCGTGCAATGATATACGGCTCGGTCATGGCTTCGTTCAACGTCGAGAAGTTCGGTACCGAGCGTGTCGATGCACTTGATTACCCCGAGATAAACGAGCGATTCAAAGCGTTCAAGAGAATGACCCATTTTGACGACATCCCGTTCGAAAGAGCGAATGTAGCCTAAGTCCCAAACCGCCGGATGGCTAAACAGCTGGACAATTCATTCGTCGCACTTTCCAGGCCTGCATCGATGTATCCGCATGTTCTTCTTGGCGGAGGGGTTGCGATCCTGCTTTTAGTAGGCCTTGGTTTGGCAATTTCGACTTCGACTTGGCCGTTGGTTGCGGTATTTGCGTTATCGCTGGTCGGCTTGTCGGCGTATTCGTGGATATCGTTTGACAAGCTACGCACACTTTCGGCCATCGAGAACCAAAAGCACATTGCCTGGGAATCGGCTCTTCCTGATATTCAACGAGAGAATCTGAACGTCGAGGTGCTCGAACTCTCGCGGATCCTCGATGTCGACCTTGACCAGGTCAGCGACCTGCAATCGGCTTACATTGTTGCCGAGGATCTCGCCCTGCGGCAGATCCAACAGGAAGACAATGTTCCCCTCATCCGGCACGTTAGCATTGGCGGCATTCCGTTTGACGCGGTCTTGTTAAAAGAAGGATTGCTGATCTGTTGTGACGTTTCGTTTCTGGTCGCACCCGATGTTCGTCAGGAAAAAGTAGACGCGATGATGAGGAAAATAGCATCGGTCAAACAGGTAGTCGAGGCAATGAAGCTAGGGCTGACGGTAAAATTGATGATGATCATCATCACACAGTTGACGCCTGAAGATGAAGACTATCTTCGTCGCACATTAGGCACGAAGCGATTCTCCTCGACCCCGGTGGACATCGACATCAGACTGCTTGATTTTGAGGCATTACAACGAATTTATGTCACCGATTGACCGCTTGATCAAGCGGTCCTGATCGGTCTCGCTGTGACGGAACAAATACGGACATTTCAAAACTATATGCTCGAGAACAAAGTTGGAATGATATTCGGAGTTGCTAACAAGCGGTCGATCGCGTGGGCTTGTGCGTCGGCATGTGCAGCTCAAGGTGCTAAACAAGCGTTCACGTATCAGGGCGAACGTTTGCAGGAAAACGTCGAAAAGCTCGCGGCTGAGCTGCCCGATTCGCTCGTCGTGCCTTGTGATGTTACCGATCAGGCCGAGGTCGACGCCGCATTCGATGCTGTTAAGGCGCGATACGGACGGCTTGATTATTTGGTTCATTCAATCGCGTTTGCCCCAAAGGAAGCACTCGAAGGCGAGTTTGTGACAACGACCCGCGACGCCTTTCGCACGGCTCTCGAGATCAGCGCGTTCTCGCTGACGCAGGTCTCGCTCGCCGCAGCCCCGCTCATGACAAACGGAGGCAGCATCGTGACCATGACCTATTATGGCGCGGAAAAGGTCGTCTCGAACTACAACGTAATGGGCGTCGCAAAGGCGGCTCTCGAGGCATCGGTGCGATATCTCGCCTCCGATCTCGGCAAGCAGAACATACGTGTCAACGCGATCAGTGCCGGACCGATAAATACCCTTTCGGCGCGGGGCGTCAAAAACATGGGCTCGCTTCTCGGCTATGTCGGCGAAAAATCGCCGTTGAAACGCAATGTGACCGCTGCCGAGGTTGGCAACACGGCTCTTTTTCTAGTAAGCGAACTAGCTTCGGGCATCACGGGCGAGACGATATACGTCGATTGCGGTTATAACATCATGGGGATATAACGTCTTCGACACGTTGATCCTGAACGCGATTTTCGATCGCCCCAATTGGAATAATGGCTGAAACTGACAAGACAAAGCCCAGAAGGCTGAAGAACAAGAACAAACCGCCGGAACCGAAGACCGTCGCCGAAGCGAAGAAGCGCGAGGAAGAACCTGGCTACTGGCAAATGACCGACGACGAAATGCTTTTGCGTTCGCCGGAGCCTGAGGACGAACTGAAGACGTCCGATTCGTGGCGTGTATTTCGCATCATGGGCGAGTTTGTCGATGGATTTGACAACCTTGCGACAATAACTCGAGGCGTTTCGATATTCGGATCAGCCCGAACCCGAGAAGACGACGAAATGTACATCGCCGCCCGGGAAACGGCACGACTCCTCGCAGAGGTCGGATTCGAGATCATCACGGGCGGCGGCCCGGGAATTATGGAAGCTGCGAATCGCGGCGCCTTTGAGGCCGGAAAGGTCTCTGTTGGCTGCAATATCCAACTCCCGTTCGAACAGGCCGCAAACCCGTATCAGAACAAGTCGTTGACATTCAAGTATTTCTTTGTCCGGAAGACGATGTTCATCAAATACAGTAACGCCTATATTATTTTCCCTGGCGGGTTCGGAACAATGGATGAACTGTTTGAGGCACTCACCCTAATTCAGACCCGCAAGATCCGCAACTTCCCGGTTGTATTGTTTGGTTCGCAATATTGGCGGGGCCTACTTCAATGGATAACATCGGCGATGCTTAATGAACACAATATATCCCCGGAAGATCTGAATCTGATACACCTGACCGATTCACCCGAGGATGCCTTGGATTTTATCGTGAAGGTCTGCGGAGTAGATACCAAACGCCTGGGCGAGAAGTTACCGTAAATATTTGGTCATCCATTCGAGATATCCGTCAGCCGCGCGTTCTGATCGCACAGCGACGATCTCAGGGATCTCGTAGCTGTGATTCTCGCGGATAAATTTCTCCAGTTCATCGTATTTTTCTTCGAGCGTCTTGATGAGAAGCAGGTGTTCGTCGTCTTTTTGGATCGCCCCATCCCAGACGTAGACTGACGTCATTCGCGGCATCACCTGCACGCACGTGGCCAACCTCGCTTCGACGATCTTTTCGGCAAACGCTTTGCCGACGTCCTCGTTGCTGACCGTTGTCATTACTAAGAGCATTTTGTCAGTAGTAGGCTATTTCTCTTCTGATCAGACGAATTGGCTTTGCCGCTTTCATCTTGAGTTCTTGAAGTTCGTCCGGTTTTGCCTCATGGCCCGTCGCTTTCAACATTAGCTCCAAAAGCCCATCATCCGATTCACTCACAGATGTGCTTTTTATCCAATTTCCATTTGCATCGTATTCGTACGTATAGGCGACGCTGGTGACAGAAGACGGCGATCTGACCGTGTAGACAAGGTAGTTACCCTTTTCATCATACGAGAACGACCAGCTTTTCTTTTTGTCACCTTCGATGTCAAAGAGCGTTTTTGAGATCGGACGGTCACGATCGTCATACTCAAAAACGACCCGGTGTCCACCGAGACACGGACCGAAAGGCGCCGTCGCTTTTTGGCCGTCAATCAGGAAAAAAGCGGCTTCGACCACGTTTCGCCTTTGGTCGTAGGTGAAGATCGTCTTTGCACGCTCGTTCTTCGGATCAAAATACCTCTCTTCGGCCACTATGCCGTTCGACCCCAGAATTCGCACGGTCCTTTCACGAAGAGCACCGCTCGCGTCAAATCTTTGGATCTCGACGGGCTGCAGGCCTTTGAAAGTGAATCGCGACTCTTCTTTTTCAATGCCGTCGGGATCTACAAGCGTCGAGCGATCCAGATTCCCCGCAGCATCGAAAACTCGAAATTGGGTACCAATTTGCTCGCCGAAATCGCTTACTAACTGTCGTTCTACCTCATTGCCGTTAGCGTCATATTTGATCGTCTCGCGCGCACCCGATCTGGGCCCGCTTTCATGAATTACACGAACGGACCTCACCGGGCCTTTCAGATTTGCAGCTTCACGGTCGCTAACGCGTTGAGCCAGGGACGATATGCATAACGATGCAGTGATCAGAATTGCTGTCAGAATCAGGATTCCGAGTCTCATCATTTCGATTTCAGAACTCTTTCGTATTCCCCACCTTCGACCCATTTCAGTATCTCAGCAACGCGCCATATCGGGAAAGGATGCGATAAGCCTGCGTTGATGATATCTGCCCAGAATTTGTCGAGCTTGCTTTGGTCGTAGTTCTTCTGGAATTCGCGAGCCTGTTCCAGAAACAGTTCATAATTGATCTTTGAAGCAAACGTGCCGCCGGCGAGCTTCATCATCGTTCGCCCGACCACATGCGGATCCTGTACAACGAGCAATGCGGCCCGGTCACACGAGAGTTCGGCCCGCCGCATCCACGCCAGGAGGGCGCCTCTCATTGTTGCCGTAAGCAGTTCCTTAAGAATTCCCGCGATCGGAAGCGAAGCAAGCGGGATCGTTGCGATCGCCAGTATTAGTTGGGCCGCGGTCAAATAAAGCACATGCTCAGCATGAATATGGCCAACCTCATGCGCGATGACGGCAAGCGTTTCTTCTTCGTTCAGCCGCTCGATCAGCGCCGAATGCAGTACGATGATCGGTTTTTCAACACCGCCAGTGAATGCGTTGACGATCGGGTTTTGCTGGATATAGAGATCCGGCATTGGGACTCCGAGCGTTGTACATGCGATCTGCAGTTTTGCATGAAGGTCAGGGCACTGCTGCGGCGTCACCTTAACGGCGCTTGCCATGAAGGTAACCCTGATAGCCGATTCCCCCGTCACTTCAAGCAGCTTTTTCAAGGCGGTATCAATGCCGGGAATCGCCCGTAGGGCAGCAAGAGCCTTACTGTCTGCTGGATGAATATAATCGTGCTTTCCTAGATCGGCGAACTTCTTGTGCGGCTCGTTTGATAGCGGAAGCTTACATTTCCCACAGTTCGCTGTATTGTTCTTATAACCTTCTTTGACCGAGTTCCTTTGACCGCAGTATCTGCATCTAACAAACAGACTTTTTGTCACCGCGGTTGATTCACTCTCGCCTTCGCTTTTTTTCTTTGCCATAGATAGAGTTTAGTTCACGCCTTTCGTAATCTTCAAACTTGTAACATAACTGAATCTAACGCCGAAAAGCCCAGAAGTGTTTCGCTTACGTACGTGAAAGATGTGCGACCGTCTCGACATGATGGGTTTGCGGGAAAAGGTCGATCGCGGTTATTTTCGCGATCCGATAGCCGCGATCGACAAAGCGCCGTAGGTCACGCGCAAGTATCGACGGTTCGCACGCAACGTAAGAGACGCGCTCGGGATCGAGATCGATCAAATTTTGGATCGTTTCCTTTTCCGTACCGGCTCGAGGCGGATCGAGTAGTACAAAGTCAGGCTTCGGAGCTTCCCCCGACGCCAGATAGTCGCGTACGCTTGCCGCATAAAAGTCCAGGTTTGCGGCATTCGCGGCCTCAGCATTGCGATTTGCCATTTCAACTGCGGCCTCATTGTCCTCAACCCCGATCACACTCTTAAAACGCCGTGCTAACGGCAGCGAAAATAGCCCGACACCTGAATAAAGGTCGAGAGCAATTTCGCCTTTCGAATCACCGATGGCGATCTCGACAAGCGTGTCGATCAGATATCGATTACCCTGAAAGAACGATCTCGCTGAGAAATTGTACCTTTCATGCTCGGTCCTGAAGGTTATCTCGTTCGTCGGTTCGAGCAATTCCGGAGAAAAAACGGATATCTCGCTGCTGCTGCCGCACGCCGCATCGATCTGGGCCTTTTCTCCCGAAAAGCTGCTCCATCTCATTGATATCCTGAAGCGTTCGAGCTGGGCTTGGAGTTCGGGAACAAGAACACGGCACCGTTCAATATCGATCAGATCGCGTGAATTACGGCGGAAATAGCCGATCCGGCGCCCGCGTGGATCTACATGCCATTGCGCTCGCAGTCGATATTCAAATTCGGCAGGACTGGGAATAATGACGATTTCGTCCTGATGGTCGATCTTGCCAATTCGGGAGATGCAGTCGCGTATCATCGCGACCTTAGTTCTAAGCTGGGCGGAGTAGTTAAGATGTTGAAAATCGCACCCGCCGCAGTTGCCGAAATACTCACACGGTGGATCGACCCTATCGCCACTTGGCTCGACGATCTCTTCGATCTCAGCAAATCCGGTTTTTCCTTTGATCTCGGTCAGTACAACGCGAAGCGTGTCGCCGGCGGCCGCCAACGCGACAAATACCGTTAGGCCATCGGCGAATGCAAGACCAAGGCCGCGCGGGACTATCTTTTCGATCTTAACGGTCAACTGATCGCCGATCGTGTATTTTCTGCTCAAGCAACGTTCTCTACTTCGATCTCGATACCGCCCACCATCCCGGCGAAAATGTTGTAAATTAGAGCCCCGATCAAACCACTGATAAAGGCGACGATCGTATAAATGATCGGGATCGCGACGATTGCCACAATACCGCCAACTATACCGGCGCCGCCTACCGCCAAGGCTTCGCTGCCTTTGCCCAGACTTGCCCCAAAGAGTGAGAATCCGATTATGAATAATCCATAAGGAACCGCGAACAGCAGGCTGATCACAAACGCCATCGCAGCGTACATTTTTGCGACAGAAAGCGGGCCGAGTTTCTTTATCCTGAGTTTGTTCATTGAGTTCGCTCCGTAGGGTGAGTTTTTGCGCACCTATTGTTTAGCACAAAATCAGGTCAAAACAAACTTCCACCGATTTTGGCTTTCGCTTGCTTACTTTAGTTCAAAATTGCTGTTCACGAGGATCTTTCGCATTTCCTGCAGGTCTTCATCCCTAGTGTACGTGAGCGTGAATATGACCGCCAGCCCCTTTATCACGGTCGCATACATCCGCTTTTTCCCGGCATCAGACGACGTGTCCAGAAAGGCGAACTGTTTCCGGCCGAGCCGCTCGGCCTGAGTTTCCGAATATTTGAAATCGGCGGGAAGCTTCATTCTCGTGAACTGGCTCCTCATCAGATCAAAATAATCGACGGCGTCCTTTACGGCTGGAACCAGGTGGAGCTCTTCTACCGCGATCCGCAAGATAGCATTGTCGTGCGAACCGGGCGTCGAACGATATGCGGTGACGAGTATGCTCACGCGTTCAAGTGCCCTTTCGATCTGGATCCGGCTGGCTCGATCGACAGTTTCAGGCGGTTTCAAACCGAGATCGATACCTTGGGATCGGGTATATTCGTCGAAATCGTCGCCGGGTATATGCCAGCTATCCGGAAATACGATCTCGAATCCGAGATCGCTGTTCCTGTATGTTCGCCCTTCGAGCGCAGAGCGTCGATCGTCGGTCGAAGTACCCGGCTTGATCGGTACAACACTGGGAATCGGCCTCGCGGGTCCATCCGGAGCCTGAGAATACGCGTTGAATGCGAAAGCCGAAACGCAGAAAAAGATCGAAAACAATCTGATCATAGATGAAAAAGGCTCAAGCGCGGCACACCCGCTTCGTCCCGAATCCTTTTGAGAAGCATTAAGCGAAACGTCTGTTCGTAGGCCTCAGCATCCATCCCGCTCTTATAGCCTCTGAGTTGAGCCGTGGTTTCTCGCTCTAAGCTTTTTAGATGCGCTTTATCGAAATTGGATAGCAACGATCGATCAAGAAAATGCTCGATGTCGCTCAGCGATCTGTCAACGGCCTCGAAATTATCGGTGACGGTGTTCCGCAATCCTTCGAGGCGGAGGCATGCACGATCGATATCCTCCTGCAATTTTTCGATCTTGCATGACCGAAGTTTCTCGACCGCGGTTCGGATGTGTTCGTCCACTCGTTCCTTGGTAAAAGATGGGTCCGCTACCGGAGCACATTCATCGGTTGACCTGCCGACCTGCGAGGTGAGCCACTCCTGATACTGAGCCTCTACTTCCTCACGGCAATATAGAAGCCCTTTGATCGTTCGTGGCCCGGGATTCTTGTCATATTTGTCGAAGACCGACTCGATCGCACGCAAAACGATATGAAGCGGCACACCGCGCTCTTGCCAGCCCTCGATCATTGCCCAGTCGATAGGACTCAATAAGAGGTGCTTTCCGCGGCGGCGGATAAATGCATCTTCGATCTCAGTGAAGTAATTGTAATAGTTCAACTTGGTACCTTAGAAGAGATTGTTCGTGATAAAGATTCGCTCATCACTATGTTAATCTATCGCCAGTATGGCAGACGAACGGCGAGCAAGATTTGAGACCTCATCAGGGATCGAACTTCCCAACGATTTCAACCCAAGCAATACGAAAGCGGTCGACTACGACACCGATCTCGGCGATCCGGGCCACTATCCATATACCCGCGGAGCTCGGCGAAATATGTATCGCGGCAAGTTTTGGACGATGCGCCAATATGCGGGTTTCGCGACTGCCGAGGAATCGAATGAAAGGTACAAATACTTGCTGTCGCAAGGGACGACCGGGCTGAGCGTAGCATTCGATCTCCCGACTCAGATCGGCCTCGATTCCGACGATGAACTTGCGTTAGGCGAAGTTGGAAAGGTGGGCGTGGCGATCGACAGCATTGAAGACATGCTCCGGCTACTCGACGGCATCCCGCTCGATCGTGTTTCGACGTCGATGACCATCAACGCGACAGCCTCGATACTGCTGTGCCTTTACCTTGCGGTCGCCCGAAAGCAGGGCGTTACGTTCGACAAGGTCACCGGCACGATTCAGAACGACATTCTCAAAGAGTATATTGCCCGCGGCACATATATTTATCCGCCCGCACCGAGCATGCGGTTGATAACCGACACATTCGCCTTTTGCGCGGCCGAAGTGCCAAATTGGAACACAATATCGATCTCCGGCTATCATATTCGCGAGGCCGGCTCGACCGCCGCACAGGAGCTTGCTTTTACGCTTGCAGACGGGATCTGCTACGTTCAGGCCGCGATCGATGTCGGCCTCGACGTCGATCAGTTCGCTCCGCGGCTCTCATTCTTTTTCAATTCTCACAACAATTTGCTGGAAGAGGTTGCAAAGTTTCGTGCCGCACGCAGAATGTGGGCGCGGATCATGCGAGATCGATTCAATGCCAAAGATGCAAGGTCACACGTCCTTCGCTTTCATACACAGACCGCAGGCTCCACACTAACCGCCCAACAGCCTGAGGTGAACGTCGTCCGTACCACCCTTCAAGCCTTGGCTGCGGTGCTTGGCGGCACACAGAGCCTTCACACAAATTCGATGGACGAGGCACTCGGACTTCCGACCGAGTCTGCCGCACGAATCGCTCTCCGGACGCAACAGGTTATTGCCTTTGAATCAGGGGTAGCAGATATCGTCGACCCCTTTGCCGGCAGCTATGCGATCGAGGAGCTCACCACCCAACTCGAGACTCAAGCGAACGAATACATCGGGAAGATCGATGCGATGGGAGGAATGTTGCGAGCGATCGAAACGGGTTACGTGCAGCGTGAGATACAGGATGCCGCGTACGACTTTCAACGGGCGGTTGAGACCAATGACGCTGTAGTCGTCGGCGTCAACAAATTCCGTTTAGACGAAGGTTCCTCGATCCCCGTGTTATCGATAGATCCGAAGATCGAGCGCGACCAGGTAGCGCGGCTCGGAGCGCTTCGCGATCGGCGTGATCAATCGACGGTCACTCGATCGCTTGCCCGCCTTCAAGAAGCCGCTAACGGCACCGAAAATCTCATGCCACTGATACTCGAAGCGGTCGAGAACTACGCCACGGTTGGCGAGATAAGTCGTTGTCTGCGAGGGGTTTGGGGTGAATTTCGCGAGGCTGTGACCTTTTGACTTTTATGCTGACACCTTTACGGATAGTGTGTTAAGATTTTATCAGGCTTTCCCGCCACTCGGAATTCGTCTCCGGCAGCCCGCCAACAACGACCAAGCGTCGCCCCCCTAAGTCATGGAACAACTCAACGATTTCCTTCAGTCCCTTATTTCAACATCGAGCTATGAGCTCCATTTGGAACCAAACAAAGTGCCCTACTTAGTATCCGCAGGCGGTCAATCTGACGTGGCGAGCGATCCGCTCCAAGGCACTCAGATTAGCATGATGGTCTTTCCATTGATCCCGATGGATATAAAGAACGAACTGCCTAACAAACCTGAGATCCAGTTCGTACATCCGCACAATCTTGGCAAGTTCAGCTTCACCGTCCAGAAATCGCCCGCCGGGTTCAATGTCACGGTTCGGCCATTGCTTGGCGAGGAACTGCCTGATTCTACGTCGACCGAGACCAAGGAAGTACCGGAAATTCAAAACAACGATCATCTGAGGACGAGTGAACCCCAGACATTTGTCATAAATAGCGAGCCGAATGTTGTGGCGAACGAAGGCAACCTTGAAACCTCTGCGGCAAAGGAGCTTCCTGAAATCGAGATCATTTCTGCGAACGACCCGCAGTTTGCAACGGTCTTCTCCGAAACCGCCACTTATGAACCGCCCGGGCGTCGAGACGATTTTGCACGCGAGGAAATTGTCGAACCAGCCAAGGAGTATGTACCCGAGAATTTCCAAAGCGAGCCCGTTGTCGAACAGCCAACACATGTGGAACCTGTCACACTGGATCGGCGATCTGGTGACCGACGGCGTGCAAACACAGTGATGCAAGCTCGAATGGATGTTCTCTTTCATCGAATGGCCGAGGTCGGTGCATCGGATCTTCATCTTTCTGTCAGCATGCCGCCGATGATCCGAAAAGACGGCAAGGTGCAGCGCCTCGATTGCGACGAAGCGATCCTTACACCGGACGTGATGCGTGAACTGCTGCTTTCGATCATGCCGCTGAAGAATCAAGAGGAATTCGACGTCCGGCGCGACACCGATTTCGCATATGAGATCGCCGATCTCGCTCGATTCAGATGCAACGTTTTTATGGATCGGAAAGGGATGGGCGCAGTTTTCAGAATAATTCCGGCAAAAATGACTACTGCCGAACAGCTCGGACTTTCAGACGCGATACTCAATCTCTGCGATCTCTCAAAAGGCCTCGTCGTAGTCACCGGCCCAACAGGTTCGGGTAAATCGACTACGCTCTGCGCAATGGTCAATCACATCAATATGCAGCGTGAAGACCATATAATAACTATCGAAGACCCGATTGAGTTTGTTCACGAAAATATCAAGTGCCTGGTAAATCAACGTGAGGTACACAACCACACAAGCTCGTTCAAAGACGCATTGCGTGCAGCGTTACGCGAAGATCCGGATATCCTTCTGGTCGGCGAAATGCGCGATCTCGAGACGATCTCTATAGCGATCGAGACCGCCGAGACCGGACACCTCGTTTTCGGCACATTGCATACTACAACAGCAGCGTCGACGGTTGACCGCATCATCGATCAATTTCCGGCTGATCGGCAACAGCAGATCCGCGTCATGCTTTCCGAATCTCTCAAAGGTGTGATCGCTCAGACACTTTTACCGAAGATCGGCGGCGGTCGCGTTGCGGCGCTTGAAGTCCTGATCGTAACGCCTGCGATCAGCAATTTGATCAGAGAAGGCAAGACGTTTCAGATCCCTTCTGCAATGCAGACCGGTAAGAACCATGGAATGGTGATGTTGAATGATGCCTTGTTCGACCTGGTGCAAAAGAAGATGGTCGAACCGCGTGATGCGTACATAAAGGCGGTAGATAAAACAAACTTCGAAACAATGCTAACGCGAGGCGGTTTCAGCATATAGTGGGTTATCTGGCCGGTCCGCGCTGAAAGAATCTTGAATTTATTGCAACTCTTCGTCCGCTTTCGGTCTGAATGAAGCTCTTTCCGTCGCTGACGTTGACGTTATTCGCGGTGAGCGTGGTACCGGTCGCGCGCTGAAACTCTGATATCGCGCGATTAAGATAGGTCTGCGCCAACAGTTCGCGCCCGCGGGCAGAGATCAGTTCGTTCTGTCGCTGCAGCACGAGGTAAAAGGTCGTTGTCCCCGCACGAAATTGCCGCTGTTCGCTTTCGGAAAGCTGCTCGGCCGCCGCCCTGGCGGAAGTTGCCGAAGACAATCTCGCCTCTGCAGACCGAAGCGCCTGCAGCGAGTTTCTGACCTCAGCTTCGATGATCTGTTCTGCCTGATCGCGAGTGTTCTTGATTCGCCTTTCTTCGACGAGAGTTCTGCCGAGGTTCGCCTTTGCAGTTGTATTGCCCCAAGGCAATGTGACCGTCACACCGATGCGATAGGTCGGATAGTCTTGTGCAAACAGGTTTCCTAGCGAGCTCAAATATCCGCCCACGAGATTTGGCGGCACGCGGCTATTACCCGAGGAATCAAAGGCCGCCGGGGTCTCGGTTCCCGCGAGGCCCTGCGAAGTGTAGATACCGACAAGGTCTATCTGCGGCTTCGTCTGATTCCGATAGTAGGTTTGGTCGATCTTATTGATCTCGGCCGTAGTCGTTAGTTGAATGAGTTCGGGCCGATTCTTTAGTGCTTCTGCAACCGCCACCTCGAGCCCGACCCGCGGGGCTTCCAGACTTATCGGCGAAACGGGTGTAATGGCCCTTGACCAAGTTTCCGAGGCCCTATCGCTCAACATCAGCGTCTTGAGGTGATTCTCGGCACGAGTCACTTCTTCCTGCGCAGCAAAGACATTCAGCTCGAACGTCGAGATCTGTGCTGTTGCAGCAACGATATCGATCGGTGCAAGAACCCCCTGTGCGACAAGCCTCTGGTTGCTTTCGAGCTGAGTGCGGGCCTGCCTGACGGCATCTAGCTGCACCTGCATGTTTCGAAGTGCAAATGCTAAATTCCAGTAGGCTTGTTCGACCGAGGCAATGACCTCGATCGCCCGCTGTCGAAACTGAGAGTCCGAAATACTAAGGTTTTTCTTCGCGATCTCGATCGAGCGCCGATTGGCATCTGTACTCCGATTGCGAAGCAGTGGCTGCGTGTACGAAAAACTAAGGACCGAAGGGAACTGCGGGTTAAGAAATGAGTTCGTATTGCTCGTTGTGAACCGTGTCGAATCGAATCTTGCTGAATAAACGCCGCCAAACCAAGGCGAAAACCCCGTTAAACCCGCAGACCCGAAGTAACGGGTCTGCGTAACAGCACCGTTGACCGCACCTCCGATAAGCGAGGCTGTCGGTGTTGTAAGACTCTCGTAGTAGCTTTGGGCATCAATAAGCGGATCAAATACGCCGCGGGCACCTCTCAGGTTAAACTCGGCGATCTCTACGTTATTTCGCGAAGCGTCGACGTCATTATTGTTATCCAATGCGAGCCTGATCGCCTCGTCAAGAGTAAGCGGCAACTGATCTAGAACATTTACGCCGACCCGATCTGGCGAGGGCATACCCTTGACCGGAGCCTCGAAATTCGGTGCGACCGGCGGCGGATCTGCCGGCATGGTCGATGGTGGAGCGGTCTCAATCGATATCGGAGTCGGTTTTGTGATCGGTGTCGAAGTTGGGGCGGGCGTTGGCACAACCGCCTGCGCATTAACGCCAATTAGAAACAGCAGGTTAAGGCCGGCCGCGGCCACGCCACGATAAAACCATTTGCCGCAATTACTTAAGACCGTCCTATTCGACATCAAACTAATTCCCTTGCGTCGCATCTGCCGCTCCATTTGGCTCCGAAACGCCTGGACTCTTAGATTCGCGCTTCGATCGAAATATCGATTCCCTGATCGCTGACAAATTCCCTCCGATCCGACGCATGATCGTCGATTCGGAAGCATCATCAAACAGCGAGTAGAATACCGGAACCGCCAACAGCGTCAAAAGTAGGCACAGCGACTGGCCGCCAACTACGAGAATACCGATGGAACGGTTTGTTGCAGCACCTGCTCCTGTGCCGAGCGTCAGCGGTATCATGCCGGCAACCAGGGCCAGGGTCGTCATTAATATTGGGCGCAATCGATCACGGTTCGCCTGGATAATCGCATCATAGCGATTCAGCCCTTTTGCTCTGAGCGTATTGGTGTGGTCTATCTGGAGAATGGCGTTCTTCTTGACGATCCCAAACAATAGCAATATCCCAAGTGCGGAGAAAATGTTCAGGGTCTGCCCTGCGAGAGCTGTCGAAAGCAAAGCGAAAGGGACAGCGAGCGGCAGGGTCAAGAGGATCGTGACGGGATGTATGAACGATTCGAACTGCGCCGCGAGGATGAGGTACATGAAAACGAAAGACAGGAGGAAAGCGTACATAAAGGACTCATACGCCTTCTGGAGCTCCTTTGATTGACCTGTCACACCCGTGACGTACTGGGGCGGCATCTGAAGTTCCCGGGCATACTGCTCGATCTTGGCGAGTGCATCAGACTCCGAGGCGTTTGGCGGCAGTCCCGCAGAGACCGTTACTTGCCGTTGGCGATTTAGGCGATTGATCGAGGAGGGGGCAAGTGCTTCCTCAAGCTTGACCACCCGCTCGAGCCCGATAATTCCGCCATTGGAAGAAGCCACAGAAAAATACTTGAAATTGGTGCGATCACGACGAAAGGGTTCATCAGCCCTGACGACCACATCGTATTGCTGCGATCCCTCGCTGTAAGTCGATACGATCTGGCCTGCCGAAAGTATGTTCAACGCTTGGGCCACGTCTCCTGCCCTGACTCCGAGGTCGGCGGCACGCGTGCGGTCGATCACCACGCGTATCTCGGGAGTACCGATCTCGACCGAATTGTCGGGATCCCTGAATATCGGATCCTGCTTCATCCGTTCCACAAGTGTGTTCGCATATTCAGTTAGCCGATCCATATCCGGGCCGGCTATATATAACCCGACAGATGAACCTCCCCGACCGAGACCTATACTTCCGGCGATCGACGATGAGGCCGACACACTGACCTGATAGTCCTTAGATGAGTACTTTCTTGCGATCGCGCGTGTTTGGTTGATCAGATCAGCCTGCGATTTCTCGCGTTCCGAGACCGGCAGCAGAGCGACGTTGATGAAACCATTGTTCGGCCCAGAACCCCGACCGAAACCTGCAAGTACCAGAGTGTTCTTTACACCCGGAACCTCGGCTCGAATGTCCCTGGCGATCCGATCGAGGATCGACTGGGTCGCCGAAAGCGACGTTCCCTGAGGTCCGCGAAGATTCACCTGAAAAAGCGATTCGTCTTCGTCCGGAAGGAATGCCATTCCGACAAATTTATATAACGGATAGATCGACACCACCGTCGCGATACAGATCAAAACAACTACCCATCTATAACGCATCGAGAGCCGCAGCATGAAAGTGTAAAAACCGTCGATCTTTTGATAGAACCATCCATCCTTGCTTTCATGGCCATTTGAACCTGGCGTCGAATGGTCCGTCTCGTTACCCGAATCTATCTCGTCGCCGTTCGATTGCCACGAGCCGGGTTCAACTGCCTCGGGTTCACCTTTCGATCGCCGTTCCACGGGCTTCTTCTTTTTGATCCAGCGCGCGGCGAGCATTGGCGTAAGTGTGAACGAGACGATCAGCGAAACCGCAATTGCGGCTGCGGCGGTCAGTCCGAAAGAAGACATGAACCGACCGACGATCCCGCTCATGAAACCGACGGGTATGAAAACCGCGAGCAGGGAAAGCGTGGTCGCAAGAACCGCAAGACCGATCTCCCGAGTTCCTTCGATCGCCGCTTGAAACGGATCCATTCCCTTTTCTTCAACAAATCGATAAATATTCTCGAGAACGACGATGGCATCATCGATCACGATCCCGACCATCAGGGTGAGGGCCAGCATCGTCATTTGATTCAACGAATAACCGAACGCCGCGATCGCGGCGAATGCGGCAATGATCGAAACCGGAATAGCAAGAGCGGATATGATCGTCGACCGAAAATTCCATAGGAATAGAAATACGATTATGGCCGCAAACAAACCGCCAAGCACGAGATGTTCTTCAATCGCGGTGAGAGAATTCTGAATGAACTCCGATTGATCACGAATGATGGCCACCTTCATGTCGGAGGGAAGATTTGGGATTATCTCCTCCATACGTGATTTCACGTTATTGATGACCGCTATCGTATTCGCGCCGGCTTGCTTGCGGACACCAACTGAAACAGACTGGACGCCATCCAACGAGGCTGCGGAACTCGGTTCGCCGCCTGTTTTCTCAACGTACCCAATATCCTTGATCTTGATCGGAAATCCGTTGCGGGTCGTGATCACGATGTCGTTGAACTGCTCGACCTCGGTCAACTTGCTCATCGTTCGAACACCCAGCGTTCGTTGTCCCTCGACCAAGTTTCCACCAGGCAATTCCTGGTTCTGCGAACGTATTGCAGCCGAAACATCGGTCACCGCAAGTTCAAACGCTCGGAGCCGATCAGGATTTACGCTAATGCGAATCTGAGGCGTTCGTGATCCCCACATGAAGACCTCGCCGACTCCGTCAGCTGACTCGATCCGCTTCTGTATAAGCACTTCGACCAGTTCGGTAAGTTCCATCACGCCGCGCGGAGCGCTGACGGTATACATCAATATCGGCTGAGAATCGGGGTCAGATTTTTGGGCAACAGGTGGATCGGCGGTTTCCGGTAAACGGTTGACGACAGTGCTCAACTTCTGCTGAATCTCTTGATAGGCGACGTCCGGATCTTTTTCAAGGTTGAAGGTGAGTGTTACATTCGAGCTTCCGCGGGACGAACTCGAGCGCATTTCTTCGACACCAGGCACCGTGTTGAGCGCTCCCTCGATCACGTCGGTGATCTCGCTTTCGATCTCTTCGGGCGATGCACCCGGATTACCAACGCGCACTGAAATAGTCGGAAGATCGATCTTGGGAAAGCGATCGACCCCGAGCGTAAAGAAGCTAAAGCCTCCCACGACCGTTAGGAACAAGACGATTACGGTTGCGAATACCGGCCTGTGAACACAAATTTCAGCTAACCACTGCATAAAACCTCATGGCAAAAGATCGGCGAGGAATCTAGGACGAGACTCTCGCACCTTCGAAGAGTAGGTCGAGATTGCTCGTTGCTACCGTTTCGTCGGCGTTTAGACCCGACAATATCTGAACGCTGTCACCTTCTTCTGTTCCAAGTTGGATCACTCTCAATTTTGCGACACCATCGACGATGACGAATGCCCGATATGATTGTGTGGGCTGATGATTGAAGACCGCCGCTTTCGGAACGAATGTCCCGGTCGTCCCACCATCTTTGTTGATCCTCGCAGTAGCGAACATGCCGGGACGCAAAGAATTATCGCTATTCTCGATCGAGGCCTCGACGATCGCTGCCCGCGAAGCCGCGTCGATCGCTGGATTTATCGCCGTGACGACCCCCGAAAATCTGCGGTCGCGATAGGCATCGACCTCGAGCGAAACTCCACGACCGAGAGTGACCGTCGGAACATCGGCCTCTGCGACCTGTATTTGTATCTTGATCGGGTTTGTTCTAAGCAAGGTAGCTAGAACCGTTGCAGTCGAAACAAATTCACCTACAGCTACCTGGCGCTCGCTTATAAAACCTGGAAACGGTGCCTTGATGACAGTGTCGGCCACGGCCTGTTCGGCGATCTGTACGCTTGTGCGTGCTGCTTCAACAGATGCTTCGGCGCTTCGAATCTGTTGATTCGATTGACGCGCGGTATTAACAGCAGCATCAAGCTGTTCCTTAGCAGAATTCGCACGCGCCCGCGCCGTGTCGCGCATAAGCCGATACTGTTCGTAGGTGATCATCGCGACGTCGCCGCTTTCGACCAATTCGCGATATCTTCGTTCATTCGTTTCGGCCTGCCGAAGTTCGGCTTGCAGCAGTTCGTAGTTCGCATTCGCTGCCCTGACCTCCGGGATAGCCGAAGCATTGAACGAGGCACTCGGTGAAAGGCCCAGCCGAGCTTCTGCTTGCCTTACAGCAGCGACTGCCTGCTTTACACTTGCCTGAGCAGCCGCGAGTTGGAGTCTCGCGTCGCGGTCGTCGATCTTTGCGATAACGGTCCCGGTCGAAACGAACTGGCCGACATTGACAGCGATGTTTGAAACCTTTCCGGCAACTTTTGGGGCTATATTTGAAACCTCGTCCGCGACCAGACTGCCTGTGGCCTGAATAAATGCTGGCACCTGCCGAGCCTCAACCTTCGCCACAGTGACCGTAACCGGAGCTTCTGCGTTAGTGCTGTTCGAGTTCGAAACAGGCACCTCAGCGGATTTTGTGGTTCCGCACCCGGTTGCGATAAACCCGACAGCGACTGCCCCAAGCGATAAGAGGCAGGCACGAAAAGGCGATTTGATTCCTCGTAACATAGAGTTCAAAATATAAATTCAATTTTATACTACGAGTCGTCGTGCGTTAAGGTTGCTATTGTAAATTTTTGTAAATGCTATAGTTACGTTTCGCCCGATAACGCCGATCGGATTTGCACAATTCGCAATTTTTGATTAAAGATTGAGAAAAACTGACTTTCAGGGGTAATCGATGATCGAAGAAATCTCAGCTACACGATTGAAGGAACGAATGGATGCGGGCGAGGATCTGCAATTGATTGACGTACGTCAGCCCGACGAATTTGCGTTTGCCAGAATAGCCGGTTCGAAACTCATACCACTTGGGGACATTTTAAGCCGGATCTCAGAACTCGACCCAACCCGAGAGGTCATAATTCATTGCAAGATGGGCGCACGAAGTGCACGAGCGATCGAAGCTCTGAAGGCGGCCGGATTTACTGGTGAAATGAAGAACTTGCGTGGCGGCATAACCGCGTGGTCGAATGAGGTTGATCCGAAGGTCCCAAAGTATTGATTTGATCTTCGCTCAGTTCGGTACTATTTTCCGGTAGCGGTTTCGTCGATACCTTCAGAGCGCAGGTTGTCACTGACGTCCGTTATTGACATCCCCTCGGTAGCATACGTCCTACATGCGATCACCGCCTTCGACTTTTCGCCGTTTCTGACCCAAACCTGGCAGTTGAGGCAGTCACCATTCCAGCAAAGATCCGCATGCGAGACGAACTCCATATCAAGATACTGCAGACACCGAAGTATCGTGTTTCTGTCTGGAACTCTTTCGACCGAACCGCATATTTCAACGTCGATCAAACGGTCATACGGCTCAAACATTTCATCGTTCTGCATAGATTCCGTCACGAAATTTGCACAAAAATTGCGGAACTTGGAACTTGAAGCTAACTTCGGTAGACTAGTTTATCGAAAGGAGCCGAGATCGACAATGTCTTTAGTAATTTATGTAAAACCGGGTTGTCCTTATTGCCAGCAAGCCCGCGACCATTACAATTCATTGGGTGTTGAATTCACCGAGTATGACGCTCAAAACGACATTGCCCGACAGCGAGAGATGCTCGAGATATCGGGCGGCGATCTCGTAGTTCCGTGTATTGTCGAAAATGGAGAATATGTTGCTTCTGGGTGGGGCGATCCGCCTCGCGGCTGAACGATCGTGCCTTCCTGATCGGCAGTTTGCCGGTTAACGCACATTCGCAGTTTCGATTTTGGATAAATGACCCCAGAGCTTAAACTGTTCTAAAGGTCAGATAAAAGCGTTCGAGGGAGATGGTCAACTTTTTGATTGTATCCCGAGAGCGCAGCCCATATGATTGGTTCTCAAATTAACCAATACAAGATCCTGGAGAAGATCGGCTCGGGCGGACAAGGGACGGTTTATAAGGCTCTCGATACGAAGCTCAACCGTACCGCCGTCATCAAAATTCTCCCACCGGAATTAACAGCAAAAACGGCAAACTTCAAACGATTCGAGCGCGAAGCCCAACTGTGTTCACAGCTGGATCATGCCAATATCTGCACGATCTATGATTTCCACGAGGCGAATGGGGTTTTCTACATCGCCATGCAATACGTCGACGGAAAGAACGTAAGACAGCTCGTAGGCGGTAGACCGTTGGAGTTAAAGAGCGCACTTTCGATCGCGATCCAGGTAACCGATGCCCTCGCTTATGCACACTCGAAGAACATAATTCATCGCGACATCAAAGCTGGCAACATTATGGTAACCGAAAGCGGCCAGGCAAAGATTCTGGATTTCGGATTGGCAAAATTGCTAGAGGATGAGCACGAAGAGCAGACCCGCGGTCTAGACAAGACCGAGATCACCGAATTAGGTATCCCATACGGAACGGCGACCTATGCGGCGCCAGAACAAGCCCGCGGTGAACGTGCCGACGCTCGCTCTGACATCTTCTCGACCGGTGTGCTGCTTTATGAAATGCTGACCGGCATATGGGCATTTCAAGGAAAGACGGTTATCGACGTGCGCCATCAGGTGTTGTACGGCACTCCTAAACCGATCGCCGAAATGCGTCGCGACCCGGTTCCACCTCAACTTCAGACGATAGTCGACAAGGCTCTGGCGAAAGAACCTAAAGGCCGCTATCAAAAGATCTCTCAGATGCGCGATGATCTGCGAGCAGTGCTGCAGGAGATTTCGGGGGCTCCGTTAATGCAGAGCGATACCGTGATCCCTAGCCACGTTGATAGCGGTGTTTTCAAACGGGCCTTGAATTGGTTCACTGGTAAGTCAGCACCCGAGAATTCGACCAGCCGACCGGGTTCCGCATCCAACCCGCCTTCATTCATCCCGGAATTGAGTATAACTGCTACATCCACCGGTACCGAAAAGAAAAGTGTCGCGATCTTGCCGTTCAAAAACCTCGGACAGGAAGAAAGTGCAAACTTTTATGAATTTGCGCTTGCGGACGCAATAATTACCGAGCTCGCTCAATTGCGTTCTCTTATAGTTAGGCCAAGTTCCGTGATCGCTAAATACCAGGGCAAGGATGTTGACCCGCGTGAAGCCGGCCGAGAACAGCGTGTCAATGCTGTTCTGTCGGCGGGATTTCTGCGGGGCGGCGACAAAATGCGTGTTACCGCTCAGCTTATCGACGTCTTGACGGGCGACATTTTATGGAGTGACCGGATAGACGCTGAGGGAAATGACATCTTATCGCTACAGGATGGGATCGCTCAGCGAATTCTCGAAGGACTGCGACTCGAACTATCAGATAACGAACAGGAAATGCTCGGCCGGCGCATGACCGAGAACCACGAAGCTTGGGAAGAGTACTTACGTGGCCGCGATAATTTTGGACGGTTCATATTCCGAACTCTTTCAGCGGACGATTGTGATTCGGCGATCCATAACTTCAAGAAAGCCGTCGAATACGACAGTCATTTTGCACTCGCATACAGCGGCCTCGGAGCTTGCTATGCAAATCGGGTTTTCAAAGGAATGGGCGAGGCTAACGATTATACCCTTGCGGAGGCGGCGTTCAGTAAGGCCTTTTTCTACGATCCGAATGTGGTCGAGGCCCGCGTTCTAATGGTCATGATCTACATGGCGCGTGGCGAGAAGAAAAAAGCTCGCGCCGAGATCGAATTACTGCAAAAACAATTTCCGAACGAAGCACCTCTCTATTTTGTCAAGGGGGTCATACATCGGCTTTCGGGCGAGTATGACGAGTCGCTGAAGGCATTCGAAAAGTTATCGAGGCTTGATCCTGCGGCCCGAGCGGTTTCGGCTTATAACCGTGCTCGGATCTTTATTTACAAACGTGAGTACGACCGCGCAATTGCCGAGCTCGAAAAAGGCGAAAAAGCCGAACCCGACCACCCGATGCTTAAGATCTTCAGGTCTGGGACATATTATTACCGAGGTGACGTCGAGGATGCCATCAAACTTATCAGCGAAGTGCTCGCTGACAACCCGCGAATGGACGGCATCAGACCGTTGTACGCAATGTATCTCGCGGGAGCCGGCCGTCGGGATGAAGCTCTGGCACAACTCACCGACGACGCCCTTTCTGTGTCAAAGGCCGACCACGATATGGCATACTGGGTGGCCTCGTCATATGCACTGCTCGGAGACAAAGACCTTGCATTAAAGTGGTTCAACAAAGCAATAAAGCTCGGAAATGAGAATAAGCCTCATTTCGAGCTTGATAAAAGTCTCGATTCGATCCGCGATGATCCGCGATTTGCCGAAGCAATGGCGAAGATCGGAAATGGGACCTAAACCAACGCCTAGGTCGCCACCTCTTCCTTTTCAAATACGATCATTTCACGAACTCTTCGCTTAAGCGCTTTCTCGAACTGACGAGCCTCATTGATCCCGTCAAACGACAACTGCTGCAGATTTGCCTCGATCCGTTTGCGATAGTCCGAAACAAGCGAGTCTGATACACCAAGCATGTCTGCGACCTCCAACTGTGTTCCACTATCCGAGATGAGGTAACAGTGCCAAAGTACATTGATCATGCGGTCGTATTGCTTGGCCTTTCCACGAACAGACTTATTTAGGTTCTCAAGGAACCCATCGACAAAACTTGCGGCTCCATTCTCGGCCTCGTTGCGGAGAAAATCTTGTTCGGGCGTCTCTCGTAAATCCGGAATCTCAAATGAAACCCGATCGTCGTCGTCGCTATCACCGGAACCACCGACAGGTACGAGATGAATGTCCATGATCGGCAGTCGGGACATTACGAACGAACGAAGCGATCGGACATCAACGGGTGAGTCGATTGCCTTGAACACGCGGATTATCAGTTTCTCAAGCTCGACGTTGCTGATAACGATCTGAGCATCGCCGGTGCAGCCAACCATTCTCGTATCGCGACTGTGAAACGAAACGGCCTTCACGCGCTCGTCCATTTCCTGCACGTCGCGTCGCATTTTTGTTTCCGTCCAGCTTGCGAGACCATAGAGCCTGTCGGCCAGTCGGCGGTGGGCTTCAGGATTTCCGATATTATCGAATCTTTTGAAAGTCGCACTATTTTGAATGAGCGTCGAGATTCTGCGTGCTAACCGGTACGATTCCGGATAGCGTTTACGCAGTTCAGACGTGAGCATGTTCGTAAGCTCGATCTGGCTGATCTCGGCTTCGACCTCGGAATCAGACATTCCGGTCTCTATGTAATGCTGAAAACGGTCTTTGCTGAGAAGGGCGACGAAGAGCTCTTGCGTAAGGTCGGTATAGGCGTTGTATTTACCCTCTTCAACAAGGAATCCGGCCCGTTTGGAAGCCCGAACCAACGGATGTGAGGAAACGATGCGGTGCAATTCGATCCAGATCTGATTTACATCAGAGGCCTGAAGGCTCTCGTTCCATTTGCCAACCTTGATGCGCCTTCCTTGGTGTGAGACCGGTACACGCTCTTGTTGATTGAGTGAGTTCATATTTGACCTTGAATCTTTTTTAATGCCGGCCTAACCTCATTGGTTCGAGGGTTTCGCTTTTTCGCTGCAAAAGGTTTGGTGGGGACCGATTCCTACAACAGAGCGGTTGAAGTACTAACACGAGCAAACGCGTATTTAGCTTTGGAACTTCTAGTTGGAGCTTTTTTGAACACTAACCGCTGAGCAACGCAGTCAAATTGGCTGGCGGGTTGTGAGCACGAACGCTCTCACGACCGACAATTAAAATACTAACAGCATTCGTGGAAACGAGCAACAGTTTTTTGCAAGTTTACTTCTTGTTTAATCTCTATGCGTAAATGTTGGCCACACGAAGTTTAATCGGATTATCCGGAGATCAGAGCGATCGCGTCGGACCGGTGTCTTGATTCGAAAAGCCCGTTTATGGAAGCGATGTTACATTGCAGATTTAGTTTTAATGTATCAATTTGAAAGGATGGCAGTTTGTTTCACAAACGCCGAAGCACGGTGGTTTCGATTTGCTGACAAAAAGCAAAACAATGGCAAATTTCTGTAAGAACGGGGATTGTCCAACGTCTCAAGAACTGTTGGCATTCCAAAATGGCGATATTTCAGTTGCGGACGGTAAGTGGATCAGGATCCACTTAGTTGGGTGTGAGTTCTGTACAGCTGAAGCAGATTTCTATGATCGGTACCCGCAGGGCGACGAGCAGTCCGACTCGGTTGAATCGCCAGAAATGCCGGCCCCGCTTTACGAGTTAGCCCAGGCACTTATCGGCAAACGGCGGGATATTGCGAACTTCGAGAGGCTTGTTTCTGAAATAAACTCAGATAACAACCAAATCTGACCGTCAATTCCCGCAGATCTCGTCGATCGCCTCAGAGTATTTTTCGTCAATGACGCTACGCTTAATTTTCAGCGTTGGCGTCATTTCGCCTTTATCTATCGAAAACTCGCGAGGCAGTAGGTAGACGCGTTTCACTCGTTCGTAATCATTCATTTCGCGGGTCAGTTCGACGGCGTCACGCTGTATTCGCTTTATCACATGCGGGTTCTCGCACATTTCTTCCCGTGTTCCGGAAGCGTCAATTCCCTCTTCAATAAGCGTTTCTTTTAGCGCATCCCAATCGGGAACGATCAGAGCGCCAACCTGCTTACGGCCGGAACCAACCGCGACCGGCTGTGATACCAGCGGACTTTGCTTTAACAGGCTTTCGACCTGAAGCGGTGCGACATATTTTCCGTTTGAAAGCTTGAATAGGTCTTTGATACGGTCTGTCACATAATAATGTCCGTCTTCATCGACGTAACCGACATCGCCAGTATGGTAGTAGCCATCTTCGTCTATTACCTTTGCGGTCTCGTCAGGCTTGTTATAATAGCCACGCATCACATTCTTTCCGCGGACCAATATTTCACCTTCGGTCTCCGAAATCTTCATTTCGATGCCCTCAAACGGTGTGCCGATCGATCCGACCTTGTTATCATCTGGACGGTTAGCGCACGTGACACACGCCTCGGTCATACCGTACCCCTGCAAGATCGGGATACCTGCTGACCAAAATGCGTACGAGAGTTTCTTGGAGAGCGGGGCACCGCCGGAGACAAAAAACCGCAGACTTCCCCCAACGCCGTCTCGCCATTTCGAAAAGACCATCCGGCTGGCAAAGGCGTGTTTCGCCTTTAACGCCGGCGAGACAGATTCGTGCAGATCACGTGCTTTTCCATACTGCTGGCCGATATCTAGCGCCCAATCAAAAAGCGATGTCTTCCAGCCGCCGGCGGCCTTACCTTTTTTGACAATCTTGTGATAGACCTGCTCGAAAAGCCGAGGTACTGCGGTCATGATCGTAGGTCGTACCTCTTGCAGGTGGGAAGCGATCTGATCGAAGGCCGCACAATAGTGTATTGCGACGCCGTTCGAACAAAGCACATAAAACACGGTTCTCTCGAAGATATGTGAAAGCGGCAGTACGGCAAGCGACCGGTCGGTGTTCTTTATCGGCAAACCCTTTGAAATGGCGACAACATTCGAAACAAAATTCTCGTGCGAAAGCATCACGCCTTTCGGTTCTCCTGTTGTGCCTGAGGTATAAATGATCGTCGCGAGATCGTCGGTTTTCACTTGAGCAAGCAACTCGTCAAAATTGTCGATCTCGGTCTTACTATTACCTAGCTTCTCGACATCATCCAGCAAAAGCGCCCGATTGTCGTCGGTACCGGCCGCATCGGCATCGAAGAAGATCAGTTTTTCAAGCCGCTCAACACTGCGTATCGCGTTTTCAGCATGCTTCCAAAGCTTCTTCCCGGAGATGAAAAGCATCTTCGCACCGGAATCTTCAAGTATATAGCGTATCTGTTCGACCGCCTGGGTCGTATAGATCGGAACATTGACGGCGCGTAACGAAAGGATCGCGATGTCAGTCAAGGACCACTCGGGCCGGTTCTCAGAAATGATCGCAACGCGGTCTCCCGCCTTGACGCCCATTCGCGAGAGCCCGAGAGCGATCCGTTTTATCCGCTCGATCGCGTCGGCACCGGCAAGACGATGCCAAACGTCATCGATCTTGAACGACAACGCGTCAGGTTTGTTGTTTCGACGAAACGACTCGATACAAAAGTGCGGTATCGTTTGCGGCATTGAATCAAAGCCGATGATATTTTGTGCTGGCATTAGTGACCCTTGGGCGATAAGTTCTTTTGATGTACCGTTAACCCGCTATATTCTCAAATCGATCGGGTCAAGTCCAATAGTTGCGGTCAAGCGAACGGTAATTGATCGCTTCGCTGAGGTGAGCCGCATCAATGCTGTCGCTCCCCTCCAGATCCGCTATCGTTCGGGCGACCTTCAATATCCGGTCATGGGCGCGTGCCGACAAACCCTGTCGCGCCATAGCGGTTTCGAGGAGACGTTCGCTCTCGGCATCGATCTGACAGTATTTCCTTATCTGGGCTGGCGACATTGCCGAGTTTGAAAAAATGGCTTCGCCGTCAAAGCGTGCAAGCTGGATGTCGCGAGCCCTTATTACACGTTGGCGAACTTCGGCGGACGTCTCGCCTTGCGGCACACCTCGTCCGCGCAGCTCGTTGAACTTAACTGCAGGAACGTCGATGTGAATATCGATCCTGTCCATCAACGGCCCTGAGATCTTGCCGACATAGCGTTGAATCTGCATCGGCGAGCATTTGCATTCGCGCGACGACCCGAAATAGCCGCAAGGACAGGGATTCATCGACGCTACAAGTGTGAAATTTGCCGGAAACGTCAGCGACGATGCTGCACGCGAGATCGTGACATTCTTGTCTTCCATCGGCTGGCGCAAGACCTCGAGAACGCTCCGGTCAAATTCCGGAAGCTCATCGAGAAACAAAACCCCCAGATGTGCAAGGCTGACCTCGCCCGGACGCGGAACCGAACCGCCGCCGATCAAGCCAGCCTGTGAAACGGTATGATGCGGCGATTTGAAGGGCCGCTCCGTGATCAGACCCGATCTCCCGGTAAGGCCGGCAACAGAATGGATCTTCGTTATCTCAAGAGCTTCATCGAATTCAAGCGGGGGCAGAATCGTCGGCAGACGCTTTGCGAGCATCGTCTTACCAGAACCCGGAGGCCCGATGAACAGTATGTTGTGCCCGCCTGCACTCGCCACTTCCAGAGCTCGTTTTGCCGTTGCCTGGCCGCGCACCTCGGCAAAATCCGCGCGATATTTCGACTCCGGGTTTTTGATCTCGCTTATATCGAGCGTTGTCGGCGGCACACGTGGCTGACTTCCCGCCTGAAGATCCTGTATAAGTAATGCGGCATCACGGAGCGTCCTGACGCCGTAGACATTGACCCCCTGAACGACCGCGGCTTCTTTTGCGTTCTCTTCAGGTACGATCAGGTTCATTTTCGCATTCTCGCGGGCGCTTAGGGCGATCGAAAGAACACCACGGACGGGCCTGACGCGGCCGTCGAGCGAAAGTTCGCCGATGCTCAACGAACTCTCAAGGCTCTCTGCGTTTCCCAGGTCGCCGTTCGCGCCGAGAATGCCCAAAGCGATCGGGAGGTCAAAGCTCGCGCCTTCCTTTCGAACGTCTGCCGGCGCCAGATTGATGGTCGTTTTCAAAAACGGAAAAAAGAACCCGCTGTTGTTTACAGCGGCACGAATGCGTTCGCGAGACTCACGTACCGCCGTATCCGGAAGGCCGACGATAGTCACCGGAGGCGTTGTGTCAGATTCGCCTGCGGCCGGTCGCATATTCACCTCGATATCGACTATCAGTGCATCGATACCATAAACAGCCGCCGACTGCGTAAGGAAAAGCATATGGTCTTCAGAGTTTGGGCTTGAGAGACTTTATACCAGATTAAGCCGCATCCGAAAAATTCAGATCAACGTCGTTCGGTCTAAGAGGTTCGGTAAATTCGAAACGATCGGTTATCACCTTCGACGCCGACAAGATGGAAAAGAAGTTCATCGCCTGTCCCGGGGCCGTTGGGAAAGTGGATCGTTCCGAACTGGAAAAGCGTTGGATGCCATCGGTCTTTCTTGAACTTGATCATTTCATCAAGCCTTCCGTCTGCGTCGACGTGCCAAATGGCGGCGACGTTCTCTGTTTGTGCCGGAGCATTTTCCGCCGTTGTTGTGAAGAACAGATCGTCGCCCATCCGTTTGGAATAGAATACTGTTCCGCTGACCTCACCGATGACGGTCCGCTCAAATGTCGTCCGATCAAGCCGAAAGATCTGGTTTTTTCGATACTCGGCATCCATCCCGTAGTAGATAGCCTGCTCGGTGAAGATCATGCTCACGGCACGCCAGGTCTCATCTCCGCTCCCGACGATTTCGGTCGTGGCAAATTCGTCGTTCGTTCTTACTATCCGGCATTCGTGGTCGTCGTCGCCGGTCAGGCAATAGAGATATCCGCTGAACTCGTCAAAATAAAGCCCATGGATGTGCTTGATCGAACCAGCCGGAAACTCGTGAAGTACGCTCAAATAATCCTCGCCCGGTGCATATTTGTACACTCGCATAACGCCGCGATCGTCGTTCGCAAGATACTCGCCAAAAAAAACGTTGCCGCCGTTATCCTCGGCACACGCCGATCGAAGGACCCGGCAAGGCCGAATGAGGCCCTTGAGCTCTCGGAATTCGCCGTCCCTTTCGATCCCGACCGTCTTATCGAACGTGACGAACCGCTCGCCTTTTTTCAGCGGAAGCACATTCGTCACCATGAACCGCAAGAATCTCTGTCCCGCTCTCGATCGCGACAACGCACGTTTCCAGACAGGCGCCCGGACGGCACTTATCTTTTCGAATGGCGGCTTCAGGTCGGCTGAACGGAAAATCTCGTTCCTGCGCGACAGAACATAATTTCCCGGTTCGGCCCATTCGACCGTGAACCCTGCTAAGTCCTTAAGTTCCTCGATCGCAAAGGTCATTTTCAACCGTCCTTTTGACAAAAGAACGAACCGATCACCAGCACATCCATCTTGGTGCGCATAAAACACTCGATGGCTTGGAAAGGCTGACAAACGATAGGCTCGTTCTCATTGAAGCTCGTGTTCAGGATAACAGGAATGCCGGACTTTTCACCGAATCTCGAGATAAGATCATAGTACAGTGGATTTTCGTGCCGCGAGACGGTCTGGAGCCGTCCGGTGTTATCTACATGATTGACCGCGGAAAGCCGATCGCGCCATTCGGGCCTGATCTTGTAGACATGAAGCATAAAAGGCGAAGGATGATCCTGCTCGAAGATCTCGGTTTGCCGCTCGACCAGAACGCTCGGAGCGAACGGACGAAATGCTTCACGATGTTTGATCCTTGCGTTGAGTATCTCTTTCATGTTCGGGAAACCGGGATGTGCAAGTATCGAACGGTTTCCTAGTGCCCGCGGGCCCCATTCCATCCGCCCTTGAAACCAACCTATGACGTTCCCGTTCATGATCTCATCGGACGTTCTATCGAGCAGTTCGTCTCTATCAAGCTCAACATAACGGAGTTTGTATCGTTCAAGTTCGGTTCTGATGTAATGATCACTGTACTCGTCGCCGAGGTACGCATTCTCCATCTTCCACCGCACGCCTTCATTAAGTATCGAATTGCTTACATAAAGAGCGGCTCCCAACGAAAGGCCGTCGTCACCCGCGGCCGGCTGAATACAGGTTTCACGAAACGGTGTCTCGATTAGCAGTTTTCCGTTCGCGACACTATTCAGCACGCAACCTCCGGCCATTGAGATCCTCGATGTTGGGAGTCTTTCATGAAGAAGGGCTAGTAAGCGGAGGTAGTATTTTTCAAATATACGTTGTAGTCCAAAAGCGATATTCTCATCTCGTTTCGTAATTTCAGAATACGGTTCGCGTGGCTCACCGAGTTCCTGTATGAATTTGTCGGAATATAATCGATGAACGATCATTTCGCCCGAATCATTTATCTCCATGCCCTGATTCGCACCAAACGGAAGGAAGTAATCCGGATTCAGTTCAAATCCTTTCGACGTCGGCCTGAGCATTCCCTGAAAGAACTCGGCGTACTCGTCAGAGCCCAAGGGTGCCAGACCCATCACCTTTCCTTCATCGCCGTATTTTCCATAACCGATGAATTGGCATACGGCAGTGTAAAGAGTCCCAAGCGAATGAGGGACATAGATCTTCTGAAGCGGCCTTATTTCACTTCCAACGCACTCTGACATCAGGCACGATACGAAATCCCCTGAACCGTCGATGGTGATCCCTGCGGAATATTCCCATTCCGAGGCAAAATAAGCGCTCGCCGTATGAGCAAGGTGATGTTCGACGTTGTAAGAGTCAAACCTGAGTATTGCCTCCTCGACGCCACACTCTTTTGCGATCATCGTTTTGAGATCGTCGAATCCCTTGCTTTTCTGCCTGATCTTCGCCAGATTCAAGAGCCTTGAAGGATTTTTGATCGCAAACTCGAGCTTTTTGTGAAGATTTGCGGATGAATCTCGTCCAACGGCGACCGCGTCGATATCTGAGAATTTGAGGCTTGCGATCTCCAGACATTTGAGGATCGCCAATTTAGGAAACCCGGCGAAATATTTGGTCCGATTCAAGCGTTCCTCTGCGATCGCGGCAATGGGTATACCATCGACGACAACAGCGGCCGACGAGCCGGCGTGAAATGTATTTATCCCTAAAATTGTGCTCATTATTCGACTTTCGGACTTTGTTTCTTGTTGATAGATTCGAGATACACGCTATCGGCGAGTTTCGTTAACGGCCTTATGACCGAACTGACCTTGCGGAGGATTTCGGACGAGTATACGACCGCCTTATATTTTGCGGGAAGCAGGTCGACGTCCGCGCCTTGAATACCTAACCCGAAGTAACAATCTGTCGACATTTCAGTCGGGCCGAACGTCTTGCGAAAGGTCTCCATCATTTCGGACGGCGTCCAATAACGAATGTCGAACCCCTCGCCCTCGGTAAAGCCGCGCCGCCTTAGCTGCTGATACTGTCGTAAGCCATAGCGATTGGGCATTTGGATCACGACTCGGCCGCCGTTTCGCAAGACCCTCCTGTCCTCCGCGAGAGCGATCCGGACATTTTCCTTACTGAGATGCTGATAAACGCCGTACGAAAAAACGACGTCGAACGAATCTTCCCTGAAAGGCAAATATCTGGCATCTCCGACGACAAAATCCGCTTCGACACCTAATTGTGCCGCCACTCGGCGGGCCGCGAATACCGCTTTCAAACTCGGATCGAGCCCGACAGGTTTATATCCTTTTCTCGCAGCCGCAATGGTCCACCGGCCCCAATTGCATCCGACATCGAGAAGTCTTTCGCCCCTGCCGAGACCAAGGCGTGTTTCTGGGATCGGATAGCGAGGAAGGCGGTTCTGTACCGCGAAATACATAGTTCCGGACGTGTATGGGACCTCGGCTTGAACAAACGGGTCAATACCGCCATCGCTAATAGGCAGCCCGGAATCGATAGAGCGGCCAGTTCGACGAAATTCTTCGACGGTTTTTAACGACTGATCTATGTAGCCATGGGTCGACTCGGCGTCGTCGACCAACATTATCGGGATACCATCCAAAAGAGCGTACTTGTGCCCGCCGGGACATACGAGGTCATTATCCTGCGATTCGAGCGATTGTTTGTCACGAGGACACACAACGTGGTCGGCCAGCCATTTGTTCATTGAAGGTCTACGGGCAGGAATTATTAGATCGCTCCGCGCGTAACTTACTATCGTATTTTCGTTACTCAAGGAATTCAAGTTGTAAGCGGATCCGACACCGCCGAAAAAACTTTACCTTTTATCGATTTCGCATTAATATTCCTTAACGGTCGAAGCAACCAGTATCGGAGGGCTAACATCATAGACGCGGACAAAGTACGAAAATCCGGCAGTTTTAAAGGAGTTTCCATGGACTCGAACTCTGCGACGATGAAAGCTGATACTGTGTTTGGGTTTGAAGAAGCAGTCGACCTTCCACTCTTTCAGTCTCCCGCTAAGAAAGTCATCCCTTTCGAGCCGTCTCCGACTATCGTCGATACGACGGATGACCTTGAGCTTTGCCGTCTCGCATCCGAAGGGAATCTGCCTGCGTTTGAGATGATATATCAACGGTATCATCGGCGAACTTATTCTCTCTGCCTTCGCATGACGTCAAGCCAGACCGAAGCTGAAGACCTGACTCAGGAAGTTTTCATTCAGCTTTTCCGCAAGATCGGCAGTTTTCGTGGCGACTCGGCGTTTTCGACATGGCTGCACCGATTGACGGTAAATCAGGTTTTGATGCACTTTCGCCGCCGAAGCGTAAAGAACGAGAGGACTACGGACGACGGTGAGATCCCCGAGCGCTCAGTTCCGGGTTCAGCCAACCCGGGCCGAATGCAGGTAGTTGACCGAATAGCCTTAAAGAACGCGATCGCCGAACTTCCGAACGGTTATAAGAACGTCTTCGTTCTTCATGACGTTGAGGGATTTGAGCACGAAGAGGTTGCAAGACAATTGGGGATCTCGGTTGGTACGTCAAAATCTCAGCTTCATAAGGCTCGTCTCAAGCTTCGGGGATTGATCTTGAAGCAGTTAGATTAACCTGGCAAGATTTAAGTTAAAACGCGGATAAGACGTGTGCTTGTTCGTGTTTATTTTTTGCTCGCAGATAAAGGAATTTTTGTTGAAAAGGCAACGGATAACGCATTGAGATAATCTATAATTCAGAGATATATCTCAACAATTTTCCTCTATGAAGTGTCAGGATTGTCAAGAGTTGGTCAGCTCGTACCTTGATGGTGAGTTGGATGCCGCATCCGCGGCTTTGGTGCGGGACCATCTGACCGATTGTCCAGAGTGCGGAAAGGTCTGCGAAGACCTCGCAGCAATACTGATCAACTGCAAGGAAACGGACGTAGACGAAGTTGTGCCACCCAACGCTGACGCGCTTTGGTGCAGGATCAACAACATCCTTGAGTCGGATGTGAAAGCCACCTTGAAAGAGTCTGAGCCGGTTCCCGAGACGAAGGCGAGGCGATTTCAATTCTCGTTCTTGCAGGTCAGTTCTGCGGTGCTCGGTATCGCTTTGATCAGTTCACTGTTAACGGTCGTTGGGATCAGAAATTATTTCGAACCATCGGGCGACGATTTCACATCGCGTTCAGTGGAAAGTCAGACCACGTTCGAAAAACTCTTGAGCAGGGTCGGGCTGGCTGAAACGCCTCAGCAGGCGAGGGAGCGGCGCATCCGCGAACAGCAGGCCGTCATTGAGTATTGGGACAAGCGGGTCCAGGCTAGAAGAGCACATTGGGATAAGCGTATGCGGGATGCGTTTGACCGAAATTTGGTCGAGATCGATCAAACGGTCAATGAATATACAATGATCCTCGAAAAGGATCCCCATGACGAACTTTCGGGTGAAATGCTCGATTCGGCCCTGAATGATAAGATGAATCTGCTTCGACAGTTCTCCGAGTTGTAGTTTTTACTGATGTCTTTTACGTCTGATCACACGGCGCTAGACCGCCTAGCTGCGAAGACTACGGTTCTGCTGTTGTTGAACGTGGTTTTTTTCTTTGCGGTCGATGTCGACCCTGCTCACGCTCAAAAGAGATTTTCAAAAAACTTTCCAGCTGGCAACAAGGTTCGGATCCAGCTTACCAACCGATCCGGGACGATCACCGTCGAAGGATGGGATCGGCGCGAGGTGAATATATCGGCGTATCTTGAGGCTCCAGCAGCCAATATTTCACCTCAGGAGATAAGCGACACGATCTACCTTAACCTGGTCAAAGACAATCAGGGACGCGTCGACGTCGGCAATGTGAATTTTACTATCCGCGTTCCCCACACATCGAGCGTCGACATCGAAACCCTTATTGGAAACCTGATCGTATCGAACGTTCGCGGCGGCCTTGTCCGCGCTCATATAACGAGTGAAGGTGACATCACGCTCACCAATATCGGCGCAGCAGCGGTTTCCGCACAGAATGGTATCGGCGACATTTTTTACGACGGCGAATTGCAGCCCGGCGGCAGTTATCGTTTTACATCAATGAAGGGCAATATCAATCTGAGGATCCCATTCACCTCTTCGTTTCGACTGGTCGCAACTGCCCCCTCGACCCGCAACATCTCGCTTGGGTCGTTTTCGAATGCGAACATGAATTACACCGGCGACGGACGGCGGGTTGTCGGCCGCTTCGGTGATGGCGGAGCTACATTGACCGTCACCAATCAGCGCGGAAGCATAGCATTCCTCAGCCGTTAGCGGCCCTTATTCCCGGTTCCAAAAAAACTGTTGCCCTTCGAACACAATAAGGCGTAGACTGTAGTTGGCTCTCGCCCGCGCTCACGTCCTTTACCATCATGAAAAAGATCAACTATCTGCTTGTATTCTTCGCCGTTTTTGTGTTTGTTTCGACCGGAATCGCGCAATCGACGCCGCTGTTAAAACGCGTCACGTACAAAACTGACCGTTTGGATTTCGGCGTAGGCGGGACTCTTGCCATCATAGGCGCTCCGAAGGGATCGATACGGATCGAGGGCTGGAACAACCGTGAGATCGAAATGATGGCCGAGATCGAGATCGAAGCGCCGACAGAAGCAGACCTCGACAGATTGTCGACCGTGACCGGCTTTGTCTTGGAAGAGAGCCTGGGCAGGACCGGCATAGTCAGCATAGGGGTCAACGACAAGAAGAACATCAAGCGGGTCGACAAAAAGTTTCCGAAAGCACTGTTGTCGATGCCGTTCCGGATAAATTATGTGATCAAGGTACCGCGTTATACCGATCTGCAGATCGACGGCGGCTCCGGCGACCTCAATATCTCAGGCGTTGAGGGAACGATGATAATAAAATACCTCGAATCGAATGCGAAGATAGACCTGGTCGGAGGCGGAATAAACGCTACCTTCGGTACAGGATCGGTCGATGTATCGATACCGAGTTCGAATTGGAGAGGCAGGTTTGCCGACGTTCAGGTCGCCTCAGGCACGATGAATGTTGTGCTGCCGAGCGGACTTAATGCTGAATTCGACGCGTCCATACTTCGCAACGGCAAGATCGAGAATGGCTATATGGGATTCAAACCGCGGGCGCGAAAGGGCGAATTTACCGATCGGTCGATTGTCGCCAAAACAGGTACCGGTACGGTTCCGCTTAAGTTCACGGTCGGCGACGGCACACTGAAGATCATCGAACTCGGCCGCCCCAGCTAGCGGTTGGCAAACTTCATTTCAGAATATTTTGGTGGTAACGTTATACGCGTTACCACTTTTTTATGTCTATAAAATCAGATATCTGGCTCCGAAAAATGGCTGAGGAGCATGCGATGATCACGCCATTTCTTTCCGAACTGCTGCGCGAGGTTGACGGCAATCGGATCATATCAGCCGGTGCATCAAGCTATGGTTACGACATGCGTCTGGCGGACGACGGTTTCCGGATCTTTTCGTCTGTTCATGCAAAAGAGATCGACCCGAAGCGGTTCGACGAACAGTTTTCGCTCATCGAACCGCAGCTGCATTCGGCCGAGGACGGCGCGAAATTTTATCTGCTGCCTCCGCACCATTACGGCCTCGGCGTAACGGTCGAGACTTTTAAGATGCCACGTAATGTGACCGGCGTCGCGCTAGGCAAATCTACTTACGCGCGGGCGGGCCTGTTGGTCAACACGACGCCGCTTGAGGCCGGCTGGACGGGACGGCTCGTTGTCGAGATCGCAAACCTCGCAAACCTGCCGCTTCGAGTCTATGTCAATGAAGGGATCGGACAGATCCTTTTCTTTGAATCGGATGAAGAATGCGCCGTTAGCTATTCCGACCGGGGTGGAAAATATCAGGGCCAAACAGGCCTAACCTACGCCAAGGTCTAGTTCGGCATGCCAGCGACCGGATCTCTACTGATCACCGATACATATGTTCTGTAGAATACTCGCACTAACACTCTGTTTGTTTGTATCGTCGGCAACGTTCCCACAGACCGCGAAGGACGCACGTCCGCGCGCTCGTGATATCGGCATCGCGATCGGTATTTTGCCGACGGGGGCGAATAACGCGATCACGGACGTTAGGGGAGTTACGGTCGGGCAAACGACAATCATAAAGGGCGAGAATGTGCGGACCGGCGTTACCGCGATTCTTCCGCACAACGGAAATCTGTTCAAGGAAAAGGTGCCCGGAGCCGTATTTATCGGCAACGGTTTCGGAAAGCTCGCCGGATCGACGCAGGTCAATGAACTCGGCGAGATCGAAACGCCGATACTTTTAACGTCGACCCTAAGCGTCCCTAAAACTGCTGATTTCCTAATGGATTACATGCTCGGTCTGCCCGGTAACGAGCAGGTCCGTTCGATCAATCCCCTCGTCGCCGAGACAAACGACGGCGGCCTGAACGACGGCCGAGGCCGACATATCACCCGCGACGATGTATTTAATGCCCTCAGAACCGCAAGAGGCGGGCCCATCGACGAAGGCTCCGTCGGCGCTGGAACTGGGACTGTGGCTTTCGGCTGGAAAGGCGGAATCGGAACGTCGTCGAGAAAACTGCCGAAAGGCCTTGGCGGCTATACTGTTGGCGTGCTGGTCCAATCGAATTTCGGCGGTGTCCTGACCATCGACGGTGCGCCTGTCGGCGAGGAGCTAAAGCAGTTTTACCTCAAGGAGGCGGTTTCGGCAGGCGGAAGGCGAAATGGCGAGCGGCCGCTGGATCGAGATGCTTTCCCGACAATTGCTACGGACCGCGGCGGCGACTTCTCGGCTGACGGCTCGATCATAATCGTCATAGCTACTGACGCTCCGCTTGATTGGCGGCAGCTCGAACGGCTCGCCGAACGGTCGATCGCCGGACTGGCCCGGACCGGATCGTCAATGACTAACGGCAGCGGCGATTACGTTATTGCCTTTTCAACGGCCAACCCCATAAACTCGGGTGACCGCGTTCGTACCATCAGCGTGCTTGGCAACGATGCGATGTCACCATTGTTTCAAGCCGTGATCGAGGCCGCTGAAGAAGCCATCATCAATTCCCTATTCAGGGCAACCGGCATGACCGGAAACGGCAGAACCATCGAATCACTGCCGATCGACAAGGTCACCGAAATACTGCGCAAATATGGGAAGATCAGATGATCTTCCCGCGAAATGTAGACTCACTACCCGGACCCTTGTCAGACCGTGTCGTCTGTAGACGTATCATAACTGGCTGCGCTTGTGTCAACCGAAGCGTCGAATCCGGTGTCGACTGAGGCTACTGAAGCATCGTACGTTCCGGCATCGTACGCCCCAGCGTCATATGTACCGCCCGTTTCGACTGCCGATGACGGATCCGCATCATACATCACCGAATTCGGATCAGCCTGATCAGCATAATTGTCAGCCGAAGCCTGATATTCTCCCGCCAGATCAGCATTTCTTGCCGCACCTTCGGCATCGCCTTGGGCCGCGTACCATTCCGCATTGTCAGCATGATAATCGGCGTTCTTTTCCTGGTAAACGGCGTTATCCAGGTTGTATACATCGTTGTCGGACTGGCCAGTATGATCGAAGCCTCCGGCGGAATAATCGGCATCGCTGGTGGCATAACCGGCATTCAGTGCATCTTCCTTCGCGGCTTCGTAATCGCCCTCAGCGATGTGTTCGGCCTGTTGAGCACGATAATCCTCGGCGATCTCTTGCTTGTACGCCGCATTCTCAAGGTCAGAGGAATCTGAGGTCCCGAGCATGCTCGAATCACCCGCTTGATAAGCCGCTTCCTCGGCGGCTTCGCGGGCATCGGCAGCCGCAGCATAGTCGCCTTCGGCAACAAATTCGTCGGCCGCCGTCTGAGTCTCACGAGCCTCATCGGCATGTGCCTGTTTTTCAGCTTCGGCCGAAACATCTGCATGGTCGTCGACCGAGGGCTCGGCCGACACCACGGATTCGGCAGGTGCCGCGATCAAAGGTTCGGATACCACATCGTAAGATGTGTCTTCGGTACCAATGTCAGCAGATTCATCAGATGCAGACTCCTCCGTGATCGGAAAGCCGTCGGCTCCTACGGTGAACTCGACAGAATTGGACGCAAGTTCTTCTTCGGTCGGCAATCCCTCGGCCGACCCAAGATCGGATGCCGTCGATTCTTCGCCGTCAACCGTCATGCTATCGACAGTTCCGTCGCCGTCCTCATCGACAAGATTCGTTTCAAATTCACCGTCACCATCAGAATCAACAAGGACATTGTCGATCGTCCCATCGCCGTCAGTATCGGTACCGACAGCGTCGACCACGCCGTCGCCATCGACATCAGACGCGATAACATCAAGCTGGCCATCGCCGTCAGTGTCAGCCGCAACGGCATCGACCCTGCCATCACCGTCAATATCGCCGGCGACCATATCTAACTCACCGTCGCCATCCGTATCGACGGCCGCGGCATCTATATGACCGTCTTTATCGAGGTCTGCGTATGTGATCTCGCTGCCTTCGGCACTATCGTCGAACAAGGCCTCGACGATCTCTTCGACCAATGTGCCCTCGTCGGCCTTTTCGGTAGTGATCTCAAAGGTGCTTTCGGTCCCATCGGGGGCCGTTTCGGTTACGAGAATTTGATCGTCAGTCGCCATAATTTAAATTATCCTCCATTCGTCTCGGCTTTTGAACGTCGGACGCGCTATTCGCCGGTTTCGTATTTTTCTTTAATCGCGTTATTACTCCGCATTTTGTATCGGGGCATTTGACCGGAAGTTCGGCCTTGCCGGCGAGGATCGAAAGCGGTATGCGCATCCCCGTGCCGCAGCCCGAGCACTTTACCCTAAGCACTTGTTCCTTACCAGGCGCAACGGCCGCCGGTTTTGGCGCCGAGGCCTTGATCGTATCACCGATTATCTTCAGATAACCCTTCAACTCGGCACTTTGAGAATACTGAGTCAATAACTTAAGACGCGGGCCGAGATACGGCGTTGATGAAGTCGTTAATTCTGAAAGGCGAAGCATGTCTCCGTCGTCGACCGCCTGCTGCTCGAGCCACGAATCGATGTTGATCTGGCGATATATTAATGATGACTTGAGCGACCAAGAGAGTAATACCCTGCGTGCTATCTCCTCATTCCCAACAGTCAGCAGTCCGGCACGATCAGCCGTTATTTCAGCCTGTCTGGCCCAAGCCAGAAGCGGCATTTCGATGGCGCCGCCGATCAAAGCAGTTGGGCTCAGTATGGCGTTGAAGATGCCGCCAGCCATGAACCCCTTCGCAGTTCCCTGTTCACCCAAAAAGAACCTAATGACAGTTTTCCATAATGCATGGCCGGCCTTGCAATGGCCCATCTCGCGAGCCAAAAGAAACAGCATGTCGACGCCCTGAAAATTCCCGGCCATTGCCGATCCGACCACGATGAACGAATCGCGGTCGCTTCCGAAAGTAAGCATGTCCCACGGACGTTCACCCGAAAGATAGACGTCCGGCATATGCGACATCCCGAGGATCCTTGCAGCCCTGACTGCCTGGCCGAAGATATGCGGCATTTGCCGTTCACCGAGCAATACACCGTTGAAAGTGACCTCGATCCATCTGCGTCCGACCTTTTCAGAAACTGCCTTTGCTGCGGCGTTCAGCGGCGTCATTGCTCGAAGCGCGGCCATCGCTTTGGCATCTGCCGCCCATGCGAACGATGATGAGTCGACCTGATAACCCGGAACCAATGGTCTTAGCCACCTGCATTCAGGACACATCACCTTTCCGTCTGCGAGGCCTGCCCCGGCACCCCCGCACGTTCGACAGATCATCTGCTGCTGTATGTACTGTGGATGCGGTTGTCCGACATAGGCCGCGGGATACTGCTGCGGAGTTGGGACCGCAGGGGTTTGAGGCCTGAATTGCGATGGCTGCGGCATTACACCCGCGGGATCCTGAGCGCTCGGTTGGGCCGAAGCCGAAGATCGCGGTGCCTGCATTGGAGCTGCCGGACTTAACGGCGGAGAAGCGGGCGTTACGGCGACCGGAACGCCACAATAGATACAGAACCTCGAACCATTGACCGGCTGCTCGTGGCCATTCTGACATTTCGGTTTTGCAGTTGCCTGATCGGTCATTTTTTCGATGCTATCAATACCCGTATGGATTTGTTGCCGCTGACATCATCGACATCAAGATCCACAGCAAATAGAAACCCGCGTGAATTACAGTCGACGCGATCCCGCCCCAAAGCGCGACCAGGGCCATCCAACGCCCGTCTTGCGGCGAACGCCCGTTCTTGATCGCATCAAGCTCCATCCATCCAAGTATCGCGGCGGGAAGGCCGGTGAAAGGGCCGCAGCAAAGCAATGCGGCAACGGCAAGGATGAGCGCGATCATTGCCTTCTGACTCGACCCTGTTGCGGCGGAAATCGGCGTACCGCCGGCAGCCGCAGCCGATCCCTGCCATTGTTGGGCCGGCTGCTGACCGATGAATGGTGGCGGTGCCGACAACGGTGCAGCACAATTGAGGCAAAAGGCCGCTTCGTCAGGATTTGGTTGATTACATTTTGAGCAATACTTGGGCATAGGTGATTTTGAGGCCGACGCGAAGATCCGTCTGGGTCACATCGCACGAATGTCTCTCTTCAACAAGAACGTCCCTACTTGATCAAGCGAAATTTCGCGGCGGAACAGGTCAAATTAGTTCGTGAGTTTTGCTACTATATCGTAACTTCCTGTTTTTGCGAAGCAATGCAAAAACTTGATGTCGGTAGAAGGATCCCTTGACATATGGCGTCTATCGAAAACTATATCGGCGGCAGTCTGGTCGAGCCGCTCGCTGGTCAATACCTCGACAATTTTGAACCGGCCACGGGTATCGTCTATTCACTTATCCCTGATTCGGACGAACGAGACGTCGAACTGGCGGTCGAGGCGGCGAAAGCAGCGTTCCCGGCCTGGTCGACGACGCCGCCTGATGAACGATTCGCTATCCTGATGCGGCTTGTGTCGCTGATCGAACGCGATCTCGAACCGCTTGCAGCGGCCGAATCAAGAGATAATGGCAAGCCGATATCGCTCGCCCGAACCATCGATATCCCGCGTGCGGCAGCGAATTTTCGATTCTACGCGACCGCCGGTATGCACCTCGCTAACGAATCGCATGAGACATTTGGTGCAGGCGGAATTCACGCGATCAATTACACGCTGCGGCAGCCGCTCGGCGTCGCGGGCTGCATTTCGCCATGGAACCTTCCGCTGTATCTATTTACATGGAAGATCGCACCGGCGATCGCCGCGGGCTGCACGGTTGTAGCGAAACCAAGCGAAGTTACTCCAATGACCGCTTTCTTGTTGTCAAAGTTATGCATCGAGGCGGGCTTGCCTGCCGGAGTACTTAATATCGTCCACGGCACCGGACCAAAGGTCGGATCGGCCATCGTCGCACACCGCGACATCAGGGCAATTTCATTCACCGGCGGCACAACAACCGGCGAAGAGATAGCCCGCGTCGCCGCACCGATGTTCAAGAAACTCTCGCTCGAACTGGGCGGCAAGAATCCGAACATCATCTTTGCCGACTGCGATTACGAAGAAATGCTTGCGACGGCCGTGCGCTCGTCCTTCTCCAATCAAGGCGAGATCTGCCTCTGTGGTTCACGAATCTTCGTAGAACGGCCGATTTTTGAACGTTTCAAGAACGATTTCGTTGCGCGTGTCAGTTCCCTGAAGGTCGGTGACCCGAATGATGCGGATATCGACGTCGGCGCGATCGTTTCGAAACAGCACTTCGAAAAGATCCTCTCGTACATCGAACTCGCCAAAACCGAAGGCGGCACAATATTAACCGGCGGACACGTGTCAGAAGCCCCTGCGTCCGCGGGTGGCCGGTCGCTCGGCGGATATTTCATCGAGCCTACGGTCATCGAGGGCCTTCCGCACGATTGCCGCACGAATCAAGAAGAGATCTTCGGCCCGGTCGTAACGATAATGCCGTTCGACACCGAAGCCGAAGTTCTCGACTATGCTAACAGCGTTCGTTACGGCCTTTCGTCGACCGTTTGGACGGAAAGCCTTTCCCGTGCCCATCGAATCTCAGGTAAATTGGAATCCGGCATCGTCTGGGTCAATTGCTGGATGCTTCGCGATCTACGCACACCTTTCGGCGGCGTGAAGGACAGCGGCATAGGCCGCGAAGGCGGCTTCGATGCATTAAGGTTTTTTACCGAGGAGAAGAATGTTTGTGTTCGGCTTTGAGGCTCTTTTACGCGTTTCTTAATTAGAGATGTGTTGGAGGCATGAGCAATGAAAAAACTTATTCGGTTCGGTTTTCTATTTCCTTTGTTGGCGATAATTGGTTACCTTGTTTTCGGGATCATACTTGTTAAGATACTGAAGCCGACCGAAAAGCGAGATCTTTCACATTTTTTCCATCCCGGCGACCGGCTTGTGAGTAGATTCGAAGGCTTTGACCAGACAGTTCTCGCGATCAAAGACGGATGGCTCCACACACGGCTTGAGGTAAAGCCGCACGCGGCAGGCCCGCCCGAACATTTTCATGAGCATTTTGCGGAATCGTTTACAGTGAAATCGGGTACGCTCAGCATTTTGGTTGATGGCGAAAAAAAGTCACTTCGAGCAGGCGAATCCGTCACAATTCCGCCGATGACGAGGCACAAGCCGTTCAACGAAACAGGTGAAACTGTCATCATAGAGAGTGACGACCCGAAAACTCTCCCGGTCGAATTCGGCTATCTTCTTGTACAGCTCTATGGTTTCATGGACGAATATCCCAATGGCCCAAGCACTCCGCAGATGCTCATGCAGCTTTCGGTCTATGGCGGCGAGGCCGATTCATGGATCGCTGACGGCCCTCCGATCAGTGTGCAAAAGGCCTTGCGTACGTTAATGGAACCGACTGCGAGATTGATAGGATATCGAGACAACTACGAGAAATACAGGCCGAAACGTTCACCGCAGGTTTAGTTTGTTGCCCTCGACACCAAAAAATTGTTATGAAATTTCTATTTACGGTAGTTATCACGATTGCATTTGCAGCCGGGTCGCTTGCGCAGATCAAGGCTCCAGCGGAATCTGCCATGGACCGATTTCTTCGGTACGTCAAGATCGACACACAGGCGGTCGAGGAGGCAGGCAAAGTGCCGAGTTCCGATAAGCAATGGAACTTGGCCAGGCTGCTTGAGAAGGAACTCAAGGCGCTTGGCGTCCAGAACGTTCGAATTAGCGAACACGCGATCGTATACGGGCTAGTGCCGGGCAACCTCCCTGATAATTCGAAGGTCCCGACGATCGGCTTTATTGCTCACATGGACACATCGCCGGCCGTTTCAGGCGAAAATGTGAACGCCATCATTCACAAGAACTATCAAGGCGGCGACATTGTCCTGCCGAACGATAAGACGCAGGTGATCACGGTAGAGAAAAACCCTGCGCTGAAGGAACTGATCGGGGACGATATCATCACCGCCGACGGCACGACACTGCTCGGCTCTGACGATAAATCGGGAATTGCTGAGATCATGACGATGATCGATATTCTCCGCAATAATCCGCAGTTCAAGCACGGCAACATCGCTGTGGCCTTTACACCTGACGAAGAGGTCGGCGGAGGCATCGATAAGTTTGACGTGAAAGGGTTCGGCGCGAAGTACGCCTACACCGTAGACGGTGGAGAACTCGGTGAAATTTCGGACGAAACATGGACCGCAAAAACCGCGACGATCACCTTCAGCGGTAAATCGACCCATCCCGGCTATGCAAAAGACATCCTTGTAAACTCATCGTTTGCAGCAGCCGACTATCTGTCGCGTTTCAACGACCCGAAGGTCCCTCGGCCCGAAACTACCGAAGGCCGCGTCGGATTTGTTCATCCCTACAATTCCACATTGGATATCGAGACCTCGGTCGTCAGGGTTTTGCTTAGGAACTTTGAAATGTCCGGCGTCGACGAACAGGAAGCAATGCTCCGTCGAATGCTCGATGATACGATGAAGAGATTTCCGAACGTTGCTGCGAAATTCGATATTCGCGTCGGTTATTTGAATATGAAAGAAGAGCTGAAAAAATATCCTCAGCTGGTTCAATTCGCTAGCGACGCCGCGAAACGTGCCGGGGTCACGCCGAAGATGAAGCCCATACGAGGCGGAACGGACGGGGCTCGGCTCACGTTCATGGGTCTGCCTACTCCCAACCTATTTACAGGCGGGCACAATTTCCATGGCAAGCTCGAGTGGAACTCACGAAAAGGCCTTGAAAGATCGACCGAGACTTTGGTCAACCTGGTTCAGATCTGGGCCGAAAAGGGCGGCAACTGACCCCTCAGCTCAATTTACATCCGGTTCGCTGGGTTGACGGGTCACGAGCACCTTGTCTACCCTCCGACCATCCATATCTACGACCTCAAACTTGAATCCTTCCCAATCGAATCGCTCGCCTTCGTTCGGCAACTTCTCAAGTCGGGCCAAAACAAAACCGGCGAGCGTTTGGTACGCGTCGCGTTCGTCCTCTGGAAGTGGTCTGAGGTCGAGTAGATCAATTAGATCTATGACCGAGAGTTGTCCGTCGAGCAGCATCGATCCATCCTCACGTAAAACTACGCTCCTTTGAACGATCCCTCCTGCGGGCAGATCGCCAACAATCTCTTCTAGAATGTCGTTGAGAGTAACAAGTCCGACAACGCTTCCGAATTCATCGATCACTAGAGACATCGTAGAACCCGATCCTTTGAACGTCTCGAGTAGTTCTAGAACCGTTTTCGTTTCGGGGACGAAAATCGGCTGTTTCAGTACCGCTTCTATATCCAACTCGCCAACCGTCAAGTAGTGAGCAAGCAGATCCCTCGCTTTTACGACGCCAACGACGTTATCCAAAGTCTCTCTGCAGACCGGCATCCTTGAATAACCGGCCTCTGATAACTCTTTTCGAAGCACCTCCGGATCATCGTCAAGGTCGATCCATTCGATCTTGATCCGAGGCGTCATCACTGCCGTGATCCTTTGATCGTCGAGCTTAATGACGCTTTCGATCAGCTCCTGTTCGACCTCTTCCAACACTCCAAGCTCAGTGCCGTGTGCGATATGCGCTCGGATCTCTTCTTCGGTTATTCCCGATTCACTTGTCTGTGTCAACCGAAACAACTTCAAGATCGTTCTCGTCGAAACACTCAAAAGCCATACGACTGGTGCGGTAAGCCGTGAGACGAAATACATGGGCCTCGAAAATAGTTTCGCGATCGTTTCGGGCCTCGCAAGGGCAATGTTTTTCGGAACGAGTTCGCCGATGACCAGCGAAAGATAGGTGATGATCACGATCACCACGCCAAAGCCGATCGAATGGGCATATGGTTCGAGCAACGCGATCTGCGACACCACACTTGCGACCTCATCTGAAAGCAGCGCCCCGCCAAATGCCCCTGAAAGAACGCCCACAAGCGTGATCCCGATCTGGACTGCAGAGAGAAACCGATCAGGATTCTGTTGAAGTTCTAATGCCTTGGCTGCGCCCGCATCTCCGTCCTCTGCCGCCTTTGCAAGCCGAACCCGCCGCGAAGATACAACGGCGATCTCCGTCATCGAAAAAAGTCCGTTGATGACTATGAGAAATCCGATCAGGATAGCTTCAAATGCAATTTCGCTCATATCGTCATTGTTACACACCCCACCCGACCCATCCGAATCGGTCATTTTTTCTCGTCGCAAATGTGCGATAGAATAGTCCAAATGTCTGAAAGCGATCAGATCAATTCGTCAAGGGCGCCCGAACCCGTTGGCCTTTATCCGCACGCACGCCGTGTCGGCAACCTGTTATTTCTTTCCGGTGTCGGACCACGGGAACGCGAGTCAAAAACAATTCCGGGCGTTGACCTGGACGAGACCGGGGCGATCGTTTCTTACGATATCGAAACCCAGTGCAGGTCGGTCTTCCAGAACATTCGCTTCATTCTGGAGGATGCGGGTTCATCGTGGGACAAGATCGTCGACGTGACCGTATTCTTAACAAATATGAAAGACGATTTTGCTACATACAATCGGGTCTATGCAGAATATTTTGCCGATAACCGGCCGTGCCGGACAACGGTGGAGATAAGCTCGCTTCCGACGCCGATCGCTATTGAATTGAAGGTTATTGCAACTGTTAAATAAAAAAGGGGAGAAAGATTATGACAGCACCAGCAGCAGAAGGTATTGCCACACGCGGATTTGCCGTTTCAGGGCCAGAGGCCACGTTTGAACCGTTCGAATTTCAGCGCCGCGAGGTCGGCCCGAAAGACATCCTTATCGACATACTATATGCAGGGATCTGCCATTCGGACATCCATCAGGCTCGCGCCGAATGGGAGCCGATGATACCGTCGCTTTACCCGATGGTTCCGGGCCATGAGATCGTTGGGCGGGTTACCAGGGTGGGCAGCGATGTGACAAAATTCAAAGAAGGCGACATCGCCGGAATCGGCTGTTTCGTAGATTCGTGCCGCGAGTGTGGTGCCTGCCACCACGGCATCGAACAATATTGCATCAAGGGCTCGGCCCAGACGTATAACAGCACCGAGATGGACCGGACCACACCCACCTTCGGCGGTTATTCGAAGCATTACGTCGTCGATGAAGCGTATGCTCTAAATGTGAACGCACCCGACGAGGACCTTCCCGGTGTCGCACCGCTGCTGTGCGCCGGCATCACCACGTACTCGCCGCTCAGGAAATGGGGCGTCGGCCCAGGCAAGAAAGTCGCGATAGCCGGACTAGGCGGGCTTGGACACATGGGTGTGAAGCTTGCTGTTGCAATGGGCGCCGAGGTCACGGTGTTGAGCACGTCGCCGTCGAAAGAAGATGATGCTAGAAAGCTGGGTGCCCACAAATTTGTCAATATCCGCGACGATGAAGCACGGACCGCCGCGACCGGCAGTTTTGACTTCATCCTCGACACGATATCGGCAAATCACGATTACAACGCGTATCTGTCGCTGCTCGGGCTTAATGGCGTAATGGTGATCGTGGGTGTGCCGACCGAGCCGGCCCCGCTGAATGCCTTCTCGTTGATCGGCGGCAATAAGGTGCTCGCCGGTTCGCTGATCGGCGGAATTCCGGAAACGCAGGAGATGCTCGATTTTTGTGCGAAACACGGCATCACCTCAGACATCGAACTGATCAAGCCTGATTACATCGATACAGCCTACGATCGCACCGTCAAAGCAGACGTCCGTTACCGTTTCGTCATCGATATGGCGAACGCGTAAGTCGTTTTCAACATTGCGTCTTTGCAGGCATTCGGCGTCCTGCAAAGACGCGATAGGTCACATCGTTTCAAGCTTTATGCGCCATGTCGCACTGCTCCGCGGCATCAACGTCGGCGGAAACACGATGATCAAAATGGGAGAGCTTCGGGCGATGTTCGAAGCTCTCACTTTTGAAAACGTTGCGAGCTACATCAATAGCGGCAATCTGGCTTTCGACATTGCCCGCAGGATGCCTGCAGCTGCGGGTTCAACGCTTGAATCGACCCTCGTTGATCAGATAGAATCCGCCCTGCAATTGACCTTTGGCAGGACGGTTTCGGTGATGGTCCGCGAGCAGCAGCACATTCAAACCATTCTTGATAGCAATCCATTTGCCGGCCAGTTCGAAAGCCACAAAGAGATGCACGTCTTATTCCTCAGGTCGGAGCTATCGGAAGACAGCGCCGCCCTGCTTGGCGAATTGGCGCCGCCCGGCGAACGCTTTCAATTGATCGGGCGCGAGATATATTGCCACCTTCCGATGGGCGTTGCCGACAGCTATCTTGGCAGGGGTCAGTTCGAAAAGAAACTCAAGATCGCCGCCACCGCCCGCAACTGGCGGACCGTCGAAAAACTCGCGGTCTTATGAGCATTTTTCGTGTATTTCGTGGTTTAATTCTCGTATGATCCGACGTCCTTTCAACTTCAAACAGTGGATCGACGACAACCGTCATTTGCTGAAGCCTCCGGTCGGCAACAAGTGTGTCTACGACGATGATGATTTCATCGTGATGGTCGTCGGCGGGCCAAACTCGCGCAAGGATTATCATTGGGACGAGGGCGAGGAGCTTTTCTATCAGCTTGAGGGTGATATTAAGGTGCAGGTGCAGGAAGACGGCAAGGCGGTCGAGGTGCCGATCCGCGAGGGCGAGATGTTCCTGCTGCCGCCGCGGATCCCGCATAATCCGATCCGCGGTGCGAACACGGTCGGGCTCGTCATCGAACGCAAACGCCGGCCCGGCGAACTCGACGGCCTGCTCTGGTTTTGCGAGAGCTGCAACGCGAAACTCTACGAGGAATATTTCCAGCTTGAGGACATAACTACCCAGTTTCAGGGGGTTTTCAAACGATTTTACGGCGACGAAGGCCTGCGGACGTGCAAGGCATGCGGCACCGTGATGGAGCCGCCGCCGGTGGTCAGTTGAATCTGCAGGCGGCGTCGGCCGTGTTTTTTGAAGATCGCTGCGCGGCAGTTACGATCGGCTGACGAGCGAGGCGATGAGCCGGGCGACGATCACCGTCGAGCCGCATTCGGTGACGCGAACGGCCGTGAAAATGAGGCCCGCGGCGAACCGGCGAGAGGCACGCAAGCCGCCGTATCGAGCAATTTCCCAGGCAAAAACGCGGTTCGCTTTCGCTGGTCGCCCGTATTCACCCTGTGGCCGAGCGAGGTCACCCGCCCATCGTCGGCTGTCAGGGACGCGTCGCCGGCCGAGCCTGCACATCGGCATTTCGGATGGCCGCTGCCCGGCTCGCTGCACCTTGATAGTGCCGAAAGCCCAGCCCGGACGATCGGCGACCAGCACGCGATCGAATATTCGACCACCGACCCCGCGCGACCTGACGACCCGCAGCACTTTTTCCGCGTTCCGAATTCCCCGTTCCGCATTTTCTTAACAGAAACTTCTTGACTCGACCGAGGCTTCGGAATATTCTTGGCTGCAAATGGATTTTTACTTTCTGCTATTTTCGCTGTTCTTCCCGCGGATCGTGATGCTCGTCTATCTGGCGATGTATCCTGACCTTTTCCCTGCGAACAGCGTTCCGCAGTGGGCCGACATACTGCTCGGCGTCGTTTTCCCGCGAGTGCTCATCCTGATCTATATCTATCAGAACATGGGCTACGAGAATATCTGGTTCGTCGCCCATCTGGTCGTCGCCGTCATGGCATATCTGGGCGGAGGCCGCGAAACCCACCGCCGCCGCTCGAACCGGGACGAATAGACCCGAACATCCGAGCAGCTCGGATCGAACCTCGAAAAGACGGAACTTATCCGATAACCGTTACATCGATGGATAAATGAAAAGACCCGCGAGACTGCTCGCGGGTCTTCCAATTTTCCAAGCTCTATCTTGACATTCGTCGTTCGAACAAATTATAAAGATGTCGAACGATAATCCAATTTCCCTATGAAAAAAATCCTCGTTTTTGCTGTAATTGCTGTGTTTCTATGTTCGCCCATTATTGGCAGACCACAAAGTGAGTCGAGTGGTAAAGCCTCGCAGGAACAACGTGACCGCGAAAAGCGAGAGCAGAAAGATCGCGAACGTGAAAATCGGGAAAAGTATAAATTCTTCTCCGTTACTAGCGATCCGCCTGGAGCTACGGTAACCATCGGAAACGAGGAGATGGGGCGAACACCATTTCGTAATCCCGTAAAATTTAAATATTTTTATAATGGACCGACCTTCGCATTCTCTAGCTACATTCCAACGCATTGGACGATGACCGTTTCAAAGGAAGGTTATGTAACCAAGACTATTCAGATAACTCGCGGCCCTTATCAGTGGGTAAGTTTGAATGGGCAAAATCGAATTATTTACTATGTGTTAGATTCGCCTGAATTCCATGTGAAATTGGACAAAATTGGGGAGTTTTTAGGAACCAACCCGTTTGCAAAGAGTTCTCGAGATTCGCAAGATACAACTCTCCAAACGCGGCCTATCCTCGTGACTGAGGAAATTGTAGCGAGAAGCCTACCAGCTGTTGTCACAATCCAAGCCGGATCATCATCTGGCAGCGGTTTCTTTATTTTGGAATCTGGCATTGTCGTAACGAATAAGCACGTAGTCCAATCAAATCAGGTTGTTAACGTTGTTACTTCAAAAGGGGAGACATTTCGCAGCTCTTCGATCTATGTTCATCCACAAAAAGATCTAGCCCTAATAAAAGTTGATGGGTCAAACTTTCCAATTGTTCCCATAGCAAATCCTGCCGATGCCAAGGTGGGCGCAGATGTACTGGCCGTCGGCAATCCCGGTATAAGTACGGTTACGCTTAACAACACTGTTACCCGCGGGATTTTAAGTTCATTCCGGAATTCCGCAACCGACGGATTGTTGATTCAAACTGATGCAGCGATTAACAGCGGAAATAGTGGAGGGCCATTGCTGAATAATCGAGGCGAAGTTATTGGTGTTAATACTTGGAAAATTATCGGTGGTGACAAAGAGGGGCTAGGGTTCGCGATATTTTGCAGCGAGATACTTCAAATGCTTAAGGAGCATTTTGATTACACACCTGTTTACGAGGCACGGGAAGGTGTGATTGCGAGAGTGCCGACAGCCGAAAAGGTTGTGGCTGAAATCGTTTCGGAGCCAGACGGTGCCGAAATTTTCGTAAACGGAAAGTTTGTTGGGAGCACTCCCTCCCGGATCAGTTTGAGTCCCGGTGAGCACGAAATAAAGGTAATCCGAAAAGGCTTTAAGGAGTGGGTTCGAAGCGTGACCATTGCGGTTGGTAGTTCTCCTAAACTAAACGCGATTCTGGAGTCGGGTGATCCACAGTAGTACTAGACTTTCTTTCAAATATTGATCCTAGTCTCCCTTGGCGACCACAAACAAAAAGCCTCGCCGATAGCTCGACGAGGGTTTCATTAGCAAACTGGCCGCCCGCTTACGCAAGCGGTCCTGACTTATTCAGCGACGGCTAATTCTAAGCATAGGGCTCCGGCCAAACGGGGCCAACTTCTATTGCAGACGGTCTTGGTCTATTTGCCTTCTTCTTTCAATTCGCTAACAGTGACGCCGTGGGTTCTAAGTTCAGCGACGATCTGGCGGTGGCTCGACGTACCGAGTTTGATCACCGCAAACTCTTTTTCCGTCTGCACGGTAAGCCAGTGTTTTTTCTTTTTGATGAACAAAAACGGCAATGCAAAAATAAATCCGACCAACAGCGCGGTTGCGACAGCTCCGCCGCCAGACAGCATAGGCTTTTTTGCGTATGAATAATCGGCAACCTTGATATCAGTGTAGTTAAATTCCTTTGCTTCAGCTTTGAATGCTGTCTTGTCAGGCACAACACGAAACGTAGTCTCGCCGATTGTGAGCACTGCGTCGGTCTCGATCGATTTCTTACCCGAAGGCACGACCATTTCTACCTCATAAGTTCGAGCCGCAGTCTGAGCAAATGCCGAAGAAACGATTAACACCGAAATTATCAAACAACATGCAACAGCTTTGCGGACAAAGAAATGTCTTGTTGGGATTCTGTACATTTATCTTTTCTCCTAGTTCGATCTTTTGGGTTTGCAGAAGAGTCTATCGGGGGTTGTGATTTCTGTCAATCTTCGTCGTGTGGCGTTTTTCCGGCTGGATATTCACGGGTATAGAAAGTCTTGTGTCTAAATTAGGTGATTCAAGATTCGCAGTTGGCATCGGAAGAACTAAATCGACTCCAAACGAAGAGCTGCGCCTGATCAAGGCGGGGAGTTTAAGGTTATTCAGCGACCTTCGTTTCTTTGGCGTTCTCTTTCTTTTCGCGTTTGATGCCGCCGATCGAAACGAATGATGAATTCAGAATGATGAATGACGAATATGCCGAATCTGATCGAAATCTATTGAGCGATCCTTTCGCGGAGCCATTGGGCCAGTTCGTCTTCGGAGAGGGTTCCTTCGGCGAGAGAGAGGAAGGTCAGGTATTTCTCGACCTGGGTCGCGTTAAATTGATAGCCATTTAGCAATAAGAAGGTGCGTGTCGCGACCAGCGACGTTCGCTTGTTGCCGTCAACGAACGGATGATTTTTCGCGATCCCGAAACCGTAAGCCGCAGCGAGCCTGGCGATGTCGGCCTCGGGTTCGTAGGTGTGGATGTTTTGCGGTCGTGCGACGACAGATTCCAGGAGCCCGAGATCGCGGACGCCGCCGCCGCCGCCGTGTTCTGCGATCTGGCGTTGGTGAATAGCGAGAACGGCATCGAGTCGGAGCCATTTCATCGTTCAGCCAGTTTGCGAAGAACGTCGCGATCTTCACGCATAACCCGTTCGGCAATCGCCATCTGCTCGGCGAATTCTGGGTCATAGGGAGTCAACTCTATACCAGCTGGCGTTTCCAGCACAAATAGTTTGTCACCTTTATCAACCCGTAGGCGCTCGAGGACGTGTCGTGGCAAGACGACGCCAATTGAATTTCCAACCGTGGTAACACTTAGCATTGCTCTCTCCGGTGCGATCCTCAATGATTGCCTCCCCGTCTCTCGCGATGAAAGTTCGAGAACGAAATCAGAATCCGCATTCATGAGTTCGTCGTGAATCTCTCGGTCATCGAAAAAAGACCAGAAATCGTCTTCGGCGCGCTTGAAATTGACGCGGACAGAATTAGGATATCCGGGCCTAAGTACAAATGTTACTGGCTCGCCGTCGATCAGACCTTGACGATTTATTCCATGTTCGCGATATACCGGATAATGCGGCTGCGAGTGGTGATGGGCTGTGATCGATCGTTGATTCCGCTTGTCAAAAAGGTGTATTGTTTCCATCGTTATAACCTCTAATGTAAAGTTAGGTTAATGTTATAACAATTGTTTGTCAAGAGTTTTCTTACAAAAAAACCTCGCCGATTTCTCGACGAGGCTTCTCTGTTTCTAACTAACGCGCTGACTTACTCAGCCACGGCCATTTCTTTGGCGTTCTCTTTCTTTTCGCGTTTGATGCCGCCGATCTGGACGAGGGGTTCGGCCTTGATCTGGTTCTTGTCCATGACCATCTGCTGATAGAGCTTACGCATCATCTGCATTTCCTCGGCAGCGGTCTTCGGGCCTTCCATTTCAGGCTTGTTCGGACGCTGAAGATCGATCTCGTTGAGAACGAGGTTGTGCGATGCATCGCCGAGCTCGACCTCTTTACCGCGAGCAAAGACCTCGTGGCGGCCGTGCTCTTTGTACCACTGAGCAACGGTCGCGTTCTGGTGCATGTGCTCGATGATGTTGCGCCAGCCGATGCCGGTGTTGTATGCACAGAAACTGATCTCGCCTTCCTGCGTACCGTACGGGATGATGCACATCTCGGTCCGGCGGAAATCGTAGTTGAACAGATCCTGGAACCACATGCCTGCAATAAAGAGGAAGTTCCACGGGTCTTTACGGCGTTTCTCGATATCCTCGATCGTGCGGTCGGGGCCGACCTTTCCGTAATCCTTGCCCGAAAGGCCGAAGGATTTGTCGAACTTCATCAGGATGCCCTTCAGCGTAAGGCTGTTCGGCGCGCCGTATGGGTTGTAGTTCTTCAAAAGGGCGAGGCCCATCATTATATTAGAGAACCACTTTCCGCGGTTCGTGTCGGTGATGTGCTGCATGTCGGTCACGAGGCCCTGAATGTTCAGGAACTGCGGGACCGGCGCCATCTCTTTTGTTTCCTTGTTGACCATCACCGCAGTTCCGACGCCGCAGTTCGGGTGGCAGCCGCAGCTGACCTGTCCCCATTCGCTCTCGGGCCCGTGGACCACGTCAGCAAAATCGGCGAATGCTCCCATCAAGGAAAGCGGGAACCAATCGCGCGTCGGTTCGGTGATGCCGACCTGGCCTTTTACATCGTGAGCAAGGTGAGCAAGCGTATAACGCTGCTGCAGGCGACGCTGTTCGGTGATCAGTTCGTCGCGGCCGGTAAATGATACGGGCTGGAACGCGATGAACGAGATCTTTTTGGGATTCTCAAGCGCGAACCGGATGATCGATCCGACCTGGTCGTTGTTGATGCCGTTGACGAGCGTGGTAACCAGGATGATGTCAACGCCGGCTTCGTGCAGGTTGTTGATCGCACGCAGCTTTACGTCAAAAAGGTTGCCGATCTGGCGGTGCGAGTTTGCATCGTTGCCGATGCCGTCGAACTGCAGGTAAACGAAACGAAGTCCGGCTTCGGCCGCCTCACGGCAAAACTCTTTCGATTTAGCGAACTCGATTCCATTGGTCGCGGCCTGCACCGAATTGTATCCGACCTTTCGTGCATAGCGGACCGCATCAAGAAAGTAAGGCGAGAGCGTCGGTTCGCCGCCCGAATACTGGACCGACATCTGACGACGCGGTTTGATCTGGATGGCGTTGTCGAGGATCTCTTTGACGTCTTCCATTGAGAGTTCGTGAACGAACCCGACCTGATTGGCGTCCATGAAGCACGGATCGCACATCATGTTGCAGCGGTTGGTCAAGTCGACCGTCAAAACGGCACCGCGGCCGTATTTGATCGTCGATGAACCGTGGTTATGGAGCTTCTCGTCATTGTGCGACTGCATGTCGCGGCCCGGAAAGAGCGATTCGATGTGCTGAAGGAACTTGGAATCCATCGCCATCATGTCTTCGAAGTGGCCGTGCTTCGGGCAGTCCTTGATCATCCAAACCTGGCCGTCTCGCTCAATGATCTGGGCCTTGATCTCGCCCACGTTCTCATTGATCAATGTCGATACGTCGCGCGAACCGCTAAGGATCTCTTCGCGGGCCTCGATAACGCAATTCGGGCAAAGCGAATCGGTCTGCCGCGGGAAGCCAAGCGTCGGCTTGGATTTCTGCCACGACTTTAGGATCGGCTTATCTGCCCATTTCGGTGTGAACGATGGATTAGGTTTGAACTGATTGACCGAACGTATGGCATTGAAAGCCCCGGCCGCAATGTATGTAAGGCCTTTCTCAAGGTGTTTAACAGGTCTCATAATAATGATCTCCACGATTTGCAGTTTTTCTTAAACCGCATAGTGTCCGCAATGTTCTCGATTTTGAATTAAAAAAATGCGCGGAAATAGCTTCTTATCTAGTAGCAAAAGGCGTGCCAATAGAGCCTGTCGATCGATGATCGCGTAAGTACAACGGCTATAATCATTTACGAGCCTGATGTGCGATCGATCCCAATTATCGGTATGTATCGTGTTGACACAGCCACGGACCAACAATGAGCTGTAGGCCATTTCGACACAAAGCGAACGCCCTTGGCCCTTAAACAAATTCGTTCAAAATGAACGAACAGCCGGTTCGATTATGCCATCGTTTAAGCGCCATAGGAGTGGACAGGACGCCAAATCACATTCATCGATTCGCCGCTTCGATATTTGCTAAGTCCTGAATCGATCGCCCGATTTTTCGGCAAAACACGGAATCTTAAGCGCTCAAATCATCCCTTACCTTAGGTAGCATACATTAACTGCTCAAAACAAATATGTTATGAAATTGCATTTAGCGCTTTACAACAATATTTTTTTGTGTTAGATTTTTGTCCACTTCAAGGTAGTTTGGGTCGCAATCGGGAATTTTCGAACAACCAACTTATGAGCATACGCTTCGGGACGTCGGGTTGGAGAGCCGTAATAGCCGACGAATTCACGTTCTCGAACGTAAAGCGGGTTACGAATGCGATCTGCAGTTATTTGAAAACCGAAAAAGACGAAAGCGGACAGATCTTGATCTTAGGGCATGATTCGCGGTTCATGGGCGAGAAATTTGCTTCGGCTGCGGCCGCGATCGCGGCAGAAAAGGGCTTTCGGGTGTTGAAATGCACCGGCCCGACGCCGACACCAACGATCTCACATTCGATCCGTGATCAAAAGGCTGCCGGAGCGATGAACTTCACCGCTTCGCACAATCCGCCGGAATATCAGGGCATAAAGTTCTCGACGGCCGACGGTGCACCGGCTATGCCCGAGATCACAAAGCAGATCGAGGCCGGAATCGAGAGCAATATCGAGGCGGCAAACGCGACAGGCGGCTCGATCGAGGACTTTGATCCGCGGCCGGCGTATCTCGCCGATCTTGCCGCAAAGATCAACTTCGCGGCGATCGCAGATGCAAATGGCCGGTTCGCATACGATGCACTTTGGGGTACAGGCCGCGGTTATTTGGATAAGATCCTCCGTGACCATGGGCTCGAGGTCGAAACGATCCACGATTGGCGCGACGTCACGTTCGGCGGCAGGTCGCCGGAACCGGCGGAAGATCATCTCGACGAACTGCGTGAGGCCGTCACGTCAAAGAAGCTCACGCTCGGGATCGCGACCGACGGCGACGGTGACAGGTTTGGGATCATTGACAGCAACGGAGCATTTATCACCGCGAACGAGCTCGTCGCATTATTGACAGATTATTTGGCGGAGAGCCGCGGATGGACGCAAGGCGTTGCCCGCAGCGTGGCGACCTCGCATCTGGTCGACAGGGTTGCCGCAAAGCGCGGCATTAAGCTTTATGAAACGCCGGTCGGGTTCAAGTTCATCGGCGAATTGATAAATCGGGACGAGATAATCCTCGGCGGCGAAGAATCGGCAGGATTATCGATACGCGGCCATTACCCTGAAAAGGATGGCCTGCTCGCATGTCTTTTAGCGGCTGAGGCGGTCTCAGTAAGAAAAGCCTCGCTGACCGAGCAGCTCGACGTGCTTTATAAAGAGGTCGGGAAGCTCGAATCGGGCAGGATCGGCGTAAAGCTGACCGATGAGGTTGCGGCAAGTTTGAAAGAAAGGCTCGCTCAAGAGCCGGCAGAGATCGGCGGGCGGCGGGTTGAAAAGATAAATCGGATGGACGGCGTGAAATTCATTTTCGCCGACCAGAGCTGGATGCTGATGCGTCCATCGGGTACGGAACCTCTCGTCCGGATCTATGCCGAAAGCGAGAGCCGAAAAGACCTTGAAGACCTGCTCGAGCAGGGACGCAAATATTTACTTGGTTAGATAAAGCTGTATGCGATCGCGAGCAAAGATCACAGTAAACCGTAAAGCGGCAAAAAAGAAGAAGACGCTGATGCCGCGTTGGGTTCCGTATGCAGCGGCGATAACGCTGACGGCAATGATCGTGCTGACCGTGAATTATCGTGCGTTTACCGAATTCAGCCGCGAGCGGGCGCAGAATACGCAATTGCAGGAAGAAGCACTCAACCTGACGGACGAGAATATCGCTCTGCAGGAAGAGATACATTATTTGAAAACAGATCCGAAGCGCATCGAGCGCGAGGCCCGCAAGTTCGGGCTTCGGCCTCGACAGGAGAAAATTTCCGCGCCGGCAAAATAGATATCGCGGAGCAGTCTATTAGCCGGCATTCACCAACCCGTAAACAAACCGCCTTTTGCCTATCTCCTCCGCGTTGCCTACAGGTAAGCCTTCCGTAAAATTCGAGGCCTGTGTTTCCCGAAAACACAGGCCTCACTTCTTTAGATCACTCGCCGGTCGATCGTATTTGCGATCTCAAGGAGTTTCGGGTGCCACGCGTCCCTTTGTCTTGCCTTCCAAACTGAACCGATAGACGAAATGGTTAAGACCCGACACTATTTCGTCCAAGATCATGCAGCAAAACAATGCAAATTATTGCTTCTGCGTGCATAAACCCGCGCGGAACGGTGATTGCAGACAGGTCAGTTATTGAACGCAAATTTTTGTGTTTGCAGGGGGACTTAGTATGCGATCTAAATCATTTGTCCGGATCTTTGCATCGGCCGTTTTTGCGATGCTCTTTCTTTCGATAAACAGTTTCGACGTCAACGCCCAGGGCCGCGGCAAAGGCGGCGATCGCGGCGATCGACAACAGAATCGCGATGGCCGTAATACGGCGAACGACCGCAGAGGAGATCGCGGCCGTGATGAACAGGTACGAAGCGACCGAGGGTCGCGTAAACAGCAGGAATACAGCGACCAGAACTCGCGACGCCAACAGGAATACAGTGACCGTAACTCGCGACAACAGCAGATTCGTAGCGACCAGAACTCGCGACGCCAGCAGGAATACAGTGACCGGAACTCGCGACAACAGCAGATTCGTAGCGACCAGAACTCGCGACGCCAGCAGGAATACAGTGACCGGAGCTCGCGACAACAGCAAAACCGTAGCGACCGCGAATCGCGACGAAAGCAGGAATACAGCGACCAAAATTCGCGACGCCAGCAGGAATACAGTGACCGGAACTCACGACAACAGCAAAACCGAAGCGACCGTGAATCGCGTAGACAGCAGGAATACAGCGACCAAAATTCGCGACGCCAGCAGGAATACAGTGACCGGAAATCGCGACAACAGCAAAACCGTAGCGACCGCGAATCGCGTAAACAGCAGGAATACAGCGACCAAAATTCGCGACGCCAACAGGAATACAGTGACCGGAATTCGCGTCAGCGAGGGTCGCGAAATGACCGCGTCGGCGACCGAGATTCAGGTCTTTGGGCCGGATACGACTACGAACGAAGCCGCCGCTCACGATCGGACGATCGGCGCTATGATCGCAGCGATGACCGCTACGATCGCGAATACAGGTCAGACCGGGGCCGGCAAAGCGAAAGGGCACGCTGGAACCGTGGTTACGCGGGGACACCTGTTTGGGCCAACCGGAATTACGATCGGCCGGCCTGGAACCGATACGCGAGAGATCAGAGAAAATATCAAAAGGAAGTTTACAAGGACTATCGCAAGCAGCAACGCGGGCGATACTATGCCGGCTGGAACCGATATGAAACGTACGGCCAGGGTTGGAACGGCGGCTATGGCCTCTATGGCGCTCCTTACTATCAGACGAATGTCTACGGCGTCCGAGATCGTCGGTTCGACGATCATTATTACGATCAAAACCGATCGTATCAGCGGTACCCGAGTTATCGGTCGAGTTATTACAGCCCGGTCTACTATCAGGGGATCGATCTTAACTATCTGAACGACGATCAGTACGGCGATCAGTACGGCGATTACGGATATGCCGACAACGGCAACTGGAAGGATGTATTGCTGCGGACCGTTCTAAGTGCGTTCCTCGGTGGCCAGGGATCTCAGTATGATCGGGATGCATATTATTCGCGCGAGTATCAGACGATAAGCTATCTTCCGTATCGAAATGGCGGCCCGCAATATTATGGCCAACAGCCGCTTTACTCGACCTATACATATGGGTATCCGGAGTATGATGACGATTCGGACGCTTACGGCTACGATCCGTACGGCCGATCATACGACGACTACAGCGGGATCGACCCGATATTGATGAACATTTCGGGTTCCGGATCAGGAACGTATCTCAACGAGCTTTTGGGACGGGCGGTCGCAAGCGGATACCAACAAGGTTTGGCCGACGGACTCTATGCACGGAAGCAGGGTTGGAACGACCAGTATTATCGCGATCCGTATAGTTACGAAAACAACAATTACGCCTATGGTTCGTGTTCGACGAGCCTGGCAGAAAACCGTCAACTGCTTAGTTCCGGCTATGAACTCGGCTATCGCGATGCATTGAGCGAAAGAGATGCAGGTTACTATCAGGAAGGATCGCAGGGCGTTGACCTTGTAAGCCTCTTGTTGAGCAACGTGCTTCGCGTCGGGGCTTGATCGTAACTCTGAGCCGATATTTGGGCCTCACGAATGGTCGTGAGGCCTTTTTTCTTACACATCGGGACGATGGATGGCCGGGCGGGCTTGCCTTTCGACGTGAAAAATTGTTTAATTTTAGTTTGCCTTTTCAGGCACAGGTCGCGCCGTTGATGGCGAACGACCGCACCACGGCCGAAAGGAGGTGAGACGATAAATGGCATATATTTCAGTAAACAACAACGAATCGATCGAGAGCGCACTTCGAAGGTTCAAGCGAAAGGTTATCAGCGAAGAGATCATCAAAGATCTCAAAAAGCACGCTCACTTCATCCCGCCGGGACAGAAAGCAAAGCTGAAATCGGTAAATGCTCGCAAACGTAACCGTCGCCGGTTCCGTCAGCAGCGTCCGATGAATTCATCACCGCGTCCGGGTGGTTTCGGTCAGGGACGCTAGGCGTCGAGTTTTTGTGAAACATCGTGAAAAAGTGAAAAAGGAAAGACTCATTTCCGTTTTTCACTTTTTCTCTTTTAAATAAGCGAAAGCACGTAAGATGAGCCCGCAAAGACCCCGCATTTTGATAACGAACGACGACGGCATCCATTCTGATGGGATAGCCGCCCTCGAATCGGCGCTCGGCGAGATCGGTGACATCTATGTGGTCGCCCCGGAATCTGAAATGAGCGGAGCGGCACACAGTCTGACATTGGCCCGCCCGCTGAGGATCAGACAGATCGACGAACGCCACTGGACCGTCGACGGAACGCCGACCGATTGCGTTACGCTCGCAATTAACCAGATCCTCGCGCCCGATATCCGCCCGACGATCTGTGCTTCCGGCATAAACCATGGCGCCAATCTCGGCGATGACGCAACGTATTCGGGAACGGTCGCCGGCGCTCTAGAAGCGACGATCCTCGGCGTTCCCGGCCTCGCGTTCAGTCTCGTGGCCAATCGCAGCCACGACTTTTCGGAATCGGTGAAGATCGCAAGGCAGGTCACCGAACGCGCGCTTCGCGAAGGCATCCCCGACGGCACTCTTCTGAACGTGAATATCCCGAAAGGCTCACCGAAGGGGCTGAAGGTAACGAAGCAGGGATTTAAGACCGCGCGGCCCGTGATCAGCGAGCATATCGATCCGCGGGGCAAATTGTATTATTGGATCGGCGAAGTACGCGAAGGGTTTCGTGCCGAAGGCGGAACCGATTTCGAGGCCGTCGATGAAGGATACGTTTCGATAACGCCGATGCGAAGCGACCTTACGAGCCATTCGGCGCTTGAATTGATAAGGAGCTGGGAAAACTAAAGGGCCCGAATCGAATGGACGATCTGGCGATACCGCGACACAGGATGGTCGAGCATTTGCGATCGCATTACAAGATCGCCGATGAAAGGGTCCTCGCGGCAATGGAAAGCGTTCCGCGCCACCGATTCGTTCCGGAGGCGTTGAGGACGCAAGCTTATAAGGACAACGCCCTGCCGATCGCCGGCGGACAGACGATCTCGCAGCCGTACATCGTTGCAAGGATGACCGAACTTCTTGGGCTTAAGGGAACGGAACGCGTGCTCGAGATCGGCGGAGGCTCGGGCTATCAGACAGCGGTCCTCTCGGCACTCGCAAAACGCGTCTACACGATAGAGCGCCTAAGCGTACTGGCGGCTGAATTGAAGAAGAAGGTCGTCGAGTTCGGCCTCAGGAACGTATCGGTAAGGTGTGACGACGGCACAGCCGGCTGGAAGGTCTACGCACCATTCGACGCGATCCTGGTTGCTGCCGGCGGGCCCGAGATCCCGGAACCGCTCCTTGAACAATTGGAGATCGGCGGCAGGCTGGTAATTCCGGTCGGCGAGACGCAAAAGTCGCAAATGCTGATACGCGTGACACGTACGGCGAATGGATACGAAAAGGAAAACTGCGGGCCTTGCGCGTTTGTTCCGCTGATAGGTCAGCACGGGTGGGAGAGAAGTTTTGGTCGCGACTGAGCGGCCGGATAAGAAGAGGAGTAATTCTATTTTGAAGAAACTTTTTGATTACTTGCGGCGATTGAAGGCATGGGTCGAGGGGTATGCCGAAAAACCGCACGCCGAATGGGCATTGTTTGTCATCGCTTTCGTCGAATCGTCTTTTTTTCCGATCCCGCCGGACGTTCTCCTGATCGCGATGGCCGTGATCACGCCGAAAAAGGCATTCCGTTTCGCGCTGATATGTACCGTAGGGTCGGTATTGGGTGGTATTTTTGGGTATTTCATAGGCTGGGCCTTTTTTGAGACCATCGGGCAGCCGATACTCCAGTTTTACGGTGCGATGGGTCATTACGAGACTGTTCGCGTCCTTTACAACGAACATGCGTTTTGGGCTATCCTCTCAGCCGCATTTACGCCGATCCCGTACAAAGTATTCACAATTGCAGCCGGGACCTTCGAAATCTCGTTAACGACAATGATCGCGGCTTCGATAATAGGGCGCGCCGGTCGTTTCTTCCTGGTTTCCTCGCTCTTTTATTTCTTCGGTGCTCCGATCAAGAAGTTCATCGACAAGTATTTTGAGATCCTCACGATCGTGTTCCTCGTCCTATTGGTCGGCGGATTCGTGCTGATCAGAGTTTTCTTAAGATGATCGCAGTTTGACATGCATCGGATGCTTACATAGACTTATCTATCGCGGTTCGACCGTGAAGAAAGCGGGGCGTAGCGCAGTCTGGTAGCGCGCACGGTTCGGGACCGTGAGGTCGGAGGTTCGAATCCTCTCGCCCCGACCATATATTAAAATTCGGCTTGCCATCGGTCTCTCCCGTGCAAGCCGTTTTTCATTGGCTATAGAAATTCAGCGACGCCTGGATCTTTTTGATGGCTCAAAGCAGATTCAAGTGGGTTTGACGATGATCAGACAGTGACCAATTCCCTTTCAAACCTTTCGATCAGAAGAGCGGGCGTCGATGATGCCCGTCTCCTCGCCATAATCGGGACGGTTTCTTTCTACGAAGCGTATTTCGAGCAGGACACGCCGATCGATATAGCAAATTATCTTTGCGACAATTTCAGCGTCGAGCAAATGACCGCCGAACTCAATGATCCGAACGCTGCATTCTTTATCGCACTCCAAAACGAAAAAGCCGTTGGCTACGCAAAGCTGCTTTCGAACGCGAAAGCGGAAGGCGTCAGCGGCAGCCGTCCGATCGAATTGAAGCGAATCTACCTCGTCGAACGCGTTTGGGGATCCGGGATCGGCGAAGCACTGCTTTCCCGTTGCGAAGATTTTGGCCGCTCGTCCGGGCATGACACGATCTGGCTCGGCGTTTGGCAGGAAAACCAGCGAGGTCAACGGTTCTACGCAAAGCACGGATTTTCAAAGGTCGGCACGATCACCTTCCCTTACGGCGATTCCGTCGGCATTAACGACGTGATGGAAAAGGAGCTTTAGTCGATCTGATAGGTCGCAATGCTCGTCGGCGTCTCGAAACAACGCACCTTGTAAACATTCACACGCTTGTCGCCGACCCGCGAATTCAGATATTCGACGAAGTACCGGGCAATGTTTTCGGCCGAAGGATTCAGTTCTTCGTCAAAAGGCGGAAGTTCGTTCAGATTACGATGGTCAAGGTATGCAACGATCTCATCGGCGGCCTTTTTCAGGTCGCCAAAATCGATCAGCAGGCCGATGTTGTTCAATTCGTCGCCGCGAGCGTAGATCTCGACCTTGTAGTTGTGGCCATGAAGGTTCTCGCATTTCCCTTTGTACCCGCGCAACTGATGCGCGGACGAGAAATCACGTTCGATCATTACTTCATAGAAGCCTGCCATTGGCTAAATGATAACACCCTCACCACTACCCTCAAAAAGCCGCCTTGCATCTGAAAGTTCGCTCGTGATGCGCATTCGCGGCAGGCTTTGGAGGAAGTCGCGTCCGTAGCCCTTTGTCCGAAGCCTCGGGTCGAGGATCGCGATGACGCCGCGGTCGGTCCGGCTGCGAATCAACCGGCCGATCCCCTGCTTGAGCGAGATGACGGCTTGCGGAACGCTGTATTCGAAGAACGCACGTCCGCCATTATCCTCGATGAATCGAGAGCGTGCCGCCACGATCGGATCGGTCGGAACAGCGAACGGCAATTTGTCGATGATCACACACGAAAGCTGTTCGCCCTGAACATCGACACCCTGCCAGAAACCAGCGGTCGCAAAGAGCACGGCATTCGGCGTTTCACGAAACCGGTCGAGCAGGCCCGCACGCGACATCGATCCTTGTACAAGGCACGGAAAATTAACGCGTGAAGAGACCAATTCGAAAAGTGCGTTCATTGACTGGTTGCTGGTGCAGAGCACGAACGCATGACCTTGTGTCACCTCGAGGATCTTTATGATCTCGCCCGCGGCCATTTGCGTAAATTCCGGCGACCTAGGATCGGGCATCGCCTTTGGCAAATAGAGGATCGCCTGCTTTTCATAATCGAACGAGGTCGGCGCGACCATTCCTGTCGTCTTTGAGGAATCAAGCCCGAGCCTTTCGCGGATGAAGTTGAAACTCCCATTGCTTGAGAGCGTGGCCGAAGTGAGGATGCAGGTATCGACCTTTTCGAAAAGCTTCTCGCGGAGCAGTTCGGAAACGTCCACCGGCGAAGCCCGCAGGAAGATGCCCTTGCCGCGCCGCTCGAGCCAATAGACGTAATTTCGTTCGGACTGCGACACAACGAATTCGAGGTCAAAACGTGCCTGTCGGGCGCGGCGCAAAAGGCTTTCTGCCTCGGGCAGCGTTTCGGCAAAGGCATCGAGCGCAGTTTCGAGGTCTTTGACCGCCGTATCGAGCGCAAAATGAGCCTCGCCAAGCGGCGTCGGTTTAGATTCGCCGCTTGATGTCCGATGGGTGAATACATCGGGAAGCAGCGGATAGCGGCCGTCGGTTCGGGCCTGCGTAAATCTTATCCAAAATTGATCGGCCAGCCCGATGATGCGTGCTGAAAGGCGTGTCAATTCCCGCGTCGAGACCGCATCCGTTATCGGAAGTCCATCGATGTCGCGAACGAGTTCGTCGATCTGAAAATTCGAGACCTGAAATCCGAAATAGTCCGACGCAATATCCTCGATCAAATGCGCCTCATCGAAGATCACCGCAGAATAATCAGGTATCACTCGCCCAAACTGATTGCCCCGTACGTTCAGGTCGGCAAAAAAAAGGTGATGGTTGACGACGATCAGATCGGCGGCGTCTGCGCGGCTTCGCATCCGGGTTATGAAGCAAGGCTCGAACTCGGGGCATTTTTGGCCTATACAGATATCGGCACGTGCGTTTATGCGGTTCCAAAATGAGAGCTCCTCGGGCAGATCTACGAGTTCACGCCGGTCGCCCGTCGCGGTCTCATTGACCCAGCGGCTGATCGCGCGAAAGTGATCCATCTGTTCGAGCCCGTCGAGTACGGGCTGATTCTCGGCTTTCTTGATACGGTATAGGCAGGCGTAGTTCGAACGGCCCTTCATGTATGCCGCAGTGAATTTGTTAGGCAAGATCTTTTGCAGGAACGGGATGTCCTTTTCCATCAGCTGTTCCTGCAGATTTTTGGTGCCGGTCGAGATTATTATTCGTTTCTTGTCACGAATGATCGCAGCGATGGCAGGTATCAGGTAGGCGAGCGTTTTACCGGTCCCTGTGCCGGCTTCGACCATAAGGTGCTTTTTGTCGGTGAAGGCGGTCGCGATAGCGGCAGCCATTTTCACCTGGCCCTCGCGGTACTCGTATTTGTCGTGAAAACGCGAGACGAGGCCGTCCGTGCCAAAAACCTTTTCGATCAGATCGTCTTCCATTTGCCGATGAATTACATTGACACCTAAGTTGGCGGAGTGTCAAAATCAGAGTTTACGGCTTGCTTTGAAATTATCCCAGGGCCGATGGCTTCTCGTCATTCCCTCACGTAAACAAGGACCAGTATCGGTAGCGCATCCGATCAGCCGAAAAGTTTTGCCGCCGACCGTGCGCCGCCAGCCGCGAGCGTGGCAAAGATCGACCACTAAAGTAAGAAACACAACCTATTTGTTCTTTTTCTATTCTTCGGAGGAATTTTCTTGATGAACCGATCTCTGCTCAGCGAAAATCGTCTCAGCATCGTATTAACACTTTTCACGCTTGCGATCGTCACGGCGCTTCTCGTCGCGCCGGGCCAACTCGCGTCCGAAACAAAAGGCACGAGCGGCCGGGGCTTGATCGAAAGGACAGAGAGCCATGACCCGGCGATCCCTAATTACGATATCCGGTCGGACAAATCGGCGTTCGAAAAACTCGCAGGCTTTCGCGCAACAGCCGGCCGAGACGCATCGGCGGTCGCCGACCTCCGGGTCGGGTTCGTCAGCGGCGAGGAGAAGCTGAGACGAACGGTTCCGACGCTGAAACTCGAATACAACTCGGACATCATGACGCCTGAGGTGATCGCCCCCGACCCGCTTCGCGGAAAGGCCTCGATCACAAGCCTGGACGGCCGGACACGGGTCGAGACGCTGCGGGAATTCGTCAAGGAAAACCCCGATCTTTTCGGCACGAACGATAACCAGGCAAACATGTTGAAGACCGCTGCCGACTACACGAACCCGGATGGCAATCTTTCGTACGTCCATCTTGAGCAAGAGATCAACGGTATTCCGGTCTTTCGCGGCGAGGTCAAAGCCGGGTTTGCGAAGAACGGTGAGATGTTCAGGGTGATCAATAACCTTGCGCCGGGCTTGGACCACGGCTCGCTTTCGAGCGATTTCCGCGACCCGGCCGACGCGGTCCGTTTCGCCGCACAATATATCAACGTTGATGTTTCGAAGCTCGATATGGCTCGCGACGCATCGGCGTCAGATGAGAATAAGGTGGTCTTCGGACGCGGCGATTGGGCAACGACGGCAGAGCGGATGTACTTTCCGACCGAGCCGGGCGTGGCTGTTCCGTCTTGGCGCGTCCTGATCTGGCAGCCGGTGAACGCCTATTACATCATTGTCGATGCCGAAACCGGTACGATGCTCTGGCGTAAGAACATAACCGAGGATCAGACGCAGGCAGCGACCTATCAGGTTTATACGAACCCGAACGCGATGGTCAACTCGGCAGATTCACCCGCTCCGTTGACACCGGGGCCGATCGATCCGAACCTCGGAACGCAGGGTCCGCTGCTGTCGCGTACGAACGTAACAAGGGTCGGGAACGAAGCTCCATATACCTTCAACAACAACGGCTGGATAACAGACGGTACAAATCTGACCGACGGCAACTCGAACGAGGCAGGCATCGACCGCGATGGGGTCAACGGTGTCGATGCCGCGCAGACCGGTTCGCCGAACCGCGTTTTCGATTCGGCGTGGAACCCGCCGCCCGGAAGCCCAACACCCGGCGACACACCGTTGACGCCTGCCGCACAGCGTGGTGCCGTAATACAGATGTTCTATGCGATGAACCTTTATCACGACGAACTCTATCGCCTCGGGTTTACCGAACAGGCAAGAAACTTTCAGCAAGACAATTTTGGACGCGGAGCATTGGGGAATGACCGCGTATCATCGGAAGGCCAGGATTCGTCAGGAACAAACAACGCGAACTTTTCGACTCCGGCCGACGGCGGACGTGGTCGGATGCAGATGTACATCTTCACGGGCCCTGAACCCGACCGCGACGGAACAACTGATATCGATATCGTTTATCACGAAGCGACACACGGAACGTCGAACCGTCTGCACGGGAACGGCAGCGGGCTTTCGCTGAACATGTCGCGCGGCATGGGCGAAGGATGGAGCGATTTCTATGCCCATGCAATGCTTTCGGAACCAGGCGATCCGATAAACGGCGTCTATACGACCGGCGGTTATGTGCTCGTCACGCCGTCGTACTTTGGCAATTTCTATTACGGCATCCGCCGCTTCCCAAAAGCGGTAATGGCGTTCACCGGCGGCCCGAACAATCGGCCGCATAACCCGCTGACGTTCGCCGACATCGACGGTTCGCAGATCAATCTGAACGACGGAGCCTTTGCGCCAAGAGGCGGCGGAGCGGCGGACCAGGTGCACAATGCCGGTGAGGTCTGGAGCAGTGCTCTTTGGGAAGTTCGTGCAAAATTCGTTACGCGGCTCGGTTGGGAGGTCGGCAATCGCCGATGGCTGCAGTTCGTGACCGACGGAATGAAGCTTGCTCCGCTTGGCCCTACGTTTTTGACCGAACGCGACGCGATCCTTGCGGCAGCTCAGGCTAGCGGGACGGGCGCTGACGTTACGGATATCTGGGCGGGATTTGCGATCCGCGGGATGGGATTCTCGGCTTCGATTCAAAACACAGGCTCGGACTCAGGGAACGCCCGTGTTACCGAGGCATTTGACCTGCCAAATCTCGTTCAGGTCCCGACCTTCTCTTTTTCTGACTCTACCGGCAACGGCAACGGTTATCCCGAGCCCGGCGAGGTTCTTGCGTTGACGATACCGTTAACCAACACGACCGGCGGCCCGGCGACGAATGTGACGCTTCAGGTAGTAGGCGGCGGCTCGGCAAGTTACGGAACGATCAACCACCTTGCGAGTTCGTCGCAGGTCATCAATTACAACGTGCCGGCCGGAACGCCCTGTGGATCGGTCATAGATCTGACGTTCAACGTGAACAGCAGCCTTGGGGCGACCAGCTTCACCCGGACATTGCTCATCGGCCAGCCCAATGTGACATTCACCGAGAATTTTGACGGTGTGGCTGCTCCCGGATTCCCGGCCGGTTGGACCGCGGAAGCCGTCAGCGGCGGCATCAACTTTGTGAATTCGACGACGACACCCGATACGGCTCCGAACGCGGCTTTCGCGCTCGATCCGCTGACGGTCGGCGGCGGTACCAATCTGACCTCGCCGCTTATTCCGATATCGTCGCCTGCCGCGACCGTCTCGTTCCGCAACAACTTCAACACCGAAGCGGGTTGGGATGGCGGCGTTCTCGAGATCAGCATCGGCGGAGGCGCTTATCAGGACATCGTTGCCGCGGGCGGAGCGTTCACGCAGAACGGTTACAACAGCACGCTGGGCTCGAATGGAACGAACAATCCGCTTAATGGACGAGCTGCATGGAGCGGGACTTCGGGCGGATATGTCACTACCGTCGCTCGGATGCCGGCAGCGGCAAATGCCCAAAGCGTAAGGCTCAGATGGCGATTTGGTGCCGACGACAACACAGCCGCCGTAGGTTGGTTCGTCGACTCGGTCTCGGTCGTCGGCAGCTATTCGTGCACGATCATCGACAATCTCAGGTCGCCGTTCGATTTCGACGGCGATGGCAAGACCGATGTTTCGATATTCAGGCCGACGGTCGGCGAATGGTGGATAAACCGCAGTTCGGGCGGCGTTTCTGCAGCCCAGTTCGGAACAACGACCGATGTCATCGCGCCGGGCGATTTCACCGGCGACGGTAAAGCGGACCTCGCATTCTTCAGGCCCTCGACAAGCGAGTGGTTCATCGCGAGAAGCGAGGATGGGACGTTTTACTCGTTCCCCTTCGGAGCGGCGACCGACAAGATCGTGCCTGCCGATTACGACGGCGACGGAAGGACCGATGTCGCGGTCTTCAGGCCGTCAAACAACACGTGGTACATCCAGCGGTCGTCAGACCTCGGCGTTTCGATCGTAACCTTCGGAGCGGCGGGCGACATGCCGACACCGGCTGATTACGATGGTGACGGCGAAGCCGACATCGCGATCTTTAGGCCGGCAGCAGGCGAATGGTGGATCGCTCAGAGCGGCAGCGGCGTCACGGCATTCCAATTCGGATCTGCCGCCGACAAGCCGGTTCCCGGCGATTTTACCGGCGACGGTAAAGCGGACGCTGCTTTTTGGCGGCCGTCGACAGGCGAATGGTACATTTTGAGAAGCAACAATTTCAGTTTCTACTCATTCCCTTACGGAACGAACGGTGACGTGCCAACGGCCGGGGATTATGACGGCGACGGGAAGATCGATGCCGCCGTTTTCAGATCGTCGAACACCAACTGGTATATCCTCGGTTCGACCGCGGGCAGCCAGGTGATCACGTTCGGCGCGGCGGGTGACAAACCGGTTCCGAACGCCTTTGTGCCCTGACGTCAGACCGATCTGATCGGAGCACGGTTTCGGCCGTGCTCCGGAAAGGTTCAGCACCGGCCCAGACCCTGGCCGGTGTTTTTTTTGTGATCCGATTCAGCAGAACTCACAAATTTTGTGTAATTTCCGGCGATCTGCCGAAAATCGGGGTGATCTTCTTCCCTTTGCCGGGATCGATACTAGCGGTTTTTCCATTGACGAAAAATCGGAATTCTGTTACAAAGTATTCAACTCTATATTCGTTCTTTATTTTTTCCGTCATACAGCGTCGGCAAAACGGCGACAGTGTTTATATCGAATCGCCCCTCACAGTTGCGTCATCGATCTTGAAAGCGGCGAATTTTTAACTTTCATACCCCGTAATATTGGACTTATTTTCCGATTTGTCACTTGCTTGAGCTGCATTATTGCGGCTAGTTCTTTTCTCTTTTCAAAGCTTTAGGAGGGCTTTTAAATGCAACACAGTACGCGAACAGAGACTCGTGGAAGTCTGCTGTTAAGTCTATTCGTACTGGCGCTGGTCACGACATTTTTCGTGTTGCCGACACAGCTTCAGTGGGAAGTCAATAGCCAAGGCCGGGGTATTATTCAGAAGACCACGAGCCATGAAGAAGGTATCGAAAATTACGATATTCGCAATCAAAAAGGCGAAGAGATCGATAATCTTTTTCAGAAGATGCGCAATACGGTCGGGAAGGATGCCGCCGCAATTGCTGACATTCGGCAGAAATTCGTGACGGGCGAAGAATCCCTGAGAACTCGCGTCCCGTCTCTGAAGATCGAATACAACACCGACATCAACATCCCGGAAGTGATCACTCCTGATGTTTACCGACACGAGATCGAAAGGCTTTCAGGCCCGACGACGGTAAAACGTTCGGAAGCCCTTCGGAACTTTGCAAAACAGAACAACCAATTGATCGGAATGGAGATCGATCAGCTCGACCAGCTCAAGGTCATCGCTGACTACGTGAACCCCCGTGGCAACATGGCGTTCGCTCACCTCGAGCAGCAGATCAATGGTGTGCCGGTTTTCCGCGGCGAGATCAAGGCTGGCTTTACGACCTCGGGCGAGATCATCCGTGTGATCAATAACCTCGCACCCGGCCTCGACTACAACAGCCTGTCGACCGACTTCCGCGACCCTGCCGACGCAGTTCGCGCAGCCGCCCGTTACATAAACAGCGATGCATCGAAGCTCGATATGTCGCGTGACGATTCGGCCTCGACCGAAAATCGCGTGGTCTTCGGACGCGGCGATTCGGCTACTACGGCAGAAAGAATGTACTTCCCGCTCGAACCGGGCGTTGCCGTTCCGGCATGGCGAGTACTTATCTGGCAGCCGGTAAACGCGTATTACATCATCGTCGATGCCGATACAGGTGCGATGCTTTGGCGAAAGAACACGACCGAAGATCAGACCACAGCGGCGACGTACAACGTTTACAACAATGCGAATGCCTACATGAAGGCAGCTGATTCGCCGGCTCCGCTCTCACCCGGACCGGTCGATCCGACGACGGGACAGCAGGGTGCCATCATTTCCCGGTCGAACATTACGTTGATCGGCAATGAAGCACCGAACACGTTCAACAACAACGGCTGGATCACCGACGGAGCCAATATCACCGACGGTAACGCCGTTGAAGCCGGTTTGGACCGCGTCGCCCCGGACGGCGTCGACGCACCAATGCCCGGCGACACAGCTTGCCCCGGCGCAGGCTGCCGTGTTTTCTCATCCCCGACATGGAATCCTCCTCCGGGAAGCCCGACGCCCGGTGACGATCCGCTTACGGCCCAAGCCCAGCGCGGTGCGGTCATTCAGATGTTTTACGTGATGAACCGATATCACGACATCATGTACCAGCTTGGCTGGACCGAACAGGCGTTCAACTTCCAGACCGATAACTTCGGCCGCGGCGGTACGGGCAACGACCGGCTGAGAGCCGAAGGCCAGGACTCGAGCGGAACGAACAATGCGAACATGTCGACCCAGGCCGATGGAACCAGGCCGAGGATGCAGATGTTCCTCTGGACGGGTCCTACACCCGACTATGACGGTACAGTCGATTCCGAAGTGCTGATCCACGAGGTCACACACGGCCTTTCGAACCGTCTGCACGGCAACGCCAGCGGTCTTTCGACCAATATGGCTCGCGGTATGGGTGAAGGATGGTCTGATTGGTACGCGTACACGCTGCTTGCCGAACCGACCGATCCGATCGACGGTATTTACACAACCGGCGGCTACGCTACCTTGCTGGTCGCATCCGGATTCACCGGCAACTACTATTACGGCATCCGCCGCTTTCCGCGGGCGCCGATCACCTTCCTCGGACCGAACGGAAAGCCCCACAACCCGTTTACGTTCCGTTACATAAACTCGGATTGCAATACGCTTATCGGTACTACGACCTCGAATCCGCCGCCTAACAGCGCGTTTCCGAGAGGCCCGATCGGCGTTACTACCTGCGACCAGGTCCACAATATTGGTGAGATCTGGAGCTCGATGCTTTGGGAAGTTCGTAACCGCATGGTCACACGTCTCGGCTTCAACGCCGGAACAACGCGTGCACTTCAGGTGGTCACGGACGGAATGAAGCTTGCACCGATCGGCCCGACGATCCTCCAGGAACGCGATGCTATCATCGCTGCTGCTTCGGCATTGCCGGCGGCACCTGAAGCGGCGGCTGACGTATTGGACGTCCGTGAAGGATTCCGCGTTCGCGGTGCGGGCTTTAGCGCCGCCATCTCGAGTGCCGGAACCGGCGCGAATAACACCGTCGTAACGGAAGCTTTTGACGTTCCGAACGCGATCTTCACCAATCCGATCAGCGTCAGCGATTCCAGCGGCGACAACGACGGGTTCCCGGAACCTGGCGAAAGCGTCCTGGTAAGTATTCCGGTGACGAATAATTCGGGTGGCGGAACGATCAACAACGTGAACATTAGTGTCACAGGCGGCGGCACTGTCAATTATGGCAACATCGCTAATGGTGCGACAGTTACGCAGCAGGTTCCGTATACGGTTCCCGGCGGCGCAGCTTGCGGAAGCCTGCACCAGATCACGATCACGGGAACGTCCGCACTCGGTGCGATGAACCCGCAGAACTTCTCGTTCCGTCTCGGCGCACCAGTCGGCGGGGCTCCGGTTGCGTTCACAAATTCGACCCTGATCAATTTGCCGAACGGACAGCCGACGACCACCTCTGGACCGGCATCGCCTTACCCGTCAACGATCAATGCGACGGGCCTGACGGGACAGAAGAACATCCGACTGACGCTCAACGGCTTCAGGCACGAATGGTATAACGACATGGACTTCCTCCTGGTCGGCCCGGGCGGTCAGAAGTTCATCTTTATGTCAGACAACGGCAACAATGCGACCGAGGCTCTTCCGCCGATCACATTCTCGATCACGGACACGGCTGCAGCATTGCTTCCTGGCACGAACGCAGGCGTCATTGCTGACGGCGGCGAATATAGGCCGTCAAATGTCGCGACGCCAGATCCGTTTGTTGCACCTGCACCCGCAGCTCCGTACGAGAGTGCGGCTCCGGTCGGTACGGCGACCTTTGCCTCCGTTTTTGGAACTGACGGCACTGCAATGAACGGCACATGGTCGCTTTACGCCGTTGACGATGCCGGATCGGATCCGGGCACGATCAATGGTGGATGGACGCTCACGTTCGAAGCCAACGACTATGCCTGCTCGGTTACCCCACAAACGGGCAACGGGCGTGCTGACTTTGACGGCGACGGAAGGACCGATGTATCGGTTTACCGCGGCAGTCAAGGCACATGGTACCTGAACCAGAGCACAGCCGGATTCGGAGCAATTGGTTGGGGCATCGCAACCGACGTTCCGGTTCCTGCTGACTACGATAACGACGGCAAGACCGATACGGCGATCTTCAGGGCCGCAGCAGATCCGGCATTCCCGGACTTCTACGTCCTGAACAGCAACGGCTTTACCGTTTCGGGCGTCTCTTGGGGAATCCCGGGCGACGTACCGACCGTGTCCGATTACGATGGCGACGGAAAGGCAGACTTTGCCATTTATCGCCAGTCAGACGGAACGTGGTATATCCTGCTCAGCAGCAACGGCGGAAACGCCATCGTCAATAACCCCGGAACGACACCCGTACCGGCGGATTACGACGGTGACGGCAATTCCGACGGTGTGATATTCACGAACGGAAACTGGGTCGGAACGGCATCGGGCGGCGGATCGATAAACATATCGTTCGGCTCGGCCGGTGACATCCCCGTACCCGGAAACTACGACGGCGATAACAAGGTCGACCAGGCCGTGTTCCGCCCGAGCACCGGAACGTGGTATATCCTCCGCAGCAGCAATGCCCAGGTAGATATCATCACCTTCGGTACGACCGGTGACGTCCCGGCTCCGGGCGATTACGATGGCGACGGCAAGGATGACCTTGCTATCTTCCGTAACGGCACCTGGTGGATCAATGCGTCAACGGCCGGTGTATCGGTACAGAACTTCGGTTTGGCTACCGACCTTCCGATCGTTTCGGCGGCTCGTCCGTAGTCATAGGACACAGGGTCGCCTTGGCGATCTTGTGATGCAATAAGAACGGCTGCCGGCAGATGACCTCTGCCGGCAGTCTTTTTTGTTGACTTTTAACACCCCGAAGCCTACCTTTGTTTTAGGCCCATTACTCAGACTTTCGCTTCGATTCGAACGTCAAATCTCCAGACATTACTTTCAGCAAGAGGAGTCTAGTGTTGTATGAAGTTCTCTTTTCGCTCGCGTAGCGGGTTTAAGTTCATCGCCCTATCTGCGGTCGCGGCCGTCGGCATCGTCGGCTATATCGGCCTCGGCCCCGAGATCGACAAAGCGGCCGCATCGGCCTCTGGCCCGTCGCCGTCCCATACCGCCGCGCCGGGCGAGATCAGCTGCACCGCGTGTCATGCCGATTTTGAGGTAAATACCGGGACCGGCAATGTGACCATCACCGGCATTCCTGCCTATTACACGCCGAACCAGCAGGTGCCGGTGACGGTGACGGTAAATCAGGCCGATGGCGTGATATTCGGATTTCAATTGACCGCCGTCACCTCGACCGGCCAGCAGGTCGGCACGTTTACGCTGCCCTCGGGAATGCCGCCGACCATGCAGCAAAATACGGGCTTTGTGAACAACGTTGAAAGACGCTATGTCTCGCATACGATCGACGGCGTCACGCCGACGACATTCGGCACCAAATCGTGGACGTTCACCTGGACTGCTCCGTCGCAGCGCGTCGGAAAGGTGAGGTTTTACACCTCAGGTAATGCCGCGAACAGTGATGGCGGGCCCGGCGGCGACTACATCTATACCCGTAACCGAGGAACCCTTTCGGGCGAGATCATCTCCAATTTCGATACCGATAGTCTGACGGACGTAGCGGTCTTCAGGCCATCGACCAATGCATGGTATGCCCTCAACAGCACGAACGGCGGCTTTCAGGCGGTCGAGTTCGGCATCGCTGGCGATCAGATCGCACCAGCGGATTTTGACGGGGACGGCATTACCGACCGGGCTGTTTTCAGGCCCTCGACCGGTGTCTGGTTCGTGGAGAAGAGCACTGGCGGTTATCTCATCACCCAGTTCGGCGCGGCAGGCGATATTCCCGTGCCGGGCGACTACGATGGCGATCTGAAAGCCGACCTCGCGATCTTCAGGCCGTCGACGGGAGTTTGGTATATTTTCCGCAGCTCCGATTCGGCATACGACATCAGGCAGTTCGGCATCGGGACGGATAAGGTCGTTCCGGGCGATTACGATGGCGACGGCAAGTCCGACATCGCTGTCTGGCGTCCCTCGACCGGCGTTTGGTACATCTTCAGAAGCTCCGATCTCGGCTACTCGATATTCGGCTTTGGCTTGAGCGAGGACCGGCCCGTCCAGAACGACTATGACGGTGACGGCCGCCTCGATGCCGCGGTCTTTAGGCCCTCTAACGCCACCTGGTATGTGCTTGGCTCGACCGAAGGATTTTCGGCGGTCCAATTCGGTATCGGAACCGACGTAAGCGCACCGGGCGATTTCGACGGCGACGGAAAAGCGGACCGCGCGGTCTATCGCGACGGCGTTTGGTACATCTTACGCAGTTCGGACTTTGGTTATACGATCCTTGGTTTCGGACTGCCGGGCGACATCCCCATCCAAAAGGCTCAGCTTCGCAACTGACCTTTTCCTAGATACTGACCGGCCAAACAGAAAGAGCCCGTGACGCTTTTGAAGCACCACGGGCTTTTGATCGGAGGAAACAACGCACCTGATCAACTGTTCAGGTGCCGGCCCCAGTTCCCTTTCGGGACTACGGCCGCCTGACTACGGCTTTTCTGGAGCAGGCTGCTGCACGACCGGCTGGATCACCGGCATCGGGGACGGAACCGGCACGGGAGCCGACTCAGAAGAACCCGAGTTCGATACCGGATTGCCCAAAGGCACCGGCTGGATGATCGTTGCATTCGGCCTGGTTCCCGACGAACCCTTCTTCGTCTCATAATCCGGGCGATAAATACGCGGGGTTATGAAGAAGAGGATCTCGTTGGTATTTCGCTGAACGCCTTTTCGCTTGAAGAGTGCTCCAAGGATCGGAATTCGTGAAAGGCCGGGTGTACGATCTTGATTTTCACGTTCGTCGTCGAACAGAACACCACCTACAACCGTGGTTCCGCCATCGGGAACGGTCACCTGCGTCTGCATCGTCTGGGTGTTGATGGCCGGGGCCGCACCTGAGACAAGCGTTGCCGTCGAGCTGTTTTCCGCGACCACGTCGAGAACGATCGTACCCAGATCGGTGATCTGCGGTGTGATCTCGAGTTTGAGCGGAACGTCGATGTATTCCGTTGTGGCGATCACGGCTCCACCGGCGGCCGATCCGGGCTGGATCGTCGTGATCGGGATCTGCGTTTTGCTTTCGATCACAGCCTGACGGTTGTTAAGAGCGGTAACACGCGGGGTCGCGATGACCTTAGCCTGTCCCTTCTGCTCACCGGCAGTGATCAGCATGTTGATCTGTGCGGTTCCAAAAACGCCCGTCGTCAGGCCGATCGCCGTATTTGCGATCTGCGAGGCGAGGTTGTTGTTGATCGAGCCGACCGGTAAGCTCGGCGGGATCGGCAATCGGGGGTCGACCGGGGCTTCGGGCAGGGTACCGCCGCCGGCTCCGCTTCCTCGGGCGCCGATTACAAGTGCTGAAATCTGAACACCGACGTCGCGGCTGAAGTTACGTGTCGCGACCACGATGCGTGCTTCGATCTCGACCTGCGGCTCAGGCTGGTCAAGAATCTCGATAAGCTGACGGATGGCGTCGATATTTTCGCGCACATCCGTGATGATCAGAGAATTGCTGCGGAGGTCGACCTCGACCGAACCACGACGCGAGAGGCGACGCTTGACTATCGGAAGAAGTCCTTCGTTGCCGACGCCGGCACCGCTGCTCATCGAGGAGCCCATTCCGCCGCCTGAACCCGACTGTGTACCGCTGGTCGCGGAACCGCGGCCGATGTTGCCAACGGCACGGGCGTAGTTCAAACGCATGAACTCGGTGTAGAGCGGCGATGAATCAAGCTGATTGTCCATCTGGAGACGCCGGATCTCGCCTTCCGTCGCAAGTGTTTTCGAATCTGCGACCCGGAGGATGGTTCCGTTTACCTGGACGCCAAGCTCCTGCGATCTCAGGACCGAATCAAGGGCGACATTCCAGGGCACATCATTTACATTGACTGTGACCGGAACGGCCTTGACCGATTTATCGATCACGAAATTGATACCGTACTGTTCGGTGATGTAGCTCAGAAGTTCGCGAATGTCCATATTCACGATCTTGAGATTGATCGGCTCGCCGACGAAACCGGCGTCGCCGTACATCTTGCCTTGCTGCCGCACGTCCTGGCCGGCGACAACAATGCCTAACAGACTTACTAAGATCGACGCGATCACTGCCTTTCGCAGGTAACCGCTGATGTTATGAAGAGAATTCATGTTTCCTCCGTTGCATAGTCCATCCACGCCCAGATATCACAAGCCGTGGTATGAGTTGAAGTGCTTCGCTATTTGCGACACCCGGCGAATTTTCCGGAATGTCCAAAACTTGTTTATTTGTTGCTCTTGGCAACCTTGACGGGTTTCTTTGCGCCTTTGGCAGGTTTGCCTTTAGCTTCTTCGGTGGTGGTCACCTGACGGTTCATTTCATCAAGCGGCGAGACGACCGGCCCGACCGCCGGCTTGCCGTCGGTGGTTACCGTCGTTCCTGGCTGGGCGGTTGACGCGGAACCCTGTACCGGAGCGGTCCCCTGTATCTGTGCCTGGTCAGAGAACTGACGAAGCGATTTGTTTTCGACCGATGAAACGAACTTGCCGTTGCTCATCTTGGTCACCTTACGGAAAACAAGGCGGTTTTCCTCAACAGCTACGAGTTGCCCGTCAAAGAATCGTTCGCCCGGATAGATCGTGTACGAAAGCCTGATCGGCGTTGCTTCGACCATCGCCGCATATCCGCGGGGTGTTCGGAAAATTCCGGTCACGCTCATCTCGTTGAGCGTTAGGACGCTCGTTACTTTCGGCAGAGGCTGGCCATTCGCCGCAGCGTTTTCGCGCATCTGTTTGTAATACGCTATGCGCTGCTCGATCGCTGGAGCACCAAGATCGATCACCGGCGGAGGTGTCTTCTTCGTACCCGTCGCAGCACCTGCTCTCGAGTCTTTCGTCCGGGCCCAGCCGGGCTTCGCGAACGGGTCGCGTGTCTGCGCATCGGCCCCGGTGACGTAACCGCTGATCAGGACGAAGCCCAACACGGCGAGGTTCATGCTCAAGAGTCGAAATAACTTTGCTTTGTTCATCATGGCTTTATCTCTCTAGATCCTTTTCAGTAGAAAAAAGGGCTGGTTATTTGGCGGCGGGAGGAGCGGCTGTCGGCGGTACTGCGGTTGCCGGCGGCTTGGGCGCACCCGGTTTTGTCGGATCCGGTTTCGGTGTCAGGGCTTCAGGATCGGCATAGAAAGCCGTCAAAAGAAACTGCGCATGCAAGGTCTTTTCGCCGGTCTGCTTGTCAAGCTGATTGATCTTGAAATCCGAGATCGAAACGATCCTGGGCAGCTTTGCCATCTTGTCGAAAAAGGCCCGCAGATTGTTGAAATTGCTGTCAACCTCGACCTCGACCGGCTTGGCCATGATCGAATCCTGCTGGGTATCGTCACGAGGCGAGAACCGCATTACGACGAGACGCGAATCCTTGGCATTGTCCTGCAGTCCCTGAAGTACGTTTGTGATCTCACGCTGTTCCGGAAGAAGGACCTTCAGTTCTTCGTATTCCAACGACTTGCTGGCAAAAAGTGCCCTGAATTCATTGATACGCTGGGTCGCAACACGAGCGGCCTCGTTCTTGGCAGTGATGGTCGCGATCTCTTCGTTGAGTTTGGCAACCTCGGCCCGCGTTTCGCTGGTGATGAAGTACCAGACCGTCATGTAAAGCAGCGAGGCAATGCTGACCAACAAGATCAGTTGGAAGTGCCATTTAAGGTTTTTGATTTTCTCTAACATTGTAGTGTCCTTCTCTTTCGTAAGATCAACAATTCGTATTGACCGAAAAGGTCCGATCAGTTCTTAGCTACTTGCGGCTGGCCGGCAGACTGAGCTGCTGGGCCTCCAGGTGCGGCCGATGCATTCGTCGGCATCGGATTGTTGGCTCCGGCTGCCTTCGAGGGCGTATATGCGGTCTTGATCGTGAAATCGACGACATTGACCTTTGGCTGTTCGCCGCCGCCCGCCGGGACCGAAGCCATCTGATTGACGACCTCCTGACGCTGCGTCTCGATGTTGAGGTTCGAGAACAAGCCGTTCGAGAATTCGAGGCTGCGACCGAACTGGGTGACCGCGGCTTCGTCGGGCGAGTTGCCTTTGATGATCACCTGATCGCCGGCCTGTTCGATACTCTGAAGGTATAGTCCGGGAACCATGGCGATACGCTCTCGCATTGCTTCAAGCACCGCACTCGGACCCGCCTGTTTTGCCCTCAGATTCTTGATCGCCTCGATACGCATATCGATCTGCTGTATCTTCTGTTCAAGCTCTCGCTGTTCTTTCATCACGACCTCGAGCTCGGCAGCGATCTGCTTCTGTTCAGCCAGCCTTCGCTCGGCATCGGTTTTGGCCATTTGCGAACTGATAACATCCCATCCGACAACGGCCGCGAGCAGGAATGCCGTAGCGAGCGACATCAAAAGGAGTCGCGAAGCCGGGCTGCCGACCTTGCGGTCGACCGCGACGACAGCGCCGCCCTGACGTTCAGTTACTGAATTCAGTAGGTTTATTTTGATCATGGTTATTAAACTCCCCTCATCGCCAGGCCAACGGCAACAGCCATTTCGGGCATGATTTCGCTCAGGTAATCGGGATCGAATTTACGTGCGTCGACCTTGATGTTGCGGAAAGGATCAAGCACCTCTACCGGCAATTCGAGCCGTGCCGATAGATCCTGTGCCAGGCCGGTCAGCTTCGATCCGCCGCCCGAGATAAGGATCTTCTGGACGATGGTCTCGTTGTCTTCGGTCGTGGCACGGTAAAAATCGAATGTTTTTTGAATTTCCATTGCAACGATCTCGGTCACGTTGCTGATAAGCGGTTCGATCGCGGTCTCTTCAACACCTTCGACGGCGTTATTGACTCCACGCTTGACGGCCTCGGCCTGTTGGAAGCTGAGTCCGAGGCTTCGCTGTAAAACGTCTGTGAACTGGCTGCCGCCGACCGTTATGTCACGCGAAAAGAGCGATCTCGTTCCTTTGACGATATTCACGTTCATCGTCGATGCTCCGATATTGAGCAGCGTGACGACCTGCGAGTCGGTCGGCTGATAGTTCAGCTCGTAACAATTCTGGAGGGCAAATGTATCGACGTCGATGACGTACGGCTCTTTGCCGGCAAGTTGGACCGCCTGACGGATATTGTCGATACGCTCGCGTTTGCAAGCGGCGATCAGAACATGTGTAGAATCGGAGTTTGAAGCGGTGATCTGATAATCGAGGCTGACGTCGGATAGGTCATACGGAATATGCTCCTCGGCATGCCAATCGATCGATTCTTCGAGTTCTTCCTGGCTCATCGGCGGCAAGATGATGTTCTTGATGATGACCGAATGGCCGCTGACGCCCGTTACGACGAGGTCGGCATTCACACCGTTGCTGCTGCAAACGTTCTGGATAGCGTCAGAAACGGCGTTGAGCTCCATTATCTGTCCATCGATGATCGTTTCGTCGGGTAGATTCTGATAACCGAGGCTGACGAGGTTAAGGCTGTTTGCTTTGCCGTCGAGCTCGACCATTTTGACAGAGCTCGATCCGATATCCAGACCGGCTGCGCTTTTCTTTTTACCGAACAGCATTTTCTTCTTGCTCCTTCACGGCTCTAATGCCAATGATCTTTATATTGTTCTAGGGATTTTTTGGATACATCGGATCGGAACGGCTGCGTTGCACTCGGGGAACTTTGCCACCTTTTGATCTACAGCATCGGAAGGACGTTCACAGACAGGCCAACTGAAGGCAGTGATTCGCAGCCGTTCCTTTCCGGATGTTTGTGACGGCGTTAGAAACGCCGTCGCAGGATGTTGTATTTCAGAAAAAGTTTTCGCATCGGGTGGCGAAGGGAAACGGTCATTCAGCACCGTCAAGTGATTAAGTTACAGGAATGGTCAACATCTGTCAACACTTTTTTGCACTGTTGAACGATTGTTGAAAGAAAAATATTCAGAATGACCGATGCTCGTATTTACGGGCCTTTCCGCAGATCCGATATGTTGCGTTATTTCAGGCTGACCGAATTTCTTTCGGCTGGAAGGCAAAAATGTTCGAACAGCTTTCTTAGAACAGAATGAATGAACCGTCATCGGTCGCCCGCGGCATTCGATGGAACACCGATCATGACAATCTTTGTGACATCGGCTTGGGTGAAACAAACCGGGAGAGCAAAAGGTTAGACGACTCTACGAACCGTGCCTGGTCCTGATCTCCATCTTTGCGATCGATTCGAGATGGACCTCATCAGGGCCGTCGGCGAGCCTGAGCGAACGTGCGTAGGTCCAAAACGCAGCAAGCGGGAAATCCTGAGAGACTCCGCCTCCGCCGTGGACCTGGATCGCACGGTCGATCACCTTCAGAGCCATCTGCGGAACCGCGGCTTTGATCATCGCGATCTCTTTTTGTGCGGCCTTATTTCCGACCGTATCCATCATCCACGCTGCTTTGAGCACTAATAAACGAGCCTGGTCGATCGCCATCCGCGATTCGGCTATCCATTGGCGAATGACGCCCCGGTCAGCGATGGGCTTGCCGAAGGCGACACGGTCCATACCGCGCGTTATCAATAGCTCTAAGGAACGCTCGGCCACACCGATCAACCGCATACAATGATGTACACGCCCCGGCCCGAGCCGTCCCTGGGCGATCTCGAAACCGCGTCCTTCGCCTAAAAGCAGATTCGATCTGGGAACGCGGACATTGGTGAAGGTGATCTCGGCGTGGCCGTTCGGCGCATCATCGTACCCGAAAACACTGAGCAATCGCCGGACGACAACACCCTCGGTGTCCATCGGCACAAGGATCATGGATTGCTGACGGTATCGCGAAGCGAATGGGTCAGTTTTGCCCATGAAAATGGCAAGTCTGCATCTGGGATCGCCGGCGCCGGTCGACCACCACTTTTTGCCGTTAAGCACATATTCATCGCCGTCGGCAACTATCGACGCCTCGATGTTCGTCGCATCGCTCGAGGCAACTTCCGGTTCGGTCATCGCAAAACATGAACGGATCTCGCCGGACAGCAAAGGCTCTAACCAAGCTTCCTTCTGCTCGTCGGTCCCGTAGAGATGCAGCACCTCCATATTGCCGGTGTCGGGCGCGGAACAATTGAAAACCTCGCTTGCCCAGGTCACACGGCCCATTATCTCAGCCAACGGTGCGTATTCGAGATTTGAAAGACCGGATATGTCCGGGAGGAACAGGTTCCACAGTCTCGCGTTCCGGGCCTTTACTTTGAGGTCTTCGATCACGCGGCTCGGCTCCCAGCGGTCGCCCGAGTTTATCTCGTCAAGATACCTCTGCTCGTTCGGATAGATATGCTCGTCCATGAACGCCAAAAGCCGTCCCCTGAATTCGTTTGCTTTTTCGGAATATTCGAAATCCATGTGTTAGTTCGTCCTCGCAAGCGGTGCCAGCCATCCCGGCTCTAAGGGCTCTTCGCGCATCGGCTTACCTTTTGCGATCGTCCAGCGATGAATCCATGACAGCCCCCGGGAAGAAATGGCCTCGGGGAGTTTGTACGCCGGGTCGGCAAGGGCCTCGTCCAATGTTATGAAGGAATATCCTCGCTTTCGAATCATTGCAGCGAGTTTGTCAAAATGGTCAGCATTCAATTCGTTAGCGTGAAGAAGGAGGGTCTGTTTGACCTCATATCCGAGCAGCTCCACGCTGATCTTTTCAAAATGATCGAAGACCTTATCCATGTATTCGATGTACGAGGCGACGATCTTCTCGGCGGACTGCATATCACCTCTCTGCTTTGCATTCGCGTAGGCCATCGCATAAACGTAATCATTGTTATCGACAGTGACCGGAGCGGTGATGTAACCGCGGCGGGAGAGAAAGTCGTTAAGCTGTTTGCGGTACTCTTCGGTGGGCCCGGTTCTGAGTTGGGTGTGGCGGTAATAGCGAAGTTTCTTGCCTTTTGCATCAAGAAGCATTCGCGTTACCGTCTCGCCGCGGACGACGTCTTCGGCGTATTGCTCGAATGATGCACGGTCGATCTGAATGTGAGAGAAGGAGTGGTTGCCCAGCTCATGGCCATCATCGAGCCAACGTTTTAGCAATGCGGTTCGCCGGTCGATCTCGCCAACGACAAATAGTTTTCGCTCATTAACGAATCCGATCGCAGGGACACGGGCGGCCTTGAGTTTCGAAAGAAGGTTTTCGGTAACGTATTCATATTCAGCCAGACCGCCGTGGGTCGCTGGAAGGTCGTCAAATGTGACCGCGACCGAGCGATTCGCGGGCTGAGCGGCCGCGGCTGCCGACATTGCAAGCGACAGAAGGAACAGAAAGAGATATTTCGGCCGAACGACGGAGGCCCGCCCCATTTGATACATTCGAGTAAGTTAGCACAGGTGCCCCGCGAGGCGTAATCTGCCCTCATCGCCGGCCGAGGGCATCCTTCCATCGTTTTCCCCACGAACGCCCGGTGCGAATGTCAGCGAACTCGTTATGCGGCTCGACGAGGGAGAATCGATACTCCTCGCCGCCTACACAAAACTTGAACCCGCCGCCGAAGTAATACCACGGAAAGGTAATGCCGCTTATTTCGTCGATCGGTACGTCGAATCGAGGGCTGTCGTCCTCAATGTAACTCAAGCGTCCGTTGGAAAGGCTAAGCGTGCCTGGCTCGCTGTCTCTGAGGCCGGTGAGCCGCCAGACCGGTGTGCTGATCGAGGTCATCAGAGGGCATTTTAGCGCCATTCGGCGGACTGTCCTATAATCGAGCGAATGACCGAGTCGATCAACGAAACCATAGCACCGCGTGAAGGCATCGAGACAGCCAAATTGGGAGTGTACGTCAACGCTCGGATCGGCGGGGTTCAGACCGAGGTTGGCGTGCGGCAGTTTCCCGGCGGGAGCTCGAACCTGACCTACCTGATCACGATCGGCGATGAAGAATTCGTTCTCCGCCGTCCGCCTTATGGCAACACGGTCAAGACTGCCCATGACATGCGGCGTGAGTATGATGTCTTGTCAAAACTCTCGGCGGTTTATACCGCGGCTCCGAAGCCGCTTCTTTTTTGCGATGACAATGACGTGATCGGATCAGAGTTCTACCTTATGGAGAGGCGGCGGGGTCTGATCATTCGCGGAGCCGCTCCCCCGGAGATGGAGAATTCGTCAGAGTTGCAGCGGTCGGTTTGTCGGGCATTTATCGGCAATCTTGCGGACCTGCACAACCTGAACTATGCGGCGGCGGGCCTCGGCGATCTCGGACGGCCTGAGGGCTATCCGCGCCGGCAGGTCGAGGGCTGGACGAAGCGATACTTTGCGGCGAAGACCGATGAGCATCCGGAACTCGAAGCGGCGATCGAATGGCTCAATGCCAACATTCCGCCCGAATCCGGTGCCTCACTCATTCACAACGATTACAAGTTCGACAACGTGATGCTCGACCCCGATGACCTGACGCGTATCACAGCAGTGCTCGATTGGGAGATGGTCACGGTCGGCGACCCCTTGATGGACCTCGGAACCACGCTCGGCTATTGGATATCAGCCGACGCCGGTGAAGAAATGATGCGGATGCCATTCAATCCGTATGTGCTTATGAAGAACGTTTCGCGAAGAGAGTTGGTGGAAATGTACGCGGAAATTTCGGGCCGGGACGTGTCGAACATTCTCTACTACTACGTCTTTGGGACCTTTAAGATCGCCGTGATCGCTCAGCAGATCTATGCGAGATATGTAAAAGGACTTACTCAGGACAAGCGATTCGCAAACTTTGACCGCTTCGTCTGCGCTCTCGGTCGCATTGCCGGGCACACTATTCAAAAACGCTCAGTTTGAATCGCCGCCTGTTCGCTGCTTCCACGTTTGGGGATTTGACCCATCGTCGCGGCGCAGCATTGTGATCGCACCAGGTGATGGACAGACAAGAGCGCAGAGGTTGCAGCCGACACATTCTTCTTCTATCACTCGCGGGTAGCGATGGCCGTTGGATTGGACGAATTCGAACGACTGGTGGGCGCCGTCCTCGCAGGCGATGTAGCAGAGGTTGCATCGGATGCAGTGCTCTTCGTTGACGTGGGCCTTGACGTCGTAGTTCAGATCGAGGTTGCCCCAGTCGGTTACGCGGTTGACGGACTTGCCGACGATGTCGTTGACCGAGGCGAAGCCTTTCTCGTCGAGATACGTGTTCAAGCCGTCGATCATGTCTTCGACGATGCGATACCCGTAATGCATCACCGCCGTGCATACCTGAACGTTGCCGGCACCGAGCAGCATGAACTCCACCGCGTCGCGCCATGTCGAAATACCACCGATGCCGCTGATCGGGATGTTGAACTCCGGATCGCGTGCAAGCTCGCTCACCATATTCAACGCTATGGGTTTGACCGCCGGCCCGCAGTAACCGCCGTGGGCCGCTTTCCCATTAACGTTTGGATACGGAACAAGCGTGTCGATATCGACGCCGATCACCGAGTTGATCGTGTTTATCAGCGAAACCGCATCGGCACCGCCTTTCATCGCCGCACGTCCCGGCGGCCCGATATGGGCGACGTTCGGTGTCAGTTTTACGATCACCGGTATTTCGCTGACCTCTTTCACCCATTCCGTCACCATGCAGGTGTATTCAGGCACCTGGCCCATCGCGGCTCCCATTCCGCGTTCGCTCATGCCATGCGGGCAGCCGAAATTCAGTTCAAACCCGTCGCATCCGGTGTCCTGTGACCGCTTGACGATCTCGTGCCATGCTTCCCTTTTTGACTCGACCATCAGCGACACGATGACCGCGTGGTTCGGATATTTCTTTTTGCACTCGGCGACCTCTTTCAGGTTGACCTCAAGCGGCCGGTCGGTGATCAGCTCGATGTTGTTGAGCCCGATCATCCGCGTCGACCCGTGATCGATCGCCGCCAACCGCGACGAAACATTTACGATCGGTTCACCCAACGTCTTCCAAACCGCACCGCCCCAACCCGCATCAAACGCGCGCTCGATCATCGAACCCATATTCGTCGGCGGCGCCGACGCGAGCCAGAATGGATTTGGTGACTTGATCCCGGCGAAGTTGATACGTAGATCTGCCATACGTTATCGGATTCTAAACCTACTTCGATAAAGTAGATAGTAAAGGAAAGTGCAAAGTACCAAAACCAAACCCGCGTCGAATAGCGAATACTCGGATGATGGCGGCGTTGACCTTACCTCGACCGGTACTTCTCCTAGCTCGTTTTCTGTTGTACTCGGCCGCTCCTCGTTACTATTTGTCAGCATTTCGTCAACTACAGCGAGCCTAGTAAGGCTCCTCCTAAGCTTTGTCTCGCGAACAACCTTCGATAGTTTATCCAATTCGTCGAGCTCACTAAATCGCCAGGGATAATCCGAGCTTACTGTGCCATCGCTTTCTACTTCCAGAAGCCAGATCCCCTTAACGTTTTCATCACCTTTATGTTCAACACGAGGACAGGCGATCATCGACGAGTTTTGCCACTTGATAAAGATCTTATCGCCGGACTTAAGTATGTCGCCGGACGTTGTTTTATCATTTCCTGCGATCACTTTCTCGACGACAATGAACCCTTCAGAATAGTCGACATTGTCCCGAGTGAATTCGCTAACGTTTTGTAACGTGCCGACCAGGATCAAATCAGAATCCTTTACAAGCTCCGCAGTCGATATCAATGCCCACTTTGCGATGAGATTGGAAGACAACGAAAGAGCAATGACTATAGTAAGGATCGATCTTTTCATAATGGCATTTGGGTAACGGAGCCTAATCTATAGAATATAGACGCGCGAAAAGGAATATTGTTCCCAAACCTACTCGAGTCCTTTAAACCCCTTCCAGCTTCTTCTTCAACGCCTTCAAAAACTTCTTGTTGTTCAGAATATCCTGCCCGACCGACTCCGTGTCGGAAGAACGATTTTCCATCACTTTCCTAAGTTCGTTGTTGATCTGCGTTTGATAGGGAGCTGCGTTCGGTTGCTCAGCGCGTTGCTTGAAGTAATCGAGTACTTCCCCATCGAGGTAGATCGAAACCTTGACCTTATTGCTCTTATTCAATTTTTCGGCCCAACGCGAGCGTCGAAACTTGTGAACACCGACGGGCATCATGTCGTCAGCGTCCCAACCTTTCGCCAGGCCCTTATCGTACTCTTCCTGCGTCATTTCGAAGAGAACTTCTTTCTCAGAACTTTTTTGCTTCCTCATATATCCTGGATTCAGTCCGGCTCGCCTTTCGAGCTGAGATTATGCGGATCTTATCGCTGCCCTTGATAGTGTGAGCAACTATCAAAAGCCGAACATCCGACCGGCCGATCAATGTGAATCGCTGCTCTTCATCGGAGGAATGGGCATCGTCAATATCATCCACAGCGAATGGGTCGTAGAACGCTTCGACAGCCTCAGTAAACGAAACGCCGTGCTTTTTGAAATTCGCTTCGGCTTTTCGCGGGTCCCATTCAAACTCCATTGACTAGTATACCTACATGTATGGATATATCAAGATATTTGCCGGGACCTTCTCCGTCGGGGCTAGAATGTCCCTGGCTGGTCTTCCGCCGGCATTATGTTCTCGGCGTCGGGTTCGTGTTCATGATGGATGCCGGGAACGGGGTGAACAGCTTCTTCAGGCGGAACACCGGTTTCGTCGACCGTGTCTTCATGTTCAGGTTCCTGGTCTATGTCATTTCTTTGCATATTCGCGCCTCCGATCTACGGATATGTATATGGTGCTTGAATGCCAAGCGGTATGCCGAGTGCCCAATAAATAATAAGAAAGATGATCCACGTGATCATGAATACGACCGTGTAAGGCAGCATCAATGACACGAGGGTCCCGATCCCGGTGTTCTTCACATATCTTTGAGCAAAAACGACGACGAGCGGGAAATAGGGCATCAGCGGTGTGATGATATTGGTCGTCGAATCGCCGATCCGGTACGCGGCCTGAGCCAATTCGGGCGACATACCCAATTGCATTAAAAGAGGAACAAATATCGGAGCAAGCAATGCCCATTTGGCCGATGCCGAGCCGATCAGCAAATTAACAAATGCAGTGAGCAAAATTATGCCGATGATAGTAACCTGCGGCGGAAGTGCCAACGACTGCAGCGCACCAGCGCCTTTAAGGGCGAGCAACGCGCCGAGATTAGATTGCCCGAATGCGGCGATAAAGAGCGACGCAAAGAATGCGAGAACGATGTAGTAGCCCATCGTGCTCATCGTCTTGCTCATTCCCTGAACAATGTCCTTATGGCTCTTGACCGTTCCGGCTACATAGCCGTGAACGATGCCCGGTATCAGGAACAGCAAGAAAATAAGAGAAACGATCGAGAGCATCAGCGGTGCCGACGAAGCCGTCAACTGCGGCGAAACCGGCTCGGCATTCTGTTGGAACGCCTCGCCGTATTTCTTTGCGTTCTCCTCGCCAAGGCGGGATTTCAACGCATTGTCGTAGGCGGTCTTTCCGAATATCTCCTGCCCGACTATCGGGGCCGCTTTCGCAAGCACGTCGTCAGGTACGCCCGAAGCTCTCAATCGATCGACAGATGCCTGTGAGACGCGAAAACCGGGAGCCGAACGCATGGGCGAATTCTCAGGGATCGACACGGCCACCAGGATGCCGATGCCGATCAGCATCGCAGCAAGCCCTGCGATCAACCCTTTTCGCTCCGCCGCTCCGAGTTCTTCCATCTTTGGCATTTCATCGGGATCGCCGTCGATCTCTGCGGTCTTACGGAGTCGCGGCTCGATGATCTTGTCGGTAAGGAACCAGCCCACCCCGACGAGCATCAATGTCGACGATGCAGTGAAGTACCAATTAGAGAGCGGGTTTACGACGTATGACGCATTAATGATCTGTGCACCTGACTGTGTTAATCCAGCCAAAAGCGGATCAAGGCTGGCCGGAATGAAGTTTGCGCTGAAGCCGCCGGAAACGCCGGCGAATGCCGCGGCGATCCCGGCCAGCGGATGCCGGCCAGCCGAATAGAAGATCACGCCCCCGAGCGGGATGACCAGAACGTACCCGGCATCGGCGGCCGTATGGCTGATGATGCCGACGAAAATGATCATCGGCGTCAGCAATGCCGGCGACGTGAAGCTCAGCAGTCCTTTAAGCGATGCATTTATGAATCCGGTATGCTCGGCGACGCCGACGCCAAGGAGCGCGACGAGTACGACACCAAGCGGATGAAAGCTCGTAAAGGTCGTGACCATGTTCGACAAAAATGCCGCGATGGCCGTGCCGGTCATCTGGTTGTTTATTACCAGCGCTTTCCCTGACCTCGGATCGATCTCGGCAAATGTCATTGTCGAGAGGATCGCTGAGAGTATCCAGACAACGAAAAGCAACAAAAGGAAAAGCGCGGCAGGATCTGGCAGTTTGTTTCCGACCCGTTCGATCAGATCCAGAGCCTTCTCGACAAAACTTGTAGATTTGATGACTTCGGCTGAACCGTTTTCATTTTCCATAGTTACAATTTACGAAATTGCCGCGGGAGAATGGGCTTAGATTTATTTCCAAGAATATTACTTTGTAATCGCCGAACCGGCAAATTCCACATCTTCGGCGAACAGCTGGCGATGTATGCCGATCGCAGCAAGCTTGCCCATCTGCGCGGCATCGACAGCCTCAGCACCGCCGTTCACGCAATCGCCGCCGGCAAAGATCATCGGGTCGGTGGTCTGCATTCGCTCGTTGACGACAACTCGTCCTAGTTCGTCGGTCGCAATGCCGCAGACCTCTGAAAAGAACGGCGTCATTTTAGTTTGCCCGATCGCCTTTATGACCATGTCGCACGGTATCTCGTATTCGCCTTCCGGACCGCTGACCCGGAGTGACGATAAAAGACCAACGCCGCCGATAGCTGTCGGCATGGTGTTCCAGAGGAATTCCACGCCGTCCTTCTTTGCCAATTCCATCTCATACGCGTAGGCAGGAGCATCTTTTTCTGCCCGGCGATATATCAGTGTCACGCGCTCGGCCCCAAGCCGTTTCGCCTGTGTCACGGCATCGATCGCGGTGTTTCCGGCCCCGATCACGGCCACGTTTCTGCCGATCCGAATGTCCTTCCAATTGCGCGTTTTTATCTGTCGAATGAACTCGAGCGCATCCAATACGCCGTCAAGCTCTTCGCCCTCGATACCCAGTTTTCGGGTTTCGCCAATGCCGACCGCGAGAAAAAGAACATCGTGGGAATCGCGAAGTTCCCGGATGGGAACATCTTTTTGCATTCGGAATTCTTCAACTTTCTCCGGTTCCGATCCGCCAATGGACGCCGATGGCTGCGATAGATCGCCCACGATACGCGTGTTCGTCCGGATCAAAACGCCCAAAGCCTCGATCTGACCGACCTCAGCAAGCGAATCTGCCTGCGACATTTTGTATTCGGCCATACCGTAGGTGTCGAGCCCGCCCGGCTTTTCGTTTCGATCGTAGATCGTGACGTCATAGCCGAGCCTCGCGAGGTACATAGCACACGAAAGGCCCGCCGGACCGCTGCCTATGATACCGACAGACTTTCCGTTCGATTCGCCCTTGGTGAATATCTGCTTGTCGCTGGAGAGGGCGTGGTCGGTAGCGTAACGCTGAAGGCGCCCGATCTCGATCGGTTTCTGCACCAATGTTTTCTCGACGCATGCACCTTCACACAAGACATCCACCGGGCAGACACGCGCACATGTCGCCCCGATCGGGTTTGCATCAAAAATGACGCGAGCCGAACCGCTCAGATTGCCGCTCGCGATCTTCTTTATGAAGGACGGAATGTCGATGTGCGTCGGGCAGGCGTGCATGCACGGCGCATCGTAACAATAGAGGCAGCGGCCAGCTTCGACCGCGGCCTCGGCCGGAGTCATTGCAGGATCTATCTCGGCGAAATTCGCCTCGATCTCACCAACGCTCAGAGGTGATCGGAAATTATCGGGCATATCAATTTATGCGGCAACACGACCGGTGGCGAATGTGTCTCTCGAACAGTCGTGCGGATGTTTATCGATCGTGCCCGGACGCCGTCGGGCACACTCTTTACGGCTCGTATCTCCGCCTATAGTTCGGCGTCGGCTTCTATTTCGATCAGCATATCGGGGTCGATCAATCTTGAAACTTCGACCATCGTTGTCGCGGGCATGATCTCACCAAAATACTCGCCGTGGCCCCGACCAAATTCCTGCCATTTGGAGATGTCGGTTACGAACATCCGCGTGCGGACGATGTTTTCGAGACTTGCGTCAAAGTGCTTTAATGCTCGTTCGATATTTAAGATGCACTGAACAGTCTGAGCGTATGCATCGCCAACGCCGACGATCCTGCTGTTTTCATCGGTCGCAGTGGTGCCGGTGACATAGATGCGGTCGCCAACCCTTACAGCGCGCGAATAGCCGACGATCGATTCCCATTTTGCTCCCGACGAATATCGCTCTCTATGCTGCACAATGTTCAATCAGCTACGATCGGCCCATAAAGATCCGGCCGGCGATCGCGGAAGAATTGCCATGTGTTGCGGACCTCGCGGATCTTTTCCATGTCGAGTTCTGCAACGATAAGCTCGTCCTGATCTCGGCTGCCTTCCGCAATGATCTGGCCACGCGGATCGCAGAAATAACTTTGTCCGTAAAATTCACCGATGTTCCACGGAGCCTCGGTGCCGACCCGATTGATCGCGCCGACGAAGTATCCGTTCGCGACGGCGTGCGCCGGCTGCTCGAGTTTCCACAGATATTCGCTAAGCCCAGCGACCGTCGCTGACGGATTGAAGATGATCTCCGCACCGTTCAGCCCAAGACAACGGGCGCCTTCCGGAAAATGCCTGTCATAGCAGATGTAAACGCCGATGCGTGCGAATGCCGTATCGAAACACGGATAGCCAAGATTCCCCGGGCGGAAATAGAACTTTTCCCAGAAACCGGGAGCCACGTGCGGGATGTGGGTCTTGCGGTATTTGCCCAGGTACTTCCCGTCCGCGTCGATCACCGCCGCGGTGTTGTAATAGATCCCTGAGATCTCTTCCTCATAGATCGGAACGATCAGCACCATACCAAATTGCTTTGCGACGTCCTGCATAAGCTTGACGGTCGGGCCATCGGGGACTTTCTCGACCGCATCGTACCAGCGAGTTTGCTGCTCGGCACAGAAATACGGTGTCGTGAAGATCTCTTGAAAGCAGAGCATTTGCACGCCCTGGTTTGCGGCCGATTCGATAAACTTCATTTGATTATCGATATTCGCCTTTTTGATCTCGTCGATCGACGCATCGACCGGTGCAACGTTATGTGCCTGTATAAGGCCTGCTTTGATCGTTCTTGACATAGTTATCTATCCCCGTGCGTCTTCCTGGCTTTGCTCACACGGCAGGCCGCGAACAAAGGCATGAACCTCATCGAAATTGGATATCTTGTTCGGTATCAGCCACGCTGCACTGCCGTCTTTGAAGCGGAGTTCCGTACGCCAAAGCCCCTTTTTTGTTGCAGATCGCATCGCCATTGTATCGACAACGCTTCGGAGTTCGGAGTAGGGGATCTCACCCCCACCTGCCAGGCCGATCCCGCTTTCCGAAAAATACTTGACGCCCTTTGATGTCGCACGCGTCATAAGAAAAAATATAACGACAAAAGTCAATATCAGCGCGGCACCAAGCCCAAGCGGGACAACCTTTCCACCCTGAATGCCGTTGAAAATAAAAACGATGCCTATTGGCACGAAGAAAACACCAAGCAAGATCATCAGGATCTTTGTAAGCTTGCTTTCTCTCACGTCGAGTCTTTGCGCGTTTAGCGGTACTGACATATTGAATTACCTCCGGGAACAGAAATCGTTTCGATGGATAGAGCGTTCACCGTTCAGGCCAATTGCCGTCAAGAAGACCGTAGAGTGCGAAAACTCATTAGCAGATGATACAACACAAAAGCGATTCCGAACGTAACGAACCAGGCATAAGTGTAAAGCGTGTCAAAGAAATTGGGATCGGCAACCTGACCACCCGGTGTCGTTGCTGCTCGTAAAAATCCCGGAACGACAGGAGCGATAGCGACAACCAGGGCAACTATCGCACGCCAATTAAAGCCGCTGCCGTAGGAATATATGCCATCCGTTTTAAAGAGTTCGGCAAGTTCCAGATGCTTCTTCCGGATTAGAAAATAATCGCAGATCAAAATGCCGCCGATCGCGCCCATTAAGCCGGAATATCCGATCAGCCACGTAAAAATGTATGCCCCCATCGAAGACATCAATTGCCACGGCATCATCACGATCCCTATCACGGCGGTGATCAAACCGCCCGCGACGTACGAGATCCGTTTCGGATTGAGATTCGAGAAATCATTCGATGGCGACACGACGTTCGCGGCCATGTTTGTTGAAAGCTGCGCGGCAAAAATGACGATCATCGCAAAAAGTATCACGGGTACGCTGTCGAATTTTTGAATAAGCTTGACCGGATCAGGGATCGCCTCGCCGTAAATGATCACCGTCGCGCTCGTCACAGCAACGCCGATGAATGCAAACGCAGTCATCGTCGTCGGCAATCCCAATGCCTGTCCCATCATCTGAGAACGCTGGCTCTTGGCATATCTCGTAAAATCAGGAATATTCAAACTCAGTGTCGCCCAATATCCGACCGATGCTGTCAGCGCACCCGGAAAGATCGTCCAGAAATCAGCCTGCTGCTTTTGCAGAACCGAAACACCTGTAAGCACATTCCCCAATCCACCGGCGGCATTCGTTGCCCAAACCAGCAAGACAAGGCCGCCGAACAGCAAAAGCGGTGCGGTCCACGATTCAAGATATTTGATCCCTTCGATCCCTTTTAGAATGATCACAACCTGAATGATCCAGAAGAGGAAGAATGACATCCATGTGTGCAATGGATGCCCGCCGATCATCGAGTCGATCCCGGCCCAGCCGTTCCAGAGTGCCGTAAACAAAGCATCGATCGCGGTTCCGCCGATCCACGTTTGAATTCCGAACCAGCCGCATGCAACGATCGCCCGAAGGATGGCCGGAATGTTCGCGCCTTTGGTTCCGAACGAAGCGCGAGCCAGAACCGGAAATGACACGCCGTACTTCGTTCCCGCATGAGCATTCAAGACCATCGGGATCAGTACGATGCAGTTCCCGAGCAGGATGGTCATCATGGCCTGCCACCACGTCATCCCGGCCTCGATGAACCCGCCAGCCAGCGTGTAGGTCGTAATGACAACGCTCATCCCGATCCACAAGGCCGCAATGTTCCATGTCGTCCACGTTCGTGTCGCCTGCGATGTCGGTGCGAGATCGCGGTTCCAAAGCGGCGATGATTCGATCTCGAAAGAGGTCGCGTCGTCAAGATCGAAGCTGCCATCCGGTCGGGTTTTATTAGTTGCCGTCATATATGATCTGCTCGTCCCGCCTGTAGTACCACGGCGGCAATAACAATATTTATTGACAACACTTGCGGGGAGTTATACAGTTATTCCACGTACCACTCGAACTTGGCCGCAGCCGAAGGCTCACGCTTGTTTTTTACGAAAGCTCCCTAAATTGCGACATTTTTCGAACTCGTGGTCTGCTCGAAACCGATCAAAGAAACGGAGAAATACATGGCCGATCCAAGAGAACCAAACACAATAGACGAACCTGATGTCGAGGCTTACCGCGAGCCGAATACGAAAGAGGCTCCGGAAAGCAGTAATTTGCGTGAACCAAATACCGGCATATCTTTAGAACCGAACCCGGACGACGAGTAAACGCTTCGAGGTTCTGGAGGTTCACAAACCGACTGCTGCCAAAAATTCGGGCCAGCGCGCGTCACCCTGCAACGACCGCAGCCTCGGATCTACCTTGGCATGCGTAACTCCCGGATCTCGCTGATCGATCGCACGGTCGAGCCAGGTGAACGCGACATCGGCCTCGCCGCGCATTGCGTGAATTTCGGCGATCTGAAATTCATTGCCCGCCGTTTCCTCATTCTTGATACGTTCCAATTCACGGTCAGACGCCTCGACATCGCCCTGGCGGTGGTAAATGATGGCGAGTGCCCATGATCGCCAGAAGCCGTCTGGTTCTGACTTTGCTTTCTCAGACGCTTCGTCGAAACGCCCTTGGTCCAAGTATACAAGAGCTAAAAGGGCGTTAGTAGCTGACCGTCTCGGAGCGATCTCCAACGCACGTAGAAACGCGGTCTCTGCCTCGTCAAATGATCCGGCCGCGTGACAAAGCAGGCCGAGGTTGTGCCAAACGGCGGTGCTCAACGGATCCTGGGCAAGAACCCGTCGGCTCAACTCCATCGCCTCATCAAATTTTGCCATTTTATACGCCAGGATACTGGCTCCGTCAAGAGCCGACGCACTTCCCGGAGCGAACTCAAGTGCACGAGCGTACGATATTGCGGCTGCATTCAGGTCCCAATCGTAAGATGCCTGAATACGGCCCATTTGTGCGTGGCCTTCGGCGAGATCGGGTTCTAAGGCCAGCGCCCGCTCGACCGCTTCTCTCGATCGGGCAAACCCTTCGTCGACGGGCGCCCACGAGGCTCCGGCCTCGATCGAGAATGCACGGGCAAGCTCGGCCCAACCAAGTGCAAATTCAGGGTCGATCGCGATCGCCTGCTGAAAACACTCTATCGCTTTTGCGGTATCCTCACGGGTCGTTCGGTCGAGGCGATAGCGGCCAAGCAGCAACAGCCGCTGCGCCTCAGGGTCATCCGCGCGGCCTTTGAACGCTTCGGCAACTTCTGAAACTACAAGGTCACTCGGATTCGGATCGGGCTCTATTCCCGTAAGCAATCCGCGAAGCTCCTCAACGACGGACTGAGCGATATCGTCCTGCACCGCAAAAATATCATTCAAGGTACGATCGTACGCCTCGGACCAAAGCTGAAAGCCATCCTCGACCTTTATGAGCTGAACTGAGATCCTTACGCGTTCGCCTGCGGCCCGGACACTGCCTTCAAGAACTGTCGCGACATTGAGTATCCGGCCAACCTCGGCGATGGTCATCTGCTTGTCCTTGAAGGAAAAAGCAGACGTCCTGGCTGCAACCCTCAAGCCGCTGATCTTGGCGAGCACGTTGAGAAGCTCCTCGGCCAATCCGTCCGAAAAGTAATCGCCGTCTTCGCCGCGGCTGAGGTTTCGAAAGGGCAAAACGGCGATCGAATTCAATTTTTGCTCAATTACCAGGGGCTCGATGGCGTATCTGAGCGTCGGTAGATCGGCAATATTCGCAGGATGAAACCGTACGGTTGCCGGTTCGAGAGCGATCGCGCCAAAACTCGCCGGCCCTTCGAGCAGCGCATTGCCGTCATCGAGGCAATACAGCAGCGTATCGTCGTAATAATCTCGCCTACATTCAGGGCATCGTTTCATAGCTGTTCATTTACCTAGGCCGACGGACCAGTTTAGGATGACATGGATGGGCGGCAGCGAGCCGTCGGTGCCGCGGCTGATGAACATCAGGCGTTGACCGTCTTTCGAGACTATGTAATCGTCGCCGCGTGGAGCCCTCGCGAGAATGACGTCGAACAAGACCTGCGGCACACCCGCCTCGAATGTACCTCCGGCCTTTACTGACACTGACATCACCTTGCCGTCTGGCTGTACATAGACCAGCTCGTTGCCCTTTTGACTCCAACGCGGGCTAAAGCCGCCATTAGTTGAAACCAACCATTTGTCCGCCGACGCCGGGAATGGTTGGACATAGATCTCGTCCTTACCGGATTCTCCGGATGTATAAACGATGTACTTGCCGTCTGGCGAAAAGAAAGGATCGCGGTCCTCCATTGGAGACTTAAAGAAAACGTACGGCTTTCGCTCGCCATCGAGCGGCAAAACGCAGATATCCCGCTTATCCACGTTATCCAGCAAATTGTAAAGAACAGCGCGACCGTCGGGCGACCAGCTCGATGGAAATACGCGGACGGGCGACTCGAGCAGCACCTCGAGCTCACCCACACCGCTTGCAAGCTTCTTGACCAGGCGGAATTTACCATCGCTAAAATCATTCCAAACAACAAACTTGCTGTCCGGCGACCAGATAGCCTGCGGAGTCTCGCCCGGCGACGTCCCGAGCCGCGAGGTGGTACCACGAAGCGTGTCAAATATAACGAGTTCGTTCAATGTTGACCCGATTGGCCGACGAGCGATAGCAATGAACCTCTCGTCAGGCGAGAGCTCAATGTTGATTATCGGCCCCGGCTGTCCGATCGGTTCTAAGGCTTTGCCTGCTCTGTCATACCAAATCACCTGTCGAGCATCCTCGTTTTCGGTGCTGGGGTCGAAAACTAGATTTCCATTCCCAGAGACCGAAAAAAATGCCCGATTGTTGAAATTTATCCGAATCCGATCGGCTACGCGGAATGGTTCGCCGATAAGCTGCTGAGAAGTAGGATCGAACCCCTGAGCCAGCAGTGAACCGCCACGGGCAAAAAGGATGTAGCCCGAATTTCCGTCCGGCGACGGCGAATAGATCGCGTTTGAGTCAGCCTCGAATAAAAATTTCCGCTCCGGTTTGTCAATCGAGCCTACGTATACTTCGGATCTTGCCTGATCAGCGCTCGTGTTAAGGAATATAAAGCTCCTCCCGTCGGGCAGGAAACGCGGCCACCTGTCCACGCCATCGTTTCGCTGTTCGTAACCCGGGACAGGTTTCGGTTTGCCGCCGGACGACGCGATCTGGTAGAGACCGCTACCGCCTTGAAAATAAACTATCGTCCCATCGCGATTCCAAGTGCCGTCAAATCCGCGAACGTCCGATGGCAGATCGGCAAGTTCCCGAACCGTCCCGTCCACAAGGTCGATACGCTTTAGCTTGCCCGAAGCCTGAAATCCAAGCGACCGGCTGTCAGGTGACCAGAACGCAAAACCTTGAGCCCCCTCGGTCCCGGGCACAAGACGCCCCTCTATAGAATCGGTCGGACGCAGCCAAATGATATTCGCTGCATCTACCGTAACCAGCATCGCAATTTGTCGCCCATCAGGAGAGATGGAGATCTGGCCGTTCCCGGAAAATCGTCCGGGGGGCTGTATCGTGAACGCGGCCCTCATGGATTCTGCGGAGCCAGAAGGCCGATCTGATCGAAAAGAACCTACGGCCAGCACGACGACAGCCAGCAGTAACAGCCCCGCCAACAGCCACGGCAGCCGCTCCCACGACAAGAACCCTGGTAGCTGTATCGTGACCGGACCGCTATGAGCCACCGTCCGGTCGCCCTTAAGCAGGGCAGTAACGTCTTCATCCACGACACGGTCAGCAGACAATATCGCCGTCTTGGGCTCATCCGAAACGCTGCCCTGCACGAGCGGCGTACCGTCATCGAGACAATACAACAGAGTTTCGTCCAGGTAATCCTTTCTACATTCAGGGCATCGTTTCATAAGATTCTACTCCGGTAGATTTACGCGTTTGAGTATTGCCTTAAATCGCGGATCATCACGCAGGGGCCGCATATATATATCGACGCTGATGCGATGCATTTCCCAATCACGTGCCTCTAATGCCTTTTCCAACTCAGCGAACGCTTTGTCCTTCTCACCCAAAGCACCATAGATCGCAGCGATCCGGGCCGTCGGCACCCACTCCGTTTTTGCAAAATCCCGATACCGGGCGATCATTTCCTCCGCCTTGTCGCGGCGTCCGGCTTTGGCATAGGCAAATCCCGCATCACGAATGGCCATTTGGCTATTTGGCTCATCTTGGAGCCATTTCTCACATATAGCAATCGCCTCATCGTACCTACGCATTTCGGTGAGGACCGTTGCAAGTATCCATCGCGAAAGCTGGTGGTTCGGTTCAAGGTCGTGAATCTTTCGCGCCACCTCAAGCGCTTCCTCATTTTGTCCTCGTATAAGGTACGCCCAGGCGACAGTAACCCCCATATTCACATCCAGGGGTTCTGCTTTGAGTCCTTGTTTGATCTCGCTGATGGCTTCGTCAGTTCTGCCGGTGGGGAGCAGATATATTTGACCGTAGCGAAAATGGGCGGAGAAATTATTCGGATCTAGTTCGAGTGCCCGTTTGAACGAGCGTTCGCCCTCAGCCCAGTTCCAGTCATAGATCACCTGTACATAAGCGAGAAAAGTGTGGGCCTCGGATAGCGTCGGATCAATTTCCAATGCTTTTTCGGCTGCGGCTTTTGCTTCAGGAAAGGCCTCCCTTGGAGAAAGGTAAGGATAGGCCGGCATAGTGCCATAGACTTCGGAGAGCCTCGCATATGCCAATGCGAATTTTGGATCGAGCTTGACAGCCTGTTTGAAGTATTCGATGGCGCGGAGCATGTCTTCCTTTGTCCGCTTGGCAAAGCTGTGGCGTCCGCGCATGTAAAGCTGGTAGGCCTCATTACTGTCTGTATATTTTTTGGTTATGCCCGTTTCGTTGCCCGACAACTTCAGCTCGAGCTTTTGCGTGATGGTCGTAGCGATCTCACGCTGCGTGGCCAGCAGATCGGCCATTTTACGGTCATACTGCTCGGCCCAGATCAGTTTTTTTGTGCGTGCGTCGATCAGCTCGACGCTGATCGTCAGATCGTCACCGCGCTGAGCGACGCGGCCGGACATTATCGCATCGACCTCAAGTTCCCTCGCGATCGTCGCCACGTCCGATTGAGAACCTTTATATCTAAGAACGGTGCTCGTAGGACTTACCTTCAGACCGGGAAGCTGAGAAAGACGATAGATGAGCGATTCCGCAAGACCGTCAGAAAGATAATCCGTGTCGGCATTTCCGCTGCGGTTTTCGAACGGAAGAACAGCTATCGAATTTATTTGACCGCTGTCCGAAGCGGTAAAATATCGATATCCAAAGAATCCACCGAGGATGATAACCGCCAGAGCGAGCGGGGCAAACAACAACCGTTTATCTAAACCGCGAGGCTTAGAGACGATATCACCCGTGCCGGTCGGCAAGACCGCGGTCTGGTCTGTCATTTGTATCTGCGCGCGGGTCGGAGCTTCGCCCGGAGATGCCGTCGAGTGCAAGATCGCGGTCTGAGGTTCGTTGGACGGGAACCCGGTCGCTACCGCTCCCGGTTCTGACCTTGCCGGGCCGTAGAGCAACTCTGCTCCGTCATCGAGACAGAACATCATCGTATTGTCGTACTCGCGGCCGCACTCAGGGCAACGTTTCATAGATGTTTAGTGGAGCAATGCGGCTTCAATCCGAAATACGCCCCTCGGCATATTTGTGCAAAACGCTTGATATGAGCGTTTGGTACGGTATTCCTTCGGCGAGTGCTCGCTTTTGCAAGGCACGGAGATCACGCGAAGCGATGCGGATGTTTATCCGAGCATCCTTTTTGAACGTGCTTTCGGCTACTTTGCGATGCCGCGCCAGCTCCTTTTTCTCGGACGGCACTGCTTTCGTTCGTCCGCTTTCGTAAGCGGCTAGTATTTCTTTCTCTTCGGGGTTCAATTTACTCATTGTCATCTCCAAGATACTTTTTTGTCGCTTTCCGGCTCGGGATTATGGTCTTAAGAAAGATCTCATCGTCGTTCTCGACGAAGGGAACGAGATATACATATTCCTCGACACGAACCACGATAACCTGCTGTCCCGGATACTTTTCCTGTTTCGGATGTTCGAATATCTCGACCGCGTCGCCCGCCTCTATGTGAAAAACGACGTCCTCAAAACAGATGCCACGCTCTTTCCTGAGCAGCTCATTCTTTTCCGGATTCCAGGCGTAAGTTTTCACATTCTCAATGTATCACAATGTGTGCCGAATGTCATCAATCCGGCAGATTCATCCGTTTCAGAAGATCCTTATATCGTGGGTCGTCGCGGAGTGGTTTGAGCATTGGTTCCGTCTTCATTAGGACCGACATTCGCCAATCGCGTTCTTGAAACGCGGTTTGCGGTTCGTCCGACGGGAACCCAGTCGCTATCGCTCCCGGTTCTGACCTTGCCGGGCCGTAGAGCAACTCTGCTCCGTCATCGAGACAGAACATCATCGTGTTGTCGTATTCTCGTCCGCATCGTGGGCATCGTTTCATATTACCTATTCCGCTGCCTACTTCATTTTCCAAACCCGCTGATCAAGACGACGTCTTTGGACGTGGAGCCGCGTGAGAAGAGGGTTGGCTTGCCGTCGCGGGAGAGGTCGAACGACGCGATCTGATCGGTCGTGAAATTGGTCAATTGTTTTGGTGCTCCGCCGTCGATCGGCATACTCCAGATATTCGAGACGCCGTCGCGGGTGACGATGTACGCGAGCGAGCGGCCATCGGGCAGCCAACGGAGAACCCTACCTTCTGCCGTACTTGTTATTAGTCGGACAGCGTTGTAACCGGCGGGAGCCTCAAGGGACTTGGTCGGTTGTCCGCCTTCAAACGGAATGATGGCTATCTTAAGCGGCGAGTTCTGCTGCTCACGGTAGGAGAAGGCAATCGACTTTCCGTCGGGCGAGACGGCCGCTCTTCCTGAACTGTAGTCAGTGAGCCGCACCGGTTCACCACCGTCGATCGAGACCTTCCACAACCCATTTTCTCCCGGATTCGAGATCTCATAGACAACCCAACGCCCATCAGGTGAGATATCGGGAAAGCTTCCTTTTTCTGTCAGCTGTTTTGGGTTGCCGCCATCGATATCCATACGCCAAATGCTCTGGTTCTCAACAAAAACGATGTAGCGGCCATCGGGCGAGACCACCAGATTCGCACCACGGGTTTGCGTCAATTGCCGTGGATTGCTGCCGTCTCCGTCCATGATCCAAACGCTTGGAGAAATACCGCTCAAAAGGTTGTATACGATCTTCCCGTCCGGCGTCCAACGAAGCCCGAATTGGCCTTCATATTTATTCGGGCCCCTCGTCACATGCTTTAGGCTTCCTGCTGTACCGTCCGGTGCGATCCAAATGTTTACGACCCGCTCCTCCTGCACTGTCACCATTGAAGCAGAGTCGGCCGTAAGGCTCAGGTCGTAATAGACATTAAAGTCGTTAGTGATCTTTCGCCCTTCGCCGTCCGGGTAGGAGAATTGATAAACCTGATTCGTGAGTGTGCCAAGCTCGGAGCAGGCGGTGATTAGTCCGCGGCCATCCGCAAGCCACGCAACCCGGCTTACATTTGACCACTTCTGGGGACCAATTGGCGTGATCGAGCCATCTTCGACGTTTATCGCAACTATATTTTGGTAGCTCCCGCTCCCGTCATTATTCGCAAGTCCAGTAGCAATGACCTTTCCGTCCGGCGACCATGCCGGCCCGGTTTCCCTAAAGCCGTTAGGACCGTTAGTGGTCGCAAGCGGTTGCTCTCCTGTACCATCAGCGTTGGCGATGATCATTGTGCGTTCGCCTACCTGAGTGCGGACAAACGCGATCCGCTGGCCGTCAGGCGAGAATGTGACGGGACTGTTGACATGCGAGTTCAGCTTTTTTGGATCACCGCCTAAAACGGGCACCTGATAAAGAACGTAGTTCGGTTCGCCGATCCCTCTTCTGATGAAATAGATGTAGCTGCCGTCAGGCGAGAAGGTCATCCGTCCATAAACCAGCTCGGCGGGCGGGATGATCTGTACATTGCTGCCGGTGGCGATGTGCCTAACCCAGAGGCTCTGCTGGCCGTCTTCCTTTACATGTACGACGTACTTGCCGTCCGGCGAGATCGCCGCACTTCCCGCCTTGCCGTTGTCGGTGAGCTTTGTGATCTTCATCGAGTCGAACGACAACTCCGGGCCGGATTGCTTTCCACTCGCGAATTTGTAAATAGCAAAACCGATCCCGGCGACGATGAGAACCGCAAGCACTGCAAACAGCGGCTTCGCCGCCCTATTTGCGGAGAAGCCCTGCTTCTCCGGCATCCCACCCAAAGATTCCCGAGGCTCCGCCTCCGCCCCACTCGGAAACACCGCGGTCTGCTCCGTAGTGTGAATCTGCGCCCGAGTCGGAGCCTCGCCCGGTGCAGCGGTCGAGTGCAAGATCGCGGTCTGCGGCTCGTCGAACGACTTCGGTCCGAAAAGAAGCTCAGCTCCGTCGTCGAGACAGAAGCTCATCGAATCATCGTTATAGTCTCTACCGCATTCAGGGCATCGTTTCATAAGATTCTATTCCGGCAGATTCGCTCGTTTCAGGATCGCCTTGAATCGCGGGTCGTCGCGGAGTTCGTCAAACTCGGGGTTGATCGCAAAGTGGTAGGAATGATGCCAACGGTCGGCAATGGTTCTTTCCATCCAGGTCAAAGCCTCTTCCTTGTCGCCGAGTGCAGCAGAAGCCTGAGCTGCCGAAAAGGCCGAAACATTCCCGTTTGCCGCCTCAGCTTTAAGCTCGTTGAGGATCTCCAGTGCCTTAGCCCTCTGACCCGATCTGATCATGGCAACAGCCAGGGCGCCGATTACCCGCCGACGTGCGGCCGGGGTTGTCGCTTTCTGAAATTCGGCTATGGCTTCCTGTTCCATGCCCTTGTACAAATACGCCTTGCCCAAATAAAAATGAGCGGCGGAGAAATTCGGGTCGAGTCTTAGAGTTTCGTTCAATTGGACGACCGCCTCATCATATCGCCCAGCAGAAACAAACGTGTTTCCGACCTCGGCGCTTGAGATCAGCGACAACGGGTCGAGGTCTCTCGCGATCTTTGCTTCAGTAATTGCCTCATCAAAACGCTTTTGCCACGAAAGAACAACTGCGAGCCATGAGTGGGCGGTCACGTATTTGGGATTTAGTTCGATGGCCCGGCGAAGTTCCTTCTCACCACCGGCAGGATCAAACTCATAGTCATTCAAATAGCGGCCAAGTGCAGCGTGGGCCTCCGCCAGCGTATCGTCCAATTCCAGAGCCCGAAGGGCCGCTGCTTTTGCCTGCGGCATACTCTCCTTTGGCGCGCCCGCCAGATAACTCGGAAACAACACATACGTTTCAGCGAGGCCTGCATAGGCAAGAGCAAATGCGGGGTCTTTTTCGATCGCTTGCTTGTAAAACTCGACCGCCTGTTTGAGCGACTCGGCGTTTCGCTTATTCCACGCAAAGCGGCCTTTCAGATACAACTGGTACGCTTCGTTATTGTTTGTGTATTTCTTTGTGAGGCCCGTCTCTTCGCCGGATAGCTTCAATTGCAGCTTTTGCGTTATCGTCGCCGCGATCTCACGCTGGGTTGAGAGCAGTTCCGACATTTTGCGTTCGTACTGCTCACCCCACAGCAGTTTGTTGTTTCGCACATCAACAAGCTCGACGCTGATCGTCAGATTGTCGCCGATCTGCGCCAGCCGTCCCGTCATCACCGCATCGACGCCAAGCTCGCTCGCAATGGTCGCAACCTTGGTGTCTTTTCCCTTGTATTGAATGACCGAACTCGTCGGGCTGACCTTCAGATCCGGCAGCTGCGAAAGCCGATAGATCAGCGATTCGGCCAAACCATCGGAAAGATACTCTGAATTCGGGTCACCGCTCCTGTTCTGAAACGGCAAAACCGCGATCGAGTTGATAGAACCGGAATTTGAGGAGTTAATGTATCGATAGCCGAAGAACCCGCCAACGAGAACTAGAACAGCCACGGCCAAAGCTGCCAGCGACTTGGCTCGCCGAGCGGAAACGCTATGCTCTTCCGGCAGGCCTCCCAAAGATTCTGGAGGCTCCGCCTCCGCTCCTGTGCTTAGAATGGCGGTCTGCTCCGTTGTATGAATCTGCGCACGAGTCGGAGCTTCGCCCGGAGCGGCGGTTGAGTGCAAGATCGCGGTTTGTGGTTCGTCCGTCGGGAACCCATTCGCTATCGTTCCCGGTTCTGACTTTGCCGGGCCGAAGAGCAGTTCGGAGCCGTCATCGAGACAGAAGCTCATCGAATCATCGTTGTAATCTCTACCGCATTCGGGGCATTTCTTCATAACCTACAATTTTCGATCTCGGCGATCAGTCTAACCTTGATTGCTCTACTTTTCGGATCAGGGCTGCGAAACGCGGATCATCGCGAAGGTCGTCCCAAATAACGAATAAGGAAAATACTATCGGGCGTGACGCCCGTTCGGCTACTTCCTTCTCCAGGATCAAAAAGGCTTTGTCCTTTTCACCGAGGGCACCATAAGCTATGGCTAGGCCAGAGCTGGAAACATAACGGCGCTCAGATTCTGACTGTAACGCAGCAAGCAATTCGGCGGCCTCGCCTCGCTCACCGGCCTTTACGAGCGATTGGATCAGAAGTGCCTTCGCAAATGGATGATCACTGCCCGCCAGGGCTCTCCGATGCGCGGCGACGGCTTCCGCGTACTGCTTCTTACCGTAATAAGCGAAACCTAAATACCAACTGGTGACCCAGAAATCCGGATCGAGAGCCGCAACCTGGTTTAGCTGCGCGATCGCCTCATCAAAACGACGTGCTCGAATAAAAATAAGGCCCAGATCCGCGCCGATGATCGGTGATACGGGGTCAAGTTCCTCCGCCCGCTTTCCTGCAGCAATTGCCTCATCAAATCGTCCCGCTGCCGACAGGCATTCAATGCCGAACTGATGGTGAGCATAAGCGTAGTTCGGATTAAGCTCGATCGCGCGGCGAAACTCTTTTTCCGACGCCGGAAGATTCCACGCGAAATTGGAATAATAGATCCCGAGGGCGACATGAGCTTCAGCTAGTGAATCGTCCAATTCGATGGCTCTGAGAGCAGCCGCTTTCGCCTTCGGCATGCAGTCCATCGGCTGCGCAACGCTGTAGTTGGGGAAGAGCACGTAAGTTTCGGCCAACGCTGAGTAGGCAAGCGCGTAATTCGGGTCCTTTGCGATCGCCTGTTCGAAAAACGCGGCCGCTTGTTTGAGTGATTCTCCGGTCCGCCTATTCCATTGGAACCGCCCTTTGAGATAGAGCTGGTATGCCTCGGGATCTACCGTGTAGGTCCTTTGAACCTTCGCAACATCGGCTCCTGACAGTCTTGATTTCAGGTTGTTCGAGACATCACGGGCGATCTCGCTTTGCAGTGACACGAGGTCGGTTTGCTTTCGGGTGTATTGCTGGCTCCAGATGGCGTTTTCGGTGGCGACATCTACCAATTCCAGACTCACGGTCAACTGGTCGCCGCGTTGAGCAACCCGGCCGTTCAAGATCGCCTGAACGTTCAATTCGCTGCCTAGAGTTTTCGCGTCCGTCTCTTTCCCCTTGTAACGGAAAACGGAAGAACGTGCCTTAACGTTCAGATCAGGCACCTTGGTCAGGCTCCCGATCAACGTCTCTGTCATTCCGTCGCTTAAATACTCGACATCCGGATTGCCGCTCTCATTAGTAAACGGCATCACGGCGATGGAATTGATCTGTGTCGAACCAAATGGCCCCAGATATCGATAACCGAAATAACCGCCAACTGCGATCAGTATCGCCAACAATGGTGCCGCGATCAACCGCTTATCAAATCCGCGAGGCTTCGCGGCAACATCGGCTGTGCCTGCCGGCAATACCGCCGTCTGATCGGTCATGTGGATCTGCGCTCGGGTGGCCGCTTCGGCCGGTGGCGTGGTCTCGTGCAGTATCGCCGTCTGTGGCTCGTCGGGCGAAGGCACCGAGCCCTGAAGCAGCGCAGTTCCATCTTCCAGACAAAACGCTAGCGTATCGTCGTAATAATCCCGTCTGCATTCAGGGCATCGTTTCATAAAATTCTATTCCGGCAGATTTAGCTGTTTCAGCATGGCCCTGAATCGAGGTTCCGTGCGCAGATCATCAAGCTCGCCCGCAGTGGCGAAGTAACGGGTGGCTGATCCGCGTTCCTCGACTTCCTTTTCAATCCAGTCGAGAGCCTTCTCTTTTTCCCCAAGCCCGATGTGGATCATTCCAAACGAAAAACTTTGAACATAACGACCAGTTGAATCCTGCTTCATCTCTTCGAGCATTTTTTTCGCTCCGTCACGGTCGCCGGATAGTGCCAGCCATAGTCCTATATAACCTTTTGTCGACGGATCAGGGTCCAAGTCGAAAGCTCTTCGCGTTTCGTTTAATGCCTCGGGATACATACCTTTCAGGCCGTAGACCTCGCCCAGCGCAAAGTGTGCCAATGCAAAATCAGGATCGGCGGAAAGTAAACGTTTATAAACGGCGATCCCTTCGTCATAACGCCGGTCGGCAACCAGCGTATCCCCAACATTTAGCGCAATGATCGACGAAAGCGGATCAAGTTCTTCTGCCCGTTTCAACTCAACCAAGGCCTCATCAAACCTCTTGACAGAAGCAAGCAAGTTACCAAGCCACTGATGAGCGGTCGGATAGTTTGGATTTAGCTCGATCGCACGGCGAAACTCCTTTTCCGCACCGACACGGTCAAATTCATAGTGGACAAGATATTCCGCGAGGGCGGTGTGTGCCGCGGCAAGGGAATCGTCCAGTTCAAGTGCCCGTAGGGCTGCCGCCTTTGCCTTCGGCATACTGTCCTTCGCCGTGGCAACGGTGTAGCTCGAAAAAATGACATAGGTCTCAGCCAATCCCGAATAGGCTAGCGCGTAGTTCGGATCTTTTTCGATCGCCTGCCTGAAGAAATCGGCCGCCTGCTTGATCGCCGGGCCGGTTCGTTTGTTCCAGGCAAATCGGCCTTTCAAATAAAGCTGGTAGGCTTCTGGATTTGCCGTGTAGGTCTTTTCAACTTTGGCTGAATCGGCGCCCGTTAGTTTCGATTTAAGCTTCGCCGAAACGTCACGGGCGACCTCGCTCTGCAATGCCACGAGATCCGAGCCCTTTCGCTCATATTTATTGCCCCAAATTGTGTTCTCGGTCAGCCCGTCGATAAGCTCCACGCTCAGCGTCAACTGATCGCCCCGTTGGACAACTCGGCCGGTCAGGATCGCCTGAACACCTAACTCCGACGCCACCTTCTTCGGATCGATCTCTTTACCCTTATACCGGAAGACGGACGAACGGGCCTTCACGCTGAGGTTCGCAATCTGCGACAGGCTGTTGATCAGCGTCTCGGTCATGCCGTCAGAAAGAAACTCCGTGTCCGGATTACCGCTTTCGTTGACAAACGGCATCACGGCGATGGAATTGATCTGATTGGCTGGAGTGAAGTATCGATATCCGAAAAATCCGCCGAGGACGATGACTGCAAGTGCCAGCGGAGCAAACAACAAACGTTTATCGAAACCGCGAGGCTGAGGGACAATATCGCCCGTGTTCGCAGGCAAGATCGCCGTCTGGTCTGTCATCTGTATCTGCGCGCGGGTCGGAGCTTCGCCCTGAGCCGCTGTCGAATGCAGGATCGCCGTCGTCGGTTCGTCCATCGATGCCGGGCCGTAAAGCAATTCAGCTCCGTCATCGAGACAGAACATCATCGTATTGTCGTATTCACGACCGCATTCAGGGCATCGTTTCATAAGTCCCTATTCCGGCAGACCCATCCGTTTCAGCAGATCCTTGTATCGCGGGTCATCGCGGAGCGGGTCGAACAGCGGTTCGACCTTGGCCCATCTAAACCATGAATCACGCTGTTCGATCGATTTATCCAACTCGGCAAAAGCTCTGTCTTTTTCTCCCATCGCACCGAAGACCACCGCAACAAAGCTTGGAATGACATACTGAGTTTTTGATATTTCGCGAAATTTTTCGATGACGCTCTCGGCATCCGCTCGTCGTCCGGACCGCCCGTATGCATAACCGGCCACCATAAGCATTTGCTGATTATTCGGATCGTCCTTGAGTGCGTTTTCGCTAAGAGCGATCGCTTCAGCGTATTGTGAGACTGCATTAAGCGTCATTCCATACAATAGCCGCGCGATAACGAAGGTCGGATCGGCTTCGTACGCTCGCCTTGCCTGAGTGAGCGCACGGTCGCGTTGTCCGTCATACAAATAATGCCGTCCGAGATTCGCGACCATGTTCGGATCGAGTGGCTCAAGCTCCAACGCCCGCTCGACTTCGGCGAGAGCCTCTTTTGTCCGACCGACGGAAATAAGATACTCGGACGCATACCTATAGTGAGCTGTAGCGCTATTTGGATCGAGTTCGAGCGCGCGTTTGAATTCGCGTTCAGCTTCCGGCCAGTTCCGGTCGAGCGAGGTGAGCGTGTTACCCATTGCCGTGTGAGCTTCCGACAATGTTGGATCGAGCGCGATCGCACGCTCCGCAGCCGCTTTCGCTTTTGGAAAGGCCTCCATTGGCGAAGCATACGGATAGTTCGGCATCTGGTTGTATGCCTCGGCGATCCGCGCGTAGGCAAGGGCAAAATTTGGGTCAAGCTTTATTGCCTGCTCAAAGCTTTCGATAGCCTTGTTAAAGTCATCCCTGTTTCGCCGGGCAAAATGGTATCGCCCTTTTAGATACAGCTGGTATGCCTCGCTGCTTTCGGTGTATTTTTTTGCGATCCCTCTTTCGTCGCCTGTCAGCTTCAGTTGCAGCTTTTGTGTTATCGTAGTCGCGATCTCGCGCTGAGTTGCAAGCAGATCGGCCATCTTGCGGTCATATTGCTCGGCCCATAGAACCTTCCCTGCTTTGACATCTATCAATTGAACGCTGATGTTAAGATTATCGCCGATCTGAGACAGCCTTCCGGTCATAACCGCATCGACGCCGAGTTCGTTTGCCACCTTTGCAGCGTCGCTCGCCATGCCTTTATATCTCATCACTGAACTCGTCGGACTGACTTTTAGATTTGGCAATTGGGAAAGACGATAGATAAGCGAATCCGCCAAGCCATCCGAAAGATAATCGGTGTCAGCACTGCCGCTGCGGTTTTCGAATGGAAGTACCGCGATGGAATCGATCTGGCCAGTGTTAGACGGAGCCAGATAGCGATAGGCACCAAACCCACCGAGGACGATCGCTGCCAAAACAATCGGAGCAAGCAACAACCGCTTATCAAAACCACCGGCTTTCTTAGTTGTCTCGGCCCCCGGGTGCGAAACGGAAGTTCGATCGGTCGTGTCTATCTGTGCCCGAGTTGGAGCTTCGCCCTGAGCGGCGGTCGAGTGCAATATCGCCGTCGCCGGTTCGTCGTCGCCGAACTGGCCGCCCGCTGACGCCGACCGGTCTGACCTTGCCGGACCGTAGAGTAGTTCGGCTCCGTCATCGAGACAGAACATCATCGTATTGTCGTACTCGCGGCCGCACTCAGGGCATCGTTTCATAAAATTCTGCTTGGTGGATCAGAATGATCCTGTTACCACTCTGACCTCGTCACGTCACGCACCGAACTGCCTTAGATGGTGGTCGATATGCTTATGGGCGATCAATGCCCATTGCTTGGCCGACAACCTTCCAAAGAATGGATGTTCGCGGCAATCGTGCGTTTCAGAAAGTGTTCCAAGTCTTTTGATCGCCTCGATCACCAATGCTCGATCTTCGTCAAAACCTTTCGGCGGACGCCCGTCCTGCAGCTGGTCGACCTCACGAGGCATTTTGACATCTTTCGGCATCGGAAGCAGATATATCACCAATGGCTTTATGATCGTTCGTGAAAACAGATTGCTGCGATCAGGCACCGTTCTGACGAACGGCCATTCGGAGGTTTGAGCCAAATGCGAAAGCATCTGCTCGACGTTCATCTTTCCCCACAAGGGCTGGGCCCCGCTATCAAGGCCGTTCAAACGCCTGATCATTTCGGCCCGGTCATTTTCATTTCTAATTGTTTTCATAATCCCAGGCACGTCACCGTTTGAAAATCGCGCCTGCATTCAGGGCATCGTGTCATAGGTTTTAGAGACGGATTTGAGCGCTTTATTCTAACTTATTAACTGCCATTTGGTGCGCGTATATGCGATCTGAAATCCATTGCGCTGGGCGTTCTTTTGCGATTGACTTCCGGGGGCAGCGCCCATCATCGCCATTTCGCAGCCCTTTTCGGCCGCGAGCGTAAGGCGGGCACTCAAAAGAGCATTCTGCGCACCTCGATTTCGGCCTTCCGGGATCGTACTCGCTCCGGCAAGAAAAGCGATCTCATCAAAAACGAACAGCATTCCGGTAGCGATCGGACGGTCTCCCAACTCACCAATGAATGGGTAGGCACCCGAACACTGCGCGCTTACACGGCCAAACTTCAACATGAAATCAGCCAACGCCGCGTCCTCGGTCGTCCATGCATCAGCTGACGTCGTCGCCCAAAGTTCCGCCTCGCTCGGCTCGATCACGCGCGTCTTCACCTCGGAGCCCGAATTCGGGGTCCGATCGACGGACTTTCCAAGCATCCGAAATAGAACGTTCGTTAATTCGATCGGGCGATACCCGCGTTCTCCGAGCAGGGTCATAAGCGACGGATCGGTCATCGGGCTCACCTCGTGAAAAACCGGTGCGTTGCGGCTCTGAAAAAACTCCTCGATCTCGTCTAGCTGGCCAGCGGTAGTTGGTGTAAAAAGCCCGAGCCCGAACGTCTGCGTGAGCGGCGACTCAATGCCGTCGTAGATGAGATGAGCACCGCCGATCGTGCGCCATGCTGATGTGCTTGTTGGATCCAGACGAACTCGGGTTTGGGCAAAGTCGGTGCTCGTGCGCCCTTCTGTATGTTCGAGCTTCTGCGATAGGGACCTATCTGAATAGAGCATATTTCAACCGATCAAGAGCAATGTTCACACGAAGACGCGCTATCGCACACCAACTTCGCCAACGATCGATCCTTTATTCAGGCAGACCGATCTTTCTGAGCAGATCCTTGAACCGCTGGTCGCCGTGTAAAAACCTGTAAGCGTCAGTCGATTTTATGGTCAGGATGTCCGGTTCGCGCTCTTCGTAGGCCTTATTTAGAAATTCGATCGCTCTGTCGGCATCGTTCGCCGCTGCGTATGCGAATGCAATGTTCGCATTAGCGACATATGCTTTTGGGTCGCGATCCAGTGCGGTTTGTCGATTTGACAACACTGTCTTCAAATGGTGATCCCAGAAGCCCTCCCAGCCTTTTTTGACAAAAGCCGATCTGTATTCACCGATCATTTGCTCATTTTTTCCATCCAATTCGAATGCGGCCAAATACTGTTCAACGGCTTCGGGATACATCTTTAAAGTAGCGAAAGCGTCACCGAGGTTGTATCTGACCCGCGGGCTTTCAGGATAAAGGTCAACTGTCCGTTTAAGCTGTGCCAGAGCTTCATCGGGCCTGCCTGCAAAGCCAAGGATATTGCCCATCATCCGATTGATCACCAAAGACAGCGGATCGAGTTCAAGTGCGGTCGAGATCTCGGAAAGAGCTTCATCGTTCCTTCCTATACATGCAAGGAACTCAGCGTACCACTGATGAGCGGTCGCATAGTTTGGATTTAGCCGGATCGCATTCTTGTATTCGCGCTCCGCCGATCCCCAATCAAATTCGTAGGTGTTTATTATGTAACCGAGTGACGCATGAGCTTCCGCAAGGTTTGGATCAAGTTCGAGGGCCCTGAGGGCTGACTGTTTAGCCAGCGGTTTATATTCGCTCGGCCTTAAATTGTCGTATAAGGGCATCAACGCAAGCGCATCGGCCAGGCCTGCATGTGCGAGTGCAAACTCACTGTCGGTCCCGATGGCTTGCTTAAAGTAGCCTGCCGCGCGTTCGATACTCTTGATCGTTCGTTTGTTCCAGTGGAACCGTCCTTTGAGGTAGAGCTGCTGAGCCTCGGCGTTCGATGTGTAATTTTTTGCAACACTTTTTTGCACTTCGGACGAGAGTTGCGGCCTTAGCCGGGCCGAGACATCACGGGCGATCTCGCGCTGAAGTGTGACGAGGTCATTCATCTTTCGCGAGTAGCTGGCTGACCACAGAACGTCCTGTGTCGCTGCATTGACCAACTCAAGACTGATCTTCAGATCGTCACCGGACTTTGCCAGATTGCCCATCAATACGGCCTCGACATTCAACTCTTCCCCGATACGCTTTGGCAGATTTTCCTTCCCTTTGTATGTAAATACGGTGCTTCGCGCTTTTACGGACAATTTAGGGATCATCGAAAGGCTGCTGATGAGATTGTCGGTCAACCCGTCAGAAAGGTAATCAACATTCGCGTCGCCGCTCTGGTTCACAAACGGCATGACGGCGATCGAGCGGATCTGTTCGGATTCGGAAATGAAGTAGTATCCGAGGATCCCGCCGACCGCAGCGAGACCGAAAACGACCGCGGCAACCATAAGGACGTGTCGGCGAATAAAATGAACTGACGTCGAAGTTTGCGATCGACCTCGGACTGCCGTGTTGTCTTCATCCGGCACCCCAGCTAAACGAGCCGTGGACGTATCGATGGTTCGAATCGAACCATCGGCGGTTTTCGATCTTGACGGATCGGTAACGGATCGTCGCGGATCGGTCGCAAGATCTGTTCCGACCTCGTCGAGATCCAACCGGCGCCGCACGCTTTTAAGATCGGTCAGGACATCGTTGATCGACTGGTATCGATCATCAATGTTCTTCAGCAAACACCTGTCGACGATCGAGGCGACGACTGGCGGGACCTCAGCGGCAACGATCTCGAGCGGAGCGGCGTCCTTTTTAAGTATCAATCCGATCGTCTCGATCGCGTTTTCGCTGGCGAAAGCCTTCTTCCCCGAGATCATCTCGTACATTACTGAGCCGAAACTAAAAATATCCGACCGCGTGTCAACGCGGCCTCCTTTGGCCTGCTCAGGTGACATGTAGTCGGCGGTTCCAACGATCACGCCTGGTTGAGTATCACCGCGTTTGACCGCTTTCGATGAAGCAGATACAAATGGGTCTGCCGCCGATTCGGTCAGCTTCGCAATTCCAAAATCCAGGATCTTTACCAGCCCGCTTGGGCGGATCATTATGTTGTCAGGTTTTATGTCGCGATGAATAATGCCTGCGGAATGCGCTTCATCGAGGGCTGACGCGATCTGGATCGCAATGTCGATCGATGTTCGCAGGTCCACCCTACTCAACGTCAAGAGTTCCTTGAGTGTCTTTCCATTTATGAATTCTGTTGCGATGAAGTGCGTTCCGTCCGCTTCGCCGATCTCGTGGATGGTAATAATGTTCGGATGATTTAGGGCGGATATTGCCTTTGCTTCAAGTACGAATCTGCTTAATCGATCTTTGTCGTCAACGAATTCTTCGGGAAGCAGCTTGAGAGCGACCTTGCGGCCGAGCCTTGCGTCCTCCGCAAGGTAAACTTCGCCCATGCCGCCAACTCCCAGCAAGCTTTCGATCGTGTAATGGCCGATCGTTCGGCCGATCATCGGTTTTTGCTTTACACCATTCGAGAACAGTTCGGCGGCGAGCGATAGCGGCGGTTCGTTGAGAAAGTCGTCCCTGGTCTCGTCGAAGGCGAGCAGCGATTCGACCTCGGCCCGGATTTTGATGTCATCGCCGCAAGCATCGTCGAGAAACGCGGCCCGCGGAGCGGGCTCCAAATCAAGGGCAGCATGAAAGATCGCCTCGACCTTTTCTAGTCTTTCAGGGTCCATTGAGCTAAGCCTTAAGTATCGCGGGCATCTTTGTTCGGACGATCTAATTTGCTTTGCTCAATTCACGCAGCAGCCACGTGCGAGCAAAACGCCAATCACGCTTGACCGTTTCGGACGACATCTTCAGCACTTCGGCGATCTCGTCGGTAGTCAGGCCGCCAAAATATTTCAATTCGACGACGCGGCTCTTGCGTTCATCCATGGCCGCCAGCGTATTCAGTGCGTCGTCAAGAGCGACAATGTCGGTCGTCTGGCTGTTAGCGAGTGATGCCGCGTCGGTCAGTGTCACCCGTTCTTGCCATCCGCCTCGTTTCTGGCTGTGTTTGGATCGGGCGTAATCGACCAGAATGTGGCGCATGGCCGTTGCTGCAACGCCAAAGAAGTGTGCCCGATTCATCCAGTCATTATCATTCTGTTTCGCGAGTTTGAGGTAGGCCTCATGGATAAGCTCGGTCGTCTGAAACGTGTGTCCAGAGGGTTGCTGGCGCATGTATCTGCGTGCCATTTGACGAAGTTCGTCATAAACGAGCGGCATCAGGTGCTCAAGCGCAACTTGATCTCCCTTGCTCCAATCGATCAGAAGAGCCGTGATCTGCTGCGTACTGCTTTCAAGCATAAATCGTAAGGATGTGATAGCTGCGACTTGAGTATAAAACTTAACCCGGAAAAATAAAATTGCCGCGAGCGTTACACCTTTCCACAAAAATTCCCGTTTATATGTTCAGAGAATAACTTTTGAGCTCCCGATCGAATGTCTCTTCCCTCGATCAGCAGGTATTTCCACGCACGGGTCGAAAAATGTGGGTTTGCATGAAACGAAACCGTGGCTGATCGAACGATCACGGCTCGAACAGGTTTTCGATCAACAGAACTGAAGTTAATGGAGAAATAGATGAAATCAACAAGGTCGGTCGCCGTTCTGACGTTTTTAATTGGCATTTTGCTTTGTATTCCGGGCTTCTTAACCACCGAGGTGTCGGCCCAAAGCTCAAAGACCATCGTCGTGGTCAACAAAACCGGTGTAGTGATCTCGGCGCTTTATGTGACCCCCCACAGCTCGAAGGAATGGGGCGAAGACATTCTGGGAGCCGACGTACTTCCTTCAAATGACGAGATCGGCATCGTCTTTTCTCGTAAAGAGACCGCGAAGCTTTGGGACCTGAGGGTCGAGGACGACGAGGGCACCTATATCGAATGGGAGAACCTCGATCTTCGGGCGATCTCAAAGGTCACGCTCTATTACAAAAATGGCAAGGCAACCGCGATCTTCGACAATGCGATCCCTGATATGGCCGGCAACTGGATCGGTTATTACGACGACGGAACCCGATCGCCATATGTCTGGCGGATCACTCAAAACGGCAGTAATCTCGCGATCACCGACACAAAGAACAGTTCGACGAAATCTCGCGGAACGGTTCAGGGAAACTCGGTGCGGGCGCTGGATTTTGCTACACAGAATGGGACGCTTTCAGCTGACGGCACACGGATATCATGGTCGGACGGTGTCGTTTGGGTAAAGGCCGCGAAGGCACCCGACCTGAACGGTGTATGGGTCGGCTATTACGACGACGGCACGAGGTCGCCGTACGTGTGGAATATCGGACACATCGACTCGACATTGACCATACAGGATGCAAGGCCCGGCGGTACGACCCGATCTCGCGGGACGATACAGGGCAACAGCATACGAGCTCTCGACTTTGCTACTAAGAACGGAACGCTCTCGGCCGATGGAAATCGCATCACCTGGTCTGACGGCGTCGTTTGGGTAAGGCAATAGGTTCTGCCTTGCTTCCCCGATCGGGAATCAAACAGTTCAAAACAAATCAACTAAAGAGGAGAAATATTATGAGAAACATTAAGACTCTTGTCTTGGCCGCATTGTTCACGCTCGGTCTTTTCTACTTTCCGGGAATAACCACAGTTGACGTCGCGGCTCAGGGCGCACAGGACTTCATACTGGTCAACCGGACCGGTGTCGAGATCTATGCGCTTTACGTCACGCCACACAATGCCGACGAATGGGGCGAAGACATACTTGGCGCGGACACGCTGCTGAGCAACGAGGAACTCGAGATCACGTTTTCCCGAAAGGAGCGTGCAAAGCTCTGGGACCTTCGTGTCGAAGACAGCGACGGAAACTTCATCGAATGGGAAAAACTGAACCTGCTCGAAATATCGAAGGTCACACTTTATTACAAGAATCGAAAACCAACGGCGATCGTTGAATAACGATCGCGAACAAAAACACCAAGGAGAAATTATGAAATCAAGACTTTTGACCGCGATCGCGGTTTCGGTGCTCGGAACGTCGATGATCGGATGTTCATTTTCAGTAGGCACCGGCGACAATACGAGCACGGCAAAGCCCGCTAACACTGCCAACTCGAATGCTTCCAATGCGAACAGCAAATCGGGGACAACTACGGCTAAATCTGACAGCACGGCGAAGCCGACGCTGAAAAATGAAGCCAAACCGGAAGGCAAAGCCAAGTCAGCAAAGAAGAATCCGATCCCGTCCAACTGGATATACGTTTATGACGATGTCAAAGGCTACGGATTCTCGGTACCTGAGGGTTCGCAGGGACAGAGCGAAACCATCGAGGGTATCGACGTTATGGCCGTCACAACGCCCGCTCCTTCGGAGATCGATGTCTTTGTCCTAGCCTACAAGGACAAGACCCTTACGAAAGAGGACCTTCTCAGCGATGCGGTCGAGTTCCTCGAAGGCCTCGGTCAAAAGGTTACGCCCGGCGCGCTCAAAGCCGAAAGTGACGACTATGCCGTCGCTGACGCGACGACCGTCAATGCTAATGGCGAGAAAGGTAAGTTGAGGATCCTTGTCGGAACCGATATCACGGACAATTACGTGATGATCCTTGGCACCGAAGAGGGCCGGTTCGCCGCCAATGAGTCGATCATCGATTCGATCTGGGGAAGCTTTGAAATGTGGAGCGATACCGGAGAGTAGTATGGTCTAGATGGGTTAAGCGGGCGATCCATTCCGGGAAATTCCTGTCACGCGCCGCCAATCAGCGGCCCGCCGGAAAAGATGGATCAGCCTTGTGAACGTGGCGGCTCTGGGAGATATCCCAAAGCCGCCGCGTTTTTTTTCAGTTTCTCACACACTCGCCGCGTTTGAGGAACTGCCCGTCGCCGGCTTTGCCTTTGTGCTCGCCGTTCTCGATCACAACACTGCCGCGTGAGAGGACGGTCTCGACCTTGCCCTTGATCTTCCAGCCTTCGTATGAGGAATAATCGACGTTCATGTGTTCATTCTCGACGCCGAAGGTCGTCTCGCCATCCGGATCGAAGATGACGATATCAGCATCCGAGCCAACCGCGATCGTCCCCTTTTTTGGGAACATCCCGAACATCTTTGCCGCCGCTGTCGATGTCAGCTCGACAAAGCGATTAAGCGAAATGCGGTTCTCGACCACACCGCCGTTATAGATCAGAGCGAGCCGATTCTCGACACCGGGTGCGCCGTTCGGGATCTTGGAAAAATCGCCTAGACCGAGTTCCTTTTGCTCTTTCATGCAGAACGGGCAATGATCGGTCGAGATCACCTGTAGGTCGTCCATCTTGAGGCCTTTCCACAGCTCGGCACAGTTGTGCTTCTCGCGCAGCGGCGGCGTCATCACGAACTTCGCACCTTCCCAATCGTCACCGTAATCTTCGATCGAATGAAAAAGATACTGTGGGCATGTTTCGGCAAACGCCGCAATGCCGCGGTCGCGCGCCTGTCGCACCTGATTCAGCGCATCGGTACACGAAAGGTGAACGATATAGACCGGCGACTCGGCCATTTCGGCGATCGCGATCGCGCGATGGACACCCTCGGCCTCGGCTATTGTCGGCCTAGTAAGCGCGTGATATTTCGGTGCGGTTCGTCCATCGGCAAGAAAACGCTTGATTATCTCGTTGATGACGACCCCGTTCTCGGCGTGCATGCAGATCAGGCCGCCTCGGTCACCGGCCGCCGACATCGCGCGAAAGATCGTCGCGTCGTCCGCGAGAAAAACCCCGGGATACGCCATAAATAGCTTGAAGCTTGTCACGCCGGAATCCATGACCCGATACATTTCGGCTTCATCGCCGTCTTCGAACTCGGTTGTTATCAAATGAAAGCCGTAATCGATCGTGCATTTTCCGTTCGCTTTTGCATGCCAGTTATCGATACCCTGTGTCAACGACTCGCCTTTGTTCTGCACCGCAAAATCGATGATCGTCGTCGTCCCGCCAAACGCCGCCGCCCGCGTTCCCGTAAAAAAATCATCGCTCGACGAGGTCCCGCCAAACGGCAGCTCCATATGCGTATGCGGATCGATCCCGCCGGGGATCACGAGTTTCCCGGACGCATCGATGACGAGATCGGCTTCCATATCGAGTGACTTCCCTATCGTCGTCACGGTCTCGCCGTCGATGAAAATGTCAGCGTGATAGTCGTCAACCGCTGTGACGACGCGGCCGTTTTTAATTAGTGTTTTCATCGTCTTTGCCTTTTCTGTTAACCCTAGTGGAATGTCGTTGTCCTATTCTAGCGTTGAGTGAAGTGTGGAGACGACGGCTCGTGTATTTCGCGATATTTCATCATTCTCCGAACTGTATAGTATTGTCTATGTAATCGATCACCGGTCGCCAATCGTTCGATTCGGACTCTGGGTATGCATGTGCAAAAGTAAACATACTTACGCCCACAAAGACTCTGGTAACCCTAACAATAATATTCAGTCCTTGAGGTCCCTGGACGTTGAGTTGGATCCTATATGCCGGATGAGACCCAATCCGCTCCCATCGGGACGTTTGAACTTTCGCGTTCGTCGAATATTGTTGTTTCAGACCGTCAATTGCGTAGTTGAGAATCTTTTCAAGATCGGCCGTTGAAGACGTCATGATCTCGTCAGAATTCCCCGGTGAGGTTTGTGCAGCAACTTCCGTTGTTGCAAACGGCATCCGGGGTGCGGACTTAGCCCAAAAAATATTCTGATTTGCCGATGTTATTAACACCGCCGCCATGTCTAGATTACTCTCACCGACCGTCCCTATTACGCGGCCACTTTGTTCCGCTCTGTACCATTCCGCCGGGACTTCTACGCTACCGTTCAATGGAAGGGAAAGCTTAACAAAATCTAGACTTGGTTTTAAAACTTTGGATGTGTCGAGAGTTCGAGAATCTTGTGAAAAATAGAAGTTATTTCTACCTCGCTCACGATATGCCTGAAATTTGCCTAAAAGGCTGCCTAAAAGGCCGCCGCCGATTCCTAACCCAATTACAAGAAGTACCGTTATTCCGATAGCCTTAGATTTCGGGGCAATTACCCCACCGGGCTTTTCGTCCAATGGAACATCCTTCTCATCTTCCTCCAAACCGAATATTGACATGGTTTTGTTTCCTCCTACGGTGCTGGCGCCTTTTTTCTTCGGTGCTTTCTCGACGTGGCTGGCTGAGATCCAGGCGGCGAGTTTGCCGGGGTCGACAGCGTAGTTGTATAAGTTACAGCGAATGTCCCCGACGATTGTGTTTAATGTGACGACTTCTTCTTCCGCGTTAGACCCGACTCTTTCTGAGATTTACGGACGAACCCCATTGCTCCGTAAAGTGGGGTGTCATTGCCGTAGGCGAGGTCGGCGTCGATAAAGATGTCGGCAAAATAGCCGTCCACCGCAGTAACGACACGTCCGTTTTTGATCAGTGTTTTCAATTTCAATTTTGTCCTGTAACGGAGTGAAAGCCAAAAACGTTAACGGTCCCTACTCACTGTTAGGGTCGAGTGCTTCGCGCAGCGCCAATAGTTCTGGTAGAACAAGTTGATCCTTTGGTCGGTTGGCCGCTTGCTTGGCAGCGATCAAAGCATCCAGGGACAGCACCTTGACAACCCGGTCGTAAATTGTAAAATCGACCGACTTTTCTCTCGCCACAGTATAGTCGCCGACACCCGCAACCTCTGCCAACAGATCTATATCGCCGATTGTCGTGCTGAAAGTAAAATTCGTACCGTTTCGAAGCGTGCTTTCGTCGAAGATAAAAGGCAGTTCGTCAGGAATACCTCTCGCACGCGGTTTGAACCGGCCAAGCGCCGCACACAGCTTAACAAGGTTAATATTGGTCCTCGAATAGCAAAGATCGAGATCCTCGGTCACATACGCCGAAGAATGAAGCGTGATGGCTACGCCGCCAATGAGAACGAATTCGACATCATTATCGACGAGTGCCGTAATTGCGTCTTTGAGCTCGATCATTTCTTCAGAAGCCGTGCTTCTCTCGCTTTGTCCAGTTCGACATGAAACCTCATTGCCGATTGAAGGTCATCGATACGCTGTTGCGGAGTCTTTCTAAGTTTCCCGACGATCAGAGTGAGGTCAATGCCAAAGTCCCTCGCCTCAGCGATCTTGCTTCCCGGACGCGGGTTCAGCAGTTTTTCTTCAGGCGTTCTCATACGTACATTTTAACCCAAGACCACATGTTGGAAAGCTTGAAATGATGCCTCGATCAATCTTCCAGCGACTTCCCGCCGATGCTCTCTCAGTCTCCGCTCGGGATCACTTCCGGACTCGCTCAAAAAGCATATCTCTCATTCTTGAACCGCCAACATGTAATTTTTCGATATTACCCTTCGCGTCCCGCGTTACCCAGACGACGAAGCCCTGGGTCGCGAAATGGTCTTTGTAGATCGGCCTGAGCGCAAGACGTGTGATCGGTCGCTGGATGATGAATGCCTTGTCACCGTCGACCGAAAAGGTCAGCGTAGCCTGAGCTTCTTCACTGTACCAATCACCTGCGAAAGTGGCTAGGTCAGCGGCGGATGGCGTCCAGCCGGTTACGAGAGTAAGGCGTGTGACGGAACCGTCTGGGTTGTTAATGACTGCGGTCGCCGGACTGCCGTCGGTGAACTTCATCTTGCGGTCCCCGAGCATGAAAGATCCGTCAGCCACAGGTTTCAATGCCGTGTTGCCAAGCTTTAGTTCGCCTTTATCGAGCGTGATCGGGTTAACGTTCCTAGTGATATCGTTTTTCCAGATGCCCGCGTACTTCTTAAGTCGCCCTTCGGGTACGGGCACGCCCTCCACCTTCGAGGGCTCGGGGAACGGCCCAAAGATCTCGTCGACCACGCTATATACGATCTCGCCCGATGAAGGCGGAAACCCGTTACAAAGAGCGGCCACCGATACTTTCTTCTCAGGGAATCTGGCGAGATATGTCTGATATCCCGCAGTTCCGCCACTATGCGTTACTTCCTTGATTCCCCTGTAGCTGTCAACGACGACACCCAGCGCATAACTGATCTTACGCCCGTCATTCAGGACGGCTTGTGTTTCGAGTGCGTTGACAAACGGCTCGCCGAAGGTCTTCGCGTCGAGAGCGGCGTTCCATTTCAGCCAATCGCCGACGGTCGTCAGCATTCCGCCGTTCCCGACGACGTTCATGAACGGCATGTTCAGCATCCACGGAGCGGTCGGGCCGGCTTTCGAGTACGCCTGAGCACGGCCCGGGACGATGCGTTGATAGTTGTCACGCCAAGAGCTTTTTGTCATGCCCAGCGGCTTGAATATCCGCTCACCGACAAAATCGCCAAACTTCTGCTTCGACACACGCTCGACGATCTCGGCCGCGAGCTGATAGCCGCTATTCGAATAGGAATACTCGGCTCCCGGAACGAAATCAAGATGTTTCTGCCTATAGATAACATCCAGAGCAACCGCCTGGTTTATTACACGGTCACCACGCCCGACACCGGTCAATTGCATTACCGAGCCCCAATCGCGAAGGCCCGCTGTGTGCGTAAGGATGTGCCGGATAGTTATCGGTTTTTCATATTCGGGAAATTCGGGGATGTACTTACGCACAGGATCGTCGATATTAAGTTTCCCGTCCTGCTGCAGCAAAATGAGAGCCGCGGCAGTGAATTGCTTCGCAACGGAACCCGATTCAAAGATCGTCTGCGGCGTGTTCGCGATGCCGTGCTCCAACTCAGCCATCCCAAACGCCTTTTCAAAAACGCTCTCACCGTTAAGCGAAACGCCAACCGCACAGCCCGGAGCCGGCATCGGATTGGTCTTTGCGGCCTTGTCAAAGGCCCGCTCCGCTCCGGCGATGACCTTTGCTCTGTCAGGTACCTGTGCATACAGACCCAAACTAAACACCAGTATAAAGACGAAAGTTATCGACTGTTTCATAAGCTAATCCTCTGAAATACGCTTCCGCATCTTTGAAATGCTCGCCGAATATCCGATCTTTTCATACGCCCGAATCGCTGAGACATTGTCCACATAGACCTCAAGTCTCATCTCGGTCACGCCGTTTGAAACCGACCATCGTTCAAGTTCCTTGATGATCTTTTGGTTCACACCTTTGCCGCGATGTTCTGGAACGGTGAACATGAAGCCCATGTACGCGTGTTGTTCATGATCCAGATACGGTTTCGAATCCTCGATGCGAGCATAACCCGAGCCAACGACCTGACCATCAAACTCGGCCACCACTACCCGAATGTGCGGTGCCGCGAGCATTGCCGCCATATCGTAATAACGGATGCTCTCTGGCTTCAGAGTCTCATCAAATGGCCGCTCGGCCTCGATCACTCCCTGTTCAAAGTCAAGGAGTATTTCCAGATCGGCAACTTCGGCTGTTCTGACCGTTACGTCCATAAGTTCACGGATCCTTTCTTGTCGCACGAACAAAAGGCATATCTCGCATGCGGCCTTCGCCTATATGCATCCTCACAACCTTTCCCGACGGATCGCGGTCAAACCATACGATCTGGCCCGAACCAGCAAAGCAGTCCTTGTATAACGGCCTTAGCGCTATTCGCGGCGAATTTTTGATCGACAAAAACGCGTTTGAGCCCTCGGCCTCGAACCTGACAGTTGCTTCGGCATCGTCGCTGTACCAGTCGCCGGCGAATCCGGCCAGATCAGCCGCCGACGGCTGCCACTCGGCTTCTGCGGTGAAGCGGATGCTGTCGCCGTTGGTTATCGCGTCGAAAGAGACCGGTTTTCCAGCGCTATCGTTGATGAAGACGATCTTATTCGAACCGATCATCATTGATCCGTCGGGCATCGCACGCACAGGCGTAGCACCCGCGCGCAATTCGCCATTGTTCAGGGTAAATCGCGTTGCTGTCTTATTCCGTTCGTTCTTCCAGAGCCCGACATATCTCTCAGGCTGCTGGATCGGCAGGTTTTCTGCACTGGCGGCGGCCGGAGGTTCGGGAAAGGGGCCGAGGATCTCGTCAGCGATGCTGTTCGCAAGGGCCGTCGAATCCGGCGCTGTTCCATTGCACAGCACCGCGATCGAGAGCTTTTTATCGGGAAAACGCGCAAGAAAAGTCCTGTAACCTGCCGTCCCTCCGCTGTGAGCGACTTGTTTGTTGCCTTTATACGAATTGATACCAAGGCCGAGCGCGTAGCTGATCTTTTGTCCGTTGTTCAGAACGCCCTGCGTTTCAAGCGAATCGGCGAGCGAAGCGTTCCACGTTTTTGCATCGAGCATCGCATTCCATTTAAGCCAATCACCGATGGTCGTCAGCATTCCGCCGCCGCCGTGGGCGGTCATCATCGGCATGCTCAGTCGCCAAGGGCCATCACCACTCTTTGCATAGGCCTGTGCCCGGCCGGGTACGATCCGTTGAAAATCGTCGCGGTAACCGGTGCTCTTCATTCCGACCGGCTTCAAAATACGCTCAGTGACGAACTCGGGTAATTTTTGCTTGGAAACACGCTCGACGATCATCGCCGCCAGCTGATAGCCGCTGTTCGAATACGAATACTCGGCCCCGGGCATAAAATCCAGCCCCTTTTGCCGCACCACCGTATCAAAGATCATCTGCTGCGTGACTATATGCTGGCCCGCGCCTTCCCCGCTCAACGCCCTCACCGCAAACCAATCCCGCAGCCCTGCTGTGTGATTGAGCAGATGCCGGATGGTAAGGGGAGCTCCGTAGTCCGGCAGTTCAGGGACATATTTCCTGACAGGATCGTCGATACTCAGCTTCCCGTCCTGCTGCAGCAGAACAAGAGCCGCCGCGGTGAACTGCTTCGCAACAGAGCCCGATTCGAAAATGGTCTGTGGGGTATTTGCAATACTGTGCTCCATTTCAGCCAGCCCAAACGCCTTTTCGAAAACGGATTCTCCATTCAGCGAAACCCCGACCGCGCAGCCCGGAGCAGGCATCACGACCGACTTTGCGACCTTTTCAAATGCTCGTTCAGCGGCTGATGTGACCTTGTCTTTTTCGAGTAGCTGGCCAAACCCGGTGCCTGCAACCAGCAAGATCACTGCCGCGATCGTTTTACCAAAGAAATACCTCATAAATTCACCTGGACAAGTAGATCCGATCAATCTTGTTATTCCGGCTGGAGTTCAAAATGGCCGATCCTTCCCTGTTGATCACGACCAAGTTCCAGTACTACGGTCATGCTCTGAAACTCGACGTTATACCGATAGAGCATTTCATCGCCCATATCGGTCTTTTCGAGAAGTTCAAATTTTAGTATCCCGCCAAGCGTTTTGAGGTGAGCGATCAGACGATCATTCGGATCGGAAAGGGCTTGACGCACACGGGGCGTAAATCGCTTCTCATCGACCTTTCCCTTGAGAACATCCTCGAGCGCTCGGCGCATATCAGCTGTGAATGCAGGTTCTGCGTCCGCGATCGGCTTAGGCTTTAGCTGCGGGTCGATGACCTCCGCAACACCGTTGGCCAAACGGGCCGGGTTCGTGTTGGACGAGTTGGCGAACGCGATGACCGTCAACTTTGCCGACGGGTACCTCGCGATAAAAGACTTGAATCCCTGCCAGGCACCGCCATGCTCGATCACGCCCTGACCATTGACAGTCCGAAGTGCCCAACCAAATCCGTAACGCTCTTTCTTGCCATTATTTAGACGAACAGGCGTCCACATTTGTTTGTATGATCGCTCACTGAGAAGTTTGCGCTCTGCCAGGCACGCTTCCCACTTGATCATGTCAAGTACAGAAAGATATAGTGCGCCGTCGGCAGTGGTGTTGAGCGCCGGCGACACCCACGCTTGATTTTTGACCTCGCCATTTCTGAGTTCGTACCCTGCAGCCCGATTTGCAACGATATCGTATTCGCTGATAACGCGAGCCGTTGTCATCCCGAGCGGCTTGAAAACGCGCTCCGCGAGGAAATCGCCATAAAACTTACCCGAGACTTTTCTGATCAGAATTCCCAGCGTTACGAATCCAAAATTGCTGTATTGCCACTTTTCACCGGGAGCAAAGCCTAAGGGGGTTTCCTTGATGATCTTAAGGAGGTCGTCCTCAGTGTAGTCTTTGCGGAAATCGAATTTCTGCGGATAGTCTCCCATTCCGCTAGTATGCGTCAGCAGATTTCGGACAGTGATGTTCGCCCAACTTGGCGGCACCTCACCAAGGTATTTGCCGATCTTCTCATCGAGGCCTATCTTTCCTTCGTCGACCAAAAGCATCACGGCAAAGGCAGTAAACTGTTTGCCGACCGAGCCCGACTGAAAGATCGTCTCGGGCTTGACCGGGACATTATGCTCAACATTTGCGAGACCATAGCCCTTTACGATCATCGGCTTGCCGTCCTTTATCACGGCCAGAGAAACGCCCGGGATCTTTTCGCGTTCCATTTGCTGCTTTACAAACTCGTCGACGTCTGTTTCGGACTGCGCGGCGATGGTCAGCACTTGTGAAAAAACGAATACTGCGGTCAGTACGTATCTCATCATATGAATTTCTTTGAATTTCTATCGCAGATCACGCTGCGGGATACTTCGCCATCCCCGACTCCCATGCGCCAAATTCGCGTCTCGCGTCGTTGAGGATCCCCGGGTGCTTCAGTTTAAAGTCCGATTGCTCGCGTTCGTCGACCGACAGATCATACAAATATTCATTCTTTGCATCGCGGATATATTTCCATTTACCGTTGAGCATTCCGCCTTGTGATTTTGTTCGCCAAAAAAATCTCCGGTCGTGGTTCGGCACTGTTCCGCGGAGCACTGGTAAAAGATCCTCGCCATCCAACGGAAAATTAGCATCGGGCCGCGATCCTGCCGCCGCGATCATCGTAGCCGTCCAATCCATCGTGATAACTGGCTGATCGGAAACAGTGCCCCGGTTCGTTACGCCCGGCCATCGAACTATCGCCGGAACACGAATACCTCCTTCGTATAGTTCCATTTTCTGACCGCGAAATGGCCAATTGAACGAAAATCGTTCGCCGCCGTTGTCGCTCGTGAAGATCACAAGCGTATTCTTTTCAAGGCCGGTCGATCTGAGGGCGCTCAAGACTCGCCCGATCCCAGAATCGAGAGACCTCATCATTTCTCCATAGATCTTGAGAGAACCGCCAGCACGAAATCCGGCCGAGCTATAGTCAATCGTGTCACTAAATGCACGGTCGTTCGGGCCTTCCCACGGCCAATGTGGGGCGGTGTAATGAAGGCTCAGATAAAATGGATCCTTGCGGGGTCTTTTGAGATAATCGACGGCTCGATCTGAAAGCAGATCGGTCATATACCCCACTTTCTCGACAGGTGTCCTTCCTTCATAAAGGTCCAATTCGGCCTTCATGTCCTTGTGGGTAAAATGATCGACGGCGCCGCTCATGATCCCGAAAAACTCATCAAACCCGTAATGGAGCGGCCCGAAATCCGGCCAATAGCCAAGATGCCATTTGCCGATAAGGGCCGTTTCGTAACCCGCTTCCTTAATTAGCGACGAGACTGTCGGATGAGATCGAGGGATACCTGTGGTTTTGATTCGATCGCCGATAGCACTTCGTTCATGTATCGGCTCTTCCAGACCGACGGGCAAGCGTGCCGGATAGCGGCCGGTATGAAATCCCACACGGGTCGGTGTGCAGACGGGTGCGGCCGAATAGGCTTTCGTAAACCGAGTTCCCTGTCGGGCAAGCCGATCGAGATTAGGCGTCTGGTAGTCGGGGCGCCCATAGCAACTCAGATCTCCCCAGCCCATATCATCGGCAAGAATAAAAAGAATGTTCGGTCGACTAGCCGCCTCTGAACGGGACGCCGCAAGAGATCCTGCAACGGCGATCCCCGCAGCACCAGCAATAAACTGTCGCCGATCCACTTTCATCATTATAGTTGTCAACAAAGAGCCAATCCCGCATCTAAAGCCTCGATCAGCCGATCTACAGTGTCCGTCGTCGTATTGAGCATCATCCCGGTTCGGATAACGTTGCCGTAGAGGCCGCCTTTGCCGATCAGAACGCCTTGTCGCTTTGTTTCTTCAAATACGCGCAAAACAGCTTCGGGGTTTGGTTCTTTTGTATTTCTGTCTTTTACGAGTTCGATGCCCTGCATCAGCCCCATTCCGCGAACATCGCCGACGCATGCGTATTTTTCCTTCAGTTTCAGCAACTCGTTGTGGAAATGATCGCCGACGATGCGTGCGTTTGTCCGCAGGTCGTCCTCTTCGATCACGTTGATCACCGCAAGGGCGGCGGCGGACGAGACCGGGTTGCCGCCGAAGGTTGAAAAGGTCAGGCCGGGAAAAGCGTCAGCGACTTCCGGTGTTGCGATCGTCCAACCGATCGGCACTCCGTTGCCCATTCCTTTGGCCGATGTGATGATGTCCGGCTCGACGCCCCAATGCTCGATCCCGAACCATCGGTCGCCCGTGCGTCCCCAGGCCGCCTGGACTTCGTCCGAAATGAACAGGCCACCGTGACGCCTGGCGATCTCGGCGACACGCGGGAAATACTCCTTCGGCGGGATGATAAATCCACCCACGCCGAGTATCGTTTCGGCCATGAAGGCGGCAATGCTCCCGGTCGTTGTCGTATTGATAATGTCCTCGACGTCGTCGGCACAAGCGACCCCACACGACGGATACTCAAGTTTGAACGGGCAACGATAACAATAGGGTGCAGCGGCGTGAACGATTCCCGCAACCTGCGACGCGATCGGTTTCCACGTTTTATGCCCGATCGTGGAGAGTGCCGTCGCCGAGCGCCCTGCATAGCTATGCCGAAGTACGATGATCTCGTTGTTGCCGGTCGCGATCTTTGCGGCGAGAATGGCGGTATCGTCGGCCTCGGTGCCGCTGTTTGTAAAGAACGACTTTTTCAAACGCCCCGGCGAGATCTCTGCGAGCTTTTCTGCCAGGTCGCTCTGCGGCTGGTTTGCGTAGAGTGTAGATGTATGTGCGATCTTATCGACCTGTTCTTTCCACGCCGCGTTGACCCTCGGATTTGCATGACCAATGCTTACGGTGAGCACTCCTCCAAAACAATCAAGGTATTTGTTTCCCTGGTCATCCCAGACGTATTCGCCCTCGCCTTTCACCAATGCGATCGGCTCTTGGTAATAGTTGGCGACGGCCGGAAAAAGAAATTCCTTGTGCTTACGGACGGCATCAGACACCGTCGATCGTGTTTCTTGTGGTTCCATTTCAATAAAGGTTTCCTTCGCGTTTGCGGCCGGTGTAATCGACGTAAACTACCTTAAGTTCGGTGTAAAAATCGAGCGACGTCGAGCCCTGTTCGCGTGCACCGAGTCCGGTGTGCTTGACGCCGCCAAACGGAATATGTGCCTCGCCGCCCGTGGTCGGTGAGTTTATATGGGTCATGCCGGTCTCGATCTCATCAATAAAGCGGTACGTCGAATTTACATCGTTCGTGAAGACAGACGACGACAAGCCATATTCACTGTCGTTCGCCACCGCCATTGCCTCGTCAAAGTCCTTCACACGAATTACCGAAAGGACAGGGCCGAATATCTCTTCCTGCGCGATACGCATATCGGTGGTCACGCGGTCGAAAACGGTCGGCTCGACGAACCAGCCGTTTTCGAGCCCGTCACCCTCGGCACGGCGCCCGCCGCACACCAATTCGGCTCCGTCCTCGCGGCCTATATCGATGTATTTTAACACGGTGGTGAATTGGCTTTCGTCGACCGAGGGTCCGATATCCGTGTTCGGATCGTCGCCCGGCCCAAGGCGGAAACTCTTCGCACGTTCGACTATTTTCGAGACGAACTCATCCGCGACCTTGTCGATCACGATCGCCCGCGACGTAGCCGTGCAGCGTTGCCCGGTCGAGCCGAAAGCACCTTGTGCAGTCGATTCGACCGCGAGAGCAATATCGCAATCTTCGAGGACGACGACCGGGTTCTTGCCGCCCATTTCGGCCTGTACCTTCACGCCCCTCGGCGCGACCTGAGCGTACAATTTCAGACCGGTCTCGGTCGATCCGGTGAACGAGATCGCCTTGACGGCAGGATGGCAGACGATCTCATCACCCGCTTCGCCCCCGGAACCGAGGACAAGATTCAAGACGCCCGGCGGCAGTCCGGCTTCGTTGAAAACTTCCGTTAACAAAACCGCGGTCATCGGCGTAAGAGTCGCCGGCTTGAAAACAACAGTGTTCCCTGCGACCAACGCGGGAGCGATCTTCCACGCCGGGATCGCGACCGGAAAATTCCACGGAGTGATCGCAGCAACGACACCATGCGGTTCCCTGATCGTATATGCAAAATTAGCGGGCAGTTCTGAGGGGATCGTCTCACCGACCATTCTTCGCGACTCGCCTGCACAAAACTCGACGACGTTAATCGCGCGTGTCAGTTCGCCGCGGGCCTCGGCCAACGTTTTCCCTTCTTCGCGTGTGATCGCGGCGGCAAGCTCTTCCTTGCGTTCTTCCATTAATCGCGCTGCCCGAGCAACGATCCGTCCGCGTGCCGGTGCCGGAGTGCGTTTCCACGATCTGAATGCAGCATGGGCGGCTTCGACCGCACTTCGAGCCTCTTCACGCGACGCGAGTTCGATGGTACCGATAACATCATCGGTATGCGCCGGATCGATGTTAAGCGATGTTCTGCCCGAAGCTGAGTTGAGCCATGCACCGTTGATGTAGCTGCGGAATATAGTCATAAATTGCTGCAATAATTGAGGGTTAAACAATTAGAATCGTGCGGTTTATAGTGATAATCTTATACACGCAATGAACGCGGAAAGCAACAAAAACCTATGTCAGCTTTTGGAGGAAAGGGCGGGTTTCGCGCCCGATAAAGCGTTTTTGTTCTCAGAGGCCGATGAACGCGTCTGGTCGTATGCCGAGTTTGTCAAAGATGTGAACCGCACAGCTAACATGTTGAGTTCGCACGGAATCGGCAAAGGAGATGTCGTCAGCCTGCTGCTTCCAAATTCGGCGGAATACGTCATTGCATATTTCGCCTTCTGGAAGATCGGAGCACTGGCAGGGCCCGTGAATTCGCTGCTAAAACCAGAAGAGGTCGAATGGATCGTGACAAATTCCGAGGCAAAGCTAATGCTTGTCAGCTCAGATCTTGTCGCGAGCATCCCCTCGCAATTCCGCGGTGATCGCCGAAACAATGGCCGAGACCGGTTCGTGATGTTCGACGAAATAAATGCCGCCACCGAGGGTTTCAGCGGTGAGATCGGGACGACCGATCTTGGGCCCGATGACGAGGCGATAATCATCTACACCTCGGGAACTACCGGAAAGCCGAAAGGATGTCTGCTGACGCACGGTAATCTGATAGCGAACGCTCGGCAGATCTCGGGATGGATGGGTTTCGGCCCCGATGACAGACTGCTTTCCGTGATGCCTCTTTTTCACATGAACGCGGTCTCGGTAACAACTATATCGGCATTATACGCCGGCGGTTCGACCGTGATCTCACCAAAATTTTCGGCGTCGCGGTTTTGGGAGATCATCGAAAAATACCAGATCACCTCATTCGGCTCCGTCGCGACGATGCTTTCGATGCTGTTGGAGCGAAAGGACGATAGCCGCACGCTCGCCGGAAGTCCGCGTTCCCTGCGATTTGCGATGTGCGGCTCGGCCCCTGTTCCGGCAGAGGTGATGAAGAGGTTCGAAGAGACATTTGGCGTTCTTGTCGTAGAAGGCTACGGCCTGAGCGAATCGACGTGCCGCTCGACCTTCAATCCGCCGAATGAAAAACGACGGCCGGGCTCGTGCGGCATGCCTATAGGGAACGAAATGCGTGTTGTAGACGAAGAAGACAACGAAGTTCCGGACGGCACTCTCGGCGAGATCGTCCTTCGCGGCCCTAATATCTTCAAGGGCTATTTCAAGAACCCGGATGCGACCGAAAGGGCGTTTGCCGGCGGATGGTTTCATACCGGCGACATAGGTTACCGCGATCCTGACGGCTTTTTCTACATCGCCGACCGCAAAACCGACATGATCATCCGCGGCGGCGAAAATATCTATCCGCGTGAGATCGACGACCTGCTTTATACGCACCCCGCGATCGCGCATGCTGCGGTAATCGGCGTTCCTGACGAATTATATGGAGAGGAGGTCACGGCATTTGTCGTCCTAAAAGACGCAGATTCGGTAACCGAAACCGAGATCGTTGACTTTTGTAAACAACATCTCGCCGATTTCAAATGCCCGAAGACCGTGCATTTCGTTGATGATATTCCGAAAGGCCCGACAGGGAAACTTCTCAAGAGAGAGTTGGCAAAACTCTTTGCGGAATCGCGTGCGAAGTGATGGCTGTTTATCTGAGAAAATGCACGCCATTTGTGCGGCCTTCGGCACTTGTATGTTGTAAACTTAGCGTTTCTTTATGTCGAAACGAAAACTAGGAATTGCAGTTGTCGGAATAGGCGGTGCGGTCGGAACGACGATGGCCGCCGGTATCGAACTGCTCAAGAAAGGCCTGATCGGCACCAATGGTCTGCCGCTTGCGGACCGCGCGATCAAAGGACTTGTCGACTACACCGACCTAGCCTTTGCCGGCTGGGATCTTTTCCCCGAAGATCTTGCAAAGGCGGCCGAGAGCCACGAAGTGCTGACATACAAACAACACGTTGCCGTTGAGGACGAACTCCGGCAGATCAAGCCGTGGCATTCCGTCGGTGATGAACGATTTCTTTCGCTAATCGAAGGCCAAAACAAGATCGGTACCCGAGGTCACCGGGCCACGATCGATAAACTCAGAGCCGACCTCGCCGGGTTCAAGGCCAAGTGCGACTCCGTTGTCGTGATCAACCTTGCCTCAACTGAAAAGCTTGCAGTAGAAGGAAATGAGATATTTAACACGCTTGCCGGTTTTGAGAATGCATTGGATGAGAATGCAGACGACATTTCGCCAGCAATGCTTTACGCTTACGCCGCGATCGCCGAAGGCGTTCCGTACGGCAACTTCACGCCGTCCGTATCTGCTGATACACCCGCATTGATCGAATTCGCCCGTGAGCGAAATGTTCCGATCGCCGGAAAGGACGGCAAGACCGGGCAGACCTTTATCAAAACCGTTCTGGCCCCTGCGTTAAAGAGCCGCTCTCTTCATGTTGATGGCTGGTACTCGACCAATATTTTGGGAAACCGCGACGGGCTGGCGCTTTCGAACGAAGATTCGCTGGCTTCGAAGGTGAAAACGAAGAGTTCCGTGCTCGACGACATTCTCGGATACGAGGTCGAAGATCACATCGTTGATATCCGATATTACCGGCCGCGAGGCGACAACAAAGAGGCGTGGGACAATATCGACATCAGCGGATTTCTCGGCCAATCGATGCAGATCAAGGTGAATTTTCTCTGTAAGGATTCGATCCTCGCGGCACCGCTTGCGATCGAGATCGCCCGCTGTCTCGATCTTGCCCAACTGCGCGGCGAAGGCGGAATTCAGGAACAGCTTTCGGTCTTTTTCAAACTGCCGATGATAAATTCAACCAAGCCTGAGCACGCGTTTCACAAACAGGAAGAACTACTGCTCTCCTGGCTGGCGTCCTAACTCGGCCTCGGCCGCGATAAACCCAAAACTCGACCATTGATTACCGGCAACGATCTGTCGAAAGATCGTCACGGCTTTTTCCATATCGCCGTTGTAGAGAAAATAATTCCCGATGCCGTAGCCGAGCGAGGCCGAACCGAGCGTATTTGCGTCGCCGCGGATAGTGGAAAGAAGGTTCTCGGCCCTCGCCTCACCTTTGTTGAGTTTCAAAAGGTTCAGGTAATCTGCGTTCTCTATGATCTCGATATCAGTGGGAAAGCCTTTCAATAGCCTTTCCGCTTTGCTTCTCTTGCCCATTCGCCGAAGTGTCATGTAATGCCAATACGTGGTAGCAACCCGCATGTCATTGTTCTTCGAGACCATTTGACAATTCTCATATGCTTTGAGCGCCTTGCCGAAATGACCCTTCAAATAGTATGCGAGGCCGAGGTGATACCAGATATTCGACTGCAGGGTGCTTGTCGGGATGTTCCTGGCATTCGGCATCCCGTCGGGTTCGATCTCGTCAGGCTTACCCTTTATCAAAGCCGCTGCTTTTTCGAAGTCCTTTATCGCATCGTCAAAACATCTGATCGTTATGTAACGATGCCCGCGGTGGCGGTAAAACCGCGCATCTTTCGGAAACCGCTCGATAGCTTTCGAAAACACCCCGATCGCGTCTTTGTATCGGCCAAGATATGCGACGCGTCGGCCGACCCAGATCAGATTGTCGGCGGTCGGTTCGGCCTCGTATCTGAGGGTCGCAGCCTCGATATTTTTGACATTCTCGGCCTTTGCATCGACACTCATCGATGGAGCGACGACCTTAGCATTTTCCGGGCAGTTCTGTGCAAATACGGAGACTGCTGAGACTAGAAGCGCGATGATCATGCCTGGAATTTTCATGGCCAAGATTTTAACAGCAAAGTCACACCTCGGGGAAATGCGATGCCGTCGGGGCTTTGCGTTCTGTGCGGCTTCGCGTGAAAATACAGGCTCACGAATTTTATGAACGCTCTGAGGTCGAACGCATTTATGTCCAACTCTTCATTTACATTCTCACTCCCTGAATCGATCGAAGCGGCCGTTGGGGCTGAGATCGCGGCATGGCGATCGGCCGACAAGATCGCTCGGATCTGGGCAAAGGACGCCGGCGTATGGACATCGTCCGGCGAAGAAAAATGGCTCGGGTGGCTGGATATCGTCGACCGCGAACTCGATGACCTCGAAAAGTATCGTGCCTTGCAGGCCGATCTCGCCGATGCGGGTTTTGAAGACATCCTGCTGATGGGAATGGGCGGTTCGTCGCTTTGCCCCGAGGTCCTCGCAATGACCTTCGGGGTCAAGAATTTCCACATTCTCGACTCGACCGTGCCGGCGCAAGTGAAAGCGATCGAAGAAAAGCTCGATCTCGCCAAAACCCTTTTCATCGTTGCGAGCAAATCGGGCTCGACTCTCGAACCGAATTGTTTCAAACAGTACTTCTTTGACCGCGTTTCAAAGATCAGCGGTGATCCGGGCAAGCAGTTCGTCGCCATCACAGACCCTGGTTCGAAGATGGAAGCGGTCGCACGCGAAGACGGATTCCGCCATATAATCTACGGCGAACCCACGGTCGGCGGACGATTTTCGGCGCTGTCGCCATTCGGTATGACCGCGGCGGCCGCAATGGGGCTTGATGTCGCACGGCTCCTCATCGGCGCGAAAGAAATGGCCCGATCTTGCCGAGAGAGCGACGTTTCAGAGAATCCTTCGGCCCTGCTCGGCCTGATCCTCGGAGTTTGCCATGAGCACGGTCGCGACAAACTGACGATCTTGACCTCGCCTGATATCCACGACATTGGTGCCTGGATGGAGCAGCTGATCGCCGAATCGACGGGCAAGAACGGCGTGGCGATCATACCGGTCGATCGTGAGCCGGCCCAACCGGCGGTCAGCTATGGCGTTGACCGCGTTTTCGTTCATGTTACTCTAGCCGATTCGCAAAGTAATGCTGATCTTGCCGAGCTGCGGGCATCGGGCCACCCGGTGATCGAGATCGTCATGAACGATCGAAACGATATCGGTGCCGAGTTCTTTCGATGGGAATTTGCGACCGCCGTAGCAGGTAGCGTAATGGGCATCAACCCTTTCGATCAGCCCGACGTGGAATCTGCAAAGATCGAGGCCCGAAAGATCACCGAACAGTATGAGGTGACCGGTGAATTACCGGCTGAGACACCGTTTTTCGAGCAGGACGGGATCAAGCTCTTTACATCCGAAGCGTATGCGGCACGGTTGCGAGAAATGGTCGATGAGCCCGATTTGGACGATTATCTTTCTGCACATTTTTCGAATACAGAGGACGGCGACTATTTCGCGGTGCTCGGTTACGTCGAGATGAACGATCAGAATGAAGACCTATTGCAGTCGATCAGGAAACGAATCCTCGAGTCGCGGCTCGTCGCCACATGTCTCGGATTCGGACCTCGATTCCTGCACTCGACCGGACAGGCATACAAAGGCGGAGCTAATAACGGCGTCTTTCTCCAAATAACCTCAGACGACGTAGTTGAACTGCCGGTTCCCGGGCAGAAGTATTCGTTTGGCGTGGTAAGGGCCGCTCAGGCCCGCGGCGATTTCCAGGTTCTGCTCGACCGCGGCCGCCGTGCATTGAGGGTTCATCTTGGGACCGACGTTGCCGAAGGTCTGCGTCGACTAGGTTCGCTTCGAACGGTCTGACCCGTCCAGGATTCATTATTCGATCGCGATGAAATCGACTCCTGCGAGATCGTTGTCTACCCGGAGCACGATCGATGCCGGATCAAAAATGGACCGTTTAGATGCGGCTTCGATCGTATACGTCTCGCCTGCCCGCAATCCTTCAAAAAGATAGTAACCAAAGGCGTTCGTGTTCAAAGTTCTGACCGCGCCGTTGATACCGCTTATCGAGATCCTTGCACCGGCGATCGCACGTCCGTCTGATGTCAATACTCGGCCGCCGACCGAAACCGATGCCGCTGTCGGAGCAACGCGGGCGATACCGCTGGCAACAAGAGCGAAATCGGCATCGATAACGCCGGGCGTTTCAAGACGCGCATCCTGATTGATCTCGGCTGCAACGACGTCGACCCTCCAGGTTCCGGCGATCGGTGCTTCGATAAAAACGTTCTCGACCGTATCGATGCTGTTAGCATTTCCATCGGGCACGGACCACATTCCCTGCCCGACACCGAGACCGTTATTCCCGCGATAGACCGTTCCGTCGGGCGCTGTCACGGTCAGGTTCAGATCGTTGATCCTTGCGACCGAGGAGGCCGGATTACCCATCGGGTCGGCGAACGCCATAGTGACCTTGAGCGGGTCGGACGAATCCGGCGGAACGGTGACGTAGTACGTTTTGGACTGCAGCGTCGTCAGAACGTCTTGCTCGTCGACTATCAGCATCTTTTCGCGAAGACCGTAAAGGTTCGCGATACTCACGCGGCCGAAGCCCTGGTTGACGCGCCGGACGTCAGTTCCGGCGATCGTCATATCCCATTGAATGGCCGTATTGATCATTATCGCCTTTGCCGTCATCATATGCGGCCGGCTTTCGAAAACGGTCGCACCGGTCGCGTTGTCGAACGCTCCGCTGTGCCACATCTGATAAAAAAGGCCAAAGTGACCTGCGGTTATCGGGGTTGCCGCGCTCGTCCCGCCAAAATCCAGAACGTAATTGCTGTTGCTTGCGTTGGCGGTCGTATGGATGGCGTCGTTGAAATGGGCGAGATCCGGTTTTATCCGTCCGTCAGAGGCCGGCCCGATCGAAGCCGCGCCTGCCCATCTGTCATCATTGGAACCGGCGGTCCCGAAATGTCTGATGCCGCCGACGGACACTGCGTTCTTTGCCCATGCCTGCGGCCGCGAACTTCGTGTTCCGGTGTTGCTCTGCGAATTGAGAACGAGAATGTCGTTTCGAAAAATGATGTCGTCAAATTCCGCAGCGATCGTGTTGTAGTTCTGCGTCAAGCCATTGCCCCAACTATTCGATTGGAAGACAGCATTGTAAGGCGGCTGATTCAGGCGTGCAGTATGCGCATAACGGTCGGTCATGAAATCGTAATCGGCAAAGATGCCCTGGGCCTCGGGCAGCATTCCTCGCGCCGAAGAGTTGACCGTGCCGCGGCCAAAAAGTATGCCGTATGTTGAGGTGCCGTGGTTGTTCGGCTCGTTCGTATTCGCGGAATTGTGGATGAGCGGCGGAAGACCTGATTGGAAATCGGTGTGAGTCTGCCGAAGCCCGTTATCAGCGACCTCGGCCCGTACGCCTTCCCCTCGAAAGCCCTCGATCGTCTCGAGCTGTGCGGCCCCGCTGGTCGTCCGGACGATGTCCATGTCGCTTTCCGCCGCGCTCCATTGATCTATGAAAAGCACATTTTCGTCATGTGCGATATCGATCAGCTGATTTGGATCCAGCGTCGCCTCAAGCCGAAATCCGTCAGGCAAGATCGTATGCACGTCGCCGCCCTTGGTGCGGATCCGCTCTGCTACCACGCGATGCATTTCGCCGCCGCGTTCGAGAACCATTATGTTGTAACGTCGCGTCGTGAGCTGGCCGCGGCCTAGCGGGCTCAACAACTCGGGATCGATCTTGTACGCCGGGTGATATCTGCCGACCCAACGAACAAAAGGAAGCTGTTCGACCTGTGAACGCGTTTTGTCATCCATTTGGACGATGTGAGCATGTTCGGAGAGGTAGATGAAAACCCTGCCGCCCAATTCATTGATGGCGTCCCGATACTCGTCGAGGGGTTGGGTGACGAACTGAACGATATACGCCGAGCGATGCTCGGCTTCAGGATCGAAAGCCCGCAAGTTGTGTTCGACGTCGGGCGGATCGGTCAGCGGGTCGAAATGTGTGTACCGAAGCTTGATCTCATAGTCTGTTTCTCTAATGGTGCTGATCTCGTTGCCGTTCAAGCTCAACGCATATCGATCGATCACGCCGCCGTTCGCATCATCTTCCCGCCAAAGCAAAGCCTTGCCGCCGCTCACCGGAATATCGATAACGCGGATGTCACGTCTGCCCGGATCACCTGAACCGGGTCCGGGCGGCAGCAAAGCCCGTCTTGCGATCACAAGTTCATCGGAGAATACGGCCGCTCCGACGAACGTCAATATGAAGAGTAACGAAAGTGAAAAAACAAACCGGACCTTTGCGGTCATCTCACAAACCTGATCAATTAAGGGCTTCGCGGGACAAACCTCGACCTAAGCGAGCAGGGGTAAAGCTCAATCGACAGAAAAGCCGGAACGCGCCATCGATACGGACCTTGACCCTTAACGATGCCGCACAGATCTGTTTGTAACTTCGTAAATTCTAAGCGCCGACCGATTCGCGATCTTCCGATTCGATCAGGTACGGCGTGACCGCGGGACGGTCAATATCTTGTTCCAGAACCTTGGCGATGACCGGCAAAGAGAGCGACCGGGTCTTCCCGATTCCGGGCACTTCTTTGCCCTTGGCGTAAACGGCATGTCGCCCATGCTCCTGATACCATTCGCTCAAGCTGGCGGTCTTGTGCATCTCTTCGATGATCTGTCGCCAGCCGACGCCGGTGTTGTAAGCGCAAAATGAGACCTCGCCTTCCTGCGTGCCATAAGGGATGACGCACATTTCCGTCCGACGGAAATCGTATGTAAAGAGGTCTTGGAACCACATTCCCTCGACACAAAGTACACGCCAGACGTCGTCGTCGGCTTTTTCGGCCTTCATTCGGTCATTGCGGTCGGAGTTAGATGTCGTTGAAGATGGCTTGAAAAGATTAACGATCTGCGAGATCGGAAAACCGTCAGGCGCCTTCGCCGCGTCGTAATTTCGCATGATGGCCATGCCTAGCTGAGCCATCGTCAGCTTTTTGCCGCGTGCCGTATCGGTGATCGTGGCAACATCTTTCATGAACTGCTCGTAGTTGAAGAATTCGAAGAGCGACTTCATCTGATTGGTCTTTTTATTGACGACCATCAGCGTAAAAATTCCGCAGTTCGGATGGCAATTGCACGACGACCATCCCCACGGAGCATCAGCCCCCTGGAGCATATCCATGACGGATGTGAACGCCGAATAGCTGGAAAGCGGAAACCAATCGCGCATCGGTTGAAGGACACCGCCAAGCTGATCTTTCAGATCGTGCGTCATGCCGGCGAGTGTGTAACGCTGTTCGATCCGGTCTTTATCTGAAACGTCCTCATCGCGGCCCGTAAAGCTCACAGGCTGAAAGGCGATCGTCTGCACCTTGTCGATGTTCTCGGCGGCAAACTTCACGATGCTTCCGATACCGTTGTTGTTCCACGAATTTACGATCGTAGTGACGAGAGTGACCTTGATCCCGACCGCGGCGAGATTCTCGATCGCTTTGAGCTTGACGTCAAAGAGGTTGCCTACGCCTCGGTGTTTGTTGTCCTCTTCGTTTGTGCCGTCAAATTGAAGATAAACGCCGTGTTGCCCGGCCTCTTTTGCGGCTTTGCAAAACTCGATGTCCTCGGCATATCTGATGCCGTTCGTCGCGGCAAGGATCCGATAGAAACCGATCTTCTTAGCGTACGCCACGGCATCGAGAAAGTACGGCGAAAGCGTCGGTTCGCCGCCAGAGAACAAGATGATGATCTGTCGCCGCGGCTTGAACGAGACTGCCCGGTCAAGGATCGCCTTCGTGTCCTCGAACGTCGGTTCGTGAACGTAGCCAACCTGATTCGCATCCATGAAGCACGGATTGCACATCATGTTGCAGCGGTTGGTCAAATCGACCGTTAAAACTGCACCTCGGCCGTATTTGATGTCGCTCGTGCCGTGATGGTGAACGTGTTCATCCTCGGCAGATCTGAAATCGCGTCCGAAAAAGAGGCCTTCGATCCGTTCCAAAAAACGAGCGTCGGTTGCCAGAATATCTTCGAATTCGCCGTGTGTCGGACAAGTCTTCCGCATCAGGACCTGGCCATTTTCTTCGACTATGTCGGCCTTGATCTCGCCCGGATGTGAATGCATCAAAATGTCGAGCGGGATGTCGCCGGAGATGACGCCCTCGCGGACCGACTTGACGCATTTCGGACAAAGACTGTCGGTCTGCCGCGGAAACCCAAGCGGCGGAGCCGTTCGTTCATAAGACTTCAGAAGCGGCTCCGCTGCCCACGCGGGCTGGATCGACTCGCCCTCTGGCAACGCCTTGTTTATCGTCTGAAACGCCTTCCATCCAATATCGGCCAGTTTCGAAACGGCCTTCGAACCGGTTCGTCCCTTTCCGTTTTCTTCGCCTCTTCTGAAGTTATCGCTGAACATTATTTCTTTGATTTTGCAGTTAAAGAACGGAATTTTACCAGACTTCGTGCATTCTGACCAGCAAAGCAACGGTTCAAATCGCTCGGCCGTGGCACAACGATTGCACCCCAACCTGGCAGGAAGTGAATTGTGTATCGAATCGATACTAATCGTTCAGGATTTATGATCCTGATATTTGAGGAACAAGGGAATAATTATGAACAAAGAGCAACGAAATGAGTTACTGTATCAGGCACTGGAAACAGAATTGGGCGGCGTTGAGATCTATCGAACCGCAATTAGCTGCGCGGTCAATGCAGATCTGAAGAAGGAGTGGGAAGAGTATCTTGAACAAACCAAGAAACATGTACAGATAATCGAGGATGTGTGCGAACAGTTGGGTCTTGAGACTTCGAAAGAGACCCCGGGCCGTGTTGTAGTAAGACATATTGGCGAATCGCTGAACAAAGCAATGGAAATGGCGAAAGCCAATGGAACGAAAAAAGCCGCCGAGCTGGTTGCCGCAGAGTGTGTAATTCTTGCCGAGAGCAAGGATCACATGAATTGGGACTTAATCGGGGAACTTGCAAAAAAGGAAACCGGTGAAGCTAAGAAAATTCTGAGCCAGGCTTATGATGAAGTTCACGAACAGGAAAGCGAGCACCTCTTTCACACAAAAGGCTGGTGTCGCGAGCTATGGATCGACTCTTTAGGCATGCCGGCGGTGCTGCCGCCGCCAGAGGAAGAAAAGGACGTAAAGACCGCAATTGGAGCGGCAAGAGCGGCTCAGGCACGATCAGCAATGATCTAAATGAGCGGACGAGTATTGACTGGGAACACTGCGGAGCGGGCGACCGCTCCGTTTTTGTTTCCTGGCCCTCATTGAAAAGACTCGATGGACTTCACTACGGCCTTAGTGTCCCCTTTGCCTTTGCCGCGACTGAAATTATCGCTAAAATACAGGTTTCTTGAATCGCAACCATTTTTTTGCAGAAGTAATAATCTTGCGAAAGCGAAATGGAAGCTTATTCAGTCAGTCTCGCTACGGCAAAAACATTCCCATTTATAGCAATATCTGGGTTTCTTGCCTGGCCAGCCACCACAACTTTACCATCCGCCTGCAACGCAAGATCGGAGGCCGTAGCGAATTGACCTGTTGAAAATGCGAAGTTTGTTTGGTCCTCGAGAGATCCGGTCGAAGAAAACCGCGCTAAAAGAAAAGTTGCAGCAGATGTCTGGCCGAGCTGGCCGGCAATTCGGATCTTGCCATCTGCCGAAACCAGTACCGAGCTGGCAAAGTCCACGTCGCCCGGCGCGAAATCATTAATTGCGATGCCGCTGCTCCCGAACGTCGAATCGAGCCTGCCGTTTGGCCTGAAACGAGCCATCCACACGTCCGTATCAGGGCCTACGACGCTGCCGGATAGAAGTATATTGCCATCCGATTGCGCAGCTACTGCGCGAACGGTACCTGTCAGTCCCGGGCCGAAGGGGACACGGAGAGAGCCAACGTGCCCGAACGTCTTGTCTCGGCTTCCCGTTTCCGTCAAGCGGGTCATGAAAAAATTGCTGAAATTGGAACTAGGGTCATTGCCGACAATGAGGATCTTGCCGTTGTCAAACGTGAGCATCTGGACAATCGACGGCGACGATACCTTGTTAAACACGATCGCAACAACGCCGTTGTTCCCGAAACTAGAGTCGCGGGTGCCGTCCGGATTTAGACGATAAAGAAAATACTCACCTTGGTCGGTCATAAGAGCGAGAATTTTCCCGTCACCCCTCACCGCGATCTGTTCCGGCCGCGCTGAAAAAAAACCAAAGCAGCATGGGCCAATACTCACGTTAGAGGCAAAGAGACTGTCTATCACCCCGTTTGGCGAGAGACGGACTGCTGAAACTGTGCTGGATCCGACGGGCAGCCTGAAAACCTGCGACATTCGCAACGTCGATCCATCCGCGTACATCAGTGCATCCCGAAAGTTTGTAAAGGCGTCTGACCGCCAATCGGTGATCTTTCCTCCCGAACCGTAACCCGGATCGAGGGATCCACCCGGCGTATATCCGACCCAGGCGATCCCGGTCAACGCCCCGTCAGGTGTTCGGTTTGTGAATGTGCCGCCGACTAATATCCTGTTGTTAGGCTGAACAAAAACCCTCAAAGCGCCGGAGTTATAAGTGGTGGATGAATCGGGAAACGAGATCGTGACCTTTCCACCGCTTCCGAATGTCGGATCCAGTGTAAAAGATGCGAAGACGGGAGTGCCGGAACACGAAAAAATGATGATGAAGCTAAAGGCTCTTAACCTCATCAAGCCAAAACGCTTGAAAGTAGACATCATATAGCAGTCCCCCAAGAAAGTTTTGTCGCTTTTATCCGGGTAGCATAACACGGATCTTTGTTCGAAGGTGAAATAAAACGGAGGGTTCACGGGTGAGGTCCGGGCACGGCAATTTTCGCACACCCGCTGCAATTTTTGGTTGCGTAGTCAGAAAGTGTACAGATTTCATCAACCAGTTTATTGGACGAAACCGAGAACGGAATGATCTGGACGACTATTGTTATTTTATTGCTTTTGTGGTCGCTGCATTGATCGTTGACCGTATTCGCGGGCGCCGCGGTTAAGGATCGGTCTTTACTTAGGTGATGTTTGTCGCGACGATCGAAAGTTCTTTTGCGGTTTTTTATTTAGACAAGCTGGTGAGATCAGTGGATCAGGGAGACTTCGACCATAACACCTTCGCCTTCGTGTGTTGCGGCGAAGAAGCTCGGTGCGCAGATCGGCATTGAAAAGCATTTTAATTTCACCTGCCATCAGCTTGGCAAAGGGCTTCAGGACAGGGCCGCCGACAGCATTGATCAAGTAATCCATCGAGGGGAACTTTTCGACAGCCGAGGCGACAAGCTTTTTCGAGTCGATCTCGTTGGATGCATCAGAGTAACAGCTGAAATACTGCCGTTCCGTAGTCCAATCAACTTTTAGTCAAGCTCCAGCAACTCGCTTTCGGTCCGCGAGGTGAGCACAAGATTAGCACCGCTGCCCGAAAGCAATACCGCTACGCGACGGCCGTCACCGCGACCTGCGCCCACCGTCAATGCCGTATTTTTATCAAGAGTCTTAGTCTTTCAAAATAAAAGGGCCGAAATTCGGTAAGCAATGAGCTTACGATACAACCATCTCGGTGATCAGGGCACGTAAGAAAAATCCTTGGAGGAACAGAATTCGGAAATCTAAAAACATTCGAGATATTTCACACCCGCGCCGGTGTTGAAGAGGACCACTTTTTCACCGCCGGCCACAAAGCCTCTTTCTATCAAGTGTCTCAGTGCGGGCAAACACGCGGCGCCTTCGGGGGCAGTGAAAATGCCCGTCAGTGCTCCGATCTCTTTGACGGCGGCGACCAATTCATCATCTGTGACCGAGACCGCGGTCCCGCCGGAGGCACGTATCGCATCAAGGATCAGAAAATCGCCGATGGCTTTTGGCACACGGAGTCCGGACGCGACCGTCGCGGCGTTTTCGAATTCGTCGGCAAAGCGTTCACCTGCATGGAAGGCGCGGACGATCGGGGCACACGTTTCGGATTGGACACTGACCATCCGTGGCCGCTTCGGACCGATCCATCCCATTTCCTCCATCTCATCGAAGGCCTTCCACATCCCGATCAGGCCTGTACCGCCGCCTGTCGGATAAAGAATGACGTCAGGCAGTTCCCAATTGAATTGTTCCGCAAGCTCATAGCCCATCGTCTTTTTGCCTTCGACTCGGTAGGGCTCTTTTAACGTCGAAACATCGAACCAGCCCTCTGCCTCTTTTCGCTCAGCGACGATCCTGCCGCAGTCGGTGATAAGGCCGTCGACCAACGTCACGTTCGCACCGGTCTGCTCGCATTCGACGACGTTTGCACGCGGGGTATCAGCCGGCATAAAGATGAACGCCTCCATTCCGGCCCGCGCCGCGTAAGCGGCCATCGCCCCTGCGGCATTGCCGGCCGATGGCACGGCGACCTTCCTGACGCCAAGTTCCTTTGCCATCGAGATCGCAGCCGTCATCCCGCGTGCTTTGAATGATTGGGTCGGGTTCTGGCCTTCATCCTTTATATAGAGATCGACCGGAACCGTCAGAGATTCTGCAACACGCACGGCCGAGAGCAGCGGCGTCCAGCCTTCGCCGAAAGAGACTATGTTGTCCCAATCGCTTACAGGTAAGACCTCACGGTAGCGCCAAAGCGATGATTCGCGCTCGGCGAGATGCTCCTTTTTCAATGTCTGAGAGGCCGCGGCGAGGTTGTATCTTACAAGCAGCGGTTTCCCGCATTCCCGGCAGAGGTTTTGAAGAGAGCGGGCCTCGTGGCGAAGCCCGCATAAAGCGCATTCCAGATGTGTGACGTTCATATCCAAAACGCTACCCCGGGTCAGAAGATCAGTCAACAGATCTCGGCCCGATCGCGCGTTTTTGAATGCCTATTTTTTCCAGACGAATTCCCTGAATAAATTCAGGACGACATTGAATCCGAGATTTGCTGTGCCGCCGCGGACCCCGCGTTTCCAGTTGTATTCGCCGGGATACCAAGTTTCGGCGATCATGTTCGAGGCATACACGCCGGCCAATCTCGGAACCCCGAGAACACGTTTGCCGTTCGGTTTCCGCGCGGTAAAGGTTGAAACGACTGCGTTTTTCAGCCTGGAGCCAACGTCACGTTTCTCGCTTCGATAATAGTGTCCGTCGAGCTTCATTGCTTCGTCCAATCCGTAAATAACGCTATTTTTGATCGTATTACGGCCAAGGCTCGAAGCGAACCTTCGGCCAAAGCCTTTCCACTGGCCGCCCCACTCTTCGGGGCTGTTCGTCGCTGTCGCAAATCCTGCTCCAACAGCGACGCCTGTGAATGCAAATGGCCCGAACGTACTGTTCATGTACCGCTTGAACCTCTTTTCTGCGTTTGGTCGAGTATAAATGGAATAGGTCTGCGTCGGTGCTGCCGCGGAATCGGTTTCCTGTTTATCGACCGAGACTTTTTCAGACCCTGCCTGATCTAACAAAGGTACAGCGTTTTTGAGAGAAGAAGGTACAGCAGGTGTATCCTGCGATACTGCTGAGCTAACTGAAAGCGCGAGGACGATAAAGAGTCCGATTAAATTTTTCATGTTTCCCATTGCTCGTAAATTAGTTTTCAATTGCTTCGAACCAGAAGTGGCTTTAGTTCACGGTAAATATTTTCAGTCATCAATCGCGTTCCTTCTGCGTTCGGATGGATACCGTCAGCCTGATTGAGTTCTTTCTTGAGCGCTATTCCTTCCAACAGAAATGGAAGAAAGGCGACCTTATACTTATCGGCAAGATCGGGAAATGCATTTCGAAAATCTCTTTCGTAATCCGATCCCATAGCGGGCGGAGCGACCATTCCGCAAAGCAAGACCTTTACATTCTTAGCCTGGGCCTTTTCAATGATCGTTGCGAGATTCTTCTTCATCCGATCGACCGGCATTCCGCGAAGCAGGTCGTTTGCGCCAAGTTCGAGGATCAATATCTCGACCCGTTCCTGCTCCAATACCCAGTCGGCTCGCTCTAGGCCGCCGAGGCTTGTATCGCCCGAAACGCCCGCATTGATGACCTCGTAATCGAATCCCTCGGAACGTAACTTCTCCTGTAAGAGGTACGGATAAGATTCTGGCTCAGCCAGGCCGAATCCGGCCGTAAGGCTGTCGCCGAATGCCACTATCTTTGGCTTCGAGGCGGTGATCTCAGGCAGGACGAGCGGACGGTCAAGATCCTGAACGGCAGCGGGATCGCCCGCCCCTGACCCGCACGCCGAGAAAAGGGCCGCGAGAAAGCTGAAACTTATTATTGCCGTAAATCGAATAATAGGACGCATGGCTGAAAGTGTTTTTACGAACGAATGTGCGATTTGGATGCAATTTTAATGACCTATCATGCAAATATCTGCTGCCGAGGCCCACGCGACAGCGCGACCGCGCTTGTCCGCGATTGCGGGCGTTTGCATTTTCGACCCGGACGAATCACGATTCAAGAGTAACATTTTGCTGAGCAGCACATTATGATCCATCTAAGAAATGTGACCAAAACGGTCAGGTCAGGAACCGAGGACCTGACGATACTTTCGGACGTTTCGCTCGAAATACCCGATGGCCAGTTCGTCGCCCTAACGGGTGCGTCGGGCAGCGGAAAATCGACGCTTCTCGGCCTGCTTGCTGGTCTAGACTCACCAAGTTCGGGAACTATTGCGATCGACGACGACGAGATCACGACAATGAGCGAAGATGGGCTCGCCGCGATCAGAAGCGAAAAGATCGGGTTCGTTTTTCAGTCGTTCCACCTCATACCAAGTCTCACCGCGTTTGAGAATGTTCTGATCCCGATGGAGATCCGCGGAGCAAAAGACGCCAAAGAAAGGGCGAGCCGATTGCTCGAAGACGTCGACCTGACAAATCGCGGGCATCATTATCCGACCGAACTCTCAGGCGGCGAGCAGCAGCGTGTTGCGATCGCTCGTGCTTTTGCGAACCGGCCAAAGATCCTCCTGGCGGACGAACCGACCGGGAACCTCGACTCCAAGAACGGCCAGCACATTTTTGAATTGATGACCGACCTCCACCGCCAGAACGACGTCACGCTCGTCCTTGTCACTCACGACCAGGCTCTGGCAGCCAACGCCCAAAGGCAGATCGTCCTCAAGGATGGACGCGTGGTCAGCGACACGATCAACGGATGAATTTCATAATAAATCTTACCGCCCGCGAGATCCGTTCATCGTGGCGGCGGCTGTTGTTCTTTTTTCTCTGCATCGCACTCGGTGTCGGGTCGGTGGTCGCCCTTCGATCGTTGATCCAGAATGTCACCAAAGCGGTCGGTACGGATGCCCGTGCATTGATGACGGCAGATATCGAAGTGAGTTCGACAAATGACTTTTCGCCCGCCGACATCGAAAAGATCGAGGACGTCATCACCGCGTCTGGCATCGTTGAAGCACGTAACGAGGCGATCACCACGTCGTCAATGGCGCGGCCGATCGACCCGACGAACGAGAATCTGCGCCTCGTGGAACTTAAAGGCATCGAACCCCCGTTTCCGCTGGTCGGCAGCTTCGAACTCGATAACGGCGAGCCGTTCGATCACCGCTTGCTCGAGGGCAACGGAGCTCTGGTCGCGAAGATATTGCTCGAAGATCTGAAGGTAAAGGTAGGCGACCGGATCAAGATCGGCGAAGGCGAATTCGAGATCCGCGGGAGCTTTGACGAGGAACCCGGCGGAACTGGCGGATTCCGGCTTGGTGCCCGTGTTTTCGTCGAGAAGCGGGCGTTCGACGACGCCGGCATTACAAGAAATGCGAGCCGTGTCCGTCACCGCATACTCTACCGAACGTCTGAGAATCCGACACCATTGGTGACGCGCCTTCGTGAATCCTTGAAAGGAACGACAGTTACGGTTCAATCATATCGCGAGACTCAAGAAAGACTTGGTGAACAGTTTTCGCGGACAGAAAACTATCTGGCTCTGACGGGCCTTCTGATCTTGGTGTTGGGCGGCGTAGGCGTATGGAATGTTTCGCGTGCCTTTGTCGAGCAGAAGCGTAAGTCGGTCGCTGTGCTTAAATGCCTTGGTGCTGGCGGCAACCGGATAATCGCGGTCTATCTTCTCCAGATACTCACTCTCGGGCTTATCGGCAGTCTTTTCGGCGTTGTATTGGCACAGGCCGGCCTTTGGTTCGTCAGATCGCAGTTCGCGGCGGATCTGCCCGACCGAATGTCATACGCTGTCGGTAGTTCGACCGCGGCACAGGGCATTGTTTTGGGCGTTTTGATCTCGATGTTATTTTCGGCTCTGCCGCTTCTTCAGGTGAGGAATATCAAGCCAAAGCTCCTGCTCCGTGACGAGAACAACGAAAGCCTGAGGCGGCTTGATAAGACCAAATGGCTTTTCGGAGCTTTGAGCTTGCTCGGCCTTTTGGTTCTCGCCGCATGGCAAGCCGGTTCTCTGACCGTCGGAGCTTTTTTTCTTATCGGCCTCGGAGCCACGTCGGCCGTGCTGTATGTATCGGCGGTAATACTCACCCGGATACTGCGATCGATGAGGCCGATGGGAAACTTCGCTCTAAAACAGGCGATCAATTCGCTTTATCGCCCCGGGAATCAGACCCGGATCATTCTGCTTGCTGTCGGTCTTGGCGCATTTGTCGTACTTGCCGTGCAATCGCTCCAGACCAATCTTGTTCGTGAATTCGATTTCACGCGCAATCAGCGGTTACCCACGCTTTTTTTCATCGACGTTCAGAAGAGCCAGATCGACCAATTGGCAGCCTTGATCGAGAAACGGATCGGCGAAAAGCCGGAAACGACACCGACCGTTCGCGCCCGCATCGCGTTCGTAAACGGTAAGCCGCTGGATTTTCAACAGCGTGAGGTCCGGCAAATGCAGGGTCAGATCGGCCGTGAGTTTGCCGTAACATATCGTCAGGCGTTGGATCAAAATGAAACGGTCGTCGCCGGTCGATGGTGGCCGGCGGGTGAACCGTCTGAGATACCTGAGGTTTCCGTACAGGATGAGATGGCCGAGCGCTTGAAGGTGGTGCCGGGCGATTCCATAACGTTTGATATTTCGGGCCGCAAGGTAACGGTTCGGGTCGCCAACATTCGCAAACTCGACCTAAGGAATACGCGCACAGCTTTTATTTTCGTCTTCCGGCCCGGTGTGCTTGAAAAAGCGCCGCAAAGCTATGCTGCGACCGTTCTGAGCCGCGTCGGGGCGACCGAACGTCAGAGGCTCCAACGCGAGGTCATCGGCGAATACCCTAACGTGCAGATCTTCGACGTCGCGGATATTGTCGCGACGGTTCAGCGGCTGGTCAACAATTTCGTTCTTGCGATCTCATTCGTCGGGAGCTTTGTCATCCTGAGCGGTATACTCATTCTCATCGGTTCGATCGCTTTGACAAAATCTCAGAGGGTATATGAGAACGCGATACTCAAAACTCTCGGGGCAAAACGCGGGACGCTGTCGGCCATCCTCGTTGCGGAATACGGGATCCTCGGGCTGCTTGCCGGATTTATCGGAGCCGGTTTCGCCGCTGTATTATCCTTTGCGGTCAGCCGCTACATTCTGAATATAGATTGGGAATTCGATCCGGTCCTTTCACTGGCCGGAATAGCGGCAACCGCCGCGGTCGTGTTGGTCGTCGGCGTAATTTCGAGCTTTGACGTGCTGTTCCGCAAACCCCTTGGCACGCTGCGTTCACAGTGATCAGCTCGGTATTTCGAATGGGTGGTTGATCAGGACGGCGCGCATGTTGACCTGCCTGAAGAGGGTTTCGGCGTAGGCGGCGAATCGATGCAGGATCGGAACAAGTTCTTTCTTTTCATCGACGGCATGTACCTCTTCGCAAAATCGCTCAAAGGCTTCCCGATCCTTATAAAAGAGAAAACCGAGATTTTCGCCGAGAAAGATGCCGAGTACGCCGCGAAGATGCTCGATGGATTTTGTCTCCGGAGAAGACTCAGCAGCCTGGACGGCCTTTAATACCGCTGCAAGGCCTGTCCGCAGGGTCAACGATTCGGTGAGTTTCCGCGAAAATTCAGGGAACAGCTCGGCCGTTTCGACACCGGGCCTGATGATCTTCGCAAAACCGGTGAGTATTTGCTGAAAGCTATCGTTCAGAAGGGCATGAGCCGTCTCGACGCGTGCGTAAACCGAAGGCGCAGGCCGCAGCCCAACAATGCCGGTCAGTTCCTGGAAGTATGCCTTTTTGAGTTCGAGCGAGGCCATGTATGACGCGCCGTCGAGAAGTGCGAACAGCTCCGATTCCTCATTGGGAAATCTCGATAAGCTGATATCGATGTGGTCAATGAGTCCGCGTGTTTGCTCAAATATACTGCAGAACAACAATATAGATGGTTTGAGCGGTTCATCTTCGTCGAGCATTCTGCCGACGATCTTGAGCGTCCTGAGGATGCGGCCGAGCCTTGAGGTCACACCCGCAATAGCCGAACGATCGGCGAATGCAAGTTCGGCATTACCGGAGACATTCCGGAGCTCGGGCGGCAAACTGACTGCTCCAAGCGAGTAGGACGCATTTTCGAGCTTTATTGAAATTGGCCCCGATCTAAGCCGATCTGCAAGCAGCGATCGCCAGGCTTTCCATTCGGCGTAACCTAGCCCGCTGCTCTTGATCAAAGCTGAGTTCAGGGAAAGGCATTCTTCGATCGCCGATGACTGTTCGTCCAGGTCCTTCGGGCCTGCTCGCATCAGTCGAACGGCCGACTCGCGATCCAGTTTTCGTGCAAGGCGAAGCAGATCGGCGATCCTCGCTAGAGCGGAATGCGTCAGTCTGAATTCTGAAAGCCGGTCCTTCGTTACTGATCGTATGCGGTCCGAATCCGAGATCGAACGATCGTAAACGTTCAAGAAACTCTCAAGCCCGGCGGACCAGGCACCGAGATCGAACAAAAGATCGGCCGGATCGCCGCCGCTGTAACGTGAACCGAGACCCTCGAGGAGTTCGTCCGTATAGACGGTGTCGGCAAAAGGCGCTTGTATTTGTGAAGAGAAAGATGCCAAAGAAACTCCTTTCGGATCGGGCGGGTGAAGTCGGTATGCAGGAGAAAGCCTCCTATATAATTTATAACTCTTTCCGAGGTGTTGATGCAATAAAATAATGATCGCCGCATCGCCGATCGATGCCCTGAACCCGCCTGTACACACAGATTTGCACGAATTCGTGCGGTATCGTAAAAAGATGGAGATGTCGAAAACGGAACTCTTGATCGCAACACGAAATTCGGGAAAGACGCGCGAATTCCGCGAACTTCTGCAAAAGGCCCCGGTCATATTGCGAAGTCTTGATGACTTTCCTGAAATAGGTGATGTCGAAGAATCGGGCACGACATTTGAGGAAAATGCCACATTAAAAGCCGCAGAATACGCAAAGCGATCGGGCATTCTTACCGCTGCCGACGATTCTGGTCTGGAGGTCGCGGCTCTTGGTGGCCTGCCCGGCGTAAGGTCGGCCCGATTTGGCGGTGCATCAGCAAACTACGATGCGAAAATGTCCTTGCTGCTTGATTCCATCAAAGCCGTCGGCGGCGGCGACCGTCGCGCTCGATTCGTAAGCGTGATAGCCCTTGCACGGCCGAGCGGTGAGGTGATCCATCTGTCACGAGGTGAATGTGAAGGCGTGATCGCGTTCGAACCGCGCGGCGGCAACGGATTTGGCTATGACCCGATCTTCATTCCGAACGGCCTTACCCGCACGTTCGGGGAATTGCCCGACTCGGAAAAAAGCCAAATCAGTCATCGAGCGAAGGCCACTGCGACATTTATTCGATATTTACTCGATTTTATCGGGCTTTGACTTGACCAATCGATTTTTCGCCTGTAAAATTCGACACTTGGAACCGTTTCTTAGATGAAACACGGGGCGTAGCACAGCCTGGTAGTGCGCACGGTTTGGGACCGTGAGGCCGCAAGTTCGAATCTTGCCGCCCCGACCATCAGGCTGGCTCAAACAACTCAATCTTGCCCGTCGTTGCTTTCCTATTTCGCCGGCAAATTAGGTTTGAAAAATTTTATATACTCAATCACCTTGGAGGTTAATTAAACTATGGCTCGAATGACACAAACGGAGATCATTAACAGCTTGGCTGATTCATCGGGGCTCAAGAAAACCGATGTCAAAGGAATATTTGATGCGCTTGCCGCTCTGGCGACCGCAGAAGTAAAGAAGAATGGCGAGTTCACGCTGCCAGGCTTCGGCAAACTGGTCAAAGCCACCCGAAAGGCCCGCGAAGGCCGCAACCCGGCAACCGGTGCAGTTATCAAGATCCCGGCCAAAACGACCGTTAAATTCCGCTTGGGCAAATCTATGAAAGATGCCGTGAGCTAGTCAGGAGTTTCGATCCGAAAGAAGATCTGCGAGAAAAAGGCGGGCCTGTCGGGCTCGCCTTTTTCTTTGACGCGAAGTGTTTTTGCGAAAATTGTCACAATCTTGAAAAAAAAGTGGTGACAAACATAACTCGATTTGTTAACATTTCATTACAAAGTTGAGTACAGCGAAATCCCCGATCTTATTGCAGCAAACTGGTTGATAACTTCAACTTGATCTTATCGGGAAATTCTTTGAAAAAAGGGATTTTCTGGGGAGTATAGCGTTCTCGGCTCAAAGGTGTTTTTTGTGGAAGTAGTACAAAAATACGTAGAAGGAGAACAAAACGTGGCAGCAGCTAAACAGATGACCCTGCAGGATAGGATCTTGCAGATCGATCACATTCAAGCTCGTCGTTTTTCTAAATTGACGGGTGACGCGATTGATATCGCGGCAGAAGGCATTATTCGGCATCTCCGAGCCTGCGCGAGAATGGATGTAAATCCTGACGCCTCGGCGGTGCGCGAGATCATCGACGATGCCCTAAATGGCCGCCGGGTCTTTGCGGAAACGTCAAACGACCTCCTGGCCGCTTGATAGTTTAGATAAGTTTTACTAGCAATACATATTGGACCGCCGTAATTTTGGCGGTCTTTTTTATTTTCACTGCGGCTTTTCCGGTCTCAAGGTAGCCCTCAATAGCCTAAAGTCCCCGATGTCTTCGATCTGATCGAGAACGTACCAGCGCTCTAGATTCGAACGGTCAGTATTGTCGTCATTCTTAATTACGACGTATGAGATCAATGGGTCGGACGCCTCTTGAATGCTGAACGCAGAAATAAACCGCTCATAACTTCGAACCTCTTCGGCGATCTCGGCATGGGTCAACGGCTTTGCTTCACTGCTGAGCCGGTCAGTGTGGCGTCCCCAACCGAAGAGTGCGATCATCGAGACGAAGTCGTTTTTCAATAGATAGTCCAAGCCTTTCCCGTCGATCCCCTGATAATAAAGCTGAAGATAGTAGCGCCGTTTGCTCTCTTCCCCGCTCAGGCCGGCGAAAACATGCTGATGTCGTGCCCAAACTATGTTCTGTGGAGCCACGGTCGGCATATCATCTGCAAAGATGCCGTCAAAGGACAACACCGTCGTCCTGTATGCATCCGGGATCGTCCTCGCAAGCTCTTCAAGCCTCTGTGCCACTGGAAGGCCGGCATCGCGTTGGGCGTTGGCCCAATCGAGAACGCGCACCGTGTAATGACATTCGACAAATCCCCAGATCACCGCAGCGAGAGCCGTTCCGGCACAGATCGATCTAATGGTCTTTCCGGCCTCGGCCGATCGGCTGCGCAACAATGCAGCGACGGCTACGATCAGGGCGAGGACCGAAACGTAGTTGCCAATAAACACCTGATAGTGGATCGGCTGAAGCGAACGTCCGGTAATGATCTGTTGGTTAAAAACTACGAACGGAACAAGCGCCAAAGCCAATGCGAACAGAACGATACGCTCCTTTATATTTATAAGCTTTGTCGCAAGGCCAGCTATCAGGATCATAAGCACAGCAAAACTTACATACTCCGGGAAACGCAGAAGATCCGGGATGCGTGTGTGTACGAGCAGCTGGACATTGTCCATCGTCGCAGTTCGCTGTGAAAGGAGATACGCGTACGGTATCAGAGCTGCGATGCAAAGGCCGCCGAGCAGGCCCAATTGTTTTATATCCTGTTTCCAGCCTTCAGGCCGTTCCGCGAGCCATACGACGCAGACGCATCCGAGAAAAGCCGCGGCGGTCGTCCATACATAAAAGTAGCTGAAAACTGTATATGCGAAGCACAATGCGGCGATCGCGATCGTGATCAGCTGCGACGAACCGACGCCTCCAAAACTGCCCGTTCTTTCAACTGAATGATCCTTACCCGAAATGATCTTCCATACCAGGCCAACGAATGCGAAGAAGGCCGGAAAGGCCATCGCTGGAATATAGCGGCGAAAGCCGGGGAAGTAGGGATACGAGAACCCATCGAACAATATCTCACTGATCGCCCCTTCCCCGGCGGCCAGAGTTCCGAAACAAAAGACCGCAAGAGCCGCTGCCATTGCGAACCACGAATCGCCCGTCATTCGGCCAATGAACCAAAAAACAGCGAACGCCGAGAGAAATCCGGCAATTGCGCCGGCGAGGACCATCGCCCACGGAGTTCCAAAACCCAATATTCGTGCCGGGATCGCGATCGTGTACGGAGCGGCGAACTGAATCGAGAAAAGCGATTCAGGTTGAGGCGATTCGGGGCTATCATCGCGGCCTGTATACGGATCGTTCTTGCGCGGCCGGCCGTCGATCAACGCCCTCACGTAAGACGCGTATGCGACCTCGTCGATATCGTTATAAGCGTAGTGGCCATTCCATTCACCGCCGCGTTCATACCACATCTTGAATTGCGGATAGGTGCAGAATATGGCGAGGAATAGGCCGGCAATAATGCCGAACCGCCAGTGTAATTTCATAAACTATAGAGTGTAACGGTCAAACAGATCCGATGCCCCGGTCTTCTCATTCTCTATTTTCCTGTGATAATTGTCCATTTCCTCAATTGATCCGCCGTTCGTACCCTTGCTGAGATCTACTCCTTGCGGAATATTCCGTGAAACGGAAATTTCGTGATATTCTTTGGGAAATTTGCCCAGAGATTTCATGCGTCCGCTCTTACCGACATTCATTTTCCTCGCCGCCCTTCACAGTCAGGTCGTCTCCCAAAGGCCAACCGTCGACAAGGAACCTGAGATACTTCATCAGCCGGTATTCGAACTATCGCAGGAAGCTATCGCCGCCGGCATCGATGGTACACTTTGGATGGCGGTCAAGATCGACAAAACGGGTGCCGTAAGCAGAGTGGATATCCTCGCCGGACCCGAATGGCCTTGCAGTTCGAAGCCAAGAAAGGAGATCGAGCGGGTCAAAGAGTCTGTAATGGAGAATCTTAGGCAAACTAAGTTTTCACCGGCGGTGAAGAACGGAGAACCCGTAGAGATCGATATCGGGATCAACTTCTGGATCGGTAGGGCATATGAAGAACTCCTGAGAAGGCGTGAAGAAGCCTCGAAAAGTGCAGGCGTCGCAGCACCGAAGACGATCAAAGCGGGCGTCATGAATGGCCGTGCGATCTCACTTCCAAAACCTGAATACCCTTTCGAAGCCCGTTCGAGCCGCGTTTCGGGGACAGTCACCGTGTCTATTCTTATCGACGAGGAAGGCAAAGTGGTCTCCGCCGGTGCAAAAAATGGTCATCATGCCCTACAGGATGCCTCGCGCAAAGCTGCGTGCGGCGCCCGATTCTCACCGACCGTGCTTGATGGTAAACCCGTAAAGGTATCAGGAGTGAACACATACAATTTTGTTGCACCCAGATAGATGGCGAGCGCGATCGATCGGCGCATGACCTGACCGGCAGCCCAACCAACGATATGAGCTTAAAAGAAATAATAATCGCCGACATCACGGCCGCGATGAAGTCAAAGGACGCAGATCGGCTTTCGACGCTGCGAATGGTCAAGGCCAACCTGATGAACCGACAGATCGAAAAGGGTTCGGAGTTGACCGATGAAGAGGTGCAGAAGGCACTGCAGTCGTTGGTAAAACAGCGGCGTGACTCGATCGAACAGTATGAAAAGGCCGGACGGGCGGAACTTGCAGCAAAAGAAGCGGCCGAGATCACACACATTGAGGCATACCTTCCTCAAGCTGCCACTGCTGAAGAAGTAGAAAAGGCCGTCGCCGACGCTATCGCAGAGACCGGGGCAGCTTCAATGAAAGAAATGGGAGTTGTGATGAAGGCCGTGACCGCCAAACTAGCAGGCAGATCGGCCGACGGTCGCGTGGTCAGCGAGGCAGTAAAGGCAAAACTCTCCTAGCCAAAGATATTCCTGAGCTTGTCCATGAACGACGCGTCGTTAAAGTCGGTGTCTTCAACATCGGCTAGTTTCTCTAGTATCTTCCGCTGTTCCGTCATTATTTGTTCACGCGTTTCAATTCAGCGCAGGCCGAGATCGGTATGCAATGGAGAAGTTTGTTCCGTGAAATTCTTTTCGAGTCGGGTAAGAATCACGCGATGATAAGTTGCCTTTTGCCAATCAACGGACGATTTTGCACGACGACCCTCGATAGCCCTCCGGCGAAGCCGAGTTCATCGATTGCCATGCCAATACCAAAAAACATCGCTGTTTCGGCCCCATAGGTGCCAAAAATGAAACTTTTGTAGAAGTAAGCCTGCGTTCACTGTATAATAAGGTACGTGAATGACTCCCATCTGCGGAATTTTTGGTTTATCCGATATATCGCTTTTGGGAATAAAAGCAATTTTGATGGTTTTTCCGCAGTTAACGCAGTATTTATGAAAAAGCCAATTGTGTTTATTTTTTTGGTGTTTGTTGCAGTCTCTCTCACCTTTTCGCCAGCTGTAAGATCGCAGGGTTTCAGTCAAACTGACTTTATTGTCGCTGACGCGTTTGGAAATCGAATCGCAGTTTACGATCAAAATCTAGTATTTCTCAGGTATCTGGATACCACAATAATTGAACCGTGGGGCCTAACCATTTTGGCGAACGGAAACCTAGCCGCGGTCGGTCGAAATGATACCCCGGGCGTCGGTCGAATCCGTGTTTACGCACCGACTGGTGCAATAGTTACTGACTTCACCGACGCAAATATTGGCAATCCGGTCGATATAAAATCTCTTTCAGGCGTACTTTATTGTCCTCAAGATAACGTAGGTGGTGGAATCGCTAAATTCACGTCAGGCGGCACATTTACCGGCACCCTTGGCAGCGGTGCATTCTTTAGTGCAGCAATATTGTCGGGCAATGTACTGTGGGCAGGTAACACGACGAACACAATTTCCGTTTTTGACTTGAGCACGAACTCGCAGACAGGGTCTTTTGTTTTGGATAACGGCCAAGTTCAGACCAATACGATGTACTACAGCGCGATTACCAACACAGTCCTCATGACCGGATCTCCAACCTTTAATACCGTTTATGAGAGGGACATAACAGGTGCTTTCGTTCGTCAGTTTGTCGTTCCGGCGGGTGAGTTCGTGAATTTCGGTGTCACGCGAGGGCCCGGCAACGACGTATTCGCGACCGTATTATTCGGCTCGAAAGTTCATCGCTGGAATCCCGATGGCACCTTCGTTTCGAGCACTGATATTCCTCAGGTCTCAGGTCCGGCGAATATCGTTTGGGCAGGCGGCTTCGCTCCGACCGCTGCGAATGCCAGCGTGCAAGGCCGCGTTCTTGACGAAAACGGACAAGGGATCGGGTCAGCAACGGTGACTCTAGCAGACACTGAAGGCGGGTCTCGAACAGTTCCAGTTAATCCGTTTGGCTATTTTAGATTCGACGAAGTCGTGGCCGGACGTGACTATGTCGTCACAGCTTCTCACAAGTCGATCGAATTTTCGCCGCAGGTGATCAACGTTACCGATGATGTCAACGAACTAACAATTACCCCGGTCGCTCGATCGACCAAATCCAGTAGCCGGCGTCCGCGATAGCTAACTGAAAGTGCGTATCGGATGGCGGCCCTCATTATCCGAAGATATTCCTGACCTTGTCCATGAACGACGCGTCGTTAAAGTCGGTGTCTTCAACATCGGCTAGTTTCTCTAGTATCTTCCGCTGTTCCTTCGTCAAAGATTTTGGGGTCACAACCGTTGCAGCGACAAACAGGTCACCTTTGCCGCGGCCGCCCAAGGCCGGCATTCCATGTGACTTCAAACGGAATACGGTACCGGTCTGCGTCCCGGCCGGAATCTTCAGGTCCTCTTCGCCGTCCAGCGTTTTCACTTTTATTTCAGCACCGAGAGCCGCTTGGCCAAATGTGATCGGGACGGCAGAATAGAGATTCGCACCCTGCCGTTCAAAGGTTTCATGCTCTGCAACGTGGATCACGACGAAAAGATCGCCCGAAGGGCCGCCATTCACGCCCGATTCACCCTCACCCGAAACACGCAATCGCGAGCCCGTTTCAACGCCCGCCGGGATCTTTATTTCGAGAGACTTTTCGTTTTCTACCCGGCCCTGACCTCGGCACTCCTTGCACGGGTTACGGACGATCTTGCCCTTTCCTGAGCAATTCGGGCAGGTCCTCATAACACTGAAGAAACCTTGTTGGTATTGCGTCTGTCCGCGACCGCCGCAGCTTACGCAAGTCTCGGGCTGGCTGCCGGCTTCGGCACCGCTGCCCTCGCAGGTTCCGCAGGTTTCAAGCCGCGGGATGCGAAGCTTTTCATCTTTACCTGACGCCGCATCCTCCAGCGTGATCTCAAGGTCATACCGGAGGTCGGAACCGCGCTGTACCGTTGACCGCCGCGACCCGCGACCTCCGAACATATCTCCAAAACCGAAGAGGTCAAAAATATCCTCGATGTTCGAGAAGCCGGGGTCAAAACCGCCAGCCCCGCCGCCGGCATGGCCGAAACGATCATATGAAGCGCGCTTTTGCGGATCGGAAAGCACCGCATACGCTTCGGCACACTCTTTGAATTTCTCTTCGGCGTGAGGATCATCAGGATTCTTATCTGGATGAAACTTCACCGCCAACGATCTATAGGCCTTTTTGATCTCGGTGTCGCTCGCGGTCCGCGACACGCCCAGAATCTCGTAATAATCTCTCTTCGCCATATTGAAAGCTAAGATCTCAGGTCAATGAAATCGTAATGACCGATGCATTTTCCGTTCATACCGCAAACAAAAATCAAAGATGCGCCAGCTCAACCGTTTGAACTGACGCTCCCTGATATTGTAACCAAATTGTCCGTGCTTTCTCAAGCAGTATGGGTCAGACGGCTGCAAGCATCGCGGCGGTAATACGGCCAGCGGCCTCTTCGACCTTGACGAGCACCAGGTTGATCTCGGTTATGTCGTCGGTACTGAGCGATTCCTCGGCATTGTTCAGAATGCCGTTGATCTCTTGCTGTTCTTCGAGGGCGAACGATCGGCCATACTCGACCATTGCCTTCCTCGCGTTCTTGATCATGTTCTCGAGCCGGTTACGCTGCACGATAAGCTCGCGTTCTTCGCGGTCTCGGTCGACCGAGGTTTCGGCTTCCATTATCAATCTTTCGATCTCGTCCGGCGAAAGCCCGGATGAAGGCGATATCTGCATAGCCTGTTCGAGACCGGTCATCTTGTCCTGAGCCGAGACGTTCACAATACCGTTGGCGTCGATCTCAAAACTCACATCGACCTGCGGTACGCCGCGGGGTGCCGGCGGGATTCCGACCAGTTCGAACTTTGCAAGGCTGCGGTTCGCCGAGGCGATCTCGCGTTCGCCCTGAAGAATATGAATCTCGACCGACTGCTGATTGTCGACGACGGTAGTGAACGTCATCGTGTTCTTTAGCGGGATAGTAGAGTTTCGGTTGATCAGTTTGACGAAAAGTCCGCCGCGAGTTTCGAGGCCAAGGCTCAACGGCAGAACGTCGAGCAGCACGATATCCTTGACGTCACCGGTCAAAACTCCGCCCTGGATCGCCGCACCCATTGCCACGACCTCGTCAGGGTTGATCTCGGACGATGGCTCTTTACCGAAAACCTCTGAAACCGTTCGGGTGATTATCGGCGAGCGCGTTTGACCGCCGACCAGAATCACCTTGTCAATATCGACCGGCTTGAGCTTCGCATCCCAAAGGGCTTTCTGGCATGGTTCGACCGACGAATCGACAAGGTCCCGAACCAGCTCCTCAAACTTCTCTCTCGTCAAATTGGCGTTGATGTGTTTTGGGCCGGTCGGGTCAGCGGCGATGAAGGGGAGGCTTATGCTCGTTTCATCAACGCTCGAAAGTTCACATTTTGCCCGCTCGGCTGCCTCTTTCAGCCGCTGCAGGGCAAGGCGATCTTCTTTTAGATCGATGCCGCTGCTCGTTTTGAAATTATCAACCAACCAATCGATGATCCGCTGGTCAAAATCCTCACCTCCGAGAAATGTGTTACCTGAGGTCGAAAGCACCTCGAAAACACCGTCGTTTATCTCGAGGATCGAAATATCGAACGTTCCGCCGCCAAGGTCATAGACAGCGACCTTTTCGGATTTATTCTTGCCAAAACCATACGCGAGCGCCGCGGCCGTGGGCTCATTGATGATCCTTTCAACCTCAAGCCCGGCGATCTTACCGGCATCGCGGGTCGCCTGACGCTGCATATCGTCGAAATAGGCCGGCACGGTCACGATGGCTTCCGTGATCTTGTCGCCCAGAAACTCCTCGGCGGCTATCTTCAGCCGCTGCAGTACGATCGCGGATATTTCAGGCGGGCTGTAAACACGGCCAAGCACCTTGATGTGAGCGTCGCCGTTCGGTGCCTCGACGATCTCGAACGGGACCGTTTCGCGCATTTTCTCGACTTCGGGTGAATTGAACTTACGACCGATCAGTCGCTTAACGGCATACAACGTGTTCGCCGGATTAGTCACCGCCTGTCGCTTGGCGATCTGGCCGACGAGCCGTTCATCTTTGTCCGTAAAGCCAACAACGGATGGGGTTGTCCGCCCGCCTTCTTTGTTCGATATGATCTGAACCGTTCCGCCTTCGAGTACGGAAACGCAACAGTTCGTAGTGCCAAGATCGATTCCAATTACTTTACTCATAATTTAGGTCCTCAAACGGGGGTTAATAGGGAGGTAATGATCAGGCGGGGAAGATTCGTTCAATTCTCATCGTCTGGAATGCTTTCGGCTATTTCTTCATCGGTCGTGGTGAAAGTTGCCGATTCGTCAACTTGCATAGCAGAGTTGTCGGCCGCGGCGGCCTCATCACCGATTTCTGCTTCGTCCGATACCGCCGGAGTATCCGCGTCGTTGATCGATCGGGCCGTTTCGTCCTTTTCGGACGGACCAGTGCCATTGTGCCCTGGCGGAGCAACGTATACTTTCACCATCGAATGGCGAATTACCCGGTCGCCGATGCGGTATCCGCGAAGTAGTTCCTCGCAGATCACGTTTGCCGGAAATTCATCTGATTCTTCAGTTGCGACCGCTTCATGCAAATGCGGATCGAAAACTTCGCCGACAGCCGGGATCGGCTTAATGCCCATACCCGCAAAAATGTCGTTGACCTGTTGATTTACCAATTCGATGCCTTCAAAGAACTGTTTGAATTCACCCGACATTTTCTTGCCAGTCGAACCCGAATGTTCGAGCGCCCGGTTCAAATTGTCGATCGCAGGCAAGAGCTGGGTCGCAAGTGTACTGACCTGCGAATGCATTATGTCATTGCGCTCTCTTTCGGTCCGGGCCTTGAAATTCTCGTAATCCTTTGCCCTACGCTGCGAGTTCTTGAACATCTCGGCACGCTCTTCTTCCATTTTGGAGATCGTTTCATTGAGGCGTGCTAGTTTGGCTTCCATGTCGGATTTTTCTTCTTTGAGTTCCTGAACAAGAAGATCTTCCTCCGGATCGGCCTGTTTGACTGCCGGAGCAATCTCGGTCGGCGGTTCGAAGGAATGCATCGACTTGAGAAAATCGGTGGGATTACCGTCGTCAAATCCCTGCTCGATCTCGATGATCGTCGTCTCGGCAGTGATGTGAAGGTCTTTTTCCTTCGCCTCAAGTTCACGGATGAAATCGTCGACCGAGACCGTCTCGTCGTCAGAATCTTCCGCAATGACCTCAAGGTCTTCTATTTCCTCATTGGGATCCATGTTGAATCGAACCGCGAAATGCCGGTCAGGTAAGGTTAGTTATTCGAAATGTCCCTGGACATCATCTTTTCGAGGACGCGGGCGACGTATGAGACGATCGATATCATCCTTGCATATTCGATCCGCGTTGGGCCAAGCACCGTGAGGGTGCCTACCGCCGAGGTGTTGCCGATTCGGTAGGGTGCCGATATAAGCGAACAATTTTGCATCGATGGCGTGCGGTTCTCGCTGCCGATGACGACCTGAACGTCGCCCTTCCCAGTCTTATCGCGAGCAATGCACTCATTCAAGATCTCGATGAGACGCGATTTCTCGCCGATCGTCGAAAGCAGTTCGCGAAGCCGTTCAAGGTCGACGAAATCCCTTTTGGTCAAAATATTCGACGTTCCGTCGACATAGACCTCACCGGGCATTTCCTCGTCGTCCTCGATACTCTGAGAACACAGAATGACGGCGGTTTGCAGCAGTTTATCGAAAAGTGCCTTTTCCTCGTGCATCAACGCGAGTATCTCGGCCCTTATTTGCGATAGGTTCTTTCCCGCGTATTCGGTGTTCAGATAGTTTGCACACCGATCGAGTTCTTCTTTCGTAAAGGCGACATTTAGCCGAATGATCCGGTTATGGACGATATTCGGAGCAGAGACCAGAACGACAAGAATTCGATTCTCGGAAAGATTTACGAATTCGATATGCTGCAAGCGGTCGCTCGACAAGCTGGGCGAAACCACGATGCCAACATTATTTGAAAGAACAGAAAGGAGTTGGGATGTACGTTCCATCAATCTGTCCGGTGTTTCCGCAAACTCGTTCGTCGACAGGCCGAATTCGTCACCGATCCGGTACAGATCTTCGTTCGAGATACTTAGGACGCCAAGCAGATTATCAACGTAATACCTATACCCCTTGTCGGTCGGGACTCGTCCGGCTGACGTATGAGGTTGCTCGAGAAGCCCCAGCTCCTCTAACTCGCCCATAACGCTGCGGATGGTTGCTGAGCTCAGACCTGAAGCATTTGCAAACTTGTCCGCAATGGATTTAGACCCAACAGGCTCGCCCGTGACAAAATGTTCGTTGATTATCGCTGAGAGGATGGTCTGCCCGCGAGAATCGGGAAAATCAGAAGTTTTCTCGACTTTTCGGTTTGGTTCGCGAACCAGCATCTTATCACGGTGAGTCTTGAGCAAGCCGCGTGATGACGGTATGCTCCTTTAAAAGGAATATCACTTTAGAGCGATTTCTGTCAACGTTTATTAGTTAAACTCTGATTAACATGCAGGCATCAGCCGATACTACGGAATTTAGGGGATTTTTCGAAGAGGCATTCGCCCATTACGATCCTTCGCGCAGATTGCCGCCGATCAGCGTCCGATTTTACCCATATGTCGGCATCAACCACACTATAAGGGTAAGGGACGGTATGATTTACGTCCGTATCGCTGAGATCTGCCACGATATGCCGCCTCAGGTCCAGCGATCACTCGCATACATACTTGTATCGAAACTGTACAGACGTCGGGTTCCGAAACGAGCGCGCGAGGTTTACGGCGAATACATTAAGGCAGAAACGATCCGCGAACGGTCGACCGCGAGCAAGCGTGACCGGGGCCGCAAGGTCGTTACCGGCTCGTCTGGCGAGATCTACGATCTTAACGAGATCTTTGACGACCTGAACACAAAGTATTTCGGCGGCAGTCTGGCCAAACCGACGCTCACCTGGTCGGCCCGCAAGACCTTTCGGATACTCGGGCATCACGACGCAACGCACGAAACTATCGTTATCAGCCGATCATTGGATTCGGCCGAAACGCCGCGGTACGTCATCGAATACGTTCTTTATCACGAAATGCTTCACATTCACCATCCGACGGTCCACCACAACGGACGGCGATACAACCACACCGCGGAGTTTCGACGCGACGAAGAGAGATATCGCTATTTCAGGGAAGCCGAACGATGGATCGAGCAGAACGTACGGCGATTAAAGCGAAACGCAAGACGCGGCTAGAGTCTGTCAGTCCTGGGCAAATTGCGCGACTATCGTCCCGATAAACCCAAGATCTGAGATAGTTAGTCGTTCGATCCCCTTCGAGTTGAAACGAGTTTCAACAAAATATACCGACGACGACTTCTGTCCGCCTTCCTTCTTTTCCGAGATGACGTCCGCGATGCGGTCGGCGAGGCCCGTTTCGTAACCTAGAGTAGCTGCCGGGGCATTGGATATTGCGATCTGATGCAATCTCGCGGCTTGTTTCACGTCGGGTCCGCGGCGATATGATTCGAGACACTTGATCACCGATTCCGGGTCACCGATGATCGCCTTGCCATCGACCAGGACCATCGCAACATCGCCGTCGTCCGTCGCCCAGTAATCGGCGTCCGATCGCCGATCGGGCTTGCGATCGGCTCTCAATTCAGCAGCGACCGCCTTTTTGAGGTCGGCCGGACCTCTGACATCTGCGATAACAACTTGTCTTTCGCCCTCGGGATCAAAGCGGATGGTGACAGCGTTCGAGCCGATCGCGCTCAGGAAAAGCTCGCCATTATCGACGCCGTACGGCTCGAAGATACTGTCGGAAAACGCCGACAACAGGCTGCCCGCGGTCGGGTCGATCTGTTTCTGAGCGGTCAACACGACGCTTCGCCACGCGATCCGCGGGTCGGTCAGGTCATAGCGGGTAACCGAATCGAACTGCTGATTCATGAACGGCTCGAACCCTGCAAATTGCCCTCCGGCAGGCTTGATCGTCTCGTTGAGCACAGTTGCGATCTCGGCCGAAGTCTCGATCTTGAACCGGTCTTCTATTCCATTTTCCGTAGCTCTCATTGTCCAATCAAGGCCTTTCAGCGAATTGCGGAGTAGTTCCGGAAGAACTCGGGCGATGAACGACTGAACCTCCGCTTCGTCACTCGATCGTTTGGCGAGCGTGAGACCTGCAATGTTAGATAGCTGGGCAATACCGTCTGAAGAGATGAAGCCAAACGCAAGTCGATCGCCGCCGGCCACTCTCGGGTTCTTTGCAATGCTCTCGATCTCGCCCCGCTTTACAGCCAGGCATTTCTCGATCGCCGATTCGTCATTCCCGAAAAGGATCGATCCGCCGTCGACCAACGCAAATGCCTTTCGTCCATCCTGCGCCGTCCAAACAAAATACTTCCCGCCATATTTCTCGGAAGTCTCGAGCAAGGCTTCGCCCCCGTAAGCCTCGCTGATGAAGAGCCCAAGCTGGTGTTCGACGAAAGAAATGACCTGAAAATTCCAGAGCCTCGTTTCTGCGGCCGCGACAAATCTCGGCTGAAAGCTGAGCACCGAATTCTCTTCAGTTATCTGCTGCTCTGACGTCTCGAAGCCCGTCACCGCGACGCCCAACTCGATACCGTCGATCGATCCGAGGTCGGGCTTCGTTTTTGCGGCATTTTGATAGGCCGCACTTTCCGTCACCGTTGCGATCGCTCTGCCAAGATCGCGGGTCTCAAGGTAGATGAGAGCATCGCCCGGAAGCACTGTCCGGACATCTATCGCCGGTGAACCGCATGATAGTGTGAATAAGCAGAATAACCCCAGACCGATGGAGAGACCGGACTGAAAACCGGATCTACCAAACGACTTTGCCGACCGCCGGAAAAACGACACGCGCACGCGGGATCGGCCGCTGCTGGCATCAGACCTGGAAAGCTTATGTGATAACATCGTCGGAATATGGCGGAAAAAATTTTTGCTGATGACATTTTACAGGGAAAGATCGCGTTTGTAACCGGCGGCGGGACCGGCATTACCGGCGGCGTTGCCCGCGCATTTGCCGAACATGGCGCCCGGATCGCGATCACAAGCCGCAAGGAAGAGAATCTTGCCGCAATGAAAAAAGTGATCGAAGATGGCGGCGGCGAGTGTTTTACGGTCGTCGCGGATGTGCGGGATTACGCGGACGTCGAGAATGCGATAGCACGGACCGTCGAACATTATGGAAAGATCGATATCGTTGTGAATGGGGCTGCGGGCAATTTTCTTTGCGCGGCTGACCAGCTTTCGGCGAATGGTTTTGGAACGGTCGTTGATATCGACACAAAGGGAACGTTCAATGTATGCCGAGCAGCGTTCGAGGAGCTGAAGCGGTCAAACGGTCAGATACTGAATATTTCAGCCACGCTGCACTATCTTGCCACGCCGATGCAGATCCACGTTTCCGCGGCCAAGGCGGGCGTCGATGCGATCACGCGTAATCTATCGGTCGAATGGGGACGCCACGGAATAAGGGTGAACGGGATCGCACCGGGGCCTATCGAGGACACAGAAGGAATGAAGCGGCTGCTGCCAGAACCGCTGAAGGAAAAGATCACCAAAAAGATCCCGCTTGGGAGATTTGGAAGGATAAAGGACATCGAGAACGCTGCGTTGTTCCTGACATCGGATGCCGCCGGTTACATAAACGGCGTGACTCTCGTCGTCGACGGCGGGCAATGGCTGCTCGGGACAAGCTTGGGTTGATCGTTATTTCTGATCTGAACGCTCGGCTTGCGGCGACGTACCCAGAACGCTTTCCGGCGAATCGGACCTTTGCTTTTGTTCGGCGCTCTTGCCCAATACCGCTCGAAGAACAAGGACCTTTGCAAGAACACGTACTTCGGGACGATCGAAACGATCGGTCAAGATCCTTGTCCGGGCAAAATCAGCACGTACCAGCGACTTGATGGTCGATTCGGCAATGCCGATCTCTTTCGTCAATCCACGGATCATCTCGCCGCCAAAGGCTCCGACCTGCATCTCGCCATCGACGAACATCTCTTCTCCGACATCGATGAATTCGCCCACCTTTACAAACGCGGAGATGAGGTCATTGGCTCGGTAGATCGCACCATCAAGGGTCTTAAAGGCATTGTCCGGATCGGCCTCGGCATAGCCCGAGATGAGGAGCCACGTAAAAATGAAATCCTGATAGTTCTTCGGTTGCGGATTCACCAGCTTCGAAGCCTCGACCATCAGTTCCGCGGCGAGTTCCGCATCGCCTGCGCGTTTTACACCCGCGGCAAGAGCGCTCAGGCCCATCAACTTGCGCTCGCGTACTGGTTCCTGCGCCAATAGGCGTCGGGCTTCTCCGACGATACGCTCGCGTTCCTCTTTCGGCAGCGGCTTCGTTCCGATGCTCGCAACCTCTTGTATCAACTTCTCTTCCGCCCGCTGCTTTTCTTTCTCCTTCGGATCCGGCGGCTCGACCGCCGCAACAGGCGGTGGGGGCACAGCTCGCCCTGACGTACTACGGAACCGGCCGCGGCTTTGACCTTCCGTTTCAGGTATCTTGAATTTTGCCCTGATCTGCTCTGCACGTCCCGGCAAGATCGATTCGATAGAAGCGGCATACCGAAGAGCCGTGTGAGGATCCCATAACTCGGCTGGGCTCAAGATCTGTTTTGCGAGTATTTCGCCGATCTCGCGCACCTCGTTCTCCGAATATACGGGCTTCTTTCCTTCGCCTTTCTTCGATTCTTCAAGATTCGTTTTTGCGAAATCAAAAAGCAGCAGCGTTACCGAATCGTTCAACTTCTCGCTCGGCGCCGACTTGAACTCGCTCAAGACCTTTGCCCCAAACTCGACGCCTTTGTCGACGTCTTTCGCATAAATGGTCTTTAGTAATTCGATGTGATTGAAGTTAAGTCCCTTCCCGATCGAGGCCTTGCCGAGTTCGACCGCGCGAGATGCGTCGTTCTCGGCGATCTTTGTCATCAGCCGGTATCCGAAATATTCGTCACCTGACTCCATCTGTTTTCGGAACTCCGCATTGGTGATCAGGCTTAGGCTGTCGTGATAGAAGTTGAATGCGAGTTCAGGCGCATGTTCGGCAATACTCATTGCGATCTGTTGACGGACCGCCGATGCTGTGCGGAACTTTCGCATCGCTTTCGTGCGTTCGGACGCCTCGGGAACGAAACTGCCTGCGGTGATCGTGGAAGCCGATTCACCAGCAAGGTCAAGAGCGTTCATTTGAGCGTCATATTGAGCCAAGAGTGTTTTGAAATCGGCTACGACCGCTCCGTACATGGACCGGGCCTCGCGGTCATCGTGAAACCACATAAGCGCGGCCATTTCAGAGGCAAAGCTGATGCGATTTTCGAGCGTACGCATATTTGCGACATCAGAGCTCGTTTCGCGAAGAAAGGCAACCGCTTCCTTTCTGATCCTTTCTGCTTCTTTCGCAGCGTCAGGCTCGGCCTTGCTTTGTGAATGCGCGGTCTGAGCGCAGATCGAAACGATAAGCAGGAACATCTTCAGATATGACGACATTAAAAGGCCTCCAGATAGTGGACGTCTCAATCATAGATTTCTTGCGAACTTATGTAAACAGAATGTTTGTTCTCAGCATGCGGACGTTCGAAGCGGCCACAGCAATTTTGATTTGCCTTCGTTTAGTGCAGAATTACTCTATACCTATGCTGCTCGTGATCGACAACTACGATTCATTTACCTACAACCTCGTCCAGTATCTCGGAGAGTTGGGTTCAGAAATGACGATTCTCAGGAACGACGCGATCTCGATCGACGATATCGAAAACGAGCTCAAGCCCGAGCGGATATTGATCTCGCCGGGACCGGGAACGCCAGACGACGCAGGCATCTCTGTTGGTGTGATCGAACGATTCGCGGGCCGCATTCCGATACTCGGTGTCTGTCTTGGCCATCAGGCCATCGGCCAGCATTTTGGCGGCAAGGTCGTTCGGGCACCCGAACCAGTTCATGGAAAGCCCGTCGTCGTCGATCATGACGGCAGGTCGATCTTCTCGGGCATACCAAACGGCTTCTCGGCCGGACGATACCATTCGCTGGTGGTCGATCGTGCCACATTGCCTGAATGTCTTGAGATCTCGGCCGAATCACCCGACGGTCTGATAATGGCGATGAGGCATCGGGAATTCACGCTCGAAGGCGTGCAGTTCCATCCTGAATCCATCCTGACCGAGCATGGCAGGACCATGCTGCTGAATTTCCTGTCGTTGCCTGCATGAGCGTGAATGAATCTTGAAGATCTCTTGATCCCGTTTGGCAAGGTCTTCGGCCGATCGGTCGACATCCGGAACGCGCTTTATGATCGGGGAGTTTTACGATCGTACGACCTTGGTGTCCGAACGATAAGCGTCGGAAACCTAACGACGGGCGGAACCGGTAAAACACCTATCGTCGCGCTTGTCGCTGAGATCCTTGCTGGTGAAGGCGAACGTGTGTGCATCCTGACAAGAGGCTACGGAAGAAAACATACCGGCAGACGCGTGCTGGTCTCTGACGGTCAAAAGATCCTCAGCGACCCCGAAGCGGGCGGAGATGAACCGATAGAATTGGCTCGGAGACTGGGTGAAAGGGCGATCATCATCGCCGATGCCGACCGCGTTTCGGCCGCCGCATGGGCTCGCGAACGATTTGGCGTAACCGCGTTCATCCTCGATGACGGCTTTCAGCATCGACGGGCAAGACGCGACGTCGATATCGTTTGCATCGATGCGACCGACCCCTGCGGTAACGGAAGGATGCTGCCCGCCGGGCGGCTGCGTGAATCGTTCAGGAATCTGGATCGGGCCGATGCGATCGTCATCACGCGTGCTGACCTGGTGAGTTCGACCGCCGAGATCGAGGCTCGACTGAGAGCGCGAAATGCCGACGCCCCGTTGTTTCGGGCAGTAACGCAGATAAAACGGTTTACCGAACTCGTGACGTTTCTCGATCGGGAGCCGCAAACCGATCGCGATCTGACCGGCGTAAAGGTCTGGGAAGACCTTGTTCGCTCAAGGATTTCGAATGATAGCGGATCGCTCCGTGTCGGGGCTTTTTGCGGTATCGGGAATCCGGACGCTTTTTTTGAACAGCTTCGCCGTTCGTTTATCGGCATCCGGGACAGCGTGGTTGAGATCGCTATGACCCGCCGATTTAACGATCACCACCGTTACGGGCAGAATGATATTGATTCGATCGAACGTGCGTCAAATGAGAATGGGGTTGACGTACTAGTGACAACGGCTAAAGACGCTGTGAAACTGGACGGCCTGAAGTTCAGGATCCCGTGCTTTGTAGTCGAGTCCGAATCGGTCATTGACCGTCCTGAGGATCTCCGCGTTCTGCTGTTCGGCGTTTAGGCGGCTCCTTCTTGTCTCCCCAATAGAATGCCCGCACGACGAGAACGTAGACGAGTATCGACAAAAAGAGGAAGACAAAAAAGAAAGCAATGAGCCAGGCAGCAAAGGACATATTCTTGGTCTATGCCGGCGTTTCGGTGTCGTTCGGTTCGAGATCGGAAAGCAGCCGTGTCTTGCCTTGATGTTCGAGAACGTGGCGATAGACCACGGTGATGATCGCAACTATCGGTATCGCTATGAATACGCCCGGAATTCCAGCGACCTGTTCGCCCGCGATCACCGAAAGAATTATAAGTACCGGCGGTAAATGAATGCCGCCGCGGACGATCCGCGGATACGATACATAATCGTGAAAGATCCGGAATACGATCAGAAATATGGCGATCCAGACCGCACGCCGCGGGTCGTCACCCAACGCAGCGGTCGTAGTCGCGATGAGCCCGATCGTAAGGGGGCCGAGCAAAGGTACGAATTCGAACACGCCCGCCAGAATACCCAACAAAAGCGCGTACTTGAGGCCAAGCGCGTAAAACCCGATGGTGCAGACCGTGCCAACGAGAAGGCATGAGATCAGCTGTGCGCGCGTATAGGCAGCGAGGGTCGAATTGACCTCTTCCAGGACCGATTCGGCTCGCATCCGCCATCGGCCGGCGGGAAACATCCTTAAGATCCCAAGTCTGATCGCATTCACGTCCTTCAGGAAAAAGAACGAAAGTATCGGAATGATCACAAGCCAAGGCAAATAGTAGATCAGGCTGATCAGAAAATTCCCAAAGCCGGAGGTGATGCGTTCCCCCGCGACAACAACTTGATCGTTGATCCTTGTTTGAACCTCCTCAGGGATCCTCAGCCGGTCAAACCGGCGGTTCATATCGTTTAACGACTGGCGTATCGCGGCGGCATAGCCCGGCAGGCTTGCACCAAATTCCCTTCCCTGTTCGGTAACGCGCGGGGCGAGATATGCGATACCAACTCCCAACACCGTAAAGACGACAAGGTACGCTATGAAAATAGCGAGCGAACGCGGCATGAAGCGTTCGAGTTTTCGGTGCTTGAACGGACTGCGGATGAGCTGGACAAGCGGCGTCAGTAAATAGGCGAAGAAGATCGCGAGCACCAATAAGAAGAAAAGGTAAGTAAGCGAACTGATCACCGAGGCCACAAACCCGCCGACGAAGATCAATATCAGAGATATGACAACGATCCTAAAAACGGCACGCGCCGAGAACGAAGCCGGATCAAGAATCACCCGTTGTCCATCGTTCGCTCGCGGCTCTTCAATTGCACCGGCGTTTTCTAATGTCTCGATCGTGTTATCGGCCACCTTATTCCTCAGTCCTTCGAGTTCGTGTTCGAGTTTGCATTCGCGTTCGCATTCGCAGCCAATTTCTGCAACTCGCTTTCCGGTTTTGAAAGATCTTCAAATGCGAATCGTTCAGCGAGCTTTGCGATAATTTCCGGAGGAAATCGGAAATTCGAGCCGAGAATGATGGCCCGTTCTCCGTCCGAGACCTTTCGCCGGTTAGTTTCGACCGGTGTGTTTGCTATCACGAACGAACGATCTTCGGCTGTCATCGCAGCTCCGTCCTTGCGGCGAAAGACGTAAATGAAATTGAAATCCGCGGTCCGCATCGCCTCGATATCGGTCTCGTATGCAGAGCGGACAGGCTGCTGCGAAACAGACTCCGGCGTTTCGGCCGCCGAGTTCATTATCCGCGGGTTCGGCCCGCATGCAATTGACGCCATTGAGACCGCGCTCATGGCAGCAATGATCGGCAAAGCCGATGATCTCGCAAAAGAACGAATATTTCCGCTCAACCTCATGGCGTTTCCTCTGTATCTTCCGCCGCGTTCGTATTTTGAGCGGTGTTTGCGTTGGTCTTCCGCTCTTCTTCATCCAGCAGTTTCTTTTCTTCGTCCGTTTCGGGCTCATCTGCCGAGTCGGCAGGTGCGTCCCCTTTCTGCTTCCGAATACGGAGAATCCTTGATTCATCGTCTTCGTAGATCATTTCCGCCCATCCGCTGTCGAGCAATTTGGCGACCATATCTTCATTCTCTTTCGCATCTGTAAAGACGTAATTGGCGCCAAACTTGTCGCGTATCTGCGGGCCTGCTTCATCTACTTTGCCTGAGGTGATCTCGGTCAAAAGTTTGTACAGATCAGGATTTTGCGAAAACAAATAGTTGGGGTCAAGGCCATACACGTAGCTGTGTTTCTGATTGAAGAAGAACAGCTTCGGAAAATCGTCCCAATTGGCGTTGAATATCCGCTCGCCGGCAGGAATGTTCTCTTTTCCTTCGCTGTCGACTCCGGTAGCGAAACTCATCGCGCGTTCATATCGGTCGTTCGCATCATTGCCGGCGATCGTGGAGATGAGCCCGCCATATTCGATCCCCAACCTCTGAAGCCCGACCATATTGACCATAAAGATGATGAAGAGCACAATGCCGAGCGTCCACGCTCCGGCCGCTTTGATGTTTTCGATGCGTTGATCGCGGATCGGCGGCTGGGCGTCGAGATACGGCTCGATATCGCGTTTGAAGTCAGCCGGGAGTTGGACGGCGTCGCGGAGCGAGAAGGCCTGCCAGCTAAATGCCGCAAAAAGTACGGCGAACGGCGGGAAGTACTCAGCGAACCGTTTCGAACGAAACTGAGCAGCAAGCAAAATTGTGACGAACATCAGAAAGAACGTTGCCTTTTCAGGGAGCTTTCCTTTCTTCGGCATGAAAAGAATGTAGCCGACAAGCATCGCCGCCATCGCGATCGGGAAGTTTGTCAACAACTCCATTCCGGTATAGGGATACCATTCGCCGCCCACCGCGACCGCAAAATCAGAGCCGATCTTGATCTTGGTGTAGGCGTGTTCCCAAAACAGAAGCAGGTTGTTCGGAAAATAAGGATTGATAAGATTCCCCAGGATCATTCCCCCGGTCGTATAAGCGAGCGGCCTCCATTCAAAACGGTGTTCGTTCCAGGCAATGATGATCACCCAAATAAGTGCCGCGATCCAAAGCAGGGGAAAAAGGCTGTAGGTCCAGACGAACGCGAACATCAGGGGCAACAGCCATATATATTTCCGTTCGAAAAGGAGATAGATGCCCGCGATCGTCATTATGATCGTCAGTGGCGGAGCCTTCGCCATGTTCATCCGGTAATAGAACATATTGGCACACGTCAGCAATGCACCAAGCCAGATCAGCGGATAGTCGACCTTATAGATATGAAGGAACCAATAGACCGAGAAGATCGCACATGTTGCGAATACGACGGTCGCCACCTTTGCCGCCATCACCGGTTCGAGAAACCACAGAAACGGGATCTGCATCAGGTGAAAGAGGAAATGATGGTCGTTGTAATGCTGTGGATTTAGAACCGTGAGCGGAAGCCACTCGAAAGTAGGAAGCCATCTGCCGCTGGACAGGCTTTCCCAGAGCAGCTGGCTCCAACGGATGTGATAGTAGCCGTCCCAATCGCCGCAGCATATCGCTGACGTACGAAACTGTAGAAAGCTCATCACCATCGCGATCGCGACCAAACCAAATATCAAATAGACCGTTCGGGTCGCTTCTTCGCTTTCAAGATAATCGCGCCAGCCGGTCCGGACCGCTTCGGGCAAGGTACGCTCGGCCGGCACGCCGGCAAAGTTATCGTTTGGGTTCTGTTCTTCCATTTGCAAAAGAAAGCCGTGCAGCAGGCCCCGGGCCCGCAGAATATTAAACAGAAACGTTATCACGAAAGGACGGGCAAATTCTATCGGGTCCGAGCGAACTGTTCATTGCCGCAAAAGAGAAAAAGCTTAACAGATCGCTCAATTCCCGTTATTATTAGCAGAATGAAGCGGCACCTTGCACCCACAAGCCTTGTCGTAGGCTTTTGTATGTTGGCTGTTGCGGCGTTTGTCCCGGAGTTATACGGACAGGAAAAGACCGACGAAGCCGTCTGGCATCGCTACTCGACCTCGGCCGGTGACCTCACTTTTGCCTTTCCCGGAACAGACATTTTAGTTGACCAGGACGGCCCAACCACGTGGGTGCTTTACGTGAAGGGCGGACTGTCACTTTCGGTCCGTGCGGATCGGACAAAAGGGGCAAAGAAAAGGTTCATGGAAATTGCTGAATTTCCCTCGTCGAAAGAGTACAAGGGATTCACTCTCGATGATTTCTACGGCCTGTGGAAACGTGACACCGATGCGACAAAGGGCACTGACTCCGCATCTTTTCAACTTGCATCAAAGAACGGTTTGTATCGCATAACTGCCCGGTCTAGAGACGGTCGGAATGCAAACCTGGAGCGGTTTTTGGGAAGCATTCGGTTGGGCGGAAAGCAACTTGTAAATGCTGAGATATCCAAAGAGGCTGAGGACGTCTCGGTAACGCTGATCGAGGGCCTACCGACAAGTGAGGAGGTTGCGGAAGCGTTGAAGCGTTCGACGCCGAAGGGACTCAAATATACCCTTTCAGGCGCCACGAAAGACGGTAATGAACCTGAAAAGGACATCGAGATTACGGAGGAAGATTCCCCGAAATACTCAAGTAGTTTAATCATACTCCGTATGCCTCGGCCTGGATTCGTTGACGCTTACCGGGCGGAAGGGTTTTCCGGAGCCGTAAAGTTTCGCGCCACGTTTCGTGCCGATGGAACCGTTGGGCCGGTTGAACTGCTACAGTCGGTCAACAAAGCACTCAATGAACGGGCATTTAACGCTTTGAAGGGAATAAAGTTTATCCCGGCCAAAATTGACGGAAAGCCCGTGGACGTTGTCCGGACCATCGAATACGGCTTCTCGGTGTATTGAGGCTGGCCACTTTCCTTCCCACCGGTTGTTTTGCCAGCCTGCAGCTCAAACCTTTGCATCTTCGTTGCGCTGAATATCACCCACTTTGCTACAATCTAGGTTTCGCAATGTACCCGAAAGGAAACCTGCAAATTCCGGCGCCGCACGGGCAGCTTGAGGCGATCTTGAAAGAGCCCGTGGGGGAGCGGCGAGGCGTCGGCGTCGTTTGCCATCCGCATCCGCTGGGCGGCGGGACGATGCACAACAAGGTTGTCTTTAGGGCTTCGGCCGGCCTTGTCGATGCGGGGCTTGCTACGCTCCGGTTCAATTTTCGTGGTGTTGGGTCATCGACCGGTGTGCATTCTGAGATACCTGGCGGACTCGAGGACGTACGGGCGGCTGTCGATTATGCAGCATCGCGATTTCCGGGCGAGGACGTGACGCTCGCCGGTTTTTCGTTTGGTTCGCGAACGGGAATGGAGGTCGGAATGGCCGATGACCGTGTCAAAAGGCTGATCAGTATCGGCACGCCGGTCGACAAGTACGACGATTATGAATTTCTAATCAGGCTGCGAAAGCCTATCCTTTTCGTTCACGGTGACAGCGACGAATTTGGTTCTGTCGCGAATCTCAAGGAATTGGTCGACCGCGTCGCAGAAAACACAGATTGCGAGTTGGTTTTGTTCCACAGCTGCGGCCACTTTTTCGACGAGCACCTGAACGAATTACGTGACACGGTTCGCGAATGGACCGAAAAAAAGATCGCGCAAGCCTGAACGCCGCACCGCTCAGGCCATATAATGTCCTTTATCACCCAAATATCATGAACGAACAGATACACTCGACCGCCGAAGAGCGCAACGCAGCGATCCGGCTGACTATGATGCCGCGCGACACGAATGCACACGGTACGGTTTTCGGAGGCATAATTTTAAGCTATATAGACGTAGCCGGCGGCGTCGAAGCGGTCAGGCATACGAGACACGACCGTTTTGTCACGGTGGCGATGAAAGAAGTGATCTTTCACGAACCGGTCTTCATGGGCGACCTGGTGAGCTTTTATGCCGAGACACTAAAGGTCGGTAATACGTCGATAACGATCCACGTTGTCGTCGAGGCCGAACGATTCGGCAGCCAGGGTCAAAAGGTGATGGTCACTGAGGCCGAGGTTATCTACGTCGCGATCAATCAGTTTCGCGAAAAGGTATTGATCGGGAACAAGTAATGCCGACCTGGAAACTCGAGATCGAATACGAGGGAACCCGCTATCGCGGCTGGCAGATGCAGCATAATGCCCGGACTATCCAGGGCGAACTTCAGGACGCAGCCCGCCAGCTTTTTGCATCAAAGTTCGAGCTTTTCGGCGCCGGACGAACCGACGCGGGCGTGCACGCCCTTCACCAGATCGCTCATCTGAAGGTCCCGGAGCTCAAAGTGAACATCACCCCTCGGCAGATCCAACACGGTTTCAATGATGTGCTACCGCACGACATCAACATCCTCAAGGTCACAAATGCGCCCGATGGCTTTCACGCCCGGCACGATGCCGTTTATCGACAATATCTCTACAAAATATCCCGACGGCGTAATGCCTTTGCGAAGAGCCTTGTCTGGTGGGTAAAGGATGATCTCGACGCAAAAGCCATGGCCGAGGCGGCACGACTCTTGATCGGCAGGCAAGATTTTCGTTCATTCTGCGAATCCGAAGACGGAAAACGGCAGAATACATCGATCGATGTACAGCTCGCGGCTATTTCGATCGAGGATGACATCATCTGTTTTCGCATCGGAGCGTCGCATTTCTTGTGGAAGATGGTCAGACGGATCGTCGGCATGCTGGTCGAGGTCGGCCGCGGCGATCTGACATTCGACGCATTTGACAGACTCTTGAAATTCGAATCGAACGTACCGGCCAAATTTACGGCGCCGCCGTCGGGCCTTTACCTTGAAAAGGTCGAGTACGCACGATAGAGGTTTGCGTTCGCTAAACGGTTATGCGAAATTCGACGAATAAGCGGAAATAAGATCTTATTTAGGGGAGAATAATTTATGCCAACTATAACGGCTGAAACAGCCACCGGTCAGGTGGCGATCGTGGGTGAGGCCGGCAAGAAACTCGTACTTTGCCTTGAGGACAGCGGGGTCGACATCCTGCACCGCTGCGGTGGCAACGCCAGATGCACCACGTGCCGGGTCGAGATCTTGTCGGGCGATCCGGGCCCGATCGGCGAGGCCGAGATGGCTGTACTTGCGACCAAGACAGACATCGGCGACCATACGCGGCTCTCTTGCCAGATACGGGTAGCCGATGATCTTCACGTTAAGGTGGTCAGGCAGGCCAGCGTGGACGGGATCGACGCCGGGCCGCGGCCGGTTGATTGAATCGCGGTGCTAAACGCAATCTGCTATAATCGTGATTCAGCCATAATTCAAAGGAGATACAACAATGGGTTTGAATACTGTTTATAAAGCAAAGACCTTTGACCTCAGCGACCTGACCGGCATTTCGAACGAAACGCTGGCCATGCATTTCAAGCTTTACGAAGGCTATGTGACCAACACTAATGTGCTCAATGAAAAGATCGCCGAACTGATCGGCGGCGGAGAACTTGACGCTACCAAAACAGCTGCGTTCTCTGAGATGCGCCGCCGTTATGGCTTCGAGTACAACGGCATGGTGCTCCACGAATATTACTTTGAGAATATGGTGAAGCAGGGCACGGGTGATCCGGCTAAGGATTCGGCCTTCGCAAAGGCGGCTGCGGAGAGCTTTGGCAGCTACGATATCTGGAAGGCCGATTTCATGGCCACGGGCAAAATGCGAGGCGTGGGCTGGGCCGCAACTTATCAGGATCCGTCAAATGGTGCGCTCTCGAACCACTGGATCAATCTGCATGAGACCGGCAACGTCGCAGGCTACAAGCCGATCCTGATCATGGACGTTTGGGAACACGCGTTCATCAAAGATTATGCTCCGGCTGATCGGCCAAAGTACATCGAAGCGTTCTTTGCGAACATAAATTGGGAGACCGTCAACTCGCGTCTTTCGGCGGCCGGCGGCGCGAGTGCGTAAAAGCCGGGCTCAGGTGATAGAATCACAGGATAGGAAGACAGTCGGGAGGCACGAGGCAATCCCGGCTCCGGCCTGTCCTGTTTTGTATTTATGATCGAGGAAAAAAAACTGGTTCAGAGTTTTTTGAACCGGAAACAGCGCGAACGCGTCAAGAAACCAGATTGGCTTAAGATCAAGCTTGGCGACCCGCGGAACCAGAATCAGGTGCTGAGCCTGATCGACGGGCTGAATCTACACACGGTATGCCAGGAAGCGAAATGCCCGAACATCTTCGAGTGCTGGACCGATAAAACAGCGACTTTCATGCTCGGGGGCGACACCTGTACGCGACACTGCGGTTTCTGCGCTGTCAACAAAGGCGAACCGATGGACCTCGATCCGATGGAACCGACACACGTCGCCGAAGCCGTCAAACATCTCGACCTTAAACACGCCGTCATCACTTCGGTCAATCGCGACGACCTCGCCGACGGCGGCTCGATGCACTGGGCCGAGACTATTCTGAAAGTCCGCGAAATGAATCCGGCGTGCAAGGTCGAAGTGCTGATACCGGATTTTAATGGCGACGAGGACGCGCTGAACAATGTCCTGACCGCGCGTCCCGACGTTCTCAACCACAATACCGAAACGATAGCGAGACTCTATCGACGTGTCCGGCCGGATGCGAAATATGAGCAGACCCTTGAACTGCTTGAACGTTCCGCTCATTACCGCGACACCCATTTTCCTTCGATGAAAACTAAGAGCGGCATCATGGCCGGACTTGGCGAAACGTTTGAAGAGGTCGTAGACCTAATGAAAGACCTCCGATCGGTCTCGTGCGACATCATGACCATCGGCCAATACCTCCAGCCATACGAAAAACGCCTTCCGGTCGAGCGATACGTCACACCGGAAGAGTTCGCGGAATGGAAGAGGATCGGGATGGGTTTGGGCTTTAAACACGTGGAATCATCGCCACTCACCCGCTCGTCGTACCACGCCCGAGAACAGGCTGAGACACCTGCTTAATTAACATTCGTATGAAGAAGCTGTCGATTGCCGGATTCGCTGTTGTTCTTATATGCGTAAGCTTCTATTTCTATTCGTGTCGGAATAATGACCTGAGAGGCTGGTGGAAAACTTCGAACGATGGAAAGACCTATCTCGTCGTGGATGATCCCGACGGCGGATCGGCTGACGCGAAGTTTTCGCTCGACGGCCGACCTTGGCCATACCGGATTGGTGAACGCGGGGAGATAGAGCCCGGATGCCATGATCTCGACAAGGTTGGATTCTGTGTAAAGCAAGGAACCGAATATCATTTCGACTACTGGGGCCCGTAACCGTTGCGAAATTCGCACTAAATTTGACAACGGTGATACAATGATCTCATGAAGATTTCCCGTGACATCCAGAGCCTCAGTGTTTTTAAGCGAGATACGGCAAAATTCCTCAAACAGATGAAGAAAACCGGGCAGCCAATCGTTCTGACGGTAAACGGTAAGGCCGCGGCTGTGGTACTTGATCCGGACGATTATGAGTACTTGCGTGAGAAGGATCGACGAGAAACTGTTGCGGCTGTAAAGCGAGGTATTACCGATGCTGAGGCAGGACGGGTAACCGACGCCGAGACCTTCTTTAAGGAGTTTGAAAAGAAGTACGGTATCCCGAGCGAATAATGAAGCGATATCGCGTAGTATTCACCGAGGAGTCCCTGAGAGATATTGCCAATTCGTTTGAATGGGGATGCCAGGAATGGGGTGAAGCCCTCGCACGACGGTGGTACGCAACGCTCAGATCGCATACCCGCAAGACCTTGATGCGATTCCCGTTGGGCCAACCACTTGCTCCGGAAAGCGACGAAGCCGGCCGCGAGATTCGACAATTAATGTTCGGCCGATACCGCATTCTTTATGATATTAAAGAGGGTATTGTGAGAGTTTTGCACGTCCGCGGAGCATTCATCGGCTCAGATAACCAGAACCTCGGAGTAGACGAATGAACGAAACCGAAAATCAAAAGGCCATCGAGATCCTCAACCGGATCATGGAACTCGAGCTTGCCGGCGTTGTGCGTTACACGCATTATGCGCTGATGGTATTCGGATACAACCGGATCCCGATCGTGTCGTGGCTGGATGGCAATGCGAACGAGAGCCTGGCACATGCGAAAAAGGCGGGCGAGTTCGTGACTATGCTCGGCGGGCATCCGTCTCTGAAGATCGGGACGCTGCTCGAAACCCACAAACACGACATCGGCGACATTCTTCGCGAGAGCCTTGAACAGGAATCGACTACGCTTGCCGCTTATTACGACCTGCTCACACTTGTCGAAGGCAAAAGCGTCACGCTCGAAGAATATGCACGAGAGATGATCCTCCTCGAAGAAACACATCTCGACGAGGTCAACAAGATGCTGCGCAAGCCCGGCGAGATCGAACCGTTCAGTGAATAGCGTCTTAGAGCAAATCGTGGAAATCCCGTAAAATGCAGGATATAAGTTCTGCATTTTCTTTTAATGAATTACGGCCTTATTGCTGGCAACGGCCAGTTTCCATTTCTGGTGATCGAAGGTGCGAAGCGCGCGGGTGCTTCGCTTTCGGTCGTCGCAATCAACGAAGAGACCGATCCGCGTATTGATGACGTTGCCGAAAAGGTGGTCTGGGTAAGTATCGGTCAGTTAGGAAAGATGATCGGTTTCTTCAAGAGTCACGGAGTCGAAAAGGCGATAATGGCGGGCCAGGTAAAACACGTTCAGATCTTTTCCGGGTCTTTGCCCGACGTGCGAATGCTCAAGATGCTTTGGAATCTGGAGAAACGGAACACAGATTCGCTGATCGGCGGTGTCGCCAACGAAATGGCCAAAGAAGGTATCGAACTCATCGATTCGACGTTTTTCATAAAGGACCAACTAGCCTCGCTGGGCGTCCTTACGAAGCGGAAGCCCGATGACAACGAACTTGGCAATATTGAATATGGCCTTCATGTTGCGAACGAGATCGCCCGGCTTGACCTGGGGCAGACCATAGTTGTGCGGGCAAAGGCGTGCGTCGCCATCGAGGCTATGGAAGGAACCGATGCGACCATTCGGCGTGCCGGCGAACTCGCGAACGGCAAGCTTACCGTTGTAAAGGTCGCAAAGCCCGGTCAGGACATGCGTTTTGACGTACCGGTCGTTGGTGTCCCGACGATCGAGACGATGATCGCCGCGGGCGCTACGTGCTTATCGGTTACCGCCGGCAAGACCCTCATATTCGACCGTGAGGAGGTGATCCGGCTGGCGAACGACAAGAAAATAGCCGTCATTGGCTCACAAGACGAAACTTAGCCCCCTACGCAAGCGTATTAAACGCTACGATCATATCCTCGATCCAATTAACAAAATTTCCGGAGAAGAAATGAGAAAACATCTGTATCTATTGGTGCTGTTCGTCGCATTGCTCGCGCCGACGGCGTTTTCACAAACCGTGAAAATTTCAGCTGCCGAAAGAAAGATCGCCGAAACCATAACGGCCGATCAGCTCAGCAGCTATCTATATTTCATTGCGTCCGATGCAATGGCCGGACGCGATACCCCATCGCAGGGACTCGACGTCACCGCCGAATTCCTAAAAATGAACCTTAAGAAGTGGGGTTTCAAACCCGGCGGCGACAACGGCACCTTCTTTCAAAAGATCACCCTTCGAACCGAAAGCGTCGAAGCTGCAAGCAATTCTGTCCGCATCGGCGATCGGGCGTTCGCCCTTGGCAGCGATTTTTTCCGCATGGCCGGCAATGGCACTGGATCGGGATCGATGGTATTTGGAGGCAACGGCTGGATGATCAGATCGAAGAATATCGATCCATACTCCGGCATGGATGTCCGCGGCAAGATCGTAGTTCTTTATACGGCCGGTTTCCCCGACCTTCAGACGGTGACCCGTCGGCCTGCCGGAGTAACGGATGACGATCTCGCGGGTGCAAAGGGTACGGACTGGGCCGACCCGATGACCTATGCGATGCAAAAAGGAGCGGCGGGAATTATCCTCGTGGCGTCCCCGCAGCTGCAGGCAAATTGGCAGCAGGCTCGCGGGTTTCTTGGGCGTGGACGTACATCGATGGAGATGCCCGGTGATACTGCTCCCTCCGCGTCAGCGCTTCCGGTCGTCCTTGTTTCGACAGCGGTCGGAGATGCGATATTCGCGGGCGAATCGGCCGGCAAAGAGTCGGCCGCGGCATTCGCCATAAACAAGTCCGCGAACGTTTCGACGATGGCAAAGGTCGAACGCAAATCGACTCAGAATGTGGTCGCGATCTGGGAAGGACGAGATCCGGTCCTGAAAAGTGAAATGGTTGCGATCGGAGCCCATTACGATCATGTCGGAACGAACCAGAATGCCCCAGGGGACGATAAGATCTGGAACGGCGCCGATGATGACGGCTCGGGCACGGTCGGCGTTCTCGCGATAGCTGAGGCTCTCGCTAGGTCCAGCATCCGCCCAAAGCGCTCGGTGCTGTTCGTCTGGCATGCGGGCGAGGAAAAGGGGCTTTGGGGAGCTGAGTATTTCAACAAGAACCCGACGGTCGATATCAAAAAGGTCGTCGCACAGTTGAACATCGACATGATCGGCCGCAGCAAAAAACCGGGTGACACTAACGAGCGGAACAAGGATCTTTCTGGACCGAACGAGGTCTATGTGATCGGTTCTGAAATGATGAGCTCAACTTTAGGCGCGGTGGCAAAGGGCACCAATGCTGCATACCAGAAACTCGATTACAACCTGAAGTATGACGACCCGAAGGATACGAATCGTTTCTTTTTCCGGTCGGATCATTTTCATTACGCGGTCAACGGCATACCGATCGTATTCTGGTTCACGGGCGTTCACGAGGATTATCACCAGCCCGGCGACCATCCGGACAAGATCGACTATCAAAAGATGGAAAAGATCACCCGGACGATCTTCTTGACGATGTGGGAATTGACCGATCTGAAACAGCGGCCTGCAGTTGACAAGAAGTTGCCGCCGGAGCTTACGCAGCGTTGACCACTGCATCGTTACGATCAGAAGAAAATCACGTCATCAAAAAAGGAGCGGCCGCAACCGCTCCTTTTTCACGCTACTTTTCCGAACACTTATTTGGCAGCCAACTGTCGTTCCGGATCTGCCAGCACCTGCTCGCTTTGCAATACAAAAGCCGACATCAGTTCCGCGCGAAGCTCGCCATAGGTCTTTCGTTTGACCTTTGATCCGGCGCTTTCAATATCAGCGTCAGCCTCCTTCGACGGTTCGCCAGTCTCGGGAATTTCCGGCGTGTCGGTGTCGGTTTTTTCCATGACGACGGCCTCCGCATCGTCGTCGGTAATTTCCTCGCTGTCTTCGTAATAGATCCTGCCATAGCGTTCTGCAAGATCCTTTACCCTCTGGTCGTCCAGCACCAGCGCGATCTTTTCCATCAACTGCGAGTTAAGATAAGGCACATCAGGATTTGCTTTCAGCTGCTCTAGCAGAAATACAGCCAGGCGGTCATCGCCCCACCGTGCAACAAGCTCAAGAAGGATTCGGTCACCTTCGCTCATCTTTCGGAGTTTGCCCTCACCCTCGGCGCCGTCTTTGGCAGGCATCTGTTCGAGAAGCACGTTTAGCAATCGCTGCTTTTGTCCATCGGTCAATAACCGAGCATATGCCGAAGTGTCGATCTCGGTCTCATCTCCTTCACTGCCTTCTTCGGGATCGATCTCCCAGTCTTCCAGCTTTTCGCCGCGGGCCGTTTTTTCCTTAACGATCGCCGCGCGCTTTTCTTTCCATTCGAACGTCTCAAAAGCGGTGTTGAGTTCGTAAGCACCTTCCCAACGCGTGATCGGGTCTTCGGTGGTTCGTACAAGCCAGGAAACGATCTCAGCGTCGTCAACCTTTCCGGAACCAAAAATACCATTGAGTTCCTTTACCCGCTGTTCATATGCGGCCATCGCTTCCGGGTTTAGCTTCTTTACAGCATCACGGTAGTCAGTCAGCACGACGGAACCCTCGGTCTCGCCGTTCTTCACAAAGATAAGGACCTCATCGCCGGGCTCGAGTCTTGGCGGGCCAAAATATTCTTCTTCCTCGGTCTCGGTGTCAGCATCGGTTTCAGGAGTTTCGGTCTCTGCGGGCAGTTGCTCTTCCGATTCAGGTTCCTCGGGCTGTATGTCCTTGCTCCGATATTCTTGTTCCTCGACAACTACAAACTTTCGGGCTTCGCCCTTCAACGTACCGGAAACACTGAAGTGTCTACGAATATCGACGACCGAATACTCTTTTTCATCTTCGATGACCGCAAAATCTTCAACGCGATCGAATCGCGAAACATATATTCCCGTACTGTTTCGGTAAAGCGAAAGAAGCGTTTCCGGGGGCTTCTCACCGCATCGGCGTGCTTCGGCGGAGGGCGGCATGACGAACGTAGCGGCAAGCAGCAGCATGATCGCCGCAAAAGATACAAAGGACCTCAACATATAACCAAGACTCCTTAATGACTGAATTTGGAAACCGCAACTATTCAGAATCTGCGACTCATGAAAGCGTTGCTCGCCCGGCACATTTTTTCTCTTTGATTTAGACACCGGACCGCGGAAATAGTTCCCTCGCTGCCGCCTTTCGTGCTTTTACTTCCCGCTTTCGGATTGAACCGCACGATAGGCTTCAGAACGGCTAAGGCCAAACTCTCTTGCCGCTTGTTTCAACGCCGCCTTTCTTTCAAGGCCCTCGCCTTCAAGTTGGCTGATCCGCTCTTTCAAAGATTGCGTTGACCGATCTTCGGCCCGCGCATTTTCATCTGCACGGTCAATTACAAGAACGAATTCTCCGCGCGAATTTGCAGAAGAAAAATGGCGGGCAAGCGAACTGATCGAACCGCGAATGACCTCTTCATGAAGCTTCGTCAATTCGCGACCGACGGCAGCTTGCCGATCGCCGAGGATATCAAGACAATCAGACAGTGCGGCTGCTATTCGGTGAGGCGTTTCATAGAAGGTAAGTGTTGCAGGTATGTCTTTTACGGCGTCGAGGCGCTTTCGCCTCTCGCCTTTCTTTGACGGAAGGAACCCGCCAAAAAAGACGGAATCGGCAGGAAGCCCCGAGGCCACAAGAGCATTGACGAATGCGACGGCGCCCGGGATCGGGACGACCCTGACCCCGAGCTCGATCGCCGTTCTAACGAGCCGCGCACCTGGGTCGTTAATCGCCGGTGTTCCCGCGTCGGTGACGACCGCTATCGAACTTCCTTCGGACAACTGCCGTCCGAGTTCGACCGCGCGTTCAGCTTCGTTGTGTTCGTGAAAGCTGATCAGCTTTGCTGCGATCTGAAAGTGATTCAGTAGCTTTCGGGTATGCCGCGTGTCTTCACAGGCGATCAGGTCAACGTTCCTTAGTGTTTCGATCGCACGAAACGTCATGTCCTGCAGATTCCCTATCGGCGTCGCTACGAGGTAAAGTGTTCCGGGCATAGACGAATGTTAATTCGGCAACCCAAAAAACGGAAAAGGCCCGGACAAATTAATTGCCCGGGCTACCCCTTGCGTATTTCGTTCAACTAGAAAGGAAGCGGAAACGGTATGCGGTTGCGCCAATCGCCGTTGCGGTTGTTTCCGCGATTGCGGTTATTCTGGCCGCCATTGTTGTAGTTGTATCCGTAGACCTGCGAAACGACGTTCAGGTCTCGCCGGATCATGTTCCATTCGTTCTGCAGCTGCCTGTTTCCACGTGTGCTGTAGATCATCTGGTCGATCTGGCCGCCGAGGTCAAGAACGCGTCGTGCCTCGTCGCGGCTATTGTTCAGATTGCGGCCGTTGCCGTAATCGTCCAAAAGGTCATTTGTAGCCTTACGGAAGCGATCTGCAAGATCCTCGATGCGGTCGATCCCGCCATTGTATCCGCCGCCGTATCTGCCGTTTCGGTTGCCCCAACGGTCGTCGTTCCGATCCTCGATCCGGTTTGTGATCTTCTCGAAGTTGTTCGCACGGTTTTTCAGATTCTGCAGCGTGCCGCGGATGTTTCGGTTATAGCTCCCGTTACCATATCCGCCGTTGCCGTAGTAATCGTCGTCACGGTCACGCCATTGCGCGGATGCGACGGACGGCAGTGCCAAAACCAAAAGCGAAAATGCAGTGATCGCGATAATTTTGTTGATTCGATTCATTCTCTTTCTCCCCCTAACCTTTTTTGTTAACGCAATGGTTTCGGCCACTGCCGCTGATGAATAGGGCAATGAGCGTGCCAAACCGCCACAAAACACCTCGCTGAAATGCTTAGCTATTTGTTTGCAATAAGATACGGAGATGTATAGAAGCGAAATGGAACACCGTTTCCTTCGCGTAAGGAACACAATGCTCCATTTCGTAGATGGATTGAATCAGATGGTAAGCAAGCTAATTAGCAAGGGCCTTTGCTGCATTGATGCGGCCGCCCGAGACGACCTTGCCGTTAAGCTGTTCGATCTTGTCAACGGCAGCCATCACGCGTTCTTTAAGCTTTTCGACGGTGATGCTGCGATCTCTTGCAACGATCAAGGCGGCAATGCCGGCAACATGCGGCGTTGCCATGGAGGTGCCGGATGCCTCGCGATATGCCTCGTTTAGCCACGTCGAGACGATCTCTTTTCCGGGTGCGGCTACATGAACGGTCTTTGCACCGTAGTTTGAGAACGACGCCAGAGAGTCCGTGCGGTCCAGCGCCGCAACGCTGATTACATTAGGCAAATTGTAGTTCGATGGATAATGCGGACGCCGATCGTTATCTGTACTGCTGTTGCCGGCAGCCGCAATGAACAAGATCCCTTGTTCGCCGGCAGCTCGTATCGCATCCTCAAGCGCTTTCGAATACTGCGTCGATCCCCAGCTGGCGCTGATTATGCGGACGTTGACACCCTTCTGCTTGCGATCGACCGCATAATTGATCGCTTCGATCGCATCTTTGGTCGTACCAAAGCCGCCTCGACCCAGAAATTTGAGCGGCATTATCCGGGCCTTCCAATTGATCCCGGCGATCCCGAGTTCATTGTCACCTTCTGCACCTATCACGCCTGCGCAATGCGTTCCGTGCCCGTTTTCGTCCATCGGGTCGGCGGCGTTGTCGACGGCGTTGAATCCATACCTGTCATTGAATGCACCAAGTTCGCCGTCGGAATACTGGGGGACATTTTCAGGCCGGATCCACATATTCGAGATCAGGTCCGGATGTGTGTAATCGACCCCTGTATCAAGAACCGCGACGACCACCTCCGAACTGCCTTTCGTGATGTTCCAGGCTTTCAAAGCATCGATATGTGCTCCTTTGCGTCCGCCGCCCGAACCGTCATTGTTCAATGCCCACTGATCAGCAAAATGAGGATCGTTAGGCGAGGATGTGACGTCATCTTCAAACCGTTCTTCGACCGGTTTGGCGTCGGGTGTTCCCAGCTCGATGCGATAGTTAGGATGGGCATACTCGACAAGGTCGGTCATTGCGGTATATTGCGCAGCGACCGCCGCCGGATCGGCATCGTCAAGATCATCGATCGACGTCAACCCACGAACGAATTCGACGTTGTCTTCGACGCGATCGTTATTCCTCGCAACCAGCTTGGCGATCTGGGTCATGCTGACGCCCGGCTTGAACCGCACAAGCACTTCAGGCTCTGAATCTGAACGGCTTCGTTTCACCGCGTTAGGTTTGCCCGCCGATCTGGCAATATCGCGAGTTTCCGATGTCGCGGGACGCAGGCCTGCCCGCCAACGGTCGATCTGCCCAAGCACTGCTGCCAGCGTGACGAGGATCAATGCGATACCGATGTGTATCCAGATATTATTGCGATTCATACTTCAAATCTCCCGGAAACTTGCTGGCCAAAACGGCCAGACCTGATATGCCCCAAAAATGCTGGTCAATATACGATGACGTGGTTCTTCCCGCCGTAACCTTTAAGCCGAAGCTGATATTTATCGGCTCGGTAATCGTAACTTTTGCCGCCGGCTCCCAGACTTATCTGCCAGCCATAGGCGATCATCTGGGCCGCCATTTCGCCATCGGCCGGCGCACCAAGCGACATGTCAGAGAACTCTTTTGACGAGACCGAATCGACCTTTATGTCGTCCTCGTTCAATTTAAGCCGTTCGGCCAGGTCCTGCTTCGCTCGTTTTACCGCACTGTCTTTATCAAAGCTCATGTTTAGTCGTATTACTTCCGATTCTGCGACTTTTACGACCAATAGTCAATGAATGTTTCGACGCAATAGCATACGCCTTCAGGCACGCCGTGCGCGGGCGTGGGCAAAGTTCTGGGCGATCTCGACCGCGGCCGGAATGATGTAGGTCGCACACGCCGCTCCTAAGATCAACCCGGTTACAAACCTGGAGAAATGCGTGTTCTCCCAAATGCCGAAAAAGGTCAATGCGAAATCGATGCCTAGCGGAACGATAGATGCGAAAAGCCAAAGCCTCGGAAGCGGTTCGATGTTTTCGATGTTCCGCCAAAGTGGATATACGGCGAACCCGACCAGCAGTCCGAAATAGACTCCGAAACAGCGTGAACAGACCCCTAACTGCTCGCCGGCAAAATGGAATGAACGCTCAGGGATCTGGTGACACATCCAGCCAAAAAACGAAAAGACCCCGGCAGCAGCCGGGTGTGAACCCAGCGATGCAAGCACCGGCGGCGACACGATCGCGGCCAGCCATATAAACGCTATCGCGAGGCAAAAAACCAAAACGCGGTACGACCGTTTCCGCATTTCGCCCCGCGCATACACTGAGTTATAAACTCCTGATCGGTCGTCGGCTACTGTATTTCGCATTACGTATGACTGCGCATTCGAGAGCCCGGCGATCGACCTCACATCGTTAATGGCGATGGCCGGTTATTCTCGGATATTACCATGTTAACGGTCGGGTTTCGAATATCGGAACTCGGCCACCGGCCGCGCATTCAAGAGTGATCCGAAGAGACCTGACCTTCCACACTCGCCAAATTTCTTTTGATTGTGAGCTGTGCGCTATGTAATTATCAGTGCGTCGTTCTGAAAAACGATCCAACGCAGTCAGCCGGCACACGAACCGTGGAACCTAAGACCCTGCGAACCAAATGGCAGCTCGACAGCGAGGCACTTGCCCGGCTGTTGGGCAGTCTCGCGTCCGAAGGGGAGGACGGCGGTGAAGCTTACCTGGAACTCAGGCGAAACCTGGTCAGGTTTTTCGAGGTCCGTTCGGTCGCATTCGCCGATGACCATGCCGATGAGGTCTTGAACAGGCTGGCACACAAGCTCGCGACCGGCACCGCGATCGAAAATGCAAAAACCTACGCCCTCGGCATCGCCCGGATGGTAGTCCTCGAAGTACGAAAATCGCCTCAGTCGAGAACAGACTACATCCTGCCCGACATTCCGGCGACCGAAAATGCATTCGATACGGCCGTAGACGAGGCCAGGGCGTCGTGTCTCGACAAATGTCTCGACGATCTGACAGTCGAGAATCGTGAGCTGATCGTTGGATATTACTCAGGCGAAAAGAGCGAAAAGATAGGTAACCGCGTGAACATCGCCAAACGACTCGGCATTGCACAAAACGCATTGCGCAATCGCGCAGTTCGGCTCAGAAATACGCTGGAGGCATGTATAACGGACTGCCTCGGCCGATCGTGAACTTTTTCGGGCGATCGGCGACACGTTTTCGTTGATCGAACCAGTACATTGTGAGGAAGTGTTGCCGAACGGCGAATTCAAGCATCGCGGGCATACGTTGGTCCAATGGCAATCAAGAACAATTACAGCAATGCCGATTTCCGAGATTACCTTTATGGACTCTTCTCGAACGAGGCTCTCGGCGAATTTGAGGATCGTCTTTTTGTCGACCCCGATCTGGCGGCCGCTCTCGATGAATTCGAACACGACCTTGCTGACGCTTACATTCGGCGTGAGATGTCGGAGACGGATGCGCAGGCCTTCGAGAAGAACTATCTTAACAGCGACAGCCGACGGGCCAGGGTCGCAGCTTCGCGGGTGCTCCATCAAAAACTGAATATCGGCACCACCGACGTATCAGCGGTGGCGAATGATGAACCCGTATCGATCTGGGCAACCATGCAGGCCTTGTTTGCAACACGACGGCTCGTCATGACAGGTTTAGCGGTCGTGATAACGGTCCCGCTGATATTCCTCTGGTGGATGGCGTTACGCCCTGACTCGAACGAGATCGTATCAACTGTTCCAACACCCACGTCAGAGAACGTAAACACTTTGATCGACCGACCCGAACCGCGAAATGATCTGCAGGTCAATGAGAACACAAATGCAACGCAAAATTCGGTCAATGCGAGTAATGGCACCGAGATACCGAACGAAGCGAACCGTGGACCACGGCCGGAGACACGAGGTGATGGGAAAAGCGTCTTCGCCGTAACGTTGTTGCCGTCGGTAAGGAGCAGTGACCGAAAGGTGATCCAGATACCCGAATCGGCTAAGATCGTTGCATTTAGCGCGGCGTTCGAGAATGAAGCCAGGTACGCTCGCTTGCTTGCTGAAGTCAGGACCGGCGGTGGAACACTTATTAACCGCCGCGAGACTGCCGCACCAAAACGCGAAGGATCGAACCGATATTCGGTCAGCGTCGCCGCCGCCAAGCTCAAGCCTGGTGTCTACGAACTAGCGCTATTCGGAATCCTCGATGATGGTTCTCGTGAGACCATCAACTACTACGAGTTTTCCGTTGCAAAGAGGTGAGAATGAGTCGATTCAGAACAAATCGTTTGATCAGGCCGCTCTTGGTTGTTGTGATGGTCACCGCCATCTGGGTGCCTTTGTCCGCCCAGTCCTCTGACGAACGAGCCGAAGCTGAAGGCCTAATGCGGCAGGCCAATGAACTCCTTGCAAATGAAACACCACGGTCGCGTGACGACGCGTTGGCTAAATTCGCCGCTGCATTAACGATATGGCGGCGTCTGGGCGACGAAAAGCAGCAGGCCGCTGCCCTGCAAAAAATGGCTGATATTACCTACTACCGCGGTGATGTCCGGCAATCGCTCGAACATTCTTTGATGCTTTTGCCGATCACGCGGAGGTTAGGCGACCGCGATCTTGAGGGAACGGTCCTCGCAAATATCGGATGGACCTATGATGCGGTAGGTGAACCGCGAAAAGGCCTGGAATTCCTTCAGCAGGCCCATGACCTATTCGTCGGATCAGGCCAGAAGCAAAAGGTCGCTTCAGTGCTGAACGGCATCGGGACATTCAATTATTACCTGGGGAATATCGAGATCGCACTTGAGAATTTTAACCGTTCGCTGGCGATTCGCCGCGAGGTAAATGACCGGCGTGGCGAGGCCCTTGTGCTGATAAACCTCGGAAAATCTTTCGACGACGGAGGCGAAAAGCAAAAGGCGATCGAATACTACGAGTCGGCACTAGCTATCACAGAGGAACTCAAAGACACACGGAACAAAGCTACCGTCTTAAATAACCTTGGGAGTGTTCAACAAGACCTAGGAGACTTTCAAAAGGCTTTCGATCTTTACCAAACATCTTTACGGCTCCGACGAGAGATTGGGGACGGCTTTGGTGAAGCAGCCTCACTCAATAACCTCGCTTCGCTTTACCGGACGCTCGGCGATTTCGATCAGGCTCTCGCCCTGATGCAGGAGGTTCGTTTAAAACACAATAAGAGTGGTTCGAAACGGGAAGAGGCCAAGAGCCTCGGTTCTATCGGGGCTGTCTACTGGGCGATGAATGACCGCTCGTCAGCTTTGGATCACTATTCCAAGGCGCTCGAACTTCACCAAAGCATTGAAAACAATGAGGGACGAGCTGTTCTATTGCGAAACATCGGCCTCGTACATCTCGAAAGCAACGACGCAAGAACGGCAATTCCCTATTTCCAGCAATCACTGGAATTAGCTGAGACTGCGGGTGACGCGGCTTCCGTCGGCGATATTGTCCTTTTACTTGCCCGCGCGTTCGCATCGCTGAACGAGAACGAAAATGCAGTTGCTGGTTTTGCTCGTGCGGAAGAGATCCAGCGAAAGAATAACTTTCTTGCCGATCTGCCTGAAACTCTGTTCCGATCGGCACAATTCGATCTTAAGAACGGAAAGAACGCCGACTCGCTGAAAAAAATGGCGGAGGCCCATCAGATCCTCGACGACCTTCGGGTCACGATATCAGCACCCGGTCTGCGTGCGAGTTTTCTTGCCGAGCGTCATAAGTTTTTCGACAGTTACATCACGCAGCTCGTGGCTCAGCATCGGGCCGAACCCGGCAAAGGCTGGGATGCCATTGCACTAAAGGTCAGTGAAAGCGCACGTGCAAGAAGCTTGCTCGATTCGCTGGGTGAGTCGCATGCGAATATCCGCAGCGGGATCGACCCCGGCCTCCGGACAAAAGAGACGCTGCTTCGGCAGACGATAAACTCAAAAGAATCGCAACGCATTGAGGCTGTCCGTAGCGGATCCGTTGAAGGTGCCGCCGCCTTAGAACGCGAACTGACCGGGCTTTTTCGCGAGTATCGCCTCATCCAGGCCGAGATACGCCGGACGAGCCCGAATTTTGCGGCACTGACCAGTCCCGAACCGCTCGATCTGCCGTTGATCCAGGCTTCGCTCGACCCTGATTCAGTTTTATTGGAGTATTTTGTCGGCACAGAAAATTCATTCCTTTTCCTCATCACAGATAAGGAGCTCTCGATATTTCAGATCCCAAAACAGCAGATCGTCGACGATCTGGCCCGTCGAGCTCTTGGGGCCGTCAAGGCTCGCGGGACCGACGTCAAAATTGAAACGCTGAGGCAAAGAAATGAACGCATCGCGCGTGCCGACCGCGACGCTATCACGTATTTGAACCGCTTAGGCGACGTTCTGCTTAAGCCGGTCGCGGCTAGGCTTGAGAAAAAACGTCTTTTGATCGTATCGTCGGGCATTCTGCAGTATCTTCCTTTCGGGGCTTTAATGAATCCTGCCAGCGGAGCGGGTGCGTCCAGAAAACACCTTATCGAGACCAACGAAGTCGTTAGTCTCCCATCGGCTTCGATCATTCCGCTTCTCAGGCGAAAACCAGCCGAGACTTCGCCTTCCAGAAATCTGATCGCAGTTTTTGCAGATCCGGTTTTTAGCAATGACGACCCGCGGGTGAGTTCGAATGAAGATAGCAAGAAGGATGAAACGGCACTTGCGGTAATGAACGCCCCGAAGCTGATATCGCCCCGATTGCGGTCCGATTTCAGCAGGCTCAGATTCACCCGGACCGAAGCCGAAGCGATCGCGACGCTCACACCAGACAGCGATGTATTCCTGGCCATGGACTTTGCGGCAAACGTCGAAGCGGCGACCGGAGATAACCTCCGCAGATCGCGTTATATCCATCTTGCGACCCACGGCGTGGTGAATAGCGATTTTCCCGAACTATCGGGGATCGTCCTGTCGCTTTTCGATCAGAGCGGACGTCCCAGGGACGGTTTTCTGCGGCTCCATGACGTTTATAACCTGCAGATCGCCGCCGACCTCGTCGTTCTCAGTGCGTGTGAGACCGGCCTCGGAAAAGATATCAAGGGTGAGGGCATCGTTGGCCTCACGCGAGGTTTTATGTATGCCGGTGCCCCACGGGTGATGGCCAGCCTTTGGCGCGTCGAGGACCGAGCAACTGCCGATCTGATGAGGCGCTTTTATCAGCGTATGTTCCGCGAAGGCCTGGCTCCGGCCGCCGCGTTGCGTGATGCACAGGTCTCGATGCTTAAAGAGCGCTCTACACGTCAGCCATTCTTCTGGGCCGGTTTCACCCTGCAGGGTGAATGGCGCCCGATCCCAAATTAGACCCGGATCATCCTCGCAAATGTGGTGGGAAGTCATTGGTGCGATCGAAATATCGTTCGATCGTCGCGGTGTTCTCTGCGACTGTGCGCCCTGTTTTCCGCGATAATTTGACAGCTTCCGATAAGTTCTTTTTTTTGCGACACATTTTCCGATATTCGCCAGTTAATAGTGAGACCCGTTAGAAACCGTTATGGAGCGGACGGGATATCGCAGACAAACTAACTGAGGAGATAAGGAAAATGAAAGCAAAATCACTGATCAACTGTTCCGCCGTCTACCGCGCGATCCCCGCGATCGTTATCACCATGCTCGTGTGTTTTGGTTCGGCACTTGCCGACGACATCAAGCTTGATATGGAAGGCACGACCGCAACGATCCCAAAGGGCAACACCGTGACCCGAAAGATCTACGGCATCCCGGCGTTTTCGGGCTCTCTCAAGCTCAAGTATAAATGGCACGCCGTCAACATCATTCCCAACACGTTCAATAGCCTAAAGGTTGAAGTGCGCAAAGGTTCGACCGTTCTCTCGTCAAAGCCGAGCTGCTATTCCACCCATTCGAACAAGACCCCGAAATGCGACATAACGCTGAACGTTACTCAGGCTCAGGCCGAGGCAAGCGGCAATTGGACGATCGTCGTCACGAACAACAGCAATGACGAGGTGATCGCATTCAATATTGAAAAAGGCAGCGACGTCAATCCGATGGTTCCGAACTTTAAGAGTGTGTATACGCCTAATTGTCCAAACACCGTAAACCTCGATCTTGAGGGAGCCGGAACGACGACGATCACAAAAGGAAGCGTTGTCACCCGAAAGGTCTTTGGGATCGGCAAATCGGCAGGCGACCTCCTGCTGCGTGGAAAGTGGCATGCCGTCAACATCGTCCCGAATACGTTCGCACCGCTTAAGATCGAGCTGTTGAAGCCAAACGGCTCTGTAGCAAAAACCGGTACATACTATTCGTTCCATTCCAATCAGTCGCCGAAACTCAACTTTGAATATGCTATCTCGGCCGCCGACGCTGCCCTCACGGGCCAATGGTCCTTGCGGATCACGAACAACAGCAACTTCGAGGTGATCGGGTTCAACATTACCAAAGAAAGCGGTGAGATCAATCCGCTGGTTCCCTTTTTCACCAGCACATACAAAGCAAAGTGTCCGTGATCGGGACGATCGAGACGGCAGAGCTTAAGGCTTTGCCGTCTCAAGTCCCTCGACCCTGATATCGCACACGCGGTCACGACCGCAAGCGCCCGTCTCCATTTCCCGGAGTTGACCGAAATGCAGAACCAGAACGAAAAAAAGATCTTCTTTTCAGTACGGCCGATTGCTGTGTTCGTCATGTTGATCGCAGCCCTAGTTTACGTCGGATCGACCGCACAAACCGCCGGCACCGACGATATCGAGGTCACGGCAAATTTCACCGGCAAAACGATCGGCCGCACTTCCCCTATAGTTCTGACCGTCAGCCGGACGATCGAACCCGCCGACGGCCGAATCGCGGTGATGATCGATAATACGGACGTCACTGCCCTTTTCACTTCGTCGGGAAATGATCTTAGCTATAAGCCCGAACTCTTTCCGTTTCCGATCGGAGAAAGCCGCGTTACTGTCTACCACGTACTTGTCAGCGGTGAGTGGAAACAGATAAACGAACTCGCTATGAAGGTCGCGGCGGAACCCGAGATCTCCATCGCTGATGCTTCGGTCCCGACGGCACCCGAACCGCAAGCCGCAGCGTCGTCTGCAACCGATGTCGGCGGAACGAAGTTTCAGTTCACGCCGACCATTACGCTGAACGTAAAAGGCCAGAATCAAACGCTGACTTTCCCGAGAGAATCGGCACCGACACGCAACCCCTTCACCGACGTCGACGGACAAGCAGGCCTCGAATTCAAAGTGGCACGACGGGGCTGGACATTCACGAACAAGTTCGATCTCGTAGGCGTCGGCTTCAAACAAAACGCACTCAGGTTCGGCGAACTGCAGAACGAAGCACCGATGATCGATCTCTCAAGCTACCTGATCGAACTGAGCAAGGATCGGTTCAAACTGAACATGGGCCACGTCTCATTCGGTTCGAACCGTCACCTCATCAACAGCTTCTCGAGCCGTGGGATATCCGCCGTGATACCGATGGGCAAGCAAAACGAGATCACTGTCGCGGCGATGAATGGCACATCGATCGTCGGATATGACAATTTTCTGGGCATCACTCGTCGAAAACACAACGTGATCGGCCTCGGCTTTGCGCGCGAGTTCATAAAGGAGCGGCCAAATGGGCTGCGTGTGGAATTTACGGTGATGCGCGGCTCACTACTGCCTCTCGCTAACGCCAATCAGGGCACCGTTAACGATGCCGAACGCAGCTTCGGTTTCGGGTTCCGCGTAAAAGGCAACGACAAAGGCGATCGAATAAGATACGAAGCCGGGATCACCCGAAACCGGTTCACGAATCCCGCCGATCCCCAACTCGAACAAGGCCAGACACTTACGGCTATCCGCGAAACATGGCGAACGGCAAGGTTCGCCGAAATAAGCTTCGATTTTCTGCGAGGGCTAAAGCTCTGGCGAGAAAAGAAGCTGAAGCTCACCGGCACCTACCGGCACGAAGAGATCCAGCCGCTTTACAGAAGCATCGGGGCATCAACGCAAGCCGATCGGCATCAGAATCAGTTCGAATTCACCGGTAATTTTGGTGAACTGACCTTCGCCTTCGGCAACTTGCGCGACCGCGACAATCTTGGGAGAGTAGCCTCGATACTGAAGACATTGAACCGCAGAAGCAACATCATCATCGGTCTGCCGATAGCTCCGTTCGTGATGACAAAGAAGCCTCTCAAGTGGCTCCCTACGATCTCGTACACATTCGATCAGTTGCATCAATTCGGTGAATCCCTGCCGTCGAACGGAGAGTTCAGGGACCCGTCACAGGTGCCGGACCAAAAGAGCTTTGCACAAGCGTTCAGCAGTCAGTGGACGTTATCCGAGGCCCTTTCGTTCTCGTATCGATACTCGCGGGCCTTTCAGGACAATCGTCAGCCTGGGCGCGAACGCGCGGATTTTCGGTCAACGGTAAATGCTTTCTCGATCGGGACGAAGCCGACAAAAGATCTGGATCTTGACGTCGAGATCGCTGATGAAATGCAGAATAATCTTGAGCAGCCCCGAAAAGATAGGACCCTTCGGCTAGGCACACGGGCGACCTGGCGCACCGCATTTTTGAAGAATTCGGTCTTCACGAGTGGTATCTCATTCAGCCTTGCAGGTGATACCGGTAACCAGAATGACGCCAGAAATGCCGAGTTTGACCTGCAGTGGTCGTACCGATTCGCTTTCGGCAAGAAGAAATTCAAAAAGCTCGACACGCAGTTCTTCATCCGCTATTCGAACCGATACGGCAACACGATCGACCGGATCCAGACCGTCAATAGCTACAACAAGACGCAGGCCTTCAATTTCGGGCTTAGCTTTAACATCCTCTGAACGGAGACATAACGATGAATATCACAATTGGTCCCATCCTGATGCTCGTGATGCTGGCGGTCTGTATCGATGCGCAAACGATAGTCGTGAACCCTACGGGCGTGAACGTTAACTCGCAGAACCCGACGACCGTCTTTCTGACATTTGGCCAGATACCTGCGGGCTACGTCGCCGCCGAGGCTATCTGGTGCGGCGAACTCGAACCTGCCGTGCCGCCCGCGGTGGGTTTGCAGTGTCGGCCTGACACGATATTCGGATCTCTTCCGCTTCGCTACGACCGTTCCACAGCCAGCGGAAACAGCGGCTTTACCGACATAATGGCGATCCCGCCGTCGGTCGTGAGGCGTGCATATCAAGCTGCGGTCGCAGGTGAAAATTCGGGCTTCTTTTATGTGCGCCGATTTGTATCGACCTCCGGCGGTCCTGATCAGTTCGTCAACGTCACATGCCGAATGACGGGCGGTGGAGCTCGCGTGCCTTTTGCTTTGACCGACGTGAAGATCAAGACGCCTGGAGGTGAACCGGTCCTCTTCGTTCGTTCCGGCGAAGCTTTTCCCGAGATCGCCGCCGAGATCCAGTACAACGGTACCGGACGCTTGAAGGGCCGTTGGGAGATAGTTCAACCAGGTGAGGAATTGCCGGCCGACCGTGATCTGTTGACCGAAGCAACGCTTCCGATCGAACTGCGTGGGACTCAAAGACGCTATACACAGGTCGCGCGTTTTAACCACTTTTTGCTGCCGACCGGAAAGTTCACCCTAAAGCTCGATCCCGCCGTCCGTATGCCGACGATCGCCGCAGGCCAGTACCTTCTCCTGTTGCGGGTCGAGGCGGTCGACGACAAAGAGTCGGATTCAAATCTCGGTGCCGTTGGCGTCGGAAACGGCATTGTGCACAGCGGCGCGGTGGCCTCCTTTCCTATGCCGGCTCTTCGCTTCTTTGTCACTGCAGAGTCGCCGTCTGCAGCATGGGTGACAAACGGTGCGGTCTATCCTGCCAACAATGCGACTGCCGATCGCGATGCCGGACTGGTCTTCACCTGGCGTGATCTTGAGAACGCATCAGCATACCGGCTTGTTCTGCGTGACGAAAAAGGAACGGACGTGTTGAAGGCGCTCCTCGTCCCGCCAATGACCATGTATCGGGCGCCGAGTTGGATCTTTGAACGATTTGCGGATCAGAAGCTCACATGGTCAGTAACTGTCATCGACACGAGCGGTACAGAGATCAACACGACACAATCGCGTTCGTTCGTGATCGGGAAGAACGCTGATAAAGCTCCGCAACCACAATAGCGAACCCGGTCGGGCGCGACACATTTTATCTACTTTTACCAGTCATCGATAGGAGTAAGAAAAATTATGAGTTCACAATATCAATTAAATGGCTTTTCGCGACGCGACGCGATCGGGTTGCTTGGCAAGGGCATTCTGACCGGAGCGATCGGGATGGCGTTTACCGGAAGAGTGTCGGCCCAGACACTGTCGCTTTCGTTCGTGGTGAGAGATTACAGACTTTATATTCAGCCAAATCCGCAATATTCGTGGTCGGCGCGGTTGATCGTAAGGAACGCGCCCTATCAATGCAGCTTGATCTTCATCAGGCCCGATCTGGCAATACCGCAAAATTCGGTCGCAAGCAACGGCCTCTCTGGAAACTTTTACCTGCCGGAATCGATGCTTGAACCTGTGATGGGACTGATCCGATCGCAATCGCCGCTCCGGGTAACGATCAGCTCTTCGCTGATCGGGACAATAGCAAACGACGAGGACGAGGCACCCGGACAGCCGTGAATGCGGCGGCAATTTCGATCGGTGGCCGGGCCGGGATAGCCTCGATCAACCGCTTGCAGCCATGTCGAGAGTCTTCTCGGTCTCGAGAATGTGGTTTGTCGTCTGGATCACCGTATCGGGATTCAGCGAGATCGAGTTGATCCCTCGTCGAACGAGGAATTCGGCAAACTCGGGGTAGTCTGAAGGGGCTTGGCCGCAAATACCGATCTTTTTACCGCTTCTTTTTGCGGCGTCGATCGCCATCGCAACCATTTTCTCGACGGCTCCGTTCCGCTCGTCAAACAAATGCGCGACCATTTCCGAATCCCGGTCGAGCCCGAGAGCGAGTTGGGTGAGGTCGTTGGAGCCGATCGAATAGCCGTCGAACACCTTTAGAAATTCATCGGCGAACACGACATTCGCGGGCAACTCGCACATGGCGTATATCTCAAGGTCGTGTTCACCCTGGACGAGTCCGTATTCGGCCATCAAAGCAATTACTTTCTCACCTTCTTCGACCGTCCGGCAGAATGGGATCATCGGTTTGATGTTCGTCAGGCCCATGTCTTCGCGTGCCCGCAGAAGGGCGAGGCACTCGAGCTTAAAGCCGGCCTTGTATCGGTCATCGTAGTAACGCGACGCACCGCGGAATCCGATCATCGGGTTCTCTTCGACCGGCTCGAACTCCTTTCCGCCGATCAGCATCGCGTACTCGTTCGATTTGAAGTCTGACATTCGCACGATGACCGGCTTCGGATAAAACGCTGCGGCGATGCGGCCGATGCCCTCGGCAAGCGAGCGGACAAAGAATTCTTTCGGGTCTTCCTCAAGGATCCGATTTGCGATGGTTTCGATGTCCTCGCGTTTCTTGAGGTTCGGATAATTCACAAGCGCCATCGGGTGGATACCGATGTGGTTGTTGATAATGAACTCAAGTCGCGCGAGTCCGACACCATCGTTCGGCAGACGCGATACCGAAAATGCGTGGTCCGGGTCGCCAACGTTCATCATGACCTGCGTTCGGGGCCGTTCGGTACTGGTGATCTTGTGTTTTTTGACCTTGAAATCGACCTTGCCGTAATAGATATTGCCAACATCGCCTTCGGCACAACTGACAGTTATATCGGTGCCGTTTCTGACTTTTTCCGTAGCGTCGCCGGTACCGACGATACACGGAATGCCAAGTTCGCGGCTGATGATTGCGCTGTGGCACGTACGGCCGCCTCGCTCGGTGACGATCGCAGCGGCCCGTTTCATTATCGGTTCCCATGCCGGGTCGGTCATGGTGGTAACAAGGATCTCGCCTTCCTTGAACGTGTTCAGTTTTGCGGAATCGAGCATGACATGTGCGGTCCCGCTTCCGATCTTTTCACCGACCGCTACGCCCGAGGTCAGCGGAGCGCCATGTATCCCTGTGAGTTCGTATGTTTCGATGTAGTTTTCAGCCTTCTGAGCATGAACGGTCTCGGGCCTTGCCTGCAGGATGAATAGCTCGCCGGTGATGCCGTCCTTTGCCCATTCGATATCCATCGGCTGCGGCTTGCCGGCCAATTTAGAGTAATGATCTTCGATCGCGCATGCCCAATGCGCCAACTGAAGAACCTCAAACCCGGCAAGACAAAGTCGATTCCGTTGTGTTTCGACAACGTCTCGCACCTGGGTCCCGGTGCCGTCGTCGGCGAAGACCATCTTGACCTCTTTGACGCCAAGTTTTCGGGTAATGATCGGACGAAATCCGAGCTTGAGTGTCGGTTTGAACACGATCCATTCGTCCGGCGTCGCCATTCCCTGCACGACGGCTTCCCCGAGTCCCCAAGCGCCGTTAATGACAACTGCCTCGCGAAAACCCGATTCAGTATCAAGCGTGAACATCACGCCTGAACATGCGATGTCTGACCGCACCATAGGCTGAATGCCGATCGAAAGCGCGACGTCAAAATGATCAAATCCTTTGGCCGTTCGATACGAGATGGCGCGATCTGTCCAAAGCGACGCGTAACATTCGCGGCATGCTTCGATCAGACGCTGTTCGCCGCGGACGTTCAGGATCGTGTCCTGCTGGCCGGCAAACGAAGCATCAGGCAGGTCTTCGGCCGTTGCCGAAGACCGAACGGCAACCTCGAATGCTTTTTTGCCGATCCGGTCGCCGAGCCGAACGTACGCGTCCAATATCGCGGCCTCGACCTCGGCCGGAAACGGCGTTTCCATCATCATCTTGCGCGCTTCGCCGCCGACCCGGGCCAGTTCGTCAAGATCGTTCACATCGAGATTCTTGAGCAGTTTCTTGAGCCGGTTCCTGAGTCCCTCGGTGTCAAGAAGCGTGTGATAGGCATGGCTCGTCGTAGAAAAGCCGTCGACGGCCCGGACGCCCTGCATCGTCAGTTCACGAAACAATTCGCCGAGGCTCGCACACTTTCCGCCAACTATCGCGACGTCGCCTGCACCGACCTGACTGAAATCAAGAACGAACGCTCTGTTCTCACTCATTATTCACTGCCTCTCGGGGACCTGGTAAAAATGCCAAGAAAAACCACCGTGTTTGCGCGATTTGCACACTAAAAACGCGGATTTAACGCTGAATTCCTAGAAACGGATCACGGCATCAGGGCCGCCCTCGACATGAACCGTATCGACGAACCGAATACTTTTCGAATCGGTCGTCATGACCACCGAATGTGTCCTTTTCCCTTCGCCAAAGAAGCGGACGCCTCTGAGCAGCGAGCCGTCGGTGACGCCCGTCGCAGCGAAAATTATCCTCTTTCCGGGTGCCAGGTCATTCGTATCGTAGATCTTATCGGTATCGGTTATCCCCATCTCATGGATACGTTCGAGCAGCTGCTCGAGCGGCGGGACCTTTGTGCGGTCAACCCCGAGCCGGTCGTGGTCAAATACGAGTTTGGCCTGTATCTCGCCGTTAAGGCATTTCATGGCCGCCGCGGTTATCACCCCTTCGGGGGCGCCTCCGATGCCCATCAGTGCATGAATATTGGTACCCGCAACGGCCGCCGATATTCCAGCCGAAAGATCGCCGTCCGAGATCAGGCGGATCCGGGCACCCGAATCGCGAACGTCCTGGACAAGCTTCTTGTGACGAGGACGGTCGAGACAGATCACGGTCAGATCTTCGACGTCACGGCCAAGCCTGCGGGCGATGTTCTTCAGGTTTTCGGCAACTGGGGCATCGATGTCAACGGCCCCGCGGCACGATGGCCCGACGACGATCTTGTCCATGTACATATCCGGCGCGTTCAGGAGTCCGCCGCGTTCTGCTGCCGCTAATACGGCGATCGCGTTATTTGCTCCGAGAGCGCACAGGTTCGTTCCCTCCAGCGGATCGACGGCAATATCGACCTCGGGAAACTCGGCCCGCGCTTCGTCCGAGAATACTCCGCCGCCCAACTCCTCGCCAATATAGAGCATCGGAGCTTCGTCGCGTTCACCCTCGCCGATCACGATCCGGCCGCGCATCGGGACCGTATCCATCACTTCCCGCATTGCCTCGACCGCTACATGGTCTGAGTGTTTGCGGTCGCCTTGTCCCATCGTCTTGGCCGATTCGATCGCAGCCGCCTCTGTAACGCGTAAGAATTCAAGCGCCAGATCGCGCTCAGCTCTGATATTTTTCATCCGATTCTCCGTGCCGAAATTTTACTTGATTGTCCTATGAAATGCCGCATTTTACCATTTGTTTAGGCTGATTTGACAAGTTTCGCTCTGGATATTACGGTTTTACTTTGGTCTTGCACCCATAGAGAGGAGACTTATTGCCAGATGACCTATATTGTTGCCGAACCGTGTGTTGAATGTAAGTATACCGACTGTGCCGCCGTATGCCCCGTGGAGGCGTTTCACGAGCTGCCCGATAAGCTACTGATCAACCCGGACACATGTATCGACTGCGACGCTTGCCTCCCGGAATGTCCGGTCGAGGCCATATTTTCTGATATGTCGATACCGGAGGAATATTTGCCGTGGCTCGAGATCAATAAAGAGGCTGAGAACTATCCGATCATCAGCACCAAGCAGCCTGCATTGTTCGGTTCGGGATGCAAGGGCCAGCCTGAATAGCGGCGGGAAAAGATCATTTTCGATCGGCGGGCGAGTCCCGCCTTTTTTTATTTCCAGCGAACCCCGATCCGTAGATTGAGCGGCGAACTTATCGTTCTGACGGGCGTTCGGCCAACGGAATAGCGCGAATTGAAAATGTTTTCGACCGCGGCATAAACGCTTATGCTCTTTTTGATCCGACGGCTGACGAACAGATCGGCCTGAAGATACGGTTCGAGCCGGAATAAGTTGAGGTCGTCGTCAAACTGTTGACCCGCGGCGCGGCCTTGAACCGATATCGACCATTTTTCGACAGTATATCTGAATTGGACCGTGAATTGATGGCGCGGCACCTGAGGTATCTTCCGTCCGACCAATTGCGGGGTTGCTGAAAATGCGGTGACGCGCGAATCGGCGAACATGTACCCGGCGTTGACGACAAGATCCGCAAACCGCTTTTCCGCATCGACCTCAAAACCGGCCGCCCTTGTCTTCCCGGCGTTTTGCCTTTGCCGTGTGATCAGGTCAGGCGTCGATCCGATAGTCACGTTCGCGACCGCCCGATCGACATCGGTCAGAAACGCGGTCGCTCTGAGATAGATTCCCCGAATGACCACGCTTGATCCGGCCTCGATGCTCGAGGCTCTCTCGGCCTGCAGAGCGGCATTGGCGACCGTGACGACATTGCCGACCCGAAAACCGCGGTAGAGTTCGTTGAGCGTCGGGGCTCGAAAGTTCCTCGAGGCCGAAGCATGAAATGACACCGCCTCGTTTACCCTTATCAAGGCCGACAGTCGTGGACTGAAAGCAGACTCTTGACGATCCGGAAATTCTGTAACGGTGATGTTTCCGGACGCAAGATTGCGCAAGACCGAGAGTCCGCGTTCGTTGCTCCAGCGGTCGAAACGAACACTTCCCGATATGACCGCACGCTCGCCGAGCGCGAGTATATCCTGCACGAAGGCGCCGAATGAATGTTCTCGCCCACCAGATCCGACCAACGATGAAGCAGTGTTGTTTACAAAGACCACTTCGTCGCTCGATCCGCGAACCGAGCGTCCTTCAAACCCGCCGATGATCGTGTTTTTTCTAAATACAGTACCGACCTGAACCGAGAAGCCCGAATACCGTGCCGGCGAACGCTGCAGGCGTGTCAAATTCTCGGAGGAACGACCGGCATTCACCGCTGAAAACGTCTGATCGTACACCTGAGACCCGCCGTAGAGCCGCCACTCCACATCGAAATCGGAGGTATCAAGGGCAGGCCGAGAGAATCGTGACCACGTGCCCCCAACGATGAGACTTCGGGAGTGTGTCTGATTGGTTTGCAGCGGAGTTCCATTCGTTCTGTTTTCAGTGAAATACGACGGGCGTACGAATAATTTGAGCTGCGCACCGAATTCGCGGCCTAGACGTCCGCTGGCGGTGGTCGATGAGACCCCGGCGGCCGAATCGACTTCCCCGCGCTCCGCCTCGTCGACCGTAATAAAGCCGCTTGTCTTGAACTGGCCGACAGCGATGTCGCCTGCCCAATTGCCGAATTTACCGCCCGCAAAACCCGACGCAGAGATCGTCCGTTGAGTCCCGCCGAAAAGATCACCGGCAAGCGAAAGCGGTTCGGCGGCCGACCGTGGAATGATGTCGATCGTCCCGCTGAGAGATCCGCTCCCGTAAAGGCTTGAGGCTCCGCCGCGAACGACCTCTACCTGCTCGACGGCGATCGGGGCCATCCGGTTCCATTGGACCCAACCGCCGAATACGTCGTTTAGCGGCACGCCGTCGAACAATACCAATGACCGGCTGGCTCCGCTTGCTCCTACGCCGCGAAGCGAAACGCCTTGCGTCGTCGGATTCGAATTTCGGCTGCTCGAGCGCCGAAAGATCGAGAACCCTGGAACCTGTCGCAGAGCATCGTCGAGTGTCGGCGCGGCGGCCGAAGCAAGAGTTTCGCGTCCTATGATCGAGACGCTCACCGGTGTATCGCCAAGACGCGTTTCAACACGGTTTGCCGATACGACGACCTGTTCCCGGATCCCGGCCGGCCGCAGTTGCACTTCAACCTCAACGCGCTCTGCTTCATCTGCCGGTATCGGCACCGAGCCGTCTTCAAATCCCCTGGCCGAGACGACCACCTTAACGTCACCTTCGCGGATCGAGCATTGAGATCTTCCGGAGACGGTAGAACACAGGCGTGTGCTGTTGGCTGCGTCAACGATCACCGCACTCGTCGGCATTACCGGCTGGCCGAACGAATCACGCGCCGTGACCGATAACACACGATCTTGAGCCGCGACCGAGCCCGTGACGACAATGGCTGCCATCAATGAAAGGCATCTCGCTGTTATCCGTGGACTTATAATTGATCCAAACACTATTCAGCTTTACCAAAGATTGGCGGCGGGTGGACTGGTAATGAGGTAAGCCCGATCTGATCTCGAAAAGTTTTGCTGTTCAAATAACGAGCTTCGGCGATACGAAGATCCTCAGGCGTATTGACATTCATGAAAGGGTCTTTCGAATTCGCGATCAACTCGAAGCTTGAAAATGGTACCGGACGGACGCGGATCCGTTCCAGAAGGGCATGCAGACTTCGATCCTCTCCACGAATCAGTTCGTCGGCTGCCGCTAGACAAGTCGCTCTTCTGTAAAGAGCACAGATCGGTTGGGCACGACCATTTGCCTGCATCGGGACAACCGCATCAAACCCAACGCGGTCTACCGATGCCAGATAGGCGATCAGGTCCGCTGAGACAAAAGGCATATCGCACGCCAGTACGAAGGCCCACGCTGAACTGCAATCCGACAATGCGGAATAGATCCCGACGAGCGGGCCGCGGGCACCGCAAGTGACAACGTCGGGGATCGTCGCCCATTTATCCGATTCGCGGATCACCCCGCCAACGATCTTGATATCTTCAGAGACAGCCCCGAGAGCACGAGCGGCAATTTCAACAAAACTGTATCCGCCGATCTTAAGTCGTGCTTTTGGCGTTCCCATTCGGCTGCTCTGGCCGCCGGTCAATATGTAAGCTCCGATCCGTTCCAAGAATGATCCTCACGAATATGATTCAAGTCATTTTTACTGCGATCGCGTAGTTCGATAATAGCATTTGAAATATTGGATATCGGAGGATCTATGCAAACTTTGGAAGGAAAAACGGTGCGAGAGATCGCTTTGGAGCTGCCGCAGACGATTCGCGTCTTCGAGGAATTCAAGATCGATTACTGTTGCGGCGGAAGAAAACTGCTGTCGGATGCGTGCGAGAAAGCCGGTGTTGACCCCGTGAAAGTGATGGCGAGGATCGAAGCTCTGCCTGAGGCCGAGACCTCTCGGGATGACATGAAAGATAAATCGTCATTGCCCGAACTCATGGATCACATCGTTGACAAACATCATGTCTTTACCAGGGACGAGCTCGCCAACCTTACCCCATTGATGGAGAAGGTGGCCCGCGTACACGGCGATAACCACCCTGAGCTCATCGAGCTGAAGTCCGTATTCGAGGAAATGACCGACGATCTTATTCCGCATATGATGAAAGAGGAAACCGTACTATTCCCCTACATCGACCGAATGGCCCGAAACATTAAAAAGGGGCTCTTACCGCCGATCCCGCCGTTCGGAACGGTCGGCCATCCGATACAAATGATGTCAATGGAACACGAGGCCGTTGGCGATCTGCTGGCCAAAATGCGCCAACTGACCAATGATTACGTAACGCCGCCCGATGCGTGCCCGAGTTTCACGGGTTTGTATTACAGGCTTGCGGAACTGGAACGCGACCTTCATGTGCACATTCACCTCGAGAACAACGTCTTATTTCCAAACGCGGTCGAGATGGAGGCAAATGCTTCCGCTCTGGCCGTTCAGCGCTGATATTTTTCAATGCGTGAGCTTGATCACCGCCGATTTGCCCCGTTTCGGTTATTATCTACGCGTGTGATCAGATGGAGGCTGGATCGAACAGTTGTATCTATGGCCCGGTGAATTCCTGGCGGCTTGGCCGTTCCTTAGGCGTTGACGTTCTCTGCATCGATTCGATCTGTTCGTTTGCGTGTGTTTATTGTCAGCTTGGTAAGATCAACCGGCTGATCACCGAGCGGGCCGTCTTTGTTCCTACTAGCCGTATTCTGAGCGACTTGCGGGTATCCGATTGGCGCAATTCCGATATCATCACTTTTTCAGGCAGCGGCGAACCGACACTTGCCCGTAATCTCGGTGAAACAATCGAAGCGATCCGGCGTGAGACCGGTAAACCGATCGCCGTGCTTACCAATTCGACGATGCTTGGGGACAAAGCAGTTCGGGACGAGATCGGGAATGCCGACCGTATCTACTGCAAGCTCGACGCGTGGTCCGACGATGTACTTCGACGAATCGACCGCCCTGCTCCGGGGATCACACTCGAATCGATCATCGGCGGGATAAGGACCCTGCGGGCCGACTTCGACGGGTTTCTCGGGATCCAGACAATGATCCTCAGCCAGCCGGACGAAAGCGAGGTTGAGAAACTCGCTTCGATCTACCGCGATCTTGGCCCGAACGAAGTGGAACTCAACCTGCCGCTCCGCCCGGTTCCGGCGAGTTGGAACATCGAATCGCGCGGTAACGTCACCGAGACGCACAGTACTTCGCGGCTGCTGAAGACCATTACGCCCGATCAGGCTGCCGAGATGGGCCGATCGATCTCGGCAATTACCGGCATCCGTGTGATAACCCCTTTTGAACGAACTGCAAAGACGAACAAATAAATGCACGAAGTTGACATTGACCTGATCGAGATGACGCTCGACGTCATGAAATATGCGATCAACCGCATTACCGACACCAACCCGCATCTCGGTAAACCAAAAAGCGAGCTCGAGCTGAAGGCCCTGACCGGCGATACCATAACGCCGAAGGGGATCGGCGGTGAGACCGCGTTCAAACTGTTTCGCGACGTCCTTGTGAAGGCAAGTGTGCCGATCGACCATCCGCGTCACCTTGCGTTCGTTCCCGCCTCACCGACGCGTGCTGCGATCATGTTCGATCTCGTCACCTCTGCCACCAGCGTTCACGGTGCGTTTTGGATGGAGGGCGGCGGCTGTATTTTTGCCGAGAATGAAGCGATGCGATGGCTCGTTTCGTTGACCGGACTCCCCAAAGGTGCATTCGGAGTATTCACTAGCGGCGGGACCGAAGCGAACCTTTCTGCAATGGTCGCCGCCCGCGAGGCCTGGCGTGAGAGCGATGCTGAGCGGGCCGTTCGCCGCGGCATCGTGATCACGTCGTCAGGTGCCCATTCGTCGGTCAGGGCGATGGCAAAGGTGATCGATGCCGACGTAATGCTCATCGATACTGAGGCCGAGCTTGAAGGCCGGATGCTCGCTGATCGGATAAACGCGCTTTCATCAGAGGAACGCGGCCGCCTCTTTGCGGTCGTCGCGACAGCCGGAACAACGAACGCCGGGATCATCGACGACCTTACAGGGATCGGCGAGTTATGCCGGGCCGAAAAGCTTTGGTTTCATGTCGATGCAGCATACGGCGGAGGTGCTCTTGCCGCGCCGTCGGTCAGGCATCTTTTCAATGGGATCGAAATGGCCGACAGTATCACGATCGATCCGCATAAATGGCTGTTTTCGCCTTACGATTGCGGCGCGGTAATCTACCGCGAGCCTGAATTTGCCCGACGCGCACATTCGCAGGGCGGGTCTTATCTGGACATCTTTTACGATGAGGGAGCACGAGGTTTTAATCCTGCCGATTACCAGATCCAGCTTACCCGGCGTGTGCGGGGCTTGCCGCTCTGGTTCTCGCTGGCTATGCACGGCACTGACCGATATGCGACCGCGATCGAACGCGGTATCGAACTTGCGTTGATCGCCGGCCGTATTATCGAAAGCGCCGACCACGTTGAACTCGTCCGCGAGCCGAGCCTGTCATACGTGCTTTATCGACGAAAAGGTTGGAAAGCCGAGGATTACAATCGTTGGACCTATAAGAATCACAGCGACGGATTTGCGCTCGTCGCCCCGACGAAATGGCGTACCAATGGACTTCACGAGACGGTCTCTCGCTTCTGTTTCATCAACCCGGATACGACCGAAAAGGACATCTCCGATATCATCGAATCGATGCGGTGACACCGATCATCAGCTCCGAAAAACGCGTGATACGGCAGCATCAGACATCCTCGAATCGCAGAATGGTGTTCTTTCCGTCGAACGAAGTTACATCGATCCCGTCTTCCTCGCCCGATTGGCTGAAATGTATGGTGATCGACCTTACGTTCACAACGCGATGGGTGAATGAACCGAGAATGATCTCGACCTCAGGTTCGTCCGAATGAGTGTCGATATCGATTCCGGTTAATGGCAGACCTGACTCCAGCCAGTAATCGTTACCATCCTCGAAAACGCCGATCCGCGTCTTCCTGCCTTGATACTGTTGACTGAAAAACTTCAAGAATGTCGACCAGCTGTGTCGTTTTCCTGTTTGTGTCATTTTCTTATACCTCTTGTTACACCGGCGTTTCGGTGCGTCCTGGTGTGCAATTCTACTCAATTCATGCGTGATATTTCGCGCATTTCAACCCGCCGTAAACGCGTTCTTCAGGTTCGGTTCGGGGGCAGTTTTTGATAGGTCCGCCCCTCTCTTCGGCGACCCGCGAAATAGATCTTTCTCTATCGATATCGTGAGTTCGACACCGTCGGGGAGGTGAATCGAGCCGCTGATCCCGACCTGTTCCGTATCGATCCAGTGCCCGGCTAGTTCTTGTGGGACATCGATGATGATTCGATTTGAGTGATACGACGCGTGGAAACGGTCGCCGACCTCGGTCGCTTTCAGCTCAAAGCTCAGGACCGAATCGTCCGTCGTGCCGAACCTGATCGAGTCCTCGATCATTCCGTGCTCCGCAAATCTCTTGATATCTTCGGGGGCTAGCCGAAGCCGAACTGAATTGCCCTGTATCCTGAGTTTCATATGTCATAAGTACACTCAATCACCGTGCCGAGGATATGGCAGTCGGATTGCATCATGATCGATAGAACGCCTATTTGTTCAACGATCGAGCGGGCTTGCTTTCCGGAAGATTTATGCAGAGTATATCGGAACACACGCCACTTCAGCTGATAGAAATGACGAATATCGCATTAACCGATCTGAAGCCGGATGCCGTATTTCAGGTTCGCGGCCTTTCAAAGATCTACAGGATGGGCGAGGTCGAGGTCAGGGCTCTGCAGTCGGTCGATCTTGACCTTTACCGAGGTGAGTTCGCCGTTTTGCTTGGGGCATCGGGAAGCGGCAAATCTACGCTGCTCAACATCATCGGCGGCCTCGATGTCGCTTCCGAAGGCACCGTGATCTATCGCGACCACAACCTGACATCGGCAACCGATGCCGAACTGACAAGGTTTCGGCGTGAGCACGTCGGCTTCGTTTTTCAATTCTACAATCTGATCCCGAGCCTGACAGCACTCGAAAACGTACAGTTGATCACCGAAATTGCCGAGAATCCCTTGCCTGCCGAAGAGGCTCTCAAAATGGTCGGGCTTGTTGAACGGCTGAACCACTTTCCCGCTCAGCTTTCGGGCGGCGAACAGCAGCGAGTGGCGATCGCCCGGGCGATCGCGAAACAGCCCGACGTCCTGCTTTGCGATGAACCGACCGGTGCACTCGATGTAAGGACCGGCAAGATCGTCCTCGAGGTCATCGGTCGTGTTAACCGCGAACTCGGAACTACCACGGCGGTGATAACTCACAACGCCGCGATCGCAGCTATGGCCGATCGCGTCATCCACATTGGCAGCGGCAGGATCACCTCGATCGAAAGTAATGAACACAAGGCTAGTCCGGATGAACTTGTTTGGTAACAAATGAAGCCGATCGACCGAAAACTCGTTCGCGACCTTTGGCATCTCCGCGGCCAGGTAATAGCGACGGCGCTTGTTGTGGCCTGCGGAGTAGCTTCGTTCGTTGCGATGCGCAGCTGCTATGAATCGCTCGTCCAAAGCCGCGACATCTATTACACGCTATACCGCTTCGGCGATGTATTTGCCGGACTGAAGCAGGCTCCCGATTCGGTCGCAGCACAGATCGCTGCAATACCAGGCGTTGCCGCCGTCCAGACCCGCGTCGTAACAAAGGTCACGATCGACCTGCCAGACCTCCCCGAACCTGCTCAGGGACGGCTCGTCTCCGTCACAGATCCGGGCGGCGGCCTCAATGGCCTTTTTCTGCTTCGAGGGCGCGTGCTTGAAAGGACCGGCATCGATGAAGTGATGATCAGCGGTGCGTTTGCCGACGCGAATCGCCTGAACCCCGGGGACACCATCGATGCGGTGATGAACGGCCGTCTGCGTAAGCTCAGCATTGTTGGCGTCGCACTTTCGCCCGAGTATATTTACGAGATAAGGCCGGGCGATATTTTCCCTGACAACCGCCGATTCGGAATTCTGTGGATGAACGCCCGAACCGTTGCATCGGTCTTTCAGATGGAAGATTCGTTCAATGATGTCGCGCTGACGCTCGCTCCCGGGTCAAGCGAAAGCGATGTCATCGAACATCTCGATCGGACGTTGGAGCAATACGGAGGGTTTGGGGCCTACGGCCGTGCCGACCAGAATTCGCATCGGTTCGTCTCGAACGAGCTTGCCGAGCTCGAGGTCTTCGGAACGTTCATTCCGGCTATCTTTCTCGGAGTAACGGCATTTCTCCTGCATTTGATCCTTTCTCGCTTAGTCAATGTCGAACGCGAGCAGATCGGACTGCTGAAAGCTTTCGGATATACGAACAGCGAGGTCGGCATTCATTATTTCAAGCTCGCCATTATCGCAATATTTGGCGGTATCGTTGCCGGTATCGGACTGGGCGCATGGTTCGGGACCGGCATGAACGCCCTGTACGGTGAGTTCTTTCACTTTCCCGTGTTGGAATATTCGATCTCCCCGCTCGTGATCGGTTGGTCATTGGTCATAAGTCTCGCGGCTGCGGCCGTCGGTGCTGCGGGGGCAGTTCGAAATGCAGTTGCTCTTCCGCCAGCCGAGGCGATGCGGCCCGAACCGCCGGCCAATTTTCACGCGGGATTCGTCGAAAACGCCGGCATAAGGCGATGGCTTTCGATGGAGTGGCGGATCGTTGTGCGAAACATCGTGAGGCAGCCGTTCAAATCGCTTCTTTCAGCCTTCGGCATTTCGCTTTCGATCGCATTGCTCTTTGTCGGCTTCTATTTTTTTGACGCCATCTTTCGAATAGTGACCGTCCAGTTCGATCAGGTTCAGCGCGAGGACGTCGAGGTCACGTTCAACGAACCGCGGCCCGGCCGCACGGTTTATGAACTTGCCTCGATGCCCGGTGTGACCCGGGTCGAACCGTACAGGATCGTCCCGGCAAAACTGCGGTTTGAGAACCGGACGCGCCGCGTCGGGCTCACAGGTCTGCAAGGTCGCGGTGAACTGCGGCGCATTGCTGACAGGAACCTGAACGTGATAAACCTTCCGGCCGAAGGCATCATCCTAGGACGAACTCTAGCGGATTCATTGGGAATAACAAAGGACGATCTCGTCACGGTCGAGGTGACCGAGGGTGCTCGGCCCGTCCGTCAAGTTGCGATCGCAGATGTCGCTGACGAACTACTCGGCCTCGGCGCTTACATGGAAATTCGTTCGCTGAATCGATTGATGCGTGAAGAAAATACCATCTCCGGCGCATTTCTTTCGGTCGACGCCGACCATCTGGATGAGCTGAACGCCAGGCTGAAACGTACGCCTGCGGTCGCCGGGGTCGGCCTGCCCGATGCCGCTCTCGATAGTTTTAATGACACGATGGCCAAGACGATAGGTACATCGACCAGTTTCTTGATCGGCTTTGCCTGTGCGATCGCTTTCGGTGTAGTTTATAACGGCGCTCGGATAGCTTTGGCCGAGCGGGGCCGTGAGCTTGCCTCTCTTCGGGTGCTCGGATTTACCCAACAAGAGATCGGCAAGATGCTGCTCGGCGAACAGGCGGTGTTGACGGCGGCAGCCGTTCCGATCGGCTACATCATCGGTATTGCGACCTGTTACCTGATAACGCGGGTGATCGATGCCGAGATCGTTCGGCTGCCGCTGGTGTTTTCATTTCGAACGTTTTTTCTATCTGGGCTGATCGTCGTGGTTGCTGCGATCGTCTCGGGTTTGCTGGTGACAGGCCGGATCAAACGAATGGATCTGATCGCAGTACTGAAGACACGGGAATAGGACGATGAAATTTCCGAACCGAAAATACCTTTATTACGCCGGCGGCGTTTTGTCGCTGCTCGTTTTGGTTTACTTTGCGATTTTCAGGTCGGATGCGGTGGCCGTCGAAGCGGGGACGGTATCACGCGGCGAGCTTCAGTCGACGATAGACGCCGAGGGAAAAACGCGCTACCACGAGCGGTTTACGATCACGGCGCCGGTTTCCGGCAAGATGTTCCGCATTCAGCTTCACGAGGGCGATCGCGTTCCAAAGGGCTATGTTCTGACGCGGGTTGACCCGGCACCGCCGCGGCCGCTCGATCCGAGCCGCGTTCCCGATAGCGGTGTTTATCCCTACGCCTACAACGTCTACGTTCCGGTTGACGGCGTTCTCACAAGGATCTTTGTCACAAGCGAAGGGATCGTCCAGGCCGGCGCTCCGATCGCCGAGGTGAGCAAGCCATCGCAGCTCGAGATCGTGACCGATGTGCTGTCGGCAGACGCAACGAAGATAAAGCCTCATATGGCAGTGTCGATCGAGAATTGGGGCGGCGAGGGATCGCTTAAGGCTCGTGTTCGCGCCATCGAACCTCAGGCGTTCACAAAGGTCTCTACGCTCGGTGTCGAAGAGCAAAGGGTCAACGTGATCGCCGACTTTGAATCCGTCCCGGATCGCCTCGGCGACAATTATCGCGTCGATGTCAAGATCGTGCTTTGGGATGGCAAGGACGTATTGCGGGTGCCTGCGAGTGCTCTCTTTCGGCAGGGCGATCACTGGAGCGTTTTCGTCATTGATGGCTCAAGAGCACGACTGCGAAATATCGAGATCGGGCACCGTTCGCCGGCGTTCGTCGAGGTGTCGAGCGGCCTGGCCGAAGGCGAAAGAGTGATATTGCATCCGCCGAACAGCGTTGCCGACGGCACACGGCTCTCGGTCAACTAGATATCGATGAGATTCACGTATCAAGGAGCATATTGGCAATTTTGTTGAAATCACCCTAAACTGATTAGATAGTCAATTCGATTCAGACAAACAAAATGATCACCGCCATTGATCCTAAGACCATCGAGAAACCAGCCGTCCGCTGCGGTACGTGCGACCGCGAAATGACTCATTACAACACGTTCCTTTCGCCGACCAACGAACGATCGAATGTTTGCTGGCAATGCCTTGCACGCGATGAAAAGGGTTTCAATGCAAAACGGGATTTTCGCCGAGGAGCCCGTTCGGGAACGATTCCCAGATAGATCAAGAGCGAGTTTCGATGAGCCAAAGCTTTTAATTCATCTCATTAAGGTAAATTACTGCGTTCTCTCTTATGGCGGTCCGAAAGATCACCGAATACCCCGAAAAGGTCCTTGGCGAGGTTGGTAAGCCGGTCGAAAAGTTCGATCGGGAACTGGCCGAACTATGCTCCGATATGTTCGAGACGATGTATGACGCTGAGGGCGTCGGGCTTGCCGCACCTCAGATCGGGCTGAACCTGCGGCTGTTTGTGATGGACTGCGACGGCATCAAACTTATCGCCGCTAACCCTGAGATAATTCACACGGAAGGCGAACAATCTGGCCAGGAAGGCTGCCTGTCGGTAGGCAAGGTTCCGGCCGTCGTCGTCCGCCCCCTTAAAGCCCGGCTCCGTGCCCAGAATGAAAAAGGCGAATGGTTCGAACGCGACGCCGAAGGCTACGCCGCGCGTGCTTTCATGCACGAAACCGATCACTGCGACGGGAAGCTATTCATCGATCACCTGCCGAAGCTCCGGCGTGACATGCTGGTAAAGCGCTTTAAAAAAGAGAAGAACTGGAAATAGCTTCACAGCCGGGTCCAGGATGCCCGGTAGACAGCGAGCGACTTGTCTTCCACGGCCTTTTCGCGTTCGGTCTTCACAGGAAACGGGTTATGGTCGATCGGCGATTCCAAGAACCGGCCGTCGGCTCGAAATAGCGCAAACATCTCTTCTGCAAGCGATTCGATATCGGTCTGAATGAAAACGCCGCCGCCGCAAGAAAGATGGCGTGCAATGGTCGCGACCATTTCATTGTTCACCATCCGGCGTTTGGCGTGTTTCTTTTTGAACCACGGATCGGGAAACTGGATCGTGACGGCTTGCAGGCTGCCATCGGGGATTCCCTCGAGAAGCCGTCCGAGCCAGAGCATCGCATTGCAGAACGAATAATGCAGATTCTCAAGGCCGGCTTCCTCTGCCAGACGGTTCGCCTCGTCGACGAGCGGATGTCGGATCTCGACGCCGAGGTGGTTCCATTCCGGTTCAGCCTCGGCCATTCGCAGCAAAAACCTGCCGCGTGCGCATCCGATATCGAGCAGCAGCGGCAGGTCCGGATCGGCAAATGCCGTCTCGATGTCGATCGGCGTGGGCTCGCGCCGATAGAACGGTGAGAGCGGATTTACATGTTGATGAACGCGTACGCGAGGCATGGTCAGGCGACGTCCGTTATTCGCAGGATCGCAAACACCGCTTCGGCGATGTAGATCCCGATCGCGACCGTTCCGGCGACGTCGAGTGCCGTGCTGCTTCGCCGAGGATCCGCAGTAAGATCTTTGGGGACCTGGATGAAAGCATATACCGCCCCGACCAGAAATCCCCCGACGTGGGCAAAATTATCGACAAGCTGGTAAGCGATCAGGCCAAAGGCAGCGATGAACCCGACGTTGACAAGCATACTCCTGAGAAAATCGGGCGGGAGTTGCTCCTTTCTCCGATAGGCGTAAATAGCGAGGTAACCGATCAATCCCATGATCCCGCCGGAGGCTCCGACCGAAGTGCCATCGGGCATGAATACGTAGCTAAGCAGCCCGCCGCCGACAACGGCGAGCAAAAACACGATAGCAAGATGCGCACGGTTCGAAAGGTATTCCATCAACCCGCCGAATCCGAAAAGCGCCTGCGAATTGAAATAAATATGAAGCAGTCCGCCATGAAGTGCTCCGCCGGTAAGCACACGCCAATATTCGCCTTTCTCGGCGAAATCGGGCTTTACGAACCCGGCAGCAGCGACCGATTGCTCTAGACCGGCAACGGTCTGAGCAATGAAAACGGCCAGAATGCAGCCGATCAGAATGATCGTGTAATAAGCCGTCGACGTTTCGGAACGGCGAGCAAACTCGATCGCCTCCTCGGAAGGGATGATATCAGCAAGAGAAAGGCTGCGGGCGTAATACAGGCCGTACAAACCGGCGATCGTGGCAAAAAGCCCGAGTATGAAAAACACGCTTCGCAAAAGGACCGAAAAGTCAGGTTCCATGCCGGCCATCGAAAAAAGCAGGAGCCATCCGAGGTGTACGATGACAACTAGCCCGCCGATCCCCAGAGCCCAATACGCTTTTTTCCGGATCGATCGTTTTTGTTCCGCGAGGTATTCCTCCGGTGTGACCGGTGAGACCTCAGGCTCATTTTCGGGGGGTTGAAATTCGTATGACATTTACATCGCCAATCCGCCGTCGGGCTGGATCACCTGGCCGGTCAAGTAGCGGGCCGACGGGGAAAGCATGAAACAAGCGATCTCAGCGACTTCGCTGACGTTACCGAGCCGGCCGAGCGGTATTTGAGAAAGTATCTTCTCGCGATATTCGGCGTTCATTTCAGATGCCATTTCGGTCTCGATCAAGCCGAGAGCGAGTGCGTTGACCGTTATCTTGCGGCTTGCCACTTCTTTCGCGAGCGATTTGGTGAGGCCGATCATTCCGGCCTTTGAGGCCGAATAGTTCGACTGGCCCAGCATGCCGACTACGCCCGAGATCGATGATATGTTAAGGATCGAACCGCCTTCCTCGTTCTTCATCATCGGACGAAGAACGGCTTTTGAAAAATTCCAAGCTCCTTTGAGGTTAGTATCGATCACGGCATCCCAATCTTCTTCTTTCATTCGCAGAATAAGCTGATCGCGCGTGATGCCGGCGTTATTGACCAAAAAATCGACCTTGCCGAATTCGGCGTGAACTTGCTTCACAAAATCGGCAGCCGCCTCGGTATTTGCAACATCGCATTGAGCCGAAAACGCTTTCACGCCCAAAAGCTGGATCTCGGCCGCGAGCCTCTCGGCTTCGTCCGAACTCTTCGAAAAATTGAAAGCTACGTGAGCCCCGCGCGCGGCGAGTTCCAATACGATGGCTTTCCCGATGCCGCGCGTTCCGCCGGTGATGATCGCCGCTTTGCCTTCAAACTGTTTCTCGCTCAAATGTTGAAATCTCCATAGTTAGTATGACCTCATTCTATGTTCGCGAGGGCAGAAGGTCAAAAGCCGTCCGATATGGCGGTGGACTCATTCGGCTTTATTGAATATGATTCACTAGAATATGAACTCAACCTTTGCCTCATTCTTCACTATTGTTCTTGTCATGATCGCGGCCATCGCGGCACCTGCCCAGGTCGGCCCGATACTCATTCAAAACGTCACGATAATCGACGGCAGCGGACGGGCGGCCATCATCGGGGACGTTCGTATTTCGGGAGAAAGGATCGTCGGCGTCGGCCGACTGAAGCCAAACAAGAGCGATCGGGTCATCGATGGCAGCGGGCTTGCGGTTGCGCCGGGATTCATTGATATCCACAACCATTCCGAATCGGGCCTTTTGCGCGAGGGCACCGCGGCCAATCAGGTCTCGCAGGGGATCACGACATTGATGGTCGGACCTGACGGCGGTTCGCCCGACAGGATCGGCGATTATTTGAAAAGCATAGAAGGCAAAGTTGCGGTGAATGTCGGGGCGTTCATGGGTCACGGTACACTACGCACGCTTGTCATGAAAAGCGGCCTGAGGCGTGAGGCGACTCAGGTCGAAACGGCTGCAATGATCGAACTCCTTGATTCCGCAATGCGCGAGGGGGCATTCGGACTCTCGAGCGGGTTGGAATACGATGCAGGTTTTTCAGCGAACATCGACGAACTGATCGCCCTTTCTAAGGTTGCGGCAAAGTATGGCGGCATCTACATGACCCATATGCGCGACGAAGAGGAAGGTGTCCTTCGGGCCATAGCCGAGGCACTGCGGATCGGGCGCGAGGCGAAGTTACCGGTGCAGATCTCTCATCTGAAAATGGGCAACGGCAGCGTTTGGGGCAAGTCGGCCGATGCGATCGCCTTGGTCAATGCAGCACGAAAGGCCGGACAGGACGTCACCGCTGACGCCTATCCGTATACTGCCTGGGCTTCGACGATCACGGTACTTGTGCCGAGCCGTAAACACGAAGACCGGGCCGAGGTCCAGAAAGGGATCGACGCGATCGGCGGGCCTGACAAAGTGTTGATAACAAGCTGCCGGGCGTTTCCGGCATACGAGGGCAAGAACCTCGCTGAGATCGCCGCGATGACAAATAAAACGCCGGTCGACGTGTATATCGAGATCGTTAAGCAAGGTGGTGCCGGCGTCGTCGGCCACGGGATGACGGAATCTGATGTAAAGGCGTTTTACCAAACGCCATGGGTGATGGTCTCGAGCGACGGCGGCATCGGAAGCCGGCACCCGCGCGGCACCGGGACGTTCACACGCGTACTTGGCCGATTTGTGAGAGAGAACAAATGGCTGCAGCTCGAAGAGGCCGTCCGTAAAATGACCTCAATGCCCGCCGCAAGGTTGGGCCTGAAGGACCGCGGTTTGATACGAAAAGGAATGATCGCAGATCTTGTTCTCTTCGATCCAAAAACTGTGATCGACCGTGCATCATTTACCGAGCCCCAGCTGATCTCCGAGGGCATCCGGACGGTCTTCGTCGGCGGATCGCCGGTTTGGGAGAACGGCAAGATAACAGGCTCGCTTCCGGGAAAGATGCTTCGTCATAAATGAACGGTCAGCCCGCAAGCACGCTGCGTTGGATCTCGAACAGCTTATTTATCCCGATCTCTGCAAGTATCAACATCTCGTCCATCTGCTCTCGCGAGAATGGTTCGCGTTCAGCAGTTCCCTGCAGTTCGATGAACTTGCCTGATCCGGTGCAAACGACGTTCATGTCGACATCGGCTTCCGAATCTTCGGTGTAGGCAAGATCGAGTATCGACGTGCCTTCGATTATCCCGACGCTTACTGCCGCAACCTCGCTAAGGATCGGCGATGTCTTAATGACACCTTGTTTTAGCAATCGGCGGCAGGCGAGAGCAAGAGCCACGTATGCACCCGTTATCGAGGCGCATCTGGTACCGCCATCGGCCTGGATCACATCACAATCGATGTAGATCTGCCTTTCGCCCAGTAGCTTGGTGTCTACGATCGCCCTCAAACTTCGGCCGATCAATCGTTGTATCTCCTGAGTCCTGCCCGACGGGCCACGTTGCGTTTCACGCTGGGTTCGGGTATTCGTCGCCCGCGGAAGCATTGCGTATTCAGCCGTGACCCAGCCCAGGCCCTTGTTGCGAAGGAACATCGGAACGCGGTCTTCGACCGATGCGGTGCAGATCACCTTGGTACCGCCAACCTCGATGAGCGCCGAACCCTCGGCATATGGTGAAATGTTCGGCGTGATCTTTGTGTTTCTGATCTGGTCGTAGGTGCGTTTATCTGTGCGTTCGTAGGTCATTAAGTTTATAGAATGCTGTGGTCTCCAAGATTTTCCGGTTCGAGCTGCACGGCAGCGTACGAATTTACTTACCGATCGCGGATAGCTCGATCGCCTCGAGTATTGAGGGCCTTATTCCCAAGAACCGCTCAGCCACCCGGCCAAAACGTTGCGCAGCATCGGTAACAAAAAAATGGTCGATGTCGTCGCATAATCTCCGGCTGCCGGTCACACTGTTCGGGTTCGCGAGGTCTTTTTCACGCAAGAGCGTCACCACCTCGTCCGCGGTCGCCTCGCCTGAATCAATAAGCGTAACATTTTCGCCGACCGTTCGTTGGATCACGTCGCGCAAGATCGGATAATGCGTGCATCCCAACACAAGGGCATCCGGCTTGAGGTCGCGCATTGCCGCAAGGTACCGTTCGGCGATCGAGAAGGTCTCCGGTTCGTTCGTCCAACCCTCTTCTGCAAGCGGGACGAATAGCGGGCATGGCGTCTGGAACACCTCGGCTTCCGGACAAGCACGGTGGATGGCCTCGGCGTACGCACCACTCGCTACGGTCGCCTCGGTTGCTACCACACCGATCCGCGGGCTGTCACACATGGTCACTTCGACCGCCTTTCGCCCGCCCGGGCCGATAACGCCGACCACATCGAGCCCGATCTGCGACCTTATCGACGGCAATGCGAGTGCGGATGCCGTGTTGCAGGCAACGACCAGCATCTTGATCCCTCGTTTTGCCAGAAACTGTGCGTTTTCAAGCGCATATCGTTCGACGGTAGCCAGGGATTTCGTCCCGTAAGGAACACGTGCCGTGTCACCGAGATAAACGAAGTGTTCGTTAGGCAACCGGTCGTGAAGCGCCCGGTAGACCGTCAAGCCGCCCACGCCTGAGTCGAAAATACCGATCGGCAGGCTCTTTATCTCGTTCGGCTTGTCCATTCTGAATCACATCCGGCAGAAAGCAATGAGAATAGAGACCGCGCGGCCGAAAGTCAATTTGGTCGCTCGGAACGATCAGCTTGGCCTGTGACCGGCATCCGGTGCTTGATCCAACTTGAGTGTTAAACACTGTTCAATTTTCGTATTGCCAAACATTTGCGGATTCGATAAAATATTCCTGCCCTTTGCAGGGAGCGACCTTGATCGATCCCCCGCCCGATTACCCGTCGCGGAACCTCAAGCCTTCCGCGCCATCATCTAAAGAAATCCGGAGAAATCTTGATGCGAAAAGCCGTCATCTTCACGACCGTTTCCTTGCTCTCTTTGTGTATCTGCCTTTTGTCGGACTTCGGCCGCTCGTCCGCACAGCGGCTTGGCGACACTGCGATGAATGAAAAGCCGTCGCGTACCGATGACCGGCAGCTCGGCGCTTTGATCCGTTCGCTTACCAACCGCACCACCGACGGGCTCCAAGAATTTGTCACCCCCGGCGACGGCACCGCACTAAACCTCGACGGCCGTTTTCAGAACGTGGTGATCGGTAAAATAAATGCGAAAGGCGATCCGGTTGCCGCATGTGTGACAAGCATCGACGAGGCGAATCAGTTTTTCGGGCGGGACCTTGATACCGGACGCCCGATCGCAACTCCGTTTCCAGAAGAAGACATCGAATCGATCGCGACGCGGCATGGAATGAGCGTCGATGAATTTCTTTTCTACAGCCGAATGGTAAGCGAAGCTGTATTGAACGAGGTCGTTGCCTCCCCCTCCAGTGCGACAATAACCATCGTCAACAATGACGGCGCGAATGAGGGATTTAATGACACCCTCCCGGCCTTTGTTGTCGGTGAGGGCGGGAACAGCGGAACAACCCGCGGTCAGCAGCGGCTTAACGTATTCAATTTTGCCGGTGCTATATGGGGGGCGTTTCTTGATTCCAATGTGCCGATCCTTGTGGGCGCCCAAATGAACCCCCAGACCTGCTCGACGAGCGGTGCGGTACTTGGGTCCGCCGGCACAACCTATCTGATACGTGATTTTGGCGGTGCCGAACTTACCGGCACCTGGTACCATGCCGCCCTTGCAAACAAACAGGCGGGTTTTGATCTCTCGTCGGCAAATCCGGACATCAATACGATATTCAATTCTCAGATCGATACCGGATGCCTTGCTGCAGGCAGCCGATGGTATTACGGCCTCGATAACTCGACGCCATCGCTGAGAATAAACCTGCTTGTCGTCGTCTTGCACGAAATGGGTCACGGGCTTGGATTCTCGACCTTTGCAAACGGCAGCACCGGTACGCTGAACGGAGGCTTACCCGATGTTTGGTCGAGGTTCATGTACGATAATGTGACCGGCCTGCATTGGAATGCAATGACCGACGCTCAGCGGCAAGCGTCTGCGGTAAGCAACGGCGCTCTGCGTTGGGATGGCCCGAATGTGGTGATCTCGTCCGACTTCCTTACGGCGGGCCGCGACACGGCCGGAAGGGTTCATCTTCACGCTCCAACGACCTTTGCCTCGGGGTCTTCGGTCTCTCATTTCAGTACCCTGGCAACACCTAACCTTTTGATGGAACCGTCGATAAATCCCGGTTTGCCGATCGACCTTGATCTATCTAGACAATTGATGCGCGACATCGGCTGGTATCGCGATACGACGACCGACAATGTGCCGGATACGATCACAAATGTGACGCCGAATAGCGGATTTGTGCTCGTCGGCAACAATGTGAATATCACCTGGAACAATACGGGCGGCTTCAACCGAAACGTCACAATAGAACTCTCAACGAACGGCGGGACAACCTATTCGGCGATCGCCACAAATGTCGCCAATTCCGGATCGTTTGCCTGGACGGTACCGGGAACGACGACCACTCAGGCAAGAATTCGCGTCCGCGAAGCTGGATTTGTCGCGCCGGCGGGTGTCTCGTCTGCAAATTTCTCGATCTCGTTGGTACCCAGCTCAGGACGGGTGAGTGTTTCCGGACGTGTTTACGAAAGCAGCGGACGCTCTATCGCCAGTGCCACGGTCCGACTTGTCGGTGAAAATGGTGAGACGTTTTCAGCGATCACGAATGCCTTCGGATACTACACGATCGGCGGACTGCGTGGCGGCTCGAGCTATACTGCGACCGTTGCTCACAAGGGTTATGCGTTCGAAACACGTTTCATTACGCTGGAGAACGATCTGACCGGGCTAGATTTTGAACCATCACAAAGCGTCTCGAGAAAGAGTAAATAAACGCTATCGTTTGAAACGATCTCGTTTCATCAGCCAAACCGCGATCGCCACTGCCAGGATGGCCAAGGCCGCGATGATCATCACGGCTCGGTTGGTCAATGTGCCGCTTGCCGTGTCAGTTTGCGGCTGCTCAGGCCCCGCCGGAGTGACCGCCAGGCTTGCTTTCAGCTGATCTCGCGACCTTTCCAAAATCTGCTTTACGCGTTCTTTGCCCTGCTGTTCTGCAACCGAGCGTGCAATTCCGCCAAGCAGGCCGCCTAAAGCATCCGAGCGCGTCCGATCTGCAAAAACGAGGTACGCCTCCGACTTACCGTCGTCTGCAAATCGAAACAAGAAGGAAAGGGTCAGAGACGAATCGATATAGCGGCTGGCATATATTTGCCGAGTTGCGATCGCGAATCGCTCTCCGCCGCCGCTTTTTTCTGCATCGGCGGCAACGTGCGAGATCGCGATCATCGGTTTCAGGCCGAATTCGACCGTCGACCAATACAAGGCGTTCTCGACATCGTCGTCACCCTTCGGGAAATTCTGAAGAAACGAATACAACTTTGGCGCTGCGTCGCGCAGGAACAGCGATCTGCTCAGAAGCGATCGGTGGTCTTCCCCGATCGGTACCGGTTTCCGCCGGTTCACGAGCGGTTCAAGCGACGCTGCCCCACGCGCTTCGTATGCCGCCGCGATCTCGGCCAAAAGCGTCCGATAGGCTTCGCTCATTTTCTGGCTGCGATCCACCGCCGATCCATCGACCGACGCGTTGATCCGAACGATCATCTTCTCGGTCATGTTCAGATCGCAGTTGCCGACGAAGCATCTCTCTAATTCCTCGATGTCCTTTTCTTCAAGTTCGAGTGATCGCAGGTCATCGTTGATCGGCGGCGAGCTGAATTTCGCTCCGGGACCGATCTCGTCGCTGCGTTTCTGTGAAAAACTCGCTCTGAATCGATCTAATGTGACACTCCCGTCAAGTGTGGTTCTTACAACGCCGACCACTGCGGTCTCTTGTTTATCGCCGGTCTTGATGGTCTTGACGACGGTCTGTCCCGCCTCGAGAGCGGCTAGGTCTTCGGGCGCGAACGCCGCTTTCTCTCTCAGGTGTTTCAGAAAATAGCTGCGATCGAACTGCGCAGCTGCGTCCGTAACCGCCGTGGCGATCGCAAGCACGGTCACCACAAGTCCGATCGAGCCGGCTATCGGCAGCTGACGCATGACGCCCATAGGCGTCGATTATAGCCGAACAACCGAGTTTTGACGGAATTTGAAAAGCTGTGGATACGAAATGGTGGAGGCGGCGGGAATCGAACCCGCAGGCAAAATAGTGGCGTTGAACCACTTAACATTAGCTGCCAGGAGACGGATCGAGCAGCCGCCCGAGGTCGAACCGCGCCCCGCCAAGCGAGACGACAAAGCCGTACGCAACTATAGCTAACGTGACCAACAAGCCTGCGATCGACGCTTCGAAGTAGATGCTCTCGGGATTGAAAATAAATGGCCTGTTCGCAAGCGTAAAATAGAAAAGCTGGTAAACCAAAAGGCCGACGATCCCAAACCGCATCAGGGCGGCGATCATAATCCCCACCATTAAAAGAAGGACGAATAGCTCAACCCCTAACGGAAGATCGCCCCAGCGGCCAAAGCCACCGCCGCCGCCGAGACCGAAAACGCACGCGAAGACCACAATTGCGATCCATTTTCGACGAGTTATGAACAGAAAGATAAAGATAACGAAAGTAATAATGAGTGTCGACAAAAGTGCCGCAGGGAGCCACGAGAAAGAGTCCGCAACACCGGGCAAAAAGCCATCCCACCTAAAATAGTGCGACGCGGTTGGAGTCGGCTCTCCCATCAGCCAGTGCGGGAGAAACGCATGCAGCGTTCCAATGGCATACACGACAGTTCCGAGCAACGCGCCCATCAGAATATCGCGCCCGATCATCGGGTCACGCACATCGCCGGCCACGAGACGGCTCCAGGAGATAAGCAATTCGGGCCACATCCGCCTGATCTGTGGTTCAAGAGCGCTGTACATTAACCCAACAAGAACCGAGAGAAAAACGCTGTTTCTCAGAATGACGAGTAGTATCCACATCTCGCCGACCAGGCTTATTGAATGATCGGCCAGAAAGAGTCCGGAGAAAAAGCTGACAATAAAGAAACACACCATCACCCGCACGCTGCCGCCGATATCACCTCTGCCCGATCGGAAGTTATGCCAGGAGAGCACGATTATCCCGATGCCTATTAGGAACGAAAAGACCAAAACTAATATTTGGATCGCGATCGGCGGTACCATCCTCTGCTGATCGGTTTGGCCGTCCCCCGAAGCCCAGGGCATTATGATCTGAAACCATACCGGCTTGCCGTCATAGGCTGCAGCTTCGATCTGTACACTCATTGATGGATCGGAAATGAATGGACCTTTCCATTTCGCTTTCTCTTCGGCAAAAACCGGCGGCAGATGGTCTGGATCTAGTTGTTCGTACTTTGTAATGTCGAGTCCGGCTTCTGTAAATAGCTGCTGCCAATTCGTCGGCGTCGTCTCGCCTGCAGGCCCTGATCGCTTTTTCGGGATGGCCTTGAACTCGAGCAGCCTTCCGACCGGGTCGGTCAACACTCTTAACTCGCCGGGAACCTCCATCACCGGGTCTTGGGCAGTGACTTCTGCGCTTGCCGAGGGAACTATGGGTTGAGGCGATTCGCGGTAACGAAACATTCGCAATCCGGGCTGGCCGGTCTTCATTAGTTCCCAAGCATTCTTGAGACTTTCGTTTTTAGCGAAACCCTGCTCAGCGAACACCGCATCGAGAGCAAAACCATACTTTACGTCCGCAGGTTTCTCGGGATACCCGAGATTTGCCGCGATAGTTCGCGATCGGGCAACTAAAAGCTCTCCTGATTTTTCTTCGGTTGGAATGACCCAATACTTATATTCAAAAAACGCATTGAATGTAAGGGCGAGAAGGATAGCTGCCAGAACAAGTCCGGCCGTTCTCAAACTTAGAGTCCCCTTCTTCGGAGCCGCGGCAACCATCGCCGGCGACGGTGTTTCACCCGCTGCGATCGCTGCCTCGAGCGGATTCCCGCCCGGCAGCATCAGGGCGACTTGCAGTGCGTTCTTTGGCCTTTCCTCCGGATCTTTTTCGAGGCACTGGAGAATGGTCTTCTCGACCAGCGGATCGATGTCTTTAAGGATCTCGGACGGATTCGTGGGTGTCGTGGTCTGATGCTTAACGAGCAGTTCCGGCAAAGAATCAAACTGAAAAGCTTGTTTGCCGGTGAAGATCTCGTAGAGAAGAAGCCCGAGAGAATAAATGTCGCTCTTCGGCGTAACACCCTTGCCGTCGAGTTGTTCCGGCGACATATAGGCCGGTGTGCCTGAGCGGAAGTCGTCGCGCGTAAGATCGCTCTCGACACCCGCAATCCCAAAATCGGTTATCCGAGCCTTGCCCTTTGAATCGATGATGATGTTCGCCGGTTTCAGATCGCGATGCAGGATGCCGGCTTCGTGGATCGCGTGAAGTCCGAGGCACAGTTGGCGGGATGTCTCGATCGCCTTATCCGACGGCAGCCGCCCGATCCGCCTCAGGAGCATCGAAAGGTCGTCGCCCTCGATAAACTCCATGGTGATGAAGTAAACGCCGTCGGCCTCGGCGATGTCGAACACGCGGCAGACGTTCGGGTGAGCCACCTGACGTGCCGTCCTGACCTCGCTGCGAAACCGTTTGAGCGCGGTTTCGTCCTTCGCGATCGCCGCCGGCAGGAACTTGAGTGCGACGGTCTGGCCGAGCTCGAGGTCGTCGGCCTTATAGACCTCGCCCATGCCGCCTTTTCCGATCGGCATGATCAACCGGTATCGCCCCGCAAGCACGGTGCCGGGAGAGAAACCGCCCTCGTGACCCGTCGCGAAGGCGGATGACATCAACTCGGTCCGTTCGCGGCTCCGATCGTCAGAAAGCTGCGTCGCTTCGAACTCGCTCGATAGATCAACTCCACATGCTGAACATGTTGGCGAAGATCCAACGATCCTCGTATTGCACTTGGGGCAGCTTTTCATATCGATCTTTTTCGCGTGGCTTTGAGGTATCAGTCCAGCGTAAGAGACTTTTTCGGAAATGGTACTACATAGTAGAGTTCCCAAAAAGCGGTTTTGGCAACGGTCGGCGTTCCAAAACAAAAAGCGGATTCCGGGAAATTCCGAAAACCGCTTTTAAAAATGATGGTGGAGGCGGCGGGAATCGAACCCGCATCCAAAGGTTGCGACCAGTGAAATCTACACGTTTAGTCGATTCACTTTAAGTTCGCCTTCGAAGAGCAGATGAACCGACAAGACCTCTTCGAAAGCTAACCCGGCTAACTTTAAGCCGCGTCCGCAGGTGGAGGACGCGCCCGAGCCCGAACTGAGTTATGCCTTGGCCGGTCGCATCAGGCTGACTTCCGGTAAGACATTGCTGTAGCTAAAGTTAATTAGGCAGCAAGAGCTAATTCTTGATTAGCATTTGTGTTTTGCGTGTTTTTTTAACGAGCTAACAAGCAAGCCCGACGTGCATTCAAAGATCTATACAAGCCCCTGTCGAAGCCTGTCGCCCCCATTTCAGGATCATTCGTTTATGACGAACGTCCTTGGCGGAGTGCCAGTGTACGAGATTCAGATGAAAAATGGAAGCCCCCGGTTCGCCGTTATCAATACGGCGAGCACGGGGACTTTCGGATCGGATCACTTCGCGTGGCGAGTGATCGTCTGCTGAAGACCTCTAGTCGCTGCCGGTATCGAAGCCAGCGGCACTTTGTTGATGCCGGTCAACAGCTCCTTCGCCGGATAACCGTATAGAGCCATATTTCGGTCGTTATCAGGGCTGATGACTCCGCCCGTAAGCGAGATGCCGGCAAAAAGACCCTTGCTTCGAGAATAAGATAGTATCTGAGCCTTGAGTTGGGCATCGGTCGATGCCTTGGCCGTTCGGCCCACCGGACCCGCCGCGGCCGATGCCTCGCCTCCGATCTCGAAGCGGTCCTCCAGTAGATTCTTGAGGCTGTTTTCTGTCATGAACAGCATCACGAAGTCGGTTTGCGAAGCACCGATCTGGAACCCAACGCTGCCGCTGGCAATTTTGAACGCTGTCGGAGCGCTCCATCCACTTTGGAGCCGCCTCGATATTAGGCCCTGGCCTCCGCTGCCGCCAATGCCAAAAGCCGCCTTCACGACCCCGGGAAAAATAGCGATCGCCTTTGCATCCTTTAGCAATGCTTCCGGGATAGAATTTGCTGGGATTCTCATTAGTTCATCAAGCGTTTTCGATGCCGACCTCGCGGTTTGGCTGGCCTTCTTGACCTGGCTTGCTTTTTCCTTATCGCTCATTTGTGCGAAGGCGGAATGGCCGGCGACCGACACGATCGAAACTACGCCGAGCAAAAATATTATTGTTTTAAAATGTTCTTTCACGACAACCTCCTTGTAGGGTCAAATAATGCAGGTAAACGGTCGCAATAAATACGGCCCGGGGAAAGGTGAACAGCAACTGTTGCTTGCTAACAGCCTATTCCTCTCGATCGTTGATGTCAACGGAAAGACCTCGTTACCTGGCAGTTGTGAGTGCGATCATGCGGCGTGGCTGTTAGCGATGAGCGTCGGGTATTTGCCCGACCAGCATGCGGTACACGAACCGGTCTGCCCAAGCCCGATCGCGGCCAACATTCCCTCATGCGAGAGATATCCCAGCGTATCGGCACCGATATATTCGCGAACTTCTTCGACGGACATTTGGGCAGCGATCAACTCGCCCTGGCTGGGCGTATCGACCCCGTAGTAGCACGGTGAGATCGTCGGAGGGCATGAAATGCGCATGTGTACCTCGGCGGCACCCGACTCGCGGACCATCTGAACGATCTTCTTCGATGTTGTTCCGCGGACGATCGAATCATCAACGAGGACGACTCGGCGGCCGTTGATCAGATCCTTTATCGGATTAAGTTTGAGCCGGACGCCGAAGGATCGGATCGATTGCGAAGGTTCGATAAATGTCCGGCCGACGTAATGATTGCGAATGATCGCCTGCCGGTAATTTATACCCGACTCGGCTGCATACCCGATCGCTGCCGCGACGCCCGAATCGGGAACGGGCACGACGAGGTCTGCGTCGACCGGTCGTTCAATGGCAAGCTGGCGACCCATCTTGTGACGCGATTCATTGACCGAGCGGCCGAAAATGATCGAATCGGGCCGCGAAAAATAGACGTGCTCGAACGTGCAGACCGAGCGCGGTTTTTCTGCGAAAGGCTTAGATGAATGCAGCCCGTTTCCGTCGATGATGAGCATTTCACCTGGTTCGACCTCGCGGATATATTCAGCATCGATAAGGTCAAAGGCACAGGTTTCCGACGCGACGCACCACGCGTCCTTTAGTTTGCCGAGCACAAGCGGCCGAAAACCGCGCGGGTCGCGAACCGCAACAAGAGCTCCGGGTGTAAGAAAAAGCAGCGAAAATGCACCTTCTGTATCGGCAAGGACCTTTTTGACCGCCTCGATCGCATTGACGGCCGGCGTTCGGGCGATGCCGTGGAGGATCGTTTCGGTATCGGACGTCGAGGAGAAGATCGCGCCGCTTTGCTCAAGCTCACGGCGGCGAGCTTCGGCAAAAGGGAGATTACCATTGTGGCAAACGGCGATCTGTCCGTGTTGGCAGGTTACGGAGAACGGCTGGACCTCTTTGATCGTGTTGCGGCCGGCCGTCGAATAACGGGTGTGGCCGATCGCAGCCGAGCCGACCAACTTCTTTAGAACCTCTTCGGTAAGAACATCTGCGATCAAGCCCTGCGAACGGTACTGGTGCAGATCCTCGCCGTCGCTGGAAACGATGCCGCAAGCTTCCTGCCCGCGATGCTGGACGGCGAAAAGCCCAAGCTGGGTCAACGTTGACGCTTCGGGATGGCCGAAAATGCCGAAAATTCCGCACTCTTCGTGAAACTTATCCAGGATCAGATCCATTTCCTCTATTTTGCCACAACAGATTCAGATGAGGCGAACGCCCAGAAAAATGGTGTCTAAGCATCGCCGCTCTTTGCGACCGAGACAACGATGCATTTCGACGTCGGGGTAAAGCTGCGGCGGGCCACGCTGCCGAGCGGAACAAGCGGATTAGCCTCGGGAAAATAGGTCGCCGCACATCCCTTGGGGATCAAATACGGCACCACCGAAAAGCCGTCTGCATGCCTATCGGCATCGTCCCAGTGGCTTGTTATATCGACCTTCTCCCCGGCCGTGAGGCCTTGTTCTTCGATGTCGTTCTCGTTCATAAAGATCACGCGGCGCCCGCCGTCAATGCCGCGGTAACGGTCATCGAGCCCGTAGATCGTCGTGTTGAACTGGTCGTGCGAACGGATCGTTGTCATCAGCATTCGGCCCGGCGGGACGTCGATCTTTTCGAGCAAATTAGAGGTGAACATTGCTTTGCCGGACGCGGTCGGAAAATCACCGTCACGCGGCGGGTTCGGCAGATAGAAACCGCCCGGTTTCCGAATACGCTGGTTGTAATCCCTAAAACCAGGAACAACGCGTGCGATTGCTTCGCGGACCTCGTCGTAGTCGTCGGCAAACGCCTGCCAGTCGGCCGTACTCTCATCGCCGAGCGTAGCTTGCGCCAGCTGACATACGATCCACGTCTCGCTGCGGAGATGTTCGCTCGCCGGCTCGAAGATGCCCTTCGACAATTGAACATTAAGCATCGTACTTTCTGTCGAGACGAACTGTTCGCCGCTTGCCTGACGATCGATCTCCGATCGGCCGAGACATGGCAGTATGATCGACGTCCGGCCCGGTGTCAGGGCGGTTCGATTCAGCTTTGTGATCACCTGTACGGTCAGGTCACAGCTTCGCAATGCGTCGGAAACAGCGTCGGTATCCGGGGAAGCGGCGGCGAAATTCCCGCCCATCGCGAAAAAGACCTTCGCACGGCCATCACGCATCGCGGCGATGCTCTCGACCGTATTGAGGCCGTCGGCAGGCGGAGTTTTGAAGTCGAATTCCCGTTCGAGGTTTTCGCGAAATACCGGATGCATTTTTTCCCAGATGCCCATCGTCCGATCGCCCTGGACGTTCGAGTGCCCCCGGACCGGACACAGGCCCGCGCCCGGACGTCCGATCGAACCGCGAAGCAGATGCAGATTTACGATGTCCTGTATCGTCGCAACGGCGGCCGTATGCTGCGTCACACCCATCGCCCAGCAAGTGATGAACGAGCCCGCTGCAATTATCATCCCGGCGGCCTCATCGATCTGTTCACGCGTGAGCCCCGAGGCTGAAACGATCTCATCCCATTCCGTTGCTTCGATACATCGTAGCAACCCGTCGTATCCGGTGGTCTTCGACTCGATAAAGCCGTGATCAAATACCGTGCCGGGCTCGGTACGCTCACGTTCGAGCATTGCTTTCATCAAGCCTTTCAAAACTGCCATATCGCCGCCGATGCGGACGGGCAGGTGAAGATCGGCCAGTTTAGCCGGCTTAAGGCCGAGAATGCCAAGCGGGCTGCCGTGCTGCGGGTTGGGGTCGACGAAACTCGTCAGCCCGACCTCAGGCAGCGGGTTGATCGCGATCATCTTCGCACCTGATCGCTTTGCCGACGCCAGTGACGCGAGCATTCGCGGCGCGTTCGTGCCCGGATTCTGGCCGATCACTATCACGAGATCGGTCGCTTCGAAATCCTCCAATCGGATGGTCGCCTTGCCCAATCCGATCGATTCGGCCAGGGCAACGCTAGTCGATTCGTGACACATGTTCGAGCAATCCGGAAGGTTGTTCGTGCCGAACATCCGCACGAAAAGCTGATACAGGAACGCGGCCTCATTTGATGTTCGGCCCGAAGTGTAAAAGATCGCTTCGTCGTGCGAGGCAAGCGAGTTGAGTTTTTCCGCGATCAGGCCGATCGCCTCGTCCCAAGCGACCGGTTCATAGTGCGTGGAGCCCTGCCGTAAAATAAGCGGCTCCGTGATGCGGCCCTGTTTGTTCAGCCAAAAGTCGCTTTTGGCCGCAAGTTCATCGACCGAATGCTCGGCAAAGAATTCCCACCCGATCTTCGCCGTCGTTGCTTCATCGGAGAGTGCTTTTGCGCCATTTTCACAGAATTCGTTTATAGTGCGGTGTTCGGGGTCGGGCCAGGCGCACGACTGGCAATCGATGCCGCCTTTCTGATTTAGGCTCAGCATGCCGCGAGTGCCGCGGACGATCCCCATTTTTCCGTAAAGATGCTTCAAGGCATTGGTCACTGCATGAATGCCCGCCGAGACCTCGGGCGGCGGTGTGATCTTCAATGGGGCTTCGTCTTGGTGTTTAGCCATGGTCAAGCACGCGGGTTTTCACTTTCGGTCATGATTTTGTCGCGATTCTCTGCTCGCCGCAATAAATATTAAAACGTCCGTCGCGGACAAAACCGACCAGCGTCATTCCAAATTCGTCGGCGAGTTCGACCGCAAGGCTCGACGGAGCTCCGACGGCGGCGAGGATCGGAATGCCGGCCATCAAGGCTTTCTGCACCAGCTCGAAACTCGCCCGGCCGCTAACGAGCAAGACCTTGTCAGACAGCGGCGGTTGGCTTTCTAGAAACTTCGCCCCGATCACCTTGTCGAGCGCGTTGTGCCTGCCCACGTCTTCGCGAACTATGTCGAGCGTTCCGTCTGCGTTGAACAATGCCGATGCGTGGAGGCCGCCGGTTTTGTCGAACGTCGATTGAGCGGCTCGGAGTACGTCGGGCAGGCGATGGATGGTCTCGGCGTTGATCGTCAGTTCACTTTCGACCTTCGCTGCACCGGACTGCAATGCTTCGATCGACGATTTCCCGCACACTCCGCAGCTTGATGTGGTGTAAAAATGCCTTTCGAGTTTCTTGAGATCAAGTTCGACGCCGTCGGCCAGATCGACTCTGATCGTATTGGCAGAAACACGACCGGTAGGGAGTGTGCCCCGTGCAACAAACGGAATTTCTCGCAATAGGGCACCCTCGCTACCGCTCAGGTTTCCGCCTTTGCCGCAATGACGGATCTGCTTTATCTGTTCGGGAGTTTTAATTATGCCTTCGGTGAAAAGAAAACCTGCGGCAAGCTCGGCGTCCTCACCAGGCGTCCGCATCGTGATCGAGATCGCCCGATGCGTCCCGTCCGCAAACCCAAGCCTGATCTCCAGCGGCTCTTCAACCGCGAGCACGTCCGAAAACTCAAGCCCATCCGACCCCGTTACGGTCGCGCGACTTTCAGAAACTGCTGTTGCGGGTTTCACAATTGAATTCTACCAAACCTATAAGAAGGAACCACGAACGAACACGAAAATACACGAACAGTTGAACTTGTTCGTGCTATTTCGTGTATTTTCGTGGTTGCTCTTAATCTGCCGGCAGTATTCGTCCGCGGCATTCGCCGAGGCCAATCCGCCGGAAGCCTTCGCGTTCGCAATAGCCGCGCATGATGATCTCGTCGCCGTCTTCGAGGAAGCGTCTTTGTTCGCCGCTCGGAAGTTCGATCGGTTCGGTGCCGCGCCAGGTCAGTTCCAGCATGCAGCCGCGTTCCGACTTTTCTTTACCACTGACGGTGCCGGTGGCCATCAGATCGCCCGTTTGCAGGTTGCAGCCGTTCGACGCGTGGTGCGTGAGCATTTGGCCGATGGTCCAGTAAAGGTCTTTCGTATTCGAGCGCGAGAGCATGTGCGGTTCGATGCTTTCGGCTCGCATCTTTTCGGTTTGAATATAGACCTCAAGATTGATGTCGAGGCCGCCGAGCTTTTGATTTTGCTCGCCGTTCAGGTAATCGAGCGGCTGCGGATCGTCGGCGTCGCGTTCGAACGCTTTCGTTCTAAACGGTGCGAGAGCTTCCATTGTGACGACGTAAGGCGAGATCGTGGTCGCGAAATTCTTTGCCAGAAAAGGTCCGAGCGGCTGGTATTCCCACGCCTGAATATCGCGAGCGGACCAATCATTTACGAGGCACACGCCGAAGATGTGCTCCTCCGCCTCGCCGATCGCGATGCTGCTGCCAAGCTCATTTCCCCTTCCGACGAAGAACCCAAGCTCCATCTCGTAATCCAGATTCTTCGCCGGAATAAAAACCGGCGGCTTCTCCGCATCACTCCGATTCTGTCCCTTCGGCCTTTTTATATCCGTCCCCGAGATCACAATACTCGAAGCCCGCCCGTGATACCCGATCGGCACATACTTATAGTTCGGCAGCAGCGGATTGTCAGGCCTGAACATCGACCCAACGTTCGTCGCGTGATAGATCGAGCTGTAGAAGTCAGTGTAGTCGCCGATCTGGTCGACCGGTAGTCGAAAGTAGGCCTCAGTCAACGGTCGGAACGCTCGCTCAACGCCTGGGTGATCTCTTAAAGAAGGATTATCATGTCTCAAAAGGTCAGAAACGCGACGGCGGATTCCCGATGCTAGATCGCCATGCATCACACTCCAATCCAATCCGGGGTCATCCGCGAAAGACGGATAAACTTCCGAGCGAACGTCCTTCAGAAAGGAAAGCTTTGTCCCATCAAGCCACTCAGCTTCGAGCGCAGCTAAATCAAGCACGCGGTCCCCAATCGCCACCCCAATACTTTCGATCGCGACTGCCTTCGAGTTACCGATGACACAAAACGGCAGATTCTGTATCGGAAAGTCCGTATTCGGGTCGTTGGCGGATTCGACCCAGCTTTTGAGGTTAGGGTCGTGCGTTTCGTTTATCTCGTGCATCGTTTTGTAATTCTACACCCTTGTTACCGAGCGGGTTTCTGCCTCTATCATCACTCAGGCGGAAACCCGACCTGTAGGGAGGGTGTCAGCCTTTAGAGCAATCCCATCGCTCGGAGGTCTTCTACCGGTTCGTCGAACGAGCACGATCCGAAGGAGTGCATACCGCGCGTTCGCAATAGGGCGAGATGGGCGTTGGTAAGAAAGTGTTCGCTGCGCCATGCGACACCTGCCGGCGAAAATGAAAACACCTCTTCAAACTCTTCTTCCATCAGCTCTTCCAGCAGCGACGGGCGAAAACTCTCGCGCGCAAATGCCGTCATCAGCAGTGTGTTAAGAAAACCGTGCATCGTGCCTTGCGGCGCGTCCGGTGCATAGGTGAGGGGTTTGAAGCATCGAAGCGGATGATGAAGGCCCGCCGTAGCTTTGAACGGGAGATTAGCCGCCATGCAGGTACGGACAAACCTGACGATCTCGCGCGACGGCGGAAAATCTTCGGTGGTAACACCGCCCGTTCTGATCTTTGCACGCTGTCCGCTCATCGCGAGCGCCGTTACCAGATCAACAAACTCATCGCCCATCGAGATCTCAAAGTATCCGTTGATCTCGGGCGGCAATGCGGTCAGCGTGTTGTCCAGCTTCGAAAGCGTGTTGGCTTTGACCTCGAGCGCATCGATAACTACACCCTTTGGGTGAAGCCGGCCAAATTCGTTTATCGTCCGCATCGTCGCGGCAATGTCCTCGCCCGCAAGTACGCTCAGCCGCCAATCATCGCTGCCGTCACGCGAGATGAATTCCTCGGCAAACTCGATGAATTCGTCCAATCTTGCGACCGGAATAATGAATCGTCCGAGCATCCAGCCGTAGTTGCTGTTACGGTACGTGGCATAATTCAGAACGGCTTCCTGCATCGACACCTGCGAGGGCGGAAACAATCCCGCGTAGTCGATTATCTCTGAAAGCAGTATCCGGACTGATTCGAGCGGCTTGTTTAACTCGGTCTTGGCGTTCATTATCTGTTGATTCTGCGATCGTTTGCTACAAAATGATAATGTTTATCGGGTCGATTTACAAATTTGGTGTCGCCCGCCGAGATCGGCTTGTCATCGGCCCCGACATCGGTTATCTTTTCTAAATTCACCAGGCGAATATTTAATAAATGCGTGTTTTAGGCATCGATCCCGGAAGCGAAACGCTCGGTTGGGGCGTTGTGGAGGGAACGGGGTCAAGATACTCGGCGGTCGGCCACGGCACCGTCCGTTCGAACAGGCGCGATGCGTTCGCTAAGCGTCTATCTAACATATTTGCCGGTGTCGATGAGGTGATCGGACGCTACAAACCCGACGTTCTTTCGATCGAGGACGCGTTCTATGCGGTAAATGTGAATGTCGCGATGAAGCTTGGTCAGGTCAGAGGTGTGGTACTCCTCCTTGGCGAACAGCGTGGGCTGACGATCGCCGAATATGCACCGCGATTGATAAAGCAGACGGTTGTCGGCTATGGAAATGCTGAAAAACACCAGGTCGGCGAGATGGTAAAGGTGCTGCTGGGCCTGCGATCGGTTCCGGAGCCGCACGATGCCGCCGATGCCCTCGCTATAGCGATCTGTCATTTCCATCACAGCGGAGCATCCGAAAGAATAAAGAAAGCACTTGGCTAGATCGATATGAAAGTATCTTTCCTGCTTATTATCCTGCTGCTGGCTTCCACCGCAGCCGAGGCCCAGCGTCGCGGTGCGTCCGCCGCCCGCCCGCAGCGAACAACCGCCGTTCGTGCTCCCGAGATCGGAAAAAATGCGGTCGTGATCGATGAGACCCTTTCGGTTCTTCGCGATAAGCCGAGCCTCTTTGGCAATGCTATCCAGCGAATGCGTCGCGGACGCACGGTGAAGATCATGTCTGTCGCTGAGGCCGACGGAGTCAGGTTCTACAGGGTTTCGGCTCCACCGACGAATTCAGGTTGGGTGCAGGCAGATGCCGTATTCGGATCGTTTCGCCCGGACGATGAAGAACGCCTCGCGCGGCTTGTGCAGGCGTCGCGCGGATTCGAACAGGTCGAGGCCGCAACCCATTTCTTTCAGATGTATCCGGCATCGAGGTTCCGTCCCGCGATCCTGCTGTTATTCGGCGATATACTCGAGGACACGGCAGGAAGATTGACCCGCGAGGCGACAACGCGTCTGGACCGCCGCGAGATGGCTGCCTCCGCGGCACCGCTTCACAGCTATTATCTTAATTACGTCGGACTCGATCGCTACCGGCGTCTTGGCATCACATTCGTCTTTAATTCATCGACGGTGCTCTTCCATTACGATGGTCATTCATGGAAAGAGATCGTGTCCAAATTTGCCGGATCGCCCGAAGCCGAAGAGGCCAAAAAGCGTCTCGAATCTCTGCGTGAAAAGCTGGATCGGAAAGCGAAGTAGCAGGGACCGCTATATCGCGCACGCGATACGGGCCGCGATGCGTGCATTGTTCTCAAGCAGGGCAATGTTAGCCAGAAGGGTCTGGCCATTGCTCCGGGCGGACATTTCGGAAAGCAGAAACGGCGTTACGTCCTTGCCCTTGATCCCGAGTTCGTCTGCGGCCGCCATCGATTCGGCCAAGATGCGTTCGACGTCGGCTGACCCGACCGCAAACTCGTCCGGAACCGGGACCGTAACGATCACAGCACCTTTGAGCCCGAGGCCGTCACGGGCAGCTGCTATTCTGGCAGCGTCCTTCGCAGTCTCGATCCGGTCATCGACCGGCAGGCCGCTTGAAACGGTATAGAACGCGGGCATCATATCGCAATTCCAACCCAATATCGTCACGCCGTAGGTCTCAAGCCATTCGCGCGTCGCCGGCAGATCGAGTACGACCTTTGCACCCGAGCAGACGACTATGATAGGTGTCTGAGCTAGTTCGGGCAGATCTGCCGATACATCCGTCGCATCGCCCCGATGAACACCGCCGATACCGCCGGTGGCAAATACGCTGATCCCGGCTTCGCGGGCAATGAACGCCGTGGTCGATACGGTGGTCGCACAGTTGAGCTGTCGAGCAACGGCTATCGGCAGATCGCGTCGCGAGATCTTTCTGATCTCTTTTTCTGTAACCAATTTAGCGATCTGATCTTCATTCAGGCCGACACATATCTCGCCGTCGAAAATAGCGATCGTTGCCGGGACCGCGCCATTGTCACGGACGATCCTTTCGAGCTTATATGCGGTCTCGATATTCTGCGGGTACGGCAGGCCATGTGCGATCACGGTCGATTCGAGCGCGACAAGCGGGCGTCCGAAATGGATCGCACCCGACACTTCTTCGCTATAGTTGAATTTCATCACAACAAGTGTGCCAGGTTTGCATCAGATCGATCCCGATCCCTAACTTTTGATGTCCGGGGGCAATGCACGAACTTCATCGGACATTAGGTCGGCCGTCATTTAACGAATTTGCCTATTCGGCTTAGACGCGGATGTGTGATGCAGCCGATCATACTTCCGTTAGACGCTCCGCGGTCACATGACCAATAAACGAACATCGCACGGCCAATGACGAGTTCACGAGGTACAAACCCCCAGCCTCGCCCATCGTCGCTGCGATCGCGGCTATCCCCCATCACGAAAAAGCTATTCGGCGGCACGACCATCGGTTTGCCCTGGACGCCGAAATTGTATCCGCTGCGCGTTATCGATCGCCCCTCCATTACCGGACGCATCGTGTCCTCTGAATAGAATACTGTCCATTTCGCATCGGGATTCGCCGGCTCGAATTCGCGCGTCTCAAGTGCGGAGATGTCGTCGTTTGCATCACCGATCACTCGCGTTTCGGGAAGCAGATTTCCATTGACGAAAACCTGGTTGTTCCTGAACTCGACCGTTTCGCCCGGAAGCCCGATGACGCGCTTTACGTAATTGATCTGATATTTAACGAGCCCGCGTTCGCGGTCAGACCTCGGATTAACGCTGTTGCCGGGATATTTGAAAACGATGATGTCGCCGCGTTCGATCTCTCGCATCGGAAGGAACGGAAGCGGATTTCCCCCGGGATTGAATATGAACTTGTTTACAAGCAGATAATCGCCTACAAGGATAGTGTTCTGCATCGAACCGGTCGGTACGGTAACCGCCTGCAATATGAACGTCATGCCGAAGATCGCCATGACCAACGTTACGGCAAACGATTCGAGGTACTCGCGGAAGATCGATTTTGGCGGGCCGGTCGGTTTCTTTTCCGGTGCGTCCTTTACGGCTGTTTCAGTTGGATCATCTGTCATAGTCAAATTTCTTAAAACTTAAGCTCACGCCAAGCCGCCTTTTTCTTCGATCTTGGCAAGGGCCGCACTCGCGGCCATCATCTCGGCAAGTTTTCTTGACCGCCCGGTTCCCTCGGTTCGGCCGCCTTCCCAAATCGCCTCAACGAAAAACGTCCTTTCGTGCGGCGGCCCCTCGCTCCGCAATAGTGAATACGTTGGTGCCGCGAGTTTCGCTGCCTGAAGCGTTTCCTGAAGCAATGTTTTGTAATCGAGCGAAGCCTTGGGCGTTGACTTCCGGAACGCGTCGGCGAAGATCCTGACAACAAACGCCCGGGCAGTGACGTATCCGGCGTCGAAGAAAACGGCGGCGATGACTGCTTCGAGCGTATTTGCCAGCAGTGCTCGTTTGGCACGTCCGCCGGTGCGTTCTTCGCCTTTACCAAAGCGAATGAAATCGCCAAGCTTCATTCGGTCGGCCGTGTCGGCCAGCGAGGACGTACTGACCAGCCGATGCTTCATCAGCGTCAGGTCACCTTCACCGAGCTTTGGATGCCGCAAAAACAACTCCTCTGCGATCGCCAGGCCCAGTACCGAATCGCCTACGAACTCGAACGTCTCATTATCGAGTTCGCGAAGGTCGGCCTCGGTCGCCCCATCCATATTCTCGTGTGCCCACGAACGATGCGTGACCGCTCGTTCAAGCAGTTCGGGCTTTGAGAAACGGTGGCCGATCAGATTTTCGAGTTTCGCCAGCTTCATTCGGCACAATACACAAGTTTATGCAGAATGCCTGAAAAAAGAAAGCCGGACGCTCAGTATAGAGCGCCCGGACGTTTATCGGTCTTGCTGTCGGTTCGAACAGCTGATCAAATCAACTAGGGCCGCGAAACAGCCGACGCACCGGTTGTGGAGGTTGTTGTGGTCGTGGTCGTCGGTTCAGGGTCCTTGATCGGCTCGACCTCAGTGGTCGGGTTGGGCATAGGCTTCGCGACCGCCGATGACAGCCAAGTGTTCACGCCGTCTTTCTTCTGAAAACGAAGTTCGTAAAGGCCGCTGATCGTAGCGTACAAAGCGTCTTTGTACTTTTTCTGATCGGGTGTCGTCGATTGCGAAAGCGAATGTGCACGGCCGTATGCATCCATCGCACGTTCGGCATATCCGTTGAACAAGGCTTCTTTGCCTTTGATAAGGCCATCGATGCGAAGCTTCTCTTCGTCGGTCGTTGCGGCCTCAAGGTCCTTGATCATCTTCCGAATATCTTCGGTGATCTTCAGGGCTTCGTCCCGATAATATTCGCCGATCGTCGCATAAAGCGCCGGCTGCGACTTGAACGATCCGGGCAGCTGAGAAGTTTCGTAGAAGCTTGCGAGCCCGCCCTTCTTATCACCCTTGTCCCAGTATTTGATGAAACCGATCGTGTAGGTCAATTCGCTGATCGCATCCTGTCGCGAGCGTTCGAACTGGAAGATGCCAAATACATCGTTCTTGTCTTTATCCTGCTTGGTCGCCTTTCCACCTGCTTTGAGTTCGGCGATAGCGATGTTTGCGTATTTTAGAGATTGATCGTTGTTCTTGAAATTCTTGCTGTAAGAGGCCGGAAGCCCGATCAAGCCAAGCGTCACAGCCTGGTCGATACTGTTAAAACCTGTGAGCTTATCGGTCTGCCCTACCGGATATTTTGCGATTATCTCGCCGCCGGCGGCAAAGGCATCATCGTAATTCTGACTCTTGACACTGTTATCAAAACGGGCAAAACGCTCCTTGAGCCATGCTGCCGCTTCGAGGAACTTGACGCGCTCTTCCCACTTCGGCACCTGAACTTTCAGCCAGTCGCTAAAATCCTTGAAAACCTCGCACGAGCCATATTTTTCAAGATACTGCTTGCCCGATTCGACAGCGACCTTGAGAGTCGCATCTTTTGGATAGCTTTCGCGAATCTTGGCGTCAAGAGCCGCATTGCCATCGTAGTCCTCGCAATTCTGTGCGTAGCCGACGGTCGAACCGATCGCTACGAACGCTGCCAGGAGCGCTGCCATTCCAGCAAATCTGATAAACGATTTCATTAAAATACTTCCTCCAACCTGTAATCGAACCGAGATATCTTTTCAGCGACGCCCAGTGCGTTCTCGCACTTGGTTTCGCGTGCTTTTCGGATGTAGAGCAAATTCAAAAAGTTGCAAATAATAAATGACGAGGGCGGGTCAACGAGCGCCGCAAACGACTCGATCCGCTCAAATTCGGAAAGCTAAATAATCACGCAATAAACGCACCTGTGTCAAGCGAAAACGCAACATTCGCGAGGCCGAAATGCGTGCTCTCAATGACGGTTGCCCGGCGTGCTCACGTTAATGTTGAGTTTGGAAGCTTTAACCTGATCGCTATTTGTTCTTTACGACCCTGGGCCTCGATCTGTCACCTTTGTTCACAGTATCGGATTTGCCCTTGTCCTTGCTGTATTGAATGACCACCGGAGGAAAAACTGGCTTTGACTGAGATGTCCTGGTAACGATCTTTTTCTGGGCCGGCTCTTGCACCGCGGGTGTTCGAGGAGCTGAATTGGCAATACTGTTCCTGCTTTCCGAGCTTTCGACCAGAACAACATCGTCTTCGTCTTCGTCGTCAACCGCAGCAACGTCCGTACCGACGGGCTGTTTTGAACGGATCTGTTTCAAAGCAAGGCTTTTTTCAGCATCGCGTTTTATATTGCCGCTAAGCGCCCGGTAGATCTGCCCTGCGATCGCCGCGGCGTTTCGGCCCCGTTCGCCTTCACCGCGGGTTATCACCACAACGGCGTATTTCGGATCTTCGACCGGAGCGACCGAGGCGAATAGTCCGACCCACGAACCTCGTCCGATGCACGAACCCGTTTTGCCTGCCACCCCCATCGATGCGTCTACGCCGCGGCGGGCCGTTCCGTACTCGGCCGCCCCTATCATGCCCGGCAAAACACCAGCGATACTCTGGTCGGGCAGGTTTACAGTGGCGCGATAGGTTGATTTGAAAGCGGCACGTTCGGTGCGTGTTCGTTGAAATTGCGGAATCACGCGCTTTCCGCCGTTCGCGATCGCCGTGACCATGACCGCCAATTGCAGCGGAGTCACTTCAAAGTCGTCCGCGTGCGAATATATCCTTGGATTGTTGTTGCCATAAGGCAGTTTGCCGGCAGTCTCGCCCTCGGCGTTGATGCCGGTCTTTTGTCCGAGGCCCAAACGCTTGGCATAGTCGATCATTTTCTCGCTGCCCAGATTTGCCCCGACACGTTGAAAATATGCATTGTTCGATCGAGCCAGAGCATCGTCGAGGTTCATTTGCATCGAATTGCCAGTAATGTTTCCGTCGCCGTCGATCAATTTCTCGTTTATACCGGCCACACCCGTAACAAGCTTGATCGTAGAGCAAGGTTTGAAGCCTTGTTTGATCGCCCATTCCTGATTGACCATGGTCAAGACCCGCCCGGTCTTCGCCTCCATTACGACGACCGTTCCGGCACGTTCACCGAGAGCATTGACCGCTGTCTGTCTTATTTCGAGGTCCTCGCCTTCGGTCTTGTCAGCGAGGATATTAGCAGCCGTCTCGGTCCGGAGTCCGCGTTCGAATGCGATCTTGCGGGCACGCGCTTCACGGGCAGCCTGTTCTCGGCGGCGTTGTTCGGCCAGGGCAGCTTGCCGTCGGGCTTCTTCAGCTTTCTTTCGGGCAGCTTCCTTTCGCCGCTCTGCCGCGGTCATTTTCTTATTCGCGGGTGCCGCCGATCTCTTTTGAGCAGTGCTCTTGTTGTTTGAGGTTTTCGATTTCGAAGCTGCGTTGGACTTTGCGGTCGCGGCTTTCTTGGAAGTTGTTGCTTTGCTCTTAGCGGTTGCGGTCTTTTTTGAGGCAGTTGAAGCGGACTTCTTAGCATCCTTTGATTGCGTCGTCTTTTTAGCCGCGGGTTTTGCGGAAGTGGACGATCTGCGGGTCTGAGCGTCGGTCCCGGTCGTGATCGCCGAGATAACGAACGCCGCTAAAACACAGAACCGCACAAGACGCATTTTGGGACACATTGACTTCATGGTTTACCTCAGCTCGCAGGGCTTGATTTTTTGATTGAAGAGAGTGGTTCAGAGTTCCGCGGGTCAGAACGTGTTAACATTGCGGAACTTTGCGAATTCGCTAAACCTCAATATATCATTCAGATTTCGTAAGCGCAAGCGAATTTTAAGCAACTGTTTAGCCTCATTGGACGGATGAACTTCCTAAATACATTTCGCGGGCGGCTGCTGCTGATACTTGCGCTGATGCTTATCGGCACGATCGGCGTCCAGTATTATCTGAACCTGGTTTCGCAGGAAGAGAACAATGAGCTGCGCGACGAGCAGGCACGCGCTATCGTATCGGGCTTTGCCCTTGGCGCATATACCCTTACAGGCGAGGACCGTGTAAAGGACCTCGTAGATCAGCCTGGCCAGCGCTGGTTGGATGACCAATGCCGTGCCCGGATCAAAGACATCATCATCATCGATAACGAATGGCGGATCTCAGACAGTCTTAATGAGGATTATTTGCCAACGACCGGCGACGGAGGCGAGGTCGTTTATCGCCGCCTCTCCGAGCTTACCGACCTTCCGCCGCTAATGGAGGGAGGCCGTCTTGGCGATGACCTCGCCCGATTTCCGAATCGAAAATCAGCGGCAAACAAGAATGCCGACGACGAGGCTCATGTCGTACCGATCGAAACAAGTAAAGGCCGATGGTACGTGATGGTGATTCTCAGGAATGACCGGAGTGAAGCGGCACGGCGTGCAGCTCAGCCATTGATCGTCACTCTGGCCGTTCTTTCGATCTCGACCCTCGTCACCTTCTTGCTGGTCTGGCGATTCACCCGGCCGATCGCAAATCTCTCGGCTGCCGCTCGGCGTGTAGCGGAAGGCGATCTTACTTTCAGAGTCCCGGATGAAAATCGTTCTGACGAGATGGGCCGTCTCGCACAACGCTTCAACGAAATGACCTCCGAGCTGGAGAAATCGAAGGAACTCGAAGAGCAGCTGCAGCAAGCCGAGAAAAGCGCCGTGATCGGGCGGCTCGGCTCGGCGATCGCCCACGAGATACGCAATCCGCTCAATTACATAAATCTGACGCTCGACCATCTTCGCTCCAAGTTCGCACCGGACGATAAAGACCGGCAAGCGACATTCAAGAAACTCATTTCGCAGATCAAAGACGAAGTTGCGCGGATCAATAGTCAGATATCCGATTTCCTTAACTATTCGCGTCCGGCGAACGCAAACCTCCGCCCAGTGAACGCCCGTCAGGTGGTCGAAAATTCACTTCGGATAATCGAAGGGCAGGCTGAAGAGAACCACATAAAGATCGCCGTTATCGAACACGAGAACGTCCCCGAAATTTTGGGCGATCCGGAATTCCTGCGATCGGTCTTCACCAACCTTTTCATTAACGCAGTGCAGTCGATGGGAGCCGACGGAGGGCATCTCACTGTAAAGATCGGCCGCGATGATGGTGGGCAATACGTACGCTTTGAGGTTACCGACACGGGCAACGGCATTCCGGCTGAAAACCTCTCAAAGATATTTGAACCATATTATTCGACGAAAGAAACGGGCACGGGTCTTGGCCTCGCGATCGTTCAAAAGATAATTGACGTCCATAACGGCACGATCGCTGTCGAGTCGATCGAAGGCGAAGGGACAAAGTTTTCCGTCAGGCTACCAACGGCTGATGGTCGCGGGTGATAGAAAGAACTCATTTGGCGTCAAAGAACCTTCGAACATTGGATGTTCTTTGCGATAGAAACATCTTATGGCACGTAAATCGATACTCGTCGTTGATGACGAAAAGAACCAACGGGAAATACTGGAAACGATCTTGTCGGGAGAGGGTTATGACGTAACCACCGCGAGTTCGGGCGAGGCGGCAATGAAGTTCGTCGAATCGCGGCGTTTCGACCTTGTTCTGACCGATCTGAAAATGACCGGCATGTCGGGTCTCGACCTTCTCAAGGAGCTGACCAATTACGACAAGTCGATCATCGTCATCTTGCTGACGGCCCACGGATCGGTCGATTCGGCTGTCGACGCCTTGCGGCTCGGCGCCTTCGACTATCTGCAGAAACCGTACGACAGCGAAAAGCTGCTCGACACCGTCGATCGGGCCCTCAAGAAGCTGTCCGCTCTCGACACCGAGATCGTTTCGGTTTCGCCCGAGATGGACAAGGTCAAGAAGCTGATACTTAAGATCGCGAAATCGAATTCGACCGTACTGATCAGAGGGGAAAGCGGCACAGGCAAAGAGCTCATCGCCCGTTCGATGCACAAGAACAGTCTTCGCTCCAACGAGACATTTCAGGCCGTCAACTGCGCAGCTATAAACGAGAACCTGCTCGAATCCGAGTTGTTCGGCCACGAGAAGGGGTCGTTCACCGGTGCGGTTGCCGAAAAGAAGGGTCTATTCGAGATCGCCAACAACGGGACGCTGTTCCTCGACGAGATAGGCGAACTCGACATCGCGCTTCAGGCAAAGATCCTTCGTGCACTTCAGGAAAAAGAGATACGGCGGGTCGGCGGCATCAAGGATATCCCGGTCGACGTTCGCGTCCTTGCCGCAACCAACCGTGACCTGCTCAAAATGACCGAAGAAAAGCGGTTCCGCGAGGATCTTTATTATCGGCTCAACGTTCTTTCGATCGAGATCCCGCCGCTTCGCGAAAGGCGCTCGGACATACCTGTTTTGATCGATTACTTTGTCAAAAAACACACTCGCGGCACTGACCGAAAGATCGAGATCGAGTCGGCCGCAAAAAAACTTCTTATCGATTACCACTATCCCGGCAATGTACGCCAGCTTGAATCGGCCGTCGAACGCGCGATCCTGCTCTGCGAGGAAGACACTATCACCACCGATGATCTGCCGCCTGAAATGACCCAGGGCACGGTTCACGCGTCGGCAGATACCGATGCTCAGTTCAAACTGCCCCCGGAGGGCATCAATTTTGAGGACGTCGAACGCAGCCTGATAATGCAGGCAATGGACCGTACCGACAACAACATAACAAAATCGGCCAAGCTTCTGGGCCTGACGTTTCGGACCCTGCAGTATCGACTTGAAAAGTTTGGCTTTAAGAAGGATGGCGAAGGAACCGCAGACGACGAAAATTCGTAATTCTGTGTTAAGATTCGCTCGTTCTCATCGCGATCGAAAAGGAGGATTCTACAGTGGAATGGTTCTCGACTTTGACGCTCGCGCTAGGTTCCGCGTGGACAAGTGGCATCAATCTCTACGCCACCGTTTCCGTTCTCGGGCTTCTCCAGCGGCTCGGCGGAGTAAAGCTTCCCGGCGGCCTCGACGTGCTTGATAATTGGTGGATAATCGGCATCGCCGGCGGCCTTTACATTATTGAGTTCTTTGCCGACAAAATACCCTATGTCGACAGCGTCTGGGACGTAGTTCATACGTTCATCCGGGTTCCGGCGGGGGCCGTAGTCGCATATGCGGCGGTCGCTGATATGGATCCGGCGATAGTTATTCCGGCGACGCTGATCGGCGGCGGTTTCGCGTTTGCGTCACATGGTACGAAGGCAGCGGCCCGGATGGGTGCCAATCTTTCCCCTGAACCGGTCTCGAATTGGACGCTTTCAATAGTCGAGGACATCATCGCATTCGGGGGAACATTCCTTGCCGTTTTTGCTCCGGTCGTGATCGCCATCGTGCTTGCGATATTTACGATCCTCTTTTTATGGTTCTTTCCGAAGATATTTCGGGCTATCAGACGATTATTCTCAGGCGTTAAAGCATTCTTCAATGGTGAGGAAATGAAAGAGGTCGCACGCAAGGCGGGCTGATGCCGAACGTTCTATCTCCGTGGTTCGAAGTTGAACGGAGGAAAAACAATGAAAAGACTCTCTCTGGTGATCGCCCTTTTTTCGCTGGCTATTTCAGGTTGCAGCGGCCGGGCCGCTGATTCGCAAAACGAGAAGATATCGCTCGGCCTATATGACACCTCGGGTTCACCGGCGTCGCCGGAGCTCGCACGGAGCGCTTCAAACACCGGCGGCGGTGGCGGCGGACGTCAGGAATCCCCCGTCGCTCAGGCCGTTTCGCTGAATGAGACCGAAAGCGCCCGCCAGCCCGCCGTCCCGACCGATCGCAAGATAATCCGCAATGCCGAGCTAGGCCTCGAATCCGATTCGCCCGAGGAAACTCAGAAAAAAGTAGCTTCGATCGCTGAGGCCAAAGGCGGTTTCGTGGTTGAGTCGCAGCAGAGCAGTTCCGACCGAAGGTCGTCAACGCGCGATACCGTTACCATGACCGTCCGTGTTCCGGCCGAGAAGTTCAACGAGGCACTTGACGAGATCCGCACGGCGGCCGGCCGTGTCGTTATTGAGACCGTAAAGGGCCAGGATGTCACCGAAGAATTCATTGACATCGAAGCACGCCTGAAGGCAAAACGAGCGCTCGAGGAACAATTCATGGAGATCATGAAGCGGGCGAACTCGGTCGAGGACGCATTGAACGTCCAGCGTCAGTTGGCCGAAGTTCGCGGCGAGATCGAAAAGATCGAGGGCCGAAAGCGTTTTCTCGAGAATCAGGCGACCCTTTCGACGATCAAGCTACGCATTCAAACCCCATCGGCGATCTCAGCCAGCGGGGCCGGTTTTTTCGCCAAGCTGGCTGATTCGATCAATACCGGCATCGACGCGGCGATGGATTTCGTGCTCGGGCTGATCACCTTCGCAATAGCAGTAATTCCGTTCATTCTGTTCATAGGCTTGCCCGCGTACCTTCTAATCCGTTACTTTTGGAGAAAGGCACGCCGACGCAAAACGGCGGCTGAAATTGCCGACGACGAGATCAAGAGCGAATGACGATCGACAGAGCTTTTCAATTATTGGCGGCCATCCTTGCCGGGATCGCCGCCTATTTCTTTTTGAACGACAACAGAGACGGTATGTTTGTCGCCGCAGTATTCGGCGCGGTCGCTTTTTTGTTAAGTGTGCGTTTTCAGGCAAAGAAGCGTAATCGTGAACGTGATGCCGAAAGCGACGCAATGCAAACTGCGGGCGACGAAGACGCGTCGGCTGACGATTGACTTTCATCTGCCCTCCCTTCTTAAGAATGGCAAAGATCGTGTTGGCAACATTCGGGTCCCTGGGCGACATGCACCCGAAGATCGCATTGGGGCTCGAGCTTAAGACCCGCGGCCACGACGTATCGATCGCGGCTATGGAATTCTACCGCGAGAAGATCGGCCAGGTTGGCCTCGGGTTTTCGCCGATGCGTCCGCATCTCGACCCTAACGACACGCTGCTGGCCGCCGAACTGATGGACGCCGTAAAGGGCCCGGAAAAGATCATCAAAGAGATCATCTTCGGCAATATCAGGGCGATGCATGACGATCTGATGGCCGCGGTCGCCGACGCCGACCTCGTCGTTACCGGCGAGATCGTCTATCCGATAAAGTCGGTCGTTGAGCTCACCGGCATAAAATGGGTCTCAACGAGTCTGCAGCCCGGTACGCTGTTTTCGCCTTACGATCCGTTCGTCCCGCCCGCTGCTCCGTGGATCGAACACTTGCGGTTCATGCCGCCGTGGTTTTTCCGGTCGTTCTTTCGGGTCATGCATTGGACGGTAAAGGATTGGTATCGGCCGTACAGGGAGTTCAGACGCGATCTTGGACTCGGCGAAGATCACGACCCGATATTTGCAGACAAATATTCAGAGCTTCTCCATCTCGTCCTATTTTCGCGCGTCTTGGGCGAGCCGCAGCCTGATTGGCCCTCCAAGGCGAAGCAGACCGGCTTTTGCTTTTACGACGGTCAGGCGGACAGCGGTCAAATGCCAGACGAACTCGAGGCGTTTCTCGACGCCGGAGAACCACCGCTGGTCTTTACCCTTGGATCGGCGGCGGTAATGGATCCGCGCGATTTTTTCGAGCAAAGCATAGATGCGGCAAAGAAGCTAAACAAAAGAGCCGTCGTGATCCATGGCGTATTTGGCGAGCCTCCTCAGGGATTGACGGAAACGGTGGTCGGTGTCGATTATGCTCCGTTCTCAAAGGTGTTCCCGAGGTCCGCGTGCGTGGTGCACCAAGGTGGCGTCGGCACGACCGGGCAGGTCCTTAGGGCGGGCGTCCCTCATCTGATCATGCCTTACAGCCACGACCAGCCCGACAACGCCGCACGGTGTCGAAGGGCCGGTGTCGCCGAGGTCATCCATCGCGATAGTTATCATGCTGACAGCGCGGCAGCGATGCTCGAAAAGCTGCTCCGCGACCCGTCATATGCCGCCAATGCAAAGAACCTTGCGGCAATTGTTGCCGCCGAGCCCGGCACGGCCGCAGCCTGCGACGCTATCGAAGATGTTTTGAACGCGGGGCCTCGCAGGGTAGAATAACAGTTTGAGGATAAATTGATGCCCGTACTGAACGAACTCCTCGCCGGTAATCGGCGATGGGCCGAGAGTCTCAAAGAGAGTGATCCGGGGTTTTTCGAACGTCTTTCCGAGATCCAAAACCCCGAACTGCTTTGGATCGGTTGTTCGGACAGCCGCATCACGCCTTCATCCAGCGTCGGGCTTCTGCCGGGTGAAATGTTCGTCCATCGCAACGTCGCGAACCTGGTCAATCACACCGATATGAATTGCCTTTCGGTGCTTCAGTACGCTGTAGAGGTATTGAAAGTAAAGCATGTGATCGTTTGTGGCCACTACGGGTGCAGCGGCGTCAAAGCTGCATTTGACGATTCGAGGTTTGGCCTTATCGACAATTGGCTCCGTCACATTCAGGACATAATGCACAAACACGTCGCCGAACTGGCCGCCGAACCGGACTATCAGTCAAAACTGGACAGACTTTGCGAAATAAGCGTCATCGAACAAGTTGTCAGCGTAGGTGAGACGACCATCGTTCAGGATGCATGGGATCGCGGCCAGGAGGTCGCCGTTCACGGTTGGATATATACGATAGCGGACGGCATCTACCGTGATCTGAATGTGTCTGTCGATAATTTGCCTGATCTTGACGCCATGAGGATCAGGACCTTCGATCGTCTTACAGCTGGAAAAGGAAAATGAGGTTCTCCAAACACCGGGATCTTTTCTCAATTCTATTGGCCATGACACTGGCTTTTGGCGCCCTCGTTGAAACGGCAGGCGCTCAAGAGGGCTCATCGATAGCCGAAGGCCCCAAAAGCGAAACGCCTCTGAACTCGATCGGCTCCGTTGGGTCACAGGTCGAATTTGACTCCATCGCACGCACCTACCATCAAGGTACGCCTTATTCGCTTCCGCACGCGATGTTCGTCATCGACCGCCGCGATGGCAACAAGATCTACTACGTCAATTCTCTCAGATTTCGGTTTCACAAGGATTTTTTGTATGCGACCTATCTTGCGCCGCTGGGAGCCGATGTCTTCAAACCGGTTTACATAGACGAGGACCGAAGGTTCATCGTCGGCAGCGTCGCATGGCAGCGAACGGTCGAACGCTTCACATGGGAGCTTTGGGAAGGCGACATGGCGACCGCCGAGCATATCAAAACGGCGAACGATGTGATCAACAAGACGTTTTTCACCGCCGTCGCTTTCAAACCGAATTCGTCGCATCAGCAAGACGCTTCGGCAAACCTTGAGATCGCTCGGATACTGCAAAGCGATATCAATAGGAATCAGGAATACCTTGCGCTGAATACCGGCCGGGCCGTCGGGCGCCTTCACATAATCGATAAGCTCGACGATACGGTCGAGATCGGCGACAACGAGATCGTCGTACTCAAAGAACTTCCGATATCGCTTCCACCCGTTCGCGGGATCATTGTCGCAAAACCTTCGTCGCCGCTTTCGCACGTAAATGTGCTCGCAAAAGGTTGGGGTATTCCCAATGTCTATATCAAGGATGCAGACAAGCTGTTTGCTGACAAGAACACATTCGTCTGGGAACTCGAAGCCACATTGACCGGGTACAAATTAAATCCGGTCGATGCCGAGAAACTAAAGACGGCATTCGTTTCGCCCGATCAGCAGGTTCCGCCGGTCGATCTGAAGGTGACCAGGCTGGCAGATCTCCGCCAACAGCGGCGCACCGACAGCGTGGCATATGGCGGTAAGGCCGCGAACCAGGGTGAGATCATACATGCCCGCGTACCGGGGATCACCATACCCGACGGTTTCTCGATCCCCTTCTATTGGTACGACAAGTTCATGAAGGCCAACGGTCTCGACAAAACGGTAACTGCCCTTTTGGACGATTACGATTTCATCCACAATCCGCGTTATCGGCGCGAAAAACTTGAGGAACTGCGTGCCGCGATAGAAAACGGTCGCTTCGACCCCGCACTTCGGAGACAGGTCATACAGAAATGGCGAACGCTTGGTTTTCGCCCCGTATTTGTCCGCAGTTCGTCAAACGCCGAGGACCTGCCGAACTTTTCGGGGGCCGGGCTTTATTCGAGCGTCCCGAACGTACGAACTCAGGCCGCTCTTATCAACGCGGTCAAGAAGGTCTGGGCTTCGCTGTGGAAGGCTCAGGCCTACGAGGCCCGGGTTCGAAATTACGTTAGCCAGACAGACGTTTATATGTCTGCCCTTATCCAGGTCGGCGTAGACATGCAAAAGGGCGGGGTCCTGATAACCAAGGATCCGTTCAATAACACCAAAGGCGATGCCGTTTACATAAGCGCGGTATGCGGCCACAATTCGCGTGTAGTTAACAACTCAGGGCTGCCCGAACAAGTGCTTTACTTGCCGGGCTCTGATTCCATCTCGGTGATGACGCTTTCGGATCAGGAAAACTCGCTTAGATTTGACATCCGCGGAGCTCTCAAACAGACCAATGATAAATGTGCAGATCCGCAGGGCCGCGTCCTGACCGACACACAGATCCGATCGCTGGCGCGTTCGGCGATGACGATAAGCGATGTCTTTGGCTCGGGCGCACAGGATATTGAATGGGGTATATTGGCGAATAAGATCTACGTCGTACAGGCCCGGCCATACATCGATTCGGTAAAGCCGTTCGAAAACAATTCGGCACAGCCTTGAAGTACAATAGAAGAAATTATGAAATTACCAGCTGCAATGATGATCGCTTTCTCGGTTCTCGGGTGCGGGACTTCCGGTACACCGGTCGCCCAAAACTCTGAGGCAAATTCTGCTTCGGGACCGATGCGTACCGAAAGGGCGCGGTCGACCATCGATCACACGACCGAAAATCAAACGCCCAAGGGCCCCGCGTCTAATTCGAATTCGACCGGCGGAAAATGGTCGCAGAGCGGTGAACCGATAGACACCAAACCGTTCGATGACGCGATCGCGGCTGCCGAGAGATCGCTGAAGGCGAAGTCGTCAGACCCGGTCGCGAAACTCGCCGCCGCCGATGCATATTTCAAGCGAGGGTTTGCTCTGACCGAAGCACGCCAATATGCCTCCGCGCTTGGCGATTACCGCCGGGCATTGAAGATACTTCCTGATCACGAAGACTCGCTGAAATGGGAGAAACAGATAATCGGCATCTATGAAATGATGAAAAAGGACTATCCGAAACCGGGCGAAGAACCGCCGCCGCTTCCTTTCAAGGGTGAAAAAGGCACGATCTAAAATGCCGAGAACGATCACCTTCGCGCTCGCTGCCGCTGCTATTTGTTTGCTTGCTTCAAGCCAAACGATGTCGCAGGCACCGACAAGGATAAACTTTGCCCGGGGTTCGACCTCGGCCTTGGTTACCGGCAGGTTAAGCGGATATGAGGAGCAGAGATCATTTGTACTGAGAGTCAGGTCGGGTCAGACGATACGTACCTGGCAACCTGGCGATCCGGGTCCGATCACGATCGCGATCGCCGACCCGGACGGCAATGATGTCGGCGACATGGACGCGTCATGCAATAACCGCCGGGAGGTTTCGCCCACCAAGGCCGGAGATTATGTCCTCACGGTCGTTGAGTGCAGAAAAGCGGACGAATGGCGTGGCCGCTTCAATTTCCGCGTCAGCGTCAAATAGACAAACCGCCCTTCAAGGCTCTAAACTATCGGTTTTGCGATAACATACATTTTTTACCTATTGGAGACGACTTTAACAGAATGGCACTTTCAGCAAACGATATCAGAAAGGGAATGGTGATCCTCCATGAGGGCGTTCCGGTAAAGGTGATGGAATTTCACCATCACACGCCGGGCAACCTGCGAGCGATGGTTCAGGCAAGGCTTCGAAACCTGTTGACGGGCAATTCATTCGAATTCCGGTTTCGCTCGAACGACACCCTTGAGCGCGTGATCCTCGATCAGCAGAAAATGGAATATTTGTATTCAGATGGCTCTCATCACCATTTCATGAATCAGGAAAACTATGAGCAGGTCGCGTTGACCGAAGACGAATTGGGCGACGCGGCGCAATGGCTGATGGCGGGGCTCAAGATCGAGGTCGAATTCTACAACGGAACCCCGATCGGGGTAACTCTGCCGGCTTCGATGGAATTGACGGTCACGCAGACCGAACCGCAGCTTAAGGGTGCGACCGCTTCGAATTCGAATAAGCCGGCGACGCTGGAAAACGGGGTAACGCTTTACGTTCCGCCATTTATCGCCGAAGGAGAAAAGATCCGCGTCAACCCGACCGAAGCTAAGTATATGGAACGGGTCAAGTAATCTGGCGTAACCTTCGATCAGCACTTAAAATGTGCCGAGCCGTTGACGGGCTTTAGCCTCAATACTATTGTTGGGCTAAAGCCCTATCTATTTCTGAGAAAAGATATCCGTCGGCTGAAGCAGTTGGCAATTGAATGTACCTTTTATATTCGATCGCGTACTCGATAGTTTTTCTTTTAATGCTTCCGGCATTTCTTCTTCGGCGCCAGAAATACGCATCAGGCTTTAAGCAGCGTCTCGGCAGCTATCCCAGCTTCGACCAGGACGAACGAAAAGTTATCTGGCTTCATTGTGTTTCCGTCGGCGAAGCGAATGCCGCGCGTCCGCTCGTCGATAAGCTGCTCGCCGATCTTCCGGCTCATCGGCTTGTGATCTCGACCGTGACAAAGACGGGACAGGACCTGGCGAAAACGATCTTCGCCGACAAAGCGGATGCGGTCTTCTACTTCCCTTACGATTGGAGATTCAGCGTCCGAAAAGCTCTCGCAAACTACCGACCATCACTTGTTCTCCTGATGGAAACTGAGATCTGGCCGCGATTTATCCACGAAGCAAAGCTCGCGGGTTCTAAGGTAGCAATCGTAAACGGCCGTCTGTCGGAGACTTCGGCTCATAGATATGCAAACCTCCGCGCTTTTATCAAACGCGTGCTCTCTGATATTGATGCCGCATTGATGCAGGGCGAAGCTGATGCAAGAAGGCTGATGTCGCTTGGCATGGCCCCTTCGCGCGTGACCGTCACCGGCAACCTCAAGTTTGATATCACGGTCTCGCCCGACGACCACGCGATCGCTTCGCACCTTGACGAACGGTTTCATTTCGACGGCGAGCGGCCGGTCATCGCCGCTGCGAGTACACACGAGCCCGAAGAACGCTGGATTCTCGAAGCTTATTGTTCGCTCATGAATGATGACAAGCCGCTCAAGCCGCGGCTGCTGATCGCCCCTCGGCACCCTGAGAGGTTCGAGTCGGTCGTCCAACTGCTTCGCGAATTTCGTGACGACCCGTCGTGTGAGTATCCGCGATATAGTTTCGCTCGTCGTTCCTCTGAACCGGAAAATGGTGATAGGACCGCCGATGTCATTCTGCTGGACAGTATCGGCGAACTTCGTGCCGCATACTCTCTTTGCAATATAGTTTTCGTTGGCGGATCGCTGATCCCGCATGGCGGTCAGAGCGTTCTCGAACCGGCAGCTGTCGGAAAGGCCGTCATCACCGGGCCATATACGCATAATTTTGCCGATGTCGTCAGAGTTTTCCTGGGCAATAGTGCTTTGATCCAATTACCCGTAGTTCAAGATGTATTAAAGGCAGACGAGCTTTTTCTCGCCCTCTCCGATCTGCTCGAATCGCCGAAAACGATCGCCGAACTGGGGCACAACGCCAAAGCCGTTATGAACGCGAACCGAGGAGCGACGGAGAGCACAGTTAAATCGCTCCGAGTGATCATCTCCAAGAGCTGACCGCTTCAAATGACCTATATCTTTTGTATCTTCGCTGCAGTTCTGATCTGGTTCAGCGTCAAGTCGTTTCTCGGTGGTATCGCATACCTGCGTTATTTCAGAGCAGAGCTTTCCGCCGTGAGGCCTGACTGGCAGCCCTTTGCGACGATCATAGCTCCATGCAAGGGCCTTGATGACGGGTTGGAACAAAACCTCACGGCGTTGATTGAACTGGATTACCCGGAGTATGAGGTGATCTTTGTCGTTGATGATCCGGAAGATCCGGCGGTAAAGGTCATTCAAGCCGTTTCGCAGACGGGGGAAGGCTATCGAAAGAAAACGGCTCTGACAGTCGCACCGAAGGCGACCGATTCGAGCCAAAAGGTCGAGAATTTAAGAGAAGGAGTGATTCATGCCGATCCGCGAAGCGAGGTCTTTGTATTCGTAGATTCCGATGCACGTCCGTCGCCTGCCTGGCTGAGGGCGTTGGTCGCACCTCTTCGCGATGAGACGATCGGGGCAACGACGGGCTACCGCTGGTTCATTTCCGAAGATCCGTCGCTGGCGAGCGAGATCCGTTCGTCGTGGAACGCATCGATCGCATCGGCGCTCGGTCCGAACGCCAGAAGCAATTTCTGTTGGGGCGGCTCGATGGCGATCCGGCGTGACACATTCGAAAGACTAAATATCCGTGACCGCTGGCACGGATCGCTCTCGGACGACTTCACCGTAACACGCGCGATGAATGCCGGAGATCTGCCGATCAGATTCGTACCCGAAGCCCTCGCAGCCTCGGTCGAAAACTGCACCATTGGTCAGCTGTTCGAATTCACCAATCGACAGATGAAGATCACACGCGTTTATATGCCAAAGCTCTGGCTAATGTCGTTCTTCGGGTCGGCTTTGTTCAATTCGGTGTTGATCACGGCCTTCCTGATCGTCATTTTCAGCAGGGCCAATACGGCTCTGGTCTGGGCAGCGATCTTTACTCTGATCACGGTCTCTGGGTTCAGCGTCGGCAAGGCGTGGACCCGACTTCGGGCAGTTCGTCTCGTCCTTTCCCAGCACGCAAGAGCCCTTGATAGACAATGGCTCACCCAAAATACTCTATGGCTGATAACTCCGGCCGTTTTTCTCGTCAATTGTTTTTCCGCCCTTTCACGCCGAATGCGCTGGCGCGGTACCGAGTACGAAATGGCATCGCCCGAGGTGACAAAGATAATCGAGCCAGGTTAGATCGGGGCCCAAACGTGGCTTTCGCCCGATAGCTCCGGCCAAATGTAGTAAGATACTCTTTATCAGATCGATTCTCGGCAAGCCAGTATCGGCCCGGCGACATCGTAACTATATGAGCTTACTTCGTGCGGCTTTGGCCTTTGCCATAATTTCATTATCTCTTGTTGCCGCGAACGGACAGAGCGTCCCTTCGACCGCGACCGGCAAAGATCCGGTCATCATCATTCCGGGCATTACTGGCTCCGACCTTATAAATTCGAAAACTGAAAAGACGGTTTGGTTTAGAGCCGGGCGTGCAAAAGACGACGACATACGGCTTCCGATCTCGCCAAATCTAGCGGCCAACCGCGATAGCCTTGTAACCCGTGACATCATTCGGGGCGTTAAGTTGGCCGGGTTCCTGCCCGAGATCGAGATCTATGAGCGATTGATAGATGGGCTCCAAAAGCGTGGCGGTTACCGCGAAGCCAAATGGGATGACCCGGGCGTAGATGGCCACCAGGACACGTTTTATGTTTTTCCATATGATTGGCGCCGCGATAACGTCGAAAGCGCCCGACTGCTGATCAGACAGATCGAGGACCTCAAAAAGAAACTCGGGAAACCCGATCTTAAGTTCAATATCATCGCTCATTCAATGGGCGGCCTCATCTCGCGCTATGCCGCAATGTACGGCAATGCGGACATTCCTCCGGGAATTCCGCGGCCATCTTGGGCCGGGGCGATACATTTCAACAAGATCTTTCTTCTCGGAACGCCGAATGAGGGCTCCATCCTATCGCTCGAGGCTTTGCTGAACGGTCTTTCATACATTCGCGGCGGGGTAAATCTTCCTTTCATTCGTGACATCACGCGGTTCGACGTTTTCACGATACCGTCGATATATCAGCTTCTCCCCCACGAAACCAGCCTGATCGCCTACGACGAAGAACTCAAGCCGATAGCGATCGATATTTACGACCCGGCAACCTGGGACGAATACGACTGGAGTATATGGAAGGACAAGAATTTCAATCGCCGGGTGGATGCGGACGACCGGGAAAGGGCCCGGCCTTACTTTAGAGCGGTACTTAAACGTGCGAAAGACTTTCAAAGGGCGATCAATGCCCGAACTGTCGGGAAAGTGCCGGTCTCGTTCTATTTGATGGGCGCCGACTGCAAGGATACTCAAAATGCGTTAGTGCTCTACCGCGACGAAAAGAAGGACCGTTGGATCACTCAATTCAAACCCACGGCATTCAAACGCTCTGACGGAACGCGGGTCACGGCCGAAGAGCTCAAACCTCTCTTGATCGCAAAGGGTGACGGCGTCGTTTCGCGTCGGTCGCTGGCGGGTGAGACATTCACGAAAAATGGCGGCCCGGCGATCTTGCCGATAGTCTCCGAACTCACACAATGCGAATCGCACAGCAGGCTTGTATCGAGCATTGAGATCCAGGACAAACTGTTCAGCATTTTGACCGAGATCACGGAAAAGTAGTTTCATGGTCTTCAGGATCCGTCACAGATGAAAGGGGCGTTGCGGCTATGATCAAAAACCTCTTGGACAGCGACATCGACCAACCGCAGACGGCACCAGCGGCAGAGAAAAGCTCATCTTCCTCCGAGATCCTGGGTCTATTTGACCCGATTTCGGATAAGAGTGAAACGAGATCAGATTCAAACGAAGATCGCGTACCGTTGAGCATTCACGAGCCGCCATTGCCGTTAGCTGACTACTCGCCGCCATCTGCCGGAGAAACGGTTCGCATGACGGGGCTCGCATGGTCCGCGGGCATTTCGCTCTTCGGATCGATAATATTCCTCTTGATCATCGGTTGGTTTGCCGACCTCCTGCTCGGCTCATCTCCATGGGGCATCGTCGGCGGGATCGTTCTCGGTTCGGTGATCGGGTTCATTCAGTTCTTCAGAATGAACGCCGAGATATTCAAGCGGTCCGAAAATGACGAGAAATGAGCCTGCTCGATAGACCTTACAATCTCGACTGCGTCCTTTGAGTTTTCTCGATTTAACTTGTAGAATTTAGGGTTTGAATGCGCGATGAGAACGAGCCTTTACGCAGCCCTGCTGAGGGTGTGATGCCCGATTCGCACCGGCGAATATTGATCTTGATGGGCACATTAGGCGTCATTGGTTCGATCGCGGGCGGATCTTTTGTGTCACCGTTGTTTGGCGGGGGTGTTTTGATCGGCATTGGCCTTGCCTTTGTCAATTATTACTGGCTCAAGTATTCGCTTAGACGCGTCTTCGAAAATGCAGCCGATGGCGAGAGGCCGAAAGTTTCGGCTATCCGCTATCTTGCGAGATATTTTTCATTGGCGTTGGTTATCGCCGTGATCTTCGCGACGGATCTCGTTCCGATCATTGCGGTCATTCTCGGGCTCGCCGGCTTTGGATTTGCGGTGGTCGCCGAGGGTATTATCAGGATCTTTTGCAGCTTTCTTAACGGGAAGGAAATTTAAGAATGTTCTTATTTGCTGAAGGCGGTCATCATACTCCGCTGATCGTTGAGTTTATAAACCATTATCTGGGCGAACCGGTCCACAATTTTCAGATGGCTTACACAAAGCCGATCTGGGACAAGATATTTTCGAATTTCGGCACCGACGCCGAGACCGTTTTCGGCTCGCCCTACACCGTCGAAAATGCGATTCCTTGGTACACGATAATGTTTGTGATCGCCTGTGTTCTGTCGGTGATCCTTATCGGCATATTTAAGGGCAAGCTTTCTGAGGACGACCCGAAAGCCGGACAAATGACGCTCGAAGCGGGATTCCTCGCAGTAAAGGATCTGATCGTCAGCGTTGTCGGCGAACATGGATTCAAGTACTTCCCGGTCGTTGCCTCGTTTGCGGTGCTGGTCCTGATATCGAACCTGATGGGGACGTTCCCGATGTTTATGTCGCCGACCGCTTCGGTCAATGTGACGTTCGCTCTCGGTATCTCGTCATTTGTTTATTACAACTACCTCGGCATCAGTGAAAACGGCTTTTTGAATCACATCAAACATTTCGCCGGACCGAAATTGCCGCTTTTGATGGCCCTTTTCATTACGCCGCTGATCTTCTCGATCGAGCTTATCAGCAACATGATCCGGCCGATCACGCTGGGCGTTCGCCTATTCGCGAACATGTTTGCGGACGAACAGATCTACTTGCAGATCACTAATCTGTTCCCGCCTTTCACACAAATATTGCTGCCCGCCTTTCTGTTGATAATGGCGGTATTCGTTTCGTTCGTTCAGACGCTCGTATTCACATTGCTTTCGATGATCTATATAAGCGAAGTGACCCATGCGCCGCACGACGAACACCACGATGAGGATGCAGCCGGTCATGGAGAACCGGCCGCGGCTCATGCTTAGGCTTTTGCTCTCTGGGCCACGGCCGAGAGGGCAAGAATGTTGACCCAACAGGCTTTGGACGTTCTTTGACTCGTGTTTTATAGCAGATATGCCCGCACGCAACAGGAGCCTTGACTCCAACGAGAGTAGAAATCAAGGCATACCGGAAGCGAGGCGAAATAATAACCGCAGTCGGGTTTCGAATTGTCCGGACCTGTTGGTCTTCGAATAAATAAAACTGGAGACTATCAAAAAATGAATAAGATCAAATATGTTGTTTTCTCGACGCTTGCAATGGCGCTGATGGCATTGCCGGCAATGGCACAGGGAGCAGCGGACAATGATTCGACGGTCGCATCGTCGAAGGCGCTTGCCGCAGGCCTGGGTTTCGGTATCGCTGCGGGCTTGGCCGCTATCGGTCAGGGGCTTGTCGGTTCGCGTGCCGCTGAAGGTGCTGCCCGCAATCCCGGAGCAGCAAGCACCGTCCAGACGATCATGATCATCGCCCTCGCGCTGATCGAATCGCTGGTACTTTTCGCGTTGGTTATCGTTTTCGCGGTACTTCGCTAATCTGACAGCACAAATTAGGACGCGGGCCGGGTTTTCAAACTCCGGTTCCGCGTTCTCGCTTTTAAGGCGTTTTTGCAAAAATTGCGTTCTGCTTTCGTCTAAGTTTGCAACCTCCGCACTATTTTGACGTTCTAAACACTAATGACCGAGGATCTTTTAGGAAAAAAGATTGCCGACAAATATCGTATCGACGCTTTGATAAAGCGCGGAGCGAATGGCGACCTTTACCAGGCAACTCACCTTTTGATGGACAAACCCGTGGCGATCAAGGTGCTTGCGCTCAGGCCCCCGAATGACAAAGAACCCGCCGTACGGTTCTTTGACGAAGCCAGGGCAGCGGCAAAGATATCTCATCGGAACATTCTCGGATTCAGCGATTTTGGAACCGATGGGCAGGGTTACGCCTATGCGGTTTGCGATGGGCTGGTAACTGAAACGCTGAAATCGATGATCTTAAGGAGCGGACAAACGCAGCCGGAAGATGTGGTCTTGATCGGCCGACAGATCGCTGCCGGACTAGGAGCGATCCATGCCGTAGGGTCGATCCATGGGAATCTTACTGCTGAAAGTGTTTTGATAACCGAAAAAGCCGACGGCGATGTTGAAGCAAAGGTGACCGATATCGGAACGCCGAACGCGATCGCTCGCACCGGTGATGTGCTTGATTCGACCGCTGCCGATTTTGCCTATCTTGCTCCGGAACAATGCGCCGGAGGGGACATGCCCGATGCGCGCGGCGATATCTACGCTTTGGGCGTGATCCTTTACGAAATGCTGACCGGGGTGGTGCCATTTACGGGTGTGAAACCGACCGATGTGATGTTGAAGCACATCGAAGAACCGCCGTCGCCGATGATGGCATTTCGGGGCGATCTGCCGCCGGGAATTGAAACGGTCGTACTGAAGGCGATGTCGAAGTCGCCCGAAATGCGTCAACAGACGGCGGGCGAATTGGCTGATGACCTCGCAAGATCGCTCCAAGGCTCGGCCTCAGCGGCGAGCGGCGCAGCGGCAGACTCAAAGGGCGGTGACTTTTGGAAGACCGCAGCCATGGTCGTCGTCGGCACGGCTTTGCTCGCAAGTGCGTTGATCTACGCGACGTCGGTAAGACAAACCGATCCGACCGCCGCACTGCAGCCTGACGTGAACAGCCTGCCTGTTCAACCGATTAATCCGGCGACCGGTGTCGAAGAACAAGCCCTTGCCGCGATGCCCGGCACTATGTCTGATTCGTTGGGCAATTCGAGCATGCCGGTGCCGCCGGACACGATACCGGGCGGCGATAATTACAATCCCTGGGGCACCGGGATGCCGCCGCCGGGAGCACCGCAATATACGCCGCCGACCGGACAGGTCTACACTATCGACCCTAATAGCCCGAGTCAGTTCATGCCGCCCGAAGGAGGCGTGGTCCTCGTTCCGGTACCGGCGAACACTGCGGCAAACGTGCGGCCGACCCCGTCTCCGCGCGCCGATACACCGACAAACAGCAATACGGCAACTCCGGCAGCGACCCCGACCCCAAGGACGTCACCGACACCGGTTCGTACACCTGCGCCGACCCGCAGCCCGGCCGTATCACCGGCCGGAAATCGTCCGGATCCGAACGGCACGGAGAGTTAGTCTCTAAGCCGGCTCACGCAAAAATAACCTCATATCATCTCGGGACTTCGACAGATCGAAGAATGTCGCTGACAACGGCGTCGGTCGTCGCCCCCTCGAGTTCGGCTTCGGCTCGCAACGCCAAACGATGCCTCAGCACTGGAGCCGCGATATCGCGGACATCGTCCGGCGTCGGAAATTCGCGGCCGCGGATCGCAGCAAGAGCCTTCGAACATAACAATAGGGCGATCGAGGCTCGCGGACTCGCGCCGTAGAGTATCGTAGGATGGCTGCGCGATCTTCTGACGATCTCGACGATATACTTCTGAACACCGGGTTCCATTCGCATGTTCCTGACCTCGTGCCGGCAATGCGAGATCGCGGCGGCATCGGGAAGCTGCTGGATGTCGAGACGGTCGAGATGGTGCGAATTGAAGCCCGCGTCCCATCTGGCGACGACCTCCTGTTCGTCGGCCAGATCCGGATAATCGATCAATATCTTCAGCAGAAAGCGGTCGAGCTGAGCTTCAGGCAGCGGATATGTGCCTTCGTATTCGATCGGATTCTCGGTGGCGAGTACCGTGAACATCGGCGACAATGGGTACCTCTCGCCGTCGATCGTTGTCTGACGTTCTTCCATTGCTTCGAGCAGCGCGGCCTGGGTCTTCGGCGGTGTCCGGTTGATCTCGTCAGCCAGCAGGATATCGGTGAAGATAGGGCCGTGGCGCAGAGTGAACTCGGACGACTGCATATTGAACACATTCGTGCCGGTTATGTCCGAAGGCATCAGGTCGGGCGTGAACTGGATGCGCGAAAATCTCGCACCGATGATCTCGGAAAGTGTCTTGACCATCAAGGTCTTTGCCGTCCCCGGAACGCCTTCGAGCAATGCATGCCCTTCGGCGAGAATTGCGACGAGGACCTGTTCGATCACGTCGTCCTGTCCGACGATGGTCTTTCGCAATTCGTTCAAAATATGTGCGATCGTTGTAGGTGTATAAGTAAGCATTTACGTTCTGATCAGATCAAATATCAATTTCGCTGCAAGCAATAATACTGTTATCAAAAAGATACGCCGCAGCAGCGTTTCGTTCATTTTAGCCACGAAATGCGCTCCCGCATAGGCACCGATGAACATCGTCACGGCCAGAACAGCCCCGAGTCGATAATCCACCAGGCCTTGCCACATGAAGACGAGGGTCGCAATTGCCGACGAGAAGACATTCACGAGTTTGGTTGCGGCGATCGCACCGCCGTAGGTCATACCGAAAAACGCGACAAATGAAGCCGTCAGGACGGTAACGTATCCGCCGCTGTAAAGTCCGCCGTAGATCGCAAGAAGAAATGTCGCCGCGACCCCGGCAACAGTCAGGCCCCACTTGTCTACTCGACCGGGCTCGGAACCGTCGGATCCGCCTTTATCGCGTTGGAACAATGTGAACAGCACGACCGCGATCATCGCCATCGAAACGATCAGTTTGATGCCTTGATCAGTGAGCCGCCCTACGAGCAACGCCCCGATCGCCGAGCCGATGATCGTCAGTACGATCAATGGCGACAGCCGCTTTGCCTCGATCTGTCCGTTTCGAAAGAACGGTATCGTCGCGCCGATAGCCATAAATGTCAGACCAAACATGTTGGTCGCGATGGCCACCTTTTCGTCGATGCCGAACTGAAACATTATCGGGACCGTAATGAGCGAGTTGCTTCCCGTCACGACACCGACCGCACTCGTTAGAAAGAACAAGATCACGAGCACAGCAAGAATGTAAATGGTCATCGTCTCAGATCCTCGTCTTGCTTTGCCGTCCAAGTCGGAGCTGACCTTCGATCTCGCGCAATCGGGTGGTCAGCGAGAGCATTTCGCGCTTTCCCGTCGGCTCGCCGTGTATGATATTTTCACATCTCTCGATCAATTCTTCGATCTTACGCACGTCTGATCCTGTCCGGTCGGCAATTAGCAATGCCAACTCGCTCCGCGGTGTGGTCATCTGATCGACGCCAAGAAGTTTCGCCGCCCGCCGACGGAAGTCTGTAAAGATGTTCTCCATCGCCAGATCGTAAGCGTTCGTTCGCTGCTGCAATTCGGCCATCGCTCCGACGTATTCGAGCTTTGAGAGCCGGTCGGGCTCGGGTTCGGGAACGGGACGAGCGAACCGGCGGCTGCGCGAAAACATCACAAATGCAACGACCGCAATGATCTGCAAGATCATCGCGGTCACCGGCGTACCTTCAAAATACTCAAGGATCCGGTTATTGCCGGCCCCAAATCCATGATGGTATTCGTCAAACACGATCAGCCCGTCGCCCGCGATGTTCAACGCGAACTGGGCATTGTCGGCCATCGCTATGCCGCCATTGGCTACGATAAACGGGTCGGCGACGAAGACTATCTGGCCCGAACCATAAGGAACATCAACGACCAGGTTTCGATCGGCCGATGCTACATGGACGACCGGAGCCTCGAACCATGGAGTTGAACTTTCAGGTTCGATCGCACTGGTGTTCACCTGCGGTTCCGGTGTGCTTTGCGATTCCGCGTTCGGGTCGTCATTTTGCGTGGCAACCCCCGTTCCCTGTTCATACTCGTCGTCTGATTCGGTCGCAAAGATCTCATCGTTATCAAACCGTTCGATATCAACGGCGGAGGCAAATCGCGATGGCTGGACCGCGTTGACTCCGGCGGTAAACACGGTCGTCTGTATCGGCCTGATCGCCGGCGTCTTGGCGGTCATCTGAACCTGATCGGCCGGATCGACGGTCATCAATTCGATGTCGGTCCTCGGTGCGATCTTGATATTCCATTCAGTGGATGATCTGACAAGTTCCCCAGCAGGTTCGCGATCGATGATAACGAGCCTGCCGCCGGATTCTACCCAACTCAATAGGTCCGTCCGTTCATCCTCGGTAAAAGGTCGCCTGAAAGGACCAATGAGCACGAAGGTCTTTGGTGCTTCGCGCATCTCGGTCCGGAGTGTCGCCGGAGGCTGCTGCCATCGCTGGACGCTGCGGCCGGTCTCGGCAAGCAGCGTGAAGTAGGCCTGCGTTCCGGTCGAACCGGAATTAAAGCTCGACCGATTAGGCATGAATTCATTGTCTGGTTCCTTCACCTTCTGCACGTAGGTTGCGGCGTTGAGCCCGATCATAAGAGCGATCAGGAGCACCAGTGAACCAAAGATGAGTAAGCGCTGTTTCATGCCGAGACGCCGGAACTATTTGCGGCCAAGAGCCTCCTTGTATCGGGCCCGAAAGCTTGCCCAAGCCGATTCATCCGAAGGCATCGGGCCGTACCATCGGCTTTCGAATACATCGGTGAGGCCAGTGACGCTCTGATAGATCTCGCCGCGTTTTCTGAGGTCGCGAAGATAGTCGCGGTTCGTCTTATGCGGTGCAAGGCCGATCAGCTTTCGATCATCGAGTTCGCAAAGTAGAGCGATGTATCCTTTTCTGATCGCTCCGCGAAGGTCTCCGTCACGTGCCATTCGTTCAGCTTCGGCGAAGAGTTGCTCGGCTGATTTGTCGATTGCTACCTTTTCGCCGAGAACGATGCGTTCCGCTTTTTCATCGGTCCGACGTCTTTTGAGCGCCGGAAATAGCATCGGAGCAAAACGAAAAACAGCAAACCCGATCAAAAGCACGGTGACGACGATGATCACGACCTGAAGCCAGTATGCGAGCCCCGGAAGTCCGGTCTTGCTTGCCGGCTCGCCCGATGGGCGCGGCAGCAGTCCTTCAAGCCACTCGAGAAACTCGGTCAACCAACGCCCGAAACGGCTTTGCTCTTCTTCGGCCGGTTTTCGAAACTCTTCTCGCTTTAGTATCTCTGCCAATTTCTGTTTTGCTTCGTCCTTAGAGACGGATGACCGAGGTGCGCTTTCCAGTTCGGCTATTTTTGACGAGATCGACGAAAGGCGTTCTTCGATGCCGGAAAGGATGTTTGCCTGCTTGGCAGGGTCTTCGCTAACAACGTATTGATCGAGAAACGTATGAAGCCAATGATTTGAGACCTCGACCGGGCCATCGCCTGACTCGACGCGGTAGACCACCGGCAGTGTCCGCCGGATCTGTACAACGCGCCCGGCATCGAACGTCACGACCGCGCCCTCACGAATTCCCTTGCGAAGATCCGTGCTCATTTCGATCGTTAAACGACGGGCGGAATCGACGGCGTTACGGTATTCAGCCAAATTCGCTCCGCTCGCCGGCATGGCGGCGAACAGAGTAAATACGGCGATGGCCGTCAGGTTGCAGATCCGCATCTTATTTCAATCCGAGGGTCGTGAACGAACTTGATTCTGACGATCCGTTGGCCGGTATTGCCGCATCTTCGCGTGCACCGAGTGCCGGCTGAAGCGGATTGTAATACGATTGCGGAACCGAGGGTATCTCGCCAAGGCGGCGTGCGGCCATCAGCTCGATATCATAGCCTTCGTGACGGACGCGCTCGTCAACGTAAAGCAGGCAGAGCCCGACCATCCAGACCGGCGAGAGCAGAATAATGCTTACCTGCCAACCCATCTGCGACGCGATCTCGTACCAAGCCGGAGCCGACTGCCCGCCAAATGCGAAAAGCTCGACGCCCTCGGCCCATGCGTACCACCCGAGCGGTACATAGATCAAGGCAAGCGCCGAATAGGTTGCGGTTAGCGTGAACGCGAACAACGCCGCAAATCGCTTGACGTTGCCGCTCGCGAGCGAGATGCTGCGGCCGATCGCTGCAATAACGCCCTGCCCCTCAACAAGCATCACCTGCGGCACGTATGCGAAGCGCGAAGCCGCAAGGCAAAAGAGCCAATAGACACCGCCGACGGTCACGAGTCCGACGGCAAGTGACAAAAAGAAAGCAAGGAACGGAACGGCTTCGAGCCCGACCGCGATCAATGCGATCAGGATGGCGCCGATACCGAGACCGAAGTAGAAGATCATCAGTCCGACGATCCCTATTATCAGCGTAAGCAATACAGATGCGGCGATCAGCCCGGCGACCCGATCCCAGACATTAAGATACGTGTCCTTGAAGCTGATCGGTTCGCCGAAGAGCAGGTGTCTTACAAAGTTGCGCGACGCCCCGCCCATTACCGAGAGTGTCGCGACCGTCTCGGTAAACCAGATCACCGACGAACCGAGTGCTGAGAACAGTACGTAAACGGTCGATTCGAGCGGATCGTAGCTTCCGGTAAAGAAAAGCCATCGCGACAAGAATAGCCAACCGACGGAAAGCAAGGTGCCGACAAGCACCGGCGGAGCCGCTACGAAGATGAACGTGAGAAAGTTCTGACGATAAAATCTGACCGCACGGTCGATGAGGTCACCTGCTCCGAGCGGGACGATCGACATCATTGAGTGGTCTGGGGCAGAAGAGGCCATTGCGTGAAAGAAATGTTGGAATTATAACGTTTTTAGCAGACTTCGACCATGCCATAAATTACAAAAAAGCCTGCCGATCGCGATGACCGGCAGGCAAGTGTTTTCACTTAAGATAGGTCAAACTACCATTCGAACCGGAGTGCGAACTGCATCTCACGCGGACCGAAGGCACCCGTGATCTGCCCGAAGGCGGTCGAATTGATGTTTGCGAACTGAGTGTTCTGGACAAAGTTCACATTGTTCAAAAGGTTGAACGCCTCAACGCGGAACTGAAGCCGCATCGTTTCCGTAAAGCGGATGTTCTTCAGCAAAGCTGCGTTGATGTTGAAGTATTTCGGACCGTTGACGATGGTTCGGCCGAGATTGCCCGTTTCACCCGGATTGGTATTGAAGAATACCTGTCCCGGAAAACTTGCACCGGTTATGCTGTAACCGCCCGAGGCCGCTCCGCCCGAAAGTATCGACGGATTGATCCAGTAGATAATGTCAGTTCCGCCGACATTCTGCTGGAAGATCCCCATCAATGCCCGGATCTCGTCATTCGTCAGATTGCTGTTTGCCGTCTGACGGGCCGAACGCGCCGAACGGTTCAGCGTACCGCGCGTATCGACGAACGTGATCGGTGCACCCGATTGCCATTGTGCCAGGCCTGAGATTTCCCAGCCGCCGAACAGCTTGTCCCAGCCGCTGCCGAAATCGAGGAATTTCTTCCCGCGGCCAAATGGCAGCTGATAGACACCGTTGAAATTGAACACATGGGTCGTGTCAAAATCGGCCCGCTGTTTATCGAGGTCCTTGTTTCGGTTATCGAGATACGGCTCAAAAAGCTGCTGCGACGTGCCGACGGCATTCGTCAGGTTCTTTGAGAACGTATAGTTCGCCTGGAAATACAATCCGTTCGAGAACCTCTTTCGAAGCTCGGCCTGAAGCGAATTGTAGTTGTGGTAAGCGTCGTTGACGAAAAGGTCGATAACACCTGTCGAGTTGTTCGGCAGGAAGTTGACGAACGGCGTCGCCGACGGATTGCAGACGAACGATCCGGCCGAACCGACACACGGCTGATTGTTGAGATTTCGCGGATTAGTACTGTTGATGTACGAAAGTGCGAGATCGAGCGGTGTGCCGTTGGTCAGAGCGTTCAGGAAGGTCGACCGGGCGATATGGCCTGCCGGGGTCGTCGTCGTTGTCGGAGCAACGCCAAGTCGTCCGGGTGCACTCGCCGCCTGTTGGAAGATCAGCAGCGGTACACAGCCTGCCGCGATACAGAACGGATCGCCGCCCGAAACGCGGTAGTTGTTCTGTGCACGGAGAAAGTCGGCGAGAAATCCGTTGTTATTGACGTCGATCTGTCCGAGGTCGATACCGCGGGCGAGATTGTCGCTGCGGCTGCCGACATAACGGATCTCGAACGCCATATTTCCAAAGATCTCACGCTGCCAGCCGAGGCTGTACTGCTCGACCATTGGGGTCTTGAGTTTCGGATCGATCCCGAAAACGGTGCCGAAATGGTTGCCGATATTCGGGCCGTTGTTGGTCAAGTACGAAAGTGGCAGTGTCGGAACGGACGGTGGGCCGGGAATGACTACAGGAGCAGCATCCAGACGCCCAACTTGACCAGATTGTGTGATCGTCGTTCTCGCCAATCCGGCGTTACCGACCGACGCGTTATTGATCGATGTGATGATCGAATCGTTTCCGTAAACGTTGCTGTAACCGGCACGAATGACCGATTTGCCGTTTCCGAAGATCGCGCGGAAAATGCCTTTCTCAAATGTCGGTGCCCAGGCAACGCCCAGGTTAGGGGCGAAGTTGTTCCAGTCGGTTTCGTAATATTGAAATTCCTTTCCGATGCTGGTCCCAAGGGCAACGTAACTGCCTGCCGGATTGAGAAGGTCGCCGGTGGGATCGTCGAGATCCGTTATCAACGGCTCAAGGCCGCGGCCGGTCAGGTTGCGAAGCGCCGGGAAGATCTCGTACCGGACGCCAAGGCTGAGCGTCAATCCTCTCGCCGCCGACCACCTGTCAGCAAAATAGAGCGAGTGGTTCTCGTTCCTGAATGGCCGAAACTCGGTAGCCCCTGGAACAAAGCCCTCGTCCAGTGTTGTGATATTGAACGAGCGTGCTACTGCATTGTAATGCCCGCCGAGAAGCGTGAGCAGGCCGTTCGCCGTACCAAGCTGAGTGGTGTTGATGCCGCCGAGGCTGGCGAAGTTGGTCGCAGTGAATACGGTTCCGGTCGTGTTGCCGACCGTGACCGTCGGGACGGTTCCTGCGTCGTTGTAGGCATTGACCTTGAAGAACTGCATCTGGCCGCCAAATCGTAGAGAGTGTTTGCCAAGTATCCAATCGGCATTGGCCTGATAGTTGAATGCCTTGGTGTTGCGTCCCTGATCGGTAAATGTATTCATACCGCTTACCAATGGGACCGCAGCAATGTACGTCGGATACTCGCTGATTCGGTCGAACGGCACTTCGCTAGTAAAGAGCCCGCCGCGAAACTCGATAAGAAAATTCGGCGTGAAAACGCGTCGATACGCAGTGGTGAACTGCTTGTTGGCGGACGATTGGACCCCGTCCGGAATTGGTGTGAATCCGGTCGTGTCGATATCGGGCCTGAGATTCACTTCTTTGTTGTAGTTGTAAATGAACTGAAGCGAATTGCTGTCGTTGATATCAACATCGACTCGCGTCGAATACTGGTCGCGTTCCTGGTCCGACCCGCGAAGCAGCCGGTAGCCCTGGGTGTTGAGGCCGTCGCCGCCGGTGAAGTTGCTTGCCGTCGGCAGTTGACTAAGGACCAGAGCGTCGATTATCGGCGACGTGGTGCTCCGGATGTTGCCCGACGGGAAGACGGTCTGCGCGAACTGCAGGAAATTGGGGATCGTGCAAATACTGCCTATGGTCTGCGACGGACAGAAAGGCGTCACCGACGTGCTGTTCGTCCGCTGATAAGTGAAGGTGCCCGCACGCGCGGCAGGCGAGAGGATCGTTCGCGTTGCGGCCGTCGAAACCGGATCCTTGATCTTTTCGTAGGCAAAGAACCAAAAGGCCTTGTCCCAGAAAAGCATCGGGGTTCCTTCGCCAAGCCCGGGAACCGGAAGCCTCCAACTTGCCTTGCCTCCGTATTGATTGCGGTTGCGATAGGAAGGCTTTTCGCTCACCGTCGGATTCGAACTGCGGTTGTTGAAAAAGCTGTTTGCTGCAAACGCCGAGTTGCGGTTGTATGCAAACAAAGCACCGCGGAAATCTTTGGTGCCACGCGGGGTAACGAGGCGGATCTGCGCGCCGCCATATCCCTGATCGGCTTCCTGGTTGGTCGTCGTGATCGTGAACTCCGCCGTGTCGTCAACTGACGGCCGCCCCGGAGCAAAGTCGGTCGCGTTCGTTCGGATGAACGTATCCTGAATGTTGATGCCGTCACGGGTTATGTTCGTGAAGGTCGTACGCAGGCCGTTGATCGTTGTGTTCTGCGCGCTGTTCGACGACACACCGGCCTGAAGCGTTGTTAGAGTCAGAGGACTGCGAGTGAGAAGCGGCAGCGAGAGTATCTGCTGCGGGCTGACCGTGTTGCTGACTTGGGCCGTTCCCTGTGTAACGATGTCCGAGCCGGCGGTCACAACGACCTCTGCCGTTACTTCGCCGATCTCCATTGTCGGGTTGAACGCCGCGTCGCGGCCGACGTCGATCTTCTGCTGTGTCGCTTTCAGGGTCTTGAAACCGCTGGCCGTGACAGTGATTGTGTAGGTGCCGAATTCAAGCTGCGGAAACTGGTAGAAACCAGCCTGATTCGTCGTGGTGGTCGTTTCTCTGCCGGTCGTATTGTCAGTGGCCGTAACGGTTGCTCCGGGCAAAACGCCGTCGGGCCCCGAAACGGTTCCCGAAAGGCGTCCTGTTGTACCCTGTGCAAAAACAGTTGCCGCACTGAAGACCGTCAGTAGAAAGGCGATAAGAAACCTTTTCATCGTAGTCCTCCGTAGGTTGGTGATCTTTCTGCTTTTACTCTTGATATTTTTGTATTAAGAGAGCGAACAATTTGAACAAAACGATTTTGGAACCATACAACGGAGGTGAGAAAAAGCCGCTATAGTATGGCCGAAGACCGCAAAACCAACTGCCCTTTAAGTTCGATGCAACGGATTATAATACAAGTCAATCGATAAGACCAAATTGTCGACAAACAAAAAAAGGGCAGAAACCCAATGGTCTCTGCCCGAAAAATTCATCGGCTTTCGCCGGACAAATTAGAATTCAACACGGCCGACGAACTGGAAGATCCTCGGACCAAAGGTTGTGGTAACACGGCCAAAGGTCGTGCTGTTGATGTTTCCGTTGAACAGGCCAGCAAAGAAGTTCGCCCTGTTGGTCAGGTTGAATGCTTCTCCGCGGACCTGGAAACGAACGCGTTCCGTAATGCGGAAGTTCTTGAACAGCGAAGCATCGATGTTAAAGAACGTCGGGCCACGCCATGCGTTACGCGGAAGTGCACCGGTCGTTCCCGGAGCAACGTTGGTGAACACCTGTCCTGAGAACGGTGTGCTTCCAAAACCGTTGGCCGCGTTTCCGAGACCAAGGCTGCCGCACTGTCCGGCATTGAGCGCGTTCTGGTTGATGTTCGTGACCGAAGGATTGATCCAGTAAACACCGCAAGGTGTGCGGAAAATGCCGATCAAAGCTGCGATCTGCTCATGGTTCAGGCTCGAGTTCGCTGTCTGGCGGCCCGAACGTCCTGCACGGTTGAGCGTTCCACGCGGGTCGGTAAAGGTGATAGGTGCACCCGACGACCAACGAACGATACCCGTCATCTGCCATCCGCCGATGATGTAATCGAGGATGCCGCCCTGATTTGCCCAACGCTTGCCCTTGCCGAATGGAAGTTCGTAAATGGCGTTGAAGTTGAAGGTATGACGTGTGTCGAAATCGGCCACGGCATATTCAAGCCTCTGTTGAGCGTTGTCGATAAGCGGATCGAAGCGGGTCTGTCCTACACCGGCTGCATCGGTCAAAGCCTTTGCGAAGGTGTAGTTTGCCTGCATGTAAAATCCGTTAGCGAAACGGCGTCGGAACTCGAGCTGTGCCGAGTGGTAGTTCGACTCTGCACCGTTGGTGAGTACGTCAGCGACCAACGCGTTCGGATTGGGAACGAGCTGGACCGAACCGGCGAGACCATTGATCAAATAGGTGATCGCAAGGTCGGCCGGCGTACCCGCACGGATCTGGCTGAGGATGGTCGCATTTGTAAGCAGACCGCCGCCGCCAAGATTCGGGAATACGGTCAACACCTGGCTACCGGTGATCGCAGCGTTGAAAGCCGCACCGGTCGTACACGAACCCGGTGTGGTCTGGTTCGCAGCCTGGCAGAGACGGTCGTTCGAGTAAGCACGGTTGAAGTCAGCCGCAAAACCGTTCTGACCGATGATGACCTGGTTGTAGTCGAAACCACGGATCAGGTTGGTACTGCGGTTTCCAACGTAGCGAAGTTCGACCGCGGTCTTCCACGGCAGCTCGCGCTGGATGCCAACAGTCCACTGATAGAGGCTCGGCGTCTTCATGTCAGGATCGATCGCAAATACCGTTCCCTGAAGAGCGGCAAGTGCGTTGTTCTGAGCGTAGGTACGCGGAACCTGGAAGGTCGGAGCAGCAAGCGTTGCATTGAACGTGCTCAGGCGGCCATTCTGGTTCGTTATCGTACGAGCAGCCGAAAGGCCCTGGTTGCCGATAAGGGCGTTGTCAGCGGAACGGACGAATTCGTCATTAACATAGTTGATGCTGAATCCGCCGCGAAAGACCGTCTTGCCTTCGCCCGGGAAGAGTTTGCCAAGAGCTCCGTCGAATGACGGTGCCCAGGCAAAGCTGACGTTCGGAGCAAAGTTGTCCTTGTCGGTCCCAAAGAAACGGTTGTCGCCATTGTTCGTGCCGACAAAGTTATAGGTGCCGGTCGGGTTAAGGACCGCGGCAACGATATCGGCATTCGAACCGATGACCGGCTCGAGAGCGAGACCATCCGGTTCGCTGACCGGCGTGAAGATCTCGTGACGCAGACCGAAGTTGAGCGTCAACTGCTGATTCACACGCCACGAATCACCGATGTACCACGAATAGTTTTCGTAGTGCAGACGGCGGTTCGGAAGTGTATTCGGAACGAAGCCGCTGGTCTGGCTCGTTACGTTGAACGTCTGAGTGTTCGCTGAAACGATACCGCCAAGCAAAGCGAGCATCCCGTTTGCCGTTCCAAGCTGTGCCGCCGAAAGTGTTCCGGTCGGGAAGTTGGTGGCGTTGTTCTGGATCGACGGAGTCGTCGTGTTCGTACCGATCGTGATGGTCGGGATGGTCGAAGCACCAAAGGCGCCCGGGCCATAAGGATTGATACGATACCAGGCGATCTGGCCGCCAAAGCGGATCGAGTGATCGCCCCAGGTGTAAACAGCATTGTCCGAGACCAGCCAGGTCGACGTATTACGTCCCTGTGTCTGGAAGGTCGATTCGGGGCTGGTCACGACCGGAAGGGTCACGAAATAATCGCTCGGCTGATTGTTGCGGTCAAACTGCGGCCGGCTGAGCTGGTTAGCGACACGAAGTTCGTTCGTGAGGTTTGAGCTCGGCGTATACCGCCACGCAACGTTGGTCGTCCAGGTCTTGGCAACCTGAAAACCGAACGGTGTGTTGTTGAATCCGCCGTTATCAACGTCAGGACGGAGAAGGAATTCATCACGCCACGACCAAACACCGTTGATCGAGTTCTGCGAATTCATGTCGTAGTCGAAACGAAGCGTTACGGCTTCACGATCCTGGTCCTGCTTCTTGGTGAAGCTGTATCCGATGGTGTTCAATCCGTCACCAATGCTCTCGTTGTTACCTGCCGGCATGTTGGCAAGAAAACGGCTCTGGATAAGCGGATCGATACCGGTAACGGTTCCCGGATTCGGGCCTTGTGCCGCAGTGAAAATGTTCAGCGTTCGAACTACGTTCGACGTATCGCGGTAGGTAAAGATACCGGCGCGTGCCGACGGACGAAGAACGGTCGAGTTGACGTTCGTCGACTGACGGAGACGGAATCCTTCGTACGAACCGAAGAAGAACAATTTGTTCTTAATGATCGGGCCGCCGAGGCGTCCGCCGAACTGGTTACGGTTAAGGAACGGGTTTGCCTGGCCAAGACGATTTCGGAAGAAATCGTTGGCGCCAAACTTTGAGTTGCGGTTGTAGATGAAACCGGCACCGGTGAAACGATTCGAACCACGCGGGGTCACGAGCTGAACCTGCGACGCACCGTATCCGGCCTCAACACCGGCGTTCTGGGTCGTGATCGTAAATTCGCCTACGTCATCCGTGTTCGGGCGATCCGGAACGAAGTCCGTCGCGTTTGCACGAATGAAGTTGTCCTGGATGTTCAAACCATCGCGGGTGATGTTGGTGAACGAGGTACGCTGGCCGTTGATGGTCGTATTGGTCGCACCGTTGGCCGATGTGCCGGCCTGAAGAGCGATCAACGCAAGCGGGTTGCGGCCGTTCAGCGGCAGATCCTGGATCTGTCGTGTGCCGACGGTGTTCGAGAGTTCAGCGTTGGCCGAGTTGATGACCTCGGTTCCGGCGACGACCTCGACGACCTCGGTTACCTCACCGGGTTCGAGCGTGACATTGCGGACGGTCGTCTGCGCGATGTCGATCTTAACGCCGGTCGTTACGCTCGTCTTGCGGCCGGGGGCCGAAACGGTGATCGTAAATGTACCTGCGTCCAACTGTGCAACCGAGATCGAACCTCCGTTGCCGGTCGTATATGTTCTCTCGCTGCCTGTCTGTTCGTCCTTGACGACGACAGTCGCACCCGGGATCACACCCGACGCATCCGATACGTTAACCGTGAGGTTACCCGTATTGGACTGTGCGAGGCCGATCACGGCCATTGCGAAAAGCAGCAAAGAGGAAACAACAAATTTTCGCATTACAAGTCCTCCTAATTGGTCTTTCTTAAAATTGGGAAGTCAAAGTGACTCTTCAAAAAGTGCAAGCGCCGTGCCATTGAGCTGTGAAAATGAATGAAATGCACAATGTATTGCCTAACCTATTGCAAACGCTTAGCTTAGGTGTCATTTTTCAGCCCAGGGCCGCTGCGTTTTCTGGGATAAAACGCCCGCTGACGTGTCAGACTGACCAAATTTTCGAGTTTTTGCACGGAAATTTGGATAAATTTGTAAGGATTCGCTGGGTCAGGAACGAATGTGGATATTGTAGGACTTGATCTTGGAGTTCAAAGTGGTCGCATTCAGCCCCAAAAGCCTGGCTGCCCTTGATTGGTGACCGCCGGTCTGGTCGAGGGCTCTTCGGATCAGATCGATCTCAAATCGCTTAACTTCATCGTAAAAATTCACGCCGCGGGCGATGTCGATCTCGGCCGATGCCCCCTCGGTCTGCTGCAGCAGCGCATGCGTTACGCCGGGATCACGAACTTCAGGACGCAAACACTCCACCGAGATCTCGTCGGTCGTCGCAATTACCACAGCACGCTCGATTATGTTCTCAAGTTCGCGCACATTGCCCGGAAAATAATAGTTCTCAAGCAGCGAGAGAACTTCGGATGATAGATTTTCTGAGATCGACCGGCCATTCTCTTCGTTATATTTGCGGATGAAATGCTTGGTCAGCGGCAGGATATCTTCGGGCCGCTGCCTCAATGAAGGCAATTCTATCGGAACGACCGAGAGCCGGTAATAAAGGTCTTCGCGAAACGATCCGTTCTTCACCGCATCTTTTAGGTCGACATTCGTGGCTGCGATGATCCTGACGTCGACTTTCGCAGGGGTCGTATCCCCGAGCGGCGTAAATTCGCGTTCCTGGATCACGCGCAATAATCGGACCTGCGTTTCGGGCCGCAGATCACCGATCTCGTCAAGAAAGATCGAGCCCGTGTCAGCGACCTCGAACAACCCTTTTTTTGCGGCGACCGCACCCGTAAACGCTCCCTTTGTGTGTCCGAAAAGCTCTGATTCCAACAATTCCGACGGGATATTCGAGCAATTGACCACGACGAATGGCTTGTCGGCCCGCGGGCTCGCTTCGTGGATCGCCTTGGCCAGCAATTCTTTTCCCGTACCGCTTTCGCCGGTGATCAAAACTGTCGAACGTGCCGGAGCAACTCGCTCGACAAGACGGAAGATCTCTTCCATCTTTTCTGACCGGCCAATGATCGCGTCTCGCCGTACAGAACGGGTCATCACCTGCCGCAGTGTTTGTCGTTCTTCCTCTTTCCGGCGTTTTTTTACACCCTTCGAAATAAAGGTCAGGATCTGATCGTTTTGAAACGGCTTGCGAATAACACCTGTCGCGCCCTTTTCCCAGGCCGATATCGCAGTGTCAAACGTCGCGAATGCCGTGATCATCAGAACGACGGCTTCCGGATCGAGCTTTATCAGTTCCTCGAGGGCCGTCAGGCCGCCCATTCCCGGCATCGAAACGTCCATCAGAACAACATCGTGGTTTCGTTCTGTATAGAGTTCGATCGCCTCTTCGCCGGTTTTAGCCAGATCGACCTTATAACCCGCGGACGAGAGAATTGTCTCCAAAACGTCGCGCATGATCTCTTCGTCGTCGCAGATGAGGATCGAACCTTTCTTGGCCATAAACGTTGAATATAACTCAAACCCGCAACTGAGCAAAGACGCGCGCCTATCTGCCGATGTATCGGACGCACGGCTTTGGCTTACGGCAAACGGTGCGATATCGTCGATGCTGATATGGCCGTCTACGACAGTTTTGCGCGTTTTTACGACCGGCTCTTTGCACCTTTCGAGAAACGATTCCTTGGCCGCTGGCGTTCCGAGACACTCAGCGTTTTGCCTTTGGACGCCGCAATTCTCGAACTTGGAGCCGGAACCGGAGCCAATTTCAAATTCTACCCAACCTCAAAGATCGCGATCTCGAGCGAGATCGCCTCCGAGATGCTCATGGTCGCCGTGACGAAACGACGATCGAACCAGCTCGTCCAGGCCGATGCGCAGTCATTACCCTTTGATGAGAATTCGTTCGATGCTGCATTCGCAACTCTTGTGTTTTGTTCGATCCCGGAACCAAAACTGGCTTTCAGTGAACTGCTCCGTGTCGTCAAACCGGGCGGAACTCTCGTTCTGCTCGAACATGTCAGGCCCGAAGGACCACTCGGAGTCGTTTTCGATGCATTGAACGTCTTGACGGTTGCGTTGATCGATGACCATTTCAATCGCCGAACGGCGGATATCGCCGCGGCCGCCGGATTGGAGGTTCTCGAAATTCGGCGAAAGGCATTTGGGGTAATAAACCTGATCGTTTGCCGGATCCCGTGATCTACCCCCTCGCCCGCTCGCTGTGACGAAACGCTAGAATATCGTGCGGAATAAACCTTTTTTTGACGCTGAGCGTATTAGAACTGTTACGAGCCGCGGCAATTCGCGGAGCTTTGATCGAAATTCGAATTTAGAAAATATTTATAATGGCTACTTCTAAAACAACCAAGATCCTACTAATTACCGGAGCAGTGTCTCTTGTGCTGATATTGATCGCTATCATCGGCATTGCGCTGATCGCCGATCAGATCGGGCGGCCGAGCGTCGCGAACAACAGCGTTTTGGTGCTCAATGTTTCGGGCGATCTTCCTGACTATATTCCCGAAGATCCGGTCGCAAAAGCGGTCGGGATCTCGCAGGGTCAGAGTTTCACCAGCCTTTTGACGCAATTGCGGAAAGCGAAAGCCGACAACCGCATTGGTGCGGTACTGCTCGATATAAACTTTCCGGGCATCGGCTGGGGCCGGGCCGAAGAACTCCGCGATGCGATCAAAGATCTCCGTTCGTCAGGCAAACCTGTTTATGCATATATGCAGCTCGGGATGAACCGAGACTATTTCATCGCCACAGCCGCTGAAAAGATCTACATGCCGCCGCCGGGTGATCTTTGGATCAATGGGTTCGCCGCCGAGGCAATGTTTTATAAGGGTTCGCTCGACAAGCTCGGGATCGAAGCTGATGTGATTCAGATCGGGCCAAAATACAAGAATGCTCCGGATCAATATACTCGCAAAGAAATGGGCGAGGGTCAGAAAGAAGTGATCAATGCGATCCTCGACGAATATTATGGCCGCTACTCCAACGCGATCGTCGAATCGCGCGGCAAGTCCGCCGAGGATGTAAAGGCGATCATCGACAATGCTCCGTACAATGCCGGACAGGCAAAAGAGCAGGGTTTGATCGACGGCGCTCTTTATATCGATCAGGTTCACGAAGAGCTTAAGACGAGGCTCGGTTACAAGGCTGACGAAAAGCTACGGACCATCAGCGGATTCCAGTATCGCGATATTCCGTCCGATTCGCTCGGTCTGAACAATGGCGAACGCGTTGCGATAATCTTTGCGAGCGGTGCGATAAACGTCGGCCGCTCGAACGACGGCCCGTTCGGCGGCAATATGGTCGGCTCGGATACCGTTGTCAAAGCGGTCAATGAGGCGGCGGCCGATAATTCGATCAAGGCGATCGTCCTTCGTGTGGATTCGCCCGGCGGATCGGCTCTTGCATCCGATCTCATGTGGCGTGCGATCGAGAATGCCAAGGCCAAGAAGCCGGTCGTTGTATCGATGGGCGATGTCGCCGCATCGGGCGGTTACTATATCTCTACTAATGCGAGCAAGATCGTCGCACAGCCGACGGCCATCACCGGTTCGATCGGTGTCTTCGTCGGCAAACCGGTGATCAAGGGCCTCTACGATTGGCTCGGCGTAACCAACGAATATACGATGCGCGGCAAGAACGCCGGGATATTTCGCGAAACCGAAAAATGGAATGCCGATGAGCGGGCCAAGATGGAAGAGCAGACGAATAACATCTACTTCAACAACTTCATTCCGAAGGTCGCATCCGGCCGCAATATGACCGTCGAGGCGGCGAACACGATCGGTCAGGGACGCGTATGGACGGGCACCCAAGCAAAGGCCAATGGACTGATCGACGAATTCGGCGGTCTCGAGAAAGCGATCAGCATCGCCAAGGAGCTGGCGAAACTGCCTGCGGATAAGGACGTTCGGCGGGTCGTTTTGCCGGCCCCGCGGCCATTCATAGAAACGCTATTCGGCAGTCAGGAATCGACCGTCTCTGCCGAGCAGAAGGCACAGCGAGCGTTGATCGACTCGCTGCCCGAAGATGCCAGGCGGGCATTTCGATATGCCGCGCTTTTCGACACAATGAAACGCGGCGAAGCGATGATGCTTCTTCCGTTCGAACTTCAGATAAAATAAACGCGCGATCGCCTGATGTAAGGAAGGGCGGGATTTCCCGCCCTTTTTACTTTCGTACGACGGATGCAGATGGCTTGTTTCGTTCGGGAAGTTGACCTATAATCGCCGCGCCGCGGCTGTTCTGCCGTGCTTGCCTGACCCGATCGAAAAATTTGCAGAGGAGAGCGTATGGTTAAAATCATCCTGGCTGTGATAGGCGGTTTCATTGCGTGGTCTATTCTTTGGATAGGGAGCGATCAGGTGCTTCAGTCGGTTTCACCGGATTGGTATGGTGCTCACCAGATCGGCTTTGAAAAGGCGATGTTCAATAAGTCGGAGTTTTCGCCTGATTCGACGATTTTGCTTATGCACATCGTACGAAGTGTGATCTTTTCGATAATTGCCGGATATCTTGCCGCTCTGATCGCAGGCGAAAATGCCCGTTCACCGATGATACTTGGCATACTCTTGCTGCTTTTCGGCGTGATGGTCCAGCTTATGGCGTGGAATTATCTGCCGATCTGGTATCACGCGATCTTCTTGCTGCTGCTGGTACCGATGTCGGTCGTCGGCGGAAAGCTCAAGAAATTTGACGCAGCGTCTGCCTAAAGGAGAACTACATGATCCGGATAATTCTGGCGGTGATCGCCGGCTTTCTTGCCTGGTCGATCTTGTGGGTTGGTAGCGAACAGGTCCTGAGCGCGGTGTTCGCTGATTGGTTCGGTGCTCACCAGATCGCATTCGAAAAGGCGACGTTCAACAAGGAACCATTCACGGCCGAAACAACGATCTTGGTCTTCAACGTGTTTCGCGGCATCGTTGTCTCGTTCGTTTCGGGTTATCTTGCGGCTCTCATCGCTGGCGAAAATAAGAAGTCGACGCTGACGCTTGGGATCCTGCTGCTTGCATTCGGCCTCTTCATCGTGTCGATGACCTGGTCGATAATCCCGTTGTGGTATCACGTCGTCTTCTCGGCGATGCTGATCCCGATGACGATACTTGGCGGAAAACTCAAGCGTTTTTGATCGCCTCTCTCAAAGCGAGCGGTATCGGGAGCCATCGGGCCGGCCGGCCGTAAACGCGCTGGTTCATTCGGTCAACGACCGCCTCTTGTTCGGCCAGCAAACGCTCGTGCGGCACGTCGTCTTTTTTCTCGTAACACGCGTGGGTTATGCACGGCAACGGCTTACCTTCGCGGTGAACGAGACATCCAACACCTTTCTCGAAAAGCGGACAGGCGTAGGTCTGCGAATACGTGTCGCCGTTCTCGCTTAGTCGGTATTTTTCGATCGCGTTTTCCAGCCGCTCGATGACCTGTTGTTGTGTTGCGCCCGGAAGACGCCGCAGCACGCGCTCGATCGCAGCGGCCTCGAGCTTCGAAATATGTACATTCACAAAATGCGCATCGAGGCAGCAAGCGCCCGGCGTCTCGCATGAAGCACAGTCCTTGGCCCGCACCTCATATTCGAGTCGGATCCGCTCTGCGAAATTTTCTTTCAGGCGGTTAACTCTGGTTATCGCTATATTCTCCGGGATATATCTCATTTCCTTAGCTCACCATATTCTACCCGATCTCAAAGACCGGACCGGTCGCGTCATAAGCACTGTTGATTCACTTTGCGATTTCATAATGATATCTTAGGAGGTTCGCCCTGATCCGGCGGTTCGCCCCGATCAATTAAATATACGCCCGAAGGATAACAAAATGACCAAGTATATTGCTTGGCTGCTGGTGCCGCTTATTTTCCTCAATGCATTTGCCCTGGCCGCCGAAACCGAGATAACCCTGAAGAACGGTGACCGACTCAGCGGCAAGATCGTCTCTAAAAATGACGAGACCGTAGTTATCGAGACGGAATATGCCGGAAAGGTCACGATCGTCGCTGCACACGTCGAAAAGATCACGGAGCTCAGATCGAAAAGCGCAAACCTCGGCACCGCAAAAGTACCTGAACCGATAAAAGCAGCGCCGGTTGCGCCAAACTCCGCGGTTTTAGAACAGGAACCGCCGCGGCCTCGTGCCGTCGATCGCGGCCCGCGCCTTTTTGGCGGTCGCTTTATGGGCATCGCCGAAGGCTGGGAAGGAAATGCAAATATCGGCTTCAGCTACACGACCGGTAATTCGCGAACGAGCACGATGACGACCGGCATTCGCGCGGTCAAGACCGGCGGCCGCGACAAATTGACCGTCTATGCCCGCAGCCTTTGGTACAGTAACCGAAACGCTGCGATCGCGACAACGCAGAATGCCGTGTGGGGCGGTGCCCGATACGATCGCAATCTAGGCGACCGGACTTTCGGTTTCGGTTCATACGATTTTGAACGAGATCGTCCAAAGAAACTGTATTTTCGCTCGGTGCTTGGCGGCGGCATCGGCCGCCACATGGTCAAGAACGAAAAGACCGAGATCGACGTTCTCGCGGGCGGAGCCTGGAATCGCACATGGCAGGTCGGGCCGAACACCGACACGCCCGAGATTCTTGCCGGGAACACCCTAAAACATCAGTTCAACGGACGGCTTAAATTCCAACAAACTTTCACGTTCTTTCAGAACGCCACCGACAGGAACGAATTCCGCTTTCTTTTCGATTCGTCTGTCTCCGCTGATATTACCAAGCGCGTCGGACTCCAGTTCACGATCGGCAACCGTTTCAATAACGATCCGGCCGGCAATGCAAAGCGAAATGACTTTCTTTTTGCGACCGGCTTGCGTTGGAACTTCGGAAAAAAGAAGTGACGCCGACCGGCGCCTTTTCGGCGATCTCAACGCACGTGATAAACTCGGGGTGTTACGAACAAGGAGGAATAATGATCAAAGAAGGTGACAAAGCTCCGGCTTTCAAAGGCAAGAATCAGGACGGAAAGACGGTTCAGCTATCTGATTTCAAAGGCAGGAAGCTCGCGATCTATTTTTATCCTAAAGATGATACACCGGGTTGTACAAAGCAGGCCTGCTCACTGCGTGACGGCTTCGGCGACCTGAAAAAGGCCGGGATCGCGGTCATCGGCGTTTCGATCGACGATGAGAGGTCGCATCAAAAATTCATTTCAAAATACGAGCTTCCTTTCGATCTCATCGCTGATACCGACAAGTCGATAGTCGAGGCCTACGGCGTTTGGGGCGAGAAAAGCATGTACGGGAAAAAGTATATGGGCACGCTCAGAAAGACATTTCTTATCGACGAAAAAGGCAAGATCGTGAAGATCTTCGATAAGGTCAAAGTAGCCGAACACGCCGATGAAGTACTGGCGGCCTTTGGTGCCAGATAAATATTGCCAACTGTTTTAGTTTTCAGGATCAAGGAGAACTTAATGAAGGTCAGTGTATTAGTTTTGATCGCCGCAGCAGTTTTTGTCGCGGCTTGCGCCGAGGCGGAAAAGCCGGCGCCTCCGAAGAACACCGCCGCTGCTGGTGCGACGCCGGCCGCCGCACCGCCGCTACCGATACCATATCCGGGCGTACCGCGAATTTCTCTTGCAGACGCAAAGGTGGATTTTGACGCTGGCCGCGCCGTCTTCATCGACACGCATTCGGCGGCATCATTTGCGTCAAGCCGCATCAAAGGTGCGATCAATGTGCCCGCCGGCGCACTCGAGGCCAACCTGAACAAAATACCGAAAGGCAAAAAGATAATTGCCTACTGTTCCTGACCGGCCGAAAATTCGAGCGCCGGTCTGGTTGCTCAACTGCGTAGTAAAGGATTCAACGATTCATATGCATTACTTGGCGGAACCGCCGCCTGGCGAACCGCCGGTTATCCGATGGAAGAAAAGCCGGGCCCATGATCGGTTCGGTCGAGATCCGCTGATAGGGAATCAAAAAAGACACACGCCTGAGATCTTCAGGCTTGTGTCTTTTTTTTGTCCGGAAGATCGATCAGAGCCGAACGATCTTCGCGTTGCTGCCGTTTCGCTGGTCTTGAGAAAGCGCGTTTCGCGTATCAACGATAAGCGAGGCGAGTTGGCACACGCGATGATAGTCGACGCCCGAATGTTCGGTACATATGATCACGCAATCTGAATCGGCGATAAGTTCGTCTGTCAGTTCCTGATTAAAGATAGGTTCGCCATCGCCGATCGTATACGCATGATCGAAAGTGACCTCAGGGACGAACGGATCGTGATATTTGAGATCCGCCCCACGTGAACGCAGAAGATCGATGATCGATAAAGCGGGCGATTCGCGCATGTCGTCGATATCTTTCTTGTAAGCGACGCCGAGGATGAGTATCTTTGAACCATTGACAGCCTTTTTCACATCGTTCAACGCCGTAGAAACAAGCTTCACGACATATGCCGGCATGCCTGAGTTCACCTGTTCGGCAAGGCTGATGAATTGCGAATCGAAACCGTGCTGACGAGCTTTCCACGAAAGATAATGCGGATCGAGCGGAATGCAGTGGCCGCCGATGCCCGGCCCGGGATAAAACGGCATAAAGCCGAAAGGCTTCGTCGCCGCTGCCTTCACGACCTCCCAGGTATCGATACCGAGCGTGTTGCATAGCCGTGCCATTTCGTTGGCCATGCCGATGTTTATCGCTCGGAAAGTGTTTTCCCAAAGCTTGCATGCCTCTGCCACGCGGGCAGAAGAAACGCTGTGAACGTGGTCGACTATCTGTGAATATAGGAAAGACGCGATCTCGGTCGAATCCTTAGAGACGCCGCCGACCACCTTTGGTATATTGTGTGTCTGAAACTGCGGATTGCCCGGATCGACCCTCTCGGGCGAGAACGCGAGCAGGAAATCATCATCTAGCTTAAAGCCCTTTTCCTCGAACATCGGCAAGAGAACTTCGTCCGTGGTACCGGGATAGGTGGTCGATTCCAGGATGATCATCTGTCCCCGGCGCAGATATTTCTGTATCTCTTCGCCCGCCGCGATGATGAAGGACATGTCCGGGTCTTTGGTCTTTCGCAGCGGCGTGGGGACGCAGATGATAATGACGTCGCATTCAGCAAGGCGGCCGAAGTCCGTTGTCGCGGAAAGCTTGCCGTCATCGACACACGCTTTAACATTCTCATCTGTTACGTCGACGATATACGAGCGGCCGGCGTTGATATCGTCAGCTTTCTTCTGATCGACCTCGAACCCGATACCCTCATAGCCCTTCAGGCCAAACTCTACGATGAGCGGTAATCCTACGTATCCAAGGCCGATAACGCCGATCCGGGCCTTTTTGTCAGCGATCAGCGATCTTAGTTCATTCTTAATCATTTTTTGCGATCGGGCTGTATAAGCCCCTCATGTAACTAAACTTAAGTTACCCACTCGAGTTAGTCAACCGCCTCAATATCTGTGTTAAAATGCCGGTAATGGGGCGCACTCGGCGTCAAAGTACGAGATACTTCCAATCCTCCTGTTTGTCCAGCAGAATATGCAGTCCACGATAGAATCGGCGAATCCAGTTGTTAAGGCGATAATCGAAGGGTCGGCTCCGCGCCCAGCGCAGCTCGCCGCAGCGCGGGGAATGCTCCCGCTGCCGCCGAACGATCTGCTTGAAGTGCTCGTCGCCTTCGCTGCGGCAAATGATGCCGAGATCGCCGAGCACGCCCGCGAGACATTGAACACGCAGGATACTGTCCTGCTGCGCGAAACGCTCCGCTCTGAGGACGTGCCGAAATCCGTACTTTCGTATTACGCCGGGAAGCTGAACATCGAAAAGTCGCTCCACGAGGCGATCATCTTAAATCCTCAGACGCCTCAATCGACGATGGTCACGTTCGCCCGCAATACTCAGGACGGCGAACTGCTCGAACTGATCTCGATGAATCAGCAATTGCTGATCCGAACGCCGGCGTTGATCGATGCGATCATCGGCAACCCGAACCGGACCTCAGAGGCCGAGCGTCGGGCAGCAGAAACAAAACGCGAGTTCTTTGAAAAGGAACGCGGTGCACAGCAGATAGCCGACGAACTTCGCGCTCAAGGTAAAGAGGCGGCCGCCGAATTTATCGAACAGGCCGAATTTGCCTCGGAGGAAGCGAATCTCGACGACGCGCTCTTGATAGCCTCGATGATCGAGGTCCCTGACAGCGAGACCGACGATTCCTGGATGGGGCTTGAATTTCTCGAAGAACTCTACGAAGAGACAGAAGAGCAACGACAGCGTATCGTCGACAAGATCATCGGCGAGATGAAGATCGACGATGCAGATATGCCCAACGAGCGGATCTCGGTCATCAACCGAATCATGAAGATGGGTATGAAAGACCGCGTCAAGCTCGCCATGAAGGGCGACCGCGAGGCCCGCAATATCCTGATCCGCGACCCCAACAGGATCGTTTGCCAGGCCGTGGTCAACAATCCGCGCATCACCGAACAAGAAGTAGAAAAGATCGCGGCGATGCGTTCCGTGACCGAGGACGTTCTTCGACAATTGGCCAATAATCGTCAGTGGTCACGAAGCTATTCGATCGTGCATAATCTGGCACGGAATCCGCGGACGCCGATCGCCAACGTATTGTCGATACTCACCCGGCTGCAGGGCCGCGACCTGGATGCGCTGTCGAAGAACAAAAATGTTTCAGATGCGGTCCGCCGCCAGGCTCTGAGGCTTTCGCAGGCTCGGAAAGGCAAGTCGTCCTAGAGAAATTCGGTCACACGGCCCGTCTTGACGTACGATCCCGCCATGTCGGTCAGCGTGTGACTTGCGGCACCCGACCACAGACCGGCAAAGATCGCCGGCAGAAAATAGGTGCTTGTCTTCGACCTCACCGATTCACCTAACACGCTCCACGTCAACGCAAGCTCAGATAGGCGTGGAAGATCGGAGCCGTTGTAGGCTGCGATCAGATATGCCGCCGCGAAAGAAAGCAGTGTCGCTGCTCCCATAAAATAGATAACACGGATCAGCGTACCGAAGAGTAATCCGTGCGACCAACGCGAACGATGCTTGAAAAAAGACCTGTAGGGATACCATAGAAACCCCAGAACACCCCATCTCGAATGTTGTTTCGAGAGAATGTCGAGATCGGGACCGAACATCAATCCGCCAAATAAAAAGCTCGCTGCAACGAGCGCAGAACCCCCAATATCCAACCCCGCGGCATAAGCTGCAGCGGCGGCCGGTGCTGTCAAAAGCAATGTTACTGCGTCGTGAGTTCGAGATCCGGGCATACACTCAGCTTTGAGATCGCTGCTCTTTGATATATTGCAACGGTTTGGCGAACGAACAAAGCGCGGTCTGCAATTCCGGTCGGGTTTTGCTACAATTCGTTCTTCGATCCGATCGGATGACCAAGTTAAATGATCGCACACCGCTGCTTCTGATGGCTGGTATTTTCGCAAAACTGAAGACCACGCTCGAAATGATCAAATTCGAGCACACACTCTTTGCATTGCCTTTCGCATTTCTCGGCGCCGTGATGGCGGCGAACGGTCTGCCGACATGGCGACAGCTTGTATGGATCACGGTCGCGATGGTCGGAGCGAGATCGGCGGCGATGACCTTCAATCGGATCGTTGACCGCGATATCGACGCCGCAAACCCGAGGACAGCGAATCGCGAATTGCCGAGCGGAAAACTCTCGGTAGGGTTTGCCTGGGGTTTTCTGTTCGCGTCGATCATTTTGTTCCTTGTCGCGGCATATTCCCTCAATAGGCTTACATTTGCGCTTTCACCGGTCGCATTGCTGAGTGTTCTTGGATATTCATACGCAAAGCGATTCACCGCTTTTGCCCATGTGCTGCTCGGCTGGGCTCTTGCGATCTCGCCGACTGCAGCATGGATCGCAGTTCGCGGAACGATCGATTCAGAACTCCCGCTCCTTTTGTCGCTCTTCGTTCTTATGTGGACCGCAGGCTTTGATGTTCTTTACGCCTGCCAGGATTACGATTTTGACCATAAAGCCGGCCTGCGATCGATCCCGGCACGGTTCGGGATCGCTCGCTCGCTCTGGATCGCGAGGCTCTTCCACTTTCAGGCGTTCATCGTCCTTCTTTTGCTGCTCGCTTTCTCAGGGCTTGGCTGGCCGGCGGTCGCCGGCGTCGCTATCGTTGCGGCGTTGCTCGTCTACCAACACACTCTTATAAGACCCAACGACCTTTCCCGTATGAACGCTGCGTTCTTCACGACGAACGCCTTCGTAAGCGTGATCCTGCTGGCGACGTTCGGTTGGGCGGTTTATCTCAGTGATCTGCCGAAATGATCCCGTTTTTAAGATCGATATCCGAAGATCTGACGACGGCTCTCCACAGTCGCGGTCAGCTGCGGCCGTTTGCAGAGAACGAACAGGTCTTTGCCGAGGGTGATAAAGCCGCATTTCTCCCGATCGTCATTTCCGGAAGGATCAAGATGATCCAGTTTCTCGAACCCGGCAAGGAAGTGATTCTCGGGATATTTGAACAAGGCGAGATGTTTGCTGTTCCGCCGGTGTTTGACGGCAAGGTGTATCCGTCCACAGCGATCGCGATGGTGCAGAGCGAACTGTTGCTGTTGGATCGGCCGGTATTTCTCGAACTTATCCGCCAATACGATGAGTTTGCGTTCGGTGTTATCGGTTGGATGTGCGAGATGCTCCGCGAAAAGACGTCAACAATTCAAAATCTTGCGACCGCCTCGCCCGAACATCGGGTCGGCCATGTGCTGCTCAAGCTGGCGAAACGCGGCAAAGGAGACACGCCTGTGAAGATCACGGTCCTTCGCCGCGACATCGCCGAAATGGCAGGACTTACGACCGAAACGACCATTCGCGTCATTCGTAAATTTGCAGACGCCGGACTGATCGAAATAAAGAACGGCAAGGTATTCGTGGATCCCGCCGGGCCGCTTAGCAGGCGCTTCACTCTATAGCGTCAGCTAACGGAGCGCTACTGACAAAACTCATCATACGGTTCGCGATCGCACGAGCACGCGATTTAAGAAACTCTGTGCGATCGCCGGCAAAGCCCTCGTCAACGACCGAGTCGAAGATCTCAAGCCATCGCTTGAAATGTTCGATGCGCAGCGGCGTCTTTTTATTAAGGGCAGCGTGAATCTGCAGCGGATTTCTACCATGGCGCGCGTAAGCTCCGGTCTGAAACAATATGGTCTCCCAGAAGTCGCCAATGACCGGCAAATGAGATGCAAGGTCGAGTTTTGCGACATCGGTAAAGATATATCCGATCTCAAGGTCAGCTATCGCTCGCGAATAAAAACTACCCATCAGTCGATCGATGTCTTCACGATCCTCGATGTCACGTTTCTCCATAATTTGTTCAACCCCGGCTGCCGGCCGAACGCAAAACAGCCGGTGCACGCCCGCTAAAGCGAACAGGCACACCGTTATCATCGCTTAAGATGCCGCGAGGTCTTCGATCTTCTCGCCTTCCGACCGAACGTCGCGTGTCAGCATCATCTTCATCGCAAACCAAACGAATGCGACCGCACCGATCGCAAATATCGTATCGCCCACCATTCGCATCCAGCGTAGAAACTGCATCAGATCCGTCTGCATGAACTCGGGGCTTCGTGCAGACCAGTAGCCAACGTTCACAGACTGATATGTCTGCAGCAGCCCGATGGGCAAGAGGCTCAGCATAAGCTCGAGGAACATTCCGATATTTATTGACCAAAAGGCAAATCCCAACAGTTTAGTGTTCCACTTTCTTTCAGGCTGCATTGCCCGCATACAGAACAGCAAGAGGGCAAGGCCGAGAGTTCCATAAACGCCGTAAAGAGCTCCGTGTGCGTGAACTGCCGTAGTGTTCAACCCCTGCATGTAATAGAGAGCGATCGGAGGGTTGATCATGAATCCAAAAACACCGGCACCAACCAGATTCCAAAAGGCCACGGCAACAAAGAAATAGACGATCCACTTATATTGGGCCAGCCACGGTTTTGCCTGCGAATGCCTGATATTCTCCAGGGCCTCGTAACCAACGAACACGAGAGGGACGATCTCGAGCGCACTGAAAACGGCGCCGAAGGCCAGAGCGACCGTCGGCGTCCCGGCGAAGTATAGGTGATGAAGCGTACCAATGATTCCGCCGCTGAGATAGATCGCGCCCGAAAGCAGCGCAGCGTATGCGGCATGATCAGCGCGAATGACCCGAAGCCGTGCAAAAAGGAATGCGATCACCACGGTCGCAAACACCTCGAAGAAACCCTCGACCCATAGATGAACGACCCACCATCGCCAATATTCGACGACCGTGAGGTGTGAGCGCATTCCCCAGAAGAGTCCGGGAGCGTAAAAGAACGCGATTCCCGCGGTCGTGAACAGGTAGAGTAGAACGAGCGATCTGCTTCCGTCGTTTCGCTTTAAGGCCGGTATCGCCGACCGAGCGATGAGGAAAAGCCAAAGAAGGAGGCCTACGAACAGAGCGGCCTGCCAAACGCGGCCGAGATCCACATATTCGTAACCCTGATGTCCGAACCAGAACCAAAGGTCGCCCGGAAGCAGGTGCATCACGCTCATCCATTGCCCCGCCATCGAACCAAGAACGACGACAAGCAGCGCCCCGAACAACAGGTTGACGCCCAGCCTTTGAAATTTTGGCTCGTAACCGCATATGTAAGGCGCGATGTAGAGCCCTGCGGCCAGCCACGCGGTTGCGATCCAGAATATTCCGAGCTGCGTGTGCCATGTTCGCGTCACTACATACGGCAGGTATTCGGCAAGCGGAATTCCGTAAAGGCCTCCGCCCTCAACACCGTAGTGGGCCGTGATTATCCCCATCGCTATCTGCAACAGAAACAAGAGCGAGACGACGACGAAGTATTTGACGGTCGCCTTTTGCGAAGGCGTGACACCGGCGCCGATAAGCGGATCGCTTTCCGGTGTGTCGTGGTCGTCCTGTTCGCGGCGCCACCCGGCGTAGAACCAGACCATACCTCCGATACTGGCGATCAGCATTATTACGCTGACGCCGGTCCAGACGATCGCCGAACTTGTCGGGACATTTCCGACGAGCGGCTCTGACGGGAAATTGCTTGTGTACGAGATCGTATTATTCGGCCTGTTTGCTGCGGATGCCCAGGCCGTCCAGAAGAAGAATGCGTTCAGATCACGAAGCTTTGCCGGATCGGATTGAGCGTTGCGTTGGATCGCGTAATCATCGCTGCCATTCGAAAAAATGTCCGTGTAATGTTTGAGATTGTCTTCGAAAGCTCGTGCGCGGATCGGGTCGACGGTTATCGAACCGTTGACCTCGTTGTAGGTATTTGTCCGCATCAGATCCTGCAGACGCTGGCGCAGAGCGGCCTTTTCTTCGCTCGGAAGCGAACTGCCGTCTTTTCCATAGCGCCCGCCGGACCACTCGTTCAGAATGAAGATCGATTCGCGATGAAGGTAATCAGCGGTCCAATCAGGTGCGACATAGCTTCCGTGTCCCCAGATCGAACCGACCTGCATTCCGCCCATCGCCTGCCAGACGTTTTGACCCGTGGAGACGCTCTCCTCCGGTATCATCACTCGCCCGTCGGTCGTAACGACCTGCCTTGGGATCGGCGGAACCTGTCTGAAGATCTCGCTCCCGACCCATCCGAGGATCGCGAACGAAATGACAAAAACCGCGGCCAGCAAGATCCATAGTTTCTTCATTGGTTTTTCTCCATCCGCTCAAATTGCAGAGCGAGAAATATTGAAATTACGAAATGAAGCTACCACGGATCCGGCGATCGCAATATGATTTCAATCACCTTGTCGAAAATTCTGAACGGGCCGTGTCGAAACGATGAGGCTATTGGCTTTCGGCAAACGCCTTGAATGCTTCCAGATATTTCATCGACTGCTTGCGAAAGGCTCCGGGCATCAGCCAGCCGAAGATCTTCATAAAACCGGTGAACTGAAACTCCTGTTCTGAAATGTAGCGGGTACGCGTCGGGTTTATCGCCTCAAATCGGTTCTTGACTATATTGAAAACGCCTTCTGCATCGTACGTCCCGGTAAATTCATCGGGCAGATCGCGAACGGTGATCGTCTCGATCATCTCAATATCGCGCTTGCCCATTTTGAACTTCAACCGCGACTTTGCCCCGACCTGGCCGGGTTCGCCGCTCAGGTGTTCAAAACTCTCAAGGCCTTCCATCCAGGCATAGAGGTTGTCAGCGTTGTCGAACAACGCAACGACCTCGTCAATTGGCTTTTCGATCTCGATCGTTACTGTGTATTTCATAGGTGTTTATTCATTCTTTAGGATCGACCGCATCTCACGGTCGGTCAGCCCGACGCGGCCCTTCAGGATCGCTGCGTATTCGGCCGGAGTGTAAAGGGGATAATCCGTTCCGAAAGCTATCCGTTCCGGCCCGAGCCGCTGGATGTATCGCCTCAGCACGCCAAATTCTTCAACGGTCAACCGGCGCACGCCTTCGCTATCCTTATCGAGAGCAACGGCCGAAATATCGAACGTGATCCGATGCTTTTTGAGCTTGGGCTCGGTGGCAAGCTGGTCGATGAAGGCGTTCAGGAATCCCCGCGTTCGCTGGTCGAATCCGCCTGAAGTACCAAAATGCGCGATCCTAATATCGATCGGCTTAAGGTCCTTCAAGATCGAACCGACGAGCAGATCCACATCCGGTTTTCCGAACCTTCTGTGGCTGTTATCGAAATGCAGCAGGATCGGCAATCTGTTGTCGGCCGCGAACTGGAAGACGCGTTTCACCTTTGCCAAGTGGCCCGGAACCGTAAGATATACCTGATTGGCGTTGTGATGAAGCTTGATGCCGTCCATTATTAGCGTCGTTCGGCATCGCTCGAGCTCGTCCAGGGCATAGTCCCGCAGCGGATCTACGCTGCAGAACGCGCGGGTCTTCCCGGGGTGTTTATCCCTAGCCGCCGCGACGTAGCTATTCTCTTTTTCGACCAATTCGCGCTCGTTCTTGAAACCGCCGAATTCTTCCGAAGAGAATACATGTGCCATTGAGATCAGATCTATCCGTCTGACCGCGGTGTTGCTTAAGATCGCGTCGATGTCTGAGTAGTATTCGTCCGGGCGTGAAAACGGGATCCCGAGGCCTTTCCATATCTTTATCAACTCGGGACTCAGAATATGGACGTGGCCATCGGTTTGCGGCTTGATCTCGATGGCGAGGTCGAACGCCTTTGCCGGCTCGACGCAGAATGGCGCCGTCAACAACATCAAAAGGATCAGGATTCTCATTCTCGGCCTCAAAAGGTGCGCCGAAGTTTATCGACGCTCCTTCGAGCCTGTCAAGTTCACACGAATTCGATGACTTACGTCAAACGGCCCGATTGCCTTTAGCTGACGAGAGTGAACCGTCCTGCGGCCGGATCGAACTTAAGCTCATGAATATCCCATTTTCCCCACGGCGCGTCGATCTCGAGCTTTTGAGCGATGATCATCTTTTCACCGTCGGTCCGCAGATTGATCATTCCATATTTCGTCAGGTGCGAGTTGATGGTCTTGTTTTTGGCGATCAGCGACTTTTTGATCTCTTCAAGCTTTGCCTGGTCAGCCGGCGTATTCGTACCCGCGGCGATGATCGCATCTCGCTGGATCCGTAAGGCTGCAACCTCGTTTTGAAGTTTGTTCACCTTTTCGAGACTCTTGCGCGAAACCTCTTTGCCCGAGCGTGCGATCTCGGTCGAAAAGATCAATGGCCGATCGCCGAAACCGCATTTGCCCAGTGCTCCGATGGCGTCCGGTCGCGGGTGCGCATAGTTCTCTTCGTCTCCGCTTGAGATGACGGTCGCCGCCGCATTTACGGCCTCGATGAAAGGCAGGTGAAAATGATTGCTCCCGTGATGGCACGCCTTCGCCGCATCGACCTGCAGTTCGCCGAGCGCACCGGCGTTTTTGTAATGATCGACTATCGCCTCGCCGGCCTCTTCGTTGATGTCGCCTCCGAGCAACAGTCGAACATGTCCGTAATCGAGCCTGATCATCACTGAATGGCCATTCTTCGACTTGCCCACGTCTTTGATGAACGGCAGAGCGTCTTTTCCGTTCCTTTTTTCGGTTATCGGCGCGAGCAGCTTTAGCGAGAGTTGCCTTCCATTCACCTGATTAAGTGCGTCAAACCCATCGACGAATCCATCCTGCTTCGAGAGCATTTTGAATGTCACGCCCGGATTATGGGTCAGGGCGGCCCAAAGCACCTGCGGATATTTTGAGTTGGTTCCTTTTCGCTTTTGTGGGTCGCTGATTATCGTCAGCATTTCGGCGGTGTCCTTTACGAGCGTCGTTATGTAGCCTGCGGTTACCTGCCCGAAGTCGTGGGCGTCACCCGGCCGCTGAACTATGCCGTTGTGAAATATCTTTGCGATCTGAAAAAGCGGGCTCTTGAAAATATGCCCGAATCCGCCAAAGTGATCTTCGTCAGAATGACTGATGACCACGTTGAAGGGGATCGGCAACGGCGTCGTTTTGCCGTATAGGTTAAAGCGCCACACCAGATACCTGACCATATTGTCGCCTTCGCCCGCGTCGATCAGAATATGCTGGTCGTCGGGCGTTACGACATGGCAGCCGTCGCCCTGCCCGATATCGATAAAATTTACCTCGAGCACGCGTTCACGTTGGACCTTGTCGACGCTGATCCAACCGCGGCTGTTTCGGCTTTTTACGAGGATCCGGTTATTTTTGACCTCGAGGTCGAGTATCTGTATGTAGTCGCCGAAGATAAGATGTTGATTCCAGCCGGAACCGGTCGATTCTTTATGTATCTTTGCCGATGGGTATCCGGCAAAGCAAAAATTACGCGTGCCGGCGGTTTGGAACTTAGTTTGCGAGAGTTGCGCCATTTTCAGCCTCCATTTTGCGGACAAAGGGTCAAATTGGTTGGTACTTTTCTTGTTGACGTAACGCCTGAGCGAAATTGCGTTGATTTTAAGAGATTTTTATGCCGCTTTACTTGAGCTCTCGGCCTAAGACTTTCAGTTCGTAGTTTGTTAAAATTCAATTGAGCTTTTGTCGAAAGATCCGCTTTGGGCTATCAGGCGAAAGCAATAATATGAAGTTCTCATTTGATCGGGATCTGATCGACATCGCCTTTAAGGTCGAAGACGGCGAACGGCTCAGCTTTGACGATGGCCTTGCGCTCTACAACACCACCGACCTCAATGCTCTTGGCAAGCTGGCCGACACCGTCCGCCGCCGCAAGCACGGGCTGACGACGTATTACAACGTCAACCGGCACTTTAATCACACGAATATCTGTGTCGCCGACTGCAAATTCTGCGGCTTTTATCGCCGTGCGAGACAAGAAGACGCCTACACCCACTCGATCGAAGAAGGCATCGAGATCGCACGCTCAGCCGTCGCCGAAGGGGCGACCGAGCTCCACATCGTCGGCGGGCTTAACAGCAAATTGCCCTTCGAGTACTACACCGACCTTTTCTCGTCACTGAAGCGCGAGTTTCCGAAGCTGCATCTGAAGGCCCTGACGATGGTCGAGCTCGATTTCTTTGCTCGGTTCTACAAGATGACCGACGAAGACGTCATCGAAAAGCTGAAAGCCGCCGGAATGGATTCTTGCCCCGGCGGCGGTGCCGAGATCTTCGCCGAGCCGACGCGTTCAAGAATCTGCGACCACAAATGCGACGGCGACCGCTGGCTCGAGTTGGCCGGAAAGGTTCACAACGCCGGCCTCAAGACCAACGCCACGATGCTCTACGGCCATATCGAGTCGATCGAAGACCGCATCGACCACCTCGTGCGCCTGCGTGAACAGCAAGACAAAACCCATGGCTTTCAGTGCTTTATCCCGCTCGCCTTTTACCCGCCGGGCACCGCGCTCGACAGCCTGCCCGGCCCTGACGCGATCGACAATCTCAAGACCATCGCCGTCTCGCGGTTGATGCTCGACAACTTTGACCACATCAAGGCCTACTGGGTCATGCTCGGCAAGGCCACCGCCCAGACCGCCCTCCATTTCGGCGCCAACGACCTCGACGGCACCATCACCGACGGCGGCGAGCTCACCCACGCCTACGCCGCCGAGGGCGAGGTGAAAATGACCAAAGCCGAGATCATCACCATGATCCAAAACGCTGGGTTCGAGGCGGTGGAAAGAGACACGATCTACAACCGCGTGGAAAAGGTTGGTGCGTAGTTTCTGCAACGCAGTAACTGAATTACATCAAACGACGCTTGAATTGAGGTCAGAACGGAACATGAATATGAGAAGAGTTTTTGTATTGGCCGTGGGCATTGCGACGTTGGCTGTGTTGAACGCCCAAGGGCAGACTTGGGGGTGCGGTGAACGCGATTTCAAGTGTCAGCTTGATGGTCGGATAAAAGCACTACAGGCCGATCCCGCGAACCCTGAGAACTACTACAATATTGGAATTGTTTTTCATCGGAGCGGGGCACACACACAGGCCGTCGAGTCGTTCAGCATGTACATCATGATTCCCGGTCTCAAACCGGAATTCGTTGCCGACGGATATAACAATCGTGGCATATCACAAAGAGCGCTCAAAAAGCCCGACCTAGCATACGCAGACTATACGAAGGCGATCGAGCTGAATCCGAAAAAGCCTGAATATTTTGTCAACCGAGCCAATTCGTCCGTAGACATGAAAAGAATAGACGACGCCATGAAGGATTACGGGCAGGCAATCAAGATCGATCCAACATATGGCCAAGCCTACGCACAACGCGGAGTGGTGTATAGCAGTCAGGGTCGAGTCGACGACGCCTTGCGTGATTTCGCAAAATCCATTGAGGTTAGTCCTACATATGCGGAGCCGTATTATAATCGTGGCACTATCTATTCGGCCATGAAAGAATTTGCAATGGCGATTCCTGATTATGAAAAGTACGTTTCGTTAATAAGTGATCCAGACTATCTCGCTGACGGCTACATGAATCTGGGAATCGCGCATTTTTATACCGGCCATCCCCAAAAAGCTGTCGACTCTTTTACTAAAGTCATTGAGGTGCAACCAAAACGGGCAAACGGCTATAAAGCCAGAGCGATGGTTTACCGCGAAATGAAAAAACCTGACTTGGCCGATGCCGACGAGCGCCGCGCTGCAGAACTCAAATAAGTCAGACAGGACCCGAAGCCCTGCGCTCTTGGGCTTGCCCCAATACTGGGCGGGCGGTCAGGCTTGCCTGACCGGCAGACTTACCCCACAATCCTCAGAGCAGGCTGTGCCTCCGACGCTCTTTCGCTTAGAAGAATCAGTCGAACGGATTGCAGGCGTCGACAGGTTTTTCAAGACAGGCCGTGTGAAATGACCTGAGCCGAGATCATCACCATGATCCAAAACGCCGGATTTGAAGCCGTCGAGCGAGATACCGTCTACAACCGTGTTAAGGAAATTGCCTTATGAGAATGAACAACATGTATCGAATGGTATTTTTTCTTCTACTAGGCGCGATATTCTGTACCGGCGTGCGAGGGCAAGATACCAAGCCGGAGCCATGCCCTGATGTGAAAGTTTTTGGTCCCGCCACTGAGGTTCAGCCAAACGAGAGCGGAAAATTTCGCATTGTCGTCGATTACAAAGGATTTTATCGTCCTATTTCCATCAGCTGGTCAGCGATCGGAGGCGAGATTGTCAGCGGAATGGAAGAAACAGAAGTGACCGTCCGTAGAAAATCAAAAGAAGACTTTGACGTGTATGCAACAGTAACCGGATTCCGCCCCCGATGTGAACGAACGTTTACTGAAGATAAACCCGATCTTACGGTTCCCGAAACCGTTTTCTTGGACACCTTCGAAAAAATGGTTTCTGAGTCAGATAAAGATCGGTTACTTCGAATCGTCGATGACATTAAAAGTCAGAGGAGTCATGAACTCTTCATCGTTCTTCGATACGACAAAGATAGGCCCTCCAATTCTGCACGAAGTTGGCGCGAAGCCCCTTTAACCGGTTTGACTAATGCTGGGATTGGCTATCATACTTTCATGACTTTTATCGATGTTCCTGCCGATAGTGATTCGCTCGAAATTTGGCGGGTTACCCGAGGAGCAAAGCCGCCTATAGATTGAACGTTGAATCCGAAATCGCTCACGAAGCGGTGAAGGTGCCTCATCAGGCACCAAAAGTATCTCACGAAGCGCATAGAATGGCTTGTGAACGGTAAAAGCAACGTCTTATTCTCAAAAGGCGATAGATTAACCTGCTTCAGCACCATCCGAAGCTCCCTATATTCAACAACAACCGGCAGAAACTTTTTCCACGTTTGTGGCAGTTAAAGGCCATTGAAAAGACTCACGATTATAGCTAATTTGCGCTATTATGACCGTATGAATACAACTATCGAGACGAGTGTCATTTCGCAATCACCGGAGGTAATGAGTGGTGCGGCGGTTTTTGCGGGGACCCGCGTTCCCGTGCAGAGCCTGCTCGACTATTTGGCAGGCGGCCATTCGCTTGATGAGTTTCTCGATGACTTTCCGACCGTGAAACGTGAGCAAGCCGTTGGTCTGCTGCATGAACTTAGCCATTCCTTTGAGGTGATCGGGTAATGAAGATCCTGCTCGACGAGTGTTTGCCAAGAAAGCTTAAAGCTCACATCGTCGCAGATCTTGTTCAGACAGTTCCTGAAGCAGGCTGGGCCGGCAAGCAAAATGGCGAATTATTGAGGCTTGCCGAACAAGAGTTTGACGTTATCGTGACCAACGACCAAAACATCGAACATCAACAAGTCATCATCCGCTTTGATCTGGCCTTCATCGTACTTGTCGCTCCTACCAATGATATCGCCGACCTACTGCCATTGATGCCGGAACTCAATCGCCTATTACCAACAGCCGAGGCAGGTACGATCGAGTATGTCAGATAAATCAATGAGCGACACCAACATATTGATCTCCGCACTCGCGACGGCGCCGGGCGTGATCATTCCGCTGATCCGCGAGGTGCCGCCGAAGGCGAAGTAAAAATGACGAAACAAGAGATCATCGAAATGATCCACCGTGCCGGCTTCGACCCCGTCGAACGCGACACCGTCTACAACCGCGTGGATCAAGCATCTGCGCGGGGGTGATTATGAAGAAATGGTTGTTACGAATGATTTTGCCTGCTATTGGAATAGTGGCCGTCCTATTCCTCGCATATTTGCAGGTTGAGCATCGTTACAATTACGGCCACTTATTTGGTTATGGTGTTCACGTTGATGCTGTGAGCCGTTATTCATATATTGGCATTCCCGGGCAGACTCACATGTATAATGCCCGTATTTTTAACTTCACACTTCTGCCCGTCGGCTTTGATACATGCGGGGAGGTTCGGGACGCATTGATGTCCCAAATCGAGTTTCCCTACGGGGTACAGCGATGGGACGACCAGTCAAATTCATGGATCACCTCCGTCGCCGACAAGTCGAACAAATTTTGTCATCCCGATCCACTTAACGCTATCGAGACTAACGTAGTCACCAGATGGATCTGGCCCGGCATGTCCGTAGACGTTTCGTCCGGGGAGGCAACTGCTGCAAGACATCCTTTCCAACAAGGAAACTTGGCGCGGTTTGTAGTCTTTAGAAAGCTTGGGACTGAAAACGATTGGCAATATGCCATTCCTTCAGAGCCGTTCATAATCGTAGACAATGTAATTCGTGACAACAATTCGAATAAGGTCGCTCACTAACCTTTGTAAGTCGTTCGCGAAGCCGTGAAAGTCCCTCACGAAGGGGTGCAAGTTGGTCACGAAGTCCTAAAAGTCTCTCACGAGGTGGTCAAAGTGCCTGTCGAAGGGCAAAAAGTGCCTCGCGAAGCCCACAAAGTGCCTTACGAAGGGCAAAAACTGTCTCACGAAGCACACAAAGTGCCTTACGAAGGGCAATAACTGTCTCACGAAACCCTCAAAATCCCTCATGAAGCCCTCAAAATTCCTCAAGAAGCGCATAGAATGGCTTGCGAAACGGTAATAGTGGTGTCTTATTCTCAAAAGGCGATAGATTAACCGGCTTCAGCTTCAGCCGTAGCTCCCAATGGTCCTACGTACCATCCCAAAAGCTATTAGACCTTTATCAAGTTGTGCTCATCAACGACAAAAATCGGTGTATAATCAGCAAACAAAGGTTTGGGGAGGCAGGAAATGAAACCATTAGCGAGAATCACATTTGATCCCAATGTTATGGGCGGAAAGCCATGTATTCGCGGCCTTCGTGTAACGGTTGGAACGATCGTCGGCCTCATCGCTTCGGGACATTCGTTCGGAGATATCCTTAAGGCCTATCCGTATCTGGAGGAAGGCGACCTTACTGAGGCACTTGCATATGCCGCTTGGCGTGTTGAGGAGATCGAACTCCCGCTTGTTGCTGCATGAAGGTCCTCATCGATATGAACCTATCGCCAGATTGGACAGCCGCATTTACGGCTGCTGGTATCGAGTCGGTTCATTGGTCAACTTTCGGCGACCCTCGAGCCGAAGATACCGAGATCGTCGATTTCGCTCGTTCAAATGGTTTCGTAGTCTTTACACACGACCTCGATTTTGGAACGATCTTGGCTTTGACTTACGCAATCGGTCCGAGCGTTATCCAAGTGCGAACACAAAATGTCATCCCGTCAGACCTTTCGTCCACCATCATTTCCGTAATTCGCGAACACGAGGTCGCACTTGAACAAGGTGCTTTGATCGTCGTCGACGAATCACGAGCGAGAGTCCGTATATTGCCATTGGGATGAAAGACATAAGCACTTTAATCTCCGCACTAGAAACGGCACCCGGCGTTATCATTCCGCTGATCCGTGAGGTGCCGCCGCTGATACTGAAGCGTCGCCCCGCTCCGGCGAAATGGTCGGCGTACGAGCACGCTATTCACCTGTCGCAGTCTGACGTTGCGTTTCGGGCGCGGCTTGATCTGATCTTGTCCGAGCCTGAGCCCTTCATTAAGACGATAGAGAATTCTGCTGAGGACGAGGCAGGAGCGATGCTCGAAATTGACCTTGACGAGAGCCTCGACAGATACGTCCGCGAGCGGGCTACGCTGGTCGAAAGATTGAAGACGCTATCGGAGGAAGAGTGGCAGAAATCGGCCGTGCACGAGGCGTTCGATCGTTATTCGGTGTTCATAATGTTCCGGCATCTTTTCAACCACGAGATGTTCCACGCCTACCGGATCGAAGAGCTGCTGCTCAAGAACGATTGGGATTAGATCCAAAGCAATACCGGCGCGGATGTCACACGCCGGATCGAAAGGATCGTAGCACGGGCGAACGAGGAAAATCTCGATCGGTTCACAGCCGAGGTGTTGCCTTTCGACTTCATTAGCCGATAGTATATTGAGCCACTCAGGACTCTTTCATTTTGAGCGGTAAGAACTATGGGCACCTCCAAAACCAAAACACAAACAATATCGGCGGCGCATCGTGCGGAACTCGTCGCCACGCTGAAAGAGCGTTTTGAAAACAATTCTACCCGCCACAATGGTATTAAGTGGGTCGACGTGGAAGCAAAGCTGCAAGCCAACCCCGAAAAGCTGTGGTCGCTGAGCGAAATGGAACGCACCGGCGGCGAGCCCGACGTTGTCGGGTTCGATAAGAGGTCCGGCGAGTTCATTTTTTTTGATTGCTCACCTGAGACTCCAAAAGTACGCCGGAGCCTCTGTTACGATCGCGCCGCGTGGGAATCGAGAAAGGAGCACAAACCCGCGAGCAGCGCTCTCGAAGTTGCGGCCTCGATGGGCATCAAGATCCTTAACGAAGATGAGTACAGGTCTTTGCAAAAGCTCGGGCGATTCGACACCAAAACATCCAGCTGGATCGAAACACCAGCCGATATCCGCGAACTCGGCGGTGCCATCTTCGGCGATTGGCGTTACGGCCATGTCTTCATCTACCACAACGGCGCCGAATCATATTACGCCGCCCGAGCCTTTCGCGGCTCGTTGAGGGTTTGAGATATGCCTGAAAAGAAATCAAAACTAGTTGAGATCAAGACGAAGCAAAACACTGCGAGCGTTGAGGATTTTCTGAACGCGATCGACGGCGAACAAAAGCGTAGCGACAGTTTTGTGATCTTGGAGATGATGAAAAAAGCAAGTCGTGAAGAGCCGAAGATGTGGGGCGGTTCGATGATCGGCTTTGGCCTTAAGCGGTACAAAAGCCCGGCGACGGGCCGCGAGGTCGATTGGTTCCTGATCGGATTTTCACCGCGGAAGGCAAATCTGTCGTTGCATTTGACGATGGATATTCAGAAGCAGGCGGACGCCCTCGCAAAGCTCGGAAAACACAAAACAGGCGTCGGCTGCCTCTACATCAACAAACTCGCAGACGTAGACATAAAGGTCCTCGAGGAATTGATAAAGACCTCATTGAAATCAGGGTCCGCAAGCTAAAAAACGACGGCCCGCTGCCGGACCGCCGTCTTCCATTCATCGATCGAAAGATCTTATGCCAGATCGAACCGGTCAAGGTTCATTACCTTGTCCCACGCCGCGACGAAATCCTTGACGAATTTTTCTCCGCCGTCGGCACATGCATAAACCTCAGCAAGAGCCCGTAGCTCCGAGTTAGAACCAAAGATAAGGTCAACTCGGGTTCCGGTCCATTTGACGCTGCCCGTCGCACGGTCAACGCCGTTGAAGACCTGGCCGTCGCCGTTTGCCGATTCCCACTTGGTCTTCATGTCGAGCAGGTTGGTGAAGAAATCGTTCGTCAGCGTCCCCGGCCGATCGGTGAAAACGCCATGCTTCGAACCGTCGTAGTTTGCTCCCAGAACGCGCATTCCGCCGACAAGGACCGTCATTTCCGGAGCCGTTAGTGTCAGAAGATTTGCCTTATCGACCAGCAATTCCTCAGCGGGCGTCTTGTGATGGCCTTTTTTGTAATTGCGGAAACCGTCAGCCTGCGGTTCGAGAAACTTGAACGAATCCACTTCGGTCTGTTCCTGGGTCGCGTCGCCGCGGCCCGGCGTGAACGGAACCGAAATGTCGTAGCCCGCATCTTTTGCCGCCTTCTCGATCGCAGCACAGCCGCCAAGCACGATCAGATCGGCGATCGAGACCGTTTTGCCGCCTGCGTTGAACTCAGCCTGGATGCCCTCGTAGGTCGAAAGCACACCCGCGAGCTGTCCGGGATTATTGACCTCCCAGTAGCGCTGCGGCGTCAAGCGAATGCGAGCGCCGTTCGCACCGCCGCGATTGTCAGAACCGCGGAATGTCGATGCCGATGCCCACGCCGTTGTGACCAACTGCGAGACCGAAAGCCCCGAAGCAAGGATCTTTACCTTGAGTGCGGCGATGTCCGATGCATCGATCCGCGTGCCGGCCGGGACCGGATCCTGCCAGATAAGGTCCTCTTGCGGAACAAGCGGACCGAGATATCGGGCTTTCGGGCCCATATCGCGATGCGTCAGTTTGAACCAGGCACGAGCGAATGCATCGGCAAATTCTTCTGGATTCTCCATGAAATGCCGCGAGATCTTCTCATATGCCGGGTCCATACGCATCGCCATGTCGGCGGTGGTCATCATCGGCAGATGCTTTTTGTTCGGATCGGCCGCGTCTGGGACATTCGGTTCCGCTCCAACCGGCCGCCACTGGTTTGCACCCGCGGGGCTCTTGGTCAGTTCCCATTCGTTGCCGAACAATGTCTCAAAATAGCTGTTGTCCCATTGGATCGGCGTCGGCGTCCATGCACCTTCGATACCGCTGGTGATCGTATCGGCACCTTTTCCGGAAGCATACGTGCTGAGCCATCCAAAGCCCTGAGCTTCGATCGGGGCGCCTTCCGGCTCGGGTCCGACGTGTGCCGCGTCGCCTGCACCGTGGGCCTTGCCGAACGTGTGGCCGCCGGCGGTCAAGGCAACGGTCTCATAATCATTCATCGCCATCCGGGCGAACGTTTCGCGGATGTCCCGAGCCGACCCAAGCGGATCAGGATTGCCGTTCGGCCCCTCGGGATTGACATAGATCAAGCCCATCTGCACGGCCGCAAGCGGATTTTCGAGTTCGCGATCGCCCGTGTAACGCTTGTCAGCAAGCCATTCGCCTTCTGATCCCCAATAAACGTCTTCCTGCGGCTGCCATACGTCTTCACGTCCGCCGCCGAAACCGAATGTCTTAAAGCCCATCGATTCGAGAGCGGCATTGCCCGCAAGAACGAAAAGGTCCGCCCACGAGAGCTTTCGGCCGTATTTTTGCTTGATCGGCCAAAGCAAACGCCTGGCCTTGTCCAGGTTTCCGTTGTCAGGCCAGCTGTTGGTAGGCGCAAACCGCTGTTCACCGTTACCGGCACCGCCGCGGCCGTCCGCAACGCGGTATGTTCCGGCCGCGTGCCAGGACATACGGATAAAGAACGGCCCGTAATGACCGTAGTCAGCCGGCCACCAGTCCTGCGAGTCGGTCATCAACGCTTTGAGGTCATCCATGACCGCATTCAGGTCAAGCGTTTTGAATTCTTCTGCGTAGTTAAAGTCTTCGCCCATCGGGTCGGCAAGCGAAGAGTTTTGCCTGAGCATCTTCAGATCCAATGCATTCGGCCACCAATCACGATTCGATCTCTTGGTGCTCGTCGTAAAACCGATCGCACCGCCCGTGAACGGACATCGGCTCGATTCGTTTATTTCCAAGGCTTCGCCACTATTTTGTTCTTCGGTGTTTCCCATTGTGATCCCTCTATCTTCTCCTTAGTTTCTGATTTTGTAGATTTCTATTCCGAGCAGGCAGGGCACAGCCCGTGAAGCGTCAATTCGATCGACCCGGCAGCGAACTGAGAAAGCTCCGCGGCTTTTTTGACAAGGCTGTTTGGAATTTTCAGGTTCAGATCGACGAGCTCGCCGCATTTGTCACAGATCGCATGATCATGCCGCGTGAGCGTCCGGTCATAACGGGTTGCGTCGTTGCCGAACCGAACTTCGCCTATCAGCCCTTCGCTCTTCAGGTAGTGGAGCGAATTGTACACGGTCGCGAACGAAATGCCCGGCAATCTACGCCGAGCATCTTCAAATACCTCATTCGCGGTCAGATGCTTTTCCGACTCGCGGATCACCTGAAGCACCGCCTGACGCTGCTTGGTCAAACCTAAGCTCTCGATTTCGTTTATTGGGTGCATTCTAATACTCGATTTCAATTTAGAATAATTCCAATTCTAATCAATGTCAAACGGCAGTTCGGTCCCTGCAACTGAACTTTCTCGCATTACGCGGTGATTCGGTTACAATCAAATCAAATTGAGAACAGCCCGCGAAAATCTGATCCGCATTCTGCAGAACGCTTATTCCGGCGAGGTCGCAGCGGCATATGCCTATCGTGGGCATTGGAGGTCTCTGAAAGAGTCGCCGGAACGCGTTCGCATCATGCAGATAGAAGAAGAGGAATGGGACCATCGCCGGCGGGTCGGCCAGTTGCTCGAAAAGCTCGGTGCGAAACCAAGACCGATCCGTGAAAAAGTGTTTTGGACCATCGGCCGAAGCCTCGGCGTGACCTGTCACGTCTCCGGCTGGTTCATGCCGATGTATTTCGCTGGGCGACTGGAGAGCAAGAACTCCATCGAATACGAAGATGCCGCGGCCTTTGCAAAAGAACTCGGCATGGACGACTGCGTCGCCGAGCTTCTGGACATGGCTCGCGTCGAACTAGAACACGAAGAATACTTCCGCTCCGTCGTCACCGGCCACCGCCTCTTGCCCGCGATGAAACGAGTTTTTGGCTGGAGTTAAGCTGAACGTTTCTACCCCGATCTGCGTATCAGTATTGTTGGAATACAAAATTCGCACAGGATAGGCCGAGGAAGGAGAATATGAGCAGAAACGCGGTTGGTTGGTTTGAGATCTACGTTGACAATATAGAGCGGGCGAAGAAGTTTTACGAAGCGGTTTTCGCGGTTACGCTTGATCGCCTGGAGAGCCCCGAAGTCGAAATGTGGTCGTTCCCGATGAACGACGAAGCCCCGGGTTCGTCCGGTGCTCTGGTTTATATGCCTGGCTTTAAGGCCGGCGGCAACAGCACGTTGGTCTATTTCAATTGTGACGATTGTGCCGTCGAAGAGTCTCGCGTCGAGCAGAACGGAGGCAAAATATTCAAGACAAAGTTCTCGATCGGCGAATATGGTTTTGTCTCGCTTGCAAACGATACTGAAGGCAACATTTTCGGCCTTCATTCAATGCGCTAGATCAGGTGATCGACGAGCGAAACCATTCGACGAACTTGGGAATTCCGTCTTCGATCTTTGTGGTCGGACGATAGTCGAGCAATTGCCGAGCCTTAGATATATCGGCAAATGTGATCGGCACGTCGCCGGGCTGCATCGGCTGACGGTCGATGACCGCTTTCTTGCCGAGAGCGTCCTCGATCAATTCGATCAGTCGCGATAGCTCGGTCGTTTCAGATTCGCCCAGATTGAATACCTCGTGCATCGACCCGTCGTAGTCCATTGCGGCCCTGACGCCCTGAATGATGTCGTCGATGTAGGTATAGTCGCGCCGCGTTGTGCCGTCGCCAAATACCTGGATCGGTCTGCCCTCCGCTATCAGCCTGCAGAATTTGTGGATAGCAAGATCAGGCCGCTGCCGCGCTCCGTAGACGGTGAAGAATCTGAGACCGACCGTTCTTATCCCGTATAGATGCGAATACGTGTGACACATCAATTCGCCCGCTGCCTTGGTCGCAGCATAAGGCGAGATGGGACGCTGCACGTTGTCCGATTCTGCGAACGGCATCTTGCAGTTGACCCCGTACACGCTCGACGACGAACCGAAAACAAATTGCCGAATTTGATGTTCGCGGGCAAGTTCGAGCAGGTTGAGCGTACCCGTCACGTTCGTCTCATAGTAAAGCCTCGGTTCAGCAAGCGACGGTCGGACGCCTGCCCTGGCTGCCAGATGAACCACACATTCGAACTCGCCCGCAGCGAAGACGTCCGCCATTGCACCGAAATCACGGATGTCAGCTTCGACGAACTCGACCTCGCCGATCTCGCGGATCTGCGACAGGTTTTTCTGCTTGATCGCGGGTGAGTAGAAGGTGTTGAGGTCGTCAACTATCGTAAGCCGCCAACCGCCTTCGCGGAGCAGATTTTCAGCCAGATGCGAGCCGATGAATCCGGCTCCGCCAGTTAAAAGGATCTTTTTTGCCACTTGATTCAAGAAGGACCGTGAACGACAAAGCCATCGCTCGGAGTTTCGAAAAAAGTAACACGAACGCCGATTTCCAGGCAATCGGGCTAATTCAAAAACCGCTGTTTGGCATGAAAGCGATGTAGTATCTCTTCGAGGAAGCCCTCGTACGTGAATGTCTGAAGGTCGTAATCGGGTTTGAGTTTGTACATTATCGGCAAAGCGACACGCCAGGCCATCCAGGCACGCTGTCGCTCGGTCAGATCCCATCGCCGCCGCAAGAGATTTTCGACCACTTCGATCTCTTCGCTCGACAACAATGCGACATTTGCACTGAAGTTTGTTCGCGGCTGAACACGCCTGAATGCGGCGTCGGCGATCGGGTTCGAGAATGTCTCGGCGAACGTCGGGGCTTCGTCGGTCCGTTCGCGGATGACCACGGTCCCGGCAAATATATCGCCCACCCGCTGGTCGCGATTACTTAGAAAAATGACTATTAGCCCGACCGAATAGATCGGAACAACGAATCCTGGCACGGCGTCAAAGACCCTGAGCAGGTTGCGGGCTACGGCTTCCCAGAGCGTCACCGGGCGCCCGTCCTCGCGGATCACCCGCAGCTTCAAAAGCCGCTTTCCGGGCGTTTGGCCATTCCATAACCACTCGAAAAGAACAAAATATCCGGTGAACAGCAAGAAAACGACGATGATCAATATCGCGATCACCCATTTCGGAGCATCGGCAAAAAGGCTTTCGGCCGTGTCGCCGGTCGGCCCGAAAAGCGATATTCCGCTTGCGGTGAGCGCGATCCAAATTACCGCGATGATCGCGGCATACTGAAGCAAATGATCGATCGCGGCGGCAAGGAACCTGTTGCCGATCGAGGCAAGCGAGAATGCCAGCGGGACACGCTCAGGTGTTTCGATGATCAGCGTTTCTTCTGTTTCGATTATCGCCTGCTGCATTAAAATGGGCCTAACCCGATATTATTCAGGCAGGCCGGGCATTTTGCAAAGCACCTTTTTTGCTTGTCATTTAGATTTAACGTTCTCTATACTTGGGTTTGGCATTTTTGTTTTTTGAGGTCACAAGATAGTGCAACCAAAAGTTCATCGCGGCAGGCTTAATGCAGAAGGATTTCGATTCGCCATCGTGGCAAGCCGTTGGAACGATTTTCTGACATCCAAACTGATCGACGGTGCAGTTGATGCACTCGAAAGCCACGGTGCTGCCGAAAGCGACGTCGAGATATTCAAAGTACCCGGATCGTTCGAATTGCCATTGACGTCGCTCAAGCTTGCCGAAAGCGGCAGGTTTGATGCCGTGATCGCGATCGGCGTCGTCATTCGCGGCGAGACGCCGCATTTCGAATACGTCGCCGGCGAGGCCGCAAAAGGCATCGGGCAGGCCGGAATGCAGACCGGCATACCGGTGATGTTCGGCGTCGTGACGGCCGATACGCTCGATCAGGCGATCAACCGTTCTGGCGTGAAGGCCGGCAATAAGGGTTATGAGGCTGCCATTTCCGCGGTCGAGGTCGTAAATCTTTATCGCGAAATGAGCAGCGATCGAGCTTCGGGAAACGATAAGGTTTTGCAGCATGTCGTTTGAAAAATCAACCAAGAGTTCGGGTACCCGACGAAAAGCACGCGAATGCGCCCTCCAGATGCTTTTCGCGGCCGACGTCGTGAAACACGTCCAGGAGTTTACGCCCGAGATATATTGGTCAGAACTGGGTGAGACCGATTTCGACGAACGATCTCGGGCATTCGCCGACAATCTTGTCATTGGCACACTCAAGAACATTGCGGCGATAGATGACCGCATCCGGACCCGGGCCGAACACTGGCGGATCGAGAGAATGGCCATTGTTGACCGCAATGTGCTCCGTCTCGCGGTCTACGAGTTCCTTTACGAAACCACGCCTCACACCGTCGTCATAAACGAAGCACTGGAGATCGCCCGTCGATTCTCCACGTTCGAAGCAACCCAGTTCATCAACGGCATTTTGGACGCAATAAAACTGGACCTCGAGGCCTCGGCCAAAGAGTCGGCGCCCGACGAGGTGATTAGCTCACATGCTTCGACGTCTTGAAGGCTTTTGGGCTCCGTACATTCATCCTGAGATCATTTCGAACGCCCGAGCCGCCCGATCGACCGCGATAGCGTTCATCGCGATCGCTGCGGTCTTTGGTGTCGCGCCGCTTGCTGCTCAGACGCTGCCGAGTTCGATCCGCGGTTACAAGGTCCATCGAAAGCCGATCATGGTCAGCTCGACATCGTCTGACCGATCGAGATCGGGCGAGGAACAAGCGGTCGTCACGATCGGGGACCCAAAACTCGTGGATGTCGGCCTGACCGGCATAAATTTAGAACTCAACGCCGAGATCCGGGCGCTTGAACAATCGGGCACGGTCGAATTTCTCACTTTTCACGACTTTCGCGTCAACGAAATTCCGGTCGAGATCGACGAATACACAGCGAGCTTCAAATTCCGGAAAAATGAAGCGATCGTATTACCCGAACCGGCGACGATCTTTCTTCCGACCGGACGTTTGATCGAGGCCGCGTACAGAGAATTGCGCGATTCGAAAGAACGATGGACGGTTCGCGGCAGGGTCTTCGTTTTTGGCAAGTTTCGCCGATTCGGCTTTCACCATAAACGCGTCGTTCCGATCGACATCGACATCGAGATCGCAAATCCGCTAAGAAGCAGTTGACCCTTGAAAGAGGCCCCGACCTTGATGCCCTTAAAATTTAGCTTTTCTGCCCGATTGCGATAAGATATTGGTTTACACCATCTGATCAGATCAAGAGGTTGAGAATAAATAACGTGCGCGAATCGAACACATACATTTCGGAATTGATCACTGAGAATTTCGGTGCTAATGCAAGTTACGTCGAAGGGCTTTTGTCACGCTATCGTGCCGACCGAACGACGGTCGACGAATCGTGGCAGGCATATTTTGACGAGCTTTTGTCAAACACCGGAACAAAGCCCGAGCCAGTTGCTGCGGCCGTCCCTCCAACAGAAACAGGGTCCGCCGAGCCTCAAAAGCAGAAGGCTGTTGCCGGATCGGCCGCGATACCGGCGGGTTCCGAATCAAAACCGCTCGTCGGCCCGGCGAAAAAGATCGTCGAGAACATGGAGCAGAGCCTCACCGTGCCGACGGCCACGAGCCTGCGGACGATACCGGTCAAGGTGCTCGAAGAGAACCGGCGGATCATCAACGAACACCTCCATGCCGTCGGACGCGGCAAGGTCTCGTTCACGCATCTGATCGCCTGGGCGATCGTTTCCTCGGCCCGGGCCTATCCGGCGATGAACAACGGCTTTGGCGTCGTGAACAACGCTCCGGCCCGGATCGAAAATCCGCACATCAATCTCGGTATCGCGATAGACATCGAAAAAAAGGACGGCTCGCGAAATCTTCTCGTCCCGAATATCAAGGGCTGCGAGGCGATGAATTTCGCTCAGTTCTTCTCCGCCTACAATGAAACGGTCCGAAAAGCTCGCGACGGCAAGCTCGAGATATCCGATTTTCAAGGAACGACCATCTCGCTTACCAATCCAGGCACGATAGGCACGGTCGCATCGAATCCGCGCCTTATGTCCGGCCAGAGCACCATCATAGCCACTGGTGCGATCGAGTATCCGGCGGAATATCAGGCTATGACCGGAGCCGCGCTTTCGCAGCTCGGCATCAGCAAGATCATCACGTTGACGAGCACTTACGACCACCGCGTGATCCAGGGAGCCGAAAGCGGCCTGTTTCTTGCAAAGATCAGTGAGCTGCTCGTCGGGCAGCACCGGTTCTATGATGAGATCTTTGCCGACCTCGAGATCAATATTCCGCCGCTGCGATGGGCCGAAGATTATAACCCGTCCCTGCTCGGCGGCGACCGATTTACCGAGCAGGCCGAAAAGCAGGCGAACGTGCTGCAGCTGATCAACGCGTACCGCATCCGGGGTCACCTGCTGGCCGATATCGATCCGCTTAACATGACGTCGCACCACTCCGCCGAACTTGATCTCGAATCGTTCGGCCTGACGATCTGGGATCTTGACCGCGAATTCATCACCGGCGGGCTTCACGATGAAAAGACCGCGACGCTTCGGCGAATACTCGAGATCCTTCGCAAGGCATATTGCGGAAAGGTCGGGATCGAATATCGCCACATTCAGAGCAAGGAAGAAAAGGACTGGATCCGCCGCCAGATCCGCGAACAGTTCGTCGACACCGTTCCGCTCGATCCGGCGATCCGAAAAGAGCTTCTGCAGAAGCTGATCGAAGCCGAGCAGTTCGAACAGTTTCTTCACAAGAAATATCTTGGGCAAAAGCGTTTCTCCCTCGAGGGATGCGAAACGGTGATTCCGATGCTCGACCAGCTGGTCGAGGGCTCAGCCGCACGCGGCATCAGACAGATCTTTATGGGTATGGCCCACCGCGGCCGTCTGAACGTTCTTTCGAATATCGTCGGCGATGCGGAAAAAGGCGATATGGCCGAGCGCATTTTCACGATCTTTGAGGGCAGTTCGCACCCGAGCTTTCCGGCCGACGAGGGCGACGTCAAATATCACCAGGGCGCTGTCGGCACGCGTATCACAAAGTCGGGCAGCGAGATCAAGATCGAGCTCGCTTGTAACCCGAGCCATCTGGAATTCGTCAATCCGGTGGTCGAGGGCATGGCCCGCGGACTTCAGGACGACGTGCGAAACGGCGACCAGCGGCCCCGCGAAGAGGCTTACGACCTTGTGATGCCGGTCCTGCTCCACGGCGACGCGGCATTTGCCGGTCAGGGGATCGTGATGGAAACGCTGCAGCTGGCGAGTCTTCCGGGCTACCGAACAGGCGGGACCATCCATATCGTCATCAATAATCAGATCGGGTTCACCACCTCGCCCCAATTGGGCCGCAGCTCGATCTATTCGACCGACGCTGCGCAGATCACGCAAACGCCGATCTTTCACATCAACGGTGACGACCCCGAGGCCGCCTACCGCGTGATCCAGATCGCACTCGATTATCGCCACGCGTTTAACAAAGACGTCGTCCTCGACCTGGTCGGATTTCGCAGGCTGGGGCACAACGAGGGTGACGAACCCAGCTACACACAGCCGCTGATGTACGCCCGGGTCAAAGCACACCCCGGAACGCGCCATCTTTACGCGGAACACCTGATCCGCGAGGGTGTCATCACCGCAGAGGTGCTCAGCGAAATGACGAACGCGGTCGTCCACAAATACGAAGGCATTCTCGAACGTGCAAAACAGATCGCTTCGCAGGGTTCGAAACGAAGCGAACTGCCGCCGGTCGCCGCCGAAGACGACGGTTCAGCCGTATTCGAATCGGGGACGCCGCGTGAGATCATCTCGACCGTCGCCGAAAAGATCTCGCTCGTTCCCGACCATTTCAACATCAACCCGAAGATGGTCGGCCAGCTCGCCCGGCGGGCAAAGATGGGCAGCGGCGAAGTGCCGATGGATTGGGGTTTTGCCGAAGCGATGTCGGTAGGTTCGCTCGTCCTCGAAGGAACGCCGGTCAGGCTTTCGGGCCAGGACTCCGGACGCGGGACCTTCTCACAGCGGCACGCTTCTATGTACGATACGGTCACCGGTGAACGATGGTCGCCTTTGACCGAGCTGAAGACCGAAAGCGACCCACGCTCGCGGTTCTACGTTTTCGACAGCTCGCTGTCCGAAGCCGGTGTGCTCGGATTCGAGTATGGATATTCGGTGATCTGCCCGAATGACCTCGTGATGTGGGAAGCTCAGTTCGGCGATTTTGCCAACGGAGCGCAGGTAATAATCGACCAGTACATCGCTGCTTCCGAAGACAAGTGGAATCAGAAATGCCGTCTCGTGCTGCTGCTGCCGCACGGTTACGAGGGCCAGGGCCCGGAACATTCCTCCGGCCGGCTCGAACGATTTTTACAATTGTGCGCCGAGAATAACCTTCAGGTGTGCAACCCGACGACGCCCGCGCAGTATTTTCATCTCTTACGCCGACAAGCCAAACAAGAAATGCTCCGTCCGCTGGTCGTGATGACGCCAAAGAGCCTGCTTCGGCTGCCGGCCGCCTCGTCGACGATCGATGAATTGACGACCGGCGGATTTCGTCCGCTGATCGATGATGCGAAGATCGCCGATCGTGCAAAGGTGAAGCGGATCGTGCTCTGCTCGGGTAAGGTCTTTTACGACCTCGATGCCGGCCGCGAAGATTCGAACGATGGACGCGTTGCCATCGTCCGCGTCGAGCAATTCTATCCGTTCCCGGCCGCCGGGCTGAAAGATGTCTTTGCATCATATCCAAATGCATCGCAGGTATTTTGGACCCAGGAAGAGCCCGAGAACATGGGTGGATGGACGTTCGTCGAAAAACGGATACGCGACATCAAACCGGAGCATCTAACGCTCAGGTACGTCGGCCGCGTCGCATCGGCGTCGCCGGCAACCGGTTCGTATGCGATCCACGAGCTGGAACAGAAAGCGATCGTGGAAACATCGCTGATCGAGGATTCCGATGAGATCTCAGCGGCAAGCGAACCTGAAGTGTCCGAGAAACTTGCCCCGGCGACGGCCTAGGGTTCACACCGCTGAGATTATTTGAACTGAAGGAGTGCCCGCACCTTCGTGATAATGCGTGCCCAAGTTGTTCCCCCGATGAATAGACGACGCAATATGGTTCTGTCGTTCGGTTTGGCACTTTCGATATGCGCTTTTGCGTCCGGATGCACTGCCGGACAGATCGAGAACGTTTCGGCAACCCGGTTTGTCGAGGCTGATGTGACCCCGACCCCTCAGAAAAAAGATACGATCACGATCGCCGCCGTCGGCGATATCATGCTCGGCTCGCCCTATCCTAACGATACGAGAATGCCGCCCGAAGACGGCAAAGCGTTGCTAAAGGCCGTGACGCCCGTTATTTCGGCAGCCGACATAGCTTTCGGCAATCTTGAAGGCCCGATGGCAGACAGCGGCGAATCGGCCAAGTGCAAGCCGCCAAAACCGCCGCTTCCCGGCAAAGAACCCGAACCGATCCGCTGTTTTGCGTTTCGTATGCCGACCCGTTACGGAAAGTATTTGAAAGATGCCGGCTTTGATGTCGTCAGTCTCGCCAACAACCACTCGTTCGATTTCGGAAACGCGGGTATGACAAGTACCCGGCAGGCACTCGATGCGGTAGGTATAAAACACGCCGGAAGCGATCGACTTCAGCGTTCGACAGCTTTCCTCGACGTCAAAGGCATCAAGATCGCGTTCGTCGCGTTTGCCCACAATGCGATCGTCCCGAACGTCAATGATCTCGTCGCGGCGAAGCGATTTGTCACTGACGCGGGCAGAAACGCAGACATCGTCGTCGTTTCTTTCCACGGCGGTGCCGAAGGTACTGCATCCCAAAATGTGCCGAATCGCACCGAGCTGTATTTTGGCGAGAAACGCGGCAATCTGCCGCTCTTCGCCCGCACCGTTATCGATGCAGGAGCAGACCTCGTTCTCGGACACGGCCCGCACGTCCTTCGCGGAATGGAGATCTATAAAGGGCGGCTGATCGCTTACAGCCTCGGCAATTTCGCGACCTATGGCTGGTTCCGGCTGCAGGATGAAACTGCCCTGACGATGATCCTCGAAGTTGAACTAGGCCGCGATGGTAAATTCGCTGGCGGACGGATCCATTCGGGCCGGCAGGAAGGACGCGGAATACCGGTCCTTGACCCCTCGGGCGAGTCGATCCGTAAAGTTCGCTCGCTTTCAAACACCGACTTCCCCGCTACCGCACCAAAGATCGCCGACGACGGGACGATCTCAAACTGACGGCGGGCAGAAAGTCGCGGCCGAACTCTCACACTTCGACGGCGGTTTCCGGTTCGTTGCCGAATGGTCCATACGTTCGCTATGCTGATGACGCCGTGGCCGATGAAGAGACGGTCGATCGTCAAGTTGTTCGGATATCGGCACTATCAATTAGCAGCGAAGGCCACGAACAACTCCGCGAACAGCCTGTAACGGCCATTGCCCGCTGCCGCACGCCGACTGGAACCGATCGCCCTGAAACCTCGGGCGGCGACGCCCCGACAAACCGCTCAGTACCCAATACAAACAGCCGCCTCCGTTGGTCACCCATTGCTCATATGCCCGTCAATACTGGGCTAATCGTATTTTTTGCAGATTTTCATACTTGCAATACTGTCACTTTTGTGATACACTCTGGGTGTTTTGGGGTGGTATTTGAAAACCTACGAGACCGTTTCGGGATCAATTCGCTCGGACGCGGATCATTTTGCGGCCTTTTCGACCTGTTTCAAAATTTGGGCAATTAACCGCGATGCGTTGTTACGAGCCATTAGCGGGAGCCTTTCGTCGTTATTCAGCTCGGTAAGAAAAGGTATAAGGTGGGGTGGATCGGAGATCTCGTTGCGTTTTATAAGTCCTTCGAGGCGGCTCATTATCTGCGGTGTTTCCAGCGGTTGATTTTCGCGTGCAAGCTTGATGTCGAATATCCAGACATATTCATTTGTGATCTTTCGATATTCGTCGGCGAGCTTTCGGGCGCTTTTGTTCTCCGTCCAATTGAAAGCAGCTGTCCTTTGACGGCCGTCCTTACGACGTGTGATCTTTATATTTCCGAGGTGAGAATAGTCTTTCTCGTATTGATAATCCTCGTTCGAATCGAGAAAATTCAATTCGTCAAAGAACGTGTTCAACCGATCGATGGTTGCTTTTGAGAGGCTGACCGGATCAGATATCGCCTCATCATAATCCTTTCGGGTGAACGAGATCTTGCCCTTGCCATTTTCGTCATGGTCGACCCGGATCAGGGCAAGCGTGAAATTCGGTTGTGAGAATTCGTACGAGAACGCGGTCGGTTCGGTCCCCGTGGATCGCTTTGAGACCGCAACGCCAGGATTATTCGTTGATCCGCTCGGCCGTTCGTTGCGTTTCGGCGGTGCCGAAACCGTTTCAGGAACGGGCTCCTCTCGTTTGGTTTCGACCGGAACCGCCGCTTTTGCGACCGGACGTTTGACAGTCGACTTACGCGTTTTGGTTTGCCCGTCAATGCCGGAAGCAAAAACGGACACAAAGATAGCCGCGATCATTGTTGCAAATAATGCTTTCATCATCATTGGGCTGGCCTCAAAACGGGCCGAACGCGCAATTGTACACCGGCTTCTTCGATGAGTCGAAAGCAAGTTTGGTTCGATTTAGATGTTAAGCTACTCGAATTTCACCGAGACCACCTTCGATACACCGGCTTCCTGCATCGTAACGCCATAAAGCGCCCGGGCGGCCTCCATCGTCCGTTTATTGTGGGTGATCACGATAAACTGGGTCTTTTCGGACATTTCAGCGATCTTTCCAACAAACCTGCCGACGTTTGCGTCATCTAGCGGTGCATCGACCTCGTCGAGCAAACAGAACGGCGATGGTCGATATTTGAAAATGGCGAGCACGAGAGCAATGGCGGTCATTGCTTTCTCGCCGCCCGAGAGCAGGAGGATATTCTGAAGACGCTTGCCTGGCGGCTGAGCCGAAACCTCGATCCCGGCTTCGAGTATGTCGTCAGATTCGAGGAGTGTCATTTCGCCCCGTCCGCCGCCGAAAAGGTCGCTGAAATAGGTCTTGAAATTTTCGTTGATGGCCTCGAACGCATGTTTGAACCGCTCGCGCGACCGCTCTTTGATCTCACGCAGAGCTTCTTCGGCCGAGGCAATACTCTCGACGATGTCGTGCCTTTGAGACGTCAGGAAAAGTAATCGCTCTTCGGCTTCAGCGAGTTCATCTACGGCGAGCATGTTTATGGCCCCAAATCCGTCCAACCGTTGCCGCAGATCGTCTACTTGCCGCCGGGCATCGTCCAGAGCAAAATCCGGCGGCAGCTCTACAGAATTAACCAGCTGATCAAGCTCGATGCTGAGTTCCTGATTACAATTCTCCTGAATATTCTTGAGATGCGTGACCGCCTCGGTCTGACGAACCTCGATCGCAGCCCTTTCGTTCATTGCCTCGGCAGCTTTTCGGTTCAACTCTGCCAGGGTCTCACTCGATTCGTCCGCAATTATGCGCGCCGCATTGACCGCACTGACAGCCGTATCAATTTCGAGCCGCTCCGCCTCAAGATCCGCTTCGACACCGGTGATCCGGCCGGCGATCTCTGTGACCGATTTGCGGAGTTCCCCTAATTTTATATCCGTCTCGGATAGGTCAAGTTCGAGAATGGCGATCCGGGATTCGACCTCTTTTTGTTCGTTCTCGATCCGACGCAATGCTGCTTGGGCCGATCGGCGCCTCTCACCGGAGGTTGCGGCAAGAGTCCTCTTTTCGTTTAGAATCCGGTTTTCGTCTTCAGCATGTTCGCGTGCCGCAGCAAGGCGTCGAGTGGTCTCATCAAGATCGGCCTGTGCTTCGCGACGAGCCGCCTCGGCCTCGATCCGACTCGTCTGCGCGGCGCCGATCTTGGCACGCATATCGGCGATCTCTGCAGTCAATTGAGCGTGCTCTTCTACAACGACCTTTCGATGTCTCTCGGTCCGATCGATCTCTTGACGCACGTTCTTTTCGTGAAGCTCAAGGCTCAGAATATGGCGCTCTACTTTGATGATAAGCGACTGAAGATCAACTGTCCTTTCCTCAAGGTTTGTCAGTGCCGACCGTTCGGCATTAGCAGCCTCCTCAGCCTTTGCGACTTCGTTTTCAAGCCTTTCGGCAGACCGAGCAAGACCGGTAAGTTCGCGTTTGAATGCAAGAAGCGAATCGTTTCTTTCACCGGTCGAGGTTTGGCCGCTTATGAAAAGACTGTTGCCAAAACGTATATCTCCGTTTTCTGCAACAGTCACGCCGCCAGCTGCCGAGGGTGTATCATCGAGCTCATCGACCAGATCGGCCGACATCTCTCGGGGAAACGCGTTTCGCAATACCGCGAGTAACTCTGGCGAAACCCCGAGGACTTTTTCGATGCTCTTCGAGTTGCCGATCCTGACGGATGTGTTTTCAACACGTTTTGCATCGGGTGCGATCAAGATCGAAACGCGTCCGATCGGCTTTTGCCGCAGCCAGTCGGAAACCTTCTTTGCCTCGGCCAAATTCCGGACCAATACCGTTTGCAGATATCCACCAAAAAGGCTTTCAACGGCTCTCTCTGCGGTCTCATCGACGTTCAGAAAATCTGCGAGCACGCCGAGCGGCTGCACACCCATTTTGTCCTTTTCGGAAAATAGCTTCTGTATCTGGGGCGCGTACACTGCTCGTTTTTCTTCAAGTTCCTGGAGCGTCTCAAGCCGATTGCGCGTTCGTGCAAGTTCAGAACTTCTAAGTCTGAAATGCTCATCGGCGCGCCTGAGCAATTCGCGAGCGGCCGCGGAATTCTCAAGAAGTTGTTTCTTCTCAGAATTTAGCGAATCGAGTTTTTCCCGCTCACCGGCCAGCTCTTTCGAAGCTCGTTCAGCTTCCGCGACGAAATCAGCGTGCATCTCGTCCGCGCGTGAGCCCTCGCGTTCCAGACCTTCAAGCCTCTCGAGCAGTCGAGCGACGTTCATTTCAAGCTGCCGACCTATCTCGTCAAATCGTTCGACAGCCGCGTTGTGTATCATCAATTCGTTTCGACGGGACTCTGCCTCCGCCTCGATCGTTCGAACGTCGTCAACTTTTGCCGCGTAGGTCTTTTCAGCCTCTACAAGTATCAGCCGCGAGGCGTCGGCTTCAGAACTTTCTTTCTGCTCCTCGATCTCAAGCCGTTCGCGTTCGTTCGCTGCTAGCCTGAGTCGCTCATTCGAGGCGTCGATCTCACCGCGCAATGCAACAACGCGATTGTTGAGATTTACGATCTGTTCTGACTGATAGCGGTGTTCTCGATCCGCTCTATCGCGTTCAAGTGCGTTCTGGGCATGCCGGCGCCGAACCTCCGAGAGAGCTTCCTCTGCTTCGCGGGCGCTGATCGTTGCCCTTCGAAAGGTCTCTTCTTGATCACTGACCTTGACGATGAAGCCACGCTCGGTCTCGATCGCTTCAGCCAGTTTTTCACCGAGCTCATCGATCAGGCCCGATAGATGCTTGCCTTCGGCTGCGAACAGCTGTCTTAAAAGGACCCGAAAATCCTCTTGCAAAACGACATACCGCCGGGTCTTCGCAGCCTGACGTCTCAATGAATTCGCTTGTTTCTCGATCTCTGATACGATGTCCGAGATCCGGCCAAGATTGGACTTTGCTGACTCGAGCCGGGATTCTGCCGCACGTTGTCGGGTCCGAAACTTTGATATTCCGGCCGCTTCTTCGATGAGATTTCGACGGTCAGCTGGTTTTGCCGATAGTATCTGACCGATTCGGCCTTGTTCAATGATCGCGTAATGAGCGCCTGATAGTCCCGTTCCCGCGAACAGGTCCTGAATATCACGAAGCCGACATGTTTTCCCGTTGAGGAGATATTCACTTTCACCCGATAGATAAAGTCGTCGGGTGACGGAAACCGCTTCTCCAGGTGCGAAATCCAAAGCAAACGAACGAGGCCGCCAATGGCGCTTTGACCTCACGGTTCGCTCTACCACTTGTATCGAACCGACCTGTGCCGCCTGAACCTTCTGGATCTCGATGTCGCCTTCTTCGTGAAGGCCATTCTGCTCGGCCTCGGCAACGTATGCAGCATCCGCGGCCGCCTCCGCCGACGATTCCGTGGTCTCAGCCTCAAGGGCGTCGATGTCGACGGCAAGCTCGTCAATATTGCTTAATGCCTCATCGATGTCCTCGAGTTCACGGTCATCAATATCAAACGCATCGTCGTCACGGACTAGGTGCAAAACAACCTCGGCCATGCCAGACGGCTTTCGGTTTTTTGTACCCTGAAAGACGACGTCCTTCATTTCGCCTCCACGAAGCGACTTGGCACGCTGTTCTCCCAGTACCCACGAGATCGAATCCGAGACATTCGATTTGCCGCAGCCGTTCGGACCAACAACCGCCGTTATTCCGTTTCCCGTAAAGACGATCTCCGTGTAGTCCGCAAAAGATTTAAAACCTGTGATTTCCAGGCGTTGGAGCTTAAACATTCTATAGTGCTAGGTTATTCGAGGTAGCACTATATTTTGGGGTAATCGGCGGTTTTAGTCAACTGAAACTGTCGGATGAGACGTTCCGTGACGATATGTGAATAAGCGGAATTGGATTGAATCCCTGGGGGGCCACACTGTGAGTTGTGCGGCTAAATCAGCTCGCTCCCAACGTCACGAAGCCCCTGCTGTTCAGCTCTTTCGTTATCGAGTTCGGTAAGAACATCGAGCAAAAAGTTTGTATTGCTCGAAACGCTGATTATGACTTGAAACTCGTTTTCGGACGTAGAAAATTCGAATGTCCCGCTGCTGATCTCAATGATCTCCCTGAATGCGCCAACACCATTATGTCCGTTACATTCCGCATCGACTATCTTGCCTTCGTTGAAAGAAACACTGGCCAGGTGCATGTCGGATTTTAATACCAGAAGCCCGGTCATTTTTGCATTTTCTATCACCTGAACCGCATCAAAAATGCTGACGTATCCGAGATTTCCTGCAAACGTCACATCGGTTCTGACTTTTTGCGGTGTTCTGTCACGGTTTGTAGCAAATTCTGGTCGCCGGGCACGACGGATAGCTTCGAGTCCAGGAGCTACTGAGATCCGCGGATCGAGTAGTTTCGCTTCCTGAAGTCGATCGTAAGCCAGGTCAAAGTCTTCACGTGCAATATATAGCGTTACCAATGCAAGGCATTGTTTTGCAGCCTCGGAGAGGTTCTTCTGCTTGATACTGATGTCGCGCATCTTTTCGCGCAGAGATATCGAACGCGGGCTGCGCTCGATCGACTCCCGAAGCAGGGTGAAGGCCTTTTCAGGCGAACTGTACTTCACGAACAGATCGGCGTCCAGCAACACCGATTCGATCGAGATCTCACTTACGGGGATGGCAGACTCTAATACTTGATTCATCGTCGGCACGGAACAAAGATGTTCAACATTTTAAAACTATCACATTCACTGTGAATTCGTCATCAAAAATCTTTCTTCTGAAGAACGAAAAAAGACCGCTTCGAGTGGCGGTCTTTTATTTCGATCGGTGTAATTAATCTAAAAATCGAACCGAATACCAAACCGAATCTGCCTTGGGCGAAAGGTGCGGGTTGGAACCAGGAAATTCTCTCTAGCGGTAGCCGACGCGTTCGGCCCTATAAAATCAACAAACTCAGAGCCAAAACTGAACACAGCCATGTTAAGGATATTGCCGAACTCGACTGTTGGCCGTAAACGGAAACGCTCGCCAAACTTCCATTCACGAGTAACGTTCAGATCAAATATATACTGTTTCGGACCTCGGCCGGCATTCCGCGGAAGATTTCCGCTTCGCGACCCGATGGGCTGCAGCGAAAATTGAGCAAGCAAAGCCTCCGGAACCCCGGAACCCGGCTCACGCCAAACTAGATCTGAAAGGTTGCCATTGAACTGAACCCTATCGGTACTCGAGTCATTCAGATTTCGATCAATGCCATATCCAAGATTGAAAGGCGCTGAACTTCCAAAACGAAAAATCGGAGAGAACCGAACGCTCCCGAGCCACCACGGAGTATCGATGGAGCCCGACAGAGCGAAACGGTGTCGCCTGTCCTGCAGGGCTCGAGCCCATTCGCGGCTGAAATCACCGCTGACCTCGGCGTTCGAAGTATTGTTGAGTCCGTCATCCATCAGTTTCGAAAGAGTATATACTGCACGAAAAGATCCTCCGAAACCGTAACCCATCTTTCGGTAACGGCGGCGAAACTCCAAAACCAGTCCTTGATATGCTGAGTTCCCGATCGACGCGACTCGCTCTTTCTCATCTACGGTTGGGTCGGGACGCAGACTCCGAAGTGCTTCGATCGCAATGCCAATTGGCCCACCGATCGAATTTGATGAAACACCGTCCGATGCGTTGGTGTTCGGAGTCGTCGACGAGGTGTTTACGGTATTCAGATTTATCCAGCAGGTGACATTCACCGTTGTGCCACAGGTACCGGTCTGAGTTGCTGGATTTGTAGAAACTCCGCTGGGATCCGTCGTCGGACCAAGGTAAAAGCGATATGTTCGCTGGGTACCGTTAAAGTTAGTAAAAACGTACTGCGATGCGACAAGGTACGCGGTATAATCCTGGAACCCGGACGGAAGTATCGGAAGATTTGTGTTGTATTCTCGCCAAAGGTGAGCAGTCTTGTTCCATGTATAGTTTGCTTCAAAAACCCATCCGTTGTATATCTCACGCTCAAACCCAACGTTGAACTGATAGCTCTCAGGGATTTTGAGGTCAGGATCGACGGACCGTAGCGGGTTACCGCCGCTGGCGGTATTAGCAATGAAACCTGTATTTGGCCCACACGGAACAGGAGTAGCCACTGGTCCGCAATTTGCCGACGTGACTGCCGCTCGAAGAGCTTCAACAGATGGATAAGCGTTCGGGAAACTGGTCGCGATCTGGGCAAGGACGTTTGCTCTCGAATTATTGGTTGTGGGTATCGTATTGGAGTCAAATGATGCAAGGCTGCCTAATTGGTTCTGTATGAAGTCGCCGACCGTTCGCAAAAGGACCCGATTGTAAAAAATCCCTGCTCCGAATCGAACAACCGTTTTGCCCGCTCCACGCTTCTTTCCAAAAGGATCCCACGCAATACCGACACGAGGCCCAATATTGTTGTTGTCAGAGATCGCAGTCTCGCGTTCATAACGGACCCCGTAACTGAGTGTAAGGTTCGAAGTGAGTCTGAACTCGTCGTTGATGAACAAACCCCAATACGTGTTTGTAACGTCTGTGGCTGTCCCAAAGTTATGCCGATATCTCGATAAAACATTGTTCGAATAGTTCAAAACGCTGCCAAAGTTGTAGGTACCCGTCGCATCGCCCAGCGCTACTGCCTTCGAATTGACGTCCTGAACGTCGATACCCATCTTAAGCGTGTGTGATCCTGCAATATAGGTGAACGAATTTTGAAACTGCAATCTTCGTTCTTCGCGGCTGTCGGCAAAATTCTGCAAGCTGCTTGCTGTAGAATTACCTGCAATAAGTGTCTGTACGCTGTTAGTTACCGGATTTCGATACCCGATCAAGATCACCGGTGCCAATGGGTCGTCCGTTTGATAACTCGGTTTGTAATTGGACCATTGAAACCTGAACTGATTTACGGCTTTAGATCCAAAAACGTGGTTGTCAGTGAAGTTTATTGCGTCTGTATTTATGTTCCTTGCCTGCAAGGCTTCTTCTATACGAGTAGTTGAAGTCCCACTAGTTCTACGGTTTTTGCGCCGGCCAAACTGCCAACCGACGGTAAAATCATTTTTCTTGGTCAATCGGTGATCGAATCGCAGCGTGAGGATATTTCCTGCGTTCGGAGTCGCATACAAATTCGAATAATTAGAAATAAAACCTGCTGTAGCCGGGCAGTTCGCGGGATTCGCATTGTCGCAAAATTGCTCCGTCCCGGTCGGCGAAGGTAACGTAAATCGTGGATTCGGAACCACAGGAATATACGTATCGATCAGAGTCGTATCTTCAAACCGCTGATATTCGTATGCAAATGCGAAAAATGTCTTGTCTTTTCCATTGTAAAACGGCAATTTGACAGGTCCGCTGAACGTAAAACCGGGATTGTAATACGTGAGCGGCAACCGATCGATTCCTCGGCTGTTGTTGTACCAAGTATTCGCATTGAAACTGTCATCGGCGAAGAACATGAATGCCCTGCCGCGATAGCGGTTTGAGCCGGAGCGAGTTCGTAAATTGATACGTCCGCCAGATGCACGTCCATACTCAGCCGAGAATTGATTTCTTATTACCTGCACTTCTGCGATCGCTTCTAAAGACGGCTGAAACCGGTCTCGAGCTGACCTGTCGTCGTTATTATCTAAACCGTCGATCGTAATGTTATTGGAATAAGAGGCCCCGCCCGAAATGGTGAAATTGCCCTGTTCAAAGGGTGTGCTCCGCGGATTCGCGTTTCGGTCCTCGGCGAGATCTGAAGTTGAGAGAGCTTCTTCGGAGGTCCCCCCAAGAGTTAAGACCAGGTCTAGCGGATTTCGATTAACATTCGGAAGTTCTTCGATCTCCCGCTCCTCGATCGTTCCGCCTACAATTGTTCGGGTCACGTCAATAGCTGGTGCGTCATCGTCAGTTACCGTAACTGTTGTCTCCGCTTGCACATCGGCCGGCAACAACGAGAGGTCGAGTCGAAGGTTTTGTCCGGCGATCGTGACCAAATCGATCCGCTCTTTTGCACCGAATCCGGTCGCCGAAGCCCTGATCTTGTATGTTCCCGGGGGCAATTCGACAAACCGGTACTGGCCGTCGCTATTCGTCACTGCTGTCCGTGACAGCCCAGACTGAACTTGACTTGCAATGACAGTCGCGCCAACGATGGCCATCCCGTTCGAATCGGTTATTCGGCCCGCGATCGTAACGTCATCAAGATCTTGGGCACTCGATCGTACGACGGCAAAAAGGGTGCAAAACACCAAAGACGAAAGCAAGAACTTTCCTGCAAAAACTTTCATCACGATACTCCTGAAGAAATTTTTACGGTTTAAAGGGACGGGATATTTTGCAACACAAAACGATCAATTGCAAAATCTACGTGAATCGTTTAAGCCTGACTTACTCGTCGTCGATCGTAACTTCCGCATAATGGGCTCTGCGGACTCGCGAAACGGGTATTAGGGCATCCGAAGGAGCTGTTTGCTGACCGCTTCGCGGGATCTCACTCGCGTGACTGCGGATGTATTCAAAAAAACGCTCGAACTCACGCTGCATCGCATCCATTTTTTCCCGCATATTGAGAATTATCTCAACACCAGCAAGATTGACTCCAAGATCGCGCGTGAGCGATAGAATTATTTCCAGACGCTCGAGGTCCGAGTCCTCATAAAGTCGCGTATTCCCCACCGATCGCGAAGGCTTTAGTAGCCCCTCACGTTCATACATCCTCAGTGTCTGCGGATGTATTTCGAACATTTCCGCGACGGCACTGATCGTATATGTTTTGACGCGCTTTTTCATCGTTAATTAAACGGCGGAAACATCTTAATTCGGGTGCAACAGGCTCATGTCGACATTGCCGAGACCTTTCTTCAAGGCATTTAGTGGATCAGTCTAACCCCATTGCATTTCGGGGGTTCTCCGGATTAAGTTTCTCAAATTGTCTCAAGATGTCCTTTGTCTCTTCGGATATTACCCTCGGGAGCGCGATCTTTACCTCAATGAACTCATCCCCTCGCAACGATGGATTTCGCAAGCTTGGATAGCCACGCTCACGCAGTCGAAACTTTTGCCCAGACTCTGTGCCTGGCGGAATCTTGAGTTGAGCTTTTCCTTCGACTGTTGGAACTTCGATCCTCGCACCTAATGCAGCTTCTGAAACCGATATCGGGACCGAAACGTAGACGTTGTCTCCTTTACGTGTCAGGAACGGATGTTTTCCGACATTTGTAAGGATAAAGAGATCCCCTGGTTCTGCTCCTAGCCTGCCACCATGGCCTTTCTTTGGAATCCGTACACGGGAACCAGTATCGACACCGGCAGGAATCCTGATTTTCACTTGTTCGGATTTCGGGGTTGTTCCTTTGCCGCTGCAAAGCGAACACGGGGTTCGACGTCGACCGGTTCCGCCGCAATCTGCACAATCCTGGGCGAACTGTAAACGCCCTCCTGACCGCATGACCTGTCCCGTTCCTTTACAGGTAGTGCATTGAACGACCGGACCGCCGGTGTCACCCGCTCCGTTACATCGAGAACACTGCTCCGACCGGTTTACCGTGATGTTGGTTGTCAGACCAGTAAATGCCTCCTCGAAACTGAGTGCCAAAGGCATTTCGATATCTCGGCCTTTCTTAGGCATCGCCCGCGGCGGTTCAGGCTGTGGCCGCGCGCCTGCCCCGCCACCTCCACCGCCAAAAAGATCAGAGAAAATATCGCGAAAGCTGGATCCGCTACCGCCGCCCGACGTACTCGAAAAATCGAAGCCCGAAAAATCAAAACCCGGTGCACCAGTACCACTTGCGGCGCCGGACGCAAACGGTGATTCAGCATCCAAATTGTCGTTGTAATAGCCGAATCGGTCGAATACCTTTCGTTTTTTTTCGTCCGAGAGAACATCGTAGGCTTCTTGTACTTCTTTAAATTTCTCTTCGGCGGTTTTGTCGTTAGGGTTGACGTCAGGGTGAAATTTACGCGCCATCTTGCGGTACGATTTCTTTATCTCGTCCGCATTTGCGTCTTTTTTTACCCCAAGGATCTTGTAATAATCTTTTTTGGCCATCGCGAATCAGCGACAATTGTAAAGGGACAAGGGATGATCGGCAAATTTCGTTCCAGTTCGTCCCTCGTCCCTTATCGTTCTTATAAGACGCTTAGTCCTTCTTTTCTTCTTCAACGTCGACGTATTCGGCATCGATGACATTGTCATCCGACGAAGCAGACGCACTGTCGCCGTCGGCTCCCGCGGTTGCCGACGATGCCTGCTCATTTCCACTGTCGGTCGGTGTCGCGCTGCCGGCCTGGCTGTAGAGTACTTCGGCGATCTTGTGCGAAGCGGTCTGGAGCCGTTCGTACGCGTTGTTCATCGCATCCGTATCGGTGCCCGCGAGTGCAGATTTCGATTCCGCGATCGCGGCCTCAACCTCTCCTATCGCCTCGGCATCGAGCTTCTCCTTGTTTTCCGAAAAAGTCTTCTCGACGCTGTAAACCAAACCGTCCAAACGGTTTCGTGCTTCGATCTCGGCCTTTTTCTTTTCGTCTTCGCCGGCGTGCGACTCTGCGTCCTTCATCATCCGATCGATCTCGTCCTTTGAGAGGCCCGAGGTCGCGGTGATCGTGATCTTCTGCTCGCGGCCGGTGCCGACATCCTTCGCCGAGACGTTCACGATGCCGTTGGCGTCGATGTCGAACGTGACCTCCACTTGCGGCACACCGCGAGGTGCCGGCGGGATGCCGACCAGGTGAAACTTGCCGAGCGTCTTGTTGTCAGCGGCCATCGGCCGTTCGCCCTGAAGCACGTGAACCTCGACCGACGTCTGGTTGTCGGATGCGGTCGAAAAGATCTCGCTCTTGCGTGTAGGGATCGTCGTGTTACGCGCGATCATCGGCGTAGTAACGCCTCCGAGCGTCTCGATGCCGAGGCTGAGCGGTGTAACGTCCAAAAGCAGAATGTCGGTCTTCTCACCGCCCAAAACGCCTGCCTGTACGGCCGCACCGAGAGCGACGACCTCATCGGGATTAACCGATTTGTTCGGCTCTTTGCCGAAAAATTCCTTGACCATTTCCTGGACTCTTGGAATGCGGGTCGAACCACCCACGAGAACGATCTCTTCAATGTCCTTCGGGGTCAAACCAGCGTCTTTGATCGCCTGTTCGACGGGCGGCATGAGCCGTTTCAAGATCGGCTCAGCTAACTGCTCGAACTTCGATCGCGTCAGTTTCATCACTAGGTGTTTTGGCCCGGAAGCATCCGCCGTGATGAACGGTAGGTTGATCTCGGTCTCCATCGCAGACGAAAGTTCGACCTTGGCTTTCTCGGCCGATTCTTTCAGCCGCTGAAGCGCCATCTTATCGCTGGTCAGGTCGATGCCCTGATCTTTCTTAAACTCGTCTATGATCCATTTGATGAGCACTTCGTCAACGTCATCGCCGCCAAGGTGAGTGTCTCCGTTCGTCGATTTGACCTCGACGACGCCTTCACCGACCTCAAGCACCGAAATATCGAAAGTTCCACCGCCAAAGTCGAATACGGCGATGACCTCGTCTTTCTTTTTGTCGAGGCCGTAAGCCAGGGCAGCTGCGGTCGGTTCGTTGACAATACGAAGAACCTCGAGGCCGGCGATCTTGCCGGCGTCTTTCGTTGCTTGACGCTGAGCATCGTTAAAATATGCTGGTACCGTAATTACCGCCTTTTCGACCTTCGAACCAAGATAATCTTCGGCCGACTGTTTCAACTTCTGCAGTACCATCGCGGCGATCTCAGGCGGGCTGTACTGCTTGCCGTCGGCATTGATGCGGACGTCGCCGTTCGAGGCTTTTTCGACCTTGTAGGGCACCTGTTTGACCTCGCCCTGGACCTCGTCGAACTTGCGGCCCATGAAACGCTTTATCGAATAAAGCGTGTTTTCGGGGTTCGTCACCGCCTGCCGCTTTGCGACCTGGCCGACGAGACGGTTACCGTCCTTGGTAAACGCGACGACCGACGGCGTCGTGCGGCCGCCTTCGGCGTTTGTGATAACGACCGGTTCGCCGCCTTCCATAACGGCGACGACCGAGTTCGTCGTTCCCAGATCGATTCCTATGATTTTGCTCATTCTCTTATCTCCGCTTTTGTAAAATTGCTCTGCTCAAAATAATAACCTTAATAAAACCACTTGAGCATGGAGCAAATATAATACTTGAGTGTGTCATTGTCAAGTTTATTTTCCAACCTAAATGCAGCCTAAACACAACAAAAAAAGCCCTGCCGGGATCCGGCAAGGCACGGGGTAAACGATCGATAGTTCGGTTATGGGAGATACATCATCGGAATAGGCACATTCTTGTCGATCCTGGCGTTGAACCAGGCCATATCGCGAACGACCGGAGCGCCGAATGCCGGGTCATTCACATAAAGGGTCCCGTCTTCATCGACGCCGCTGACGACAATGATGTGATTAACGCCATTCCATTGTCCGGCTGCCCAGATAGGCCCAACGGAGGCGAGGTTATCGTCAATGAAACGCCAGCTAAAGGTCTGATTGACCTGCGGAAGGGTTTCGAGGCCCATTGCGCGGGCGAGATCGATGAATTCCTCGGCCTGGATGCCCTGATCATCGTCGTATTCCTGCGGAAGCGGATGTATGCAGGCGCTTCGCTTATAGCCGTAGAGCATACGGGCCGAGGCGTGCCAGCAGTTGTTCTGCCGTTCCTGCATAATGTGCATAACATCTAATCTCATGTGAACCTCCTATCGATCCTGAATGAACTGCGAACCTGTCGAACGAAAAGCATCAAAGCGGCTTTCAGGCAAGACGCGATCGCTAAACTGAATTTGCCGAAAATCGGTCGCTGACGAAGCGACCGCCGCGTTTTCGGCCTCGGGAGAATGGCCGGACCGAGGCCGGCAACGCGCGGTCCGATAGCGGGATATCGGATGATATTCGCGGCAGACACGCGGTATCAAGGGGGCGAATGGCGAGATATCCGCTTGCGAGAGGTGCCGAATGGCGGGTTGATAAAACAATGTGCCGTGGCTTCGCCGATGGTCTTTCCGGTCGCGGTCTCGCCCGTTTCGCGTGCGGATCCGGGGTCATCCAAGGTCGCGTTGTCGCCGCTGTCGCCCAATTCGCAAAAAGCACACAAGACCGTCGATAAAACAATTGTTGCAACAATGTGCCGTCTGTGATACATTTCCGCATCGGAGGTGTTTTTTTTCAGAGATGATGAGGAATTGGACGATATTCGAGGGCAAACCGCACGGCGCCGACCGCGACAAGCCGCGCGTGACCATCAATCATAAACGCGTTATCTTGCTGAACGGGCCGGCATTCGAGGCGATCGGGCGGCCAAAGGCGGTCGAGCTTTGCTTTGATCGGAAATACGGCATCATCGGGCTGCGTCCGCTCAAAGATCCGAAAGACACAAAGAACGCATTCCCGCTAAAGCCCAAGCGTCCGGGCAACTATTGGACGATAACCGCCGCTGCTTTCTGCACGCATTTCAATATCCGGATCGAAGGGACGCAGGTCTTTACCGAACCGACGCTCGACCACACCGGCATCCTCGAACTCGACCTCGCAAAAACCCAGAAAACGGTTCGCGGCGGCCGCTGACCGACCGCATCGCGATGAGGCAAAGTAATTGCCGCCGACGCCGGGTCCCTGATACGGACGGGGATAATCGCCCAAGGGTATTCCTTCGCCCGTTATCCCTGTCACAATTGGCGACGGTCGGTGTCTTTTGCGGTATTTCTTGTCAGAAACCGCCCGAAGATGATACATTTGCCGTATTTTCATGACCGCTCCCTGTGTCGGTAGCCCGACCGTGAGGGAGGGCTCATGGTGGCCGAGATGAGCCCTTACTAACGTGCGGGCTACTGACACATTTCCCATGAACACCCTTTACTACGGCGACAATCTGACCATCCTGCGGGAGTACATAAAGGACGAGGCAAGAGTGACCCTACGAAGAAATCAACGAAAAGAACCTTCAGCCCACAAGATCCAATCTGAGCTTCTGAAAAAGCTCAATCCAGTGCGTCGAGAACAAATTCGACACCAACTTCTGGAAAACACATTTTGCTCAATGGGTTGGGAATGGGTTGCAGCATAGCAAAAAAGATCATGCGCGTTTTGTATTGCGATGGACGGACGGAGATTTCCACTACACGTTTTGTTTGAAGCGATGAACGACTGCGAGAATGAATATTGCCGATGTACGTTGATTGCTATCGTCGATGGGTTAGAACGTCCGACGCGAACAGTTGGTGCGCAATGGTTCCAAACGCTATCGGATGCCGACAGGAAACGTATATTGGGCGAGACACGCAATCTCGAATATTCGAATCGAAAAAGCCTAGTTGAATTGTTTGCGTAGTAGCTTTCTAAAGTGCAGGTGAATAGACACCATCGAATATTTATGAATTCGATACACTACAAAACTTGGAACCCATTTGAAACTGGAATCACAAGAGATTCTGAATCGATCTCACACCCCCTTCGTATAAAGCCTGCGAGCAGATTTCTAGTTCAGGCCGTACCGGATCTTTTTCATCATTCAATCGAATTTGAAGTAATCGAACGCATTTTTGCTGTCATGAGCCTTTGTCCAAGTCACAGGTTTCACGTAATAGCCAGCAATCAAGTGAAGAAGGACGAGTTCTTTCAACACCATATGTTTGACTTTGCCAAATCTATTAATGAAAGTATGGAGCACTTCGATGACTACATTCGGGGACGGAATGGCACGGTAAGGCGGAGTTTGAAAAGTGTCGGTTGGGATTATGCCTTTGAAAGATCTGGTGATGATGAACATGACTATAAGTTCTTTTACCACGGTCCCTCAATACCGGCACAAATCACCCTTCAGAGAAATGTAGAGCAATCACTGTGATTAGCGTGAATTCGTCCCGATTTGCGACTTCGGGCGCTTAACCGATCGCGAAACAGCTGATATCGATGTCTATCTCACCCTCGAAATCCCATGACGCCCCACGTTCAGCGCAGTGGTTGGAAAGTCCTCCTATCATTCGCCTTGCTTGATGCTATAATGAGAGCGTCGCTGATTGAGTCGAACTAAGAACTTTGGGGTTTACAGTGCTTATAGACGCGGAGGAGTACGACGAATGAGAAAAGTGATCCTGGTCGCCGCGATGATGTTAATGGCGTCGGCGGTCGTTGGGCAGGAGAACGAGCCTGAGTATATCGGTGAGGTAGGCGTGCTGAAGACTGACGGTACTTTCGCTAAGTTAGACAAGGAAATCGGCGACCTCACTTCCGGCTTTTCGTGGTCCGCAAACTCCGCTCGTGCCTTCTGGCTGGAAGTTGCCGGAGGCAAGGCGAAAAGCAGGTTCCCGCTAGGTTCACCGCTACAACTAGTAGTTCGAGCCGTTGATAATAATTCAGATCCGCTGACGATAATCAGCATTTATAGGCTCAAAGCAAAGAAGAAATCGAGGTCAGTTTTGTTAGGTGAAGACAATTCCGGCACAATCATGAAAAGTCGGACAAACTCAAAGGATCTGATTAGGTTCACCGGAAAGAAATACGGCGTGTCATCCTACCTTTTGACGCTGACGGACCTCGCGGCCGGCGAGTATGGGATCGTTGTGGCAAACCCGAATAGCAGGGATTCTAAAAGGGTGGTCGTATCGTGCTTCGCGATCGGTTAATGAGCACGGCGGGTTCACGAATGCGATGCGGAGATATGAGTCGAATTTGCGAACCCTCCGATATTGAGCAACCGCAAAATGGTTTCCGCCTCGCGATTTCGTCAGTTCAGACAGTATTAGAGTGATAGAATAGCACAACTGGAGGTTCGACTTCATTCGTCCCATACTTCGAGGGTAGACATCAGTCGGAAAGATGGATCCGTGCGGTTGGAGGCGTCTGATAATTCCACTCGTTCGACAATTGCGGCTTTGTGTCGGATGAATCGAGGGGTTTGAAATAGCTCTTTACATAACGAAAGTCAAGAAAATTGAATATGTACAAAAAGATTGAGGTGTGGGATGCCGAAAGGATCGTTTATATGTAAGAACTGCAAACGCGATTATAAAGCGAGCGGCGTGATTTGGAGCTCCGAAAAGTATAAATGCTTAAGGCATGGAGAGATTTGTGTCAGATGTGTTCGAACAAAATTTCTGGGCGGTAAGTTATGCCCGAAATGCGAAAACACGGTCGTTCAATATGAGTACAATTCGAGTTATGGAAAATGGATGAAGGCGTAGTATGGGTCGGTACATATCGAAAGCTGTCAGAGATGAGGTATTTGAAAGAGATCGTGGCCGTTGCCAACTGTGTGGAAGCACATCCAATCTTGAGTTCGATCACATTACGCCGTTCAGCAAAGGTGCTCCAGCTACGGCCGGAAATCTACAGTTGCTTTGCCATCAATGCAACAGAATGAAAAGGGATAAGACGAAGAAGTGTCCTGAATGTTCCTCGTGGATCGCTCACGACGCCGCGTTTTGTCATTCGTGCGGTCGAATGGTTCCGCATCGGATTCGCAATTCTCCCGTCGTTGATTCCGTATCGAGATGGTCGCTTGCGAATTACGTCGGCCTGCTGATACTCATAGGCATCGGTCTCTACCTGCTTGCAAGCTGGTTTGTCCCACAGTTTTTCCGGTGAAACCAAAATGCAGGGGAATCAGGGTCAGAGCGGAAATCCAAGTCAAAATGAGAAGAACGAGGATAGACACAAGATTCGGAGATGATCGAGTACGTCAGTCGACAAGTCGATCTTTTTACTAACGACAACGAATACATCATCGGTAATTGCAACTCAATACGTGCTGCAGAAGTCTGAATCAGGAATATGTAGAAAAATACATTTACGTGGTCGGACCAGCGCGACGAGAAAATGAATTCAAGAATATTCTGGCGCAACCAACATTCAAGCCGATCGAGAAGCAAGTTCAGTTTTGGAACTACGAAAAGGTTGAGAAGCTCTTCAATGCGGAGCGCGAAACACATGACCTCAGAACCCAAATAAACTAGGTCTTTTTTGGATTCGCTCTGCGGCTCCCCGAAGGGCAAATAGCCACGCCGTTGACGGCGTGGTTAGAGTGATAAAAGATTTCATAGGGCGTTTTAACGTCCTTACCTCCTCAAACAAAAAGGCAACTATGTCCGACGCTGTCTATTCCGAGATAAATTTCCACATCACCTGGCACACGAAGAACAGCTTGCCGATGATTTCGCCACGGATCGAAGAACGGCTGTATCACTATCTAACGCATCGAATTCTGGAAACGCCTGAGGTCCGCCTTCACGCGATCGGTGGAATTGAGACACATATTCACGTCGGACTCAGCGCCCCGCCAAATCTGCTGATCTCGGATTACGTGGGAAAATTGAAAGGCTCAAGTTCGCATTACATCAATCACGAGGTACAGCCGAAAGCGCTGCAATGGCAACGCGGATACGGCATCGTGACCTTTGGGACTAAAGATCTGCAGTGGGTTGTAGATTACATAAACAATCAGAAGGAACATCATCGTCGCAGCACGATACAAGAACGACTGGAACGATTTACCGGCGATGATTCCGGTGATGGCTGAAGCCGAGCAGTGTAAGGACGTTAAAACGCCCTCTTTAGTGATCCGCAACATCATCCACGCCGTGAACGGCGTGGCTATTTGCCGCGAAACGCGGTAAAACGGCTATCGTCGCCTCCGGGAGCAAGATGGTTGTTTACGCGAGGTCTGGATTCCATTTCGGAATGGGCAGGTCGAGATAGTTGGGCTACAGCCCGACCCGACTCACAAGCCCGGATCGATGTCGTTGAAATAAGCCGGGGACGGTATTGCCGGCGTGGTAGAATGTCGGGGATGCGTGAACGGATCTCATCGCAATTGACGGTGTTTCATAAGGTGATCACGCCGGTCGTTGCGGCGGTGTTGTCGGCCGCAATGCTTTTGTATCTGGCGTTCGGGGCCGCGACGGTGCCGAAGCTGGTTTTGGCCGGCATCGCTGTGTTTTCGGCGGCGGTGGTCGCGGCGCTTTTCGTGCTCGGCTCGCGGCTAAAACACGTCAGTTTCGACGGCGAGTCGCTCTACGTCGGAACGGGCGGCCCGGGCGAGACAAAAATATCTATCGGCGACGCGACGGCCGTAACGCAGAGCCGCTGGTTCAAGCCGTATCCGATCACCATCCGCCTTAAGCCAAACCACCCTTACGGCGACAAGATAGTCTTCGTCCCGCCGCTGCAGTTCCTTGGTTCGCGAGATCATCCGATCGTTGCCGAGCTCAACGAGGTGATCCGCCGACGCTCGGCCGCGTGAATCCGCACGGAAATACACGGTGCCGACCCACGCTCACTGTTTTTGCGGAATGCGAAAGCGGCCGATCTTTTGCCCCGCCTACGACGATGCCCTGAAATAGTTACACGAGGCCTCGACCTTTACCTTGTTTCCGAGCTTGGTCGACCGGATAAGCTTGCACTGGGCAAATTCAAGGTCGAAACGAGTGCTTTCGTTCGAACTGTCGTCCGCGATCCGAAGCCGAAGATCGAGCGAAAAGTCGGTTCCCGGCTTGACCGCGTTGGTGAATGACGGCGGAATGTGCTTGTCGGGCACCCAAACGAATTCGAGCGGGAATGGTTTCTTGCCTTTTTCGAAAATGGTGATCAGCGATGAGATGACGCCGGGTTCTACTTTCGTCGTTTCAGTGATCTTTGTGTGGAGATCGCCCAACGACACTATCTGGATGACCTTGGTGTCGTTCATGTGGGCGTATGCGTACATTCTGTATTTGGCCATTTGATCGTCTCCTGTTCATCGGCTCTATGGATCTGCTTATATGCCCCGGCACGTTCATATATTAGACACGCCGCCGCGATCATTTTGCTTAACCCTCCGGAAAGGGCACAAAACTTGATCGGGCAAGCGTACGGATCAGTGAATCGGATAATTCGGAAGACTTATATATCAGTTTGTTTGGATACGCAACAGAAAGCTTCGTGTCCGCTTGAAATATCTGATGATCGTTGGGATAAAAAGCAGAACGGCTCCGCATATCGAAATGCGAAGCCGCTCATTTTTTATGCCTGCAGAACTATGCCGTTAATGACGACAACTTATCTGACGAACGCATTCGGGATCGGGCGGTCGGTGGCGGCACCGAACGGGATGATCTGCGTGCCCGAGGTCGAGCCGAGCATGAACCACGTCGCCGATGACGGCCTGAAGACCGCGGCGTCCGTCTTTCCGTCGCCGTCGTAGTCGCCGGGAACGGGCGTGTCGCCTGCTCCGCCGAACGGGAACGAGTAGAACGACCCGTCTTCCGATCTCAGGATGAACCATTCACCGGTCGTCGGCCTGAAGAACGCGGCGTCTGCCTTGCCGTCGCCCGTGTAGTCGCCGACCACAGTCTTGTCGGTCGATGTCCCGAACTGGAAAGCACGGTTGCCGCCGTCAGACGACCGCAGATACCACCATTCGCCCGGGCCCGGACGAAAGATGCCGATGTCCGACTTGCCGTCGCCGTCATAGTCGGCCGTCACCGGCAGGTCGCCCGAGGCTCCAAAGGTGATGATCGAGACCCCGAGGTCGGACGAACGCTGGATGTACCATGTGTTGTTGGTCGAACGGAAGACCGCGACATCGCCCTTGCCGTCGCCGTCGTAGTCCGCCGGGACGGGTGTGTCGCCCGCTCCGCCGAACGGGAACGAATAGAACGATCCGTCCTCAGATCTCAGGATGAACCACTCGCCCGTGGTCGGACGGAAGAACGCCACATCCGACTTTCCGTCGCCGGTGTAATCGACCGGTGCGATCGCGTCGGTAGAGGTGCCAAACTGCAATGCCGGGACCTGTCCGTCAGAGCTTCTCCGATACCACCACTCAGCCGGGCCCGGACGAAAGATACCGACATCCGTCTTCCCATCACCGTCGAAGTCGAACGGCGGCCCGCCGACCACTGTAAACGGCATCTCATATTGCACCGTTTGGTAGGTTGCTCTGAACTTCCATTGCCCACCGCGTGCATTTGCGGGAATGGTCCAGCTCCAGAACCAATACGATGCGTTGTAAGTATTTGGGCTTGTATGCTGCCAGTTGCTGTGGGTCGAGCCGTCCGGCCGGAGCAATGCGAACTGGGTAACATGGCCCGTCGTCTGGTCGCGGTAATAGGCCGAGGTCGTCAACGCATCGCCTCGCTTGAATATCCGCTTCTCGTTCGTTACCTCAGGCGTCGGGCAGGTCGGGAAAGTAGGCCCTGCCGATCCGGTCATCAGCCGGTTTATCTTCGGAACGCGATATGCTTCCTGCGCGGCCCACCACGAAGCTGTGTTCATGCTGTTGCACGGACCCGAATAGGGATCTTTAAGCAGGTTGTCGCCGCCATAAAGTTCGAAGTGAAGGTGCGGGCCCGTAGAACTTCCGGAACTTCCGACAACGCCGAGATACTCGCCTGCGGCAACTGTTGCACCGACCGCCTTTGAGGTTGTCGAGCCGCTCTTCATATGTCCGTACCACGCGACCGAATTGTCAGCGTGGCGAACGTAGACCGCGTTCCACTGCCCGCTGCCGATCGCGCAGCTGCGGTCGAAATTGCCATCAGTCTTGGAAATGATCGTGCCGGGTGCGGATGCAACGATGACGACCTCGTTGTTATCCATCTTGTTCCAGCCGAAGGGCCACGTGAAGATATCGATGCCTTTGTGGTTGTAGCCCGAGCTTAGGTCGTAAGTTCGGGTTCCGCAGTTGTAATCCTGCAGCTGGTTCGGGAATGCCGCGTTATGATCGACGAAGTTCGAGATGCCGATCACGTTGAAATCCAAAACTCCCGGAGCCTTCGCGATAGGCCACGAAAGCGGAACGTCAAGCGGGACTGCCGGAGCAAGCTTGCCTTCTTTTTCGAGCCGGGCAGTGTTTCGCGCGATCTCGGCCTGGATCAATCTGCGGTCGGCATCGCTGATCTCATCTCTGGGCTGAAATTTGAACTCACCGCCGCCGGCTGGTTCGATGACCTGCACCTGATCGTCAGCGACGAGGGCGGTCACCGGACGCGGAAGATCGAGAAAGAACCCGATCGCCAAAAGCCCGATGAGCAACGATAGAACAACACCGATAAAGTAACGTGACATTCTTACCTCCTAGCGATGAACACCATTAAGGGAAGTTCCGTGATAAGTAAAGCGGATTATTGATCCTAACCAAGACAAAATAATCTTGAACGCGCCTTTTGGCTGAAAATAATGAACGACGTCCGCCGGGCATTTACCTTACAAAGGCGTTCGGAATAGGACGGTCAGATGCAATGCCGAACGGTATGATCTGAGTGCCCGAGATCGAGCCGAGCATGAACCACGTCGCCGACGATGGGCGAAAGACCGCAGCGTCGGTCGTACCGTCGCCGTCATAGTCGGCCGGCACGGGAACGTCGCCCGCCGCCCCGAACGGGAACGAATAGAACGTCGAATTCTCGCTCCGGACAATGAACCATTCGCCGGTCGAGGGACGGAAAAATGCTGCATCGGCCATGCCGCCGCCTGAAAAATCGCCGGCAAAGACGAGGTCGCCCGGCGACCCGAATGCAAAGATGATGATCCCGCCGATGCTGCCGCGGATCCACCATTCCGAGGTCGACGGTCTGAACACGGCTACGTCAACGATGCCGTCGCCGTCGAAATCGCCCGTCAGCGGACGATCGCCGTTCTGTCCGAACGGGATGAAGATCGCCGCCAGATCGGACGACCGGATAATGATAAATGTTCCGGTCGTCGGCCTGAAAACCGCAGTATCGGCCTTGCCGTCGCTATCAAAATCGCCTGCGACCGGAATGTCGCCGACGCTGCCGAACGGGAACGAATAGAACGAGCCGTCATCGCTGCGGAGAATGAACCATTCCGAAACAGATGGACGGAAGAACGCGATATCGGCCTTGCCGTCGCCCGTGTAATCGCCGGGAACGACAATGTCGGACGCCGTGCCAAACTGTGCGGCAGCCGCCTGGCCGTCAGAGCTTCGGCGATACCACCATTCACCGACCGCGGGCCTGAAGATCGCAACATCGGCCGCGCCGTCACCGTCAAAATCGAACGACGGGGACGTCTCGACAAAAAAGCTCTGCGTATTCGAAAGATCTCCGTTCGAGTTGCGCAGGACGATCCGCCACGTTCCGGAATTTGGCAAGATCAGCCTCACCTGCACCGCGTTGGGCTGGACCGAAACGACGTCGGGGCCGCTCACGCCGTAGCCCGAACCGTTCGGACGCGTGATGAGCGCCGTAACGCCCGAAACGAAGCCGCCGCCCGTAAGCGTCACGATCCGCGGAGTACTTCTTGCGTAAATAGGCGTCGGGGCCAGCTGTGAAATTGTGAGGCAGTTTTGAACCGATACGATGAATGCGCCTGAGACGCCGCCGTCAAGATTGTGAACACGGAGCGTGTAATTGCCCGACTCGGGAAATTCGGCAAGGACGGTGAAAGAGGCTGCAGATACATTCAAAATACGGTCGCCCTGCAAAACCGCGGTCCCGCCTCGAGGAAAACCCAAGCTCACATGCAGCCCGGCAGCGAAATTAGACCCTTGAACAATGAGGGGCATCGGCTGATCGTTCGCACACGGCGAGCCGGGAACGACCGCCGTTATGACAGGCGCATCAAGAAGCAGTGATCCGGGCGCTCTTTGACCCGACACGTCACCTACGAACAAAAGGCTCAGATATATTGCTCCGGCCGCGGCAAGGCGAAGCAGTCGTCGGATCATACCGACAATTTAGCCCAGAAAGGAAAGTATGTCCATCAATTTATAATCATGCGGCCCGGTGGGCGATCATCTGGCCGATCCGGCGTCGGGCTCGTTCTTCTCTTCGTCTTTCATCAGCCGTGCTACCTGAAAGATATAGTGGATGCCCGAGATCACGGCAAGAAGTACGACGAAGAGATAGACCGTTGGAAGGTAGAATGTATAACCCGTAACGGCGGCGATCAGGATGAGCGTAACGGCGACGACCTGGACAAAGGTAGAGAGTTTGCCGAGCCATGACGGCTTGAAGCCGCGAAAACCGGTGATGACATTGATCGCCGCAGCGATCGTGATGATCAGCACGTCGCGGCCGATGACGGCGGCGGTCACCCAAAAGGGTACCGGCAAGAACCTCACCGGTTCGAGCACGCCGGGCAGAGACAGCACGATGAACGCCGTGGTCATCAGAAGCTTATCGGCGATCGGGTCTAGGATCGTTCCCAACTCGGATTCCTGCTTGAAACGTCGGGCGACAAAACCGTCGATGCCATCTGAAACGCCCGCGATCACAAAGACCAGTAGTGCCCAATTGCTGTTGCCGTAAAACAGCAAACTCGCGAAGACCGGTATCAGGGCCATGCGGAGAAACGTGAGGAGATTGGGGATCGTGAGGATCATCCGGCGCGCAGCTCGAGGAGGCTTATTTCCGGCGGGCACTGGTAGCGGACGGGCAGGACGACCGTCCCGATGCCGCGCGTTATATAGATATGCGAATCCTTACGTTGATGCAGCCCGGCCGAAAGCCGGCGGCGCGGGATGAGGCGATCTTTCGGTGTACGCGTCCGGACCTTGACCTGTCCGCCGTGTGTATGGCCGCTGAGGGTCAGATCGATCGCGGCCCTGACGGCCTTTCTGAATATGATCGGGTTATGCGCGAGCAGCAATTTGAATTCGTCGGGAAACGAACCCTTTAAGGCCGCCGGAAGATCGGTCTTACCGACCATATGGTCGTCGACACCGGCCAGCCAGATCGAGGCTCCGCGGGCTTCGAACCGATGGCCCTCGTTTATCAGAACCTGAATCCCCGCATCTTTGAGCGAACGCGTGACAAGTTCGGCGTCGGTCCAATGATCGTGATTGCCAAGACACGCGTGCGTTCCGAACTCGGCCTCGAGGCGGCCGAGGACCTCGGCGACCGGCCCGATATATTTGGCGTCATGCGAAACGTAGTCGCCCGTCAAAACGAACATATCGGGTTTCAGGCGATTTGCGATCTTAACGGTTCGTTCGATGTGGTCGAGTCCGGTGAACGGGCTGTGATGAATATCCGAAAGATGAATGACCTTGAATCCGTCGAGCTTTTTCGGCAGCCGCGGCAGTTTGATCTCGACGCGCTCGAGCGAAAGGCTCGCGGCTTCGTCGATCGCATAGCGGGCGACCTTTGAAAGGTTGCCGGCGAGGGAACGAAGCGGCTGGTCGGCCGCGATCATCGTATTGATGCGGTCAGTCAATCGTACTCGTTTTGCTCGCGGCGTTCTCAGCATTTTCTCAGATGTTGGATTATACCGCTTCGATCACTGTTTTCCAATCAATTTAACAAACTTGCGTTTACCCACCTGGATCAGCATCTCGCTATCGGTTACGACCATTTCTGCTCCGGGGTTCGTAGCTTTTTCGCCGTCGACCTTGACGCCTCCCTGTTCGATCAGGCGTTTAGCCTCGCCTTTCGAGGCTGCAAGGCCGCTCTCCGCAATGAGGTCCGCCAGACGGTAAGTACCAGCGTCAATTGCTTTTTCCTCGATATCATCGGGAACTTCCTTTTGCACGAACCGGCGTGTAAATTCGTCCTCGGCGGCATCGGCTTCCGCCGCTGAGTGAAAGTCTTTGATGATGAGTTTTGCAAGCGCGGCCTTGGCGTTTCGCGGATTCTCGTCGCCCGATCCGCATCTGTCGCGGAGCGATGCGATCTGAGCGGGTGCAAGGTCGGTCAGCAGTTCGTAGTAGCGCCACATCAGATCGTCGGAGATGGACATCACCTTGCCGAACATCTCGTCCGGCGGCTCATCAATGCCGATGTAGTTGTTAAGCGATTTCGACATTTTCTGCACGCCGTCGAGGCCCTCGAGCAGCGGAGTCGTGATGACCACCTGCGGTTCCTGGCCGAATTCACGCTGCAGATCGCGTCCCATCAGTAGATTGAATTTCTGGTCGGTGCCGCCGAGTTCGATATCGGATCCGAGCGCAACGGAATCGTAACCCTGCACGAGCGGATAGAGCAGCTCGTGGAGCGAGATCGGCTTTTCCTCATTAAGGCGTTTGGTAAAATCGTCGCGTTCGAGTATCTGTTTGACGGTCGTCCTGGCGCATAGCTTGACGAAATCGGCGGCGTTAAATTTGTCCATCCATTCGCCGTTGAATCGAAGCTCGGTCCTATCGGGGTCGAGCAGCTTGAACATCTGCCGTTTGTATGTCTCGGCGTTGGCGTTTACTTCTTCACGCGAAAGCGGCGGCCGCGTTACGTTCTTTCCCGAGGGATCGCCGATCATGCCCGTAAAATCGCCGATCAGAAAAATGACCGTATGCCCGAGGTCCTGAAACGCCTTCAGCTTGCGGATGACGACCGTGTGGCCGACATGAATGTCAGGCGCCGTTGGATCAAGGCCGAGCTTTACGCGCAGCGGCTTGCCGGTCTTTGCCGCCCGCTCAAGCTTTTTGCGCAGATCGTCGTCGCGGATCAGGTCAACTGTCCCTTTTTTGAGAAATTCCAATTGTTCGTCGATGGTCATATCGAAAGCCGTAATTATAGCTTACGATACATAATATAGGCATCCGTCAGGCCGTTTTGTTGGTGGCGAAAGGCGTCGGGGATCGTGCCGATGATCTCCATGCCGACCGATCTCCAGAGACGGACCGCCGCCGTGTTCGACGCAACGACGAAGTTGAACTGCATCGCGGTAAAGCCAAGCCGGCGAGCCTCGTCGAGCGAGAATTCCGCCATCTGTCGGCCGACACCTCTGCCGTGAGCCGCGGGCGAGACCATATACGCGGCGTTGCAAACGTGATCGCCGAGCCCGGGCTGATTCTTTCGAAGCCAGAAAATGCCGAGAACTTCGCCGCTTTCGTTCTCTGCGGTGTAGCAATGATGGCCGTCTGCGAACCACCAATTCAGCAACTCTTCCCGCGAAGTTCCGGGTGCAAAGGTGTAAGTGTCGCCCGCCTCGATCACCGGCTCAATTATCGCCCAGACAGCGTCCGCGTCGTTTTTTTTATCTGAAGCCTTGAACTTGATCATATTTCCATTCCGTAAAACAGAAGACGTAAAGGTAGAATCGAAAATGCCATTCTACCGAAAGATATATCCGGGGGCGAAAGAACGATGAGCGAACTAAGTAAAGATCTGGGGTTGGCATTTATCGGCTGCGGCGTGATGGGCGAATCGATGCTGGCCGGACTTTTGAAGAAAGGCATCGTCGAGCCGAAGAACATCTCGGCGAGCCACCCGCGCGAAGGCCGCCGCGACGAGCTGACGGAAAAATACGGCATCGCCGCTTACGCAAGCAATGCGGAAGCGGCAAAGGCCGTCGCGGAAAATGAGAACTCGGTGATCGTTCTCTGCGTAAAGCCTCAGAGGCTGGCGAAAGTGTTATCTGACCTTGAGGGCGTTCTGCATCCGAACGACCTTGTGGTTTCGATCATCGCCGGTGCAAGGATCGAAAAACTGGCCGAAGAGCTTGGGACGGCAAAGGTCGTTCGGGCGATGCCGAACACGCCGTCGCAGATCGGCGCAGGCATTACGGCATGGACCTGTACCGAGGCGGTCGGTGATCAGGATCGCGGGCATGTACGCCAGATACTCTCGGCCCTCGGCAAAGAGCTTTTTGTCGAGACCGAGAACATGATCGACATGGCTACATCGCTTTCGGCCACCGGGCCAACATATATATTTATGGTGATGGAAGCGCTGACGGATGCGGGCGTGCACCTCGGGTTTTCGCGTGACATGGCGAAAGAACTGGTGCAGGAAACGATGCTCGGTTCCGTAAAGTTCGCGATGGAATCGCACAAGCATCCGGCCGAACTCCGCAACATGGTCACCTCGCCGGGCGGCACATCGGCGGAGGCAATTTATCAAATGGAAAAAGGCACGCTGCGGACCGTGTTGTCAAAAGCCGTCTACGCCGCGTATAAGCGCGCGGTCGACCTGGGTAAGAAATGAAATGACGATCGGCGCTTTTGTTCGTTCGGCCGCGGCGGCCGCGACGTTGCTTATCGCAGCCTCGGCGGCCCTGGGCGGTGAGATCATCAAGTTTTCGCTGTTCGACGGCGAAACGGTCGAGGGCCGTTTGAGTCTTCCGGCCGCTCAAGCCAAGATCAGAACGCTGGTCATCTATGTTCACGGGACGGGGCCGTCGACGTACCTCAACCGCCGCGGCACCAAACAGTTCGCTTTTAATTATTTCGATCATTTTGCCGATGAGTTCAATAAACGCGGCATTGCTTTCTTTTCGTACAACAAGCGGGGAATGGGCCTCGCCGAAGAACCGCCGTTCGAGACCGTCGACCGTGTGAAATTCAAAAGAGTCGTGCCTTCAGTTGAGGTCAGGGACCTTGCTACGTTCATAAAGTCGCTGCGATCCGATAAGCGATTGAAAAAGGCAAGGGTCATTCTGCTCGGATGGAGCGAAGGAACGATCCTCGCGGCGATGGCCGCCGAAGACCGCCGCAACAAGATACATGCTTTATTCCTGGCCGGCTACGTTCATGACAACATGACCGAGGTGATCAAATGGCAGAACTCGGGAGGCTCGGCGATGGTCAACTTAAGGGCGGCGTTCGACGCCGACAAAGACGGCACCATCAGCCGGGCCGAATACGAATCGACGGAAAAGAACGTTGCCGACTATCGAACGCGCCGTCTGCAGAATGCCAGGTTCGAACAGATCGATATCGATAAGGACGATGCGATCACGATCAAGGACTTTGGGTTGATCCAGGCACCGAGGTACAAGCTGATAACCGACGCGATAGCAAAGGGCGACGAAGAATGGATCTGGAAAAACTATTTTCGTGTTTCGATCGACTGGCTCCGTGAACACGATAAACTCGAAGCGAATAGGACGCGACTGCTTCGGCTTAAACTGCCGATCTACGTCTTTCACGGTGAGTCGGATGCCAACTGCCGGTCCGACGCCGTTGCAGAACTCCGAGCGAGTTTTGACAGAGCGGGAAAACGCAATCTCAGTGAGTTCGTTTTTCCGGGCCACGATCACGACCTGAACTTTGCGGAGTGGATAACCAAAAAGACCATCTCGCCTGGCATTACGCGAATGTTCGCGACGGCCGATCAACTCAACCGTTGAGGCTCACCGCGATACGGGCATGCGAAGGCGCAGCCTACCTCGTTCCGACCAGACCCTGCACTGATTGGATCAGCTTCTCGGTGTCGTAACCGACGCCGTTCTTGAAGACGATCTCAACGTTCCTGATGTCGCTGATCCTGGCAGACGGGTTGCCTTTTACGACCACGAGGTCAGCCATCTTCCCTTCGGCGACCGAGCCGATCCGGCCATCCTCGCCAAGAAAGACCGCACCGTTGAGGCTCGCGATCCTGACCGCCTCTACCGGCGTAAATCCCGCCTCGACAAGCAGTTCAACCGCCCGCAGATCGCCAAAACCAGCGACAACACCGCCGTTTCCGGTCGGGTCGAGACCGGTCATCAGCAGCCCGCCGGCCTTTACGAAGGCCCGCTCGAAGTCCATCGATTTCCGTATCAATGCGGTCATCGGCGAATTGGCCGGCGTGCGTGAACGTGACGAGAGATAACGAATGCGAGCATCGGCGGACATCGTGTTCAGCATTCGCTGATCGAGAAGCGCAGAGGCGGCGCCGATGCCGTTCGGAGCGATCGGGGCCATTGCCTCGAACACCGGAAGGGTCGACGTAATGGCCACCTTTTTCTCGACCAGTACGCGGATCGTTTCCTGCACCGCGGCTCCATTGATGTCCAGGTTCAGAAGGCTTGCCGTTGCCCCCTCGGGACAGACATCGGGTTTCTTGTCGGGTGCGTATTCCGAGTTTGCGAGCAGTCCGTGTTCGAGATTATCGATGCCGATCTCGGCCGCTTCCTTGTAGCCAACAGAACAAAGATGGCCGGTGACCTTGAGGTTTCGCTTGTGAGCTTCCTCGACGACCGCACGCAGTTCGTCGCGGGTGATGTTCATATAGGCCTTGAACGACGTCGCTCCTTGATCGGCCCAGAAATTCACCATTCTCCGGGCGTCGTCGACGCCGGTCAGCTCACGCATTACCGGCGTGAATGCGCCTTTGCCCTCAAGATACGGCGCCGTGACGTGCATCTTAGGCCCAAGCATCTGCCCGCTGTCGATGCGGCGTTTGACCTCGAGGTCGTTGTAAGGTGAGACGCTTCCGGTCGTCCGTATCGTCGTCACGCCAAGCGCAAGATAAAGCCGCGGGAAGCTGATCGCCATGTTCGAGTAATGCTGCGGCGAGCCTCCCTGCGGGAAGAACATGTGATTGTGCATCCCGACGAGTCCGGGCAGAACGGTGTAGCCGGCAAGGTCGATAACCTGCGCATCCACCGGGATCGCAACGGACTCTGACGGCCCGATCGAACCGATGCGGTCGCCGGTCAGCGTGATCGACTGGTTCTCTTTCGGGGCGGCTCCGGTCCCATCGATGATCCTAACGTTCTTCAGCACGACGGTCCTTGCCCGAACGCGGACGAAGTCTTGGAAGGCGGTGCCGCCCTGGCCCTGCGAAAGGGACGTGACGGCGAAAGAGACGACAAGCAAAACTGTGACAAGTATTCTCATAGAAATATCGATCTGCTCCCGTATTGTAAACGCGTCGATCACTTCAGATACTTATCAAACCAATCCAGATTGCTCTGCATTGCGGCGATCTGCATTTTGGGTTCGTTCGGGCCGTGCGGCATCCGGGGCAGAACGATCATTCGCGTCGGGACGCCCTGACGCTTAAGCGCATTGTAGAGTTCGTAGCCCTGCGATATCGGCACGCGGACGTCGGCCTCGCCGTGCTGGATCAGCGTCGGCGTTCTTGCGTTCTTTATATTGAACATCGCCGAGTGTTTAGCATAGATCGCGGGGTTGTCCCAAAACTCCGATTCGAAATAGTCGGGGACGAAGGACGGGATGTCGGCCGTTCCGTTAAAGCTCATCAGGTTGGTCACCGGAGCACCTGACGAAGCGGCCTTGAAACGGTTGGTCTTTGTGATGATCATCGACGTCATATAGCCGCCGTAGCTCCAGCCCATTACACCGAGCCGGTTAGGATCGCCAACGCCCATCGCGATCACGTGGTCGACACCGGTCATCAGATCTTCGTAGTCCATTCCGCCCCAATCCTTGATGTTCGCCTGGCGAAAGGCGACGCCGTATCCGCTCGATCCTCGCGGATTAGGCCGCAGTATCGCGTAGCCCTTTGCCGCAAGGGATGCCAGCGGATAGACTCCTCGTCCGCCGACATAGCTGCGCTGAAAGACGCCCGCCGGGCCGCCGTGGATGTTCAGGATGAGCGGCACTTTCGTGCCCGCCGTATATCCGATCGGATAAGTCAGCAGGCCCTCGATCTCGCGGCCGTCTTTGCTCTTCCACTTAACGACGTCGGTCTTCGGATGGGTGTAGCGGGCGTGGTCGGCATTTGCATTCGAAACAACGGTCGTCGTCGACGCGCCTGATCGGACGACATGCAGCTCGGGCGGCGAATCGTCCCTTTGGCTAACGAAGGCAAAAAGGTCGGCGTTTTTGTTCACAAAAACCGACGAGATGACCGCATCGGAATTCTGGACATCACGGACGGCACCGGTCGCGACGGTCGCCTCATACATCGATGTCCCGGTTCCCTTTGGTTCGAAGAACATTATTTTCGATCCGTCAGGGGTCCACCCGATGACATTTGGTCCGCCGTCAAAACTCGCGGCCATCAACCTGGGTGCACCGCCGGCGGCGGGATAGACCGCGAGCCGGTTGCTCTGCGCCCATCTGACCGGAACATCGCTGACCGACGCAGCGACCCAGTTTCCGTCCGGCGAAAAGCTCGGAGCGGCCTCGGCCGCCGCGGTCGCCGCAAGCGTCGAGACCGTCGCGGTGGCAACATCGACGATCGAGAGATCGGACGTCGGCCAATGGTCGACGACCGGCGAACTTACATGGGCAAACACGATCCGCCTGCCGTCGGGCGACCAATCGAAACCGGTGACATGACGGTCAACGGCAGTAAGCTTTCTTATCTCGCGTTTGCCGCCGGCGCCTTTGGCGAGAGGTACGTGATAAAGCCTGGCGAGCTTGACGTTCTCATCTATCCAGCGAAAGTCGTTCCGGCCCTTGTCGTTCTTTTCCTCATCGTCGGTCTTCGGATCGGTCATCGTGAAGGCGAACGACTTCCCGTCAGGCGACCATTCGAAGTTAGCGACGCTCGATTTGATCTCGGTCACCTGCTCAGGCTCGCCGCCCGAGAGACGCATCACATAAAGATAGTTGCGGTTATCCTTTCGGTTCGACGTGAAAGCGATCATCGTGCCGTCAGGCGAGAACTTCGGATTGGTCGACGATCTTTCGCCGAATGTCAGCTGATAGTTCTGACTGCCGTCGGTCGTCGCCATCCAGATCTGGGTGACGAACTCGCTCTTGTCGGCCGCCATCACTGCATCGTTGACCGTATACGCGACCCATTTGCCGTCAGGCGAAATGTCGGGCGATGCAAGCGCCCGGACCTTGACCTGAAGCTCGGGCGACCACGTGTATTGAGCCGAGACGGCGAGGGCAGAGATCGAGAGCAGAAAAAGCAAAACGGCTAAGCGGCGAACGACGTTCATCTTGGTGTCTCCTTTTGGTTTGTCTGTGGGGATGCGCGAGGTATTGTGCCCTAAATCTCGCCGGCTGGCAATTGATCGTCGGCCGATCGCCGGAGCGTAAATTTCCACACCATCCGCCCGCGTGCTTCGTCGTAGATATATCGGCTGTCGGTGACGTGCCAAAAGCCGAGAAATTCCCATCGATTGACGCCGAGTTTATTAAAAAGCGGGACTGAGCGGCCGGTATTTATCGCATCGATCAACGCCCGGTTTGCGGCGTCCAGCTTCTGATCGCCGCGTCTGCCCGAACCGGTATAGTGGATGATGTCGCGCGAATCGCCGTGAAAATCTGGATAGCAGGGATTGATGCGGCCAAAATCGGTCAGCAGCGAGACGAGCCGCCCGTTCTTTTGATAAATGCCGTTGCGAGAACGATGGAGTCTCGAGACATCGCTCCAGGCGTAGATCTTTCCGGATTCCGGCACGTCGATCGGATCGGTCATGTCTGCAGCGTGATGATGCCTAGTCTTCCGCCGGGCCGAAACGGTACACCAGGAACCCGATCGCCCTCGCCGGCTTTCCGCCGAAAGTCGGACGATTGAATTTGGATGCAAGTGCCGCACGCTCGGCTTCGGGCCAAAGCTCCTTATTGCCGGTCCGCCCTTTCGCCGTCAGCACGCTGCCATCGACATCGATCAGCAATTCGACCTGAACAAGGCCCTTTGCCCCTGAAGCTTTTGCAGCCCGCGTATGGTAAGGCTTTTCTGCCGAGACGACCTCGAAATTGAGGAACGTGTATTTATCGCCGACGACAAAGCCGTCGTACTTTCCCGGAGGTTTTGGCGTTTTTGCCGCCGATGACGTCTTGGACGCTGTTGACGTCGTTCTCGATGATCTGGAACGCGTCTGGGCCGATCGGTTCGATCTCGAGGCCGCGGACGCACCGGTTCCGGCACCGGCCTTACCGGCAACCGCCGAACCGCCGCCGGCCGCGGGCTCCGGCTCATCGACGGCGGCGATCGCGCCCATCTGGCCGTAAGAAATACCGGCAGAAAAACATGCAAAAGCAAAAACTAAGAATAACGATAGGATGGTGAACGGTCGTCTTGATCTCGGCATAACTGTGGTCAGCGAACAACGCAGCAGGCTCACCCGACCGCAGAATTCGTCTGCGGAAGGCCCTCGCGTTCGATCGCGTCGTTTGAGATTATACACCGAAATCCAGAGAGCGATCGCTATCCTTCGTTAATGGCCATCTGGTCGGGCCGCTCTACGGTTCGGCGACAAAATCGACGTCGGAGAGCGCTTCGTTGACGATCAATACCCGTGTAGATTCCGGAAATACATGCCGTTTCGCCGATACTTCAATAATATAAACCGCTCCGGCGGTTACTCCATCGAAGGTGAAGTGGCCGAATGACGACGTGACGAACGTACGTACGATGCCGTTGGGTGATGTCAACGAAACCGTCGCGTTCCTGATGCCGCGGCCGTCGGCCGTCGAGACCCTGCCGCTTACAGATACGGCGGCGGCGGTCGGAGCAAAAGCCGCCAGCCCGAATGGCGACAACGAATCGACAACACCGCAAACATAACGACCATCAGGATCGGTGATCCGTTCGGTCGTCCGATCGACGAAAACACCGCCTTCGCCATGGAGGAGACGCAGAAGCTGGAAAGTCGGATCGTCTATCTCGGCCGGTACGGTGAGGCAGACGGTCACGGGCGGTGAATAGGTTCCGGTCGTCGTGATGTCGTACGCCGGACACGTCGGGCAAAGCGTGTAACCGGTCGGCATCTCGTCCTGCGCCAACGTGATCGGCACGAATGATGTACTCCCTTCTTCGGTGACGTCCGAAAATGTTACCGATGCCCCCGGTGCGTCGACCCTCACGTCGCTGCCGGTCCCGGTCTGAACGTCATACGAGCCGTCGCATGCGTCGCCGATCCCGTCGGAGTCGGCATCGCTTTGATCGGGGTTGACGACGAGCGAACAGTTGTCAAATGAGTCGGGCACGCCGTCATTGTCGTCATCCGGATCGCAGGCATTCCCGATAAGGTCGCCGTCGGTATCGGTCTGATCCGCGTTTGATGCAAACGGGCAATTGTCCGCCACATCGAGTACGCCATCGTCGTCGTCGTCGGGGTCGCATGCGTCGCCGAGAGCATCGCCGTCATTATTCGCCTGATCCGGATTGCTGACCTGAGAGCAATTGTCACAGGCATCGGCAATGCCGTCGAGATCGGTATCGGCTTGGTCCGGATTTGCTACGCTGCAGTTGTCGCAGGCGTCGCCGACGCCGTCGCCGTCAGTGTCGAGCTGCGGGCCGAAGACCGCCTGATAGCTGACCCCGGCGGCGTTCGTCAATTGTGTGACATTCGTGCCGTCGAGGTTCATCACATATAGCTCAAGGTCGGCCCCGCGGGTAGATGAGAATACGATCTTCTGGCCATCAGCGCTGAACGACGGGTAATTGTCGTTCGCCGGATCATCGGTGAGCCGTGTTTGGCCGGTCCCGTCGGAGTTCATTATATAGATCTCTTGATTGCCGTCACGGTTCGAGACAAAGACTATCTTGCTGCCGTCACTGCTGTATGACGGATCGGAATCCTGGCCTCCACTAGTGGTCAGCCGAACTTCGCCGGTCCCATCAGGGTTGATAGCGAAGATATCCCACTGAGCGTTACCGATCGTTCCACGCTGGCTTTCAAAGGCGATCCGAGTCCCATTATGGTTAAAGCTCGGGAACTTGGCGAAGGTTGATGTCGAGGTAAAGAACGTCAGCTGAACTGTATTCGTACCGTCGGCATCCATAACGAACAGGTTCTCGTTGTTATCAAAGCGGCGCGAAGTGAATGCGATCTTTGTCCCTTGCGGGTTAAAGACGGCCTCGGCGTTGCCGCCGGCGACATTCGTCAGGCGTGTCACGCCGGTGCCGTCAGGATTCATTACATAGATCTCTCTGCGGCTGTTGTTGCGGGTAGAAGTAAACAGGATCCGGCTGCCGGTCGGATGGAAGCTTGGCTCATCGTCGCTCGCGGTCAAGTTCGTCAACCGTGTCACTCCGGTCCCATCTGCGTTCATCGTGTAGATCTCGTAATTCCCGCTGCGGTTCGACGCGAACGCGATCTGATAGCCGTCGGCGACCAGCGGACAGCTGTCAAAGGTGTCTTCAACGCCATCGTTGTCATCGTCGGCGTCGCATCCGTCGCCGGTTCCGTCACCTTCGTTATCAGACTGATCGGGGTTGGGAACCGTCGGGCAATTGTCATCGATATCGTCAACGTCATCGCCGTCCACATCCGGATTTCCGTAAGTGGGGTTATAAGCGGATGGATCGCCCGGATTGTCCGTCAAAGCTGTCAGGCCGGTGCCGTCAGGGTTAACGACAAATATTTCGAGTCCCTGGAATCCGCCGCTCGACGATGACGAAAAGACTATCTGTGTGCCATCGGGACTAAAACTGGCGTAGCCGTTATGCGCGGAATTATTTGTCAAACGGATCTCATTCGTACCGTCGACATCGATCACATGGATGTCTGGATCTTGAGTTGACACCCGTGTGGTGGTGAAGACGATCTTCGCACTGTCCGGACTGAATGACGCATGGTGATCCCAAACCGCGCTCGACAGAACTCTTTGATCCGATCCGTCGGCATTCATCACACAGAGCATGTACTCCCCGTTGCCGCCTACCTTTCTAAATACGATCTTGCTGCCATCGGGACTGAATATCGGATCTAATTCGTCGAACTCATCGGTAGTGTCGGTAAGGGGAACGAATCCGCTCCCGTCAGTGTTAACGGCAAAGATGCCTTTGCCGATGTCATCGGGGGGTCGTCTGAATGCAATTAACACTTTTGTGCCATCGGGGCTGAACGAAAGGTACTGTGGCGGGTTTCCGCCGAGAGTTTGGACTATTCCGTTGTTACGGAGCGGAAACGTCCATTCGATATTTCCACCGGTATAAAGAGGTGTCAGCCCGGTCCCGTCGGTGTTGATGATCCAGAGTATGCTGAGGGAAAAATCAGGCAGCGGCTCGCCGGGCGGCAGATCGTTCTCAGGATAGGTTACGAAAGCGATCTTGCTTCCATCCGGGCTGAACCCGGCGCTCGCCACCGAGTAACCGCTGAGGTCGGGCTGCAAAATGTCGAAGAGCAGATTCGCCCCGGTCCCGTCGCTGTTTACGATCCCAAGGCCCTGACGGTAACCACCTCTTTGCAGCGGATACGTTTTGAGGAAAAGTATCTTGCGGCCATCTTTGCTGATCCGCGGCGAGTACGTCGCACCTATGATCGGGTCCGTCAGTTCTGTGACGTTCGATCCATCCCGGTTCATGACGCATATACGTCGTTCAGTATTTAGCCCATTGCATGTATATGCGATCCGGGTCTTATCGGCACCGCCGCCGGTCGTTCTTTTGGCCCCAGCTCGACGAGGATCCTCTGCAGATACGGTCGAGACCTGTAAGGCGAATGCGGTCAGGGCCGCAAGGGTCGCGATCGAGATGATAATTGCAATTTTCTTATTCATGGTTACTTCCTCTGATAGATCCGCGGCGTCACGTTCTCAGCGCAACAACTGATACATTCGGAGATCGTGCTCGATCGCATTACTGACGAGCGTTCTGCGCACAGCGATCACTCGGCCGCTTCGTTCACAAATCTCACATCGCCGCCAAAATGCTCAATGAGCGACATGCCGCATAGCTGGCTTTCGTCCGTTTGGTGCACGGCCGAATCGGCAGCAAGGCGGTCGACAGTTTCCGAGTTGACGCCGAAAACCACCGCGGCCTGATGCCGGGTCATTTGGCGAACGCCGCGTCCGCACGTCGAACAATGGACAAGGCCGCCGCTGTTGCGGCTGGTTCGGATGACCGTGACGCTGTGTGTTTCGATCGAGATCTCGGTCCGCCGCTTGATTGATCCGTGCATCTGTTCTCCCGGAATTTTGTTGTCGGTGCCGCGGTTATCTGCTATCCTCGACAACGAATTTGAAGGTTTCAGCCCGTGCGTGCTGGCATTTCGGAACGCACCTAGTCTTCACCGGTATCCGCCGCCGCGTCCTTAATTTCATGGCTAAATCTTCTTAAAAGTTCCTAATCGGGATGGAAGAGCTCAAAGCAGGCAATTTAAGTTTCGGCCCGTACGAGATCGATCGGGCAAAGAGACGACTTCTTCGTAATGGCGAAACGCTGCCGCTGAACTCAAAGACATTCGACCTGCTTCTGTTTTTTGCGGAGAACCACGGAAGACTGCTGAGCAAGGACGAGATCCTTTCGAACGTATGGCCCGATCAATTCGTTGAGGAGAACAACCTTTCGGTCCAGGTGTCGGCATTGCGAAAGGCGTTCGGCGAAAGGCAGGGCGGCGAAAAGTTCATTACGACCGTTCCGGGCAAGGGCTATTGTTTTGTCGCCGACGTCCGTCAGCATCCCGACGACGAAGAACTCGTCATCGAGCAGCACAGTATTTCAAGGGTCGTAATAGATGAAGAGTTGTTTGTTGATGCCTCTGGGGTCGCGCGTACCGAAGATGCAGGCCCGACGAACGAACCCGCGCCAGTATCCCGCACGGGTTTCCGGTACGCCGCGCTCATATCGCTTTTGATCATCGCCGGTTTGACGGCGATCGCGTTCACTTATTGGAACCGCGTGGTCGAAAAGACCAATGGTTCGATCGAGTTCTCAAGATTGACCACAAACGGCGTCGTTACCGCCGCGGCGATCACGCCTGACGGCAAGTACGCTGTAATTGCGCAGACCGAGGACGCGGGCGAAAGCCTTTGGCTGCAGCAGGTAGCTTCGGGCAGCAGGCAGCAGATCGTTCCGACCCGGCCGGTCAGGTATGTTGGGCTTGCGTTTTCGCCGGACAGCGATCAGATCTACGCGACAACGTTTTCACCAGATCTCGCCGATCCGCAGGTCTGGCGGATGCCATTGCTCGGCGGCCCGATAGAGACGATCGCCGGAATCTCGACCGGAGCGGCCGTTTCGGTCTCGCCAGACGGCAAACAACTGGCATTTACCGAATCGCGTTCGTCGCAAAAGCAAACGCATCTCCTGATATCGAACACGGACGGCTCGGGAAAGCGCATTCTAGCGGTTGGGATCGACGGAGAACGATCGTTCCCGAATTTCAGCGCAAATCCGGTCGCATGGGCACCTGACGGCAGGTCGATCGCCTGCGCGATCGAAGAGATCAGGAACGGCCGGCAGACCAGGATCGTTCTGATCGATCCGCGTGACGGCAGCGAAAAGGCGGTCACGAACGAAACCTGGGACAACGCAGATCATCTGGCGTGGCTCGACAATGAGAACCTTGTTGTCGCCGGCTTTTCCTATTTGTCGGCCAGCGCTCAGGTCTGGTCGGTCAACATAAGGTCGGGGACTGCGACCAAGATGACCAACGACCTCAGCAGCTATTCCTGGGTCTCGACCTCGAACGGAAGCGTACTTTCGGTAAAGCAGAACCCGGTCTCTTATATTTCGACGATCGACCTCGACGCTGACGGAAAGATCGCCAGGACCCGCGATGTTCACAAAGAGTCGGGGATCATCGAAAGTGTCGCCTATGCTCTCGACGGCTCCATAATTTTCACTTCGACCGCAAACGACCGACGCGAGATCTGGCGGATAAATGATGACGGTTCTGAACCGACGCAATTGACCGTCAATGCGAATGCGACCTTTGGAATGTCAGTATCGCCGGCCGACGGATCGATCGTGTTCAGTTCGAACGACGACGGGAAGAACAGGCTGAAGCGGGTAAATGCGGACGGCGGCGGGATGCGCACACTCACGGACGGCCCGGAAGATGTCTATCCGAGTTTTACGCCGGATGGCGCTTCGATCGTGTTTCAGGAAGGCCTTGTAAATCGCGTTGTCGCGATGAAACGTCTCGCGTTCAGCGATGGATCGGTAACCGGTATCGGGCCGGGTTTTGCGGTCAGGCCGGCCGTTTCACCCGACGGTTCACACGTCGCCTTTTACTTTATGGATACCGATCTTGACGGGCTTTGGCGTATCGGCATTGTATCGGTCGTTGACGGCTCGATCGTGGGCAAGATCAGCTTTCCGAAATACGTGGTCGAGCGACGAATGCGTTGGCACCCGAACGGGCGATATATCAGCCAGGTGGTCGGTGAAGATGAGGAGATCGGCCTGATAATGCTTGCGACCGACGGTACCGCTTCACGGACGATGACCGGCCTCGGCAAGGGTGAGGCCGCGTGGTTCGAATGGTCGCGAGACGGCAAGCAGATCGTGCTCGCGCGGATAGAAAAAACGCGCGATGTCGTCGTACTCGCTCGTCAAAGCGAATAGTTCAGTTCTGATCTGAGGGGACCGGGCGGTCGCCGCTGAGCCCGAATTGTATCGCGCTGAAAGCGCCGTTCGAACTGTTGAGCCGATACCAGACGCCGTCCGCCGGACGAAAGACAGTAATGTCAGACTTACCGTCACCGTCGAAATCCGCCGGAGCCGGGATGTCGCCCGAAAGGCCGAATGCGACGGCATAGAATGCGGCATTCGAACTCTGAGTAACGTACCAAACGCCGTTCGACGGGCGAAAGACCGCCCGGTCAAATCGGCCGTCGCCATCAAAATCGCCCCCGACAGGTATGTCGCCCTGGATGCCAAATGGGATCGCGACAAAATTACCGTTGCCGCTGTTAAGCCTGTACCAGACACCATTTGACGGTCGAAAGACATTCACATCGGCTTTTAGATCGCCGCTGTAATCGCCTGCGACGGGAATATCGCCGCTGAGGCCGAAGGCGATCGCCGAGAATGAACCGTCGCTGCTCGCAAGCCTGTACCAGACGCCGTTCGAAGGCCTGAAGACCGCGACGTCGGTCCGGCCGTCGCCGTCGAAATCCGCGGGAACCGGAATGTCGTCGGCCAGCCCGAAGCCGATCACGTCCACCGTACTCGTCATACTCAGCAGCCGCCACCAGACGCCGTTGCGATAGATCGCCGCATCGGCCTTGCCGTCGCCGTCATAATCGCCCGCAGCCGGCTTGTCGCCATTGGTCCCGAACGAGAATGCTCGGAAACCTTCTTGACTCTGATTCAAATACCAGGCGCCGTTCGAGGGCCGAAAAACGCTGATATCTGCCTTGCGGTCGCCGTCGAAATCGAATTCCGGATCGAGTACCGGTGCAAGGCAGTAGCCGCTCCCGACCAGAAAATTACTGATCTCCGTCCGCGAATATGAACAAAAGGTCATCGGCGTCGAACCGCTAAGCTGCGTATTCATCAGCGTGTTCGAACAGCTTTGACCGGCGTCGGCATGATTTGCCCCGAGGTTGTGGCCCAATTCGTGCGCGGTGATCAGGTATTTGCCGGGCGCCCAGCTGATATATCCGCTTAGGCCGTAAGCCGCGAGCGGATTGTTGCAGATCACCGAAAGATAGGCGAAACCCTGCGAAAGGGCGTTCGATTTTGCGGTGAAAAGGTGGGCGGCGCTCCGCGGGTTTAATGTCGTCGGGTAGGTCGAGTTCCAGTAGTTCCTGAAATTGGTCAAGATCTCGTTCGTGTTGGCTCCTCCGAACGGGTCGGTCACCGACCAGGTATGTTGAAAAACAACGCGGATCGTCAGGCTAAGCTCGGCGGAAAAGGTCCCTTCGACCATGTTCAGAATGCTGAGGATCTCGTTATTGGCCTGTACGGCCCCGCCAAACTGCGAAACGTATTGGCTGTCGGCCTCGGTCGCCAGATCGATCCGCCTGACGGTCTGAACCAGGGCGGCGTCCTGATCCGCGACAATGCCCTTGCCATATCGGATGCGGGTCGGAATGTCTGAATGACACCAGAACGAATCAGTTACCTTTGAGTCTTCCGCCCGGTAGATCACCGATTCATCGTCCCGCGCATGATCTGAGTATTTCTTTGCCGGCTCGATGAAATATCGTTCTCCGCCGGTCGAGAAAAATCCCTCGATCCGAGAACCCTCGATGCTCAGCCTGACCTGCGAGCCTTGTTCGCCATCGACGACGCCTTTGAAGGTCGTAACCGGCGAGCGTCCGAGATCGACGGTACCGTTCGGCCCTTCGTCCTCGGCTCTGAAATGCGGAGCCCGCAGATCGTTGGCCTCGATCGACAGCCGAAGATCCCGTCCAGCCGCCTGAATGCCGATCTCTCGGCGCGTACCATGGCCGGCGGACGTCGGCGGCAACTCGATCCTTACAAGCTCGAACTTGCTGAACGAGCGTTCGATATCATTGCGGACGACACTTGTTTGGGCGCTTATCGAAAGGGTCGTTGTCAAGAACGTCAGGACAACGGACGCACAGACGGCTAAAAAACTTCGTCGGGCCATTCGTGTATACTTTCCTTAATTTATTTCTGAACGGGATGAAGGCAAGGACACCTGAAAAAAGAAATCAGGCTCGTTACTGTTAATAAAGTTATAACGCTGTTAAACTTCCAGGAAATTTGAGCCGTTTTTCAGGGGCAAAGACAGTCCTGAGGATAAGAATTTGAAGAGATCTATCCGAAAGATCTGGCGCATGCTGCCGCCGGCGATCAGGCTACAGATCGTTCGGACGACGCAGCGGAAGTTCACTGTTTCGGCGGCGGCATTGATCCGCAACGATTCGGGTGAGGTACTGCTGCTGAACCACGTCCTGCGTCCGCTTTCGGGTTGGGGCCTGCCGGGCGGTTTTGTCGATAAAGGCGAGCAGCCCGAAGAAACGATACGACGCGAAGTAATGGAAGAGACCGGGATAAGACTCGCCGATCTATCGCTGCTCCGCGTGAGGACCGTCAACAAGCATATCGAAGTACTCTTTACGGCTGTCGCCGCGGGCGAACCGAGCGTGATGAGCCGCGAGATATTCGAGCTTGGCTGGTTTTCGCCCGGTCGATTGCCCGACGAAATGAGCACCGCCCAAAAGACGATCATCAAAGAGGTTTTCGGTGCGGTTAATTGATTATGTCTGACCTGATGTCTAGAATGGTAGTTTCACAACATCAGGCGATCTAGCTTAAACCTGCAGGAGACAATAATGGTTGATTTGATTCCCTCTTCAGAATCGGTAATGGAAATTCTAAGGACCACCGGCGCCTATCGCCGCGGTCATTTTATTTATCCGAACGGAAAACACGCTTCGCACTACTTTCAGATGCCGCTGGCGTTTCGTTACTACGATAACGCCCGGATACTATCGGTCGGATTGAGCCGTATGTTCAGGATGGAAAAGGCGATCTCAAGCCGGCTTCCAAAGGTCTCGGTGATAAGCCCGAGCCCGGGCGGCATCATGGTGGCGTTCGGCGTGCGTGAGGCACTCGGTGCCGACCAGATCTACTGGGCTGAGATGGAAGACGGCAAAAGGCAATTTCGTCAGTACATCGGCGAAGGCGACGTTTATCCGTCGATCATCGTCGACGACATCGTGCGGTCGGGCCGAGCGATCCAGGAGACGGTTGACATCGTCAAGAGCGTCGGTTCAGAGGTGATCGGGATCGGTGCGATCGCGAGGTTTGAGGATGGGCCGACGGAATTTGAAGGGATCGAGGTCAAGAGTCTTTTGACATTTGACGTCAATTTCTACGAAACAGAAGACGAGTGGAAAAAGTCGCGAAGCGCTTCGGACGCTGAAGAAGAAAAGGTCCGGTATTGATGCCGGAAACCGGGTCAGATCTCATGCCGGTTGGTCAAGGCCTTGTCCATCGTCACTTCATCGACGTATTCAAGGTCAGAACCGACCGGCATTCCCATTGCTATTCGTGTGGTCCTGACACCAAGCGGTCTTAACAAACGGGCGATGTAATTCGCGGTCGCTTCCCCTTCGGTCGTCGGATTTGTCGCGACAATGACCTCTTTTACCTCTACTCCCTCATTCTTTTCGGGCATCAACCGAGGAAACAGATTTGCGATCATCAGTTCATCGGGCCCGACGCCGCGGATCGGCGACAGCGAACCGTGGAGAATGTGATAAAGCCCGCGAAACGAGCGCGTCTTTTCAACCGCAACAAGGTTGTAGGGTTCTTCGACAATGCAGATGATCGAACGGTCGCGTTTTGGATTAGAGCAGTAGAGACACGGATCTACATCGGTCAGATTGTTGCAGACCGAGCAAAAGACTATCTTTTCTTTGACCTCGCGAAGAGCCGCGACAAAATTATCGACCTCGTGCTGCGGCCTGCGAAGTATATAGAACGCCAGCCGCTGCGCCGATTTATGGCCGATGCCCGGCAGGCGTTTGAATTCGTCGATAAGCCGGGCGACCGGTTCTGAATAATCAAGCATCTGATTCACTGCGGAGTTCCGCGTTCCGCATTCAGATCAGCCCGGGCGGAAGCATCCCGCCAAGCTTGCCTTTGAGCGACTCTTCGACCTTGCGGTGAGCTTCATTCAAAGCCGCGACGGTCAGATCCTGGATCATCTCGACATCGCCGTCTTTGACCAGCTCGGGCGAGATCTTTACCTCGATCACTTCAAAATCGCCTCGCATCTTGACCGTCACGGCACCGCCGCCGGCCGTTGCATCGACCACCGTCTCTTTCATCTCGCGGCCCATCTTTTCCTGCATTTGCTGGGCCTGCTGCATCATCGAATTAAGGTCAAATCCACCTGGTAACTTCATCGTTTTTGTTTCCTTTGATCAAATCCTGTCGATTGAGCAATCGTAACTTTACCCACCCAGTTTTGCAAACCACACTTTTTTTACGCGACCGGCTGCTCAATATGAAAAAACGGCTTTGGTTTTTGCGAATTAGGAGTATTATCACTCTGAAGATCAGCAGGTTACTTGAGAGGATGAATATGGATAACGGGCGTACGTTTCAATGGTTCAATTCCGGTACGGCACTGGCGATCGGGATCGTGATCGCATCGGTCATTTTCGGATGGTTCTATTCGACGGCGAAACGGGGTGACGAAGCGATAACCGTCACAGGCTCGGCGAAGAGGCGAATAACCTCGGATCTCGTCGTCTGGAGCGCCGGGGTCTCGTCGCAGTCGGCGCAGCTCACCGAGGCCTATCGGCAATTGTCAGACAATATCCCGCGGATAGAGCAGTATTTGCTTTCAAAGGGAATACCCGAAGACCAGATGACCGTCTCGTCGATCGCGTCGTCGACCATCAAGAAGCGCGACTCCGAAGGAAACGAGACCGGCGAAATAACCGGCTATAACCTGACGCAGCAGATCGAGGTCCGCTCGACCGACGTGGCGAAGATCGCCCAGATCGCCCGCGAAGCCACCGAACTTATCAATCAGGGCATCCTGATCGAATCGAGCGCTCCGAAGTATTACTACACGAAGATCGGCGACCTAAAGATCGAAATGCTTGGCGAAGCGGCGAAGGACGCAAAGGAACGCGCCGAGCGGATAGCCCAGTCGACCGGAAACTCGATCGGCTCGGTCCGGTCCGCGAAAATGGGCGTGCTTCAGATAACGGCGGCCGATTCGACCGATGTTTCGGACTACGGGATGTACGACACAACGACCATCGACAAAGATATGACCGCGGTCGTGAATGTCAGCTTTGCCGTGAATTGATCGGACTCATTTGCCAATGCTGAGATCGGCAAATGCGTGTAGAATTTCGGCGACATTATGAAAGGGATAATATTGCCGCTTGTTGTGCTCGTGCTTGTCTTTTCAGCCGCCGGCCAGCAGCCCGTGACCGCCGAAGATTATTTCAAACGGGCGAATACTTCGCTCGACAAGGGAGATTACGACGCGGCGATCGCTGATTGTACGCAGGCCATCCGGTTGAGGCCGATCGCCTGGGGAGCTTTCAACGATCGCGGAAAGGCCTATCAAAAACGCGGCAACCTGAACGCGGCGATCGCAGAGCTTTATTATCTGCGAGGTATAGTCTACCGCGACCAGAAAAAACCGTTTCAGGCGGCTGCCGATATGCGGCAGGCGTTGAAAGTAGATCCCAGTTATGAGGATGCAAAGAACGAGCTTGCCCGGCTGAGCAAGCCCGTCCGAAAGGGCCGCTAGTGCTTCATTTTCGATGGGCGAAACCGCAGGAACAGCTGCCAGCCGGTATGCTGCGTGCCGCCGTAATACGGTGTTAGAGCCGACGGATTGGAATTGAATGTAAGCATTCCGCCAAGCCCGACATCGACACCCTTGCCTTTCACGAGGTCGCGAACATAACCGGCCGAATAGGTTCCCAGCCAGAAAGTCCCTTCGTGGAGCGGGTCCTCGTGCGGTATGACAAGCTCATGTCCGTCTTTCTGCGCTCTTTCGATCCGGCCGAATAGCGAGTTCTTGCCAAATGTGTAATCGGTCTCGAAAAGGAACGTATTGGTCGCGTGTCCTTCCTTGTAATTCTGGCCCCAGATGAAAGTACTTGCCCAGTTTCGATCCTCGCTGATCGCTTTGTTGTAAATAGCGGACGCTGTGGTCCGCCGGAGATGGTCGAGTTCGGGTTCGGCCCGCTCGGGTCTTTTCAGATAGCCATGCGAGATCTGGAACGACCAATCCTCTGTCGGGTTGAAAGTAAAACGGCCGCTGAACGAATTGAGCCGCAGCGTATCGAACGCCCAGCGGTTCTCGTCAGGCTCGGTTCCGTTGAACACACTGCCTTCGATCTTGAACTTGCCAAAATTATAGCCGCCGGTTATCACGCCCCAGGTGATATGCGATGCATCCTGCCAATGATGCCCGATCGGGGCATCGGGGTTGTTTGCGCCCGACGGCCGATGGAGAAACATCGGCGGCCCAAGCGCAGGTTCACCGACGATGCCTCCGTAGATAAAAAACGACTGTTTGTCATTCACTTTGAATGAATATGAGGCCGCGAGTTCCGAGATCAGATCGTGCGGGTGCTGGCGATCGTGGATCGGCTCGCCGCGGTAAAGCTCGCCCGATTGGTAAAGCAGCGGGTAGCCCCAGCCTCGTTCGATCGCCGGATCGAGGCTTGCCATCACCCGAAGCCCAAGCTGCGAGCGTTCGCTTAGCGGCCTGGAATACATCGCCATGAACATCGTCGGTGCACTGACGCGCGATCGGCCTCCTTTTCCGGCGACCGAAATGTCGCGGTCAGATCCGACCTGCGTATAACGCAGAAATCCCGTGCCCATAAGCATCAGCATTCCGCCATCCTGATACATTTTTGAATAGGCGTGCATCGGCGACGAATCGGGCAGCCACGACGTCCCGGAACCTTCACGATTCATCGGGTCGCCGATATCAATGGTCGAGCGCATCTGATGGCTGCCATGTTCGGCTTTCTTCTCGCCGCCCTTGCCGCCGTGATCGTGCGGTGTCGGGGTCGGCGTCGGTGTCGCTGTATGTCCGTGATGCGCGGCCGGTGTTGGGGTCGGGGTAGGCGTCGGTTTTCCGTGGTCGTGTTGCGCCGCTGCGGTTGCGGTAAGTGCAAATAAGAATAATGAATACAGAACGATCTTCACAAAGTCCCTCCTTTGCAAAACAGTAAACGCTCGATCGGCAGTGATGCCGAATGGCTTTTGAACGCGAAAATTCGCTTGAATGAAAAAGCTATTGGCGGTTTACAGGCGCGGAGGTGCCCTGGCCGGGCCGGAATGCCGTTGGGGTGAAAGGTATTTCGAGCCGATCTGCGAAGGAGGCGGTTGAGTGATGACCGACGCAGATTCGAACGAGATACCGTCGTCGGGAGCTTCGGCCGTTAGATCATCGCTTGAGTCGGCCTTTGCCTTCTTGGTGTCCGATTTTGCGGCGATGACCGGAACCGGATTGCGGACGAAGCATTCGCAATCGGTGTCGATCGCATTCGACCGGACACCTTCGATCGGCGGTGCTTTGTGAACTTCGCCGTGCGACGATGCGTGACACGACGACGAGGCCTTTGCCGGTTCGTCAGGCTGGTGGTGCGAACACGCGCACGCCGAAACCGCCGACACAAGGAGTGAAAGCGTTACGAGGATCAAGGTCAACGATCGTCGGATTCGGCCGGCCATTGATTCCAGATTATAGAAACTAAGATCGCGATTGCAAATGAGATAAAAACTAAATTGACCGCATGGCTCGGGCTTGCTTTCGCGGTTGTTGAGACGGTCGAGGCAGGCCAATTCGACTTCCAACTCACGGCATGGCGTGTTATAAATGAAACACGCATGGCCCGATATGTGATAAAACGCGACCAGAGTTCGCTGCCCGAGCGGCTGACACGATACAAGAGCGAGCTTAATGAAGAACAGTTCGCGGTGGTCACCGCGCAGCCCAAAGCGACCCTGGTGGTGGCTGGTGCGGGAACCGGCAAGACGCGGGCGATAACGTATCGCGTCGCTTACCTGATAGAACAGGGTGTATCACCGCAGCGGATCTTGCTGGCAACATTCACCAACCGTGCGTCGCGCGAGATGCTCCGCCGGGTAGAGTCGCTAACGGGTTCGCAAAATGTTCATCGGGTTTGGGGCGGAACTTTCCACCGCATAGCAAACCTGATACTCCGCCGCCACGCGACATCGCTCGGGTACGACCAGAATTATTCCATTCTCGACAGCGAGGACGCGCGCGATTTCGTGAACGTCTGCATCGACGAGGCGGCCATCGACACCAAAGCGAAACGCTTTCCGAAGGCCGAGGTCGTACAAGACATCATCAGCTACGCCAACAATACTGATCTTCCGCTCGAGAACGTGATCGCCGGTAAATATCCGTATTTCGAAATGCTTGCTCCGCAGATCAAGCGCGTCGATGCGATATATCAATCGCGGAAGGTCGAGCGCAACGTGATGGACTATGACGACCTGCTGCTAAAGCTGAAACAACTGCTTGTCGAAAAGAAAGAGATCGCCGAGCTTTACGCCGAGCAGTTTCAGCACATTCTCGTTGACGAGTATCAGGACACAAATCGACTGCAGGCCGAGGTAATCGACCTGCTTGCGGTAAAGCACCGGAATGTGATGGTCGTCGGGGATGACGCTCAATCGATATTTGCCTGGCGTGGGGCCGAGTTCACCAACATATACGAATTTCCAAAGCGATATCCCGAGGCTCAGTTGTTCAAGCTCGAGACCAATTACCGCTCAACACCGGAGATCCTCGGCTTGGCCAACGTCTCGATCGCAAATAACAGGCGTCAGTTTCCCAAGATGCTGAAAGCGGTGAAGCGCTCGCGCGATATCAGGCCGGCGCTTGTTCCCTGCTCTGACGTCGAACAGCAATCGGCTTTTATCGCCTCGCGGATACTCGAACTTCGCGACGAGGGCACGAGCCTCGAGGACATCGCCGTAATGTACCGTTCGCACTATCATTCGATCGAGCTGCAGCTTGAGCTTTCGCGGCGAAACATTCCTTACCGTGTGCAGTCGGGCGTAAGGTTCTTTGAACAGGCCCATATCAAGGACGTCATCTCATATCTTCGCGTGATAGTAAATCCCCGCGACGAGCTTGCGTGGAAGCGGATCCTGAAACTCTTGCCCGGCGTTGGGAATGTAACGGCGAACCGGGTCTTCGAGGCTATCGCGCTGTCCGACGCGGTGAAGCTCCGAGCCGGAGACGCCGAAACGTACGGCCTTGTTCGCGGATCGGTCTCGGGCATTACCGGTGCCGTCGCGGCGATCAAACAAGCCGTCCAGGTCTCGAAAGGTGCCCGAAAGGGGCTTGAGGATCTGATCGTGCTTCTCGAGACGCTGGTCTCCGATGAGTTTCGCGACCGGCCGGCGCGGCAGATAACCCACATCTTCGAGAACGGATACGAGCAGTTTCTGCTTGAGAACTTCGAGAATGCCGAAGCCCGCAGCGAGGACATCCGCGGCCTGGCACAGTTCGCACAGAGGTACGAAACGACCGAAGGCTTGCTTTCGGAGCTTGCCCTGCTCGCGACCGAACGATTCAAAGAGCCGCAGCCGTTAGTTGGCGAAGAGGTGATCGAAGGCGGCGAGGACGACGAGCTGCTGACGCTCACGTCGGTCCACCAGGCGAAGGGCCTGGAATGGAAAGCGGTCTTCATCATCTGGGCCGCCGAAGGCAAATTCCCAAGCCCACGATCGCTCCGCGAGATCGACGCCGAGGAGGAAGAACGCCGCCTTTGGTATGTCGCCCTGACGCGTGCCAAGGACGAGCTTTACATCACTTATCCGCTCTTGATGACCGATTACAACCGGCAGACCGTGCTGCAGAAACCTTCGCGTTTCGTCAGCGAATGTCCTCCCGCACTTTTTGAGATCTGGGACCTCGAGGACGAGTCTCCGACGGTCGATGGCCCACAGCTGGCCGCGGCCGCGACACCAAGCGAATACCTCAACTGACCTTTCCGCTGATACGAAATCTTCCGGTGCTTCGCGTGAAACAGCGAAGGAGGTTCGTATGGCCGTAAATACCGCAATCTTAAGTCCGCGCATTGCCGAGCGAAAGCTGTTTTCGGCAACGGCGATCGCATTTCCGCTGATCGTTTTGATCGGTTATTTCAAGTCGTATTATTTCAGCGCATTTTTCGACGTGCCGGCGGTCGCCAACAAACTGGTCCACGCCCACGGCATCGTGATGTCAGTATGGGTGCTTTATTTTGTTGCCCAGACCGCATTGATCCGAACGCGGAACGTCAAACTTCATATGACGATGGGAATGTTCGGCGTCGCGCTCGCGATCGTCGTGATCGTGGTCGGGATGGCGACCGCCTACGATGCGCAGCTTGTCCGCGGCGCGGCACCGCCTGGAGTCGATCCGCATGGTTTCTTCGTTTTGCCCGCATCGGATATGTTGCTTTTTGCAATATTTTTCTCGGGTGCGATCTATTATCGAAAGCGGCCGACCGAGCACAAAAGCCTGATGTTCCTGACGGCGATCGCGTTCGTTCCCGCGGCCTTGTTCCGGATACCGGTGGTCGCTCCGGAAAATGCTTTGGTCTGGGCTTTTGGAACGCCCGCGATCTTTGCCGTTGCCGCACTCGCCTGGCATACATGGAAGACCGGCAAGCTCAATCGGGTATTCGCATCGGGTGTTTCGCTTTTGTTGATCGCGGTGCCGCTGAGGCCGGTGGTGATGGAGTCGCAAGCATGGCTTTCATTTGTCGGCTGGCTCGCGCCGTGACAGCTGACGCAGCACGTCAGAAACGGATCTGCACGTCAGATCGGACATGGCGGCTTTGCAGGTGGACGATCTCGTGATAAATAATGCCCATGATCTCGCCGCAAATTGAGGCGGCCGATGACGTCAACGTGGTGAAAACCAGCAGCGGAGGTTCGAATGGGCGCAAAAGAACAGATGATCGAGATACTGCGAAGCGGCGAGACCTCGCGGATCAGTTTCAGCTTCACCGGCAGCGGCGGCACACAGGTCTCTCTGGACGGCGCGGCATTTCGCCGCGTCGCGACCGCGCTCGCGAACGGCGATCTCTCGGTCGTCGAAGGCCGGTTCACTGAGAATCGAATGGTCTATGCCGCCTGGAGCGACCCCGAGAACAACTACGCATCGAACACCTTCTATCTCGGTTCAAACCCGAGATGGTCGCGCGATTTCAACGCCCTGGTCGTTCACGAATCGGTTCATGCTTTTTTTGATCTTTCCCGGACGACCATTCCGTGGGTCGATAATGAAGCGGCCGGTTATATCGCGCAGGCCTACTATCTTCGCAATTCGGGTTACCCGATGAGCCGGATCGAGCTTGGCTCGTTGATCAGGCTCGGGGCATTGATCGTCGGTGATATGACGTCCGGCGGCGACGTAACGACGCTGATCGATGCGATACGCGACTCGCTGCGAAACGATCCGCGTTACCACAGCTACATCAACGACACATTTACCGGGAACGGATGAAGAAAATTTAATCTCCCACGAAAGCAACCAATCGAAAACCTCAAATCACTAAACAGTCAAGACGATCGCGATCAAGTCATTTCCGGAACAAACCACTCAGCAATTTGTCTAACTAGTTGACAAACGCTTTGGCAGTAAATTTTCAGCGTTTTGTGAGGATACCCGTATGTCTAAAAGACGAATGATCGAATCGATAGCGGTCGCGAACCCGTGCACGAAAGCATGGGACGAGATGGCCGGAAATGACCAGGTAAGATTTTGCACCCATTGCGAAAAGAGCGTTACGGACCTTTCGTCAATGCGGCGAAAAGATGCATTACGGCTGGTACGCAGTTCGGGCGGAAAGCTCTGCGTTCGGTACGTCGAGCATCCCAAGACGAAAGAACCGCTTTTCGCCGAGCGGCTGATCCAGATATCGCGCCGGGCGCCGACGATCGCCGCAGGCGTGATGGGCGCATCGATCAGCCTTGCATCGCTGACGTATGCGCAGGGTGACGGCCGATTAACGCGAACGCCGGAAAACCAGGAAACGGCGGCGTTGAGGCCGGCCGATGATCAGAAAACAGCGGTTCAGGGACGTGGCTCATTGTCAGGAACAATGGTCGATCCGGTTGGTGCGGTCATTCCCGGCGGACAGATCTATGTAAAGAACGACGCGACCGGCACATCAAGAACCGTTGCGACCGATGCGTCGGGCCAGTTCAGCTTCAACGGCATCGACGCCGGCAGTTACACGATCACTGCCACTGCGCCCGGGTTCAAACGAATCGTCATCGAGCGCGTCGCTGTCAATGAGAACGCAAACACAGACCAAACGGTGCGGGCCGAGGCCAGAGAGCTATATATAACGACGGGCGTCGTCGCGATCTCGGTCACCGAATACCGAAGCCTGCTCTCGTCGGCGATCCAGGACGACGAACCCGAAACGGTCCGCGATCTGATCGCGAACGGAGCGAACGTGAACGAGCGCGAAGAGGACGGCACAACGCCGATGTTTGCGGCGGTCGAGCGCGGAAATTTTGAGATCGTCAGAATGCTCGTCGAGCAAGGTGCAAGGGTCAATGCGCGAAACGACGAAAAGCAGACGCCCTTGATGAGGCTTGACGACGATTCGCCGCCTGAGCTTGCCGAGTATCTGTTGAATGCCGGAGCAAAAGTGAATGCGGTCGATAAGGAAGGTTCGACCGCCTTGATGAAGGCCGCAAAGTACGCCTCGGCCGAGATCGTGAGGCTGCTGATCAATGCCGGTGCCGACGTCAATGCAGCCGACAAGAAAGGATGGACGGCGCTGATGCATGCGGCATACGGGGACGACCTGGAAAAGGTCCGGCTCCTGCTCAATGCCGGTGCCGAGGTCAACGCGAAGAACGATGAAGGCGAAACGGCGTGGGATCAGACGACGAACGAAGAGGTCGAGGATCTGCTTGTTGCCCATGGTGCGATCGTCGACGACAGCGATGACGCAGATGACGACGAGGCCCCGGAAGAAAGCGACGAACCGCCGTCGGAATAAGAACTGATGTTCCCCCAAGTGCGTTTGGCCGCCGCCGTGCGGCCTTTCGCATTTTTGCCCATCTGATCTCCTTCTGATTCCTCTGCACGACTACTTTGTGAAGTTGATATCGTGTTAGAATTCAGCCCAGATCGATTTCAGAAACCGAAGCGCCCGAACGACGAGCTTATGAAATTCTGCCCTACCTGCGAGACACGTTACGACGAAGAGATCCTGCGTTTTTGTATGAAGGACGGCACACCGCTCGTCGACGAAAAAGAGCCGAGTTTCATCGGGATGCCGAGCGAAAGCCTCGACGCCGCCGCCGCAGACGACGATCCGGGCGAAGTGACGATAATCCGCAAAAATCCGCCGGTGCCGACGCCTCCGCCGGTTCCGATCCTCGACGACGATGATTTTTCTGACCCGGGACAGCCGCAGGCCGCACCGAGGATCGTCGTTCCGATGACCCAGGAACTGCTTGACCCTCCGAGAACGTATCCGATACCGCCTTACCAGGCGCCGCCAAGGCCGAATACGCTCAAGGTCGTCATCCTTACTATCTTTGGAACTTTGTCGCTGCTCGGTCTGGGAGCCGCGGGGTTTTGGCTTCTGCAAAGCGAGCCGGTAAGCAATACGAACGTCAATGCGAATCTCTTTAATCAGAACACCAACTTGAATACGAATCTCGGTATCGATTCAAATTTCAATTTCAACCTCAACGCGAACTTCAATACGAACAGCACGTCGGGCATCAACACGAATACGAACGTCAACGCCAACAGCCGGACGCCGACTCCGACCCAGACGCCATCACCGTCACCCTCGGCTAGCGTGACTCCGCGGCCGTCGCCGACGGACTCGCCCGACGCCGATTCGACACCGACACCTTCGCCGACGCGCCAGCCGACGCCTGTCCTCCAGCCGACGATAATCCGGCCGGGGAGCTCGCCGACACCTCGGCCGACCACCGCACCGGTCAACCGGCCGAATGGCCGCGACCGTTAGTTCACGTCGAGCGAAGGGCCAGGTCGACCGCACGGCGCGGATCGACGACGCCCCAGCCCTGACGATCGACCTCGTAATGCGGGAGCCTTTCGGCTGACGATATCAGTATTTTTTTGATCTTTTGCGGGGTCAGCGTGGGATTGGCCTCGATCATCTGTGCCACGATCGACGAGACGATCGGGGCCGAAAATGACGTGCCGTCGACGTACTTGTAGTGTTTCGTGATCACGTTCTCGCGGCGGAGTTTGAGCGTGATGATCTGCCGGATGCTGTGAACCTCGCGGTCGAGAGCTGCGTCGAGTTCGGCGTCGATCAGCGGATTGTCGCGGATGATCGTGTGCAGTTCGTCGTCCGAACTCTTGTCCAGTTTTTCAAGCAGCGACGCCTGCTGCGCCGTCGGTGTATTCGGAAGGATCGGGGCCGGGACCCAGATCGACGGTGCGATCACCTCGGGTTTCTGAAGGCCGTCGATGGTCGGCCCGTAAGACGAGCGGTACATCCCGCGTTTTGCGCGGTTCATCGAATTCTTGTCATCTAGTCCGCCGACGGCGATACACGACGGAGCACTTGCCGGCGGCACGACAGGATGATCGGGCAAATGCCCGGCGTTACCGACGGCGCAAACTACAGTGATCCCGGCTGCGGTGCATTGCTCGACCGCCTGTGACAGAGGGTCGTTCAGATAGCTTTGCTCATCGTCGCCGCCTGCAGATATGTTGACGACCCTGATCGAGAATCTTTCCTTGTTGGCGAGCACCCATTCGAGCCCTTCGCGAATATTGTCGTCGGTGATCCGGCCGGTCCGGGCGAGCTTTACAAGGACGACATCAGCTTCCGGAGCAAGGCCGCGATAAAATCCGTTCGAGAGCGATCCGTTTCCGGCCGCGACGACCGAGGTCATCATCCCATGCCAGCTTGCGACGTCCGGCTGAAAAAGCGAATTAAGATCGCCGTCGCCATGCAGCAGATTGCGATAACCGAGGATGCGGTTCTTCGGCGTCGTCAGATCGACGTGAGGGTAAAACCCCGAATCGAGAAATGCGATGGTCACGCCGCGTCCTGTGAAACGCTCGTCGGCATCAAGACGCAGCGGCGTCGAGAGCACGTGCGAACCGTCTTTCTGCATTGCCGCATCTTTTACTATTTGATCTTTTGCACGCTCGAACAGCCTTACACACCGGGCACATATCGCCGGAAAATCGGCAGTGTCCGGCGCATTGGCAGCGATCAGACGCTGCAAGTCGTCCTCGAGCACACGCATCGGCACAAATTCGTCTCGTGTCTCGCGTGAGCAGACGGGGCATACCGTTTCGCCCGCGGCGATGTCAGCACTCGTTGTATGCCTTGAGAATGAGGAAGATTGTAGCGGAGTCATTTTTGCGGTTTAAGTTTTCCACAATGGGTGGTTAAAATCAATTGCGTTCCCGATCGCGGCCGAGCGGCCGTCAGGAACGATCGTTATGACCCGTAAGCAGATCGGCATTGCATTATCCGGCGGCGGAGCGAGAGGCTTTGCACATGTCGGCGTACTGAAGGCACTGGCAGAAGCCGGGATCCCGATCGACATGGTCGCCGGAACATCGGCCGGCGCGTTCGTCGGCGGTGCTCTGGCCTCGGGCATGACCGTCGATGAGATCGCCGAACTCGGACGAGATATGAGCTGGTTCTCGGTCGCGGGTTTTTCATATTCTCCGCGAGGGCTGCTCTCGAACGAGCCGATGGGACGTTTCATCGAAAAGAGCTTTCCCGTCAAGAGGTTTGAAGAGCTAACGATGCCGTTTGCCGCGGTGGCATGCGACCTCGCGACGGGCAATGAGATCGTCTTCAGAGACACCGGCGATCTGGTGACGGCCATCAGAGCGAGCTGCGCCATTCCCGGCGTTTTCGTTCCGGTCGACGATGAGACCGGAAGGCGGTTGGTCGACGGAGCGGTCGCCTCGCCGATGCCGACGCGGGCGGTAAAGAAACTAGGTGCCGAGATCATCATTGCCGTTGACCTGCTGACGTGCGGCTCGGATTTTGCGGCTGACCCGTCAACGCTGGTCGGGACATTCATCCAATCGGCAATGATGCTGGTCCGCACCGCGTCAAAGCACCAGCACTACCGCGCGAATGTCGTCATCGAACCAAAGATCGCACACATCCGGCCCGACGAGATCAAGCGGATGGACGAGCTTATTCAACTCGGCCACGAGGCCGGGCTTGAGGCCGTGGCCAAGATCAGATCGCTAATCGAATGAACCGGGCCCCGTTTGCGATTTGACCGTTTTCGCATAAACGTCTCTATTTATTTGCGTCACGGCATTCCGCCGTGCAAAATGGTTTTCAGTAAATCCTACTCTCGCGCATCAACGGTGATGCGCCCCGATACGACAGTGATTTGTTCGACGGCGTTATGGAAGTTCGAGGGCGGGTTGGTTTTTTGGAATAGAAGCAGCTCTTGAGCGTCCGGAACCGAATCTTTGCGGGCAGACCGTTACTCCAAAGAAAAATTCGAATTCCCAAGCTTCTTTTAAGATCGCTTATCTAAGCGAAGGGAAAATATTTGATATGACAATGAAACTTTATGTTGGCAACATCTCGTTCCAGACAACGAGCCAGGATCTGGAAGAGCTGTTTGCATCGATCGGCACCGTTGAATCGGCTTCGGTCGTTGAGGATCGTGAGACCGGCCGTTCACGCGGATTTGGCTTCGTCGAAATGGCGTCGAAGGAAGATGGCGAACGCGCGATCGCCGAATTGAACGGCACCGAGCACAACGGCCGTGAACTGAAAGTGAACGAAGCCAAACCCCGCGAAGACCGCGGATTTGGCGGCGGCGGCGGACGCGGCGGCAATCGCGGCGGCGGAGGCGGCGGTTACGGCGGTGGCGGTGGCGGCGGACGCAATCGCTGGTAAGAGTTTTTTGCAGGTACAAAAGCCCGGGGCAGTTTGCTCCGGGCTTTTTTGTCGTGACCTTCCAGACTAGTTTCGCTTGCGGGGCCGATCGGGCGAGTTCTTGACGCGAACGAATCCGTTCGCTTTTACTTTTGTCACCGGTTGCGTAATGGGAAATTCCAGACTCCTGACGAGTTTGTCGTCGACAAAAATATCGGCGCGATATCGCCCGGCGACCCAATTCCCTTTTGGCCTTCCCGAAAAATTGACCCGATCTTCGCCGTTCTTGGTCACGTAACTGGTCGAAACGACCCTGGTTTCTGCCTTTACGCCGGCAACATCCACCACGACGAGGTTCATACGAACGGTCGCAGCCTCGGCCATTGTGAGTTTGACCACACAGAAGATCGGAATATCGGTCGTCAGAAATTCGGTCGCGGATTCGCCGGCCAGCCCGTCAACGCCTGCTTTCGCCAGGTAGACCTCGTCAACGATATCGTCAGGTCCGGATATCTGGCCGGCAGCCGGCATTATCGATGCCGCCAGGATCAAGATGAGTGAATAGAGCATATTGCCAGCGGCGACGACCTCCTGCCTTCGCCGGCTGCATTCTTTGAACACTTCCCGGGCGATTTGGTTGCATCACGCCCTTTCGATCTTCACGGCCCGAGGTCGGGCATAAAGCTTGCGGACATGATTCTCTGTCTGGTTTTGGAATGATATCATCCTCTGGTAAATGCGATTCGTATTTTCAGGCCGTTTTTTTCTCTTGCTGGCGCTTGGGCTGGTGCCGCTCTCGATGTCGTGGAGTTTCCCTGTGCTTCGGACGGCCGTTCTTGTCTTTGATGTACTGTTGATCGCCGCAGCCGTCGTCGACTATCTTATGAGCCGAAAGCTGCCCGAAGGTTTCAGGATCCGCCGCAAATTCGAAGCCCGATTTGCGATCGGTGATCCGTCAGACGTAAAACTCGAGATCGAAAACGACACTGAACGGGCATTTCGGATAAAGATCAAGGACGAATACCCGGATGCGATGAAGCTCGGCGACCCGCGCGAGGCGGCGTTCACTATTCAGCCGCGCTCGAATGCCGAGTTCTATTACAGCCTGACGCCGCCGAAACGCGGCCACTATGAGTTTGGACGCACGGCCGTCAGATATCTGTCGCGGTTCGGGCTTGTCTGGTGTCAATCGGAGCTCGGAGAGCCGCAGGCGGTGAAGGTCTACCCAAACATGCGGCGGGCACGCGAGATGGAGCTAAAGGCCCTCGGCAACCAGTCGTTCATCGCGGTCCAGCGGAAAGCGGTGAGGCGTGGCGAGGGCCGCGAGTTCGAATCGATGCGCGATTACGTCCGCGGCGACGAGCTTCGGCATATCTCGTGGACTGCAACGGCGAGGCGTTCAAAGCTAACGACGCGTCAATACCAGATCGAACGCGATCAAACCGTTATCATCGCCCTTGACGCCGGACGGCTGATGACCGGGCGGATCGACGGCGAGACGAAATTCGATACCGCGATACACGCTGCGCTGGCGCTGATGTCAGCCTGTGCAAGGGCCGGCGACAATGCAGGCGTCGTCGTATTTGGGCGTCGGGTCCGTAAATATCTTCCACCAAAACGCGGGCTCGAGCATATGGATGCCGTGCTCGAGGCTCTGCACGACATGGAACCCGAACTGATCGAACCATCGTACGCCCGCGCCTTTCAATTCATTTCATCGAACCTTAAGAAGCGCGCTTTCGTCGTCATCCTGACAGATCTGGTCGACAAAGACAGCTCGCGTGAACTGATCAATTCGCTCAAGCTGATGCGGCCGCGGCATCTGCCGCTGGTCGCAACGATCGGCGACCGCGACCTTAACGCGATGGTCTCGACCAGGCCCGAAGACATCCGCGATGTTTTCAAACAATCGGCCGCTGAAGAGATCATCCATCAACGCGAATCGGCTCTTCGCCTCGTCGAATCGCTCGGCGGACTCGCCCTCGACGTGACCACGCAAACGCTCGGGCCGCGGCTCCTCGAATCGTATCTGCGGGTCAAGGAGCGAGGATTGCTGTGAGGAACGGCAAGATCTATTTCACTTGAATTGATGGTCGTGGCTGAACTCGCCGGTGCACGTGAGATCGAGTAGATACGGTTCGCAGTTCTTTCAAATTCTAAGTATTTAGGATAGGATAGCCGCCGATGTCCAAACGGTCTAGATTTCGCCTGGTTCTGATCAAGCCGTCTCATTACGATGACGATGGTTATGTGATTCAATGGTTCCGCTCTGCGATCCCTGCCAACTCGCTGGCGTGCCTTTACGGGCTTGCGCTGGAGTGCCGCAACGAGCAGGTGCTTGGCCCCGAGGTCGACCTCGAGATAGACGCTTTCGACGAGACGAATACCGTGATTCACCCGAGCCGTATCGCCAAAATGATCGAGCGGGCAGACGACGGCATGGTCATGCTCGTCGGTGTACAGTCAAATCAGTTTCCGCGGGCGCTCGATATTGCGCGGCCGCTCAGAGATCGCGGTATCAAGGTCGCGATCGGCGGCTTTCATGTGTCGGGAACGTCATCGATGCTGAAAGAAAGGGATCCTTCGGTTCAAAAGGCGCTCGACATCGGAGTGACGATCTTTGCCGGCGAGGCTGAGGGCCGACTTGGTCAGGTCCTGAAAGATGCTTTTAATTCGGAGTTGCCAGCCGAATACAACTTCATGGATGACCTCCCGAACATCGAGGGAGTTGCCACTCCGATGCTCCCTGCCGACCGCGTCCACTTGACTGCCGGTGCGACCACAAGCTTCGATGCAGGACGCGGATGCCCGTTCACCTGCTCGTTCTGCACGATCATAAACGTTCAGGGCCGCGTATCGCGCCGACGTTCGCCGGAAGACATCGAGCGGATCGTAAGGGTCAATGTTGCTCAGGGCCTGCACTCGTTTTTCATCACCGATGACAACTTCGCGAGAAATAAGGACTGGGAGATCATACTGGATCGGCTCATCGAATTGCGCCAGAAAGAGGGCCTGAATATCAGCTTTATCATCCAGGTCGACACACTTTGTCATAAACTTCCAAATTTTATCGACAAGTGTAAGCTCGCAGGGGTAAAGCGCGTATTTATCGGTCTTGAGAATATCAATCCTGACAATCTGCTCGGCGCCAAAAAGAGGCAGAATAAGATCACCGATTACCGAGCAATGCTGCTTGAATGGAGGCGCGTCGGGATAGTCACATATTGCGGGTATATCCTCGGTTTTCCCGGAGATACGCCTGAGGCGATCCTCCACGATATCGAGGTCATCAAGAACGAACTTCCGGTCGATCTTCTCGAGTTTTTCTACCTGACGCCGCTGCCGGGTTCTGAAGATCATCAAAGGCTTCACAACAGCAACGTTGCCATGGATGCGGATCTGAACAGATATGATCTTTGCCACGATGTCACAGAGCATCCGAAAATGTCGCGTGAAGAATGGAGAGATGTATATCAAAAGGCGTGGGACACCTACTACACCGATGAACATATCGAACGGATCATTCGGCGTTCGATAGTTTCGGGCACGAGTCCCGGCAAGACGACGTTCTTTATAATGTGGTTCAAGGGCTGCCTCGCTATCGAGGGCATACACCCGCTCGAGGGCGGCTTTTTCCGACGCAAGGACCGGCGGAACAGGCGTTCGGGAATGCCGTTGGAAAATCCTTTGATCTTCTATCCGAAATACGCTTTTGAGACCTTGATGAAACAGGGCCGCTGGATCTGGCTATACCTCAGGCTGCGGATCATCTATAAACGGGCCGCGCGCGACCCAAAACGGTTCGAATATACAGACCTTGCACTCGAACCTGTGTCCGACCATGAGGAAGAGCGCGAGATGTTCCAGACTGTCGCGGCCAAAAGCTATCTTGAAAAGGTCCACCGCAACCAACGTCTCACTCGTGGTGAGGTCATTTAGCGGAATGGACCTAGGTCGATCGGCGGGCTCGCTTTCGATACGGCGACGCAGACACCCGGGACGCAGCCGTATTAATGCTGTTTCGGGTGAATTAACTGGCACTACTTTGACCCTCACTCCAGCGCGGCCGCCGGATCCATCCTGCGCCCGCTTTCTTATTTCTATTTTCTAGCGAGATAGCCGAAAGTTTCGATGTTCGGATATCGCGAAAACTCTTTGAAAAACGCATTTTTTCGGGGTAGAATTTTGTAAAGTATGTCTTTGATTTACTCACCGCGGCGGCATATGCCGTCAGGTAAAATTACAACTATCCGAGGGTAAAAATGAAGAAACTAACAGGGGTATTCTTTCTGCTTTTCGCTGTCGGCATGGCGCCGGCTGCTGTTTTCGCACAAACCGCGACATCATCGCAGGGCGACGACTGGCGGCTCGTCGCCTACAATTTCGCACGGGTCAACAACTACAACATCGATGACAAAGAGGTGACGATGACGCTCGACACACGCGAGGGCCGGATCGCCGGAAATTCGGGCTGCAACCGCTTTATGGGCCCGTTCATATTCGAGGATTCCGGCCGGCTCACCGTTGGACCTTTTGCCGGAACTCTGATCGCATGCCCGCGTATCGACAACCGCTTTGAGGCGGCCTTTCGCGAGACGCTCGGCAATATCGATTCCTTCGCGTTCGAGACCGGTTATCTGACGCTGACCGATAAACGCACCGGCCACTTCATGCGTTTCCAGCGGATCATCAAGCCCGAGCGTTACGTTTGGTACGTGAACAAAGAGCTTGCGGACTGCGTCGGTGTAGTGAAGACAAAATGCCTTCAGGTGAAAGATGCAAAGGAAGCGGCCTGGCAGAACTTCTTCGGGCCGATCGAGGGTTTCAACTTTAAGAAAGGACGCTATTACCAGATCGAGGTCGAGCGGACCAAGGTCGCTAATCCTGCGGCGGACGGTTCGGCGTATTCTCACAAACTGATCCGCGTGATCAAAGAAGTAAAGAAAGAAAAAGACCTTTGATCGTGAAAACATCGGGAGAGCGGGTGGCCGGCAGCGGTCATCCGTTTTTTATTGCGGCGAGCTGCAATTGACGTGGCATCGGGCTTTACTAGCGAACCGGAGTTCTCTATTCTTCTAACCGCGACCCGCGCAACTATGTCTCCTGACCCGCTCATACTCATAATCTATACGACCAAATACCGGCTTGGCGGGGCACAGTTTCCGGCCGTCGCCCGGACACTCGCCGATGAGAAACGCGATGCGGTTTTCAATGGCGAGATCGTATGCCGGGCGGTCGAAAGCAAGGTAGATGTGCTGCGCGCTATAGCAGAGGTTCGAACTGCGGGCAGAAAGATCGCTGAATTTCATTTCGTCGGGCATTCCGGAATGTACGGGCCAATGTACGGAACTGTCGCCTTCCCAGAACAGTTTTCGCCGTACGAATGGGAGCAGATGGATATCCCGTTTGCGAAAGGTGCCGCGGCCTATTTCCACTGCTGCCGATCGGCACGCTGGTTTGCGCCTTTCTTTGCAAGGACGTTCGGCATCAAGGCCCACGGCTATTTTTGGTACACGACGTTTTCGCTAAGCAAAACGAAATACCTATATGCCGGTGACCGGACCGACGGCAAGATCTATACGATCGGCTGCCCGGGCCGAAAGTCGCACGGTCTGCTCGCCTCGGCGAAGAAATTCGCCGGTGCGATGCCCGCCGAGGAGATGAGATCGTTCGACCCGGGCGAGGTCAACGGTGCCGACACCTACAACACGGTGGCCGGGCTTTATGACGAGGTCTTCACCGATATCCGCGTCCGCCGCGACGAATGGAGATGGCTGAACGAGCATCTGCCTTCGGGGAAGATCGACGTGCTCGACATCGGCTGCGGAAACGGCGCATTGCTCAACGCACTCGCAGACCGCATCGAAAGCGGTGTGGGCGTGGATGAATCGGAAGCTATCCTCGAACGCGCACGCGCGAGGAACGCGGGCCGGAAACATCTCGAATTTCGAAAGATCGCGGGCCCGGTATTACCTTTCGGTAATGCCTCGTTCGACGTCGTGATATCGATGATGTCGTTCCGTTATCTCGACTGGGATCCGCTGCTTGCCGAGATCAAACGCGTAACGAAGCCGGGCGGCAAGCTACTCGTCATCGATATGGTGACGGTGCCCGTGAAAATGAGCGAGTATCCAAGACTGCTCCGCGATAAGCTGAAGACAATGCGTGATCAGAAAACAAATGCAAGATTTAACGCCGCACTCGGGCGGTTGGTCTCGCACCCTGATTGGAAGAAGATGCTCGAATACAATCCGATACGCTCGGAACACGAGATGAAATGGTATCTCGAAAGCCGATTTCCAGGACGAAAAATGGAGACACTAAATCTCGCGTGGAACTCGCGGATGGTCGCATTTGACAGCGGGCCGGTTGAGGAAGGTATCGAGGCTAAACTCACGTATCCTTAAGAAAATGCTTGGTATCTTGGATTGGGGCATAGGCGGCATCAGCATTTATAAGCTGATCAAGGAACGGCGGCCGGAGGTTTCGCTGGTCTATTTTTCCGACACCGGTGTGACGCCATATGGGAAGATGTCGCGGGTGGAACTCGTCTCGCGGTTGAACGCCGTGATCGGTTTTCTCGGTTCAAAGGGCGTTACGCATCTGGTGATCGGCTGTAACGCGGCGAGCACGGCAATTCCCTTTATCGATCCGCAGGGCCTGAAGATCGAAGGCGTTATCGACCCGGCGGTCGAGATGACGGCAAGGCTCAAACCTGAACGCCTGGGCCTGATCGGCGGGCGGCGGACGGTGGTGTCGGGCGTTTATCGGAGAGCGTTCGCCCAACGCGGCATCGCGGTCAAGCAACGCATCGCCCAGCCGCTGTCGGGGCTTATCGAGAGCGGCGACGTCTCGTCACCGAAACTGCGTCAGGAAGCTGGACACATCCTTCGGCCGCTGCGAAACTGCTCGCACGTTCTGCTTGCCTGTACACACTACCCTGCCATCGCGAATATTCTGTCCGACCTCGTTTCGGCTGAGACAAAATTCATCGATCCGGCGTCGGGCGTTTTGAACGCGACCTCGAAATGGAAGATCGGATCGCACGGGCCCGACGTTCTCATTACCACCGGCGACGCGGAGGCCATGAAACGATCGGCTGACCGCGCATTCGGCGTCAAGATCGGGAAAGTCCTTAAGGTGAACAGAATAGAATGATGCCGTCCGGCCGCGGTCTTAGCGCGATGCGATGACGGAGGTTTCGTCGGCGGAAAATTCGCCCGTCTTGCCGGGATCGCCGTTGAGGTCGAGAAGATTGGTCGTTCCTTCGGTAACAGACCCGATCAAAGCCCGGTCGCCTGCGTCCGGCGGTTCGAAATATGCAGCGGGCGGCGAAACAAATTCCTTGAAGACCGGCGCCTCGCGCGGCTTGCTCTTTAACGCACGATTCATCCGGTTCCATCCAAAACCGGCAAAGAGCGTGCTGAACGCCGTTACGACCAGGCTGGCTATCAATAGCGCCCAAACGCCCTTGGTCAATACGACCCCTTGGACGACCAGGGTCAGGATCACCGCTCCGAGCAAAAGGCTCACGGCGGTCGTGGCAACGGCGGTAGACACGACCGATGTATGACCGGCACGCACCTCGGCCGACATCCGCAGCACTTCGAGTTCGCTGTTCTCGAACGTCATCTGCGTCCCGCACCGCCTGCAGAATCGCGAATCGTCGGTAGATTCGGTGCCGCAGGTCGAACACATCTTCTCGGCCGGTCGGACCATCGCCAACGACGAAATCGCCTCGGCTTCGCGGGTCAGAATTTCCTTCTCGCCGAATGACAATGCCGGATGCTTGACGATGTAGTCGAACGTCACGCGTGTCGCCCGCGGCCCGTTCGCTTTGAGCCGTACGATCAGCGTCATCGGATAATCCAGAACATCCGCCGACGAATGTGCGGTCGCCCAGCCGCGAGCACCGCGGCGCCCCCTGACGATGTTCGCCTCGTCATCGAGGATGTCGTATTCCAATCGCTCCATGGCCCCGATTATCCGAGCCCGGACGCTCTCAAGATCGCCGACCAATACCCGCCGCAGGTAGTGCTCGGTAATGTGATATGGGTTGGCCGCACCATCACCCATAAGCATCATATCTGGCATATATTTACCTCGCGTTAGTTCTTATTACGTCAGTGTTAAGAGATTACGAAGGATCGGCCCGATCGGTTGCATTCGAATCGAAAAGTTAATGGGTCTGTAACATCGGTTCGCGGTCGCGGCCGACCAAAAAGAGGTAAACGAACATCAGGATGCCGGTCGCGATCCCGATCAGCCATTTAACTGCCGGTGCGAGGTAAGAGGGTGAGATGAAACCCTCGATGATACCGGCAGCAAAGAGAAACAACGCAACACCGACGACGAGCTTTGACGCCTCGCGACCGCGAAACTTCAAAGCCTGGCCGCGCGTCAGATCGCCCGGATCGATGATCGCGTAACCGATCGACATCCCCGCACCTGCGGCGATAAAGATGCATGACAGCTCGACCACCCCGTGAGCAACCATGAAATCGACCAGGAGATTTCCGAAGTTGGGGTCGACCCGATAACAAACGCCAAGCACGCCGCCGATGCTGAGGCCGTTTATCAACAATACGTACAGCGTACCGATGCCGAAAAAAGCGCCCAGAGCGAATGCGTAAAAGGCAACGCGAATATTATTTGTCAGGATCGCGCTCGACCCTATCTGGTTCGCCGCATTTAGTTCGGTCCACCATTGCGTGTTCGATCCGGCGGCGGCCTCGATGTCGCTGAGGCCGAGAAGGTTCGAAAACGCCGGGTCGTAAAGGCAAAGTAAGAACGAGGCCACGGCGAAGAACATGAAAAAGCCGAATGCGAGGCCGGTGAATGGCAAGGTGCCGCGAAAGGCGGCCGGCAGTTCGTAGCCAAAAAAACGGCGGATGACACCGAGGCCGTCGCCTTCGGCGCGATAGATCTTGCCGTGGGCCCTGATCACGAGGCTGTTCAGATAATTGATCAGCTTCGGGTCGCGCGTCTCGGCGCGGGCTATCGCGAGGTCGGTCGCCGTGCGGCGGTACAACTCGCCAAACTCGCGGACCTCCATCCGCGTCAGACCGCGCAGGCTCGTACCGCGAAGCATCCCGAGCAGATCTTCGAGCCTCTGCCAGTTGTCCTTTTTTTCATCGATGAACCGGTTCACAACTGTTTTTGGATTCTAGATTGGCATATCGCGAAATGCCAATCTAAAATCGAGAATTCAAAGTGTCGGACGAAGTAAAAAAATATCACGAAGAAGAGGCGATCGGGAAAACCTATGACCTGCGTGTTGCCCGGCGCCTGCTTCGTTACCTTCGCCCGTACCGCCATCTGGTCGCCGCGGCCCTGGTCCTAACGCTGCTGAGCAACGTGCTTATAAGCACGCAGCCATATTTCACAAAGGTCGCGGTCGATGATTTCATCACGCCCAGAAATACTGAAGGCATCTGGCTCTTTGCGTTCGCCTTTTTTGGCGTATTTCTCTTTCGCTTCATCTTTTCGTATATCCAGGAGATATTGCTCAACAAGGTCGGCCAGCGGGTGATGTTCGACCTGAGGAGCGAGATATTCTCGAAGCTTCAAAGGCAGGAAGTCGCCTACTACGACAAATATCCGGTCGGCCGCATCATCACGCGGATCACATCGGACGTAGACGCGCTTAACGAGATGTTCACGTCGGGCGTTATCGACGTGCTCGGCGACCTTGTGATCATCGTTGCCATCATCGCGTGGATGTTCGCTATCGACTGGAAACTTGCCATCGTATCGCTGGTAACGGTTCCGCTGCTTTTCGCCGCGACGAATTGGTTCCGAAAGCATGCCCGCATCGGCTTTGACAAAGTTCGAACTCGCAACGCCCGGCTAAATGCCTTTCTGCAGGAGTATATTTCGGGCGCTCAGACCGTTCAGCTGATGAACGCCGAGAAGAAGGCCGAAGAGCGTTTCGAAGCGATAAATGACGATTACCGCAAAGCGAATATCGAGACCATCTATTACTATTCGATATTTTATCCGCTGGTCGATTTTATCGGTGCGGTCGGTATCGCGGTCGTGATCTTTTTTTTCGGGTATGAATATCTCAGCGGAATGTCGGCGGCGGGCGCCGGCCTTTCGGTCGGCATCCTTGCCTCGTTCATTCAATACTCGCTTCAGCTTTTTCAGCCGATCCGCGATCTTTCAGATAAATTCAACGTCCTTCAGGCCGCGATCGTCGCTTCGCACCGGATATTCATTCTCCTCGATCTGGATATCGCGATAAAGAGCCCTGCGAACCCGAAAAAACATGGAAAAGCGGCCGGGCATATCGAGTTTCAGAACGTCTGGTTCGCCTACAAGGACAAGGAATGGGTGATGAAGGATGTCTCGTTCAAGATCGAACCCGGCGAAAGCGTCGCCCTGGTCGGGCACACCGGTTCGGGCAAGACGACGATCACCAACTTGCTGATGAGGTTTTACGACGTCCAGCGAGGCAAGATCTTGCTCGATGGCGTGGACATTCGCGACTGGGACCTGAATGACCTGCGGTCCAACTTCGCCGTCGTTCTTCAAGACGTTTTTCTTTTCAGCGGCACGGTCGCCGATAACATCAGGCTCGGCAGCAACGCGATCCGCACCGAACGTATCGAATGGGCGGCGAAAGAGGTTCACGCTCACGAGTTCATAGATGATCTGGACGGGAAATACGATTTTCGCGTTCGTGAACGCGGCGCCGGCCTCTCGGTCGGCCAGAAGCAGCTTATCTCGTTTGCACGCGCGCTTGCCTTCGATCCGAAGATACTGATCCTCGATGAGGCGACAAGCTCGATCGACACCGAGACCGAACAGCTTATCCAGCAGGCGGTTGAGCGGGTGATGACAGGGCGCACCTCGCTGGTCGTTGCCCATCGGCTGTCAACAATACAAAAATGCGACCGTATACTCGTCCTACACCATGGGGAACTGCGTGAAAGCGGCACACACAATGAACTTCTGCTTGAGCGCGGACTCTATTGGAGGCTTTATCAGCTCCAATATTCAGGCTCGGAATTCGACGGCCCGGCTCCTCTCGGAACCGCAGAGCTTGATACCGATGCGGTTCGATAGGTCGCCAAAAGCCGGCAAAAAAGCACGCGCCGGTCACGACATCCCGGTCCCGGAAGTGTAATTGGTCTAATGTTTGAACTTTCGATATAATGTCTCGCACATCTCCCTGCGACCCTATGAACGACGCACGTCTAAACCAAGAGATCGAATCGACGGTTCGCGAACTGTTCGACCGGTGCGCCGAGAACGCTCCGAATTACGGCCTGCAGTTTGACGTGTTTGCCGCATCGCTCAATAAGACCCTAACAAAATATCTGCTTCTTGATCGGTCCGAACCGGTCACGCCGGACGAGGTCAGGGCGTTCCTGGGCGAGATACAGATCGACGATCTTTTTTTGGCGCTGGCATGTGCCAACGGCAATGAACGGGCCTGGTGGGAATTTGACCAGCAGCACCGCACGTATCTCGAACGCGTTGCCCGCCACCTCGCCAAGACGGACGTCGATGCGCAGGACGTTATTGATACCGTTTACGTCGAACTTTACGGGACACGCGTAGTCGACGGCGAACGCGTTTCGAAATTTTCGACCTACAGCGGCCGCGGGTCGCTTCGCGGATGGCTGCGTACGGTCATCTGGCATTCACTGGTAGATCTTCACCGCGCAAGCCATGACGAGGTCTCGCTCGACGAAATGACGGAGACCGTCGGAGAAGGCGCGGCGCATGCAAGCTTTGCCGAAGCGGCTCCGGGCGGCGAAGCCGAGATGATCGATCACATCTCTCGCGAACGGTACCGAAAAGCGACCGTCGCGGCGATCAGGACGGCATTCGAATCGCTCGAAGATCACGAAAAACTCTTGCTGCTCTATTATCACGTCGAAAACCTCAAGCTCCGCGAGATCGCACGCCTTGTCGAGAATGAGGCATCGCCGCTAAGAGGCTGGTTCCAAAGGCGGTCGCAGTCGAAGGATGGCGGCGGACGGACCCATGAATCGACCGTAATGCGTTGGCTTGAAAAGAGTTATTCAAAAACGCTGGAGCTTTTCAAGGCCGAGCTTGAGACGGCTCATTCGCTTTCGGCCCAAGAGGTCGAGATCTGCCTCGAACTCGCTACACAAGATCTGTCAGGAGGCAGCATCTTCGGAAGCCTTTCGTCAGCGTAGCCGATTTGAGAAAAAAACGATCTTTTTTCAGGATCGACAAAAAAGTTAAGCAAATATTGATACGAGGTTACGTCTGACTTACGGAGGTCAAGTATCATCATGACGAACAAAGGGAAAACGGATGAAATGGCAGCCCGCATGGAGAACTTGCTTGGCCGATATCTTAACTCGCGTAACGCTCCCGGAAGTTCTGTAGCGAATGGCCCGCACATGGATGACGACCTCCTGGCAGCCTTTACCGAAGGCGTTTTGACCGAACGCGAGGCAAAGCCGGTGGTCGCCCATCTGGTCGATTGCTCGTTCTGCCGCCACGTGACGGCCGAACTTGTCAGACTCGATCTCGCTTTTGCCGAGCAAGAGGCCGAAGTGGTCGTAAGCGAAACTCAGCCGTCGACCATATCTGAGGTCCTGAGCAATCTCTTTGCAAAGATATTTGGCACCAGCGACGGTGCGGTCTTTGCTCACAACGAAGAAAAGAAAGCCGACGACGACCAGGCCGAAGAATCCGGCAAAAAGAAAGATCCGGAATAGACATTAAAGTAAGTGCCCCACACCCGGCCGTTCGCAGGAGAGATCTTGCGGACGGCTTTTTCTATTTCTCGGGCCAATGCAACTGATAACCTCGGTTGCGCGAATACATTGTTACCAATAGCCGATCCAAAGGGGTATAATGATATGTTTGATCAAGGATTCGTGGAGATACAGGATTTGACCGCAGCGAACAACGATTGCCCGCCCCGCCCGCGAGAGATCACGGTCGAGAAGGTCGCGAAAGCCAAGCTGCCGACGCAGATCGGCGACTTTGAGATCGCCGGTTACCGTTCGCTCAGCAGCAATGAGGAGTTTGTGGTCCTTTACAAAGGCGAGATGCGGCCTGACGTTCCGACGCTTGTCCGCATTCATTCGCAATGTCTGACCGGCGACGTCTTCGGTTCGATAAAATGCGACTGCGGGCCGCAGCTGCATCGTGCGATGGAGATGATCGAAGCCGAAGGCCGCGGCGCGATCGTTTATCAGCAGCAGGAAGGCCGCGGTATCGGCATCATCAACAAGATACGCGCATACGCGCTCCAGGACGAAGGTGCCGACACGGTCGAAGCGAACGAAAAGCTAGGATTCGCTATCGACGCGCGCGATTACCGACAATGTGCCGAAATACTCTTTGACCTTGGACTTTGCAAGGTTCGCGTCATCTCAAACAACCCCGACAAGCTCAACGCGCTCGAAGAAGCCGGACTCGAGATCATCGAACGAATTCCGATCGAGATCGAGTCAGAGGCTCCTGCCGCCCATTACCTTAAGACGAAAAAAGAAAAACTCGGGCATTTGCTGAATTTCTGAGGAAGTTCAGTTATCTGTAGCGAAATTCAAAAAATTGGATATTCCAAGGTGAAACACGCTGTTAAAACGTCGAAAACAGCGAAAAAACGCAGTATTTTCAATGTTCCCTACGTGGCACAGTGCTTGCAATAAATAAGTGCAGAGCGTGGTGTTGGTGAAATTGTTTCCCAGCCTACTATTGTTTGGTTGAATTCTGAGACACGGCGGTTGCCGGTCAATAATAAAAACCAACTGACAATTTTGACGGGTCCGGTATATCCGGACCTTGAAATAATTGAGTGAGGCTTGATTCTTGAGCTTTTAATGTCCACGGGAACAGACCCCGCTCAATGTGATCCTATAATTTTCTACAGGAGAAAAAAATGAATAAGAACTTCAAATTCATAGCCTCCGTTCTCGCGTTCGTATTCGCCTTTTCGGCGATGGCGTTCGGTCAGGGAACGACGGGCAGTATTGAAGGAACCGTTACGGATGCGAACGGCGCGGCAGTTCCGAATGCCACCGTTACCGTCCAGAGCGTCGGTACAACAACCGGCTTCTCGCGTACCGTTACCGCAACGTCGGGCGGATACGTAAACATCCAGGGCGTTCCTTCAGGAACGTATAAGGTGACGATCTCGGCGGCGAACTTTGCTGAAAAAACAGCAGAGGTCAACGTTGTAGTCGACAAAGCAACGAGCATCAACTCAGTATTGCAGGTAGCCGGTCTTACCGGCGAGGTCGAAGTCATTGCAGATAGTGCGGTGACCATCGATACGGCTAACAATACGGTTGACACGAACATCACCAAGCGAGTTTTCGAGGCGCTCCCGAGCGGAACGCAGTTCGGCAGCTTGCTCAAGATCGCTCCGAACGTTCGTCCGGAACCGCTCAATGCCGGTTTCCAGATCGACGGTGCTTCGGGCGCAGAGAACGTTTTCGTCGTTGACGGCCAGGAAGTGACTAACTTCCGTACCGGCCAGCTCAACTCGAACAACAATCTTCCGTTCGAGCTTCTTCAGGAAGTACAGGTCAAATCGACCGGTTTCAGCGCCGAATACGGCGGTGCAACAGGCGGCGTTATCAACGCAGTAACCTCGGGCGGCAACGACCAGTGGCGCGGAAACTTTGGTGTTTCGTTCACGCCGTCGCAGCTGCAGGGAGCACCGCGTGACTTCCTTAACCGCTTTTCGACGACCGTTGCTCCGGAGTACTTTACTCCCGCGAAAGACGGCGGAACGGGATTCTTCCCGGTTGCGAGCATCAGCGGACCGCTTGTAAAGAGCAAGGTCTGGTTCTCAGCGATCTATGCTCCGCAGATCTTCGAGACGACCCGTACAGTTGATTACTACACCACCGGAAACAATCCGAATGGCCGTGCGATCAGCGAAACGATCAAGTACAACTCGAACATCCGAACGGATGAAATGTTCTTCCGTCTCGATGCTCAGCCGTTCTCGAAGCTCCGCGTGTACGGAACTTTCCTCTTTAACCCGATCATTCAGGAAGGTGTTTTGCCGGGCGGCGCACTTGCCGGCGGAAGTCTCGCCAGCTGGGGCAACGGCTCGATCAACAACGAAGGCTTGAACGGTGCTCCGCAAGCGGCTGGCTCGCTCCGCGGCGCCGAATTCCTCGGACAGCAGGGCGGCCGTCAGAACAGTAACTCGTTCAACGGACAGGCCACGTATACGCCAAACAACTGGATGGTGCTCAACTTCCGTGCAGGCCGCAGCTTCTTGAACGAAAAGCTGAACTCGTATGGACTCCCGCGAATCACTCGGTTCATCTGCGCAGCCGGATGGGCAGCCAGCACAACGCCTGGTTCGAACTGTACCAGCGGCTTCCAGAACATCGCGAACAACTTCCAGATCAACTACGACGTTTCGACCCGTACGACCTTTGATATTGACGCAAGTTTCGTCGGTATCGAGGCCGCTGGCCGTCACAACTTCAAAGTTGGTTATCAGTTCAACCGATTGTTCAATACGGTAGATCAGGGCTATGCCGATCTCGGCATCGTCCAGCTGTTTTACGGACGCGGTATCGACACCCTGACCGGTGAAAATACTCCGACGGCGGGCAACCTCGGTTCGGGCTTCATGCAGCGTTTCGGAACGATCGGTGAAGCGAGCAGCAAAAACCAGTCGTTCTTCGTTCAGGATTCATGGACGATCAGCAAGCGTCTGACGCTTAACCTCGGCGTCCGCTTTGAGAACGAAGTTGTTCCCAATTTCGGAACAACCGGCACACAGGCTATCGAATTCGGATGGGGCGATAAGATCGCACCGCGTCTTGGATTTGCATTCGACCTTACGGGCGACGGCAAGACCAAGCTTTTTGGTAGCTACGGCTGGTTCTACGACCGGTTCAAATACGAATTGCCCCGCGGTTCGTTTGGCGGCGACTTCTTCCGTCGTGACTATTTCGAGATCCTTCCGTCACGCGGAGCCGCTTATCAGGGCTACACGTTCAATGCGATCCTCGGCGGACGTCCCGACGTACTGGGCGGAACCTGCCCGATCGTCGGCGGCCCCGGTTATTCGGTTTGCCAGTTCGACTTCCGTATCGCAACCAATAGTGAAGGTGCCGACATCTTCTCGACAGGTGCGATCGATCCGAACATCAAAGCCGCTCGCCAGAGCGAATACACGTTCGGTCTTGAGCGTGAACTCGGCAGCAACTTCGTCATCGCCGGCCGTTACACCCATAAACAGGTTGACCGTGCTATCGAAGACGTAGGTGTTTTCAACGATCAGGGTTCGGAAGCTTACATCATCGGCAACCCGGGCTTTGGTCTGGTTTGCGAGATCTCGAACACAGCAAATCTGCCGTGTCCGAAAGCCAACCGTGACTTTGACGCAGTTGAGGTTCGCCTCGACAAGCGTGCGACCAAGTACTTCTTCAACGCCAGCTACACCTGGAGCCGTCTGCACGGCAACTATTCAGGTTTGGCCAGCTCAGATGAATTTGGCCGTTCGTCGCCGAACGTAAACCGCTTCTTTGACCTTCCGATGTTGGGCTTCAACGCGAACGGCGATCCGGACGATGGACCGCTCGCAACCGATCGCCCGCATGTCGTCAAGGCATACGGCGGATACACGTTCAATTGGTTTGGCGCGAACAACAACGCCACGACCATTTCGGCATTCACTACGTTCCAGTCAGGAACGCCGCAGACAACGCAGTACACCCAGTATGCTGTGACCTCGGCCATCCTTTTCGGACGTAATGACCTTGGCCGTACCGAGATGTTCTCAGAAACGGACCTCTCGTTCAGCCACCGCTACAAATTCGGACGCGATGGACGATTCACAGTTGAACCGTTCGTCAACATCCGCAATCTGTTTGACGAAAAGAATGTGTTGACCGTTCAGAACACGATCAGCAACGTTGACATCCGAGCTGCTCAGTTGGCAGCCAACGGCTGCACGACCTGTACCGGTGAAGGTGAAGTATTCGATACGATCTTCAACCGCGGCGGGATCACGCAGTTCATTCTTGCCTACCTCGCGAATCCGACGACATCGGCTGCGAACGGCCGCCGCAATGACTACGGTCTTGCGAACCGCTTCCAGAATCCGAGAGACGTCCGATTCGGTTTCCGCTTCTTCTTCTAATCTATGATGAGAAGATGACACTCGAGCCTGTCTGGAAACGGACAGGCTCTTTTCATTTCCGTATCCCTGCTATCTTTCACGCAGAACCCATTCACCAAGAATACTTCGTCATGCATTGGCTACGACTCGGAGACGAAACGAAAAGGCCCGATCTTAACGACCGGGCCTTTTTCTTGGTCTTCTTTGACCGCTGATCTTTGGCGATGGCGTCCCTCGATAGTTCGAGCGTCGGTTTTCTTGAGGAATGGCCTTATTGGCCCTTCGGCGTGTTCTTTGCCTTTTCCCGAAGGTCCGAAATGATCTTTCGGGTCTGGGTCTGTTCTGCCGCGGCCACCTTGCTGGCCTTCAAGTAAAGCTCAAGTTCGTCAGCCGCTTCGTTATATTTCTTCAGGTTATTGCCGTAAAGCTGTGCGAGTTCGCTATGGATCTCGGGCACATTCGCCTTAGTCAGTTTCTTCGCCTGAACAAGATTCTTTTCGGAATTGGCATAATCGCCCTCGATCCGCTGTATCTTGCCGGTTAGAAACAAGACCTGCGGCGAAGCCGGGGCAAGTTTCAGCGAGCTGGTCAAGGCAACAAGAGCAGCCTTATTATATTGACGATCGATGTTATGAAGCGAATAACCAAGGTAATAGAGCGATGTCGCACTCTTCGGATTTACCTCGACCGCCTTCATGTACATCTGAGCCGAATCGCCATATTGTCGCCGCGTGAACATCTCGCGCCCGAGCCGGGCAAGAGCGTCGAAATACGTAGGAAATATCGTGATCGCATTCCGAAGTGCAACGATGCCCTCATCGGGACGGTTTCGCGAAAAGCTAGCGAGCCCTGCCTCGTACAGCTCACGTGCGTCCTTAGGTATATCCTGCGCGAACACCACTCCCAATTCGGCGGCCTCTAATCCTCCGCGTTTTGGCGAGAGATAAAAGTCCTGCGTGTAATAGGCATTTCCCTGGCCCGATCCGGTGATCTTTATCGTCGTAACCTCGAGCGTCGCTTCCTGATCCTCGAGGTCATAGCGAAACGGCATCACTCTGATAGTGTAATAACCGTCGGCAAGCCCGGTGAACGTATAGCGCCCCGAGCTATCGGTTTTGGTCCTACCGCGGCTTTGGTAGTTTTCGTTGAGCAATTCGACGTCGATGTCGGCAATGGCAACGCGATTCTTGGTATAAACAAAACCGGAGATCGTACTGGCGAGAGACGTTTGGGTCAGAAATACGACTGCGGCGGCGAGAAAAAGGCACTTCTTCGTCAGCGAAGAAAATGCTGGAAAAGACGGATTCATACTGACCTCCAGGGAATACAGCTTTGGGATGTTGATACCAACGGATTATAGCACCGGACAAGTCTTTGCGGTAGCGTTTTAAGGGAGATTTGTTAAGATTGATTCATTCAATTCAGCATCGCCAAGGTCCCGCTGGAGGCACGACACTGTCCGAGAGAATTTACCGCGATTCGGTACACAATATAATACGCGTAAGGACGAATACGCCTGAAGGTGCGCTGATCGTCTCGCTCATCGATACGCCCGAGTTTCAGCGGCTGCGACGCGTTCGCCAGCTTGGCCTTGCTCATTTTGCATATCAGGGCGCCGAGCATTCGCGATTTACGCACAGCCTTGGTGCGTTTCATCTCGCCACTCGCCTTCTCGAGAAGCTCGGGATCAGCTACGCGCTCGCCCCCGAAGACGTGACCGCGGTTCGGCTGGCAGCTTTGCTTCACGACATCGGCCACGGGGCTTTCTCGCACGTTATCGAATCGATCCTGCATTTTCATCACGAGGATTTTACGGTCGAGGCCGTTTTGAGCGATTCGACGCGCGTCGGACAGCTTCTAAAAGCATTCGACGCCGGCCTGCCTGCCCGGATCGCCGATATCATTCGCGGCACATTTCGCCCGATGGCGCTTTCGCAGCTGGTCTCGTCACAGCTGGACGTTGACCGGATGGATTATCTGCTTCGCGATTCGCTGATGACCGGCGTGAAATACGGCGTTTACGACCTTGAGTGGATCATCAAGTCGATCGAGATCAACGAGGCGGCCGATCAGCTCTATGTTTCGGCTCCGGGCATTTATGCGGTCGAAGATTACCTTCAGGCGCGCTATTACATGTTTCGTCAGGTCTATTTTCATCGCTCGCTCCGAGCCGCTGAGGCCGTGCTCCAATCGCTACTTCGCCGAGCCCTCGATCTATACGCTGCAGGCGAGGCTGTGTGGTTCGTTCCGGGAACGCCCTTTGAACGTATCCTGAACAGAGAGAGCCTCTCGCTCGACGAACATCTGGCGCTTGACGATTCGGACGTGCTTTTTCACATAAAGCGATGGAAAGCCTCGGATGACGCGGTGCTTGCCGATCTCGCCGGCCGGTTCATCGATCGACGTTTGTTCAAAGCATTCGATCTCGACATGCCGGAAGGCGAACGCGACGGGTTCGTCAACGCGGTGCGGGCGATCGCTGAGAAGCAAGGCCTTGACCCTGACCACTATGTGATCGAGGATAAGGGCGGCGATGTCGCGCACAATTTTTACATCAAGGACGATGCGAAACCAAAGGATCTGATCTACGTCGAAGACGGCTTTGCCCACCCGCAGATACGCGAAATATCGGAGGTCAGTTCGGCGGTTCGCGGGCTTCAGAAAGGCTATCGGATCCACCGGCTTTGTTTCGCCGACGAATTGAAGGACAAAGTCTCACGCCTTTATCATTCCTGACCATGACCGAAGTCTTCCGAGCGCAAATGCAGCAGGCCGGGCAGGAAAGCTCGCTGCGGGCGGCTGCGGTTCGCTGTCTCGTCCTCGCGGCCGCGGCAACACTTTTCGCCGTCAGCGGCCACACGCAAAAGCTCGCCTTTCTAACGCCTGAGAACGACCCCGCGAATGCCGAATTCAAACAGCGGCTGTCAGACGCTGTCGGCAGCAGCGGGCTAAAGATCGTTGACAGTGACGCAGCCAGGATCGCTTTCGAAACCGTTGCGGTCGAAAATCCGCTGAACATGGCGGCCCGTGAGGCACAGCAGGCCGGAGCCGTTATCGGGTGCGACATATTCATCATCACCGCGGTGACAAACCAGCGGAGAAGTTCGTTTCAAAAGGCCCAGTATTACGAAGCGGCAGCAAGCGTTTTCGTTGTAAGTTCGCGCACCGGCAGGCTGGTTCACTGGAGGCTGGCCGATGAAGAAGCGGCCTCGCCGGAGGAGGCGAATCGCCTGCTTTTCGATTCCGCCTTACCGATCGCGGCCGAGCTGCGCAAGGTCATCGCCGACGCTTACAAGAACGACGTCGCCCTTCCGTCAGGCGGACAGGCGATCCAGGCGCTCGACCCCGAATCGGCCGCGGCGGCAGGCATTCGTTCGCCGATACCTTACAAGCGGATCAAACCGGTCTACACGCCGCAGGCTTATCTTTTCGGAGTTCGGGCAACGGTCGACGCCGAGGTCGACATTGACGGGTCGGGCAATATCCTCCGGATCGATATCGTTCGCTGGGCCGGATACGGCCTCGACGAATCGGTCGCCGAAGCGATCCGGACTATGAATTGGCGGCCGGCCGAGCGGGGAGGCAAAACATTGCCGATGCGGGTTTTGCTGCGTTACAATTTCATCAAGATCGAGAAAGAAGAGCCGTGATCGCCTGCAAAGGAAATGGGTACGCTTCACCGGCCGCAGATCGCTTCACCCCGCAATGAAAGATATCAGAGCAACGGTCAGATTCGTTTCGTTCGTTATCGCTACGTTTGGACTTTACGGTGCGTGGTGGATCACGTCGTTCTTTATCCCTAACAAACTATATTGGCGGCAGCTTGCTTTCGAGCTTTGGACCCGCAGCTTCGTCGTCGTTTCGGGTATGAAGATCGAGGTGATCGGCGAGGCGCCAAAGCCGCCGTTCTTCCTGGTCTCAAATCATCTGAGCTACGTCGACATCGCTGCCCTTCGTGCCGTTGCCCGGGGCGTCTTCGTTGCCAAGCACGAGATAAAGGACTGGTTTCTGGCAGGCAGGATCGTCCGGGACATGGGCATCATCTTCATCGACCGAAAGAACCGCCGCGATATACCGCGGGCCGGAGCCGAGATCATACAACGACTCAGCGACGGCGAAGGCGTCATCGTCTTTCCGGAAGGGACGAGCACAAAGGGCGAAGAGATACTGCCTTTTAACTCTTCATTTTTCGAGTTTGCGGCAAAGACCGATCTGCCCGTGTCGTATGCCTCGATCTCGTACCGGACGCCGCCGGGCGGCCCGACCGCAAGCGAGGTCGTTTGCTGGTGGGACGATACGACCTTCTTGGCGCACATGTATCGGTTGTTCAAGATCCGCGAGTTCACGGCCGTCGTTACATTTGGCGATGAGCCGGTGCTGAACATCGATCGCAAGAAACTTGCCGACGAGCTCTGGACAAAAGTACATGAGCGTTTTGTCCCGGTCATCTGACGCAATAGGTGTTGAACCATGATGGAGCCGCGGCGTCGTGCCAACTCTGATCCCGCCGTTCGATCGGCCTCAGTACCGATCGTCGCCGCGCACCGATCTGCAACGGCGAACTGAGCAAACAAAAGCCCCGGCCGGTAACGGCCAGGGCTTTGTTATTCTGCGTAAGACCGCCGGTACGGCGTCATCGGCCAACGAACTATATCTCGTCATCATCGTCGAGTTCTATTTTCATAGCCTCGTCGATGTCGAATTCCTCTTCTTCGAGATCTGCCGATTCATCATCGAGATCGAGATCCTCGTCAAGTTCGACGTCCTCGACACCCGGAATTCCGGCGAGCGGCGGAAGGTCCAGGCCGCCCCGGATATTCTCGAGCTCGTCAAATTCGTCCTCTTGCTTACGGTTCTCGGTCGCGTCAGGGGCGATCCGGACGTTGCGGTAATATTTCATACCGGTTCCGGCCGGGATAAGGCGTCCCATGATCACGTTCTCTTTCAAGCCGCGAAGGTAATCGACACGGCCCGAGATAGCGGCTTCGGTCAAGACCCGCGTCGTTTCCTGGAAGCTCGCCGCCGAGATGAACGAATCGGTCGAAAGCGACGCCTTGGTGATGCCGAGAAGAAGAGGTTCGCCGACCGAGGTCTTGCCGCCTTCCTCTGAAACGCGGCGGTTCTCGTCCTCATAACGGAATCGGTCGACCTGCTCTTCCATCAGGAATTCGGTATCGCCGACCTCCTTTATCTTGACCCACCGCAGCATCTGACGAACGATCACCTCGATATGCTTATCGTTGATGTTCACACCCTGCAGGCGGTAGACTTCCTGGATCTCAGAAACGAGGTAGTTCTGCAACGCCTCGGTCCCGAGAACGCGAAGAATATCGTGCGGATTGAGCGGCCCGTCCATCAGCGGTTCGCCCGCCTTGACGTGATCGCCGTCCTGGACGTTGATATGCGTACCGCGTGGGATATCGTATTCGCGTTCCGCACCGTCCTCGCCGGTGATGATGATCTTTCGCTTACCTTTTGAGATCGTCCCGAGCGTGACCGACCCATCGATCTCGGACATCACCGCCGTCTCACCCGGACGCCGTGCTTCGAAAAGCTCGACGACACGCGGCAGACCGCCGACGATGTCTTTTGTCTTTGTGGTCTCACGCGGGATCTTGGCGATGACGTCGCCGGCCTCGACCGCCTGTCCGTCCGTCACCTGAAGGTTCGCCCGGATAGGCATTTGGTAAGTCTTCTGGACCTTGTTGCCAAGGCGGATCTCAAGACGCGGCTGATTCTTTTCGTCCGAATCTTTTACCACAAGCCGGATCTGGCCCGTGACCTTATCGACCTCCTGTTCGACCGTCTTGCCTTCCTTCAGGTCCTGGAATTTCACGGTTCCCGATACCTCGGTGAGGATCGCGAACGTGAACGGATCCCACGTGGCAAGCATGTCGTCCTCTTTGACCTTTTGGCCATCCTTGACGTGAAGCTGCGCGCCGTAAACGATCTTATAGCGTGCGACCTCGCGTCCGCGCTCGTCCATGAGGCCGAGTTCCGAAGGCTGACGTTTCATCGAGATCATTTCACCTTTACGGTTCTTGATCACCTTCCAATCGTCAATGAACTTAACGGTCCCGTCCATCGCAGCGGCGTGTTTCGTCTCTTGCTCGAGACGTGCGGTACCGCCGACGTGGAAGGTTCTCATCGTCAGCTGGGTTCCCGGTTCGCCGATCGATTGGGCAGCGATAACACCTACCGCCTCACCGATCTCGACCGTCTCGCCGGTCGCAAGGTTGCGTCCGTAACATTTGACGCAGATGCCGCGGCGGCTTTCGCAAGTGAGAGCCGAGCGGATGCGGATCTTCGAAAGGCCCGATAGCTGAACGGCTGCGGCGAGATCTTCGTCGATCTCGACGTTGGCATCGACTATCTTGGTGCCATCGACCGGATCGATGATATCGTCGAGCGATGTACAGCCGACGATGCGGTCGCGGAGCGATTCGACCTCCTCACCGTTGCGGATGATCGCCTCGGCCCATACGCCGCGGAGCGTTCCGCAATCTTCTTCCGAAACGATCACGTCCTGAGCGACGTCGACGAGGCGGCGGGTCAGATAACCCGAGTCGGCCGTTTTCAAAGCCGTATCGGCAAGGCCCTTACGAGCGCCGTGCGTCGAGATGAAGTACTGCAGCACGTTGAGGCCCTCGCGGAAATTCGCAACGATCGGGGTTTCGATGATCTCGCCTGAAGGCTTGGCCATGAGGCCGCGCATACCTGCAAGCTGACGGATCTGAGCATCCGAACCACGAGCACCGGAATCGGCCATGACGAGGATCGGGTTCAATTCCTTTCGCTCATCTTCGCGGGCATGCATGGCAAGGAACATCTCTTTAGCGACGCGGTCTGTAACATCTGACCAGATCGCCGTCACCTTGTTTTCGCGCTCCATGTTGGTCATGGTCGCATCTTCGTACTGCTTCTGAAGTTTATCGACCTCGACACGGGCTTCTTCGATGATGCCCTTCTTGCTGGCCGGCGTGACCATATCGTCGATACCGATCGACATGCCCGACTTGGTCGCGTAAAGGAAGCCCATCGTCTTGAGGTCATCAAGCAGGGCAACGGTGTGTTCGCGTCCGAGTTTGAGGTGACAGAAGCTGACCAGCGACTGCAGGCCTTTCTTCTTGAGCGTTCCGTTCACGAACGGCAGGCCGTCGCGCGTCAGACGTTCATTAAGAATGACACGGCCGACGGTCGTATCTATCACGCGATCGACATTCTCGCGGATCGTCGCACGCAGAACGTCCTGCGGACTGTGTTCGAGCGTAAGGTCGATCAGGTCGCCGCGCCAACGCAGCCTGATCTTGGTCTGCGTTTCGATCACGCCTGCGTCCAAAGCAAGCAGCACGTCATCGACCGAGTTGAAGGCCTTGCCTTCGCCCCGCATTTCGTCGCGGCCGAGCGTAAGGTAATAGCAGCCGAGGACGATGTCCTGCGACGGTACCGTGATCGGCTGGCCCGAAGCCGGCGAAAGCAGGTTGTTCGACGCAAGCATCAGGACGCTCGCTTCGATCTGAGCTTCGGCCGAGAGCGGAATGTGGACGGCCATCTGGTCGCCGTCAAAGTCGGCGTTGAACGCGGTACAGACGAGCGGATGGATCTTGATCGCCTTGCCCTCGACAAGGACCGGTTCGAAAGCCTGGATACCGAGGCGGTGAAGCGTCGGCGCACGGTTGAGCAGGACAGGATGTTCGCGGATCACCTCTTCGAGGATGTCCCAGACGATCGGTTCCTGGTGTTCGACCATTTCCCGGGCCTGTTTGATAGTAGCCGCATGAGCATCCTTTTCAAGCTTGTTGTAAATGAACGGCTTGAAAAGCTCGAGCGCCATCTTTTTCGGCAGGCCGCATTGATGGAGTTTGAGTTCCGGCCCGACGACGATCACCGAACGGCCCGAATAGTCGACACGCTTGCCGAGCAGATTCTGGCGGAAGCGGCCCTGTTTGCCCTTTAGCGTACCGGACAGCGATTTCAGCGGACGATTGTTGGCTCCGCGAAGCACGCGGCCGCGGCGGCCGTTGTCGAACAATGCGTCGACCGCCTCTTGCAGCATCCGCTTTTCGTTTCGAACGATGACCTCAGGAGCACGCAGTTCGATCAGCTTCTTGAGACGGTTGTTGCGGTTGATCACACGCCTGTAAAGGTCGTTGAGATCTGAGGTCGCAAAGCGTCCGCCATCAAGAGGCACAAGCGGGCGAAGTTCGGGCGGGATCACCGGGATCACGTCGAGGATCATCCATTCGGGCGAATTACCCGAACGAAGGAACGAATTGGCGACCTTTAGACGCTTGGAGTATTTCAGCTTTTTCTGCTGCGATGTCTCTTCGCGCATCTTCTGACGAAGCTCTTCAACGAGTTCCTCGACGTTGATCTTCATCAGAAGTTCTTTGATCGCTTCGGCACCCATCTTTGCAACGAACTGATTGGGGTAATCGCGTGTCAATTCGCGATAACGTTCGTCCGTGACAAGGTCTTTCTGCTTAAGGTCAGGGACATCGCCTTCATCGATGACGATGTAGGTCTCGAAATAGAGGATCTTCTCAAGATCGCGAAGCGTGATGTCGAGAAGGTGCCCGATCCGCGAAGGCAGCCCTTTAAAGAACCAAACGTGCGAACATGGGCTTGCAAGCTCGATATGCCCGAGCCGCTCACGGCGGACCTTCGACTGTGTGACCTCGACGCCGCATTTATCGCAAATCACACCGCGATGCTTCATCCGCTTGTATTTGCCGCACAGACACTCCCAGTCCGAGACCGGGCCGAAAATGCGGGCACAAAACAGTCCGTCGCGCTCCGGCTTGAAAGTTCGGTAGTTGATCGTTTCCGGTTTTGTGACCTCGCCATGCGACCACGATCGGATCTTGTCCGGTGAAGCGAGGCTGATGCGGATCGCTTCGTAATTTGTGGTCAATTGCGTCTTGCTTTCGTTATTGAATCGAAACATTCTTTTCTCCATTGTGGAATGCGGAGAGCGGAGTGCGGAACGAAGAGTTCCGCATTCGGCAATACGCAGTCCGCACTAAACTAATCAACTCCAACCAGTGCATCAACGCCCGCGGCGATCTCATCGGGGTCGATCTCATCTTCCTGGATCAGCTCGACGTCGAGGCACAAGCTCTGCAGCTCGCGTACAAGCACGTTGAATGATTCCGGTATGCCGGGCTCAAAGTTTGAAACGCCCTTGACGATCGTTTCATATATCTTCGAGCGGCCCGCGACATCGTCCGATTTGCACGTCAGCAGTTCCTGCAGGATATGGGCGGCACCATAAGCCTCGAGTGCCCAAACCTCCATCTCGCCGAAACGCTGGCCGCCGAACTGCGCCTTACCGCCGAGCGGCTGCTGCGTGATCAGACTATACGGCCCGATCGAACGAGCGTGGATCTTGTCGTCGACAAGGTGCGAGAGCTTAAGCATGTATATGTAACCGACGGTCACTTTCTGCTCGAACTGCTCGCCGGTTAACCCGTCATAGAGCCTCGTCTTACCCGATGGCCCGACCGATGGCGGCAAACCAAGTTCGTCGTACCGGTCATTCGCCTGGCCGATATACTCTTTGATCTCGTGTTCGCTCGCGCCGTCGAAGACCGGCGTCGCGAAATGGAGCCCAAGCACGCGGGCGGCCCAGCCGAGGTGGGTCTCGAGGATCTGCCCGACGTTCATACGCGACGGCACGCCGAGCGGATTGAGCACGATCTCGACCGGAGTTCCGTCCGGCAGATAGGGCATATCCTCTTCGGGCAGGATGCGTGCGATAACGCCCTTGTTTCCGTGGCGTCCGGCCATCTTGTCGCCGACCGAGAGCTTACGTTTCATCGCGACAAAGACCTTGACCATCTTGATAACGCCCGGAGGCAGTTCGTCGCCCTGTTTCAGCTTGGTGATCTTCTCGTCGTAGATGTCCGAGAGGATGCTGATCTGACGTTCGGTACGCTGTTCGTACTCTTTGATCTCGCCTTTGATGTCGATATTTCCTGACGAAACTTCGGCGTTCTTGAGCAGCTTGGTCGAGATACCGGTCAAAAGGTCACGTTTAAGCGTGGTCCCCTTTTTGACAATGACCTCTTTGCCTTCGAGCAGGTCCTTGGTCAGCTTGCGGCCTTCGAAAAGCTCATAGATACGCTCGTCACGCTGTTCTTGTAGAATACGGATCTCGTCCTCAAGGTCGCGGCGTAGATCTTCTTCCTCCATTCCCTCGATATCGAGCGAACGTTCATCCTTATCCTGACCCTTGCGGGTAAAGACCTGAACGTCGACGACCGTTCCATCGATCCCGGGCGGGCAGGTCAACGAAGCGTCTTTGACGTCGCCGGCCTTTTCGCCAAAGATCGCCCGGAGGAGCTTTTCTTCCGCGGTCAGCTGCGTTTCGCCTTTGGGCGTGACTTTTCCGACGAGTATCGAACCCGGCTTTACCTGAGCACCGATGCGGATAATGCCCGACTCATCAAGGTCGCGAAGCATATTCTCGCCGATGTTCGGAATATCACGCGTGATCTCCTCAGGGCCAAGCTTTGTATCGCGGGCCTCGATCTCGAGTTCCTCGATGTGGATCGACGTATAATAGTCGTCCTTGACGAGGCGTTCCGAAACAAGGATCGCATCCTCAAAGTTATAACCTCGCCAGGGCATGAACGCGACCAGGACGTTGCGCCCCAGTGCAAGCTCGCCGCGATCGGTACACGGACCGTCCGCAATGACCTGGCCTTTTCTGACACGCTCACCGACCTGGACGATCGGCCGCTGGTTGATACAGGTGTTCTGATTAGAACGCTTGAATTTGACCAGCGAATAGATGTCAGCCGTCACCTCGCGCGAGATGGTCCCGTCGACGTGATGATCTGCTTTGACGATGATGCGTTCCGAATCGACGTAATCGACTACGCCGTTTCGTTTGGCGATAACGACCGCACCCGAGTCGCGGGCAGCGATCTTTTCCATTCCGGTCCCGACATACGGCGATTCTGCCCGCAGCAGCGGCACCGACTGACGCTGCATGTTCGAACCCATCAGGGCACGGTTGGCGTCGTCATTCTCAAGGAACGGGATAAGCGATGCCGCAACCGAGACAAGCTGCTTCGGCGAGACATCCATGTACTGGATATCGGCACGGTCGGCTGTGATGAACTCGCCTTTCTGACGTGCGGCGTTGCGCTCGTTTACGAGGTGGCCTTTCGCGTCGAGTTCGATGTTCGCCTGGCCGATGATCCACTTGTCCTCTTCCCATGCGGTCAGATAGAACGGAAACGGCTCATATTCGGCGATCTTTCCGCCTTCCTTGGCGACCTTCTTGTTCGCTTTCTCGACGTCTTCGAGCGGAACATGCTCCCGCGGCTTGAATTTGGTATCTCCGCCGTTCTGCACCTTTACATATTCGATCACGCGTCCATCGACCACCCTCCGATAGGGCGATTCGATGAAGCCGTACTCATTGATCCGGGCAAAGCATGACAGCGACGAGATAAGGCCGATGTTCGGTCCTTCAGGCGTCTCGATCGGGCAGATGCGGCCATAGTGGGTCGGGTGAACGTCGCGGACCTCGAACCCGGCGCGTTCACGCGAAAGGCCGCCCGGCCCGAGGGCCGACAGGCGTCGTTTATGCGTGATCTCGGAAAGCGGGTTGGTCTGGTCCATGAACTGCGACAGCTGCGACGAGCCGAAAAACTCGCGGACGGCCGCCGTCACCGGCTTGGCGTTAACGAGGTCGCGCGGCATTGTCGTGAACATGTCCTGTTGAATGGACATTTTCTCTTTGATCGCCCTTTCCATCCGCTCAAGGCCGATACGGAACTGATTTTCGAGCAATTCGCCGACCGCGCGAACGCGGCGGTTGCCGAGGTGGTCGATATCGTCCTGCGAATAATGTTCGCTGTCCCTTTTCATTCGAAGCAGATAGTTGACCACTTCGATAAAGTCTTTCGCTTCGAGCAACGGATCGTTGATGCGGTCCTTTTCGGGCCGGCCCATCTTGATGTTGAACTTCAAACGGCCGACGCGCGAAAGATCGAATCGCCGTGTGTCAAAGAACATTCCCTCCAGCAGATGGTAGGCGGTCGGTACGGTCGGGGGATCGCCCGGACGCATCTTTCGATAGATCTCGAGCAAGGCATCGACCGGTTTCGAGATCGCGTCTTTTCTCAGCGTGTTCGAGATGACCTCGCCGATCGTGTCGTTCTTTGGAAAGAAGACCGAAAAGCTTTCGACGCCCTCTTCGATTATCTGCTGCAGCTTGGCCGCGCTGATCTCGGTGTTCGATTCGATTATGACCTCGCCGGTCTCGAGATTGATGACGTCGTTTACCGCGAACGCACCCTCGAAATCAGCCGGTGCGACCTCGACCTTTTCTTTCCCGAGCCGACGCAGATCAGCGAGTGCTGATTTGGTGATCTTTTTGCCGACGCGGGTGATCTCTTCTTTCTTGTCCTTGATGTCCTCTTCGGCTCGCATTCCGGCAAGGTGTGTCTCACCCTCGCGTTTGACCTTGACGTAGAGCTTGCCCTTTTCGACAACGGCATCGTCGACGACGTAGAAGAGCTTCAGTATCTCGGCATTGCCGTATTCGGCGTTCTTGACTACCTCTTCGAGTATCGTGTCGGAGACGGTCTTCATGTCGATCTGCGGATTGAGCCACAGGCCGAGTGCCCGGAGAAAGATCGTCGCAAGGATCTTTCGCTTCCCTAAGCGAGCATGAAGCAGGCCTTTCTGATCGTATTCGAATTCGACCCACGAACCGCGGTAAGGAATTATCTTTGCGAGATATTCGTCGCGGTCGCCCTTGAAGAAAACGCCCGGGCTGCGATGGAGCTGCGATACGATGACGCGCTCGGTACCGTTGATGATGAACGTTCCGTTATCGGTCATCAGCGGGATCTCGCCGAAGAACACGTCCTCTTCCTTGATGTCGCGAATTGTCGAAACGCCGGTTTCCGCGTCCTTGTCGAAGACCGTCAGACGGATCTTGACCTTCAGCGGAACGCTGTACGACATGCCCCGCTCCTGACATTCCTGCTGGTCGTGTTTGTGTTTAAGGCCTACCGGCTCACCGCAGTTGTTGCAGAGGTTAGGCCGGACGGCGTTGAACGTTCCGCAGCTGTTGCAGAGCACATCGGCCGGATTGAACGGATCGACCTTGACCTTCGAACCGCAGTTCTTACAATTTGCCCGAAGGTGTTCGAGGCCCTCGAGGTTGCCGCATTTACACTGCCAGTTCCCGATCTGGTATTCGACGTATTCAAGCGTTGCCGTCTCGCGAAAATCCGAGACCGGAAATATCGATTGGAATACAGACTGGAGTCCGATATGATCGCGTTCTTCGGGGATCAGGTCCATTTGAAGAAAGCGGTTGTATGACTCCCGCTGAACTTCGATCAGGTTCGGTATCTGGGCGGTCGTATAGATCTTTGAAAAATCTACGCGCTCAGGCGATTGGCTTGTTCGCCGTCCGAGTCCTATCGAGTTGATTTGTAGCGGATTATTGATCATATAATTGAGATCCCTGCGGAAAAAAAACCTGTTGATTTATCCGTTCTTTCTTGGTAGGATTCTGGAATCGCCAGCCCTCCCGCGAAAACTTTTTGAAAAAGACGGCAAATGCGGTCGAGGGCAAAGTCCGCCCAGACCGCTTTTGTAGCAGCTAAATGCCGTTATATATATTTTCGAGAGTGCCAAAAAAGAGACACCGACTCTCCATTGCGACTTGATCGCCCGTAAAAACCCTGAGGAAAAGCCGCCTGGCCTCGCCTCATACCGCTGCGACGATAAGCGTGGAGAAAACACCTTCCAATACGCCTATCTGGCAGTATAGCAGTCAAACCACCGGCTCGCAAGATTTCAGAGGGCCTGGCCGGCATCGACGCAATTGCGACCGCGATAAAACGGTGTAAATGCGGCAATGCCTGCCAGACTCTTAGTTTTTCGGTTGACTATTTGACCTCGACCGATGCTCCGGCTTCCGTCAACTTGGCCTTGATCTCTTCGGCCTCGTCTTTCGAAACGCCTTCCTTCAGCGGTTTCGGAGCACTGTCAACAAGGTCTTTGGCCTCTTTCAGCCCGAGTCCTGCGACGATCTCGCGAACGACCTTGATGACGGCGATCTTGTTGCCGCCGGCTGCCGTAAGGACAACGTCAAAGGAATCTTTCTCTTCGGCTGCGGGTGCACCGCCATCACCTGCGGCTGCGGCTGCGACCATCACAGGTGCGGCTGCGGCTGCGGCCGAAACGCCAAAAACCTCTTCGAGTTCCTTGACCAATTCAGACGCTTCCAAGAGCGTCATACCTTTCAAAAATTCGACTACTTCGTCTTTCGTGATTGCCATGTTCTTTATCTATCTCCTATTCAGGGTTCTAAATTTAGTAAATAGTAACTAGCGGATCGGAATCAGCGTCCAAATGGCAGCTGCCTTCGACTCACTATTTACCGCTTCTTGCCGTTAGAACCCACGGGACCAAGGATCCGGGTGCATCTCCGTTTCGTTTGGCCCGAGCAGCACAGGCGACCTGACAAATCGCCCGGCTCGTTTTCCTTGAGTACGGCTATTAGGGCCTTTCGTCCCAATTTCAAAATCGAAGCTCCTGATCTCCGAAACATCGGGAAAGAGCCTCAAAAACCTATTCCGCTTTGTCGTCGGCTTCGGCTTCCGCGGCCGGAGCGTCCACATCCGGAGCGGCGTCCGTCGCGGCCGGCTCGTCTGCAGGTGCGGCTTCTGCTGCGGCCTCTGCAGGTGCTTCTTCGGCTGCCGGAGCCTCCTCCTCTGCTGCGGGTACGGGCTCTTCAGCCTTCACCTCAGCCGCCGGAACCTCTTCGGCTGCCGGTGTCGCTTCAGCAGGAGTTTCTTCGACCGCGGCAGGCGCAGCCTCTTCCGCTTTTACCTCAGCAGACGGAGCACCCGATGGAGCCTTTTCGCCGATCTGTTTGATCACAACCGCCAGGTCGCGCGGAACGGCATTGATGACCGTTACGATACGCTGAGCCTGAGCGTTGAGCACATAGAGGAGCTTCGACATCAGCTCTTCCTTTGAAGGAAGGTTTGCAATCGAGGTGACCTGAGCCAGATCGACCAGCTTGCCGTCGACGACGCCTGCCTTGAACGTGTAAACGTCGGCGTTCGCCTTCATGAACTTCGAGATCGCTTTCGATAACACCACAGGGTCATTATCGGTCCATGCGATCGCGGTAACGCCCTTCAGATGCTCGGTCGCTTGCTCAAAGTCAGTGCCCTTTACCGCGATCCGTGCAAGGGTGTTCTTTACCACCTGATATTTCGCACCCGCTTCGCGAAGGCTGTTTCGGAATTCCTGGTCTTTCGTCACCGACAGGCCCTTAAAGCTGACGACCATCGCCGATTTCGACTTCTGCAGCGATTCGGTGAGGGCGACAAGGTCCTTCTGTTTTGTTTCTCGTGATTTCATTTCTCTATTCGCACCTCACTATTAAACGTACGCGAGCTCGTCGAGCAAAACGCCCGGGCTCATCGTCGCTGCAAGATTGATCTTCTTAAGATAACGGCCTTTTGCGGTGGTCGGCTTTGCTTTCATTACCGCGCTGATAAGGACCTTGGTATTTTCGGCAAGTTTTGCCTCGTCAAACGACACCTTTCCGACCGGCGAATGGATCACACCCGTCTTATCGACGCGGTATTCCACCTTGCCGGCCTTGGTCTCTTCGATGGCCGTTTTCACGTCCATCGTCACCGTACCTGTTTTCGGGTTTGGCATTAGGCCTCGAGGACCGAGGACCTTACCGAGCTGGCCGACCTTGCCCATCATGTCGGGCGTCGCGATCAGAGCATCAAAATCGAGCCAGCCGCCTTTGATCTTCTCGACGATGTCGTCGCCGCCGGCCTCGTCCGCCCCAGCTTCCTGAGCCTCGCGGATCTTGTCGCCCTGAGCGATGACAACGACCTTTTTCGCAGCTCCGCCCAAACCGTGCGGGAGAACGATGGTCCCGCGAACGAGCTGATCGGCCTTTCGCGGATCGACTCCGAGCCACATCGTCAGCTCGACCGTCTCGTCAAACTTTGCAAATGCGATCTCTTTCAGTTTTGAGACCGCCTCTTCAAGCGTGTGCTTCTTGTTCGGCTCGATCTTCTCCAGAGCCGCAAGATATTTCTTGCCTCGTTTCATTTTACCTCCAGGTGCTAACGGATGAGCGAGTCATCCTCCCTTTCTTGAATATTGGCGGTTGGCAGTCGCGGTTGACCGTCAAAAGCTATGCTTTTCGGCCAAGAGCCGCTGCCTTCTGCCTAAACTATCGTCAGGCCCATCGACTTCGCCGTGCCCTCGATCGTCCGCATTGCGGATTCGAGATTGGTCGTGTTGAGGTCCTGCATCTTCTTCTTCGCGATCTCTTCGATCTGAGCCTTTGTGATCGTTCCGACCTTTTCCTTGTTCGGCTTGCCTGAGCCCTTCGGGATGCCGGATGCTTTGCGGAGCAGATCTCCGGCCGGTGGTGTTTTGGTCTCGAACGTGAATGAACGATCGGCATAGACCGTGATGACGACCGGGATCTTCATATCCGGGTCATCGTTCTGCGTCTTTGCGTTGAACGCCTTGCAGAACTCCATGATGTTGACGCCGTGCTGGCCCAATGCGGGACCGATCGGCGGAGCCGGGTTGGCCTTACCCGCCGGTATCTGTAATTTGATGTAGCCTTCTATCTTCTTTGCCATTGTCTTTTCGATTAACGATCTCGGGCGAACCCGAAAATGTCCTCATTTATTCTTCTTCAGCGAAAGTCACCTTCTCGACCTCGAGAAACGCCAGTTCGTACGGCGTTGAACGGCCAAAGATGGTGATCGATACTTTCAAAGTATTCTTGTCCTCGTTCACCTCTTCGACCTTGCCGGTGAAGCTCGCAAACGGCCCCGACTTGATCCTTACCACCTCGCCTACCTGATAGGTGAACTTCGGTTTCGGCTTTTCGGTCGCGACCTCAATATTGCGTACGATCTGGTCGACCTCTTCCTGTGTAAGCGGCGTCGGCTGCTTACCGCCGAGGAAACCGGTGACCTTCGGCGTCGATTTGATCGCGTGAAACACGTTGTCAGGTATCTTGCCCTTTTCGTCACACTCGATCTCGACGAGGACGTATCCGGGATAGAACATCCGTTCGGAAACGTGCTCTTTATTGCCCCGCATTTCGACGACCTTTTCTTTCGGAAGCACGACGCCGGTGATCTGCTCGGCAAGCTCCATGTCGCGAATGCGGGCATTAAGGCTTTCGACGACCTTATTTTCGTGTCCCGAGTATGTGTGGATAAAATACCACTGCTTCATCTCAAATATCCTTAAATACCGGCGATCCGGTTAACGACCCATGTGATCGCTTCGAGAAAATAGATCCAGAATCTGTCGATCAGAAAGAGAAAGACCGCGAAGAAAAGAACATTGATGATAACGATCATCGTGGTCTTTTTGACATCGTCGCTTGACGGAAAGCTGACGCGGGTCATTTCCTCGCGCGTCTTTCGGACAAATTCGCCGACGCTCTCCTTACTCTTGCCTTTTTCCAGGCCGGACACTGCTTCTGACACGATTGCTTCTCCTATTCGAACGACCCAATCATTTCGCCGGGGCCATTTGAGCGGCCACTCAGCCGATCCAAGTAATTAATGGCAGGGGTACCAGGACTCGAACCCGGACCTAAGGTTTTGGAGACCTCCATGCTAACCATTGACACCATACCCCTAAATCGAAATGGTGATCTACGAATGATGAATGAATCTCACGATCCATCATTCATCATTCACCACTCACAATTTATTTATTCTCTTTATGCAGCGTGTGGCAGCGGCAGCGACGGCAGAATTTCTTGAACTCGAGCCTGTTCGGCGTGTTCTTTTTGTTCTTGGTCGTCACGTAGTTGCGCTCTTTGCACTCGGTGCACTGCAAAATAATGTTATCTCTCGGCATAAATCCTCAACAGGCGGTTGGCAGCAGCAGATGGCAGTCAAAATTGCTGCCGCCTGCTGCCGATCGCCAATTCTTACTCTACGACTTCCGAAACGGTGCCTGCACCGACGGTGCGGCCGCCTTCGCGGATAGCGAAGCGGAGTCCTTTTTCCATCGCGATCGGGGCGATCAGTTCGATCTCCATCTGGATGTTGTCGCCCGGCATCACCATCTCGACCCCCGCCGGAAGGTGTGCTACGCCCGTCACATCCGTTGTCCGGAAGTAGAACTGCGGCCGGTAGCCCGTAAAGAACGGGGTGTGGCGTCCGCCTTCTTCCTTCGTCAGCACATACGCCTCGGCCTTGAACTTCGTGTGCGGGGTTATGCTTCCCGGTTTGGCGATCACCTGGCCGCGTTCGATCTCTTTTCTTTCAACTCCACGCAACAGCAATCCGACGTTATCGCCCGCCATTCCTGAGTCAAGCAGCTTCTTGAACATCTCGACGCCCGTCACCACCGAGTTGCGTGTGTCTTTGATACCCACGATCTCGACCGGCTCGTTGACGTTGATCACCCCGCGTTCGATCCTTCCCGTCGCAACCGTGCCGCGGCCCTGGATCGTGAAGATGTCCTCGACAGGCATCAGGAACGGCTTGTCCGTCTCCCGGGCCGGTGTCGGGATGTAGTCGTCCACCGCCTGCATCAACTCGTCCACCTTTGCTTCCCATGCCGGATCCCCTTCCAGTGCCTTCAATGCCGATCCCTGTACCACCGGGATCTCGTCTCCCGGAAACTCGTATGAGCTCAGCAGTTCGCGGATCTCCATCTCGACCAGCTCAAGAAGTTCTGCGTCATCGACCATATCCACCTTGTTCATGAATACGACCATCGACGGCACGCCTACCTGACGCGCCAGCAGGATGTGCTCTCGCGTCTGCGGCATCGGACCGTCAGTCGCCGCCACCACAAGGATCGCTCCGTCCATCTGTGCCGCTCCCGTGATCATGTTCTTCACATAGTCAGCGTGCCCAGGGCAATCGACGTGTGCGTAGTGACGGTTCGCCGTCTCATACTCAACGTGCGCCGTCGCGATCGTGATCCCTCGAGCCTTCTCCTCAGGTGCGTTGTCGATCGAATCAAATGCCCGCACCACCATCTTCGGATTGTGCTTCGACATTACCTTCGTGATTGCCGCCGTCAACGTCGTCTTGCCATGATCCACGTGCCCGATCGTCCCGATATTCACGTGCGGCTTGCTGCGATCGAATTTTTCCTTGCTCATCTTCTGTTATCGTCTCCGGTCAAATAAATAAAGAATTAAAAAGCCTCTTGTCTGGAGCCCAAGGCGGGATTTGAACCCGCGACCTCATCCTTACCAAGGATGCGCTCTACCCCTGAGCTACTTGGGCTCACTCGTAAAACTTTTTGGAGCGGGAGACGAGACTCGAACTCGCGACATTCAGCTTGGAAGGCTGACGCTCTACCAACTGAGCTACTCCCGCCCGCATGGTGCAAGGGGTAGGATTCGAACCTACGTACGGCTCTCGCCGGCCGGGTTTACAGCCCGGTGCCATTAACCACTCGACCACCCTTGCGAACCTTTTCTTTGTTGCCTTAATCGACTTTTAGAGCCAATTAGCAAATTTCCAATACTAACGAATGCCGCGGAAGCGCGCAAGTCGAAAAGGGACGATTTCCGGACTTTTGGCGTCAGATCAGCTTGTCGGGCGTGATCGGCAGTTCTCGGATCCTCTTTCCGGTGGCATGAAAAACGGCGTTCGCGATGGCGGCCGGAATGCCGACAAGGCCGAGTTCGCCCAGCCCTTTTGCCCCGAGAGGATTGACGATCTTATCTTCTTCGGGGACGAAAATGGTCTCGATCGAGCCTATATCGGCATTGACGGGAACGTGATAACCGGCAAGATTCGGATTCATGATGCGTCCGATCCGATGGTCGATCTCGGTCTTTTCGGTCAAAGCCATGCCGATCCCCCAGACGACGCCGCCCATTTCCTGGCTGTGAGCACCTTTAGGATTGATGATCTTGCCGGCGGCGGTTCCCTGCACGACGCGGGTGACGCGTACAATGCCGATCTCTTCATCGACCTTGACCTCAACGAATTGAGCGCCATGCGATGCCGTCGCATATTTGCCGCGCTCGCCGTAATCGGGTCGCGTCGTGTGGGTAGCAGCAAGATGGCCAAGGTTGTTTCGGCCCAAAAGCTCGGCGATCGTCGAACCGGTGTCGGCCCGGCCTTTAACGAACACGCGTTCATTTTCGAAAACGATGTTCTCGAATGCGACACCTGCAAAAGGCGAGCCCTCGCGTTTTGATTCGAGTTCGATCAGCTGTTTTTGAACGATCTGTGCGCATTCCTGCACCGCCGTACCGACGCTTGCCGTCGTGATCGAGCCGCCCTGCGATGGCGCGGTCGGAAGATCGCTGTCACCGAGCACGAACTTGATCTTTTCGATCGGCAGGCCGAGCTGTTTTGCCGCGATGATCGAGATCGTGGTGTAAGTGCCGGGGCCGATGTCGGTCGTACCGCTTTCGACCAGCGCGGTGCCGTCGGCGCGAAGCGTAACGCGGGCAGACGAAGGAGCAAGAAATGCTCCCCAGGTTCCGGTGGCCATTCCCCAACCTACTAGCAGCCGCCCGTCACGCATAGATCGCGGCTCCGGTTTGCGGTCTTTCCAGCCGAATCGTGCCGATGCCTGCCGATAGCACTCCCGCAGTTCTTTGCTCGAAAAAGGCCTGCCCGTATCGGGGTCTTTTTCGGCATAGTTGATCAGCCGCAGTTCGACCGGATCGATCTTCAATTTGTATGAAAGCTCGTCGAGTGCGGACTCGAGCGCAAATACACCCGAGACCGTCCCAGGAGCACGCATCCAAAGCGGCGTCTGCATATCGGTCCGGGCGATCGCACCCGAGGTTCGGACGTTCGGACAGGCATAAAGGGTCCGTGAAACGCCGACAAGGTCTTCGGTAAAGTCCTCATGGGCCGACGTATTATGAACGGCTTCGTGAATGATCGACGTCAGCTTGCCGCCTTTATCGGCACCAATGCGGATCCGCTGTATCGACGCCGGCCGGTAGCCATGGGCGGTCGCCAATTGCCGGCGGGAATACACTACCTTGACCGGCCTCTTGGTCTCGCGTGCGGCCATTACCGCAAGCAGGGTGTTCGGCGTCGGCCTCAGCGATGCGCCAAATGCGCCGCCGACAAACGGCGAAAGAACGCTTATCTTCGTTTTCTCGATGCCGAAGTGGGTCGAGAGATAATTGCGAACGCCATCGACGCCCTGCGTTTTGTCATAGACCGTCAGTTTCTCGCCGTCCCAATTTGCGACGGTCGCGTGCGGCTCCATCGCATTGTGATGCTCGACGGGAATGATGTACTCGGCCTCGACCTTTACGTCGGCGGCGGCGAACGCCTCGTCCGGTGTGCCTCGAACAGGACGAGGCCGGCCCTCGATGCGTTTATCGGCTACCTTACGAAGATCGGTCGATGGCGGCTGTTCGTCATAGGTCACCTTTACCATCGAAGCGGCATAACGCGCCTGTTCGAACGTGTCGGCAACGACCAATGCGATGGGTTGGCCGCTGAAAAGAATGGTATCGGTGGTAAGCGCGAAAAACGGCCGGCTGCGAACGCCAAACTCCTCGTCCGGCTGCTGCGATGCGAGCTTAGGTGCATTCTTATGCGTGAGTATCCTGACCACGCCCGGCTGCTTTTCGGCCTCCGCCGTATCGATCTCGCGTATCTTTCCGCGGGCGATGGTCGATTGAACAAGATAGCCGTAAGCGAGATCCGGAAAACGAAATTCAGCGATATACGTGGCCTTGCCGGTCACCTTTGCGCGTCCATCGACCCGGCTCGGCTGGTTCTTTAGATCGTCGGTCATCATAGGTTTGCCGCCCTCCCGAGTGCTTTTGCGATCGAACGCTGAACAAGGCGGACCTTATAAGCGTTTTCCGAAAGCGGTTTTGCATCCTGTACCGCAACTTCCGCCGCTTGCTGAAACAAGGTCGCTTCGGGCTTCTTACCGGCAAGTATTCGTTCGGACGCCTCGGCTCGCCAGGGCCTATGGGCGACGCCGCCGATCGCAATACGTGCCTGTCGAATCACGCCGCCGCTTATTTCCAACGCTGCTGCTACGGAAACCAGAGCAAATGCATAGCTCGCACGGTCACGGACCTTCAGGTAATAGGAGTTCGCTGCAAAATTGTTCTTCGGTATATCGATCGAGACGATCATTTCTCCATGCGAAAGGCTGTTGTCCACATCAGGCCGGTCGCCGGGGAGGCGGTGAAACGCCGTGAAATTCATCTTCCGCTCCTGGCCATCGACAGTGCGTATCTTGACGGTCGCATCAAGTGCGGCAAGGGCAACACACATGTCCGACGGATGCACCGCGACACAAGAATCGCTCCAGCCAAAGATCGCCGAATATCGGTTCAGCCCGTCCTTTGCGCTGCAGCCTGAACCGGGCTGACGCTTGTTGCAGGGCGTCCCGAGGTCGTAAAAGTAGGCACATCGCGTCCGCTGCATAAGGTTGCCGCCGTTCGTGGCCATGTTGCGGATCTGCGGCGACGCTCCCGAAAGTATCGCCTGCGTCAAAAGCGGAAATCCCTGTCGGATAAGCGGATGATTTGCCGTATCGGTGTTCTTTGCCAGGGCGCCGATCGAAACTCCGTTACCGCCGAGCGAACGGATGAGATTAAGCGGAATGCGCGAGATATCGACCAACTCGCTCGGGCGGTCAATTCCCTCTTTCATCAGGTCGATAAGGTTCGTCCCGCCGGCAATGAACCTCGCGTCCTTATTGGCGGCGACGAGCTTTACGGCAGCCTCGGCACCGGCCGGACGCTTGAATGCAAATGGCCTCATTTCGCACCTCCTGCCTGCACGTCCTCGATCGCGGCGACGATGTTCGGGTAAGCCCCGCAGCGGCAAATGTTGCCGCTCATCCGCTCCTGTATCTCGGCCTTTGTCAGCTTTTGCCCGCGTGGAATGGCGTTAATATTCTCCGTAACGAAACTCGCCTCGCCGTTCCGTGCCTCTTCAAGCATTGCGACCGCCGAGCAGATCTGGCCGGGTGTGCAATAGCCGCACTGCATACCGTCGCGTTCGATAAAAGCGGACTGCATCGGGTGAAGCTTGTCCCCATCGGCAAGGCCTTCGATGGTCGTCACTTTTCGGCCATCGCACATCGCGGCAAGCGTCAGACACGAAAGCTGTCGGCGGCCGTCGATGATGACCGTGCAGGCACCGCATTGGCCGTGGTCGCAGCCTTTTTTCGAGCCTGTCATCTCAAGCTGCTCGCGGAGGGCATCGAGCAGCGAGGTCCGCGTGTCGACCGGGAGCGTGTGCTCCTTTCCGTTGACGCTGAGCTTGACGGTCAGCTTCTCGACCGCAATGCCGCCCTCGACCGCAGGCTCGCTCGCCACCGCCGGCACGGCATCGCCGATCTTGACCGCGGCAACGCCTATGCCCGCGACCGCCGACTTCTTTAAGAAGTCGCGACGTGAACCATCGGCAGAAACAGCCTGATCCTGAAGAGGTTTTTTTTCGTCGTACATAGTTTTTGTTTGGAAACGCGATTTTAGCACAATCATCGCGTGTTTCCTAGATTCCGGATCGCCGCTGACGTTTAGCCGCGGCTCACTTTTTCGAACGCGGATGAAAATCGTCGTACGCCTTTTTCAGGTGGGCGTCCGTTATGTGGGTGTAGATCTGCGTGGTCGAGATATCGGCGTGGCCGAGCATCTGCTGGACGCTGCGGATATCGGCGCGGTTCTGAATAAGATGCGTGGCAAAAGAATGCCGAAGCGTGTGCGGCGAAACGCCCTCGAACCCGCAGCTTTCGGCATACTCCTTGATAAAAGCGTAGATCGCCTGTCGGTTGAGCGGACTGCCATGGGTTGAAACGAAGAGGTTCTCGATCTCGACATGTTCGTGCTTGCGCCGAAGCGCGAGATAGCTTTTGAGCCATTCGACCGCGCTCGTCCCGATCGGTATTCTCCGCGTCTTGCTGCCTTTGCCGATCGTCGTGAGTATGCCGGCATCGATGTCGGCATCGCGGATCTGAAGGTTAACGACCTCTGATACACGAAGCCCGCAGGCATACATCAATTCAAGGATCGCCCGGTCGCGAAGGCCGGTTTCGGTCGATGTGTCCGGCGCAAGAAGAAGTTGTTCGATCTCGGTTTGATTAAGAAAACGCGGCAGGTAAAAGCTCTTCTGGGGCGTATCGAGGTCTTCGGCTGGGCTCTTGCTGATATGCCCGTCCGTCATGAGGAACTTGTAAAAGCCGCGGATGGCGCTTATCAGCCGCCGCTTGGAGTTTTCGGAGACCTTTGCCCGAGAAAGATCGATAAGCCATTCGCGGAGGTCCGTCCGCGAAAGCGTGAGCATTTCAAGTGCGTTCTTATCGGCCCACGCCGCGAGCTTTCGCAGATCGCGCTCATAAGCCTCAAGCGAATTCTTCGCCAGGCCTTTTTCGACGCGAACGTACGAGATGTATTCGCGGATGAGGTCTCTCGTCACGCCGCCTATTTTAACATCAAAGCCGCGTGTTCGACCGAAAACCGGTCAATATCCCTCAGCAGTGTTTTGCAGATACGGTGGACAATCTGCGGTCTCGTGCATCACTGGATCGTTCTCACGCATAAGTTCGAACGCCGCACGGTTCGAAAAATTAAAGGTCCGCAGATCGGTCATTTGGCCAAGTTCACGATAACGATAGTGCATGGTGGATTTCGCTTCGCATTGGTCTTCGGCCGACATCAGCCGCAGTCCTTCGATGAGTGCCGGAAAGGCATCATCGCTCAGCCTCGCGTTGTAGTATGCGTCGAATTCCCGGCCCTGCTGCATTAGCTGGATGTTCTTGCGGGCTATGAAATCGTCAGGGTTCATCAGGTTGGTCGCCCCCAGAATGATGATGGCGGACCACAGCGCACCCCATGCGAAATTATTGCGATTTCCGCGAAGTACCGTCCAACCGAACCAAACAAAAACGACCGCCAGCCAGATCATAAAGACCATTGGATAAAAGCGAACGGTCGTCCAACCGTAGCCAAGCTCGCCGGTAAGCAGAATAAGACGCTGCATTGCCGAAGCCATGATGACGAAAAGCAGAGCGATCTGGACTCCCGCGAGCACGCGAAAGATCGTTTCGTTCTTTGCGTTATCGCGGCGGAGCAGCCAGTGTGACGCAAGCAGCATCGGCAACACCAGAAATGCGACGGCGACAAGTTCGCCGAATCCGCGGCGTGCAAAATCGGCAAGCTTGAGATCGGGCGTGTTCTGCACGAGGTCCATACCGCCAAAAAGGTATGGGATCTGAAAAAGGACGAAACTCAGAAACAGAGCATCGATCAGGCCGAGAATAATGATCGTCTCGACCCTGCCGAGCGTGAATACCTGCGGGAATTTTGTATTGTCCCAATTCTGCCAGTCGCGTTTTTGGGCTGCCGGTGCGGGTTCATCAGAAACCGCGTCGCTGTCGCCCCCGGTTCTGACTTCCGCATGCGGCAGGTCGGTAATGTTGATGTGCTCTACGACGGTGGCATTGTTGGGCAGCGACGTGTCTTCGGCCTGCTCCGCGGCAAATTTGTCGACAAAGCTTGTCCCCGTTTCGCCGGCGTCGGTCTTCGCTTCTTGTTTTGCATCATCGGCCTTCGGGATCGGCGATGTTGCCGCCGCGGCCGCTCGCGTAAAGCTGTCGATCAGCGTTCCGCGGAAATATCCGGCCGTTAGCCATGCCAGCAGCGACGTGAGCATTACGTGAGAGATCACGGTGTCGATATCAAAATTGACGATCCGGTTGGCAAAGTTCTCGAACGCCGCATCCGCCGCCATGAACAATGCACCGAATATCAATACGAGCGGCAGCGCGATGGCCAGGCCGCGAAGAACCGAAAACACGCTCTTGCTTAGCCGGTTGCCGGGCATCTCTTTCCAATCGATGTCAGCGCCAAGTAAAACGAACGGTGCAAAGAGCGAACTGAGGCCGGACCATACGAATCCGGCGGCATAGTGAAACACGCCGGCGATGCGCTGATTGACGCCGAAGTTCGGCAGCACCAGAACGCCCATGATGACGATGATCGCGATCGTGTCGTAAACCCGCAGCTCGATCGAATCGCGGATGAGATAGACCGATGCGAAGAAGATCATCGCCGCCTGAAGCGCAATGCTTCGCGGCGTAAGCAGCTCGGGCCGCCGGCGAATGGCGATCAGGAACATCGCCGCCGTAAAGACCGCCACGAAAAGAAATGCGTTCAGCCCCCAGGGCGTCGCACGCAGCATCAGGTTGCCAAATACACCGATGACCGATGCTGCCAAAAGTATCTCCGTTCCGGTCCGTGTTCGTGATCTCATAATCGTTTACTTCCTTTTCATCGCCTTGATAAGTGCTTCCATGTGGTCGAGGTATCGCTCGAGCGCCTTGCGGCCGGCGGCGGTTATTTTGTATTCGGTCAGCGGCATGCGGCCGGCGAAGGATTTCTTCATCGTTACGTATCCTGCATCTTCGAGCTTGCGGGCGTGGACGCTGAGGTTGCCGTCGGTGGTGTCGAGCAGCGTTCTCAGTTCGCCGAAACTGAGTTTATCGTTCGCCGCCAACGCGCTGATGATGCCGAGACGCATCCGTTCGTGGATCACCTTGTCGAGATCGTTCGAGACGGTCTCGGCCGCCTTCGCCACAGAAAGCCGCGGCGGCGATCCGTTATTATCTACCTTTGCTAAATTGGACTTCGCCATAAAATTCAAACGGCGCTTTCCGCCTTTTTCTTCTTTTCCCATTTCGTGGTCAATGTTTTCGTCACAAACACGAACTAGAAAAGGGGAAAACCCGATCAGACTAGCTTCCCGCGAGCGGCGTCCCGAAAATGCCGACCGCGAGTTCCGCCCAAATGAGCAGGAATGCGAGCAATATCGCCGCGACCAAAGCGAGCCGATGGACGGACCGGACGACTGTTCGAAGAACGACTTCGATCGCGAAACCAGCCACCAATAACAATACGGCCATGGCGATAAAGTCGGACCCGCTCCAGCGGACCTCGTTCGTAAACTGCATTGCGACAGCCGGAATGGCGAGCACAATTGCGATGCAGGCGACAATAACGATCGCGCGTTTGTTTTGGTCAAAAAATGTGTTTTCCATAGATCTAGCCTCCGTAACGCCGGGCGATCACTGCCCCAAAAATAATGTGAAGCAGGCCGAAGCTCGCGGCCATCATCTCGTCGCCGCTGCCTTTTGGCAGCGCCAGCGTTATTGCCCCGAGTACGATGAAGCACCAGCCCATCACCGGCACCGCGCGGACCGAATAGGCACCGCCGCCGATGACCGCCGCTCCGTAACAGAGCATCCACATCGCCGCCATCACGCTGTAATTATCAAACCGCCAGAGCCCGAACGTGAGAGCGATGCCGACAACGATCGGCGGAAAAAAGCTGTATGCAAATTTGCGTGCCGGCGTCGAGAATAGCGATTGGCCGCCGATCTTTGATTTCTGCCACATCGCTAGAAATCCGATCGCCGCCGCAAGAAACGCCTCTGTAACCCAGACGATCAGCCAATCGCGAAGATAGATCTGGCCGTTGGCGATCACGGCCGCAACGATCGCCGTCACGCCCATAAGTATCCCGCCGTAACCCGGAACGGCCGTGAAGCTTGTCGACCGCTCCATTGCATCGCGGATGTATTTCAAATTATCCAGAGCGCGGTCGCCGAGGCTGACGGGCTCGTCGGGCTCGGACTCGGTCTTGCGAAGTTGAGAAACGTTTGACATCGAAGGGAAATATATGCCAAGTAGTTCCGCTTGTCAAGTACTTTGTATTACAAAGTTATTCGACATGAAAATGGCGGGCCGCAGCCCGCCGCAAAGCCCGGATCAATGCTCCTGGCCGACAGAAACCTTTCCTTTGAACGTGCGGAAAAGGAATGTGTAATAGCCGAGTGCGATGATGATGCCGATCGGCCACCAGATCAGAGCGACGCTCAGCCCGTAATCACCTGCTCGGGCGTTGTAGACCGTCAGGCTGTTCGCCGGCTCGAGCGCCGGCAGCACGAGCGGGAAAAGCCCGTAAACGGCTCCGCCGAGCATCGTCGCGAGATAGACCGAAGACGAAAGAAACGCCTTTTTGTCGTCGCCCCTGGTGTTGAAGTATTTGATCGCCGCAAGCGAGGCCACGACAGCGATCGGGATCAGCCAGCCGACAGGCAATGCGAAATAATTATCGAGCAGCGTCGGGCGGACATACATCACGGCCCAAAGGCTAATGAGTGTGACCGCAACGAGAGCAAACCATCCGAGGCCGACGACCCTGCGGGCACGCTGGTTCATATCGCCCTCGGTCTTCAGGGCCAAATAGTTCGCTCCGTGAACGGCAAGGGCCAGAAAGGCAACAACGCCCGAAAGCACGGTGAACCAATCGAGTATCCCGGTCTCGCCGGTCGTTCCCCAGTGGGTGAAGAGCGGCTCAAAAAAATAGCCCTGTTCATCGAGCGGGACGCCGCGAATGACGTTGCCGAGAGCCGCTCCGTAAAAGATCGCGAGCAGGATGCTGGCAAGCGAAAAGACGAAATCCCAAAAGTTCGTCCACATCTGATTGTGCTCGAGCTGATGGCGAAGCTCGATGCCCGCTGCCCGCAATATCAGCAGCCAGAGCACCATCATCAGCGGAAGATAAAAGCCCGAGAACGCCGATGCGTAAAGCTGCGGAAACGCGAAATAGAGCGTTCCGCCCGTTGCCAAAAGCCAGACCTCGTTGCCGTCCCAAACAGGGCCGATCGAACGGATGACCGCCGCTCGCTCGGCGTCGCTGCGGCCGACGATGTAATGAACTATGCCGGCTCCGATGTCGAACCCGTCGAGGATGACATAGCAGACCAGCATGAACGCAACTATCATGAACCACGTTAATTCCATATCCTCCTCCTACAGGTATGCGGCCTCCGTTGTCTCGCTGATGCCTGCGCCGAGCTCGTCGGCACCGTGTTCGATCCGGCGAAGCATCAGGAAGATATATAGCAGCGAAAGCACCGTGTACATCCCGAAAAAACCGAGCAGCGTGAACATCACGTTGCCGCTGGAGACCATGTGGGACGCGCCTTCCTCGGTCCTGAAAAGGCCATAAACCAGCCACGGCTGGCGGCCTAGTTCGGCGACCATCCAGCCGACGGTGTTCGCGATGAATGGGAACGGGAAAAGAAGCATCAAGATCCAGAGCAGCCAGTTGGAATCGTAAAGCCATCCGCGCCAAAGCCAAAGAACGGCGATGCCCATAATGGCTATAAAGATCGTCCCGAGGCCGACCATGATGTGAAAACTGTAATAAAGCAGCGGGATGTTGTCGGGGTGCTGATCCTCGGGAAACTCGTTCAGCCCGCGAACCTTCGCATCCCAACGCTGATAGGTGATGAAGCTGAGCATGTTCGGGATATGGATGGCGTTATCGAGCCGCTTCTTTTCCATATCCGGCTGCCCGATCAGGACAAGCGGCGCGCCGTTCGTCGTATCGAATAGGCCCTCCATCGCCGCGAGCGTGACGGGCTGATGTTCGGCGACCATCCGTCCCTGCAGATCGCCCGAAGGGAACAGCATCCAGATGCTTGAAACACATCCGGCGATGACGCCCGCTTTGACGAACATCTTGCCGTATTCGACCTGACGTTTTGAAAGCACGTAAAAGGCACCAAGCGCCGCGACGGCGAACGAGCCCGTGACGACGGCTCCGCCCATATTGTGCATGTATTGGTAAACCGCGCATTCGTTGAAAACAAGCGCCCAGAAGCTGGTCAGTTGGACGCTTCCATCGGCAGCGACCTCATACCCGACCGGATGCTGCATCCAGGCGTTGGTCGCGATGATGAACCAGCCCGAGAGCCACGTCCCGACGAAAAGCAGGAATGCCGAAAGCCAGTGGAGCGTTTGGCCGAGCCGTTTCTCGCCAAACAGAAATAGGCCGATGAACGATGATTCGAGAAAGAATGCGAACGTCCCTTCCATCGCCAATGTCTGGCCTATGACGCCGCCTGCATACTTCGAAAAGACGGCCCAGTTCGTGCCGAACTGAAACTCCATCGGGATGCCGGTCACGACGCCGAAAAGAAACGTGATGCCAAAGATCTTGCCCCAGAACCGTGCGGCTTCGTTCCAGCGTTCGTCCTTTTTCCAGATCGCAAGCGATTTGAAAATGACGATCAGCGGAGCAAGGCCCATCGTAAGCTGAGGAAAGAGATAATGGTAAGTTATCGTGAACGCAAATTGGATGCGGTCAAGAGTAAGGGCTTCCACAGCAGATCCTCCGTTTGAGTGTCGTAGATCAGTCGTTTACCACCGCTGCAGGTTTCGGTTGGGTCTGTTACAAGCGTATCTTCTAACGTTTTCTTTTTTGATGCAAGGTTTGGGAAAAAACAGATGTGCCGTTCGTCATATTAACGATACTAATTTTTGAGCGGATGCGAATTGAGTGCCGTCAGATGAGGGCTGAAACGGGTTAACGTTTCTTTGCGGGCGGCTTTTTGGCGTTGACGACATCGCCCATGTTCTCGACCGGCGGTGCCGTCGGATCGGTCGTCAGATAGGTCAACCGTTTGCCCTGGCGAAGGAAGTTCTTGCCGTTCCATTTATAGAACGAGCGGGTAAAATGCGTCGGGCAGCAAAGCTGTTCCTCGTCGCCGGTTATCTTTCCGGTCTCGATCGAGCCGAGCATGAAGCGGTCTTGCCCGAAGAGCTCGATCGCGAGTGCACCGTCCTCGACCCTGATATCTTTAAGGCCGCCATCGGCACGGTCGCCGGTACGGAAATGCCAGATCAACTCGGGCTTTTCATCTTTCCATTCGAAGATATATGCGAGCTGGGGTATCGCATTTCCGGCCGTTTCGATCTTGAGAATCACGACCGCGTCGTCCTGGCCGTCGCCGGTAGCATCGAAAAACCGGGTAGAGACGTATGAGAGGCCGATCCGCCGCTGTGATCTTGCCTCGGCTTTTTCGGTATCCGACATATCGTCCGATACGGTTCCCGCGATCGGCTCGAGCCGGCCGTTCTCGAGTCTGATCTCGTCGGTCCCGTCGGGATTATGCCACCCGCGCGGCAATGGATAGGTGTGATTGCGAAAATCGAATGACCCGATGGGCGACGATGTCGCCGCAAAGCGGCCGTCCTTGATCTCAGCCTGAAGATCGGGGAATTCCGGTTCGGCCGGCGGCGGCACAAAACTCTTCGGCGGTTCGGCTTCCGTCGTGTTGGCGTCAACCGACGCTATCGCGTTTCCGCTATCCGCCGACCCGCCGCACGATGCGGCAAACAAAAGAACGGCAATAGCAAAAATGACGGCTATTTCTTTCGAGTTGGGTCTCATGTTTTCCAGCGGGGAGCGATGAATACGATCTTAGGTGCCAAAGCTGGCACCGACTGCTTCGGCCCGCCGCCTATGCTCGGCCGCCGCGTCCTGATCGCCCAGCCGATCGAACTTGTCAGCGGCCGTTGCATAAAAACGGCGAAGGGCCTTTCTCACGAAATCCCGATACTCAACAAGCGGGAACGCCGATCCCTGGTCGGCCTCATAAAGGCCCTGCAGTTCCATGTCTCCGACCTCTTTTGCGACCACCGCCGCCCGCCCGGCATCGGCCGCAGCCGACAATATCTCGGTCAGAACGTTAAGAAGCGTTCTCACAATGACGTGGTCACGGCGGCCGAACTGATAGAGCTGGTCAAAGGCGTCGTCGATATACTGTTCAAATGACGGCTCTTTCACAAAGATGCCGTGGCCTTCCAGCGTTGCTGACTTCCTCGATCGCAGGTCACGTCCCGCAAGCTCCTTGATTATCACGCCAAGGTAATGGATGCAATTGACACATGTCGTTGGGTCGTTCACCGCGGGCGAGATGGCTTTGACGCCAATGTCAACAAGCTGCCTAACGCCGTACTCGATATCCTGATCGATGCTCCGGAATTTATGAAGAGCAAAACACCCCTTTATCTCGCTTTTGATCGCGGCTGGAAGCGGCGTCTCGGGCTCGATCACCGCGAGCGGTGAACCGACCTCGACAAAGCTGCCAAGATAGTTTGAGACGCACAAGACCGCTTCGGGATGATCGCGCCTTACATTGGAAAACACCGCCAATAGGCGATCTGTGTCTATCGCCGCGAGAAAACCGCTCGTTTCTGAGCAGACCGTCGACGGCGGCGGGGCCGTAACCTCCTCGATCCGTGGAAGGTCACGTTCGATCTCTTCGAGCGTGCGGTTCGCGATGTTATGGGTGATGCTGGCGGCATTGATGTTGTCGGCAAGATAGCTCAGAAATGCCGGAAAAAGAACAAAGACGCCGTAAGCCGAAAGCATGACCGCAAGCAATTGAAGCTGAACGACGCCGACAAACTGCACCGCGAACAAAAAGCCGAAGATGCCGATGAACGACCAAAGGAAAACGCGGCGAAACTTGTCGCCATGCCAAAAATGCCGTACGACCCTCGGCGAGAACTGGACCGAGACGAGCGAGAGCGCAACAAAGACGAATGAGAACGTCGTGACCAGCACCGTTATGCCGACACCGATCATCGCGATCCCGAGCGACGGCAGCATCTGTTCGAGCACCTTCCAGGTCGGTCTGCCGAGCACGACGAGCAGCAGCAAATATAATGCAAGAAAGCCGATAAGGACGGACACGAGCAGCCCGGCGTGGTCGCGGTCGGCTCGCACGGTCCGGCGTTTGCTTTGTGATCGCCGAAGATCGTCAGACATTCATTTCAGCAAGAGTGCACTTTAGGCACGGGTAAGGCTGCGATACTTGATCCGGTGCGGCTGGTCGGCGTCATGCCCGAGACGCCGTTTTCGGTCCTCTTCGTATTCGCTGTAATTACCGTCGAAATATTCGACGTGCGAATCGCCTTCGAACGCCAGAATATGCGTCGCGATACGGTCAAGAAACCATCGGTCGTGGCTAATTACGACCGCGCATCCTGCAAAGTTTTCTAAAGCTTCCTCGAGTGCACGCATCGTGTTCACGTCGAGATCGTTGGTGGGCTCGTCGAGCAGTATAACATTTGCGCCCGATTTCAACATCTTTGCAAGATGGACGCGATTGCGCTCGCCGCCCGAGAGCTGTCCGACGCGTTTTTGCTGATCGCTGCCCGAGAAATTGAACCGCGACACGTATGCTCGAGCGTTCATTTCGCGTTTGCCGAGCGTCACGAAATCAAGGCCGTCGGCGATCTCGTCAAAGATGGTCTTGTCGGCATTGAGCGAATCGCGCGATTGGTCAACGTAACCCAGCTTTACCGTCGGCCCGACCTTAAATGTGCCGCTGTCGGGTTCTTCCTGGCCGGTGATCAGTCGAAAAAGCGTCGTTTTTCCCGCGCCGTTCGGGCCGATCACGCCGACAATTCCGCCCGGCGGAAGCGAGAATTCAAGATCCTCGAACAGCAGTTTGTCGCCGTAGGCCTTTGAAACGCCATGTGCTTCGATGACCAGATCGCCAAGACGCTCGCCAGGCGGGATGAATATCTCGAGATCTTCGCTGCGTTTTTCCGATTCGGTCGCGACCATTTTTTCATAGTCGTTGATACGCGCCTTCGATTTCGCATGGCGGCCCTTTGGCGACATGCGTATCCATTCAAGTTCGCGTTCGAGGGTCTTTTGCCGTTTGTCCTCGGTCTTTTGCTCCTGCGCAAGCCGCTGCGATTTTTGTTCGAGCCAGCTCGAATAATTACCCTTCCACGGGATGCCCTCGCCGCGGTCGAGTTCGAGTATCCAACCGGCAACATTGTCGAGGAAATACCGGTCATGCGTTACGGCTATGATCGTCCCCTCGTATTTCTGCAGGTGCTGTTCAAGCCACGAAACGGTCTCGGCATCGAGATGATTGGTCGGCTCGTCGAGCAAGAGGATATCCGGTTTTTGCAGCAGCAAACGGCAAAGCGCGACGCGGCGTTTCTCGCCGCCTGAAAGCGTAGCGATATTCGTATCCGCCGGCGGGCAGCGGAGAGCGTCCATCGCCATCTCAAGCCGCGAATCGAGGTCCCACGCGTCGGCATGATCGAGTCTTTCCTGCACCTCGCCCTGCCGTTCGATAAGCGAGTTCATCGCGTCATCGTCCATCGGCTCGGCGAACTTGGCGTTGATCTCCTCAAATTCCTTGAGCAGATCTACGGTCTCCTGCACGGCTTCCTCGACGATCTGCCGAACCGTCTTGGTCTCGTCGAGCTTTGGCTCCTGTTCGAGATAGCCGACCGAATAGCCTTTCGAAAAAACGACCTCGCCGTTGAACTCTTTGTCGGTACCGGCGATGATCCTCAGCAATGAGGATTTACCCGCGCCGTTGAGGCCGAGCACACCGATCTTTGCCCCGTAAAAGAACGAAAGATAGATGTCCTTAAGGACGGGCTTCTTGTCGTAAAACTTTGATACTTTGACCATCGAAAAGATGATCTTGCTTGGTTCTTGATTGCTCATATCGCGAAAAGCGTAATTCTAACAAAAAAAGAGGCGAGGTCTAACCCGCCCCCTGTCAATAGAGGTTTCGCGTGCTGCGGTCGAGATGAAGGGCCGATGAGCGCCAGGCATTTCGCCTGCTGCTAAAAGATACGGACGGCCGTCAGGTCAGTGTCGGTATATTTCTGATCGAAATACCAGGCGTTATTGAATGTCGTGTTTCCGCTGAACTGGCCGTCACGCAGGGTCGGGCTATCGGCCTGCAGCACGAGGTTCCATTCATCGATCCCGGAGAAATAATGAAAGGTGAACCTATACGACACGGTCTCGAGTTTGCGATCCTGTGTAGCGGCGACCGTCCCAAGCGCGTCGCCGCCACCGGCTTTTCTATATGACGTGATGGTGCTTTTTGTCGGGTTGACCGTCAGCGTGCTGCCGTTGACAGAGTATCTGCCGCTCTCTCTGACGATGAAGATCACAGGATGCGTCATCCTGAATGTACGCTCGGTGTAGGCGTAGGTTCCGTTCGAGTTGAACTCATAACGGCTTCTCGTATAGCCGGCGGTGCCCCAACTCGCCGTGTTGCCGTACGAGGGCGCGCTCGAACTCGAACGCTGCCATCGGCCGATGAGCTTTGCGGCATCGCCTGAAGGCGCCGCCGCGGGCGGAGCGACCGAAGCCTTTGGAGCCGCGATCTGCGGGAGTTTTACGCTGTCGACGAACACCTCGATGTCCTGTTGGCACGATTCAGAATTGGTGATCGACAGGATGGCAACAACTTTGCCGTTGCCCGTGAAAGTCGTCAGCAAAGCTGCCCCTTTCAGCCCGTCCTTCTCGAACCCGGCAACGCCGACTTCCGCCTGCCAGCCGTTCTTTTCGCCGCCCTTTCCACGCTGAGGTGCGGAGGCGTTCAGGCCATCGGTCGCCATGCCTTTCCAGAGCAACTCGAAGTTCTTCACCGGATCGCCGACGCCGTCCACTGACCGTGTCAGAGATATCACGCAAAAGCTGCCGCCTGACTCTTTTGTAAAACGCAGCGAATCGGCATCTTTTTCGAACGCAAAACCCGCGGGCGGCGTGTAGGCAACAATGTCGAACTTCGCAGTCTGGGAAATGGCGACGGTTAAGAAAATGTGGATACAGATCAGGGCCAGAATTATGTTGGGCTTTTTCATTGATTTTCCTCGCATCAGTTCAAGCTGTTTCAATACGCGAGTGCGAACAAAAAATCGGTTCAAAAAAGTGCTCGAACGAGCATAGCCACCCAAACATAATTTGAGCTTGAGCATAGCCACGCCGTTCACGGCGTGGTGAACCCAGCGAATAAAACCTTAGGGCGTTTACGCCCTTCGAAGGTAACCCCGTAAACGGGCTGTAGAAATTTGGGCGACCCGTCCCACGCCGTAAACGGCATGGCTATGCGAAGCCAACCGCTATTCATCCTTGGGGCTACGGCTTGAAACCCTCATTCCTGCCATGAGGCGAAATTCCTCGGACTCAGGCCCTTTGGGATCGCCTTCGTCGTCGTACTCATAACGATGGCTTATAGCGACAACCTTTGCGACAGCAGTCTTCTCACTTACCGAGGCGACCGAAATCTTTACTTCGGTGTTCTTTACTCCGGTCAGCCAAAAGCTCATCCCGACGATCACGCCTTTGTCCTTGCCGGCATCGATGGTGACATCCGGGTACCACTGCTCGGGTTTTTCTCCGATACGCTCGATCCTTGCCTTGACCGGTTTTCGGTTGAGGAGGTGTTTGAACTGGGTTGGAAGTTCGGGCTGGCCTTTCGGCGTATCGGCGTTTCCGTCCGACTTTGAGTAGAAGCTGTGGTAGTCGTTAGATGACCCTGAATTAACTGCGTAAGCAAAAAGCTCAAGCTCATCTGTTGGTATCAACCACCGCTGTTGGCCCCATTTCACCGGCGTATATTCCCGTTTTATCGAAAGCACATGTTCGCCGGCAAATGTCTGTTCCGAGGTTAGAATGAGCAGCCCATTCTCGAACCCGGCGGATCCAAAATTCACCCATGCACGAGGACCGTAGCTACACGTGTCACGAAAGGCGGCGAATCCGAGCTCCGGCGTCCATACGAGGACATCAGACCAGGTCTCGCCAACGTATCGCGCGTAAGCACCAGCCCATTCGTCCGATGGAGTACCTTGTATTTCAGAGGTGATCTTGATGAATCGCTCGCGAAATGGTGCCTTAATCTCGTCGGGCAAGATATCAACGTAACCTTGCGCATTTGTCACCGGAACACAAAGAGTCAACAACACGAAGCCGAGGATGACGATGGCAGGTTTACGAATCATCGATCGTTAGTTTATCAAAACATTTCGTACTGCGACACGATTTATTTGATCGCACTTTACCTCAAACCCGATTCCCGGGATGTCGGGGGCACTGATCAAAGGTCAAGATTTCTCAATAGCTCATCCCGGCTCAATTCGTGGTGCCGGGCGATGTCGGCGAGAATGCCGGCGAGGGTTCCTATCTTTAATGGGTCGTGGGCCGGGATCGTTATGTGGTGTTCGCCGTTAACCGCTGTTGTCAAGCGAATATGACTTCCGGATTGGCGGGTTATTTCATATCCGAGTGCTTTCAATGCATTCGCGAGCGAAAGTCCGCTGATATCTCGGGGGAGCTTCATGCTGCCAGAACTTCCTCCGAAACAAAGTGAAGCCGAATCATTTTCGGTTTGGCATCCGGTTCAAAATGACAATCAACGGCATCACGAATGTTGGTTCTCAACTCTTCGATACTCTCGCCTTGCGTAAATATCGACTCACCCAAGGCCCGGGCGTTGTACCCACCCTCAATGTCGTCTTCGACCACGAAAATTATCTCATTAATGTTACTCATCACCTGATTATAACTAATTTTCGCATCGGTCGGTTACAAAAGCGCGTAAACCAAATCGGGGACAACCTCCGCATGAAATTGTCGCTAGTGTCTACGAACCCACTATGTTACTGCTCCGATTTTTCCCGTTCTGCGTTTACCAATGCTAGCGTTGATTCATAGAGACCGCCGAAACTTATCATTGTAACGTCTTCAAATTTGTACTTTGTGAAACCATACCAAACCGCATCAGTATCCATTTCTTGTTGCTTGAAACTCTTCTTCCTGATCTCGGTAACCTTGCCGATGTAACATTCGTTCTTGTGCAGACGCTCTGTCTCGACGACCAAAAGAGGAAATAACTTGCTGACGCTTTCCAAAACATCCGACCAGCTGGCAATAGAAATTTTCGGCAACGGCTTGGGCACGATCTTCTTGGCTCGAATTACTTCGCTCAAAAAAGACGTTTCGTCGTCATAGACCGCATACTTCTTTACGTCAGCGTTGGAAAAGACACAGTAGCCATCTAGGATAAAAAGTTAATGATCAAAAACGTGTAGCAGCGTAAGGTCGTCGTTGCAATCCACAACGAAGCCGTACAACGGATGTTTATCTAATGGCTTTCGATCAAATTCAACAAGCCATTTATTCAAAATTATCTCATCGATGCTTGCCACTTTCTTCTTAGCCATTTACTTAACCTCCGAAGTTCTTACCGTCGCTTGATCGATCCGTTCGCGTTTTACCTCAAAACCGATTCCCGGGCGTGTGCGTGCTTTATAGCTATGCGAAGCCCAAACTAATCGCCGTAGAACTTCACATAAGTATGAATTCCATCCACATGCTTTTTCAAAAATGCGATGATCTTGTGAAGATGTTCGCGTTCACTCAGGTCACAGAGTGGCTCTAAGGCTAACACTTCGTTGAGGAGAATCGGCTTCTGAAGCATATTGAATGTCGTGTCTCCGTAAGGATCGATGTATTGAAGACAATGTGTTTTTGCCAGAGTCGCTTTGTCTAATTTTGTCAGAATCAACTCCAGGAGCCGTTCGTCAGGCATTGCATCGATGGTCGCGCCATTTTCGCTTTCAACAACCATAATCAATTGATCCGAACACTTTTTGCCGAGACCTTCTTTATGCGATCGAGTCTTACCTCAAACCCGATGCCCGGACCGTCCGGGGCGGTGATGGTGCCTTCGGGCGAGACCTCGACTTCCGGGGAGATGATGTCTTCGTGCCAGTAGCGTTTTGAGGCCGAGACGTCGCCGGGCATGGTGTAGCCGGCGAGGGTCGAGATGGCGATGTTGTGTGCCCTGCCGATGCCGGATTCGAGCATGCCGCCGCACCAGACAGGCATGTTGGCTTCGCGGCAGATCTGCTCGATCATCTTTGATTGCGTGTGTCCGCCGACGCGGCCGTTTTTGAGGTTGATGATTTTGCCTGACTTGAGCTCGATCGCCTTGCGGGCGTCCTCGGGCGATTTTATCGGCTCGTCGAGACAGATCGGCGTTTTGATCTCACGCTGGAGCTTTGCGTGGTCAATGATGTCGTCGTACGGGAGCGGCTGTTCGAGCATCATCAGGTCGAATTCATCCAGCGACTTGAGCTTATCGATATCCGCAAGCGTGTATGCGGAATTCGCGTCGCCCATCAACAAAATGTCGCCAAACTCAGCCCGCACGGCCATGATAACGTCGTAGTCCCACGAGGGCGAGATCTTTATCTTGATGCGTTTGTAGCCCGCCTCAAGCTCGACGCGGATCTTGTCCAGAAGCTGGGCGATCGAATCCTGTATGCCGATCGAAACCCCGCATTCGATCACCTGATTTACACCGCCCAAGTGCCGCCACAAAGGCACGCCGAGCTTCTTGGCTTCGAGGTCCCAGCACGCCGTTTCGATGCCCGATTTCGCCATCCGGTGGCCGCGAACCCATTTCATCAGATTCCAGACTTCCGCGGCCGACGCAACCTCTTTCCCCACGACCATCGGTGCAAGGATCTTCTCCGCCGTCACCCATGCCGAATCGGTCCATTCGTCGGAATAACCGGGCTCTTCGCCGCACGTGATCTCACCCCAGCCTTCGGCTCCGTCGGCGTCTAGAACGCGGACCAGAATTATACGGCGTTCATAGGTCCGGCCAAAACTGGTCTCAAAGAAGTGGACGAGCGGGAGGTTTATCTCGGTAAGTTCTATTGCTCTAATGTTTAGCATAACGGCAAAGCAATTAGATTAGTTTTAGTTGCGAATAATTGCAATCAAAGCCGTTCTGCATTCGCTGACCTACTCGTAGACCTCAAATTGAACGTACGATGTTTTCAGCTTTCGCTTCGACTTCGCCAAATTGTCGATGACGATGACCTGAAGGACATAATCGCCGGGCGGCATTTCTCGCCCGAGACTAATGGCTCCGGCGGCCTTGAGCCGTTCCGGGTCGGTCTGGCCCGCCGGATCATACGGAACATTGACGCCGTCAAGAACGACGGTCCTGCCTCTGAAAAGCCGTATCTTGGTGGTCAGGCTTGGCCGCTTAGCGGCATCGAGCCTCGCGTTATAGATCTCGAATGCATATTGAAGGACGCCGTTCGACCGAAACCGACGCAGCGACGTGTCGGTCAACGCCGTCGAACCCTCGGAGGCCGATGCGGGCCGGCCCTCGGCGAGAGCCTTCCAATTTTCAAATGAATGGCGTTCGAGCACTATGCCGGAAAGCGTCAGGTTTCCCTTCTTCATGCTCGGCACTTCAATGAACTGATTCGCCGAGCCGACCGTCCCGGCGGTCTGATCTCTGATCGCAACGCGATACTGATAAGCGCCCGGTTTCTTGACCGGAAACGCAAAATGATAAACGAAGCCCTCGGCCATTATCTTGCGATAGCCGCGGTCATCGACGTTGATCGTGTAGGCCCGCGAGATCTGATCGACCGGGACGCCGTTATCGCCAAAGCTGACCGCGAGTATTGCGATCTCAGCCTTTCGGCGGCCGTCGGGCATATCCACGAACTTCAGGCCGCCGGCATCGACGTGGAGCAGCGACCGGACAAAATTGCCCGACCTTGCATCGTTACCGTAAAGCGAGTTCAGGCTGAGACGGATGTCGTTGACAGCGAAGGGCGATGTGAGTGCCGTCTGGATCTGCTGCACCGGAGTGAGTTCGGCCGTCGGCGCGCGGGCGATATTTTCGTTTGCGACGTTAAAGAAACCGCTGCGATACCTAACGGTCAGGTCCTTGCGGGCGACGCGCACCTCGAGCCGGTTATACCGCCTCTTTATCGGATCGAACGTATCCGAATCGGGTTCGTAACCGATCAGGTAATAGCTCTGATCCTCGATCACCTTTCGCAGCCCGCCGATGATGTCGTTGTTGTTCGTGACGGCAAACCCGCCGGTCTCTTCGGCAAGGTATCGGAGCCCGGCCTGCGTTTCGATCAGCTCATCGGAACGCGTCGAGAGCGTTCGCTGTATCGCCTGCGGCGATGTGTCTACGATGCGGTCGGCGGCCGTAAAGCCGGTGAAGACCAGCCCGCGCGGATCGATGGTATAAAAAACGACCGATGAACGGTTCGCCACGTCGACCAATTTCCTCAGGAATTCGAGGACGCCCCCGGCACCCGAAAATCCCTGCGAGTCGCGCTCCAGCAGCCGAAACCCGTCGGAAAAAAGCACGACCGATTTTCGGCCCGGCAATTCGCCCATACCTTCGACAATGTATCGAAGAGCGCCAAGCGTACCGGTGGCAAAAGTGCTCCCGCGAAAATCGTCAAAGCTATTGTTGAAGTTGCGTTCCTGTTCGAGATCCTCGTCCGATACGGTCGAGTCGCCGGCGGCCCTCGCTTCTTCGAGCATCGTCGGCTCGATCGGGGCAAATGCCCCTATTCCGCCCCGGCCGATCGGGTTCCATCTGACGCGCTCGATCGCGGCATGCAGAAGGCGCTTGTCGGCGGTGAATTGCTGCAATGCTCCGATACCCGCGCCTGTACGAATTATCGCTACAAGATCGCCGTCCTGCATCTGTTCGTCGACGAACTTCTTCAGTGCTCTCCGGGTTTGATAAACGCTTTCGAACGAAAGTGCCAGATCGTCGACGACCAACGCCACCGTCCGCCTGACCGAATCCATCTTAACGGCTGCCGGCGGCGCCGGAACACCCATCGCGTCAGGCTGGGCTGCGATATCAGGACCGATCTGTTTCTCGGCCGAGATGAACGAAAAATTACTGATCTTTTGTCTTTCGCCGTTCTCGAGAATCTCAAAGTCCTCGGGCTTGAGTCCGCGGACGACCTTTCCCTTTCCGTCAACGACCGTCACGTCGAGCTGGATCAGCGTCGTCGAGATCTTGACGACACCAGCCTCTTCGGGCGTCGGCGTCGGCGTCGGACGCTGGGCGGCGACGGCGGATGCTGCCGACAGGACGATAAGCAGAAGTTTGAAGAGTTTCATCTACGAGCCTTTTTGATCTATTGCTTTCAAATAATGCGATCGGGCTAATTTACTATCTCGAACTGAACGAACTGCGAAGCGACGCGTTTCTTGCCGCCCGCTGCTTCGGTGACGACGATCTGCAGAATGTAATCGTCGGGCTCCATGTCGGTGCCAAGGGTAACACCGCCGGCGAACGGGAGCGTATCCGAACGACTGCCGCCGCCGTCGATCGGAGTATCGCGGCCTACGAACACCGCTCGCCCGTTGCGAAAGATCCTCGCCTGTGCCGTTACCTTTGGCGAACGTCCGCCCGATGCCCGGATGTTGAAGACCTCCAGCCCGTAACGCAGGATCGTGCCTCGCCTGAACCGTCGGCGCGACGTGTCATTGAGCGGATCGGTGGTTATTTCGGCGCCGGTATTGCCGCTCTGGCCGGTGATACGAAGCCATTGCTGGTTGGTGAGATTCTCGAGAATAATGCCCGAAAGCGTCAATTCCTGCTTTCTGAGATCGGGCATCTCGACAAATTGGTTTGCCGAACCGACCTTGGCGCTGCCTTTGTCGCGAAGCGCGACGCGCATCTGATAGGCTCCGGGCCTGCGGACCGGAAAGACAAAACCGTAAACAAAACCGTCGGCGACTATCTTGCGATGCTCTTCGGGCGAGATGTCGAGGAACGCGGTGATGTCCTGCTTGTCGACCGGAACGCCGTTATCGCCGAAACTCATTGCAAGTATGTCGAACTCGGCTTTGAGCTTCCCATTCGGCTGTTGTTCGAACTTGAGATCTTTCGCCGCAATGTGAAGGAACGAGCGGAGGTAGGTCTCTTTTCCGACGACCGTAAAGACCGTGTTCAACGTCAGCTCGACGCCGTTTGCCGAGAACGGCGACGTGAGTGCATCCGTTATGGTCATGCCCGCCGTCGCCGGACCGCCCGGTGCACGTTCAGCATCGGCAGCCGCGAAAAAGCCGCTTCGGTAGCGGACGACCGCATCCGGTCGGCTGACGCGAACGGTCAAACGATTGAACCGGCGCTTTTCGGGGTCGAACGTTTCTGTATCGGGCAAATAACCAAGCAGGTAATAGCTTTGGTCATCAAGCATCCGGCGAATGCCGCCGTTAAGATCGTTGTTGCTGATGATCGCGATTCCGCCGGTTTCGCGGGCGAGAAATACGAGGCCGTCCTGTTTATCAAAGAGTTCGGTCGTCCTGCCCGTGATCAGTCCCTGCGTTGAAGCATAATCGACGGTCTCGGTCTTGTCTTCAGCTCGCTGCGCGGTTGGCTGCAGGCCGCGGGCATCCATCGTATAGACGACCACCGACGCCCGGTTCGCCACATCGACCAAAGCCTGCAAACCGCGAAACGTCCGCGAGATCTCGGGCGGGCCGCTCGCATTCGATGTGTATAAGTAAAACCCGTCGGAGACCAGCATCAATGATTTACGGCCCGGCAGTTCCTGCATGCCGCGAATGACGTAATCGAGCGCACCGAGCGTTCCGGTCGAGAAAACGTCGCGTCTGAAATCCTGGTATTCCTTTTGAAGCGCGGCGGGCGACCGCTCGCCCGGGCCGCTGCCGGGCGTCTCGAACTGTTCGCCGGCAAGCTGCGGCGTTCCCTCGATCGGGGCAAACGCGCCGCTCGTATTCGCTATCGGATACCATTTGATCCGCTCGATCGCAGCTATCAGCTGCCTGCGGTCCGACGTGAATTGCTGCAGTGCTCCTATGCCGCCGCTTGTGCGAATTATCGCGACCAGATCGCCCGGCTGTATCTGTTCGTCGACGTATTTGCGAAGCGCCCGCCTGACGAAATGGACGCTCTCGAAGGAAAGGTTCAGATCGTCGACGACCAATGCGACCGTCCGCCGAACCTGCTCGGGGCGGAGCCTTGCCGCCGGTATCGGAGCTCCCTGTGATTCCCCATCGCTCTTTGCCGGCGATGCGGTTTCCTTAATGCTCGTGACGAACGAGAAATTGCTGATCGGCTGTTTCTCGCCATTTTCAAAGATCTCAAATTCCTCCGGCTTCAGGTCACGGATGATATTGCCCTTCCGGTCGGTCACGGTAACGTCGATCTGAACAAGCGCGGTCGTGATCTTTACCACGTCCTTTTCGTCGGGCGTCGGCGTCGGCCGGGCGTCTTGTGCGAATGTCGCTGAGGAAGCCGCGATCAGCAGAACTGCCGCAGCCAGTTTTAGACGTTTCATCGTTTGTTTAGGTAGACCGTTCAACACTCGGGCGTTGTTTGGTATAATAGGGTTTATCGGCCGAATTGGGAAGCTTTTCCCGCGGACATAACCCTCGCCGTAATTCGCATCAAACCGCAAAGGAGTTCTAAAGAGTAATGATTCAAAAGTCGATCTTAGTGTTGTCCGCTGCAGTGATCAATTTGGTGGTTTTCACTGTCGGGTGTTCGGCCCAGCAGACCGAGCAGCAGGCACTTGAATCGCTGCGCGAGATGACAAAAGGCAGTAAGCTGCCGGTCGAATCGGTCGTTGAGGACATCGAACGCCGTTTTCGCGGTTCGCGGACCGGAGCGCTTGCAAAGCTCGTCAGGGCTCGGATCAGGTTTGATAACAAAGATTTTCGCGGTGCCGCCGCGATCTTGAACACTGACGATTTCAAGAAACTGACGAATCTCGGCGATTATGCCCTTTGGCTGCAGGCACGGTCATTGCAGAGCGATGGCGACCACGCCGGAGCAATGACGGCTTTTGATCGGGTGGCCAACGAATACCCGACATCGCTGAGAGCGGCAGATGCCCGGCTTCGTTGGGCCGAATCGGCTTTGGCTGCCGGACGCTACGGCGACATTCCGCCGAAATTATCGTCGATGAATGCGGCGCATTCGGCCGAATCGCTCCTTCTCACCGCCAAGTCGTTCGAAGCCGCAGGCGATCAGCGAAACGCAGCTGCTTTCTACCGCAAGGCTTTCGTTTACGGAGGCTCCGGAACGGCAGGTACCGAGGCTGAAACGAAATTAAGGTCGCTCGGCATCGAGACATCGGCTGCTGACGCCGAAGAAGCGAAGGTCAGGGCTGACCGTTTGCTTTCGACGGGCGCGGCCGCACAAGCTTTTGATTCGTATACAGAACTGATCGCAAAATATCCGGCCGACGTTACGCCGGAGGTCCATTTGGGCCGCATCAACGCCGCCGTCAAAGCCGGTGACCCGATAAAGGCACAGACGGCATTCGACGCGATGCCCGCGGCAATGGAAGGCCGAGATCAGGCATTTCGCGCGTTGGTCAATGCGTATTCGAAAGCCAAGCTCTGGCCGAGAGCACGCACTGCCGCTGAAGAGATGCGGCAGCGTTATCCGAACAGCCCGCTGACGGTCAAGGCATGGGTCGAGGCCGGTTATGCGGCCCGCGATGCCAAGAACAAAGGCGAAGAGAACTACTTTTTGCGTGCTGCACTGGTCAATTATCCGAGCGCCGTCGAGGTCGCCGGTGCGCAATTCGAACTCGCATGGCTCGAACATGAATCGGGCAACAGCACACGTGCCGCCGATATGCTGATCGAGCACCTCGCGCGCTACGCCGGAAAGGATTCGAGCAATCGCGGACGCGCCGGTTATTGGTCGGCCCGAAATGCTGAAAAAGCCGGCCGCCTCGCCGAGGCCTGTGCGCTTTACGATGCACTTGTTTACCGGTACGCGGCGAATTGGTACGGCCACATCGGTTTTGAACGGCTGAGCTCTCTACGCGGACGCGGACAATGTAACGGCGAGGTAAAATTCCCCGCCGGTTCGCTTGTTCCACAGGCCGCTGCCAATCTCCGCACCGTCACGGTCGCACCCGAAACATCCGGACCTAAAGAGATCGAACGCGCCGAAAAGAGCGAACAACTGAGTGCGATCGGGTTGTTCGACTGGGCGATCGATGAACTCAAGGCGGCCCAGAAGACGGCTCAGAATTCGCCACGGATCAACCTTGCTCTCGCAAAACATTACCGGATGAAGTCTGACAACGTGAATGCGCTGCTTTCCCTGGCAAAAAGCTATCCGGACTATGCACAGATGTTCCCCGAGGAAATGGGCCGCGAGGAATGGGACATCTTTTATCCGCACATTGCCTGGGATCAGATCGCACGATGGGCGAAGCATCGCGACCTCGACGTTTACAAAGTAGCGGGATTGATCAGGCAGGAATCGGTTTTCAACCCGACCGCCCGCTCGTCCGCGAACGCCTACGGCCTGATGCAGCTTCTGCTGCCGACGGCGCGGATGATGGCGCGAAAGAACGGCACCACCGCACCTCTTGCATCCGCAGCCGAACTCTATCAGCCTGCCCTCAATATCGAACTCGGCACCGCATACATGCGCGAACAGCTGGATAAATTCGGCCGCATCGAATATATGGCCGTTGCCTACAATGCAGGGCCTGGCCGCGTGCCGCAATGGCGTGCGACATTGCCGATCGAGATGGACGAATTTGTCGAGGCGATACCCTTCCGCGAGACAAAGGGTTACGTTCAGGGCATAATCCGCAACACGGCGCAATACCGCCGGCTTTACGACGAGAACGGCAACTTCAAGCCCAACGTCGGCGCGAACCCGCTTCGTGCGGCGATCGATTCGATGCCGCGCGAGCAGCTCGCCACGGCCTTTCCTTATGTCGTGCTTGATGCCGGCAGCGGCGGTGAATAGGCTCGCTTACGCCTTCGGGTGGGCGCGGTCGTAAACCTCGATCATCTTTTCCATCGAAACCTGCGTGTAGATCTGGGTGGTAGAAAGGCGCGCGTGGCCAAGAAGCTCCTGAATGTCGCGAAGGTCGGCGCCCTGATCGAGCAGATGCGTCGCGAACGAATGGCGAAGGCTATGCGGCGAAATGTCGTGTATGTCGGCACACTGCTTGATGTATTTGTCGATCAATCGCCCGACACTCCGCGTGGTAATGCGGCCGCCGCGGCGATGAAGAAAGACCGCGCGTTCGTCGCGTTCCGCCGGCGGACATTCATTCAGAAAGGCCTTTCGCGAGGTCTCGAGATAAAGCATTAACGCCTGCAGCGCGTGGTCGTGAAACGGAACGATCCGCTGTTTCTTCCTTTTGCCCATTACGCGGACCATCCGCTCGCGAAAATCGATGTCGCCCATGTTGATCCCGACGAGTTCGCTGACGCGAATGCCGGTCGCATAAAGGAATTCGATGATCGCCCGGTCGCGACGGCCGAGATCGGTATTGATGTCGGGCGTTTCGATGAATCGCACGGCGTCCTCCATCGAAAGGTGGTTCGGCAGCTTGCGTTCGATCCGCGGTGTGGCGACGAGCTTTGCCGGATTGCTTTCAAGTTTCCCTTCGCGGACCAGGAACTGAAAAAAAGTTCGAAGACTGGCGAGCTTGCGCGCTATCGAGGCCTTTTTCTTGTCGGCCGCGTGGAGTGACGACATCCATTCGCGTATCGTCAGACGGTCGATCTGTTCGACCGAGATATCCTCTCGCCGTTCGATCCTCAAAAGGTGATCGCGAAACTGCCCGAGATCCGATGCGTAATTTCGCAGCGTATGAGCGCTCAGATTTCGCTCATATTTCAAATGCTGAAGAAATTGTTCGAGGGCTTCGTTGAACATCCCTGAGCTATTTTGGAACGTAGTAACCTTTTCGTGTCCGCACCTTTAGATCTTCGCGGTTCTTTATGATCAGGTCGATCATCCGAAGCTCGCCCCGCTTTGCTGCGTCATCGTCAGGATAATAGCTAAGCACGTATTGCTGCGAGAGCTCGGCCGAGATCTGGCGGAATGCGTCGTCAAGCTCGTCTTCGTCGATCGGGGAATAGACCGCGCCGCCTGTCTGACGGGTGAATTCCTGCATTCGGCGTTCGGCGGCAAGCTGGCGAATATTAGCGTTGCCGGTTCGTGAGCGGGTTCGGATATAGTTCTCGAAATCGGTCGTCTTAACGACATAGACCTGAACATTGGCGATCTGGATCGACCGCATCGCCTGTTCGAACGTAACGTCTGATTTTGTATCGTCGCCGTCAGAAACGATGACTATGACCCGACGCCCGTCCGCCTTTTCGAGATATTCGGCCGCCATCACCAATCCTTCGAGCAAGGCCGTGGCGCCGGTCGGCGGCGGGAAAGATTCGATCGAACGTACGAGAGACGAAACGTCACGAGTCAGCGGCTGCTCGAGCTCGGTCACGGTCGAAACGCTAAACAGGGCTGCGAGGTCGCGATCGGGCCGCAGAACGCGGCGAAAAAACCTCACCGCGGCCTCTTTCTCAAATTCACGGGCGGCCAGAACGCTTGATGAATTGTCAAAAAGCATCGCCAGCCGGATGGGCGTTTCAGACCGCGAGAGTTCGCCGATCTCTGCCGTAACACCGTCGATCTTCAACGCAAAATCGGCCAGTTTCAAATTCGTCACCGGCCGCCCGTTTGCATCAACCACCGAGACCGGGATCGGGACGAGCGCCGAATCGACCTTGATCACGTCGTCATCGTCGGTCCTATTCGGGGTCGGGGTCGGCGTAGCGGAAACGCGTTCGCGTATCGGGCGAGGCACCGGAACCGATCTGACCGATGGCCCGTTGATCGGCTTTGGCGTAGGCGTCGGCTCGACCTTGACCCTGCCTGATTGTGCAGACGTGGTCATCGCGAGGGCCAGAATGATGGCGGGCAAAAACTTCATCCGAGGGTTTGATTACAAAGTGCTGCGAAAATATGCCTAAGTGAAGATAAGTTTAGCACCGGCCACAACAAGCACAACGGCCAACACCCTCCGAAGCGTAAGCGAATCGAACCTTTTGGCCCCGAGCGTTGACCCGATCAGGCCGCCGACGATCGCTGCGCCGATCCAAAACCAAACCTCCGACGGCAACGTTGGCATCTTGCCCCAGGCACCGGCAAGCCCGGCAGCCGAATTCACAAAGATGAACAGGGCCGAGACGCCCGCTGCGGTTTTTGCATTTGACCAGTGCATCAATAGCAGCAACGGCGTCAGAAAAATACCGCCGCCGACACCGACAAGCCCCGACAGCAGCCCGAGCACCGCACCGACCGCAAACGAAAGCCATACCGGATGATCTTTTACGTAGTCATCGCTCTTTAGGTTCCATGCGAGCCGTGCCGCCGCAAGCATGAGGATGACGCCGAGCACGATCTTATAAACGCTCGTCGGAAGCTGGATCGTCCCGCCGATGTACGCCATTGGTATGGACGCAACGGCAAAGGGCAGGAAGAGCCGCCACGAGAAATGCCCGGCGCGGTAATATTGGATCGTTGCGATCGAGGCGACAAACAGGTTAAGCGAAAGTGCCGTCGGCCGCGTTACCTCGGGCGCGACCGCAAGCAATGCCATCACCGCCAGGTAACCAGACGCCCCGCCATGCCCGACCGAGGAATAAAGGACGGCGACCAGAAAAATGGCCAGAATGATCAAAACTGTGATTGGTTCCATTGTTTCGCCGCCGTTGGCGACAGATCCTCCAGCCACTTATCCCAATCCTTTAGCGCACGTTCGACCTGTATCATATGCCGCTCGCGTTTTTGGCGATGTTTCTTGCGAAGCACGACGGGCAGCGGTTCGAGCAAGCCGAAGGTGATGTTAACCGGTTGAAAGTTCTTTGTTTCGACGTTCGAGACGTAGCGACAGAGAGCGCCGATGGCTGAGGTTTGCGGCGCAGTGATCATCTCTTGGCCGCGCAGAACGCGGACGGCATTAATTCCGGCGAGCCAGCCGGTGGCGACCGATTCGACGTAACCCTCGACGCCGGTGATCTGCCCGGCGAAAAATAGATTCGGATCTTTTCGGGTCGCGAGCGTTTCGTTCAAGATCGTCGGACTGTTGATAAATGTATTCCGATGGATCTGCCCGAACTGCAGGAACTCGGCGTTCTCCAGCCCCGGGATAAGTTTCAAAATGCGTTCCTGTTCGCCATACCGAAGGTGATTTTGAAAACCGACCATGCCGTAAGCGTCGGCCATCAGGTTTTCCTGCCGAAGTTGGACGCAGGCGTACGGCTCCTCGCCGGTCTTTGGGTGACGCAGGCCCTTTGGCTTCATCGGGCCGAAGCGGAGTGTTTCGGGGCCGCGGCGGGCGATCTCCTCGATCGGCAGACACGATTCGAACCAATGCGTGTCCTCGAACCGCTTGAGCGGCACCGATTTCGCGTTCAGCAGTTCCGAAACAAAAAGCTCGTAACGCTCGCGGTCCATCGGGCAATTTATGTAATCGTCGCCGCCTTTGTCGTAACGCGCCGCCTTGAACGCGACCGACATATCGATCGAATCCGCCGCCACGATCGGCGCGATCGCATCGTAGAAATAAAGCTGATCGTCACCCGTAAACCTCATGATGTCGGCAGTCAATGTATCGCTCGTCAGCGGGCCCGTTGCGACTATGGTGGGCGCTTTAGCATCAAATTCCGCATCCCGCATTCCGCATTCCGCAATCGAAATGACTTCCTCTCTTACGACCTCAATATTCGGATGCGCCGCAACCCGCTCGGTTATCATCTCAGCAAACTTTATCCGATCGACCGACAAAGCCGCCCCGGCCGGCACACGCGTCGCCTCGGCAACTTCCATCACCATCGAACCGCCGCGACGCAGTTCTTCCTTTAAAAGATAAGGCGCCGAGCCCGGCTCGTCGGTCTTCAGCGAATTCGAACATACGATCTCCGCCAGTTTGTCCGTCCGATGCGCCGGCGTTTGCACGACAGGCCGCATTTCAAAAAGCCGTACCCTCGCCCCTCGCTCCGCCGCCTGCCAAGCCGCCTCGACACCTGCCAACCCACCGCCAATTACATTAATCATTGCCCCTCTTTACTATTCTAAGAACCACTGCCGCTACCTGAAGTGCTACGAACGTGATCAACGTTCCGAGACCAAAATACGCTGATGGCAGGAACCAAGTATCGACACTAGTTACGGCATCGTTGCCGAATGAGAACATGAGTTGGTCAAATAGCTTTATTACGATAAAACTCAAGAAAACGATCAAGGCTGCGGCGAGACCGTGCGAGAGCCAGAACAAGCGCTTTTCAAATAGAATCACGATAGATAAAAGTCCTGAACATGCACAAACCGCAGCGAACTGGGATGCCATTACTGGGAATCGGCTGTGAAAAATGTGAAAGGACATATATTCGGTACTCCCTAATTCGTAGCCCCAGTAAGCTCCGGCAAGGAGAGCCGTCACTACCATTAGTAGGATCAGGATCACCTGTCGAATTCGTCTTAGAACATTCATCTTCATTACCGATTCTCGGTTACGCCGACCCACAGAAACTTACCGGTTCGATCAATACGCGTCAAAGCTATTGGATTCATCCGACAGCAGTTTCATCAGCCTCGGATTGATGAATAGCTTTTCTTTGAGCTCTGCATTTTCGACTAGCACGCCGATGTCTACAAGTTGCTTTAAGTATACAGAGGCTGTTTGGCGTTTGGCGATGCCTTTATCTACTACGTTTCCGATACGGCAATACGGGCGTTCAAAGATGAGGCTGACCAACTCGTAGCTATATACTTTCGGCAGCTTAGCCTTGACGTACTCGGCAGTTGCTTCCGATAGCGACCTGATCGCCGCGATCTTGTTAGTTGTCCATCGGGAAGTGTCGGCAACCGCATCAAGAACAAATTCTATCCAAGGTTCCCAGTCTTCATCTCTAGTGACCGAAAGTAAAAGCTGGTTGTAATCAGCCCGGCGTTCCAAGATGTATCGGCTAAGGTATAGGACCGGAATGCTCAGAAGCTGTTGCTCTATTAAGAAAAGACTGTTTATGATCCGCCCCGTCCGGCCATTTCCATCGGTGAATGGATGTATTGCCTCAAACTGATAATGGGCGACCGCAAGACGGATCAGCGGGTCGATCTCGGTCGCGTTGTGAAGAAAATTTTCCCAGTTCGAAAGCAGGTTGCGTAGCGCGTCCTCGCCGACTGGCGGTGTGTACACGATCTCGCCCGTTGCCTGGTTTCCTAGAGCGGTTCCGGGTATTCGACGAACGCGCATTTCAACACCCTTTATCTTGGAACAGATCTCTTCTGCCGTACGAGTGCTAAGCGGATACTTCGAAAGCGCCTGAAATCCTTGAAATAGGGCGGTGCTGTATCGCAATGCCTCTTTTGTCGCAGGATCAGCATTCGCTTCACTGTTCAGATGTTCGAATAGCTTATCGGTGGTTGTGACGATGTTTTCGATCTCGGAACTCGCCTTCGCTTCGAGTAATGGCAAGGTATTGATCAGCATTGAAGGATTTGGGATCAATTCGGCCGCTTGTTTTAGCTCCGCAAGCGCGGCACGCGCCTCGATACATTTCCGCAAAATGCGTTTTGTCTCTATATCTGCCTTGGGCGGAAGTTGTGGCAGGTCTTGATAAGGCTTTGTCGGATCCCATTTCGGCATATGTTTACGTCATCGACACATTACAACGATATGTCGACGTTTTGCGTTTTTATCGACATATCGTGAGGATATGTCGATGGCATCGACATGTCAAGAAAATATGTCGACGTTTTCCGATTTTATCGACATATCCGGCATGAGGCCCGATGAATAAGAAACCAGCTGAAACCCAACAAAAGTTCAGGGCAATGAAACAAACTGCAAAAACCTGCGTAAGATTCCTCGGTATCATTACCTGACCAAAATCAAAAAACGTTCAGTGACCGAGGAGAAACTATGAGCTTTGCCGATCCCCTGAAGAAGCTATTTGCCTTGTTTATCATCGCTTTTCTCGCGATGCCCATCTCGCTAATCGCCCAGGATGAAAAAAAGGACGAACCCAAGGCCGACGAAAAGAAAGACGAGAAAAAGAAAGAAGAACCGCTGCCGCTGAAGCCGGCTCGAACAGTAAAATTTACGACCAACGAGGGCACATGGATGTCGCTCGACGTCTCGCCCGACGGCAAAACGATCGTCTTTGACCTGCTCGGCGACATCTATACGATGCCGGTCGAGGGCGGTACGGCGACAAAGATCCATGGCGGGATGTCGTTCGAAAGCCAGCCGAAGTATTCGCCCGATGGCTCGACGATAGTGTTTCTCAGCGACCGGAGCGGATCAGAGAATGTATGGGTAATGAAATCGGACGGCAAAGACCCAAAGGCCGTCACCACCGGGCCGCGTGCGATGTATGTCTCGCCTTCGTGGTCAGAGGATGGCAACTATATCGTCGTCTCGCGTTCAGACCAGTCGATCGGCGCGTTTCACCCCTTTATGTACCACAAGGACGGCGGCTCGGGCGTAAGCGTCGGCCCGCCTCCGCCGCCACTTCCGGCACCGGGACAACAAGGCCCGCCGCCGGCACCGCCGCTCAACCGCATGGGCGCGATATTCTCGCCCGATGGCCGGTATATCTATTATTCGCAGCGAACCGGCCCCTTCAACTACAACGCGAGTTTTCCGATCTGGCAGGTATTTCGTTTTGACCGCGATACGGGCGAAACGTCACGGGTCACCAATTCGCAGGGCTCGGCGATGCGCCCGGTGCTTTCGCCCGATGGCAAGAACCTTGTTTATGCCACTCGGTTCGAGACGCGGACCGCCCTTCGCGTCCGCAACCTCGAGACCAACCAGGAACGCTGGCTGATCGACAACGTCACGCGCGACGATCAGGAATCGCGCGCGACCCGCGACACCTATCCCGGTTACGACTTTATGCCCGACGGCCGGTCGATGATCGTCCCGATAAACGGTAAGGTCGCACGCGTCGATTTCGCGACCGGACAGGCGACCGATGTTCCCTTCACCGTCAACGTTGAGGCCGAGGTTGGCCCGCGTGTCCATTTTCAATATAAGGTCGACGACGGCCCGACGGTCGAAGCTCGGCTTATCCGTTATCCGGCCGTATCGCCCGACGGCAAGCGCGTCGCATTTACCGCATTCAGCAAGCTATATGTGATGGATCTGCCCTCAGGGACGCCGCGTCGCGTAACGACCGGGACCGACGGCGAATTCATGCCCGCGTGGTCGCCCGACGGCAAAACCCTCGCATACGTCACGTGGTCGCGGCAGGGCGGCCAGCTGCTTTCGGTCTCGCCGGACGGCGGACAGCCGAGACAGTTGACCAACAAGACGGCGTTCTATTCCTATCCGACCTATTCGCCTGACGGCTCGAAGATCGTCTTTATCACCGGCGCGGTCGATGATCAGCTTTTTGCCGACATTCGCGAAGGTCACGAATTCATGTCGCCCGAAGAAGAGGCTCTTCATGGCCATCACGGCGAATGCGAGGTCACGGGCGCCGGCGGCTCGACCGGTACCGATCTGAAATACATTCCTTCCGGCGGCGGCGAAGCGGTCCAGATCGCACCGACGCAAGGCGGCCGCTTTCCGCATTTTTCGGACGACCCTGATCGCGTTTATCTGACGACCGGCATGGGCCTCGCGTCGATCAGGCTCGACGGCTATGACCGCCGCGTTCATATGCGCGTTACCGGCAAAGGGACTCCGCCTCAGCAGCCTTCGGCCGGCACGATGAAGATCTCGCCTGACCGAAGCAGGGTGTTTCTCGAACTGCAGGGCAAACACTACATCGTTACGGTGCCGCGTTCGGGCCGCGATACGGTCAACGTAAACCTCGGGGGCCCGACGGCAAATGTGCCTTTCAAAAAGATGTCGGCCTTTGGCGGCGATCATCTCAATTGGTCGCTTGACGGCAAATCGGTCAGCTGGTCGTGGGGAACGAGCCTTTACCGCCAGAAGATCACTGACGAAAAGCCGGAGACCACCGATATCAAGGTGGCCGCCGCCCGGCCGAAACCGAGCGGCACGGTCGTGCTCTCAGGCGCCCGCATCATCACGATGAAAGGCAATGAGGTGATCGAACGCGGCGACGTTGTCGTTACCAATAACCGCATTGCCGCGATCGGCCCGAAGGGCAAAGTGGCCATCCCAGCCGGTGCCCGTACGATCGACGTCACCGGCAAGACGATAATCCCGGGCTTCGTCGATGTCCATGCGCATATGTGGCCGCCGCGCGACCTGCATCAAAATCAGGTCTGGCAATATCTGGCGAACCTCGCATACGGCGTAACGACGACGCGCGATCCGCAATCGGCGACGACAGATGTCTATGCCTACGCCGACCTCGTCGAGACAGGCGAGATCATCGGGCCGCGCGTTTACACGACCGGGCCAGGCGTTTTCTCGGGCGTCGGGCTTGATAATAAAGAATCGGTCGATGCTTATATTAAACGCTACCGCGACGCCTATAAGACCGATACGCTGAAGCAATACGTCGTCGGCGACCGCAACGTCCGACAGATGGTGGCGATGGCGTGTTACGACAACAAGATATCGCCGACGACCGAAGGCGCTCTTGACATGAAGCTCAACATCTCGCAGATGATCGACGGCTATTCGGGCCACGAACACTCGCTGCCGCTGCAGCCGATCTACAAGGATGTCGTCGAGTTCGTCGCACAGACCCAGACGTTCTATACGCCGACGATCCTTGTCGCATACGGCGGGCCATGGGCCGAGAACTACTTCTTCCAGAATACCGACGTTCTCAACAACAAACGTCTTGGACGCTATATCCCGAAAGAGCTGATCAACGGCATGATGCGCCGCCGCGGCCAGTGGTTCCGTGCGGAAGAATACAGCTTTAAGCAGATCGCCGCGGGTGCGGCCGATATCGTCAAGGCCGGCGGACGTGCCGGCATCGGCGGCCACGGCCAGATGCAGGGGCTGGGCGTTCACTGGGAGATCTGGGCGATGCAATCGGGCGGAATGTCGACGATGGATACACTGCGGGTCGCCACGATATTTGGCGCTGAGGCCATCGGGCTCGATAAGGATCTCGGTTCGATCGAGACCGGAAAGCTCGCCGACCTCGTCATCATGGACCGAAATCCGCTGACCGATATTCGCAACACCGATTCGATCAGCCATGTGATGAAGAACGGCGAACTCTACGAAGCCGAAACGCTGAACCAGATCTGGCCGGCACAAAAACCCCTCGCTCCGCAATACTGGTGGGGAACCGATCCGAAGTAACTCTCGGCCGGCGCAGCACAAGAAAGCCCCGACGATCTCGCCGGGGCTTTCTTGCGTCTCTTCTACCTTTTGCGGAAGAACGTTTTAAAACAAAAGCGGCCCTGCCTTTAAGACAGCCGTGTATATCGATCTACCGGACATTTAGGTGTCGATCGAAATCGTACTCACCCTGCGTCGTGCGTAGAAGCGCGCCATGACGATGCAGTTGTCGAAGACCTTTGATGTGACGATGCCGCTTTCGGGCGGATCGACCTCGGTCAGCGCCGATGCCCTTGCGGCCTTTATCAGCCAGGCTTCGGCAGCGGCCTTATTGATGTCGTAGGTCGGTGACCAATCGTCGTTCGAGGGCGAATTCCCTTCGTTATCCGCGACAGCCGCGGCATCGAGCACCTCTTCGACCTCGGTTTCGGTCAGCACGGGTTCGGTCTCCCATGCCGCGAGTGTTTTGAGTCGTTCTAATGGTGTCATATTGGTCTATATAAGCGACAGCGACGAACCGGCCTTAAGCTTTGTCGGCGATGAGCATTGCGAGCGCGGCGGGCCGAACGGCCTTGGCACCGTAAACGTGGAGTCCTTTGACCGCATCGCCAAAGCGCTTTTCGGGCTTGAAGGCCTGCAGGTCGAGGATCTGTTCGACGTAGGCGGTTGCGACCGAATGTCCGGCGACGATGCGGTAGGCCTCACCCGCGTCGTTCGGGACGTTGTTCGATTTTAGAATGCTGAAACCGGCGGCCTCGCCGACCTGTCCGTTCGCGAGCCGGCGGTCGGAACGCAGCGTGCCGGCGCCTGTGAACCGGTCGTCTTTCAGCAAAAGGCCGTGAAACCAAGCCGGCACAACGACGAAACGGCCTTCGATCGGCGCGTTCGCTTCGTCGAGCAGCACGCCGAGATCGACGAGATATTCGTACGCATTCTCAGAGGTAGGCACGACGGGTGTCGCGACCGAACCGATCTTGTTGCCCGTCGGAACAGCAGCCTCGATGATGCCTGCGAGATAAGAGTCAGCAGCGTCGCGGAGCGCCCATGCCGAACGCCGCATGGCTTCGTCAAGGACGTTGACGTTCTGCTGCGCACGGTCGATGCTGTCGACAAAAAAGTTGAAATATTTTGCCTGGTCGATATTCAGCGTTTGCTGAGCATCGGTCAGGACCTCGGGGTCGTCGATGTCGGTATTCTTTGTATAGTCGCCGATCGTCACATCGCCGATCGATGCGATCTTTACAGCGTTTCCGGCCTCGCGTATGTCGCCCTCATATTCGCGGTTGGCAACCTGTGCCTGCCCGTAGACGAGGGTCTTTTCCAATGCCGTGAGCAGCCGCGCTGCCCAAACCGTGGGGATGAATGTCAATGCCATAATTTTTCTGTGTGGTCGTTTTTTGAATGGTGTGAGCCGCGGCCTTCGCGGCAGGCGTTTGCCGCGCCTTCGGCCTCGGCATGGGTCGCTATTGGTTGGCCAAAGCAGATCTGACCTCGGCCCAGTCGAGCCGCTGGATCTCGGCCGGGGTCATTCGGGCAAGCGAGTCGGCGGTAAGCGGTGGTGCGAGGTTTGCCGACCCCTTGCCCGCATCGATCGATGCCGCGGCGTGGACCCGTTCGAACTGCTCCGGAAATCGTTTTCGGATATCCGCGATCAATGCCGCTGCATTTACCGGCTGGCCACTTTCATCAAACTGCAGATCGCCTCGGACCGCGTCGAACAGCAGCTCGGGCGAGCGGCCGCCTTCCCTGGCGATCTTTGCAGTCATCACGTCGCGAGCATCGCGGAGCCGTACGGCGAGTCTTAGTTCCTCGTTCTCATGCCGCAATCGATCTAGTTCTGCGGCGGTTTCGTTTGCGTCGGGTATGTTCTCATTCATACAGCCCGCAGATTACCGAACTGCAGGGTGATCACGTTACCGCGCATTTCATGCGATTCACGGAGTGCACGAGATGCATCATTTGCAGGTCGTCGATCACCGATCTTCGGCCTCGAGCCCGTGCGCCCAACTCCAAAAGCTATCCTCATAGATGAGCCACCCAAGCCGCGTCGGGCCGCTGCCGGCCGTTTCAAACGTTCCGTCCTCGCACATGTTTATGAGCGTGTGACGCGCGAGCGGCGGCACGATGATCCGGTGCTTCCTGATCAGGCGTTCAACCTCGCCGAGCCTCAATTTTGGCCGGATCTTCTTCTCCAACGATCGTTCTATTTGTCTATTTTCCATATTTGTCTGGCTTCGAGTCTTTGCAGATCGTGTAAAACGCGCGTTTCATGCAAGGCAGTAAGTCTCTTGCAGGCTGCATTACCGATCTGATGTCCAATTCGATAATCTTCAGTTGGCCGGGCGATATGTAAGCGGCGATGGAAGTTGTAAACGAAGGATCGTCCAATATCGTCCGTCCGTTTTATGATACTGCACGATTGTGCTATTTGCAAGAGAATAATTCACAGATGCAACAGATCAATACCATATTTGATGAAAGGGCAATAAAGACGGCCGCTGCGATCGTACGGATCTTCGAAACCGGTTCGCCGGTCGGCAATTATTCCGAGGTCGCGGTGCTCAACGACGGTGCCGGGATATCGTACGGCGTCTCGCAGTTCACACACCGGTCCGGCTCCCTCGAGGCTGTTATTGATCGTTATCTTGCGAACGGCGGAGTCGTCGGCTTGCGGGTATTCGCGGAAAGACTGCCGCTGATCGCTTCACGTTCGAATGCAGCGATCCGCTTGCTTGCCGCCGACCGGATCTTCAGGAGGGCGCTTTCCGCTGCAGGGATCACCGCTGAAATGCGCTCGGCACAAGGCGCGATCGCCTTCGAACGCTATATGGTCCCGGCGATCAACGCATGTGTCGGTTCCGGCTTTGCGCTTCCGCTTTCCCTCGCCGTCATCTACGACGCGATGACGCACGGTTCATTCAACAAGATCCGCGACCGGGTGAACGTCGCCGCTTCGGCCGTCTCCGGCCTAGATCTCGAAAAGCGCTGGATCACCGATTTCGTCCGACGGCGAGATGCGTGGCTCGCATCTATCCCGCGGCTCAGGGCAACGCGCTACAGAACACGGTTCTTCATGGATCACTTGATGACCGGCCGATGGCAGCTCGAACTTCCGCTGAATGTAAACGGCATCGTCATTACTGAAAAGCTCCTCGGTATTTCGCCGCCAACATACGGCGAGAACGAAACGACGGTCGGGCCGAACTCCGACAATACACAAACCAACGCACACACTCCTCCTCAAACATCCGCAGGTGATCCCGCCAACAATCCGCAGGCCCGACCGTCGATTATCGACATTGTCTCCGCCCGATCGGAGGGTACACGCGAGGGCCTTTCACCGATAGGGCTCGACGGGATCGAAGCCCGTATCAACGCTGCCGCCGCCCGTTACGACCAGGTCGAAAGAATGACGCTGACCGTCGCCGACCGGACCGACCGCGCAAAATCGCTCTGGACGACCATCGTCGGCACGATATGGCAAACCGCCTGGGCCGTATTCGGTTCGCTCGCAGGCCTGCAGCGTGAGGTTTGGTTTGCTGTCGCTTTGATCGCGGCCGTACTGACGCTGGTTTACCTATACCGACAGATCGCACTCGGCAAGATCCGTGAGGCCACGAACGCAGCATTACTGGATCGACCGTTCGCGAGATGAATAGAACTGATCACATTTCTTTGATCTTTATGAACGACCTGAAGAATTTTCTGCTCGCTTATCTAAGCACGGTCTCGTCGGTCTTTACGGCGATCGAGACGCGGACGCTGATCACGATAATTTCGGCCATCGTGCTTCCGATATTGTTTTTCGGCATCGGCAAGACCGTCGACGTCCTGCTCCAGATCTATCTCGACAAAAGGCGGAAGCATGATCGTTAGCATGCTTGTCTACACGTCCGGGAACGAATGCTCATGGAACTAAGAACCAAACTGCTCATCGGCGCCACTGCCGCGTTTATTGCAGCTTCGGCCGCAGCCGGCCTTATCGGCCACATCCGGATCGCCGGCCTCGAACAGAGGATCGACAGCTTAAAGGCCGAGGCCGAAACAATGGAAACACACGCCGCAAAGCTTGAAACAGAAACGCATGTATATAAGGAAAAGATCGTCCTTCTCGAAAAGCGGCTCGCCGAGGTCATGGCAGCCACCAGACTTCAAGATGCTCAACTTGAAAAACTTGCTGCTGATACCGATGCTGCTCGGCGTGCTCTTGACCGCCAGCGCCGCGGGGCAAAGCAACGAAGCTGAACATTCGGATGAACTTGCTCTCTCACGCCGCCTGATCGCTGCGCTCGAACGTGAGAACGCCGCACTACGCGAGCGGCTTGCGAGTGAGCGGTCTGCCAACGCGATGCTCATTGAGCTAAATGAAACACGCAAAGCCGAGACGGCCGCACTCCGTGACGCGATCGCGGCGAAGAACGATGCGATCACTGCAAAGGATGCTTCGATCGCCGCACAGGACGCTCTGATAGCGCAGCTCAAAGCTAGGAAGAACTCGATCTGGAAGCGTCTTGGCGACATCGCCATCGGTGCTGCGGTCGGAGCTATCATCCGATAACCGCCGAGCCCCACCGAACACGATGTCATCCGATGAAACACCGGAGTTTCAAGATTGGCTGTCAGCCGATATGCCGACCTGGACGTGGACCTGGCCGCACCAGCTTTTGATCTTCGAACGGCTTCGGAAGATCACCGACGGCACCGCAAAACGGCTGATGATCTTTATGCCGCCGCGGCATTCGAAATCCGAAACGGTCACCGTCCGATATACCGCGTGGCGGCTGCTCCGCGAACCGAAGATGAACGTAATAGTCGGGAGCTACAATCAACGCCTTGCAAACCGCTTTTCGCGAAAGATCCGCCGAATTGTCGAGGGTCATATTCCGCTTTCCAAGGAGCGCAAAGCCGTCGACGAATGGGAGACGACGTCCGGCGGCGGGCTGTGTGCGGTCGGCGTCGGCTCGGGCGTGACCGGTTACGGTGCTCAGCTGATAATGATCGATGACCCGGTCAAGAACCGGGCCGAGGCCGAAAGCCGAACGCGCCGCGAGACGGCGTGGGATTGGTTCAACGACGATATTTACACGCGGCTCGAGCCCGGAGCCTCGATCGTCCTTATCCAGACCCGCTGGCACGAAGACGACCTCGCCGGCCGGCTGATCATCGAGGCCGCGAACGGCGGCGAGAATTGGGAGGTCCTTTCGCTTCCCGCACTCGCATACGCCGGTGCCGCGGACGCAATGGATCCGCTCAGTCGGGCCGAGGGCGAGCCGCTTTGCCCTGCTCGATACGACCGCGAAGAACTGCTGAGGATCAAGAGGAAGATCGGCAGCTACGCATTTTCCGCACTCTATCAGCAGTCGCCGATCCCGCGTGACGGCGGTATTTTCAAGCGGGGATGGTTCTCACAGATAGCTGAAAGGGCCCCGGACGGGCTTCGATGGTTTCGTGCCTACGACCTTGCGGTCTCGACCAAAACGTCAGCCGACTATACTGCGTCGTTTCGCTGTGCGAAGGACGCCAACGGCGATCTTTACATCTCGGACGGCTTTCGAGACCGTATCGAGTTTCCCGCCCAGCGGCGATACATCATCGATCGGATGCGTACCGAAAGGGACACGATCCACGGCATCGAGGATGCACTACACGCCCGAGCCTTCGTCCAGGAACTCCGTTGCGAAAGTTCGCTTAGCCGCATTTCTTTTCGCGCCGTCCGGGTCGATTCCGATAAGTTTGCGCGGGCGTTGACATGGTCGCCGTTGGCCGAAGAAGGAAAAGTGATACTCGTTCGCGGCCCATGGATAACTGATTTTCTCGACGAGGTCTGCAGCTTTCCCCGCGGCCGCCACGACGATCAAGTCGATGCCGTCTCGCTCGCAGTTCAAATGATGTCCGAAAGCCCGAAACGATCCAAAGGATTCTGACCTCCCGCGTTTACGCGCGGCACCTAAACACTATGAATACACACATCGAAGAAGCGATCCATAACTTCCGAACCGCCGGTGCACGATACGCCCGGACCGAGAGGTATTACCGCGGCGATCATGACCTGGCGTTTGCAACCGAGAAATTTGCAAACACCTTTGGTTCGCTGTTTCGCGAATTCGCCCTCAATCTCTGTCCGGTCGTTTGCGACGCGATCCGCGACAAGCTTCGCATCACCGGTTTCGCGGCCCGAAGCAAGCCCGATGATCAGATCGACGATCCTGCGGTTCGGGCATCGGACGTCTGGCATCGAAATCGTATGCCGGTGCGATCGGGTGAGGTCCACCGCGAAGCTCTGATAAACGGCGACGCGTTTGTCATTGTATGGCCGGATGAAAGCGGCGAACCGGCGATATACCCGAATCGCGCGGCCAATTGCTATGCGGTTTACGACGACGACCATCCGGGACGTATTGTCCGGGCCGCGAAATACTGGCGCACGCTCGACCGGAATACGCACCTAAACCTCTATTATCCCGACCGCATCGAGCGCTACATCACGGTCAAACCCGGCGACGCTTTTCTTCCTGAGGCCAAGGAATTCTCGACCGCCGGCGATCCTGTTTCGAATCCGTATGGCGTCGTTCCGATGTTTCATTTTGCCAATAACGCGGAAATCGGGTCCTTTGGGCGATCCGAACTCGACGCCGCGATCCCGATCCAGGACGGGCTCAATAAATCTGTGCTGGATATGCTTGTTGCGATGGAGTTCTCGGCCTATCGGCAGCGGTGGGCGGCTGGCATCGAGATCGCATACGACAACGACGGCAACGCTGTCGCTCCATTCAAAGCAGGCGTCGATCATCTTTGGATAACCGAAAATCCTAACGCTCGGTTCGGCGATTTTGACACGGCCGCGCTTGATCAGTTCATCAAGGTCAAAGACAGTTTCAGGATCGATCTTGCTTCGGTCACGGGGACACCGATGTATTACCTTTTGCCGCACACGCGCGGCTTCCCGAGCGGCGAATCGCTGACGCGGGCCGAGGCGCGGTTCATTGCAAAGATCCGCGACCGGCAAGCGGTCTTTGGCCACGTGTGGTCAGAGGTGATGGAATTTGCGCTTCGGATCGGCGGGTTTGTGGATGTTCGGCTTGAAACTGAGTGGTCTGAGGCATCCTAAAGCGAAGTGAAAGGGCGGCCAAAAGCCGCCCCTCGGTGCTGTTCAGACCGCGGTGAGAAACTGAAAATCTGCGTCGGTGATCCCCTTGATCGCTTTATTTATCTGATCCCAGGTAAGCCACATCGCCGTACCTTTATTCATTGGCTCCGGGTCATGGATCAGGACGCCGGTGTCTGCAACGCCGCAGATAACGACGACGTGGCCATGATTGTGGCCGCCCCAATTCTTCTTGAGACCGGTCCAGACCGGCCCGTGCTTGGTCATGAATTTGTTGAGGCTGTCATAGTCCATCGAAAGGCTGCTGTGGGTCTTCATGTTGAACGTGCGGGCAAGAATGCCGTTATGCCCGGCCCACCAATCGCCGTTGTTTTCGTATCTCGTCTTGAATCCCGAATCGGACATCGGGTCCTTCATCCCTTTGTTGCCGCTCGTTTGTGACCATTGATAGACCATCTGTGCGGATTTCATCCAGCAAACCCCGTCGGTCGGCTGCGGCAAAAGCGGAACGTTTTGGATCGTAGTTATTGGCATTAAGAAAAAAGTGCTCCTATCAGAATTTGTGTAAAGCCTTTTGAACTATTTGGGGCAATCAACACTTCCCCTTGCAATGACGGGCAACATGGCGAAATTTGCGAATTGCCCCGATTCTCGCCATTCTTTGCCGAAGTTCGGTTCGTACTACGATATACGTCGCTCGGTTGTTCGGGTAGAACGGGTAAAAATAAAGTATCAGAGGCCGTGTTTTTCGTAAACGGCGAGACGTTCGCTGAGGCGGGAAGGCGCGATCGAGTCGTGGTCGATGATATCCTCGGGCGTCCGCGTTTCGAGCCACGTCCGTGGGATCATCGCGACAAGCGCGAATATATCTGCCTCGACCTCTTTTCTTGTCTTGTGGCCGACGCCGTGATAACTCGCTGTTTCGTGTGTGTTCGGGGCATGCATCAGGTAATGGGCAAATTCATGAAACATCACGAACAATTTCTCTTGTCTCGGCAGTTTGCTGTCGATCGCAATGTAATGCCCGCCTTTGACGCAGTAATAAAATCCGCTGACGCGAAGCGGTATCTCATCGACAACTATCTTGTGCCGACGGCAGAGCGCGTAAAAATCTGATTCGGTAAGCGGCCGCTCGTTCCAGCCGATGCCGAGTTCTCGAATACGTTTGAGGAAGAAGCGCATAGCGTGGGAGCCTGTTATTACAGATGCAACACTATATCATATACGCTACAATTTGCAAGCGTTACCCGACCGGGTGATCAGGCTTCGCGCTTTACCTTGAGCGTCCGGTCGAGCACCTTCTTTGCGTCCATTATTGCTTCGATCTTGTCGACATCAGAAAAGCTCTCCCAACCCTGAAAGAACACGACACCGAAGTCTTCCGGATATTCGCGGCCCTCGTGGCGAAACCATTCGCCCATCACACGCTGTGGATCGCTGAATCGGGCAAGTGCCGATTCGACATCAAATGGCGGCGGATCGTCGATGCTGCCAAGATTCTGGATCTCGTCGGCGGCACGTTCGAGCAGCATTCGTTCGACCACCTGCTCGATCCTTCGGTCGATCAGTTTGCCAAGATCGAGCGGTTCGCCGCCACGCACGTACATATCGCCGGTTCCGAGCAGGAGCCAGTTTAGCGATACGTTCGTTTCATTAGCGATCTTGATCAGAACATCCGGCGCCGGAAGACGTCCGCCGAAATAGTTTCTTATGGTTGCATGCGGCAACTCTAACCGGCGTGCAATATCCGCCATCGAACCGTGGCCAAAGGCCAATTTCAGCCGTTCAATAAATTGGTCGCTCATAGGTTTGCTACAACAAATGTTTGGCAATTCACCCGATCATACATCCTTTTGCGATCAACCGAAAGCTGTGGTTCGCGAGGTCGGACACGACACAAGATCTATGGGCTGCTATTGTTGAGATACCCCCGCCTGCGATCAAACACTTCGGACGACCTGAATGCCGTGCAAAAGATCGACTTTCGTTGCATGCTAAGGATTTGGCATCAGAGTTCGCCTGGCAGTTGCTTGACATCACGGGCATCCGGAAAGTATATTTTTCAATTCGGCGTCGGCAAGGCCGCGGCCCCGCTTCCGCATTCGCCACCCTAGCTCAGTTGGTAGAGCATTCGATTCGTAATCGAAAGGTCGTCGGTTCAAATCCGACGGGTGGCTCCATATTAACGTCAATACGATCAGTAAGTCACGGTTAGTCGACATTCCCCAACACCGCGCCCCATAATCGAGTAGGACTCAGATTAGGACTCAGCATGCCCAGGAGCTGAGAATTTAATGGACGTCATCCACCGAGGAATGCTCGGTAATCGACAGACTTTTAATAAAGCCCCTGAACATGGAGAGACCTTTTGATTTCCTGGATAAGATTCTGTGTATAATGTTGCCGAATTGATTTGAGAGGACGAGACTGGCACGAAAATGAGATTGCATGAAATACGTAGAACGGTTGTTGACTGCGTGATACTCTTCTGGTGAGCTCTTCCAATTAATTCGTAAGAGATCTGCAAAGGGTCTCGGAACTAAGACAAAGATTCTTATTTTCGCTCCGTGCCTAAGGATCGGAAGGAATGGCTCGCTTCCAGTTTACCCCTTAAATGCATAAAGCATTTCGGCAATTATGGCAGTGCTTATTGAGGCAATTTCTGTAGTCTTCCGGAAAAAGACTATAGAAGGTCTGATTCCCGGTGGGTGGTCGGCATTTCTTGAGGGTGCCCCGAATCGGACTCTGTTTAGTGACGGCAGCCTTGGTTGCGTCAGCTTTATGCATCCGGAAGATGTCGGGAACTATATTTTCTATCTTGAGTCCTTGGGGCTTGATTTTGAGAACTCCGGAGTTACAAAGGACATAGCGGTCGTCGATCAGTTACGTGGAATGACGGTCGCGTCTCCCTGGCTACGCTTTGCGGAAGTCATAAAGGATGGTAACAGCGTAAGTGCATGCTGGTTGGCATCGGAGGAACCAGGTTTCGTCTTCACCCGCAGAGGATGGAGTTACGAAGGTTCATTAAGCGAAAAGCCCGGGTTTGTCGCTAAAGAAGACGTAAACCGTAAGCTTCGTTTCCTCAGGTCTGATGATGGCGTGGACGTATATGTCGATCTCAAAACGGGAAATGAAGTTTTTCTAGGTCGTCCTGAAATCAGCGGGATGAGCAAACAGGAACTTTTTGAGAAGCTTAAAGCATTCTGTGGTGAAGTGCTCGAATTGGGGAGCCAAGCTGAAGCGGCTCGATCAGACGGCGATGCCGAAAAAGGCGCGAATATCCTTTCTCGTCTGTCGGATGAGTTGCTCCCTGTAGTAGAAGAGATCGTGCAGGGCGCAGGACGAAATACGGGGTTTGCTCATTTCACAAATGGATTGATCCTGCGGGTTTTAAAGGAGTATGCATCTGCAGAGGCGTGCTTTAGAATGGCCGATGAACTCGACCCGGACGTGCCCAATACTCTATTGGAGATAGTTTTGTGCTTAGGGGAGCAGGGCAAGTACGCTGACGCACTACCGTTTGCAAGACGAGCGGTTGAGGTTCAGCCGAACGATCCTGCGGCCCTAGGTAATTTGGCGATTACTTTGTTCTCTTTAGGCGAGATCGCGGAAGCTCGTCAATACATCGAGACAGCATTGGAGATAGAACCAACAGATCAAATAAATCGAGCTATTTATTCACAATTCGTAGGGTAATCTGGACTGAAACGCCAACGAGATTGGAATATCGAGCGCCTAGGGGTTTCCGAGCCACGACTCTCCTGGGTCCTTCAACGGGCCTCACAAATGTCATCACAACAAATTCAAGAGGTCCCCATACAACGATGCCGTTGATTATGCGTCTTAATACAATTCCTAACAAGCAAAACCTCTTCGGTTTGGTCGAAGCTACTCGTACCGATGCGAACCCTATTTCGGCGACTCAACTTTGCATTGCCACGGAGAACTGTAAGCATCCCGTAAATTGGCTGCCCACAGCAACACTGTAGAATTCTGCCAGTTGTTCGGCTTCTGGTCGATCAACACCATCGGGCAGTTCGCCGCCTTCGATAAGCTCTAGTTAACCCGCGCCACCCGCATCGAATCCGCGGTTAAGGTTACAAGGGAAACCACGTGTTGGCGGTAATCCCATTTTTTTGCATCTCAAAAATTCGGGCGGGACATGTTGATTGATTATGATACACTGCCGTTCAACCCATAAAGGCATGTATGGAGATGTCCCAGTCCACATTTGTGTCGTACATAGTACCGTGTGTTGTAGGTGTCGCTATTGGTGCCCTCGTCACATTCCTGGTGATGAGGGTTCGAACTACAAAATCGGAAGCCGCGAGTAAGATCGACTACCACGCTGAGTTAAGCCTTCTTCAGGCGGAGAATCGTTCATTACAAAATACGATCGATTCTCAGATGGGGGCGGCTCAAGAGTTGACCACCCGAAATCAAGAATTGAATGACCGCTTGTTCCTTGTCAGCAACGAGAAAACTGCCCTCGAAGAAAAGTTAGAGAATGAAAAAGCTAACTCCGCGGAGAAACTCGGTCTTTTAAATGACGCAAGGAAGAATATGCTTGATGCGTTTGCCGCACTTTCGCGGCAGGCACTTGATCAGAACAATCAGTCCTTTGTTAACCAAGCAACGGAAGTCTTCAAACAATTTCACTCATCCGCAGTTACCGACCTTATGCAGAGACAGGAAAAAATCTCCGAGATTGTAATTCCGGTGCAGAAATCTCTCGAGGCTGTTGATAACCACATCGTGCAGCTTGAGAAGGAGCGACTCAACACGTTCGCAACAATTGGTGAACAGATTCACCAGATGGCAAGCTCTCAGCAGAAACTAAGCGAAACAACACTGAGTCTGGTGGGCATTCTTCGGAACACAAGAACTAGAGGCCAGTGGGGTGAAATTCAACTTCGAAGAATCGTAGAGCTGGCTGGAATGAGCCAGCATTGTGATTTTCGAGAGCAGTTCCACGTTGTCGGCGAAGACGGTGCTCAAAGGCCCGACATGGTTATAAACTTGCCGGCCCGGAGGACAATCGTTATTGACTCTAAGGCCCCGATGACAGCATTTCTTGAAGCGTTCGATGCGACAGATGACGATTCTCGGAATCACCATTTTCGCAAACATGCGCGAAGTCTGCGGATGCATGTCGGACAGTTAAGTAAGAAGGCATATCAAGAAAATTTCGACCCATCACCTGAATTCGTTTTGATGTTCTTGCCAAATGAGGCTGTATTCAGCGCTGCCCTTGAACAGGATCCTGACCTTCTCGATTTTGGTGTATCAAATAACGTTATTATCGCTACTCCTCTCACTCTCATTGCTCTGTTGAAATCCGCGGCTTTCGGATGGCGGCAGGAAGCTATCGCGGAAGATGTTCGGCAGGTCGCTGTATTGGGGCGCCGCCTTTACGACCCGATTGGTAAAATGGCGGCCGATGTGGCGAAGCTTGGACAGTCTATCGACAGGAGTGCTAAGGCCTATAACAAGATGGTTGGTTCAATGGAAAGTCGAGTACTCGCAAGTGCAAGAAAATTCAAGGATCTTCCGGCCATCGGATCGAATAGTGATTTGCCCTCGCTGGACCCTGTCGAAACAGTCAGTCGATCATTGCGAACTGGAGAGATGATTGCTGAAAATAAAGACGAAATCGATGACATAGAAAACTGCGAAGATTTTCCCCGTGACGCAGACTAATATGAATAATCTTTTTGCACCTCTGCTCGAGCCAGTAAACGCCCTCGGCATAGATGTTCCGCTTTTTATAGTGATCGTGTCGGGTATCATGATCCTGGTCACGATCTTCCAAATCGTTCGTCTATGGTTTCAAGCACGAGGACAACTCCGTAGTTTGAGCGCCGTAGTTAGTCGCATCGACGTACTTCTAAGAAAGAATCGCGAGGGAAGAAAGCAAAAAGAAGGGGTTACTCAAGACGAAGTGGACAACCTGAGAGGGATTTTTGATGCATCGAAATCAGAATTACTCCAAGACGCATGGATTGATTACGAGGCTCAGTTAGTGCAGAAAGGAAATAATGGCCTTCATTGGGCGTCGACTCCAGCGGACAATATATTTACCGACGCAAATATTGTTTCCATAAACCGTGATTGGTACGCGTCATATCCCGGAGTGGTAACTGGTCTGGGGCTTCTATTTACGTTCCTGGCAATTCTCGTTGCACTCTTGAATGTTAGCGTTGTGGATGGTCAAGTAAAGGGTGTTGACCTGTTAATTCGAGGACTCTCGGGAAAATTTGTTTCGTCGGTGGTTGCTCTCGCTTGCGCAACGATTTTTGTAGTTTTCGAGAAGAATAAGTTTCATGCTCTCGATGGAACGAGAAGTAAATTAGTTTCGATCCTCGACAGACGAATTCCTCAGTTTTCCGCTACTCAAGTTCTCGTGGACATCGCTGACTCCCTATCCCGATTAAATGCTGATACCTCTAATGGTTTTGTTGCCTTAAAGGATGAATTGGGAAAAATGGGTAAGAATGTCGAAAACCTAAACACATCCGTTCAGGATCTGGGGACAAGTTTAGTTCCGATTTTGGTTCAAGGTGTCGGCGAAAGTGTTAATCCAACGATCAATCGAATGGTTGAAACCATTGAGGAGCTGAACAAGTTCCTCCGACTGGCTGAAGAGACGCGAAACAATCAACTAAATGAATCCCTTAGTGGACTTCTGTCTCAGTTAAAGGAGGATTTGTCCCGAGTCTTTGGCGAAATGAGCCGCAGTTTCCGCGAATCGCTTACCGGTTCAACCCACGGACAATTTGAGAACGTAACTCAAACACTCGGAGAAACGGCCAATCTTCTTGGGTCTATGAACTCGCAGTTTGAGTTGTCTCAAAATAGTCTGCAAAACGTAATGAGGGAAGTGTCAGATACGATGCAGCAATTGATGACGGGACTGAGCCTGCAGGTTGAACATCTCGGCCAACAGATGAGCGATACAGTTAAAGAAAATTCACAAAGCGCTGTAAACGCGGCCCGAGATGTTGTATCTCAAGCCAACCAATTGACTGCGGCCAACGAACAGCGTTTAGAGCAACTCCTTACAACCCATGACACTCAACTTACAAGAGTCGAACAGACCAGTTCAACTTTAGAATCCGTGATAGCGGAATTCAATAGATTGATGACCGGACTTAGGCAGACTTCAGAAACATCCGCTGCTTCAGTCACGGGAATCACAACGGCAGCCACTTTGATCGGTGAGGCAGCTACTAAAGCCGCTGCTGTTCATCAACAATTACAATTGATCTCCGATCATGTCAAAGAATCAAACGAACACCAAGAAATGGTATGGAGGGGAATTTCCGAAAATCTTGGGAATTACCAAAACCTCTTTAAGCAAACCGAAGGTTCGGCCACAAAGCTCTTAGATCAGATCGGAATCAATCTAACGAATTATCAGGAAGTAACTCAGAATGGGTTCAATAACCTTGTGCAAGCCGCCGACCAGCACTTCACAAATGCCGTGCAAAAACTTGGAGGCACGGTCAATGAGTTAGGTGATGTGCTAGAGGATTTGACAGAACAGTTGGAGAAAATAAAGAGCAATGGCAACAGACAATAACTCGGGCCTTTCAAGTTCGATGACAGACTTGATGACCTCGCTGGCGGTCATTTTTATATTGCTGCTCGTTGCCACTATGAACAACAAGCAACAAGAGGTTCGACAAACTCGAGAAAACATTCTCGCCAAACTTAGAGAAACGTTGAATCAAGAACTTGTGGAGTACAAAGGGCTTGAACTTAAAGACGACAAGGACGATCCACTCAGTCTGATAGTTGTGGTACCCGAAGGCCTCCTTAATTTCCCCGTTAACAAGGCGGACATTCCTAGCCAGGGCCTTGTTTTCTTGCAACGAATCACTCCCAAGTTGGCAGAGACTTTGTGTTCAACCGAGTTTAGGCCGGAGGTCAGTTCCATCGTCGTTGAAGGGCATGCAGACAGGTCAGGCGGAGATGAAATAAATTTGCCGCTTAGCCAGCAGCGTTCAATGTCTGTCGTTAGAGAGACTTTAGGAATATTGGGTAAGACCGATGCTCAAAAAATTGATCACGAGCAAATTACACGTCCTTGTTTTCTCAACCTAGTGTCTGCGACAGGAAGGGGAAGCGTTGATCCTTATCGAAATGACGAGGGTATTGAGGACTTAGATAAAAGCCGGCGCGTAGTTTTCAAGATACGGGTACGATCACACGAGGAAAAGGTCGTAAACAAAGCGGTGTCTGCCGTGGAAGTAAAGTGAATCAGTGAGTTTAATAGAAGGGCTTCAAAACTTGACGTTTGCTAATCGCGGTTTCAAAGATACCGCCGCGCGTCACCATCGAAATTTCTCTGACATAAGTTTTCCTGCCTTGGTGAAGGCAGTAGACAGTATTGACGCCTTAGCCAAACCACAAAGGCCAGCGGATTCTCATATTCGGGAATGGCAAGCGTATATTGATGGACAAACTGAGCTGCTCTCACCAAGGGCCATCCGCAACTTATCGTGGTATCCGGACGTTGCCACAGATTGCCGATTTTGGGATGTGGTAAAGCTTTCCGAGAGAAGCAGAAATTCCGCAAAGACAATACAGGGTCTAGTTTATAGCTATCACTCGAAATGGAAGGAAGTGCAGCAACTGCCGCAGTTCTTAGGCCTACGAGAGGCCGTCAAAGGTTTTAGGGGTCCGAATGGAATCCTTAAAAAATGGCAGGAAAATCTTCATCTAATTCTGTTTGCTGATTCGGTCGCTAAGTTAGCACAAGAACTCTCTAGTGGAAGAATGCCGTTGGATTACTCGATCGAGCAACTTAGATTGTTCGAAGACACGCAATTTTTTCGGGAGGTAGTCTCCGAATGTGCTCGATCATGTTCCCAAAATCTCGGAGTTGCGGAGATTCTCGATTTTTTTCTTAACCAGATTCTTAGCTGGGATAAACATGACATTCAGATTTTCAGAGAGCATGTGGACGCTGCGATAAAGTGCGAGGCGTTCGATCGGTCCGAGGATGTTAAAGCGCGACTTATCAATTATGTTGTTAACGACGTGCAACGGCTCGGAGATCCGCGATTAAATCCGGCGCGGTGGATCGGGATCGAGGAATCAAAGGAAAAGGTTCTCCAGCACTTGTCGAAAAAGGACATTGTATTTTTCTTTGAGAAAGTAATGACCGATGATGTGCATGGAAGGGCGAAATTTTGGCTCAGGTATGTAAAGTCTATGTCGCGCTCGCGCCCTCTGTTAACAGATCTTGATCGTAGTCGACTAAGTACCGCGTTAGCTCGCCGCGGAAATGCCATACGACATTATGGACGGACTACCGGCCAACACAGCGCTTTTTTGCTTGATTTCGGCAGCGTCTTGGCAATCGAATTTGAGGGAGTAGGTGCGTGCTACTTATACGATGCTAAAACTCGTGACCGCTTTTTCCGCGATTTCTTTACTGGCAATCCGTTTAATGATCAGATTCTCAAGATGCCAAAACAGGCTCTCTACCGCAAAAGTCATCAAGGAAACTGGCAGTGGGTGTTGGGGCAAGCCCTGGCCCAAAGCGGCATTTACCCGAGTTAAGAACAATGAATGAATGGATAATTCCGCAACCTGTGCCTGAAATCGAGATCTCGGTGTCAGACGAATCGGTTTGGATCGAGGGTGCTGGGCGCATTGCGTTCGACCCCGAGTGGAAAAGTTCGAGTGAATCGATGCTCGGACGCTTACTACCTATACTCACCACTCAAATTCTTGAACTTGATCTTGCTGAAAGTCAGGGTGACGATCTTCGGATTACATTCACCGACTTCGCTAATTTTCCAGAGAACGAGATTACGGCTTTCGCTGATCTGTTGGAAAGGTCCCCGTTCTCGATCAGGATTAGAATGATTAGCTTCTTGGGTGCTCCGAACAGTGCTTTCGCAGTGGAGTTCTTCCTGAATGGAAGAGAGGTCGAGCCTGAAATCAGGGGTTGTTTCTGTAAGAATGGCGACAAGATATATCTATTTGATGCACCGACATTCAAACTTCTTTCAGAGATTTACAGGTTCAACAACCTATCCCCAGCTCACAAGCAAAGTCCGGATGCTTTCCGACTTTTTGGTGAAGTTAAAGCGTTAGCCGAGGCCGCGGACGTTGAAACTGATGGTTTTACAACGGGACGAGAGATCGTTGAACCCTTAGAGATCGGTATACAGGTTCTCGAAGAAGAGGGGGACCGTATAAGCCTAGCTCCTACTAGTGAAACGCTCGACGAAGAAGACTTTGCTCAAAAATTCAAACGCAATCCGGATCTGCCTCAATACGATGTAAAAACGAAAGACGGAAGGAACGCTAGTGTTTTGTTGACGCCGGAAGTTAAGGAGGTCTTTGGCAGGATCTCTACAGCACAACATCTCGGCGGTGCAGAGAAAGCAAAGATACTAAGTAATCCAGAGGCACTATTCGATGGGGTCAGTGGTTCCGTTTCTCTGAAGGGTTTCAGTGAGCGCATCCAAGGAATAGGCGATTTTCCATTTGTCTCGAAGCCGTTCGTGCAGAAAAGCGTTACTGGGATCTTCGACGATGTAACCGCATTGAATCTGGCCGATAGATTCACCGCCGGTATCAAGTTTACGTACCCGAATGGTGCCGAAACCGAAATTAGCTTTGATTCGATTGAAAAATTAGAGCAATTCTCATCACAAGTTGATACCGCCAGACACGAAGGAACCGGATACGTCGAGTTTGATGGAAAGACCATTCAGCTTAATCAAGCATTCGTGAGTGCGTTTCAAGAGTTAACCAACAAATTTCTGCCAAAAGAAGATAACCGAGTCGAAAAGAGTGAAAAACGCGGTGGAAAATATCTATTGATCTTGACGAATGAGGGTGAAGTCGAGTTTGAAAGTTCTCAACGCATAGACCATTTCGAAGGACCTCTCGCCGACCCCGAGTTACCCCGTTCCTTACTACCTAGCACTGTTCTAAAGGACCATCAAAAGCGCGGAATTGCGTGGCTCCAACGAAACTTCGATCTCGGTCGCTCGGGTTGCTTGCTTGCCGATGATATGGGTCTAGGAAAGACCCTTCAGTTGCTTACCTTTCTTGCGTCTTTAATAGAACGCGGCGGGGTAATTTCAGAGACAGAGAGCCCTGAAGTGCCCCCATGGAAACCTATATTGATTGTGGCTCCCGTAATTCTCGTTGAGAACGAAACCTGGATCAGCGATATGAGGCGTTTCTTCGAAGACGAGGGCTCAATATTCTGGCCGTGTTTGACGTTGCGTGGGAATAGCTTGAATTTATTAAGACGGGTCACCGGACGTGAGACGCAGATCGGGGAAGCTACGCTCGACATTACGGAACTGCACAAACATCGGGTTGTTATCACAAACTACGAGACGGTAGTAAATTACCAACATTCGTTCGCAAAGACTGATTGGTCGGTAATTGTTACCGACGAAGCTCAGGAGTATAAGACCCCTAGCACAAAAGTTTCCCACGCCCTCAAGAGTCTTTCGGCGTCGTTTCGTGTGGCTTGCACAGGAACACCTGTAGAGACCAAGATTTCTGACGTGTGGAACATTTTCGATTTTGTAGAGCCCGGGAAACTCGGCAGTGCTCAAGACTTTCGATCCAGGTATGAAATACCTCTTGATGCGGAGACGGAGGTTACCCTTGCTCTTCAAGAGCTCAAAGAAAAGTTGCAATTTAATACTCCGAACGCGCACCTCCTGAGACGAGATAAGAATGAGCTGACAGACCTCCCGAGAAAGCATGAACATCGGCTCGAATGCGAGTTAATGCCATCGCAAAGAGACTACCATCTGTCCTTGCTGACACGGGCCGTGGTCGGCGGAGCAGCCAACCACCCGTTTAAGTTGGTTAATGAGTTTCTGAGGTTATACCAACACCCTTCATTGGTTCCCAACTTCCAGTTGCCTGACCCGGAAAGTGCGGTAGCAGATTGCCACAAACTTAGCGTCCTTGTCATGAAGCTCGAGGAGATAAGAGGTCAACGGGAAAAGGCCCTAATTTTTGTCAGAACGCTCGACATGCAGCAGATACTCGCTGATGTACTGAGGCATAGGTTTGGGCTTTCGGTGAACATCATCAATGGCTCGACTAAAAGCGGCCTGTCATCGAAAGCGCAGCCAAAAACTCGCAAGGCGATAGTTTCCCGCTTCCGCGAATCAGTCGGATTTGACGTGCTTATTCTTTCACCTGAGGTCGCCGGCATGGGGCTTACTCTGACCGAGGCGAACCATGTTTTTCACTATGGACGATGGTGGAATCCGGCAAAAGAAGCTCAGGCAACCGACCGTGTATTCCGGATCGGCCAAGAGAAGGACGTTCACGTTTACCACTTGATCGCTAAAGATCCAACGAACGAAGCTTTCGCAACATTTGACCAAAAGCTCGACACGTTACTACGCCGAAGGATGGCACTCGCAAAAGATTTCCTCACTCCACTTCCCGCTGAAGACGAGCTCTCGAAAGAGTTCATGTCGGAACTATTCTCGGGCTAGAAAGGGAAAAGTCGGGGGTGTAAGCTTCCCATTAAGATGCATAGTGTAAAATGGGACATTTTCTTCACTTCTTAAAGTATGTAGGCGACAGATGAAAAGGTCAAGATTCAATGGGACGCAACCAGGGGCGATATTAAAAGGGGCCAAAGCTGGGTAGCCTGCGGCAGGCGTTTGATGGGAACACACAATCAGCAATGCGATCTAATGCGCGTGGAAGTCGAAGTACAGCGGTTATGGACGCCTCCGCATACACCGGAAAATGGCAGCGACTTACGAGGCGGCGCTGATCGAGGATTTGAATCGCGGGTCGGAGTACCCTTCCGCGACTCCTGCCTTGAACAACATCTTGCTGATGGTGACGATCGGGTCGAGATCGAACGGCTTGCCCGCCCTTGCCTCAAACCCTTCGACAAACGATTCCAGGGACGTGCTGCTTGAGCTAAGTTCAGCCCACCTTTCTGCGGCCAGCTTGTGCTCGACGGTCAAGGCAGTTAACTTCTTTTCGGTTTCAGGGAACATTGGTAGTGCCTCTAAAAAGACCATACCATCTAGCAGCAAGCAGATCGTCGAGATAAATCTAAGCCAATCCGATCGCAACCGACACTGCATCGTCACGAAAGATCGAGCTCGACGTCATCGTCGATAAGGAGATCTGTACTTACGCCGGCAAGCCGAGCATACTTCAGAAGCAGTGGATACGAAGGTTCTCGGACACCTCTTTCAAACGCAGAGATCGTACTGCGAACCACTTCCTCTTCAACTCCGAGCCTTTCGATCAACCCGTCTTGAGAAAGTCCGAGCGAGAGTCGGATCTGCCTTAGCTTCTTCGCTAAATGCTTCGGCTTTGGTCGAGAACGCGTTCCCATTAGAAGCTACCTCCCAATGAGTCCAAGTGCCGACCAAAAAAGTTGTAATTAGAGCCATTTGGCTCTACACTTGATCTGTTTGAACGCTGAGCCGCGGCGGTTGGGGATGACTCAGCGTGATGCCTCAGATGTTAGCCCTCACGCTATTGGGCATAGGTTCATTATCTTACGATAGGAGGGGCCACGGGCAAATAGTCGCGACGGTTATGGCCACGAAAGAGAAGGTGTTTTGGGAATGGGTTTGGATCGTCGCAATTGTCGCCGGGTTAGGCTTTTCTGTTTACAGCCTCTACATCGAGAAGGTTCGACAGTGGCATATTGATGCGGTAATGAACGGGCCTATTCGAGCGAACACGCAATCTCGTATTTATCAAGTTCCGACATGCCCAAACTACGATTCGATCCACGCGGACAATCTCCGGCTTTTTCAAACAATTGAGAAGGCAAACGCGGCAGGCTATCGGCCGGCCCAGAACTGTGGCAATGACTTCCGCATTCGTCAGGTCAACGAATCCGGTGACTTCGACGACTACCGGATCCAATACGACTATGACGACCCGAGACAATGAGGGCACACCCAGCACCGAACCCGGAAAGCAAGTCCAGGATACTTGCTTCGTTTTCCACGACTAGCTTGTTGACTTTGTCTCAATTTGGCGTATTCTAAAACATGAGACGCCCAACGATAACGTTGTACGGGATTGCTTCCGGTCACAACCGCATCCGTTGGGCATTTTTGCGCGCAAAAGTGCGCCCCACCACGAAGTCTCGTTCTATCTCACGAGGCGGAATCAAAGAAAAACGAACCGACAAGATCGGACGGCCCGATTGTCGGGCCATCGGAATTGTTAGGCTCAACTACCAGAGAATCAACACACGATAAAAATATGGCAACACTAAATAAAGCGACACAAATAGCGGCCCTTGTTCATGAAGGGCAGAGTGACAAGGCTGGCGCTGCCTACATCCTACACCCTCTCAGGATGATGATGCGGCTGCAGTCCGAAGCCGAAATGATGACGGCTGTAATGCACGATGTGGTCGAGGAAAGCCGAAACAACCCACCCGAAACTAAGTGGACGTTTGATCGGCTTCGAGAGCACGGATTTTCAGAGGAAGTTGTCCAAGCTCTCGACGGCGTGACCGATCGAAAGGCTGAGGGTGAGTCGTACGACGCCTTTGTTGAGAGAGCGGCCCTGAACCCTATTTCCCGTGTCGTGAAGATCGCTGATTTGGAAGACAACATGAACATGCTGCGAATGAGCGAGTTGCGACCGAAGGATCTTGAACGGCTCGCAAAGTACCACCGCTCGTGGCACAGGCTATCCGCTGCCAGCGAAGGAGTAAATCTATGACAATGCCTATAGATCTAATACTTGTACGCCACGGACACAGCGAAGGGAACCTCGCCGTCAGTCGGTCCAAAAAAGGAGACGACAGTCTGTATACCCCCGATTTTCGAGAACGCCCGGGTCATCGTTGGAGGTTGACGGCCGAGGGACAAGTGCAAGCGTCAACCGCCGGCAAATGGATACTCGACAATATCGGAGTTCAGTTTGACCGATATTACGCGTCACCTTACGTGCGAACTCAGGAAACGGCCGCTCTGCTCGATCTTCCCGGTGCCGAATGGCGGCTCGACCAGCGGCTTCGCGAACGCGACTGGGGCGAGCTAGGATCGGTGCCGATACCGGAACAGGCCAGTCTCTATCCTCGAAACATAGTCCTTCAGAAAGCAGACGCCCTCTACTGGCGGCCACCTGGCGGTGAGTCGATAGCGGACGCCCGAATGCGTGTCCGGACCTTCTTCGACACTATGCACCGCGAGTGCGAAGGCCAGTCCGTCGTCGTCGTAACGCACGGGGACATTATCTCAGCCGCGAGAGGAGCTCTCGAGTATCTAAGCGATGAGGAATGGCTGGCCTTCGATGGTGACGAATCGAAGCGGATCCTGAATTGTCATATCTATCACTATTCCAGACGCGACCCGGCCACCGGCGAGGTCGGGAAATACCTGAGCTGGCGGCGTGCTGTCTGCCCTACCGACACCGGTATTGACACCGGCTGGGAAACGATCACCCGCAAAAGATTCAGTAACGCAGAGTTGCTCGAACGCGTAAACGGCGTGGAGCCAACCGTGGAGGTGCGATGATGATTCCCAACCCACAAAAGAAAACGATCAAGATACCGATAAGGATCGTCGATGGCCAGGTCCAATACCTCTACGGCGGCGACCTCCCGAAGATCAGAAACGTGAGTGGCGACCTGGTAATTCCCGCTTTCGCTCTTCGTGATCCGGTGCAGGCCGAAGAACTTTCCCGGGAAGACGGCTCCGAAATGTTGCCTGCCGGTTCGGAGCTGATGATCAACGTGAATGTCGATACTTACTCTAAAGGGGTATTGACGAAATTGCGAAATCCCTTCCAAGACCTTCCTGCTGTTGCGCCAAAAGAAGGTTTTGTAAGGTTTCGTTTGGATGAACCTTTATATCTCTGGCATCGCGGGACCAAATCGAGTCAACTTAACCCGTGCAAAGCCTTTATTGTTGACTTAAACGAAAAGGCGACAAGCCTTAATCACGCATACACGATCGCGTCTAAGAAATTCGAGACGAAGAGGACGTCGAACACCGGGAACGTCTTCAAGCATGTTTATTACAAAAGCAAACATGGATGGGAACCGCTAGAGTGGCTGCGTGAAAGGCTCGACGCACAATTTGAACAAAGGTACCTCAGATCCGACAATGCCGAAGTTGGACTGCCCGAGGGTGCTCGTGGTTTGTTTCCCAAGGTGGAAGAATTTCCCGACGTCGAAATTGAGAAAGTCCCCGAAACAGAAGCCGAACCACACATCCATCAACGCTTTCCTGATGATTCCACCAATAAGACGTTCGACGAATATATGGCGGAGGGATGTTATCACTATGATGAAACATACTGGCGATACAGCCGGAGCGGCGAGCTCAGATCGATCCCCCTTCGAATTCGCCTGAAGGATTTTCGGTTGTCAAAAAGTCAGAAAAGGGTTCTGAGAATAAACGCGGACATTGACCTCCAAAAGCTGCCATTGAAAGTGACGAAGGATGGTGAAGAATGCAAGTTGTTTAAGCGCCACAACGTCCGGTTCGGGGAGCATGCCCCGGAAAAGGTAAATCTGCCCGAAGGAGAACGGAACAAGAAATTCTGTGTTTTCGAAGACGGCAACCTAGTCGCAGCGAGCTTTTTTGAAATGGGGGCCAACACCTCACATGGGTATTACTGCATTTTCGACCCCGACATCGAATGGCGAAGCCTCGGCATTTTCACAATGCTCAAAGAGATCGAATATGCGTCGGAACAAGGGAACGAGTTTTATTACCTGGGCTATACGTTTGATAAGCCGACTCTCTATGATTACAAAAAACGCTTCCACGGTCTCGAGAGCTATGACTGGAAAACCGGAGAATGGATAAAGTTCAAAAGATCAGTCTAGCGATCAATCCGGTAGTTCATGCAAACACATCCTGACTCGGCGACTCTGTGATCCGCATGAGGAGGGTCCAGGCGGAACAGAGTCTATCTGACGAACGCATTCGGGATCGGGCGGTCGGTGGCGGCACCGAACGGGATGATCTGCGTGCCCGAGGTCGAGCCGAGCATGAACCACGTCGCCGATGACGGCCTGAAGACCGCGGCGTCCGTCTTGCCGTCGCCGTCGTAGTCGCCGGGAACCGGCGTGTCGCCTGCTCCGCCGAACGGGAACGAGTAGAACGAGCCGTCCTCCGATCTCAGGATGAACCACTCACCCGTAGTCGGCCTGAAGAACGCAGCGTCTGCCTTGCCGTCTCCGGTGTAGTCGCCGACCACCGTCTTGTCGGTCGATGTCCCGAACTGGAACGCACGGTTGCCGCCGTCAGACGACCGCAGATACCACCATTCGCCCGGGCCCGGACGAAAGATGCCGATGTCCGACTTGCCGTCGCCGTCATAGTCGGCCGTCACCGGCAGGTCGCCCGAGGCTCCAAAGGTGATGATCGAGACCCCGAGGTCGGACGAACGCTGGATGTACCATGTGTTGTTGGTCGAACGGAAGACCGCCACATCGCCCTTGCCGTCACCGTCGTAGTCCGCCGGGACGGGTGTGTCGCCCGCTCCGCCGAACGGGAACGAATAGAACGATCCGTCCTCAGATCTTAGAATGAACCACTCGCCCGTGGTCGGACGGAAGAACGCCACATCCGACTTTCCGTCGCCGGTGTAATCGACCGGTGCGATCGCATCCGTCGAGGTGCCGAACTGAAGTGCAGGCACCTGTCCGTCAGAGCTTCTCCGATACCACCACTCTGCCGGCCCCGGACGAAAGATACCGACATCCGTCTTCCCATCACCGTCGAAGTCGAAGGGCGCCCTAGAATTAACAGTTGGACTGACAACAACAAACTGAACCTCGACGGTCTGAGGACTATTGGGGGCGTCGGTGGTTAAGATGGTTATTTGTCCTGCGTACGCGCCGATTGGCAGCCCGGTAGCGTTTGCGGTTACGGACAAATTGAATGGAGCTGAGCCGGAAGTATTTCCGAGTTGTATCCAGCTTTGGTTCGCAGATGCAGTCCAATTTAGATCTCCGTCGCCGTCGTTTCTGACCGCGAGTACTTGCGGGTCGGTCACGCCGGAACCTTGGTTTGCGACAAAAGACATCGCTGAGGGCGCGAGGGACAGCCTCGGAGGCAAAACAGGCTGCGAACGGTGAATGGTAACGGTTACCGATTTTGTTCCAATGAAACCTTCACTATCCTGGGCGGAAAGCGAGATAGTGTGAACGCCTTCAGTCAAATTTATTGCAGGCATACTTAGCGACTGGCCTGTACCGATTTGTCCGTCCAGGTTGGAAATCCATTTCAACGCTGTTCCCGATAATTCGCCGTCTTCGAGATCGTTAGCCGTGCCCTGAAGCATCACCGGCTGAACCCCGACATATGAAGAATTATCCCCAGGAGTCAAGATGTTAACTGTGGGTCCGCGACCTGCGACTGTAAAAGTATTGTCTGATTGATCCAGCGCAGTGTGGAAACCATCGCTAGCGAGCACCCGAATTCGACCTTGACCAGTACCGGGTAAGGTGTCAAGATTCACTGAATGATGATTCTCCGTCAAATTACTGTTTAACGTCGTCCACGTGGAACCGTTATCCCCACTGAATTGGACAAGAAAGTTGAGTTGATCTCCATCGAGATCGGATGCAACCCACTCAATAGTTGAGGAGTTACCATTTAATATTTCACCGCCGTTGGGTGAAGTTACAGTAACGGTCGGGACGTTCAGTGAAGCGAGTTTGTACGCTAATTCCTGTCCATTCCTTTCCAGACTGATTCGAGTGACATTCGGATGAGGCGGCAAAAGTAGCCCAAAAGACCCGACCTCGCCAACAGAACTAAATTCTGGTTCAAAATCATAGCTCACAAGACGGTTATTGATTGAATCATAAAATGCTATTTCATAACCCCCACCCACGGCGGAATGGACATTGGATGCAGCGGGAAGTTTGTACACTGGGGTTAGGTTTCCAATTGGCTGATTTCGCTCAAGGGTGCCACTGATGAGAAGTACATCACTGCCCTGGTAAGCGATGTTTGCGGAATCTTTAACATTCTGAGAAGCCGCGAAACGGTCCCGAACATGCTCCAGAATCTTTTCGTATGTAAAACGTGAAATGAACGGCCAGTCACCATAACTCATAACGTCCGGCGTATTTGACGGAAATGAATTGACGCCGTCAAACCCATAGACAGCGTATGGAGAATACTGCGAAGGTACAACAAATCCAATAGTCCCGTTTGAGGGCACATGCTGGCAACCGTCTCCAACACCGTTATAGTTTGTATGAAACCTACCGAATAGGTGGCCCAGTTCATGAACGTGTGTGAATCGTGCATCGTCTTGAAACGGAACGAAGAAAGCGGCGGCCACATCACCTCGTCGATTTTGATTACAGTCATAATCAAATGAGGTACTTGCGTAACCTAGGATCCGCGGAGAAAGCGGAAAGGGATTGGCCAATTCTTGGTCTACAATACCGAGGTAATAGGTATCGCACCCGTTCCATCCGCATTCACTTAAGCGCTTGACAGTTAATTGAGGAACGACTATCTGCTGAAAGTAATCTTCTGTGAAGCGTGGTTGGTGTGTTGAATTTATACTGCCATTGCTTATCTGTATGAGACCGCTCGGTAACATAACCCTTATATCATTTTCCACCTGCTTCATTTTGTCATCACTTGGACCCGTGAGTATGGGCCAGTCGACACGGACAAGTTTAATTTTTAATGGTGGAGCATTTTGGAAGATGACTCGGGCGCGACCGTCACTCGTTCCGTCGACCTCGTTAAACATAAAGCTATGGCTTATTCCAGCGAACGTAAGTTCAACACTCCCATTTACCCAGTCCGGGGGCAACTCGAATAAAAAGCTGTCATTACGTGACGACCGTTGTGGTGAGGACTTTACTTTGATTGACCCAGTGCTGAGACCTGAACTCGAATTTATAGCAGTGAGCGGCGATCCTAGGGAGCCTCCATTTCGAGTTCCAGAAAGTTGAGCTCTCACATTGCTGACGTCACCCGCTAGGCTTCGAACATGAGCTCGTACATAAGTCTTTTTCGAACCAATTAGAACTATATCATTCCAGAAATTTTGGATTCCTTGGGTTACCTCAAGGGCTATTAACTCAAGGACTGGGGTGATTCCGACAACTGAAAATTGTCGCGTAGCGCTTTGCTGATCAGGATTCTTAACGTGTAACGTCGCCTGATACGGAGGCGTGCTGCCCATATTCACTTCGACTCGTATCTGATTGCTATTATCGAACTGAACTTTCGACGGATGAATGTCCCAAGTTCCGTCGGGAGTAGTAACCTTTACAGTCGGCTCATTAACAAAATTGGTACCCGTCACTGTTAACGTCGTTGTCTGATTGACCGTGACCGGGTTGGGGGCAATGTTGTTTATCGTGGGTTCCGGATTCCCGGCACCGGTCACTTGAAACGTTTCAGTATCGAATTGACCGTCGTCATTTACGACCTTCAAGGTTGCCGAATACGGAGGAGCTCCGAGCATGACAACTTGAACGCGCAACTGCGAACTGTTAACAAACTCGATGGCCGGCTGCTGTATCCAGCACGGGTTAGCTGACGGACAATTGGGAGTGATTATCGCCACATTTAACCCCGGTCGAAAATTGCTGCCGTTAACTGTTACAGTTGTCGGTTGGTTGTACGTCACCGATGACGGAGAGATCGGTGGCGTGATCGTTGGTGCGGGATTTGACGAATTTACCGTGAGACTTACAGATGACTGTACGCTTCGGCTAAATGATCCATTCTTGCCGAAAAGCGTCATGTTTCCATATGTTCCCGGGGTTGTACTAGCGGAGGTTTGGATCGTAAAGGTGGCCTGGCCACTTCCGCCAGAGGGTACATTTACTTCGGTTGGCGTCCACGACGCATTTGTGCCAGGTATGTTAGACCAATTCAATGCGAACGGTTTTACCTTGCCCGCAAAGCCGCCCATGCTCGAGAACGTAACTACGTAACTAGCCGTTTGTCCGCGAGTAATCGTTCGACTGGTTGCGTTAACCGATGATGAAAAATCCCCTGACCCGCTGTAAGGCAGACTCAACTCCTGACCGGTGGTCAGATCCCGCAAGAGACAGACATACTGACCAAGCTGGGGAATGATGTATGGACCAAACGTGTAGTTACCCGAAGAGTTCGCCTGAACCTCATAAACCGCTATCGTGCCGTCCGGCGATGTGTCGGTACAGCGAACTGTCCCATTAGGCGTTGCGGTTCCGAGAATACTAACCGGTGTTACACCGACGATTCGGGTTGTCGGCGTCATTGATCCAGTAAGCTGCGGCCCATTGACCGTGACGCTGACGGCCGAGGCCGCCTTGGTGATAGCTCCGTTAGTGCCGCGCAGTATTATGTTCCCGTAGGTCCCGGGCGTAGTGGTCGCCGAGGTCTGGATGGTGAAGTTCGCTGTTGCCGGTCCGTTCGACGGCACATTGACCGTGGCAGGAGACCACGAGGCCGTCGCACCGGGAATGTTGGACCAGTTGAGAGCGGACGGCGTAACCGTGCCGGCGAAGCCCAATGCACTCGTGAAGGTCGCTGTGAAGACCGCTTGCCCGCCTTGGGTGACCGTCCGTGACGACGGGCCACCGTGACATTGAAGTCGCCCGTTCCCGTATAGGTTATGGGCGATAGTTCCTGTCCGGACGACATGTCCCGCAGGACGCAGCTGTGCTGCCCGATCTGCCTCAGGGTAAAGGGTCCGAAGGTATAGCTGCCCGAGGAGCTGGCATTCACTGAAAAGGGTGCGACCGTGCCGTCCGGTGCCGTCTCGGTGCACCTCACCTGGGCGTTCGGCGTCGCGGTGCCGGTGATCGTGAAGTTCGTCACCCCGACGGTCCCGCTCGAAGGCGAGACGCTGCCCGTCAACTGCGGGCCGCTGACCGTGACGCTGACGGCCGAGGCCGCCTTGGTGATAGCTCCGTTAGTGCCGCGCAGTATTATGTTCCCGTAGGTCCCGGGCGTAGTGGTCGCCGAGGTCTGGATGGTGAAGTTCGCTGTTGCCGGTCCGTTCGACGGCACATTGACCGTGGCAGGAGACCACGAGGCCGTCGCACCGGGAATGTTGGACCAGTTGAGAGCGGACGGCGTAACCGTGCCGGCGAAGCCCAATGCACTCGTGAAGGTCGCTGTGAAGACCGCTTGCCCGCCTTGGGTGACCGTCCGTGACGACGGGCTCACCGTGACATTGAAGTCGCCCGTTCCCGTATAGGTTATGGGCGATAGTTCCTGTCCGGACGACATGTCCCGCAGGACGCAGCTGTGCTGCCCGATCTGCCTCAGGGTAAAGGGTCCGAAGGTATAGCTGCCCGAGGAGCTGGCATTCACTGAAAAGGGTGCGACCGTGCCGTCCGGTGCCGTCTCGGTGCACCTCACCTGGGCGTTCGGCGTCGCGGTGCCGGTGATCGTGAAGTTCGTCACCCCGACGGTCCCGCTCGAAGGCGAGACGCTGCCCGTCAACTGCGGGCCGCTGACCGTGACGCTGACGGCCGAGGCCGCCTTGGTGATAGCTCCGTTAGTGCCGCGCAGTATTATGTTCCCGTAGGTCCCGGGCGTAGTGGTCGCCGAGGTCTGGATGGTGAAGTTCGCTGTTGCCGGTCCGTTCGACGGCACATTGACCGTGGCAGGAGACCACGAGGCCGTCGCACCGGGAATGTTGGACCAGTTGAGAGCGGACGGCGTAACCGTGCCGGCGAAGCCCAATGCACTCGTGAAGGTCGCTGTGAAGACCGCTTGTTGTCCCGGATTGATGGTTCGACTGGAAGGCGTGCGCGAAATGCCAAAATCGCCGGTGCCCGTATACGGAACTGTGGTCTCAGTACCATTCGACATGTCACGTAAGCGACATGTATGAAGCCCTATCTTAGCTAATTTGAATGGACCGAACGAATAAAAACCGGATGAGTTGGCATTCACTGAAAAGGGTGCGACCGTGCCGTCCGGTGCCGTCTCGGTGCACCTCACCTGGGCGTTCGGCGTCGCAGACCCTGATATTGTAAAGTTTGTTACTCCGACCGTGCCACTGCTCGGTGAAACTGACCCGGTAACAGCGGGGCTAAAGACCGATGCAAGCCAAATATCGAAGAAAAACGGTGCGTTCGCCAATTCGACAACGAGCGGGGAACTTTGGGTATTGGGACGTTGCGATGCGATAGACTGTAATGTTCTGACCGAGATTGCCTGACCTTGGAATAACTGTTGATTAACGGGCACGACCGATTGACTGTATTGAGGATGCACCAGAACTACGAAAAAGAAGAAAACGGCTAGAATGCGCCGTACACAAAGTCGAGCGATATTAATCATCTGAACCTTCCATCTATCATTGCTTGGTTTATTTCTATACGTTAGGAACTACTCTACGCTGAAATCGAGTACTTTCCCGCCGGCCAGTCCAAGGCCTGAGACGTTACCCGTGTAGTAAAAGCAATATTCCCCGGGCTGAAGAAGCGCATTTGGAACCACCTTATATATCCCGGATTTGATCTTTTTGAAGGAACCGTCACTAATGTTCTTGTCGCAGGCCCCCGTGGACATACCGGTGAAAGCGCCGGATTCGCTGTCGTTCCAACTGACAGTTTATCTTTGAAGTGCGTTGCATTCGTCAGAAGAGCTATGCTAACTTTCGTTACGCCGATCTCTTTACTTGGCTAATCGGGATTACAGGTTTACGTGACCTTCAATCTACGCATTGCGGGTTATAAGTCCATAACGGACTCATAATGAAAACTTGAAGAAATCGTGAAGCGGTATATTCGCTGTGTTTTTTGATGATCGACAGGCAGCCCACGCGATATAAATTTGGAGATTTTGAGTTCGATCCGAACCGGCTCGCACTTTACCACGCGGGCGACCTTCTTAAAATAGAAAAGAAAGCCCTCGAGCTTTTAGCGGTATTGATCGAAACGCCGAATGAGTTGGTCTCAACCCAAGAGATCATCGAGCGCGTTTGGCAAGATAACCGGATCGGCGTAACTAGTACACACCTTGCACAAAGTGTCAGCAAACTCAGGAAGGCGTTTGCGGCCGTCCAACCAGGTACCCTTTTCGTCGAAACGGTTAAGGGCCGGGGCTTGGTCTTTCACGCCGATATTGAAGCGTACCCCGTAGATAATGGCCCGGTAACAGATGAACGGGTGACGATGGAGTTGGCCGCCGAGCCCGTTGCAGCCGTAGTCCAGAGCAGAAGGTTTTCGAATTCTTCTGTCGCTGCAGGGCTCAGCTTCCTCATCATTGCAGGACTGATCGTCGTCGCAGCGTTAACCTTTTTTCCAACCGATGAAGAGCACGAGATCCGCAAGGTGGTGGAAGAATCGCAGAAATACGAATCACTTGTCCTATATCGCAATCCCGAGTCCATCGACGAATCGAAAATCAAGGAATACTGGCTGGGAGAACAGGAATTTGGAGCTGAGGTAGATATTCGCCGTATTCGCGCCGGCATAGACCGCTTGAAGCGCGACGGAAAGCGATACGGACCTGAAACCAAGAACGAACAGTTCGAATTCCAATTCGTCGAGATAAATAAGGATCGAGACTTCGCAACCGTGAAGACGCTTGAGCGGTGGTTCATCACTGAGTATCAGACGGATGGTACTTTGATCAGAAACAAGACCGTCGGCCCATATTTTGTCCACTATATTCTGAGAAAGGTCGATGGCCAGTGGAAGATCGAGCGGTCGTCCACCGCAAGGGCTAGTCTTCCTCCCCCGATAATCGAGTCGATTAGGCTGATTACCGAACCCGTCGCCGGAAGAGAGTTCTACGTTTCGATTGCGGGCCGATCGATTTCGCCCGATCAAGTATTTATCAAGGTTATCGGGCCCGGTTGCCCCCAGGTTTCACCCTGCATCGTCCCGAACAGCGCGCTCCGCATCCATTCAAAACTTTCTGAGACCTCGATCGAAAAGGTCCCGCTCACACTCGCCTCCGGCGAATTTACTATCTACGCACAAAACGGCGAATCAAACCCATCTAACTCCATCACGTTGACGGTCCCTTGATCGTGAGGAGTTCGAAGACGGCGGCAAAAAATCACTAGGTGCTTACCTTCTGCGCATAATCCCGACTTCCTCTGCGAGTTCATCCACACCGATCTTCAGCCTGTGAGCAAACGCATTCAGCATTACTTCCCGTTCCTTGCGCGAGCTGTTCGGGTAATCTGTAAGCCACAGCAAATACGCCTCTGCCCCGCTTTTTACCATGCTCTTAGTCTCCGTGCGTCCCCTACCGAAATCTAGCCCATCTCTTTCATTCCAACCCCGATCTCTGCCCTTCGTCTTTAGCGTAAAGATTATCGCTGCTATGTCCCCATCGGCGACTTTTTGCATTAGTCTCGACTCTGCAAGATCCACTAGGCGATCGTTGGCACGAACCAGTTTAATCCGCTCCCTGAACCGAACGTTCACCGGCGTTAGACTCTTGATCCAGCGATAGTATGTTTGGCGCGATATTCCAGCATATTCGCAACTCGCACTTACGTTGCCGCACGTCCGCTCGTAAGCCTCGATGAAACGCCTCCGAGTGCCCGATTTCTCACTAACTCTGCTCATGGCGGCACCCGGTTCATCGGTTTTTTCTTCGATCTGTAACATCTGTAACTCGGAAAATGGCCTCCTTCGCTGAACTATCCGTCGATTTGATTCGGTGTTTGACCCTCTTGCCCAGTATCCCGAGGCTGTTTGGGACGGTATTGACTGTATTTGTTTCCTCATCCACCGTTCTCACATAGCGCAGATGCCTTGGTCGCCTTGTCTGCGTTAGTGCCTTCGTGGTTTGTTCCTGCTTCACCTCTTTCATCGTCGTTTCTGGTCGAAGATGCTCACATGAGCACCTTAAGGTTTGAGGGTGAGCATCTTCGATTTCACCCTGTATTTAGAAGGGTTTTGCGTTGTCACAAAATCGAAGATGCTCAAATACACGGTATATGGGTAAAGTGAGCATCTTCACCCTCTCGGAAGATGCCAAAACCACGCCCCGTTCGGTGCGTCATCCTTTACCGCCTCGATATTCATCGCGGCTTTAGCCCGGCGTAATGTCGCTTCCGAGATCCCCGCTTCCCGAGCTGACTTCTGGACCTCTTTCGTCGGCATCCGGCCTTTACTGAGTGTTTCCCGAAGGAACTCCATGGCATCGGTTCTTTCGTTTCGCTCCTCGGTGCTTTCTTGCCGAGTGTAACTCAAGATCGTTTCCGGGGTTAATTGGCTCTCACCTGTCCAATAGAAGCGGCCGTCACGAATGGAATAGCCGAGAGCCTTGCTATAACCTTCGGCCAAATTCGATTTGGTCTGGCAGATTGCCCGATCCTTATCGTCCTGCGGATTCCTGCCGATTAATAAATGCGAACGTGCGGCGGCCCGCCATCCTACGCCATTCAAACCGGCGTTGCGGGCTTCGCCAAGCCCTTTTGATTTACCAATATGCCGGATGCCAAGGATCGTGCATTTATGCACTTCGGCAATTCGCTTTAGCGGGTCTGTCACGCTTCTTATCTCATTGTCGTTATTGAGATTCACCCCGCCGGTATAGGAAAAGAGCGGGTCGATGATCACTAACCGCGGCTCATACAAAGCGATTGCCTTGCTGAGACGTTCCACGCCCTCAGGTGAAAGAGCAAACACTTCGTCGGTCAAATAGATGCGTTCGAGGGGTGCATCCATTGATACTAAGCGGGGTTTCAAGACCGCCGAAAGCGAATCCTCTGCCGAAACTATCATTGCGTTAGAAGGAGGCACCGTGTATTCGCCTCGCAGTATCGGCAACCCCCGGCCGTTTGCCACGGCGGTCAACAATGCACACGAAAGGAAGGTCTTGCCGATGCCTTCCTCACCATCGAGAAGGCAGAAGTTCCCGAGCGGTAGAAAAGGCTCCCAAAGCCACTCAACCCTTTCGTCCTTTACGTCTGCAGCTCGATAGACCTTTAGCGGTGGTTCCTCATCCGGCCCGTTGCCTCGCTGCGTAGGCTCTACGTCGGCAATGCTCTTTTCGGGGTTCCACGTATCGGCACCGTCAACAATCCGGGCAAGCTCCTCGGCGATCTCTTCGTCCTTATCGCCCGCCGTCCTTCGTTCGTCTATCCAATCGGAAACATCCTTGCCGTTTTTATTTGGCATTGGCTCACTTGGGTAGAGGTCGGTGATTCTCACGCTCGCCGCCTGCGTTGCCAGGATACGGGCGATACTCACCGCTTGCTTTGTGCCGGGTTCGTCGTGGTCCTGAATGATCGTGACGTGCATCCCGGCGAAATATTCCGCCCATGCGTCTTTGATGCCCTTCAGGCTTACCGCCACGAACCCGAGACCGCGAACGTTGTCGCAGTCCTTCTCACCTTCGCAAACGAAAACATGCTCAATGCCGTCCGCCCTTGCCTTGAGAAGTTCGGGCAAGCGATACGGAAGACTCTCGGCCCCACTTGGCTTTCGATAGTATCGCCCCGCCCCTGAATGTCTAACATTGCGATAGCGTTCAATTCCGTCAGCGTCTCGATAGACGTACTCGGCAATAGTCGCCCCGATGCTTTTCGTTGGTGCCTTTGAATCCCCGTTGCTTGCGTTATAGAAGCCGTTCAGCGGCTTTTCAAAAAGCTCCGACAACGAGATGCCCATGGCTCGGCAAATTGACTCAATGTCGCATCCCGCATGGCATTTCAAAAGCACCCTGCCGTCCACGCCGCGAACGCTCAGCGAAGGGTTACCGTCGTCATGGGACGGACAAATGGCGATAAAGTTCTTGCCGATTTTCTTTAGTCCTTCAAGCCGTGAGACGATTTGATCAAATGTCATCGGATCTCCCTCCCTGCTTTCGCCGGCACGATTGCTGCCAGTTGTTCGCGAATCACGTATTCGACAAGCTGTTGGCAACCCTGGCAATAGCCATCAACCGAAAACCGCATGTAGTCCGAGCCGCATTTTTCGCATTGAACTCCATCGCAAAATGGACTAACATACCTAACAGAAAACGCCTTTCTTGAATACCCGTTCAAGTTTGTTTTTGGGCCGAAGTTACAGCTTCGGCCTTTCTTATTTTTGATCATCTTGCTTGCCCTCCTTGCTTTCGGCTGGCTCACTCTTCCACGAGCGTGGATTGCAAAAATGGGCTTCCAGATCCTCCGGCCTGTAGCACACATACGCACCCAGGCGAACAAACGGTAAGCCCTTTTTCCTCGCCCGAATCAACGTCGCCTTGCTCATAGGCCATTGCTCCAGAACGTCCTTTTCGCGAATAAACTCCGTCAGTTTCATCAATCAGAATCCTTCCTTTTGTTGATCTCGACGTCCCACGTAAAACGCAAGAACGCCGTGCAAATCTCTGCACAGCGTCCATAAAAACAGATAGATTTTCACTTACGCGTAATTTGCGCATAAGTTTTTATACACCGGAATCGCTCCTGAGCTTTTCCGCTTCATTCCCGAGCCCCATTTCCGAAAGTATCCTTGTGACTACTTTAACGTCCTTATTATAAGCGTCGGTTTGATTATTGAACTTCTTGATGCCCTTTTCTTCATTTGGCAAGACGTGCGAAAATCTCTTAACAAACTCCCCCTCCTTGAATCCAGTCAAATAACTCAACGCTATTGCGACATCCTTGTACACGAGCCCCTTCAGCCGTGAACCGCCGATCGCATACAGGAGCATTATCGCCCGATCAATGGTAAGCCCACGCTTCGCCGGATCAAAATCTCTAGTTGTTCGCTTACTGCCCGCCGACCCAGTAGATTCGATTCCTCGCTTTAATCCGTCTGAGGCTCCATTCGCGTCAATCGTGCGCGGCCTCACCTCATCATTCAGGTCCGGGTAATCGCCAAATACATTAAAATAAAACTCAGAAACTCCGGGGTTTGTAAAAACGATGCCGCTACCGGCGGGTTTTACAAACCATCGAGCCAGCCCGTCTGCCACTAGTTTCCTGTGAAAGTCGTCAAGTCTAAGTTCGTTCAAATGATCGCGAACAACTAACGGTTCGTCGCTGTGGCTCTCAACGAACTCAATCTGGGCTATGTACAGCCTGAGGAATTTCAGTGCTTCAACGTCGGCATACTCACTCTTTTTCCGAAGTCCCCGATAAACCGCCCCAAAATGGGGATTTAGCAACAGAGTTTCCAGTTCTTTGCGATCGCTTTCCTTGAGAACCCGTTTTCGTGGCATTTCAATAACCTTCTTTTCCCGAGTATGGGGGCTCTTCGTTAATATCCAAATCGTCCCGATTGAGTCGGCCACTCTATATGTTTATTCAGACTCAAACCCGTGCGAGGTAAACTTGAGTATACGACTATTTTCGGTCACGGTCCGAACGACATTTTCTGGAACGCCACTTTCTATATCAGCCTCGATCTCAAGCGTCACTCTGACGTTTGCCCCGATCAGACTCGATAGATGGGCAATCACCTCATCACCGATCTGTCCTGCATCTCGGCCAACGCGTGTAGGATCGAGTGGAACCGTTCCATAGAACCGGCGTGGCGTGGTCGGTTTCGCCGGGCTATCGCTCTCTGGGGAGGCAGGATAGCCGGAATCTACGGTCGAACCTGAAGGTGATGCCAAAGATGGTCGATTCGCGTCGGAATCATCTGCAAGGCCAACCAAGGCTCGTTCCGCTTCAATTTGCCGGAACGCAACGTCTGGCATAACTATGAGTGCGTCGCTGTCTAGACCGTCGAATGCGATGTTCTGGCCCGCCTGTAGATTGCGGAAACGTCCATTGTTTTCGTCATAACCATCGGCGTAGGCAAATGTGTCGGTGGTCCAACTGAGCGACGCTACGCCGTTCTTTATGGAATCAAAAAGCACCGCCTGATCTACAAGTCGAGGAAGATAGATATAACGTGGGAAGTGGTCAGCTAACTGGCGAATTGATGCACGATCTTCCTGCCAAAGCGGAACCCTGTCCAGTTCCATTCGCAAACGTGTTGGGGCGAAGCCAGTGATTAAAAGTTCATCGCTTCGGAGTTTTTTGCTTGCCCGGACGGCCAGACCATCTTGTCCCGAAAGTTTGATCGCTTGTAGCTCAACACTTGCCTGCGGGTTCCCCTGAACCGGCACGATCAGCCAATAGAAAGTTTCCGGTATACGGGCGTTGACGGTGCTTTCGGCTGCAGTCCGTTGATTTATAGCCTGCTTTACCTGATTCGGTGCAAGGTCGAGAGACGTCTGGTCGGCTATTATCGAATCCCATGCAAGAAAATTCCGAACTGCTTCTTCAAGATCCTGGAGCCTGGCCTTATCGGCGGCAAGGAAGACGAGCGTATTTCGATATATTCGAGGGGCATTTCCTCGATACTCAAGAATAGCTCGGGCAGCAGAGATTGCCGTGTTCGCCGGGTCCTTCGCATTAGTAAAAGATTGGTCGGGCGTGAGAATGACAAGTCGTACATCTGTGTCGTCCGGGACATCCTGGCCGGAGGCCGGGAACGGGTGTACTCTGCGAAAATCGCCCTTCTCATTCAGGTTCTTGATGAGACGGCCTCGCAGTTCTTCGGTCACCTTTTCGGATTCACGTTTGAGCTGCTCTCGGCGATCCTCCGCGAGCTTTGAAACGGTAGGTTGGGTCGAGTACCAATACCGTGTACCGTCCTGATAGAGATAAGTCGCAGATGATGATAGCCGACGAAGAGCGTCACCAAATACCGGCGAGGATTCTCCGGGGGTAACACATCCCAACTTCACCCGGCGTTCGTCAAGTCCCTGATGAGCTACGCCTGATGTCGGCGCGGAACCGAGGTAAATGGTCCGAGCTACGCGGCGAGCGGCATGAACCTTGCCGAGGTTTGGCAGATCGCTATCAATCTTGAGCGGCAGGGAGTTGGGGCCGTCTACGTCCTTTTCAATTATTGGCACCCAATTGTCAGAGAGGTAACGCGTCAATTCAAACTGGATTCGCTGATCGTCGATGGGAATCGTCGAGGGCATTATCAGCGGGCTATGATCGCCCTTTTCCCAAAGACTATGAATTACTGCTGCCATCAGCCTCAATACTCCACGGGTCCGTTGAAACTTGACCAATGTTGACCAGTCGCTATATAGCCGATCAAATATTTCCGGGTGTATCGGGTAAGCGGCCTTTATCCTTTTTTCATAGTCTGATTCGGAGCACTCCGCGGGAAACTCTTGCTGTTGTGAACGATAAAGATCTGAGAAAGCTCGAGCTGTCACGTCCCGGTTCTTGTATTGATCCGCCGCCAGTGGCTCAAATAGCCGACGTCGGACGATCTCAAATCCTTCTTCCGCCGTCGCCGGACGCCAAGAGGATTCGATGCGGCCGACAACGTTCCGCAGTCGGTCGAGTGCCGCACGACCGCGAATGCCGCCGACCTCGACATCATCGGCCTGGGCGTGCGGAGAACCCGAAGTGTCCGAAGCGGGAAGAGAGATCACAAGAAGGCAGTTCCCTGCCAATTTCGCTGATTCCGTCAGTGCCTGAGCGAAGGTGAACTGCGTTTCAAAGCCGCCGCCCGGCAGATCGCTTTGGTCATGAAGCTGGCGTGCATATGCCACCCATTCATCTATAAGGATCAGTGAAGGCCCGTTCTCTTTTAACAGCTCGCGAAGCACATCGCCGGGGCTGGTTGCATTACGATCGTCCTCAGCAATTCGGTCGAACGCCTTTTTACCGCCCAGTTGCCACGCCAATTCCCCCCAAAGCGTTCGGACTACTGTGCCATCCTCTTTTGTAACTGGATTACCCGGCGATATTCGGTTGCCAACCAGCACAACCCTTCGTGCCGCGGGAAGCGAACTGACGCCTGCTGCGGTGACCAAGCTATCGACCCCGGGAAGATCGGCGGGGTTTACTCCCGAGAAAAGATGATACAAGGCGAGCATCGAGTGCGTCTTGCCGCCGCCAAAATTCGTTTGCAACTGAAGTACCGGGTCGCCGCCCGTGCCTGCGAGTCGTTGCATGGCGCCGGTCAGCAGTTGACCCAAGCTTTCTGTGAGATATGTCCGGCGAAAAAACTCAACCGGGTCCTTGTATTCGTTGGAGCCCTCACCTAAATGAACCTGCCAAAGGTCGGCAGCAAACTCGGCCTGCTGGTACTGGCCGCTGGCGACATCTTTATGTGGTGTTACGACCTCACGCCAGGGCTTCACAACTCCAGACGCAGAAGCCTCGACCAATGAGCCGCCTGCTTTTCGCTTTTCACCTCGAACCTGTTCGTCAAAGCGGAGCCGGAGCAGCTCCATTTTCATTTTCTCAACGTCATCCGCTTGGGCGGCAGAAACCGCTGACAACAGTCGGCCGGCCGAGTCCAATACCCGATATGCATCATCGCTCGAAAATGTCCGTTGATGAGCCCAGGCATTGCGGTGATTCCGCAATTCAGAAACCAGACTGCGCTCCGAATGCCCGAGCGTGTATCTGAAGATTGAGTTCCAGGTATCCCACATCATTCTGAGAAGGCCCGACACGTCCCACTCCGATGGCGGCTTGTTACCGAGATTCTGATCCTCTGTAAATGGTGCGAGTATCTCCGCCGTCACGCGGCCCTGCTCGATCGAGGACTGTACCTCGCGGTCCACATATGGCCCGAGACCGGCCTTTAGCAGTTCCATCACTTTTCCTACTCGTTCGTGGTTCGTTATTGCCATTGCTGTTAAAGCTCCAGATCCTTGATCGAAAAGCGTGTGGGAGCTTCGAGAAGGCTCTTGATCCTCACTTTAAGTGCTTGCATTTCGACGTTCGGATAAATGAATTCGTTCAGGTATTCTTCGATCTCATCGGGGTTGTAATTCAATACGACCATCGCACAAAGCCCGTAGTAACAGATGTTCTCTTTGGCCGCAGGCAACAACTCGAAGAGGTTCGTTTCCATGATCCAATCCGGGATCGGTTCGAGAAGTTGTTTGTTATCATCTTCAGCGGCGACGGTCCATGTGTCGCAGATCAGGTCACTTCTTATCTTCGACGAAAATGGAACCAATTCGATACCGTTGTACAGAACGACGCGGCTCACACGGGTTCCGTTTCGTTCGCGAAGATTGTAAGCAATATCGAGGACCAACTTCTCAGGGGATTTGAATCTGAAGCCGTTTCCCAAAACATCTAGCAAGTAGGTCAGAGTATGCCGATCCTCTGCGTTGTGCCACGGTTTCGGGTTGTGGTCGAATTCATACAAACCATACAGTATGCCCTCAAGTAACTGGCGTTCGTTTAGCTGGACACCTTCCTTGTTTTCCAGTTTTTCGGCATCCTTGCCCGATATGAAGAACGGCAACATGCCCCGATAGCCCGGGACATAGAACCTTTGGGCGAGCGGTTCACCCGCCTGCTGCCAAACAATGCTGTACCGCTCCTTTTCCGGCATTCTGGCCTAGTAGCCCACACAAAAGGGGCTGATCAATCCTCGCTTTGCGCAAGCTTTTCGAGCTCTCCGATCGCGGCTTCGCTCTTGATCTTGCTGAATCCCCATGCAAAGTTGCCTTGTTCCTGTTTGAGATCGTGAAACCACTCCGCGTTCTTGTCTATCGGGATCATCGGATCGAACTTTCGACCAGTCGTTCCGCTTATGCATGTCGCAAAGCCCTCATCTTCCCCCGAATCGATATGATCGATGAAGAACCAGGCACAGAGGAAAAACTTTCGCGGTTTGCCCTCTCCCGTCAGCAGCCAAACTCGGTCACCTATGACGTCGGAGACCCTTTTGTTGGTTAGAACAGTCAGTTCGGGATGCTCGCCGGCCGGGTAGCCCATCGCGTTTGGATTGTGGTAAACAACGAAGTCCTTCATTCTTGCTCAGTAAACTCGAAAGTCTGTACTGTGCCGCCCGTCGATGATGTTTGTTGTTGCGCGAGCCGCATTATCTCCGGCCAGGATTGGACTAGGCCGTTATAGCTGAGCGCTTCGGCGGCGCGTTTCTTTCGTTCGCACATGGTGTAGAGCAGATAGCAGAGTTCACGGGCGGTTTCTGCTTTGGCTCCTAGTTTCGCAACGATTGCAGCGGCGGCGGTTTCGCCGTCATTTTCGAGGACGCGAACGAGTTGATGCACCATATCCCAGACCGTCAGGCGGCCGTCGCTTTCGGGGGTCCAGTCTGCCTCAAGCTCGTCGGGCCGGAACAGACGAACCTTGCCAGCTCTTGCTTCGAGTATCGGGCTTGTGCGCGGATCGGCCATCTCGTTAACCGAAGTGTTCTTGGCTTTTGAGAGCGTTTCGGCACGACCGTATTCGCCTGCCTCGAAGCCAAACTCCTCGAACCATGCGAGTGCCCAGCGAGTGTCGCCGTCAAAATCGCCTTCCTGCTCCGCCAGCACCTCGTCGAGCGTCTGATTTATCAGCGCCAGAGCTTCGCGAACCGTTAGCGGCTTGCCCCCGGCATCCAAAACCTTTTCATACCTCGTATAAACCGCCATTCCCGGCCCGATCGCCGCCTGTGCGAGATCGACAGGAGCGATATTGCCGCGCTGAAGAAGCCTGAGAGATTCTGGAAGCTCGGATTTGAGAGCATCAACAAATTCACGACGGGTGACTCTTTGCGATGCTTTATCTCGTGGCCGACATACAATTACTATGTAAGACCCTAACGCGTTGGCTCGATGTGCACGCATACGAGCTTCCCCAGTTCCTGAAATTGGCCAGGTGCCTGTAATTGCTAGATTTGCCCGAATGATTGCTTCCAGCATCGCTTCCCATCCTGTTGAAACCGTGCTTCCACTCGATTGCTCTTCCTGACGTTGGGCATAAACGACAACTAAAGGTAGTCCGGACCTATTTATCCCTGCTAGATTCTTAAAAGTTTCAGTAAATCCTTCAACGAAGTACGCGGCCGCGTTAGCCCTGCTGCCGTGACGCTTCGGTGAAGCAATCAATTCATTAAGTTTTGGCACTGCAATCGTTGAGAAAAATGCGGGTTGAATATCCTTCAATGCAATGCGAATCCAGTAGTAGAAATATTCAGAAAGATCCGCATAGCCAATCGCTGCGAAGTAAGGAGGATCAGTAATAATCAAATACTCTCCTTTATGAGCTTTACCTGCGACTCTTGCATCGGATTGATGGACTTCGGCCGCTGGCCCGCTCGGATCTATCAATTTGTAGGCTCGTAAAGCAGTCGTAACAATTTGGTTCCAGTCACCAACACTTTTTGCAAAAGGGTTAGTCTCTGCAAAATCCCAGTTTAATTGGAGATCACCCCTTGCGAAGGCGGGCTCAGCCTTTGCGTTAGGGCCATTCCTAACGTTCAGCCGAACCACTTCCGAGCTTGCTTGCGCAAGCTTTCCAAGACAGAGACCTAAAAATGATGCAATGTCACAGCCATATTGTAAGGATTCACCGTCAGACTCGACCCATTCCGGAACTCGCTGAATCGCTTGAGCAAAAGCCAATAACGTTTGTTGTTGTCGTGGCGTAAAAAGATCCTTCCATTTATGGAAACCGTAGTTTTGAACACTTATACCCAAGCCATCGCTGGGAATCTCTAAATCTGGGAGATTTGATGGCGATCGGACGTTTGCGCTAACCTCATTCTTCGTATCCGCAGGCCATTGCTTCCTACCATGTTTTCCATCCGAGGCGTAGGCGAGTAACATTCGACCGAGGTGGCCTTGGCGGGCCTGCTCACGAACATACTCATAGGTAATTGGATCATTAGAAAAGATACACCTGTCTTTATTTGGCGAGGGCGGCGTGCGACCTTTTACAACTTCGAAATCAATCCGACCTGTCTCCTTATTCGGTGACGGCTGCAAGTACTGGACTTCGCCGGACCGACGTGACAGCCACCACGACGTAACCAAAGGCGTTCGGAACCGGCCAAATGCGGGATTGGGAGAACGAACAGTGTGAGCCCACCACCAATAGATGATTGGATCACCATTCGGTGCGACCGGAAACATGTGAGCAATCGAACCCTTTACAACCTCTCGAACTTTTTCGGCATACTTTCGAATATCTGATTCAAAAGTCGCTAGTTGCATGGAACCGGCCGCACGGCTACGATTTCTTGCCGGAAGCACTGTAAGAGCTTTAGAAATCATGAGTGGAATTGGATTTAAGTCCGAGCCCTCGCTACGCAACCCGAGGCGTTGAGCCTCGACGAGCGTTGACCCACCACCGCAAAAAGGATCAAGCACCCAGAGTGGTTGACCATCCAACTGTTTCTTAATTAAATCTCTTGCTTCAGCAAGAACTCGGTCCGCAGGGTGCTCTGGTCCACTTGAAACCAGGTCGGAGATAACTTTAAGGAGATGCTCTCGAGATGAGTCCTCTCCTGGGTCGTCAATTATCGAGGAAAAGATGATGGCCCTGAGTGCGGGCAGAGGCATCGGCGCGAACCACTTATGTATGTTGCGAATATGTCCTGTCTTTCGGTCCTTGTCCGACTTGCAGGCATTATTTATCGCCTGTAACGGCAGAGCTACTTCGATAAGTTTTTTTGAAAACGTCATATTTAAGCATACTGAGCGAACAAACAAATGGCATATTCGCGAACGGAGATTGATTTCTACTTAGGATTTGCAGACGGCATTTCGGCGAATTTCGGCGGAATCTTATTGATCAGGACCGCCACAGGGTTGAGGTCCGAAGCACATGCCTCAAGCCCCAGCCGCTGGGCCTCAAGCGGCAACGCCCCGCCGCCCGCAAACGGATCGTGAAATGCCGGTCGCTTGTTTCGGTCAAAAAGCTCCTTCGCCCGCGGATGGTCGGCATTATCCGCACACGTCCGCCGCCAGCTCTGCCATATCTCCGCACGTGCCTTATCAAGCACCGTCTCATTCGTAGTGTTCTCCCAAAGAACAAGCTCCTCGATGATCTTGAACAACCTATCCCGTTCCTGCTCCGCAATAATGTCGTCCAGCGTCGGCTCCGGCCCGGGGTCAGGTGACTCGATCCCCGGTTCGTCCGCCTTCCTTTTTACTTCAGTTGCAGTAACCCAAACAGCATGACGATCCCTGAGAACACGCTCCGCTTTTTTGCGCAGCTTGTCATCCATCTTCAGCGTATCGACATACTCCGAAGGATCATCCACCATCTGCGAAAAAATAACCGCCCTCGCCGCCGCCAACGGTCGCCGAGCCCACCACAAATGCAGAGTGCTAGGATGCCCATGCCGAATCGACTTCTCCCGAGCCGACGCCTTCTTTATAGCGTCAAGCGGCAATGCTACTTCGATAAGTTTCTTTCTTAATTTCATTATTGTTCCCGCAATGCCTCGAGCCGACGACGGTCGATCCCGTATTCAACGCGTTCCAGGTCCCGCCAAGAAAGCACGAAATCCGGCCGGTCTAGATCTGCCCTCAGAACCTCGGCCGCTCGCTCATCCATTAGCTTCAATAGATCACTGCCCCAAAGCCGTGTCAGCAACCGATATTGCGTCTCCATCCGCTCCTGATAGTGCAGCGCCAATCCGAGGTAACCAAGGAAATCGGGAAAGCGGCAGGTGGCCGCGATGCTGGCAATATTAGCAGATGCACAGATCAGATAAAGCGGCTCGCGATGGAAGAAAGCCCTCCGATCGCGCAGACTTTCGGTAAGCCGCGGATCGGAACTGCGGATCACATCCGGCGGAACCCACTTTTCGCTTTCCGGGTGGATGCGGCGAGAGATCTGCACCAGTCCCATGCGGAAATCCTCATGGCCGCAGGTCGTGCAAACGAGATTCCAGCACCATTCTTTCTCACTGGCAACCTTACACAACGCCTCAAATGCATTTTCGGGCATAGCTTCTGAAGTCCTCGCGAAACTAAAGGGTCGTAACGATCAAAGGATGCTCTTTGGTCGAAGCCAAAGCTGTTTCCCTTAATTCCGCATCGTCACGAAAGTACCACGAACCGTTCGGGTGCTGAAGGCTCAAACGGCGGCTCACATTGCCCTGCGGTGTCGGCCGGGGGTTCATCAAGATCCGACGCGGACTCGACTCTCCTTCCACCCGGGCCCACCCCACCAGCGGCTCAATGCCCCGGTACGGTTCCTGGTCCGGCTTGTGCAACCGAAACGAATATTTGATTCCGTTGACTTCTAAGACCATTTCCCCAATGCTTCGCGTTCAAATATGAAAACCCACCGCTCCCATCGGCTCACAGCACATCCACGGCCTCAAGATCGCTCATCTCGGTCAACCCAGTTACGCTCTTTATCTCTTCCCATATACGCTTCTGCCTCCAGTCAAGAAATGCTTCATAGTCATTGGACCACAAGGGCGAGTCATCTCCGACGGGAAGGATGTGTGATTCAAGGACGGCATCGAACGGGAAGCCGACCGTTGCCTTGATCTCGCTCATGTAATCTGACGGCGGCCGATTGCTGATCTTGCGATTTGTCGAGGCGTCGATGAGAGTGCGGTTAAGGACACAATCTCGAACTCGGGGAACGTCAATGCCCTTTTGCTTCAAAAGATAGTCTGACGGAAAAACATGATGGTCGTCGATACCCTCTTCGTTCATCAACCTCGAGGTGATGACAGATTGTTTGTGAAAATCACGCGTGCCTGAGCAAAGGATCAGGCAGATCGTAGCACTATAGATCGCCCGCTGTCTCGGGGTCACGTCTCGAAGTGCAGCCGGGTCGAAGCGCACCGATTGAACGCTATCCGGTGGTTCTCCGCCCCCGAACCACGTTAGCATTTCGCCTGTATCCTTTACGGCTTGTGTATTCGCACCACTCTCATATGCCTGTCCGAAAGAAGCACACCAGAACCACTGCTTTATCTTCTCGCGTCGAACTCCTTCGTCAGGTGGGTTCTCAGCTTTCCCCGATTTACCCAAGAGTGCTGCAAGCGTCAAGAGCATTGGTTGGTAAGGCAACCATCGCGGAAGAAGTACTCTGCAGTCGTCACGTAAGATCTCGAGGCCGGCGACCAAACCGCGTACAACTTTCGGCCACCAATCGTTTATGTTATCTGCTGTAAGCTCGAGGACCTCGCTTCGCTTGCAGCCAGGCGTTGGACGACTGCAGATCGCGATCGCCTGAAGCAGGTAGTAGGGATCAACATTGTATTCGAGGATGATAGGATGGTCGGCAACTGCAGTTTCCCAAAGTTCACGCAGTTTGACGCCCTTGGGCCAAAAACGGGCAGTGAGCAGCTCGAAAACGCTCAGTTTGACTCCAGTTCGGTTCAATGTTTCAAAGATCGTGCAAAGGGCCTCAGCTGAAGTCGACTCTGCGAGAGTGACCACAGGAAACTTGTAATCGTCAATCGTCTGGATCCAACGCTCTTCGACCTCACACAATTCATCTTCCAGTTTAATCCGTTCAGCGTCCTTCAGTTTTCGAGCAACCGCTCGGCACCACTTGCTGAATCCGCCAGACCCGTTGCGAAGAACGCTAAGGGGCACGACCAGCTCCGCGGCCTGTACATCCTCATTGTCAAAGGCCTTTACCTTTTTCGTTGTCGTTCGCAGATGAAAAATGCCCTCTTCGAAGTCAGCCCCATCCAATAACTTCTTCAGGTTGAGAAAATAGCGATGCTCGCCAACCCCAAAGAACGCTTGATATAACGAAGTAAGTCTTTGTTGCCCGTCGAGAACCAAAAACGTGTGCTTATGGCCTGAAATGTCCGGTGCCCCCTGAAATGCTCGTGGGGCAAAAAACTCACTCTTCGTATCCCGAACGCGAAGGAGTGTACCCGCTGGGAAGTTATTTGCTATCGAGATGATCAACTCCTGCGTCATCCAAGGATCCCAAACGAAGTCTCGCTGAAAATCCGGAAGGACCATGTTTCTGGAGTGAATGTCATTGAGCAGTTCCTTTAGCTCGCGTGGGTTTGTATCCTCAAAAATGCTCACGTTGGTTCTCCTGCCTGAGCAAGTAGCTCAGCAAAGCTGTAATTCACACTCGTAACACCAAAATCGGGTTCCTTTTTGAATGGGCGGCGAACGTAGTGGACCGCGTGAGCGTCCTCGCCCTGAAACTCCACGATGGCCAAGATGAAGTCATCAGGTTTGTTGAGCGAATAAAGGATCTCGTTCTTGGTCACAGTGATTGTTTCCGCTCCAGATATACGCCCCTTAACCTCGATGAACCGCAGCTTTCCGGTACCGGGGACGCGACTTTCAATATCGTAGCCTAGCTTTTCCAACTCGCGATCGACCGGGTCAAAACCTAGCTCCCTTTCGACCCGCATTATGATCTCGCGAGCCTTCGCAGCCGAGATCTGGGTGTCCACCGGCGTACCAATTGTCGGCAGTGGGCTGCCGGTCATTGCGGCAATCAACCCGGCCGGTACGACCAACATACCACCGAGGACAACTGGCGGTTGCGGAGAGATCTGGCGTTCAAGTGCCAAATCCGCGAGCCTCTTTTGCAATGGTCCCTGAAGAACATCTGCACGTTTTCGGGCTTCCGACGAATTTAAGCGTGCATTGACTTTGCCGGCCTGTTCGTCGAGTTTTAACTGCTCAGCCCGATGGTCCCAGTAGGATATTTCCTTGGTTAGCCGATCTTTTACCGCCGACTCCGTTTTGTCTATCAAAGCGATCTTCGGTCCTTTAACCTCGGCAAGCTGCTCTGGGATAACCCTTGCTATTGCATGCCGTTGCGCGGTCTGCTCAAGGGAACTATTGATCCACCCGCATTCTTCTCGATGTAGGATAGCTTCAACCGTGGGCTCCCCATCCGCAAGCGGACGGAAGTCTAGGTACGGAGCATAGTTTAGGTGCCGAGTGTTGCCGTCCTTGTCGATCTCGACATAAAGGATCTTTTTCGAGATCACCCGCCTCTCGCCAGTCCGTGTCTTTGTGGCATCGACCACCGCGTTCTCCAAAAAAAAGACAACACGCGGCGATGTGCCCATGTCCCGTTCATCAACCAGGCTCGCCCCGAGCCGAAGCAGGTCGCGGTTGCGTTCGATCGTTATATCGAGCGTTGCATCTAGCAGCGGATTCCCGGGACAAACGAATGCTGCCGGGGCCTTACCCTGCAAAGCGATCAATGACTTTTCAAATACTATCCGCTCGTAGCGCGGCTGAACCGGCTCGCCGATGCCGATCTGCCGATCGCGTTGACGGACCAATGAGGGTACGTGTGTGACTTCATATCGACGAGCTTCTCGCTGTTGGGCATTGCCGCCGAGCTGCTTAAATGCCTCAAGAAAGAACGATTCGACATAATGCGGCTGAAGGCGACGGGCCTCGGCTCGTTCCATTTCCTCACGGATATGGTTCACGCGGGTCGCGTCCATCGCATCGCGTGCTAGTGCCCGATCCTCAAGGAGATTGCGAATTTGATCGGGATCGAAAGTCGATTCGATAGCCCGGGATAACCGGGCTCGCACTTCCGGGCGTTCGCCGTAACGAATCGCCTGGATAAGCAGATCCCGAAGGGGCTGTCCTTCAAACTGCAGCTTGCCAAGGACATCAAAAACCTGCCCCCCCAGCGACTGACGCGCTTGTTCGAGCTTTTCAAGCAAACGCCTGTAAACATCGCCTTCGCGGGTCTCTTCCGCAACCAGGTTCCAGAGATGGCAGACCTCTGTCTGGCCAATTCGATGGATGCGTCCAAAACGCTGTTCCAATCGGTTCGGGTTCCACGGCAGGTCATAGTTGACCATGAGATGGGCACGCTGGAGGTTTATACCTTCACCAGCGGCGTCGGTCGCGAGCAAAACCTGCACTTCTGGGTCGTGCCGAAACGCTTCCTGAGCATTCAGTCGGTCCTGTCGTCCCATGCTTCCGTGGATCGTAACGAGTGATTCTCGGCGACCCAACAGGGAAATGATCTTGTTCTCAAGATAGTTTAAGGTGTCTCTGTGCTCGGTGAAGATCACGAGTTTCTGGCGAGCAGAACCGTTTATGCTCTTGGCCGGGTCGGGTAACTCAGAATCGGGAACGCCCTTTGGGGTCGAGAAAATTACGTGTAAGAGGTTCGCAAGTTCGCTCCACTTTTTATCTTCCCCGGAATGGCGAACCGCATCCGCCAGAGATTGAAGATGTCTAAGTGTTTCGATCTCGGCTTTCAGTTCGACGATCGTACCAGCGGCAGTTGCCTGATCGAGTATCTGTTCTTCGGTTATCTCAGCTTCGGCATCCGGGGCTTCTTCGTAGTCCTGAAAGTCTTCGAGATCGAGCGTTGTTTCAAACGGCGGAACTACAATTGAGGCTACATTGCCTCCTCTTTGAATCAGTTCCATTTCCCTCAGTTTCCCCTCAAGACGCTCCCGCCGCCGCCGAAGAGATTGGTAGATGGCCTCGGGCGACGACGCAAGCCTTCGCTGCAAGATCGTTAGGGCAAATCCCACCGTACCTGCTCGTTTGTCATTTTTAAGGGCTTCCGCTCTGTTAAATTCTTCGCGCACATAGTCAGTAACTGCTTTATAGAGTTGTGCTTCGGCGGAAGAAAGCCGATAGGGCACGGTGTACGCGATGCGTTCAGGAAAGAGCGGCGTAGAGTCGAACTTCAAAAGTTCCTCTTTGACCATCCGACGCATCATGTCAGAAACATCTGCAGCGTGAACCCCGTCTCGGAATCTTCCTTCAAATCGATCACCATCAAGAAGGGCCATGAACAGCTGAAAATCTTCTTCCTTGCCGTTGTGGGGGGTGGCAGTCATCAAAAGAAAATGACGGGTCAATGATGAAAGCATCTGTGCGAGGCGGTACCGTTTTGTGAACTTCACTTCCCCGCCAAAAAACGTGGCCGACAACTTATGTGCCTCGTCGCAAATAACCAGATCCCAGCCACAATCCGGGGCTCGCAGTTTCTCCTGAACGTCCTCGTTCCTGGCAAGCTTGTCCAAACGGGCGATCGCGAGATCTGTTTCGAGAAACCAGTTCCCCGTTCGAGCTGATTCAAGTTTGTCGTTGGTGAGAATCTCAAACGGAAGGTTGAATCTGCGGTAGAGCTCGTCCTGCCACTGTTCTGCAAGACTTCCGGGACAAACTACCAGGCAACGGTGCAGATCCCCGCGGGCAATCAGCTCCTTTATCAGCAACCCGGCCATGATCGTTTTGCCAGCTCCTGGATCATCCGCAAGAAGAAATCTCAGTGGCAATCGCGGTAGCATCGACTCATAAACGGCCGTTATCTGATGGGGTAAAGGATCGACAAGCGATGTGTGCACCGCAAGCACAGGGTCGAAAAGATGGGCTAAACGAATGCGGAGAGCCTCCGAAACCAAACGGAACGACGAGCCAGAACCATCGAAACTCCATGGGCGCCCCTCCGTCGCTACCTCAAGCCGCGGCTCATCATCGCGATACAGCAAAGTGTTGTCAACTTTTCCGTCTGGAGTCTTAAATGTAAGTTCGAGGGCCTCGGAGCCGAACCATTGAACGCTAACTACCGTAGCCGAACAGTTCGGTATTAGCCCTCTTACAGTTGCATCAGGCGTCAGATCCTCTAGTTTAAGCATAGTGGTGAGCGATAGAACGTTTCTGTTCCGGCGTTTAATGCGGCGAGTCACCGCGGAATTTCAAGTTGCATCATTCTAATACAGGAAACCGTCAAAATGAACTTAAATGCCCAAAACCATCCACGCCTAAGGGATCGCAAACCTGAAGAAAGAATCGGGTAAATCGAAGGCCGCGTCGCCTGTCAAAGGTTAGAAGTCCTGGATATTCTAATTCGCACACCAACATAGCTTTACAGCGCACGCCTAGCCACGAACTCCATAAACCTGATCTCTTCGCGTGGGATCAAGCGATCCTAAACGGATTCGCTACCTACTTTCCTCAATTCTGGCCTTCGTTCATTTTACAAGGGACGTCACAGCTTGACAGCTTTTGCGTTTCGATTTAGGATTCTGATCAGCATTAGGAGATGCCCTTTCGGGGGCACGGCAACCGGGTCAGAGACACCACGGTGCTTTGGGATGAGGAGTCCCGATGTGCAGTTAGCGAACTGAAACTAAAGTCTCTGGATCAACTTACCCGTTTTCAAAAGGCCGCTGCTATTGCCAGCGGTCTTTTTTAGTTGGCACTCCTGATGTGAATTCTATTGAAAGAGGAAACACATTATGAGCTATAGATACACGTTCACATCCGAATCGGTTTCAGAGGGACATCCTGATAAGGTCTGTGACCTCATCGCTGACTCTATCCTAGACGAATACATCGCCCAGGATCCCAATTCGCGGATTGCCTGCGAGGTCTTGTGCAAAGAAAGTTCGGTGATCGTGGCCGGTGAGATAACTTCGGAGGGTAACGTCGATCACGAGACCGTCATTCGCGACACCATTCGCAAGATCGGCTACACCGACCCGGCTCAGCCGTTTAACGCGGACACCGTTACGATCACTGAGTTGATCACCATGCAGTCGGAAGAAATTTCCAATGGTGTAGATGAGGGTAGCGGGATCTACACGGAACAAGGAGCTGGCGATCAGGGAATCATGTTCGGTTATGCTTCAGGTGAAACTCCGGAATTGATGCCGCTTCCGATCCTCCTGGCTCACCGGCTAGCAAAAGGCCTGACCGACGATCGCAAGGCTCAACGGGTATCCGGTCTTCGCCCTGACGCCAAGACACAGGTATCGGTCATCTACAAAGACAACCGTCCCATCGGAGTGTCGGACGTTCTAATCTCGACCCAGCACGCTATTGAACTAAATCGTGATGAGATAAGAAGCTACGTGGTTGAAGACCTCGCACCGAGAATACTAGGCGAGTGGATGACGCCGGCGATCCGTTTTGAGATCAATCCGACGGGCAGCTTCGTCCTGGGCGGCCCGAGCGCTGATTGCGGAGTCACCGGCCGGAAGATCATCGTCGATACCTACGGCGGGATGGGCCGGCACGGCGGGGGTGCATTTTCCGGCAAGGATCCGTCGAAGGTAGATCGCAGCGGTGCGTATTTCTGCCGTTATGTCGCCAAGCAGATCGTAGCCAACGGCATTGCTGAACGCTCGGAGGTCCAGGTCTCATATGCGATCGGGGTTGCACAACCGGTCTCAGTTAAGGTGGACACTTTTGGGACCGGTGACGAGAACAGTGCCGAGAAATTTGTTCGAGGGTTCGATTTCCGCCCTGCTGCGATCATCGAACTCCTCGATCTCCGGAAGCCAATTTTTAGCGGAACCACGAACTACGGTCATTTCGGCCGGTCCGGGTTTTCCTGGGAACAATAAGTCTTATGAAGGCATGCTCGTCGCAGGTCTTGCTATTGTGCTGAGCGAATTTATTTGGAGTGATGAGATATGCAGACCCGACATGAGTTAGAAGAAGCCTATCAGGCGACAGATTATGTGGTCGAGGACGGAAACGTAAATATTGTAATTCGGCTCGACAGAAAGAACAGAGAACTCGATCAACTGCTTGCCGAGCTCGCAATTAACAGTTGGGCCTTCATAACAGCGTTCAACCCGCGGTCGGCACAGTTCACGGAAAGAGAGAATGCTGCACGGCATTCTGAATTACTGGCCGCAACAAAGGCCGGCAATTATGAGTTTTTGAACGGATATGGGCGCGGCTCTATCGGCGACTGGCCGCCAGAGAAAAGTCTTTTCATTTTCAATATCGACCGCGAAGCGGCTATTGAGATCGGCAAACGATTCGGTCAAAACGCCATTGTTGTCGGTCAGGTCGGAGGTGTTCCGGAGCTCGTCTGGTGCAACTGAATCGGCTACATAGAATCTTGGGCTGTGAAATGAAATTGATCGACCAATGGCGAGGACATACGTTCCATGTGCCGGTCGAGTGTTTCCTGAAATCTCAGGAGAGTGAAATAGGAGGCTGAAATGGAAGAGTATAACGGAAGACAAACTATTGACTGGCTTTACGAGGAACAACTCCACGTAGATGATGCCTGGGCTGTTCGCACCTCGAATGGTTTCAAGTGGTGGCCCTACAAAACGGCTCAAACTGTCGAGGTTATTGGCAAGGAGATCGGACCTGACGGGCAACATGGTTTCCTTATCTCAGTCCGAACGGATTTTCTGCGCGGCGTCACTCTGGATGAAGAAATTCTTCGGTATCTCGGTTCGATCTTAATGCCGATTTCTGCAATGTGTGGGCCAGTTTATGATGAAGCCTCCGGCACGTTAAGCCTATGCTCGCTGGTCCGCGTTCATAAAGAGATCTCAGGTTGGATGAACCCGTTGATTAGCCTTGCGGCGGCCACCCAAATTTCTGAGGCGTTTCATTACGCCCGCATTGTCACCGATGAGCTCGACGTCAAAGAAGCGATCAGCGAACATCCTTCGAGCGGTTTACGGCCCGAACCGGACGAAATAGCCGGTGTCTTTGAATCGCTAATAGCTCCACTCGGTGGACTGCCGTGCCGATGGAGTCATTTAGAATTCGCCGACGTGGCTGCTAGTTGTGGTCGAGGGTTGCCCTCGTTAATTCTTAAACAGGGCGGCGCGGGGGTTAACTTAGATTTCCCGTTCGGGGATCAGTCGTCGCCTTGCCGACTCAGCGGCAATTTTCCCCATCCCGTTTACGGGAATGGGCTCTTTATGCTTCAAAGCTTTCCGACGCCCGAGATGTCGGAAATGGCAGGCATACGATTGGCTCTGGAGCTAAATCGAAGAGAGTTAACCCGAAAACCGACCGGATACGGTTTTGGCAGTTACGCATATCGTGACAATTCAATGCACTTTGCCGGTTTCTTTCCAAACTTAATTTACAGCTCAAGTTTGCTTCCAAATCTCGTTTATTCTTGTGCGGAACGGTCGAGGGTAATGTCGCTTACTCTCGATAGCGAGAACTCGTTCGAGACCTACCTCATGAAGATGGGGCCGCGGGAAAACCTTGTTACCCCTCGCAGTTATGACGAACCTACCTGACATGCCAAGACGGAAAGAAAATAGATAGTTGAGTTAGGCACAAAGGGGCACATCACTGATGGAGATCGAAGCCCACCGCCAATATGTGCGGGTACGCGTCACTGAGAGGCTCGTTTGCACCAGCCAACTTAGACAAATCGCCGACGATCAAACCTTGAACGGATGCGGAAAGTTCTATTCGATAGTATCCGGCCACTGATTCGACCGTGCTTCATTGGCCGCGTTTATTCGTGCTGCAGCATCAAGTATCACTTCCACATTGTCGATGGATGTGTAGTGTTTTTGTGTCGTTTCGATCCGGGCATGTCCTGCCAGTTCGGCCGCTATCCCGATCGAGAGACCGTCAGCCTGAAGCCGGGTAACAAATGTTCGTCTCAGGTCATGGAACGTCAGCCCTTCGATTTCTGCGACTCTAAGGGCCGTCCGCCACGATCGTTTGAAATCATTGAACGGAAACACCTTTCCTTCCGTAGCGAAGTTCGGCAAACTGCCAAGCTCTCTCCGCGTCCGCTCCGATAACGTGGTCAACCTGGTCTTCTGCGTTTTGGTATGCGTGCCCAACACGCGGACAACGCCTCGATCAAAGTCGATGTCCTGCCAATCGAGCTTCAGAATTTCCCCGCGTCGCAGGCCCGAGTCTAACCCCAGCAGTATAAGGGCTTTCAAATGCTGGTTGAAGCCTTCGACGTTGGCGCTTATCGTCTTTCCCTTGCGTTTGTAAATGATCTCCCGGTCTCCGTCACAAGATGCGAGCAAACGGCCTTCTTCGCTCGCCGTCAGCGTTCGGGTCCTTGCCGTTTCTGCGTCCGCGTCTATCGCCTTCGATCCTAACGTTATGTCACGACTGATCCATCCTTCCGCGTGTGCAAACTTGACCATGTGTTTGAAGATCGCAAGGTCTCGGTTCACGGTCGAGAGCCTGACCGGATTCCTTTCCGAAGGCTTGAGTTGACCTTTTGCTCCTCGCCGATCGCCTTGCTTCAATCTCCATGATTTGTAGCCATCAAGGTCGCTGCGTGTTAGGGAAGCAAGTTTGCGCCTTCCGAAATACCCGACAAGCGAATCGATCGACGAGTAGGTCTGCTTGTACGACTTGATTCCCGCGACTTTTCTTCCGTCAACGATCTCCGCGGGACGGTAGAAGGTTCTCTTTGAATACTCGGCAAGGTCCCTGAAGGTCATCTTGTCGCCGACAGCGCTTTGGCCGTGCGTCTTTTTGATATCGGACTCCAGGCTCTGTCTGGCATCTACGGCATCGTTCCTCGTTGCAAACTGATACGTTTTTCGCTTCGTGGCCCCATGTTGGTCGGTGAACGTAAATCGCAGCGTCCAGGGTCGCTGATACGGTTTCGCCGTCTTAGAGCTTTTCTTACCGCGCCGAAAAATTGAATGTCTGATCTCCATACGCACCCTCGATCAAATAGTAGGACTCATTTTAGGACTCAATCTGAGTCCTAATTATGCCACAACATGATAAAGGGTGCGAAACGCTGCAAAGGAATAATCGCCACTAAAGCCAATGTTTATAGGGGCTTGGGCGTTCATTTTCACGTTTTCACGGGGTAATACCACATCTAGCCCATTCCATTCGTAATCGAAAGGTCGTCGGTTCAAATCCGACGGGTGGCTCCAGTAAACAAGGGCGTTTCAGTAATACCGCTGAAGCGTCTTTTCTATTGCCCAACACGATCCCTGCTGAAGCACGATCAAAACTGATTGAAGCATCGTCGATAGTTGTACCCAAAGCCATCGCGGCGAGGCCATCGGCCGCGAGGACCGATCGGCATTCGGCTTTAATACGGAAGGTCCTTCAATATTGCCTCGAACCTCGGATCGCCGCGAACGAGGTCAAAGGCGGGCAAGTATCTGATGCCTCCGAGAGTCGTGTCACCTGCGGAATGCGCCTTTTCAAGCCAGACGAGTGTCTGCTCTTTGTCGGCAATGGTCGCCGCCCTTACGGCGACGAACAAAGCTGAGACTCCAGCACCATCCGCGTTCGATTTTTCGAACCAGACCCGATTTGCGGCCTCAACGCCCTGCTCCACTCTGACCGCCCGAAGTTGAGCAGCAAGTTCGGGCCCGCCGTCGATCTCAAGCGCGCGCATATTTGCGGCAAATGCCAGATCCTTGTTTCCGGCCGCCTCGTGGGCTGCGGCCAGGAACCAGAACGCATGCGAGAAATCGGGGTTTTCCCGCGTCGTCTTCTCGAGCTGTTCGATCGCATCAGCGTATCGGCGGGCGCAAAGATACGTGAGGCCGATGTTGCTCTGAGCGATGCTCGAAAGCGGATTAAGCTCGGTCGCTCTTTGGTTCTTTTCGAGCGACTCTTCAAACCTGCCGAGCCGCATCAGAAAATATGCATACCGAACGTGGGCGTCGGCGTTGTTCGGATCTATCTCGATCGCTTTCAGAAGGCTTTGCTCGGCCGCGGCCCAGTCACGATCGACCAGAAATTGGATCAACGACGTCGATGTATATGCATTCGAAAGTTCTGGATTCAGCTGAAGCGCTCGGTTAACCGCCCGGCGCGCCTCTGGGATCACTTCGTCCTTCGCAGCACCGAAATTGAACTTCAGTACGTTGATGTCCGCGATGCCCGCATGGGCCTCGGCAAAATTCGGATCAAGTGCAGCGGCCTGTTGGTAAAGTTCGAGGCTGCGGTTAAAGCCGGCGACGGAATTCTGGCTCTGGTAAAAACGGCCGCGAAGATACATTTCGTAGGCTTCGACATTCTCGGTTCCGCGATGCGCCAGCTTTTCGGTATCGGCCTTATTGAGTTGGAATTCGAGCGTCCTGGCAATATCAGATGAGAGCGCGTCCTGCAACGCAAATATTCCTGCTTCGGGTTCCTCGAACCGTTCTGACCATATTTGTTCGCCGCTCTCGATCTTTATAAGCCTTGCGTTGACACGCATCCGTCCCTCTGCCCGCTGTATCGTACCCTCGAGCACGGCGTCGACGCCCAATCGTCGACCGATATCGATCGGATCGTTCCCTTCACCAAACGACGTCACCGAATTGATCGGCCTTATGATTATGCGACGCGTGTTGCCGAGTTTTGTGATCAGAGCATCTGCAAGTCCGAGCCCTATCGCTTTTCCATCCTCATCGCCGTTAAGCGACCGGAGCGGCAGCACGGCAATGGTTCTGACCGCCGGCGGCGGCATTTCACGGGTCAGGTACCAGACCGACCCGATCGAAAGCAGGACGACCGCAATGAGCGCACCGGCCCATCGCCGCAGCGGGCCGGCTTTGCCGGGGGACAGCATCCCTATGCCGGGAGCAGCATCCTCATCGGTCTCGACCGCAAGCTTTACGCGCTTTACGACGCGCTTTTCCAATAGCACCTCGCTGTCGTCATCCGTCGCGACACGGCGAAGATCGGCCTTGAAACGGTAACCGTGCTTGGGGATCGTTTCGATCAATTCGGTTCCGTTAGCTTTCAATATCTTTCGCAGCCTGGAGATCTGCTTGGCGAGATTTCCCTCCTCGACAAATGCATCGGGCCATAGCGCCGAGATCATTTCCTCTTTCGAAAGAGCGCGACCGTTGTGCTCGACCAGAAGCATCAGCGTCTCGAACTCTTTCGCCGGTAAACGTATCGGCTCGCCGTCAACGAACAAGACCCTTTCGTCAGGGTCAAGGACGAAGCTGCCGAATTCATAATTAAACCGTTTGTTTTCAGTATTTTCCATTAAGTCATAAAAACGTCAGGAAATTACGAACAAAACGACAGTATTTTTCCGAGCGAATCGAACAAACATGCCGGTGACCACGCTTCACGAACCGACGCAGGACAAGATCGGGTTCAGCAATTTTAGTCCTAACAATCGCAGGGAGCAAGAATTTTAATGAAACAGCGAGCCGAGATCACTTTTGAGATCGAAGAGACGATAGTTCACCGCGAAGGCTCACAGATCGCACGAGCATACTGTTTCGGGTGTGCGCAAGAGGTGCTCGTCGCGCCATCGCGAGTGGCTTCGCTGATCTCCGGCCTCAGCGAACGCGAGATCTTTCGTCGTTTAGAGGCGGGCGCGCTTCATTTTTTCGAGAACGAAGTGCTGATGATCTGTCTGAATGACCTTTTGGCAAGCGGTCAGGACGCGATCGTGAATATCGAATCTGATCTGCCTGCAATGTCCGGTGATCGAAACAGGTGAGACAGCGCATCAGGAGATACGGGTCAATTTTGGGAAAGGAGACAATCGCTATGAGATCGACGATCATTCTTATAATTTCAGTGACCATCTTTGTCGGTACAGCCTCGGCGCAAACGACCGAGTTCGCGTTTCAGGGAAGTTTGAAGGACGGCGCCGCTGCCGCAAACGCAAACTATGATTTTGAATTCGCTCTCTTCGATTCGCTGTCCGGTGGCGTTCAGATCGGTCCGACGATCGCTAGGAATGCGGTCGCGGTTACGAACGGTTCGTTCTCGGTCAAGCTCGATTTCGGAAGCCAGTTTGACGGATCGGCGCGATTTCTGGAGATCAGGGTCAGGCTCAGCGGGCAATCCGGCATCACAACGCTAAGTCCTCGACAGCAGATATCGAGCGCGCCGTATGCTCAGCGAAGCCTCATTGCCGCAACCGCCGATACCGCAGCGAACGCGACAAATGCAGCAAACGCGGCAAATGCCGCTACCGCTTCGAATGCGCAGCAGCTCGGAGGCGTCGCGGCCGATCAGTACGTTCTGACAACCGACCCGCGAATGTCCGACGCGCGGCCGCCTGCGGCGGGAAGCTCGAACTACATTCAGAACTCGACGACGCAACTGCCGGGGAGCTTTAACCTGATCGGTTCCGGTTCGGTGACATCGAGCCTGAGCGCCAACCGATTCGATATTGGCCCAAATCGAATGATGTCGATATTCGACACCAACCTGTTCGTCGGCCGCGATTCGGGACGCGAGGCGCTTGCCGGCCTCGGCAATTCGTTCTTTGGATATTTCACCGGACCGGCGATAGACACCGGTATCGATAATTCGCTTTTTGGCTTTCAGGCAGGCAACTCGATCACTGCCGGAAACCGCAATGCTCTCTTTGGCACTCGCTCTGGCAGGCTGAGCCAAGGCAATGAGAACGCGTTCTTCGGAGCAAACACCGGCGTTGGCGATCTGGGCAGCAACCAAACTACTCTGCTCGGATTTTCGGCCAATGTCGGATCGGCCGGATTGACCAACGCTACGGCGATCGGGGCGAGGGCTTTGGTTCAAACCGATAATTCACTCGTGCTCGGCAGTATCAACGGCATAAACGGTGCGACAGCCGGCACCAATGTCGGTATCGGAACGGCATCGCCGACACAGCGGCTTCACGTAGTGGGCAGCGGACTCATCACTGGCGACCTTACCGTTAATGGAACGATAAATGGTTCGGTTGCGAATGCGACGAACGCTGCTACGGCGACCAACGCCCTCAACCTCGGCGGCGTCGCCGCAAATCAGTTTGTTCAAACGAGCGACGCGCGGCTTTCCGATTCTCGAACCCCTCTTCCCGGCAGTGCGAACTATATACAAAACTCTTCTTCGCAGCAGGCCTCGTCCAATTTCAACATCAGTGGAAACGGAACGATCGGGAACAGTCTTACTGTTGCCAACTCGCTGAGTGTCGGTGGAAGTGTTTCGGTAAGCGCGGCTCTTTCAGTAACGGGTGCCCTGAACGCCAACGGCTCGAACCTCACGAACCTCAATGCTTCGAACATAACATCGGGGTCTCTCGCAATAGCCCGCGGCGGAACGGGATTATCGTCTGTAGGGACGTCCGGCAGTTTTTTGAGAAGCAACGGAACAAGCTGGACGAGTTCGGCGCTTCTCGCCTCCGACGTTCCTGCCGGTAGTGGAAACTATATCCACAATTCGGCCGTCCAGCAGGCAGCCTCAAACTTCAATATCGGCGGCAACGGGATCGTCGGTACACGGCTCGGCGTAGGGACCAGCTCTCCGACATTTAAGGCGGAGATCATTGACCCATCAAACACCGGCCTGCGAGTTCAGACAAATGCTGTCGGCGGGACCGTTGCGTCATTCGGCGGTAATGGTACATTTGCCGTTGATAGCCCGGGCCAGTTTGGCGGCCGACTTACGATACTCGAAAACGGCAATGTCGGGATCGGCTCGGTGACGCCGCTGAGCAAACTGCATATTACCGGCTTCGGCGGAATTCGCGCTCAGGTGAATTCAGATATAAACGCCGGCCTCTTACTCAGTTTGAACAATCAGCTGAAGTGGTCGGTCGCAGCGGTCGATCCTGGCCAGTTTCAGATCTACAACGAAAATCTTGCGCAAAACGCCTTTTGGATAAACAGCAGCGACAATAACGTCGGCATCGGCTCGACCTCGCCGCAGGCCCGACTCGACGTAAACGGCGGCGTATTTGGCCTCCGCGTTCAAACGCTGAATTTCGGCGGTTACGTTGCAAAATTTGGCGACCTTGGCGAATTTTTGGTCGATTCGAATGGTGTAAGCGGAGGACGGCTTCGAATTTCTGAAAGTGGCGGAGTATTCATCAACAACCCGCCGCCTCCCGGAACAACGATCACCAACACCTCACAGCGCCTGACCGTAAATGGGGTCATCAGGACCGGGCTGGGCGGCATAGGTGCGATCCCGATCTGCTTGAATCCGGGCCAGGAGATAGCGGTTTGCGTTTCTAGTTTACGATTCAAAGAAAACGTGCTAGGCTTCAAGCCCGGGCTTGACCTGATCAACAAACTGCGGCCTGTTTCCTTCACCTGGAAGGACAGTCGGGTAAGAGACGTTGGTTTCATCGCTGAGGAAGTTGCAGAGGCTGAACCGTTGCTTGCGACGTACGAGGCCGACGGAACTGTCCAGGGAGTAAAATACGACCGCGTCGCCGTGGCCGCGGTCAATGCGATACAGGAACAACAGACCCAGATCGAAGCCCTTTCGAAACAGGTCGATGAACAAAAAGAAAAGAATCGCCGATTGCAGACACAGATCGATCAGTTAAGGAAGCTGATATGTAAGGCCGGTCCGACCGCGGAGGTCTGTAAGGAGGACAAATGAAACTCGAAGATTTGAAGGTTCACGCCGCAAGACAATTGCCGACCCGTCCGACCATTTGCCGATCGATCGTGTTGTTGGCTATCTGTATTTCGGCACTATCCTCATCGGTCGCGGCTCAATCGGGCGGAACATTCGTGATCGAACGCTCAGTCATCGCGGGCGGCGGCGGCCGAGCCAGCGGCGGAACTTTCACTATCGATGGTACGATCGGCCAAGCTGTCGCGGGAACAAAATCGACCGGTGCGGCATTCAGTATCGAGAGCGGATTCTGGGCAGCACCGTTCGCGTCACGTCGATCGCCCTTCGACTTCGACGGTGATGGGAAGACGGATGTCGGTATCTTTCGTCCGGGGCCGGCAGAGTGGTGGTATCGGAGAAGCTCTGACGGACAGGTGCCTGCACTTCAGTTCGGCACCTCGACCGACGCGATCGCACCGGTCGATTACACCGGCGACGGAAAGTCGGATGTGGCGTTCTTCCGTCCGACTACGGGCGAGTGGTTCATTTTAAGATCTGAGGACGGCTCGTTCTATTCGTTCCCGTTCGGCGGAGCGGGCGACACACCCGTCCCGGCCGACTACGACGGCGACGGCAAGGGCGATGTGGCGGTCTTCCGTTCGACCAACAACACATGGTACATCCAGCGTTCGTCCGACCTCGGGGTCTCGATCATCACCTTCGGAGCCTCGGGCGACCTTCCGGTGACGGCCGACTACGACGGCGACGGCAAATCGGACATCGGCATCTTTCGTCCGGGCCCGGGCGAATGGTGGTATCTGCGGTCGTCTGACGGCGGCAACCGTGCTTTCCAGTTCGGGACATCGACCGACAAGACGGTCGTCGGCGACTACACCGGCGACGGCAAGGCAGACGCTGCGTTCTTCAGGCCGACGACCGGTGAATGGTTCATCCTGAGATCGGAAGACGGCTCGTTCTACTCGTTCCCGTTTGGCGGAGCAGGCGACACGCCGGTTCCCGGCGACTACGACGGCGACGGAAAGACGGACGCTGCGGTCTTCAGGCCATCATCGGCGACGTGGTTCATGCTCGGCTCGACCTCGGGCACGCAGATCATCCCGTTCGGTGCCGCCACCGACCGCCCGATCCCGAATGCGTTCGTCAGATAGATTCATCTGTTGACCCGATCGGAATTCCGCGGGCCTCAAGCAGATCGACCAGATAGACTCGCCGCTGTTTCATCTCTTGTGAACGGCGGCGAGTTCGTTTTTATTGACGCAAGAACCAAAAGTTGTTTGGTCCAGCAAACCCTTCGCCCAATCCAGCTTTCTCGCTCGATCTGATGATGTGCCGAAACACAAAACGAAAAAATGCATCTCCTGCCAGTCTTTTCAGCGTGTTACCGCCGATCACGTGCCGCTGACGTTGGATCACAGATTGCGTTGAAAGCGGCTCGGTGATAATCTGAGCGAAATTTTCACTTCGACCTTCTGTTCTAACCGGCAATTTCGCGACGATAAACTTTCCTGCTTTCGGTGATGCGAAAAAGGGTTAGCGCTCGACGAGATCATCGAGTCCATCAGAGAACAGATGACAACCCCACTTTAAGGAGATTTCGTCTGATGACATTTAATCGATCATTTGCCATTTTGTTTCTGCTTGCTTCAGCCGCATTGTTGACGGTTGCACAGACGCCGCCTCGGCCATTGAAGCTCGACGATCTGTTCAGCATCAAAAGCGTTCAGGATCCGCAGGTTTCGCCGGATGGGCAGTGGGTCGCATATGTTGTCTCGTCGATCGATACCAAGGCGGACCGATCGAATTCGGACGTTTGGATGGTCAGTTTCGATGGTAAGGTCCAGCGTCAGATCACATTCTCGACCGACAATGAGACCTCGCCACGCTGGAGCCCCGACGGTAAGTACCTGTCTTTTGTTTCTTCTCGCCCGGGACCGAACCGCGGCAGTCAGGTCTGGCTTCTCGACCGAAGCGGCGGCGAGGCAAAGCAGCTAACCGAAGTGAAGGGACGTCTTCAGGGCTATGAGTGGTCACCGGATTCGAAACGAATGTCGATGGTGATCGGCGATCCCGATCCTGAGGATCCGGCGGCACAGCCGCCCGGGGCGACGCCGAAACCTCCAAAGCCGATCGTCATCGACCGGTACCGGTTCAAACAGGACGGGCAGGGCTATCTGATCTCGGGGCGCAACAGCTACATTTATCTATTTGAGATCGAATCGAAGAAGCTGGACCGCCTGACCAAAGGCAAGTGGGACGAATCGTCGCCGGTCTGGTCACCCGACGGCGCACGGGTCGCTTTCACCGCCAACCGAAAAGAAGACCCCGACCGTGACCCGGTGTTTCAGATCTATGTTGCAGATTCGAAGCCGGGAGCAGCTGATAAACAGGTGACGCCGAGTAGCAGCCGCGGTACCCGCGGCGGCCCGATCTGGAGCCCCGACGGAAAGACGCTTGCCTTTCTCGAAACAGACGAGATCGGCTACGGTGCTTACAGCATGTCTCACCTGACGCTTGTACCTTCAGACGGATCAGCGGCACCAACACGTGTGAAGGCGACGGAAGATCTTGATCGGGGCGTTTCAAACCCGATCTTTAGCCGAGATGGAATTTCGATCAACGTATTGGTGACCGATGACCGCTCGGTCTATCCCGTAAGGGTCGACCTCAAATCCGGGAAGGCCACGCGGCTGATGGAGCCGCCGGTCGTGATGTCGAATTGGGATCATGCGAATGGCCGAATTGCGGCGATCTCGGGCGGCAACTCGAAGCCGAACGAGATCTACTCATTTGAAAACGGAAAGCTTGTCCAATTGACCCGGCACAACGACAAACTTTTTGCGCAGATCGACATTCCGGCAACGGACGAGGTCAGCTTTGTCAGCAAAGACGGCACGACGGTCAATGGCTTGCTTACCTATCCGGTCGGCTATGTAAAAGGCAGCCGGGTGCCTCTGCTCCTGCGAATACATGGCGGACCGAATGCCCAAGACCAGCATTCATTTGCGGCCGAGCGACAATTCTTTGCTGCAAACGGATATGCCGTGCTGGCTGTGAACTATCGCGGAAGTTCGGGACGCGGCGCCAAATTCTCGCGTGCGATACATGCCGACTGGGGAAATCTCGAGGTACAGGATCTTCTTGCGGGCGTCGATCACGTGATCAAGATCGGCGTTGCCGATCCGGACAAACTCGGTGTCGGCGGCTGGAGTTATGGCGGGATCCTTACCGATTATCTGATCGCCTCCGATAACCGATTCAAGGCAGGCACGAGCGGAGCCGGAACGGCTTTCACCGTCGCGTTTTACGGAACTGACCAGTACATCATTCAATACGATCACGAGATCGGGCCGCCGTGGGACCCGAAAGCCTGGGAAACCTATCAGAAGATCTCATATCCGTTTCTGCATGCATACAGGATCAAGACCCCGACGCTGTTCCTTGGCGGTGAGCGTGATTTCAACGTCCCGATCCAGGGCAGCCAGCAGATGTATCAAGCGCTCAAAACTCTTGGCGTGGACACGCAGCTGATCATCTATCCGAATGAGAACCATGGGATCCAGCGGCCCAGCTATGTCCGTGACCGTTATGAGCGCTACCTCGGATGGTATGACAAATACGTGCTAAAGAAACCTGCCGCACCGAAACTTGCGATCGCGGGCTGGGAAGGCAAATGGGAAGGCAAGCTGGTAAACCTGCCGGCAAAACCGGGGGCCGCTCCGGTCGATGTCAAAATGGAGATCGGCCCGATCCCGGTTGCGGATGACACATGCGCCAGGTGGACGACCTCATATACCGAATCCGGAAAGCCTGAGACCGTGAAGGACTACAAGATCTGTCGCGGCAAGGGCCCGGACGATCTTTTTATCGATGAAGGTGCAGGCGTCAGGCTTTCGGCCCGGATCATCGGAGACGCATTGGTCATCCCGTTCAAATACGGGAACACACTGCTGATCTCGACGATGCGTCTACGCGGCGAAACGCTCGAGGAAGAGATACTGACCGTCGACGATAAACCGGCGACGGCAGGTGTGCTGCCAATGCTGCCAAAAGGTATTCAGCGTATCGAGCTGAAACGGGTCAAAGACGACGTAAATTAGCCGCACGATAAAGCATAAAGAACTGCGGGTGCTGAACGGATCGGCACCGCAGTTCTAATTTGCGCTCTTCTTATATCGAAATGCGAGATCGCCTGTAGAGAATGGTCATCTGACCAACAGCTTGCCGTGAAGCATATTCATTCCGCAAGTAAACGCGAATTCGCCGGTCCTGTCGGGCGTAAATTCGACCGTTGTCGTCTTGAAAGCAGGCAGATCACGCGCAATTCCAAGGTCGCCCAGCACGACCCTCTCACTGCACGACGACGTTTCGTCGCGAAAGAAATTAAGCCGCACAGGAACGCCGTGAACGACCTCGATCACATCAGGCGAATAACCGCCCTTTACCGTGATATCGATCTCCTGCAGGCCGCTTTCGTTTAGAGAGGCGGCAACGCGGGTCCGTTCACCAAAGAAATACCAGAGTGTCGCTGCGATCGTGACTGCGCCGCCGACCAATACTATTATCTCCAATGTGTCCATATTCATGCTCCAGGTCTGCGGTCGAAATTACGAAGCCTCAGACTGTTCGTCACCACCGAAACGCTCGATAGGCTCATTGCCGCACTGGCGATCACCGGCGAAAGCAGCAATCCGAATAACGGGTACAGAACCCCGGCCGCTATCGGTATACCGATGACGTTGTAGATAAAGGCCCAGAACAGATTCTGCTTCACCGTCCGGATGGTCGCCTTTGATAATGCGATCGCACGTGCGACCCCATGCAGATCACCGCGGATCAAGGTAATATCGCTCGCTTCGATCGCTACGTCCGTTCCCGTGCCGATCGCAATTCCCACGTCAGCCCGAGCTAGAGCGGGTGCATCGTTGATGCCGTCGCCGACCATCGCGACCGATCTGCCTTCTCGCTGCAGCCGCTCGATCTCGCCTGCCTTTTCGGCCGGAAGCACCTCAGCCAGGACCGTCGTGATCCCAACCTGGCGTGCCATCGCTTCGGCCGTAGCACGGTTGTCGCCGGTCATCATCGCGACCTCGAGCCCGAGCCGCTTCAGTTCCGCGATGGCTTCTTTCGATCCCGGCTTCACTGTGTCGGCAACGGCCAGGATGCCTGCGGGCCGTCCGTTTATCGCTGCGTACATCGCCGTCTTTCCCTCGCCGGCCAGGCTGACCGCGGTTTCGGCAAAGCCGCCTGTATCGATATTACGTTCTTTCATCAGCCGCAGATTGCCGAGCAGCAGTTCGTCATCACCCACACGCGCCTCGATCCCGCGTCCCTCGATCGCCAGGAAACGCCCGGGTGCGATAAGTTCGATGCCCCTATCTAGGGCGGCAGTTACGATCGCGGCCGCAAGCGGGTGCTCGCTCAGCTTCTCAGCTGACGCTGCGGTTCGGAGTAATTCGTTATCTGAAAGGCCGTCCGCGACAACTATGTCCGTCAGGCTTGGCTCGCCCTTTGTGATCGTACCGGTCTTGTCCAACACGATGGTGTCGAGCTTGTGCGCCGTCTCTAGGCTGTCGCCTCCTTTTATGAGGATCCCGAGCTCCGCTCCCTTGCCTGTACCGACCATGATCGCGGTCGGTGTCGCAAGGCCCAATGCACATGGGCACGCGATGATAAGCACCGAGACGAAGTTGACCAATGCCATTGTGAACCTGACCTCCGGCGGCGCCGCGATGAACCAGATCACGAATGTCGCGACCGCGATCGAGATGACCACGGGTGTGAAAACTCCGCTGATCTTATCTGCGAGGCGGGCGATCGGCGGTTTGGAGCCCTGGGCGTCGCGGACAAGCTTGACGATCTGCTGCAACGCTGTATCCCTGCCGACCTTGGTCGCGCTGAACCTGAATGCCCCGGTCTTATTCATCGTTGCTCCGAAGACCTCGTCGCCCGTTCGTTTCTCGACCGGCATGCTCTCTCCAGTCAGCATTGATTCATCCACCGCGGATGTGCCTTCGGTAACGATCCCGTCAACAGGGATCTTCTCTCCAGGCCGGACGATGACGATGTCGCCCAGGATCACGTCACCGGTCGCGATCTCGAGCTCCGCGCCGTCACGGACAACGCGTGCGATCTTTGGCTGCAGACCGATGAGCTTCTTTATGGCGTCGCCGGTGCGTCCTTTGGCACGTGCTTCCAACATACTGCCGAGCAATATCAATGCGATGATCACGCTCGCAGCTTCGTAATAAACCGGCACCATCTCGCCCACGTGTGCGGCGTGCTCTCCGTTCACAAAAAATGTCGGGAACGCTGTCGCGAATACGGAATAAATGTATGCCGCACCCGTGCCGACCGCGATCAGTGTGTTCATATCGGCTGCACGATGCCGAAACGCCGCCCATGCTCCGCGATAAAACTGGATGCCGCTGTAAAATACGACCGGTGTCGTCAATACGAACTGCAGCCAGTTGACGCCTCGAAAATCGAGTATCTCGATCGTACCGTGTGACATCGCGATCACAAGCACTGGCAACGAAAACACAGCGGCAACGATGAACTTTCGTTTCAATTCGGCGTACTCGGCCGCGTGGGCGGCCTCGAGGCTTTCCTCGACGCTGCCATCTTCGGTCTCTGCCGCGACGTCGTATCCTGCGTCGCGAACGGATCCGATCAGTTTCTGTGCGTCGATTGCCGCAGGGTCAAAAGTGACCGTCGCACGCTCGGTGGCAAAGTTTACCGAGGCGGCCTTTACGCCAGGCTGTCGATTCAGCGTTCGTTCGATCCGGCTTGCGCATGCGGCGCAGGTCATTCCGGTGATCGGGAGGTCGACGCGTTCGCAAGCCTCGTCGTTCTTAGATCTTTTCTGCATCGCTTTCATTACTTTTCACACACCGTTCATGCCGCAGGAAAACCGGCCTGGTCGAGCGCTTCAATTATTTGTCCGCGGCCGACCTTCTCGCCGTGTTCAACACTGACCTCTTTCGCTTCAATATCGACGTCGACCTTTAGAATTCCGTCTACCTTGCCTAAGGCGTTCTTGATCGCGTTCGCGCATCCGCCGCATACAATGTCAGGTACTGTCAGTTTTGTATTTATGTCGCTATTCATAACGTCTCCTCGTCTATGCTTATTTGATCAGGTGCCTGGATCGATCGATACCGTGCTCGATCTCGGTTCCTTCGATGAGACCGCAAACGTGTCCTTCCGTTTCGCCTTTTTCCTCCCAATCTTCGAGCGCCGATGCGAGTTCGTCGCGGTACGCGAGCATTTGCTCGATTCGTGCATTTAGTTCCGTGAGCCGGCTCCGGACGACCGAACGAACATCGGCACAGGGGTTTTCGCCTTTGCGTTTGTGATCGATCAATTCCCTGATCTCTTGGAGTGCGAACCCCAACAATTGAGCTTTCCTGATAAAATCAAGTCGTTCGAGCACGCTTCCGTCATATATCCTATAGCCGCTGTAAGTCCGTGCAGGACGGTCGAGCAGACCGCCCCGCTCGTAAAATCGTATCGTTTCGATCCCAACTCCGCTCAGTCGTGAAACCTCGCCTATTTTCAAGCCGGCACTCGAAACCGCTATTTCATCCTCGTGCTTAAAACCGCTTCTGTTCATAACGTTTCTCGATCAGCGATGGCCGCATGCTCGGCCTAAACCGCCAATACGTCCACTATACACCCTGTAGTCGACTACAGAGTCAAGTGTTATTTTGACTTTTATTTTCGCCGATCGAAATTGCCGAATGAGAACGGCAAATATAGACGAAAAAAAAGGAGCGTCATCGACGCTCCGAGGCCTCCGGACAAAACCGACGGCAAATTTGGAGAGAGAATCGTTAACGGCTCCTAACGGATCGGGAGAGCCGCTTTCTTGTTCTAAAGGACAAGCGTCAAAACGCCTTCACCGAATTTATGAACCGTAGAATAGAACGCCTGCAATTTGCCAAGGTCAGTAGTGAGTGTATGCACCTGTTCGCCGGGCTTTATCGCACCTGGAACGTTGATCTCGGCGCCCTCGATCACTTCGGGCCGCCAGTTTCGAACGATCTCATCGGGCAGTATTGCCGAAATTTGATTTGATATTTCAGCGACCTCGGGCGGGCTTAAATATCGGATCGGATGGCCCGCTGCAGTTTTTGCGTCGGCGTGTATCTCATCGCCGCCTTTCATCGCGCGTTCTACCCAATTGCCCTGACCATTGCCGCCGGCGGTTCGGCCGTGTTCGCTCAAGAGCAAATGTATGGTGTTCCAATTGTTTCCAAGTCGAAGACTTCGCTCTTCGATCCATGGGTTTTCTTCGACCAAAGCCCTCGCTTCATTGACAAAATCCGAAAATACCGGATCGTCGGCCTTGCTTATCGATGGATCGTTGATGATCGATGCAAACGCGCTAAGACTTTCGAGGAACGAACCAAAACGAGGGTCGCGACGCGCCCGTGCGAGCAGCCGGCAGTTTTCTGGTATCGCTTGAAAGTGAAGTTCTGATCCCATTTATGTAAGTTGTGTGAGACGGACACAGGTATGTGAAATCACATTTCTTTATAACATCTGAAGATGGTGTATTCGCCCAAGACCATTGAGTATTCGCTTACCGGAAAATCGCCGTCGTCCTTTCCCACCGCAGCATCGCTGATCGTACCGCTTTCATCCCGAATTGTACGCATCCAGAAGGCGTCACCGAGGGGCATTATCCTGGCATGCTGTCCTTCGAATTCGGCGCCACCCAGCACCAGATCGCAGTCTTTCGAAGAACCTACGAGCAAGCCGCGAGCTTCGAGAAAAAACAGCTGTTCTTCGCCAGTCAGGTTATGACGCACCAATAGTTTTCCGTCAGCGTATTCCATCACGTTGCGAACCCTTGCCGCTTGACTCCTGAATATCACACTTAAATGCGTGAAAATTCGCCAATTACGGACAAACGATACCCGGATTGTTTTGTTTTCGAAGCGGCCTTTTTCGCGCTCTGCAGGTGTGACGGCACGTCAGGCCTTACGTTTGACGGTAGAAAAAATGACTTTTGCGTAATTTTTGCAAAAAAATCACAATTCTTGAAAAATAATTCAGAAGCTATCGTTTTTTGAGGATATAACGATCGTAGACGGCAGCCGGTGTGTCGAGATTTCGGCCCGCTTTCAGGTTCGTCGCGAGCCTGATGAATTGGGCCATCGACCACGCCAGTGGCGTCGCCGACCCCGTCCCTTCGCCAAATTTCAAGTCGGGAATGAACTGACGATCAATATTCTTAGGCGTTTCTTTACGATCCCACACCTGTTCGGGGATCATCAATCCCTCATTCGCAAAGGCGAGCATGTGGTCTAGACGCGCTTTTGGCCTATTGTAACAACGCTCAGCCGCCGACGATTCAAGTAACTGAGCTGCACATCGGGCTATCTCATACTGCCCGCGTTCGCCTGAAAGCAACACCCACAACCTGCCTTTGCCTGTGTATTTCCCGTCCCAGTTCCAACGGCGGCCGTCTGGCATCTCGCCGTAGCCGTCGTTGTTATAGCGGTAAAATGCGGGGCCGTTCGGCGTATCGATCTTGATGACTTTGTCGATGACCTTAAGAGAATTGACAATGATCGGATCGTCGGCCGGGCGGATGCCGAGCCGGACGAGTTCGAGAAAACCGGCATCGACGATCTCACGTTCGTCGAAGAAACCGGCACCGTTGTTCAGCTCGATCTTGTCGCCGGCATCGGGTTTGCCGTTCTGCGCGATGCGGATGTAATAGGGCTCCCTGGAATGCGGGCCCGTCTTTGTCACCGTCCATTTCTCGATATTCGCTTCCCATTCGTCAGCGGTCTTGAGATAAAGTTCGGCCGAGGCAGTGTCGCCATTTCGCCGGGCGATCTCGGCCGCACAAACGAGTCCCGCGATCTCCGCCGCGATGGTCGAGGGCGAATAGCCCGCTTCTTCTTCCCAGCGTTCCTGCGGCGTCGCGGGGCCGTTCTTAACAATGAAATCGGCCGCCTTCTTCACGTGGTTTTCCCACGTCGCCTTGTCGAACCGCTTCAGCTCATATGCCATTATCAGCGGATAGGCGACCTCGTCCATCTGCAGCGAGCCCCAGAATGGCCGCCCGTCGAGCCACGAATTCTGCGGGAAGCTGCCGTCCGGTTTCTGCTGAACCTTGAACAGAAAATTGAGCGCACGTTCGGCCGCCGCACGGTCGCCGATGGCCATAAATGCCGTAAAGACCTGATAAAGATCTCGGGACCAGACGAGGTGATAGCCGCCGATGTTCGGTTCATTGGCATTCGCACCGCCGCCCCACGGCACGCTCATCGAAGCAATGTTAGCTCCCGGATTCGCCTTGTCCTCATGCGCCTTTAGCTGCATCGCCGCCATATTGAACTGCGCTTGATACTTCGCATCGACGCGCGGCAGCGTCTTCACATAATCCGCCCAGCCTTTTTCATAAGTGCTTTGGATTTCCTCGAAAATCCGACTTTTCCGGTCATCTGGATGCAGGTATTCAGCATTGTTCCAAGCCTCACTTTCCGTTCTGCCAAAACCGAGTGAGACCATAAAATCGTCACTCTTCATTCGTGCTGTTGCGGCTAAATTCCCGCCGTTCATTCCGCTCCGCTTATCAACAAATCGTCCGTGTTTCCGGAGATCGTCCAACCCGTCGTTTACACCTGCAAAGCCAACAGTAAAATCTGAGACAATATTGGTCGGAACGAACAGCGCCGAGTAAACATCTTTCTCATAGGCCAGGATCTTATTACCGGCACCACGAACGTTGTCTCCCATTCCGCTATTTCCGATCGATGGGTCAAAGTACAAGTACAGAACCAAGTTAGGATTGCTCCTTCTAAACTGAATATCGATCGCGACAACGTCCCGACTCGGGTCGGTCACATATGTTTTAGTTATCTTCCACTCGCCGGACTTCGCCGTGTTGATCTGCTGAAACGTGAGTGAATCCGGACGCGTCACGCGGATCTGGTGGATGGCGTCGTCCTGCTCGGTCTCGACCTTTTTTGTCTTTGGGTTTACGACGATAAACTGCAGCAGGTGGACGTTTGCGACGGTGACGTCCGGGTAATAGACCTCGGTCAGGACGCCCTGTGCGAGCGTGAACCACACCTTGCTCTTTGCAGTCGCCGAAGTGCCGACGCCCTGCTTTGCGGCGGTCGCCCACTGGGCATCCTTGCCCGGGCCGCCCGGTGCCGCCGTTTGTCCGAATCCGAACGAAGCAAAAAGTAAAAAAGAAAAAGGCAAAACAAATTTGCCTTTCAGTCGACATCCCCGATGAAAATTGAAACTCGTCATACCTCTTCCCGTTTTCGTATTGCCATTCGCCTTTTTACTTTTACTTATTACTTTTGCTTTGCGAACTTCCCGTCCATCCAAGCGAGTGAGTAAAGCAACTTGCCCTTATCGCTGATCTCGAATTCGGCGGTCTCTTCGACGATCTTCTTTGAGAAGACCTTCATCGTCGTCCCGACGCGTGGCAGCTCGTACCAGTTTTTCTTGCTGTATTCGGGCACAACGCTCGTAGAGACATCGGTCCATTTCCCGTCGGCATAGTCGAGGAAGTAGAAATCATTCATCATCTCGGCAAATGTCGCTACCCCGACGAGATACGTGCCGTCGGGCCGTTTGAATATCGCCATCTCGATGCAGCTTTGGGCTCCGTCGCAGCCGCCCTTGAAGTAGCCGTTCTTAACGTCTTCCACCTCGGTGAAGGTCTTCAAATAGTCAGCGCGGGCCTTTTTACATTCCTTGTCCGTCGCCCTGTCGCAGCCCTCGAGCGTGAAATATTTTTCGGGCAGCAAAGCAAAGTAATCCATCACCGTCCGCGGGCCTGTCTGAGCGGGCGTTGGTGCCGCGGCCGTTGCGTCGCCCGGCCCGGCCGTTCTGACCTGCTCGGCGGGCGAAGCCAAAGGGCCTGAATTACCGGTTTTTGTAGTGTCGCCACCACCACAGGCATAAAGGGCCAAGAACGAACCGAAAATAACGGATATTAGCTTCATCTGGATCACCTCCTGCGAAACAGTCTGAACCCATGGCCGTCGAGGCTTATCGACGGCAATGCAACACGCCGTGTGCCCGCATTCGGCGTCACCTCTTCAAAGCTGCCGCTTGCCTCGACCGTGCCGACAAAGGGCGTGCTCGACATATTAATTGCGACCACGATCTCTTCATTCCCGGCACGGCGGGCAAATGTCACGACGCGGGATTCGTCCGAGTTCCGCAGCCACACAAGGTCGCCGCGTCTAAGTGCATTCGACGATTTTCGGAGTGCTATCATCGCCGGATAAAACTTGACGATCTCGGGCCGACGCTCGGCAAATTGCCAAAAGATCGGACGTTTTTCGAATAACGCCGGAGCTCCGGATTCGGTCGTGTCGCCGGCTTCCATTCCGTTATAGACGAGAGGCACGCCGTCGAGCGTAAAGACGAGGGCCTGTGCGGCAAGGGCGCCCTTTTCGCCAAAACGGGCGATCGCACGTCGCTCGTCGTGATTATCGGAAAAACGCATTCGCAAGCTTCCCTTCGGAAATTTCGCCGCCTGATCTTCCCACACTTTCCTCAGCTCATACGCCGGCATCTGCCCGTGAAGCACCTTATCAAGCGTTGCGTGCATCGCCCACGAGTAGTCCAGATTGAACGCCTTAGGGTGCAGGTCGGGCGATTCCCATTCGGCCAGCCACAGAGTGTCGGCCTTTACCTTGTCGACCTCGGCACGTGCCGTTTCCCAGAAATCGGTCGGGATGAATCCGGCGACGTCGCAGCGGAAACCGTCCAGGCCGTAATCCCTGACCCAGAACTTCAGCATATCGATAATGTACTTGCGAAGCTCGGGATTGTCGTAATTGAGGTCGGCGACATCTGCCCAGTCAGCGACCGGCGGAATTATCTCGCCCTTGTCATTGCGAGTGTAAAACGCCGGGTTCTTCATCATCACGCTGTCCCACGCCGTGTGGTTGGCGACGATGTCGATGATGACCTTCACCCCGCGGCGGTGCGACTCGGCGACAAGGCGTTTCAGGTCGTCGGGCGTGCCGTAATCCGGATTGACCGCGTAGAAATCCTTCACAGCATAAGGCGAGCCGATCGTGCCCTTCTTCTTCGCCTCGCCGATCGGATGTATCGGCATCAGCCAGAGCACATCGACGCCAAGCGTCTTCAGCCGGTCAAGGTCTTTTGTGATGCCGTTGAAATCGCCGGTAGCAGAATATTGCCGCGGGAAGATCTGATAGATCACCGCGTCTTTGATCCAATCCTGCGATGCCCTCGCCGACTCCTTCGAAAAATCCCTCGCCGGCTGCTGCGCCGCGATCGTTATGCTTAAAACAACCGCAGAGACGCAGAGACGCAGAGCTCTTCTGAAAGCGAGTTTAACGATCGGCGATCTTCTTCTCATTATCCTTTCCATCCTGTCTATCCTGTTTTAATTACCTCTGCGCCTCTCCCTGCCGAGGTTCACAATGAGCTCAATGCCCACCCGTGGCTGTTGCCTTTACACCTGTAGCCGCAACGTCCTTTACGATAACGACACAAAGTGCTGCAACGACGAGCGATACGCCCCCAAGCATCACGGCAAACAACGATACTTTGCTTAGATCGTCACCGAATATGCTCTGATATATGGGACTGAGCAAAATTAAACCGATTTGCTCGAACACCCAATTGAAATGGGTGAAGAGAAATATCCAGACGTTGTACAGGGTCGACACGAATCCATCACCGATTTCAAGAGGTCTCAGCTCTGTGGTTTTTCCGGAAAACCCTCGGAGGATTGGGCCAAAAATGATACCTTGCAAACTTTGTGGAATCACGATGAAGAGATTGAATACGCCCATGTAAACGCCCATGCGTTCGGGCTTGATAGCACCGGCTAATATCACGTAGGGCATTGAGAGTATCGACGCCCACGCGATACCGACGCCTGCCATGCCAACCCATAAGAAATATGGATTTGCCGCGAAATAGGTCGAAATAAGCCCCAGGCCGCCGAGCGTCAGACAAACGATATGCACGCCCTTACGTCCGATCTTGTTCGCAAGCGGCGGGATGCCGAACGCGACGAGAAAACAGACAAAGTTATATACCGCAAAGCAGACCCCGCCCCATTCCGTGCCCTCCTTGAACGCAGCGGATGATTCATCGGCTGCTCCGAAAACGTGACGGGCGACCGTAATGCCGTAAAACTGCCACATAAAAGGCAATGCGAACCACGTGAAGAACTGGACGACCGCCAGCTGCTTCATCGTCGTCGGCATGTCGCGAACGGCCTCGGAGATCTCTTTGAAAATGTTGCCGACTATGCTCCCTTCAGCATTCTTCTTTCGAAACGCCTCGATGTCATCGGGGGGAAACTCATCGGTCGTGTAGACAGTCCACAAGACCGCACCGAGAAACGCCGCCGCACCGACGATGAAGGCGATGAGCGTTGAATACGGAATACCACTCTGCATAATGCCGACAACGCCAACCCAGGTAAGGATGTACGGCAGTGCGTTCGCGAGTGTCGAGCCAATGCCGATGAAGAACGACTGCATTACGAAACCGAGCGTCCGCTGTTCTTCAGCAAGTTTGTCGCCGACGAACGCGCGGAACGGTTCCATCGTGATATTGATCGAAGCGTCCATTATCCAGAGCAGTCCGGCCGCCATCCAGAGTGCGCTCGAGTTCGGCATCAGCACCAGACAGATGCTGGCAATGATCGCACCGACGAGAAAGAACGGCCGCCGCCGCCCGAGCCGCGTCCAGGTGCGGTCGCTCATCGCTCCGACGATCGGCTGAACAAGCAATCCGGTCAGCGGCCCGGCCAGCCATAGATACGGCAAATTCGCCTCATCCGCGCCGAGGTATTTGTAGATCGGCGACATGTTCGCCATCTGCAGTCCCCAGCCGAATTGAATGCCGAGAAATCCGAAACTCATGTTCCAGATCTGCCAAAACGTCAGCCGTGGTTTGTTTGTCATCAAAAGCTCCGCTTTTTTAAGTATGAAGTCGGAACGATGAACGATGAATCGTTCTAGCGTTTCGACTTTGCCCGCTTGATCGAAGTTACGAAAATTGCCATTAGCTGATCGGCTTCGTCCTGGAGGGTCGCTAATTTAACCTCGGGAACGATGCCGCTTTCTATCAATAGATCAAACCAGTACATCGTTTCGTCCAATTCCTGATCTGCACTTTCAAGTTTGCTAACGAACTCCGCCGTTGATCGAGCCCGGTGCCCCTCGCGATACTGTGCCCCAACCTACGTTCCGCTTCGCAGTACTTGCCTTCCGATGATCTGAGCTTCCGTATCCTTCGGTAAATATCTGTAAAGAGTGATGATTCTTAACGCGAACTGCTTAGTGCGTATCCGAAGATCAAACGGCTTATTCAAAGTGCCTTCATCGTTCATCGTTCCTAATTCCTACTTGACCACATATATACCCGCCGAGCGGGCCGGGATCGTGGCCTTGACCTTGCCGTCATTCACCTTGAGATCGCTGAGAGAACCGAGAGCGTCCCGCAGCGTGGCATCGGTCGCGATCTGCTTGCTGATGAACGAGATGTCAAAGACCACCTCAGCCGGTATTGTATCGTTGTTGAATATCACGACGGCGGCCTCTTTATCAGTGAGGCGTGCATAAGCATATTGCTGCTCGGCGTCGAAAAGATCTAGGGAACGGCCGCGTCGGAGCGGTTCGATCGCTTTTCGGAGCGAACCCAATTTCGCAAGGTGGTTCCAAACGTCGTTCTCATCGGCGGTGCGTCCCGCCGATGTGAAGGCGTTACGAACATCGCCCGGAAAACCACCGGGAAAGTCACGCCGATTGTCGGGATCGGCTCCGCCCGGCATAGCTATCTCATCGCCATAATACAAGAGCGGAGTTCCGCGAGACGTCATTATCAGTGTCTGGGCGAGTTTCAATCCGGTCGTCGTTGCTCCCGGCTCGTTCATGAACCGCGGCATATCGTGAACGCCAAGAAACGTCACGAGCACGTTTGGCTTCGGATAAAGCCAGTCGCGGGCGAACATCTGGTGGATCTCGCGGATCGGCTTGCCCTGGGCGAACGCATTTCTGATCGGATAAAAAAGTCCAAAATCGTAGAGTGTATCGATCTCGGGATCGATACCGTCATGGCCGCGCCGGCCTTTTTGAAAATACGACAGGAGTACCGGATCGCTATCAAAAAGCTCGCCTAGGATATTGACCTTGGGAAACTCGCGATGTACGGCCGAGCCCCATTTCGACCAAAACGAACGCGGCACGTGTGGCAGCGTGTCCATCCGGATGGAATCAAAACCAACCTGGGCGATCCACCAGAGCGAATTCTGGATCAGATATTTCTCGACCTCGGGGTTGGTCTGATTGAGATCGGGCAGGATGTCGATGAACCAGCCGTCGATATTCCGCCGCTGCGTTTGAAAGGTCGCACGCGGGTTCATCGCGGTCCATTTCTGCCAGTTATTGGATTCGTGTTTATCGACCGTGCCGTTGAACCAATTCGGGGTCGGCGGGTCGTTCGCCCACGGATGATAAGGGCCGGTGTGATTGACCACCTGATCCTGCAGCACAACAAAGCCGGCCTGATGCGCTTTTCGAACGAATTCACGGAGCTTTGCCATATCGCCCAAATGCTCGTCGACGCCGTAGAAGTCGACCGCACCATAGCCGTGAAAACCGGTGGTCGTGGGCATTTCCGGCGGGTAAGTTTCAAGCGTATCTTCCCGGTCGGCGTTGTCGTAAACGGGCGTCGTCCAGATCGCGGTCGCACCGAGCGATCTGATATATGCGAGCTTCTCGATTATTCCCTGCAGATCTCCGCCGTGATAATGGCGGCCCTTCTTTCGGTCATAAAGCCCTTTCGACTTTTGCGGATCGTTGTTCGTCGGGTCGCCATCGGCGAAGCGGTCGGTAAAAACGAAGTAGATCACATCGTCCGGCATGAAGCCATTGTAGTTACCGAGGCGCGGCTGCGGCGTGAAAACCTCGAAAGGCGCATTAACGCTCCCGCCCGAGGTGACGACACGAAGCTGATAATTGCCGGGCCTAACGGTCTCAGCCAGCCGCAGATCAGCGAACAGATAATTTCCGTTCGCGCTCGTCATGAAGTTCGAAGCTGTGATGCCCGGCGTTGCCGATTCGATCCTTGCACCGGCGAGATTCCTGCCCTTGATCAGAACACGAACCGGGTCGATGGTGCTCCCGACCCACCAACTCGGCGGATCGATCTTTTCGACTCCCGGAGCCTGGCCGGCTATGAGGACAGCCGCAAAGCAAGCAAATAAAAACGAACCGATCTGATTTCGAAGAGTAATTGTCATAAATTCGGTTCCGCCAAGCGCACCGCGGCTATCTAGGATCGCTGTCTGCCATATGTTTCGGTCAATTCAAGCAAACGTTCCGTGATCTCCGCCGTCAGGGCGCCGGCCTGATATCTCCAATACCAGTTTCCGGAATCCGATGCCGGCAGATTCATTCGGCCTTCGGTCCCGATGCCGATCAAGTCCTGGACCGGAGCGATCGCAGTATCGGCAACCGAGGCCCATACGGCCCGGATCATATCCCAATGTATCTCACTGCCGTCGGTACAGAGATATTTGAGGCAATAATCGCGCTCGCGTGTGATGTCCTCGGCATCGCGGGTCGAACCTGCGCCAGCCTGCGAGAGCCACCAACCGACGGTGGTGTCGTTATCGTGCGTGCCCGTATAGGCGACACAATTCTGCGTGTAGTTGTGCGGCAGGTCATGGTTCTTTGCGTCACCGCCAAACGCGAACTGAAGTATCTTCATCCCGGGGAATCGGTACGAATCTCTTAGTTCCTCGACATCCGGGGTGATGACGCCGAGGTCTTCGGCAATGACCGGCAGCCTGACAAGATGCTGTCGTAAGGTCGAGAACAGTTCCTTTCCGGGAACATCGACCCAGCGGCCGTTCTCGGCCGTCTCATCGCCGCCCGGAACTTCCCACGAAGCCGCAAAGCCACGGAAATGGTCGACGCGGACGATATCGACCGTACGAAGCGTGAACTCGACGCGTGCGACCCACCACTTAAAGCCGTCCGCTTTCATAGCATCCCAGTCGTAGATCGGATTGCCCCAAAGCTGCCCTGTCTCGGAGAAATAATCCGGCGGGACTCCTGCCACAACCCGGGGGCTGCCGTCGGCGTTGAGTTTGAAACGCTGTTGATTGCACCAAACGTCTGCCGAATCGAGAGCGACAAAGATCGGGATATCGCCGATGATCATCACGTCGTGCTTATTGGCATATTCCTTGAGGAGCCCCCATTGCCGGAAAAACAGGAATTGGTAAAACTTCTCGGCCATTATCTCGTCGAAAAGCTTTTCTTTGATCACGGTCAATGCCCCGGGCTCGCGCAGTTTGAGCGGCGCCGGCCACTCGTACCACGGCTTCTGATCCTGAGATGTCTTGATGGCTCGATATAGGGCATAATCATCAAGCCACCAACCGTTCTCCTGCAAAAAGGTCTCGAATTTCCCGCGCAGATCGACGCTCGTCGTGTGTTGAAAGCCCACGTAAGCAAGCGGCAGCAATTTCGATTTCCATTCGTATACCGCACCGAAATCGACCTTGTGGGATGGAAACTCCGGCCGGTCGGCGATCTGTCCGGCCGTCAGAAATTCATCCTCGACGAGTTTTTCCGGAGAGATCAATAGAGGATTGCCGGCGAAAGCCGAAAAGCACTGATACGGTGAATCGCCATAGCCCGTAGGCCCGAGCGGCAATATCTGCCAGTACGTCTGCCCGGCGTCGACCAGGAAATTGACGAACGAATACGCATCCGGCCCGAGGTCGCCGATGCCGTAATCGCCCGGCAAAGAAGTCGGATGAAGCAGTATGCCCGATGCTCGTGGAAATTTCATAGCTGCGTTCTTAACGCCTTGCCGCAAAACACTCGTAAGCGATCACCGTCCGTGCCGGCAGCACTAAATTGATGGTTCCGTCAATTCCGCCGTGATCACTGGCCGGGACCGTTTTTGCCCCGCCAACTGGACGGCAAACGTTGTTCCCGAAAGGCAGACCGATAAGGCCGGCATCAAATTTCGAATTTTTCGACGTCGCAGATCTGTTCACGCCGACCACAAAGATCTCACCGTCAACCAGACGGCCGAACAAATAAACACCGTCGCTATATTCGATATCGACCGTGCGGCCTTCCCGCAGGGCTCGAGAACCTTTCCGTAATTCGATCCAGTCGCGCACTTCTGAAAACAACCTTTGTTCTTCCGCCGTTCGGCCGTCCCTCGTAAAGGCATTTCGCTGGTCGCCGCGGAAGCCGCCGGGGAAATCCTTTCGGTTGTCCGGGTCGTGGCCGCCGGTCATGGCGAGTTCATCGCCGTAGTATATTTGCGGAATTCCGCGGACGCTGAGCATAAATGCCATGTGCATCATCGCACCTTCGAGCGTCGCTCCCGGCGTTGACATAAATCGATCCACATCATGGTTCGCGGTCAGCGTCGTCACACGATTCACGTTCGAATAAAGCCCGTCATATTTCATCACGTCGCGGAGTGCCGATGCCGGCCTTTTGCCGGTGAAAACATCCCGCGAGGCTTCCCAAAGATTGAAGTCGAAGACACTCGGAAGTCTGGTATCGATGCCGTCCCAACCTGTCTTACCTCCCTGAAAAAACGCAAGGTGTGCCGAGTCCATCTCGAGCACCTCGCCGACGAGGTAATAATCGGGATACTGCTTCAAGATCGCCGTCGACCAATCCCGGATGAAGGTGCGCGGCATGTACTGGATCGTGTCCTGACGGATGCCGTCGATGCCCGTCATCCCGATCCACCACAGAGCGTTCTGTATCAGGTATCGCGAGACCTCGGGTTCGTCCTGGTTGAGGTCAGGGAGAAACTCATTGAACCAGCCGCTGATCAGATTTTCGCGTTCGGCTTTCGAAGCATTGGGCGACATGACCACCGAATCGTTAAACGTATTCTGCGAGAACCGCGAGAACCAATTGGGGAGCGGCGGCCGCTTTACCCATTCGTGCTGCACGCCGACGTGGTTCGCCACCTGGTCCTGTATCACCTTGATACCGCGTTTGCGAGCCTCGCTTACAAGCTCGCGAAGGTCGGCCATCGTGCCGAAGTGATTCTCGACGCCGTAGTAATCAATGGCATGATAGCCATGATAATTCGTGTAAGGGCACCACGGCTGGGCACAGGTGTTCGGCTCGTCCGGGTTGTCGTACCAGGGCGTAAGCCAGATTGCCGTGATGCCCAGTTCCTTCAGATAATCGAGCCGCGAAATAACGCCGCGAATGTCTCCGCCGTGCCATCCGCGGGGATTCTTACGGTCAACGTCCTTGTTGTTCCGCTCGTCGCCGTCCGCAAAGCGGTCGGTCATTATCAGATAAATAATGTCGTCGTTCGTCACGCTCTGCCGCGATTCAGTTGGCCGAAACGCTTGCGATATATCGAATCGGATCTTCGAACTGCCGCTTTTCGCCGATAGATCGAAGACGTATTCGCCCGGCTTGGCGTTCTTGCCGATCGTCAGATCGAAGAAGAGATGGTCGCCACGGCCATTGACCAGGACGTTCGATATTTTCAAAGATCGGTGCGATGTACGGATGGTTGCTCCGAACAATTCATTGCCGCGTACCATCACCCGAACCGTTTCGATCGAGTGTCCTGCCCACCAATTCGGCGGTTCTACCTTTTCGATCGTCGGTGCGGCGATCGCGACGCCGCAACCAACGAAAAGGAACACAAAAAACAAACTGGCCGTCGGTCTGAGTGTCATAAGAAAGGGGCGTGAGAACGATTATCGTCCACGCCCCGGTAAAGAACAAGGTTGTCCGGGTTTAGAGGCGATGCACAAAAGCCTACATCTCAAGATGGGCAATCGAAAGCTGCTGGTCGATCACCGCCTCTAAACCAAGCCTCTAAAACTCAAGCCGCAAACCAAGTTGGATCTGGCGGTTGGTGAAACCGTAGGTCGACCTGATCGTTCCAAACCCGAATACCGGATCCGTATTTCCGAGATCGGTATTCGGCGGCGTGAGCTGCGGAGAGTTGAATATGTTGAAGAACTCGGTCCTGAGCTGTACCTTGAAACGGTCGCCCGCGGTAAAGTTCTTTGTGAGCCCCATATTCAGCTGATTTGAGATCGGCCCGCGAAGGCCGTTCCGCTTGAGTGTCCCGAATCGCCCTGCCGGTGCTTCGGTAAATGCAGCCCGTCTCAAATAAAGGTCGTTATCACCCGTGTACGGGTCGCCATTCAAATCGACCAACACGCCATTTCTACGTACATCAAAGGTCTGTCCGCTCTGGATCCGGTAGATTCCGTTGAGTTGCCAGCCGCCGATTATTGCGTCGAGGGCTTTCGGCATATCGCTTCCTATTCGTCGGCCGCGTCCCCATGGCAGATCGTAAACGGCCTGCAGCGAAAAGACGTGCGGAAAATCGGACCGCGAGGTAGCGAACGGCTCGACAAAGTTGATGTTCGTATCGCCGACCGAATCGAACGCACCTTCGCCGTTGTCCTTCGTTTTTGAAAGAGTGTAAGCGACGCGATACTGCAGACCTCGGGCGAAGCGCCTTTCGACCTGTATCTGAAGCGAATCGTATTGCGACTTGCCGTTATCGTCACGAACGCGAACAGGCCCGTTCGTCGGATAGCACGGCGAACCGACCACGCCATTCGGGCAACGCACGTTGGTTCCGTCCTGCACCACCCTGCCATTGAGGTTGTAATACAGGATCAGGTTTCGACCGGTAGTTCCAACGTACCCGATGCTTAGCGTCGTGCTGTCGGTCAACTGCTGCTGAAGCTGGATGTTGTATTGATGCACGTTAGAAACCTTGTTGTCCGGGCGGACCGCAAGGATGCTGACGTTCGTCGGATTATTGAGATTTACGCTTGATACATCGCCCAAAGGTAGAGCACCGGTCGCAAGACGCGAGTCGAGCGAACCATTCGGAGCGCGGCCTGAAAGAGCGATCCTTACTCCATCCTGATTGTTGAATTGCGAGAAACCGCTGTACGGCGGATTCTGTGCCAGCTGATTATCGATACCGCCGCGATCAAGGAAAAAGAACATTCCGTAACCGCCGCGAAGCACCGTCTTACCCTTACCTCCGAAATCGTAGGCCATGCCGAAACGCGGGCTGAAGTTGTTGGTGTCGTTCTCGACCAGAGCGTCGCCACCGTCAGAAGCAACCACCAGACGGCCCGTGCTCAGATCGAAATTTGCCTGTCGGCCGTACATCTCTGTCGGGTTGGTGAAAAGCTCGTATCGAAGACCAAGATTAAGCGTGAGATTCTTGCGAACGCGCCAGTCATCCTGAACGAACAATGCGTTTTCCCAGTTGCGGGTTCCGACGGTACCAAACGGAGGCCCGATCTGATAATTGCACACGAATCCGATCAGGAGATCGGACTGTTCCCAACCGGTCGAAGCTGCACCGCCGCACTGCGACGGATCACCGTTCCCGATAAGGAAGAAATACCCCTTTCCGCGGTTGGGGCGGTACAGAGCCACATCGCGCCGGAGAAGTGTGCCTCCGAACTTGAGGGTGTGGTCTCCGGTCGTGTAGCTCAAACTGTCAACGATCTGATATGTGACCTGCGGTACGAGATACGGGCCAAAGTCGCCGGTATACTCGAGCTGGCCGTTGTAACCGCCGATCAAGGCTCCGCCGCCGAGGTTGGCATCGCGGTTCGCATTCGGAATTCCGAGATCCGCAGAGATCGTCTGATCAAAGAAAGGCGGCGTATAGCCGTAACTGATGCGGCTTACCTGGACGCGGAGTTCGTTGAACAAATTGGTCGAAAGAGCTGTATTCAAACCAACGACCGCGCCGCGGGTGTCCGTCGGATTCGTGCCCGATCCGAAACCCGCGGGAAGCGCCGGAAGCCTCGACGACGTCGTCTGTTCAAACTTGCCCCAGCTCCAGCGGCCAAAGAGTTGATTGCTGTCATTCAAGCTTGCGTCGATCCTGATGTCGTACGTATCTGAGTTTGTCGTCTCGTTGCGAGTGGTCAGATAATTGTTAAAGATCCCCGCGCGATTCGGTGCCGGAAAGGCCCGAAGATAATTCAGCCCGACCGGATTGAGACGGTTGCCCGGCAAAAGGTCAAGGCGATTATTCGCGATCGGGAGTCCGGTAAGGATATCCGTCAACTGGATCGGGCTGCTTTGGGCAAGCAGCTCAGAAAAATTGCCGGTCCGCATCAATGCGGTCGGGACGGTCGCCGATTCCTGATTGAGCGGCAAAAACTGCCGCAAGCCCTCGTAGTCGCCAAAGAAAAAGACTCGATCCTTCCAGATCGGGCCGCCGATCGAGCCGCCGAATTGGCCGCGGCGAAACTCGCTCTTCGTGCTGTTGAAGGTCGGCCGAGCGTCGAGGTTATCGTTGCGCAGAAAGAGGAAAGCGCTTCCGTAAAACTGATTTCGTCCCGACTTTACAACCGAGTTGACGATCGCACCGCCACCGCGGCCAAATTCGGCCTGAGCTACGCTCGTTTGTACGCGAAATTCCTGTACCGCCTCAGCCGATGGGAACACATTGATAGTGTTGACGAGAGATTCGTTGTTGTCGACGCCGTCAAGCAAGAAGCTGTTTGCCTGCGTCCGCTGTCCGTTGACCGAAAGAGCGGCTCCGCCGGTGTTCCGTCCGCGATAGGTCTCGGCGTTGCCCGAAACACCCGTCGCAAATCCGGCGGGAACACCCTGGGTCACGCCCGGCGAAAGTCTTGCGAGTTCAAGAACATTTCGGCCATTGAGGGGCAGTTCGACCGCCTCGCGGCCCTGTATGACCTGACCGATCGCCGACGTCGCCGTTTCGATCTGTGGTATATCGGCCGTCACCGTCACGGTCTCTGATACCTCACCCGTCTCGAGGGTGAAATTCAGAACGGCCGTCTGTGCAACCTCTAAGGTAACGTCCTGTTTCGTCGTCTTGAAATTGGCTTGACCAACTTCGATCTGATATTGACCGGGCTGGAGGGCGAGTGCACTGTATGTGCCGTCGTCCCTGGTCGTCACCTTTACCTCGCGGCCGGTGCCCGTCGAACGGATCGTTACCGTGGCTCCGGCCAAGGCAGCTCCGTTAGCATCAGCGACCGTTCCCTGAATTCTTGCCGATTCGGTCTGGGCAAAGCTTGTGATCGCAATTGCTGCCACCGAGATCGCGAAACAGAAGAACTGTCGCACTATTCTGGTTTTTTGAATTTTCATATGTCTCTTACCTCGTCGATCTCTGATTGCGGGTAGTCTGGCAAGCCCGAAAGCTGTCGTTTCCGCAAGAATTCTTGATTTCTGAAATGCGTCTGGACTTACGAACCGTCGATAGAAATAATTGTTTGTTGTCTAAACAAACAAACTTCTAATACAATTGCAATATAAAGTCAAGAGATATTGCAAAATTTAGTGAAGCGAAAGATGCGCCGAAGCGAACTTTCGCGCCAACACAAGCCCGATCGAACCAAGTATCGTCGGCTCGTCGCCCAATGTCGACGGCACGATCGGCGTTCTTTTCAATTCATTTCGGATGCCGCGTTCGGCCAAAACCTGCAGATCGTCCTTTATCAGATCCCAGGCCCGGACGATACTTCCGCTTATGACGACAGCCTGCGGGCTAAAACCGACGATCAGATTTGATATTCCGATCCCGAGATACCTTGCGGTCTCTTTCAAGACGCCGATCGCCCGCTGCTCACCGTTGGCTGCCAGACCGATCAAATGATCTATATCGATCACTCCATTCGCCGCAGAACCATTTTTGGATGTATACCGGTTGATTATCGCTTTTTCGGATGCATGCGCTTCCCAGCAATCGCGTCGGCCGCATGAGCAAACTACGGGCGAATTCTCGCCGACGAACATGTGGCCAAACTCCCCGGCAGCGCCCGATTCGCCGCGATAGACCTCGCCATCAATTATGATCCCGGTCCCGATCCCTTCTGCCACGAGGACCGTTATGAAGTTTCGCGTTCGCCGAATTTCGGCGTCACCAAACCACAATTCGGCAAGAGCGACGGCATTCGCGTCATTGTCGATCGTCACCGAAAGTCCTGTTTTTGCCTCGATCTGGCGGCCGATGTCCCAGTTAGCCCATTGAAAGTATGGGATATAAAGGATCCCGCCGCTGCTCGGATCGGCTATGCCGGGAATGCTGATGCCGACCTCGAGTTCGGCTTCCGGAAACTCGTCGACAAACTGCGACACTTTGCCCAATATCTGCTGATTCATGTAACCGATATCGGACGAGGTCGGGAACTTTTCGGTCTTCAAGAGATTGCCGGCGAGATCAGCAAGCACGACGGTCGTAACGCGCGGCGTTACATCCACGCCGATCGCGACCGGCGAACCGGTCTTCAATTTCAGCAATGTGGGCTTACGTCCTCCGGTCGAATCGCCTGTTCCGATCTCTTCGATAAAGCCGTCGGCCTGGAGCTCATCGACGATCGCGGAAACTGTCGAACGCTGAAGCGATGTCTCCCTCGCGATCTCGGCCCTCGAGATCGGCGAACGCACCCGGACATAGTTCAAAACTATTTGCCGGTTGATATCCCGGATCGTATTGTGGCGTGCGATCTGAGATTTTGCCTTTGAAAGGTATATCTTCTTCATTCGGGTCGACGCTTCGCGGTTTTGATGCGTTAACTTTGTTGTTCTAACGAACAAACAATTAAGATATACATCGCTTTTCAGATTAGTTCAATACCGAAAATGCTGTTTACTCGATTTTGTTACGAAACGCGAGGATTACTTCGGGTGTATCGGGGGTGAGAGCCTTATAAAGCAGTGACCTCTAAAAGGGCTTTGACGACTGCCGGGTCGAACTCGATCGCGGCCCATTCGGAAATCTGTTTTTGAGCTTCGGCCTCGGTCATCGCCGCTCGACGCGGGCGGTTGTCAGTCATTGCGGCGTATGAATCGGCGACACGAAGTATTCGGGCGGCAAGCGGGATCTGCTCGCCCTCGAGGGCATCGGGATAACCCGAGCCGTTCCACCATTCATGATGCCATCGGACCAAGAGCTGAACGCCTCGCGAAAACCCTCTTTTGGCAGCTTCCTGTTCACCGATGACCGGATGCCGCTGGAGATCGGCACGCTCGGTTTCGGTCAAAGCGCGATTCTCGTGGATATACGATCGGCTCATCACGTATTCACCGATGTCGTGAATAAGCGCGGCCTGCTGCATGAAAAACCGATCGTGCGCCGCCATTTTGAAATGCTGGCCGATGCGATCGGCGATCTCACCGATCCGTAGGCCGTGGGCATGCCCATAGCCCTCAAAGGCATCTATCGCCGCTGAAAGTTCAAGCAGTTTTTCGTCAAATTGTGATTGTGCCAAGCCGGAACCCTGCATAGATCAAAGGCCGCTATCAAAGCCCGGATTATAACAAGTTCCGGCGGCTTTCCGGAAACCTAAACGGTCGATTGCAGTTTTCTCAGCAATGCCTCGGCTTCCTTGTTGCCGGGCACGGCCTCGAGAAAGCGCTTCAATTCGCCCTCGGCCCGCTTTGCCATGTTCATCTCGATGAAGAATTCGACAAGCATCAGACGTATCTTGGGGTTCTTACCGTCTAGCTTTACTGCGGACTGCAATTCAGCTTCAGCCTTGTGTCGATGACTGCTGAATGCTGAAAGAGCCTTTCCGTAATAGGCATGATACAAAGCATTCTCCGGGCTGTAGTGGACCGCACGGGCGAGATGTGTCGCCGCGGATTCGTACTCTTCTTCGCTGAGCATCAGTAAGCCTTGCTCAAAGCTTTCGAGTCCCTGTTCGGACTTTCGCTCTGTAGAATCCGGAACTTCCGTCAGGCCTTCGGCCCTGCGTTTCTCTCGTGCCTCGATCTCTTTGCGGATCTTGTAATCGTACGATTCGCGCGACTCTTTCGTCTTGAGGGTCTCGTATGCATGGGCAAGTTTCGTGAAGGCGACCTGGATACGCCTGAGCATTGCTTCGCCCTCGCGATGATACCGGTCCGGGTGGAACAGTTTGGCGAGCCCGAAATACGCCAATTTTATTTCGGATATGGGAGCCTTTTCGGAAACACCGAGAACGTCGTAATGCGTTTCTGATACCTCTGCACGCTTTAGATACTCGTCGAGCGTGATGTCCAACGCGGCAGCTTTTGGCTGAGCGGGTTCGGGATCAGCCTCCGGTGGCTTGCTATCGGCGCTTTCAGCTTCGGGTTCAGGCGCATCGTGACCGGCGATCGAAGCGGCTTTTTTCACGACCGAAAGTCGTGCGGTGAGTATTTGAGCGATCTTCAACGGTGAGAACGCGGCGTTCCAGTCCTGCCGGACGAGGACGCCCCCGAGCCACAGAACGTATAGGGCCTGAAGCAGGCCCTGCTCCGGCAGCGTCGTCATGTTCCGCAGATCGGCGATCTTTAGAGGGACATCTCGAAACTGCTCGGCAACATGCTGCTCGTGTGCCAGCAGATGCAACCGGGCGAAATCGGCCGCGGTTCTCAGAAACGTCTCTTGAACGCTCTTGAACCTCTCGAATACGGTCTGGATCGGTAAGCATCGAGCGTAATTGATCAGCACCTTATGAACTTCGACATCGTAAACGAGATCGGACCGAAGGCGGGCAAGAGGACTGAAGAGCCATTCACCTTCGATCCACGACATTGCCTCTATCAAGATCGCTTCGATCTGCGAAACCACCGCGTCTTCGAGATCCTTCTCAGTGAGTTTTCCCTCGGCGATAAGGCTCGCCCCGAGTTCAAGATCGTTAGCGTAATGCGGATACTTCGAGATCTGGCCTTTTTCTACCTTCTTTCGGCTTATCAGAACGCTGAAGAGCCTATGTTCTTTACTGTTCGAGACCCCGTAAACGACCCGACCGTCTTTGAAATAAATGACCGCCTTCTGTGCATCGCGCGAGAGCCTGAGGCTGCCGCTGAGATTGGCCTGGATTATCTCAACGATCAATTCACCGAGCGGATATTCGTTGAGCGAGCCATTGGTTTCGAGAGTGTTTTGCTGGGTCATCTGCGAAGGTGAGAGTAGGGCGGCGAAGTGCGGACGGAGACGTCCGCTGCATAATGATAGCAGAATTCGGACCGGAAAGTCTCTTGTTTTTTGCGGCAGAATCGCCTGTTTTCGACGTGTGAACGAACTAACCCATCGATTTGACAGGCAATGGACAAATTGCGAAAGTTTCTTGGTAACTAAGCAATGGAGATGTGCCGTCCGGAAGGATTTAGGATGAGGTCCAGATGAACGCTCAGATCGAGATAAGGGAATGCGCGACGCTGGACGAACTCGGTGCCTGTGTTGACCTACAGCGAGAGGTCTTTTCGCTGCCGGAGATCGAGCTGTCGCCTGTAAGGCATTTCGTCGTAACGAAAAATGCCGGTGGATTTATCCTCGGCGCTTACAGCGGTGACGAACTGATCGGATTCGTACTCAGCGTGCCTGCCTTTTTGCGCGGTGAAAAGGCATTCTATTCCCATATGACCGCGGTCAAGAGTGAATTTCAGAGTTTCGGTATCGGTGCCAGGCTGAAATGGGCTCAACGCACACGGTCGCTTGAACTGGGCGTCAAATATGTGAAGTGGACGTTCGAGCCCTGGAAGGCTCGCAACGCATATTTCAACCTCGAAAAACTCGGAGCGATCGTCACCGAATATCAGCCGAATTTTTACGGCATCGATTATTCGACGGCATCGACCGGCGGTGTCGCTATCGGACTTGCCAGCGACCGCCTGTTTGCCGAATGGCATCTTGAGAGTGAAAAGGTAGTTGCACGCTCGGAAGGCTTGCCGTTCACCGACGATCGCGTCCCGGATCGCGAGATCGAGGTCACGCCCGATTGGAACAAGCTGGTTGCGACCGACACGAATGCTGCGATCGCCGAACAAGCCAGGATCAGGCATGAGTTCGAAACGGCTTTCGCCGACGCGATGATCGCTCGCGGGTTCATTCGTGATGCTGAACATCCGAAGTATCTTCTTTACCGAGACTAAGATGCCGCATTTTGAGATCGATCCTGAGATTCGAAAGGCGTACACCCTGCCGTCCGAGTTCTATACCGACCAGCATTATTTCGATCTGTCAAAAGAGACGGTCTTTTGCCGGTCATGGCAATTCGCCGGACACGTCTCGTCTCACGATGATCTGACACCATTTACGCTGCTTGCCGGTTCTCTTGACGAACCCCTGTTATTGGTAAGAACCGAAAGTGAATTGCGCTGTCTCTCGAATGTCTGCACTCACCGAGGGATGCTTTTGGTCGAGAAGCCGTGTAAGGCGAATCTGATAAAGTGCGGCTATCACGGACGCCGCTTTTCGCTGGAGGGCAAATTCCTCTCGATGCCGGAGTTTGAAGCGGCCGAAAATTTTCCGGAGTCACGGGACGATCTGCCTACGATCGAATGCAGCGTATCCGGAGACTTTGTCTTTGTCTCGCTCGACCCGGCAGCAGCGTTTCAGGAATATATCAATGGCGGCGATGTTGTTTTGAACGAGATCGCTGATCTGAAATTGAAGCTGCATGAGACGCGCGAATATGAAGTGAACGCTCACTGGGCGTTGTACTGCGAGAATTATCTTGAAGGATTTCATATTCCCTACGTTCATAGATCCCTGAACGAGGCCGTGGATTACGGTACATACACAACCGAAATATTCAGGTATTCGAGCTTGCAGACGGGCTATGCAGAAAACGGCGAGGTCGCCGGCCGGTATTTGTTCATTTTTCCGAATATGATGTTCAATATATATCCCTGGGGCGTGTCCGTTAACGTCGTCCGACCGGTCTCGATGAGTAAGTCGGTGATCGAATATTTGACGTACGTAGGCGATTCATCGAAGCTGGGGACAGGAGCAGGTGCCGACCTTCACGGTGTCGAATTAGAGGACGAAGCCGTGGTCGAAAGCGTTCAGCAAGGCATTCGTTCGCGGTTTTATGACCGCGGCCGATACTCACCTACCCGCGAGCAGGGCACGCATCATTTTCACCGGCTGATAGCTGAGTTTCTGAATTGACCGATCGATGAGTTCTAAGATACAGAGCGAGATCGAGGGATTGCGTGCCGAGATAGAGCGGCACAACGAGCTTTACTATCAGAAAGCCGAGCCCGAGATCTCTGATTATGAATTCGACATGATGCTCGAACGCCTTCGAGCGCTTGAAGCCGAGCATCCTGAATTGATCACGCCGGACAGCCCGACCCAGCGCGTCGGCGGAAAGGCCGATTCCCTTCGGCCGTTCAAACACACCGTCCCGCTGATGTCGCTCGATAACAGCTACAGTCTTGATGAGCTGAAGGCATTTACCGAACGCTGTGAAAAGCTGGCTGAAGGCCGCAGGCTTGAATACGTAGCCGAGCTCAAGATCGACGGGCTCAGCGTATCGCTGCACTACGAGAATGGGATATTGATGACCGCAGCGACCCGCGGCGACGGCCAAACGGGTGATGAAGTAACGCAAAACGCAAAGACCATACGCACCGTTCCGCTCAGGCTTAAGACAGACGCCCCGCAACACGCAGAGGTACGCGGCGAGGTCTTCCTTTCGCGTTCACAGTTTGCCCGCATCAATGCCGAGCTTGAGATGCAGGGCGAGAAGACATTTGCCAATCCGCGGAATTGCGCCAGTGGTACGCTGCGAATGCTTGATTCGCAGATCGTTGCCTCACGTCGGCTCGACATGTTTCCGTACGACGTGATCCGCGGCAATCAGAAAATGTTTGCGACGCACTGGGAAAATTTCGAATGGCTCGATCGGAACGGCTTTAACGTCAACCCGAACCGAGCACTTTGCTCCGGATTTGACGATCTCGTCGCGTTCATCAATGAAATGGAGACCCATCGCGACGCGCTCGATTACGAAATAGACGGCGTCGTCGTAAAGGTAAACTCGACTGCGCTGCAGGAAGAGTTCGGCGCGACCACCAAGGCTCCGCGATGGGCGATCGCTTATAAATATCCGGCGCGAAAAGCGACGACCAAACTGCTTGCCATCACGATACAGGTCGGACGGACCGGAGCGTTGACGCCGGTCGCGAATCTCGAACCGGTACTCTTAGCGGGATCCACTGTTGCGCGTGCGTCGCTGCATAATGAAGACGAGATCAAGCGGCTCGGAATTCGCATCGGCGACACGGTAGAGATCGAAAAAAGCGGCGAGATAATTCCCCAGGTTCTCGGTGTGGTCGAAGCAAAGCGCGACGGCACTGAGACCGGTTTCGAATTCCCGACGGTGTGCCCGGTCTGCGGTTCGCCCGCGGTCCGACCTGAAGGCGAGGCTGTTCGCCGCTGTACGAATCCCGATTGCCCGGCGAAGCTGAAGGCTCGCATTCAATATTTCGCTTCGCGAAAGGCTATGGACATCGAAGGACTCGGGGAGGTTCTGGTCGAAACGCTTGTTGACAAAGAGATGGTCCGCGACGTCGCCGATCTCTACAGCCTGAAGTTGGAGGACATCGCCGCTTTAGAACGAATGGCAGAGAAGTCAGGCACGAACCTTATTGAACAGATCGAAGCGAGTAAGTCGCGTGGGCTCCAGCGTCTGCTGTACGGGATCGACATTCGCCACGTCGGCGAGAGGTACGCAAAGATACTCGCCGGTAATTTCCGCAGCATCGACCGAATTGCTGCAGCAAGCGTAGAGGAACTCGACGACATCCCCGAGATCGGCCTCGCCGTCGCCGAGAGCGTTTATTCTTGGTTCCGTGACGCCAAGAACATCGAACTCGTCGAAAGGCTTAAGGCTGCCGGCGTGCACGTCGAAATGGATGCTTCCTCGACCGCTGCTCTCGATGAACGCTTCATTGGCAAGACCTTCGTCCTTACCGGCAAGCTCGAAAACTACACCCGCGACGAAGCCGCCAAACTGATCGAAGACCGTGGCGGCCGCGTCTCGTCATCCGTCAGCAAAAAGACCGACTACGTAGTCGCCGGCTCCGACGCCGGCTCAAAACTAACAAAGGCGGAGAGTTTGGGTGTTGCAGTTCTGAACGAAGCTGAATTCGCGAAAATGGTGTCATGAATAACGGGATCTCAATGATTGAGACATTGCGGGATTTCGTCTTGAAAGCGAACGAACTCGGCATTGAATATATGGTAACCGGTTCGTTTGCCATGAGCGCATACGGCGAGATCCGATTTACACGCGACATCGATGTCGTCGTCCAGATAACAGAGAAAGATGTTGCTCGAATTACCAGGAAGTTCGAGACTGAATATTACGTCAGTGATGAGTCAATTAGAAATGCGATCGCGCGTAAATCGATGTTCAACGTCATTAGCAATACGCACGGCGGTAAAGTTGATTGCATTGTGATGAAAGACGATGAGTTCGCTCGCTATAGTTTCACCCGTCGGTGGAAGGCGTCTGTTTCAGGCTTGGATTTCTGGGTGACAACAAAGGAAGATCTGATAATCGCTAAATTGAACTGGGCTCGAGATTCGCATTCTGAGATGCAAATTCGCGATATTGCCAATCTAACATCAAGCGAATATGATTCAATTTATGTTTCGGAGTGGATAGAACGGCTTGATTTGAACGGTATCTGGTCTGAAGTCGGACAATGGAAGACACATCAAGACAAAACCGAAAGCTAGTCCAAGACATTGTCATGTCAAAGTCGGTTGAAGAACGGTTTTTGATGTGCGCGGGCTTGTACGAGGATGCGAAGGCTCTTGCGACAATTGGTATGCCTTCCGGACTTTCAATCTCTCAAAAAGAGGACTACATATTTGAACGCATCCATGGAGCGAGTCCAATGGAACTTGTAAAAAGTAACCTGATTGGCTGAATATTATTTATAGCGGTTTCTGGGATTACCCATTTGCTCTCGTAGTTGAGTTTGAGGGCAATGTTTATCTGTTTCGACGTGGTTATTTCGACGACAAGTTGGACGAATATCCGAGCGAATTTGAAGTTATCCTAGATAATTCCCGTCGATATTGGTTCTTTGCAGAAGAATTTTGAGATTGACGATAATGGGGAAGTGATTGCGCGCGTCGATATGCATGAAATTAACTTCGACCCCACACATAGAGAACGGATTGATTCAAAGGTGTTCATAGATTTAGGCTTGCAGAAGTAATTAGTTTTTCCAAAATGAATGAATTTTTCACAGCGAACATTTCGGAAGCTGATCCGTTGATCAGCGATGCCATTGATGCAGAGGTTCGGCGGCAGGCGGACGGGCTTGAGCTGATCGCTTCAGAGAATTTCGTTTCCGAAGCCGTGCTCCAAACTATGGGCACGGTCTTTACGAACAAATACGCCGAAGGCTATCCGGGCAAGCGTTATTACGGCGGCTGCGAGTTTTCGGACGTTGTTGAGCAGGCCGCGATCGATCGTGCAAAGCAGATCTTCGGTGCCGAGCATGCCAATGTCCAGCCGCACAGCGGCGCACAGGCCAACATGTCGGTATTTCTCGCTGCGATCAAGCACGGCGACACCATCCTCGGGATGAACCTGTCGCATGGCGGGCATTTGACGCACGGCCATCCGCTCAATTTCTCCGGCATCAACTTCAAGGTCGCCGATTACGGTGTGAATAAGGAGACCGAGCAGATCGATTACGACGAGCTGCAGCGAAAGGCCGAGGAAAGCCGCCCTGCCTTGTTGATCTGCGGGGCGTCAGCGTATCCGCGGACCATTGATTTCGAAAGGATCGGCGAGATCGCCCGTTCGGTCGGTGCAAAGGTGATGGCCGATATCGCCCACATCGCCGGACTTGTCGCTGCCGGATTGCATCCTTCGCCGGTGCCGCATTGCGAGTTCGTAACGACGACGACGCATAAAACGCTTCGCGGGCCGCGCGGCGGCCTGATACTTTGCAAAGAGGAGTTTGCGAAAGACGTTGACCGGGCAGTTTTTCCGGGCGTTCAAGGCGGTCCGCTCGTTCACATAATCGCGGCTAAGGCGGTCGCATTCGGTGAGGCGCTTCGCGACGATTTCAAGTCTTATCAGCAACAGATTCTGAAGAACGCGCAAGCACTCGGCGATACGCTCGCGGCATCGGGACTTCGTTTGGTGTCGGGCGGCACTGACAATCACCTCCTTCTCGTTGATGTTTATCTTGACGGCAAAGGTATCACCGGCAAGGAAGCCGAAAAAGCGCTCGAGGACGTTCACATCACAGTGAACAAAAATACGATCCCGTTCGATACCCAAAAGCCTTTTACCGCATCGGGAATACGTCTCGGCACACCCGCACTGACCACGCGCGGGATGCTCGAAGACGATATGCGGCAGATCGGCGACATGATAGCGTCGGTGGTTCACGAACCCGGATCCGACGATGTAAAGAAGCGGGTACGTGGGGCGGTCGCCGAGCTTACTGCAAAATTCCCGATGTATCCCGGCCGTTACAAGTCAAAGCAGACCGAGGCGAACACCGCCGTTTGAGGCCTTGCCGACTTGATCAAAAAAGCCCTCGGTCACCGATGACCGGGGGCTTTTCACGTGGAGCTTAGTAAGCTTAGATCGTCACGAATTATCCGTCACCGATGTGTTTTCGTTCTCCAGTTGATCCAACAACTCACGAGCCTCTTCGGAATCGTATTCGTATGCTTTTTGTTCAAGGGCGTTCGCCGCGATATCTGCATAAAGCGGATCGTCGAGGAGCGGAACGAGAGCCTGCACGGAGAGGAGCGAAAGGGTCTCGTAAGCAATGGCTCGGATCTGCGGAAACTCGGTCTGCCTGACGATCTCTGCGATCTCGCCTGCCGAAAATCTTTCGAACAGGCCGTCGGCGAGCTTGTCGAGCTTGTCGTAATCGTGCTGTTTCAGGGCACGAGCTGCGAGCTGGATGAAAACCTCGGCCGATCCGCTTTGGGCCTCGAGAATCTTCGCACACGTTTCGGCAAGTTGGGCCGCCTCTTCCTGTGTCTCAACATTCTTGGGTTTGCTTTGCGCGTCGAGCGCTGAAAGCAGCTGACTCAATTCCCAGTCTGAGTGAGCATCGTATTCGATCTTTTGAGAAGGCGGACTTGTCTGGAGGGTGCCGCTCGACTGCAATAGGCCGACCAGCATTTTCTTTGTCATCGGCCGCAGTTCTTCCCAAATACGAACAACTCCGGCATCGAGGTCTTTTATCATCATGTCAACGTCTTAAGTTTGAGGTCTCATGATGATCTTGTCAAGCATTCTGTTCCGGCGGAGCTGAAACGGGAAAAACCGTCGTCGCTGCCGGCATTCGACCGCTTATCATGGCCGTTCGATAAACATCGGGAGAGCATTCGGCCTTCAGATCAAGGGGCATCTGTAGGGCTGCTGGCAAGCATTTCGAGTTCGATCTGATTCAGTATCTCTTCGCGTTCTTCGTCGCTCGAACGATCGTCAACAATAGCGATAAGCGCGAATGGGATCCCTTCGAGCCGCCTCAATTCCCATGTCTCTGAACCCGGTTTCGACCTCCTTGAAAACCACAGCCCGTTGAGGTCGGATACAATGACATCGGCATTCCCGATCACCGCTCGATCAACCTCGCGCGAGCCCTCCGGAACCAGTAACCGGCGAAGCTCCCAGCCGTATTTCTTATATTGAGCTATTATATCCCCGACCCCGGCGTCGATCATTTGGAATTTGTCGGAAGCGGCGCTTCCGTTCGCGTCGGTTTGATCGGTGTGATGTTTGCAACATTCGTATTTGCAGCGGGCATTGCAGGGACCATCGAGTTTGACATTACGTTTGCCGCTTCGCGTTCACGCTGGTCGCGGCCCTTGCCGGGCGACTTGAAACTGCCGGCAAACTGCTCACCGACGGCGAGTTTCCATCCTCCGTCTTCGTTAATGAACGCAAGATCCTCCCACCGGCTGTCGCGTGCGTTCCAAACCTCGACGGCGCCCATGTTGCCGCTGATCCTCTCGTCCCTGATCTCTGGCAGCGATTCTGCAAACGTCGTTGCGGTAAAACCGTTCTCGTAAACCTTTTCGATCGGATTGTTATTTCGCTGTGCCACCATCTGGGCAAATTCCTGCGTCTTTTTGGTCATACTGGCCTTTATAGCCTCAGTATCTTTTGACTTCACAGCCGCATAAAGCGTCTTGTAAGCTTCGGTCGGCGAAGCCGCTCCGCCGGTCTTGATATTGGCGGTTCCTCCGCATGCGGCAGTTAAGACGAGAGCGGCCACCGCCGCCAATATTCCTTTTGTTTTGAACATAGCTTCTTAAAAGTGCGATCAATTGATAATCTTTCCAGTTGGAAGTATAAGTTTATGCTCCGGAAATGTAAATTTTCATGAAAGCCCTGAGATTCGAACAAGATCGACTCGGCCTGCACGAACTCACTATTCCGAACGCTAAGGGCGAAGCACGAGTGCGCGTATTGAAATCCGGCATCTGCAATACAGATCTCGAGATAATTCGCGGATATGCCGGCTTTGAGGGCACCATCGGTCACGAGTTCGTTGGCGTCGTCGAAGCCGCCGAGGATTCCCCCGGTCTGGTCGGCAAACGGGTGGTCGGCGAGATCAACGTTGGCTGCGGTACGTGCGAGCTTTGCCTTCGGGGTGACCCGCGTCATTGTCCGGGCCGTACGGTGCTGGGGATAAAGGGCAGGGACGGAGCACATGCCGAATACCTCACGCTCCCGACTCGTAATCTGTATGAAGTTCCCGACGGCCTGACCAACGAACACGCCGTTTTCATCGAACCATTCGCAGCGGCCTTAGGGATCATCGAACAGGTCGATGTTGAGCCCGACACAACGGTTGCAGTGATAGGCGACGGCAAACTTGGCCTGCTGTGTGCGATGATCCTGGCACAAAGCTCAAAATGTACATCCCTGATCGGAAAGCATTCATCAAAACTCAAACTAGTCGAACGACGCGGGATCGAGACCGTATTGCTGGCCGAGACCGATCCGATCCTAGGCCGATTTGATGTGGTAGTCGAGGCGAGCGGGTCTGAAAGCGGTTTCGCGACCGCTCTTGACCTCGTTAAGCCCCGCGGCAGGATCGTGCTGAAATCGACGTTTCGCGGAAAGCCAACCTGGGAAGCGTGGAGAGTTGTGGTCAACGAGATAACCGTCGTCGGATCGCGCTGCGGCCGCTTCGAGCCCGCACTGAAGCTACTTTCGAACGGATCGCTCGATCTGAGCGACCTGATCAGCGACGAATTTCCCATTAGCGAGGGAATACGCGCCGTTGAGCGAGCGGGCGAACCCGGTGTCCTGAAAGTGCTGTTGAACATGACGAATTGAAACTTTTCGGGCGTTATCTGCGAATTTTGTTATAATCAAAGCCCCGATCGGGGCAGGTCGAGAATAAGGGCATCAAGGAGATAGATTTATGACATTCAGCTTTGCGGCACGTGCCTTTTCCATGCTAAACGGACGATTTCACAGCCTCTCGCTTGTTGCGGTTTCGATCGTCGTTTTTCTTGCCGGAACCCATTCGATCGAGGGGCAGGTCCAGCCCGTCCAAGCTGCTGCGTCGCCATTGCGAATTTCGGACTCGTTCGCCGATATCGCAAAAAAGGTCGAGCCGGCAGTTGTGAGCATTGACGCGAAAGCACGCATGCCCGAAGTAAGCTCGCGAAACCGCACTCCGCCGGTCGACTCGGACGACATTCTGGAGTTCCTGCAGCGACAGATGCCTCGTCGGCAGGCCGCCGCCGTCGGGAGTGGTTTCATCGTCGATAAGGCGGGATACATTTTGACCAACGGGCATGTGGTCGAAAATGCGACGCGGATCATCGTCAAGCTGAATTCCGGCGAGGAGTTCAATGCGGAACTATTAGGTGTCGATGAAGAGACTGACATGGCAGTGCTCAAAATCGATGCCGGACGCGATCTTCCGTTTGTCACTTTGGGCGATTCGGATCGAGCGCGAGTCGGCGATTGGGTATTGGCGATCGGCTCACCTTTTGGGCTTTCGCGGACGGTCACTGCCGGGATCATTTCTCATGTCCAGCGCGATACACCGACGGGTTCGCCCTTCCAGCGTTTCATTCAGACCGACGCAGCGATAAACCGCGGCAATTCAGGCGGACCGCTGGTAAACCTCGCAGGCGAAGTTATCGGAGTGAATTCACAGATCGCTACTTCGACGGGCGACTACAACGGTATCGGTTTCGCCTTACCGTCTCGCGATGCCTCTCAGGTCTATGAACAGCTTCGGACGACCGGAAAGGTCCGCCGCGGGTATCTCGGCGTTTTCCTTGATTCGGTAAAAGCAGAATACGCAAAGGTCTATGGGATGCGTGATGAGCGCGGCGCGATCGTCACGCACGTTCGCGATGCTGACGGGCCGGCCGCCGCGGCTGGCCTCAAAGCGGGAGACGTAATCGTCGAATTTGACGGGAAGCCCGTTGCGAGCGCCCAAGACCTCATTTCAAAGGTCTCGTCTACGGGGCCGGATCGTTCCGTCGTTGTTGCATATCTTCGCGATAGCGGCACGGCGATCGAGAGAAAGAACGTGACGATGCGTTTGGGCGAACGCCCTCCTAACAGAACGTCGCGCGACGGTGACCGTCCTACAAAACTGCCGGTCGATCCTCCGGCTCAGGAACAAAAGCCGTTTGGCCTGACCCTGACCGCGATCACACCCGAGATGGCAACTTCTCTAAATATCGATCGCACTGCCGGGCTCGTCGTCAAAGAGATCAGCCCCGAAAGCCTGATCGCCGACGTCAAGCTCTCAAGCGGCGTCGACGCGATCGGCGAAGGTGACATTATTCAGCGCATCAACCGAAAGCCGGTCGCCGACCCGGCCGCTTTCGGCGAGATCGTCAGGGCCTTGAAAAAGGGAGACGCTGTCGTTATGCATGTTTTGACACCGGTCTCGGGCACGCAGACGCAGTTAAAAATAGTTCAGTTCACGGTTCAATAGGTTCTGTTGTAAATTAAATCGTAGATCGCGGATGGAAAAAGTTTCGTTCGCGATCTACGATTTACCATTTATGGGAACCAACAATATGGCAAAAGCAAAACAGGCAAAATCGAAGAATTCATCCAAACAAAAGACCGCTACTTATCACAATTATATCGCCGGGGAATGGGTAAAGAGCTCGTCGGGAGAATGGTTTGACAATGTAAATCCCGCGGACACGACAGACATCGTCGGCCGTTTTCCGAAGTCAAATGCTGACGACGTGAACGCGGCCGTTGCCGCAGCGAAGGCGGCGGCGACAAAATGGCGTCAAACGCCGGCGCCGAAGCGTGCAGAGCTGCTTTTCACCCTGGCTGAGATAATTCGCGACAATAAGCAGCGTTATACCGAAGAAATGACCCGCGAAATGGGGAAGGTGGTCAAGGAAGCGGGCGGCGATGTGCAGGAAGCTATCGACTGTACTTACTACACGGCGGGCGAGGGCCGTCGGCTTCATGGCTTCACGACGCCCGCCGAGATGAAGAACAAATTCGCGATGTGCGTCCGCCAGCCGGTCGGCCTTTGCGGACTCATCACGCCGTTCAATTTCCCGATGGCGATACCGTCATGGAAGCTGATCCCAGCTCTGGTTTGCGGGAACACGGTCGTCATAAAGTCGGGCGAGGATGTGCCGCTATCGGCCCTTAATCTGGTGAAGGCATGCGAACAGGCCGGCATCCCTAAAGGCGTCGTCAACCTGGTCAACGGCTTTGGCGAGGCAGGCGCCGCTCTTGTCGAACATAAGGACGTACGTCTGATCTCATTCACGGGCTCGACGAACACCGGAAAGATGATCGCCGAACAGTGTGCACGCGACAATAAGATCGTCTCGCTCGAAATGGGCGGAAAGAACGCAATAATAGTGATGGACGACGCCGATATCGATAATGCTGTCGACGGGTCGCTGTGGGGAGCATTCGGCACAAGCGGACAGCGGTGCACCGCCAGTTCGCGGCTCGTGGTTCACAAGAAAGTGTACAAGAGATTCGTCGAGAAGCTTGTCGACCGCGTGAAACAGCTGCGGGTCGGCAATGGCCTCGATCCAAAAACGGATGTCGGGCCGGTGATCCACGAAGATGCGATGCAGAAGATCCAGGGTTACATCGAGATCGGGAAAAAGATCGACAAGGCGACACTCGCCGTCGGCGGCGGCCGCCTCACAAAAGGCGATTATGCGAAGGGCTGGTTCCTCGAACCGACAGTCTTCTCCGACGTTAAGCCCGGAATGCGCATCGAACAGGAAGAGATCTTTGGCCCGGTAACGAGCGTCATTCCTTTTTCGACACTCGATGAAGCGATCGAGATCGTCAATGGCGTGAAGTACGGCCTTTCATCAGCGATCTACACCCAGGACGTCAACAAGGCATTCTACGCGATGCAGGAACTCTACACCGGAATTTGTTATGTCAACTCGGCAACGATCGGAGCCGAAGTTCACCTGCCTTTCGGCGGGACCAAGGCGACCGGCAACGGCCATCGCGAAGCCGGCACCCAGGTCCTCGACATTTTCAGCGAGTGGAAATCGCTATATGTCGATTACAGCGGCAAGCTCCAAAAGGCTCAAATAGATGCCGTAGAGATCTAGCTCGTTCGCCCGCTAGCTGCCAAGGTCGGCCTCGATACTGGCTCTTAAGCGTTCGTCGTCCGGCGTGACGTCGGGTGCAAAGCGGGCGACGATCTCGCCATCCTTGCTGATCAGAAACTTTTCAAAGTTCCATAAGACATCCGTAGGATCGACGCGCGTGTGGCCGAAGTTGCGGAGGCGTTCTTCCATGCCGTCGCCGTTGTTTACGTCGGTCTCGGGATGTGCCTCGATCAATCTTGCGTAAAGCGGATGACGGTTTTCGAGAATGCCGACCTTTGAGAACATCGGGAACTGGACATTGTAGTTGGTCGAGCAAAACTCTTTGATCTCTTCTTCGGTGCCCGGTTCCTGGCCTTTAAAATCGTTGGACGGGAATGCGAGGATCTCAAAGCCCTGCCCGCGGTATTCTTCGTAAAGCTTTTCAAGCCCTTCGTATTGAGGGGTAAGGCCGCATTTTGACGCGACATTCACGATCAGAAGTGTTTTGCCTTTGTAATCGGCCAAGTTGGTTTCCGTTCCGTCGATGGTTTTGACGGGAATTTCATAGATATTATTTGCCATATAGTTAAGATTGTCTCTTTACTTAGATTTTCGCTGAATAACCCGACTTGTTCAAATGCCTCACTCCGTTCTTCCTCAGTAGAAACACAGTTTAAGAAACTTTGGACAAATCATACTGGCCCAATTCTGCCTGCTCTGAAAGAAAACAAAATTGTTCATAGCGTCAGATGGAATTCTGAGTATAATACCCGATAAAAACTGGCGGAGGTGTATATCATCTTAATCAATGGGTTAGAGCACTGCGTTCGTGTAACTGCTAGCCAAAATGGAGTCGAGTAGCTTCGATTGGCACATTCTTTGTGATGTTGACAAAGTGTTGTGATGTGAGAATCGAAGAATTAGTAGGAGAATTTCTAATGAATAACAAATCCAAAAATGGAGTCTTGGTATTGAGTATTTTCAGCGTATTAGTTGTGAGCCAATGCACGCCCGTGGACCCACTTCCGGATGCGTTATTTGAAATAAGAAATACTGGATATTGTCCTGACAACGAAACCAGGACTCGTCTTAGAGATGATATTCAAGCCCAAATTAACGGTCTTAAAGACAATGACCTGCGGGAGCTTCTTCGCTTTGCCCAGATTGAAGATAACATCACTCAAAACATCGGAGCATGCCCTCCTGAGGGATGTACTTGTCCTGACAATACGTTTCGTCTCGGGATCTGGCGGAATGACATAGTTAAACAACTTGATCGTGTTGCATCCCTCAATTCCGTTCCTGCGATTGTTCCTGAAGGAAACGCATTTGCAGTTCGAATTCGAGGATCGTTCATTCGAGATATTGTTATGTTCAAGTGGAACTCAATTCCCAAGCGATACAACGGTTCAACACGAAAAGCGAGCGACAACGGAAATATTGAACTACTTGGATACGAAATAGATTATCCTGAGTCTAATCAACTGAGATTAAAGGTAAACGGGGTTTTTCGCGAATATAACGACCCGTCATTCGAGTTGGTTGCTGTAGACACATTGTCAACCAACCCTGACGTTGCTGTAAATTCTGAAGCCATCAATAGAGCGCAATGTCAAACAAATAGAAGCGCATCTGCGGATACAAGCTTGCTAGATGGTCTGTCGTGGTTTCTCATTCCATTTGCTTTTGAGCGGAACGCGAATGGCAACTCCCTCGAAGACCTGTTCGGAATTACAGGAGCTCTCAACGAGGCGAAGAATTTTTTACCCACCGGGGCCGGATGTGCCTCAGCCTCGGTTCTTCCAAGCTATATCCCCATACCGACTTCGGCGTTTGGAAGAGCTGTCAGAATCGACTATGATTACAACGCGGTTTCAATATCACCGGATGGGTTGACAGCATTTGGAAATATTGTACTGGCTCAGCGGGAGCCGCAAGTTAAAATCGGCTATCCCACGAAAGATCGAGATGGGAATATCGGGTGGTCTGAAGCCACAGGCCCAACAGGCCCATGGTTGCCATTGCTTGTCGGTGCGCCTGAATATGGTGCGAGAATCGCAAAGTATAAACTACAAGCGAGGGCATCAGATATGCGAGAGCCAATAAGTTACTCATGGTTGATTTCACCTATTACCTGGCCTTCGAGTGAAATAGTATTGACCGGAGCAATTCAGGATTTCACCATTCCAATCGGCACTTCTGCCCGTCCGGGCGATATAGGTTACGCTTTTGTCTGGATTACTGCGGTCGATGCTGATGGTCTAAGAGCAACTTCTAACGCGGGAGCCGAGATCAAAATAACAACCTGCTGTGACGTCCAAATGTTTAAAAGCTATTTCAATCAGTTTTGCTGACGAGGTCGGGGTCAATCGAGAAAGATGTCGATGAGTCAAAGCTTCTAAATCGAGCTATTGACCGGTATATGCGATTTCCGATAATCGTACTCTCGTTTTATAATCGGTTATTCAATTTAGATCAGAAATTATTATAGCTTAGGAGCTCACACATGAAGATCGGATTACCGAAAGAGATAAAAGACAACGAATATCGCGTCGGGCTTACACCTGCCGGCGTCAATGCCTTGGTCCACGCAGGTCACACCGTTCACGTCCAGCGTTCGGCTGGCGAAGGCTCGGGCTTTGCCGATGAGCAGTATGTGAAGGCAGGCGGCAAAATATTGGAAACTGCCGATGAGGTTTGGGAGGCGGGCGACATGATCGTAAAGGTCAAGGAGCCGATAGCACCCGAATATCCGCGGATGCGCGAGAATCAGCTGCTTTTCACATACCTGCATCTCGCACCCGAATTCGAACTCACTAAGCAGATGATGGACCGTAAGGTGACCGGCGTCGCATATGAGACGATCACCGATATCCACGGAAAGCTGCCGCTTTTAACGCCAATGTCAGAAGTTGCGGGCCGTATGTCCGTTCAGGTCGGCGCGACGTTCCTTGAGAAAATGAACGGCGGCCGCGGGATACTGCTCGGCGGTGTTCCCGGAGTTCCTGCGGCTAATGTCGTCATCATCGGCGGCGGTGTTGTCGGGACCGAAGCAGCAAAGATGGCTGTCGGCCTCGGGGCCAAGGTCACGATCATCGACCGCAATCTCGATCGGCTTCGCCAGCTCGATGACATTTTCCTCTCGAAGGTCCAGACCCTTGCGTCGTCGCGTTATGCGATCGAGGAAGCGATCTCGCACGCAGATCTTGTGATCGGCGCCGTTCTCGTGGTCGGAGCCGCTGCCCCGAAGCTCGTCACTCGAGACATGCTTCACCTGATCCCGCATGGTGCCGTTCTTGTTGACGTTGCTGTTGACCAGGGCGGATGTTTCGAGACGACGCATGCTACGACGCATTCTAACCCGACCTATTACGAAGAAGGCGTTCTGCACTATTGCGTCGCCAACATGCCGGGGGCGGTCCCGCGCACATCGACCTTCGCATTGACGAACGCAACACTACCTTACGCTCTTGCTCTTGCGAACAAGGGATTCGAACAGGCGATCAAGGACGATACCGGTTTGCAGGAAGGTGTGAACACCTATGCCGGCAAGCTGACCTATGAAGCGGTCGCGGCGTCGCAGGATCTCGAGTACACACCGCTCTCGAGTCTGATCGACCTCAAGGCAGCATCGGCAGGCTAGTTGTAAATAGACACCCAGGCCGCGAATTACGCTGATCGCACGCATTCTTTCGGAATGTCCGTGCAATTCGCGTAATTCGTGGCTAAACTGCTTTTAGTGTACGAATTTGCAGTAACACCGGCTGTCACGCAGCTTCGCCGTCCGGGGGTGATCATTACCGAGGTAACGCCGGAAAGCCTGGGCGAGGAGCTTGAATTGCGTCCTGGCGACCGGATCGTCCGCGTCAATGGACGTCAGGTCCGCGATTATCTGGATTTCCGCTTCCAGACCGCCGGCGAGGTCGAACTCACGTTCCAGGTCAAAAGATCGAACGGCGAAACTATCGAGATCGAATTTGACCGTGAGGAAAGCGAGGATCTCGGATTGATGTTCGAGCAGATCGTTCCCCGCCAATGTGCGAATGAATGTCTATTCTGTTTTTGCAAGGGTAACCCGGACGATGCCCGGCCGTCGCTCTTTGTTCGTGACGAGGATATACGGCTTTCATTTCTTTACGGCAACTACACCACGCTTTCGTCGATAACCGACGACGAGATGAACCGGATAATCGAACAGCGCCTGTCGCCGCAATACGTTTCGGTACATGCGACCGACCTTAAAACGCGGGCGTACCTTCTCGGCGTTGATGAAAGCAGGGCCGACATCTCAGGAAAGCTAAAGACGCTTCTTGATAACGACATCGAGCTTCACGCCCAGGTCGTACTCTGCCCTGGGATCAACGACGGCAAGATCCTCGAGAAAACGCTCCGCGACCTTGCTGAACATTACCCAAAGGTCGTTTCGACCGCGGTCGTCCCCGTAGCCCTGACACGTTACAACACAGACGACCGCCTAACACGCGTCACACCCGAATTTTGCCGGGTAACGATCAGAGAGGTCGAAAAATTGCAGAAAGAGTTTCGCCGTGAGCTTGGCGTGACGTTCGCTTTTCTGGGTGATGAGATCTACATAAAGGCAGGAATCAATATTCCGTCGCGGCAGCATTACGGCAATTATCCGCAGATCGAGGACGGGGTCGGAATGGTACGGTCGTTCTTAGCGAAGTTCGACCGCATGTTCACCCGTCTGAACGCAGCAAGAAAGCAAAAAGAAGCAGTGGCGATCGCGAAGAAGTTCTTCGTTGACGCACGGACACATCCGACGGCACGCGTTCCTGAACCGGTGAGATTCGATACGATCCCGGCTCGTTCGAAAGGCCGGAAGCTCTTCGGGTCGATACTTACCGGTGCGATGTTTGCCCCGATCCTCGCGGAACAGATCGAGAGATTTAATTCCCTTTGTGGTTCCCGGCTTCGTGTCGTTGCCGTGCCGAGCACATATTTCGGCGGTGACGTTTCGGTTGCAGGACTTATAGCGGGACAGGATTATTTAGCCGTACGAGACAAGATCGTCGGCGATTTCGTGATCATTCCGAAACACACGATCAAGTCGGACGAACCTGTGCTTATCGATGGAATGACGTTCGAAAAGCTCGGATCGGGTTTCGACGTGCCTGTTTACCCAATGGACACTGACGAATTGATCGATTTCCTTGAAAAATAGGCTCCCGGGTCTATTCCGCCCTTCCGGAATAATAGCCCATTCTCGATCAATGTAGGGTTTACTTGCACTCGTTTTGATGTTCTACAAGATATCCGTTCCCATTCAGCTGAACAACATCCGAATCCATACCTCTTGAGATGTTATATTCGCGTCGCTCGCCATTCTCAGGCTGGACGACCAAAATACCCGAAGAAATTGTCCAGCGCCCGAGTTCGACATCCTCATCGGCCATCGAAAACGAGCCCGCTCCGCCGGGTGAAAAACCGCTGAACTGTGTCTGCATCGCATACTCACCATTCGGACAAAAATAGAACGCGACCTTGTCGCTGATCGAACCCGACGTGCTTGCCCGGCTTAATTTCTTATTCGCAAGTGTCCTTTTCCAGTCGTCGTCCGAGACAATATTGCATGCGATCCCAGCCAGCACGACAAAGAAAACCGAAACCGCCGCGATGCCGATGTTTCCATACTCACGCGTCTTTCTGAACATAAGCGCCCTCCGTAGAATGAAAATACGCCCGGTTGATAAATTCTGCAATCATTTTGCATCGGCGCACAAAAAAACGGCCGGTTCCGACCCCGGCCGCTGACCCCGTTCCAATAGTTACCGTTGCTTGCAGGCGATCATCCGCGTTTGAACTTGTACACGATGATCCCCGTCACCTTGACCGGCTGGTTCGAGAGCTTTGTCGGCGTGAATTTTGCCGACCATGCGGCCTTTTCCGCCGCTCCTTTCAACAACGGATGTCCGGCTATCGCTTTTGACGAGATCACCTTGCCGCTTTCGTCGATCAGGACCTGAACATTTACGTCGCCTTCGACACCGACCGCCTTTGCCGGCGGAGGATAGGGCGGCGGCGGAATGCTGACCGCGCGGCCGTTTATCACCCCAAGCGACTGAACCGGCGGCGGTGCGGGCTTTTTGACAGCCGGCGGCGGTTCGTCGGGCCTCACTTCGGCCAGCGATCGCTCCGAGATGACCGAACCAGTGCCGACGGGATCACCGCCTGTGCCGATCGGGCCTTGACCGGGAATTCCGGGTCCGTCAGTCTCTGGCCCTTCGCTGATAGCAAATCTTCCGTACGGCCGTTCCCGCGTCTGATTTTGGGTGACCGAAATACCGTCCGGGATCTTTGGCACCTCATCAATGCGAAGCATGTTGCTGTTGCGGGTCGGCGTATCGGCAGAGCTTGGCTGTAACGGGGAACGCCGTAGTTGCTCCGGCGGTTTCGGAGCTTCGATCAACTCTGGCGCGATCACCACTGACATGTCCCAATCCGCTCCGCCTATGTCGATATCTGCGGCATAAAGGCTAAATACCACTGCCGACAAGAAGAGAATTCCAACGATGATCGAAGACACCAGGAAATATCGGTTCCGATCCTTAAAATCGGCCTGTTTCGAATCCGATTCGATGAGTTTTTCAAACATTTTCTTTCCTCCCTCAGGTTCACCGGTGCCAACCGTGCACCTACTTAGACACCGTTCCCTGCGAAATGTTCCAAACGCATTCGATGCGGCCATTGCATAGATACTGCGGACGGTCGTAGACTTACAGGTGCAGCACAAATCCAAATATGTTCGCGGATCTTGCAGGAAACGAGCTCGTCAAACGTTCGCTTAAGCGGTTGATCGCCGATGGGCGCGTACCGAACGCGCTTCTGTTTACGGGACGCGACGCGATCGGCAAGAGGCGATTTGCGATCGAACTGGCTCGGGCATTTTTGTGCAATGAGACGTCGGATAGCGAGGGATGCGGCAAATGTCCGGCCTGTACTCGCGCGGCAACGTTTCATGAGCCTGACCGCGAGCGTAAGGATGAATTCGAACGCGTCAACTTTAGCGAACATGGCGACGTCGGGATGATCGTTCCCTACAGACGAAGCATACTGGTCGCAGCTATACGCGACCTTGAGCGAGAGGCGTTTTTTCGGCCATTCGAAGCTCGTGCCCGTTTCTTTATCATTGACGATGCCGACAGGATGAATGATTCCGCATCAAACGCTCTTCTAAAAACGCTTGAGGAACCGCCGGCATCATCGCACATCGTTTTGATCACGTCGCGGCCCGATCGCCTTATGCGAACGATCCGCTCAAGATGTCAGACCATCCGTTTTGCACCGGTGCCGACCGAGGCGATCGAGAAGCAGATCGCCGCTCAAGGTCACACGTCGAACTCCGAGATCACTTCGCGATTCGCCGACGGAAGCCTCGGCCGGGCGATCAGCCTTGATACCGAGTTTTTTTTGGAGCGGCGTGAAATGATGTTCGGGGCATTGGAAGCGGCGATCTTAAAGACCGACATCGGGTCGCTCTTGCAGGTCGCTGAAAGGATGAACGATGCCAAGAACAAAGACGTATTTGACGATTCGATCGATATTCTGGAAAGCCTGATCCGCGACCTATGGCTGGTCTCGATCAATGCTGCCGGGTCGTTGGTCAATATCGATCAGCGTTCCCGACTCGAGACGCTTTCAACCGCGATCAGGCCTAAAGAGATCTCGGCGTGGCTTGAAGAGATCGAGACGCTGCGGCAAAACCTCGATGTGAACATAAATCGAAAGCTCGCAGCCGATGCATTATTCGTTACGATCGCCGGCTGTGGGTGACGCACAATTTATTAAAGGAGATGACTGAAACTCTTTCGATGTCGCAGATCGCCTCGAAGACCGAACGAAAGCTAGCTGCCGGCGGATTCGCCGCGATGACCGCAGGTTCGGCATTAGTGTGGTATTTTGACCCGACAAGCTCGAGGTTTATGCCCCCATGCCCATTGTTGGCGACGACCGGTTACGCATGTCCGGGTTGCGGGCTGACGCGCGGATTTCATGCACTTTTTCATGGCGACATCGTCGGCGCTTTGGATTTCAACGCACTCATTCCGATCTTTGTGCTCATCTTTGTCTATTTGTATCTGTCGCTGTTCCTGGTTGCGATCCGTGGTCGGGCATTTCCGAAATGGACACTTTCACTGCCCGCGATATGGGGATTTTTGGGCTTTCTGCTGATCTTCGGGATCGCACGAAATCTGCCGTACTATCCCTTCAGCGTTCTCTTTCCTTGATCCGAAACACGGTCGATCCACGACCGACAAAAAAACCGGGGTTTGCGCCCCGGTCCGTTACTTTTTCCTGTTTACGCAATCTGCGATCATGTTATCTGAACGAGCGGCTTTTCTTCGACCAGCGATCTTGCCGCTGAGCCCTCTTTTCTAAGAATTTCGACCTCTTTGACGAATTCCTCGACGATGTCTTCGCCCGAGACTCGACGCATCGGCACACCGTCCTTAAAGATCATCCCGACATTGCGGCCAAATGTGATCCCGAGCTGGGAGTCGTGAGCCTCGCCCGGACCATTTACGGCGCATCCCATTATCGAGAGATGAAGCGGTTCCTCGACATGCGCGAGGCGACGCTCGACCTCGGTCACGATCTCAACGAAATTATCTATATCCAGCCGGCCGCAGGTCGGACAGGCAACGACGGTAACGCCGCGTTTGCGAAGCTCGAGCGATTTCAGGATCTCCCAACCGACCCTTACCTCTTCGTGCGGCTCGGCGGCGAGCGAAACGCGGATCGTATCGCCGATGCCCTCGTGCAGAAGGATTCCGAGCCCGATCGCCGATTTTATTGTTCCTCCGAATGGCGTTCCGGCCTCGGTCACCCCAAGATGAAGCGGATAATCGACCTTCGCGGCCATTAACCGATAGGCTTCGACCATTCGGTTTACGTCCGAGGCCTTCAACGAAATTATCGTATCGCCGAATCCGAGATCTTCGAGTATTTTTATGTGCCGCATGCCCGATTCGACCATCGCCTCAGGCGTAGCATGTCCGTACTTCTTGAGCAGGTCCTTTTCGAGCGAACCGCCGTTGACGCCGATACGGATCGGGACCTTTTGAGCCTCAGCCGCCCGAACGACCTCACGCACACGGTCGATCGATCCGATGTTGCCCGGATTGATGCGAAGCTTGTCGATGCCGGCGTCAAGGGCCTTGAGGGCCAGTTTGTAGTGAAAATGAATATCAGCAACGATCGGGACATCGGTTCGTTTCCTGATCTCATAAAGTGCGGCGGCGGCATCGTCATCCGGCACGGCGATCCTGACGATCTCACAGCCGGCCTCGACCATCTGTTCGATCTGGCGCAGCGTACCGTCTACGTCCGTCGTGTCCGTTTTGGTCATCGATTGGACCGCAACGGGCGCTCCGCCGCCGATCTGAACTCCGCGCACCTTAACCGCTCTTGACACTCGTTTCATCTAAAAACCTTCTATTCATGCAGACGGGCTAATGCCCGCCACAATTTTGCTGATCAACAAAACACTCGTAATGTATTTTTCGCGTTGAGATCAGAAGAACCGCGAAATATCCAAAAACAGTGTGAATACCATTAACAGAAGAATAATGCCGAGGCCGGCCATTTGGATCTTTTCGCGAACCGCCATCGAAAGTGTTCGCCCAAACCAGGACATTACCTTTTCTATCCCAAGCACCATGATCTGACCGCCATCGAGCAGCGGGATCGGCAGCAGATTGAACACGCCGAGATTCAGGCTGATGACCGCAAGGATCGAGAACAGGCCGACGAATCCGGCCTCGCGAACGACCTTTGCGATTATCTGAACTATCCCGACCGGACCGGCCAGGCCCGCATCTTTCACCGATCGTTCACCGGCAAACAACTGCCCGAAAACGCGGCCGGTCAACTTCAGTATCCGGATATTCGAGTCATACGCGAATCCGGCTGCACCAACAATGCCGACCGGCACCCGCGTTGCAAAAGTTCCGGGGCCAAACTGGGCACCGATTCGATAGACGCCGTCATCGCTCACTCGAGCGACGGTCGTTAATTCGACTCTCTGACCGTCTCGCTCTACCGTCAACTTGCCCGGAGCATCTTTATTCTCACGCAGCTGAACGGTAAGGTCCTGGCTGTTTCGAACGGTCTTGCCGTTGAACGCGATCACCCGGTCGCCGGTCTTTAAGCCTGCTTCTTCTGCAGGACTGCCCGCAATTACCGTACTGGCCTCGACAGGCTCAACCCCGGCGTCCGGCGCAAGCCCGATCTCCCCGATCTTGTTTCCGTCGACCATTGTTTCAGCGGGCGTCAATGTCAAGGAGACCTTGTTGCCACCTCGATCGACGGTTAGCTGCAGCGGTTTTCCCGGCGAGATCAACGTCTCGTCTTTTACGGCCTCCCATGTCGGGTTTTCGACGCCGTTGAAAACTACGATCCGGTCTCCTGCCTGAACGCCTGCAGCTTCGGCTGCTCCACCGGGCGCTGTAACCCCGACGATGGGCGCCGGCATCGAAGGTATCCCATAAATCAAGGCTGCCGCGAATGGGATCGCGAGTGCGAGCACAATGTTCATAAAAGGCCCGCCGAGCATGACGAGAAACTTCTGCCAGCGCGGCCTTAATTCATACAGTTCTTCGTCAGGGACCTTTTCGCCGTCAGATGCTCCGCCCTCGAGCGAAGCCGTTGCCTCATCGCCATAAAGCTTCACATAAGCACCGAGGGGGATCGCAGAGATGCGGTAATCGGTGTGCCCTTTCTTGAATCCCCAAACACGCGGGCCAAGACCAAAGAACGAATAGGCCTCAACACGCATCCCGAACATCTTAGCCACGATAAAATGGCCGAATTCATGGATGTTTATCGCTACCCCAAGGACAAAGACAACTGCTAATATGACGATTAGAATATCTGGCATAAAGTTCGGTTCAGGTCACCAGCGACCATTCAAATTAGAGCAGAAATCGCAAGATTTCGTTGTAAATTAAAGTTTAAGGCCCTCTAAAACTCGAGTCAAACTATTTATCAGGACGCGGCGGATGTTACATCTGCGTGCATCATTGCATTTGCGTCCTCGCGAGCGGCTTTATCCACGCGAATGATGTCGTCGATATTCGCCGTCGGTTCCGGTTTATGACGGTCCATAACGCGGCCTATCAGAACGGGGATCTCGCCAAGCCCGATTCGCCCTTCAAGAAATGCGGCGACAGCAACCTCGTTGGCTGCATTGAGTACCGCCGGCATCGTGCCGCCCTTACGTAAGGCGTCATACGCAAGGCCAAGGCACGGAAACCTATCAAGATCCGGCTCCTCGAACGAGAGTTGACCCAATTTCGCAAGGTCAAGCGGTTCGAGACAATTCTGCAGCCTATCAGGAAAGGTCAATGCATATTGGATAGGGTGTTTCATATCGGTCACGCCAAGCTGGGCGATGATCGAGCCGTCGACCATTTCGACCATTGAGTGCACTGCAGATTGCGGGTGCACAATGACCGAGATCTGATCGGCTCCAAAACCGAAGAGCCATTTCGCTTCGATCACCTCGAGCCCCTTGTTCATCAACGTGGCCGAATCGATCGTGATCTTTTCGCCCATCTTCCAATTTGGGTGATCGAGAGCCTCTTGCCGCGTCGCACGCGCGATCTCCTCTTTTGTTTTCGTGCGAAAAGGCCCACCCGATGCGGTCAGCACGAGACGGCGAACTTCGGTCAGCCTTTCACCACGAAGACACTGATGTATCGCATTATGTTCGGAATCGACCGGCAGGATCTCAGCTCCGCTTTTTGCTGCTGCAGCAGTCATAAGCTCCCCGGCCATTACGAGTGTTTCTTTATTTGCAAGTGCAATACGCTTGCCGGCCTCGATCGCACGCAAAGTCGGGACAAAACCGACGGCTCCGACAGTTGCCGACACTACGGTCTGAGCTTCTGGATGGGTGGCCACAGCGACAAGGCCATCGACGCCGACACCTATTCTTGGTATCGAAATATCACGGCGATCAAGTTCACGTTCCAGGGTCTCTGCACAGACATCGTCGTCACACGACACGAATTCGGGTTTAAATTGTGCAATTTGGTCGGCGAATGCCTCCATATTTCGGCCGGCGGCCATCGCGACAACTCGAAAATCTCCGAGATGTTCAATGACCTTCAGCGTACTGCAGCCGATCGAACCCGTGGAACCAAGGATGGAAATGCCTTTCATAGACCTGCCCGAAAGCTAAAGATTAGCATATTGCCTGCACTAACGGCACGCTACTTGCGGTCGAAAACAAGTGCAATCCAATGATGTGTATCGGCTTGGTACACATTTACCCCGGACCGTTGTTGATGGGCAAAGGGTATCTCACCCCGTCTGGACATGCAGATCTTACTTAAAAAGGGGAGAAATGCGATGAAAAAGACATTTGTTTTAGGACTGATCTTTAGCTCGGCTGTCTTGTTGGGAACTGCATTAGAGACAAAAGCGGCCGTTTCGACAGCGGCGTCATCAGCAGACCAGTTTTGGGATGATCGGCGTCGCGGACACAATGACCGGCGCGGTCGCTACGATAGGTACGACCGCCGTGATAGACACGATGACCGGCGTTACGACGATCGGCGTTGGAATCGAGGTCGTCCGTATTCCTACGTGACCACGCGAATCGTCCGGCGTTGGTTCAACACATACCGCGAGACGATCCGTGTCACCCATCTGCCGAATGGCAGAACAAAGACGCAGGTCATCCGTCGAGTCCGTATTCGCTAGATCTGAATGTGATGGCGCTCTCCCCGATCTTCATTTCTCACCGGTTGGTTCAGACGGCTTTTCTATGGATGCGGCAAATGCCGCCGGTACATCGAGACGGTCGGGTTTACCGACACCGGAGGCCGGTTGTTCGGCGAGAAACTGATTGAACTCAGCCGATCGGCCGCGAGGAACGCTAAGGGACTTCCAATCCGCGGCTCGCAGATGCTTGGCAAGAAATACGATCTGTCCAACGTGATAAGCATAATGCGTCAGTTGACGGTTTACGGCTTCGATGACGGTATGCGGTTCACCGCGAATCGAAACGATTCGCCCAAAGTCGTCTTCGTTCAGCGGTTCGAGAGCATCGAAAAGGATCTGCCACCCCTCTTCCCAACGATTCATTAACAATTCTCGGGTGTCCTCGAGCAGCTCAAATTCAGTATCGCGGGCGCGGTCAGGCTTTTCCCCGTCTGAGTTCAAAAAGTCGCGCCACCGCGACCGCTGATTGCCGGCGATGTGTTTGACGATCAACGCAATCGAATTCGACTCTTGATCTATCGTGGCGAAAAACTCCTCGTCCGAGACTTGGCCGATCGCGCGCTCGGCAAGACTCTTGTAGCTGCGAAATGAGGCGATCGCGTCCTCTTTATAATTGTCGATCAAATGGTTCATCGCGTCGTGTCGACTTCGCCGGGATCGAGATGGAGTCGTGCGATCTCGAGCGCGCCGAAAATGTCTGTAGCAAAATTTCTCCTATCGACCATATCCACAAAACCGCTTTTCCGCATCACGCGGTAAACCGAACGCGACACCGCGGAAAATACGATAATACACCCGTTCGAATGCGCCTCCCTCACTAGCTCTTCGAGGATATGTACACCGCTCGCGTCAATGGTCGGAACATAACGCATCCTGAGAATAATGACCTTCGGCTTGTTGGAAACGATCCGGATAGATTCTTTGAATTGGCTGACCGCGCCGAAGAATAGCGAGCCGTAGACCTCGAACACCTCGACCCGCTTCGGAATATCGATCTTCGACATGTCGCGGGACCTGAATTCCTCGTCCTCTTCGAGCGTTTCCGTGATGATGTCTACGTGGGCCTCTTTCGACATCTTTTGGAGGAATAAGAAGGCGGCAAGCAGAATGCCTACCTGTATCGCGACCGTCAACTCGATGAAAACGGTCAGAAGAAAAGTCGCCAGGAGCACGGCTATGTCGCCCCGCGGGCTCTTGAGCAGATGCTTGAATTCGCGCCACTCGCTCATGTTGTAAGCGACGACGATCAGGACCGCCGCGAGCGTCGCCATCGGTATCATTGCCGCCCATTTGCCGATCAGCAGAAGCACAAGCAGCAGGAAAACCGCATGAATGATCGCTGCAATGGGTGTATTGCCGCCGCTCTTGATGTTGGTCGCCGTACGAGCGATCGCCCCGGTCGCGGGAATGCCTCCAAAAATTGCCGACGCGATGTTTCCGGCACCCTGGCCGACGAGTTCCATGTTCGAACGGTGACGCGTTCCCGTCATGCCGTCGGCAACGACAGACGACAGTAACGATTCGAGCGCCGCGAGTATTGCGATGGTGAGTGCGGGTGTGAACAGTTCCTGAAACACGGCCCAGGTCACTGTCGGCATCTGCGGAGACGGGAGGCCGGTAGGCATTCCGCCGAATCGTGTTTCGATCGTGGCAACCGGCACCTGAAAATACTGAACGGCGAACGTTACGGCGAGGATCGCGATAAGCTGGCCTGGCACCCTATGAGTGACCTTTGGCCAGACGATAATGATCAGGAGAGATGCGGCACCGACAGCAAGCGTGTATGGATCGATATTGCTGAAATACCGGATGTACTCGACCCATTTCTCAACAAAATCGGCCGGCACCTTTTCAATGTTCAGGCCAAGTAGATCATTGATCTGCGAAGAGAAGATTATTACCGCGATACCAGAGGTGAAACCTACAATGACGGGGTAGGGTACGAATTTGAGCAATGCTCCCATCCGTGCGAGCCCCATCAGAACAAGCATCACACCCGCGATCAGAGTTGCGACGACGAGGCCGTCGTAACCGTATTTCTGAACGATGCCGTAAACGATCACGACGAACGCGCCGGTCGGGCCGCTTATCTGCGTACGTGAACCACCCAAGATGGCTATCACGAATCCTGCGACGATAGCGGTGTAGAGCCCTTGTTCGGGCTTTACGCCCGAAGCGATAGCGAGCGCAATGGCTAGCGGCAAAGCGACTATACCGACCGTAAGTCCGCCCGTCAGATCGCCCTGAAACTGCTTGAACGTATAGCCTTCTTTCAGGACAGTGAGCAGTTTCGGTTCCAACTTGCGGTGCATATGCCTAGGTGTTCATCCGGGCTGCAGCTTCAGATATCACGGTTGTTTCCTGGGTACCGGTCCTCATATTCTTAACCGTCACCTGTTTGGCTGCGATCTCGCTTTCACCAAGGACACAGACCCAGGGGACCTTTATCTGATCCGCGTATTTTATCTGTTTGCCAAGTTTATCCGGTTCTGGATAGACGCTCACTCGAAGCCCTTTCGAACGAAGTTCGGCCGCGAGTTTGAGCGATTCGCCGACGGTCTCTTCACTCCATACCGTGACCATTACGTCTGCGGGGGTCGATTCGGCGATCTCCGGCGGGAACATCCCACGTTCGTCCATTACGACCAAGATGCGTTCCAAGCCGAGTGAAAAGCCGCACGCCGGGATCTGCTCTTTGCCAAACATTCCGATCAGGCCGTCGTAACGCCCGCCGCCGCCCAAGCTGCCGCCGAGGTCGGGGACACTGATCTCCATGATCGCGCCTGTGTAATAGGAAAGTCCCCTGGCAAGCGATGGATCGAGTTGTACGGGACAGTCATCGGCGTAGGTCAGAATGTGTCCGATGTCGGTCAGTACTTCATTACTCACGATGTTTATCAGGTTGCTGACTATCGTCCGATTGACCTGTTTTCCGTCATCGACGATCTTTTGCGTCTGCTCGAAAATATTCAAGAGCATGTCAGCCGCGTTCTCCGAGATACCTCGTTCAGCAAGTTCCGCTGCCACCCCTTCGCTGCCGATCTTGTCGAGTTTGTCGATCGCGACCAGGGCAACACCGTGCTTGTCGGCCGCAACCCCGGCTGTATCCAGAATGTCCGCCAGAACCTCGCGGTGATTGAGGCGAATCGTGAAATCACTAAATCCCAATCGGCGCAGAATTGCGGTGACGGCCAGGATCAGTTCGGCCTCGACCATCATCGAGGATGAGCCGATAGAGTCCACGTCGCACTGGTAGAATTCGCGAAAACGGCCGCGTGCCGGGCGGTCGGCACGCCAGACGGGCTGTATCTGATATCGTTTGAAGAATTTTGGAAGTTCATTCCGGTTGTTGGCGACGACACGAGCCAATGGCACGGTCAGGTCGTACCTTAGAGCCAGATCGGTGAGTTCACTCTCGGCCTTTGCGTTCAGCAGATCGAGCTTCTCTCCACGTTTCAGAATCTTGAAGATCAGCTGATTCCCTTCTTCGCCGTATTTGCCCATCAGCGTATCAAGGTCTTCGACCGCCGGCGTCTCGAGCGGCTCGAAGCCGAAGCTCTGGTAAACCTCCTTGATGATCCCGATGACGTATTCGCGTTTGCGGACGTCGGCGGGAAGAAAGTCGCGCATACCGCGGGCCGGATTAGTTTTGGACATAGCAGAATATATTACCGCAGAGTCGGTCGAAGAGAAATTTGTCACACTACGCATACCTCACGAGTGTGGTTCGTATGATGGCAATGGAGCGAAGGGTTTGAAAAACCATCCGAACATTTAGTTCATGTAACTTGTTTCGTTAACGGCTAGTTTTTATATTGCTTTTTCAGCTCAACGTAGTTCTGCCAGAATTTAGGAAGATCGGCGAGTTCGTCGCCGGTCAATGGTCGTTTCACTTTTGCCGGTGCACCCATGACCAAAGAACCCGGAGGTATTTCTGTGCCGGGCGTTAGCAGGCTGCCCGCTGCGACCAGCGAGTTTGCGCCGACCCGGACGCCGTCAAGCAAGATCGCTCCGATACCGATCAGGCATCCTGTCTCGACGTAGCAGCCGTGGAGCGTGACGCGGTGGCCGACCGTGACCTCGTGTTCGAGAACCGTCGAATGGGTCTTTGAACTCACGTGGATCACCGTCGCGTCCTGAATGTTGGTCCGTGCTCCGATGCGGATGTAGTTGACGTCTCCGCGGATTATCGAACCGAACCAGATGCTTGCGTCCTCTCCGATCTCGACATCACCGACGACGATCGCATCCTCCGCGACAAATGCCGATTCGTGAACTTTTGGTGACGTCCCCATGAATGATCTGTACATCGTCTTTACCTGCCGAATTTCCTTCGAAGCATCGATACGACCTGTTCCACTTCGCTGATCCTCAATAATTTAGCCATGATAAAAAAAGCAAGACCGCCGAGCCCGATCGGGATAAAAGCCTCGAGCATGCGGACGCCGATATTCTCCACGTTGAAAAATGCGGCGACCGCGCGATAGCTCAAATAACACACGAGTGTCATAACGGCCGATGCGATCGCCACGCGGACAAATGCCCCGAGGATGTCGCGGCCATTGAGCCGGCCTATCTTTTTCCGCATGAAGTAGGTCAGGGCCGTAAAGTTCACCAGCGCGACGGCCGACGTGGCAAGAGCGACACCGACATGGCCGTAGCCGTTCGGCCTCTCGGCAGATACGCCGATGCCGGACAACAGATACATCATTCCAAAGCTTACCGGTGCATGCACCGCGATGGTCGCAATGCTGATGAACATCGGCGTGCGGGCATCGTCCATTGCATAAAATGACGGCGAAAGTACCTTGATCGCAGCGTATCCGGCCAGCCCGATCGAGTATGCCGCGAGGGACCATGCGACCATGTTCGTATCGAACGCTCGAAAGGCTCCGCCCTGATAAATAAGTGCTACGATCGGCTCACCGAGAACGATCAATCCGCACGCCGCGGGGATCGTAAGTAGAAATACGAGTTTTATCGCATCTGAGAGGGTTTCACGAAACCTGACGATATTGTTCTCGGAAGCCAGCCGCGAGAGTGTCGGAATCGCGGCGGTGCCGATGGCAACGCCAAATACCCCGATCGGAAACTGCATCAATCTGAACGAATAGCTGAGCCATGATTGGCCGCCGTCGATCGTCGAGACCACGAAAACGTCCACAAGGACCTTGATCTGAACTGCCGACGTGCCGATGAGAGCAGGTCCCATCAGCCGCATAACGCGGCGAACCCCGGGGTCGGTAAAGCTAAGATTCGGAGAGAACCTGAAACCGACACCTAACATTGACGGCAGCTGGATAAGCAGCTGAGCGGCGCCGCCCGCCAGTGTACCGATAGCCATACCGATGATCGCCCATTGGGCGGCCAAACTCGGAACAAGGTCCTTATCGGGTGACCTTTCCCAACCGCCGCCGCTTAGCCAGTAAGCGAAAAAAAGTCCGGTGGTTATCGAGAAGATATTGAACGCTGTGGACGCCGAAGCCGGGATACCGAACCGGCCCTTTGTGTTGAGCACGCCCATCGCAAGTGCGGCAAGAGCGACCAGCAGAATGAAAGGGAACATTATCTGCGTTAGGGTCACGGCCAATGCCGCTTTCTCGGGCGGGAAACCACGGGCGAGAAGCGGCACCGTCCACGGCGCGAGCAATATGCCGATCACCGTTATGATGCTCATCACGACCGCCAGGACGTTAAATACAAGAGATGCAAGCTGCCACGCTTCGAGTTCGGTCTTCTTGATCTGGTAATCGGTGAAGACCTTTACAAAGGCCGCCGAAAGAGCTCCCTCGGCAAACAGATCGCGAAGAATATTCGGTATCTTAAAGGCAACTACGAATGCGTCGTAAAGATAACCGGCGCCGAAGAACCGCGCGAAGATCGTTTCGCGCACAAGCCCCAGAACTCGTGAAAACATCACCGCGATCGAAACGATCCCGGCCGATCGTGCAACGCTGCGTTGTTCGGGTTTGCCGACCGATGCCTGCCCGCTCACCGGGTCGGCGATCTCTTCGGGTGTTTCCGATTCGGCTTGTCCTTCTTTGATCTCGCTCATTGCAACCTACAGCAAAAGTAAGAAGGTATATTACGCCGAACGTTAAAGCAAAAAAAGAAAAAGGAAGCGATCTGACGCTTCCTTGTCCAAAAGATCTCACATTCGGCCTAATCGCTGATCCGCGGCCGTCCGTCAGGGTACGAGATACGCGTTTTCGCCAATCTTGAATCAAGCGAAACCGGTGCATAAGAGAACGGGACGGCTCCACCGAATTGTCCCTGAATGATCGAAATGTAGTTGTTTTGGAAACTCCGGAAGCGAGCCACGCTGCCTCGCTGATTGAAGATCACGAACAGCAGCTTACCGTTTCTTGTGTTGAGTTCGCCGGCAAGGGCGCTGACGCCGCCATCGGTATTTCCGAGCGTACCTGTCTTACCGATAACGCTGCCCTTTGAGAAATCTGTTGCGAATCTGCCCTCAAGCGTGCCCTGATCGAGGCCGGCAACCGGCATCACGTCAGCAAATGTCATTCGCCAGTTCGAAAGGTCGTCACGCAGGACGCGAAGCAGACGCATCATCGCTTTCGGGGTAACTCGGTTTATGCCAAGTCCGCTTGCGGTCTGGATCGAGAACTCCATCGGAAGTGAGCCGGTATTTTGCTGAACCATCCGAGCGATCGCGTACGGCCCGCCGACCATATCGCCAAGCCGATCGGACAAGAAATTGTTCGAGTAGCTCATCATCACCTTGACGATCTCTCGCATCGGAGCCGATTCGTGTGAGAACAGTAGTCGCAAGGTGCTCGGCATTGGCTGGACATAAACGCTGCCAGTAAATGCAATGCCTGGTATTTCGTTCAATTGGCCGTATTTACCTGAATTGATACGATAATTTCCCCATGCTCGGTTTGCGGTCGCACTTCTTTGCGATGCATCGAGCGTAGCGAACAAAACCTGACTCGACCGCGTCGGCGATTGAGTGTGATTCATCGAGAAATCGTCGGTTACGATCAGATCGCCCTTGATAATGCGGATACCGATACGGTTCAGTTCATTTGCTATATAGATCGCGTGCTCGAACGAAAACACCGGATCACGTCCTGAAATGTACAGATTGCCATGGATCGTTGCCGTTTCCTGTTCGTAACTGCCGTCGGTCCATACATTGGTAGGAAAACGGTAATCAGGCCCAAACGTCCTCAATACTGCATACGTGGTGGCGACCTTTACGTTCGACGCGGGGTTGAGTGCCATGTTCGCACCGCTTTCGACCACGACGTTGCCATCGAGCGACTCGACCAAAATGCCCGAGTACCCCGGAATGACCGCGTCTGCAAGGATCGGGATCGATGTTTTGATCGGATTCGACGAGACCGAACCCGGAGCGACGACGTCACCGGATTTTGCAGTTACGCTGCCGGTACGCCTGATAAGAGGTGTAGCCGAAGGTTCGGGTGCTTCGCGATAGACCTGAATGTCCTGCATCAGAGGACGCGAATTCTGAGCAGTCTGGCCGAAGGCAGCGACACCGCTAAAGATCAAGACGGCAATGCTGAACCAATTGGTTTTACTTCGGCAAATTCTTGTCATTTATATTTTCTTCTATAACGGGTGGTGCAGGACGCCCCTTTTTCAGAACTCAGAGGCTTTTATCAGTATACCACATTCCTGCCCGATCATTTCAACCCCTTTTCAATGCCGTCGACGAACCTTCTCCATCGATATGACGAGGCATATGATGATTTTTGTCATTCTGAAGATGCAATTCTTTGCAAATGCAGCTTATGGCAGCAATAGTTCTGCCTTATGGTAGCTAAAACGATAACGAGCGATCGACGGTTCCGAATTTTATTGACATCACTTTGGCACAGGAATAAAATCGGGATTACTCCGGGCGTGTGACCAAGACCAAAGAACCTCTCACGATCGAATCGATCATTTTGGCTTACGCTGAACGCCGCGAAGAGATTCAGCGCCGCGTTGCTGAATTTGACAATATATGGCTCAACGGAACTGATGCTGATATTTGGGAAGAAATGGTCTTTTGTTTCTTCACCGGCGGATGTTCGGCCCGGATGGGCCTACGTTCGATCGAGGCAGTGAAAGGCCTGATCATGTCGGCATCACAGCAGCGGCTTGCTAAGGCGTTGACCGGTGTCCACCGATACCCGAACGCCCGATCGCGTTACATTGTCGCATCACGTGAATATTTGACAGCAGATTGCGGGATGCGGTTGCGTGAGCGACTTTCCGGGTTTGGCGATCACAACGAAAGGCGCGATTGGCTCGCACGCGAAAAAGGCATCAAAGGCTTAGGTTATAAGGAAGCCAGCCATTTTCTGCGTAACATCGGTTTCCGAGGTTATGCGATCCTAGATAAGCACGTACTTAACTGCCTTGCCGAGTTGGCGATCATTGACGACCCAAAGCCGCCAGGCAATCGTGACCGCTATTTGAAGATCGAGGATTCACTAAGAGGTCTCGCGAATGACCTCAAGATCGATTTTGACGAAATGGACCTTGTTCTTTGGTCGATGAAGACAGGCGAGATCCTAAAATAGAAAGCTGAAAAGAAAAGGAGTTAGAAACATGAAGTTAAACCGTCTGACGCCACTTGGAACCAAGCCTCCTTTTCTCTTAAGACGACTGGCCCTCATTTTTATTTTCTCCGTATTCGTTTGCGGGACTGCTTTTGGCTCAGATATCCAGCAGGTCAACGCTGAAGACAACAAGAAGTTGTTGAAGCAGGCCGACCGTCTGATCAAGCAAGGCAATTTCGTCGAAGCTTCGAAGATCTTTCGCAAAGTTCTTGAGACAAACCCAACAGATTCGTCGGTCAAGCTCAAACTCGCCCGTGCGCTGCTAAAGCAGCGGTCGATAGTCGATGCGTACGACATAAGCTACGCCGTCGTGGCAAGTGAGCCCGAAAATGCACACGCCTACGCGGTTTTGGGTACGTCGCTTTTGTCCGCCGGTAGGTTTGCCGAAGCACGCCAGGTGCTCTTCACCGCCCTCAGGCTCGATAAGAAGGAAGCATTGGCGTGGGCCGGTTTCGGCTTGCTCGAGTTTTATGAGAACCGGATCGACGACAGTCTTCAAAATCTTCGCGAGGCCGTATTTCACGATCCAAACCAACCCGATTTCGTTTTCGCTCTTGCTCAGGTATCGGCCCGGGCCGAAAGGTACGCTGAAGCCGCAGACGCTTATAACCGCTTTTTGTCGATCTCAAAAAACACCGATGACGAACGCCGTGCCCGCATCCGCGGCCTCATTGATTTCCTTCGGTTCCTCGGGTACAAACGGTCGCTTTATCAAACCGCCGGACCGGACAACTCGAAGGTGAAATTCTCATTGATCGGGAATCGCCCGGTCATCGAACTTCGAATCAACGAACGTGATGAGCCATTCCGATTCGTACTCGATACCGGATCAGGGATCTCTGTGATCTCGGAGGAAACCGCCGCCAGGCTTAAGATGACGCCGATCACCCGCGGGGGCTTCGCCAAGGGTATTGGCGGCAATGGCCGGTTTGAAATAGTTTACGGGTTCTTGAGGGAGGTCGAGGTCGGTGAGGTCAAGATCAGGAACGTACCGGTTTACATACGTAAGTTTCACAGTAACGTCACAAGAGTGGATGGCTATATCGGCCTCGCCTTGATCTCGAAGTTTTTGACAACGATCGATTATGGAGATCAGACCTTTTCGCTCACGAAAAAAGACAGCGAAGGGGCGATAACTGTGAAGAACGGCATAAGCGTTCCGCTGCGACTGACGTCAAGCGGTTTTCTGAGCGGCGAGGTAGTTCTTGAGGGTGTCGAGAATCCGCTAAATTTCATCGTCGATACCGGTGCAAGCGTCTCGGTCATCTCGGACGAGGTTGCCAGTCTCGAATCGGTCAGCTCATTCGAGCGCGGTGCCCGCATGCGAGTGATAGGTGCCGCTGGTGTCACCGAAGACGTCCCATCCTATCTTCTTCCGAAAGTCAGTTTTGGCACCCATTCGCGGACCAGCATTGCTGCGATCGCACTTGATCTTGATATGATCAACGAGGCGTCAGGTTTTGAACAGGCCGGTATACTCGGAGGAAATTTCCTTCGGAATTATCGAATGACCTTTGATTTTAAGAATTCGAAAGTGACATTTGAGCCCGTAGTTCAGGAACCATAAAGATCCAGCCGCGAACTAATGAAACAAACCCTTTACCTCGAAACGTCAGTCATCGGGGCGTATCTCGACAATGACGACGCGTTTCGCCGCGACCTGACAATCCGCTGGTTCGAACACGAACTTTCTGAATACGATTCGTTCACATCGATCCTGGTCCAAAGGGAACTTGAACGGATCTCGGAACCGCATCGTACAGGCTACCTCAAGATCATCCAGACGACATCGCGCCTCGAATTGACGGAAGAGGTTGCGATCCTTGCGGACGGTTACATCTCGCGGGGCATTTTTCACCGCAAGTTTCTAGCCGATGCAATGCATGTAGCGCTCGCGTCAGTTCACAAGATCGATTACCTGGTAACGTGGAACTTCGGCCATATCGCCAGCGTCAGAAAACAAGCCCGCATTCGCTTGTTCAATACGACGGCCGGATTTTTTTCACCGACGATCGTTACTCCAGAATTTCTCGTACACACGTAAATGAAAAAGCACCGGTTTCGGTGCCTCTCCTTAACGAATATTTGGTGGAGTCGAGGGGGATCGAACCCCTGACCTCTGCAATGCCATTGCAGCGCTCTCCCAGCTGAGCTACGACCCCATGACCGATCTTGCCGCGTTCGCCGGCAAAGAACGAGACTAGCGAAAATTGCCTATTGCGTCAAGCAATCCGCCTATCGTCCTTTGAACACCGGCTTGCGTTTCTCGAGAAATGCGGCGACGCCTTCTTCTTTATCTTCGGTCGAAAAACAGATCGCAAAAAGGTCGACTTCTCGACGAAGGCCTTCGTCGAGGTTAGACCGCGACGCGAACTTCACCGCTTCTTTGCAGAGCTGCAACGCGATCGGGGACTTGTCGGCGATTTTCTCCGCCAGCTCTAATGTTTTGGCCTCGAGCTCGGCCGAAGTGTGAACGTGATTCACCAGGCCGAATCGATACGCCGTCTCTGCATCGATCATATCGCCTGTCAGCATGATCTCCATCGATCGGCCTTCGCCGATCAAACGGGTCAGCCGTTGAGTTCCTCCGCCGCCGGGCATTATCCCGAGATTGATCTCAGGCTGCGAGAATTTCGCATTCTCGCTGCAGATCCTGAGGTCACATGCCAACGCCAATTCGTTGCCGCCACCAAGGCAAAATCCGTTGATCATAGCAATGACGGGCTTGGGAAATGAATCGATCGTATTGAAAAGCGTCTTTTCTTGAAACGTAGCACGCTGCGTTACGGGTGTTTTACCGGCAAATTCGCCAATATCCGCCCCGGCGATGAATGATCTCTCGCCCGAGCCGGTGATAACGAGTACCCTCGTCTCGTCATCGACCCGAAGTTCTTCGAGAGCGGCCACGCCCTCGGAATGCACTTTGCTGTTGAGCGCGTTAAGTTTGTCCGGGCGGTTGATCGTCATTACGGCGACCTTGCCACGTTTTTCGACTGTTATCGTTTCGTATTGCGGCATAAAAAAGTAAAACAGGCTCTAAGGCCTGCCGATCTGGTTCAAAATCTATTCCCTCGAGGCAGCTTATTCGTCGATGCCTTCGTTTAAGTTGTCGTCAGCGATCCAAGAGACGAAAAGGCGTAGCCAGCTCTCTGTCGATTCGACGATCGAGACACCGACCCGCGTCGTGCCATAGCTTGCCGGCGTAAGCCTGACGACCTTGGCTTTGACTTCGACCGGTACGCCGTCAGGCCGATGCGAGCGAATATAAAGGCTTTCGCCTTGCGAAACTTCCTGATTCAATTGAAATAGGGCACCAAGCGTGGAAATATCGTCGGTCTCGGTCGGCTCGCTCCATGCAGCGCCGTCCTCGGTTCGTCCGGACACGACTATCGGCAGGCGGAGAGCCATCCGGAGAGCAAAGCGTTTTTCCTCGTACTGAGGCCTGCTGGTTGTTTGCATCAATTGATCTGGAAACCGCGGTCAGTCTAATTGTTACAAGTCTAACACGGAAAACCGCGAATTATGCAAACCGTAGACGTTGGCCGGCGGGAATAAGTCAAGCCGAATTGGTGATCATCACTACAGCGTCGGTCGGCGTCTGATTCGACTTACCCGACCGGCGATAGTTATACTATGAATTCGTTCCTGAATTCAAACTTTTTGCTCCCCCGTCAGGGGCCCAATCATCCGATGTCACGAACATTTATCGAACGCAAAGTTGTTATTTTAGGCTCGGGCCCTGCAGGCTTGACCGCCGCCATCTATGCTTCTCGTGCTCAGCTCGAGCCGCTCGTTATCGATGGTCCGCAGCCGGGCGGCCAGTTGACCATCACGACCGATGTTGAGAATTATCCGGGATTCGCCAAAGGGATCATGGGACCTGAGTTGATGAACGAGTTTCGAGAGCAGGCTCTTCGATTCGGAACCGAGATTATCAATGTTTGGATCGACCGTGTCGATCTATCCGAGCGCCCATTTACGTTATACGGCAAGGAAAGTCAGGATGCCGAGGACGTGACCACGGAGATCAAAGCCGACACCCTCATCATTTCGACCGGAGCCTCGGCCAAATGGCTGGGTATTCCGGGCGAGGAGCCGGTTCCCGAAGGTCTCGGAGGCAACGGGGTCTCTGCATGTGCGACGTGTGACGGTTTCTTTTTCAGAGGGAAGCCTATAGTTGTTGTCGGTGGAGGCGATACTGCGATGGAAGAAGCACTTTTCCTCACCAGGTTCGCTTCAGAGGTGACCGTGATCCATAGGCGCAATGAGTTTCGTGCGTCCAAGATAATGGCGGATCGTGTTTTGGGGCACGAGAAGATCAAAGTGCTTTGGAATACCGAAGTAACTGCCATTCATGGTTCGAAAGAAACAGGCGTCGAGAGCATTAGTCTGTTTAACAACCAAACCAACGAGGCGTCGGATCACCCGACTCAGGGCGTCTTTATCGCGATCGGGCATAAACCGAACACAGAACTTTTCGAAGGTGTTTTGGATATGGACGACGTCGGTTACCTGATCACAGAAGGCAGGACGATGAAAACGAACGTCCCGGGCGTCTACGCTTGCGGTGACGCTCAGGACTCTTATTACCGGCAAGCGATCACGGCCGCCGGCACTGGGTGCATGGCGGCGATCGACGCTGAAAGGTTTCTCGCCGAACATGAAGAAGGCTCTGACCCGGACGCCGTTAAGGCTGGCGCCTGAGGCCGCCGCCACTACGATCGGTTCCTAGCCGCCCCTTTTGCAGGATCGAGATCCTGCTGGGTCCTCACGACCTTTCCGCTATCGTAGCCCATAACTTCGGCCCGTTTCAAAATGTTCTGATAGGTCAGATCATTCATCACGGGTTCGCGGCTCAAGATCCAAAAGTATTTCCGGTTCGGCTCGCCAACGACAGCGTATTCGTAATTAGGGCCTATGTCGATAATCCAATAGTTCGCCCATACGAATGGAAGGAACGAAAGTATGCTTGGTGCGAACCGGACCTTCAGCTTCGAAATGCTGCTTTTATCCGCAAATTTCCCTTCAGCCTTCGCCGCTTCCATCACGCCATCTTTTTTGAGACATTCATTCAGCACCTCGATCCGGTCATTCGATTTTTTCGAATAAGTAGCCGTGACGTTGCCGACACACTGTTTCTGAAAACGATTCGGGTATTTTGCGATCTCATACCATTTTCCGAGGTATTTATTTAGATCGAAAGGATTGACCGTTTCGAGTTTCGATGTGTTCGGTTGGGCCGCGGCGATCGTGCCGCTTACTAGTATCGCTATTATTAACAACAAACTTTTCATATAATATCGTTTGATGCACTTATATCTGACTATCGTGGTATCAGAGTTCGGATGTACAAAAACTGCTGACGCAATGCGATTTCGATGGGTCGCCAAATACAGTTTCAATTAACGAAACGTCATAAGGCCCGGCGGATCGAGGTATCCATTATTTATGCCAATTTACGAATATCTTTGTAACAAGTGTGGACGGCGAGTTGAAAAACGCCAAAGCGTTTCCGACGCACCGCTAAAAACGTGCGAGGAATGCGGCGGCGAACTCGCAAAACAATGGTCGCTTTCAGGATTTCAATTCAAGGGCGAAGGCTGGTACGTCACGGATTATGCCGGCAAAAAGGCAGTTAACGGCGATTCGACGCCGACCACCGAAAAAACTTCGCCGGCCGAATCAACCGTTAAGACAGAACCGGCATCAAAGGAAAAAACTGAAACGGCCACTAAGCCGGCCGCGGACGGCAACGCAATGAAAACCTAATTGATGATGTTCAAACCTCGATCGGTCCTTATTTTGGTCATCACGCTCGCGATCTTTGGCGACGCGATCGGCCAATCGCGGCACAACGCCCGCGGGACCGACCTTGAGGGAACGATCCTCAGCGTTTCTGCATGGCGAACGGATGACAAGAAAGATCCGATCAGGATAGAGAATCTGTTTCTGTACGAAAACGGTATCGAGCAGCGGATCAAGAATTTCAGCTTTGACCCTTCGCCGGCGAAGATCGTACTGTTGGTCGATAATTCCCAAACGCTGCCGGCGGATCTCGAAAAACTAAAAGCTGCGACAATGGAGTTCGCCTACGAGATATTCGACGGCGACCAGCTTTTTGTCATCGCGTATGATGAAAAGGCCGAGATCGTCCAGGAATGGACCGACGACGCGAAAAAGATGGAAACGTCGCTTGCCACTTTTCGGAAAAAGGGCAATCCGCATTTATTCGACGCCCTTGATTCGACCGTTCGTGAGATCCTCAGGCCTTTAATGCCCGGCACGCGCAAGACTGCCGTCGTGGTGATCGGTGACGGCCTTGACCGCGGCAGCGAAACCGCATTTGACAAGATACTTGCCGAACTCCAGTTCATGAACATTACGGTTTATGCCCTTCAGATACCGGATCGAACTGGTGGTGCGTTCAGGCGAAACCAACCGAAGGCCGGTGCCGTTATCAGTCAACTGACGGAAGGAACTGGCGGTAAGGCGTTCCCGCTTGACGAGGCTCAAGCTGCGGCGAAGTTCGTTTGCGATGAACTTCGTCGAAATAGATATCTGCTTTCTTATCTTCCTCAAAATACATCCACATACGATGCCCGTCGCGTGTTCCTGCTCGCCGATGAAGGCATTGCGATCAGGACCAAAACCGCTCAACCGCCGAACATCAAATAGCCCATCGAACAGCTCTGATTTAACAATTATTAAGTTTACGGGCGCACTTGTGTTAAACTTTCGTCAATTAACCGTTCCCGATCTGTCTGGAGCCTGATCAACTGTGAGCGATTCGAGAAACAATCCGGGCCCGCCTCCCGATGACTTTTCCAATACCGTACCGAACGTCAAAATGCCTGACGATATCGGCGCGAACGATTGGGATAAGACCAATTACAATCTTCCGAAACAACCCGCTCCCGACGATTGGGGCCGCACGGTTACCAACATAAAACCGATCGACACCGACCGGCAGGATTTCGGAAAAACGATGTATCCGGGAGCCGCACGTCAGCCCGACAGCGATTGGGGAGCGACCCGCCCCGATGCTCGAGTTCCCGATACGGACTTCGGCGCACCTGAGGGCCAGTTCGAAAAGACCACACCATATTTTCAATTACCTGAGACCGAGAGACAGAAGTATCAGAACCTGCCGCCTACACCGACCGAACAGGCAGCACAGGAAGCTCAGGAACAAAAAGCTCAGGGCGGCATTCCAGGATGGGTCTGGGTGAGCGCCGGGCTGTTTTCGATGTTCTTGTTCTCGATCCTCGTCTTGCTCGTCGTCTATTTCTTTTTTATCCGCGACAGTAGCTATTCGGTAACGGTAAAAAGCGCACCTCCGGGAAGCGACATTTTCGTCGATGACGGTTCATGGGGCTTGACCCGTCCTGACGGTTCGATCGAGTTGACGCCGTTGAAATCGGGCCGACGTGTTATCAAGATCGTTCACCCGACCTATGAGTGTGAGACCCGCGAGGTCGATCTGAAGGATGGCGTCAATCCGGCCCCGCTCATTGCCAGGTGCAAGGCAATGGCTGTTAAGCCGGGTGAAACGTGCGAGAGCTTTAGTCCGGGCGAGTTCGATAAGGCCGAGCGTTGTTATAACAAGGCTCTCGATGACCTGCCCGATCCGTTCACTGATGAAGCGCTTGTGCGGGCTTTGAACATCCTGATAATCAATTTTGACTCCGGCAAGTACGACGTTCCGCCTCAGCGCCTCGCGGCATTACAAAAAGGTGCGACGTTTATTAAGAAACTTCAGGATCGAGAGCCGAATACGGTTCTCGAGGTCGGCGGACATACCGATTCTGTTGGCAACGATTCCTCAAATCAGGCCCTTTCGGACAACCGTGCAAAAGCGGTCAAAGACGTTCTCGCACGCTATGGCGTTAACCCCGCGGGCCTTCAGACGCGAGGATACGGCGAAACTCAGCCGAAATTCGACAACAACACCGAACAGGGCAAGTTCCTTAATCGGCGGATCCAATACTCTATCGTCAAACGGTGATCAGACCGCGACCGGAGCCGCGATCTTACCGTGAGACCGGTAACCGACAAGATCCAGATCCTCAAACTTGAACGATAATAAGCCGTCGAGGCCCTTTAGCTCGGCGGCGTTCTCAATTCTAAGCTCAGGCAATGGAAGCGGTTCGCGTGAGAGCAGCTCGTTTACCTGATCAAGGTGATTTGAATAAATGTGCAGGTCGCCGAATGTGTGTATAAAGTCGCCGACCTCAAGCCCGCATACGTGGGCGACAAGGTGTGTCATCAATGCGTAGCTTGAGATGTTGAACGGCACGCCGAGAAATGCATCAGCCGATCGCTGATAGAGCTGGCAATGCAGTGTTTTCCCGCCGTCGATCTTGAATTGGAAGAGCGTGTGGCACGGCGGCAAAGCGACGTCGTCGCAGGTCTCGGGATTCCAACCGGTCACGATCAGCCGACGCGAATTCGGGTTCGTTTCGATCTCGCGGATCAGCCTCGCGATCTGATCAACTCCGTTCTGTTGCGGATAATCGCCGCCGAACGATCGCCACAAATAACCATAAACGGGCCCGAGGTCGCCCTCTTCCCTGCCAAACCTCGCCGTCTGTTCCGCGGTCGCCCATTCCTGCCAGATATCAACGCCGCGAGCACGCAGAGCAGCCTCATCGGTCGAACCGCTCAGGAACCAGAAAAGCTCTTCGGCGACCCAGCGAAACGGAACGCGCTTGGTCGTCACTATCGGAAATCCTTTCCGGAGATCGAACCGCGTCTGATATCCAAACGCCGAGATGGTCCCAACACCCGTCCGGTCTTCATGCCGCGTGCCGTTCTCCAAAATATGCTTAAGAAGGTCGTGGTATTGCCGCATGCGTTAATCGTCTTCGATCGTATTTTCAGTTTCGAAGTAGACAGACGTTTGTGAACCTCCTTCCAACTCGATCGTCCAAACGCTCTGCAGATCGAAGCTGGTAAGGTGAATCTGCAGCGTCCAGTGAACGTCCTCAACCCCAAACTGATCGCAGATGAAGTCGTGCTCGGCTGCAACGCGCGATCTTCGACCGCTCGGTTCGAATACAACAGCGGTTTCAGGGCTTTTTCCGTCACCTGATAAGACCTTTGGCTTGAGATGTGTCATTTTCGACGTTTGTCTAATCTCCTTCTGAAAAGCTACCATAATCTACTTATGACGCGGAAACTTGAGATCAGCTTTAACAGTCCGCAATGCGGATGGATGTCGATCGGATTTTCCGACGGCAAGAACGAGTTTCACACGACGACGGCCCATGCGCCGCATGAAACCGCATTACCGGATCTGATGCGGATCTTGACCACTATCGCCGACGCAGGCAGAAACCCGACCGGTAGGGAGGGTGTTTCGTCTGAGCATCTACTCAAATGGAATCGCGATCCCGAAGAATTCGATTTCCGCTTCGTGCGAACTGGCGATGATCTGACCATCGAAATATATCAGTATCCGACCGACGACCGCGACCTGAACGACCGCGACCTGGTTTACAAACATACGGCACCGACAGCCGAAGTTTTAGCCGCATTCGCAGAAACATTCGATCAACTCTACGAAGACCGCGACACCGACGAATTCGAATTCAACTGGCGCCAGCCGTTTCCGTATTCTGAGTACGAAGAATTTAAGCAGAGATCGACTTAACCACTAAAAGATACCGAAGCCACAAAGATATCAGGTTCTAAGTTTTTGTGAATTTTCGTGTAGTTTTGTGGTTATCTTGTTATGAAAGAAAAACTCCTAGACCTTCTTGCCTGCCCGACGTGCGGCGGAGACATTCTGCTGGCGTATGCGAGCAAGTACGAAGAGAAAGAGATCATCGAGGGCGTTCTGACCTGCAAAAAATGCGACCGCGAGTATAAGGTCGTCCGCGGCGTGCCGCGATTTTCGGATCTAGCCAAGATCGAAGCCGACAAGGCAGAGACCGCTGAAAACTTCGGTTGGCAGTGGACGCATTTTACTCAGGAAGATCCGAAATATAACGATCAGTTCCTCGGTTGGATCCAGCCCGTTAAGCCTGAGTTTTTCGAAGGCAAGGTCGTGCTCGAGGGCGGGTGCGGCAAAGGCCGGCACACAAAACTTGCGGCCCAGTGGGGAGCGAAAGAGGTGGTCGGCATCGACCTCGGCGATGGCGTCGAATCGGCTTTCGCTCTGACCCGCGAAATGCCGAATGCCCATATCATCCAGTGCGACATCTTCAAGCTGCCGCTGAAAAAAGTATTTGATTATGCATTCAGCGTCGGCGTGCTCCACCACACGCCTGATCCGAAAAAGGCATTCCTCTCGCTCGCCTCAAAGGTGCAGAAAGGCGGGCACATTTCGGCCTGGGTCTATGGCGCTGAGAATAACGAGTGGATCACGAAATTCGTCAATCCGATACGTGAGAGCTTTACGTCAAAAATGTCGCAGCCGATGCTCTATCAACTGTCGAAACTCCCGACGCTTTCGCTGTTCCTGACCACCAAGCTTGTCTATCGTCCGGCAAACATCGCTGCGAAAGGCGTCGCGAAGAGGCTTTTCTACAACGATTATCTTAACCACCTCGGCACATTTGGCTGGCGCGAACAGCACAATATCGTCTTCGATCACCTTGTGGCCCCGACCGCATTTTATATTTCAAAAGAGGAATTTGTGGATTGGTGGGAGGACATCAAAGCCGAGGACGTCGAGATCATCTGGCATAACAGCAATAGCTGGTGTGGGTTTGGCAGGGTCGGCAGTAAGAACCGCGACCGGTAGAACTCGGGTTCGCAAAACAAACAGACCAACGGTATGAGATTCGAAAAGGGTATTGCCAAGAAGTATCGCCGATCTGTCGAAGATGCGTTTCGATCGATCCTCGAAAACGGTACCGACCTTCAGAAGTCGATCGCCGGCAACATCGTAAGGTCAAAGATGCTCGTGCGCGTAAAGCCGGTGTCTGAGATCAATGCATCGGGGATAACCGGGCTGATCGATCCGGATTCAACGAACCAAAGGATCGCCAACGAGATCCTGAGTCTGCGTGATGCTCTCGGAGAGGTCTACATCGCCATTGCCGAAGAGACGATCGACACCGGCGGACAGCGCGGCTGCGAGGGCACATTTGTGCATGAAGGCCGACATGCTTACGATTTTGCGCAGACCATCGCGAGTTTTTCTGACACTGAAACCAATCCGCTAAGTATTTTCGATCCGACCCTTTTCGAACTCGAATGGGAAGCTCATCGTATATCGGGTGAGTACATGCTGTGTATAAATAAGGACGAATACCTCCATGAGGGGCTGCATCTGATGATACTCGGGCGCGAAGCCGAAACCGGCCCGTGCTTTGTCGATATCGAGGGCATCGCCCGCCGCCTTCGTGAGAGCTATGGCCTGGAACGGGGAAAGAACGAAGGTCCGCATGCCAGCGCGCTTTTGGGACTGCGGCTAAAATAGCCGCGTTATGGCATAATTTTCCTTATGAGCACCGCACTTCCGCAGGAAATGCAGCAGCACACCTACGCGATAATGGATCGCGTCGAGGATAGCCATTGGTGGTTCGTCGGCCGACGTGCGATCCTTGAATCATTCCTTAAGAGCATTGTCGCGAAATTCCGCATTCCGCATTCCGAACTCCGCATTTTGGATGTTGGCTGTGGTACCGGAGCCAATCTTGAGATGCTCTCACAGTTCGGGTCGGCCGAAGGCGTCGATGTTTCCGACGATGCTCTCGAATTCTGCCGCAAGAAAGGCCTAACGGTTCAAAAAGGTTTGGCAGAAATGCTGCCATACGAAGACGAAACGTTCGACATCACGACGGCTCTCGACGTCGTTGAACACCTCGACGACGACATCGCGGGACTAAAAGAAATGTTTCGCGTTACGAAAACCGGCGGCTATTCGCTGATCTTCGTGCCGGCGTTTATGTGGCTCTGGGGCGTGCAGGATGATATCTCGAACCACCGCATCCGCTACACCAAAAAACAGATCGTCGAACGGCTCGAAAGGGCCGGATACACGGTCGAACGTGCAACTTACGCAAACTTTACGTTCTTCGCACCGATCCTCGGCGGCCGAACGATAATGAAGCTGACCGGAATCAAACCCGAATCCGAGAACAACATCACGATCTCCGGCCTAAACGGCGTGTTCGGTAAGTTATTTTCCGCCGAACGCTTCATTCTTAACAAAATGAATTTCCCGTTCGGTGTCTCGATCGTCATCGTGGCGAAAAAGTCAGAATCGCCCGCGTAAGCGGGCGGCCAGTTCGTTGGTGAAAGACGATTTATTCTCGCCGAATATCATTTTTATGTCCGAAGATTTCTACTGCGATGAGGTTTTTTCAGGAAGGACGCAGGTCGAGAAGGTGCACGAGACCGCGAATGTCCTTGCCTATCACCACACGCGGCCGTTCTGGCCGGTGCACATCGTCGTAGTTCCGAGGCAGCATGTTTCTTCGGTTTTAGAGGTCGATGACGATCTGCTGCTCGAATTGTTTAGTGTGATCAAAGTGGTCGCGGCAAAGGTTCACGCAGAAACCGGAGCTGCGCGGGTGCTGACAAATGTAGGCGAATACCAGGATTCAAAGCACCTTCACTTTCACGTAAACTCCGGCGACCAACTTCAAAAGTAACTCTTCGCCGCGAACACTTTTCCGTTCGGATGCTCCGTGTTCGTGATCGAATAGGTAAATCCCTTCTGGATGGAAAATGCCCCGATCTCGCCGCGACGCGAAAGGGCGACGAAACCGACCTGAAACTCCTTTGCCTTCGCCGGGTCTCGCTTAACGATGCGGCGGATGGCCTCACGGCAAGCCTGCTCGGGCGAGCGGCCCGTCCGCATTTGCTCGACGACGGTGTGCGTGCCGCAGATGCGGATAACCTCTTCGCCGACGCCCGATGATGTCGCCGCTCCGACCTCGTCATCAACAAAAAGTCCGGCCCCGACTATCGGCGAGTCGCCAACACGGCCGCGCATTTTGAATGCCATTCCGCTTGTTGTGACCATTCCGGCCAATTTGCCGCTTGCGTCCATCGCGACCGTGCCCATTGTGTCGTGATTGAACGAACCATCGTCGAACCGATATGGCGGCGCGACATTCGAGACGGTGCGGCGGTTTTCGATGTTTATCATCGGCTTGTATTTTGATCTTTCAAGCCACTCTTTCCACTCTTTCTCAGCGTCGGGCGAGAGTCTGCCGTCCTCAAGCGGAAAACCGTTCGCCACCGCAAACGCTTGTGCTCCCTCGCCCGATAGCAGAACGTGCGGTGTCTTTTCCATCACCGCTCTCGCGACCGAAACGGGGTGCTTGATCCGTTCCAGAAAAGAAACGCCTCCGCAATCACCATTTCCGCTCATTATTGAGGCATCAAGCGTCACCCTACCGTCGCGGTCGGGAAACGCCTCAAGCCCGACGCAGCAACTCGGCTCGCTTTCGGCGGCTCGCCCGGCGGTCTCGACCGCATCCAGAGCTTTACCGCCTTTCTGCAATATCGGCCACGCGCCGTTGTTCGCCGTGATGCCGCTGTCCCAGGTCGAGATAACGACCGGCGTTTTCACACGCAGTGTCGAACGGATATCGTATGAAACCTGTCCGACTGCATTTTCGGCAAGCATCAATGGGATACCGGCAAGCGGTAGTTCTAAAAATCTTCGACGATCCATACTTTCGATTTCTTCAATACGATCAGCGGGTTACGCACAAACCCGATCAAGCAAACTGTATTTTCTTGCGTGAAAGTTCTAGATTATAGAGTTTGTCACGTTTAATTCCATGCGCTCGAACGAAATAGTAAAAATGACCGCGGCCCCCGAGCTTTCGCTTTTCCTTCCCGTCCTTGACGAGGAGGACAATCTCCGCCCGATGCACGGCAAGATCGCCGCTGCGCTTGACGCTCTGGGCAAGACGGCCGAGGTCATTTACGTAGACGACGGCTCGACCGACAGATCTCTCGAGATCTTGCGCGAAATTGCGGCCGGCGACGATCGCGTTCGGGTGATCTCGCTGCGGAGAAACTACGGCCAGACCGCCGCGATGTCGGCCGGCATCGATGCCGCCAAAGGCGAGATATTGATACCGATGGACGCCGACCTGCAAAACGACCCGGCCGACATAAAACGCCTGCTCGACAAGTTGGACGAAGGTTATGACGTCGTTTCCGGTTGGCGCCGCAATCGGCAGGATAAGATGGTCTCACGCAAGATCCCTTCGATGATCGCAAATCGGATCATTTCGTGGATCGGCGATGTTCATCTGCATGATTACGGCTGCTCGCTAAAGGCATACCGCCGCGACGTGTTGAAAGACGTAAGACTCTATGGCGAAATGCATCGTTTCATTCCGATCTATGCGTCATGGGCCGGCGCCCGCGTGACCGAGATTCCCGTCGACCACCATGCCCGTACTGCAGGCCGATCGAAGTACGGCATCTCACGCACGATCAAGGTTATCTTTGACCTGATAACCATTAAGTTCATGGCCGAGTATCACACCAAGCCGCTGTATGTCTTCGGCGCATTCGGCACGATCGCGTTCTTGATTTCAATGATCGCAGGCGTTTGGGCGCTCGTCCTGAAATTCGGATACGACGTTTCCTTCATACTTACGCCGCTGCCGATAATCACCGTCGTGATGCTTGCGATCTCGGTGCAGTTTTTCCTGATGGGCCTCTTGGCCGAATTGCTCGTGCGGACGTATCACGAATCGCAGGATAAGGCGATCTATGCTGTGAGGGAGAAGATCGGGTTCAATAGCGAACAGTAGGGGGTAAGAGGTGAATTGTGAGTGGAACAATCGACAAGTCTGTTATGGCTCAGAAGATCATCCAACAACATGAGGCGATGTTGAAGCGCCCCGCAATGTATTTTGGGGCTGATGACGACCTTGAACTCGTACGTTCTTTTTTCGCCGGTTATCACGCAGCCGCCTTTGCTTTTTTCGACATTGGTGAAGAGTTTTCAATCGCCGAGTTTTATCGCGAGGCAGTTACCAGCCGGGGTTGGGAACTGCGGGCAACGTCGGTTGCTATGGAAATGAAAGAGCGAGGTATTCCGAACAAAGCGATTGTCCTGGAGTTGATCAATGTGGAGCTCGACGCGTGGCGTCGTTTCTTTGCCGCGAACCAGACTTAGTATTTGTAGGATAGCAGGTTGGAAAAGCGTGAAAAAAGCTGACCTAACGGACGACGCTGGGCCTAGCCGAACTCCTCGCCGGCACCTACCACGAATCACAGGACAAGGCGATATATGCGGTGAGGGAGAAGATCGGATTCAAATAGATTCGTATGGAAACTGAAGATCCGCTAGCGGGAATATGGAACGACCTACCACTCACGGACGACGTTGATGAGAACCTTGCTTGGTATCGTAGGCTTACACGCGTCCAACAGGTGATCTATTCAACTTCAAATCTCACTGCTGAGGTCTATAACGGTGGATTTCATCAGTATTTCGACAATAGTTCGGGGTTAAACGCGCCAGAGGCCGCTGATAATTTTCAAGAACTCGGACTCGACGATGTAGCCGATCTTGTAAAGGAAGCTATGCTGGTATTTGGTTCTGACTTTCCACGTGACAGAGAAGCAAGACAAGCATTTCTTGAAGCGATTCCAGGCGATGAACCTTCAGAATGGAATCCATTTTTCTTGTTGGACGACAGATTCTACGAAATTATTAAAATTCCGGGAGCTCCACCGCTTCACGACGAGGATCGTTTAACGGTTGCATTAAAGAATCTCGTGGTAAAGGCGGATAGTTAGCAAATGTGCGGAATAGCAGGTTGGATCAACCTGGATACAACCAAACCCAATCAAAACGCCGAGGCGGTGCTGCACTCGATGTGTGAGACTATCGTGCATCGCGGGCCGGATTCGGAGGGGTTGTGGACGGATGAGACGGTCGCGTTGGGGATGCGGCGGTTGTCGATCATCGATCTGAAGACGGGCGACCAGCCGGTGTTTAGCGAGGACAGGTCGGTCGTCGTGATGATGAACGGCGAGCTGTACAACTACCGCGAGGTGCGTGCGGAGTTGGAGAAAGACGGATTTAAGTTCGTCACGAAAAGCGATACCGAGATACTGCCCCACCTGTACCAGAAATTCGGCGATGCATTTATCGATCACATAAACGGCATGTACGCCTTTTCGCTCTGGGACTCGCGGCGAAAAAAACTCATCATCGCCCGCGACCGGTTTGGCGAAAAGCCGCTTTATTACGGCGTGTTTGACGGCAAGCTCATATGGGCCTCCGAACCGAAAGCGATCCTCGCCCACCCGTCCGTCAAGCCGGAACTAGACCTAAACGCGCTGCGCCACTACGTCTCGTTCGACTACGTTCCGGCCCCGATGTCCATCTACAAAGGCATCCACAAGCTGCCCGCCGCACATGTGCTTGTCGTGGAGAACGACGAAGTAAGGACTCGTCGATACTGGGATATCAGTTGGAGGCCGACAAACTTCAGATTGCCGAGCAAGTCTAATGGTTCGGGCTCTGCGTCAAACAGCAGTTTGACGGACTCGGCGCGAGAGCTCCGCGATCTGCTCTCCGATGCCGTTCGGATGCGACTGGTTTCCGACGTGCCTCTTGGAATATTGCTCTCCGGCGGGATCGATTCATCCACCGTTGCCGCGTTCGCAACGCAGCACGCGACCGAACGCGTCAAGACATTCTCTATCGGCTTCGAAGAAGATTCGTTCGACGAATCGAAATTTGCACGCAAGGTAGCGAAACACCTCGACACCGATCACTACGAAGAGAGACTTTCGGCCGCGACTGCCGGCGATCTGATCTCCGACATCGGCAAATGGCTGGACGAACCGATCTCCGACGGTTCGCTGATACCGACGTTTCTGCTGGCTCAGTTCGTCAGAAAACACGTGACCGTTGCCCTCGGCGGCGACGGAGGCGACGAGCTCTTCGCGGGTTACCCGATGTATTACGCACACACCCTGGCGGCGAAGTACAACGCGATCCCCGCGTTCGTCCGCTCCGGTTTGATCGAACCGGTCGTCAACGCCCTGCCGGTTTCGACGAGTAATATGTCGTTCGACTACAAGGCGAAACGCTTTGTCCGCTCGGCAAAGAACGACCCGATCACGCGGCATCACGGCTGGTTCGGATCGTTCGCGGTCGAGCAGCACGAAAAGCTGTTCACAAAAGATGTCCTCGCCCAGACCAAAGCCGACATCTATCGCGGCGTCCGCGAGCTGGTCGACGCGTCCGACGCTCGTGACATCATCGAAAAGGCCCAGTACGCCGACATCAACTACTACCTGGCCGAGGACATCCTCACAAAGGTCGACCGTTCCGCCATGGCCGTCAGCCTCGAAACCCGAGCTCCGTTCCTCGACCCGCGAGTCGGCCAGTTCGCTGCGTCGATCCCGGTCGAATACAAACTAAAAGGCAAAAGCGGCAAGGTCATCCTCAAAGAAGCGATGAAAGACCTCCTCCCGCACGACATCCTGCACCGCCCCAAAAAAGGCTTCGGAATCCCGATCGCCGAATGGCTGAAAGGCCGCCTGAACCCGCTGATGCGCGACATGCTCGCGCCTGAGCGGCTGAACAAACAGGGGCTGTTCAACGTAGATTACGTGGAAAGGCTAATAACGGAACACGAGACTGGAGCGGCTTCGCATCACAAGGAACTCTGGACGTTGCTCGTTTTCCAGCTTTGGTGTGAAAATTTTATTCGCTAAGCCTTGTGAACCATGTTGGAGTTGGTTCGACAGAGGTCATGAGAAAATGTACCACTTACACCTTCGGAGAGTATTGATAGTAATTGCGGTTGTACTCGTATATGTTGGTTGCCGCGGTCCAGAAGCATCCGAAATCCCTTTTCAATCGGAACAGACGCCCGCACCCTCACCAGTTCTAGAAAAAAGTGGCATTTTAATAGAATTCCCCGAACTTGGCCTTTCGTTCGGCAATGTAGACGCGGACGATTTCTATGTGAATTTGCAGGCACGAACGGCGACGATCGAACAACGGACGTATACAGGAATCGACGGAAGTACAATTCGAGTTGAAAGGTCCCAACTCAGTGGACTGACCGCGCGAATCCGGTTCGAACTCGGCTTCCTTCAATATTTGACTGATGACGTCCGAGCTAGTCCGCTCGATCTCTCACATCAAACAGAGTGGACTGCTCTCGAAATTCGGAATAGCGAAATTCAGATTCCTCAATTCTACAAGGACAGGGAAAATGTCATAGAGGTTTATGAGCAGCTTGGCTTTCAAAGTGAACAGGACTTCCTGCGTTCGCTGGAAGATGAATACTTTGAAAAAGTAAAACCCATCTCATATCGTACTCAAAAGGAATACTTCACCAACTTATTGAGGAGTGATAGAGCGCGGTACGAACAATGTTGCCCTGAATACATTGAACAAGCGGCAAAGTGGTTAAGCCGTCCGATCGGCGAGTTCCGGACTTTTGAGACTCTAGGTGTTGAGATCTTTCTTCAAAAACTGACCTTGGAGATCGATGGCGTCGATAAGGCGGGTAAGCCCTTGAAGTTCTCCGTAATCGGAACAAACTAGGGGATGTATAGTCTTTGGATCCCTCTAGATATGTAAAGGCTTTTTCTGCTGGACCACTAATTAAGTTATATTCGAGTATATGAAAACACTCTACCCAGAGATCGAGCCCTTTGATTCGGGCATGCTGAAGGTGTCGGATATCCACGACGTTTATTACGAGCGTGTGGGCAATCCCGAAGGCGTTCCTGTCGTTTTCCTTCACGGCGGGCCGGGCGGCGGGCTGATCCCGATGTACCGCCAGTTCTTCGACCCGAAGGCATATCATGTGATCTTGTTCGACCAGCGTGGCTCGGGCAGATCAACGCCGCATGCAGAGCTTAGAGAAAACACGACCTGGGACCTGATCAACGACATTGAGGCCCTGAGGGAAAAGTTCGGCATCGACAAATGGTACGTCTTTGGCGGTTCGTGGGGCTCGACGCTGAGTCTCGCGTATGGGATAAATCATCCCGACCGGTGTTTAGGATTGGTGCTTCGCGGCATCTTCCTGACGCGTAAGAAGGAACTCGCCTGGTTCTATCAATACGGCGCGTCCGAGATCTTTCCGGATTTTTGGGAGCGTTATCGTGATGCGATCCCCGAAAACGAAAGAGGCGATTTCATCACGGCTTATCATGAACGCTTGACCAGCGACGACGAGACAGTCAGGCTGGCCGCGGCGCGTGCGTGGAGTACCTGGGAAGGTGCAACGTCCAAACTCTACCCTGATCAAGACCTGATGGACCATTGGGAAGGCGAGCATGAGGCCTTGAGTCTGGCACGGATCGAATGTCACTATTTTATGAACGGCTCTTTCTTCCCGAGTGATAATTATCTGCTTGAGAATGTCGACAAGATCCGCGGTATTCCGACCGTTATCGTGCAGGGCCGATATGACGTCGTTTGTCCGATAACCTCTGCTTGGGACCTCCATCGGGCGTTACCCGAGGCTGAGTTCATCGTGGTACCCGATTCGGGCCATTCAGTTTCGGAGAAAGGCATTACATCAGCCCTGGTTGACGCGATGGATCGCTTCAGGCCCTCGAAGTGAGATAAATAGAGTGAAAATTCCCTCAATTCGCGTTAATATCTAATCTGGACTGACGGCTAAGATCTCTAAAGATTCGCGTCCGGTGCCGGTACCGGTCAGCTGAAGAACAACATTATGAATTTCGGAACTACTGAAATTATCCTGATCGTCGCGGTATTGTTTTTGCTTTTTGGTGCGTCACGTCTCCCTCAGCTTGCCAAATCACTTGGTCAATCGCGAAAGGCATTCAAGGAAGGAATGCGCGAGGCTGAAGAGGAAGAAAGAGCCGAAAAGCAGATATCGTCGGCGGCCGCTCCGCAGATCTCGCAGCTGAGTGACGAGGCCATCGCCGAAGAGCTTCGGCGGCGGACGGAAGCAAAGCAATCTTAGGCAGACCATGCCGACAGGACTGACACTTTGTCTGCCCGACTGCCGTTCCTAGAGCTTTGTTCCCGTCAAAAGCACCGCCTTTACCGAAAATCGGTACGAGAGCGGCCCGTCTTCGTCATCGATGAGTTGAGCAAGTTTATCGATAACTTGCTCTTTTTCGTTTTCCTCGAGACCATTCAGCCATCCCGGCATCAAGAAATCGATGATCAGCGGCGACGCAGCGAAGGCGGCTCCGTCATCGTATTCGAAGACCTCCGCGGCCGATCTTGTCTCGACCCTGGTCAGCCCGGCACCATGGGCCATTTTCTCAATGTTCGCTACCGTCGGTAACTGGGTCACCAATTCTTCGGTCTCGGCCCCATTTCTGCCGATGCTCTCGTTGAACATAACTTCCCATAGCAGCGAGAATATCTCACCAAAACTACCAGAAGCAGGAATCATCACCCCGACCCGGCCACCGGGTTTGGCCACACGGGTACTTTCTTGAATAAGCGCAAAAAGCTCAGATGGAGAAACGAAACTCGCATCGGCGATGACCACATCAAATGCGTCATCTTCGAATCGGATGGTCGAAAAATCTACGTCTGATCTGAGGGCGATCGCTTTGTCACGCGCTATGGTGAGCAGATCCTCGTTTTCACACGAAGCGAACACGGCGGCATCGTCGCCGAGTTTTTCTCGCAATTCAAAACAATGGCTGCCGGTTCCCGCATTCAGATACAAAAGGTTCTCAACCCTCTTCAGATCGACGTGCTTATCGGCCAGTTCGGTAAACCGGCGGGTCCAATCGTCGGTAATGTACAGATCGCGAAGAAATGCGAGTTCCCGCTGTGTTTTCGCCATAATAGTATTTAACCGCAACACAACTGCGCAGTCCATCAGCGGTGATTAGAGTGATCATTGTGCTAGACTCGGACTCTTGAAGAGCTGCTTCTGGCGTAACACGATATGAGCAAAAATGTTGTAGAACTTTTCGATCTGACCGGCAGATCGGCGATCGTAACCGGCGGCTCACGCGGCATCGGCCGTGAGATCGCCGAAGGCCTTGCCGAGGCGGGAGCGGATCTCATGCTCTGTGCCCGCCGTCAGGAGTGGCTTGATGAGACGGTCAGTGAGTTTCGGGATCGCGGCTTCAGGACTGAGGGAATGGTCTGCGACGTCTCGGTTCCCGACGATGTCGAGGCTGTCGTCAAACGGACGGTCGAGATCTTCGGGCGGCTCGATATTCTGGTCAATAATGCCGGGATATCCTGGGGAGCGATGCCCGAAGATATGCCGCTCGAAAAGTGGCAAAAGGTCCTGGATGTAAATTTGACGGGGTGTTTCCTGATGGCTCAGGCCGCCGGCCGCGAGATGCTGAAACGAAATTCCGGTTCGATCATCAATATTGCCTCGATAGCGGGTCAGACGTCGTCAGCAAATGGCCCATTTTATGCCGGTTATGTTGCAAGCAAGGCAGGACTGATCGGGCTAACCCGCGAACTTGCTGCAAGCTGGGGTCGACGCGGCATTCGCGTGAATGCGATAGCTCCGGGATTTTTTCATTCTCGGCTGGCGGACGCAGTGATCGACATCTACGAGCGGTCGATCCAGGAAAATAATGTGATCCCGCGCGTCGGGGAGGAAGGCGAACTCAAAGGTATCGCCGTATTTTTGGCGTCAGACGCGTCCAGCTACATTACGGGACAGACGATCGCCGTCGATGGCGGAATGACGGTTTGATCCATCGCGGAGCAACATTGAACAGTATGGAACTAAACGCTCAAGCATCTTCGTTCGCGGTACTACTGCTCGGATTTCTTATCGGACTCCGACATGCACTCGATGCCGATCACCTGGCGGCTGTCTCGGCGATCGTGAGCGACAAAAAAAGTCTGCTAAGTTCGTCGTTCGTCGGCGGGCTTTGGGGCATCGGCCATACGATATCGCTTTTCGTGGTCGGCGCATTGGTTGTATTCCTCAAGATCTCGATTTCCGAGTCCCTTGAAGGCTATTTTGAGGCCGCGGTCGGGGTGATGCTGTTCATTCTGGGTGTGAATGTCCTCCGCAAGGTCGTTCTTTCCCACCGACTACATTTGCACACTCACGAGCACAACGGCCACGTGCATAATCACCCGCACGTTCACGAAGCCGAAGAGTCTGAAGAATCGCATCACCGGGGCCCCCGGTCCCTTGTTGTCGGCATGGTCCATGGCCTTGCCGGAAGCGCCGGACTGATGCTCCTGATTCTGCCCACGATCGCATCGCCATATACCGCGATGATATTCATCGTAATTTTCGGGGTCGGATCGATCCTCGGAATGGTCGTAATGAGCTTCCTCATGGGTCTGCCGCTGTATTTGACTGAGGGTCGCTACAGTATGGTCAACAATGCTTTGAAGGTCGCCGCAGGACTATTCAGCCTTGTATGGGGAGCAATTCTCGTACATGAAAAGTTGATCCAGGGTTAATTCTTGATCTCAACGGAGCAGGCGAAAATACGGTCCGTAGGACGCCCGAAGTGATCGACCTGCACCCAATTTTCACGTGAGAGCTGCTTTACAGCGGACACCACCCGCAATCGGTATTTAGGCAAGATCTTAGTCGATAGAAATCTTGCCGGCGAGTTTGCCTGGGTTCTCAAGGGATTCCAAATAGGCTTCAGCCGTTTTCAAGTGGGAAAACCGCTTCTCGCTCGACATCTTATCGAAGGTCCTGACGAGCATTCCGAGCCTGGGGTTTCGTAGAAAGAAATCGCGGTGAGCATCCATAAATCGCCAAAACAACCCATCCCAGATCGTCTGCCAGTCACCTTTGGGGAAATCGCTCATTTTCATCAAATAGTTACTGCCGCTGATATAGGGTTTTGTAGCCATCAGGCCGCCGTCTGCAAACTGGCTCATGCCGTAGACGTTCGTCACCATCACCCAGTCGTAGGAGTCAATGAACAATTCCATGAACCACCGATAGACCTCGTCAGGATCGAATTCACAAAGAAGCATAAAATTACCGATGACCATAAGCCGTTCTATGTGGTGGCAGTAGCCCGTTTCAAGGACTTTCTTAATGGTCAGGTCAAGCGGCAATATCCCGGTTTCGCCGGTCCAAAAGGTACGCGGTATCTTTCGCGTGAACCCCCAAAAGTTGGTCGTCCGCTCACGCGAACCTGCGACTTCGTAAACTCCGCGAATGAACTCGCGCCATCCGATTATCTGTCGTATGAACCCCTCGAGCGAATTTAGCGGAACGTCATTTTCGCCCGCAAATTTTATCGCTGTTTCGATGATCTCATGCGGCGTCAGCAGACCGACGTTCATCATCGGCGTAAGAAGGCTGTGATGCAAAAGCCGCTCGCCGGCCACAATTGCGTCTTCATAATCTCCGAATTCGACGAATCGGCTTTCCAGAAACTGTCGGAGCCATTTTCGGCTTCCCTCGTAAGTTGCCGGATAGACTATATCTCTGGTCAATTCGCCATAATTCGCGCCGAAATGTGTCTCGACGTATTTTTCTGCCTCTGCCTGAAACCCATCCTGCGGCGGGAATTCGACATCCGGCGGAGATTTGCCTTTCGGATACTTCAGCCGATTGTCGGCATCGAAACTCCACTTGCCACCAACGGGCTTCTGGTCTGTGTCTAGGAGTATCCGCCGTTTCTTGCGTTGTTGGACGTAAAAATCCGTCTGAAAATAGTGCTTCTTTGATCGAAAATAGGCGGCCACCTCATCCTTCGAATTCAGAAACATCGGGGTTTGATATTCAACGAGTCTTATCCGATCACCGTACTCATAAATTCGCGTTTCGAGCCAGTTGTCCGCTGCATCACAGAAATGGACCTCGTTGTAACCGTTCTCGATCAAATGCGGCATCAACGCACGCACATCAGCGAGCGGTTGGGCAGATTCGATGTAGGTGACAATGAAGCTCTGACCACGAAGATGTGCTTCGTAAAACTTCATCGACGCCCGATGGTATTTCAACTTCTGACGGTGGAAATTGTACTGCCGAAAAAACAGATACTCCTCGACTATGAAGATATCCGCATCGTTGACGATCGCCGGGTTGTTTTCAAAAAGTTGGTGAGGAAACACCACTGTTGCTTTCGTCATATTCACAATGCTCAAAGATCGGAAAAGAGCTTCGAAGGTTTTTCAACGAAATAGCGAAATACGGTAACCACACTTTACAGCCGGCGTTCGTTATCAGATCGCATTGCGCGAACCGGTACGAACAGAGCCAAGCCTTGGCGGTGCCCCGTCGAAGTTTCGCTTTGCGGTCAATCACATCCCGGCACACCGCCGAGAAAGCAAGGCATCTGGTCTCTGATTAGATTCAGCCACAATAACGACAGAAACAGCAGAAATAACATCCGCAATGCCAATGAGATCGGACGCTCCAGAACGGACGCGCCTGACCAAAAGCTTCGCACGATCGGCGTTGCAACCAGGAAGAGCATGACCGGCGTGAGCCATAGTCCGAGAAAGAGCATAAGGGGAAAGGGGCTCTCTCCGGACTGAATTACGGGATTGTTCCAATATTCCATGAACGCGAACGGTGCGATCAGCAGCAAACCGAAAACGCCCGCTGCAGCCAATGTTGTGACCAAATTTTTCGCTGATACTGATTCTCCTGAACGCAACCCGCTGACAATGAAGGTAAAAACTATGGTCTGGATCAGCCAACCCCTGAAAAAGTCCAAAACAGGAAAGGAAAACTCGCTCAACTGCTTTCCGGGATTGTCAGAAAAAAATGTTCCGAAAGTAAAAAGCACCGCTAAAAAGAAGCTAATAAGGCCAGCTATTACAACATTCTTAAGCCAATAGTTCATTGGATTTGCTCCATTTACTTTATCCAAATTCTCCTTGACAACGCCTGCCGATGTTTCTACAAACGTCGAAACCACGAATTGCAGCGAGAGCCTGCCTTTCACGTTCGATTGTTCATTACACAGGTCACTAAAAGTCTGCTCCATTGACTCGCCGAATCGTTCCTTAAAATCCCGCGGATACAAGGAGATCAGCCGTTTGTAAAGAGCAAAGGTCTCTTCCTTTTCAAACTTCATACCGAAACGCTTTAGGGAGCAGTTCTAGTTTCTTGGCCAAAGTAACGATACTGCTGTAACGCTCAAGTTCATCCGAAAGTGCCTTTTTGCCATCGCCGGTTATCTGATAATAAACTCGCCGCTCATCGTCGAGTTCAGGGTCGATCCGCTTCTCCGATTCCTTTACCAACTTCGCTTCAAGCATCCGTTTGAGCGAGCCGTATAGAGTTCCGGCACCCATTTTGACTTTGCCTTTCGAATCTTCCCTGACCTGTTTCATGATCCCGTATCCGTGCAGTTCTCCACCCGAAAGCGCAAGGAGAATATGAAAGACTGCGGGTGTGAGGGATCGTTTACTTTCTTTCTCAAACATAAAAAGCACTATATCCGTCGCGGATATAGTTTGTCAAGAACGAATTTTAAGTATCGGCAATGACGAAGGCTTGATCGGTTCGCATTCGCTGGACGAAACTCGGTGATGCTCGCCTGATATCTTGGGCAATCCCGCAACAATTCTGCTGCTTAAAGGTCCACAACCTCCTTCCTCGATATTCGCAGGAATAAAAAAACCTGACCAGCGGGATATATGGTCAGACGGGTACGTTTATGAGGGATCCTCAAACAATATCTGCTGTTACAGCCGCTTTTTCCCGGCCGCGAATATTCGCTATTGCGGCTATTGTCCAACTTTCAGTTTTATCAGTATTGGCAGGTCCGGTCGCAATTCCTGCACCAACGGAGCAAGCCATCGCCTTCCACAACATCAGCAATCTTGCGTGGGGAATAAACCAAACGCTAACAATAGTGCTCCCGGTACTTTTCCTGATCTTAGGACTGGGGACGCGGATCTCAAACAAGCTCCTGAAGTTTGGAAAATACGCTACCTTCGTTATTTTCGCCGCGATCTTCTTCGTCCTTAACTCTCTGATTCAATTGCCTTTAGAACGGATCCGAACTATCACTCGAAATCAGCTTGAAAACGATCCGAGCTTGCCCGTTCTGCAGTGGATCTTCGAGCAATTCATGTCATCGCTGCCACCGATCGTTTTCTCAATTTTAGCGAGTCTGTTTGTTTTTTGGCTGATAAACAGAAATCCGAGGAATTGGTGGCTTTGGGCGGCCGGTGTTTTTTCGTTTCTGTTTCTTTTCTTTTTGTTGATAGAACCTTTCACTTTCAGCCACAAACCGCTTGGGCAATCGCCCTTAGAGATCACAGTATCCAGCCTTGCCGAACAGATCGGCATTCCGAGAGATTCCATAGTCTTGGAGAACTGTGAACCTTTTGATAAATGTGAGATCGCTCATGTCTCGGGGCTCGGACCGACGCGATTGATTTTACTGAACGAAGGGCTGCTTAGTAATTACCCCGAGAGCTGGACGGTCCAAACCGTAGCACATGAAGCAAAACACTTCGTCAAAGACGATAACCTTCTCGGCTGGCTGGTCCTCACGATCATATTGCTGGCTGGCCTTTGGCTAACGGATCGTATCTGCCGCGCGATAATTCGAAGATATTCTGATCAGCTGGGATTCAGCTTCCTCGGCCAGGCTGCAGCTCTGCCCTTGATGATCTTGGTCCTGAACGCCCTGTATATAGCTGCTTTGCCGCCGGTGAATGCGTTCAGGCAGCACGTCGAATTTGAAGCGGACCGCTATGGTTTGGAGTTGACTCAAGAAAACGATGTGCTCGCGGAAATGGTATCAAGTTGGACTTCCGGATCAAGGCTCCGAATGCCAGATCCGAGCCTTTTCTTTATGCTTTTTCGCAGTTCTCACCCATCAGACGCTGCCCGCATCTCATTTGCCAATGAATATCAATTGAAGGGCAAACATGATTAGTCGCGTTCCGATATAGTGATGATCGTCCGCCCCACAGGGCACATTCCCGTGATAGATCGAGCCTGCAGTAGCGACAAATTCCTTCGCTTTGACTGACATTCCAACTGGGTGGACATTCGCAGCAGCGGCACCGTGTCTTTCGGCGTATTCGCGGACGTCCTGACCTGTTCGCGCCAAGGGATTTCGCCCACAAAATGGCCAGTACTCAAACCGCTCGAAACCTATACCTACTGTGATATTATGTTCGCGCTTCCGGCCATGAACATGACTAGTGGCGAGATTTCGAGAACCCTACGGAGGTGCCAAAATGAAGTTCGCAATCGAAATAGTAAGAAATGAACTGGCCTTCGCTTTTTGTCTTGCGGCCGCTTTCGTTCTTGTGGGCGAAGTGTATTCGCAAAATCGTGGAGATCAAATAGGAATATTCTGCAATGGCCAGACAAAACCAGAAATGGAGACGAGATGGAATGTCAACAGCGACGGCGAACACTCGCCGGCCGTTCCGGGCGTTCCAAAGGTCTTGCATTACCCTTTCACGCTTGCCGACGATGCAAAGGGAAAATATTCGCTTCGTTTCAGCAGTTACTGGAGTTTTGAGGCCGGAATTTGGACGCGCGGCCTCAGCACCGACGAGTGGAAGCCTTACCGTTATGTACAGAATCCGCCCTCGAAGAAGGACAATCGAAATCAACCGTTTTGGTACGTTGATCTCGATATCGACGCACCCAGGGCCCGATCGTCCCAGCTATTCGTGCGAGTCGTTCCCGTTCCTTATGATCCTACCTTCGTCATGGTCGCGAGAGTCTACAGTTCCGGGTGTACAAAACAAACTACGGTGCAGCCGCCATCGCCTGATCCCGCTTGCCGGTGGGTAGATACGATGCTCGGACAGCCTATAGCGAGCCCCTACTGCGAATGCGGTGGACGCGTCGTTGACAAGTCGCGATGCGGCCGCTAAGACCTATCCGAAGGCTCAGCTGTGATCGATCTCGCCGCCGATCCTGCCGTGATAGATCTCGGAACCTGTGGCTTTGAATTCGGCAGCCTTTTCTGACATACCGACGGCGAGCGCCTTTTCTGCCTCGACACCTTGTTTTTCGGCGTATTCGCGAACGTCCTGAGTGATCTTCATCGAGCAAAAATGCGGGCCGCACATTGAGCAGAAATGGGCGAGCTTTGCGCCCTCGGCAGGCAGTGTTTCGTCGTGAAACTCCTTTGCCTTTTCCGGATCGAGCCCGAGATTGAACTGATCTTCCCAGCGGAACTCGAAGCGGGCTTTGGAAAGGGCGTTGTCACGATACTGCGCTCCCGGATGGCCTTTTGCCAGATCGGCGGCATGAGCGGCTAGTTTGTACGTGATCACACCTTCCTTTACATCCTGTTTGTTCGGCAGGCCGAGATGTTCCTTCGGCGTTACGTAGCAAAGCATCGCGGTGCCGAACCACCCGATCATCGCAGCGCCGATGCCGCTCGTTATGTGGTCGTAGCCGGGTGCGATATCGGTCGTCAGCGGCCCGAGCGTGTAGAACGGAGCCTCACCGCATACCTCGAGCTGCTTGTCCATGTTCTCCTTGATCAGGTGCATCGGCACATGGCCCGGTCCCTCGATCATCGTCTGACAATCCATCTCCCACGCGATCTTGGTCAACTCACCTAGGGTGTCCAACTCGGCAAACTGAGCTTCGTCGTTAGCGTCCGCGATAGAACCAGGACGCAGGCCGTCGCCTAAACTGAACGCGACATCATAGGTCCGCATGATCTCGCAGATCTCTCTAAACCGTGTGTATAAGAAGCTTTCTTCGTGATGCGCGAGGCACCATTTCGCCATGATCGAACCGCCGCGGCTGACGATTCCCGTCGTGCGTTTCGCTGTCATCGGAATAAAGGGCAGACGAACGCCCGCGTGGATCGTAAAATAGTCAACACCCTGCTCAGCCTGTTCGATCAGCGTGTCGCGATAGATCTCCCAGGTCAGGTCTTCGGCCCTGCCGTTGACCTTTTCGAGTGCCTGATAAATAGGCACCGTACCGATCGGCACGGGCGAGTTTCGCAAGATCCATTCGCGGGTCGCGTGGATATTTTTCCCCGTCGAAAGATCCATCACCGTATCGGCACCCCAGAGCGTCGACCACCGCATTTTCTCGACCTCTTCTTCGATCGACGAAGCGACCGCCGAGTTGCCGATATTTGCGTTGATCTTAACGAGAAAATTGCGGCCGATGATCATCGGTTCGCTCTCAGGATGATTGATGTTGCTGGGAATGATCGCACGGCCGCGGGCAACCTCATCGCGGACGAATTCCGGCGTCACGAACTCGGGGATCGAGGCTCCGAATGACTCGCCTCTATGTTGGTGCAAGAGCGAACTGCGATCGCTTCTCTCGGCGATGCCGGCAAGACTCGATCGTTCCGAATGCCCTAGATTTTCACGGATAGCAACATACTCCATTTCGGGCGTGATGATGCCCTTGCGAGCGTAATACATCTGCGTCACGCATTGTCCGGACTTAGCGCGGAGCGGAGCACGGCGAAGGCCGGGGAATTCTTCCAGGGCCCCGCGTTCATTCGCCTTTGCGATCTCCTCGGCACCCTTCGTCAAATAGCCATTGTCCTGAGGCAAGATCGCGCGCCCCTCGTATTCTTCAACGTCGCCTCGCGCGACGATCCAATCTCGCCTCAACGCCGGCAATCCGTCTCGCACATCGTGGCTCGTATCAGGATCGGTCCACGGCCCGCTCGTGTCGTAAACCCGCACAGGGGGATTTTCTTCAAGGCTTCCGTCCATGTTCTTTGACGGATTCAGCGAGATCTCGCGAAATGGCACGCGTAGGTTGTGTTTGAGTTCGTTGACAGTTGAACCGTTTGTCTCGAAGTAGACCTTGCGTGATGCGGGCAGCTTTACCTGGTCGCTGGTTTTTTGCTCAATCGTATTCTCTTCGTCACTGCCCTTACTTGCGTTTGGGCTGATCACACCATTTGCTTTCATCGTTTTTCTCCCTTCGTCGGTATTATCCGCATCAGGTTTTTAGGGTAATGTTCATTAGGAACAACTCTCAGTCCCGATACCGGAACTCCCCTGAAAACTTTTGCCTGTAGAAGAATACTAGCAATAAAAGCGGCCGCCGTGAATACACGACGGCCCGGTTTGATTCAATTGCATTTGAGATCAAAAGATCACGGGACGTTCGATCGGCTTGACTTTCGTTAGGTCGATCGCGTATCCGACCTGATCATCACTAAACAGAAATAACCGTTTTCCATCGAGGCTGAATCGCGAGAATGCTAATGTGCCCTTTAGCAGAAAATCGATGACCTTGTCGCCCGTGTCGAGACTGTAGAGCGAAACATCGCCAGGAAAAGTCTCGACGACCAACTGGTTCGCTGTCGGGTTTATTGCCACCTTCGTTCCGAAGAACCGATGGCGAAGCGTCCCGTCCGAAAGCGAGTAAACCAGAACACGGCCTTGAGAATCGTTGAAGACCACCCAATCCCGTTCCGATATTCCGTTTCCGACGCTGAAGGACCCCTTGCCGGTTTCCAGCAGAAGGCTTCCGATAACTTTCCCGGCAAATGAGTCGATCACATCGATCAAGTAGTCGCCCTGCTTGTTCCCAAGTTTGTCGGCTTTAGCCTTTAATTCTGCATTCTCTTTCAATCGGGCCTTGCCCTCGTCGGAGGCGATACGCCAGAAGAGCATAAGGCGTCCCGAATAGGTGTCGAAGGAATAGCGTGGGACTGTACCCTTAAACTCGCGCGTCCAGATCACAGTGTCTTGCATCCAGTCCCTGATCTCGAATCTGACATCGCTTTGAAGACGGATCTCGGCCTCTTCTTCGTCAGAACGTGGAGCATTCGAATTTGCCGGATTCTTGTCTTCTTTGGAGCTAGATCTGGTGCGGGTCAACAGAAACCTTCCGTATTGACGAACACCATGCTCGGAAAGTGAGCGCAATAACTGAGCTTCGCCGCTCTTGGAATTCAGTAACGCGAGGCTCGGTTTCTCGTTCTGGAATTTTGGAAAATTAGCGACACTGTTTCCTTGTGCATCGATCACGCCAGACAGAAATCCGCGTGTAAAGACCACTCGCTCTCCTGTCTTGAGGTTCCATACGCCGCCACGCGATCGCGAGGAAAGAGCGGCCCATCCAAAGTCGTCCGAAACTTCAGCGGTCTGTAGATCGCTCATCGCACCGACCGGAATATCGATAGTTGCTACATCAGTGCCTTCAAGACTCTTCTTTGCGCTGTCGTAAGTGACCTTTCGAATCAGCACTTTTCCGTTTGCTGCCTCAAACGCGATCTCGCCACTGATCACCGCTATGTCCTTTTTCATGAGCCCGGCAACGATCTCTGAACGGGAAATATCGAAAATGCCGGTTGCCCCATTTTGAAGCGGCTTGATCGTTACGTAGTTGGGGTCCGACGTTGATCCGACATGCTCACCACTAAATTCGAGTTTTTTCAGTCGTTTACCGGTCGGGAACGAAAAGATCCCGCCCGCTTCAAGCTTTCCGTCAGTATTTCCGATTATCCGGTTCTCGTCAATGAATGCGTACGAACGAGCGGCGATCTTCTTAAGATCACCGCCAATATCAATTTGCTTCAGAGCCCTTAAATCGACGGCGATCGCCGTATTCTCTGACTGGTCCAATGTAACGCCGTCAAGGCTAAATCGAAATCTAAATTTGTTGGAGCGGCTGAAAAGAACATGTTTTGAATCTGGTGAAAAACCGATCCTGAAAAAGTTTACGCCATTTTCGGCTTCGCTCCTGCTGCGAGAGAGCCATCTGATGTATTCGAAGACATTAAGCGGATAAAATTCCTTCTTTTCCCAAACGCGTTTACCCGATTTGGTCTCGATCACATTGATGTTCGTTGCCTGGTCGACACATGCCAGAAAGTTGCCGTCTGGCGAAAGTCTTTCCTCCCAACAGTTTCGCCGAAGCACCAGTTCGCGAACTTCCAGAGCTTCGCTACTATTCAGATCCCATCGTTCAAATCGAAGATTGCCGGTCAATAGTACAAGCTGAGAGTCACCGACAAAATAGGCCTCAGATACTTCTTCAGCCTGGATCTGATTTGTTACCCGACCAGATTCACGATCAATTACTGTGACGGCAAAATCATCGATCACCAAAAGCCTTTTTCCATCGGCACTATATTTGAGCTTGTTTACATCGCTCCGCAGTTTCGGCTCAAGTTCCTTCCTCCACATCAAGCCGGGAAGGATCTCCGTTCGCTTTGCATCAGTGAACCGTACGACGTCAGCCTGCCACTGAAGAAATGCGGCGTTCCCATCGGCGCGTCGTCCGGCGCGACACGTTTGCGGCAGCTGTTCTGTTGCCTTTGAGATCTCCCGCAAGCGCTTCTCTTCGGGTCTCGTATTTCCGAAAAGATCGCTGAACCAACTACCCGTCTTGCCGTCGCTTTCGGTCAAACGGTCGAAAAAAGTAAATGAAGCATTCGGGTCGTAACCCGCCGCAACCATTGCAAAAAAGCCAAGCTTGTCGGCCTCAAGCTGTTGTTCGTTCTCATGGCCGCGGCGTGCGGGTGCACGTTTTGTTCGAGCGTTTTCGATAAGGCGATTATATTTGTCAACGATGTCTTTTCGGTCGCCGAGCGTGGAAATACCGAGGACCCTTTTCATCGCCGAAGAAATATCCTGTGCACCGTGGCGAACCGCTGCATGTCCTAATTCGTGGGCAATAACGCTTGCCAACTCGTCTTCGCTTGTTACAAAGCCAATCAATTTACGAGTAAGAAAAACGTGTCCGCCGGGGATGTTGAATGCGTTCGCTTCCGGATACTCAATTATGTGAAAGGTGTATTTCAATCCGGTGTTTGGAAACTTTTCGAGCAGCTTTGCTCCAATGGATTCGACATAAGCAAGAAGTTGCGGATCACGAATAGGTCTGAACTCCGTGGAGAGTCTCTGCAAAGTAAGCTCGCCTAGAACCATTTCTTGTTCGGGTGTGAAGATATTGTCGGTTCTCGCATTCGCAACGATCTGCGGCGGATCGCACGTTTGTCCGAACGCGAAGGAAACAGAAAGAACTACGACAAGAAACAGAACGACGGACTTCATGGTGAACAATTTCTGTATTTTATGCGTTGATCGGGATAGCGAAAGGTAAAACCAAATTCGCAAGACTTTGAGACAGTTTATTCGGGAATTCGAATGTGTCAAGCTTTTCTTGGAGCTGCGAGCTTTGTGAGTTTGCAGCGACTTGTCAAGAGGGGGAAACGAACGGGTCCTCATCGACGTCTGATATAATGGGAGGCGATGATCATGAATAGTTTCGCAGTTTCAGCGTTGTTGGCTTCAGTATTATTCATTGGCTGCACAAACGCGGCGCCGTCCGGCGGCATAGAAGATGCTGTTCTCGAGACTCAGGACGGATCTAAGTTTCGAGTCGAAACGGTTGCAGCGGGACTGGAAGTGCCTTGGGGCTTCGCCTGGCTGCCGAATGGCGACATGCTTGTTACCGAACGGCCGGGCCGAGTGCGGATGATACAGAAGGGCAAGCTGCGCGATGAACCGGTTTACGAGGTACCTGACGTCGAACCATCGGGCGAGAGCGGCCTGATGGACGTTTCTATCCATCCGCAGTTCGCGGCGAATTCGTACGTATATTTAGCCTACGCCTATAACGCGGATGGCAAACATGTGAAGGTCGTTCGATTTAAATTCGTCGCGGAGAAATTTACCGAGCCAATGGCGATCATTGAAAAGATCCCTGCGGCCCCAAACCATGCCGGAACGCGTGCACGCTTTGGACCGGACGGAAAGTTATATGTCACGACCGGCGACGCGACCGATTGGGATCTCGCACAGGACAATATGTCGCTCGCCGGCAAGACGCTCCGGCTGAATGACGACGGCAGCGTACCGAAAGACAATCCGTTTATCGGCCGCGAAGGTTACCGGCCCGAGATATTCTCGACGGGCCACCGAAATGCACAAGGGTTGGCCTGGCAGCCGGGATCGGGGCTGATGTTTCAAACCGAACACGGGCCTAGCCATTTCGAAGCCCGCGGCGGCGGGGCCGATGAGGTCAACATCGTCGAGCGGGGGAAGAATTACGGCTGGCCGACGATCTACGGCACCAAGACACAGGCAGGGCTGGAGCCGCCGCTGCTCGAATATTCGCCGGCATGTGCTCCGGCGAGCGCGGCGTTTTACAGCGGCGAGAAACTGCCGGCATTCAAGGGAAATTTCTTTTTCGGCTGCCTCCGCGGAGCCAGGTTGATCCGCGTAGTGTTGGATGGCCGAAAGGTGGTCAAGCAAGAGAATCTGCTTGTGGGAAATCTCGGCCGAGTTCGCGAGGTCGGCGAAGGTCCGGACGGTTTTCTATATCTTTCAACCTCGAATCGGGACGGAAGGGGTTCGCCGGACAAAAACGACGACCGGATCCTACGTCTCGTCACGGTTGAAAAGACGCCTTGAGCTGATCAGCTGTTTTTCCTCTTTTCTTGCTGCAGTTGTCGCGTTGTATGCTCGGTCACCGATTGGAACAGGTCTGCGGCGGCCGGTGTACCTAGCTTCTTTGGCATTTCGTACGCCGCATCGATCTCTCGCTGGCTGTCGGCATCGGCCGTGCGGTCAGGAAGGGTCGCTCGAGAAACGGTTAGAAGTACGCCGTTGAGAATGAACGCAAGGCCGACAAAAAAAGCGACAAACCCTAAAACCGCCAAGAACATAAGGTCGTCTTCCTGCATGAAAAAGCTCATAAACGAGACGCCGATAGCAGCTCCGATGCCGACACCCGAAATAATCGTCCCGTTCCGCATTCGCCGCAGACGCTTCTCTTCCGGTGATTCGAGAAACTTTTCGATCTCAGGCAATACTTCTTCGGTTACGACGGAGAGTTCTTCCGCCGACCTTGTCTCGCGGATCTTTGCAGCGACCGCCCGCCCGATCTCGTCGCGGGCCGAGACCGCCGATGCGGTGATCGAATCCGGCGCAGCAACTGCCAAGCGGACCCGTCGGAGGTCAATTCCGCACGCTCGGCAAAACTGATTTACCTGCAGCTCTTCAATACCGCATTGCGGACAAAACATAAATGTTCAGGTCTCCTCAGATCGTTACAACGAGTGCGACGCTGCCTAAGTTTCAGCCTTCTTGTTCAAGCAGCTTTTTTGCTTCCGAAAGCTCACTGAGCTGCTTTTCGTCTATCTTGGGATAGTGCAGGTTCATTGATTCCAGCTTTTTGACGATTATCTCAGACACGGCTAGCCGCGTGAACCACTTCCTGTCCGCAGGTACGATGTACCAAGGCGCGAGGTCGGTCGACGTTGCCGCGATCGCTTCGGTATAGGCGTGCATATAATCGTCCCAATGGCCGCGTTCCCTTACATCGCCTGCCGAGAACTTCCAGTTCTTTTCGGGTTGGTCGATCCTCTCAAGGAACCGCTTTTTCTGCTCTTTTCTTGAGACATTGAGAAAGAACTTTAGGATGTGCGTTCCATTCTCGGCAAGATGCTGTTCCCAATCGCGGATGTGCTCAAAGCGCTTTTTCCAAATGTCCTTGTCGCTTTTGATCTCAGGAGCCAAATGCTGCGCCTGCAGGATGACCGGATGAACCCGAACAACAAGAACTTCTTCGTAGTGCGAGCGGTTGAAAATGCCGATCCGGCCGCGTTCCGGCAGTGCTTTTTGATGCCGCCAAAGATAATCGTGCGACAGCTCTTCGTCTGACGGCTGCTTGAAAGATACGACGTGGCAACCCTGCGGATTTACGCCGCTCATCACATGCTCGATCGCGCCGTCCTTTCCCGCAGCGTCCATCGCTTGAAACACGATCAGCAGCGAATAGATATCCTGGGCGTAGAGCATGTCCTGCAGCTCGGTCATGCGCCGGATATTCTTTTGAAGATCCGCGACTGCGGCATCTTTGTCGTCGTAGACGCCCGTAAAATCGGTCGCGTGATCCGATAGCACCAGTTGCTCGCCTTCCTTTATCCTGAATTTGTCAATGTTCATGATTTCGTGCTCACATCTCGCTAAAATTTGGCGACCGCAGATTCCAGTTCACCTAGTAACTTATTGTCGACCTCGGGTAGAGCATTTTCGGCCTTCAGTGAATTGAGTATTTCGATCGCCTGACGCAGGTTTACTTTCGCCGCTGCCGCGTTACCGATCTTCGCATAGTTCTCACCAAGATTCTTTTGTGCAAGCGCGACATCGCGGCGAGCATTCTTGTTCGCAGGGTCTGCTTCCACGATCTTTTGCCAGAGTTCCATTGAGAGGAGGAATGATTCGTTCGAACCACGAATGTCATTCTGCAGCCGCTTTGCAAGACCGATTCGCGTATGAATTCTGGCAAGGTCGGACTGGTAAAAGCGGTTTCGCGGCTCACGTCTGATCAGGCCTTCAAAAAGACCTTTCGAAGTATCGAGTGCAAGAACTGCTCGGGCGATCTGCTTCAGATTGACCGCAACGACACCAACGCGGTAATTACTTCGCGCAAGATTGTGTTTTGCCTGGATGTCGGCCGGATCGTTCTCGACCCCCTTTGCCGCCGTTGCCAAGGCTTGCTCGGCATACTTCATCGAGGTCACATCATTGATCTCCTCGAAAATACCGCTCGCCAGCATATAGACACGCCACATCAAATGCCGCGACCGCGCATCTTTCGGCATTTCGGAAAGCAGCGTCTCCATCTCGGAAACACCTCGTCCCATTACCGCTTCAGCTCGCATTTGGTCGCCGTTCCATGAAAGCGAATTTCCGAGATCTGCGCTGGTGACCGCGACGAGCTCGCGCGTCTCTCTCGCCGATCGATCGAGCGCGGCCGAACGTTCGATCACCGATTCAGCGTATTTCACGGCTTCTGCATACTGGTTATTCGATTGGTAATACTGTGAGAGTTCGGTCAGGATCTTCAGAAAAGAAAGCAACAGGCTGTCGTCTTCCGGATGCTCCGCGACAAGAGACTCATAGATCGCTTTCGACCTCATCAGAGCATCGAGCGACCCGGCCGTGTCTCCCTGCCAATATTTCGCATCGGCAAGATGCCGATAATTTTCTGCGAGCAGGCGGCGGTTGACATAAGTTTCGGGCAAGACGAGCCTTATCGAATTCGCCTTTTCGAAACTCGTTAACGAGCCGGCAAGATCGCCGAGATTCGGTTTGCTCGGGTGGCCCTGAAGCTCTCCGATCTTTTCGTAAGCCAATGCAAGCTCCGCCTGGAGATCGACATCACCGGCCGATTCGCCCGCGAGGCTGTCCAAATACTCGAGTGCCCGCGTCACGAGTATCTCGCGAGCCTCGGTCGAGCCCTCAAGAGTTTCGATCTTCGGTGTGATCTCAAACAAGAGCGACGTCGAGAGCTTTCTCACGTCCTGAAAGCGGCGTTCGGCGCGGTCACGTTCGCGTCGGGCGAGGTTCGCTTGCCAAAGTGAAAACACGAAGCCTGTCAGGATCGAAACGACCACGATCGCCGCGGCTGCAACGGCAACTTTGTTGCGTCTGACAAATTTTGAAGCCCGGTATGTGAACGTGCTCGGACGTGCAAGTATCGGCTGTCCGTCAAGATAACGCCGGATGTCGGCCGCCAGATCCTCAACCGTCTGATAGCGCTGACTCGGGTCTTTCTGGAGGCATTTCAAGACGATATTGTCGATATCATTATTCAAGCCGGAAATACCTGCGATCGCGGCGGTTCCGGCCGTTTTTGACGAGAAGACCGAGCTCGGCCGCGTCGGCTTGGTGTTTGTTATCGTTAGGACGATCTGCTCGAGGCTTTTTCCATCGAAGCGGAACGGCTTTTCGCCTGTCAGTATTTCGTAGAAAACCACGCCGAGGCTATAGATGTCTGAGACCGCTGTTATCTTTTTACCGAGGATCTGCTCGGGCGATGCATAAGCTGGCGTGAATGCCCGGTATTCGGTCACGGTTTGCTCGGCATCGGGCATGTTTTCATCGAGAAGTTTAGCAAGGCCGAAATCGAGTAATTTCGGATTGCCGTCCGCATCGATAAGGATATTTGACGGTTTGATGTCGCGATGCACGGTCAAATTTCGGTGAGCAAATGCGACAGCTGAACATATCTTCAAGAACAGCCGGAGCCGGGCATTCAGGTCGAGCTTTTGGGCAGCCGCATGTTCGAGAACCGGTTTGCCTTCGACATACTCCATTGCGAAATATGGTTCGCCGGCTTCGGAAACGCCGCCGTCGTGAAGCTGAGCTATGTAGGGATGATTTAGGGACGCAAGGATCTCACGCTCGCGGCGAAACCTCTTCTCGGTTACCGGATCGGCTATTGTTTGCCGAACGAGTTTGAGTGCGACGCGTTGTTTGAATTCCCCGTCTGCCCTCTCCGCAAGGTAAACGGTACCCATCCCGCCGTGGCCGATCTCTTCGATGATCGAGTAGTGGGCGAACTTTCGCTCTAGCTGCGAGCTTCGGCCGGATGTTATCTCATTTCGAAGGTCGAGAACGTTGTTCTCGATCGGGTCATCCGGTAATTCATGAGCAGCAAGCAAAGAGTTGACCTCGGCCTCAAGTTCTTTGTCGCCGCCGCAAGCCCGCTCGACGAACTCTTTACGCTCGCTTTCGGCAATCTCGACAGCGTCCGCAAAAATTGTCTTCAATTTATTCCAATGCTCGTCGACCATAATCGAATCGATCCGGAAAGGTGCGGGTTACGCCGTACAAAACGGTTCAGCTAGTCAATTCTCGTTGAAGCCAGGCCTTTGCGAATGTCCATTCACGCTTTACGGTCGTCTCCGAGATCTCGAGAACATACGCGGTCTCCGTGATCGTCAGCCCGCCGAAAAACCTAAGCTCAACGATCCGAGCTTGTCTTGGATCGACCCTTTCAAGTGTTCGAAGTGCCTCTTCCAATCGAACAACGTCGATCTCTCTGTTCGAAGAAAAACTGACTGCTTCGTCCAGCAATATCCGCTCGCCGCCATCGCGTTTTGCGGCCTGCTTGCTCCGGGCATGATCGATCAGCACTTTCCGCATCACCTCTGCGGCGACCGCAAAAAAATGGGCGCGGTTCTGCCAGGTGACATTCTCCCAGTTTACAAGGCGGATGTAGGCTTCGTGAACCAAAGCCGTTGCCTGGAGCGTATGTTCCCGCCGTTCGTTGTTGAAATAGGCCCGGGCCAGTCGCCGAAGGTCGTCATAGACGACCGGCAATAGGCTCTCGGGCGCATTCTTATCGCCATTGGTGATCTTTCCAAGCAGAGCTGTAACGTCGGGGCTAACGGACATCGATCGCAGTGTAACAAGGGATTTCGTTCGCGATTATACAGCTAATTAAGTTCGAATCGAAATTATTTTCCTTCAATGGTCCTATCGAGCAGATTTTCTCGCCCTATCAAGCGGAAAACAAATGTTTGCAGGAGTGCACGTTATGAGATCCCCCAGGAAACGTAACCGATTCACATTCGTCATCATCGCCTTTCTCGCGGCCTGCGTTGTCACGATCACCGCGTTTTCGGAACGTGTCGTATCGATTGCGGCCCTCGCTGAAATTCCAAAAGATCTTTCGGCCGAAACCGTCAATGACCTCCAGAGAATGGACAAAAAGACGTCGCCAAAGGGCCAATCGCTCCTTCCGGTTTCAGGAAGACTGGTGTTCGAGGTAGGCGGCTACTCAATTCGCGGGATCGACAACGTCGGCTCCACGAACGATCTGACCGAGATCACCTCGAACAGAGACGGGGAGCCCGTATTTTCCGGCGACGGAAAAAAGATCCTTTTTCGAAGTTCGCGTGACTCCGATAACGCATTTAATGAGACCGAGTTGTACGTAATGGACCCTGATGGTTTCAATCAACGCCGCCTTACGTTCAACTCAGAGCGCGAGGACGAATATTCGTTTTCTTTAGACGGTTCAAAGATAACATTCTCAACATACGGCCGAATCTGGGTAATGAACGCCGATGGAACGGGGCTGACCGAGATCTCCGATCCCAATACCAACGATCTCTCGGAACCCGCACTTTCACCTGACGGCTCTCTTATTACTTACGTTCGCGACGGTTATGTTTGGAAAGCGGACTCTGACGGTTCGAACGCAGTTCAGATGTCATCGCAGAACGGATCCTACCCGCGGTTCTCACCGGACGGGCAGCACATTTTTTGGACCTATGATGCGACGGTCAGCCGGATAAACGTCGACGGAACAAATGAAACGCTGATGATCGACGGCAGCGTTAACGGATACAGCTATTTTCGAAGGTTCGCATTCTCGCCGGCTGGCGACAGACTGGCTTTTTTATGCGAAGGCCAAAGCGGTCCGGGAGTATGTGTTGCGAATTCGGACGGAACCGGTGGGTTAAACAACTTCGGTTCGCTGGTGGTTTCATACGTCGACCCGGTTTGGTCACCAAATGGCGAAAAGGTCGCCTTTCTTCAATACGATTCAAGCTACAAGATCATTGTCGCGAATGCGGACGGTACGGGCGAAACTGAGATCTATGCGACTCAAGACCCTGATTCGATCGCCTATCTCTCCTGGCAGCCCTCGTGCACCGAGACAGCAGGAAATACGAACGGATTGGTGTCGTGGTGGCGTGGCGAACTTAATGCCAACGATTCATTCGGTAGCAACAACGGTATATTTGAGCCGCCGACCTATGCGACGGGCCGGATCGGCAATGGCTTCTTTACGACAGAGAACGGACATTTTGTCGAGGTTCCCGATTCAGCATCGCTCGATGTTCAGACCGGCGACTACACCGTTGCGGCATGGGCGGTCATCTTCGATTCGCGCGAGCATTTTATCGTAGGCAAAGGCGCCTGTGGCGGAAGCGGGTCGAACTTTTACATCGGGATCGACGATACAAACAAACCGTTTCTCGATATAAGTCACGAAAGCGGCGGCTCGCGTTATTCTGTGGCGGGAACTGAGGTCGGCCTTGCGCAATGGAATCATTTCGTACTCAAGAAGGAAGGTACCAGCCACACACTTTACAAAAACGCGCAGCCGATCATCAACTTCGACGAGCCGAACACGATACTCGCGAATGACGCCCCTTTTACGATAGGCAGAGGCGACAGCTGCGATCCGCCCCAATTGACGAGCTACGGGATCTTCGACGAAGTGTATCTATATAACCGTGCCCTCTCGCAGGCAGAAATAGCCGCAAACTACAGTTTGAACACGGGCCCGACCTCGTGCCCGCCGCCTGTCGATCCGGCTATTGCCCTTCGGATCGCGTATCCGAATCCGGTCGCTCAGGGCCGTCAAGGAACGGCAGAGTTGCGGCTCGGCGCGGCTGCCCCGCAGGGCGGTACGACAGTTTCTCTGCAATCGAGCGATCCGGTAAAGCTCGCTGTACCAACGAACGTTTTTGTCCCCGAGGGTTCGGTAAACACCTACTTTCAGTTCACGACCTCCGTCCAGTCAGATCCGACCGTCTTTACCTCCGCAGATATAATTGCGGCCAACGGGACAGACAGCGCGCGGGCAACTGTCAGCATCGCACCGGCGGCACCAGACGTTGCGGGCTCAAATATCATTGCTCCGGCCACCGTTAATATCCTCGAAGGGTTTTCCGCCTCCTGGACAGTGACCAACGTTGGGCAGGCAGCAACCGGCAGTTATCGTCAGGATACAGTGTTTTTGTCAGCTGACGACATCCTGTTTAACGACCCCAGCGACGTTTTTATCGGCCATCACTATGATAACTCGGGAACGCTGGCTCCCGGACAGTCGAAGGTATTCAGTGCATCGAACATAGTCATTCCGTCTGCGGCTGCGCCAGTTGATGGCACGTACTACTTGTTCGTTCACGTCGGCCCGAATATCAATGAGCGCAATGGCAACTTTCAGAATAACTATACGTCGGTCCCGATCCAGGTTAACCGAAATCTGCCTGATCTGATCGCCGAGAATATCGTGGTTCCGGCCGAGATCGAACCCGGCGTCCAGTTCACGATCAGCTGGGACGTTCGGAACGCGGGCAGTGCCGGTACGATAAACGCTCATCAGAGCAACGTTTATCTTTCATTCGACGACGTCGTCGGTAATGCGGACGATGTTCTCGTGACCGAGCGAGTGTCGCCCGCATTTGCGGCCGGTCAGAGCCAGTCATTCGCTCAAAACTATGTAGTTCCTACCGTGCCTTCCAGGCCGTCGAGCAATGCTCTCGTTTATGTGCGCGTCAATTTTGGCGGAACGGTATTTGAGGATAATCCCGGCGGACCTGCCGAAGCGAACAATACGACCTCAACGCCGGCAAGGTTCGAATACCGGGTTCCCGATCTACAGGTAACAAGTGCGCTTACACCGGCCGAGGTCGATTCGGATACGGCATTCGCGATCGAATGGACGACGACGAATGCCGGCCTGCGCTCGTCAGATGCAATGAACGAACGCGTCTATTTCTCGACTGACAATCAGGTGGGCGGCGACACATTGCTTGGCACATTTGTCTACAACTCTCCGATAGCTGCAGGCAGTTCGATAGTTCGCATTCAGAACATTACGATCCCGACCAACGCGATAACGTCCACCGGCGACTATTTCGTCTATGTACAAACGGACGCTTTCGGCCAGGTCAACGAAGGCGAGAACGAAGCGAATAATACCCGGTTCGTACCGCTCAGGGTCCGCCGCCTTTTGAGGCCCGATCTCGAGGTCACCAATATTACGGCGCCTTCGACCGCCTTCTTTGACCAGGAGATCCAGGTTCAATGGACCGTCGGAAACAACGGCACCGGCCCGACCAACTCGCCCAACTGGACCGACGAACTCTTTTTGAACATAAACCCGACACTTAGCGGTGCGACGCGGCTCGTCGTAACCTCGAACATCAGCTTTCTCGAAGCAGGCGAAAGCTACATTGCCTCGGCAACCGTTCGCATTCCGAGGGGATCCACCGGTTCGCAATACTTGATCGTACGGACGGATGTAAACAACACCGTCAATGAAGAGGTCGAAACAAACAACCTGTCGAGTAGGCCGATCACGCTGAACGTGCCGCTGCTGCCCGATCTGAGAGTCTCCAATGTTCAAGCGCCCGACGAGGGTTTTGGCGGCTCTCAGATACTTGTCTCGTGGACCGTAACGAACCACGGCGATGGGGCGGTCCCGTCAGCCGAATCTACGTGGTCGGATACGATCATTCTTTCGCGTGACGCAATTTTGGATGGCAGTGACCGCGTGATAGGAACGAGGCCGAGGATCGGTGCGATCGCAGCCGGTGCCGCGTATTCGGTCAACAACTTCTCAGTGAACCTTCCGTTGGATGCGGTCGGTGAATACTACGTTTTCGTTCAGACCGACGCCTTCAGCCAGGTCTATGAGTTTACTAACGAAAACAACAACAGCGATCACGACAGAACCGAGCCCGGATCACCGCTCAACGTCCTTGGTACGCCACCTGATCTAACGATCTCGACCGCTGTTGCCGCTCCGCCCTCGATCGTCGCAGGACAATCTCTGACGGCATCCTTCACGGTACGGAATCAGGGGGCTTTCGACGCCGTCGGCTCTTGGCGCGAACTGCTCTATCTTTCCGCGGATCAAAGTCTCGATCCGGTGAATGACATCTTTCTTGGTTCCTCGATCCGTACGAACCTGAGCGCCGGACAAAGCTACGGGGCCGCGATAAACGCGACCATTCCGACCTGCCTCAACGGCACATACTATCTATTCGCCGTTACCGACGGTTACAACAACATTTTTGAGTTTGATCCGAACGGCAGCGGAGAGACCAACAACATAAGCGCACCGAAAGCCATCGATATTTCTAATCTGGCTCCTGACCTGCGGGTGACGAACATCGCCGTTCCGCCGGTCGTGATAAACGGCGCGATGCCGATAACATGGACCGTTAAGAATTTCGGGACGGCCGCCGCGACTCAGAACTCATGGGCCGATCGCATTTTCCTGATAAACAACGGTCAGGTTTACACACTCGGGACATTCCAAAGACAGGGCGGCTTGGCCGTCGATGCGGAATACACTCAAAATCAGGTCGTGAATATCCCGCTGTTCCTGCAGGGTCAGGTCACGATCTATGTCGAGGCCGACTATTACAACGTCGTTCCTGAGTGCAGTTTCGAAACCAATAATCAAAACAGTGCTCTCACCGATCTCCAGAGCGAACTTCCCGACCTGCGTGTCAACACGGTCAACGCTCCCGGAGCAGCCGCGCTCGGCACATCGATAACTGTCGGTTGGACAGGCCAGAACTTCGGAACGCCGGTCAATGCGGCGAGCTGGGCAGATCGGGTCTATCTCTCGTCAGACCAGAGCTTTGGATTTGGTGATATTGATCTCGGCGGCAATATCTACAATCAGCCGCTCGCCACGAACCAAACGTGGGCCGGACAGGCCATGGTGACGGTTCCCAACGTTGCGGTCGGAAACTACTATCTGTTGGTAGTTGCCGATGCCGGCTCGAACATCAGCGAGGGCATCAACGAGAGCAACAACGTATTTTCAGTTCCGATCACGCTCACGACACCGCCCGTCGACCTCCAAGTGACAAATATTTCCGCGGGTCCCGTGATCTACTCCGGCCAGTTTGCGGACATCTCATGGACGGTCAATAACAATGGAACGCAGGCCACCGCCAGCGCCGCTTGGTCCGATTGGGTCGTGCTTTCACGCGATGCCATTTATGACCAGAGCGACACCGTTCTCGAGTTTCGCAGACATTCCGGCTCGCTTGGGCCCGGAGCGAATTACACCGAGAATCGGCAGATAGCGATGCCGCCCGGTCTTACGGGCGACTATAAGATCCTTATCATTACGGACCGGCATAACGAAGTTGTCGAAAGCAATAACGCGAACAACCAATCGAGCACAAATGTCGTTCTGCAGCTGCCTCCTCCGGCGGAATTCAATATCACTGGAATCGTGCCGCCTGCAACCGTCATTCTGGGTGAAACATCGGTCATCGAGTGGACCGTGCAGAATTCGAGTTCAAATCCGGCATCTGGTATATGGCAGGATTCGGTCTATCTCTCGGCCGATCAGGTCTGGGACAGCTCAGATCACCTCGTCGGGACACGGTCGCGCTCAGGAACTGTCGGCGGTTTTGCGACCTACACCGAATCGATGACGACCGTGGTACCGCCGGTCGATCCCGGAGTCTACTACCTGATCGTCCGGACGGATTCACGAAACTCGGTTCGCGAATCGAACGAAGCCAATAACGTTGCGACATCAGCAGCGCAAACAACCGTAACGCTGCAGAACCTGACGCTGGGGATGCCGGTGAACACGAGCCTCGTCACGGGCCAGGAGCGATTTTTCAGCATACTGAACACCCCGCTCAACGAGACGATGCTTATCACTCTCGACGGCCAGCCCGGATCGAGCAATGAACTTTTCACACGTTTCGGCTCTATCGTCTCACGTTCCAACTATCAATTTCAGGGTGACCGCCCCGGGGAACCAGACCAGCTGAACGTCGTCCCATCAACGAACGAAGGAACTTACTTCACAATGATCCGCGGCGATCTGGTTCCCGGATCTTTCAAGGATCAGTTGTCACCGAGAGGCGGAAAGACCGGAGCCGAGACCAACGACGGCGCGGCACAGAACGTCACTCTTCGTGCTGAGCTTCTGCCATTCTCGATCCGAACGGTAACGCCGAGCACTGCGGGAAACAAAGGTCTCGCTTCGCTTCAGATCGACGGAGCAAAGTTCGATCAGAACGCTGCCGTGAAACTTGTCGGCGCCGGCGGTGTCGAGATCACACCCGTTCAAATGGCGGCCGAGACTTCCAGAATAGCTGCGATCTTTGACCTCACGAACCGGCCGATCGGCACATACGACGTTGTCGTAACAAACCCGAATGCTGCGACCACGACCCTGGTAAGCGGTTTTCAGATCGTGCCGAACGGCGGATATCAGCTTCGTACATCGATCGTTCCCCCGACACCGACCCGCGGAGGTGTCACCAAACGTATCGTCTTCACGGCCCACAATGACGGACTCAATGATGCGCTGAATGTGCCGATCTTCATTCAGTTCCCTGCGGGTTACAACTACTCGATCGATCAGCTTAATTTCCTGCAATTCCCCGAGAGCGAATTGCCGCCGGATGCGATCCCCGGACAGATACCGCTGCACGTCGATCAGGGAGGCTTCCGTACGCTCATGCTGTACGCCCCTCTTGTTAGAAGCAGGTCTTCGATCGAGATCAAGATCGATCTGGCGATACCGGTCAATTACGGACAGTTCCCGGCGTCGATCCAGGTCCTCCGCCCGCTTGGCGAACTCGCGCCATATCTCGGCCCGAATGGTTCGCCCGCCCTTCGCGGCTTGGTCTTGTCGTCGTCCTATCTCGATGGCGGGAATCAGGTCAACGCCGAATGCTGGGCCGAACTCATGCGGCAGATATTCTTTGCCGTACTTGGTGAACTATTGCCAAGCGACTGTCTGAAAGCCGGATGGACGGTCCTGGCGGGTTCGGTCGATGTCGTCAGCGGTCTTTTATTGAAGAACGCGGCCGGCAGTCAGGCATCGGGATGGGATCTGGTCTCAAGCCTTGCCGGCAAGTTCGTGAGCACCACCGGCAAGCTGGCCGAATGCGCCGGAAAGACGATCCCATGGCTGCGAGCGATCTCACTCGCCCTGACATTGGTCCAGCTTCTGTCCCAACTCGATGATTGCCTCTTGAACGGCAACTACAAGCAGGTCGTTATCTTCCGGCAGCCGGTCTCTCTCGATCCGAACGAAAAGCTTGGCCCTGAGGGCTTCGGCCCCGAGCGATTCGTCGGTATACGACGGCCGATCGAATACCGGATAAATTTCGAGAACCTCGCGGATGCCGAAGCTCCGGCTCAGGTGGTTCGAATAGTAGATCAGCTTCCTCCGACGCTCGACCCGCGGACCCTGCGCCTGCGTGAGATCGGCTTCAAGCAGTATCGCGTTGAAGTTCCCGAAAATCGGGCGTTCTATCAGACGCGTCTTCAGCTTGGCGAAGATCTCGGCAACATTCAGGCCGAAATATCGGCGGGCCTCAATATCCAAAACGGCACTGTCACCTGGACCATGACGGCGATCGATCCGCAGACGAACGAACGTCCGTTGAGTCCGCTGGTCGGGCTGCTTCCGCCTAACAACGCAAACCGCGATGGCGAGGGTTATGTGACATTCACCATTGAGCCGATGACCGGCCAGACTACAGGGACCGACATCGCAAATTCGGCGACGATCTACTTCGACGAGAATGAACCGATCGTTACGAACACAACGACCAACATGCTCGACGCTGACATTCCGGACAGCACGGTTGCCGTCCTGCCGGCAACTTTCGACCAGCCGACCTTCAATATCTCGTGGTCGGGGTCTGATGCCGTGGGCGGTTCGGGGCTCAAACGCATCGACGTCTACGTTTCAGAGAACGGCGGCCAGTTTGCGCCGCTCACGGGCAGCGAAGGCGCCGGAACGGCCGTTTTCGCGGGCAAGTGGGGCCGGAGCTATCGGTTCTTTTCGCTCGCGACCGATAATGCCGGCAATGTCGAGGCCGCTCCGGCGATACACGATGCTGAGACAGCGGTGCTTGGCGGCGCCTTCGAAGCCGATGTTGCCCCTCGGCCAAACGGCAATAACGACGGGTCGGTGTCGGTTGCGGATCTGACGCAGATCCGCCGCTTCGTCGCTGATCTCGACACTGATCTTCAATTCAATGAATTTCAACGGATCGATACGGCCCCGATCACCGAAAAGGGTGACGGAGCCCTCTCGGTCGCCGATATCATACAGGCACGCAGATATGCGGCCGGCCTCGATGCCGTTTCGGATGCGGCCGGGCCAAATCAGGCGATCACGCCTGTCGCTGTCAAAACGATCCGCGGTGCAGCGATCGGCGGCGGTCAGCGTGAGATTAGGCCCGTACGTGTCTCGAGAGTTGCCAACAAAGTAACGATCGGGGTCGAGATCGATGCCCAGGGCGATGAGGTCGCTGTCGGGTTCACGCTCAATTTCAACCCTGCCGTTATTAGCAACCCGGCAAACATCTCGCTCGGGAGCGGTGCCGCCGGTATGTCGCTGACGGCGAATACTTCGCAGGCTGCGGCGGGCCGCATCGGGATCGTTATGGACAAAGACCCGACCCAGCCGCTCCCGGCGGGCGTGCGCCAGCTTGTCACGATCGAATTCGACGTTGCCGCCGGCAATCCGGCGACCGCAATGCTTGCGTTCGGCAATGCACCGGTACGCCGCGAAGTAGTGAACGGGCTTGCACAGACACTGACGGCGGCCTTCACCGATACTGAGATATCGCTCGTCGCGCCGACTTCGGCGACCGTCGGCATCGCCGGCCGCGTCGTCAATTCGTCAGGTAATGGAATTCCCAACACCGTCGTCACCATCACTGATGCGGGAGGCGAAAGCCGCCGGGTTTTGACGAACGGATTTGGAAACTATTATTTCAACAATATAACGGTCGGCCAGACATATATCGTTACCGCGTCGCACAAACGATTTCAGTTCGAACCGCCTAACTATCTCGTCACGGTCTCTAATGACCTTGTGGATGTCGACTTCAGAGCACTCGAATGAATTCTGGGGGAAGTGCTCTTCAGTTCGACACACCTGGCCGCCGGTCCTCTCACGGCGGCTTTTTGCTTTCTTTACTATTGCCGGCGGCGTGATTACCATTGACATTTATGCTCAAGCGCTACATGCACAAACGCGAACGTCATTTCGCGATGCTCAACGACAATCGAGTGGTCCGCCCATTTGAGTGGGGAACGGAGTTCATCGAAGAATTTGTTGAGGGCGGCGAACCGGCGGCGATGTTTCGTGAGCATACCAGGCACGTACTGGCTGACAGCGACAAGTATTTTGCGGCACCGATGCCGGATGAATTCACCTTGGAACGCCGTTTATATCCCTCGGCGGCCTCGATCAACGCCGCCGATCTTAAGACCGCCGTGGTGCAGACCGAGGTTCCGGTGCTCACCTGGCGAAGCACCGTTGCGACGCCGTCGGCCGAGAACAACACGGCGGTCGCGACATATTTTCCGCACGCCAATAAACGATCGGCGGTCGTCATTCTGCCCCATTGGAACGCAAAGGCCGGGACCTATTTTGACCTTGCCAAATTCTTCAATAAGGTAGGGCTCTCGGCCCTGAGGCTCACTTTGCCCTACCACGAAGAGCGGATGCCGCCGGAACTCGAACGTGCGGATCACCTTGTTGCTCCTAATGTCGGCCGCTCGCTGCAGTCGATCAGGCAATCGGTAGCCGACACGCGCGCGGCGATAATGTGGCTAAAAGGCCGGGGTTACGAAAAGATCGGTGTTGTCGGCACGAGCATCGGTTCATGCGTTGCGTTCCTGGCTTTTGTCCACGACCGTAATATCGACGCTGCGGTCTTCAACCATGTTTCGGGATATATGGCTGACGTCGTCTGGCACGGCCTTTCGACCTATCACGTCCGAAACAGCTTTGGCGACAATCTTGAGCTCGATGAGCTCCGGGAATATTGGCTGCCGGTCTCGCCGATGGCGTACATGGAAAAGCTGGCGGCTCAGCCGTGGCGTCCGCAGCGATACATTTATACGCTCTACGACCTGAGCTTCCCCGTCGACCTCTCGCGTGACGTGATGCGCGAGCTGACGCGGCACAACATCAAGCACAGCAAGGCATCGATCCCCTGCGGACATTACACTCTTGGCGAAAAACCCTGGGTCTATCTCGACGGCTACAAGATAATCCGCTTTCTTCATAAACATCTGCGTTAGCGATCGTCTGCCACGTGCGATCAAATGATCACGACCGCTCTGAAAGTCAGAACCGGATATCCCTGCCATACGCTCGATATGATAATGAGACCATCGCTGTCGCTGACGCGACACCGGCTTTATCGCATCGAGCCCCAGGTCGCGCGTTGCCGGGCGAACAACGGGTCCTGATCTGACCCGAAAGAACGCGTTCGGGTGCAAACAATTCATGGTCAAATGCCCGTTTCTTGTCTGGAAATGGCGACTTCTCGCGTGGAAATGCCAATTTCTAGCGTGGAAACGCCGGTTTCTTGCGTAGAAATGCCGGTTTCTTGCGAAGAAATGCCGGTTTCTCGCGTTGAAATGCCGGTTTCTCGCGTTGAAATGCCGGTTTCTTGCGTTGAAATGCCGGTTTCTCGCGTTGAAATGCCGGTTTCTTGCGTTGAAATGCCGGCCATTCCCCGGCAGCCCGCGTATCCTTACCGACCAAAACGGTGCCACCATCTCCGGCCGCGACTTCATGCCCTACGGCGAAGAGATCGCCCGCACCGCCTACGGCTCCGGCATTGATCGTCAATGGCCAATGGAGCTGTATGTAGGGCAAAGGAGCGAGGTCTCTTTTGTTTCGTTTCAGCGCGCGCGGCCCGTATGTTTCCATGAAACACATGAAACAAGCGAGCCAAAGATCGGTGCACGCTCCGGAAATTGAATTTTGCAAGGGTGTTTTGTCCGCCGCCATTGTTGGAACCGTCATGACCCTATTTTCGAATATCTGTAGCGTGATCGGAACTGCAGTTTGCACGATATGCACGGTTTGACACAGAAAGAAAGCAGAAGGAAAAGCGCTCGATCCGGCAAAACTGCGATATTTTGCTTGAGTCCCAGAAACCGGCGAAACAACCGTCTTCGCGTATGATGCTTCAAACAGGCTGGTTGCCGAGTATTCAACCGTCGTCGAACCGACCGCAACCGCCAAAACCAGCTATTTGACAACCGACCACCTCGGCAGCCCAAGGATCACGACCGACCAGTTCGGCGGTGAAATACCCTCGACGGAGCCGCCCTCGCCCATACCCGACTGGATCCCAATGGGCAACGGGGGATCGAAATGTTTATTCCAACCAACGCTACCAGTGGTGTTATTGGGTACTCGTCGATTGAAATTAGAGATTTCTCTGGAAACGTAATCAACGTTGTTCCCGGCAGACTAGGATATTCGACCCCGATGTCGGTTAGGATAAATACCAGAGGGCCATTCTTGCGGCGTATCCCGGCCTCGAATTCTATGAATGACCGGCTCGGCGAGTTCGGGCGCTTTGCTGCAGGTCGACTGCGGTCGCGTGTCACGCAGTTGTTGCATGAAATTGGGCATTTGGTCTTTAGGAATAGGAGCGTGTTTCCATTACATTCATCGCCCAATACTACTAATGAACATGTTGCGTGGGACCGTGTTTTGAGGCTGGACGGATCTGATGCCGACCTTAGTGACGTTAATACAGATTTAGTTCTCGAAGCTTGCAGGGATCAAATCAATCAATTAAGGCAATAAGTTATAAAAGCTGATATGCCTAAGGAGGTTTGGGACATGTCCATAAAAGTGCTCGCATTGGTAGTTTTGCTCCTGATAGCCTCGACAGCATCGTTGGGACAACGCTTGCTCATCGTTACGGGCAATGTTGTAGATGAGAATGGGACACCGATCGCTGGAGCCAATGTGTGTCTTCGAGGGGAGTTCGATGCGATCGAAGTTTATACGACCGGAGACGATGGATTTTTTCGAGTCATTCGTAATGTAAAGGACTCGACTGACGTATTTCTTTTCATCGAGGGCCCGCAACCTGCCGGATACTGGGTTCCGGAGACAACTACTTACTGGAGTCTCGGAAAATTGCCGGAGCACAAAGGCACGCTTTTGCACCGGACAGATTCAGGAATTGTTCGTATCGGTAACGTGAAACCCAACATTGCCTTTAGAGGTGTTCGAATTGACCTTTCGAAGATCCTTGGGCCGAATTTTGTTCTTTCGTCTAACCCTCTTCCCCAATTGAGAATGGATATATATCGTGGAGAGACTGTGCTTGCATCCGATTTTTCGGTTCCAACGGACGCTATAAATGAGGGGGTCGTGCAGATTTCTCTACCCAATGTAGAACTTGAACTCGTATTCACAATCATTGAGAACGATAAATCGCGAAAGGCAAGAATTAAAGTCCGGTAATCAGATTTTCCCGAAATCCGTTCAATGCGCTTCTGCATTGTTTTTTTTCAATCGGTCGTATGATAACGGGATGGAGGAGAAGCGGACGCAGAGGATATTGAAGGAGATCGAGCCTGAGGAATGGGACTGGGAACAGCAGCCGGCGAAGTATTACATCCGCTCGACCGTGCTGGGCGGAGCTGTGGTCACGGACGTATACGACATCGGCACAAAGAAGCGGACCTACGTCAGGGCGGGCGGCGAGGAGATCGCCCGCACCGCCTAAAACGCTGGATCCGATCGCAGCTCTACACGAAGTGATTCACGTCGCTGCTCGTGCAAGTGATATAGAATTATCGAAAGCTGTAAGAGACTTGGGCACAAAAGTTATTGGAACGGGATGGAAAAACCGAAATCGATTATCCGACAGACGAAGATAACAGCAAACGAGCGTATAGCGGTTATTGGGGCCAGGCACTAATTAATCATTGTTCGGAAACGGCGTCACATAGAAAGCCTACAACAACACGAAGATAAAAATGATCAAAATCAGATAGGGGTGAGTTTTATGTACTTAAAGATGGTTTTGCCTTTGATGGTAATAGCATGTTGCCAGTCAAATATATGGAATGATATTGTCCCGCTAAAATCGACGCGAGCGGATGTCGAGAAAATACTTGGGAAGCCGATGCGTCATAGCATCGCTAAACATGCGGCAGGGTATAAAACCGAAAATGAAAGGGTTCATGTTGTATATTCAACCGGACTTTGTAATGTCAATTCTGAACACGGGTGGGATATTCCAGAGATGACGGTGATAAGTGTGGGCGTAACTCCAAAGGTGCTGCCGAAATTCACTGATCTCCAGATTGACAAGAATAAATTTGAGAAGCGGCCGGACCCTGACGCTATAGATACTTTCTTTTACACAAATGAGACTGACGGAATTAGCTTGACGGTCGATGAAAAAGATGAATTTGTACTGGATATCCGGTATTTCCCTGAAGCTAAATATAACCATCTCAGATGTAAAGCAAAACAGGAGAAGTGATCTAAGTCAGGCGTGCAAAATTGCGATTTTCTGCCAGCATTTCGCGGCTACGATGCTGACGGCCGGCAGGTATCGGGCGACACCGGCCTCAAATACTCCTCCGGCCCCGCGGACAAACGCGAACTTTCCTGCTTTCATCCAATCGGTGCTAAACTTCTCTCCGTTCGCCGATGGTTTCTTTGACCGAAAAACATTCAGATGCGATCGACGATGCGGTTCATCGTCTGATCTCGCGTGCCTCCGATTCCCGCGGTCTTTCGGCGGCTGATATCCGTCCGCGGATCGTCGCATCGCTCGAAAAATACATCGCCAGATCGGAATCCGGAACCGAACGGCCCGACATCGTCGCATTTGTCGACGAGATCAGGCCCGACGATCTGTTCCTGGTCGCCGCCTGCGAACGCGGTGATGAAAGGGCATGGGAAGACCTGGTCGCAAATTTTGATTCGACGGTCAGATCGGCGGCCCGCAAAATGACCTCGAATGCAGAGGACGCCGAGGACCTCGCGAGTTCGATCTGGGCGGAGCTCTACGGCCTGAGGCAAGACGCCGAAGGCAACAAAAAGAGCAAGCTTGGCTATTACTCGGGCCGCGGCTCGCTCGCCGGATGGCTTCGGGCTGTAGTATCACAGCTTGCGGTCGACGAGTTTCGAAAACAGGCGAAGTTCGTCCAGATCGAGGAGAATCGAGAATTTGAGAACCTGGCCGAATCGGCGTCGAACAACTCGAACAACGAACAGGTTCTCCATCATGCCGATGACCCCGAACAACTACTGACCGAAAAGCGAATGTCGGCCGATGTCTCGGCGGCTTTGCAGGATGCGATGGCCGGTCTGGAAGCCGAAGACAAGGTGATCCTTAAGCTCTATTATTTCGACGAACTCAAGCTCAAAGAGATCGGTGCGGCATTTGGTTATCATGAAGCTACGGCGAGCAGGAAACTTGTCCGCATTCAGGCCGAAATACGGAGATCGGTCGAAAGAAGCCTGAAGAAAGAGCATGGATGGTCAGACGGCGAGGTGAAAAAGCACCTTTCGGAAACCGCCGAAAGCCTCGGTATCAGCCTCGAAAAGATGATCGCCGTATTTGTGCTGATGATGGTGCTGCAAGATTTCTATTGGTGAGGCGTTCACTAAATGAGGCAAGTTTTCGCCGAGGACGTGAATTTGCGGTGAATCTTGCGAAAAATGGTGTTTTGATCGAAACGATCGCGTTTTTGGGTCATCGCACCGAGATCGAGAAGATGGAACAGGATTTCGACAAAGTAATAGACGCGTTGCTGAGGAGTTCGCCGGAGAAAAAGGGCGTTCTCGTCGGCGACCGTCCGTCCGCGCATCTTTCTGCGGACGAGATCTCGCTGTTCGTCGAAAACGCCTTGCCCAAAGATGTTCGGCAGGGTCAATTGATCCATTTCGCCGAATGCGATCGCTGCCGGGCGGTGCTCGCGAACGCTATCCGTCTTTCTGATGACCAAGCCTTCGAAGCCGGGTCGCCAACGGTCGACGCGCGGCCTGTTATCGACGCGCCGTGGTACCGACGGCTTTTCGCTATGCCGAACCTTGCTTACGCAATGGGCGGCCTCGTATTACTTTTCAGCGGTTTCATCGGATACACGTTGATTCAGAATACCGGCAGCGACACGGCGATGCTTTCTGATCAGGCTGAGAGCAGGGCGGCCGAGCCGGCACCCGCGGCCGCCGACGAACCTTACGTTTTTATGGATAGCGCGGCGAATGCTGCCACGAACACGAGCAGCGCAGCGGCAAATTCGGCGATCGTCCCAGGCAGTCCGTTCGTACCCAACGGCAACGATGCCCGGACGGCATCGGCATCCAATTCGGCCGCGACGCTCGATGTTGCCCGTTCGCGTGATGAGGCAGACCTAATGATGGCAAAGCCTGCAGCGGCGGCTCCTGCCGATGCGGGCCCGACGGGCTTGAACAAAGCGGAAGCCGAGAGCAAGGTCAATGCCAAAAGAGAGATGAACGAACTTCCCACCGTTGCGAGGCAAACCCAAGAGTCCCTGCCTCCACCGCCTCCGCCGGCAAAGTCGCTGCCCGTTCCAAAAGACGATGCCGCGGGCGAGCGAAGCAAGGCTTCGGATGCCGCGAAAATGAAAAGCGTCGGCCGGCTTTCGACCGACACTGCACGCAGGCAGATAAGCGGCAAGACTTTCGAACGCCGCGACGGTACGTGGTACGACTCGGCGTACACGGGCCAGCCTTTGACCGACGTTCGCCGCGGCACCGACGATTACCGCAAACTCGACAGTGGGCTCCGCAGAACGGCCGACGATCTCGGCGGTACGGTCGTGATAGTCTGGAAAGCGAAGGCGTACCGCATTCAGTGACCGGCCCGGCCCGATAATTAACTGACTCAAGCAAAGACGATCGATGTAGAATAGTGCGATGCGTCCAATTTCGGGATTCTTGCTGATTTGCCTCTGTGCCGTCGTTTCGTTCGCCCAGCCGGCGTGGAACAAAGCGCTCGATTCGACGATAGGGTTTTATCAGACGACGGATTTCGGAATAGTCCTGGCCGCGACCGAAAGGAGTCTATACGCTCTAGACGCGCAGACCGGCGAACAGCTCTGGCGGCGATCGACCGGCAAGATCAACGAGACCGCTCTGACACCCATTCCGGGAACAGACCTTGTCCTTTTCTCACGTGACCTCGGCGACCGCTCACGGCTTGAGGCCGTAGACGTGATCACCGGCCGGCCGATCTGGCAAACCGAGAAATTCAAAGGCGATGTGCTGCAGCTTGCGGCCGACCCTGAAAGCGACCTTCTGGCGGTCGTGATGGTCAAGGACCCGCGCGGCGATCACGGCAGCGAGGTAAAACGCGAGCCGGTCGTCCGGATGCTGCGTTTTTCCACCGGCGACGAGATCTGGAAAGAAACGCTCCGAAGCGACGTCGAAATGATGCCGTCGCGTTTCGGCGAGAATCTGGGTGAGGTCGGGTTCACGCTCGACAATTACCGGGCACCGCTCCTTATCGACGGCATTCTCTATTTGTTCTACGAGGGAGCGACCAGCTTCGACGCACGAACCGGCGAAGAGATCGAACGCGAGACGTTCAATGTAAACGAAAATGGCCTGGCCCTGACCGAGGCCGATCCGGTCTTTGACGACGATCATCTTTTCATTTCGGGCCGCGGCCGCATCCGAGCGGTAGAGAGACGAACCGGAAAGGTCAGGTGGAAGGCCGACGACCTCGGCAACGCATCGGAGATGGCCGTTTTCGGTGGAGTGCTTTACGTCCGGACAGGCGGACAGTTCACTCGGCTCCGCAACGGCGAGATCGTTACCAAAGGGCCTTTCGGCATTTCGGCGATCGACACTAAAAACGGCAAGACGCTTTGGCGATATAAAGGAGCGGACAAAGGGCTGACGAACTTCGTGTTCGCTGACGACAGAACCATCGTGATCGCCGACGGGGACGAACTGATCTCGATCAACGCCGCAAACGGCAAGCGGATCGCGAAATTTGACCACAAGGTCGAAAAGGCACAGTTCGTGCTGGTCAACGAGAGCGGGCAGACCGTTATCGGCGGCATCGGCGAACTTGCCGCATTCTCCGGCAAACAGGAACGATGGCGTGTCAAACACAAAGCACCCGGACGCGGAATACTCCGGACGATCGGCGGTATCGCACTGCGGGCCGCGGCATTGTACTTTCGATACGGCGGCATTGCGACATCGGCGATCGGTCTGGCTCGCGGCGGCGTCCGGCTTTTTTCGGCGGCGCGATCGATCCGCTGGTCCGGCCTTCGAACGCGATTCGCTTCGTTCGACCTTACGACACTTGCCGCAGCAGCAGCTCGCGATGCGGCGCTCAGCCGGGTCTACTCATTCGGATCGCTGGCGACGCTGCCTGACGCCGCACGCAGGCTCGGCGGTCTGCAGGTCGTAACGCCGTCAGCGATCCGTTCGCAGCTGTCGCGCGGGGCCGCCGGGCGGGTCTTGCCATCGACCGGAGAGGTCCGCGAGAATGTGTTCGACAGGCTCGATCCGGCGCGATATGCAGAGCGATTGTCGAATTATCTGCTGCGGCGGAAGCGCCTTGCCGAGCTTCGCGGAAGCCATATGTATTTTTACACCGATCTGCCGTGGCCAAACCGGCAAAAGGGTCTGGTGGGTGTGAATGTGCATAGCGGTATCGACGCGCGAACCATCCTCGTCTCAGACCCCGACGATCGCTTTACATTTGACGAAACAAGCGGCCTGCTCTATTCCGCGAACGGCAACAGGCTGCAGGGCTTTGCAATGATCAGCCGTTGACAAGGATCGCGTTGAGGTCCTTGGCGAATTTCTCCGGCTCTTCCCAATTCGGTGAGTGGCCTGAGTTAGGATAGACAACGAACTTCACATTCGGCAGCCCTTTGATCAACGGCTCCTGTTCGGCTCGCGAAAAAATGGTCTCCTTTTCGCCCCAGATGATCGTGACAGGCATCTTTAAATTATCAAGCTCCGGTTTGTAATCGCGAGCCGCAAGTCCGGCAAGGGCCTTTTTCCACACATTCGCAGGCAGTTTCAAAGTGGCATCCACCACTCCGTCAAAGAAATCTTTTGGCAAGGAAGGTGATGACGTGCCGACCTGGAAATCACGGGCAAATTCGTGCGGCACCGGATCTGACAATTCGTTGACTGCACTAAGAAGCTCTTTGATCACGGCGTTGCTCGGTGTCGATGTTGTACCTACGAGGACGAGACGGTCGACCTTTTCCGGATGGTCGAGCGCGGTCTGCATCGCGACGAAGCTTCCCATCGAGTGGCCAACGACCGTGGCTGACCGTACTCCGACAGCCTCCAGGAAAGCTGCTGCATCTGCAGCGAAATCGCTCATCTCATAACCACTTTCCGGTTTGTCGGAATCGCCATGTCCACGCTGATCGATGGCAAGGATGCGAAATTTCTTATCAAGCAACGGTATCACCCGGCTGAATGAGAATGACGAATCGGTGTAACCGTGGATCAGCAGGACGGCCGGCCCTCTCGGGTCGCCGGCCTCCACATAATTCATCGAGATACCGGTCTTCAGCTTGATACGTTTTGTTCGCACATCACTGACGGTTTTCCCTGACGGGCGGAATGCATCGGCCGAAAGCTGAATATCAGAGTTTTTCCAAGCATCACGGAATTCGATCCGGACGAGTGCCGCCGACGATTCCTTTCCCTGCCGCGAGAGCGATTCGGCAAGCCCGAACAGCGCGCGGCCGTTACGCGGGTTCCGGTCTATCTCTTCGCGAAACGCCTTCTCGGCCTCGGGGTATTGCCCGTCCATCATCAGGGCCCTCCCCAGCCATTCGCGGATCGGCAGGTCCCAATCCGGCGGTTCGGCATAGTTTACCTTTGCCTCAGACGCGGCTGCCTGACGCAGCATATTTATCGCCGCCTTGCGATCACCTTTTGCGAGGGCGATCTCACCCGCGAGGAGTTCATCGGCAACCTTCAACGCAACGCTTACCGGCGTCGTGAAAAGCATCGCGGAGGCCGGGATCTTCTTTGCCGTTTCGCGCAATGCCGCAAGTTCCCGTTCCGCCTCGGCCGCCTTGCCGGTCTCGGCTAGCGCGATCCCGCGAGCCATGTGCCAGTGTGCCGCTGTCGTCAGCATTTCCGGATCCGGCTTCGGGTATTTCATTATCTCGTCCCACTTGTGAAAGCGCGTCAGCGTGATGATCGGGTAAGGCATGAACATCTCAAGCATCGGCATTGCCTTTACGTTGGGGCCGACGTTGGCCGCAAGCTCGTTGGCCGCCTTGATCGAACCGGCATAATTGCCCGCTTCGGCCTGCGCGGCGGCAAGCATGTGGATGTTGTGGTTGTAGTACATCAACGGGTAGATGCCGCTTGCGCCGCTTCGCTCGATGTAGTTGCGGTCGGCGACTATCGCCAACTCATTGCTCTTTACAGCCTTTTGATGGTCGCCGGTGAGCAGGTAGATGTGCGACGGCATATGAACCAGGTGGCCGGCATTCGGAGCAAGGCCCATCAATCTGTTGGCAGCCGCTGTGCCGCGTTCAGGGTTTGGCGATGCCTCGATGGCGTGAATGTAATAGTGATTCGCCCCGGTGTGATTGGGGTTCCGCCTGAGGACACCCTCAAGGACCTTGATGATCTCAAGAGTCCCGTCTGCCGGTCTGCCGTCCAGTGTCCAAAGCTGCCACGGACGCAGATTCATCATGCTTTCGGCGTAGAGCGTTGCGGCGTCGAGGTCATCCGGATAGTTCTTTACAAGTTCAGCCATCGCCGCCTTGTAAGCGGCGGCCAGCGTTGCAGGCGGCGTATTCGGATCGGACGAATATCGTTTTGAAAGCGCGGCGATATAGTCCTGTTCCGCTTTTGAAGCTTTCGGAGCGAGTTTGATCGCCTGCTGCAGTTCTACGTAGGCTCGTGCGAACCTATCGGTGTTTCCCGGATCGTTATAATTCGCACCGAGGCCAAGAGCCATTCCCCAATATGCCATCGCCATTTCGGGATCCAGCTCGGCCGCACGGCGGAACGAGGCAACTCCTTCGTCATGGTTAAAGGCGTATAGATAAGCGAGTCCCTGGTCGAAGAACTTTTGCGCTTCGGCACTCTTCGTTGTGACCGGATGATGAACATCACCAAGACCGTTATCAAGCCATACCGTCCTGGGCCGCGGCGGATTCTGCGTACCGTGCCCATGCTGGCCAAAAACCGAAACGGCTGCCGCTAGATAGAACATCAGAACTATGGTTTTCATAATTATTCTCCTTCGCGCCCTCGCGGTCGGGTAAATGCGGATCGGCGCGTTTCTCTACAATTGAAAGACGCGCTCGCCTGGCGGAATAGGACATTCTAATTGGCTCGGAAGTTTATCACAGCAGAGAATTATGTCAACGAATTTTCGACAGGCATTGCCATTTCCGCTTGATAGCCTTACATTTGATTCGATCCCTATTTTCCGGTTCGGCCCTTATGAAAAAGATATCTGTTTCAGCTGCAGTCCTTCTCTTCTCATTCACGGTTCTTTTAGCCCAGAGACCGGCGCCTCCGCGGCAGCCTGTAGACGCCGCGATACAAAAGATGCTCAAAGAGGTCTCGGCGAAGAACATCGAAACGAGTATCCGCAAACTGGTCTCGTTCGGGACACGCAACACGCTCTCAGAACAGAACAATCCAACGCGCGGTATCGGAGCGGCCCGCGATTGGATCTTCGCCGAGTTCGAGAAGATCAGTAAAGATTGCGGCGGTTGCCTCACGGTTGAAAAACAGGCGTTCGAACAGCCAAAGGCAAATCGGATCCCTGAACCAACGATACTTACTAACTTGGTGGCAACGTTGAAAGGCACCACCGACCCGACGCGTATCTACGTAGTTTCCGGACATTACGATTCGATGTGCTCATCTCCGACCGACGGAAAATGCGACGCGCCCGGTGCAAACGACGATGCCTCGGGAACGGCGGCGGTCATTGAACTCGCTCGCGTGATGTCGAAGCAAAAATTCGATGCAACAATAGTTTTCATGGCGGTCGCGGGCGAAGAGCAGGGCCTTCTTGGAGCTGCCTATTTTGCCGAACAGGCAAAGCAGAAGCAGATGAATATCGAAGCGATGTTCACGAACGACATTGTCGGTGGCGTTACGACCCAAAAGAATTCGGCAAACCGAAAACGGCTTCGGGTTTTTGCAGAAGGGGTGCCGTCGAATGAGAATGAACGCGAAGCGGCGACACGCCGAAGCGTTGGCGGCGAGAACGATTCGCCCGCGCGTCAGCTCGGCCGTTACGTCAAAGAGCAGACGTCGAGATACATGAAGGATTTCAGCGCATGGGTCATCTATCGCCGGGATCGGTATGGACGCGGCGGCGACCACATACCTTTTCTCGAACGCGGTTTTGCCGCGGTCCGTTTCACCGAACCGGACGAGGATTACACGCATCAGCATCAGAACGTCCGAACGGAGAACGGAACGTTTTATGGCGATACGCCTGAGTTCGTCGATTTCGGATACGTCGCCGACGCGACCCGCGTTAATCTGATCACTCTCGCCTCGATCGCCAACGCACCTGCAAAGCCTAAGAACGTTGGCATCGTCACAGGACGCCTGACCAACGACACCGAGTTGAAGTGGGACGCGAACACCGATGCCGACATTGCCGGGTATGAGATCGCATGGCGCGAAACATCGGCACCCGATTGGACAAACTTTACGCCGGTTGGCAACGTGACCTCCTATGTCGTAAAAGGTATGTCAAAAGACAATTACTTCTTTGGTTTACGAGCGGTCGACCGAGCCGGCAATCGGAGCCCCGTGGTCTATCCGCGGCCGGTTCGTTAGCAAAGCGATTTTTTTTCGGTTCCTTCAGCAAAAAACTTGGCTTCGATACGTCCTCGCGTTGAAGTGTTGAAAACCAGCGTTTGGCTCATTAGTTAACACCGGGTCGTTCAACGAGCTGATCCGTCGCTGTTAAGGTCCGCATCCTTTCGAGTCGCTCTCGATTATCTCAGAGAGTTGTGAGTATGTTCGTGGACGGTAAAATTGGCCGGTACAAGATCGTAAGCAAGATCGGTTCGGGCGGAATGGGCGAGGTATATCTTGCTGAGGACAGCAAACTCGACCGCAAGATCGCCCTTAAGATACTGCCGGCCGATGTTGCGTCCGATTCTGAGAGGATGCATCGGTTCGTCCACGAGGCAAAGTCCGCTTCCGCCTTAAATCACCCTAACATCATAACGATCTACGAAATAAACGATGAACAGGACGTTCCGTTCATCGCGATGGAGTATGTGACCGGCGAGACGCTTGCAAAAGCGCTGAGGGGCGGACGCCCGATCGAACTCAAACGAGGTCTCGATATCGCTGCTCAGGTTGCCGGTGCACTCGGAGCCGCGCATGAGGCCGGTGTCGTTCACCGCGACATAAAGCCCGACAACATAATCGTCCGGCCTGACGGGCTGGTCAAAGTTCTCGACTTCGGCCTCGCGAAATTGACCGAGAATGACGGCCTCTCCGACCCCGAGGCGGAGACGATCGCCCATCGAACGAACCCTGGGATGATACTCGGAACGGCATCTTTCATGTCGCCGGAGCAGGCGCGTGGAAAGGAGATAGACGGACGCTCGGATATCTTCAGTTACGGAACGCTTCTTTATCACATGCTGACCGGCCGCCTCCCTTTTGTAGGTGAGAACTATATCGACGTCATCGCTTCAATACTTCACAACGAACCGCCGCCATTCAGCGCTACGGTCACCGGCATTCCCTCGAGTATCGAAACGCTGGTCAGAAAATGTCTGCGGAAGAATCGCGATGAGAGATTCCAGACCGTGAAAGAGTTACTCGCTGATCTTAAGGACATCCGGCAGGAACTCGAACTGGATGTGCGGTCAGGCCAACGGGTTTCACTGGTCAGCAGCAACCTTTTAGTGCAGCCGACTGACGACGGCCTGCAGGCGCCATTTTCGACCGATGGCCACACTCCGCTGAATACCAGTTCGATAAGCCAGATCCTGATGGCTGAGGCACGACTTCATCCGGTTCGCGTAGTTTTGGGGGCGGTCTTGTTTCTGGCCGTCGTCGCCGGTTTCGGCGTTGGCATCAGCAGGCTGACCTCTACGTCGATCGCAACGGCCGCCTTCCAGAACATGCGGTTCGCCAAGATCACTTCGACCGGAAATGTCGTGACCGAGCAGATCGCGATATCGCCTGACGGCAAGTTCGTCGTTTATGTCGCTTACGAAGACGGCAAACAGAGCATTTGGGTAAAACAGGCCGAGGCACCGAGCAGCATTCAGACGGTTCCGCCGTCGGATGTCGATTATCGCGGCCTGTCGATCTCACGTGATGCGAACCACGTATATTACATTGCAAGGGTCGCCAGCGGCGAGACGACGCTGTACAAGATGCCGGTCCTCGGCGGCGTACCTCGAAAGTTGTTTAGTGACATCATCGGGCCGGTCTCGTTTTCCGCTGACGGAAAGCAGATAAGTTTCGTCCGCGACGAGACCAAGTTGATGGTTGCAAATATTGATGGAACCGGAGTTCGCCAGTTGACCGACGGCCCGAACGCGGTCCGGTTCCTTAATTCGACCTGGTCGCCCGATTCGTCAAAGATCATGGCTTCGGTCTATTCGCCGATCGACAATCTTTGCCGGCTGATCGAGGTCTCGGTGGCCGACGGTGCCGTAAAGCCGATGCGTGGCCCGGACTGGATCAGGATCAGCGGACTTGCATGGCTTCCGACCGGTGAAGGCGTCGTACTCACCGGACGCGACCTTGAAACGCAGCTTTCCCAGGTTTGGTTCGTCTCGTATCCCGACGGAGAATCGCGGCGGATAACGAACGACCTGGGGAATTACCTCGGGCTTAGCCTGTCGTTCGACGGTCAGGCGATCGCAAGCGTTCAACAAAACCGGATAACGAATATCTGGACAACGACACAGAAGGCCGGCTATCACAGCGAACGCGTAACCGCGAATGTTGGCCGTGATGAAGGCATGTCGGGCGTCGCCTGGATGCCTGACGGACGAATAGCTCATACGGTCAGAGCAACCGCACTTCAAGACATTTGGATATCTGATCGCAATGGAAGTCAGCAGTTGACGTTCAATGCTAGGGCCAATTTCTCGCCGGCCGTATCGCGCGACGGAAAAGCGATCGCGTTCGTCTCGACGCGCGCAGGCGGGCCCGATATCTGGAAAATGGATTCGAACGGTGAGAACCAGGTGTCCCTTACAAATCAGGAAGGGATCGAAGGTGAGCCCGAGTTTACGCCGGACGGGAAATGGGTCATTTATCAGCTTACGGATCTCGGAAACAGATCTTCGATTTGGAAGGTAAGCGTTGACGGCGGCGACCCGATCCCTCTGATAAAGGACGAGTGCGCCCGGCCCGAGATATCGCCCGACGGCCAGACGATAGCCTGCATGTACGGCGAACCTCGTTCCGGCATCAGCACACAAATGGCATTATATCCGATATCCGGCGGCGCGTTTCAGCGCATCATCAACCTTCCTCACGTTATGCGCTCGAGGGTCTTTCGATGGTCGGGTGACGGAAAGTCGATCCTGTACATCGACGGCCGCAACCGCATCGACAACATCTGGAGTCAACCGATAGCCGGCGGTGAACCGCGACAGTTGACGTTTTTCGAATCGAATCGGATCTACCGCTTCGATGTTTCGCCGTCAAATGGTGATCTTGTGCTTTCGCGTGGCAGCGAATCGTCTGATGCGGTGATGGTGACGAATATCAACTGACCTTCGCCTTGCGATTTGACGCGGCCCGCCGCATATGCGACCAATATACTGTTTCAAAAATATAGTCAGGGGGAACCGCTCGTGGAAGAACTTCATGAAATGACCGGCTGCACCGGCAGACAATGCGAATACAGCATTGAAGGGACCAGCATCAATTGTCAGAACGGCAGCGGAGGTTGTTTTACCGCAAAGATGCTCGTCGCAAAGCCGTCCGATTTTCACGATGCGCCGTTGGTTGACGCTTCGGCTCAGATCAATAAGATTCTCGACAACATCAAACCCGATCCGCATGGTCGTAAGCTGTCATTTCTTGCCACCAACATGGGAGCGATGCTCGCATGGGTCAGACACGACGTGGTGCCATCGCCCGGCGGTGTGACCTCCGCCGATTCGGATGAAGAGATCGCTGAGGCACTTGGCGTCACGCCCTAGTGGGTCAGCCGACAATTTATCGACGCTCTTGCCGGGCCTTTTGAGGAGCAAGCGAAATTCAGGAAGGGCTTGCGAAATGACCCGGGCCATCCTGAACATAGACGCTGTCGCACCTTTATCTCCTATCAGAACTTTTTTGCAGCGGATGTCCATTTCAATGGCCCCGGATCGTCTAGTCAGTGAAAGCACCGAGATGCTTAATTGAACTGACGAAAAAAAGGAGAATAAAAATGCCAGATTTCATGATGTTGCTGCACGAAGAGCCCGCCGATTATTCGCAGTTTTCTGCCGAACAGATACAGGCCGTTATCCGCGAATATGTTGCGTGGTCGCAGAAGCTCGAAGCAGAAGGAAAATTGGTCGGCGGACAAAAATTGAAAGACGACGGGGGTAAGCACCTTCGCGGCTGGAACGGCGATTTTCGCGTTACTGACGGTCCGTTCACGGAGACCAAAGAGGTAATTGGAGGCTATTTTGCGATCTCGGCGTCCGACTATGACGAGGCTGCGGCGATCGCATCGAGCTGTCCCCATTTGAAGTTCGGCGGCCGCATAGAGCTTCGTGAGATCGAACCGACGGCCTGATATGCAGACCGCCGAATCGAGTGTCTCGAATTCATTGGACCATCTGTTCCGGCATCACGCCGGGCAGATGGTTTCTGTTTTATGCCGTATGTTTGGGCTCACAAATCTTGAGATCGTCGAGGATGCCGTACAGGAGGCAATGGTCGTCGCCCTAAAGCGCTGGCCCTACAGCGGGATGCCCGAGAATCAACGCGCATGGCTCACCCAGGTAGCAAAGAACAAGGTAATCGACCGCCTGCGCTTTTCGGCTCGCGAATTTTCGGCCGATGAATTGGCAGAAACGCTTGTTTCAGGCATAGAGCCGAACCGCGAAACGTTCGCCGGCGAGCTCGGTGAGGACGAATTGCGAATGATCTTTGCCTGTTGTGATCCGGCAAACACCCCTGATAGCCAGGTGGCCTTGACTCTCAAAACCGTCGGCGGCTTCAGCGTATCAGAGATCGCACGAGCCTTTCTCAGCGGCGAGGAAGCCGTGGCAAAGATGCTCGCACGTGCGAAAAAACGACTTGCCCGATCCGGAACGCGCTTCGAGATCCCGGGTCCTGACGATCTCGAACCAAGGCTCGATGCGGCGCTCAAGGTGCTTTACCTCATGTTCAACGAGGGTTATACAGCTTCGTCCGGCGATGATCTTGTCCGCAAAGACCTTTGTTTCGAGGCTATACGACTTTGCGGGCTGCTTGCTTCTCACCCGGTCACTGGGCAGCCCAAGGTTCACGCGTTACTTTCTCTATTCTTGTTCCAAGCCGCGCGCCTGTCGACACGAAGCGATCATTCCGGCGACTTGCTGCTCCTTTCTGAGCAGGACAGAGATCAGTGGGACACGGCGATGCTTGCCCGGGCAGCCGCTGAATTGAAGCGATCGGCAGTCGGCGACTTGCTGTCCGATTATCATCTCGAGGCCGAGATCGCCGCACACCATTCGTTGGCGCCCGATCTCGAATCGACGAACTGGGAACGCATCCTTTCGTGTTACGACATACTTCAAAGCCGCCGCTTCTCTATCGTTGCCGAACTAAACCGGATCGTCGTCGTTGAACGTCTTAAAGGGCCTGTCGACGCGATGAAAGAGCTTGACGGGCTTGAAGCGACTCACCCGTCTGATGGCCTGAATCTCTTCCACATAACAAAAGCCCATTTACTTGCGGCGATCGGCGAAACCGAGCGATCGCGGGATCATTTCGCGAAAGCGATCGAGACGACGACAAATCAACCGATCAGGCGTTTTCTCGAAAAGCGCCTCGGATCGCTCCATAACGAACGCCGCGAAACCGCCTGAGATGAAGCTCTAAGCGGAAAAGCATCGGCCGGAACGCATTTATTTGCCGGCTGAAATGTGCTAAACATTTAGTTTGCATTTTTCGGTTCCCCGATCGATCAAGGACGTATTTTTAATGAAGCTTTTTGTTCGCCTATCTGCCGGCTTATTTTTCGCCGTCGTTTTCCTACTCTCTAACAACTCTCCGGATGCACGGGCTCGTTCAGCAGCGTTCGTTTCGCCGCACATCGTCATCAGCCAGTTTCAGACCGGTGGAAGCACTAATGTCAACGACGAATTCGTCGAGCTTTTCAACCGTGGCGTCGATCCGATCGACCTCAACGGTTACAGGCTCGTATACCGCTCGGCCTCAGGCTCGAACGACGTAGCAAATCCTCTGGCATCATGGAAAACGACGACCATCATCCCGCCGGGCGGATATTACCTTATCGCAGCCACTTCTTACGACGGGCCGACGCCGCCGGACGCCGATTATAATCCTTCATTACTTCAGGTCTCGATGGGTGGAACCGGCGGGGGTTTGGCGATTCGCCTCGGGCCCAATAATACGGGAGCGATCATCGATTCGGTCGGCTGGGGAACGGCGACGAACATCTTTGTCGAGGGAACGGCCACAGCAGCTCCGGCCGTAAACAACAGTCAGGTGCGACTGACCGGCGGTTGTCAGGATACCGACAGCAATTCGAGTGATTTTCAATCGCAGATCCCGGCCGCTCCTCGAAATTCAGCATCGGCGCCGGCTCCGTGCTCGGGCGGGGGAACAACGCTTTTTGCGGCGATAAGTGCGAATCCTAACATCGTTTCACCGGGCGGCAACACGCTCCTTACCGTCACCGTCATCCCGGCGACGACACCGCCGAGCACCGGCATTTCCGTCGTCGGCGACCTCTCTCAGATCGGCGGGGCCAGCACGCAGGCGTTCTTTGACAACGGTACGAACGGCGACCAAACGCCCGGCGACAACGTCTTTTCATTTCTCGCGACCGTTCCGCCCGAGAGCGTCGGCGGTATTCGGGCCGTAACCGCCGTTGCCTCAGACGCGCAGGCCAGAACGGTAAACGTAAACCAGAATATTACCGTCAACGCGCCGCTGCCGGGCGAAGATCCGCTGATATTCGGTAACCCGAGCAACGCCACCCCTGATATTTCGAATGAGAACAATTATCTGATGCTTAAGCCTCAGTATTCCCTTTCGTACAACCGTTCCAAAGCGACGCCGAACTGGGTTGCGTGGCGGCTGGACAGCACTTGGGTCGGCACGACGCCGCGGCAGGATGATTACCGGCCCGATCCGGCTCTGCCCGCTGGCTGGTATCAGGTCCTCGATACAGATTACTCGGGCTCGGGTTACGACCGCGGCCACATGTGTCCGTCGGGTGACCGGACGAATTCCGTCCCGAACAACTCCGCGACCTTCCTGATGACCAATTTCGTGCCCCAGCTGAGCGCGAACAATCAGGGCCCGTGGGAGGAATTCGAGTCGTATTGCCGAACGCTCGCCGCACAGGGCAAAGAGATCTACATCTTTACCGGGCCGTCGGGCAACGCCGGTACTATTGCTCAGGGCCGGATCGTCGTTCCCTCGGTAACGTGGAAGGTGGTTCTGGTTCTTCAGAACGGTACCGACGACCTTGCTAGAGTTAATAAGTCGACACGCGTGTTTGGCATCGTCGTCCCTAACCAGGGCCCGCTCGATATCAATGCCCCGTGGCGCAATTTTCGGGTAACGGTCGATTCGGTCGAGCTGCTCACAGGTTTTGACTTCTTTACTCAGGTGCCAAAAAACACACAGGAGATCATGGAACGCCGCCGGGATAGAGAATGATGCACACATATCGCCCGCAGAAGCTTACAAACCGTGTCGCCTTTGCCGCGGTACTTCTTTTGCTTTCGCTCAACGTTGCTGCCTTCGCTCAGCGCGACCTGGCGATCGCGGCGATACAGGGCGATAAGGACCTTTCGCCATACGACGGCCAGGCCGTCAGGATCACTGGCGTCGTCACCGCCCGGATTCGGACCGGATTTTTCGTCCAGACACCTGATGATAAGGCCGACGCCGATCCGAATACCTCGGAAGGGATCTTCGTTTTCACGCGAACCGACCCGCCGACCGAAGCCTTGGTCGGCAATCTTGTATCGGTAACCGGCAAGGTCGAAGAATTTCGGCGTAATAACGAACCGAACAGCCTGACGATCACCGAGCTCGCCTTTCAGGCCGATCGTGACCAGGTTCGCGTCATTTCGACCGGCTACGAACTGCCGAAACCGATCGTGCTCAAGACGGATGACTTCAAGCCGAACACCATCGATCAGCTCGAAAGGTACGAAGGAATGCGTGTCCAGGCGAATGAACTGATCGTCATTTCGCCGACCGACGGGCAGGTCGATGTAAAGAACACACGCTCGGAATCGAACGGGACCTTTTATGGCGTGCTGAAAGGAATTAAACGGCCGTTCCGCGAACCAGGACTCGAAATTGCCGAGTATTTGTTCATTGACGAAAAGGCCCGCGCAAAATTCAAGTCCGAATTCCCAAAGCTGCCGTTTTTTGACATGAATCCTGAAAGGCTGCGGATCGAATCGTCGTCTCAAACGGGAGCAAGGCCGATCAATGTGACCGTCAGCACCGAACTTAGCGGGATAACGGGCGTCATGCACTACGCATTTCGCACGAATACGCTTATCGTAGACGCAGATAACCGGCCGAAGCTTTCCGGCACCATCAAGCCGAATCCGCTTCCTGTGCCGAAACCGGGACAATTTTCGGTCGCGGGGATGAACATCGAGAATTTCTTCGATGACCAGGATGACCCGGCATTTCGTGAAGATGTGGTCGCGCCCGAGGCCTTTCAACGAAGGCTGAACAAGATCTCGATCGCCATCCGCGATGTGATGAAGCAGCCCGATGTGATCGGGATCGTCGAGGCCGAGGGCATCTATGCAATATCTAAGCTCGCTGAGAAGATCAATGCCGACTCAGTTGCCGCGGGCCTGCCAGATCCGAAATACGCTGCATACCTGTTTGAAGGCAACGACGGCCGCGGCATCGACAATGGATTTCTCGTCAAGACCTCCCGAGTTACGATCCTGGACAATAAACAGTTTGGCAAAGCCGAAAAATACAAGCATCCGGGAACCGGTGAAGAGGTGTTCGTGAACGACCGGCCGCCCCACATGCTAACCGTCGCGATCAACGACGCCGCTCAGCGGCCATTTCAGTTCACGATCGTCGTCAACCATATGAAGTCGTATTCCGGTTACAACGATCCGCGCCAGCAGGACAACGTCAGGCTGAAGAAAAAGCTACAGGCCGAATTTCTTGCCAAGTGGGTGAACGAAAGACAGCGCGCGGGCGAAAAGGTGATCCTTGTCGGCGACTTTAATTCTTACGAGTTCAGCGATGGGATACTCGACATGATCGGGACTATAAAGGGTGCTCCGGCGGCGAAAGATGCGGTGTTCAATGCCTCGCCCGACCTGGTAGAGCCCGACCTGATCAACCTGGTCGATCTGATCGACGTCAAGCAGCGATATTCATACACGTTCGACGGCAATGCCCAGACGCTCGACCACATTCTGATAACTCAGTCGCTGCGAAGCCACGTCAACGGGTTTGGGTTTGCCCGCGTCAACGCGGATTTTCCCGAGGCGTTCCGAGCGGACGGTTTACGGCCCGAGCGCTTTTCTGACCACGATCCCGCGGTGGCTTACTTTTCTTTTCAAGGCACAACCGGCAAATAGGATCTGAAGGGGGGACGTATCGGTTAGCCTTCCAGGATCACCTGAGCGATCGCCTGATCCGCCGTATGCGAGATCGAGAGGTGGATGCGTTTTACACCGCCTTCCTTCATAAGCCGCTCGGCCTCGCCGGTGATCTTGAACGAAGGTGCTCCATGATCGTCGTTGACCACCTCGACATCCTGCCATTTCAGTTTCCCGCGCCAGCCGGTCCTGAGAGCCTTAAATAGAGCTTCCTTCGCGGCAAAACGTGCTGCGAACGATTGATCTGCGGCCTTTCCTTTGCTTTCGCAATATGCCCGTTCGTCGGGCGTGAAAACACGCTCGGCAAAACGCGGAGTTCTGGCGATGGAATCGCGTATGCGATAAACTTCGATCATGTCTATGCCTGTCGAGACTATCATGGAAAACGATCCGGAGGTCGATGATGAGACTTTAGCAGACTCTGGGTTCTATTGGCGAGAACACAATGGCGTCAAGGTCCTTGTCTGCCGGCCGCTTGAATCAGCCGGCTTCGTGAACGGATTTTCGACGCGTCTCGGCGGAGTTTCAGATGTTCGATCAGAGACGTATGGCCTGCTCGGGAGCGACCTCAACCTTGCCGGGTATGACGAGGACCTGGCCGAGAACATCGAAGAGAACCGCCGCCGATTCCTTGCCGTCCTTGATGGCGAATATACTCTATCGACCGTTTGGCAGGTTCACGGCGACTCGATCAAAGTGATTCGGTCGTATGCCGATGCACGCGAAACGGACCAAAAGTTCGATGCGCTGGCTTCCGACTTGCCTGATCTGCTGATCGGCGTCAAAACCGCCGACTGCGTCCCGATATTGATCGGCGATCCGGTCTCGGGTGCATTCGCTGCCGTTCATGCCGGATGGCGCGGGACTGCTCGGTCGATCGCGAAAAAGGGGGTCGAAACCCTGGCCGGTGAGTTTGGAGCAAGGCCCGGATCGATGTTTGCTGCCATCGGGCCGTCGGCTTGCGGGCGGAAGTATGAGATCGGTAAGGACGTCATTGATGCATTTGCCGAGAATTTTTCCACAAGTGGAAAATACTTCACCCCGACCGTCGAGGGACACGCATTGGTCGACCTTCAGGGAGCAAATATCGATCAACTGACGAATGCAGGAATCGACCCCGCGAACATCTTTACATCGCCATTTTGCACCATTGAGCGAACTGATCTTTTCTATTCTTACCGCGTTGAAAAGAAGCTTTATGGCAGGACCGGAAGATCGCTCTCGGTCATCGGGCGCCGGAACCCCTGACGGACATCAGCGAATCCGGATCGATGACCCCGCTGTTCGGCTGTCGGGTAAGTAGCAGACCTCGTCGGTACATGCCTGGAAATCGACTTTTGCAGATACCTGTATAGTGCGGTTTCGAAGTTGTTTTGGAATGGTAAGGGTGAACGGAAACTCGACGCGGCCTTCGTAGACATTCAAAGCATCAGACGAGAATTTGAACGTCCGATCTCTTCCCTTCGGATAGCGAATTTTGCCAGCACGGATCCCGGAGGCCTTTACGACAACAGTGGTCGGGATCAGATACTCACTTTCAGGTCGGTTTGAGTTGACGTGCAGCCCTTCCGGTAAATCGAGAACTACCACGCCGCGGACCGTTGAGCCGCGTTCGACCGTATTTTTCTCGAACCTGATCTCAGCGGTCTGAGCCCCCGCCCTGCTCACTGCAAAACCAAGGACAAAAAGCGTGATGAGAAATAAGGTACTCCGATTCATCATGTAGGTTAGATCAAACTTCTGGTGCGGTTTCGACATTCTTGATCCTGAAACTCGCCGCCATCGATTCTATCCGCTCGCTATACTCGTCGCGATGATCGGCCAGGACGACCACAGCGAGCTGAAATATGCCGTCAACCGCTTCGATCCACCGATAGAATTTCGCGGTTCTGACCATTCCGCTGAGCGCCTCAGTCTCCAATGCCAGACATCGGGCACCGCCGATTGTCAACGGCGTTTCGGACATGATCTTTTCCCCGCGTTGGCTCACCACTGTCTTCATACCGCCGAATGTCTCGCCCGAAAAGAACTCGATCTTAGCGACCACATGGTGAAGATCTTCGGCTTCGTCGCGGCCAAGATCCTTCGATCGGGCCGAAAATAAAACCCCATCTTCAGGCTCGGCAAGATCTATCAAACCGTCTGGCTTTTCGATCGCAAAATACTCGGTCTCGATCGATTCGGCCGCGTAGGCCTGAGCGGCGCTTCGCTTGATCTTGGTCGAGGCCCATACCATCAGCGCGACGAGGATCAATCCGGGAATTAGAAGTTCCATATTAAGCGAACAAATGTCCTGAGGCAGATCGATCGCCAATATAGACGCTACGCCGCCTTCGCGGCAAGCTGCCCGCAGGCTGCGTAAATATCACGGCCACGCGGCGTTCTGATATAAGCCGATATGCCTTTCGATTCGAGGACCTCCTTAAATCTCTTGACCTGATCTTCTGTCGAAGGTGAATAATCGAGCCCTTCCGCCGGATTGTGTGGGATCAGGTTGATCTTCACCTTTCTGAGTTTGCTTTGCTTTATAAGCGCCGCGAGTTCGTTCGCGTGAGCATCACTGTCATTCACGCCGCCTAGCAACACGTACTCGAACGTAAATCGTTCACCTCTCTTAAGGCTCTTCTCGAACGAGCGGGCCGCTGCCATCAGATCGGCGATCGGCCACCGTTTGTTTATCGGCATCAACCGATTTCGCAGCTCATCATTGGCGGCAGTCAGCGAGATCGCAAGATTCGGCCGCCGGTCGAGCTCTGCAAATTCATATATCCTGGGGACGATCCCGGCAGTCGAGACAGTCACCCGTCCGGGGACGATATGAAGGCCGGCGGGGTCTGACATAATGTCGAGTGCCTTTATCAGATCTTCGAAATTCAGGAACGGTTCGCCTTCGCCCATGGCGACCAGGTTCGTACCATGAGGTGTCGGAACGCCCGGCCCGTAAATCTCGTTGAGCACGATCGTTATCTGTTCGACGATCTCGCCCGCGGTAAGGTTGCGAAGCAGGCCGAGCTTCGCGGTCATACAAAAATCGCATTTCAAAGGACAGCCGGATTGCGAAGAAAAGCAGATCGTATCGCGGTTCTCAGTTGGGATAAAGACCGTCTCGACCGGATAGCCGTCGTGTGTTTTCATTAGGAACCGCCGCGTCCCATCGGACGACGCGAAGCTGGATTCGACAGTCAGCGTTGACGCAGTGGCTGTCTCGGCCAGCTTTTCGCGAAGCGCTTTCGGCAGATCCGTCATCTCAGCGAATGAGGCCAGCCGCCGATCGTGCAAACCGCGGAAAACCTGATCGGCACGGTAGCGCGGTTCGCCAAGCTCCTCGAAATACTCGATCAGCTCGATCCGCGACGATCCACGTATATGCATTAGGTCGGGCACAACGTTGATTTTAACGCATTCAGACCGCCTTCGACATCGGTATCGGTCGATTTTATGCTGCGGCAGATTCGGCCGCCTCAAAGTAGATGTCCGTTTTGTTACAATCTTTCTCAATGCCGAAGGTCAGTAAAATACCGGATCGCTGGATGTTGGCGATCGCGCTTTTGATCTTCTCAGCTGTGCCGGCGTGTCAGAGACCGGCCGTGACGACCGGACCGGCTATCACAACTGGGACAGAAACAGTTTCACCGAATCCGCGAACAAATGGTTCCGAAAGCGAACATCTTGCCTTTGGCAATCTATCGAACGCAACGACGGATCCTGCCGATCAGGACAATTTTCTCATTCTCGGGAATGGCTCTGCGTTCTCCTACAATGACAGTCGCGGAACGATCAACTGGGTCTCATGGCGAACGGAGCGCTCGGATCTTGGCGACTCGATCCCCAGGCCGGATTTCAGGCCCGATCCGCGACTCCCCGACAATTTCAAGCGGATCGGATACTACGACTATTCCGGAAGCGGTTTTGACCGAGGCCACATGGTACCGAGTGCGGACCGATTCGCAAGCAAAGAACTTAACGAAGAGACGTTCCTGATGACGAATATCGTTCCTCAGTCTGGTGCGTTGAATCAATACCCCTGGAACAAGCTCGAATCGTTCGCCCGGGGTCAGGCGTGGCGCGGAAGCGACTTATATCAGGCTGCGGGCGTTTACGGAGACCAGGGTTCGCTCAAAGGAAAGATCGTCGTCCCGACGAATTGCTGGAAGGTGATAGTCGTGGTGCCGCGCGGTAAACGGATCGAGGCGAACGACCCGAGAATGCGCGTTTTCGCCGTCGATATGCCAAATGATCCCGGGATCGAGAACGTCCGCTGGGAGCGGTATCTAACGACTATCCGCACTATCGAATCAAAGACCGGCCTTGACTTCTTTTCAACATTCCCGGCGGAACTGCAGGACCGTATCGAGAACCGCCGCGACACAAGATCCGGGAAGCCGTGAAACTTTGTTTATCAGATCGCGTATGAGATCGAATGAAACATGCATTCCTGATCGTCGCGCTTTCATTTCTGTCGTTTTCGGCAATGGCCCAAACACCTGTACCAAAAGAAGCCGCACCGGCTGATGTCGCATCGATCGACGCGATAATGAAGGCGGTCTATGACGTCATATCGGGCGACGCCGGTGAGCCTCGCGATTGGGATCGGTTTCGGTCGCTCTTTCACAAGGACGGACGATTGATCCCGACCGGAAAGAATCCGCAGACCAACGTCTTTGCTGCGCGGGCGATGACGCCCGACGATTACGTTGCGAGAAACGAGCCGTTCTTCGCCAAGAACGGTTTTCACGAACGCGAGATCTCGCGCAAGGTCGATCAGTATGGCAACATCGCCCAGGTATTTTCAACGTATCACGCGTTTCGGAGCAAGACCGACAAAGAACCGTTCCTGCGCGGCATCAATAGTTTCCAACTCGTTAATGACGGTAAACGTTGGTGGGTCCTCACGATCTTCTGGCAGGCCGAGACCCCCGACAATCCGATCCCGCAGCAATATCTGAAGGGCAAGAACTGATCCAAAATTAGCGCTTGACATTGAATGATGCGCTGAGTTAACTTAACACCGTTTAGTTTGTTAACACTGTTAAGTACCATGCCGTCGAAAAGCAAAAGAGAAAATGCGAAAGAGAGTTTGCGGCAGGAGATCATGGATGCGGCTCGCGAATTGTTTGTCAACGAAGGATACGAACGTGTTTCCATGCGAAGGATCGCGGACCGCATCGGCTATTCGGCGACAACGATCTATCTTTATTTTGACGATAAGGCCGACCTTATGACGCAGATCTGCGAGCAGACATTTGGCGAGCTAACGCGCAAGATCACCGCGATCAATAGAAGGTCGGCCGACCCGATCGAAGGCCTTCACGCGGGTATGGCCGAATACATAAACTTCGGACTCAGGCACCCTAGCCACTATCTTTTGCTCTTCGGGACCACTTCACCAAAAGAAATGAAAGTAAGTTTTGAAAACTCGAATGGAAAGCTCGCTTTCGAAACGCTTCGCGAGGCGGTGTCGAGATGCATCGACAGCGGACGTTTCCGTACCGGCGACGTCGAGCTGATCAGCCAGTCGCTTTGGGCCGGGCTGCACGGGATCACATCGCTTTTGATAACACAGCGGCACTTTCCGTTCGTCGCCCGAAAGAGGCTGATCGAGAATACGATTCAGACAATGATCGCCGGCGCCGCACGTTAATTTTTTTTGACCGCTGCTTAACACTGTTAAGTAAGCGCTCAGGCCAATTTAGGAGCTAATAGAGATGAATGCAGAAACGATCTTTTCAGTAGCGAACACAACCGCATTATTCAGCTGGATACTCATTGCTGCCGCGCCGAAATGGAAATTCACGCGTGTGGTTGTCGTCTCGGGCGCGATACCGATACTGCTGTCGGCGGCCTATCTCGTCCTTGTCGTTACGTTCTTCGGATCGGCAGAGGGCGGATTCGGGTCGCTTGCCGATGTGATGAAACTCTTCACCAATGAATGGGCCGTGCTTGCAGGCTGGATACACTACCTTGCTTTCGACCTCTTCGTCGGTATTTGGGAGGTTCGTGACGCCGAGGAACAAGGTATCTCTCATTGGTTCTTGATACCGTGTTTGTTCTTTACGTTCATGCTTGGCCCGATCGGCCTGTTGATGTACACCGGCCTGCGGTTCGCACTGAAAAAGAGAGGTGAGAAATGATAGCGCGATTGTTCGAAACTCAACGGCCGTTGATGATCGCCGGTACGGTGTCGTTCGCGTTGTTTGCGATCACGGCGGTTCTGATATTTGCCGACGCGACCGAAATTCTCGGGATCAACCGTTGGATAAAGCCGATGAAGTTCTTTATTTCGATAGCGATATTTCTTTGGACGATCGCCCTGTACTTCGACTTACTTCCAACCGGAGCCGGGCGGCTTAACAAGATCGCATGGATGATCATCGCGATCTTTGTAATTGAGATGGCTGTGATCGCAGGACAGCCGCTTCGAGGCGAAACGTCGCACTTCAATACATCGAGCGCTTTCAATGGTGCTCTTTTCGCCGCAATGGGTACGGCGATAGCGACCCTGACCGTCATTATGTTCTATGTGGCTTATCTGTATTTCAGGAGCGAGGTCCAACTGCCGGCGGCCGTCGTGCTCGGCTTGCGTCTCGGGCTCGTTGTAATGCTCCTGGGAAGTCTTCAGGGAGCGTATATGTCGTCCCAAATGGGCCACGCGGTCGGTGTGCCCGACGGCGGTGCCGGATTGCCGCTGGTAAATTGGTCAACCGAGGGCGGCGATCTGAGGGCGGCTCATTTTATCGGGCTGCACGGGCTGCAGGCGATACCGCTTTTCGCCGCGATCTACCAGCGTTACAGGCCCGCAGCTGCCACTCTTGCAACAGCGGCCTTTGCCGTCGTTTATGCCGGTGCATTCACTGCTGTCTTTATTCAGGCTGTTTATGGGCAGCCATTACTTGCCATCTTCTGATCAAGTTCGGCATCCAAACCGGCACTGTGCGCGAACTGGAAATTTCGAAGTTACTTTCGAGATCCTATTATGGCCGAGCACATTTTGAAACGGGAATTAACGATCGATCTGCCGCGTGGCGACGTCTTCGTCTTTTTTGCCGACGCCGGGAACCTTGAGCGGATAACGCCTCCGGAACTCAATTTTCATATCATTACACCGCAGCCGATCGATATCAGGCAGGGTGCGTTGATCGACTACAAGCTAAAGATGCGCGGCCTGCCTATGAAATGGCGCACCGAGATATCGGTGTGGGAGCCGCCTTTCCGCTTCGTCGACCAACAATTGATCGGGCCGTATAAACAGTGGATCCATACGCACACGTTCACAGAAATATCGGCGGAACGGACGCTGATCGAGGACGAAGTGCGCTATCGCCTTCCGCTCGAACCGCTTGGGGACCTTTCTCATTTTATCGTTCGCCGCGAGCTTGATCACATTTTCGACTTCAGGCAAAAGGCCGTCGCCGAGATCCTTCAAGGCGCCGGCCACTCGCCGGTGTAGGCGATGTCCGCACGGCCCGTGATGAGCATCTCGCCATCGTCACGCCACACGAAGTCGGTGGTGCCGCCGACCGCGTGAACCGCGAGGTTCTTGCCGGTACGGCCAGTGAATGCCGATAGGACCGCTGCTCCGCTTGAGCACGTACCTGATGATGACGTCTCGCCAGCGGCGCGTTCCCAGATCCTGATCTCAATGTTCTCGCGGTCGATAACCTTCACAAAAACGATATTCGCTTTCGACGGAAAGACCGGATGGGTTTCCAACGCCTTTCCATATTTACGCCAATCAAGATCAAGATCGTCGACGAATGTGATCGCTACAGGGTTGCCGACATTAACGCAAGACATCCTGAATTCCCTACCAGCCGCCGTGACTGAAAGATCGATCACGGATTCAAGCGGTTCAGATGTAAGGACGGGAACATCCCGGCTCGCGAACTTTGGTTCGCCGATCTCGGCCTCAAATCGATAGTGGCCCGGTGATTCCTCGTCGATCAGGCGAAATCGCTTGTTGCCGCTGCGGGTTTTCAGTCGAAGCACCGGCAAACTCCAGAGCTGTTTGAAGTAAATGTACGAGACGGCGCAGCGTGTCCCGTTCCCTGAAAACCCGGCAACGCTGCCATCCGGATTAACGATCTCGCAAAAGAAATCAGCATCGCTGTCGGGTGTTCGCTCGATGATGGCGATGCCGTCTGCACCGGCGCCCGTGTGTCGGTTGCAGATGCCGATGGCCAATTCGGAAAGATCATTGTCTTCGGCGATCGCTGCTTTTTCAATGACTATGTAGTCATTGCCGAAACCGTGAAACTTGCAGAACGAAATGCTGCTCATCTTATTCGTGCGATCGCGACGATGATCTCCTGGCCGTCGGTATATCTGAGGGTGAAATCGACCGCATCGCCGACCTTAAGTCCGTCAAGCAGTTTTTTATCCGAAACGAAAAACTCCATCCGCATCGGAGGCATAATGCCGGGAATGTCGTCATGATCCATCTCGACAGAACCGAGATCGGCGTTGATCTTTGTGACAGTTCCTTTGCCCGGATAATCGCCGTTTTTCGGCTTCGGCAATTGTGTTGCCTGCGGCGATGCGGCTGGTTTGTTCGATGCGTTCGACGGCGAGGCTGATCTTGAGCCGCCGCAAGCGACGGCCGCGATCAACATGGCAAACGTGCAGATAAGAAGAAGTAAGGCGTTGGTGCGTCGCATAGACACGAATTCCGGGACATCGGCGTCCGGTAAACTTCTTCCGGTAAGTGATTCAGGACCGAATACGCCCGCGATCCGGAACCTCGGCCTTAATGCGGCGGCTAATTTACCCAGTCCGCAATGAAGACATTTGTGTCGCCCACTGTGGCCGTATTTCGGTTCGAGGCGAATACGAGCTTTTTGCCATCCGGCGAGAAGATCGGAAACCCGTCAAACGTCTCGTTAAAAGTAACGCGCTCGATTCCGGTGCCGTCGAGATTTATTAATGCCAGATCGAAATTTGGCTGGCGACGTCGGTCAGTCCTGTTCGGGTCGAAATAGTTGGTGCAAAAGATTATCTTTTTGCCGTCGGGCGTAAAGAACGGAGCAAATGACGCTGACCCGAGATTTGTTACCTGACGCTTGTTCGATCCGTCTGCGTTCATCACCCAGATCTCGAACACGGTCGGGACGACCAGCTTCTTCGCAAGCAGGTCCTTGTAACGTGCGATCTCGGCCTCGGTCTTCGGGCTCGAACGGCGGTATACGATCATTTTCGAATCCGGCGAATAGAATGCGCCGCCGTCGTACCCGATCTCGTTGGTCAAGCGCTTTACATTCCTGCCATCCACATCCATTGAATAGAGGTCAAGATCGCCGTCGCGCTCCGATGTAAATACGATCTTTTTGCCATCAGGGGAAACGGTCGCTTCGGCATCGTATCCGGGAACATTGGTAAGACGCTTGATGTCCGTGCCGTCGGCCTTTGCGGTGTAAAGTTCATAGTCACCGTAGACTGGCCAAACGTAGCCTTGCGAACGGTCGGGGTCGGGCGGGCAGTCTTTTCCTCCGCTCTGTGTCGATGCATAGATCACACGCTTTCCGCCTTTGAAATAATAAGCGCAGGTCGTGCGGCCTTCGCCGTTCGAGATCTGCCGGGTCGCGGTACCGTCGATATTCATCGAGTAGATCCGATCGCATCGGTGGCCGTCGCGTTTCGATTGAAAGATCAGCTGCTTGCCATTCGATGAGAAATACGCCTCGGCATTTTCACCGCCAAACGTCAGTTGTTTGATATTCTTGAGCCGCTTTTCACCCGCGACGGCAAGACTCGGAGACTGTGCCGCTGCCGGTACGAATTGCGATATAATCAAAGTAAGGATAATAATTATTAGCTTCGCCATAATGGGTAATGTAACATTTACGCTCAACTTGATCTTAGTCTTGAGCTATTAGAATAGCGAATATCGGCCCATTGTTAAACTGATCGCGGCAAACCATCTCGCAAAGGCCCGTCGATCACCAGAAAACACAACAAAGTTCATCGTCCGAATTATGATGTTCGAATCGAAACAAGAGGTCTTGGATTGGTACGATAGGCAGGAACGAGCCCTTTCCGACGAATTCATCGATAACGTCGAATGGGGCAAGGTTCGTGATCATCCGTTCGATGAGAGATTGATACCTGTACTGCTCTACATGCGCGACGTCGAAACGCTCACCGATATGTATTGGCAGGAATTGAAACGGACGCCGACCGGCCGAGATCCTGTGATCTCCAAATTCATGGAGCGTTGGGGCATTGAGGAAGTCACCCACGGCGAGGTGTTGAATCGATTTCTGAACGAACTTGGCCATAAGACCGAAACGGATTGGGCATCAGGCGTTAGACGTGCCGTATCGAAGTTCTATCATGTGAACACTTATCTGCTTACCTCGCTGACCAATCTGATCGGGCATCGATTTACGGCGACGCATATGACCTTCGGTGCGGTTCATGAAATGACAACGGCGCAGGCATACCGCCGGATGATCGAGATCGCCGACCATCCGATACTGACCGGAATTCTAAAGGCGATAATCCGTGAGGAATCTGCGCATACGCAATTTTATTGGAGCGTTGCCCGTCTGGAGTTAAGAAAAAACGACAGCGCCCAACGACTTGCCCGCCGTGTGATCGAGCATTTCTATTATCCCGTTGGCCAGGGCTCGCTGCGGAAAGAAAGGACCAAGCGGGTCGTTTCGGTCTTGTTTGGTGAAGACGACGCACTAGCCGTATTGGATCGGGCGGTCACGCAGCGCGTACAGCAATTGCCCGGCTTCGATGGTGTTACGAAGGTGACCGAAAAGATCGGGCAGGTCGCCGGAAGCCGTCTCATGCGTTGAGATGCGCGACCCAAATGAGCATTCAAACCAGGTCAATTCCGATAGAACTCAACCCCGTTCTTTACCTCCAATTCGACGCGGCCATTTGCCTCTGCGTAGTCGAGATGAGCAACCGCCTCTGAGATCGCGAGAAAGCGGTGTACGTCGTGGTCGAACGAATTTGGAAAGAGCCGTTGCGCAACCTCAAAGGCAGTTACGCCGCGATGGTCGACAAGACCGGCAACCCGTTTCTGACGGTCGTCTATCGCCCGAACGTATCGATTAAAGATCTCTTCGAAATCGGTCACCGGCTCGCCGTGTCCGCCATGCGTCAGAGTCGGCTTTTGGGCCCGCAGCTTTGCCAGGCTGACCAGATATTCAGCAAGCGACGCAAAACGGCGGTCAGGATCGACCGGATCAGGCGACAGCATCGGATTTGGAGTGATCCGTTTGAGGACACAATCGCCGCAGACCAATGTCCGGTTGGCCTCGCGCACAAATGAACAAGAACCCGGCGTATGTCCGGGCGTGTGGAGAACGCGAAGCGAACCAGTCTCGAACTCCAGTTCCATGTTGTCGGTCAGATCGGTCAGTTCGCCGTGCTCAAGCGAATCGGTCAGAAGCGATATCTCTTCATAGAGAAGCCGCATATCTTCGATTACCGCCTCCGGAACCCCCGAGCGCACCAACAACCGGCGATGCTCCTCACGCGCCAGCCGACCAAAAAGATGTCCGGTCTCCCAATTATGGATCAATACCTCGGCATCCTTTGCTTCGTCTCGGACCTGTTTTGCCAGACCGCAGTGATCCTCATGGGCATGCGTCAGTACGATTCGGCGGATATCTGAAAACGCTATCCCGTTCTCGGCAAGACGCAGCCTTAACGCTTCGGACGCTTGTCTGGTCTTTGGTCCGACGTCGATTAGGGTGACCGGATCTTCCTTTATCAGGTATACGTTCACATCGCCGACATAGAACGGGGTCGGTATCGAGAGCGGGATCATCTGCATTGGATAATATTGATGTCTAAGAGTGCACCTTGCCCTTGGCGGCGATTTCAGATCAGATCACTGTTATAATAACGAGACCGGTGCTCGATGACCAGGCAAACAACAATGGGAAACACGCGCAAAGAGATCGTCGTGGCGGGCGCGGGCCCGGCGGGGTCGAGTGTGGCGATACGCCTTGCCGATGCCGGCCATTCGGTCACGATCATCGAACGCGAACGATTCCCGCGTCATAAACTCTGCGGGGAATTCATCTCACCGGAGTGTATCGGGCATTTTCGCGAGATCGGTGTCAGCGATGCGATGCTGAGTTCTGGCGGGCAATCGATCAAGGAAACACGGTTCTATGCAGCGAGCGGCCGCAGCGTTGGTATTCAAAGCGAGATCTTCGGGGGCAATGCGCTGAGCCTGAGCAGGGCTCGTATGGACGACGTCCTGCTCGAACGTGCCCGATCGGCCGGTGTAAGAGTGCTGACGGAGACCGCGGTGATCGGTGTGGAACTCGGAGCGAACGGCATCTCGTCTCTACGGGTTCGAAACGAAAGCGGACTATCGCAGATCGAAGGTTCGATCTTTATCGATGCGACCGGACGTGCCGGCACGCTGTCGAAACTTTCGGCAAAGAAAGCAGATAAGGCGTCGAAGACCCGGCAAGCGAAACAGCCGGGATTTGTTGGCTTCAAGCAGCACGTTCGGGGAGCAAAGATCACTCCGGGAACCTGCGAGATATATTTCTTCCCCGGCGGCTACGGCGGCGTCACGTATATTGAGAACGGCCTCGCCAATCATTGCTTCATCATGACCTCTGAGAGGGTCCGGTCATTAGGTGCAGACCAGAATCGGATCCTGACCGAGGCAGTTTTTCGGAACCGGCGTGCTCAGGCGACGCTTTCGAACGCCGACCCGGTAGGTGACCGGCTTGCGGTCGCTGTCGATTCGTTCGGTTCGCGAAACACGACCGGCCACCAGAATCTGTTTTCGGTCGGCGATGCCGCTGCATTCATCGATCCGTTCACCGGGAGCGGAATGCTCCTGGCCCTTGAGAGCTCGCGCGTACTTTCCGACTGCCTAATAGAAAGCGACCTCGAAACCCTCTCGGCCGTAAACGCGTATACGGTCCGGTATGCGAAAAGATTCTGCGGACGTCTTCGGACGTCGTCGCTGCTCCGACGGGCAGCATTTGTTCCCGGGATCGCATCGTTCTCGATCTTCTCGCTTTTTCATTCGCAGACCGTAATGAGAACATTTGCTCGGGCTACGAGACGGGGATTTTCACTCAGCAGAAAATAGCGGCCCGACACCGATAAATTGACGATTTTGCTTGCCTTACGGCTGATTTTGCGATACAAACATCAAAGCAAATCTTAGCAATTCTGCAACCTGTCGAAATTAATTGAATTAACTGGAAGTTTCGGGCTCGGGATCAACCCTTTTCTCACGTCGGCATTCTGATGCTGAAAGCCCTCGGCAGTTACCGGAATCGATTCAAACCGCAAAGGAGATTTTATCTAATGAGAGCAGTTTCTATAACCATCCCCAAATTCGTCGAAAAGTTCATCACAGTAGCGATGTTCTTATTCGTCGGCGTAGGATCGGCGTTGGCCCAAGCTCAGGCCAGCGCAGCCGACCTCGTTGGCACGGTCGTCGACCAGAACGGTGCTGTCATACCGGGCGCTAGTGTTTCGGCACGAAACGCCGGCACCGGGATATCGCGATCAACTACGTCTGGTTCCGACGGCAGTTATCGGTTTATCGCACTCCCGCCGGGCGAATATGAGGTAACGGCCGAAGCTGCGACCTTTAAGAAGGTTTCGATATCGCCGGTCCGGCTTACGGTCGGGCAAAGCGCGGAACTGCGGATCACGATGGAGGTCGGTGCCCAGGACGTTACTGTCACGGTCACGGGCGAATCGGTCGAGCTAATAGAAACAACCAGAACGACGGTATCAACGACCATCGACCAGACCCGCATCGAAAATCTTCCCATCAACGAGCGAAGCGCGACCGGATTTGCCCTGACCATCTCGACGGTCGGACGCGATAACGGTAAGGCGGTAGGCCCGGCACCAACGTCCGGACTCAACATCGGGGGCCAACGCGGCCGCTCGACCCTCGTTCAGGTGGACGGTGCAGATTTCACCGACAATTCGATCAACGCGGCACGATCGACGGTTTCGCAGGAGGCCGTGCAGGAGTATCAGGTCACGACCAACTCATATATGCCTGAGTTTGGTCGTGCGACAGGCGGCATCGTCAACGTGGTAACGAAGGGCGGAACGAACGAATTCCGAGGCAATATCTTTGGATTTCTCCGTCACAAGTCGATCCAGTCGCGCAACGCTTTCGCCCCTGTGATCGACGGCGATCCGGATAAGCGTCCGCCATATACGCGTGTCCAATACGGTGCGACGTTCGGCGGCCCTTTGGTCAAAGAACGGACGTTCTTTTTCGGGTCCTTCGAACAGCGTCGACGGCAGGAATCCGGCTTTTTCACAAGCGACCTGATCGCGGGTGCGACAGGCAGCTTTACATTCCCGACAGCAATAATTCCGAATGGCCAGGCGTTTACGGGCCTGACCGCGGCGCAAGTATCATTTTTGCAGACCGAGGTCTCGAGCGGGGACGCGGCCCGCATCCAACGCGCCGTTGCGTACGCTCATTTTGCTTCGATCGGAACGCAGACCGCGCTTAACGGCGCAAGCTCGCTGGTAAACTTCCTGCCGGGCATCGGCGTTCCCCAGGGTTCCGTCGTCGGCGGCCGTTTTCTGCTTTCGGGCACACCGGTGCCGCTTACACGCAATGCGAATGGCGAGTTGATCGCGTTCCGTCCGTTGAACCAGCTTCGCCGCATTTTCCCGATCTCAGAAGCATCGACCTACACGTCGCTGCGTCTTGACCACCTCATTTCTCAGGGCCAGCAGATCTCGCTTCGGTTCAGCTATAACCCGAGCAAGATAAACGGAATTCAGGACGAATCACAGAACCAGACGCTCGGCCAGAACGATTATTCACGAACCGGAATTCAGCAGCTTGAGGACGTATCGTTCGCGGCATCGCTTTCGAGTATTTTGCCCCGCAACGTCATCAACGAAGCCTATTTCAACTTTGGCCGTCGTGCCGCAAAGTTCGATTCTCAGGTTCCGAGCGTTGCCCATCAGATCGCCGGTACGGGCTTTATCGGTTCCAATCCGTTCTCGCCGGTCGATCGCGTTGAAGAACGATTCCAGCTTCGCGACAATCTCACATGGGCGACTGGCAGCCATCTGTTCAAGTTCGGTGCCGACTTCAATTTCATCGATGTCAAAGCCGTCTTCGAGCTTAATTTCCCCGGCCTTTTCAATTTCAGCCAGCAATCCTGCAGCGGTTTGATACCGGGCTGCACCGGGCCGGCGTTCACCCCGAATCAGGCATACGGTCTGGGTTTCCCGAGCGTATTCATTCAGGGATTCGGTGACCCGAATAGTGCGATAAAGAACAAGCCGATCGCTTTCTTCGCTCAGGATACGTGGAAGGTCTTTCGTAACTTTACGCTCAATTACGGCATTCGTTACGACATCGAGTTCACCGACGAGTTTGCACCCGTCCCGTTCAGAGACCCGCTAACTGGCATCACGCTTACGGCAGCCGACGTTCAGGCCGCGCAGGACATCCTGAATGTTACTCAAGGTTTCCCGCGTGACACCGACAACTGGGCACCGCGGCTCGGTATGGCGTGGGATCTTTTTGGCAACGGAAAGACAGTTCTCCGAGCGGCGGGCGGAATGTTCTATGACCATCCGCTTCTCGTTGTTGCTTTCAACTCGGATATTGCAGATGGCTCGCAGCAACAGCAGGCTACGCTGCTTCCGATCGGCGGCCCTTCGCCGACCGGACTGTTCAACGCATTTCAGGTCTTTCACGGAACCGTTTGCGGTGTGCAGGGCTCGGTCCCGACGATCTGCGGTGCGACCGTTACACCAAATGTCGCGACATCTGCCCGGTATCTTTTCGGTCAGCAGCGGTTTGATTCGAGCACCTTTACCGGATTCGGCCCGATCCTGCCGTTCACGCTCCACGTTTCGAAAGATTTCGAGTTTCCTTACGCATTGCAGGGCAACCTCGGGATCGAGCAGATGATCGGGAAAGACATGGCGATATCGGCGAGTTATATAACCGTTAACGCAAGGCACCTTGCCCATCCGCAGGATGTGAACAATGTAAATACCGATGCACTTCGCGAGAACTTCCGTCGGTTCGCGGTAAACAACCCGGCCTTCGCGGGCTGCACGACGGCGACCCCGACGGCACCGAGCTGCTTCCCGACAAACCTCTCGACTGCTGCGTTCTTCCCGATGCCGACAGCGTCGAATGCATTGTTTACTGTTGTCCTTCCGGGCCTTATCGCGGTGAACAATACGACAGGCCAACGGATCGTTAGCCCGATCGCGGCCAATTTCTTCCGCCGGCTCGGGCCAAACTACTTCTTTGTTTCGAGCGTAACTGGCGGCGCGGTCAACAAAGCGGCGTTCGATTCACAGCTTGCAGGTACCGTCCGGGCCCCCGGCCCGCTGAACGCTTACGCAGACGTTAACGCGCAGATGTCAGACGGCAATTCGTCGTACAACGCACTGAATCTGGAATGGAAGAAGCGATTTTCCAACAACATGCAGTTCTTTGCTACGTACACCTGGTCACATTCGATCGACGACTCGTCAGATCTGCAGACGCTCCTGAAGCCGCAGGATAACCTTAACTTCAGGGCCGAACGTGCCGATTCGCTTTTCGACCAGCGTCACCGCTTCGTATTCAGCGGTATTTTCAGTGCACCTGATTCGTGGAGGAATGGCAACGGATTTCAGAAATTCGTTCAGGGATTCCAGTTCGCCCCGATCGTTGAATACGGTTCGGGCCGTCCATTCAACATCCTCGCGGTCGGCGACGCAAATGGCGATTTTCAGAGCACCAACGAACGTCCGACGGTACGTCCTGACGGGACACTCTGCCAGACGGCCGTCGATGCCAATTGTCAGACCGGCATCTTCCCCGCAAACGGCAATCTTGGCCGTAACATGGGGATCACCGGCAACTTCTTTTCGGTCGATATGCGCCTTACCCGAAAGTTCCGGATCGGCGAACGAGTCAGCATCGACCTCATTGCGGAAGGGTTCAATCTCTTCAATCGCTTTAATGAGGCCGCCGCGAACCCGTTCTATCAGGTAGTGAATGCCGTCGGCCAGAAGAAAGGTTCGAAGTATTTGAGCCAATCGACATCTGCGTTCGATCCGAGGCAATTCCAGTTCGGTTTCAAACTCAACTTCTGATGGTTCGAATTGTTTGATTCTGATCGGCCGGACGGTTAACGCTGTCCGGCCTTTTTTTTGGCAGTATGTCCGGGGGTCGCTTGTATTGAACTTCGTTTCACAGATGAGCAGGCTGTCGCAAATGATCAAGGCCGCAGCGGCTGAATTAGGATTTGATATCGTCGGGATCGCAAAAGCGGAACCGCTTGACGTTGAAGGAGCGCGCTTTATGAACTGGCTCGCCGGCGGTTTTCACGGCGAGATGAAATGGCTCGAGCGTGAACCGGAAAGGCGAACCGATCCTCGATCGATATTTCCGGAGGCCCGTTCCGTGGTGGTCGTAGCTCTCAACTACTACACGCCCTACGAACATCTATCCGAAGGAAATAAAGGAAAAATATCACGATATGCCTGGGGCGACGATTACCACGAGGTGATCGGCGAAAGGCTGCGCAAGCTGCTTGATCTCATTGTGTCCGAAGTTCCGGGCGCAAAGGGAAAGATCTGCGTCGATACGGCACCGATGATGGACAAGGCTTGGGCTGTACGGGCCGGCATCGGGTGGCTCGGAAAACACTCAAATGTCATCACGACCGAGGTCGGCTCGTGGATCTTCATTGGCGAATTGCTGCTCGATGTCGAACTCGAACCCGATACCGATCTCGTTCCTGATCATTGCGGCTCATGCACCGCGTGCATCGATGCCTGCCCGACCAAAGCGATCGTCGATCCGTATGTCGTCGATTCGCGAAAGTGCATATCCTACGCGACGATCGAGCTGCGCGACGAAGAGCTCCCCGATGCGATCGTACCGCATCTTGACGGGTGGCTTTACGGATGTGATATTTGCCAGGAAGTATGCCCATGGAACCGGTTCGAGAAGCCGTCGAACGAATCGGCGTTCGAACCCAGATACGGTGAAACATCGCTCGATCTCGATTCGATCGCAGATATGTCGCACGATGAATACGTCGACCGCTTTCGAAGAAGCGCGATGAAACGCACAAAGCTGTCAGGACTCAAGAGAAATGCAAAACACCTCAAGAAACGACGTCTGTGATCTGAACCTATGAGCGATCGAACAATGAAATTCTCATATCAACTACTCTCGTACTTTGCCGCCATTACGGCTGCCGCTGTCTTTGGGCTGTCGGCCGAATCTGCAGCCGCGCAGAATGCGACTTCGCCGATTGCCGGTACGACGAGTCAGGCTAGGGCCGAATTCAAACGCCTGCTCGACCTTCAGGCGGCATTGAAAAAGATCACGATGAACAGGCAAGATCGTGAGCCGCATCGGTCATTCTTGAAGAAAAACGAAAAGAATATCGTTTACAGTGAGCCGTCCGCCGAATACTACGTTCAGTCCAGGCTCTTCTGGTCGCTCAGTGAAAAATACAATCATCTGCCGATCGCCGATGAGATCGCATGGGCGGCGGCAAGAAATCCGTTGCCCGGCGAATGCGAAGGCTATCTGAATTGTTATCTTTATGTGATCCGAACGACCGATATTGAATATTTGAGCCGTTATCCTAACGGGAAATACAGCAAGCAGGCGTTAAGGGAATTGATAAGCGGCCTGGAATCAACAGTTGCAGATCTTGGCAAAAACGAGATGCATACCGGGCCGGCCGAGGCGTCGGAACGGGCCGAGCTGGCAAAGATGCTCGGCGAAATGCTCACCATCGTATCGAAGGTGCCGCATCCGGAAGCCTCGCAGCTGCTCTCGCAGTTAAAACGGATCGGGGAAACCTATAGGCAGTAGAGAGTTTCGCTGCTTATTTGCGTTATCATGTGGTAAATGCTCCGCGACGCACACAACCGGACGATCCGCGACCTCCGCATCTCGCTGACCGACCGCTGTAATTTCAAGTGTTTTTATTGCCTGCCTCACGGTGAGCCGTCTTGGGCAAAAAAAGAGACGCTCCTGTCATTTGAGGAACTCGAATTTCTTTCGGAAATATTCGTCTCTCTGGGGATCGAAAAGATACGGCTTACCGGCGGAGAACCCCTTATTCGCCGAGACGTCCCGGTCCTGGTCGAAAAACTCACACGATTAAGACCCCGGCTTAAAGACATCGCTCTCACAACAAATGGTCACGATTTCGCACGCCACGCTCAGCCGCTCAGATCGGCCGGCCTCGATCGGGTGACGATAAGCATAGACAGCCTTCGACCCGAACGCTTTGCCGAAATAACCGGTTCGGATTCTCTTGATCGGGTGCTCGAGTCGATCGCGACAGCAAAACAGATCGGCTTCGAGCCGGTCAAGGTCAACGCCGTCATTGTCCGCGGCCGCAACGATGACGAGATCGTCGATCTGGCACGGTTCGCACGGACAAAAGACGTAAGCATGAGGTTCATTGAATATATGCCGCTCGATTCCGGACATGACTGGGATCGGAGCAAAGTAGTTTCAGGCAAAGAGATACGCGAGGCCATCGATGCGGTGTTCCCTCTGAGACTCGATTCAAAAACACGCGGCACATCTACGTCGTGGAATTTTCGCTTTGCGGATGATGCACCGGGCGAGATCGGAATAATCGCGCCGGTAACCGAGATGTTTTGCGGGGCGTGCTCACGCATCCGGCTGACTGCTGACGGCCAGATCCGCACGTGTCTTTTTTCAACGGTCGAGTATGACCTGGCCGGATGCCTTCGCAGCGGAGCGGGGCGTGAAGAGCTGATCGACTTTATCAAAGCCGCCGTGATAAAGAAGGAAGCCCGCCATCGTATCAACGACGCCGATTTCGTTCAACCCGAACGAACGATGAGTTTTATCGGCGGTTGACCTTAGCCCTGTTTACGCCCGAACATATCTAACCCGACCGCCGCAACGAGTATCGAGCCTTTGATTATGTCCTGCATGAAATCGCGGACGTTGAGAAGCGACATACCGTTATCGAGGCTGGCCATTATGAGTGCTCCGAGGCACGCTCCAAAGACCGTACCGCGGCCGCCCATCAACGAGGCTCCGCCGATGACGCAAGCAGCGATCGCGTCAAGCTCTTTCAGAACGCCAGCGTCGGGGGCAGCACTGCCGACACGCCCGGTAAAGATCAATGCGGCGATACCGGTGAATGCACCGAGGATCGCATACACTTTGATCACGTTCAGCTTGATATTGATGCCCGAAAGCCTCGCCGCTTCTGAATTTCCGCCGATCGCGTAAAGGTATCGGCCGAAGGTCGTAGATGTGGTGATAAAAGCCCCGAGCAATGCTACCGCGACGAATATCAAAACCGGTATCGGCACACCCTGATATGAGTTCATGACCCATATAAAGGCAACAATACCGCCGATAGGTACCACGGCTTTCAGCATTGCTGCCCCATAATTGGCTTCGCCGAGGCCATACTCTTTGACCGACCTTGCACTCCTGTAAGCCAGAACGATCACAAATGCGATCGCCAGGCCGGCGAGTATCCACCCAACGCTCGTCTGCAGGTTGCCTTGCCCGATCGACTTGAACGTATCGTCTGAGATCGGGACCGTATTGCCGCCGATCAGCCATTTTACGGCACCGCGCCAGGCGAGCAATCCACCGAGCGTAACAATAAATGCGGGAATGTTAAGATAAGCGGTCAGCGAACCCTGAAATACGCCGATCGCTATGCCGACGATAACGGCGAACAAGATAGATGCCGGAAGGCCGTGACCGAGCGTTGTCAGCGAATACGCCGCTATCCCGCCGGCAAAGCCGAGCACCGACCCGACCGAAAGGTCGATATTTGCCGAGACGATCAGCATCAGCATCCCGACCGCAAGGATGCCGGTAACCGACATCTGGGTCATTAGATTAGAGAGGTTTCGAGGGGTCAAGAAGATCGAATCGGTCGCCCAATGGAAATACATCCATATGATCGCAAGCACCGCGATCATTATGTACGCCCTTAGTGACGATGTGTCGATCTTTGGTCTTTCAGTTTCAGCCATTGGTTTGCTGTTCAAAGCCGCCGGTTGCGGCGGCCATCACCTTTTCAGGTGTCGCTTCCGACTTTGTGAACTCTCCTGTGATTCGCCCTTCATGCAAGACTATTATCCGATCCGATAGGCCAAGCACTTCTGGCAGCTCCGAAGAGACCAGAACTATCGCGAGACCGTCTTCGGCAAGTTTGTTGATCTCAGCATAGATCTCCTGTTTTGCTCCTACGTCGATGCCGCGGGTCGGCTCGTCGAGAAACAGAACCTTCGGGTCGGTCAAAAGCCATTTCCCGAGCACGACTTTCTGCTGATTTCCGCCTGAAAGCGTTCCTGCTATTGTCATCGGCGAATTTGCCTTTACCCGGAGTGCTTTCATCGGGCCGCTGACCGCATGGGTCTCGCGGCTGACATGGGTCAGAAATTTGCCTGAGATCTTTTTCAGCGCCGCCAGCGTCATGTTGTTGAGGATCGTCTGGTCGAGAATCAAACCGTATCGCTTTCTATCCTCGGTAACAAAACCGATCCCGCATTTTATCGCGTCGGCGGGCGATCCGATCGCGACGCTGCGTCCATCGACCAGGATATCTTTCGAACATTTCCCGTCCCAAGCTCCGAACAAGGCCGCCAACAGTTCGGTTCGCCCCGCTCCCATCAATCCCGCAACCCCGAGGATCTCGCCTTTGCGAACCGAAAATGAAACGTCCTCGACGACCTTTTTGTCGGCGATGTCGGCCGAAAACGCCGTGAGTCCCTTTACCTCGAACGCAATGTTGCCGATCGTGCGCGTAGAAACCGGATAGATATCTCCGACGTCACGCCCGACCATTTCAGCGATAACACGATCTTTTGTGAGTTCTGCGGCAAGGTGTGTACAGACCGTTCGGCCGTCTCGCAAAACCGTGATCCGGTCGCTCATTTTGAATACTTCGTCGAGCTTGTGCGAGATATAGATCATGCCGACGCCCCGCTGTCTGAGTTCTTGCAGTATGTGAAACAATGTGTCTACTTCAGATTCGGTAAGCGCAGCGGTCGGCTCGTCGAGCACCAGTATCTTTGCCTCATGCGAAAGAGCCTTTGCGATCTCGACAAGCTGCTGCCTTCCGATGCCGAGGTTTCCGACCTTGACGCGCGGATCGATATCGAGGCCAAGGTCGTGCAAAAGGCTCGTGGCCTTGTGATAAAGAGCCGACCAATCGATGACGCCAAATCTCGACGGCTCGCGCCCCAGAAAGATGTTCTCGCCGACCGTAAGTTCTTTAACCAGCGACAATTCCTGAAAGATTATCGCAACGCCCGCGCCTTCGGAATCGCGGATGTCCCGAAACGACCGTGCAGAATCGTCGATCCGGATCTCGCCTGAATATGTGCCAGCCGGATAAACGCCCGACAGCACTTTCATCAATGTCGATTTCCCTGCCCCGTTTTCGCCGACAAGCGAATGGAATTCACCTCGCTCGAGCGTAAAGCTCACCCCGTCGAGAGCCCGCACGCCGGGGAATTCCTTTACGATGTCTCTCATTTCGAGCAGGGGCATTTCTTCTGAGCGGCGGCTTTTGCGGAGACCGCAGGGTCGGTCTCGCATTTCTACAGATAATAGTCAGGATTTTACGCGCACTGCGGACCTTTCCACAATCTTGCACAGGTGGTGTTACGGACCATAGTTTTACGCCCGACACCGCAATAATTTATACTCTAGACCTATGTCCGAAACAAATGCGATCGAATCAGTCCTGAGCGAGACGCGGGTCTTCCAGCCGCCTTCAGATTTCGCATCAAAGGCACATATCAGCGGCTTCGAGGCCTACGAAAAGCTCTATGCCGAAGCCGAGGCCGACCCCTCGGCTTTTTGGGAAAAGCAGGCTGCCGATCTGCATTGGTTCAAAAGATGGGAAAAGGTGCTTGAATGGAACGAGCCTTTCGCGAAGTGGTTTGTCGGCGGAAAGATCAATGTTTCATACAACTGTCTTGACCGACACGCTTCGACGTGGCGGAAGAATAAGGCCGCAATAATCTGGGAAGGCGAGCCCGGCGAGATCAAGACCATAACCTACCTGCAGCTTCATCAGGAAGTCTCCCGTTTTGCGAACGTGCTGAAAAGTCTGGGCGTCGCGTCGGGCGACCGTGTAGCGCTGTATATGCCGCTTGTGCCGGCATTGGCGGTCGCGATGCTGGCCTGTACGAGGATCGGGGCAACACACACCGTGATATTTGGCGGCTTTTCAGCCGATGCGATCAGCGATCGGGTCAACGACTGCGGCTGCAAATTGATCGTTACTGCAGACGGCGGATATCGACGCGGAAGCGAGTTGGAACTGAAAAAGGTCGTTGACGAGGCAGTGGTCCATTGCCCAACGGTCGAGAATGTAATTGTCTACCGCCGTACCGGAACAAAGGTTTCGATGCTGCCCGGCCGCGACCATTGGTGGCATGAACTTGATAAGACGGTTGATTTTGATTGCCCCGCCGAGGAACTCGATTCCGAGCATCCGCTTTATATTCTCTACACTTCCGGTACTACCGGAAAGCCTAAAGGAATACTGCACACCACGGGCGGATATCTTACGCAGGCCGCGTATACGTCGAAGATGGTCTTCGATCTCAAAGACGACGACATCTATTGGTGTACGGCCGACATCGGATGGGTCACCGGACACAGCTATGTCGTTTACGGGCCGCTCGCGAATGGGGCAACGGTCTTTATGTATGAAGGAGCCCCGAACTTTCCGGATCTTGACCGGTTCTGGGACATGATCGAGCGGCACAAGATCAACATTCTCTACACCGCGCCGACCGCGATCAGGGCGTTCATAAAATGGGGCGAACAATATCCGCTCAAACACGACCTTTCGAGCCTGCGCCTGCTCGGCACGGTCGGCGAGCCGATCAACCCTGAGGCTTGGATGTGGTATCACCACATCATTGGCAAAGGAAAGTGTCCGATCGTAGATACCTGGTGGCAGACCGAGACCGGTTCAATAATGATCTCGCCGCTCCCCGGCGCGACACCTACGGTTCCGGGCACTGCGACGCGGCCGCTCCCGGGCATAATCGTTGATATTGTGACGAAGGCCGGCGTCTCGGTCGGGCCGAACGAGGGTGGTTATCTTGTGATCAAGCATCCGTGGCCGTCGATGCTCAGAACCTTGTACGGCGACGATGAGAGATACCGGAAAACGTACTGGTCCGAGATTCCGGGCTGCTACTTTGCCGGTGATGGTGCCCGACGAGACGCCCTCGGCAATTACTGGATAATGGGCCGTGTTGACGACGTGATAAACGTCAGCGGCCATCGTCTGGGGACGGCTGAGATCGAATCGGCGCTCGTTTCGCACGAAGCAGTCGCTGAAGCTGCCGTCGTCGGACGGCCTGACGACCTAAAAGGGCAGGCGATCGCCGCTTTCGTAACGCTCGAAGGCGGACGAAAGGGCGACGACGAGCTCAAAGAGGCTCTTCGTGCCCACGTCGCCAAAGAGATCGGCGCCCTCGCAAAACCCGACGACATCCGTTTCACCGACATGCTTCCTAAGACGCGGTCAGGCAAGATCATGCGAAGGCTTTTGCGCGAGATCGCTTCTGGTTCGGCTGTCGCGGGCGATGTTACAACGCTTGAGGATCTTTCGGTACTCGAAAAACTTCGTCAGGACGAGGAATAGAACTTATGGCGGCCAAACCATCAGGAACAAGCGCGTCGCAGGAACTTGCCTTGGCCGGCCGCGAGTTTTATCGACGCGGCTGGGTTCTGGGAACAAGCGGGAATTTCAGCATGCTTCTTGCGCGAAAACCGCTGCGCATTTGTGTGACCGCGAGCGGGATCGAAAAAGGCGATCTTGACGAGACCAACTTCCTTGAGCTCGACGACGACGCCGAGATACTGCAGGGTTTTGGGAAACCGTCGGCCGAGACGCTGCTTCACCTCTCGATCTACCGCCACGTGGCTCGGGCACGATCGATATTGCACACACATTCGGTCTGGGGAACGATACTATCGGACCATTTTTATGAACAGGGCGCTATTGAGATCGACGGCTACGAGATGCTCAAGGGCCTTTCCGGTGTGACAACGCACGAACACAAGGAAGTAGTTCCGATCGTCGACAATTCGCAGGACTACATCGCGCTTTCTCATGTGATCGAGAACGTTCTCCGTGAGCACCCAGATTGTCACGGCATTTACCTTCGCCGCCATGGGCTTTATACGTGGGGCGAATCGGTCGCCGATGCCCGCAGGCATATAGAGATCTTCGAGTTTTTGTTTGAAGTACTTGGACGGCAGCAGCTCGGTCGTTGATATGATATGAGACATGCTGCATAGAGCGTTTGCGGCAATGCATGAACATTTGTACTTATGGCTATATTGGATGTACCAGAGCAGGGTGTCCGACTCACCGATTCGAACGAGGTAAAGGAATACCTGAGGTCGATCGCGATCGACTATCAGCGGTGGGACAACATCGCCGAGCTCGGGCCGGATGCGAGCGATGAGGAGATCCTCGACTTCTATTCGAATGAGATCGACGAGCTCAAGGCAAAAGGCGGCTACGTCACTGCAGACGTAATAAATGTCACGCCAGATACACCCGGCCTCGAGGCGATGCTCGACAAATTTAACAAAGAGCATTGGCACGAAGAGGACGAGGTGCGGTTCATCGTGAAGGGGCATGGGCTGTTCCACATCGCTCCCGAGGGCGGAGATGTCGTTTCGATCGAGATGGAAGCCGGCGACCTTATCCGCGTCCCGCGAGGTACGCGCCACTGGTTCAATCTCTGCGGCGACCGGACCGTAAGGGCTATCAGGCTTTTTCAAGATGCTTCGGGCTGGACGCCGCATTATACGAACTCCGGCGTCGACGCCGGGTTTCAGCCTGTTTGTTTCGGCACGGCATATTTCCCTATTCATCCCGCACCCTGACGCGAAATGAACGGGCATCCCGCACTAACTTGATGCCCGCAGGCATAAATGAACAGAGCAATACTTCTCGACATTGAGGGAACAATGACCCCTATCGATTTTGTTCACCAGACGTTGTTTCCATACGCTCGCGCACGCATTTCCGGCTTCGTGTCCGAAAACTCAGCACGTCTAAAGACAGAGATCACACAGTTGGTGACCGAGCATCGGGACGATATTGAATATTCGAATGGGTTGAATCCCGATTCGGCGAATTCGGTTGCTGATTACCTAAAGTTCCTTATCGAAACCGATCGAAAATCGACGCCGCTGAAGTCGATCCAGGGAATGATATGGCAGACGGGTTATGAGAACGGCGATCTGGTTTCACCGGTCTATCCCGACGTCGCTGAGGCATTTGAGCGTTGGAAGTCAGACGGCAATATGATCGCGATCTATTCCTCGGGCAGCGTGCTCGCCCAGCATTTGATCTTCAAATATTCGGATCAAGGCGACCTTACACGATTTATCGATAGATATTTTGATACGCAGATCGGCCATAAGCGTGAAACCGTAAGCTATCAGAGAATATCTGCCGAGCTGGGTCTTGACGCCGGATCGATCCTGTTCATCTCGGACATTTCGGAAGAGCTCGATGCCGCATCCGCGGCTGGATTCGAGACCGCACTCTCTCTCCGGGCCGGCAACGCCGTCGTTGACGGCCAAAAACATTACCGAGCTATCTCGACCTTCGACGAATTGGAATAAACGGCTGCGGTCTCTTGATTTGGAGCTGTCGGTCTGATTCTATTTAGATATGGAAAAAGTTCTTGAAACGGCCACTTTGGCTGCGGGTTGTTTTTGGTGTGTTGAAGCAGTTTTTGACGATCTTAAGGGTGTCGAGGACGTTGTATCCGGATATTCCGGCGGACACAAAGAAAATCCGACATATCAGGAGGTCTGTTCTGAAAAGACAGGCCATGCCGAAGTCGTACAGATACGTTTCGATCCGACGGAGCTCGGGTACGCCGACCTGCTGAGGGTCTTTTTCTCGGTACACGACCCGACGACTCTCGATCGGCAGGGCAACGACATCGGCTCGTCGTACAGATCGGCCATCTTTTATCACTCCGAAGACCAGAAACGAATTGCACACGAGATCATCGACGAAGTAACGCGTGAAGGCGTATACGATGATCCGATCGTAACCACGGTCACGGCTTTCGATAAGTTCTGGCCGGCCGAAGACTATCATCAGGAGTACTTTGCAAATAACCCTAACCAGCCCTACTGCGCGGCGGTCGTGGCTCCTAAGGTCGCAAAGTTTCGCAAGAAATTCGTTGACAGACTGAAGCGATAGGCGCCGGTTAAGATCGTTCAACGCAAAATTTGAAAAAGTGAGAACTCATAAGATACATGACCTGGCGCACAATAATGTTTGACATTGTTGGGCACATCAAATAGCATTTAATAGGCTTCTGTCCCGCCAATCTCCCTGCTGTTCAAATCCCTTCCTCATAACGACCGTTCGTTTCAGTTAAATTCGCTATGTCATTACATCGCCTTCGTTCATTACGCGGCCCCGCGTCGGTGTTCATTTTCGTCCTCACTTTGCTTATTGCAGATGCATTTGAATTCAACCGAATAGCCGAAGCGCAAAAGCTCTTTGCCGGTACGATCACCGGACGGGTCTTTCGCGACTACAATGGTAACGGTGCGTACGACACAACAGGCGGAACCGCCGCTCAGCCAACATCGGTGGACGCCGGGCTCGCCGGTGTGACCGTCTCGGCATACGACGCAAACGGTGTCTTTCGCGGTTCTGCAACATCCATCGCAGATGGGACCTACTCGCTTTCGGCAACCGGAACGGGTCCATATCGTCTCGAGTTCACAACGCTCCCGACAGGCTATCGGCCGTCGGCTCGCAGCACCGATTCGACACTCGGCGGAACCGCCTCGAACGCCGGATCGACAGTTCAGTTCGTTGACGACGGAAATACGTCAAACGTCAATCTCGCGGTCAACCGGCCCGGCGACTATTGCGAAGATAACCCGACGATCTGCTCACAACTTTACGGCTACGGCGGCGCGACACAGGTCGATGCGGTCTTCACGATCCCGTTTTGGGGCGGCAGCACGCGAACGACCGGCGGAAATCCGGTTACCGATTTTCAGTCGCCGGGGAATACTAATCTTGCAACGACCGACGACGTTGGTACGACGTTCGGCATCGCTTATCATCGCGAGACAAGGCGGATCTTCGTCGCGTCGTACATGAAAAAACACGCCAAATTTGGTCCCGGCGGACCTGGCGCGATCTACCAGATCGATCGCAATTCAGGCGTCGTCTCGGAATACGTCAATTTGAATACCGTCTTTGGCGCGGGAACCGCGGGTACAGATCCTCATAATCCGCTCGACTACAACACAGATAATGGCCAAACAACGTGGAATGCAGTTGGCAAGATCGCATTCGGCGGAATGGCAATCTCGGCCGACGAACAGTACCTTTACGCGATGAACCTGGCGGACCGTCGACTCTATCGCATCCCGACGTCCGGAACGCTCGACAGCTCGACGATAACGAGTACCGCATTTCCGACGACAATGCCAAGTTGCACGACTGCATCCGAGGTCCGTCCGTTCGCGGTCACGTGGCATGAAGGAACGATCTATGTCGGTGCGGTCTGTTCGGCCGAAACCGCGGGCGGAACGATCTCGACCAGGCTGCGGGCATACGTTTTTAGCTTCGATCCGGCGACAATGACCTTCAACACGACGCCGTTGATGAACTTCCAGCTCAATTACACTCGGCAGGAGACAGATCCCGGGTACAGCGCGAATTGGCGAAACTGGCGAGCGACATATCAGACCATCAGCACAAGCCACTTTATTTATCCGCAGCCGATGCTGACCGACATCGATTTTGACCGCGGCGACATGGTCCTTTCGCTTCGCGATCGAAACGGTGACCAATCGGGTTACAACAGCGCAAGTAATCCAAACAACCCGAGTCAGCTGTTTAAGGGGATAACGGCCGGCGAAATGCTCCGGGCGTGTGCTAACGGCGCAGGCTGGACGCTCGAGTCCAATGGCCGCTGCGGCGGTGTTGGAAGCGGCCCGCAAGGCAACAACAGCGGTCCGGGCGGCGCGGAATACTACTATCAGGAAAATTATCACCCGAACGGCAATCCACACGATGAGGTAGGGCTTGGCGGTGCCGCACAGGTTCCGGGCAGCAATGTCCTTGTTGCTACCATCTTCGATCCTACCTATATCCCGAATGACAATATTTACGATGCCGGCGGCTTTCGCTGGTTCGTGAACGGGACCGGCGCGCAGAACCGCGGATATCTTGCTTATTCGATGAGCGATTTCGGAAAGGCTAATGGCATCGGCAATGTACACCCGCTTTGCGAGGCATCGCCGATAGAGATCGGTAATCGAGTTTGGCGCGATTCGAATGCGAATGGCGTTCAGGATCCGGGCGAACTTCCGATAGCCGGCGTTACGGTTAGGCTCTATTCAGGTTCCACCCTGGTCGGCACCGCGGTGACCGACGCGAATGGCGAATACTATTTCGTTTCGTCAACCGGTGTCGATCCGAATCCGAATGATAATATTGGTCTCGTCAACGGCGGCGTCCTTTTCAATACGGCTTACCAGGTTCGCTTTGACAACCCCGCCGATTACCTCGTCGGCGGGCCGCTCGCGAGCCTTGCCCTTTCACCGGCAAACTCGAACTCGCAGGCAGGCGACACCGATTCGTCAGATTCGGATGCGGGCTACGTGATAAATCCGGCAGGTTCGCCTACGGGCACATTTCCGGTCATTTCGGTCACGACCGGCGGGCAAGGAGCAAACGATCATACATTTGACGTCGGCTTCACGTTTGTCCCGACGGCCTCGAACGTATTTATTGAAGGGCGGGTCATCAGCGCGTCCGGAGCCGGGATCCGCAACGTTGTTGTGACATTGGAAGATAGCAACGGCCAGATACGAACGGCAGTGACCGGAGGATTTGGCTACTATCGGTTCGAAGACATCGCTGCCGGACAATCGGTCATACTCAGCGTAAGCGCAAAGCGATTCACGTTCTCGAAACCCGTCTATTTCATCACGCCGGAAGACAATCTTTCAGGGATCGATTTCTTTGCAGACAATTAGTTGTGCGGACAAAGGGTATCTTTCGGGTCGTCTTTGGGGCGGCCCTTTTTCGTTCACAGCTTGCCGGCGAGCATCAGGATCCCGATCACTATAAAAGCGACGGCGACGACGCGCTGAAGCCATTCGGTCGGTACATACTGGCTTAATACGCCGCCGACCAGAACTCCCAACAGCGAAACGATGACAAGCGCGAGGCTTGCTCCGAGAAAGACGGCCAGCTTAGATTCGGTCTTTGCGGTCAGCACGATGATCGCAAGCTGCGTCTTATCGCCAAGCTCCGCGAGAAATAATGTCAAAAAGGCGGTGCCGAAGATCTTCCATTCCATAAGAATAGAGTCTATTCGGTTCGCCGCCGTATGCAAATGTACCACGTGAGTGCCGCGGCTGTTCCGCGTTCGCGATCATGCCCTCAAAAGCGTGTCGATCGAAGGCGAGAGGCCGAATTTTGCGAATTCGGCGCTCCGGTTCCGGATCAGAATAGAAACGCGCCGCTGGGTGTACTTCAAAGCCTTGCTGAAGGTGTATTTGCCGCGAAGCCGGTCAAAGACCCGGTCGATGACCTCAACGATCCCGGCGGCGAACAAGCCGGGTTCAACTATTATTGTCGACTTAACACGGCCGTTGCTAAACACGATAGATCCGGCGGCGGGATCTAGGAACGGAAAGTCGTTTTGGATGGCATTCGCTGCGTTTCTGAATGCGACCGGGAAATTCAGGTTGGCCTTTGCGAGCGAATCGTCGATGGTCTCGAGGATCTCGTTGATAAGCAATGAGAACTCTTCGATCTCGGCATTGCTGAACGACGGCGACACGAACTGACATGAAGCGACCATGTGGCCCGCCAGACGATCCCCACGGCCGGAGGCCATCAGCAGTGCCTGCCGCGAAATATCTTTGTCAACAAAGACTTTGGGCGATTCCGCCTCGGCGAGGCTCTCGCTCGAACGAAATACGTGTATCCGCCCGAGCGGTTCGCGTGAACGTTCGAGCACACGTTTGAATGCTTCGCTGCCCTTCGAGGTTCGGCCCGATCGGTGATCGAGTTCTTCGACCTGCAGTCCGTTCGTTCGGGTGAAGATGATGTTTGCTTCGTAGTTACTCAGCTCGAGGTGCACAGTCCCTACGAACTGAAGCCCTCGTAGATAGCGAACGAGAGCAGAAAGGTCGACAAACGAAGTACTCAGATTCTGGTGAATCGGCAGTTTTTTCATTATGTTCGAAGAAACGCATTTCTGCGCTTTTCAGTTTCTCAGTTTAGAATTGTTGGAGCGTTCTTTTGCGATATACGCCTAATTCCGGTCGAATTCCATTGCATCTTTCAATGATTTCGTTCAAAATTCGCTAGACTTTTGCTTTCAACGCTCGATCGCAATTCTTCTGATCGCGGCATTTGTCCAGAATAACCAGCAAAATAGGGAAAATATGATCGCTTCTTTACTCCGAAAGAAATCCATCGAACAAATTCAGGCCGATGCTGCCGCCGGATTGACCGATCACGCGATCGCAAGCAATGAGGGCGGCGGCTTGCGGCGCACGCTCGGAGTTTTCGACCTGACGCTAATGGGTATCGCCGCGATCATAGGTGCCGGCATCTTTGCCATGGTCGGCAAGGCGTCGCACAACGGCGGCCCGGCCGTCGCATTACTGTTCGTATTTACGGCGACGGCGTGTGCGTTCTCGGCTCTCTGCTACGCCGAATTCGCATCTCGTATACCCGTTGCCGGTTCGGCATACACGTATGCGTATGCATCGATGGGCGAATTCATCGCCTGGATCATTGGTTGGGATCTGATCGTCGAATATGCGATCGGCAACATCGCCGTCGCGATCTCGTGGAGCGACTACTTCACAGGTTTGATGAAGGGATACGGCATCGATATCCCGCTCCATTTCACGATGGACTTTTTGACCGCGAAACGTGGGTATGCGGCTGTGACAGAAGCCGTTGCCGGCGGTGCATCCGTCGAAACACTGACCTCGGGTTGTGCTTCATCAGACTCCGTTATCGGCTGCGGCCAGATCGATGGATATCTCGCCTGGCTCAATGCCCCAATGCTCGGCCCGATACCGATGGTTGCCGACCTTCCGGCTTTGCTGATCGTCGTTGTCATAACAACGCTTGTGTATATCGGCATTCGTGAATCGAAATTAGCGTCCAATGTAATGACCGTGCTGAAGGTCGGAATCATTCTGCTTGTCATCTTTCTCGGCCTCAACTACGTCAATCCCGAAAACTGGTCGCCTTTCGCGCCCAATGGGATCGAGGGTGTTTTGAAAGGTGTATCGGCCGTTTTCTTTGCGTATATCGGGTTCGACGCACTTTCAACCACGGCTGAGGAATGTAAGAACCCCCGCCGCGACCTCCCTGTCGCGATCATCTTGTCGCTTGTGATCTGTACGGTGCTTTATATCGCGATCGCCCTGGTGCTGACCGGTATGGTCAGCTACACAAAGCTCGACGTCGGCGATCCGCTGGCGTTCGTTTTCGGGCCTGAAGGCGCAAATATACCGTGGGTTGCAGGGATCATAGCGGTGAGTGCCGTCATTGCACTGGCTACGGTGTTCCTCGTCTTCCAGATCGGACAGCCGCGTATTTGGATGGCGATGAGCCGCGACGGTCTGCTGCCGAAGATATTCTCATCCATTCACCCGAAATTTCATACGCCATGGTTTGCAACGATCATTACCGGGATCGTTGTCGCGATCCCGGCCCTGTTCATGAATCTGACCGAAGTCACCGATCTTGCGAGTATCGGAACCTTATTTGCGTTCGTCGTCGTTTGCGCGGGAGTACTGTTCAAAGACGAGGAATTCCGTGAAAGCGGAACGCGGTTTGTTCCGTATTTCAATTCTCAGTTCATCCTTCCTATCATTCTTGCCGCTGTCGTCGGTATCGTTTATTACTTCAACCCGACGTTCGTATCCGATTTTCTTACGCTTACGCCTGCCGAAGGTGAGGGAATGCTCGGAGCTTTTTCTCACAAGATACCGATGATCTTCTTTCTGATCGTCGCGGTCATACTGGTCTATTTCAGCTTGACGAAAAAGCTGTCGCTCATTCCAATTCTGGGGCTCTTGTCGTGTTTGTATCTGATGACCGAACTCGGGGTCACGAATTGGATGAGATTCGGGCTTTGGCTGCTTGCAGGCCTCGTCATATATTTCATCTATGGCCGCAAGCACAGTAAACTCAACGCCTCTCCAGATCCGGCTGAAAATTAACTGAGCTGTTGTCGCTTCACCGCAAAAGACGCGAGCCTCGAGGGTCCGCGTTTTTTGCATTTCTTTACAAAAAGCCGAAAACTTTCATTCCCTCTCGCGCGTCTTAGGCTGAGTAAGAATCGATACTTTTTTGGAGAACAAATATGATGCAGATAATGGTATTCTTTGCGATCGTCGTATTATCGGCCTTTTCCGTATTTTCGCAGAGTTCCGTCGCCAATTATTCCGGAACATGGACGCTCGACCTCGCGAATTCGAAGCTCGATGAGCGGTCGCGGATCGAATCAATGAAAATGACCGTTTCTCAGACCGATAAGGAGATAACCGTGGCAACTGAGACAAAGCGGCCGGCACCACCGGCGAATGCTCCCCAGGGCCGTCCGGGCGGCGGTATGGGACGCGGGGGATTTGGCGGAGGTGATGGGAAGTTCACCTACAGCCTGGATGGAAAAGAAACAAGCGATGTGCAGGTGACCGGTATGGGTTCGACCCCTGTCAAACTCAAGGCCCAAAGCGAAGGCGGCAAACTCAAACTCAGCACGACCCGGACCATAAATTCGCAAATGGGCGAGGTTACGCTGACGACCAAGGAGGAGTGGGGTCTTTCGGCGGACGGTAAGACGCTTACCGTGAACCGCGAAATGGAAACTCCGCGCGGAACAAATTCCGTGACGCTGGTATTCACGAAGAACTGAAGAGCAGATGCACGTGAACGAACGAGCCCTCGAGATCCGAGGGCTTTCTTAGTTTTCAAAACGAAGTTCAGCGATTATTTCGTTCAGATATCGTTTGCCGAGTTCCAACTCATCGGGCGCGAGCGAGACCGCTCCGACGACCGCGTGTCCGCCGCCGCCATATCTTTCGCAGATCTCGGCTATATTGTGAACTCGCGGACGGGGAGCCCAAGGGTTCGAACCGACCGAGATCTTGGTCCGAAACGAACTTTGGCTTATCGAGACGACATAGGTAGTTTCCGGGTAGAAGTAATAAGGAATGAACTTGTTGTAACCCTCGATCCCGGTGCCGACAAGATCAAAACTGACGACGCCCCGATCGTAGACCGCCCGCTGTTTGATCGTCTCGACCGTCGCCCAGTGCTGTTCAAGGATCGGATCCAGCCGCGCTTGTATCTCTTTATTTGCGATCACATCGTCGAGAGATCGTTCGCTTAGCCATTCGATGATCCGGGAAACAAAGTTCGGATCCTTTTCGCCCTCGATGACCTGCATCAACTTTAGGGCCGAAGATCTTAGTTCGACGCATTGTGCTGCATTCTCGTAGAAGGCTCCGTCGATTATATGTGCCCACTCTATCAACTCTGTCAGCGACGGATCGTCGAAATCGTATTTCTCTTTGGCCACCCGCGCGATAAATTCGGCGCAAGATGCACTTTTGGTATCAAGAAACTTCTTACCTGACGTATCAGCATGAAAATGGTCTTCGTCGGCTTTCGACAAGAATGCCGACTGATGATGATCGAACCACCAGGTCAGGCGTTCGTCCGGACAGTATTTGAAATCAACGATCGCGTTCTCGTCGCCGTCCAGTTGATCTCGGTCAAATGCATTGCCGGCCCGATGCATTGTCGGCGTGAACACGATCTCTGCATCAGCGTTCAGCTTTGTGCGGTAAAATTTTGAAAAGATAGCGGCAGAGGAAACGCCGTCAAAGCAGTTTCCGTGATAAAGTATGCGAAGTTTCATAGAGACAGAAATACCCGTAAGCAAAACATTCTAGGTTAATTGGCGAGACGATCGACGTCAAGGCAGGCAGAATGAACATCAGGATCGCAACTGAGGAAGATGCATCGGCCCTGGTCGATTTTAACCAGGCAATGGCGCTTGAGACCGAAGGGAAAGAGCTTGACCGCGAAACGCTTTCGCTCGGGGTTAGCGCGGTGTTTGCCGACAAAACAAAGGGTTTTTATGTCGTCGCCGAAGAAGATGGAACGATCATCGGCGGCCTTATGGTCACCTACGAATGGAGCGACTGGCGAAACGGCTGGTTTTGGTGGATACAGAGCGTTTTTATCGTGCCGGCGGCGCGTGGTCGGGGAATCTATTCCGACCTTTACGACTTCGTTAAGTCGCGAGCCGACGAGGTCGGCGGCATTTGTGGCTTCAGGCTGTACGTCGAACGCGAGAATGAGCATGCCCAGGCTGTTTACGAAAAGGTCGGCATGACCGCCTCTAATTATTTGATGTTCGAAGAAGAGGCGTAAATAAAACCGGGATCGCAAATCAATGCGACCCCGGCCATTTTCCATGAAAACCTGAATCCGAAAACCCAATTAAGAGGCATGAGAGTTGTTCTGTAGATTAATGTTCACCCTATAAAGATTGGAGGATGAGTTGTCCGGATCTGGGTTTTCAAAGATCTTGAAGAGAATTTATAAATTTGGGGAAGAACCCGACTTAGTCTTCGTGCCCACACTCGAAGATTTCCCCCAAGCAATCCGGGCCCTTCCCCAAAACTTGTAAGGCGGGCGATCTGTGCCCGTTTTTGTCATCAACGCTATCGGTCGACGACATCCTTCAGTTGACCTTTCTTGAACGGTAAAATACTACCTTCCGATGCTGCGTTTACTGAGAGCAATCAGTGTGCCAAAACGACAAATCGCCGAAAAATCCAGTAAAATTGAGTTGGTCTCAAAGAGACTGGCCGAAAGTTATGATTATGTATGTCCTCAATCAATACAATTTTCTAATGCTGCGATCAAATATGTTCGAATTTCGGTCATTGTCGTTCTGTCATCTGCTGTGCTGTAATTCAATCGATGGCAACCATTAGTGAAGCCGAATTCGCGCGTTTGTGTTCGGGAATATTCGAAGATCGGGCGTCGATCTGGAACCACAACCCGATCGGGACGCAGGAAGAAACCCTGTTGTGGATGCTCTTAGGGTGCCTGATCGCCTATTTGAGCCTTTCGGAGATCGAGACGCCGTGCTTTACTGGAACGCCTGATGCAGGGACATATCGCGAAGCGATCAAATTCGTACTGAGCGGCCGGACGGAGGCCCCTTTTGACATCGACGTCCATCTGGATCGTCTAATGACCGTATGAAGATCGAGACTTTTGTCCTCACGCTATTTCAACAAAATACACGGGTCATCGTATGCGAATCGACCGCAACAGCGATCTGTATCGATCCGGGATGCGAAGCACCGGAAATAGCTGCGTTCATTCGCGAGAACGGTTATCTGCTGCAGGCGATCACGCTGACTCACGGTCATCTTGACCACGTCGGAGGCACGAAATACCTTCACGATCAGTTCCCTGATGTCGAGATCATTTTGCACAAAGACGATGAAGACCTTTATTACGGCCTGCCGCAGCAGCCGCTATTGATGGGAATGTCGCAACCGCAGCTTGCCGCTTTGGGGCTTGATTTCGAACCGCCGCCGAAGCTGACCCGCAACTGGAAGAACGGTGAGGTCTATATAGTGGGCGAATTGAGATTTTCGGTAAGGCACTGCCCGGGACACACCCGCGGCCACGTAATTCTCGCCGAAGAGAAACAGCGAAAGGTCTTTGTCGGTGACTGTCTATTTGACGGTTCGATCGGGCGAACCGATCTGCCCGGTGGCGATTTTGATCAGCTGATCGCATCGATCAATGATAATATTCTCTCGCTCGAAGATGATTTTGTGGTCTATTCCGGCCATGGCCCTGAAACCACTGTCGGCCGTGAGCGCGAATACAATCCATTCCTTAACGGAAAATACACGTTGGGCCGCGGCCGATTTATCTGAGGCCGGCCAAACCTTGAACATATGAAAAAACTGCTTAGCCTACTTTTGACCGCGACCGTTCTTTCACCAAGCATCCTTGCCCATGGCGACAACAGCCATTTTCCCCGAGAGCAGGACATAACCGTTCGGACGACCAAGGTTGCCGGCAATGTCTATATGCTGCAGGGCCGCGGAGGCAACATTGGTGCGATAGTTGGGCCAGAAGGCATCTTGATCGTCGATGACGATTACAAGGTCGTCAGCGAAAAGCTCGCCGCAGCGCTTAAGGAACTCGGATCGGCGAGTCCGAAGTATGTGTTCAACACGCATTGGCACGGTGACCATACCGAGGGCAATGAGTATTTCGGAAAGAGCTCGACGATCGTTGCGCATACAAACGTCCGCAAGCGGCTTTCGCAGACCAACACGGTCTTTGGCCGAACGGTTGCGATCGCACCGGTCGTCTCATGGCCGGTGATAACGTATACCGCGAGCATGTCGATCTTTTTCAACGGTGAAGAGATACAAGCGGTCCACTATCCTAACAGCCATACCGATGGCGACACGGTCGTCTTCTTCAAGGGGTCGAATGTCGTCCACTTTGGTGACATGTTCTTTGCCGGACGCTTCCCGTTCGTCGACCTCGAGAATGGCGGGTCCGTCCAGGGCTTGATTAACAACATCGGATCGTTGATACAAAAGATCCCTGCCGACGCAAAGCTCATTCCCGGCCACGGCCCGATCTGTACCGTTGCCGACCTAAAGAATTATCATTCGCTTATCGTCGATTCGGCGAAGATCGTCGAGGACGCGATGAAGGCGGGTAAACCGCTCGAAGATATCAAGAAAGCAGGGTTTCCCGAGCGGTTCAAAGAGGCCGGATCGGGCTTCATCAAGACCGATCAGTGGATCGAAACGATATATCGGAGTTATTCGTTGAAATAGCTCATTGCGAGCTAAGCCGTTTTATCGCCTCCGCAGATGCGGTCAGTTTCGGATCGATGCTGACCGCTTTTTTGTAGTTAGCCAGCGCATTTACCTTATCGCCTTTGATGTCATAAACGTCACCGAGGCTTTGATAGACAATTGCCGAACCTGGATTGTCTTCCGCGTTGACCTTGAAGATCGTCAGCGCCTCATCCGGGCGCCGCTCGTTCAACAAGAATTGTCCGACGCGGTTCATGATCGTCGCGGTATCTACATACTTGTGAAGCGGATTTGACCTGAATTCTTTATAGTTGGCGATTAGATCCGCAACACTTCCTCCGCTTCGAGCTTTCGCTATGATCTCCTGCATCGAAGGAACTGGCTTGAATTTCAGGATCGCCTCTAACGCCGGATCACGGCCGTTACGATAATCGTCCGACGAAAGGTCTGCCGCGACGGTCGGCGCCGTCCATTTTCGCGTGTCCCTCGGATCTTTATCCTGCCACCATAAGGTCGAAGCCTGTATCCTCAGTTTGCTATTCGGCAGAATTATCGGCCGGGCGTCGCCGTAGTGATTTGGCGAGGCTCCGGTCGGTTCGCCGACAAAGATCGCATTCGTATATTTTTCGAGATCATTGACGGTATTTTGCGCCGCTGAAAAGGTCTCGCGGCCAATAATGACGAAGAATCTGCCGCGAACGTTGAGCCTCGACCTGATCACGCCGATAATTATCGGCAAATTCAGATAGTTGTTGCCGCCGCCGTTCAGCCTGATATCGAGGACCAGACGTTCCGCCGGCGACTTTTCGGCAGCATCTAATGCACGTTTGAAAAAGGCCTCGACCGTTTCGTCCGGTTTGTCCTGCACCTGGTTGAACTGGATATAGAACGTCCTGGAATCGTGAAGCATCTCGAACCTGAAGTTGTTTCGCGGCTCTTTTTGCCATGCCGGGACAGGGACATTCGATGAACGGGCGTCGAGCCATGCCGCGGGTGGGTTCATTATCTCGTCGAGTTTGCCCGTCGGCTTGAACTCGATCTTTGATTCAAGGCCATCCTTCAAGATCGTGAATTCGGCCGAGTCCTTTGCTGCCGACAAACCGACCGCATGAAGGATCTTCGGCGAGGCGAGATACCACGGCACCGCGCTCTTGACACCCATTTCGTTGTCGCGCCACATATACGGCTTCATTTTTTCGATCACGTCGTTGATCGGAATGTTGCCGACCTTTACGACCTTACCGCCGACAATTTTCGAATACTCCTGTGCTGCTTTTTGAACGAACACGCCGTCCTCGTACACGTAGAAAATAACAGGAAACATCCCTGATTGGGCGATCATTCCCCATCGAACGCCGGTATGGCCGTCACCGATCATTGCGACTATTTTCATTATCTCGACGACCACTTGATGGTCTTCGAGGTCTGCGAGCCTTGCATCGAGTGAATTGACCGCATTCAAGAGATCATCACGAGTGACCGTGTGATAGGCGTTTTTGTGTGTACGTTCGATTTGCGTCGCCAAGTACTTCAGATCGGCCCGCCATTTGTCGGGCGACATTTGGGCGGGCTCTGCCGACGTCTGAGAAAAACCGGCGGATGCCAGTACAATTAACGCGAGAAGAGCCGAAACAAATTTCATATTGAGACTCCATGCGGCAGAGGTACGCCTGAAACTAAAACACCGCAGAGAAAAGATATGTGACCAAAATATGATTACGGTCATTTGACCAAGCTTGTTCAATAAAAAAAGGCAGCCTTGATCGGCTGCCTACATATTTCGACAAAGCAATTCTGAACTAAGCAACAGTCACTTCTTTGCAAAGATATACATCCTGTATGGCATTGAGAAGTTCGATTCCTTCGGCCATCGGACGCTGGAATGCTTTGCGGCCAGAAATCAGGCCGGTTCCGCCGCCGCGTTTGTTGACGACCGCCGTTCGGACCGCATCGGCAAGGTCGCCCGAACCTTTTGACTCGCCGCCTGAGTTGATCAGGCCCTGCCGTCCCATATAACAATTGGCGACCTGATAACGGACAAGATCTATTGGATTATCTGTAGTCAGTTCCGAATAGATCTTCGGATTGGTCTTGCCATAGCTGCTCTCGGTGTTGAGGACGTTATAGCCGCCGTTTCGTTCAGGCAATTTTTGCTTGATGATGTCGGCCTGTATCGTCACGCCTAGATGATTTGCCTGCCCGGTAAGGTCGGCTGCCGTGTGCATATCGCCCTCAGCGGTCTTAAATTTAGAGTTTCGCAGATAACACCAGAGGATCGTCGCCATTCCGAGCTCGTGGGCATAGGCAAAGGCCTCGGCGACCTCAGTGATCTGACGGGTTGACTGATCGGAACCGAAGTAGATCGTTGCACCGACGGCGATGGCGCCCATGTTCCGCGCCTGCTCGACCGTGCCGAACATCACCTGATCGAAGGCATTTGGGTAAGTCAACAGCTCATTGTGGTTGATCTTGACGATGAACGGGATCTTGTGGGCATACTTCCTTGCGACCGAACCAAGAACGCCATAGGTCGAGGCAACGCCGTTGCATCCGCCCTCGATAGCGAGCTTGACGATGTTCTCGGGGTCGAAATATGCCGGATTGGGCGCAAAGCTAGCACCCGCCGAATGCTCGATTCCCTGGTCAACCGGCAGGATCGAGACGTAGCCCGTACCGCCGAGTCGCCCGTGATCAAAGAGTGCCTGCATGCTCCGCATTACATTCGGGCTTCGGTCCGATTGCGAAACGACGCGATCGACAAAGTCGCCGCCCGGAAGATGAAGGTTTTCTTTAGGGATCGTTGTGGATACGTGGTTTAGAAGCGAATCCGCATCTGCGCCCAATAATTCTTGTATTTTACTGTAATCAACAGCCATCGATACTCTCCTGAAATAGGTACGAAATAAGTAATACTGCTAAGGAAATCACGGATTATAGCACAGTTCGTAGACCAACGCCCGAAATCGAAAACCATTGCTTTTGAGAACTGATTTGAGTAAACTAACGGCAAGATTCAAAAGAGAAATGTCCCGGCTGCCATTTCTTATGTCGCGCCCAACAGTATGGAAAGACGTGGCGTAACCTTTACGATTAATCTACAAAATTCGAGGTAAGTATGACCCATCGTTCCCCCGAACGGCTATTTTGCCACCTTTTCGCTATCGTCTGTTTTGTTGTTTTTCCCGTTACTTTCGCCGCGCAGGACAAAGACTGGCGGCCTATTGCACCACAAGAATTAAGTGCTTCGACGGCGGTCGTAGAACAGGGAGCCGATGCCGAAGCTCTGTTCTGGGAGGTGAGGGTCGATGACAGTCAGGCTGACCAGTTGTCGCTTCGGCATTACGTCAGGATCAAGATCTTCACCGAACGCGGTCGCGAAGACTTTGCTCGCCATGACGTTGCGTTTACAAAGGGCACAAAGATCCGCGACCTCGAAGCACGCGTAACGACCCCGAGCGGCGCTGTTTCATACGTAAAGAAGGAAGACGTTCTGGAGCGAGATGTACTAAAGGTAAGCGGCTTTAAGGTCAGAGCTAAAACGGTGGCTTTTCCGTCTTTAGAGGTAGGCTCGATCATAGAATATAAATATCGCGAGGTGATCGAGGACGGCTCGGCGAACATGCGGCTCGTCTTTCAGCGCGAGATACCGATACGGAACATCTCGTACTTCGTCAAGCCATTTTCCGGAACGATGGGAATGGCGTACCAGCCGTTCAACGTCGGGAACACGAAATTTGAGAAAGAAAAAGATGGTTTCTTTCGTGCGACGATGTTGAATGTTCCGGCTTTTCGTGAAGAACCGAGCATGCTGCCCGAAGATGAGGTCAAATCATGGATCTACATCTATTACGTTCGTGAATATCCAAAGAATCCCGACGATTATTGGAAAACGATCAGCAAGAACGCATTTGAGGCCGCGAAATCGAGTTTCAAGCCGAGCGCTGAGGTAAAGCAGGCAACTGATACTCTGCTTGCCGGAGCCGCAACAGATGACGAGAAGCTGCGACGGATCTATCAGTTCACAAAGACCGAGATAAAGAACACGACCTATGCCGAGAACGTCACTGAAGAGGATCGAAAAAAGGTCCGCAGTGCAAAATCGGCAAGCGACACGCTAAAGCTCAAGATGGCAAGCGCCGGCGACGTTGACCAGCTTTTCGGCGCAATGGCCCGGGCCGCCGGTTTCGATGCCCGGATAGCTTTTTCCGGCAGCCGAAACGAATTGTTTTTCGATCGCAAGATCCCGATAGTGCGTCTCATGCTCAATTCATCGAGCGTTGCCGTCAAGGTCGGGGAAGATTGGCGGTTCTTCAGTCCGGCATCCTACTTTGTCCCCTACGGAATGATGAGCTGGATCGAGGAAGACCAGCTTGCGCTTATTTCCGACCCGAAAGAGTTGATATGGAAGCAGATCCCGCTTTCCGCGGCTGATAGATCGATGGAAAAGCGAACCGGCAAGTTTACGCTTCAGCCAGACGGAACTCTTGTCGGCGAAGGCCGGATCGAATACACCGGCCACCGTGCATTCGCGCAAAAAATGTCCAGTCGTGAAGATTCGCCGGCTGAACGCGAAACGACCCTTAAGAATATCCTCAGATCGACGATCCTCGGAACGACCGAGATCGAGAGCTTTACGATCGAGAATGTCAACGACCCTGAAAAGCCATTTGTCTACACATTCAAGGTAAAGGTTCCGGGCTATGCTTCGCGAACGGGACGGCGATTGTTCTTTCAACCCAATATACTGAAACGGAGCGCCCAGCCGCGATTCACCGCTAATGCGCGTAAGTATGACGTATACATTTCTTATCCGTACTCCGAGGTGGATGAATTCACGATCGATCTGCCTGCCGGCTTTTCACTTGAGGCCGGCGAGGTTCCCGCACCGATAAAAGACCCGCAAGGCATCGGTTCGCACGAGACCAATATCACCGTCGAAAACCAGGGCAGGCTGCTCCGGTATAAACGAAACTTCTCGTTCGGCAACGGCGGTTTCCTTCGCTTTCCGGCGCAAAGCTATTCGGCCGTAAAGAATTTGTTCGAGCTCTTTAACCGTGCCGATGTCCATCAGCTCACGCTTCGTGACGGTTCGGCCGGGGGAACGAACAACGAATAGCCGCGTCCAAAACTATGCAAGGCCGCGAGTGATCGCGTCACCGAGGCCTCGTTTTTTTTACACGATCGGAGGTATAGATCATGAAAAGAAGCTTGCTTCTGCCACTGCCGCTAATGGTTTTGACGCTTTTGTTCGTCAACGCGGTCGACGCTCAGAGGGCTCCCGCCTGGCTCGAACAGGCGGCTGCCCTTCCGACGCCGGCATTCACGATGAAAAATGTTCCGGCCGTGGTGCTGCGAAGCGAGCAGAGCATAACCATAAGCCCTGATGGAACGGTCGTCCGAACGGTAAGACATGCGGTCAGAGTGCTCGAACGTGAAGGCCGGATCGAGGCCGTGGCACGGGTGATCTACAGGACCGATTCTGACAAGGTCCGCGACCTTAACGCGTGGCTGATCAAACGAGCGGGAGAACCGAGGTCTTTCGGCAAGAAAGAGGCCATCGATGCCGCGTTGATGGACAATGACCTCTTTAACGAGGCACGTCGGCGGTACATCAATGCCAGCGGCGAAGCTGAGGTCGGCGACGTATTCGGCTATGAAACGACCACGGAAGAGAAACGCATCTTCAGTCAGTTTCAACATTTCTTTCAAGACGACATTCCGGTCATCAATTCGCGTTTCGTTCTGAAAATGCCGGCCGGTTGGCGTGCAGACAGCGTGACATTCAACGCCGCAAAGGTCGAACCGGTGGTCGCCGCTGACACTTATACCTGGGAAATGCGTGACCTTAAACCGATAAGTCCTGAACCGCGCAGCCCGAGATTCATGAGTCTTGTGCCGCGTCTTGCGGTCAGTGTATTCCCGGACCAGGCGGCGGTCACAAGGATGAAGACCTTTGCCAATTGGAATGAGGTCGCAAAATGGATGAGCGAGATCGAAGACCCGCAGATGACGGTCAACGACGCAATGGCCGCAAAGACGCAGGAATTGACCGCTGGCGCTAAGACCGAATTCGAAAAGATTCAGGCCATTTCACGTTATGTTCAGCAGATCCAGTACGTTTCGATACAGGTCGGGACCGGGCGCGGCGGCGGTTATACTCCGCGGTCTGCAACGGATGTATTCGCAAAGGCTTACGGCGATTGTAAAGACAAGGCAAATTTGATGCGGGCAATGCTGAGCCTTATCAATATTCCGGCATATATGGTCAGCATCACGGCCGACGATCCTTCGTTCGTCCGCGCCGAATGGGCATCGCCGCATCAGTTCAACCATTGTATCATCGCCGTGAAGATCGGAGATTCGACCGTTGCCGAATCGGTCGTCACGCACCCGTCACTCGGACGGCTACTGATCTTTGATCCGACCGATCCTTACACCCCGATCGGCGATCTGCCGGAAGACCAACAGGGCAGCCTGGCTTTGATCGACCACAAAGATACAACAGAGCTGATCACAATGCCGACAATGTCGGCCGATGCCAATAAGGTCGATCGGCAGGTCGAGGCCGTTCTCGGATCGGATGGTTCGATCTTCGGGAAAGTGACGGAAAAGACGATCGGGCAATCGGCTCGGCGGGAACGGGCACAGCTCAAGGGACTTTCCGCGGCAGATTACAATCGGGTCATCGAGCGTTGGATATCGCGGGGAGCGACAGGAGCAAAGACCTCGAGGATCGAGCCGCGCGATAACCACGCCGAAGGCAAATTTGACCTCGCGGTCGAATTTTCTGCAAACGGTTATGCCCAGGTGATGCAGCAGCGATTGATGGTCTTCAAACCTGCCATCGTCGGCCGTCTTGACCGTTTGTCGTTCAACGACGGCGTGCGTTCGAATCCATATATGATCGATGCGTCAGCATACAGCGAGAGCGTCACGATCAAATTGCCTGAGGGATTTGAGGTAGACGAAATGCCGGAAGCCGTTAAGCTCGAGACCGAGTTCGGACGTTTTGAGGCGACCTACAAAATAGTCGGCGGACATCTGGTCTTCAATCGGTCGATGAAGCTGAATCGAGCCACGATACCGGCGAACAAATACGAAACGGTCAAGTCATTCTTTGGCCGCGTTCACGCTGCCGATCAGTCGCCGGTGGTGCTGCTTAAGAAATAGACACCTGTGTAAAAACAAAACAGGGAGCCGGACGTGCCCGGTTCCCTGTTTTTTTATTGCCCCTGACTTCCTACTGTAACGGCATGCCGTTGGTGTCAAGGTAATTGATCTTGCCGCCCCAGCCGTCGATCTCCCGCAATTTGGGTTCAATAACGCTCTTGTCGCCGACGATCAGTATCGCCATCCTTTCCGGCTGCAGGTAACGGTTCGCAACACGGTTGACATCCGCGAGCGTCACGGCCTGGATCTTGCCGATATACTCATTGAAATACGAATCGGGCAACCCGTACACAACCAGATTTGCGAGCTGTGCGGCGACCTGACCGTTGGTCTCGAAGCCAGCGGGGTATCGCCTGATCAGGCTTTGTTTGTTGTAATCAAGCTCGGCCTGCGTTACCGGGATCGAACCGCGGATGCCGTTCAGCTCTTTCATGAACTCCATCACCGATTCTTTTGTAACGGCCGTCTGGACGTCAGCCGAAGCCTCGAACGGGCCTGCACCGCGTCGGAAACCCCAATTCGTCCGTGCGCCATAGGTATAGCCCTTGTCCTCACGGAGATTCATGTTCACGCGTGCCGAAAACTGGCCGCCGAGTATTGAGTTCATGACCGACAGCGGAAAGAAGTCGGGGTTATCGCGGGAAACACCTACTTGGCCGATCGAGACGACCGACTGTGCCGCACCGGGCTTGTCAATGATGTAGATACCCGGCTTATCGAACTCCTTTGGCTGTGGGACCGAGGCCGATGGCACGTCAGCCGGCTTCCAGTCCTTGAACGCCTCTTCGAGCTTTTTGGTCAATTCATCGGTCCTGAAGTCGCCAACGACGATGAGGGTCGAGTTATTCGGCCTGTAATATGTCGAGTAAAATGCCTCGATCTCGGCCTTTGTGATCGCCTTTATCGATGCCTCGTCACCCTGAAGCGAACGTCCATACGGATGGTCGCCGTAGAGCAGCTTGTTGTAAGCAACATTGGCTATCGCGTTCGGATTATCCTTTCGCTGAATGAAGCCGACCAGGTCGCGGCGGCGGCGGGTTTCGATCTCGTCTGCCGGATACGCCGGATTGACGATGACATCTGAAAATATCTCGAGCGCTTTGTCGAGATTTTTTGTCAACGTCTGGATCGACGCATTCGCCGAATCCCAGTTCGAACCTGTTCCGAGATTTGCGCCGATCGCTTGCAGCTGATTGGCGATCTCAACGGCCGATCGCGTCTTTGTCCCGTCATCGATCAATGCAGCGGTTAGATAAGCCAGCCCGCTTCGGTTCGCGGGGTCGGCCGATCCTCCGGCATTGACGACAAGATTCATCGAGATGATCGGCAACTCGGAGCTTCGAACCATCCAGACATTCAGACCGTTTGAAAGCTTTTGCTTTTCTATCGAAGGCAGTGTGAGCTTCGGATCGGCCTGTGGTTTAGGAAGGTTTGCCGAATAGTCGACCTTTTTGACGTCGTCTTTCTTCTGCGCCGTCGAGGTCGGCTGATTTACCGCCCCTCCGCGTTGGGATGCAGCTCTATCCTTTCGCGGAACGAACTGCATTACAAAGCGGTCGGGTGTCAAATACGTTTTCGCAACACGCTGAACATCGGCGGCCGTGACGCGGCGGTACCGATCAAGATCGGCCTGAAAATAGTTCGGCTTGCCAGTATAGGTCGCGTAGCCGTTGAGCGAATCTGCCTTTCCGAGGACGTTCTGCATTCCGAAGATGGTCTGGGCCTCGATCGAATTGATCGCCCGGTTCATCTCGTCAGCCGAAGGTGCCTCGCCCTTGATCCGTTCCAGTTCCGCGTTGATCTCTTTTTCGATCTCGTCAAGCGTCTTGCCCGGGCGTGCCGTCGATTGAACGATCACCATACCGCCGACCTCGAGCGCATAGTTGAATGAGGACGCATCTTGAGCCAACTGCTTACCGTAGACCAAATTGCTCTGAAGCCTTGAACCGCGACCGCTGGAAAGGATATAGGTCAGGATGTCGAGCGCCGGTTCATCCGCCGAATACGCTGGCGATCCGGTCCAAACCATGTAAAGCCGCGGCAGCTGCACCGAATCCTCATACGTTTTACGGACCTCGCCGTTAAGCTTGGGCATCGAAGGCGTTGGCCGTTTGATCGGTTCACCCGCCGGGATCGGGCCAAAGTACTTCTCGACCCATGCCCTTGCCTGTTTTTCGTCAAAATCGCCCGCGATCGTCAGCGACGCATTATTCGGAACGTAATATTGACGGAAAAACGCCTTTACGTCGTCCATCGATGCCGCCGAGAGGTCTTCAAGCGATCCGATCGTGGTCCAGTTGTATGGGTGATCTTTCGGGTGGATCTCGGCGAAAATTTTCTCGAATGCCGTTCCGTAGGGTTGATTGTCGTATCGCTGTCGGCGTTCATTCTTTACAACGTCACGCTGATTATCGAGTTTCTCCTGCGTCATCGCTTCAAGAAGCCCGCCCATTCGGTCTGCTTCCATAAAAAGAGCCAGCTCAAGAAAATTCGACGGCAACGCCTGGAAGTAGTTCGTCCGGTCAGGGTTGGTCGAACCGTTGATGGTCGCCCCAACTTCCTGAAGCGGCTTGAAGTAATCCTGATTATAATTCTTCGAACCCTGGAACATCATGTGTTCGAAGAGATGGGCAAAGCCGGTCCTTCCGACAACTTCGTTCTTCGATCCAACGTGATACCAAAGATTCACGGCTACGATCGGGGTCGATCTGTCCTCATGCAGGATAACCCGCAGCCCATTTTTCAACTTATATTCCTTGACCTTCAACGTAGGAAGCTGATCGGCCTTTTGCGCCGTGATACTCAGAGACGTCATTAGCGTGAGAGCGAGACAGCCTGCGATAATTCCTTTCAAACGCATTTTTAACTCCTTGAAGTTTGTTTAGATAAAGAAAGCGACACCTTCACAATTACTCGTAAAACCGCGAGCAATGAGAAGGTGGCGTCTGATTAAAATTTTTTACGAAGCTCAGCTGGTCGCAGTTTCAGTTTTCGCCAGAGCAGCGATCTTTTCACGGCTCGAAACCACAACACCACCTGGCTTTTCGATCGTCACTGCAAAGACCTTCGGGTCCTTTGTGACGAGCTTTGCCTTGATCGGGACGATCACCTCGCCATCAGCGGTCACGTCAAATACACCGCCGTCCTTCGGATGCGGCTCCAATTTGCCGTCCTCAAATATCCAGAGCTGATACGTTTCCTTCGTCGGATCGTTCTTCGGCAGCCCGCGAAAACGCATGTAGCCTTCCTGCTTGGCGTCGCTCCAGACAACATCGCCCGAGATCTCTTCGATCTCTTTGACGTTGCCTTTTCCCCAGTTCGCTCTCCGCACTTCGGCACCTGCTGCTATCAGAGCTTCACGAAGTTGGGCAAGCGATGGGGCAACAGACTGCGTCGCCGACGGCTTTGGACCCTCAGAAATGATCGTTTGCTGACGGGTCGTGAATATGTTTACCGCGAGAGCGACACAGGCAGCGGTCGCAACTGCCCATCCGAGCCAATTCCACATCGAACCCTTTGCTTCGGACTCGACCTGAACGGGACGTCTCGGAGCGGTAAAGATATTCTCTTCCACCGGATCAGCGGCAGCATTCGATCCGACAAAATTCATCGCGTTCGCTGCGATCTTTGACTCAAGATGAGCCGGCATCGGCTCGATCTTATCTATTCCGGCAAGGCTGATCATCGCCGCCGTCAATTCTAACGCTTGCGAATCCATACTGCTATCCGCATCCTCACCATACTTCGCGAGTTCGGCTGCTTCGGCATCGGTAAGGCCGAAAACCGCCTTGTTACAAAGAAGGTCGATCATCGCTTCATCCATATCTTTTTTCATACGGCGACCTCCTTCATAGAATCCGAACCGCCTAATCCTAAAACTTCCCTTGCTTGTAATAGTCCACGCCTTGCGTGGGTCTTAACCGTTCCCAACGGCATTCCGGTAGCGTCTGCGATCTCCTGATGCGACAACCCGTGGATGATCGACAACTGAAGCACCTGTCGCTGTTCAGGACGCAACAATTTCAAAGCCTTGAATGCCTCACTTGCTTCGACCATCGTCTGCATCTGCTTGTCGGCCCGGTCAGCAGGCTCAGCCAGAACGTCTTCTAACGAATCGGCAGAGATTCGACGCTGAGTGAACCGTATTCGGTCGATCAGCCGTCGCCTGGCGATCATCGCTATGAACGTTGTTTCGGACGATTGACCGGGGTCGAAACGCCCGGCATTCTTCCAAACATCGACAAATATCTCCTGAACTGCATCTTCCGCATCGTCAGAATTTCTCAACATTCGTCGCGCCAACGACCAGACTAGCCCGCCATAAGTCTTCAGGCACTCCTGAACGGCGTTCTGGTCTCCGCTGGCGATTCTTTTTAAGATAGCTTCAGCCACAGTATTCAAATCAGATCTGATACCTATAAGCTACCTTATTTCAACATTACCTGCCAAGTGCGCTCCGGCAACCCAGCGGCAAAAAGCTTCGGTCGAGGGCGTCGCTCATCGCGTTCGCTCTCAATCTAAGTCTTCGCAAAGAATAGAAGATCGGTTTCAAAACAGAACTTTATCGTGAGACCACGCGTGAGGTAATAAATACGGTGAGAAGCCCAAGCGTGGAAGCCGCCGATACGAGACAAAACTGACAAAAAGCGCCGATCACGAAACCCTGCAGATAAAGCAGCCATAACGTGACGGCCGACATGATCACGGCCTGTAAACCAAAAAGGTTCCAAGCCACGCGGTTTCCGAAGGCCGCGAGGATGGCCAACGAAAACGCCGCGAAATAAGCCGCCGCACCGATAGCGGCGATCGGGACCCCGGCGAATGCCGCATAGGCGCTCGTCAGCACCTTTTCACAGCCCTCGATCAAACTGCACGGGACCGGCTCGTCGGTATAGTGCTTTACCGTTAAGTAGACCGAATCGGCGAGGCCGACAAACGCGATCAACGAAGCGAGAACCGGCATTTTTGCGATTGGCTCAGCTGAGGTCTCGGTCAGGTCGAGGGCTTCGTTCATTTAGCGTTCGATGGAGCGGCAGGCGGTGGAGCCGCCGCATTCTGTATCTCTGCGTCGATCAGTCGGCGAAGCGAGGCGATGTTGATCTCCTGATAAGGGACCGCCTGCCCGTTGATAAAGACGGTCGGCGTTGACGTAATGCCCAATGCCCTTCCGCGGCTTATGTCCTGGTTTACCCTTTCTTTGGTCTGAAGCCCGGCGAGGTCGCTCTTGAACTTTTCCACATCCATGCCCAGGTTCGTCGCGTATTGGGCCCACAACTCACGATAATTGGGATTTCCGGTCCATGTTCCCTGATTTCGAAAAAGCTGATCCTGCATCTGCCAGAATTTGCCTTGTAATCCTGCTGCCTCGGTCGCTGCTGCAGCATCATACGATTTATCGTGGCCTGCGATCTGCAGCGGGTAATGGCGAAAGATGAAACGAAAATTCTTGTTTCCCGCATATGCCGACTGCAGTTCTTTCATGACCGGGTGCACGCTTGCACAAGCCCCGCACTGGTAATCGGCAAATTCCTCGACCGTCACGGCAGCTGTCGGTGATCCGAGCATATTGACGCCGACTGCCGCGCCGCTTGGTGCATTCACGGGGGCGGTCTGGGGCCGGGCGGCATTGGTCACACCGGCGCGGTTTGCGTCAGTCGCCGTTCGTGGTTTGCTCGACGTGTTGTAAAGCCATATCCCGCCCAATACGACCACGACAAAAGCGATCGCGATGATCGAAAGTGGGAGGCCTGAGTTCTTCTTAGCCTTTTTCGATTGGTTGTTTTTCTCTGTCATTGGTTATTTGACTGCCCTTAGAGGCTTGCGGCGCCCTTTACTCGAAACGGCATCCGCAGCCGCTTCTTTCGCCTTTTGATATATGCCGTCAGCATCGAGGCCGTATTTCGCCAATAGCAGCTTGGCATCGCCGTGCGTAACAATGCGGTCCGGCACACCCATTCTGACGATCTTGACGGTGTCCTGCAGCCCAAGAAGTTCGAGGGTCTCGATCACGGCAGAACCGAACCCGCCGGCAAGATAAGCTTCTTCGACCGTAACGATCACGCGATGAGTCTCGGCAAGTCGCCCGATCAGTTTTTCGTCGATCGGCTTTGCGTAGCGTGCATTGATAACCATCGCCTCGATGCCTTCCTTAGCGAGGCTGCCGGCCGCCTCGAGCGACGGATTGACCATCGATCCATATGCCAAGATCGCAATGTCATCTCCCTCGCGAAGAACTTCTGCTTTTCCGATCTCTATCTTTTCCGGTTTGCCCGAGATGTCTACGCCAAATCCGTTTCCTCTCGGGTAACGGATCGCGGCCGGGCCCGGATGATCTATCGCCGTAAGCATCATATCCCGCATCTCGGCTTCGTCCTTCGGGGCCATAAGTACGATATTCGGGTAACCGCGAAGATATGCTATATCAAGAAGGCCGTGGTGGGTCGGGCCGTCGGCACCGACGATGCCGGCGCGATCCATCGCAAATGTTACGTTCAGGTCCTGCAGGCAAACGTCATGGATAAGCTGATCAAAACCACGCTGCAGGAACGTCGAATAGATCGCCGCAACCGGTTTCATACCTTCACAGGCCATACCGGCACAGAAGGTCACGGCGTGCTGTTCGGCGATACCGACATCATAGGCCCTGTCCGGGAACTTCTCGAGTATCTTATCAACGCCGGTGCCATCGGGCATTGCCGCGGTCAAAGCGACAATGCTCTCGTCCCGTTCCATCAGTTCGCACATCGTCTCGCCGAAGACCTGCGTGTAGGTCGGAGCAGCGGCCGAACTCGATTTGTGCGGAAGACCGGTCTTCGGGTCGAACGGGCCCGTAGCATGATAGGCGTAATAATTCTTTTCAGGGTTCGGAAAGCCTTTACCTTTCGTTGTCAAAGCATGAACGATCACCGGCCCGTCGTCGACCTTTTTCGCCTCCTGAAGCGCCCGTACGAGCATCGAAACGTTGTGGCCATCGACATAGCCGATGTATTTGAAACCGAGTTCGTTGACGAGTGCACCGGGAAGAACCGCGGCGGCTATCGCATCCTTAAAGGATTTAGCCGCCCGTCTCAGCGATTCGCCAATACCCGGAACGCTTTCCAGAGCGTCGCCGATCTCTTCTTTCAAATGCTGGTAACTTTGTGCTTCTTTGATCCGGTTCAGGTAACCGCTTAACGCTCCTACGGCCGGCGCGATCGACATCTCGTTGTCGTTCAGAAGTACGATCAGCCTCGACTTGAGATGCCCTGCCTGATTGATCGCCTCCATCGCCATTCCGCCTGCAAGACTCGAATCGCCGATCAACGCGCAAACGTGAAAATCCTCGCCCTTGTGATCACGGGCGACGGCCATTCCCAATGCAGCCGAGATCGAGGTCGAGGCGTGGCCCGCGCCGAACGTGTCGTATTCCGATTCGTCGCGTCGTAAAAAGCCTGAAAGTCCGCCGTACTGCTTTATCGTGTGCAATTCGTCTCTGCGGCCGGTAAGTATCTTGTGTGCATATGCCTGATGCCCGACATCCCAGACCAAGCGGTCATTCGGTGTGTCGAAGACGTAATGCATCGCGACCGCAAGTTCGACGGCGCCAAGCGAAGCACCTGTGTGCCCGCCAACGCGTGAACAGGTATCGATAATGAACTGCCGCACCTCGTCGGCCACTTCCTGCAGGTCGTCGATCCTAAGTTGTCTGAGGTCTGCCGGCGAGTTTATCTCGGATAAAAATCTCATTGTTGTTCTACTTGTTGGAACTTCGTCCAAAGTCCGCATTTTAGCCTTTTGCACGTTGATTGTTCAATGTGCCGGCCGTATTTGTTTCGTCGCGAAGCCGCGTTCGGTTTACATTTCTTTACAAGAACTTTCGGCCAAACCTCACCGGGATTCATCCTAGTAATCGAGGGCGAAAGCCGAAATAAATGAAAAGAGGTAAAAAAATGTCATTAAGATCAAAATTCTTCTCGGGCGTGGCAGTGGCTGTCGCCGCAACAGCATTCTCGGTCGCCGGGATCGCCCAGGAAAAGGTGGAAAGATCGCCGGAGGCCGGCCAGAAGAAAGAGCGTATGCGTGGCGAAGGCTTCGGCAAAGGCATGCGCGATGGACACGGTAAGGGAATGCGCGGCGGGAAACACGGTGGTTTTGGCCTGCGCGGTATCGAACTTACCGAGGCTCAAAAAGAACAGCTCAAGGCGATCCGTGAGGCAAACAAGCCCGATCCGGCAATTCGCGAGGAAATGAAGACCATCATGATGGCTCGCCGCGACGGGACGATCACCGAAGAGCAAAAGGCCCGCGTCCAGACGCTTCGTGCCCAGCAGATGGAAAAGGCCCAAGCCGTACGTGCTCAGGTCGATGCCATCCTGACGCCGGAACAGAAACAGCAGATCGAAACACGAAAACAGGAGATGCGTCAGAAGATGGAAGAGCGCCGTCAGCAATGGCAGCAGCGACGCGAGGAATTCAAACAGCGGAAGGAAGCTGGCGAAACCAAACCAGCGGAAAAGCCGGCCATCTAGTTTACGAACGACGTCCTCCTAAAGACGACTAAGCGGGAGCTTCCACTCCCGCTTTTCTTGTTCGTTCAATCGGGGCGAACTCTCTCGCGAACCGACTCAGCGAGGCTTCGCCCGTTCTGTATTTCATACGCATGCCGAGTTTCGCTTAAACCGCACGCTGCCTGCGATGAAATTTCAAAGCGAAACAAAAAAGACAGCCGCAAGGGCTGCCTTCAATACTCCAATTCCTTTCCGTGCGGCCTCAGCCAATGAACATCTCGTCATCGAGATAGACACGGTCGATCTGTTTCGGCGAGGGTGCAAAAAGAACTTCGAGCCCTTTCTTCACGCCCGCCATGATCGCGGCTATCTCACGCGCCGGCTCGACGATCTTTTGCTGAACGAAATCGGTTGTGTTGGTGACCTGAAGATGCGTCCTGTCGATCGTACGGCTGACCATTTCTACCTTGTCTCGTGCGACCAGGGCGGTCGACCCGACGATGGTTCGCAATTCCGCGACTTCGTCCTTGATCAGTTCCGTCGATTCCGCAAGGTATTTTGTCGCAGTTGAAAGGTTGGCCGAGACCTCAGTAAAATGCACCGACATCTCTTTGCCCTGAATGCTGATCGCATCGACCTTAGCGATCAAGGGTTCGACCCTTTCTTCCAGACGATTCACCGTTCCGATAACGCGACGGACAATGACCGCAATGGCGATCAGAGAGATCGCCATCACAATAAAACACACCGCGATAACGATCGATGCGATCATCATCCAGAACTGCGGGTCATTCGCATTCATAGGTTACTTGTTTTCTTCGTCCTTCACCGGATAGCTCGGACGGCCTTCTGCGATCGATTTCACTTCCGTCCGGCGCTTTTCGGCCACATAAGCCTCTTTTCCGGCCTCGACCGCCGCGGTGAACGGGTTTGCCGTCCTTACGGCAGCCGCCCGCGCCTTTTCGCCGAGTTCCTCGGCCTTTTCCTGAGCCGTGTGGACAAATTCGGTCGCTTTTTCACGTGAAACTTCGTAATACTCGCCGGCTACCTCCTGCAGATGTGCTGCGGTCTCTTTGCCCTTTTCGAGTCCTTTACGAGTGGCATCGGCGATGTCTCCGCGGAGCTCTTGACCCGATTTCGGGGCGAAAAGCAATGCGATCACTGCACCAATGCCGCCGCCGATCAACAAATACGTCAACTTCGTAACCGCACTTGCCTCTTCTCTATCGTATTCGTGTCTCATATAAAATCCCCCTACACAACTATGTGTATTAAAAATACCTGGTTTTACCTGAAACTCAAGTATAGCAGATATTTGCCCTCCGTAACAATCGAAAATTCCCGAGTGTTCGCATCGATACTGGCGTCAAAATGCGGTTGCCTCGTTGATTTGTTACAATTTTTGTTTGCCGTTAAGCATTATGAACCGCGAACTTATAAGAAATTTTTCGATCATTGCCCATATCGATCATGGCAAGTCGACGCTCGCCGACCGCATTCTGCAACTGACCGGCGCCGTCGCGGACCGCGACATGGAAGAACAGCTGCTCGACGATATGGATCTCGAACGTGAACGCGGCATCACGATCAAGGCACACGCGGTCAGACTGGATTACAAGGCGAGCAACGGCAAGGATTATGTGCTGAACCTGATCGACACGCCGGGACATGTCGATTTTTCGTACGAGGTGTCGAGGTCGCTATCAGCTTGCGAGGGTGCGTTATTGGTGGTTGATGCGTCGCAGGGCGTCGAGGCTCAAACCCTTGCAAATACATATCTTGCTCTCGAGAACGATCTCGAATTGATCCCGGTTCTTAACAAGATCGACCTTCCGTCTGCCGAGCCGGAACGCATCAAGGAACAGATCGAGAGCATCATCGGCCTTGATGCGAGCGAGGCCGTCCTGACATCGGCAAAGACCGGCCTCGGGATAGGCGAGGTTCTAGAAGCGATCATTGCAAAGGTTCCGCCGCCAAAAGGCGATGAGAATGCGCCGCTCAAGGCTTTGATATTCGATAGCTGGTACGACAGCTATCGCGGCGTGATCGTGCTTTTCCGGATCATCGACGGCACGATCAAAAAGGGCACCAAAATAAAGTTCTTCAACACGGGACGAGAATACCTGGTAGAGACACTTGGCGTAAACCGCCCGCGGCCGACGCCGATCAACGAACTCGGCCCCGGCGAAGTAGGATTCTTGACAGCCTCGATAAAGACAGTTGCAGACGTTCAGATCGGCGACACGATCACCGAGACCGCTCGCCCGGTAGCGACGCCGTTTCCCGGATTTCAGGAAGTAAAGCCGATGGTCTTCGCCGGTCTTTACCCGACCGATTCGGCGCAGTACGAGGACCTTCGCGATGCAATGGAAAAGCTGCGGCTGAATGATGCGTCGTTCTTCTTTGAACCCGAATCATCGACGGCTTTGGGTTTCGGTTTCCGCTGCGGTTTCCTCGGCCTGCTGCATATGGAGATCGTCCAGGAACGCCTCGAACGCGAATTCAATTTAGACCTGATCACGACGGCGCCCGGTGTGCGTTATCGCGTGACGACGACCGACGGCGAGGTCGCCGAGATCGATTCGCCCGCAAAGATGCCCGATACTGGCCGCATTACCAAGATCGAAGAGCCATTCATCGAGGCGACAATACTTACCAACGACGAATTCCTCGGCGGCATCTTGCCGCTCCTCGACGAAAAACGCGGGGTCCAGAAAAAGTTCGAGTATATTACGACCAACCGCGTGATGCTGGTCTACGAATTGCCGCTGAATGAGATCGTCCTGGATTTCTACGACCGGCTGAAGAGCGTCTCAAAAGGATATGCCTCACTCGATTATCATCTGTCGGGTTACAAGGAAAGCAAATTGGTCAAACTCGACATTCTGGTCTCGGGCGAGCCGGTCGATGCGCTTTCCGTGATCCTTCATACGGCGACCGCGGCCGCAAAGGGCCGGTTGCTGACGGCGAAGATGAAGGAACTTATACCGCGGCAGATGTTCGAGGTGGCGATCCAGGCCGCGATCGGAAACAAAGTGATCGCACGCGAGACCGTTAAAGCCATGGGCAAGAACGTCATCGCAAAATGTTACGGCGGCGATATCTCGCGCAAGCGCAAATTGCTTGAGAAACAGAAAGAAGGCAAAAAGCGAATGAAAAAGGTGGGCCGTGTCGAAATACCGCAGGAAGCCTTTCTGGCCGTATTAAAAGTCAACGAGAGTTAGCAGTTCCATCGGTTGAATATGTTCGGTGATCCTGACGACGAATCAGTTTCTGACCGGCTTTGGGCATTGATCAAGGAAAAGCTCGGCATCATGGCTCCGGTATGGATCGTACCGCGGCCCGAGACCCTGACGATCTTTGATTATCGTCCCACGTTTTTGATGTTCCTTTCTGCGGCGGGTTCTTTGTTTTTCTCGGCGCTTTTCATGGTTTTTTTGGTCAAGATCGACTCGGTCATCGATTCGTTCGGGTTCTGGGTGATCGGGATTTTTGCACTTGCCTTACTTGTCCTTTCACTTCGGGGAACGATCCGCGAGGTATATTTCTTTGACAAGACGAAGGATAGCTACGCGTTCGTCCGACAGTTCATTTACCGTAAGGAGATCATCGAAGGTGCCCTAAGCCAATTCACCGGGGCCTACGTAAGGACGCAGACAAATGACGACAGCGAAACGTATTTTGTGATGTTGAAGCAGGAAGGTATGTTTCTCACCGGTGTTGCTGAACAAACGCTTCGCGAAGAGGTTCCGATCTTCAATTCATTCGACAGCGAAGCCCGCATCGCGAATGCCATCTCCTCGTTCTTAAACACCGGCAAGGACATGACAGACGGCAAATGATCTCATGTACCGCTTTTTGCATTGAGTGATGACGCTACTCGCCCGGGCGATACTGTCGCGTCACCTTGTCTTTTAGCTGCGACGGATAAAAGTAGACCTCGCGCAGGCTGCCGGTCGAATAGCGTTCGGCCTGGTCGTTGAAGTGCTTTGACCTTGGATCGCCACTTTCACCGCCGGCCGTGATCGCTTTAGCACGAACGGTCTTGCCGAACTCGACGACCGCTACAAAGCTGTTTCCGTAAGTTCCGTAGATCCTTTTCGTGCCCGAATTGCGGCGGGCGGCGTACGAGGCAAGCGAGCCAAAATTCCCCGAAACGAAACCGACCGGAATGCTCGGTTTTGCATCGTCGAATGGGTGAACGATGTCATTGGTCAAACGCTGAAAACGGTTTATCTCGCCCCACGGCGTCTGCCATTTTCCGAAATCCGCGGAGATCTTGTCTGAAACTGACACCAACGTTTCGAGCATTTGTTTTGGCGGTGCTTTTGTCGCAATAAATGCGTCGATCGGCATTGCTTCGCGCCGTGCTTCGGCGGCAACGGCACGGCCCATAGCCTCTCCCCAAAAGACAGCGAGCGAAGTTTCGACCGAGCCGGTCGACCAGCGAAAGTCCCATTTTCGCAGCAGCTTGATCTGCGCGTCGAGTCTGGCTTTGAGCGGATCGCCGGCGGGCAAAGCGTCCCATGCTTTCACAAGCGCCGGGATCGGTTTTTCGAACCAAGGCATCTGAGTGCTGTAAGCGGCCGCGTTCAGAGATTCGAGCGTGAAGTCGCTCCGATCCGCAAGCAAACGAATGGCGTGAATTCCGCGGGCGTTCTCAGTTCCGCTATCGACATAACGGGGAAAGTCCGCTTGTTTTAGGCTGCTCGCGCCGGCAGCTGTCCAAGGCCAGTTATTCGTGTTATAGACCCAGCCGCTGGCCGGATTGACAAGCGTGGGCGATTCCTCCATCGTCAGAAGTTTGCCCCAATCCGTCTCTGGATCGCTGCCGTCAACCGGTTTTGTCCAATCAAATTTATCATTACGGCGCGGAATGAAGTTCGGATGGAAATACGCGATGTTGCCGTCGGCATCGGCATAGAGCGTCGCGTTCGACGAATTAGCGTGCAGCTCCATTATCTTTTTGAACTCGGCCAAACTCTTCGCTTTCGTCCGGCCGTATGACTGCATCAGTGCTTCGACCGGTTTGTGCATCAGCGCGACCGTCACCCATTTGTTGCCCTCTGACCTGATGACCGGCCCGTGATGCGTTCGATAGGTCGTGAATGTCCGGTCGGCCATTCCTTCTTTTGTCTTGTATCGGATCGTGATCGCTTTGACCACCAGCGGTTTCTCGGCCGTACCATGTTTGTAATAATGTCTGCCGTCTCGTTTGATAACGGTCTCAAGATATTCATCGATCGCGTCGACATCGCTCGAGGTGTGCATCCAGCCAAGCCTCTCGTTGAATCCCTGATAGATGAAAAACTGTCCCCAGGTCGACGCGCCGTAAGCGTTCAATCCCTCATCGCTCGTCATCTGCAGTTCCGACCGGAAGAAAAAAGACGTGTGGGGATTGATCAGCAGCAATGCTTTGCCATCCTTCGTATTCTTGGGCGCGATCGCGATGCCGTTCGAGCCGAGCGGTTCAGGGAATGGATCGGGTTCGAGACTTGCGACCGACGCGCCGACCGAAGTGTCATAGAATGCGCGGAGCCGCTGAAGATCTATGCTCTCGATGTCGCCGCCGATACTGCCTTCACTAAAGGCAAGCGGCATCCACGGTTCGAAGCGTGTGATCACGCGCGGCTTTACGCCGGGGTTCTTTGCCAGGTAGAAGTTCAGCCCATCGGCCCATGCCGCCATCAGCTTCTTCAACCATTCCGGACTCCTCTCGAATTGTCCCTTTAACTCTACGGGATCGATAAAGATCTTCATGCGAAGATCGCTCCAGATCGCAGCCTCGCCTTCGGCCTCGGCAAGCCGTCCCATCGCATTCAAATAGTTTGTCTCGATGCGATTGAAATCGTCTTCGGCCTGCGCATAGATCGCACCGAACACAGCGTCAGCATCGGTCGTGCCCTTGACATGCGCGATACCCCAATCGTCGCGGGTAATGATGACATTTGCGGCGTGCCGTTCCCAACGATCACGGTCGCCGGCCGGCGCGGCAGCGGAGGTACCCGATAACAGAGCGAACGCAACAAAAAGAATGAGAGGGAAAAACAACGAGGATCGGGTGGGACGGCGCAGTAGATTCGACATTCTGACACTATAACGCCGGTCGCTGATCGAAACAACGAACCGAGGTTATTCTGATCAGCCGTCCTGCCGCGCCGTCTTCGCGGTCATTCTATTTTGCCGTGGCCCTTGCCTTCGGACGCGCTAGCCGGTACATCTCCCACGCGATCCGGTCGGCCAGACCGTCGTTGTAGAGGTCAGAATGCGTCTTTCCTTCGATGTATTCGATACGTGCGTCACTGCCGAGTTTCTTTAGCTCCGCATCAAGCAAACGAACCGATTCGTCAAGGTGAAAGGTGTCTGCAGTACCGACGATGATGTTGATCTTACCCTTAAGCTTTGGGCCAAGCGTCGCCCAATTCCTGCGAAGCAGGAGCGAGATATCGTATCTCTCCCATGCCTTTGCTACCTCGGGATCAATGCGGCCGGTGTCGATATCAAAAAGTTGCATCGGCTGGCCGTCTGGCCCTTTTGGACTGAAGACCGCGTTGAAAGCGCCAAATTGTCCTCCGTAGTAGCCGAGGACGCGTTCCCGCTGGGCGTACTGCCTTATCGACATGAGTTCGGTCCCTTTGTCTCGGACGAGATTGTAATCGCCGCCCTCCGGACGGAGGTATGCGTTTTTTGCGGTATAAATATCGGGTCCTGTAAAGTTGCGAAAATCAACCGGGTCAGGGGCGGTCGACCACGTTGCTCCGAAAAGATCAGGGTTTGTGACCATCAGCCAAAGCGTAGCCCAGCCGCCGGATGAATGGCCGGTAAGGAATCTGCCGGACGGTTTTGCGTCCATCCGAAATTGCTTTTCCAGATATGGGATAAGCTCTTTTGCAAGTGCTGTTCCCCACGGGCCATTGTTGGCGGAATCAGCCCATGTGTGATGCCCGAGCGACATTTGCGACTCGAGATATACATGGATCATCGGCGGCCGTTTACCCGAGGTCATATCAGCCGTTAACTGTGCCGCACCGCGCAAGGCACTAAAGCGCGTGCCTCCATAGCCTGTAATGTGGTAAAACACCGGATACCTTTCTTTCGAACCGTCATAATCGGGCGGCAGAAAGACCGCGGCTTTCATTAACACAGGACGTCCCCAAAATGCAGAGAGCAGCGAGCTTTCAAGATCGATCAACCGTACGTTAGCCGGAATGTCCGGCTTTCGTTCCGGGATCGACTTGTACAGTGTCAACTCGGCCATCGCCGTCGGCATAGCTGCTTTCACGACCTGGCTGTAAACATCGCCCGGTCCGGGGCCGTTGTAGGTGTAAGAATGGTCACGGTCGAGCAACGCGAATATCTGGTAAGAGCCTGCGTCTGCAGTAGAGAACGCCGACGGGAAGGAAAGCCGATCCGGATCGACGATTACCGGTTTTCCGGGCTCGAGATTGCGTATCTCAATACCCGAAACCCAAACCGCTTTCGGATCCCGCGAATTAACTCCAAAACCGTCGCTCGGCTTTCCGTCGTCCTTACGCATAAAGATCAGCAGCCGTCCGGAGAGAGGCTGGCCATCGGTTACTACCGACGGATCGACCTTCACGGTGAACTCAACTGCCATTGCCGCTGTCGCCGAAATCGCCAAAAGGACAGCTGAAATAATTATTGAAAAAATACGAAATCGGATCGGTTCATTCATATAGAAATGCTCCTCGCCTGCATCGGCCCTTCAACGCTGAACCAAGATCTGCAAAAGGGTGAAAAGTGGGGCCATTTAAGCCGTCACTTTTCACGCCGCCTTTCGATCTGAACGTGAATGCTATTACTTTTCGCGGCGATAACAGGTTTCGCCGGTACCATCGTTCAGGCAAAGCAACGTCGCTCCATAATCGTCCATCGTCTGCCTGAATTCAACCGTCTTCCTGACCGGCGTCTTTGCGGTCTGTTTGTTACCGCTCGCGGCGCAGGAATTCGTGCTCTTCCAAAAATCACGAGCCGGATCGAGGTCGATCGTCGAACCATCTACGCGGTACTTGCCGGTGATCTGATTGAACAAAGTAGATCTGCAGCTATACATTGTCGATTCCATATAACCGACAAACTCGTAACTTCCATTCGCGAAGAATTTATAGCTGAAATGACTGCCTCGCCCCGGACTTGTCGAGCCGGTCACACGATCTTTATATTGGATCGACCCGACACTACCGTTGGTCCAGGTGCCGACGAGTGCGGCATTTTGCCCGAAAGCAGAGATAACTTCGATCCCCACGATACCAACGAACATCGCGAGCCAAAACACCAAAGATAGATTTCGTTTCATAACAATAACTCCGTATAAGATTTCGGTGCGAAATGCCCCGCCGTCTCATTACGCGAGTTAGTTGAGAAAAACGTATCTTGGATGTTGAGGTTCGTTCTTTCGTCGGCCGTCAGGCGGCCGTGGCAGCGATCGCATTTGCCACACTTGCCTCTACGATCTGTCTGATCTCCTCGAGGTTGTCGTCGCTGTCGGCTTCGAAGCGAAGGACAAGGATCGCCTGCGTATTTGAAGCACGCACGAGTCCCCACCCATTTTCGAAGAGTATTCTCGCTCCATCGATCTTGATCACTTCATGGTCCCGCGAAAAACGGTCGGCGATCTTCGCAACGACTTCGAACTTTATCTCATCTGGGCAATCAACCCGAAGTTCAGGCGTCGAGAACGTTTCCGGAAGGTCGGCAAGCAGTTCGGAAAGTTTGGCTTCGGTCTTCGAAAGGATCTCGAGCACGCGGGCTCCGGCATAGGTTGCGTCGTCAAAGCCGAAATACCTGTCCGCGAAAAAAATATGGCCGCTCATCTCACCGGCAAGCACCGCCTCGGTCTCACGCATCTTTTCTTTTATCAAAGAGTGCCCGGCTTTCCACATTATCGGGTTGCCGCCGTGAGCTTCGATGTCATCAAAGAGCCTTTGCGAGCATTTGACCTCGGCAATGATCGTCGAACCGGGTCGTTCGTTGAGCACCGACCTCGAAAGAAGGACCATCAGTTCGTCGCCCCAGATTATCCGTCCGGTTTCGTCGATAACGCCGATGCGGTCTCCGTCACCATCGAAGGCGATCCCCAGGTCCGCTTCGAATTCGGGAACGGTCTTGATAAGGGTCGCGAGGTTCTCGACGACGGTGGGATCGGGATGGTGATTCGGGAATTCGGGGTCAGGTTTCGTGAACAGTTCGATCACGTCGGCTCCAAGGACCTGATAGATCGGTACGCCCGTGACGCCGCCCATTCCGTTCCCTGAATCGACGACAACCTTCAATTTTCTCGGGCCCATTGAAATGTTGTTGACGACATCAAGACAATATTCGTTCGTCACCGAAACCGCTTCAATGCTGCCTGAGCCATCGGCAAACGCCTTTGAGAGTGCGATCTCTTTGATCTCCTGGATCTGCGGGCCGAACAAAGCTGCTTTCCCTAGGCAGATCTTGAACCCGTTATGATCCGAGGGATTGTGAGAACCGGTGATCATTACGCCGCCGTCAACTTCTTTTGCGAAGACCGCGTAGTAAAGTACGGGCGTTGGGACCATGCCGATCTTCAATACGTCACAGCCGGAGGCATTAAGCCCGTTTGAAAGGATCTCGGCAAATCCGGCCGAACTCGCACGGGCATCGAACCCGACAGCGATCTTTTTCGCGCCGTATTTCTGAAAGAAAGTACCAATTGCGCGAGAGATGATCGCGACCGAATCGTCAGTCAATTGCTGGCCGACAACTCCTCGTATGTCGTATTCGCGAAAGATGTTTGTATCCATGATGGTCTGCAACGATTTTCACTCAAAGCGATGCTGGTCGTAAAGCCAGTTCCGCGTATTCTCACATTGAGCCCCGATCAGATGGCGGAACCCAAGGTCATGAAAGATGTTGCAGAGGCCGATATTTGCTATACTTTAAGCTTGCCGTGGGCAACATCAATCAATAAAGATGCATCGTATTCTGGGTTACAGCATCTAGCTCCGCGTAATATGAAATTCGCTTTTCGTCATTTCCTTATTTTCGTATTGGTTGTGATCGTTATATCGGTCACAGAGGGATATGGCCAGGTGCCGACACCGACTCCGCCCGATGACACCGACGCCGTCAAGACGTTCGAAGTACGTCTGCCGGTTACCGTGACCCGAAAAAAGAACGAGCTGATCTCAGGTCTGACCCGCGGTGATTTTGTGGTGCTGGAAGACGGTGTTCCGCAGGAGGTCACTTTTTTCAGTGACGAGAGATCAAACCCGCCTGTTTTCGTCGGTGTTTTGATGGATACGTCGCCGTCAACCAAAGGAAAGCTCGGTTTTTCGAAAGAAGCGGCCAAAAATTTTATTTATACGGTCACGCGATTGCGAAAAGACAAGGCGGCATTTATGACCTTTGATCATGAGGTCACGCTGCTCCAGGACTTTACCGACAAACTCGACCTGCTAGACCGTGCGGTCGACAAAGTGAATAAGACCGGATCTCAAACGTCGCTTTATGATGCGGTGTGGCAATTCTCAGATGAAAAGCTCCGAAACGTTCCGGGCCGGCGCGTGATCGTCATCATCACAGACGGTGATGACACATTCAGCAGGGCAGAGCTTCGAGATGCGATCGATATCGCCCAGCGAACCGAAACAACGATCTTCGGCATTTCGACCAAGGCCGGATTCCTGGGAACGGTTCCGGGAGTCGAGGCAGGAACGGTAAAGGATAAAGGCGACAAGTTCCTTACTCAGCTTTGTGAGGAGACAGGCGGCCAGGCATTTTTCACCGGCGACATGCTCGAGCTTGAACGGGCTTTCAAGCGAATATCAGAGGAGCTGAGATCGCAATATATCATCACTTACCGGCCCGCAAATCAAAATTACGATGGACGAGACCGAAAGATCGAGGTCAGGTTTACAGACGGGCAAAAGACGAAGGATTACAATATTCGAACGAAATCGAGCTATCGAGCGATTCGAGACAGCCTGAGATAAAAGGCGAATGCGTTCGGCAATAAAACGGTGTCTAAGATGTACAAATTGAAGTTTTTGATTTTTTTGGCAATATCTGCCGTTGCTCTAGGCTCGCTCGCCGTTGGATCCCGAAACGTCGGTGCCCAGCGACCCGATCAGCAAACACCAACCCCGACGCCGACACCGCCGATCGAAGAAGAAGAGGAAGTAATAAAGGTCGATACTGAGACCGTAAACGTACTTTTTACCGCTCAGGATCGTAACCGGAGATTGCTGCTGACATTGAAGCCGGAGGATCTGGAAGTTTTTGAGAACGGCCAGAAGCAGGAGATCTCGTCGTTTGCCCGGCAGGTGGATCTGCCGCTGAGCCTCGCGATCCTGATAGATACGAGCGGCTCGCAGGAGCGCACCCTGCCCGAAGAAAAGGCAGCGGCAATTTCGTTTTTAGATTCCGTGATCCGTCCGGAAAAGGACGAGGTTGCGGTTATCTCGTTCACCGGCGAATCGACACTAGAGCAGGGAATGACCAACAACATCACCCGTCTTCGGCGGGCGATCGACCGTGTGCGTTTCATACCTCCGTCCGGTTACATCGGAGGCGGTGTTGTGACGAGCGGCGGCAGGGTTCCGGGCACACCTCCGATTTCCGGCGGCAACCAGGTCATTCAGGGATCGACGGCGATCTGGGATTCGATCTGGGTCACGTCGGAAGAGGTTCTTGGCCCGGCGCCTGAAAAGACACGGCGCGCGATCATACTTTTGTCAGACGGAATAAACACCTACGGTAAGAAAAAGCTGGACGATGCGGTTCAGGCTGCCCAGCGTGCCGAAGCTGTGATCTACTCGATCGGTATCGGCGACAATTTTTACGGCGGTGTAGATGAAGGCACGCTAAAAAGGGTTTCGGAACGAACGGGCGGAAGGGCCTATTTCCCGCGTGACGAAGCCGAATTGCGGGCCGCTTTCAAACAGATCCAGGACGAAATGCGATCACAATATCTCGTCGCTTATGAACCGAGCAATCAGACCTTGGATGGTTCGTATCGGACGATCGAGATAAAGGTCATTAACCCGGAATTGCAAAAGCAAAAAGTTCAGGTGACCCACCGAAAAGGCTACTTCGCAAAATCCCGGAATCGAAAATAAAACGGCAGTAAGGCCCTCTCGCACTCAAACCCACCCAAAGGACCAGGGGCATCGTTCACGCAGCAAGCAATTAAGCATGCGGGCGGATGCCCTGTATTCGCTCAAATAGCCAGATAGATCATCGGTCGATGATCTGTATCGGTGACCCCAGTCATTAATGCCGCGTTCGGAAACGATCACCCGATCATCGGCCATGAAGCTCCCGATGCGGTCGGCATCGTTAGAGATCATTGCCTTTGCCCATTCTTCGCCAAGTAAATTCCGTTCTTGTATGGCCTGATCGTCGATGTTAATTACGATCGCTCTAGTCTTTCCAGCCCCATGGCGGCGGCGGAGCCTTGATCTCTTTCGTCAGGTCGAACTTGATGCTGAAATAACGTTCGGATCCCATTCGCCGCAGATTGTAGGTATAATGCTGGCCCGGGACGAGGTCGATCCACCAAACGTTCGTTGCGGCCGCGGCGATCACATCGACCGTTTTCTGGTCGGCAGGGAACATTTGTCTCGTGGCCATTCCGTCGCTTACCGTCCAACCGCCATACATTGTTACCGCGTCCGGTTTGCCGTCCTCGTGACGATGGTCGTGACGCAGCTCGATACGGTCGCCTTTGCGAGTGAGCACCCATGTACGCGATCGGTCATCCCCGACCATGAAAGGTATTCTGATCCGGTCCTTTTCACACGCTCGGACATGCATGACAAGAGTCTTGTCCTTGAACGTGGTGTCATCGGCGGGAGCCGCCGCGACACTTCCGGCAAACGCTTTGCCGCAGAGTTTTTGCAGTTCTTTCCAAAAGACGTTCATACCCGGTTCGGGCTTCGGTGTCGGCTGCGGCATGGTTTGAGCGTTGCCTCTTTCGGCATACATAAAAGCAACCACCACCAATGCGAACGAAAATTTGATCAGATGTTTTATTTTCATAAAGAGGTACGGCACACGACCGCAGCATTTAGTAAGTCAGAGCGGCAAACTCGATCTAGTAACCTAGCAGTTCGAGCTTCGCGACCTTGCCGTTCTTTATCCTGACTAGCCAGATGACGGTGTATTCTGATTCGTCCAAGTTTTTGAACAATTCCTTTTTTGCGATCAGATTGGCGAGCCCGGGGATCGTGTTGCTGTGCCCGGCAACGATGTGACGCTTGTACTTGCTCTTCATGATCGCGTCGATGAGTTCCGCGGGCTTGCGGGCGTCATAGATCTCGACTGTCTTCTTGCGCTTTGCCGCAAGCGGTGCAAGGGTTTCACGGGTTCGTTTGAAGTTGGTCGAATAGAACGCACCTGGCTTGTACTTGCCGGCGACTTTTATCAGCCGCTCGGCCCGCTGCTTCCCTTCGGCAGAAAGCTCCGGATCCTGGCTCGTTGCGTCCGCTTTTTCAGCGTGACGAACCAATACGATCAGTTTGTCTTGTGCAGAGACGTCACCGCAGAACCCAAAAAAAAGAATCAAGGCCGATATTACAATAGAGGTTTGGAGATTCATGGTCAAAAGTTATCCCAATCGGCGATCTGGACATCGCGTAGTACACATGCACATGCAAAAAGGTTTCACACGAACATTTTTCCGGGGTTAAGAATGCCCTTGGGATCGAACACTTTCTTGATGCCTTTCATTATCTCGAGCGTCGGGCGATCGATGGCATAGTGCATATACTGCGATTTGACGTAGCCGATGCCGTGTTCGCCGGAGATCGTACCGCCGAGATCGACCGACAATTGAAATGTTTCCGATACGCATTCCCGAGCCCGTGCGATGGCGGCGGGATCATCGCGATCAACGACGAAATTGACGTGGATATTGCCGTCGCCGGCGTGTCCGAAATTAGCGACGAACGTGCTGTGGCGTTTGCCGATCTCCTCGATGCGTGAGACGAGCTCCGGAACCTTCGACCGCGGCACGACGACGTCCTCGTTGATCTTCAGCGTGCCGTATTTCATCAACGACGGTGATATTGCCCGTCGGACATCCCAAAGCTTGTCTTCCTCTTCCTTCGATCTTGCGCGGAGGACATCAAACCCGCCGTTCTCGGCGATGATCTGCTCGATCAACGCTGTCTGCCGCTCGACCTCTTCCGTGGAACCGTCGACCGCAACAAGCAGTATCGCCTCGGCCTCTCTCGAAAGGCCGAACGCAAAATTTGCCTCGACCGCGGCGACGCAAAACTTGTCGAGGACCTCCATCGCCATTGGAAGCAATCCGTAAGGCGTGAATTTCGTCAGCACCTTGCAAGCGGCCTCCATCGACCTGAAATTTGCCCGGACGGTCGAGGTCGCCTCTGGCATTGGCAGGAGCTTGAGTGTCGCCTCGGTGATGATCCCGAGCATCCCTTCGCTGCCGCACATCAGTCCGGTCAGGTCGAAACCGACGACGTTCTTCACCGTCTTGCCCCCGGTGCGGATCACCTCGCCGGTCGCTGTGACGACCTCGAGCCCGAGCACGTGGTGCTTCGTCACGCCGTACTTCGGTGTCCGCATTCCTCCCGCGTTCTCGGCGATGTTCCCTCCGATGAACGAGTCTTTATACGATGCCGGATCGGGCGCAAACATCAGGCCCTGTTCCGCCACCGCCTGCTGAACCTGATAGGTCGTCAGTCCCGGCTGGCAGACGACGTATAGGTCGTTCGCATTGATCTCGATTATCCGCTTCATCCGGTCGGTCCCGATAACGATGCCGCCATCGACCGGAACGGCACCGCCCGTGTAGCCTACGCCGCCGCCGCGGGCAGTCACCGGAAAAACGACCTCGTTCGCGAGCTTCAAGATCTTGACCATCTCAGCCGTCGATTCCGGAAAGACGACTGCCTCGGGCGGGAATTTCTCCTTTACGGCATCGGCACCGTAGGGTTCTACCCGTGTTGGGTCGACAACCACATTTTCCTCGCCGACGATCGCCCGCAGGCGGTCAAGAACCTCTGGGTTCGACGCATTGGTCGTCTTCCGGCCGGTTGATTCGAAATGGATGGACTCGAACATAAATTCAGAAATCGCCCTGCAGGCCGAAGGTCTCGTATCGCGGCTGGCCGGTCGTGCTTTGAAGGATGAAAAAGACGCGCTGGCCGCCGATCGCGCGGGTTACGGCCGGATCTGTTCGGCCGTCGCCATCGTAGTCGCCGAGCTTTACGACATCCGATGATAAGCCCCACGGCACGACCTGCAGGGAGCCGTCAGAACTGCGGAGAACATAAAAGACGCGTTGTCCGCCGGCATTTCTGATGACAAGCAGATCGGCGAGGCTGTCACCGTCGAAATCCGAACGGCCAGTGAAAAAAGCATCGCTGCTAAGTCCCCAAGAAACAGCTCGACTTTGCCCATTCGAGCTAAATCGCGTGTACCAAACGCGTTGGCCGCCTTCGCTACGTGCTATGGTTAGGTCGGCTTTGCCATCGCCATCAAAATCATTCGGCGCCGGAGCGTCGCCGCTCGTGCCCCAGAAATCGTATCGAACGGTGCCGGTTGAGCTTTCAATTATGTACCAAACGCCTGCTCGAAATACGGCAATATCAAACTTTCCATCGCCGTCGTAATCCGCCGCGGCAAAAAAATCGCCGAGAGAAGAACTGCCCCATCGCGTCTCCTGCAAAACGTTGGTGGACGAAGGTAAAATTCGCCACAGAACCTCAGCATTATATCGAGCTGTCGAGAGATCAGAGCGCCCGTCGCCGTCCCAATCGACGGTCAGCGAAACCGAATCACCAGGTTGCCCAAGCTGCCGTTCGATATAGCCGCCGTCAATGCTGCGAAGCGCGAAGAACGTATTGTTAGAATTACGATAGACCTGAAGATCTGTCCTGCCGTCGCCATCGTAATCGTTATACGTCCCGTTCGACAGCTTGACCTGTCCGCGCAACTCCCCGCCCGGAAATGCCGAGTTGGTCACGTTCACATACCAGCGGTTTGCCCGGAGGTTCGCCACCAACTGCGGCGTTACAACAATACCTGGAATGGTTAACGTGCTATTAATTTGATACGAGCGGTAAGGTGTGGTGCCGGTCTGTCCTACCGGCGCGTCAGTATAAATGTGCAAAGTGCTGGTATTACTGAGAAACGCAACGGTGCATTGAAGCAAGATCAGGGTTTCCGACTGAGACAGACTCACGTTGCAGGTTCCGAATGCCGAAGAAGCGACAGGCGGAACTGTCTGCGAGCCCGATAGGACCGCATTAAAACGTTGGCTCCAAGGATCCTGCTGTGCCACTGCCACCGATACGAAAATTAAAAACACCACGGGAAGAAGAACGAGGTTCTTTGTCATAGTTCTTGCAATGATACCCAAATCACAAAACATTTGCTAAACTCTCCGAAATCAAGCTTTCAATCCAAGTCTTTCCGGCAAGGTTAACCGAATAAATTATGGCTGAAAACGAAAAGGATCAGATCCCGCCCGACGATTACGAACGCGAGCTTACAACTGACCTCGATGACGACACACCCGACAAGCCGAAAGGGATGCCGCTGCACACAAAGATCCTGATAGGTCTGCTCGTCGGCGTGCTCGGCGGGCTCGCGATCAACTGGACACTTGGCGGCACGCACCCGAACGTTGTTTGGCTTGTCTCGAACATCACGCAGCCGGTCGGGACCGTTTTCCTCAACCTGCTGTTGATGATCGTCGTCCCGTTGGTTTTCGCCTCGCTCGTGGTCGGCGTTGCCGGCATCGGTGACATCAGAAAGCTCGGGCGTATCGGCCTCAAATCATTCGCGTATTGTCTGATCATCTCTGCTATCTCAGTGGTCATCGGTCTCGGGCTTGCGAATACCATCCGGCCCGGCGAGCGCATCAGCCCCGAGATCGCGACCCAATTAAAGGAAAAGTTCAGCAAGGGCGCGGTAACGGCTACCGAGGCTCAGAAGCAAGCGGCCGAATCGGCAAAGTCCGACTCGCCGCTGATGCAGGCCGTAAAGACGATCGTGCCGAGCAACGTCTTTAACTCGATCTCAGGCGCAAGCCCGAATATGTTGCACATCATGTTCTTTGCGTTGATCGTCGGCATCGCGATCACCCTGCTTCCGTCGCCGGTCTCGGCTCCCTTTGTTGGGTTGATGGAGTCGGTCTTTGCGATCACGTCAAAGATCATCGACATCATCATGAAGTTTGCCCCGTATGCCGTCGCTTGCCTGATCTTCAACAACATCGCGCAATTCGGGCTTGATCTGCTGCAGTCGCTTGCATGGTTCGTGGTAACGGTGCTGCTCGGTTTGGGGCTTCACTTTTTCGGCGTCTATTCTCTTTCGGTTTACTTCCTTTCCAGGATCAATCCGCTCGAGTTCTTCAAACGCATACGGACCGTTATCGTTACGGCTTTTTCGACGAGTTCGTCCAATGCAACGCTGCCGACCGCACTTCGAATTTCGCATGAGAATCTGGGCGTACCGAAAGAGATCAACAGTTTTGTGCTAACGGTCGGAGCAACGGCCAATCAAAATGGCACGGCTCTCTATGAGGGCGTGACGGTGCTGTTTCTTGCCCAACTGGCTGGCGTCGACCTTTCGTTCAGTGTGCAGTTGATGGTCGTATATCTGGCGATCCTCGGCGGCATTGGTACGGCAGGTGTACCCAGCGGTTCGATACCGTTCATCATCGGCATTCTGGCGATGATCGGCATCGATCCGGCGTTGATCGCGATAATTCTGGGCGTCGACCGAATTCTCGATATGTGCCGGACGACGCTCAACGTCGTCGGCGATCTCACCGCCGCGACCTTCGTCGCACGAAGCGAGGGTTTTGAGCTGCTGAAGGTTCGCGAGGATAGCGGCATCGGTTAGTTCGGCAAAGTATAGATTTGCAGGGTCAGGTGAGTTCTTCAGATCGAGGAGGTTGATGCACGATGTTTCCGATCGGCGACGACAATTCAGACTTAAAGATCGTTCCTTACGTCAACTATCTTTTTATCGCGCTCAACGTCCTTGTCTTCGTTTTTCTTCAGCAGATCGGCAGTAACGAGGCGTTCTCTTACGCTTTCTCTCTGGTTCCGAAAGAGATAACTACGGGCGTGGATATTTCCGGTGTACAGGTGATCAGAGACTCGTTCGGAAACACCGGACAGATCCCGCATTACGAAACGCCTCTTCCAGTATATTTCAACTTCCTGAGTTCGATGTTCATGCATGGCGATGTCATGCATATTGTCGGCAACATGCTGTTCCTTTGGATCTTCGGCGACAACCTCGAGAATCTCTTGGGCCATATCCGGTTCGCTGCATTCTACATCGTATGCGGTATTGCCGCCGCATTGGCTCAGATCGTGATGGACGCAGGTTCGGTGATCCCGATGCTTGGAGCCTCTGGTGCGATATCTGGCGTGCTCGGTGGTTATGTCCTTTTGTTTCCGCAGCGGCGGGTCCGTGCCGTGATATTCAATTTCTTGACGACCGTGCCTGCGATCGTCGCCGTCGGTATTTGGATCGGCTATCAGTTACTGCTCGGGTTTCTCACGCCCTCGGGCACAGGCGGCGTGGCATACGCGGCGCATATCGGCGGTTTTTTTGCGGGCCTCCTCCTGATCAAGATCTTCGCCTTAGGAAGGCAGGTCTGATGCAGTTTAATTCCGGATGAGCACAACAGTCTGCCGCATTTGCGAAAACTCAGAGAACAATCGTTTACACCGCGCTCGCGAAATGATGTTTGGAACTCGGGACGAGTTCGACTACGCTGAGTGCGGAAAATGCGGCACGATCCAGATCGTCAATATTCCCGAACTCGGGCCGTATTACCCGCCCGATTACCTTGCGTTTCATGGCGAGGACCCGCTCAGAAAGAACTTTCTGCTCCGCATGGCGGCACGTCGGGCAGGGCGATTTATTGTTTACGGGGATGACCTTATAGGTCGGCTCATCGTCAAGGCCCTCCCGCAGATCGCCGTCGCCTTTGAACCATCTGTCCGTCAGCCTCCGCTTTCTCTCAACTTTGACTCGAGGATCCTCGATTTTGGCGGAGGCTCCGGAAGGCTTCTTTTAGCACTTCGGGCATTCGGTTTTCGGGATCTGACCGGAGCCGATGCGTTCATTTCGGGCGATATTCATTATCCGTCGGGCGTAAGTGTTTATAAGAAAGGGCTGCGCGAATTCGAATCGGAATTCGACCTGATAATGCTCCATCATTCCTTCGAACATCTTCCGGATCCGAATGAAACACTCTCTGAGATCCGCCGGCTGCTCTCACCGGGAGGCTATTGCCTAATTCGGATTCCGGTCGTCAATTTTGCATGGGAGAAGTACGGTGTGGACTGGGTTCAAATGGATCCGCCACGGCATCTCTTCCTCTATACCGAAGAAGCGCTGCGCTCGCTCGTCACAGCGGCTGGTTTCGAGGTAGTTAAGGTCCAATACGATTCGACAAGCTTCCAGTTTTGGGGAAGCGAGCAATATCGGTTGGACATTCCGCTATTCGGCGAAAAGGAATCGAACGGATTTGCGCCGATCGAGCGGTTCACCGCCGCCCGGTTGCGCAGCTGGGACGCCGAAGCCGCCGCTCTGAACAAGACTGGAAGAGGCGATGCGGCATGCTTCTATATTCGTCCTGTATAAGCAGGAACTATTTTGATCCGTTGGCCCCGGGCACGGTATCCTTCCCGAGCATGCGCAACAAAAACTCACGATCATCGAATTGAGTCAGTCTTCCTTGACGAACGATGATAAGATCCAGAGACGGTATGATGTAAAGCCTTTGATTACCGGCGCCGGCGGCCATGTAGGCGTCGGACGGGACGTCCGGCCCAAACCCGCGTCGGCTCATCTCGGTCGTGTTGCTTGGTCTATCACCAAGGATCTGTCTTAGGCGGCCCTCGTTTTCAGCCACATCAGCCCGGCCGCTGTTCGATCGGTTCAGCCAGAATGTCAGACCGTAGTTCGGGTTTGCTTTCGAACCGTTTGTCAGCTCGGCGAGCAATTTTGCGCTGACTACCTGCTTGCCGTTCCAACGGCCTCCGTTTTTCAGAAACTGCCCAAACTTCGCCCATTCCCGAGCTGTCAGAAAAGCACCTGAGGGCATATTCGGCTGACCTTCCTGCATGGTCCAACGTCCGACCTTGAGTCCGATAGGTTCAAAGATCCGACGTTCGAGATAGTCCATTACTGATTCCTTCTTGACGGAGAGCTTTCTCCGCATCGCTTCGCCGAATGCTTGAAACGGTACGGGGCCGTATTGAAACCTATCGCCCGGTTCGAAACGGCTCTTGAACATCACCGCTGCTGAATACGCCGGCGGACGCGCGTTCTGGCCAACATCGATTCCGCTAGTTAGAGTGAGCAGCTGCCTGTAGGTCACCTTTGATAACCGCGCGTCTGATCTCCATTCAGTGAGCGTCTTTGATACCGGTTCATCAAAGTCACTGATCAGTTTGTCTTCGATCGCGGCAGCAAGAATCACTCCGGAAAACGACTTGGTCCCGCTCGCGAGCATCCAAGGCGTATTCTCGCTGTGACCGTTATGATACTCTTCGAAAACGATCTTCTCGCCTTTGATAACAAGAACCGACAGACCACGAGCCTCACGTGAGTAATCGGCGGCATGGCGGTATGCCTTCGAACCTGCGACGATCGTCTTCGTCTGAGCCGAGACCCCGCACCCTGCTATCGCGCTTGCTATGGCCAGGATCGGTACGTAGAAAAAAAGGCGCATAAAACCTCCGGAAAAATTCGGCAGCCGGAGTAATGCATCGGCTGCCGGTTCAGGTTGAAATCGATTCTATTGTCGTTGAAATTCCGGTGTTCCGATGACGAGGCTGACGACCTTAAAGACGTCGGCGTTGCCGCTCGGGGCCAGCAATCGTGCCTGCCGGTTCATATTTCCGCCCTGTTGGCCGGGCTGCCGCATGTTCGTATCCCCGGAGATACTTTCATCGGTCTCGTTCCCTGGCTTTACCTCGGGCAAAGGCTGATCTATCTGCTTAAGCAAAGACGAACGTGTGGCGGCAGATATCTCACCCGAGAGTATCCCATCGATCGCCCTATCAAGGATCTGATGTTTATCGGAGGCTGAATATGCTCTCAGATCGACACGCGTTCCGGGTATCCGGTTGCTCGCGATCGCTACGGCATAATTCAACCTTTCCAAAAGTGCGCCGGTATTTACCCAATCCTCGGCCGTATCTGGGTAGCCTGTAGGAGCCTGGTAACCATAAGGAACCTCACCGAGTTTATTCAGCATTGCAACAAAAGCGGGCCCAGCGTTCGTGTTGCCTCCCAGTGCACGGATCGAGCTGATCGCCAGTTCAAAAGGGGTCTTGATCTTAGCCCTATAGTTCTCGGGTGCAAAAAATTCCTTGTCCGAAAACAATGCTCGAAGAGTTGATCGAATGTCGCCCCTTGTCTTCATAAATTCGTCGGCAACGCGTTTGACCATAGCTTCAGACGGCCTATCATTGACGAACTTGACCGCGAGTTTGCGGGCGATGAACTTTGCAGTTGCCGGGTGGCTGACCAAAATGTCGATCACTTTCAGACCGTCCTCTATCCCGCCTTCGTTGACCCTATTGCCAAGCACGGTCTTTGGTTCCTTGTCATGCCAGCGTTCATTGAAATAGAATTCGCCGCTTTCGACATCGTCCGGAATACCCATTTGTCGCTGGAGGCGATTCAACCGCTGTTCCTCCGTTCCGTCGATCATGGCGGCCGCCGCCCTTCGGTAACCGCGCGGGTCGGCGATGGTCCAGCCAGTAAATGCCCTGGCGACCTCGACGATATCTTTCTGAGTGTAACCGCTATCGACCCCGAGAGTGTGAAGCTCCATCAGCTCACGAGCATAATTTTCATTCAACCCGCGACGCTGCCGCTGCTGAGCTTGCTGCTGCGTCTGCATTTGCTTGATGCGCTGATCTAGCTCGGCATCCGAAAGTCCCTGCCGCTGTTTTATCTGTTCGCGCATCCGCGGTGTAAGGCTCCCGCTGCGGATGGCTTGCTGCAGCCTGTTGTTGCCGCTAACGTTCGTTTGACCGCTGGGTGAAACCGATTCGAAATTGTCGAGGTAAAAGAGCATCGCGGGATGCTGCGCGGTACCGACCAAAAGGTCTTTGAAATTACCTAATGCGTTCTTTCTCAGCACGTCGCGTTCGTAGCTGGGGATATACCATCTGACGGCTGCCTTTCCGGCAAAGACATTAAAGTGATTCTGCCAAAAATCGACCATCACTTCTTGGAGTTGACGATCCGAATAGGCGGCGCGGAGAACGCGGTTCGAGGCGATCTGCGGCATTAGCTGTCCGGCCGGCCTAAGGTCATACTTTCGATAATATTCCTGCAGTTTTGCCCGTCGCTCGCGCTGTTCTGCTTCTGACATCGCTTGATCTTGCTCCGGCGTCTGCATTGCCGTGGTATTCCGGTTCCGGGCGTTTGCCTGCGCCTGACGTCCGCCTTCCAGTTGTCTCAGCAGTGCGCCCGGATTCGGGTACTTTGCAAAGACCTCTGAAGTGGACATATTGAAAACCTCGAGGTGCTTGACACGGTTATCCGCGGCGGCATCATCTATCGCCGCAGGGTTCAACTGCTGTTCGATGAACTTCTGAAGCCCCATAGCCTTGACCCGCTCGACATCGCCCGGGCGCGGACCATAGGTGATCCGATTGAGAACGTGCAGTATCTTCTGCTCTTCGCTCAGCGGTTTCGGTGTCGCCGAATTTCCGAACGAGACCGTCGGCACGACTACTGCAAACAATGAAAGAACAGACAATATCCTGGTCAGAAAATATCGCTTACGCATAAATTACCTCAATGAAATGGTCGCGCCAGACTCGTCCGAGTCGTGGTCTCAACACATTCTTAGACGCCTCGAAAGCAGTCATGGGCGAAAAAGAATCTGCAGGGACGTCTTCATCTATGGCCAAACCCGGACAACAATTAAAGGGTTCCGGACATCATAACAGTCGCTTTTCTGCGATTTTTTGGATAAAATCGACGAGTTCTGCAGGTTAAAAGAAAGATGAAACGGTCTATTTCACTCCTCGTCTTAACGATAGCGGTAATTTCGTTCGCCTTCGGCGCGATATCCGCTCAAAACGGCACTTCATTCAGTGACCCCAGCGTTGACTATACTTTCGAATTGCCCGACGCTAAATGGAAAATGACCGTAAAACCGTCTGCGGCCAATCCGAATGTAGAATTTGTTTATGTAGATCGTCTGGACGGCCATCTCGAAGTCAGGAAACAGGCCGTAAGCCGGAACACGCTGATGTCTGACGTCATAAAGGACGAAGAACAGAAACTTCAGTTTCGACCGGGCTTCGTCGCCGGAAAGGAAGAGAACTTTGTCGGCAAACTGAACGGCTCTATCTTCAATTACGAATTCGTACGGGCGGGACGCCCGATGAGCGGAAGGGTGTATTTTCTTCGCTCGGGCGATTCGGTCTACATCCTTCGTTTCACTGGATTCACTGATAAACTTCGTTCGATCCGTCATCAGACAGATTCGATCGCCCGGACATTTGCCGTCAGATAGAGTTGATCGAACCGCTCGATTTTTCACTCGGCCTGATACAGGTATTTGGCGCCAAACGGCAGCACATATCCGAGCCCGTGGCCTGAGGTCCGCCGCATCTCGCTTTCAAGATCGTCTATCTTCGTCATTCCCATCTTTTTGACTGCCACAGCGTCGAGCGATGTGAGCATCCGAACGTCGAACCTATCGGTCTTCGACTTCAGGCTCCAGGCCGTTTGTCCGTTCACGGCGTAATTCTCACACAGCTTTTTTGCTATTTCGTTAACATCGCCGGCGTCGAACCAGGATAGAAAATCGTCACGTCCCAACCCATCGCGGCAGTCCGCGATCAGCAAGATCGTTCCGCCATCGGCGCATACCGCCGCGGCAGCTTCGAGAGCCTTGTGAGCCTGGATCATATTTATGTCGTGCGGAGTGCCGCCGCAGCTTACGATCACAAGTTCTCGCTTGCGATCAACGGCGATCGTTCGTTCTGCGGCATATCTCTCACACGCCGCAGTGTGTGAGGTGATCCAATCGCCGCAGTAAACGTCTGCGGCCGAGCCGCTATCAGTAACGATCGTATTTACCGCGAAGGAAACGTTGACTTTTGATGCGGCCTCTACGAACGCCTCGTGAACGGCGTTGTCCGTAAGCAGCCCCGGGCCAACGCCGTTTCGTCGGTTCAGGGAAGCGCGATCAAATGCCAGTTGATGAGTCGCCGTTATCGTCCGCTTTGATGCCAGGCCCGGACAGATCAACTTTCGGCCGCCGGTAAACCCAGCAAAATAGTGAAACGTTACGCCGCCGACCAGAACGACATGATCGAACTCGGTAAGAGCCCAATTCAGATCGACCGGGATACCGTTCGCGGTTTGCCCAAAGCTAAAGAGCTTCACCGGATTGTGAGCGTCGTGCTGGATAGACCTGATCCGCTGCGCAATGAATGGCGTTAGTATCTCGCTGATCTCGTTGGCAGAGACAGGGCGATGAATACCGGTCGCAAAGATCGCCGCGATCTCGTTCGGCGCGGTACCGTTGGCTATCAGACGACGGACCAGTAGATTAACGATCTGGCCGGTCGCGGTCTGACGTGTCGCATCCGGAACGACGAGCAGGACCGTCTCACCCGGGCTTACGATATCTTCGATCGGCGGAGAATCGATCGGATGATCAAATCGGCGGCCGATCTCGATATCTGACATCGGCTGCCATTGCGTTCCGGCACCCAAGATCTCAAATCGATCTCCATCAAAAGCGATTTGAACGGTGCCCATACCATATCGAAGGTCAAATCGCGTCATAGATTAACTGGATCAGTTCCGCACACGAGAAATTTAGCCGGGCGTCCTGTCAGGTGGGCTAATGTGCACCCGAACGGATCGCCGGCTCAAAGCACTTTGTCCCCGTCTCGCAGATATATACTGCTTCGGTCTCGCGGCCCGGCGTTTCCATTTGTATCGTTAAATGGTCGATCCCAAAACGCTCGTGCAGCCGTGTCCTGACCTCGACAAGAAGTTCTGAATGAGCGATCGATTCGTCGTGAGTAATGTGCGCTGACAAAGCGTGTATTCCCGATGAAATGGTCCAAACATGGAGATCATGAACGCCGCCAACACCGGGCGTTTCGATGATCGCCCGCTCGACCGACTCTAGATCAATGTGACGGGGCGTTCCCTCAAGCAGAACGTTCACGGATTCGAGGATAAGCCGCCACGCGCCTGCAACGATGATCATGCTGATAACGATGCTCATCGCCGAATCGGCCCAAACCCATCCGAAACCGATGATCAGAAGACCCGCTGCGATCGCGGCTAAAGAACCGAGCATGTCGCCCATTACATGCAGCCACGCGCCCCGCATGTTCAGATCGTGCTTGTGACCGGAGTGAAGAAGGAATGCCGCGGCAACGTTCACGGCTAAACCGCCGACAGCGATCACCGTCATCTCGCCGGCGAGCACGCCTTGCGGCTGCTGCCATCTCTCGATCGCTTCCCAAATTATCCAAATTGAAAGCAAAACGAGAGCGATACCGTTGACGAAAGCGGCAAGTATCTCGAGACGATAATATCCGTAGGTCTTTTTCGAAGTTGCCGGGCGGGCGGCGAACCAGATAGCAAAAAGAGTAAGCGAGAGTGCGGCCACATCCGTCAGCATGTGGCCCGCGTCGGCCATCAAGGCGAGCGAATTGGTCCACCAGCCGCCTACTGCTTCCACGACCATGAAGCCGGCCGTGATCGCGAGAGCGATCTTGAGGCGCGTCAAGCTTTCTGCCGAACGGCGTTGATCAATATGTGGGTGTTCCGAGCCCAAACTTCCTCCGGCGATCTAAAAACGGCGCAACACCTTCGCCGTTCGAAGCGACAGTATAAAACCTGCACGATTGCCCCGCACATCGCCCATCTCGACGGCGATCTCAGACCCCGGCGTCGACACCTGAAGTCGGAACGCACCGTCTCCGCCTGCAAAGATCTCGCGGCCTTGCGCCCTGACCAATAGCCCCGGCAGTGTTCTGCCGGAAATGATATATATGTCGCCGCCAAGCCGCTCGACGTTCAACTCGGTTACTTCGATCGCCGGACTTGAGCCCCCGCGGACCACGTTGAAACGTGCCGGTTCGCTCCATTCGCTGACCTGGCCCGATCGTGCAGCCGATTTCAGCCGCCAATAGTATGTTCCCGGAACGAGGCCTGCAAGGCGAAACTCGCGACCCGTAAGCGACCCGCGATCGACGAGCATGTCGGACGAAAAGCCCGCCGACCTTGCAACCTGAAGATGATATGAAGAAACGCCGGATGCAGTGTCTTGCCAAGTAAACGAAACTGAGAGGCTCCCGACAGATCCGACGACCAATTGGACCGCGTTCCCCGGCTGTAACGGTTTCGGGGGCGTCAGCAGCTTTTCGCGGGCCGAGAGCTTGCCGCTGTCAACTGCTGCGAACTCGTTCTCCGAGATCGTGGCTTTTTCGCCGCCGACGGTCGTCTCGACGCTGCCGCGGCTGATCCGGATCTCTCCGCCGTTCGATCGTGGGTCTGCGTTAAAGCTCGCATCGGTTTCTGATCGAAGCCGTGTCTCTGAATCGAGCATCTCGACAACGTTCTCGGTATTCTCAGGCTGCTGCTCGGTCCTGACGTTCAACTGACCATCGTCAAGCGAGACCCGAACGTTGCGGCTACCGAAGATCGATGTACTGTCACGGATAACGACCGTACTGTTCGGGCGGACCGAATATACCGATCCATCGATCATCTGAACGACGGCCCGGCCATCGCCCTGGGTCTGGATCGTATCGCCGGCAGCGGCGTAGGTCTGGCGTGTCACGACGAACGTCTCACGTGTCGCGGCCCTGATGATACGCACATCGCCTTCGAAAGATATTATCCTGGCCGCGTCCTTTGGAATTTCTGAAACGTCCTTAGGTGCGAACCAGTCGTTCCTGATCGCCCACCAACCGGCGGTAGTAAGCACGGCCGAGATCAATACGAACGCGACGATCCCGTAGATCGTGCTTCGCTGGATCCGCCACCATTCCAAATAAAATTTTCGGATCTTGTTCGGCATCCGTGAGGTCAGGTCAATCTTCCGGTTGTGCGGCCGAGGCCGTTTCAGCATCGGACGGTTTTGTTGGGAAGATAAGCGAAAGGATAATTGACAGCGTTATCGCTGCGACGACAACGCCCAACGAGATATTGATGATCTCTTGCTTGAACTCATTGCGAAGCAGCCTTTCTGCAAAACCAGCAACGATATTGCCGCTGCCCGCACCGGTTATCATTATCAGCCCCTCAGCGATAAGTGGCAAGAGCATTTTTACGCCGATGAATGTAAGAATGAACGCAAGCCCGATCTTGAGATAGTGAAATCGGTCCGCTATATCGGCAAGAAGAAAGAAAAACGTGCGTAGCCCGAGGATCGCAAATATATTGGATGTGTAAATAATGAAGCGGTCGGTCGTGATGCCGAATATTGCAGGGATCGAGTCTACGGCGAAGATAAGATCGGTAAATTCGACAACGATCAGGACAAGAAATAATAGGGTTCCGGTTCGGACGCCGTCCTTGACCACGAAAAACTTATCGCCGTCATACTCTTTTGAAATGCGGATATACCGCGTCGTTAGTTTGACTATACCGCTTTCGGTCGGGTCGAAGTCGTCATCGGTGTCCTTGAACATTTTCAGTCCGGTGTACAAAAGGAACGCGCCGAAAACGTAAATGATCCAATGAAAGCGCTCAACGAGTTCGGCGCCGGCAAAGATCATGATCATTCGCATGATCAATGCGCCCATTATCCCCCAAAAAAGCACTCGGTGCTGAAACTCTTTTGGAACCTTGAAATAGCCGAATATCAGCAGAAACACAAATAGGTTGTCTACCGAAAGCGAAAGCTCGATGAGATAGCCTGTAAGGAACAGCTTTGCCTGGGCCGCCGCCAGATCCCAATCCTGATAGTGATTTCCGACCTGCCAGTAAAGAAAGATGTTGAAACCGATAGCCAGTGATACCCAGACGGTTGCCCAGCCAAAAGTCTCGCGTCGGGTCGGGACATGCGAATGACGATTGACGATGCCGATATCAACAAAAAGCGCCGTCAATACGATCGCAAAGAAAAGTATCCAAACCCAATACGGATGTTCAACTGGTGTCATAAACGCTACTTGAATTAACTTAAGACGATGGACGGTAAATAGATCGGCCCGTTTTCCGATTTTAACCGAATTCGGCCTTCCTTACTATTTCACAACCAATTATTGAACGTGTTGACGATAGGTCAGCACGTAGACAAACACCCTATTACGTTGCGTCCAGTTGTATAGAGGTGGGCTGCGAAGAGCAGTGTTCGGATGCCGCAGCGAGGTCTCGCGAGACGCTACGGATGAAGAAAGCCGGCTCGTTCGATGGCGTTAACTATCGCCCCAAGGCCTTCGGCATCGATCTCGCTGAAATCATTGAGTCGGTCGCTATCGACGTCAAGTACGGCCGCTACCCGATCGCCCGAGAATATGGGAACGACGATCTCTGACCTCGCCGACGAGCTGCAGGCAATGTGGCCCGGAAACGCATCGACGTCCGGCACTATGACGGTCTCGCGGACTGTGTACGCGTGGCCGCAAACACCGCTGTCGAATGCGATCCGAGTACATGCAAGCGGTCCTTGAAATGGCCCTAACACCAGTTGGCTCTCTTTGACCAGGTAGAATCCGACCCAATAGAATCCAAATGCCTCTTTCAACACCGCTGCTACATTTGCAAGGTTTGCTACCAAGTCGCTCTCGCCAGAAATAAGAGCCTCGATCTGCGGCAGCAGTTCGCCGTAGATCGTTTTGCGGTCAGCAGATTTTGAATAAGCGATGCTTTCGGCCATTATTGTCTAGTTTAGACTTGCGAGTAGCGGCCAGGCAATTGCCAGGCAGCAGATCGAGACACAATGGAGTTTACGTCAAAGATCGTATTCATCGCTTTCGGAGGAGCATTCGGCGCCGTTTCGCGTTATCTGCTCAATATTTCGCCGCTTGCCAATATTTTCGATAAATTCCCGTTCCCGACCTTTTTCATCAATGTTTCAGGGTCGTTTCTGATCGGATTCTTGCTTATCGTCCTGACTGACAAGGTCGAGATCAGCGATAATCTCCGGATGGGCGTCATCGTCGGATTTCTCGGGGCATTCACGACATTCTCGACATTTGAGATGGAGATCTACGGGCTCATCAAAGATCGGTTTTTCACTACTGCGTTTCTTTACCTTGTCCTTAGCGTGGTCGTAGGATTCGCGGGCCTTTTGGCGGGCGTTTGGCTTGCAAGGAAATTTTAACGGGATGTCTTTCCTGAAGCTTTCGTGCGACTGTTTTCTTCGGAGAGCAATTATGAAAAAGACAGTCACCCTTTTGGTTTCGTTGTTATTCACATCGTCGATCATTCTGGCCTCAGCGCCGACCGATCGACCTGATTCTAATTCTGCTGCGGCCCAGCATCAGAACGACAACAAGAAGCGTCGCCGGGGGCGCAGCAGCGATGATTCCAATGCGAACAATAACTCGAACTCGAACAGCTCAAACGCAAATGACTCCGGGTCAACCTTATCACGCTCAGACGCACGGCGTGCCGCGCTGAACGCAGTGCCGGGAACGGTTGTAAAAGAAGAATACGAGCGAAAGGACGGCATTGCTGTCTATGAGTTCTATATTCGTAAACAAAGCGGCGAAACCTACGAGGTCTATGTTGACGCAGGGTCGGGCCGCGTATCAAAAGTAGAGCGGCGGGACCGAAACTGACGCTTCCGCTAAGGTGGGTTCGAAGGAGGGCGCATGGAAATTGCTTATTTGCATCTGATCACAAATCACATTCCGATCATCGGAGTTCCGTTCGCGTTGTTCATTTTGGCGATCGGACTTATCCGAAAGAATGACGCTGTCAAGCAGCTTGGTTATCTGATGTTCTCGCTATTGGCGGTTGCAACCATCGCCGTATATTTCCTCGGCCAGGGCGGCGAGGATTTTATCGAGGAGTTGCCGGGAGTTGCGCACGATGCGATCGAAGACCACGAAGAATTTGCGGTATTTGCGCTTGCGTCGGTGGTAATTACAGGCTTGGTAGCTCTTTTTGGTTTTATCAGGTATGGCGGGATCAGTTTCCTTTTTGGCAAGCCGGAATCGGAAAGGCAAAGTGCTCCGGGTTGGCTGGGCGTCGTTGTTCTCTTGCTCGGGCTGTTATCAGCCGCGACACTCGGTTACACCGGCCGTCTTGGCGGTGTGATACGCCATCCGGAATTTCACGGCGGCGTTCAGCCCTCGGCTTCGAAAGAGATCGAGAAGACCGAAAGTGCCGATCGTGATGACGAAGATGAGAAGGGCCGCGGCCGAAACCGCGGAGGCCGATAGATCCTAGAGCTTCGACCGTGCATCGCGCACCGCGTTTCCCGCTTCTGCGACATCGACGGCGACCGCGGTCAGATGGCCCATTTTGCGCCCCGGCCGCGGTTCGATCTTTCCATAAAGGTGCAAGCTAACGTTCGGCACCGCAAGTGCAGCCGGCCAATTCGGTTCGCCATTCGCCCAAATATCCCCCAAGAGGTTTGCCATCGCGGCAGGTCGGAAGAATTCAGTAGAGCCGAGCGGCAGGCCGCAAACGGCTCGAACCTGTTGTTCGAATTGTGAGGTAACGCAAGGGCCAAACGTAAGGTGACCCGAATTATGTGGCCGAGGTGCGATCTCGTTCACGAGTAATCTGCCGTCACGTGCCAGAAAGAATTCGACACACATCGTACCGACGTAGCCAAAGGCCTCTGCGATGCTTCGTGCGATCTCGACCGCGCTCTTATAAACGGCCTCAGAGATGAGAGCCGGGGCAAACGAAATGTCAAGGATGTGGTTGACGTGCTCGTTCTCGATGACGCCATAGTGTGTAAGATCGCCGTTCTGACCGCGCGAACAAACGACAGAGATCTCCTTTTCGAAATCCACGAACGCTTCGACGATCGCGGGTTGACCGGCGATCGCATCGAACGCCTTATCAATGTCGCTTTCCGTTCGGATCTTTGCCTGACCCTTTCCGTCATATCCAAAACCCGCGGTCTTTAGGATAGCCGGCAACCCTATCTCAACTACGGCCCGGCGGAGGTCGAAAATGTCTGTTACGTAACGATAGTCCCCGACCGGAAAGCCGTTGGCTGAGAGAAACGTTTTTTCGCGATGACGGTTTTGAGTCGTGTGAAGTATCTCGCCCTTCGGATGTACATCGACGAACTCGGCCGCGGCATCGACGGTCGCAGACGGCACGTTCTCAAATTCGAAAGTGACGACATCTATCGCCTTTGCAAACCTGCGTACTGCATCAAGATCATCGTAGGCAGCGGTCGTCTCGACATCCGAAATGTGGCCCGTCGGCGTATCCGCGTCCGGCGAAAACGTATGGACACGATATCCCATTTTGCGCGCCTCGATCGCGAACATACGCCCGAGCTGCCCGCTGCCAAAAACGCCTATCGTTGAATTGGGTTGAATGGTCTTCACGACAAAAATGCGATTTTAGATCATTTTGCCGACTTTTGCTTTTCAGCTCTGTCCGATTTTTCTTTGAGGCGGGTTTGAACGCCATTGCTCGTGAGTTCGCGGATCGCGTCAGATGCTATCCAACGAGCAGGTCTCGTGTTCTGTTGTTTGATGCGTTCGGCGGTTTCGATCGCCAGCCCGTTAAGGTTCAGATTTCGTTTCCCGATCTGCCTCAGCGACCAATTCACCGCTTTCTTTACGAAGTTGCGCTCATCACCTGCATGCTGTTCCAATATCGGCAGAAACTCGGCGATCTGTGCGTCTGCGGCTTTCTTATCGTGGACGGCAAGCCAGGCCATGAGTACGATGCCGGCCCGCTTTACAAACTCAGCATCACGGCTGCTCCATTCGACGGCTTTTTTGTATGCGAAGTGTGACCGGCAAAACAGATGTCCGCAGGTTCCGTCGACGATCGCCCAATTGTCGAAATCAGCCGCCCACGATTCCATTTGATCTTCTGTGACCTTCTTCGGATCATCGATCAGGTACGCGACCGCCCGCGCATCATGTATACCCGTCTTCCATAGCCCGAGTGCGAGAGCATGCCGGTCATTTGTGCCTTTCTTTATCTCTTTTGCGATCTGTTTAAGATCAGAGGCAGCGACGCCAAATGCACGTCTCGTGACGATCCCAAAGCGGGCCATCCCGGCAACGTTCTCGGGCGAGCCCATGGCCTCGAGCCGTTTGACTATTTCCTTGATCATCATTCAGATCAGCTTTGTCTTTAGCACGGTCTTTGTTTGCCTTGTCCGAAAAGCATGCAGCTTCTTTCGTAGCTCAGGGCGGGAATTCGAGAGGATCGAGATGGCCAAAAGAGCAGCATTCTTTGCTCCGGGCTGACCGATAGCGAGCGTACCAACTGGGACGCCGGCCGGCATTTGTGCGATCGACAGCAGCGAATCGAGTCCTTTCAAGGCCTTGCTTTCGATAGGAACGCCGAGAACCGGAAGAACGGTTTGCGAAGCACACATTCCGGGCAAATGGGCCGCACCGCCGGCACCGGCAATGATCACCTCGATACCGCGCTCCTCGGCAGTCCGGGCAAATTCGAAAAGCAGGTCGGGCGTTCTGTGCGCTGAAACGATCTTTGTCTCGTGCCTCACGCCAAATTCATCAAGGATATGCGACGCCAATTCCATCGTCGGCCAGTCAGACTTACTGCCCATGATGATCGAAACCAGATTTGTTTGAGGCTTTCCTTTCATCTCAGATCAATTTGGCAGCCGAGAACCTGTCGGCTTTTCATACGTTTTGTTTTTGATATACGCGATCCAAGTTCTGACACTAAAGATCCAAATAATTACGATAAGACAGCATAAAGGAATAAGCAGCAAATTTATCCAGAGTCTATCACTCTTGTAAAATTCTCGCCGCAGCGTGGAGTTTTCAGGCGCCGACGGATCGAAGAAGATGTTCACGGTCCGTTCCGCGGTCTGACGCAGTTTCAACTCTGCGAGGCCGTCTTTTGAAAGTACGGCGTCCAAGATCGCGAGCTTCTGTTCCGCCTTAAGCTCGCCGAACGGCTCCAGGAGTTCGAGGGCTTCCTCCTTCGTCTGAAATCGCGGAGGATCGGCAGAAAAGGCGACCCTTGCGCCTTCGAAAGATATCCCTTCGACCTCGTACGTGTAAGACGCGAGAGGCTGAAAACGACCTGAATCCGGCCGAACCCACGATGATGTGATCTGAGCCGTCGTCGCCGGCCAATGTTGGCTCGATCGCGACTGCAAATAAACTTCGACATCCGAATAGATCATCGTAGCCGAAAACGCACCGCCGAGGACCAACACGACGAGGAACCCAAAATAGACGGCGATCGAACCTGCCAAATAAAGCGGCCAAAGCTTAGCGTGATTCGCTGGCGGTGGGAAAGGAAAAAATCCGGCCATGTGCTTGTCCTTCTATCTCCTATTTGGCCAGCTCGGCCCTGACCACTGCTTCGAACTTATCCCAGGCCGATATCGTACTTCGCCAGTAAACTATCTCGCCGTTCCTACCGATCACGATATTTTTTGGATACCCTGAAAACTTAAACAAATCCAAGACAGATCCCGCCTCGGCGGCCTGCTCATAGTCGAACCGCTCCTTTGCAAGGAATCTCTTGACGTTTGCGGCCGGATCGCGTGTCAAAGCCAGAAAGACCAGATCTTCGGTCTGGCCGAACTTCGCTTTCAGATCGTTCAGCCCTGGTTTGTGCGCAAGACAAACCGGGCATCCGATGAACCAGAAATTCAGCACCACGACCTTGCCTTTCAGATCAGCGGACGAGATCTTCTTGCCGTTGATGGTCAAGACCGTAAACTCGGGGACCATCATCCCCTCCTGTGGTATCTTTTGAAGCCGGAATTCGGTCGAACCGTCGCCGAGCGTTCTCACAACGGTTCCGTCGGGATAGTGGAAATTCGCCATTCTGATATCGACGAACTCGTTGTTGCTTATCACATTACCGTCGGAATCGCGGAAAATGGTCTTGGTTTCTGATCGTACGGTGGATTGCGCCGGAGAATTTTGAGCACCTGCAAAACCAGCCACAAGCATGAATGGAAGCAGGATCGTGCGAAAAACGCGGTGTGAAAAGATCATCGTCACGAGTTTATTGTCGATCGGCCGATAGGTGAACGGCTATCTCCTCAATCGGTCGGCGGGTACAAGCGTTCGAACTCGGGATCGCCGTGGAGTATCGCGAGATCGGGATCTTTGCGCGTCCACGCCGAGTTTCGATTGCCGCCTTCCCACGCTTTCTTAAGAGCCACCATCGCATCGGCCGGTTTGTTCATGGCGCAGAAGACACAAGCCGTATTGTAGAGGATCATCGTATCATCCGGGCGCAAGGCCATCGCCATTTCGGCCTCTCGCTTCGCCTCATCCATCCGGCCCTGCATCGCATAATCGCTGGCAAGCAAGACCCTCGCCCGGGCATCCTCGGGAACCTTTTTCAGATGCTCTTCAAAGACCGCTATCTCGCGGTGAAGAAAATTTGTCAAAGCCTCTTTTTTTCCTAACGCACCCAGCGCGTTGTGTATGGGAATTGTCGTATTATAGTTTTCGCCCGCATGAGCAAGTGCCTCTTCCATCACTTCGGCGATCTCCTGGTATCGCCCGGCCTCAAAAAGCGCTCGGCCTAATAGATAGTATCCGCCGTCGAGATCCGGATCGCGGTTCAGCGCCGCCCGCACCTTGCCGACCGCATCGTCATAACGGCCTTCAGCAAAATCGACCCAGGCCTCAGCAAGCCTGATCTCAGGTGCATCGTTTCCGCCCGAACTTGCCTTCTTGGTCGCGGCTATCGCCCGGTCGATCCATTGCTGCTGGCGGTCAAAATGATAGTAATACTGGGCACAGACGTTGGCCACGGCGGCATGAGCCAAGGCAAAGCCCAGGTCCAGGGCAACCGCGTTCTCGTACATCTGGAGCGCGACCTGAAGGTCCTGCCGGCCGACGCGCCGCGCGTAGTTTCTTCCTCTCAGATATAGGTCGTACGCCTGTAGATTTTCGGTCGGTTTTGCGGCGAGAGCCTCTTGTTCCTGCGGCGACAGCGTGATCCGCAAGGCAGCAGCGATCTTTGACGCGATCTCATCCTGCACCTCGAACACATCCGCCATCTCGCGGTCGTACCGCTCTGACCATAATGGGAAATCAGTTGCCGCATCGACCAATTGCGCGTTGATCCGAAGCCGATTGCCCGCACGCCGCAAACTACCGACAAGAACGTATGACGCACCAAGTTCTTTTCCGACCTGACCCGCAGTCACCGACTTGTCGCGGTAATTGAGGACCATAGCGCGCGAAAACGTCTTCAATCGCCGTATCTTCGAAAGCTCTGTCGTTATGTCTTCTGTAATGCCGTCACGCAGATACTCATCCTCTTTCATACCGCTCAGATTCTCGAAATACAGAACGGCGATCGAGTGTTCGTGAACGGCCTGCGGTGAACGCGTACTGTGGATCGCGGCGGATTCGCCCGAATGACGGCCCGAATCAAGATCGCGTTTTAATCTCTTAAGTGCAGTTTTCAGGTCGGTCGCACTTTGATACCTCAGATCGCGGTCCTTTTCGAGGGCCTGTCCGATTATTCGGCCGAGTTCCGGCGGCAGCGACGGGTTCACCTGTGTCACGGGTGTCGGATCACGGTTAAGTATCGAATCGAATACGACGGCAGATGTATCGCCCTGAAACGGAAGAACTCCGGTCGCCATCTGGTACAAAACGGTTCCGACCGAGAACAGGTCGGTTCGAGCATCGGTGATCTCGCCGCGCGCCTGCTCGGGCGACATATAGGCGATAGTGCCCATTGTTGCTCCGGCCGAGGTTAGTTCGTCGGCGATCGCCGTCGGGATATTGGACGAAGCATCGGGCTTCTGGCGGTCGATCTTGGCCAAACCGAAATCCAGGATCTTTGCCTGGCCGCGCGACGTGACAAACATGTTCGCGGGCTTCAGATCGCGATGGACTATACCCTTGGAATGTGCTGATTCAAGCGCGTCGACGATCTGAACTCCAAGAGTCAAAAGCGAATCGATGTCCAAAGGGCCGCGTCGGATACGCTCAGCAAGCGGCTCGCCGTCGAGCAGTTCCATCACGATGAAGTGATCGTTCTCATGCTGTTCGATACCATGGATAGTACAAATATTCGGATGGTTAAGGGCCGAGGCCGCCCGGGCCTCGCGTTGAAATCGCTGGAGCAGGTTCTCGTCACCAGCCATAGCAGGCGTGAGAAATTTTAGGGCGACCCGGCGGCCTAGATTCGTATCCTCAGCTTCGTAAACCACTCCCATTCCGCCCTCGCCAAGCTGAGAGGTGATCTGATAGTGCGAGATCGTCTTACCGAGCATATAGCCTCCATTTCTCCGAAAACCAAATCGGTCGTCCGCGAATCACCGCCAGTGCAACGCCTCACCGCCAATGCGCGGAAGCGACGCCAACGTTCGAATTTCGGTCGACAAAAGCTCTAAGCCAGAGACATTCGCGCGAACATGGCCGGGCCGATCAGGCAGAGTATCCCTTCGCCCCATCGAAGTTGTATAGATTCTCGGTTTTGATAACATCCAGCCCGGCGTCGTTGAATCGGCCGAGAAGCGAGATGATCTGCTCGTGTGTTACGGCAGAACCTTCGCCGTTCTCAGCAGTAAAGCGGCAACGCCAATGATCGACGGTAAAAGTGTCTGAAAAACCGCCGGGATATACCTTTACCCCGCGATTTGCGATCGACTGCAGAACAAGGCCGTCGCCATTAACGCCCTCGACCAAGCCGCCGAGTTCGTTCGCGACTCCGTAAAACGAACCCTTCCACCAATCTAGAAAGACGTCGACGCCAACAAGGTCTTTTTTCTGCGGTTCCGGGGTCGAATAGATCGGCTTTGGATCGGTATCCACGACATTTGCCGAATACGTGACGGGTTTGAGGGTCTCAGGCTTTTGCCCGATCCGATCGACGACCGCCTGTGCAAACTCCCTGGTCCCGACCTTCTCTTTCGAGATGCCGTCTTTGAACATGTCGTACGTGTGAATACCGTCCTCGATCGTGCGAAGCCACGCATTATGGGCAAGCTCGGCAACATCCGGCTGATTGATGTGTACGAGCATCAATATCGAACCAAGGAACAGTCCCGACGGGTTGGCAAGGTTTTGCCCGGCTCGCCGCGGTGCCGAACCATGTATCGCCTCGAACATTGCCACCTGTTCGCCAATGTTCGACGAACCCGCAAGACCGACCGAGCCGGCGATCTGTGCTGCCACATCCGACAAAACGTCGCCGTAAAGGTTCGGCATTACGATCACGTCGAAATTTTCGGGCGTGTCGGCGAGTTTTGCGGAGCCGATATCGACGATCCAATGGTCGGCCTCAATGCCCGGATATTCAGGTGCGATCTCGTCAAATACGCGGTGAAAGAGACCGTCGGTCCGCTTCATTATGTTGTCCTTAATGAAGCAGGTGACCTTTTTTCGGTTGAATTTTTTTGCGTACTCAAAAGCGTACCGAACTATCTTTTCACTGCCGGGCCGCGAAATAAGCTTGAGACATTCTTCGACCTGCCCGGTCTGCCGGTACTCGATCCCCGCGTACGTATCCTCTTCGTTCTCACGCACAATGACAACATCCATCACCGGGTGTTTCGTCTGCACGAACGGATGATATGAGACGCACGGCCTGACGTTCGCATAAAGTCCTAGCGTTTTACGGACCGCCACGTTCAAAGAGCTGTAACCGCCGCCCTGCGGCGTGGTTATCGGCGCCTTCAGAAAGACCTTGGTTCGGCGAAGGCTTTCCCACGATTCCGGTGCGATCCCGGCCGCATTTCCGCTCAAATACACTTTCTCGCCGATCTCGATGGTCTCGATGTCGATGCGGGCTCCGGCTTCTTTCAGAATGTGAAGCGTCGCCTCCATTATCTCAGGCCCGATGCCGTCGCCATGAGCGACGGTAATAGGAACGTTGGACATATTTATCTCTTAAATCCTCGATTTTGTTTACTGTTAACGAAAACGAGATTTTATAGGATATAGGAACATTAGGCAACGGCCGCCTGGTTTCGGCGCAGTACCAAAGGCATACGGGAGATTATTAGATTGGCGTCGGCGACAACTATCGATATAATTTACAAACGGCATCGTAATAAATTGCATCAGAGTCTAAATGTTGAGCAGGTATACGCGGATCCGGATGGGTCGGGAGCAAGATTTGTTGAAAAGAGCATTACTACTGGTTTCGTTCCTATTTCTGATCAGCGGCGAGATCACGGCCCAATTCCCTCAGATGCGCCGTACTGAAGAGAGGCGTCAGCGGGCGATCGAGGCGGACGAAAAACGTCAACGCGAACTTGAAGAATCGCGATCGTCTACCGCTTTGCCGAAACCAAAGCCGGCGGTCCTTAATCAGGATGTTCGGATCGTTCTCGCAAACCGCGACGTGAGATCGTTTGCTGAAGCGTCAAACAATCAGGTCAAAAAGATAGCCGATGGCGAAGCACTTTGGCTGTATGTGAAATTCAAGACCAAGCTTGGCGATTACGTTCTCACGCTCCCCGATCCTGAGAATCAACCGGGCCTGATGTATCGTCTGTACGCTGAGATCGCTCCTCAGAACGACCCGACGGCGTTAGGCCAGTACGTCCTGCAATTCTCGAAAGAGGATCTCGAAAAGACCGAATTAAAGATCAATCTTTCGCCAGGAATGCCCGGCCGAAACGCAGCGATCCCGATATTTCTCGATGTCGCGGCAACTCGCCGTCCGGGTGTTTGGAGCAACGACTTTCGATTGACGAACACGACCCTCATCCCCAGGGCGGCCACCGAAAATCTGGCAATAGCGAATGTCGTCTTCGAGTTTCCGGGACGAGTGACGAAATACCCCGGGTTGCGCGACGACTTTGAATCGATGGTACTTCGCGGGACGACCGACCTTGCGGCCCTGCCGATCATAGGCTCGTTCTACAGCCTTCCGATCAAGACGACGATAGTGGCGAGACTAAAGGCCGTTGGAATTACGCCGGTTAGATTCTATTTCGCCAGTGACAACTGGTCTGAGCATGGCGCATCGATGCTGTTTCCCGAGAAACGACGTACGGTTTACGCGGCCTACACTTACAGAAAAAGCGAAGATTGCTTTTACGGGGTTGCTGAGTTCAAGCAAAAATTTGACAGTTCGGCGGGACAATTCGTTGATGATTCGATCAAATTCGCGAATGACCTTGCGATTGAATGCTCGAAGCTCGAATAGCATCGGTTCGCATTACGTGATCGCATCGATCTTTGCCGCAAGGTCAAAATCCAAAGGTGTGATGCCGCCTCGATCGTGCGTTGTGATCTCAAATTCGGCATAGCCCCAGCCGAGCCGAATGTCAGGGTGATGATCGGCCGCATCAGCGATCTTTCCGGCCTTGTTGACAAAGTCCAGGCTGGACGAAAAGTCAGGAAACTCAAATCTCCTGAACAACTTGCCGTGCTGGACGCCCCATGCTGGCCGCTCGGCCAACCATTTACCGATCTCTTCTGCCTCTAGTTTTCTGCGTTCCATCAATTTTTCGTTCCGGTGTTTTCGGTTATACTTGCCATTTACACTATCTTACTACATTCATTTTTCATACATCGCAATGAAGGCATTTATCCGAAAAGGATCACTATTCCTGCTTTTTGCATTATTGTCCGCCGCGTGTTCGTCTGAAAAAGAACCGTCATCGCCTAAAGAGACCTTTCGCACCTATTCCCGTGCGGTCAAACAGAAAGACATCACCACAATGAAGCTCCTGCTTTCTGCGGAATCGATAAAAATGCACGAGCAGGAGGCGAAGGCCCAGGGCGTAACTCTTGACGATATCGTTAAGCGTGAAACTCTACTCAACGAGAGCCAGACGGTCGTGAAAGTCCGAAACGAAAAGATCGAAGGCGAAAAAGCAACGCTTGAGGTCGAAAATTCGATGGGTATATGGGAGACGATCCCATTCGTCTTTGAGGGCGGGGAGTGGAAGATCGATAAGAAAGGATACCAAGAACGGCTGATGCGTGACATCGAAGAGATAAATCAGCAGCAGTTGGACGACGTGATCAATAAGGGACGAATAGATCCCTCCAATTCGCAATCGACGGAAGGCGGAAATTCGAACACGCCCATCAACTCGAACACGCCAACCATTACGGACGCGAACTCCGATACGAATACCAATGCCAACACCGGCGCCAAACGACCGTCGCCCGAAGATTGAACCCCTCAAGGAGAATCTGTGTCATTGATCAGACCATTTTGTGCTTTGCGTCCGGTTCCGGCGAAGGCAAAGCAGGTTTCAAGCGTGCCGTACGACGTTGTTCATGAATCGGAAGTTCGCGGCTTCATCGCTGCAAACCCGCTTAGTTTTCTCAGGATCACGCGGCCTGAGGGCGAGGCATTCGACAAGGGCGTATCGCCGGCCGCGATCGCAAAGCAGAACCTCGATGACTTGATCACTGCAGGCGTACTTGTTGCCGACGATGAGCCGGCATATTTCGTTTATCGCCTCGAGACACCGTCGCATGCGCAAACAGGAATCGTCGCTTGCTGTTCGCTTGATGAATACGAGAAAGGCAGGATAAAAAAACACGAAAAGACCCGTCCCGACAAGGTCAACGAACGTACGGAGCACATGCTTGGCCTGCGTGCACAAACAGGGCTTATCTTCCTCGCATATCGCGAGACCGAACGAATAAAGGCGATCGTCGACAAAGAATCGTCGTTAGATCCGCTCTACGATTTCGAGGGCGCGGATACCGTTCGTCAGACCGTCTGGAAAGTGCACGATACGCAGGCTTTGACCGACGCATTTGGCGAGGTCGATGCGCTCTACATTGCCGATGGCCATCATCGTGCCGAGAGTGCGCTGCTGGCCAGAAACGCACTTCGAGACCGCGATCCGGATCACACCGGAAACGAAGACTACAACTTCGTTATGGCCGGCATATTTCCGGCTGACCGGCTGCAAATATTGGCTTATAACCGAGTGGTCAAGGGGATCGACAGCCTCACCGACGACGAGATAATCACCCGGATCAGCGAGAGCTTCATCGTCACGGCCGTTGACGATTGCACGCCCAAGGCACACGGTGAAATATGTATGTACCTGGCCGGCAAATGGTACGACCTTCAGTTTTCGGTGAATTATTTTCGTGCTCCCGATCCCATTGAACGGCTTGATGTGAGTATTCTGCAGCAGTTTGTCCTCGGGCCTGCTCTCGGCATTACCGACCCGCAAACCGATGAACGGATCGGGTTCGTAGGCGGCATTCACGGTACTGAAGAGCTTAAAAGGATCGTCGATTCGGGCGAGGCGCGAATTGCCTTCTCGCTCTTCCCGACGACGATCGACGATCTGCTGGCCGTGTCCGACATGGGCGAGATAATGCCGCCGAAATCGACCTGGTTCGAACCAAAGCTGAAAGACGGCCTATTCGTCCATTTGATCTGACCTGCTCACGTCAGCATTATATCGCGAACTCCGGAAAGCACTCCGTTCCGGTCCTTTGCCAGGCTTAGGATCGGATTAAAACCACCTTTCGTTATAACCCGCTCACGTGCTGTTATGAACCGGTCACCTTCGAACAGGATCGAATCGATCCAATCCTCTTTTCGCTCGACGGTCGTAACCGTCATATGAATGTGTTTTGCGATCGTCGAATTAGGGTACGACGCCGGCAGGATCGTCTCGAAAGAGTACTGTCCGTTCGTGTCCGTGAGCATCCATCCCCGAAATCGCCCGTGTTTGTGTTCGTTTCCTCTGCCGTAAATGCCGTGAATGTCGGTGTGGTAGGCATAGATCAGAGCATTTGCATAGGGAGTCTTGCCGTCTTTGCCGTAGACCGTTCCGCGGATCGCGATCCGCTCACCGGCTTCAGGTTTGGGCGCGATCAACGCTGCCGGTCCTACGGTGGCCGGCATATCCCTCGCACCGCACCAACTGCATGACGGGTCAGTGATCGCATTGCGCAGCAATCCCTGACGAAGATCATGAACGGCACCTTGCGCGAACATATCTGACCTGCAGCCGAACAATAACGGAAGCGAAAGGGCGATCGAGGCTGCACGAACGAATTCCCGCCTACTTGTTTGATCTGACAGTTTTGGTTCATCAAGCATCATTCCGGTTACCTCGCTTTTGAATTCTCTGCATTGAATACACCGCAAAGCGCTGATTTGTAACTAATTTGTCACCAAACGAAAAAAAGCCGTGACCGGGAGTTCCGCTTACGGGACGTTGCCACAGGAAATGCGGGTTTTGAAACCATAACTGAAGCCGACCTGCGCCCGACATAGGCGGACTATGATCGACGCGCCGGTCCAGGTCGGCGATTCCTATTTGAAAGGGCTTGCACTGTCGTGTTGATCCGGTTTCAACTGTTTGATCAGTTCACGGGTGATAATGGCCCGATCAACTGACTTTCGGCCGCTTTGTCTGTGTTAGAATCTCATCATCGCGGAGGCCGTATACACGAGATCGGAACATGATAGAGACAGCAAGGCTTCAATTTCGAAGGTTCACCCTTGACGACTTGCCATTATTGATCGAACAGCGCTCGGACCCCGAGGTGAACAAGTACCTCGGCGGGGTGCGACTTCAAAACCCGACGGCCCTGGCAACGCGGATCAGGTTCTACATCGGTTGTTACGAAAGCCACGGCGTCGGTATGTGTGCGATGATCTGGAAGGAAACGGGCGAGATAATAGGATCGGCAGGCCTACAACCGCTTGAGGGAACCGACGAGATCGAGGTCGGGTACAGTATGGTAAAGCCGTTTTGGGGCCGCGGCATCGGGACCGAGGCGGCACGCGGCTGGCTGGAATACGGTTTCGGTACTATGGGTCTCGACCGGATCGTTGCCGTTGCACAGCTTGAAAATTCTGCTTCGAGACGCATAATGGAAAAGCTGGGAATGCAGCACGAGAAGACCGAAGACCACTACGGAGCGGCGTGCGCTTTCTATGTGATCTCTAAGGCAGATTTTGAAAGGAGTTCCGGATGAAAAAATTTCTCCTCATATCGTTGTTCGCCATTCTTGTGTCCTTTTCATCGGCGCAGGAAAAAATGCCCGAAAGCCGCTGGGCATCAATGGATAAGACCCGCATTCACTATTACGACATCGGAAGCCAGAAGAATAAGAACGCGATCGTCTTCATCCACGGGTGGACCTGCAGTGCCGACTTCTGGCGAGGGAGCTACAACGAATTTCCGCAGAATCGAGTGATCGCGATCGATCTTGTCGGGCATGGTCAAAGCGATCGCCCGAACGCGATATACTCGATGGATCTTTTTGCGAAGTCGGTCGACGCAGTGCTCACCAAAGCAAAGGTCGATAAAGCGGTATTGGTCGGCCATAGCATGGGCACACCGGTCGCCCGCCAATTTTATCGGCTATTTCCTCAGAAGGTCGCCGGCGTCGTGATAGTCGACGGTGCGCTTCGACCCTTCGCGAGCAGCGAGATATTCGAACAGTACTTCGCTCCGGTTCGCTCTAATTACGCAAAGAATGCGCCGGGTTTCATGGACGGAATGCTCAACGACATTAAAGATGTTGAACTGAGAACCTGGATCCGTGAGCGAATGCTGGCCACGCGTGCTCCGGTCGCCTTGAGCGCAATGGACGCCATGCTTGACCCTTCGATCTGGGGTTCAGACAAGATAAACGTCCCGGTTTTGGCCGTGATGGCCGAATCGCAATCGTGGAAACCCGACGAAGAGGAATTTTTCCGCTCGGTCGCCCCGAATCTTGAATTCAGGATGTGGAAGAGCATCAGCCACTTCCTGATGATGGAGAAACCGGCCGAGTTCAATAACGAGATCAAGGCATTCGTCGCAAAGAACAAACTGCTTTGATCCGCTTTGAGCTTTTCTCATTGCCAAAATGAAAGTTAGTTATCCTAAGCTGCTTTTTGCTGTTGTAATGGCGCTCTATTTTTTGTGGATCGCCTACGACCCGATGCAGGGCAGCTTTCTGGATATGGTCGATCTGCCGATACATGAGACCGGCCACCTTTTGTTTACGCCGTTCGGCGAGTTCATGATGATCGCCGGAGGCTCGCTTTTTCAGGTGATATTGCCGGCGGTTTTCGTCGGGTACTTCGTATGGAAAAGGCAGCTCTATTCGGCGTCGATCGTGCTTTTGTGGGTCGGCCAGAGCATTTTGAATGTCTGGATGTACGCGGCCGATGCGGTCGTAATGCAGCTAGTACTGACAAGTGGAATGACAGGCAGCGAAGGAAGCTTTCACGATTGGAACTATATGCTGTCGCGGATGGGCCTTCTCGAATCGACCAAAACCGTCGCCGGCATTATCCGCGCCGCCGGTACATTGGCTATAATCGCTGCAGTCGCCCTCTCGGTCTATTACTCGTTCGTCCCAAGCGACGATACCGGCCATGATCTATGAAAGCTGCCTTGATCACAGGTGCATCCAGCGGCATTGGCGAGGCCTTTGCCCGGCGGCTTGCTGAGGAAGGGAGCAACCTCGTTCTGGTTGCCCGTTCCGAAGACAAGCTGCGTTCACTTTGTGACGAGCTGAAAGCAAAGTTCGCGATCACCGCGCATTACATAGCCATTGATCTTGTCGATTTCGAGGCGGACAGGCGCCTTTTTGAGGAGACCGAACGCCACGGCCTGGAGATAGACCTGCTGATAAACAATGCCGGATTCGGCTCGATGGGCGACTTTGCCGACCTTGATCTCGAACGCGAACTTGAGATGATCAGCCTGAATGTGATGTCTTTGGTTGCTCTCACACATCGATACTTGACAAAGATGCGCGAAAGGAACGATGGAGCGATCGTCAATGTATCGTCTGCGGCCGGCTTTCAACCAATACCGTTCATGGCAACATACGCAGCGACGAAGTCGTTCGTTACATCTTTCTCAGAGGCCATCGCGGAAGAGAACCGGCCGTTTGGGATCCAGGTACTTGCCTTATGTCCCGGTTCAACGAAGACCAATTTCTTTAACGCTTCGAACATCGAACGTGCGATAAAGGTCAAGGGCCAGCAGACGGCTGATGACGTGGTCGAGACGGCATTGAATGCGCTCAATGGACGCAAAGCGAAAGTAGTTTCAGGTTGGGCGAATTTTCTCGTGGCTACAGCGACCAACTTCGTCCCCAACTCGCTGATCATCCGCGCGATCGGCCGCGGTCTGCGTTCGAAGTATCAAGGCAAGAAATGAAATTTACTGTGATCGGCAGCGGCTCGACCGGGAACGCGGTCCTGATCGCCAGCGAAACGACCAAAGTGTTGGTCGATGCGGGCCTCAGCGCCCGCGAAACGCTCAGGCGGCTTGCATCTGTCGGTGTAGATCCGGAGGATCTAGACGCCGTGCTCATCACCCACGAACACAGCGATCATGCCGGCGGTTTACGGGTCCTGATGCGGTCGCTAAGCTGTCCGGTCTTCATTTCGCGGCCAACCGAAGATGCGTTTTATTCGACGCGTCGGGGCGAATCGAACGGCGACAGCGAAGGCCTCAAACGGCACGAAGCGCTCAAGGACAGAACCGTCGAGATCGAATCTGATGCCGAGTTCCGCATTGGTGATATCGACTTCGAACCGTTCACCGTTCCCCATGATGCCGCGGATAATTTCGGCTTCGTCGCCCGTCGCGACGGCGTTCGGGTCGCGACGCTGATGGATTTCGGGCACATCACCGAACTGATAAAGGAAAAGCTGCGCAATTGCGACGCGATCGTCATCGAATCGAACCACAGCCGCGATATGCTTCGCGCCTGCCACGTCTACAACTGGGAACTGAAGCAGCGGATAGCGTCGCAGACCGGCCACCTCTCGAACGAGGACCTGGCCGATTGGCTCACCAACGACTTTGACGGTACGGCCCGCCACATCATCCTCGCCCATCTATCGCAGCGCTCCAACGAGCCCAATCTCGCACGCATCACGGCGGAATCCGCGCTGCAGATGCGTTCGCCGCTTTTCCGCGCCGAAGCAGAGATCACTATCTCGGAACCTAAGCGGCCGACCGATTGGATCGCTATTCAATGAACGAGATGTTTCTGATCATTCGCACGCCATGCAGGATCTTTGGACGATCGTGAGTGAACAATAGCCCTTTTCAGGGTCACGCGTGCATGCCGATCTACTGATCTGGGTTTAGGCCTTCGTCGGCGACGTGGTTCATGCTCGGCTCGACCTCGGGCACGCAGATCATCCCGTTCGGTGCCGCAACAGACCGCCCCATCCCGAATGCGTTCGTCAGATAGCTGGTCGGAAACTGTCGGTCGCGACCGTTGTTCTTTACAAGCAGAAGCGGCGAGGTTCCACGGTCGGACCTGGCCAGCCGCTTTTGCTTTTTTGCTTTTGGCGGCGGGCAAAAGTTTTTCTTTGCCAACTAATCGCCAACTGGGCTACTGTAATTAAGTACTGTCTTTGAGTTGTGCGCGTTCCCTCGCCCTTTCAGGCTTACCGCACCACATATCGCTCAAAATTTGAAAGACCAAATGGCACCTTTCCGCAGCGCTTTCTCCGCGTGTTTGTTGCGGTGCCTTGTGCAGGAGATTTAAATGTTGGATCCCCGACCGTTAATTAATTGCTTTTTGCGATCGTTGTTTGCCGCGGCGTTAGTCCAGATCCTTTTTTTGTCAGGACAAACAGATGGTCAGACGTCAATAGACGAAAGCACTTCACCTTGGAAGCCGGTCTCCGAATCTGCTATCGCGAACCGCGGCCGGCGTTTGTTGTTGCCGGAGAAGTATGTGGTTGCCGGACTTGACCGGAATGCTCTGAAAAAGATCTTCGACGCAGCACCTCTCGAATTTTCAGAACAAGCCCGATCCGAGCAAGTGATTTTCTGGGTTCCGCGTCCCGATGGCACATTTATCCGATTTCGGATAGAAGAATCGCCGATCCTCTCGCCGGAGATCGCGGCCAAACATCCGCAGTGGAAGACATTTCAGGGCTATGCTGTCGACCTTCCCGGAGTTACCGCCCGATTCGATTGGACCGCCGATGGCTTTCACGGCTATGTTCTGGCAGCTGAAGGCACATTTTCGATCGATCCTTATCAAACGAACGACACTGAGAATTATATTGTCTTCTACAAAGGCCGGTTTGGAGCCCGTCAAGGCGTTTTCCACTGCAAACTCGATGAACTGCTCAGTGAAGAACGAGAAATGTTCAAGGCCCGCACGCCCGAACAGATCGACTTTTCGGATTTCGTACACGGTTCACAGATCCGCACTTATCGCCTAGCGGTAGCAACGACCGTCGAATATACCAACTTTTTTCGCCAAGCAGGCGATAACGACGAAGCGGCCAAAACGCGGGCGCTCAGCCGTGTTGTGACCAGCATCAATCGTATCGACGCCGTTTATCGAAAAGAGTTGGCGGTCAGCTTCGTTCTGGTCTCCGGAACAAATCTGATCTATGCCGTCGACCCTGAGATTCCTGCAAACTACAACAATAACGGATCATCCTCTGATCTGAACGCAAATCAGATCAACGTCGACTCGGTGATCGGCAGTGCGAATTACGATGTCGCCCACCTTTTTGAGACCGGCGACGGCGGCATTGCATCGCTTGCGTCGGTCTGCGGTTCGTCAAAGGCCCGCGGGCTGTCGGGGTTGCCGGAACCTCTCGGCGATCCGTTTGACGTAGATTACGTCGCGCACGAACTTGGGCACCAATTCGCCGCAAATCATACCTTCAATGCGACGAGCGATTGCGGTTCTTCGCCGGCCGCGGCGCGCAAAGAACCCGGAAGTGCCGTCACGATCATGGGTTACGCGGGCATTTGTTCGAGCACGGCGAATATTCAACGAAACTCGATCGATACGTTTCATATCCACAACCTGACCGAATCCATCAATTTCATTACCACCGGCAACGGTTCGACTTGCGGCACGCTGAACGGTACAAACGCACCGCCGGTGATAGCATCGCTCCAGAATTACACCATCCCGTTCAATACACCGTTCGCACTCACAGCGTCGGCGACCGACGCTGACGGCGATCCGCTGACCTACTCGTGGGAACAGAACGACGCGGCGGCATCGACATCCAACTATCCCTCGACGACCGACGACGACGATTTGAGCCTCGTGTTTCGCCCCGGATTCCGGTCCTATCTACCGACGACCGATGGTACGCGGACGTTCCCGAGCCTGACCTATGTCCTTAATGATTCGAACGAACCGCCCGTGACCTATTCCGGCCTATCGGCGACCGGATCGATTTGCGAGACGACCTGCATCACCGGCGAAGATCTGCCGTCGGCGGCGCGAACGATGAATTTCAGGGTGTCGGTCCGCGACGGACGCGGCGGCATCAGCGATGCCGGAACAGCGGTCACTGTTGTAAACACGACAACGCCTTTCAGAGTGACGTCGCAGAACACGAACCCTGCCGTTTGGGCCGCCAACTCGCTCCAGACCGTTACGTGGGACGTCAGCGGGACAACGGCGAACGGCATCGATACGGCAAATGTAAAGATCTCGTTCTCGGTCGACGGCGGCCAGACATTTCCATTCGTCGCTGCGGCATCGACGCCAAATGACGGCTCTCAATCGGTGGTCGTGCCGAAGGTGGCGACCGACCAGGCGCGGATCAAGATCGAGGGCGTCGGGAATATCTTCTTCGATGTCAACGATGTCGGCTTTCAGATCGCCGACAGCGTGGGTGGCCGTGCACCCTTTGATTTTGACGGCGACGGCAAGACTGACGTTTCGATCTTCAGGCCGTCGGTCGGGGAATGGTGGTATCGGAGAAGTCTCGATGGCCAGGTCCCGGCATTGCAGTTCGGCTCCGGGACGGATGTCGTTACGGCCGTCGATTTCACCGGCGACGGCAAGACCGATATAGCTTTCTTTCGTCCTGCTACCGGAGAATGGTTCGTGCTGCGGAGCGAGGACGGATCGTTCTACTCGTTCCCGTTCGGCGCCGCAGGCGATATTCCCGTGCCCGCCGATTTCGACGCCGACGGCGAGGCCGACCCGGCCGTTTTCAGGCCGTCATCGAATCTTTGGATCATCCTCCGTTCTTCTGATCAAGGCGTCACGTTCACCCAGTTCGGCATCGCCGGCGACCAGCCAACTGCCGCGGATTACGATGGCGACGGCAAAGCCGACGTCGGCGTATTTCGTCCGAACGGAGCTACCGGAGCCGAATGGTGGATCGCGCGGAGCACCGCGGGCGTTGTTGCGTTTCAGTTCGGTCAGCCAACCGATCGCACAGTTCCCGCAGATTATACGGGTGACGGCAAGGCCGATGTTGCGACCTGGCGGCAGGCGACCGGTGAGTGGTACATACTCCGATCGGAGGATTCATCGTTCTTCTCCTTCCCGTTTGGGACGGGCACTGACGTCCCATCGCCCGGCGATTACGACGGCGACGGAAAGAACGACGCCGGAGTTTTTCGTCCTTCGAACTCGACGTGGTACCTGCTCGGCTCAACGTCGGGAACGCAGATAATACCGTTCGGGACAGCAGGCGATATTCCGCTCCCGAGTGCATTTGTGAGATAAAAACGTCCTGAGGGAAGAAATGGCTTAGGCCTCGAATGGGATCTCGGCGTTTTGGAGGACGCCAAGTTCGTTGCGGGCAACGCGCTCGAGAAGCTTGAGGTCATCGAACATTTTGACCAGTCCGTTAACTGTGGCGTAGCGCGGTTCGTCCGAGACCGTTACGGCAAGATTGATGAACGACCTGAGATATTGATCGATACCATCGAGTAATGCTCCGCCGCCGGTCAAGATCACGCCGCGATCATAAATATCCGCAGCGACCTCGGGCCTCAATTCGGTCAGCGTGTCTTTGATCGTCTGGGCGATCCGACGAACCACCGCTTCAACGACCGGATAGATCTCGCCGCTGGTCAATTCGACCGCTGCAGGGCTGCCGGTCTGGACGTCGCGTCCCCGAACTTCGATCGTTTTTGAGATATCGTCGGGCAAGAAAGCGGACGCGAATGAGGTCTTCAAGAATTCCGTGGTCTCTTCGCCGACCTGCAGCCCGCGATGACGGCGAAGGTGCGTGGCGATCACTTCGTTGATCTCCGCACTGCCGTAACGCTCTGAGGTCGAATGCACGATCGCCCCTTTTGCGACGATCGCAATGTTCGTCGTCCCGGCCCCAAAATCGACTATCGCCGAGGCTCGCTTATCGGTCGGAAGAACACCTGCGCCGAACGCAGCCGCAAGCCCTTCTTCCATCATGAATACTTTCCCGATTCCGGCATCTTCGGCAGCGTTCAAAAGCGCCCGCTGCTCGACATGCGTCACGTCCGAGACCATGCTCATCACGGCCTGCAGCGAGATGTTCGATCCGCCGGTCTTTGCCTTTTTGACAAAGTGAGCCAGCATTTTCTTGGTCCGCTCAAAATCAGCGACCACACCACCGATCAATGGCGCCTTAACGACAACGTCGCGGCCCTCGCGTCCGGACATATCGGCGGCCTCCTGGCCGAAAGCTACGATCTCTTCGGTGATCTCGTTGATGGCGACAAGCGATGGTTCGTCCAAAACGACCCCTCGGCCCTTGACCGCAATGATCGTACTTGCGGTACCTAGGTCGATCGCCATCGAATCTGTCACCAGCTTTTTGAGCGATGAGATCTTGAGCATAAAAGCAGTGGGTAGGTAATTATATGACGATTCGGAGGGCCCTGCCAAGAAAAATCTAACCAGCAGGAACTGCTGCTCTTAGCCCCACCTTATCTCGAGAACCGCGACGGGCTGTACGCGATTCTTGACCGTAAGCGGCTCGAGGACGTTGACCGGAACGCGGTTTCCGCTTGCTTCGGCTGTCGCATCGGTCATCAGGATCTGTCCGCCTGAGGCGTTCGATTCGAGACGCGCCGCAAGATTGACGGTGTCGCCGATCGCCGTGTATTCAGAACGCTTGTCCGAGCCGATGTATCCGATCGTGGCTTCGCCGGTATGAAGTCCGATGCCGATCGATATATGGCTGTATCCTTCGGCGCGAAGTTCTTCATTAAGCTTGACCATACGCTTTTGCATGGTGACCGCAGCTTTGACGGCGTTCAAGGCGTCTTCCTCGGACGCGGTAGGTGCACCAAAGAGAGCCATCAATCCATCGCCGATATATTTGTCGAGCGTCCCGCCGTGTTCGAAGATTATCTCTGACATCGCCGAAAAGTATTTGTTCAGCAGCCCGACGACCTTTTCGGGATTGGCGTTCTCGGAAAGCGCTGTGAATCCCCGGATATCTGCAAACAGGACCGTGATCTTTTGATTCACGCCGCCGAGCCGGAATGACGCCGGATTTTCGAGCAGTTGTTTGACGACGTACTCAGGCATGAAACGGCTGTAATTTGCCCGGGCGACCTCTTCGCGTGCGAGCTTTTTGTGAGCTTTTATCGTTTCGACCGTGACGGCGGTCTGAGCCGCGACGGCGCTGATCAATTCCAGATGGTCGGGCGTAAAGGCCGCGAATGGATCGAGACGATCAGCGTAAAGAACGCCATGAACGTTCGACTCTGTGATCAACGGTGCACAGATCGTTGACCGAACGCCCTGAGAAAAGATCGACTCCGCACCCTGAAACTGCGCGTCGGTCTTGGCGTCCTGCGAAAGAAGCGCCACCTTCTCGCGCATTACCTTTTGCGTGATCGTCCGGCTGATGGTCAGCTTTTCGGTCATTTGCCCGATGTTCTCGTTTCGCGTCCGAACGCCGACGGGGTTAAGGCTGTAATCGAGGATCCGTCCATCGAGTGTTTCATCGGCTATGAGCGCTACCACGCGGTCGGCAGGCGTTCCGCGAAATATTAGATCGGTCGCCTTCTCAAAGATCTCCTTCAGATCAAAGATCGTTCCGAGTGATTTGCTCATCTCGTAAAGCAGTTCGAGTATTTTCGCTTTTCGACGAAGATCCTTGATCTCTTCGGGCGTAGCGATTCCCGACTCCATCGAGAGATGCGTCTGTCTGCCGATTATCTCGTTTGCCGAGATCTGGAGTTGTGTATGCCCAAGAGGCTTGTCGTCGTAATCAACCGATCCCGAAAGGTTCGCGACCGTCGGCGAGGTGCTGACAGATGTCGCGGCCACAACAGGTCGGTATGGGACCGGATCGGCAAGCGTCGGTTCGGCGAGTTCTTCGGCGTACTCCAGCTTGCTCTCGCCTATCACGATCGAATCACCCGGTTCGAGCGATTTCTCGAGCAAAGGTGCTCCATTAATGAAAACGCGATTGACGCTGCGTATCAATTCGCCGTTCTCGATATATCCGTCGATGACCTTAAACCTGTCGCCGATCGACGCGACCTGGGCGTGCTTTCGCGACACGCGGCGGTCGTTCAGGACGATATCGTTATCCTTGGCCCGGCCGATCGTAATGGTCGCACCGGGTTTCAGGTGATATTCGGACACGTTGCCGTTCGGTTCGATGATCTTGAGGATTGCGTTCACGGTATGGGTAATTGTAAAGGGTAATCAGCAAATGGTAAATTGGGGACGCTCGTGATCGGCCTTATTCCGGCATCATCGACCCGCATGATCTATCTCGATAATAACGCAACAACAAGGATCGCCGACGAAGCGGCCGAGGCGATGCTGCCTTATCTGTCCGATCATTTCGGAAATCCTTCTTCGGCGCACGCCGCCGGCCGGACAGCGTTGAATGCGATAAACGATGCCCGAAAGAGCGTTGCGCGGTTGGTCGGAGCATCGAGCGCCGATGAGATCGTTTTCACCTCCGGCGGTACCGAAAGCGACAACTGGGCGATCATCGGGGCTTTGCAGGCAGATCCGTCCCGCTCGCATATCGTTACCACCCAGGTCGAACACGAAGCAGTTCGCAGTCTATGCCTTTTGCTCGAAGGGTCAGGCAACCTTGTGACGTGGCTTGAGGTCAGCGAGACCGGAGAGCTGGATCTCGCTCAACTCGAAGCGTCGCTCACGGACAAAACGGCCGTGGTCTCGGTCATGATGGCAAACAACGAGACCGGCGTGCTCTTTCCGATCGCTGAGATCGGATCGATCGTAAAACAAAGGTCCAACGCATTGTTTCACGTCGATGCTGTAAATGCGGCCGGCAAGGTCGCGATCCGGGCTGCCGACTGGAACGTCGATCTGCTTTCGATCTCGGCTCATAAATTTCACGGGCCAAAAGGGATCGGAGCGCTCTATGTCCGCGAGGGTATCGATCTGCATTCGATGCTCATCGGCGGAGGTCAGGAATCGAATCGCCGGGCAGGCACGGAAGCGGTCCACCAGATCGTCGGAATGGGTGTCGCTGCCGATCTGGCATTCGACCTTTCGGCAATGACGAATGTCTGCTTTTTGCGCGACCGTCTCGAAGATCAGCTTTTGAAAATGTCTTCGATCGCAAGCGTCAACGGAACACGAGATAAGACCCTGCGTTTGCCCAATACGACAAACATTTCGTTCGAAAACCTCAATGGCGAGATGATCCTTGCCTTCTTAGACGATGCCGGGATCTGCGTATCGACGGGCTCTGCGTGTAATTCGCGGTCACATACCGCTTCACCTGTGCTCCAGGCGATGGACGTTCCCTATTCAAAAGCGATGGGATCGATCAGATTTTCTCTTTCACGGTACACGACGGCAGACGAGATCGACGCGGCCCTAAATGTCATGCCTTCGATCTTGAACCGGCTCGCTGCAATGGCCGTCTGATCAGGCAGCTTTCTCAATACCATAACGCGTCAGCTTCAAATACAGTCCGCGGCGGGTTAACCCGAGTTCGTTTGCAACGCGCGAGATGTTCCAGCGATGTCGGGCGAGAGCAGCCTTGATCATCTGCATTTCCAGTTCGGAAACTGCATCCTCAAGCGTCCCGCCCTGTGAAAGATTTGCGAAAGGTGTGATCGGGCTGTCGAAAGAGGCGATCAGTTTGCCGCCTTCGTCGCCGAAAGGGGTCAGCGGGCGAGCGGCGTGTTTGAGTTCGGGTGAAAGGTGGTCGGGAGTGATTATTTCGCCATCGACCGCGCGGGCGACGATCCGTTGGATCTCATTGCACAGCTGTCGCACATTACCCTCCCAGTTGCAGACCATCAGCAGATCGACGGTCTGCGGCGTAAAGGTTATGTCGTGTTTACCGAATCTCGAGGAATAGTGATTTACGTAATAGTTTACTATCGGCGGTATCTCCGACCGTCGTTCCCTCAATGGCGGCACGCGAAGTCGGATGACGTTCAATCGGTAAAAAAGGTCCTCACGAAATGTGCCCTCAGCCACCTTGTCCTCGAGCGGCATGTTAGTGGCCGCGATCACCCTTACGTCGACCTTTATCGGCTTCTTTTCGCCGATCGGCTGGACCTCGCCCTCCTGCAAAAATCGAAGAAGTTTCGGCTGAACATCAAGCGGCAGATCGCCGACCTCGTCAAGGAACAGCGTCCCGCCATCGGCAGCACGGATCATCCCGGGTGAATCAGAGACGGCACCTGTAAATGAGCCTTTTCGGTATCCGAACAGGTGACCTTCGGCAAGCTCTTTTGGCACCGCGGTGCAGTTGAACGGGATGAACGTTCGGTCCTTTCGGTTCGACAGCGTATGTATCGCCCGCGAAACGAGCTCTTTACCCGTTCCCGATTCACCGGTGACCAACACGGTCACGTCGGACGAGCGGATCTTATAGACCTCTTCGACAAGGGCGGTCATGGCCGGCGACGAATGGATGAACCCCGGCATCAGGCTGCTTGAGGTGTGCTGGCTTAATTCTTGTTCGACCGGAGCCGACCTGTCTTTCTCGCGAAGAGCGATGACATCCATCCCCAGTTCGACCACCCGAAGCAAAGGCAACAGGGGCGTACCATCATTCAAAACAGCCCCCGATTGAGGATGAACGAAAAGGATCGCTCTATTCGCACTCGTTGACCTCATCGGGAAAACAGACAGGTTACGGGTCCGAAGAAATGTCTTTTCGTCACCCTTACGCTGAGCTTCTTCATACTTGCGGACCAGGTCGGTACTCTCACTGGGTGAATAACCGTGGGTGATGAAAGCATTCAGCTGTTTCTTTTCATTCAGTTCGGCGATGACGACGCGCTTTGCCTGACTTTCCTGTTGAAGAACGGCGATCAGTTCGCGAAACAGCAATTCTCTCGACGCCGTCGCTTCCGCGAGTCTGACCATCAGCAATTGCGAAACGACCGAATTAACGCGTCGGTTCTCGACCCTCGGTGCTTCGGTCGAAGATGCCTTGGGCAAATTTGCAAGCGCCTCGGCGGCGTCTTTCTTGAGATCTTCGACCCCGAGCCGCTTGAAAATGTCGAGAGCCGCATTCAAGTGCTTTGCGGCACGGACGCTTTGCCTGTGCGGCAAATGCTGGCCCAACAGCAGATGAACAAGGGCCGTGTGGTATACGTCCTCGGCCGCCTCGAATATCGTTAGGGCACGGTTGAAATGATGGACGCCAAGTTCATTGTCGCCCGCCTCGATCGATAGGAGCCCGCGGATTCGCTGGATATTCCCCAAAACAAAAAAATCGGTGCTCGGGTCGTTGTCCTCGACGACAAGCAGCGAATTTTCACATTCTGCAAGGCTTCCCTGTTTAAGGCTGCTCTCGGCCACGACGAGACCTGCCATATTTGCGTAGTGGCCGGCACCGATCTGACGTCCCAGTTCGATCGTCGCACGGGCTTTTTCAGATGCCTTCGCGTACTTGCCCTCTGCTAATAGGCATCGCGACAGATTGCGCATTGCCTGAACTTCATACCATTCGCGTTTGCGCTCCCGTGCCTGTTTGACCGCCTCTTCGAGGAGCTTTTGTGCAGCCGGCAGGTCACCTCTGAGGATCTTGAGTTCGCCGAGGCTGTCGAGAATGCCGGCAACATGAGCGTGATTCGTTTGCTTCGCAAGATCCAAGGCGCGGGTGATTATCTCTTCGGCCTTGGTCCATTCACCGATGTGCAAGAGGTGGATGCCAAGATTATTGTATGCAGTGATCGAATTCAAAACATGTTCGGTCTGTTCGAAAAATTCGATCGATTTTTCGAGACATGCGATGCCGTCCTGCGGGCGGCGAAGGAACCAATATGCTCCCGACATATCGGTATAGAGCTTGCCGAGCATGAACGGCGCCGATCGCTCGCCGATGATCTGTATCCCGAGGTCGAAATACTCCAGGGCCTTTTCGCTGCTTCCTTCCTGATGATGGCTGATCGCGATCTCGCGATATGCTTCGGCCATACCGAGCCAATCACCATTTGCCCGAAGGTCGGTCAGCGAACGCTCGGCGTGATCGCGGCAGATCGGATATTCATTGAGTTTGCGGTATACGCGCGCCAAGCCGATCTCGATGCTTCCGAACAGGTGACTGAGATCGTTCGCTTTTGCCTTTTCGAGATTCGACTTAAGAAGCGTGACGGCCTTTGGATGGTCGCCGAGATTGTTGTACGAGATCGCCAATTGTGTCGTCACGCGCACCTGCGTCTCGGCCCGAAGCCTGCCAAGCATCTCGTCGTCCTCGTACGGCTTGATAACCTCGAGCGATTCTTTGTAGCGGCCGACGGTCTCGAGTGTAAAGGCGAGAAGTCGTTTCAGATTGGCGAGATCATCATCATGATGATTTCCTTTCTCGATCGCTTCGGTAACAAGACGTTCGGCCTCGCTTGATCTGCCTTCGCGCAGCTTTTGTCCGATACCCGTAAAGATCGTGTTCAACATCTCGGCCGACAGGGATCCTCGCCGCTGGGTGTAGAGATCGCGCACACCCGCACCGCCATCGGATCGTGACGAGGCGGAGCGGCCCTTTGACGCGGAGATATTTTCCTTCATTCGAACGTCTCGAAAAGATACGTGTAAGAGGTCAAGTTCCGGATTAGAACCTGACCGCATGAGATCAAATTGAATACTTAGTAAACAGCGCAGAAAAAACTTAACAGAAAAAAGGTCTTGCGTCCATAAGTTTCTGATCGACGGCGATCATTCGCACGATCGACCGCCTCACACCGCGGCCTATATTGCTTCTCCGAAAGCCTGCTGGCTATTGTCGCTGTGATAATCTAAGACCATTGTCGAAGTAGTTTATGCCCAAAATCTCTGATAACGACAGTTCGGTTTTGACCGAACAAAAGACGCGGCTCGAGAAGCCTAAGTTGTTCAAGGTGATCTTGCACAACGACGACTTCACTACGATGGAATTCGTTGTTTTCATACTCGAATACGTCTTCAAACGGTCCGCGGCCGAATCGGTCGTGATCATGCTCAAGGTCCATAATGAGGGCCGCGGGATCGCTGGGGTATATCCGTACGACGTGGCTTATATGAAGTCGCAAAAGGCGATGAACCTTGCAAAAGCGAGGGAATATCCGCTGCTTGTGACGGTTGAGGAAGAATAATGCAATTCGCGTACAAATGAGATTTTTCGCCGATAAGTGCTAATATTTAAGCTTTCGATCGACTATCGGCTGCCGACATTGAAACATGCCGAAGCTTGTTTTTTATGACCGAACCATTGGATCTGAAGAAAACCGTCAACCTACCTAAGACCGATTTTTCGCAAAAGGCGAATCTCGGCCAGGCCGAACCTGCTCGCCTTAAGAAGTGGAAAGAGATCGGGCTTTACAAAAAGATCGAAGAAGCCCGAGAAGGCCGCGAGAAATTCATCCTCCACGACGGCCCGCCTTACGCTAATGCTGATATTCACATCGGTACGGCTTTGAATAAGATCCTGAAGGATTTTGTCGTCAAAACGCGTTCGATGATGGGTTATGACGCCCCGTACGTGCCAGGATACGATTGCCACGGGCTGCCGATAGAAACGCTTGTTGAGAAAAAACTCGCCGAAAAAGGGAAGAACAAGGCTGATATTCCGGTTTCGAGCTTTCGCCGCATCTGCCGTGAACACGCCTCGACGGCAATGAACAATCAGACCCGCGATTTTCAGCGGCTCGGCATCCTCGGCGAGTGGGAGAATCCGTATCTGACGATGTCGCCGGAATATGAATCCTCTACTGCGCGCTTGTTCGGGAAGTTCCTTGAGCGAGGTTACGTGTATAAAGGGCTGCGGCCGGTCTATTGGTGCATCCACGACCAAACGGCTTTAGCTGAAGCAGAGGTCGAGTACAGAGAGCACACGTCGCCGTCGGTCTATGTGAAATTCCCGCTGAGGTCCGATCCGGCTGACATCGACGCGGCTCTTGCCGGGAAAAACGCATTTCTTGTGATCTGGACCACTACGCCATGGACGCTGCCTGCAAACCTTGGCATCGCCGTTCATCCGGATTTCGATTATTCCGCGATCGAGGTTGGCAGCGAGGTCTACATCGTCGCGTCAGAGCTCAAAGGTGCGTTTGTCGAGACCTGTGAATTTGAGGCCTCGGCCGAGATCGCCCGATTCAAAGGCTCGAAGCTCGACCGGCTCGAAGCGAAACACGCGTGGCTGGACCGCACATCGCTGATCATGAACGGCGAGCACGTCACGCTGGGCGAAGCCGATGCCGAGACCGAGCTTGACGTTAGATTTGAAAGCAAGAGCTCGGCAAAATCTGGCACCGGCCTTGTTCATACTGCACCGGGCCACGGAGCGGACGATTTTCACATCGGCAAAAAGTACGGCCTCGATATATATAATCCGGTCGATGCGGCGGGCCGCTTTATTGCCGAGGTCGAGCATTTTGGTGGAATGAACATCTTCGAGGCTAACCCGAAGATCGTCCAGTTTCTCCGCGAGAACGGGATGCTGCTGCATTCCGAGAAATACCAGCACCGATATCCGCACTGCTGGCGCTGCAAGAACCCGGTCGTTTTCCGGGCAACACCGCAATGGTTCATCTCGATGGACGAGATCCAGGGCGACTCGGACGCGAAACCGCTTCGCCAGGCGGCTCTCGACGAGATCGGAAACGTCAAATGGCATCCGTCATGGGGCGAAGGCCGCATGTCCAATATGTTCAAGGGACGGCCTGACTGGTGCGTCTCGCGGCAGCGTTCGTGGGGCGTACCGATCCCGGTTTTCTACTGCAAAGGCTGCGACGAAACGATCGCCGACCCCAAGATCATCGACCACGTCGCTGACATCTTCGCCCACGAGACCGCTGACGCATGGTATTCGCGACCCGAGAACGAACTGCTGCCCGACGGCTTCAAATGTCCAAAGTGCGGCGATTCCGACTTTCGAAAAGAAACCGATATTCTCGACGTCTGGTTCGATTCGGGCTCAAGCTGTGTCGCTGTGCTCGAAACCCGCGGCGATACGCTCCGGTTTCCGGCCGATGTCTATCTCGAAGGCGGCGATCAATACCGGGGCTGGTTCAATTCAAGTTTGAGCTGCGGCATCGCCGCCCACGACCGCGCGCCGTACAAACAGATCGTCACCCACGGTTGGGTCGTCGACGGCGAGGGCAAAAAGCAATCCAAATCGCTCGGCAACGTGACTGCTCCGCAGGAAATTATCGATCGGTCAGGTGCCGAGATCCTGCGTCTCTGGGCAGCGGCCGTTGACTATACCGAGGACGTTCGCTGCTCGGATGAGATCCTATCAAGGGTCATCGACGCCTATCGCAAGTTCCGAAACACGCTTCGATACGCGCTTGGCAACCTTGACGGCTTCGACCCCGCAAAGGATTCTGTTGCAGAAGACGATTTGCTCGAGATCGACCGCTGGGCGCTCGCGAATCTCGATGAGGTGACCGCAAAGGCAATTGCGGGTTACGAAGCATACGATTTTCAGTCGGCATACGGAGCGATCTACAATTTTTGTACGGTCACGCTCTCGGCTCGCTATTTCGACATCATCAAAGATCGGCTCTACATCCTCGCGCCTCGTTCGATCGAACGGCGTTCGGCCCAGACGGCACTCTACCGCATAGCTGCGGACCTTAGCCGTTTGCTTGCACCAATACTCGCCTTTACGGCAGATGAGGCGTGGGAAAATCTTCCGGGCCAGACCGTTGCTTCCATCCATATCGCGGAATTTCCAAAGGTGGCCGGCGAAGCAGACAGCGTCTTGACCAGCAACTGGGAACGGCTCTTTGCCATTCGCGACGAAGTACTGAAGGCCCTTGAAGAAGCTCGAAACGACAAGAGCATTGGTTCGTCGCTCGATGCCAAGGTCGTATTGACGACGGACGCCGAAACCACCCGATTTCTTCTCGATTATTTTACCGACCTTCGATATATCTTCATCGTCTCGCAGGTCGAGGTGCATGAAAGCGATCTATTTGCGGTCCGGATCGAAAAGGCCGACGGGCATAAATGCGAACGCTGCTGGAATTATTCGATAAGGGTCGGCGAATTTGAGAAATATCCGACGGTTTGCGAGCGTTGTATCGAAGCACTTACTGAATTGGAAAAGGCGGCAGCCGCCTAGCAGGAGAAAACAGATGGAAAAGACGATCGGTATTGCGCTGTTTTTGATCTTGTTCAGCTTTTCGGTGTTTGGCCAAGCGGTCTATACGCCCGAGCGCGGTTCGGCAGAAAGAAAGGCGATCCTTGACGCGCTTCGGCTGCCTGTCGAACGCGATCTGAAACAAAAGGTCATTTTTGTTACCGATAATTTCAGAGTGCAGGGTTCGTGGGCCTTCGTCAGCGGGACGCCGCAGAACTCGAACGGCGCATCGCCCGACTATAGCGGCACGAAATATGCGGAGGCTGTCGATTCAGGTGCGTTCGACAACAACTTTTTTGCATTGCTCCGAAAAACGTCGGGTAGATGGAGAGTGACCACTGTCGCGATCGGCTGCACCGACGTCTGCTTTGCGGACTGGTGGCGTCGTTATAAGGCGCCTAAGGCAATTTTCCCTTACACTGAATAGCGTTTTGTGAAACTGCGGCAAACCCGGCATCGTTATTTCCGGTGTCAGACATTCACATACCGGGAGATGATATAAATATGCGAAATATGGTCCTTTTGATGGTGTTGCTTTTTTCAGGATATGCCGGCAGCGCGATCGCGCAGAGCACCGAGATCGATGCGGTCCGGATCCCATTGGAAAATTACCTTAAGGGACATGCGACCGGCGAGGGCGAGTTTTTCAGAAAGGCCTTTCATACCGAGGGCAATATGGTGTGGATCCGCGATGGTAAATTCACGACCCGTTCGTTTGCCGAGTATATTGCCGGCGCTTCGGGAAAGCCGCCGTCGGATGAGGCCAAACGCAAACGGTCGATCGAGGGTATCGACATCGCGGGCAATGCCGCATCGGCGAAGATAATCCTCGATTATCCGAGCGTTCGTTTCGTGGATTTTATGACCCTGCTCAAGATCGACGGCGAATGGAAGATAGTCAGCAAGGTCTTCTACGCAGAACCAAAGAAAACTCAGTGACGAAAAAAGACATACTTTGGAAACTTGGATACCTCGCCATCACCGGCGGGGTCTTTATGGTCGATCAGACCACGAAGGCATGGGCGGTAAGGCGCTTGCGTTTCGGTGATGATATCCCGGTCATTTCGGGGCTTTTGAATTTTGCGTATGCCCAGAATACCGGCGTCGCATTCTCGATGCTCGACGATCATGGCGACGCCGGAAGGTGGGGATTGTCGTTGGTCGCACTGTTGGCGGGTGTGCTGGTGCTCTATTTCTTTTGGAAAACACCGCGGTCGGATGACCGTATCCTTGGGTCGCTGGCTCTGCTGCTTGCCGGTATCGCCGGCAATGTCACGGATCGCCTCCGTCTCGGATTCGTCGTTGATTTTATTGATGTTCAGTTCGGTTCATGGCACTACCCAACCTTCAACGTCGCCGATATGGCGATCGTTACCGGTGCGGGATTGTTGATCATTGATATGTTCCTTTCAAAGAAAAACCTGACCCAGAAGGCCGAAGAGTAAGGGTTTTGCATAAGGCGGGCTTCCTTGAATGTGATCCCGAAGATCTGCATGGTTCTCAGATATGTACCCTGAATTATTCCGCATCGGTGATTTCCCTGTTACGAGCTACGGCATTTGGCTGGCGGCCGGAATGTTGATCGCGCTTTTCGCGGCGTCGCGCCTTGCAGCAAGAGACGGGCTGCCGCGCGAGCGGATATACGACCTTGGTTTGTGGACGCTGATCGGCGGACTTCTTGGCTCAAAGATATTGATGTTCTTCGTCGAAGACAACGTCAATATATTCTCACTCGACTTTTTACGCTCGGGCGGGGTCTATTACGGCGGGCTGATCGGCGGATTCCTGACCGTTGTTTTCCTGATTCGCTTTTACAAGCTGCCCTTCTGGAAGGTCTCTGACGCCCTCGCTGCGGGTCTGGCGCTTGGCCAGGCATTCGGCCGTCAGGGCTGCTTTGCTGCCGGCTGCTGCTGGGGAAAACCGACGACCAATTGGTGGGGCGTCCACTTCAGCGAAAAAGGAAATGAATACACCGGCGTTCCGATCGCCAATAATGTTCATCTGCATCCGACGCAATTGATCGAGAGTTTTACGATGCTTGCCGTCTTTGGTTTTCTCGTATGGCTCCACCGAAACAAGAAGTTTGACGGACAGGTTCTGATAGCCTACGGCATCATCTATTCGATCTTTCGTTTCCTGATCGAGTTCATCCGCGACGATCCGCGCGGAGACCTCTTCGGCCTGACAACGATGACCGGCCTTTCGACATCGCAGCTGGTCAGCCTTGTCGTCGCGGCCTTTGCTATCGCCTTCATGATAATGCGGCTGCGGTCAAACGATCTAAAGGAACCAATTGAGCACACCTAAAGCCCCGTCAGCGGGCGATATATCAACGCTGAACCTCAAGATCGACAGCGACACTGCCGGGCAGCGTCTCGATTCGTTTCTGGCCGAAAAGATCGACGGGTGGTCGCGGTCGCGTCTGCAAAAACTGATCGACGACGGTGACGTCCTGGTCAACGACAAGGCGGTAAGGTCTTCTTATAAACTCCGCGAAAATGACGAGATCGATGTCGATCTGGTCGAGGCACCGGTCGCGATCTTCGAACCCGAGGATATCCCCCTCGAGATCGTCTTCGAGGACGAATACCTCGCGGTCATCAACAAACCGGCCGGCATGGTCGTTCACCCCGGAGCCGGAAACAGCCGCGGCACGTTGGCGAATGCGATCGCATGGCACTTCGGGCAGCGTTTCAGCAGCCCGCAAGCAACGAACAAGTTGTCCGATCCAACCAATCCGTCTGATGGCAGCGAGCGTGTAGGGATCGTTCACCGTCTCGATAAAGAGACATCCGGGCTGATTGTCGTCGCTAAGAATGAGAAGACACACGAGGCGCTCTCAAACCAATTTCGCGACCGAAAGGTCACGAAGCGATACGTGACTCTGGTTCACGGCAGCCCGCGTGAGAACTCGGGTACGATCGACAGGCCGCTCGCCAGAGACCGCTGGCACCGGACGAAAATGACCGTAGCGGCGAATGGCCGCAACGCGCTGACGATCTGGAAGGTCAGGCAGCGGTTCGAGAAATTCACGCTTCTTGAGGTCGAGATCAAGACCGGCCGGACGCATCAGATCCGCGTCCATCTCGCCTCGATAAACCATCCGGTCGTCGGCGACAGCACGTATAACGAAGGCCGCGACAACACCGTCGCCGATATCGAAATAAAAAATGCGATCCGCATCCTCGGCCGATTCTTCCTTCACGCCGAGAAACTGTCAATCTTTCATCCGGAATCCGGCGAAGAGCTTTCGTTCGAATTGCCGATGCCTTCGGAATTGAGCGAATTCCTGAAAGTGATCAAATAAAAGACGCGGCGATGAGGTCCAGCTCATGCCGCATCTGATATTTGGCATAGAGCTAACGCCGGCATCTTTGCTCGCCTGTTTGTAGACAATTGAAATATTCAAGATGCTTCGCTTCGCCTTTCAGCGGTCGGCCGTTAGCTTGCTTCACGTTTAGAATAAACGCGTCAGGCGAAATGGTTCCTCCGGACGGTTCGTCTATGATCCGGGCGACCACGTAGGGTGCGAGAGTTGGGTCATCGGTCCCGCGGACCGTTTGTCTTACGATGCCTAGCCTTGTCAGCATTGATACCTCTCGAGCCGTTTTGATGATCGGTGTGCCATCGAGCGAAATGCCGTTTCGCAGCGCCAATTCCTCAAGCAGCTTTTTCGAACTTTCGGTCTCAGCCTCAGCGGTATATGTGACAAGGATCGCGAGCCCCAGGCCGATGGGGTTCTTTTCGGTGTAATCCGCGTCGGTCTCGACCAGGGCTGCTTGCCGGTCCGAATTCAGATTCAAAGCGCTCGGAAACATATAGATCGGATAGCTTTTAGCGGTCGTCAACGCACGTTCGCCCATTGGATCATTAGAAAATGCATCTCGAAAAAGCTCTCCTCGCGGAACGAGGAATAACAATTGACCGAATGCACCGTAGGCGGGCTTTACCGCCAGGATCCGTACGCTCCGGAAATTTGCATCGTATATGTCTTCAACGACCGACCAGCCGTCGCTTCCGCTCCTTCGATCCGTCATCGCACTCGAGATGATACCGTTGACCGCGTAATAGTCATCGCTATAGTCGAACGGACGCCTTTCGGCAGTAAAGATGCCGGTATCGGGCTTTGACGAATGAGTGCGCTGTGCATGTACCGTTACGATCAGTATACCGATCGCAATGAGGAGGAATGCTACCGGCCTTGTTTGCTGTAATTTTTTCATGAGTATAAACCTTCCTTTTGTTGATCTGAACGCCCTCCCCTGAATGAACAGTGCGTCAGATCAATCAAAAAGACAGGTAAGCCGGAAACATGGTTTCAGGCTTTGCGCTTAGTTAACGTCGGGTTTGGCTTTATACTGTGAAGCGAAAACATTTTTCTCTGATCAACGGGACGCTCCGTTTTCTACAGCTGATCGCATTTTCTGCTTCGATCTATATGAAAGGACTTCTCATTTTTTTGGTGACCATTCTCGCTTTCGCAGCCTCGGTTCCTGCAGCCGATGGCGACATCAACGTGATCCCGAGGCCTATATCACTGGAATACGGCACCGGCTACTTTACGTTTTCGGGTTCCACGGTGATCGTCGCGACCGACAAGCACGGCCGCGAGATGGCCGGTTTGCTGAACGACTTTCTCGACAAGAATTACGGCTACAAGCTGAAGGTCATGAGCAGGCGGCCCGAGCGTAACATGGTCGTCTTTGAGAGTGTGGCGAACAGCGCGCCGGAGAAGGAAGATTACGAGTTACAGATCGACCCGACGGCAGTAAGGATCACGGGAAACAGCCGCGGAATGTTCTACGGGCTGCAGTCGTTCTTACAGATCTTGCCCGTGTCTATGAAAGACAGCGTCGATCTGCCGTATGCAGCGATCGGCGACCGCCCGCGTTTCCGCTACCGCGGAATGCACCTCGATGTAGCCCGTCATTTCATGCCGGTGTCCTTCGTCAAGAAGTTCATTGATCAGATGTCTCGTTACAAGTTCAACTATTTTCACTGGCATTTGACCGAGGATCAGGGCTGGCGGATCGAGATCAAGAAATACCCGCGGCTGACAGAGATCGGGTCGAAACGGCCTGAGACGATGAAGGAGCGTAACTTTGCTCCGTACATCGGCGACGGCATTCCGCATGGCGGTTTCTATACACAGGACGAGATCAAGGAGGTTGTTGCATTTGCAAAGGCCCGGCGTATCACGGTGATACCCGAGATCGAGCTTCCGGGACACGCCTCGGCGGCGTTGGCCGCATATCCGCAATTCGGCTGCAAGACCGACTACCAGTACAAAGTGCAGACGACGTGGGGCATTTTCAAGGAGGTCTTTTGCCCGACCGAAGAGACGTTCAAATTCCTTGAAGACGTTCTCGACGAGACGATAAAGCTCTTCCCCGATTCACCCTACATCCACATTGGCGGCGACGAGGTGTTGAAAGACCACTGGAAGGAATCGGCGTACGTGCAGGAACTCAAGAAACGCGAAAATCTGAAAGACGAACACGAGGTGCAGAGCTATTTCATCCGCCGGATCGAGAAATTCATCAATTCGAAGGGCAAGAAGATCATCGGCTGGGACGAGATACTCGAAGGCGGCCTGGCTCCTAATGCTACTGTCATGTCGTGGCGCGGGATGAAAGGCGGGATCGAGGCGGCCAAGTCAAAACACGATGTGATCATGACGCCGACCGACCATGTCTATTTCGATTACGGACAGGGCGACCCTGCGTACGAACCGCTTAACATCGGAAGTTACGTTCCGCTTGAAAAGGTCTACTCGTTCGAACCGGTTCCACCCGACCTCACCGCTGACGAGGCAAAATACGTCATCGGCGGCCAGGCGAATCTTTGGACCGAATATATGAAGACGCCCTCGCACGTCGAATATATGGCGTTTCCGCGGATGCTTGCCCTTGCCGAAGTTCTTTGGACACCGACGAACGAAAGAAGTTTTACCGATTTCCGGCGGCGGATGTTCTCCGAGCTTCCACGGCTCGACAAATTTCAGGTAAATTACCGCATTCCCGAACCTGACGGATTGCAGAATGTCGTGACGGATGACGATGGCACCTCGATAGTGCTGCGTCCGGCTGAAGGAACGACGGTGCATTACACCACGGACGGCAGCGAACCCGACACCACTTCGCCGGTCTATCGGATCCCCATTACGATGTGGGTCAAGAAGGGTGAGACCGCAACTCTGAAGACGATAGTCGTGAATGCGGCGGGCCGCAAAAGTGTGGTTTATGCGGCGACGATAGTCAACGGCCGTATGCTCGAACCTGTGACGCTGACTGAAAGCAAGCCGGGCGTAAATTACGAAATGGTAGTTCCGAGCACTGATCGTGTCGAAGCCCCGCTCTCGCTTAAAGGTGAGACGCGTTCGGTTCAGCTGAATCAGTTCGCTCAGCGCATAGATCTAAAACGCCCGTTCTCGATACAGTATGATGGCTATTTTCGTGCTCCGGCTGACGGCGTCTATGAGTTTCAAGTCGATTCTACGTGGGATACGACGGTCATGTTCGGCGGCGAGATGTTGATCGACGATGCCGGAACGAAGGACCGAAAGGTCCGCTCGGCCATCGTGCCGCTCAAGGCTGGTCTTCACAAGATATCGCTCCGCTATAACCACCGCGGCGGCGAATCGACGTTTCGCTTCCGATGGGGCATAAAGGGCCGCGGACTGACGCAGGCATGGGGCGGCGAATTCGTTCATTAGGCCTCGACCCCGGGATCGAATATTTCCTCGATCGTCCGGCCGAATAGCCGGGCGATCTTGAATGCGAGCGTAAGGCTCGGCTCGTATTTGCCGGTCTCGATAGCGTTAATGGTCTGCCGCGACACGCCTAGCTGCTCGGCCAGATCGCCCTGCGACCATTCCCGCTCGGCGCGCAGCACGCGTAGGCTCGATCTCATTTGTACTTCCTCCACGCGAGGGCGAGCCCTGCGAAATAGAACAACGGCAAGAACGACCAGACGTGGCGATAACTCCAGTCCTCTGGTGACAGCGGGATGGCGAGCTGAAGTAGGCCGAGGACCATAAGAAGCAGTATCGCCATCGGGAAAGCGAATGCCAACGCCTCCATCTGGATCTTTCGCTCCATCTCATCCAATTGGCCAATATTCGTGATCCATAGCCAAAGGAACGCAGCGAACGGGATCGCAGGGATCAGGGCAACGACAATGCGAGCCGTTGAGCTGAGATCGGCCGTCTCAAGCACCCCACGGGATACGAAATATGTCAGTATCCAAACGACCGCAACCGAGATTACGAACCAGCCTCTATTGATCAATCTGTCTTTCACTTCGTTTTTCCTCCGTAGTTGAATGTAAAGCATGCTTGACATGCTCGACCAACTGTAATGTAAAGTATGCTTTACATTATGTCAAGCATTTTTTACATATGCTTATCTGATCGGGTCAAGTAAGGGATCTTCAGCTTATAATCGAATAATGTTGTATCGAGCGATTTTGTTTTCGATCTTGCTGGGATTGGTTGCGTACACGGAAGCGCAGACAAAACCGACTGACCTCACCCGTTGGGTAAATCCGTTCATCGGCACCGGCGGGCACGGGCATACGTTTCCCGGGGCGACGATGCCGTTTGGCATGGTCCAACTCTCACCCGACACGCGCATCGACAATTGGGACGGCTCCAGCGGCTACCACTACTCCGATGACATCATCTACGGCTTCTCGCACACTCACCTGAGCGGAACGGGCATTCCGGATGGGGCGGACATCTTGTTTATGCCCACTGTCGGTGAACCGCAATTCTTTGCGAAAGAAGGGGAGAAGTCAGTTAATGGTTACGCGTCAAAGTTCTCGCATGCGAACGAGAAAGCTGAGCCAGGCTATTACGCCGTCAAGCTCGATGACGACGGAATTCTCGCTGAGTTGACGGCAACGAAACGGGTCGGGTTTCACCGATACTCATTCTCCACGAAGGGTGAGAAACAGATCGTCTTGGATCTTGGGTGGCGCGATCAAACAGTTCATTCGGATCTATTTTGGGATGGCACTAATCGAATTGAGGGCTCCCGGGAATCAACTTCGTGGGCAAAGAAGCAAAAGGTCTATTTTGTTGCTGAATTCTCTAGGCCGTTCGAAACAATGGTCACGACATCCGATGCGACCGAGAAGCCCGAAAAGGTCGATGTCCGTGAAATCAGGCGCGGAGGTAATATGGGGGTGTCGGGAAATGGCGGTACCGTCGTATCGTTCGGATTCCCGAAGAGCCTAGTCGGACCGGTCCTTCTGAAGGTCGCCATCTCCTACGTCTCCATCGATGGAGCGCGGAAGAATCTCGAAGCCGAGTTGCCGCACTGGGATTTCGACAAGGTCCGGGCGGACGCCAAGTCGGCGTGGAACAAGGAGCTGAGCAAGATCGAGGTCTCCGGCGGGACGGACGAGCAGACGACGAATTTCTACACGGCGCTGTATCACACGATGATCCATCCGAACGTCTTCAACGACGTTGATGGCAAGTATCTCGGTCACGACCGGAAAATTCATCAGCTTCCGGGTTATTCAGTGCAGAAGCCCGCGCGTAAGCAAGGGCGTAACGGTCAAGTTGGAAGTTACGCCCTTCCTAACGGTCGGGCCTCCGCATCTGACCACTACACCGTCTTCTCTCTCTGGGACACGTTCCGTGCGACGCATCCTCTTTATACGATCATCGACCAGAAACGCACGGTCGATTACATCAATTCGTTCATACGCATTTATGAACAAGGCGGGCGGCTGCCGGTGTGGGAGTTGTGGGGCGAAGAGACGGACACGATGATCGGGTATCACTCGGTGAGCGTGATCGCCGATGCGATGGCGAAGGGAATCAAGGGCTTCGATTACGAAAAAGCCTACGCCGCCGCGAAGCACTCCGCCGAGCTCGATCACCACGGCCTCGCCGCGTACAAGAAACGCGGATATGTATCGGGCGAGGACGATAACGAATCGGTCTCGAAGACGCTGGAGTACGCCTATAACGATTGGTGCCTGATGAAGATGGGCAGCCTGCTCTTCAACCTCCGGTCGCTCAACAAAGCCGGTTCAGGGCCAAATGATGCCGAGTATCTTAAAGCATTGAGCGAAGACATCGACAAATACCGACGACGGTCGGGCAATTTCGAAAATTTGTTCGATCACGAAACGAAGTTTTTTCGTCCGAAGCGAAATGGCGGCTTCATCAAGCCGTTCGCACCGCAGGAGGTGACGTTCCACTTCACCGAAGGAAATTCGTGGCAATACTCGTTCTTTGTTCCGCATGATGTTTCGCGGCTAATGCAGCTTATGGGCGGTGAGAAACAGTTCGTTGAAAAACTCGACGAGCTTTTCACGACCGACGCTAAATTATCAGGCCGCGAACAGCCTGACATCACCGGCCTGATGGGCCAGTATGCCCACGGCAACGAGCCGTCGCACCACATCGCCTATCTTTACAATTACGCAGGCGCTCCGTCGAAGACGCAGGAGCGCGTGCGGCGGATAATGGACGAATTTTACAAGCCGACGCCCGACGGGCTGATCGGCAACGAGGATTGCGGGCAGATGTCGGCGTGGTACGTCCTGAGTGCGGCAGGGTTTTACCCGGTGGCACCTGGGCAAGAGACTTACGATCTTGGGAGCCCGATCTTCAAGCAGGTGACATTCGATCTGGAAAACGGCAAGAAATTCATTGTACGTGCGCCGCAGGTTTCGCCCTCGAACTTTTACATCAAGTCGGCCAAGTTGAACGGCAAGCCGCTCGATGCAACCTACATCACCCATTTCGACATAGCCCGCGGAAGCGTGCTCGAGATCGAGATGAGCGATCAGCCGCACGACAAGGCGTTCAGCATTTACTCGCCATCGAGCGTTTACCGCGATCAGGCCGCCGTTCCCGTGATCGACGGCGAACGGGTATTCGCGTCGCGAACTTCGATCACGCTCAAGGCGGATGGCAGCAATTCCCGTATCCATTACACGCTCGACGGCAGTGAACCTTCCGCTTCGTCTCCGGTCTACAACGGCCCGATCGAGATCGACCGAACCACTGCCGTCAAAGCGTTCGTTGTGCGAGCTAATACGCGTTCCCTTGTCGCCGAGGCCGTGTTTGCCAAACGACCGAACGATTGGACCGTCAAGCTCGAGTCCGAATTCAACAGCCAGTATCCGGGCAGCAGTTACGACGCGATCATTGACGGGCTTCGCGGAAATCACAATTTCGCGGCGGGCGAATGGCAGGGTTTCTGGGGCAAGACGTTCGAGGCTGTCATCGACCTGCAGCGTGAAACCGAGATCCGCGAGGTTGGCGGCAGCTTTCTGCAATCGGCCCGATCATGGATCTGGATGCCGGACCGGCTTGTGTTTGAGGTTTCGAACGACGGGACGAACTTCACGTCTATTGCCGATTGGAAGCCGGGATTCCCGCAAACCGAGATGAACGGCACACCAAAGGAATTCCTAAAAGCGGTCACGCCCGTCAAGGCCCGCTACGTCCGCGTCCGCGCCCACAACTTCGGCAAGATCCCGTCCTGGCACCCCGGAGCCGGGGGCGACCCGTGGATATTCATCGATGAAGTATTTATAAAGTGACGTCAGCGTGTCAATGGCTTCTCAAGCGGTCGGGATTCTGACTTGTTGTTATTTGCTATTGTTCCTTGCCTTCGTAGATGTCCTTTTTTGCAAATCCTGACCTTTTCACCTTTCGCAGTACGGTACGGACGTCGCTGTCGACCTTGGTCAGCATCCGGCGAAATTTCTGTTCGGGACGCGCCATGAAATACGTGACGTGGGTCGTCTCGTAGCCATTTGGCGAATTGGGCGAGAAGTAATAGTTTGAAACGCAACGCCGAATTCCGTCGGTTCTGACCTCATTGACCGAATGCCACGACTTATCGTTGGTTGACATTAGAACGAGGCGATTGAACAAGCTCGGTATCTCGACCGAGTGTTTCACGTCCTCGTCCCAGAGTTCGAGATTTCCGCCATTCTCAGTCTTCCAATCCGGAGTAACGTAATACAGAAGATTAAGTACGCGATAGTTCTTCTGCTCGCCGTCGTGCGAATTGTCCAAATGCGGATTGAGGAAGTGTCCCGGAGCCATTGCGCTGATCCCGCCTGCGTAAAGGTGCGGGTCGCCGACAGCGTCCTTGATACCGGTGATCTCGGCGACCTTTGCGACGACCCTTTTGTCCTGAAACGCAAAGGTGATGTCGGTGATGATCGGGTCAAACTTCTCGAGCGATTTCGATGTGTATTTTTTCTCGCGAAAGCTGTCGAGCAGACGCATTGCTGCCGGCGCAGGGAACGCCGCCGCGATCTTGTTCGCCATCTCATCGGGCAGGAGGCCGTCGATCGCACAAAACCGCGTGTTTATGCCCTTATCCGCGGCAAAATCAGCGGCGATCGCCTCGCTATCACGCTCAAGCCTGTCGATTATCAGTTCTACGAATCGTTCCCTCATCTGTATCTAGATTTTCGGCCTAACCGTATAGGAAATCAATACGTCGCAACAAAAAATGACCATTCGCCGACCCGATGCATCTTAGATATTGCCGCGCTGGCCACCGTGTTTGCGGGTGCGGTCACTAACAAATGAATCGAAACGTAGCATTCGGTCTCGTATCTTATTATGAACAGGCGATATTTTATCAAAACTAGCGGCGTCGGTCTGGCAAGCTTCGGCCTGATGGCGGCGGCGCCTGAATTCCTCCATCAATTTGCGGCAGCGCAATCGGCAAGCCAGTCGTACGGCAGAAAGAAAGTGCTTGTGACCATTTTCCAGCGCGGTGCTGTCGATGGCCTCAACATGATCGTCCCGTTCGGCGACGACAACTATTACTCTCTGCGGCGAACTATCGCTGTTCCGGCCCCGGGCAAGGCAGACGGAGCGATCGATCTGGATGGCCATTTCGGACTGCATCCGGCAATGTCGTCGCTGCAGAACCTCTGGCGGTCCGGACAACTTGCGGTGATCAATTCGACCGGCTCGCCCGACAACACGCGCTCGCATTTTGACGCTCAGGACTATATGGAATCAGGAACGCCCGGATACAAAGGCACGCGCGACGGATGGCTGAACAGAGCACTGCAGACGACCGCCGGCAAGGCCGATTCGCCTTTCCGTGCAGTTTCAATGACCCAGCAGCTTCCGCGTTCGCTTTATGGCAAGTCGCCTTCGATCGCGATGACAAATCTTTCGGATTTCACCATCAAGGCCGGATCGTACACTGCCGATCTCAAAAGCGGATTTGAAGGCGTTTATCAGCAGAATCTAAAGGACGGCCTTGGTGAAACAGGCAAAGAGACCTTTGAGGCCGTCAACTATCTTAAGCGTGTCGATCCTGCGAAATTCAAACCCGAGAATGGCGCTGTCTACCCGCAAACGCCGCTCGGCAGATCGCTCATGCAGATCGCTCAACTCATCAAGGCCGGGGTCGGGCTCGAGGTAGCGTTCGCCGAGGCCGGCGGCTGGGATACGCACGTCAATCAGGGCGGGGCCCGCGGTCAGCTAGCTAATCTGCTTCGCGATTTCGCAAATTCGATCTCGGCATTTGCGACCGATCTTGGCAAGCGAATGGACGATGTTGTTCTACTGACGATGTCGGAATTTGGAAGGACGGCGAGGGAAAACGGCTCACGCGGGACCGATCACGGCCATGGCAATGCAATGCTCGTACTTGGCAACTCGGTCAAGGGCAAAAAGGTTTACGGTGACTGGAAAGGGCTGAAGAACGATCAATTGAACGAAGGACGCGATCTGGCGGTAACGACCGATTTCCGTGACGTTTTCGCCGAGATCGCAAAGACCCACCTCGGGACCAAAGATCTAAATGCTCTGTTTCCGCGTTTCGCGGCCGAGCATTCGCGATTCCGCGGTTTCTTGAGTTAGACCGCGTCACGATCGCGTTGCAAAAGGCCGCCCGACTTCGAGCGGCCTTCTTTCTTACCCGTTCATTCGGTTGGCTTCGGATGACCCTGCTGAACCACATGAGTCAGTTCATGCGAGATCATCTGTTCGCCTTCGGGCGTATGCGGTGCATATTTACCCGGAGCGAAGAACAGATCGTTGCCCTTTGTAAACGCATTGACCCCAAGCATCGTCGGCGCATGGCTTTCATGAACCCGCACCGCAGAAAGGTCCGCCCCGAATGACGTCTCCATCCGATGACGCAGGTCCTGCGGCAATTCTTTCGGCTGCGGTTTGCCCACGGCCGCGGCCGACTGCGCCAGGTGCCCTTTTCCGGTATCTTCCATAAATCTCTCCTTCTCGATCGTTTGTTTACTGCTTCAATATAATAATGCGGAATTCTTGCATATAATCGGTCAAACGCAAACACTATGTTTCGCTTTCGCTCGAATAAACTGGAACGTATCGATACAGGCGATTACTCGCCGGACGAATATCGGCGTTTTCTTCGCGAGATCGCCTTCATCAATCGTTACGTCGGCGATCGCAAAGCTTTGAAAAACACTCTCTTTCGCGATATTGACCACAACGACCCGAAGGAGTTTTCGGTACTCGACGTCGGCAGCGGGTCTGGCGAGCTGCTGCGTACGGTCGCTGAATATGCTGACAAAAGCGGCCGTCGGGTATCGCTCACCGGGATCGACCTCAATCCGATCTCGGCATCAACGACAAGATCGATGTCTTCCGATCATCCCTCGATCGCTTCCGTACGGGGTGACGCGTTCGCATTGCCTTTTGACGACGCCGCATTTGAGTACGCGATCTCATCCCTTTTCTTCCATCATCTGACCGATGCCGAAATTCCCTTCGTTTTGAGAGAAATGCGGCGCGTTTCGCGTCTCGGGGTCTTTATCATCGATCTTCATCGTCACCCCGTCGCATATGCCGGTTATAAACTCTTTTGTGCGGCATTCGGCATTTCGCGGCTTGTGAGGCACGACGGATCGCTGTCTGTCCTGCGCGGATTCAAGGCATCGGAACTTCAAGAACTGGGCGGCTCAGAAAATGGCCGGATCGCGGTCGTCACGCGCCATTTCCCATATCGGCTGGTGATGCGCGCCTGAGTGAAGGCTTAAGCCTCGAACATGCCGATACGTGCCAGATCGCCGAGGCTCGCATCAAGCCATTCCGGCAGCGTTCTCAAGATCTCGTGTTTCCCCTCGATATCGTGTGCCGACCTTATGAACTTGCCGAGTTCGTCAAAAACAGCGTTTCGCGATCTTGTCCCGTCCAGGAGCTGAAGCAAGTGCCTTGAAACGCGGTCCTCGATCTTCATATCCAGGCCGAATTGCGTCAGTACATTCGCAGCGTTCTTCATTTGCCAGCGCGCCAGACGGCTGATCCGTGGCATCGAACTCGCAGCGGTTTCAGCTGTCGGCTGATAAACATGCAGTTCGATCATGTTCGAGGCAAGGGCGATCTGAAGTACTATCTTACGGACGATCTCGATCTGCGATTCCCAGTCGTCTGCTGCAAAACCCGCTTCGCTCAACTTCCGTTTGCTGTCTTCGACAAGTTCGCCAAATGGCAATGCACGGCCCCAAACCGTCCCGAGCTTTGCAATGGCCGTTTTTGCCAGTGGCAGGTCCAGCTCGATCCCGGTTCCCTTTGGCCCGACGAACCGTTCGACCTTTGCTGACGCGAGGTCGGGTTCGGCTCCTGCCGGACGCATCGATGAAGCGATCAAAAATCTGTCGACTATCGACGGTTCAAGATCGCGTTCGAGGTCTGCGGAACGATGCACGAACAGGGTCTGGCGAAATGCCCTCCCGCGAAGAAAATCGAGATACTGTTCGCGCTCGACGGCATCATCAAGCGAATCGACGAAATTGCGGGCGGCTGCCGAAAGGTCGTTCGTGCCCATCGCGTGGAGTTCGGCCTCGGCAAGGAACTGCAGCCCATGCTCGCCGAGCATATCGGCAAACTGATGAAAATAGAACGGTGTGTTGAGATCCGAGAGGTCGTCGTGGAAAACATCCGCGGCGGCGTGAACCGCGTGCCGCTTCAGCTCATTCGCAAGCGTCTGCTGGAACGTCCCACGGTTCGGGGTATTTTCTGCAGCAAATTTGAGGAATGAGAGTGCCGTTGCGACCTTTTCGGTGGGTTCACTGATATTGCGGCTTGCGAAACGCATAGCCCGCTGTGCGATCTCGCGTTCGTGCGCTCCGGGATAGGCGCTGTAGCTAAGATAACCGACGCCGTTCGATGCAAGTAGCTCGGCGAATAATCCCAGCGTACGTTCACGAACGACATCAGGTATCCATGAGAACAGACCATGGGCCGTGATGTAATCGAATTTGCCGAAATCGGCCTCAGACATCTCCATCACGTCCATCTGACGGAATTCGACGTTAGTCAATCCAAGTTCCGCGGCCGCGGCTTTTGCATCATCGATATGGCCTATGCCGAGATCGACCCCGACAAAGGTCGCCTTGGGCATAATGTAGGCCTGAGCTATCAGATTACTGCCGTTTCCGCAGCCGAGTTCGAGCACGCGGCAGGTTTCGACCGCGGGCGGGTCCATTCCGAAAAGCGTCGCCTGTGTCGCCAAACGGTCGGGAAAGGTCTGAACGAAGAACTTGCTTGGGTACGGAAGCCGGTCGTATGAGAAATCGTCTGTCATCATTGGAAAACAATATCACAGACGATGCCGTTGATCTGCCGCCTTTAGATACAAGTCGCGGCGAGCCAAAGCTCTATCTGGCGGGTTTGAGCATTGCGCCCATCTTTTCGCGGATCAGGTTGATGGCCCTGAGGGGGCGAACCATTACTTTGAATTCGCTGATCTCCCAGTCGCCGTTCCACTTGATCATATCGACGCCGTTGACGATGATGCCGTCGATCTCGGTCTCGAACTCCAGCACCGCATCGCTCTCGCCGACGATCTCGCGGACGTATCTGAAAGATTCGTTGCCGAACACCTGCACCGCCGCCGACAGATACATCGTCGTGACCGCCTTCCCGACCTGCGGCGTGTGAACGACCGGCGAGTAGAAAACGACATCCTCAGCCAACAATTCGCCAAGCCCGCTCGCATCGCGAGTGCGGACGATATTGTGCCAGGTTTCCAGAACCTTTACCACGGAGTTTCTTGCCATTCTCTAGACCTGTTCCATTGTTCCTCTGAATACCAACGGATATCGCAAAATCGGCCGTCGGCAACGAGCCAGTCATGTATGACGAACGACGTTTCCGAAACAATCAGCCACCGACAAGGTGATGATCCGACGAAGGAGAACATTACCGGATGGAAGTTATCCTGATACCAGGAGAAAGAGAGTCTTGTGGAGATTTCGTCTGATCTAAATTCGCTGAACTTGTATTCAATGTATTCGCTATTCCTCGCGAGGACGTCCCTCTGAAACTTAGTCGCTAGGTCGCGGGGTGAGATAGTCCTGTCGTCCTCGTCAATGGCATCGAATGTTACATGGTTGCGTGAAATGGGCTTGCAGTCAGTAATTTTCGTGTCTGCCAACTGGGCCTTCCCTGACTCAGCAAGCCTTCGAAGAATCTCACTGTCGGATCCTTGATAACGAATGCACTCCAACTCACTACCAATCAGGGCTCGGAGCATCTTGCTAACTTCATTAGCGGTTTCAGGTTGCTTTGAAACGTAGCAGTGATATTCGCTATCGTATGCGAAAAGGTCGGGGGCCTCCATTCGAGGTATATCACATGCGGTGCAACAACCATCGCAAACGTAGAAGGGTCCCGGAGCGTTGTACTTATGCGGTTTTTCTAAAGTAGCCAAGGTCTCTACTCCTTTAACGTTTCTGGCTCCGAGTTTATTCTTTCCAACACCCCGGGCTGTTCGCCTTCGAACTGCTGGTATTGCAGTAGGTCTTTCTCGGTGAAGTCGACGGCGAGTTGGAGGTGACCGCAATGGACGCAGCCGTAGGCTCGTATGCCACGCGTTCCGGCCCCGAACAGGCTTTTCCACATCGGAGTGTCATCCAGCTTGAAAAGGACCTTCGCCCCGTTCGAATCGAATATCGTACCCCCAACGAGCGATTCACTGCCGCATGCTAAACATTTCATATCTAATTTCCTTCGAGAGTTGCGTGCTAAAGATCGCCAATATCGACGATACGATTGTAGTCGAGAGCGCTGTGTATCACATGCAGAATTCTGACGCCCTCGGCAATAGGGGCGTAAAAGATAAGATAATCGTCAAAGCCTTTGACGAGCGACATTCTGATTGAGGTCAATTCTGGGGCTTCGAATCTGCGCGGGCTGCCCAAATCCGGAAATTTCTCCAGCAGTTCAAAACATTCTTCGCAGCTATCGAGAAATTGTTCAGCAGTCGCTTGGTTGTACTGGGCTAAGTACGTTGATATCTCTACAAGTTCAGCAAATAGGCCGGGCGCATATTTGATCATTTCTTGGCTTCAATCCGTCGGCGCATCTCGGCCCGAACGTTTTCCATCGTGAATGTTTCATCATCGCCCGCTTGAAGCCGTTCAAGCAGTAATGTCTCTAACCGCTTCTCGTTCCGTCGTTTCTGATCGGCCCGTATAAGGTCTCGGACGTATTCGCTTGCGCTACCGTATCCATTCTCCGTCAAAGTCTCTTCAACGAAGACCCGCATCGAATCGGGGAGCGAGATATTCATCGTCGTGGTCGCCATACAGAAAATCTAGACCCGATTGTCATCTTTTGTCAATATTTGCCAAGCATTATTTACTCCATATTCCTCAATCTTAGTCTCAACGCCTGGAGCTTGATGAATCCTTCGGCGTCGTGTTGGTCGTAGGCGCCGGCGTCGTCTTCGAAGGTTACGACGCGTTCCCGGTACAAAGAGTTAGGCGATGTGCGGCCGGTGACGATCACGTTGCCTTTGTAGAGCTTCAGTCGGACGTCGCCATTCACGGTTTCCTGTGTCTGGTCGATCATCGAGCGTAGGATCTCGAACTCGGGCGCGAACCAAAAACCGTAATAGACCGATTCGGCAAACTTCGTCCCGAGGCTGTCGCGGAGGCGCATCACTTCGCGGTCCATTGTTATCGATTCGATCGCTCGATGCGCGGCCTGTAAAATGGTCACACCCGGCGTTTCATAAACACCTCGCGACTTCATCCCGACGAAGCGGTTCTCGACCAGATCGACCCGGCCGATACCGTGTTCGCCGCCGAGGTAGTTAAGGTGAGAGAGAAGGTCGACTGCACCGTGTCCGACGCCGTTGATCGCCACGGGCTCGCCTTTTTCGAATGAGAGAACGATCTCTTCGGCCTGGTCCGATGCGTTCTCCGGCGATCGCGTCAGCAGAAACATATCCTCGGGCGGTGCAGCCCAAGGGTCTTCCAGAACGCCGCCCTCGTAAGAGACATGCATTAGGTTGCGGTCCATCGAATATGGTTTTTCGGCGGTCGCCGTGACCGGAATGGCGTGCTTCTCGCAATAGGCGATCAGGTCGGCACGGCCTTTGAATTCCCAATGGCGCCACGGCGCGATCACCTTGATATCAGGCTGAAGTGCGTAGTAGGTCAACTCGAAACGGACCTGGTCGTTGCCCTTGCCAGTGGCTCCGTGGGCAACGGCATCGGCGCCTTCTTTTCGGGCGATCTCGATCTGGCGTTTGGCGATGACAGGACGCGCAAGCGATGTGCCTAGCAGATAAACGCCCTCGTAAAGAGCGTTGGCTTTCACCGCAGTCCAGACGAAGTCCTTTACAAATTCTTCGCGTAGGTCTTCGACGTACAATTTCGATGCACCGGTCGCCTTGGCTTTCTCATCAAGGCCGGTCAGTTCCTCGCCCTGGCCGACGTCGGCGCAATAGCAGACGACCTCACAATCGTAGGTCTCTTTAATCCAAAGCAGCATCGCGGAGGTGTCCAATCCGCCGGAATATGCCAGGACGACCTTGTTGATCTTTTTATCCATAAATAGCGGAAGCTGCTCAACATCCTAACAGTCGAGATAAAGCCTGTTGTAGAATCGAAGTATCGATTATAAGCAAACGGAGATTTGAATGACCAACGCAGATCAGCTTTGGGGCGGCCGGTTCACCGAAAAGCCTCATGAAACATTCGCCGAGTTCAACGATTCGTTCCGGTTCGACCGGCGATTGTTCGCCGCCGACATCCGCGGCAGCGTTGCTCACGCGAACGGTCTGTTGCGCGCCGGGCTGCTTTCACCGGATGAGGCCGACGCGGTTATCGGCGGGCTGACGCAGCTGCTTGCCGATGCTGCGATCGTTCCGGACTTTTTTGCTTCTGACGCGGAGGACGTTCATTCCTTTATCGAGGGCAAACTTGTCGAAGCGATCGGCGACGCCGGACGCAAGCTGCACACAGGGCGAAGCCGAAATGACCAGGTGGCGACGGCCTTGCGGATCTGGATGCGTGAAGAGATCGACCGGATCGATGTGCTGACCCGCGACCTGCAGGCCGCGATCGTCGATATCGCCGAGGGGTTTCGCGATGCGGTGATGCCTGGATACACGCACCTTCAGCGAGCTCAACCCATATTGTTCGCACATTGGTGCCTTGCGTATTTCGAAATGTTCAGGCGTGACCGCGACCGGCTCAAAGATCTGTTCGTGCGTGTCAATGTGCTGCCGCTCGGATCCGGAGCACTTGCCGGAACCGGGTTTCCGATCGATCGGGAAGCTGTAGCGTCAGAGCTCGGTTTCAGCGCCGTCGCGGCAAACAGCCTTGACGCGGTGTCTGACCGCGATTTTGCGATCGAATTCACGTCGGTGTGTTCGCTCATCATGCTTCATTTATCGCGGATCGCCGAGGATATGATCATTTTCTGTTCGAACGAATTTGGCTTTATCAAATTGAGCGACGCCGTTTCGAGCGGTTCGAGTCTCATGCCGCAAAAAAAGAACCCCGACGCCCTTGAACTTCTGCGCGGCAAGGCCGGACGCGTCTTTGGCCACAATTCGGCGTTGCTTACGATGATGAAAGGTTTGCCGCTTGCTTATAACAAGGATATGCAAGAGGACAAAGAGGCGGTCTTCGATACCGCCGACACCGTCAAGATCTCGCTGCGCGCGGCCGCTATAGTGGTCGAGAACGCGATCGTCGACGAGGAACGCTCACGCGAAGCCGCCATCAAAGGCTACCTGAACGCCACCGAACTCGCCGACCACCTGGTAAAGAAAGGCGTGCCGTTCCGCACTGCACATGAGACGGTCGGCAGGATCGTCTTGCTCGGGATCGGCCAGGGCAAGGAGCTCGAGGAGCTGACGCTCGAAGAAATGCGGGCGATCGCGCCCGAGATAGACGACGGTGTATTTCAGGCGCTGACCCTTGACCGAACAATTGGCAGCAAATCGGCGATCGGAGGAACGTCTCCGGTCCGCGTTGCTGCCGCACTTCAGGCTGCAAGAGAGTATTTGAATGGATAGATCTGAACTGATCGCCCGAACGGCTGAGAATGAACTGATGAGGTTCCTCGGCGTAAATATCGTTGAAACGACGCCCGAGCATGTCGTTCTGACAATGGAAGTGACCCCGAAAGTACATCAATATGTCGGGATCATGAACGGCGGCGTTTCGCTCTATCTTGCCGAGACGGCCGCCTCGATCGGCGTCGTTTCGAATGCCGACCTGACGAAGGTCACGCCCGTCGGCATCGAGATCAACGGCAATCACCTCCGCGCCGTCAGCAAGGGCCTGCTGACGGTCGAGGCAAGGCCGATCTACCCGGGCCGGACAATGAGCGTCTGGCAGATCGATATAACGAACGACAGACAAAAACTGATCTTCACCGGCAGGATCACTATCCTGCTCCAAAACCGCCCGGCGTTTCCGGCGATCTCCGATGATGCATAAATTTGTCCGAGGCCTGATCACTGAATGGCGGAGGCTTGGATCGCAGTTCGAGGGCGAAACGGCGATCGTTGCCGTTTCGGGCGGTGCTGATTCGGTCTCGATGCTGCTCGCTCTCGCAGATCTGCTAACTCGAAAAAAGCTGAGCCTGCGGCTTGTGGTCGCGCACTTCGACCACGGCCTCCGCGGAGCTGAGAGTAAGACTGACGCAGAATTTGTCCGCGGCCTTGCGACTTCGCTCGGGCTGGAATTCGTGCTTGGCAAGGGACGGATCGCTAAAACGGGAAACCTCGAGCAAAACGCTCGAAATGCGCGATACGCATATTTGCTGAAGGCCGCGAGCGATCAAAAAGCATTTGCCGTTCTGACCGCTCATACGCTGAACGATCAGGCCGAGACCCTTCTGATGAACCTGATCCGCGGAAGCGGACCCGAAGGGCTCGCGGCAATGCAACCTGTAAGGGAATTTGACGGGTCACAGATCAAACTCATCCGCCCATTGGTCCGCTGGGCGACTCGCCGTGAGACCGAAGCATTCTGCAAACATATGAAGATCGAACCGCGTGTCGACGCAATGAACATCGATCCGGCGTTCACACGTGTTCGCATCCGGAGCGAACTCTTGCCAATGCTTGAGACGTTCAATCCGAAGATCGTCGAGACGCTGGCGCGGACAACGCAGTTGATGCAAGGATCGGCTGAAGCCCCGCGTGACGAGCCTGACATCGAGATGTCGATCCAATATCTGCGGTCATTCGAAAAGGCCCGGCTGTATTCCGTCATCCGGTCATGGCTGCGAGCGAATCGCGGAAACCTGAGGTCTTTGCAACTGAAACATATCGAAGTGATCGATCGTTTGATCCATAGCCCAAAGAGCGGTCGAATGATCGAACTCCCCGGCGGAGGAAGGGTGATGAAACAGAAAGGACGCCTTGTTTACATAAATATTACGGTTGAAAAATGAGCCTCAGCCCTCTACAATCAAAGATTGGCGTTTGGCGCTGAATTGAAAAGGATTAGGAACAACGATGCTGTGTAAAATTTCATCAAACGGCATTGGTAACGATCCGCGGCACGTTGCAGTGGATTTGGAGGCAATAAATTGAATTCGAAAGCAAGACAGATCGTATTGTGGTTGATGATCATTTCCAGCGCGTTGCTGTTTGTTTGGTACCTTCAGGGCAAACAGACCAAACCGCCGCAGGAATTGTCGTTTGATACAGCGCTGACACAGATCAAGAACAAGGATATCAAAGAGGTGACGGTCAAGCAGGACACCCTCGAACTCGTCGATAAGAACGATGCCAAGCTTAGTGCAAAGCTCGACTCAAGCGACTCGACACGTGACCAGATATACAAGGCCGCCGAAGGCACCGATACTAAGATCAACCTCGAACAGGCTTCGAGCGGCCTCGGGTGGCTGATACTCATCAACGCTTTGCCGTTCCTCCTTCTCATCGGCTTTTTGGCATTCACGCTTCGCCAGATGCAAGCGGGCGGCAATAAGGCCTTGAGTTTTGGCAAATCAAAGGCAAAGCTGCTCAATAATCAACAGAAACGCGTCACATTCAAAGACGTTGCCGGTGTCGAAGAGGCGAAGGAAGAACTTCAGGAGATCATCGAATTCCTCAAAGATCCGCAAAAGTTCCAGAAACTCGGCGGCAAGATCCCCAAGGGTGTACTGATGGTGGGGCCTCCCGGAACCGGTAAGACCCTTCTCGCTAAGGCTATCGCGGGCGAGGCCAATGTGCCGTTCTTTTCGATCTCGGGTTCTGATTTTGTCGAGATGTTCGTTGGTGTCGGTGCGAGCCGCGTCCGCGACCTTTTCGAACAGGGAAAGAAGAACGCTCCGTGCATCATTTTCATCGACGAGATCGACGCTGTCGGCCGTCATCGCGGCGCCGGCCTTGGCGGCGGCCATGATGAGCGCGAGCAGACGCTCAATCAGCTTCTGGTCGAAATGGACGGTTTCGAATCGAACGACGGCGTCATCCTGGTCGCCTCGACCAACCGCCCGGACGTTCTCGATCCCGCATTGCTGCGTCCCGGTCGATTTGATCGCAGGGTCGTGGTCGGCAGGCCGGACGTTCGCGGACGCGAAGGTATCTTGAAGGTCCATACGCGCAAAATACCTCTGGACGAAGCCGTTGACATCAGCGTTATCGCACGAGGGACGCCCGGATTCACCGGTGCTGATCTTGCCAATATCGTGAACGAAGCGGCTCTCAATGCGGCCCGATACAACAAAAAGGTCGTGATGATGTCAGACTTCGAGATCGCGAAGGACAAGGTCTTGATGGGCGCTGAACGCAAAAGCATGGTGTTGAGCGACGCTGAAAAGAAGTTGACGGCGTATCACGAGGCCGGACATACGATGGTCGGGTTGAAGGTCCCTTCGGCCGATCCCGTTCACAAGGTCTCGATCATTCCCCGCGGAATGGCCCTTGGCGTCACCCAACAGCTTCCCGAGGCCGACCGTCACAGCTATACACGCGAGTATTTGCTCAGCCAGATCGCGATATTGATGGGTGGACGGCTTGCCGAAGAGATATACTTCGGTGATGACAAGGTAACGACCGGCGCTTCGAATGACATCGAGCGTGCGACCGAACTTGCCAGAGCGATGGTGTGCGAATATGGAATGTCCGATCTCGGCCCGTTGACCTTCGGTAAAAAGGAAGAGCAGATATTCCTCGGACGCGAAATCTCGCAGCATCGCGATTATTCTGAAGAGACGGCGATCAAGATCGATTCTGAAGTGAAGAAGATCATTGCCGCACAATACGACAACGCCCGAGCCATCATCACCAACAACGCTGACGCGATGGTCAGGCTGGCCGAGGCGCTTCTCGAACTCGAAACGCTTGACAGCGTTCAGATCCGGCGTGTTGTCGCCGGGCTGCCGCTGGACGGGACCGAACCGGTTTCGTCTACCACGGACGACGACGGTTCACCCGAGGTCGAGGAAAAAGGCGGACGCTTCAAGAAGCCGATCCTGCCTCCGATAACGCCGAACAATCCGGCAACGGCCTAAGGCCCGTTCAACCTGAACATAAAAAGGCAAAAGTAGTATTCTTACTTTTGCCTTTTTGCTTTTAAATGAAGTCCATGAAGTACTGGCAGACTTCCGGCCGCAGACTTCCGCTTGGCCGGCCGCTCGTAATGGGGATTCTCAACATCACGCCGGACAGCTTTTCTGACGGCGGCAGATACCTCTCGTCTGATGATGCACTTCGGCGTGCCGGCGAAATGATCGAGGAAGGTGCCGACATAATTGATATCGGCGGCGAATCGACCCGGCCCGGAAGCTCACCGGTCGATCCCGAGGACGAGATCGGCCGCGTCGTTCCGGTCATCGAAGCGATCGTCCGACGTTTCGATCGTCCGGTATCGATCGACACGAGCAAAGCTTCGGTGGCCGAAGCTGCGGTCAAAGCCGGGGCAGAGATCATTAACGACATTTCGGGCCTTCGGTTCGATCCGAAGGTTGCAGCGGTCGCGTCGGCGAATGGAACGGGCCTTGTGCTTATGCATTCCCGCGGCGAGTTTGGATCGATGCACAGCCTGGAGCCGGTCGCCGATATTCAAGCCGAGGTCAGGTCAGGTTTTGACCAAAGCATCGAGATCGCCACATCGAACGGCGTCGGAAAAGATCAGATTGTCCTCGACGTCGGTATCGGGTTTGGCAAAACACTGGATCAGAATCTCGCCCTGCTCGGCGATCTGGCCGGACTTATCCGCGATTTCGCCGAGTTCCCTTTTCTGATCGGCACATCGCGAAAGTCATTCATCGCAAAGATCCTCGATGAAGCTCCGTCCGATTCGCGCCTTGCCGGCAGTCTGGCAAGTGCCGTGATCGCCGTCTGGCAAGGAGCCTCGATCGCTCGTGTCCACGATGTCCGACAGACGGCGGAGGCGTTCCGTATAGTCGATGCGGTCCGGCGATCGGTCGATTAAATATCCGACGGCACAAGCTCAAGAAATGTTGCGATCTCGACGATCTTTCTCTTGTTCAGACAGACCATTCCGCCGCCAATGCCGCCGCCTGTTTTTGTCGTCCAATCGGTTCGCGGATCGCGCCAATCGCCAGAGTTGCCGTCGAGGCTTTCGATCTCGTCGCCTTGCACGTCGCTGACCAGGCCGAAATGGTGGGTCGTTTTGCCGCCGACAACGGGCATGTAATAGAGATCGCCCGGCCTCGGGTTCGTGGTCTTGGGAAAGGCCTCGAGCATCCGCCCGGTGGACTTGTTGCCAAGCGGCGCCTTTGCGATCTTCCCCGTCAAACCTGCCCGGTCGACACACCAATGAACGAAGTGGGTGCACCAGCTTACCTGCAGATGTGAGGTGACCGTCTGTGTGCACGAAAAGTCGATATACTCCTTTACCCGTGCAGGATTCGATTTCAGGCTGTTACCGATCTCCTGGTATCCGACAAACAGAACTACATCCCTGAATCCCATAAAACACTCGCTGCTCCTTTGTTGACGACGCCTATTTTCCGTTTAATTTGCTGAATGTCAAAAGCCGCTCGACGCAGCCTGCCGATAAATCGAAAATTCGGGTAGAATAATGTAATTCTGATATGGAAATACTTCGTCCCATGCTTTCACGGACACTCAGATCGCTTGCTGTCGTAACGATCTCATTTGCGGTTTTGGGTTTTACCGACTGCTACAAACCGGTCACAAATTCGGGCCTGCCCAAGAATATTCGAACCGTTGCCGTTCCGGCATTTCAGGCCGAAGCGAAAGGGCTCCGTTATCGGGTCGAATCTAGATTTACCGAAGCCGTATCGCGTGAGATCATCCGACGCGGGAATGGCCTCAGGGTTCAGGGCACGACCCGCGGGGCTGATGCGGTCATCGAGGGCACGATACGCGATTTCAGCTTTACCGGAGTTCTGCTGGACAGCGAAGGACGTGCTCGCGTATACGAGGTGACGATCGTCGCTGCTGTAACGATCCGAGACCTTAAAGAAGAAAAGATCCTGTTCGATAACCAGAATTTTGTGTTCCGTGATTCGTTCGAATTCTCCTCAGATCCGCGATCGTTCTTTAACGAAGAAGACCCGGCGGTCGAGCGGATCGCACGGTCGTTTGCTGAGGCCGCCGTTTCGGCATTTGTGAACGGCATCGGTGTGCGCGACGAAAAGAAATAGGCCGTTCGGGTTTTTGATATGCCGGAAACGTCGAAAGACGCATTGAGAGAACAGCTGAAACGCCGCGAGATCGCGCCGGTGTACGTACTCCATGGTCCGGAATCCGCCCTTCGTGACCTTGCCGCCAAGACGATCGCAGATCTCGCATTTTCTGAAGGCGAGTTTCGTGATTTCAACGAGGACGCCTACAGCCTCAGCAACGCTGAGAATCTGCGTTCGGCCCTCGCCGCAGCCGAACAACTCCCGATGATGGCCCAAAGACGTGTCGTTCAGATCACCGACGCACGGATCGCCGCAACAGCGCAACGCGACACACTGAAAGAAGAGTTTGAACCAGTGCTGGCGGCATACCTTTCGAACCCGTCGCCGCAGACCGTTCTGATAATACTTGCCGATGAGCTTAACGGTAGTCGAAAGATATCGAAGCTCCTGTCAAAGCACGCGGTCGTGGTCGAATTCAGGCGTTTAGAAGGCGCTGAGCTCATTCGATGGGTAAAGGGCAATTTTGAACAACTCGGTGCACGGATCGACGAGAATTCCGTGCGCCATCTTATCTCTTTAACAGGTTCTGATCTCCGCAGGCTGTCGGGCGAGATAGGCAAGCTGGCGACAGCCGCGATAACAAACGGGATGGTCACGGTCGATCTGATCGATGACCTGGTCAGCCATAAAGCCGAACTTTCAAATTTTGACCTCACCGATCACCTCGTTGCGGGCCGAAAAAGCCAGGCGATCGCCGCAATGCGAAAAATACTCAGCGACGGAGCAGAACCGCTCGCCCTGCTCGGGCTGATCTCATACAATTTCCGACGGCTGCTGATGGCAAAATCGATGATGGAGAGCGGGGCAGAGCGTTCGGATATCACCAGAATCGTGAAATTGCGATACAGCGATCAGGAACCGTTCCTGGCCGCGGCACGGCGCGCCGAGACACGACGGCTTGCTTCGATCCTAAAGCGGCTCGCTGCGGTCGATCTGGCAATAAAAACGTCGGTCGGCGGAGGCGGCCCGCAAGGCTCCGCAATGCAGATCGAGATGTTGGTAAGCGAAATTGCTACGTCCGCAGGCCAATGATGGCGTAGCGGACGTCCTGTGAAATGTGAGATGTTGATTGTAGGGGCAGCAATTATGGCTGCCCGATGTCTTTGTACCTGGGAAAGGAAGACGGGCCGGGACTCGCCCTGCCCCTACAATTCTTGCGATAGGCACCCTCGCCCATCAAATGCCGTCTTTCAGACCGTCAGATCGGTTCTACGCCGAGCCCGATATTGAGATAGTGATAGAGATCGTTGAAATCCAAAACAGCGCGATTCAATATTAGCGGCAGCTGCGGAATGTCGCTTGTGTTCACGATCAGATTCAGGTTTCTGAGAAATGCCTCGTGAGCGTTCATCGTTGTACCGCCGTCTTCCAGCGAAACAAGGAAAAGCCGTCGCCGCTCTGACGAGTACATCGCGTTCGCCTTTTGCTGCAATATCGCTGCACCGCCAAACTCGGCCGCGAAATCAGGCGAGAATATCACGATCTCGGTCTTTCCCTCGCGAAGCCTTTCGTTAGCCTGAGCCGGTGTTTCTGCGATATAGACCTTATAACCAGCCTCTGCCAGCTTTTTGGCAACCTCGTCCTTGCGCTCGCCGAGGCAAAGCAAAACCCGCCGGGGCTTTTTGCTTATCTCGTCGTTCGTTTCGAGCGACGCACCGCCTGTCTGCAAAGCTGACAACAGCGATTTGAGCGCATTGTTTATCTCGAACTCCGATTCCTTTGCCGCAAACTCTTTCGAACCCTCTGAAGCCGCGGGTGCAGGCTGGTTGGCTTCGAGCTGTTGCGCGGTGGGCGATATCGGTGCCTTTGAGTCTTTCGTGGCCCGCAGCATGTTCTGACACCGAGGACATCGGACGGTAAAGTTACCGTTCGGTATCTTCGATTCGTCTACTTGCAGCGAAACCGAGCAATTGTCACAGCGAATGATCATAATCGTTTGATTCGAACCGATCTGTAAGGCGGTCGGGATCGGTTGCCTACTCCATCATGTCAAGAACCGAACTCGTGCTCGGGACCGCCGGCGGCGGCGGAGCGAGCGGCTGTACTGCCGGCATCGATCCGTTCTGGTTAACGTAATCTTCGGTCGAGGAAAGACCCTTAAGCTGCAGCAGCAGGTTGTTCTGATTCGTCGCATACGAAAGGCCGTCTTCCAGCGTTATCGTTTTGTCCTCGATATATTTGCGGATGACCGAATCAAAATCCTGCATGCCGTCGATCTCACCGTCGCGGATAGCGTCCAGCAGGGTCTTACCTTCCGTTTCGCCTTTTTCGATGTACTCGCGCGTTCGCGGGTTCGACTTGAGGATCTCGACGGCGGCTACGCGGCCCTTGCCGTCGGCTCTTGGAATAAGCCTCTGCGAAACGATATAGCGAAAGGTCTGTGCCAAGCGAGTTCGGATGATACGTTCCTCGTTTTTCGGATAGAGCCCGATGATGCGGTCGATCGTCTTTGAAGCATCGATCGTGTGAAGCGTAGAAAGGACCAAGTGGCCTGTTTCTGCGGCCTCAAGAGCGATCTCGGCCGTCTCGAGGTCACGCATCTCGCCAACGAGGATGACCTTGGGCGCTTGCCGAAGGGCGGCTCTCAATGCAGAGGCGAAGTCCTTGGTATCGGCCCCGACCTCGCGTTGGTTGATCGTGCTTTTCTTATGATTATGAAGAAACTCGATCGGGTCTTCGATCGTGACGATGTGATAGCTCTTGGTCTCGTTTATCCGGTCGATGATCGCGGCGAGTGTCGAGCTCTTTCCGGATCCGGTCGGGCCGGTCAAAAGAACGACGCCGTTGCGGATATTGCAGATATCTTCCAGCTGAGGCGGTATCTTTAACGTGTCGAAACTCGGAACATCGTGCGGGATAACACGCATTACTATCGAATACGAATTTCGTTGCTGAAAAATGTTCACGCGAAACCGGCATTTTCCGGGCAGTGCATAGCTCAGGTCAGCCGTACGGTATTTTGCGAGATGCAGTGCGGCGTCGGCATTATCACGCAAGATCGACATCGCGATCATCTCGGTCTGAAATGCCGAAAGCTTTCCTAAGCCCATCGGGGTTGACGGGTAGAGCGTGCCGTTGATCTCGACCTGCGGTTTTTGATTGCAAGAAAAGTTTAGGTCGCTGACATTATCGGACACGAGCAACATCTGCTCAATAATGGGTGCTACGTCAAGCAAACTCATTTTTAGGAATACTCCTGAAGAAATTAACAAACAGGCGGGGCAAGGTGAGAAGAGCGGGTCAAGCAAATCCGTACAGGCGATCTGCTGAGACCATTATCGCTCACAGATCACGAGGAACGCAAGTACTTTTTTAATAAACTTTAACACTGTTTTGCATTTTGAGACCTCGGGCGTCCGCGTTCACTTAAGGTCTTAAGGCTACTTAAATCAGCGACGCAAGGCGTGCTTCGGCAGCCGAGGCGAGTTCGGTGAAGCGAGCCGCAATTTTTCCCGGTTCGCCGAGGACTGCACCAATGACAGCGGCTGAGTCAGCTCCGGCATCCAGCACGGCTGAGATGTTCGAAGCGTCGATTCCGCCGATAGCGACCAGCGGGATGTCCCCGATCGCATCGCGTACCTTTGCGATCGCATCAACGCCGACCACGGGATCATGATCGGGCTTTGAACCGGTAGGGAATATCGGCCCGAAAGCAATGTAATCCAAAGGCAGACGGCTGGCCTCGATCGCCTGCTCTACCGTGTGCGTCGAAAAGCCGATGACCGACTTTGGGCCGAGTAATCTGCGGGCCTCTGTGGGGGGAAGGTCGTCCTGGCCCAGATGGACGCCGTCAGCCCCGATCATTATCGCGACATCGACGCGATCATTGACTATCAACCGTCCGCCGGCAGCCCGGACAACTGCGAGGGTCTCGAGCGCCGCTTCAAAGAAACTGCCCGAACTCATTGATTTGTCTCGTATTTGTAAGAAACGGCAGCCGCCGTCGACGAGTGCCCTGGCCTGTTCTCGGTGGGTAAGGCCAGAAAGGCGTGTGTCCGTCAGCGGATAGACTTTTGGAAGGCGAAATTCAGGCACGTGGTCGTTGTAAGGCGTAACAAAGTCCTGGACAAGAAAGATCGGCTATACAAGCGATTTCATCATCAGATATCCATCCTCGCCGTCGCTGTAGTACTTCGAGACGCGCTGAACCGAACTGAAGCCGATCCCGCGATAAAGGCTCTGAGCCGCGGTATTGCTGACCCGGACCTCTAAAACGATCGTCGAGACGCCTTTAGCGGACATCGTCTTTTCAATATGCCTTACCAATTGCTGCCCAAGACCGCGTCGGCGATGCTCCGGGGCGATCCCGATCGTCGTCAGGTGAGCCGCACCGTCCGGATTCATCATCACGAACGCGAAGCCAGCCATCTTACCCTCAGCCGTTACCATGCGATATCCGACGGTACTTGGGTCGTTCAACAGGTATGAGAACGTGTGCTTCGTGTAGTTTTCGCCGTTTCTAAAGCACCTTGCGTTGATGTTCAAGAGCTCGCCCAGATCGCCGATCGACATCGGGCGGATCTCGTAGCTGGTCGGCGGCGCAGGCACGGTGTTCTCAGGCTCGGCGAAGTGCGGCGGCACGAACAAGTTTCGGATCGACTGAAATACGGCCATTGCTTTGAGGCACCAATGTCTAGACTATCAGCATGCAGTCGCCATAACTATAAAATCGATATCGCGATCTAACGGCATACTCGTATGCATTCATTATAAGTTTGTGACCGCCAAAAGCAGAAACCAATGCGAGCAGAGAACTCTTCGGAAGGTGGAAATTGGTGAGCAGACCGTCGATCGCACGGAATTCGTAACCGGGAAGGATCGTGAGATCAGCGTCACCAGATGAGGCTCGGAACTCACCAGTTCTTCCGATGACGGTTTCCAGGGTTCGTGTGGTCGTGGTTCCTACAGCGATGATGCGGCGGCCTTCGGATCTCGCCTTTGCCAGCTTTGCGGCGGCGTCTTCATTAAGCTCGTAGCGTTCCGGCTGGACACGGTGATCATTGAGCTTCTCGACCTTTACCGGTTCAAACGTCCCGTAGCCAACGTGCAGCGTGATCTCGATCACCTGAATTCCCTTTTCTCTTAATTCTTCGAGCACCCGAGGTGTGAAATGGAGTCCCGCGGTCGGAGCCGCGATCGCACCTGATCGACTCGCGTACACGGTCTGGTATCGCTGTCGGTCACGGTCCGGAGCGTCACGTTCACGTTTGATGTAAGGCGGCAGCGGCGTACGGCCAAATCGCTCGATCGCCTCTGTGATCGATCCCCGAGCTTGCAGCGACACGATCACATGTCCTTCGCCATCGCGCTGAATGATCTGCCCCGAAAAACCGTCGCCGAAAACTATCGATCGGCCCGGTGGCAGCCGTCGGGCGGGTCTTGCCAAGGCATCCCAGGTGTTTTCGGCGACCTCCTTAACGAGGAAGATCTCGACCGCGGCACCGGTATCAGAAGTGCCCAGCAGGCGAGCCGGGAAGACCTTGGTGTTATTCAGGACGAGAACATCGGTGCGATCGAGTATCCGGTGAAGATCGCTGAAACGGCGGTCCACGTATGTACCCGCCGTTCTATCGACATATAGCAAGCGAGAATCGTCGCGATGGCCGAGAGGTTCGGTCGCGACCAACTCGGGAGGAAGTTCAAAATCAAGCTCCGAAATGTGCATCGAAACCAAACATTTTCTTGTGAGCAAAGGACTTTTTGATTATACTTGTTGAGACGCCCTTTAAGAAATCGATGGGTCGCGGCTTGGCTGCGCCGGAACCGCGTACATCGAATTGGAGGCGCATGATCGGATCGTCGCTTTTAGCCGTTGGGTCAGCGTCAACGATGTTGCACGATCGGTCGTTCAAGGGGGAATTCTCGAACAGGTGCCGTTTGCCATACTCGGGAGTTTGTCTCTTCACATGATTTGGGGTTTACCGTAACAAGATCAAGGAGATTACCATGCGAGTATTTAGATTTGGGATTTTATGTTCGCTAGCGGTGGTTGCTTTCGTGGCCGCGTTATCGACCGAGATAATGGGTCAGGATGAAAGAATGATGGGCGGCGGGCCGGGGATCACGGTCTTTGAGGATCGTAATTTTCGCGGTGACGCCGCTACATACCAGACCAATGTTTCGAACCTGCCTTCAAGGTTCAATAATCGAATTTCGAGCATTCGCGTCGGCCCTGGCGAACAATGGCAGGTCTGCGATCAATCGAATTATCGTGGCCAGTGTGTGACCATATCTGGCGAAGAGAGTGATCTGCGCCGGAATGATTGGGACAACCGCATATCGTCGCTGCGTCGGTTGAGCGGCGGTGGTGGAGGCGGCTGGGGCGGCGGCGGAAACACGGTTCGTCCCCCAAACTGGGCCCAGGGAGTATTTTACGGTACGGGACCCCGCGGCGAACAGATAACCTTGACCATCGCTGCCAACGGCAGCGTGAATGCGAGCGTCAACGGTGGAATGACCTACGGCAGATTTACGGCGGGCAATTATATCAACCTAGGCGGCGCGGTCGCGCGAGTAACCCGGCAGGGTAACCGTATCCTCACGACCAGAACCGACAATGGCGAACGTATCTACTATACGCGCACCGGCGGTGGCGGCGGCGGATGGGGCGGCAATAGCGGTAATCAGATCTCGCCGCCGAGTTGGGCTCGCGGTACGTTCTTTGGCACTGCACCCAACGGCACACAGATCATTCTTACGATCGCGAGCGACGGCAGCGTTACTGCGGACGCTGGCGGTGGGCTGTCTTATGGGTCTTTCACGAGCGGTAACTATCTCAATATCAACGGAGCCACGTCACGCGTGACCTCGATCAACCGCGGCATTCGAACGACGCGAACCGACAACGGTGAGATCATAAATTATCGTCGTAGGTAACCGCTCAGAATGCGTATTCCGAAGTTTCGAAGCGCGTTGTTCAAAAAGAAAAACAGCATACCGAAAACGGTATGCTGTTTTTTTGTCCGAACCTATCCTGTTGGATCAGTTCGTTATTACCTCGTTTGAATTATTTATCATAATATCACCCCCAGTAGCATCAACTTTACAAGCCGCCGGGCAGCCGTGTCAAGATTTTTCGCCGTAGTTTATCAGGAGGATTTTGAGTGGTGCCGGAGGTCGGACTCGAACCGACATGGGATTGCTCCCGCCAGATTTTGAGTCTGGTGCGTATACCAATTTCGCCACTCCGGCGCGAATTTCTGATATTAAAACTCTTGGCTTTCCAGGTCAAGGCACGTTACCGATTCCGGGTACCGGCAGATCCCCATTAACCCCGAACTGACGGACGCTAACGCCGCCGGTCGAGCTGAAGAGCGAGTACCATGCCGCTGTCGACGGCCGATAGACGGCGATGTCTGCTCGCCCGTCACCGTCAAGATCGCCCTGCAGCGGACGGTCTGATGCAGCACCGAATTGCACTGCGCCGAAACCCTCCGCCGATCGCAGCAGATACCATGTGCCATTCTGTGGACGGAAAACGGCTATGTCATCGATCTCGTCGCCATCGAAATCGCCGGGCGTCGGCAGATCGCCGGATAGGCCAAAGCCTTGGTATGTGATTCCGCCACCCGAGCGGTAAACGTACCACACGCCATTACTTGGCCTGAAAACGGCAACGTCGTCGCGCCCATCGCCATCAAAATCGCCAGCCGCAGGTATGTCCTCAGGCAAGCCGAATGCCTGAATTCTCACGCCGCCGTCCGAACTCTGAAATATATACCAGACACCATCGGCAGGACGATAAACCGCTATATCGGCCTTGCCATCGCCATCGAAATCAGCAGGTGTGACGCGATCGCCTGCTGTTCCAAATCTGAGTGTGCTCACCGTCGCGTCCGAGCTTCGCGTTATCCACCATTCGCCGGACTGCGGCCTAAAGATCGCGACGTCCGCTTTGCCGTCACCGTCGAAATCCGCGATCGCCGGCAGATCGCCGACTGTGCCAAACTGGATCTCGCTGATCGCCTCGCTTGAGCTTGCGACGATCCGGAAATCAGGGTCGGTTCCCGCATTGAGACGGTAAACACCAATGTCGGTTCTTCCGTCGCCGTCAAAATCAAAGCGGGCGCGGCCGGCGGCCGAACTGCATTCGCAGCTGTAGCCATCCGTGACAACGATGTCATCGATATACTGGCCCTCGCGAAATGTTCCGATGTCCGTCCCGATCCGCCAGCGAAGCCGAACACTCTGGCCGGCTGCGGCGGCGGGCAATTTCGCGATCGTATCAATGAACTGCGAGGCTTGAAAGATGCCGCTTCTTCCGGACCACCCAAGCCGTCCGGCAAGCGGGTTCTGACAGCAGGCGTCGATAGCGCCGTCATACCCGCCTGTAATGAATTGACCGCCGGCCGCAACTATGTCCTGCCAATCCGCGTCGCCGATCTTGATCTCAAAGACCGACCCGTCATAGAGCCGGTTGCGAAGAAACGTGGTCTCGAGCTCGTACCAATTCCGGAACCGGATCTCAGCCGATGAACTATCGATCTGCAATGCCGGCGAGATAAGCTCGTTCACGCCGCGTTGAAGCGGAGCGGGCGAGAACATCGAGTTCGGACCCGATTGCGTCCGGTTCGTCGAGGTTCGCCACAGCTGATGATTTTCTGAGGACGTGGTCGTCCATCCGGCTGGCAGAGCGGGCGCGGCGACCGAGTCGAAGTTCTCGCTGAATGCGACCTTACGGCGACCGGCCCGGATCGGTAGCATGAGCTCCTCTATCGGCCGGCCGGGCGATTGCAAACGAAATCGAAGTTCGACCAGTGTTCCGCACTTCACGTCGGCGGCGACCCGGAAACTGAAAGGCCTCGTTGCCGCCCCGCCGACCGGGATCGTTCCGTAGTTCTGCGGCGGCCCTGTATTCGTTATCCCGCCGCCATCGATCAATGTCGCTGTAAGGTCAGGCGCCGGAGCCGCTCCTGTATTGCTTAGGCGCAAATTGATCGTCACCGATTCGCCGGGCTCAGGGGCTTGATCGATACTGCAGCTTTCGGCTCCGAATTCGATGTCGGGCTGATCAAAAACTGGGATCGGTTCGAGCCCTAGAGCGACCGTCAATGGTTCGCCCGTTCCCTGCGGAAGCGTCACATCTGAACTCGAATCCCGAAAACCCGGCGCACTTGCCGTAACACGGTACTGTCCGGGAGGCGCGATCATTGCGGGCGTAAGTCCGTCGGCGCCAGAAAAACGAAGATACGGGTATGCGCTCTGGATGGTCGACGGCGTCACAGCAAAACGCGCGTTCGCTATCGGCGTATTCAAAACAGAGTTGCGGATCGATCCTCGAAGCCTTCCGGTCGGGGCCGCTGCACATTCCGCGAACTTGAAACGTCCGATACGCGTAAGCCAACCGAGGTCGCTCCATTGTTCGCTTTCCTGCGAGTAATAGGCATTCGTCAACCAGAACGTGCAGTCATCCGCCGGATCGGCACTCAAGCCGCTGTATTCGCCCCATCGCCACCCAAAGGCCTTCTGAACGCCGGTTCCGTCGATCAGTGTTGCTTCGGTCCTGAATGCTCCTTGCGGATCATCCGCAAGCCTTCCTGTATAGAGTATCGACGGTTTCTTGTCCTCATTAGCAAGATTGTATTGAACTGCAAGATTACCTTCGTGATCTTGAGCCGCCGACGCGATCCATCGCGAGACACTGGCATCGCCGATCGTCGCATCGACAAATGGCTGGAATCCGGCGGCCGAATTTCGCAGCTCGTAAACCCTCACCCCGGCTCGATAAATGCTCCCGATCGGCGATGTCCGAACGGTTTGGTTCACAACCAGCGACTCATGCGAGCCGAAGTTGCGATAGGCCAGGCGGTGATTCAGCCGATCGCTCTGCGAATCGAGAAACTCGCCCGGCGGCGGCTGAGCAATGTCGGGCCTCCCTTTCGGGCTCGTCGGGTCGAAAGGAGCAACGGCTATCGGGCTTTCGTTTCTTTCGGTAAATGTCGAAGCGACCCCATCGTCGAAATCTGCGTCGAATTCGAACAATCTGATCGTGTCTGCCGGGTCGCCGTATTCGGTCGCCGTATAACTCGCGAAAATGCCCGGTGTTCCCGGTGGAGGCGGTCTGAGGCCGTCGAGGTCGGACGGCAGAAATCCGCGGCGGCGGATCGGGGTGGTCATATTCAATCCGAAATACACGTAACCAGCGGTAGGGTCACCGGCGATCATCTTTTCGCGGTCAAAGGCAAACGCCCCGCTTCCCGTGTAGTCCGAACCGAGATACTCGTCTGTCGTCATGTAGTAGGCATCGGTCCATACGCCAAACTTCGGAAAATCGTTGATCTTCACGTTCGGCATCACAAATTCGTACGCAAAATACTCGCCGGTTGGGTCACCCGACTTTGAAATGGCGACCATCTGCCGAAACGGCGGAAAAGCCGAGCAGACCTGGCTGATCAGCCATCGGTCGGCAAGCTGATCGTACAAGACGACCGGAAGCCCGTCGTTCCGGGTGGAGCAGACCGTACCAAGCGGAGCAAAAAGCGTGCTGATCCTGAACGGCGGCAAGAGCGGCTTGCCGGACTTGTCGTAGATCCGTATTAACGAGTTCACGGCTTGAACGTAATGATCCGGCCCTACGTCGCCATTCATGTCCGGCGGCAGTATCAATAGGTTGAATATGGTGACGTTGTCAAAATTAGCGATGCCGTCGAACGAAAGCGACGGCGCCGGCATCGGTACACCCGCCGGTGTCGAAAATACATTCTCGTCACCTGATCGCTGGTTCGGCTCTTCATTGGTCGAGCGTCGGTCAAAACGGTCAAAACCTATGGCGGCATTCGGGGTTTTCGAAGTGACAAAGCTGCCGGATGTAAGTAAGTTCAGCGATGCGGAAGAGTGGCCAAACGCCACCGCCTGTTTCGTGATCGGCCCGACGACCGTAATGGCCGGGGCCTGTGCCTTGACCTGTGAAATGACGGACGTGAAGATCGACAATATCGCAGCCAGGGTAACGCAAAAAGCAGCCTTATATCGCATCAGATCTTTCTATTTCAGTCAGGCCGAGGGCAAAACTCGTCGGTGCTCAAACCTCGCTCAGAATGACGATCTCGGCGCGGCGCTTTGCATCGTCAAGAAACGCCTCGATGGCTGCGGCTATCCGATCTTCCGTCAGGATCTTGTTTATCTCGCGTCGTTTCTCATCAAGCGTCGGCATCAGCAGGTCAGGGAAACGCCTGCGAAAATCAGGAACAAAGAAATCGCGGTAATAATTCGCCTCATCCTCCGATGTGACTATTATGAACGACCGAAAACGGAAATCAAGATATTTGTCGATCGAAACGCGCTGAGCAATGATCCGTTCGAAATTGTCGTCCCTGATCGATCTGAATCCGACGGCCCGCAGCCGGCTCTCAAATTCGGCAGTGGTCGGAAAATAGGTCAGTATCTCGGCGATCTTGTCGCTGATCTCTTTTTCGGTCGGGGGATTTCTCGGCAACCTTTCGGCCTCTAAAGCAAATAAACGCTGATCTATCAATAGGTTAAGAGCCCGGTTAAGATCGGCCGACGCCGGCGGCGATAGAGAGACGTTCGGCTGAAGGGCCAATTGCCACCTGAGGTCCGAAAGTGTTATCAATTCGGTCCTCAACCCGTCGCTCACGGTCGCAACTGTTTTGTCAACAAGGGTCTGTCCGGGCGCGTTCATTACGGCCGCGACCAACAGTGTAATCATCAGCAGTGAATTGAGCGGGCCTGTCTTCCGGCTTTTGAAACCCATCTGTAATCAGATTCTTACGCGAATTCGGACGCCCGTCAACTTGCAAATAAGTGTTAAAACTATTGACTTTTTGTACAAAAAGTTTTTTAATTGCTATGGAAGTTCGGAAGTTTCCCAAGTCGTAAACCCCGCCGATCAAGCCAACATTCCCACTTCCGTAACCGACAGACAAAAGGCGATTTAGAACCACCGATGTCAATTTCCTCCGCAGCAAAAAGACCGGCAGGAGCTAGTATCCGGTTTGGCCAGGGTACAGAGTCTTCTGCTGAGCTTAAGTTCATTTCCGATCTTGGGCGGAGTCTTTTGTTCACTGTCCATCCCAAAAAGGTCGCTTCACGCGTCGCAGACGCGTTACAAAGCGGCGTCGGCGCCGAGATCTGCGGATTCATAGCCGAGCTGGAGAATATCGGGGTCGTCAGTTGTGCGTTTGATGCAAAGGGCGAGATACTCACTGGTTTCTTTGAACGCGAACGCTTTGAACGCTGGCTCGAACTTCTTCCGCCTCAGATCGGATACTGTGAAGCGGATCCGGAACAATTCTTGCTATCGGGTACGGCCCATCAGGCCGAGTTCGTCTCGCCGCTTCACATAAACGGCGACATTCGCGGAGCGATCGTTGTCGGGTTTGCTGACAAGCAGGAGTTGAACGAATCGAAGGGCAAGCTGATCGAGACAGCAACGCAGATGGCCGCGATGAGCGTCAACCTTTCAGCACATTACGAAGCGGCTATCAACAATTCGATCACGCGGGCACGCGAAGAGCACCGTCGGTTTACCGAGGCAGTACTCGATGCCCTGCCTGTTTCCCTTTATGTGGTCGATCGCGACTTTCGGATCGTCACCTGGAATCGACATCGCGAGATCGGTATACAGGGCATCCCTCGCGACTCAGCGATCGGGCGAAACGTTTTCAATGTACTTGCACGCTATCCCGAGGGTAAGGTCCGTCAGGAATTTGAGCGTGCATTTAGGACCGGCGAGATCGAACGGATCGAGCAGCAGACGGTTGCCGACGATGGTTCGACAAAATACTGGATGGTAAGCAAGGTGCCGATGCGTGACCCCGAAACCGGCGAGGTCACACACGTGATAACGGTCGGCGAGGACATCACCATGCGCGTCGAGGCGATCCATGCCGTTGGCCGGGCTGAAAAGCTCGCTGCGGTCGGCCGGCTCGCCGCCGGTGTCGTGCATGAGATAAACAACCCGCTCGCCACGATCTCGGCCTGCGCCGAGGCACTGGAACATCGCGTCGCTGACGGAGCCTTTGACGGATCTGAAGCGATCGACGATCTCAACGAATATCTTGGGCTGATCAAGAGCGAGGCCTTTCGCTGTAAATCGATCACGATGGGCTTGCTCGATTTCAGCAGAATACGTACCGGCGACCGCAACCCGATAGATATTGCCGACATACTTCGGTCATCGGCAAATCTGATATCTCACCAGAAACGCGGCGACAACATCGAGATCTCGGTAGAGATCGAAGATAACCTGCCCGCCGTCAACGCCGATGCGGGCCAGATCCAACAGGCGGTCATCGCATTGGCCACGAACGCGATCGACGCGATGCCGGACGGCGGCAGACTCTGGATCCGAGCCGCTGCACGCCCCAATCGACTTGCGATCGAGATAGAGGATACAGGTATCGGAATTCCGTCAGAAGACCTTTCGAAGATCTTCGAACCATTTTTCACGACCAAAGAGGTCGGTAAAGGCACTGGCCTCGGCCTGGCTGTCTGCTATGGCATCATCACAGATCACGGCGGCCGCGTGAGCGTCCGTTCGAACGTCGGTAAAGGCACCACCTTTACTATTTACCTCCCGATCACGAGGTGATCGCATCACTCCGGCCCAAAACCTCTCCCCGTCCCGCACCTCACTTGATACGATATGGCTAAGTTACTTGTAGTTGATGACGAAAAGAATCTCCGTTTGGTCGTTCAGAAAGAGATGACCCGCAACGGGCACGAGGCCGAGACCGCGGCCGACGGCGAAGCTGCGTGGGAGATGCTCGAGGCAAGCGATTACGACGTTCTGCTTTGCGATATCAATATGCCGCGTCTGGACGGGATGGGGCTGCTGAAACGTCTTCGTGAGAAAAGCGCCAATGCGCCCGAGGTCATAATGCTTACCGGGCAGGGTACGGTCGAGACCGCGATAACGGCGATGAAGCTTGGCGCTTACGATTACCTCACGAAACCCTACCGGATCGCTGAACTTACGGCATTGGTAAAGCAGGCGGCTGAAAAGAAACAGTTAAGGACCGACAATCAACGTCTGAGGGCACAGATCGAACGCAGCAGCGGATCAATGCCTGAGATAATTGCCGAGTCGCCGCAAATGAAAGAGGTACTGAGGCTTGTTCGCCGGGTCGCACCGTCTGAGACCTCGGTTCTTATAACGGGTGAATCGGGAACCGGCAAGGAACTGATCGCACAGGCCATTCACCGATTGAGCAGCCGAGCTGACAAGCCCTTCATCGATCTTAATTGCGCCGCGCTCCAGGATACGCTTCTCGAATCGGAGCTTTTCGGGTACGAGGCCGGTGCTTTCTCAGGCGCGCGGGCGCGCAAGCTCGGGCTCTTCGAACTTGCTGACGGCGGCACGTTGTTTTTGGACGAGATAATGGAAATGCCGTCGCAGCTGCAATCGAAATTATTGCGGGCCCTCGAAACGCGGACGTTCTTTCGTGTTGGCGGTGTCAAGAAGGTGGAGGTCGACGTTCGCCTCGTCGCGGCTACAAATAGAGACCCTGGCCAGGCCGTCGCCGAGGGCATTTTCAGATCGGACCTGATGTATCGGATAAACAGTTTTGAGGTGAATATCGCTCCATTGCGCGAACGCCGCGAAGACATCGAACCCCTTGCCCAACACCTTCTCCAAAAGGTCGCTGGCGCAACTCCGCCAGTTCTGACACAGCCTGTGATCGAAGCGCTTACTGCATTTTCATGGTCAGGGAATGTTCGGCAGCTTCGCAATTGCCTCGAGCGGGCGGCCCTGCTTGCCGACAACGGGCGTGTGACGGTAAAAGAGCTTCCGCCCGAAGTCATCTACCGGAACGAACCGTCAAACGTCTCGGTAAACTATGCTTCGCAAGGGCATAGCGGAGTCAGTTCGTTTCAGAACACCTCGCCTGTGAACCTTCGCGATTCAGAAAAACAACAGATCATCAATGCTCTCGAGCGGACCGGATGGCACCGCGGTAAGACCGCTGAGCTGCTCGGCATCTCGCCATCGACACTTTATCGCCGCCTCCGCGAATACGATCTCGATGTCCGATAGCTCGCTGATATATTATTTCGTTAGAGGTGTCCGACACATCGCAACCTAGGCTATAACGGCATCGAGCAGCATCATCAATCCGAACCCGATAAATAATGAAACGGTCGCTCCGTTCTCAAAGCCGGGCCTGTGCGTCTCGGGTATGATCTCGTCGCTTACGATGAAGAGCATCGCACCTGCCGCGAACGCAAGGGCCAAGGGCAGGATCGTACCGGAGACCATCAGGATCGAAGCCCCGAATAGACCGCCGACGATCTCGACCAGGCCGGTTAGCCCTGTAACGCCGATAGCAAACAGCATCGAGTAACCCTGCGACCTTAGTGCGACGGCAACCGAAAGGCCTTCCGGGATGTTCTGCAGCCCGATCCCAAGCGTCGCCCCCAAACCCGAACCCGCGATGCCGGATGCGTTCGCGACGCCGACCGCGAGCCCCTCAGGAAAGTTGTGTATCGCGATCGCGATCACGAAGAGCCAGATCTTCTTCAATCTGGGAGCATCTATGATCCCGTCATGTCCTTTCGCGAAATGTTCGTGCGGTACAAGTTCATTGACCGCCCAAAGTACGAATCCGCCGATGAACAGAAAGATGATCGATCGGACAACGGCATTGGTATCGGAATAACCAAGCGCCTTCGAGTTCTCGATACTCGGCAAGAGAAGCGAGAAGACGGTCGCGGCAAGCATCACACCGGCAGCGAAGCTCAACAGATTGTTATTGAGTTTTTCGTTGAGCCGGTCTAGAAATAATGCGGGCGCCGCCCCAAATGCGGTCGCGCCGAATCCGGCGATCGCGGTTGCGAGCAGGGCCGATGCCAATGGATTTGCAGCTTCAGTCATTCGACAATCGAAGTATCAGACTTCGATCTTCCGCATACGATCCGATGCCCTTTAGCGATTACCTTCGATCACGTATTTGACGACGTAGGCCCGCAGTTTCTCTCGATTGTTTCGCAGGTAGGCCGGGTGATCCTGAGCGATCCCGGCGTCAGGAAGCGCGAGCAGAATGAAGGCTTCAAGCAATCCGTCACGATCGAGTTTTTCGATGATCTGTATCTGCGGACTCAGGCTCTTGGCCTTAAGGGTTTTCGCCATTTTCACTACATCACGCAGGGCTTCGGCTTCTTCGGCAAGAGACGACCTGTAAGTACTCTCCGTCGGATAGGCCCTGGCAAACTTTTCCTTTCGCCAGATTTCTTTGGTCGCCAGATATGCCATCCATGCCATCGAGCCGTCGTCGGCCAGCGGATCGATATTTATCGTCGATTTTGATTTTCCGTCAGCTCCGACCTCGGTTTTGGGCGGGTCGACGCGCGGGTGGGCAAGCTTCGTACCGGTCGCTTGTCCCCATTGGAGAAGACCGTTCAATGCGAATCGGCTATAGGGCTCGGTTATCCATGCCTCGATGTACCGCGCTCGTGCCTCGTCGAATTTCCTCTGCCGCATCAGGGGCGTCGCCGAATACCGATATGCCGTTTCCCTGTTCGGATCGATCGCGATCGCCTTCTGATACCAGATCTCGGCATTGAGGTAGTCGTTCTGTTTCAGATACATGTCACCGCTGAAAAGCGCGGCGTGATAGTTCGTCGGGTCGGCTTCGAGCGCCTGTTTGTAAAGATCTAGCGCTTCTTCGATCTTGCCTTGCGTGAATGCCTGCTCACCAGCATATGTTAGAGCGTGTGACTGCGGAACCTGCGAGAACGGGGTGCCGTCGCTGCCGTCCTCCGGGATCGAACCGATCATTGCATCGACGAAGTTCGTGGCCTTACCGAGTTCTTTCGCCTTGATGAATGAGTTGCGGGCTGCGATCCGTACCTTCTTGCGTTCGGCCGTATTCGGTTCGTTTATCGCTTTTCCGAGTAGCGCCGTTCCGAGCTCGATATAAGCTTCAGCGTCTTTCGGATCGAGAGCGATTATCTTCTCAAGTATCGGCACGGCCTCGGTCATTCGGCTTTGCTTCATCAAAGCCTCGGCCTTAAGCCAGAGCGTAGGCGTATCGTCCTGTGCCTGAACTGCCTGTGCCGCGACGGCAAACACGATAGCGATCGTGGCAAACCCGAAGAGGGTCAACCGGAACTTTGTTTTGATCATGATCTCACCCTTTTACGAAGAACTATGCCTATGATGCTCAAATACTAGCAGAAGTGATGCTCTCCGCTCCAGATTTGCTGATCACCGACGAGATTCGATCGCAAAGACGAACCTCCGATCGGAAAGGGGAAGAAGGTCCGCCGTATAGCGGAGTTTCAGCTTTTCGAGGCCTTCGCGAATGTTCTCTCCGGCAAAAAATACCATCTTCCTTTTGCCTGCCCATTTGATGACCTTCGGGAGACGTTCGGCAAATCGATCAAGTGCGCGGCAAGTTACGACATTGGCGTTCCCCGGGTCGCATTCCTGAAACGCCCGGTCGATGACAACGGCGCGATCCTGCAGGCCGAGTTGTGTCAGTGCGTGCGCAAGGTACTCTGCCTTTCGTTTCTTTGATTCGATCAGAACGGCGCTGATCTCGCCGTTAACAAGCATGCACGGGATCGACGGCAGGCCGGCGCCCGCGCCGACATCAGCGATCCGCGGCTTGGCAGGAAGATAGCGCAGAAGAACGAGCGATTCGAGGATATGCCGCGTCGCAAATTCACTCGCCGAACACGGGCCGACGAGGTGGAGCAACGCGTTATGCTGCATGACGACCTCGTAGTGACCTGCGAGGCGATCGATCGCGTCGTCGGCAAGCGTCAAACCAAAGGCCGACTGGTTCTCTTTTATCGATTCTATGAATTTGTCTCGCATTCCCAGCTGATTTCTTTTTCAGATCCGCGATCGGCGAAAGATCGAAATAAAGAAACGGGAGCCGATCTTCTCGACTCCCGACTCTTTACTATAAACGAAAATGTGGTGCGGACGAATGGAATCGAACCATCACGGGATTGCTCCCACAGGCTTCTGAGACCCAAACTTCAACCATTGACTATCAACAACTTAGACGTGTAACATACTGATAGTACGAGGGTTAGCTGGACAACGGCCGACATTTCCGATCTCCTATGCGACACCAGCGGACGGCTTTTCGGGTAGCTTTCTACGCGAAAATCTACCCGAAAGGATCTCGGCGATGAAAATACCCGATAAATACATATCACAAGGTTACTTCGTTCGTGTCAACAAAGAGAAGACTATCCGCAAGGGGAAAGGTTACCACTATAGAGCCATCTTTGCGATTTTGGACGGTCAGAAATGGAATACGCAATCGAGTACGGCAGGGCTAACAACGAGGGACCTTGACGACGAATGGTTGGACGCGAAAGTCAAGGAACTTACGGAGAAAGGCAAAGACATCCTGCTAAATCCCGAAACGGTCAAGGGGTTCGCTGAAGCACATTACAAACCTTTTCTGAGGGATCACAAAAAGATTCAGTACGAGCAAGAATTCCAAAAGCTGGATGCTATCTGCGAATTCTTCGAGGACAAGCTCATCGATGAAGTAAACAAGTTGGACGTATTTGCGTTCAAAACCTGGCTTTTGAAAAGACCTTGTAAAAGGGGCAAAAGCGAGAGGAAGCGTTCAGATGCATCGGCAAATCGTGATCTCTCGAGTTTGCGCGGGCTACTGAACTTCCCAGAAGAGGTCGGCAAACGAAAGAGCCATATTTCATTCAAAAATATCCTCGCCAAAGAAATCCCTAAACGGGCGTATATCCCCTTTGAGGAATTCATGCGCGTGCTGGATAAATGCTATGAGGTTCCTAAGTGCAATCGATGGAAGCGGGATCGTTCGCATATGCGCTTGACGCTAATCGGTGGTTACACGACCGGATTGCGGATAGATGAACTGCGGCACGTATCACGCGGAATGTTAAGAACCGACTATACAAAGCGAATCGGCGTGATCAAGCTCGTGATAAACGATTCTCGAAATAAGATCCATACGAAAACGGTCGATATTTCAACTTGGCTTTACGACGAGATGGAAGCGGCCGGCGTTTTCGAACGCGATGACAACGAAAGAGTATTCGACACAACGAACTATTACAATCTGATCAAAGATCTCTTCCAACGAGCGGGCGTAAGTGATGACGTTTCATTTCACACGTTGCGCGCGGCAAACGCGACGGAACGCGATACGGCTGGTCAGAATCGAGAATCGATCCATGCGGGGCTGGGATGGGCGAAAGATGGCAACGTGCCTGAGAAACACTACCTGAGGTATCAGGACTACCACGTTATCGAAAAGGGATCATCCTACAATGTAAGACTGCAGAGGTTAAGGCAACATCACTCCGAAAGAAATGCAAAGAGGGATATTTTACCAGACGATTCCGTTCACGATAGTTGAGAAATTTTTTGTATCGCTCTGCCGATCCGATTCAGTAATCCGCGTTGATCCCAAGTTTTATCCGAGCAGATAGGAAAACTTTGCGACCGATAGCGAAAGCTCTAAGTTCGGCGTTTGAAAAGGTCGTTCGGAGTTCGTTCAAAGGGCTGGATCGGGTCGTCGTCCTCTCGGCTGATTCCCATAATCTCCAAGCTTTTCTGATTAAGTTGCCAGTACGGTTTGATCGCGATCTTTGATTTCTTGATGCCGCGACCGCAATCGAATTGCGGCTTCGTATGCTCATCAACGAAGAGAGCTAGTAGGATCACGCGAGACTGTGGATACCACGGTTCGGGACTGTGGTGTGGTCCATTCCCCATTCTCTCCAGCCAACGTAGCATTGCCGAGGTGTTTGATCTCGTTGAATTGCACGGAGTCTGGAGTGAGTTATGAATAAATGGAAACGAAGTCTTTGGCAAAAAATAATTTTACTCAGTTGCGTCGGTGGCTTCACCCTCTCAGCCGTTTGCCAAGCAGATCCTAACAAGACGCTTTCGCCTTATTTTTTCGTCAAGGGCGATCCAAAGATCGACCGCCTTCCGCTAAAAGACACGCGCGTCGACATCGCGATCTCCGGCGTGATCGCTGATGTGCGTGTCGTCCAAACGTATCAAAATGAAGGTTCGCGGCCGATCAACGCGACGTATGTTTTTCCGGCATCGACCCGCGCGGCCGTTTACGGAATGCGTATGAAGATCCGCGACGAGATCATCACCGCGAAGATAAAGGAGCGCGAAGCCGCCAAGCAGGAATTCGAGACGGCAAAAAAGGAAGGCAAGAGCGCGTCGCTGCTTGAGGAATCCAGGCCGAATGTCTTCTCAATGAGCCTTGCGAACATAATGCCGCGGGACCAGATTGAGATCGAACTTCGGTATACAGAGCTAATGGTGCCAACCGACGGCACCTACGAGTTTGTCTATCCGACGGTTGTCGGACCCAGGTATCCATCCGGTGACGCAAACAAAGCAGAAAACGGTTTTGTAAAAACGGCTTATTTTCATGAAGGCGACAAACCGTCCAGTACGCTTCATATTTCGTCAAGGATCTCAGCCGGACTTCCGATACAGGAACTAAGCTGTGCGTCCCACCAGATCGCGCCCCAATGGCAAAGCCCGAACATCGCACAGGTTACACTCGACGATGCAGACCCCTTTCAGGGTAACCGCGATTTCGTCTTGAAATACCGCCTGACAGGCGGGCAGATCGCCTCGGGACTTTTGCTTCTGCAGGGTGAAGAGGAGAATTTCTTTCTTTATATGGCGCAGCCGCCGCAACGCGTTGCCAAAGAGGATATTCCGCCTCGCGAGTACATATTCGTGGTTGATGTGTCCGGTTCGATGGAAGGCTTTCCGTTGGACACGTCGAAACAACTGCTTGAGGACCTTATCGGAAAATTGCGGCCTACGGATTATTTCAATGTAGTGCTTTTTGCCGGTGATTCGACCGTCCTTTCGGAAACGCCCCTTGCAGCAAACCAGGAAAATGTCTCTCGCGCACTGGATCTGCTTTCGCAACAACGCGGCAGCGGCGGAACGGAATTGCTCGAAGCGATCAAAAACGCGATGAACCTGCCGAGCGAATCCGGCGTTTCGCGAAGCATTGTCCTGGTAACCGATGGTTATGTCTCAGGTGAAGCCGGCGTTTTCGATTACATACGCGAAAATCTCGGCAATACGAATGTCTTTGCATTCGGTATCGGGTCGTCGGTCAACAGGTTTCTGATCGAAGGCGTAGCCAAGGCTGGAATGGGCGAGCCGTTCATTGTGCTTTCGGAAAAAGAGGCTCCGGATGTGGCGACGAAATTTCGTGAATACATCGAAAGCCCAGTCCTAACGGACGTAAAGGTTCAGGCAAACGGTTTTGACGTTTACGATGTTGAACCTATGAATCAACCCGATCTGTTGGCCCAACGGCCTGTGGTCGTCTTCGGAAAATGGCGCGGACCGCTTTCCGGTAGGTTCGACATCACCGGCAAAACCGGACGCGGCGATTACCGTTCGAGCATCGACGTTTCAACCGTTATGCCGGACGAAGGCAATCGCGCATTGCGGTACCTCTGGGCTCGATCTCGAATCTCCGACCTTTCCGATCTTGCCTACGGCGAACCTGAAGCGGACAAGATCAGGGCGATCACCGACGTCGGTCTCAAGTACAACTTGCTGACGCGATATACGTCGTTCATCGCGGTACGCGAAAAGGTAGTCAACCCAGACGGTTCCGCAAACGACGTTGACCAGCCTCTCCCATTGCCCGTCGGCGTGAGCGATATGGCCGTCGGAAGCGAACCTGAAATGCTATGGCTCCTCGCGGTGATGACGGTGCTCGCGCTCATTTTGATGGTCCGTCGGCGGTTTTATTCAGGTGCCTTTTACGGAGCTCAACAATGAGTACCTTGCGGTCGAGAAAGCTATATCAGTTGGCGTCAGTGATCTCGGCTGCCGCTTTACTGAAACTATTTTACTCGACCGCGAACGTGAACCAACTACGATGGATCCTCGCTCCTACCTCCTTTTGTGTCGAGTTAGTGACAGGCGAGACGTTTCGGTTCGAATCGTACGCGGGCTACATTAACGAGGACAATTCCTTCCTGATTGCGGACTCATGTTCGGGCGTAAATTTTCTGATCGCCGCGTTCCTGATGCTGTCGGTATTGACACTTTGGGGCAAAAAGGAAGTCGCATGGCATGCTTTCCCGATTGCCGTTTGCGCAGCGTTTGTCACGACCATCGCAGCCAACACAGTCCGGATCGCAGTAGCACTGAAGTTGCACCGGATGAATGCGGGTGCACTTTGGATCAACCCGGAACAGATGCACCGTTTACAGGGGATCTTTATTTACTTCGGCTTTTTACTTCTGCTTTATTTTCTTTACGAAAAGCTCAATAGGGGCGATCGGATCGAAACAGCAAAACCAATGTCATTTATCCGCCGGCCTCTTGTCCCGTTGATGATCTACTGGCTCGTTACGCTTGGGATTCCAATCCTAAAGGGGGCGTATCAGAAAGGTTCGACGTTTTGGGAGCACCTCGCCTTTGTCGTCCTTACACCGCTGATCTTGATCATCCCGTTCATTCTGATAGATCAGCTCAAGCGTAGAAGGTCGACGCTCGTAAACGAACAGTGATCATACTTTGATACTCATTGCGAAACGATTTCCGCCGCCTTTTGATTCTTTCCATGCGACCTTTGCATTTACGAGGGAAGCACGAGCTTTGATGTTTGCGATGCCGCGACCCTTTGCCGTCGCTGCGTCCGGATTGAAAGTAGTTCCGTTGTCGTCGATCCTTAACTTCAACTGCCCGTCCGCGTTTATTTCAACCGACATCTCGACGTGGTCTGCGTCTGAGTGGCTTTTGACGTTTGTAAGCACCTCTTGGGCGATACGGTAGATTTGAAGCTGGACATTCATCGGCAGGTTGATCCGGTCCTCGAGATTGCTTTCGGCATTAAATTGTCGGTTTTCGATCGTGCTGTCGAGCAGGAATTCGAGCGACGCGATTAGGCCCACGTTTTCCAGCACGGACGGACTCAGGTCCTCGCAAATTCGCCTGATCTCGCTTGAGACGGCTTCGATCTCCGTGCGGAATTCCGGATTGTCGGGCAAGGTTTTGTCAGTCAGCATCATCAGGTTTCGCAGGTCGGCCAACGTCTGGTCGTGCAGGTCACGGGCAATCCGGCGGCGTTCTCGCTCGGCCTCATTAGCAAGGTCCAACCGGGCGGCGGCAAGTTCCAGGTTTCGCTGCTGAATTCGACGGTGTTCGATTATTGCCCATATCAACCCCAAGACCGCGATCGCAAGCAGCACACCGAGTGCAGAAGCTGTCCAAGGAAAGGGTGCCTTTGCTACCGAGAATCGGATCGCCAGCGGTTCTGACGGGAGCAGGTCACGGTTGAACGCGATCGATTCGATCGTGTATTCGCCCGGAGCGAGTTCAGCGGGAGCATATTGCTCATCGTTCGAAATGCGGCGGTCGATCTCTTTGCCGTTCGCGTCCGTAAGAACAAAGCCATACTGAAACTCTTCGGGAAACGTCCGGCTGCTTTGCCCCGCGACTTCGACCACCAAGGAGTTTTGCGGATAATCGAGGGCGATCGTTGACCGGATTTCGCTAAGTTCGTGCACACGCTGGCTCAAAATGCGCGTCGGAATAAGTTTCGGCGCTACCGTTCCCGGCTTGTAGGTGACCACGCCGCGATTGGTTGCGATCAGTAGGCCGTCACGTGTAGGTAAAATCGCAAATGCTTTTTCCGAAGGCAGACCTTGCTCAAATCCGAGGGAAGAAACTATCCACCCAAAACGTTTATCGCGCCGAGCGTGTAACAATCCGCGGGTCGTGGTTGCTGCCCATACATTCTCGTTTGTATCAGGATCGCTAACCCAAACGTCTCGAACATCTTCCGCATCAATGACCTTCTCGGGGATCTTTTCACGTAAAACGAAGAGACCATGCTGTCCAGCTATCCAGATCGGAGTTTGAAAACCAGCTTGCCATATCTTCCAGATGGCTCCGCTTCCAAGGACCTCCGGAGATATTTCTAGGGTCGCTCCGCCTTTGTCGAAACCGAACAGCCCACTGTTCGCCGTACCGATCCACATCTTATCTGCATTTCCGCCGAGCGATGTTACTGTTTCATTCGCAAATATTAGTTTTGCTGGTTCGGAAATATCGAAAACGCCTCGACCGTAAACAGCGGCATATAGTCGGCCCTGGTAGTAACTAATTGCGCGAGTATCGCCCTTGATCAACGAGCTCCCGACCAGGTCGAATATTCCTTCCGGCGTGCCGACAATGATCGAGTCTGGGTTTTTTGCGGAGGTATCTATCGCGTATATCGACCGCCCGCGAAACTGTTGCATCTCATTCCACTTCTTGCCATTGAAATCAAACAAACCTCGGTTCGTCCCGGCGAGTAGAGTCTTCAGCTCGGCGTTCCCGTTTTTTGTTTGGATATAGAAAAGCGAACGTACAAAATTGCTGTTCGGACTATCCGAAACGGTTTCCTGCGAAGCACCCGAACGATCAAACCGACTCAGGCCACGGTTTGTACCGATCCACAAAACGCCTTCACGATCGGTGAATAACGTAAATATATTGTTCGAACGCAGGCCACCGGATGTGTTTTCAAATGTGTAAGTTTTCTTCAGTTTTGAATCGGCGATATGGAACAGACCGTATCTTTCCGTTCCGGCCCACACGCCACTATCGTTCGCTTCGAGGGAGAGCACGTTGGCAGTCGGCGCCGCAATACGTGTTGCCCGAGTTCCATCCGCCAAAAAGATGCCACTCACGCCCTTGGCTGCGTTGGTACCGAACCAAAGTTCGCCAGTGTCGCTTCGAGCAAGCGAATTCACGAACAATGGTCGCGGCGAAGCGGCAAATTCGGCGACCGCACCGTCTTTTACAACAAACACCCCGCGTCCGGAGGTGCCCAGAAAAAGTTTGCCGTCGATTTCGATAATGCTCGTAATTGCGAGCGGGCTGCCGTTTGCTCCGCGAATTGGTTCCGCGAAAACCTTCTCTGTAAAATATGCTCCGCTTTCTCCGTGGCGAACTCGAAGAACATGCCCATCGTCGGTCCCGACGTAAACTTCTGGTCCAACCAGCATCGCGGTGATGCTGAGGCCGTTAGTGCCTTCAACCGGTTGAAAACTTCCGTCTGAATAGACAAACACGCCTGCACGCGTGCCGACCCAGAGCTCTCCGATCGGTGATGTTTTCAAGGCAAGCACGCGGTCGGCATCGGCTCCGCCGAGCGAAAACTTTTCTATTCGCCGGCCGTCGAAACGGGCCAGACCGTTATCCGTCCCAAACCACATCACGCCGTCCGATGTCTGCCCAATTGCGCGAACGCTGTCTGACGGTAAACCATTGAAGACTGTGATCGACCCCCATTGATGAAAATTTTGAGCTCCCGGCAGTGGTGTTGGCGAGGGTGAACGAGTGGGTGTCGGCGACGGCGATACGGACGGCGAGGCTTCGGGAGAAGGTGACGGAGACGGCGACGTTTGAGGCTCTTGCGCGAAAAAACCTGCGAAAGCGAAGGCGATCAGCAAATGGAAAACGAATAGGGCGGTGAAGATCGTTAGGCGGGTCGACACTCTCATTCAGTTTATTTGGAAGACTGCCGAAAACGCTTCCTGTCACGTTCGATCCAATCCGCCAGTTCCGTTTCGGCCTTCTCGAGTTCGTCGCTGTTTATCAACCCGCGACGTAGCGATTCGAAAAAGGCTCGTGTCCGAATGTTGTATGCGAGCTTGTCATATTCTTCGGCTTCGGTTCCCGAAGAGTGAGTCGGAAACAGCTTTTCATAGAGCGTAGCCAACCGGCTTTCGACGCCGCGAAGGCTCAGGCTGCATTTTCGCGAGATCGCCCAGTTCGAAAAGCCGAGAGCGAGATATCTTAGTGCCTCCGATTCAAATTCTGTCAGTAGCGGCCGCTGGAACGAGTCCTTGAAGGCCGGATCGATCATGTCTGCTCCGTCTTCCAGCACGGCCGAGATAAACCTCAGAAAGCGTTCCTCCGGATTGTTCTTATGAATGAATCCATACGTCGGCTGAGGCTCCGTCGAACGAACGATTTTCCTGATTTCGTTTATATAGATCTCGTGGGGAAACTGCGTCCAGAATATGATACGAGCACCCGGAAATTCCCGCCAGATCGCCTTTGCCGCCTTGACGCCCGAAAGGCTCGGCATCTGAATATCAAAGATCGAAAGTGCGGGACGTACCTCGACAGCCAAACGAACGGCCGATTCACCATCGTTCGCCTCGATCAAAGGCATGTGGCCCGGAAATTTGTCTGCGAGCAGGCCACCCAGGTATTTGCGTTGGGCCTCGTTATCTTCAGCGATCAGAATTGACACAGGTTTTGCGAACGATCTCTTAGATCTTTGACGAATCGGATTATAACAGTATTCGTCAATAGCGATAATACTTGTGCGATAAACCTGGCAAAAGAGTTGTTGCGTCACGGCCAGGTGTGGCTATCCACATTATCCGCCCCGTGCGTTGACGCTGTTTATAGCTTGCAAAAACGCTCACCATAACGCAGAAAACTTTCGATCGGAAGGAACTATGAAAACAATACTTCGATTCTTTTACGCGTCTTCCTTTGTACTGACATTAGTTGTGGGTGTTGCCGCCGTTGCCGGCACTCGCTTTGCACTTTCGTTTTTCTTGCCGTCAAAACCAAAAACTACTGAGAAAATTGTGCCGGCTTCGCTTAACGGCGAATTTCCCTCCGAGCCAAGCCTTGTCGACACACAACCTGAAATATTCGACGCGGCCGGTATGTATGATCTCGCCATGGCAAAAGTGCCGAAGGCATTCAAAGACTTTCAGATGCTCGAGATCGAAACACACAAATATTCAGAGGAAAACGGCGAGTATACTGCCGAGCCGATCAATCCGATCGGGTATTTACAAGCTGACAAGGAATTTAAGTTCAGATCGATCACGCTCAGCGACCGCGAGATCACTTTTGAAACCCGGGAGATCAATGGTGTGAGCTACAAATTCGTCGGGCATTTTCCTAAGAATCCGGAATTCGAATATTGTGAATCATGCGAATATCCGCCCGACCTAAAGGGTAAACTTACCAAGTTCCAAAACGGTAAAGTGGTCGGCGAAACAAACGCGGAATTCTATGCTGGTGGCTGCTAGATCAATGCGTTTTTAAAGGGACACAAATCCCACGTTTCTACAACTATGAGAGTGATTTTGAGCGGTTTGCCGAATGCCCGATTGGACATTCCTTTCGATCACGTTCTTACACCCGACAAGTTTGATATAACCTTGGCGGACACCCGAGCAACCAGCGAAAAACTCGACGCATCAGACAGTTTGACCGATAGACTCTTAAATCCTTGTAAAATTTGAGGCAATGCCCATGCGCGGCTTTCCATTCCTATTGGTATTCGTGTGTCTGGTTCTCGCTTCTCCGGCTTTTGGACAGCGGGTGAATGAATCCGAATCGACCGTAACGATCACTGGGAATGTCGCAATAGCACGCCTTGTTGTTGACGACGAACGTGGTGGCCGGACCGTAAACGCCCAGCTTGAACTGCTAGATGTAGCGGATACTGTTAAGGCATCGGTTGCTAAGCAACTGACACTCCTGCGCGGTAAAAATACTTTTGAATTTCCATTGACTCTTGGCAGGTTGGTTAAGGAAAGCAACGACGAGCTTACATGGCTCCGACTCAGATATTCGATCGGTGACGTTCGCGGCATTGTCTCCCTTTCGCAGCTGATCCGCGACCTTTTTGAATTGCGCGTAATCGCGGCTGACAACATACTCTCGGGCACGATCTATCGAGTTCGCATTCGTGCCTTAAACCCGTTTACCGACCATCCGGCAGCAGATGTTGGTGTCGAAACGAACGTCTCTCTGGAACTTCGCGGTGACGGCGGGAGGAAACTCGAACTAAAGGGCAATGGAGTTACCGACGCCAATGGATTTGCAGTGATCGACCTCACCATCCCACCGGAGGTCGAATTTGACGGTGATGGCGAGATCAAGGTCATCGGCCAAAAGGCCGGCATAGTCCGCGAGGCTCAAGAGGATCTCGAGGCAATGCGTAGCGACGTTCAGATCCTCTCGATGACCGATAAGCCGATCTACCAGCCCGGACAAACGCTTAACATACGCGGCATCGTTCTCAAAGGTGCCGAGACGAAAGTAGTTGTCGCCAACAGCGAGATAGAATTCCGTATCGAAGATGAGGATGATACCTTGCTCTATCGCGAAAAGGTGAGGTCTTCCGAATTCGGCGTGGCGTCGATCGCATGGCGCATACCGTCCAACGCGAGGCTCGGCGACTATTTAATTGAGATACGCGATTCGGCGGGTGACGAAATATCGCACCATCAGGTAAAGGTTTCACGCTACGATCTGCCAAATTTTGTCGTCAACGCCAAACCATCGAAGCCATACTTCCTGCCCGAGGACAAAGAAGCAGAAGTTGAGATTCGCGCTGATTATCTATTCGGGAAACCCGTAACAAGGGGTAAGGTCCGTGTCGTCGAAGAAACCGACCGGACATGGAGTTGGAAGGAACAGAAATACATTATAGACGAAGGTCAAGTTCGTGAAGGCGAAACGGACGCGGAGGGAAAATTCACCGCAAAATTCGACCTAAGCGAAAATCATGACTCGATAAGGGACAGTGACTGGCAAAAATTTAGGGACATAAAGTTTGCAGCCTATTTTACCGATCCGACCACGAACAAAACCGAACAACGCCGCTTTGATATTCGTGTCACCCGAGAACCGATTCACGTTTATCTGATCCGGGGCGAAGATTTCGGGAACTCTCGCCTCCCGCTCGTCGGATATGTCTCTACGTTCTACGCCGACGGCACACCAGCAGAATGCGATGTTGAGATAAAGGCCAGTGAAGAGGGTGCCGACAAGTTCAAGACGTTCGCCAAACTAAAGACGAATTCGCTTGGTGCGGAAAAGTTTACAATGCCGCGCCCGAATATCGGTGACCTCGACGACGACCTCGATTTTCGTGTACTGGCGAAAGACAAACACGGCCGTCGCGGCACCCATGAAGAAAACATTTATTTCGATGACGATGAAGAAGATATTCGCGTCTTCACCAATCGCGCGATCTACAAGCCCGGCGAGACCGTTGATGTGAAATTGCTCTCCACAGTAAGAACCGGAACGGTCTACGTTGATATTGTGAGCGGGTGGTCTGTGATCGATTCGCGGTTCGCGACATTGAAAGACGGCAAGGCGGAGCTAAAGATCCCGTACAAAGACAACTTCAAAGGCGAGCTGAAAATAGCCGCGTTTATCGAAGCCCCGAACGATGACGACGACCTTGTAAAAGGGGGCCGCGGTATCATTTTCCCAGCAAAGGAAGGCATTAAGGTGGATGCCAAATTCGACAAGGCCGTCTATAAACCCAATGAAGAAGCAACCGTAAGGTTCGGTATTCTTGACGTCGTAGGTAAGGCCGTCGAGAGTGCGCTTGGCGTTGTCGTCTTTGACAAGGCGGTTGAAGAACGCGCACGGACCGACTCTGATTTTGGCGGGATGGTGCGCGGCCTTTCGGGTTGGCTCGGCTACGGCAAGGGCTTCGGCGGCATCAACATAAAGGACTTAAACGAGCTGGATCTATCGAAACCCATCTCTGATGAATTGCAGTCAGCGGCCGAGATCATCCTGCACGACAGTTACTACTACCCGAACACGTTCCACAGCAAGCGGTATTACGATGAAGCATCGTCCGCGTTCGGTGTACGAGTCAGTAACCAGTTCAACGAGATCCGCGCATCGCTCAGCCACACCTATTCGAACCAAAAGGGTCTGCACGCGGTGGACGAGGCCGGCCTCACCAAGATCCTCGATTCGTTCGGCCTTGACCTCGCCGCAATGCGCGATCCGTGGGGAACCGCATACCGGCCGGAATTTGCGGTCGATAAGACCCGCGACATCGTCCGAATAAAAACCGCAGGCCCTGACAAGGTTTTCGATACACGGGACGACTTCACCGCTTTTTCTGAAGGCTATGAATATTTCACATCGATTGGCAAGGCCATCGATACGACGGTGCGTGCCTATCATTCCCGTAACGGAAACTTTATTCGTGACGACCGGACCCTATACGCAGAGATGGGTGTCGAACAATTGGTGGACCGGTTTGGCCGTCCTTACAAAGTTCATATGGACGCCGACGGGCGCAATATCCGGATACGCATCATAAGCGCCGGACCGGACGGAAAATTCGAGAACGCCGATTACGATTACGGTTACAGTTATGGCGATGATTTTATCGTCTGGACAAGCAGCCTTGATGTGTTCGCCACTGCGGAAACGAAGATCACCGAAATTCAAAGGGCACTCAGAAAAGCACCGCTGACTGAAGCACAATTCAGGCAAACCCTTAAGGATGGCGGAATGGATTTCGACAAAGTGCGCGATGGCAATGACAATCCGTTGTACATAACCGTAAACCAGCGTTCACGTTATTGGGACAAGGTCACGATAGAGAGCGTTCAGATCTACGGTGACACACGCCGCACCGAGCGGAGTAAGGTAACTCCTGTTACGCAGCAAGTGATAGAATTCACGATCCGTGGGAATGGCCGTGACCGGAAACCGAATACCAACGACGACGTGACCTTCACGCAATACGTCCATGTACTAACGGAACAGTCTAAGGAGGATCCCCAACCTGTTCCCGTGATGAAACCGATCACGTATTCGCCTAATGCTGGCTCGATCTCGGGAACCGTTACAGATGATAACGGAGCGGTGATAGCGGGAGCAACAGTTACGGCAACGAACTCCACCACGGGTTTTTCACGTTCGGCGACGACAAACGACAACGGGAGTTTCCTTATTACGAATTTGGAGGCCGGTACCTACACGGTGATCGCCGAGGCGCCGGCATTTAAGAGATCAATAATTAGTAATGTGCCGGTAAAGGCGGGGAGCGTTGCAAATGTTGACATCGCATTAAACGGTGGCGGCGTGTCTGAGACGGTTAGCGTAACAGCGGAAGCCGCAACGCTTAATTCTACCGATGCCAGCGTTTCCGTGACCTCACGCCAACTACAAAGTCTGCCCATCAGCGGTAGTAGGGCCATATCAAATGCTTTACTGCTTCAGCCGGGCACCGCAAAGGGAACCAAACTCGGAGATTCATCGGTCACTGAACAGGAGACCGCCACACCGCGACTTCGCGAATATTTCCCAGAAACACTACTTTGGCAGCCGCAGATAGTAACAGATGCCAACGGGAAAGCCGAGGTCAAGTTCCGCATGGCGGACAACATAACTACTTGGAAGATGTACACGATCGCCTCTACAAAAAATGGCAAGATCGGGTTTGCTGAGAAAGAGGTAACGGCGTTCCAAGCCTTCTTTGTTGATCTCGATCCACCTAAGTTTCTGACCACCGGTGACGAGATATATTTGCCGACACAGGTGCGCAACTACACCGACAAGAAGCAGAAAGTAAACGTCACGATGGAAGACGGCGACTGGTTTTCGCTGGTTGCCGGAGCAACCAGGCAAGTTGCTGTTGATTCGGGCCAAACCGAAAACGCGGTGTTCGGTTTCAGAGCCGCAACTCCTGTTAAAGATGGCAAGCAGCGGGTCACCGCGGTCGCTCAGACCGACTCCGATGCTATCGAACGCTCCGTCACAGTTCGTCCTGACGGCCGCGAGGTGGTCCATACCGAATCGCGTTATTTCAAGGGAAATGAAAAGTTAAATCTCGATTTTCCTGCCAGAGCCTTGCCCCGGACACAAACGGCCGAACTAAAGATCTATCCCAACCTTATGTCTCACATTGCCGAAGCGGTCGAAGGATTGCTACAACGGCCGTACGGCTGCGGCGAGCAGACGATCTCGTCAACATATCCTAATCTCATGATCCTGAAGTTCGCTAGGCGTGATGAAAAGACGGGAAATTCAGAAGCGATCGAACGCCGGGCTCGTAAGTTTCTTCAGAGTGGATACGAACGCCTCCTTGGGTACCAGGTCGGAGAAGGTGGATTTTCTTATTGGGGTGGAAAGGATGCAGCGGACATTGCGTTGACAGCATACGCCTTGCGATTTTTGGCGGACGCATCCCTATACATTGCCGTCGATCCCGACGTTGTCAAAAAGGCAGAGGGCTGGCTTGTCCGCCAACAGCATACTGATGGGAGCTGGAACCAAAAATATCGCTGGGAAACCGTCCAGGATGAGAGGCGCGCCAAAACGACCACGACTTATGTTGCCCGCACACTAGGGATGTTGGCTTCGTCGAAAAGGGCAAGCATCAACGAACGTGATTCTGATTCTCAACTAAGTCAGGCTGTGACCAAAGCTCTCTCGTATCTAAAGACTCGCAACACCGAGATAGACGACCCCTATTCTCTTGCCCTGTTGGGCCTTGCCGCCTTCGATTCGGGCGACGCACCTCTTGCCGGACAGATTGCGAAACAACTCGCCGGACTTGCTAAAGAAGAGGCCGGTGCGAGTTATTGGAATCTCGAAACGAATACGGTTTTTAACGGTTGGGGTTCCGCCGGCCGGGTCGAAACAACGGCCCTCGTTACCCAGCTTTTCCTCAAAATGAAGGTTGAACGTGAGCTTGTTGGCAAAGCAATGATCTTCCTCCTTCAGAACAAGGATAGGTATGGTGTTTGGTATTCTACACAGACTACGATAAACGTCCTTGATGCCTTCGTTACCTCCCTTGTCGTCGGAGATCAACCGAAGACAAACACCGTAGACGTGATACTGAATGGTCAGCGCGAGCGAGCGATAGAGATTGGTCCGGACAAGCTCGACCAGATCGTAGTCGATCTAGACAGCAGGCTCGCACCCGAAAACAATGTGATCGAACTAAAGACAGGAGACAGTACGCCTTTGATGGCGCAGCTCGTGACGAAACATTATGTCGCTTGGCGCGATGCCGATACCTACGACCGTACTTTGAACCAGTCACGCGCTCTAAGCCTCGGTTATAAGTGCGACCGCATGGACCCGGCCATAATGCAGGAAGTAACCTGCGCGGTCGAGGCGGAAAGGATTGGATACCAGGGGTATGGAATGTTGCTCGCGGAGATCGGCACACCGCCAGGCGCTGATGTCAGTCGTGAATCGCTCGCAGCGGCAATGGAAAATGACACGAGCATTTCGCGTTACGACATTCTGCCTGACCGTATCGTTCTTTACATGTGGTCGAAGCCCGGCGGTACGAAGTTCAGCTTCAAATTTAGACCACGATACGGAATCGACGCCAAAACGCCGGCATCGTCGGTTTACGACTACTACAACCCTGAAGCGCAGGCCACCGTATCCCCTTTGCGGTTCACCGTTCGATAGTTTCCGAGCTTTCGCGAGACAATTTCTATTGTTAATTCCTCAATAGGAAATGCTCCGCAGAGTGCACGAGCTTTTACCTGATTTCATCCAACGTTTTGCTTTTTTCGAAAATACTTCTTGACAAGCAATTTCTTCCCATGTTAAAACTCTCAACTTGCCGCGCGGTTTGCGGCGATTTTTTTGGAGATAAAAAAGTGATTCGAAGATCGATAAATAACACGAACCTGTTTGCAGGCGCTCCGGCAACGCAAGGAATGCGTTCCGATTTAGCCTGGGACGGATTTGTGTCTACGAACCTCGAACAGCGGAATTATCAACCAAAACCGAGCGGCATAGGACGCACGGAACAACTAGATTGACACAGCGGGAGCGGCGTTCCCGCTCCCGAAACATCGAAAGATAAGACGAATAATTTCGTCACGAAGTTTTTTGGAGCGGTTACGCGAGGATTCATTGGGAATCAGGTGTAGCCGCTCCTTTTCTTTTGATGTTTGACAATTGAATCGTCGTAAAACACGCACCGGCCGCCTGTTGGTGAAGGCAGGCAGTCTGTAAAGCTGGCGCTCGCAGGAGCTATGAAGGTTCGAATCCTTCCCGGTGCATTTTTCTAATTTTTCAAATATGGGGACGTAGCTCAATGGAATCAGAGCATCTCGCTACGAACGAGAAGGTTGTAGGTTCGAGTCCTTCCGTCTTCACCACAAATTTAAGGGGATGAATGCAAAGCGTCGAGCGATCAGTTTTTCAAGCTGAGCCTAGCGGGTTCGAGTCCCGCCTTCCCTGCCAAGTCACGAGGATTTCGGGGTCGTCTAATCGGAAGGACGGCTGACTTTGAATCAGCAAATATAGGTTCGACTCCTTTCCCCGAAGCCAGCATTTAACACCAGAGCGTTCCGCAGATGGCCATACGGGCTTGCCTTGGGAGCAAGTATTCGCAGGTTCAAATCCTGCCGCTCTGACCAATTTCCAAAAAAGAAGCACGCGTGGCCAAATCGGCAAAGGCGCCTGTCCTAGAAACAGGATATTGGGAGTTCGAATCTCTCCGCGTGTACCAATCCCAAAGCGGGTATAGCCAAGTGGACAAAGGCGGCGGCCTGCAAAGCCGCAAACATCGGTTCAAATCCGATTGCCCGCTCCACCCTCGGGCGAATGCAGACGCGACTACATGGTGAGAGCACCTGTCGAGAAGGCAGGAGGACGCCGGTCCGATTCCGGCCATCGAAAGATGTAGCTCAGAAAAAACGTCGCTTCACAATTTGTCGCCCATCGCACGGGAGAACGCTGATCGAGCGTTCTCCCTTAGGAAGTTTTTGTGGTTCGTAGCTCAATTGGCAGAGCACCTCACTGTGAATGAGACCGTTATCGGTTCAAATCCGATCGATCCACCCATTTCAATCAAGGGGCCGTGGCAGAAAGGCGTATGCACTTCACTGTCGATGAAGACGATGACGGTTCGAGTCCGTTCGGTCCCGCCATTTTCCTGGACGTTTAGCTGAGACAGATCAGCGTCGGCCTGAAGAGCCGAAGAGCCTGGCGCGATACCAGGAGCGTCCACCAATCTCAAAGCTGTCTGCTTTAGCGGGCGGCAACAGTCAGAACTGCCTGCGTAAGCGGGTGGCCAGTAATCACAACGGAGGCAATTCCTATGTTTGCGCTCAAGAGTCGCAATTATCACGCGGCGTGAATGTTCAGCTTTTCCTAATTCCGCTGAAACACGTCGCATCGCAAAGGCAGCAACAACTTTCAGCATTTAGACACAAAGGAAAAATATATGAGCAAGAAATATCACGTTCAGCGACGCGAGTTCTTGAGCCCGCTTGCCGAATGGGGCGCATACGTTATCGCGACAGTTGAAGACGCCCGCGAACGGCATGTTCGCGTGCCAGATCCCTATGAGTTCGCTGAGTATCAGGAAATCAACCTGCGTATCTCGGACGGTTCCAAAGAGATCTCCCTTTACCTCGACGTGAACACGGTCGAGGAGCGGTTGAACACCCTCGAAATGCTTAGAATGCTCACCGAGGTGATCGATGAATTTAAGAGAGCCGTAGAGACCGAGGTCGAAGTACTCAATGCTCAACAACCGATGCCGAAACACGCTCGGGCCGCATCAGCGGTTCACTGATCTCTCACAGCGCAACCGGCCGCTTCACCTCGGAGGCGGCCGGCAACGGACTGACTTTCAATCGCAAATCGAAAATTTCATAACGGTCTTACCCAAACAAACGCGGGCAGCCGAAATGCAAGGGTGCGGGAATGAATTTCCTGTCTTGGTCCGCAACGGACCTATTTTGTCCTGCACCCAAAGACGCATTTTTAGCGCCGCGTTTGCCTACCGTTTCATCACGGCCGCCGGTGGCCAAGTTGGTTCAAGGCACTCGCCTTTTAAGCGAGGGAGCGTGAGTTCAAATCTCACCCGGCGGACCAAATTTTTGGCGGCGTAGCTCAGCGGTAGAGCAAGGGTCTCATAAACCCTGGGTCGGAAGTTCGAATCTTCCCGCCGCAACCAATCTCACATTCGGCGAATGCTGAAAGGACTACATCATTTACACATGACGTGTCGCCGGTTCGAATCCGGCCGTTCGGAGCCATCCGAACGTAGCTCAGCCCGGTAGAGCACGTACAAGTCTTTTCACTATTTGTCGCCGCTAATTTTTTGACGGGTAACTCAGACGGTCAGCGTGCCGGCCCGTTAAGCCGGAAGCCGCGGGTTCAAACCCCGCTCTGTCAGCCAATCTTTACAGCGAATGCAGATGGAACTACATGACTCATAATCAGCGTGTTGCGGGTTCGAATCCCGTCGTCTCGCCACTCGAGATGTAGCTCAACGGATAGAGCAGCTAATGTTTCATCGAATCTTGTCGCTGTTTCCAATTTCGGGTGAATGCCGAATGGACTACATCCACCGCTCGCGCCTCGCGGAGTCAGGAAACTCCGGTGATCCTAAGGTGTTCACGCGCAAAACGTCTTTTCAATCTTGTCACCCGGATCAATTTTCATAAGGAGGAAATCATGGCAAATAAGAATTTGTTCAAAACTATTGTTGGAATGCTGTCGCCGAAGACCGATACGGTAAACGAAGCGGGCGGGATCGCATACAAGCTGACGCCAAAACAGGCGCTCGCGCAGTACGCTGCGACCGGATGTTTCAACCACACCTTCTATGCAGGTGCGGATGAGCAGCTTGAAGCAGTTCTCGCTCTTGCGAATGAGGTTGACGCTGAATTTGTTGCGAAGACCGCAATCTTCGCTCGCGAGAAAGGTCACATGAAAGACATGCCGGCGATGCTGCTAGCTGTGCTTTCTGTTCGCGATAAGGCCCTGTTCGAACGTGTCTTCCCACGGGTTGCGGATAACGGAAAGATGCTCCGAAACTTTGTCCAGATCATGCGGTCGGGAGCGGTCGGGCGTAAATCGCTCGGGACGCTGCCGAAGCGGATGGTCCGCGAGTGGTTTGAAAAGCGTCAGCCTGAACAGATCTTCAAACAGTCTGTCGGGCAGTCGCCTTCGATTGCCGACATTCTGAAGATGGTCCACCCGAAACCTGCCGACGCCGAGCGTGAGGCGCTGTTCGGTTACTTCATCGGCCGAGAGATCGATGCCGATAAGCTGCCGGAGATCGTCAAGCAGTTCGAGCGGTTCAAGGCCGGAGATTCGGCTGACGTGCCGAACGTTCCGTTCCAGATGCTGACCGCACTGCCGCTCGGAAAATCGGAGTGGACCGCCATCGCAGGGAATGCACCATGGCAGATGACCCGGATGAATCTGAACACGTTTCAGCGTCACGGCGTTTTCGAGGACGGTGAGATGGTGAAGGTTATCGCCGAGCGTCTGCGGAATGCAGAAGCGATCAAGCGTGCACGTGTCTTTCCTTTTCAGCTTATGTCGGCTTTTAAGTCGGCTGACGCTAACAAGGGTATCCCGCGTGAGATCACTGACGCTTTGCAGGATGCGATGGAGATCGCTACTGAGAATGTGCCTAAGATCGACGGGAAGGTTTACGTCTTCCCTGATATTTCGGGTTCGATGCAATCTCCGGCGACCGGTTACCGCAAAGGAGCTACGTCGGCGGTACGTTGCGTTGACATTGCGGCTCTATTTGCGGCGGCGATCCTGCGGAAGAATCCTGACGCAGAGATCATCCCGTTCGAAAGCAAGATCGTTGAGGTCAAACTGAATCCCCGGGATTCGATCATGACCAATGCCGAGAAGCTCTCGAATCTGCCGTTCGGCGGAACCAATTGCTCGGCTCCGCTAGAGGAACTCAACAGCCGCAAGTCGAACGGTGATGTGCTGATCTATGTATCGGATAACGAGTCATGGATCGACACGCCGTTCTATGGACGTTTCGGTGGAAGCGCCACCGAGACGATGAAACAGTGGAACGAGTTCAAATCGCGAAACGGCGATGCGAAGCTCGTTTGTATTGATATTCAACCCTACGGTCACACGCAGGCTCAGGAGCGTCGCGATATTCTGAACGTAGGTGGATTTTCGGACCAGGTGTTTACGCTTGTTTCGGAGTTCGCAAACGGGAATCTCGACAACGGCCACTGGGTCGGTGTGATCGATAAGGTTGAGATCTAACAGACCGGAGATCGATTTCGATCGTTCTCCGATCGATCGTTTTTGTCGAATGCCGGTGGGAGTACATGGCAACTACCTTTCGAGGTAGCGAGTTCGAGTCTCGGCCGCTTCAAATCGAGGCGGATCTCTCACGCAAACTTGTCGCCATTTTCTTTGCGGGGCGAATACCGATGTGATTACATTGTCTGTAAAACAAACCACGATCTCATCGACCTTTGTCGCCCCGCTTTCTACTATTTTCATAAAATAAAAGGAGGAAGTTATGCCATACAACAAACTAAATATTAGCGGGGCAGAGGCTGACGTCCTCTCGTGGGTTACTCATGAGATGTCGGCTGACGAGCACAAAATGCTCCGCAACGTCTCACGTCTGCCGTGCCTTTACAAGCACGTCGCACTTATGCCCGATGCGCATCTTGGTATCGGTTCGATGGTTGGATCCGTAATCGCGACCAAGGACGCCGTTATTCCCGCGACCGTGGGTGTAGACATCGGCTGTGGAATGATGGCGGTGAAAACGCCGTTCAAGAGCGGAATTCTCGACCGCAAACTCGCCGAATTTCGCCACGAGATCGAACGTGCAATCCCGGTCGGCTTCAACGATTACAAAGAGCCGGTCGACGAATCGAACGAGTGGGAAGGCTGGGCCGAATTTGAACAGCTCCACCCGGGAGTTCAGGACCGAAAGCGTAAAGCGATGAAACAGCTCGGCACGCTCGGCGGCGGAAACCACTTTATCGAGGTCTGTCTTGATACGGAGGACCGCGTCTGGCTGATGCTGCACTCGGGTTCGCGAAACATCGGTAACGAGGTCGCGACGCGTCACATCGCTACGGCGAAATCGCTTCACGATCTGAACACGCTTCCTGACCCTGCGCTTGCATACTTTGTTCAGGGAACGGACGAGTTTAAGGCCTACTGGCACGACGTCGATTGGTCGCAGCGTTACGCCATGCGAAACCGTGAAGTGATGATGGATCGCCTGGTCCGTTCATTCAACCGAATGTTCAACGATCAGGAAACGTGGGATGCCGAGATCCGCGTTAACTGTCATCACAACTACGTCGCAAACGAAGAACACTTTGGCGATAAAGTTTTCGTTACCCGAAAGGGTGCGATCAACGCCGAGGAGGGACGTTTTGGAATTATCCCGGGCTCGATGGGAGCGAAATCGTTCATCATTCGAGGGCTGGGAAATCCTGATTCGTTCAACTCTTGCTCGCACGGTGCCGGGCGTAAAATGTCGCGTACCAAAGCGAAACAGAAGTTCACTCGTGAGGACCTTGAAATGCAGACCCGCGGCGTCGAGTGCCGAAAGGACAAAGGCGTCGTTGATGAGATTCCCGGTGCCTACAAAGACATCGAGGAAGTCATGCGTGCTCAGTCCGATCTCGTTGAGATCGTCGCTGAGCTAAAACAGGTCATTTGCGTCAAGGGCTAAGAAACAAACAGCACTCCTCCATAGGGTGGAGTACTGTTTGCCGAGCCCGACTGAACGAAGCGAAATGCCAGTAACCAAACAAAAGCGTTCGTTACTTCAATAGAGCAATAACGCTCTCGCGACTGATTTCGAATATTCGCGCTATTCGCGAATTGTTAAGTCCATCTTGCTTTAGAGGACGGACTATCGACGATGACCTGATGATTACAAATCGTTCCGATTAATTTCCCACCTAGTAGTACGCAGTATTATCTGCTTGTATTTGCAACACTTACTGGATTCCGCGTTCAATGGGTATTACCGGGAAACTGCACAAACCTACTACATTTCCTACTACACTGTACACTTAGGTTCAGCGAGCCAAGGTCATTCCATTAGAGCCAACGCTGACGAGTCGTCAACCACATCGCCGGAATCAAGCATCTTCACCTGGGGCATGGCCGAACCGGCAATCCCTCTTTCTGAACCATTGAAGCCCGAAGCGTTTATAAGGATGCGGTCTAGCTGCTTTTCACGCTCCTTCCGAATTTTGGTCATTTGGAGCTTCTTGCGAGAGTAGCCGTCTTGTATCGATTTAAAGCCTTCGAGAATACCCTCAAACTGCCCTTTGAATTCCTGGCCAGTTAGATAGTCGTAAAGCATCTCGGCTTTCGTTTCCTTCCCCCGTTCGATCTGGAAGCGGGCGTGCACATCCAAAAGGCTGTTCGGAACTAACGTCCTCGATCATTGAGGCGGAGCTATTCGGCGATGAGAAAGGAGCCTTCACCGGAGCCACTTCAGCGAAAGAAGGCAAGTTTGAAGCTGCGGGCGGCGGAACACTGTTTCTTGATGAGATCGGCGAATTGACGGTCAATCTGCAGGCCAAGCTATTAAAAATCGTGGAAGAAAAAGCATCTTTTGAAGAAGAAGCATGTTGGACGCTCTCTTCGCTGCCGATGCCGCAGGCGACCGATCTCGCAAGATCATTCTGACCCGATAGATCGTGGCCAGTCGTCTTGAGAAGAAGGCCTGACCGTAGGCAATTCTCCGTTGTCTCCACTCGGCCCATGGCCGCAATTTATACCTGGCCAAAGAATGGTTGAATATCTTGAAAGGATAGAGACGGATCTCCTGAAATCCGCGCTCGTAACGAAGAACTACAACCAAACCCGTGCCGCCAGGGATCTTGGCATTAGTCGGTCGGGTCTAATCAAGAAACTAAAACGGCGGGTGTGTTGATCGTTGGCGGTATCGGCGGTTTATTTCTGCTTACGTTGGTGCATGAATAAACCGCTTTGGTGCAAAAACGAACCATCGTTTAAGCGGACTTCAGGATATCGCCAGGTATGCGGCGCGTCACCGTTGATCTTTCCATTCCTGAAATTCGCTCGGCCGAACCCTGTATCGGGCCACGTTCCCATCGTGCAGGCTAATGATCTCGGTTTCGATCAGATTGAAGAGAGCAGAACGGTCGGCTTCCGGGATGTTTTGTTTTTCGATAAGGTCGCGAATCTTTTGTACAACCTGTTCGCCTGCCACTTTTTCGAGAATTATCGACCTGACGATTTCCCGTATAGGCTCCCGATATTTAAGTTTCAACAGATTGGGTTCTCCGAGAGACTGCTGAACAGCCGTGTATCTTTGGGAAGACCTTTTGTAAGCCCAAATATAGAGATCGCGGATCAAACTGACATCGTTCTTTTCGTAAACACCCAGAAGGGCGCTTACGTAGGCTGCCTGATCGACATCCATAAAGGAGAGTGGTTTAAGGTTCGCCTTTATTAAGGGAATGTTTGATACAAGCCGCGCCGTTCTCTTATTCACGTCCTCAAACGCCTGCATGTAGGATAAATGAACTATAGAGAATAGGGACTGCTCGAACGGATTTTCTATTGCATTGAGTTTCTCTACAAAGAGATCGAAGCATTCCCGAAGGACCTGAGGATTTTCGAGCGGAAGGTACGTCGATCCCCCGATACCTACGACTAGAGATCGCAAACGACCCGAGGCAGCAGGATCTCCCAGGAGGTTTTCGGACAGCATTGCATGAATACTGTAGATCTCGTGAGAAGTGATTCGATCCTCGTCGGCAGATTCGACTATGTATTCAATAGCCGCCTTGTGATTCAGGATCATTTGGGCTTCGGACACATCTTTTCCATCTGTGGCTTCTCCGAATTCGATCAACCGCTTGGTTTCAAGGAGAGAATATGTATTTCCCTCAAGCCGGCTCGAGTTCCAGGAAAGATCGATCAAAAGTCGGCTCAATATATTTCGAGCGTATGTGCCCGCCGGGCGCTCTATCATTTCCACGCGCCCGACTTCGAGCAAACCCTCGCGCTGATCGGGAGTTAGATAAAAGGATTCGTTCGGTTCGTAAGAGCGGAGAAATTCCCGATCGTATCCGACCGGGGTTCGTTCTGCGACATCCTGATCGATATACCGCAATAGGGCCTTGGACTCCGGGGAGAGGTCCATTTTGGCAAAGGGAACCCCTTTCTCCGTAGCCGCTTCTTCGGGTTTGGCATGTACGACGGGCTGTGTCGTTTCGGTCTTGTGCCTGAAGAGAACGTAACTTCGCGCAGGCCCGCTACCTTGCGAGACTATCAGGTTACGATTCTCCAGTGAGCGCAAGGCCCGGCGGATCGCTCTGCGTTCCGTTTCGTTCAGTTCGGCTATCCCTCTCGCTTTCGCGATCGAGCGGACACTGACCGCTGCGACCTCGTTCAGCAATCTCAAAATGAAATCTGCGATCTCGACTGTTTTCGTCGGCACAATATCTCCTTTTTGTAGATAGTATTCTCTCCCTTCTGCGGATTCTATCCATCTAACTGCCACATTATGCTCCGAATCCCACTCAAAAACAACCCTACTGGGACAACAACTGTCCCTTTAAGGGCGATATAGGTACAGTATCTGTCCCTATAGGGGCTAGTGGGACAAGATTTGTCCCAATACGAATAATAGGACAAGATCTGTCCCACTAAGGACCGGACCCGTTGAAATCCATGTTCTAGGCACCGATTCTCCGATCCGCCTTCAACCGGTTTTTTCACGCAGCCGACCTGCACACAGGCACCAGGCTTGCAGACCTGACGACACCCCCGACTGTTCAAGCGAAACCCTCACCGATTCATGTTGCCGTTTCTTTTTCATGTTCCGCCACGCCTTGAACCGGCGTTGTGGGAACGCGCTGTTTCAACCAGCATTAGAGAACGACCTACTTTTTGGGTTCCGCCACCGATTCTCGCCGGAGGTGTGCCCTTCGCACAGGCCGGAAACCGATGCCGCCGGCACGCCGCGAACCGACAACTACCGCGTGAGAGACCGTTTCGAATCTATATCGACTAACCAGGAGGAGAGGTAGATGCGAAAAAACTCGGCGGAACGCTCATCAAAGAGCGAATCGGAGAGACCATCAAGATACGTGTCAAATTCTAGGAGTCGAAGAGGAAAGACATGGCTGAAATCGAATTCACTATCGATACTGAAAGCGGAAAATGCGATACGCAAATTAACGGTATCCAGGGGCCGGCTTGCGAGCAAACGGCACGCAAGCTAAAACAGGTACTCGGTACTCCCACAACCGACCGGCAGACGGCGGAATATCGCATAAGACTTCAATCAAAACGGCGGGTAGGATCAAATGAATAAGGAAGTCGTATTTGTGCTGGAGCCTGATTTTGGCCGAGTTACGGTTGAGATCTCGCAGTCTACGACCAATGCAGTAGATGATCTTGCGAACGATTTCGGGAGACGCGTGAACGTGAACTGTGCCAAGCCAGCTGAAAACAAAAGACACTTGCCTGTTCTCCAACCTCGCTATGCTCCGCGCGAACAGTCTGGATTCGACAAGTTTTCTATTTGGCTTTATCGACTTTATCACAACTCGGTTGTTGACCGCCCGGGTCGGCGTAGTGTCGTTCAAGTCAGCGGATGTTCGATTCGTTGCGAGCATTGTATCGTACCTCCGACTCACCGAAAGGAAAATGGAAAACTCGTTTCGATCTCGTCAATAGTTGATGAGATCGTCGCTCATCGTGACGAGCACGACGGTGTGACGATCCTCGGTGGCGAACCATTCGGTCAACCGGAGTCCGTTGCCGAACTTGTATCACGATTGAAGAACCACGGCTTCAACGTCACGGTCTATTCCGGATATACGATCGTACAACTGATCCACCTTAGACTTGCGGCTATAGACTACATACTCACCCAAATCGATCTGTTGATAGACGGTCCTTTCATTAGCGAGATGCGTGATGGTGCCGGCGAATATCGGGGATCGAGGAATCAGCAATTAATTGGACGTTAGGAACCGGAGCTTTCCGGATGAACCCGTAAATACTTCAGCTTGGAACCGTGGGGCAAAAATTGGCCGATGGTGCAAAAATGCTCAAGCAGTCAAACCAAGCTAAGCAACCGACCGCCCATCGTTCAACCGTTCAACCGTTCAACGGGATCGCTTGGCGTTTCGATCCTCGTACTCCAATATGTCTGCGAGCCGATAGCGGGCCTGATTTCCGATCTTGAATGCTTTTAAATGCCGCATGCTTGATTTCGGAAGTGCTCTGAGCCGCTGAAATCTCTTGGCTATCGCATCATGCGTTCCGCTCAATTTGCATCTCTCTGCCAACTGAGTGATATCAAGGATATCTTGGTTCATAGTCTCTCCAATTTCATTTGCCAAACAAGACCGAGCAAAACCTATGCCGATATGATTTTCAAAAACAGCCGCCGCCCCCGATGTCCGGGCGGAGTTCAACCCCTTGAACTCTTGACTGCGAAGGCCTGGCCCTCCGACTCTAACCACGCGTGATTAGTGTCGTTTCTAATATCTCCCCCTTCTTGTGCGTAAGACCCACCCTAGTTAAACACCATAGTCAGAACTATAGATTGGGGGAATCTACCAGAAAATCTACCCGAAACCAAAAAACGGGCAAAAAGAAAGGGCTAAATTAGCCCTTAATTCCTTTGCCTAAAAAAGCTGTAAATGTTGTAACTAAGGAGTATAAAGATTTGGTGCGGACGAGAAGAATCGAACTTCCACTGCCTTGCGGCAACAGGCTTCTGAGACCTGCGCGTCTACCAGTTCCGCCACGTCCGCGTTGGGCGAACCTTGAGAATACTAGTTCGTCCGTTGAAATTCAAGATTCGGGCGCGCGTTTGCTATATTTGACGCTGTGGCCACGAACATTGCAGCAAACCTCACCCTGATCATGGAACGTATCGCATCGGCCGCCGCCCGTTCGGGCCGTTCGGCTGAAGACGTTCGTTTGGTGGCTGTCAGCAAAACTCATTCGCCCGATCTGATCCGGGATGCGATCGCCGCCGGCGTACGCTCATTCGGCGAGAATAAGGTTCAGGAAGCAGAGGGCAAAATAGCCGAAGTCGGCCGCGATGCCGCGGAATGGCATCTGATCGGACATCTGCAGTCAAACAAAGTGCGTAAGGCGATCCAGTTATTCGACGTAATACAGTCGGTCGATTCCACCGAACTGGCCGCTCGGCTCGAGAGAATATGCAACGAAGAAGGGCGCTCACAACTCTCTGTCTTTATTCAGGTCGATCTCGCAGGCGAAGCAACGAAGTCAGGTGTCGCGGAAGACGATCTGCCGAAGCTTGTTTCGTATCTTCGAGAATGCGAGCGTCTGAAACTCGACGGGCTGATGATCATTCCGCCGTTTTTCGATGATCCCGAATCATCCCGTCCTTACTTTCAAAGTTTGCGTGTGCTGCGTGACAGGATGGCCGCCGAAGGAGCATTTACCGGCGGCCGAGGCGAACTATCGATGGGAATGAGCCACGATTTCGAGGTCGCGATAGAAGAAGGTGCGACGATCGTCCGGATCGGAACCGCCGTTTTTGGCGAACGTCGGACCGCGCGTTGATCGCCCGCGACAACGCCGGTTCTCACGCTCGTTATCGGCCGGCATATGTCCATCTGTGTCGCATAGGTTAAAATGGTGTCTTACGTATGTTGACTGCTAACGTTTACCCGATAGTTTGGATGGTCATCTGGGGTATTTTTCTTGCCCTTTTGGCAATGATGATCCTTAGACTGATCTTTAATTACGCTGACCCGAACCCTTTCGGCAAGATCGGACGTTTTGGTTTCAGGGTCAGGCGAACTACCGAACGATTCGTCTACCCGGCCGCCCGCTTTCTTGCGAATTTTCGCGTTGACGTCCGCCTTGCTCCCCTGGTCACCAGTTTCATCGCATTGGTGCTTACCTATTTTGCTTCACAGATAATCGGCAATGCGTTTTTCGTCATCGATGGTCTTTCATTCGCCATTTCTTCGGGCAACGTGAAGGCAACGCTGGGATTCATTCTTTACGGGTTGCTCAGCATATTTGTGCTGTTCATTCTTATCCGTTTTATTTCGAGCTGGTTCGTATTCACGCGGAACACGTTTCTCGGTTTCGTTCAACGCGTGACCGATCCGATCATCTTGCCGGTACAAAGGGTGATCCCGCCGATCGGGATGTTCGACTTCTCGCTGCTCGTCATCTTGATCGTCATCTCGCTGCTTCAGGCCGTAGTGATAAATGTGCTGGTAAAAAATTGATCGATGTAATTGAGAAAGATGGGTCGATCGTTTTCACGGCTCGTATAATTCCGCGGGCCTCGCGGTCTGAGATCGGCGGTGAGATGGATGGGGCGGTGAAGGTGAGAGTTTCCTCACCGCCGGTGGATGGAGCGGCGAACACGGAGATCGTAAAGCTTTTCGCTAAGGCCTTGAGGGTTCCGAGGTCGGCAGTCGCGATCGTCGCCGGTGCCGCCTCTAGGACCAAACGGATACGAGTAGACGGCGTAACGGCCGAACAACTTCGAAACGCTCTTGGCTAACGGGCTTTTTCTGCCGGCGGAACTTCTTGCGGTACGCAGCAAAAAAAACACTAACAAACCCGAAGGCAAGCATTGTTTCCGCAGCGACCAGTGAATTCAGTAGGACCGGATCGAGTTCAGATCGCATCGAATACGTCTGCTTTGCGCTGATTATGTCTGCCAGCATCAACAGTCCGCAGACGGTCAGAACGGTCGTGTTTCTGTTCATACTGGTCTGATTAGAGCCGCGCCGCGTGAATTCCCTCTAACGGAAATCTCAACAAATTGTGAATCCTGAACCGTTTTGTCCGCCAAAGCGCGCCGTGATATATTCTCAATTTCGACCATCAGCGGCAGGAAGTTTAGTTAGTAATGTGAACGGTCCTATTGCCGGATATCACCGAGGAAGATTCGAACAACATGTCAGGACACAGCAAGTGGCACACTATCAAGCACAAGAAAGGCGCTCTCGACGCCAAACGTGGCAAGATCTTTACGAAGATGATCAAGGAGATCACGGTCGCGGCTCGCACCGGTAACAGCGGCGACGTTGATGCGAATGCGCGGCTGCGAAAGGCGGTCTCCGATGCCAAGGCGCAGAACATGCCGAACGACACCATTGACCGTGCGATCAAGCGCGGCATGGGCGAACTCGAAGGCGTGAATTATGACGAGATCACTTACGAGGGCTACGGCCCGAATGGCGTTGCTGTCTTGATCGAGACGATGACCGATAACCGCAACCGCACCGTAGCCGAACTTCGTCATATCTTCTCAAAGAATGGCGGCAATCTCGGCGAGGCCGGCTCGGTCGCGTGGATGTTCGACAAGAAGGGTTACATTGTGGTCGACAAGGCGGCGAAGCCTGAGGATGAACTCTTCGAGATAGCTATCGAGGCCGGCGCCGACGATATGCAGGACGACGGCGACGTTTTTGAGATCTTCACCGCGCCCGATAATTTTGAGGCGGTCAGCGAAGCCATCAAGAAAGCCGGTATTGAACCGCAAGCCGCCGAAGTTTCAATGATCCCGCAAAACTACATCAAGCTCGAAGGCGGCGACGCCAAACAGATGATGAAGCTCTACGACGCCCTCGACGACAACGACGACGTCCAAAAGGTCTATGCTAACTTCGACATCGACGAGAGCGAGATTGAGTAACTTGAAATTGCCAAAAAGTTGAATTTAGAGAGCCAGGGTCTCGGATCGTTGCCTTTTCTTTGCTTTATAGATAGCTGAACGCCCAGTGTTTGTTTCGACGTTTGAGATTCCCATACCAATAACAAAGCGGATAGAGGATCAAAAGGCCGCCGATCCACGCGGCGTACACCACCCAAAGCGGAAAGCCGTGGTCGGGCGGGACCGATTGGCCCATGTCCATCATGTTCGCGAAATAATGTCCCACGGCCTTTCCCGCCAGTAGGCTCAACACGATGCCGAGGCCATGTGCTGTGAACCACTGCAGGATATAAAAGAACATCGGCACCCGCCCGAACGTTATACAGATTCGCTGCCAGAGGTTATTGCCGTCGATTCTGTCAGTCAGTGCCAGCACGATCAATCCCGGCCCGAGCGTCATCAGCAGGAACAAAAGCGATGCCGGATACTTTGTCGTATTAAGAAATGATAGCAGCGTGAAGACCGGTGTGTCCTGCACTGACCACGCTGACGGATCGCCGTATACATTCGTAAAACGGACGACGACAAAGAGCATCATCGCGGCCCCGCCAAGGACGAACAGCCATCTCCGCCGCCGTTCCGGTTCCCATCCATAAAAAGTGCCGAAAGCGTATCCAGCGGCCATTACACCGATCCACGGGATCAGCGGGTAGGCAGTGAACGCCCTCGACCCGCTCGTGATCGGAATGACGCCCTGTTGATGTACGATCAGCCAAATTGCCTGGGAAAGATCGGGCGGCGGATCGCCCATGAACGCGATGTTGGGCGGTATCTGTATTCCGTCAAGCAGGTTGTGCAGCACGATCATGGCGATGCCGATAGCGCCAACGAGCTTGACCGGTAGATAGATCAGCGCGGCCATGACGATCATCGACACGCCTATGACCCAGATGACCTGCGCCATTCCAAAGAATGAATAATCGAGATTAAAGGAATAGCCGAACCGCACGACCGTGAATTCCAGAATGATCAGCCACAATCCGCGGGTCCACAAAAACCGCGAAAGCTCAGCGTTGCTCTTGCCGTACATTCGCTGCAGATAGATGCTCGTACCGGCGAGAAAAACAAAGATCGGTGCGCAGAAGTGTGTGATCCATCGGGTGAAAAACACGGCGGTATTCGTATTCGAAAGATCGGTCGGATCGAACTGCAATGCTCCGGCGTGAACAAAATCGCGCGTATGGTCAAGCAGCATGACGATCATCACGATGCCTCGAAGCATATCGATGGAATAGATGCGTTCTTTAATGGTCGCTGCTGTTTCCGACATTGCCGGCCTATTTGCCCATCTCTTGCCCGAAAACGATCCGGTGGCCATCGGGTGTTTTTACACAAAAATCGCGGATACCCCACGGCTGCGTTTTGATAGTAGAAATCATCTCGGCACCACGTTCCCTGAATTCATCATAGACCTCGTCAACATTCTCGACCAGGGCGTGGGCGAACCACGAATGGTCTCCGGTCTCGTGTGCCCAAAGTGCGTCTGTACATTCGCCAAGCATCACCTTGAAAATTCCGAACGACAAGAACTCCCAACCCGGCGCCGTAAAGTCGCGCTCAAAGCCAAGCTTGTCTACGAAATACGCGGCCGAGACAGCAAGGTCTTTGACCGCCAAAACATGCCTGGTGTGGATAACTTTCCGTCTCTCCATTTTCTGCTGCTCCTTTTTCTCTATCTTAACTTTTCCAGCAGCCTTGCCGCCTGCAGCCTGTCGTTTTCGATCGCGCGGTCCTGGTTCGATGCCGTAAGCGAAAGATATTCCCGCAATGCGGCTCGAGCCTCTTCCGATCGTCCAAGTTCCGCGTTTAGCATCCCGAGCCTCAGGAACAACGTCTTCGCCTCGGGCAGCAATTCGACCCGTGCCTGTTGTTTCGCTGATTCCAGTTCGCGAAGGGCTTCATCTTTTCGTCCGCTCTGATATAGGACCGTTGCGAGGTTTACGGTCAGCGACGCGGCATAGATCGGCAGACGGTTTCGGGCATCTCGGAAGGTCTTCTCGGCCGCGGCCTGATCGCCTCGGCCGCTATAAACGATCCCGAGGGCTTCGTAGGCTTGATAGAGCGCATAGGCTTCGACACGATCGTCCGGAAGTCCGACGACGCTCAACAGATCGCGTTCGGCCTCGTCCGGGCGGCCTGTGACGGCAAGCGTTCTTCCGCGCGCCAAATGTGCCCTCGGCGACGGACGCTTTTCGATCGATCGTGTGAAAGCGGCGATCGCTTCTTCGTTTCGGCCCGTTTCGGCAAGTGTGCTGCCGTACTGCATCGAAGTGAATGACGAATCGTCGATCGCCGCCGTCCATGACCAAAGTGCGAATTCGCTATTCCATACGCGATTATATGCCACGGTTTGAATCGAAAGTATCGCAGCAACCGCGATGCCGGCGAGGACAAGATTCTGATCCTCGACATATTTAGCCGCTGAGATCAGCACAAGCAAAACGATCCCTAAAAGCGGCAAATATAGGTAACGGTCATGAACGATCTGATCGGGAATGAACGCCGTAGCATTCATCGCCGGGATCAGAGGCAAAAGGAACAAGGCGGCAGCGAACTGCCCGACCCGCGATCTTTTTGCGAGGAACAGTATCGCAACGAGCACGACAGCGGCGATCGCCAACGGCAGCAAGAATTCCTGTGCTCCGATAGTAGAAACAGGTTCGAGCGGATAATTCGCTCCGAGCCAATACGGAAAGAACACCTGGCGCAAATAGAAAACGAATATCGAGGGGACGCTGAGTATGGCGGAGCTGAAGCCGACAGCATCCTCGGGCGGCCGCGACAAGGCTCCGAGAACGATCCACCGCAATACGAAATAAGCCGCGGCGATCGCTCCGAATGCGATTAGCGGACGCTTGTCCGTTCTCGTCTCACTCTCCTTCGAAAGCACAAGGTAGTAGAGCGGCAAACACAGAACGCCGATCTCCTTCGCGCCGAGAGCAACAGCGTAGAGCAGAAGTGCGGCGATCAAGAAAACCCTGCGACCGTTCGATGAGAATGAACTAGCGAACCAAAGCGAACCGAGAAAGGCGGCAGCGAAAAGCAGGTCGGGCGAGCCCGAGATCCACGCGACCGATTCGACATGGACGGGATGCACGGCAAATATCAAGACCGTCGTGAATGCGATCGCGGCTTTAACCCCCGACTGGCGGAGCAAGCCGAACGCCAGCGAACAAACCAGGGTATGCAGGGCGATATTGGCGGCGTGCCAGCCTTGCGGATCTGAGCCGAATAGGCGGAAATTGACGATATGAAAAAGCGTGAATGTCGGCCGCCAATAGTTACTGGCAACGAGCGAACCGTCGCCCTTGAACGCCCAGACGTCTGACGTCAGAGCTTTCCAGATCAGTGCGTTGTCCTGTATCAGCGGATTGCGGAGTATCTGCCTAAGATCGTCGTATACAAAATCACCGCTCAGCGTGTTCGCGAAGACCAGAAAGCATACGACGACCAAAGGCACGACCCACTTGAGCTCTTCGCGAAAGTTCATGGAGTTTGTCTATTTTTCAACCACACGTTCCGAGCTCGCTTGTCGATCGACCGATTTCAAGCCGTCCATTGAAAGCAAAGGTTGTATCCGTCGGGATCGTTTATGTAAACCTGCCGGGCGCCGTAATCGGTGACGATCGGAGGCCTGGGCTTTAGGCCGCGGGATGTCAGAAATTCATAAGCGCCGTCGACGTCAGGACAATTGAAATAAAGACATGTGTCACCATGCCACTCAGATCGGGCAGCCGGAGGGGCGTCTGGCCCGGTTCCAGGCTCATATTGGTCATTGAGCATCAGATCCGTTTCGCCGAGCCGAAGCCAGACCCAACTCGCATTGTCACCACCGCCCGAATCCGAAATAACCACAAATCCGATCGTGTCGCGATAAAAAGCCAACGCTCGCGGCATGCTGAATACCTGTATCAGCGGTGTCATTCCCTGTATCTCGATCGCCATGAACGATTCTATTTATTTGGCTGCCGACAGGGCGAACAGCATATCAACGTAGAACTTCTCGATCTGGGCAATGCCCGCCACTTTTGAGCCCGATCTCGGCTCAATCACCATGTATTCATTCGGGGCGTGAGCACCCGAACCGTGGCCAAGGCCTCCGGCAACGAGCGGCAGTTTCAATGTGTCGGTAAATACGTAATAGGGTGCGCTGCCGCCCAGCCGCGGTGCGACACTCGGCGTCAAGCCGTATTTATTGTAAGTGCCTATCATCGACCGGACCAAAGGAGCGTCGACCGACGTTTGTGCGGGCGGATAACCGCTCATCTTTCGGATAATGATGTCTGAAAACCCGCTTTTGTCGAGATGTGTGCGAATAAGCCGCAAGGCTTCGTCGGGCGTTTGATCCGGAACCAGGCGGGAATCGACCTTTGCGGTCGCAATATGCGGAAGTATCGTTTTCACACCCGGCCCGGTATAGCCGGTCCACATCCCGTTGATGTTCAGGGTCGTGTCAAAAAGATATCGCATCAGCGAGTCGCGGCCGGAAAGACCGTCGGCCCAACGATCGATCCCGAGGCCCTGACGCATCATCGCCTCGCGCGCTTTCCATGACGTGAGCATCCCGTTCACGAGCCGCTCCTCTTCGCCCGATGGTTTTCGGATCTTATCGTAATAGCCCGGAACGACAATGGTGTTGCCGTCCGGCGACGTCAGCGCGGCGAGAGCCTGCGTAAGCCTCCACGCGGGCGAATCTGAGACGGCTTTCAGCGAACCATGGATCTCTGCCGTCTTCGGACCGCCGGCGGCGTTTCCGCGCGCCTCGAGCTCGAAATAGACAATGCCCTTCACACCAAGGGTCATATTCACCGAGCCGTCGCCGCCCTGTCCGTTCATCGGAAAAAGCACGCCGTCAGCCGTCTTCAACCTGTCTTTATATTTTTCGATCAGCTCGGGATAATGCGGTGAACCGAGCTCTTCCTCACCCTCGGCAAGCACCATTAGGTTGACCGGCATTCGCTCGCCGCTCTTGATTATTGCTTCGACGGCGTTGAGGAATGCTCGCTGCGGGCCCTTCTGATTTGTTGCGCCGCGCGCCATCAGAACGCGGCCGAGCGGATGGTCGACGATCGAACCGTCGAACGCCCCGACCTGCCAGCCGGTCGGTTCGACGGGCTGAACGTCGTACATCATATAGACCGCCAGCGTTTTTGCCGCGCCGGCATCGTAATACCCCCAAACTCCGGGATGGCCGCTTGTCGGGACGACCTCGGCCTCCTTAAAACCAAGGTCTTTCAGATCGTCGCGCAACAACGCCGCCATTTGCTGAACGCCGTCGTTCTGCGCGCTGATCGAACGCTGGCGGACCCACCGCTGCAGATTCTCAATGTGTCTGGCCAGATTCTGGTCGATATACGCGTACGCCTTCGGATGGTCACCACGATAGGACGCAACGGTCGAGGCATCGAAAGCCTCAGTGGTCGTTGCAGGAAAATTCGGGCGTCGCGCTCCGCCATCGCTGGTCTGAGCCCTCACCCCGATCGATGCGTCGAGGATGATAGCGAACGTCAATATCACGATGCCGATCCGGAATGATCCCGGCTGTGTTGATCTCATATTAGGCTTCTCCGATCGAAACGAATATCATCCGATTCTATTTCAGTTCGACAGATTCCGGAAGATAATCACCGAGGAAATTGCGTTCCATGCCGTATCCCCAACCGCTGCCGTGATCGGACGTTATCCTTGTGACGTGTGCGTCGCTGATATTGTGCGGAGGGAATGCCAATAGTTGAAGGATCGCTCCCGGCCGAAGGTGTTCGCTTGCCCATGTCAGCGGCGAATCGCCATTCGCGTCACGAGCCTCCTTTTCGGCTCCATTCTCTAGCAGATACGATATCATCGCTTCGTCGCCGTACGCAGCCGCACGATGAAGCGGGGTCTCGCCTTTTGTTCGGACGTCGCGCATGAAGCCACCGGTCTCTCGTCCGGGAATTGTCCGGGCGTTGACATTCGCGCCGTTTTCGACCAGGACCTTCAGTACGTATAAATACTGCGGCCGGCCGGCCTTGCAGAGCGCGCTGTGTAGCGGCGTCTCGCCCGTCTCCGGCACGTGCCAATTCACATCGGCGCCGTGCTCGATCAGAAAGTCGGCGACCTTCCAATGGCCGAAGAATGCGGCGTTGCCAAGTTCCTGACCGAGATCAAGGCTTTCGAGATCGCCGCCTGCGTTCAATATGGCCTTGAGAGCGGTGACGTCGTTGTAGTAAACGAACCACTGCAAGGGATTTGTGTCGCCCTCGCGGATAATGTCCTTCCAGCCAGGCGAGCCGAGCAGTTCGAAGACAAGGTCGGTCCGGCCGCGGCTGATACGCTCTAGCATCACTTCTATTTCCATTGCATTTGGAATTTCAACGAAAGCGGAAGGAAAAATGTTTCGCGAAAACGGCCTGCGGCCATTATGCCCGCCCGAATCGCTGGTTGCCGCGTTCACGGGCCCGCGCCGCTTCGATCTCGCGATCACGCGGCGGCGAATTCGTGACCAGAGAATTCAACATTTCCTGGGCGGCAGCGGCGACCCGTTCGACGGCGAGTTGAAACGCTTCTTCGTTCGCCTTTGACGGCTTGTTGAATCCGGAGAGCTTTCTGACGAACTGCAACGCCGACGCATTGACCTCATCGGTCGTCGCGGGCGGGTCGAAATTGAAAAGCGTCTTGATGTTTCGACACATATCATTTTCCCAAGGCGTTTCGCAGGCCTTCGTTCGATAGTCTTCGATTTGGATACCGCTTTAGAGCACGACGGAAAGCATCAGCAGCCTCGTTCTTTCTGCCGGCTTCGAGAAGCATTTCACCGGCGGCTTCCCATGCGGGTTTCGGGATCGCCGGCGGGCCGTATTCGAAAACGAGTCTGTCCTCGGCCTCGGCAGCCGCGAGTATTTTGGCGATCGCCGCTTCGCGCTCACCCGAAGCATACCGGATAGCCGCGTCAAGGACCTGTTCCATTACTGCGGTCGTATCAAGATCGCTTTGCGAGACCGTCGAATACCGCGAGACCACGTCAGTGTTGCTCTCTGTCCGTTGCTTGCCCGCACTTCTGTTTCGCAGCGTCGCAAGAGATCGCTTTGCGGCTTCGAGATCTTTTCGCCGCACATACTCAAGCCCGATCGCCAGATCATGCCCGGCGAAAGTACTGAGCATCGTAATGCCGGCTGAGTCGACCGGCTCCAATAACGAGGCAGGACCGCTGCCGCGAGTCTCGACAAGCAATGTCGCCCGGCACATCGCCAGATGAGTTCGGGCATATGGCGTTGCGTTCGTCCTCATGTCGGCTTCGACGACCGCGAGCAGCTTAAAGGCCTCCTCATCCTTGCCGATCTGCGGATATGCATGGACCAGCCAATGCAGCGGATGATAGCCGCCCGTGCCCGCGTCGCGTGCCGTCTTCATCGATGCGGTATTTGCGGCGATCGAATCTTCCCACATGCCCAGAGCAAAGAAGATGTGCGAAGGCATATGCTGTGCATGCGAGGCGCTTCTTGCCACCGTTCCGTAAAGACGAGCCGCTCGAAGCCCGAGCGGGGCGTGGATCGGATCGTCGTAAGCATGGATCAGGTAATGAAGAGCTCCGGGATGACGAGGATTTTTCTCGTATATGCTTTCTGCGATGGCCGCCGCCCGCATATAGTTTTCAGTGTTTCGCGTCGTGCCGGTCAAGCCGAGGATCGAAAGCGAATAAAACGCCTGGGCCTCCAGATCTTCGGGAAAGCGGCGTGTCAGCTCGGCCAGAGCGTTCGAATAATTCTGAGCGATCTCTTTTTCGTCGCCGTCATCGAACAACTGTTCGACCGCATCAAGATAGAGCTTTTCGCGCGTCGTCGGCGCTTTGGCTCGACGTTCTGCGGGCGTTGCGGCGAGTTTGGCAAGCGCATCGAGCGCCGCTTTTTGATCCTGTTCACCCCAGATGCGATGGTCGTGCGTCATCGCTTCGCCCCAATAAGCAAGCGCAAAATCGGGGGCGAGCCGCGATGCTTCCTGAAAAGCTCGTCGAGCTCGGCCGTACTCAAAACTGTGCAGGAGCAGTACGCCTTCGATGAAATGTTTCTGCGCTTCTGCGGGGCCCGACGTCGGAAAATCGATCTTTCCAAGGTCGACCGGACCGTTCGAACGCCCCGATTCGGGCCCGTGATGCTGAGCCGCGGCCGAAAAAACGGTCAACAAACCGAACAGCAAGCCCGGCAGAACATTGCGCGAATGTGCTTTCATATGCTTTTACCTTCTGACTGACCGTCGATAATATACGAGAACCAACCTGTTTGAAAAGGTTCGGTCTTTCTGCCGTAAAAACAATTCCCTGCGGATGAGGACGTCGGTGATCTGATAGATGACGGTTACGAAAAGATCGACGGGCATAACATCGGATGTCTCCTAGATCCCCTGTTTGGCGATCCATTCTTTGAGAACCCTCGCCATCTCAGCGAACACATCTTCGTCCGACGCTCGCATCTTCTTCAATATCTTGTAGCTGTGATTTGCGGTGTCGATCTTGTGTAGCGTTGCGCGCTTTCGAAGCTTCTCGATCGTTGGCTCAAGCAGATCGAGCGTGGCAAGCTCATCCCGCGTTCCGGAAAGAAACAGCATCGGGATCTTTACGCTCGCGAGGTGTTCGGCGCGCTTCGTGTCGGGTCGTCCCGGAAGATGCAATGGGAATGAGAACAGCACAAGGCCCTTCACATTTTCAAGCGGCTCCTCAGACTGCGCGGTCGTCGTCATCCGCCCGCCGAACGAATGGCCGCCGGCAAGCAGGATGAGATCGGGGGCTGCTTCCTTTGCAGCCTTAACCGCGTTTCTTATCGTTTGGACACAAACCGCCTGTGAGTCGCGGCCGCCGCCTTTTTCCGAATAAGGAAAATTATACCGAAACGTGGCGATCTTCTGTTGAGCGAGCGCGTCCGCAATGCTCTGCATCGTGGCGTGACGCATATTCGTACTCGCGCCGTGACCAAGTACCAAAAGGTGCGTCGCTCCGTCGGGCCGCATCCCGATCGCTGAAACTTCCCCTTTATCAGGCGTTGCCGGAAATTGAAGTTCGTATTTTCGCAAATGGGTTCAGTCTCCCGAGTGCCGCAGGATGCGCTCGATCCGCCGGTCCGGTATCAACCAGATAATGGCTACTAGAACATAGATCGCCCACGCGACACGATGCTCGACGAATGTACTTAAGATCGCGACGACATACAGAATGGGCGAGAGCTTTCCTTTTCGATCGCGGCCCACTGCGCTTGCAAGCAGAGAGTCTTCGCCCTGGCCCGCGATAATTCGCTGCTGCAGGACATAGTAAGCGACAGCCGCCATCAGCATTATCAAACCGTAGAGTGCCGTAGGTGCTGCTTCGAAATGATTTTCGCCCATCCATCCGGTGACGAACGGGAACAACGAAAGCCAAAACAGCAGGTGAAGATTCGCCCACAACATGCCGGCAGAAACATGCTTCACGGTGTGCAGCATGTGATGATGATTGTTCCAATATATACCGAGGTAAACAAAGCTAAGAACATAGCTCAGGAAAACGGGGAGGAGGGGCCGCAACGCCTCGAACGATGGGTCGTGCGGGACCTTTAGTTCGAGAACCATGATCGTGATGATTATCGCGAGCACTCCGTCGCTGAACGCCTCTAATCGGTTTCGACCCATTATTCTTATCCTGTTCCGCCTGTTTTGTAGCTATGCCTGAAAATTCTTCGTCAACCTCTGCCAAACATCACTGTAGTTGTGCTGCAGTTCCGAGCATTCCATGGCGAATTTCGTCGGGCGGATGACGTAGCGCGATTCGAACATAAAGGCCATCGTACCGGAAAGCTTCTGTGGCTTCAGCTCGGCATTCGAGGCCTTTTCGAAGGCATCGAGGTCGGGGCCGTGGGCGGACATCTGATTGTGCAGCGATCCGCCGCCCGGCACGAAGCCTTCTTCTTTTGCGTCGTACTTGCCGTAGATGAGGCCCATGTATTCGCTCATCGTGTTGCGGTGATACCAGGGCGGGCGGAACGTGTCTTCGCCGACAAGCCAGCGGTCGGGAAAAATAACAAAGTCACAATTCGCAACGCCCGTTTCGCCCGATGGCGACGTCAGGACGGTGAAGATGCTCGGATCAGGATGATCGAACGAGATCGATCCTATCGTGTTGAACCGGCGCAGGTCGTATTTATAAGGCGCGTAGTTGCCATGCCAGGCAACGACATCGAGCGGCGAATGATCGATCTCGCACCGCCACAAATTGCCGCCGAATTTCGCGACCTGCTCAAATTCTCCCTCGACGTCCTCGTACCACGCCACCGGCGTTTCAAAATCGCGCGGATTCGCCAATCCATTCGCCCCGATCGGCCCAAGATCAGGCAGACGAAACTGCGCGCCGTAATTTTCGCAGATGTATCCGCGGCATTGTTTGTCATCGGGGTGCGGCTCGACCTTGAATCTCACACCACGCGGTATCACGACGACCTCGCCGGGCCCGGCCTGGATCGCGCCAAGCTCGGTCAAGAACCCGAGCCGTCCCATCTCGGGCACGATCAGCATCTCGCCGTCGGCATTGTAGAAATATCGGCCGCCCATGCCTTGATTACAGCGATAGATGTGAATACCGATCCCGGCCTGCGAGAACAGATCGCCGTTCAGGGCAATTGTCGTCATGCCGTCAATAAAATCGGTTGGTTCGGTGGGGATCGGAAGCGGATCCCAACGAAGCTGATTTGGCGTAACGTCGATATCGTCCGGTTTGCTTTGCCAACGGAAATTGTCGATCCGCTCAAACGGCCGATGCATTACGCTGGGCCTGATGCGGTACGTCCACGTACGCTTATTGCCCGACCGCGGAACCGTGAACGCCGTTCCCGAAAGCTGTTCTGCATAAAGCCCAAGCGGTGCCTTCTGCGGCGAATTTCGGCCGACCGGCAACGCACCCGCAACCGCCTCGGTCGCAAACTCATTCCCAAAGCCTGTTTGATACTTAGGGTTCATTCTTTTCTATGCACGCTCCAAGCCCGTTTCGTTTAAGTCCGATAGATCCAAGCTCCATCGCTAATATTGCGTCCATCGCGATAACCACCCGTTATAAGAACTGTTCCGTTTCCTAAAAGGGTTGCTGTTGCGAAAAGCCGGGTGGTGCCCATGTCACCCTCAGTCAATGAAAAACTGTTCGTTTTGGGGTCGAACACTTCCGCACGATTCGCACCGCCCGCTACGAGCACCTTCCCATTTGGAAGCAACACGGCCGTACCCTGCAGCTTATATCGCGAAGCGTTCATATTGTTCTTAACAACTGTGAACTTTCCATCCGCCGGGTTGTAGACTTCGGCGTTGTTGTACGCGCCGTCCCCGTCCTGCTCGTCGGAGCCGCCGAGTATCAAAACGCGTCCGTCGATCAGGCGGATCGCCTCGTGCTTATGCCGCATGATGGTGAGCCCGCTAGCTTCGGTGAAACGGCGTGTTAGCGGATCGTAGATCTCTGTACTGTTGAAGATAACGATCTGCGAACGTCGTCCACTATGCCCGCCGGCGATCAATATGCGTCCGTCATTGAGTAAGGTCGCCGTGTGCGATTCTCTGGGCACCGACATATCGCTCACCGCCGTAAATCGTTTCGTTAACGGATCATAAATTTCTGCACTCTTAAGAAATGTCCAACCAGTTCCAACCCCGCCCGCGAAAAGTACAGTGCCATCTTTGAATGCGGTAGCGATATGCCCGCTTCGCGGCGATGTCATTCGTGGTCCTGTCGAGAATTGTTTTGTCGAGGGGTCGTATATTTCGGTCGTGTCAAGATATTCGCCATTGAACCCGCCAGACACCAGCACTTTTCCGTCAGGCAGCAACGTCGCTGAATGGCTTGACCGGGCCGTGCTCATGCTTCCTACTGCCACAAAGTTGCTGGTCGCCGGGTCGAACAGTTCTGCGCTTGCGATGTTACCATCGCCGCCGATATAGCCTCCCGCGATCAACACCTTTCCATCGAGAAGAAGCGTCGCTGTATGGACAGATCGCCGCACGGTCATGTTCGAAATAGCGTTTACGGAGCCGGTTTGACGTACAACGCGATCCTCACTAACTACCGGGGTCTGAGCACCACAGCCGACCGCAAATAATGAAGCAATAAATGGGATCGATGCGAAATAGGTAGCATATATGATCATCGTTCGCCTCCTTTCGGCGTGCAAATGCGAAAGCTGATTCTAGCTGACGACGTCTGAATAAGGTTCCACCACAGTCTATCGGCATCCCGAAGCTTCGGTCAATGGATATCGGGATGAGTTAGCCGTTCATCATTCGCTATTCCGGAAGCGCCAGCCGCATCTTGCAGATATCTATTCCCGGGCCGAAGCCGTCCGGCGTGTGTTCGACTGTCTCAAAGCCGAGTTTCTTGTAGAACCCTTCGGTATGGTGAGAGGTGCTTGTAACAAAGGGCCGGTCGCCCCATTTCTCGCGGCCTTTCTCCATTCGGAACAGGGTCAGCTTCTTCCCTAGACCGGTTCCGATCAGGTCGGTCCTTACCATTCCCCAACACAGCGAGATGGTCTCGTCCTCGTTTAGTGCGATCCCGCCCGCCGCAACGACCTCATCAATGATCTCGATGACAAAATAATCGTCAGAAAACGCCTCAAGAAATTCACGCAGTTCTTTCTCTTCGGCTTCGACAAAATACTTGCCGATGTTCGACCGAAAGATCGCTACGACGGCTTCGATATCGGACGGCTTATAGCGACGAATTATCATCAGGGTTCGATGTCGAAATGCAGAACATCTTCGCGCGTTCCGAGCGATTCGTACAGCTTGATCGCCGGGTCGTCGCCGTGATCTGCCTGCACATAGATAACGTACGCCCCGATCTCGCGGGCCATCTCGCGCAGCTTGTTTATCAACCCGGTGGCGATGCCTTGCCGGCGATATTCTTCAAGAACAGCAAGATCGTAAATATATATCTCGCTTCGCTCCTGCTCGAACTTCTGCAGCACATACGCGACCAACCCACCGACAACCTTCCCGTCCGCCACAGCCACCAGCGGAATGAAATCCTCACGAGCAAGAAGCTTTTTCAGATACCCATCTGAAGGTACCGCCGATTGATAATGTTCTTGATCCTCGAAGGCCTTCGCAAAAACGGTCAAAAGGTCTCTCAATCGATTCTTTTCCGCCCTATTGACGGCGATACCGATCCGCGTTTTCATTCTCGCTAACATTCACGACGGACCTTGCTCGTCCGAGAGGAGTTGCTTTTCAAAGCGCCAGACATCCAGTTGAAAACTGCCGGCGGGCGTCTTTAACTCGTGCGTAAATACACTTGCGAGATGCCATCCGCACTTTTCGTAGAACCTTGCGGCCCTCGAATTGCCAATGCCGCACGCAAGCCAGGCAATCCGGTTTCCGGCTCTCGATATTCGCCGTTCCGCATCATCGATTAGCGCCTTTGCCACACCGGTGCCGCGAGATTCTTTGTTGACATGAATCTGATTGAGTTCGTCATCCTTTACAATACTAAGTCCGAGCGGTTTCCCAATCGGGCCGACGACGTGAACTTTCGTAATATCAGAACACAGTACCTTTTCAAATGTAGCTAGCGTCCAGAATTGGGCATGGCCCTCCGGCAGGATCTCGGAATGAGCTTCCTGCCAACTGTCATGCCAGAGCCGAGCAATCGCGTCAATCTCCGATCGCAACGCAGGTCGAACATCCATTTCTCATCATCCGAGCCCTTAAAGATTTCCCCGCCTTCGCTGTTCTTCCTCGATCGAAACGAACAACGCTTTGAAATTACCTTTTCCGAAGCCCTTGCAGCCCTTGCGTTGCAGGATCTCGTAGAAGACGGTCGGGCGGTCTTCGACCGGTTTGGTAAAGATCTGCAGCAGGTAGCCTTCATCGTCGCGATCGACGAGGATGCCAAGGCGTTTCAGGTCTTCGATGCTTTCGTCGATCTCGCCGACGCGGGCCGGGATCTCGTCGTAATATGTGTCGGGAACCCTAAGAAACTCGACGCCGTTCTCCTGCAGCTTGGCGACCGTATTAAGAATGTCCTTGCAGAGCAGTGCGACGTGCTGCGCGCCGGCCGAACGGTAAAAATCGATATATTCCTGGATCTGCGACTTACCGCCTTTGCCTTCGGCGGGCTCGTTGATCGGGAATTTGATGTTGTGCCCGCCGTCCGACATCACGATCGACATCAGCGCTGAATATTCGGTCGAGATGTCCTTATCGTCGAATGTGATGTAGCGGAAAAACCCCAAAACATCGCGATAGAAATCGCACCAATAGTTCATCTTGCCGAGTTCGACGTTGCCGACGATGTGATCGACAAGCTGAATGCCGACCTCGTCGCCTGCAACCTCCTGCGAGATGAAACCGGGCAGGAACGGCCCTGAATAGTTGTGGCCGTTATTTGTGTTGTACGAGACGAAAGAGTGGATCGTATCGCCGTAGGTGGCGATCGCTGCGTGGCGAACGCTGCCGCTTTCATCGGTCATGTCACGAGGCTCAGTGACCGGTGTCGCACCGCGTTTCACGGCTTCGTTAAAAGCATGGTCGGCGTCCTCGACCTGGAACGCGATATCGCGGACGCCGTCGCCGTGTTTCTTGATATGCTCGGCCGCCGGATGCTCCGGCCCCATCGGCGTCGTAAGGACGAAATTTACGCGGTTCTGCCGCATCACATAGCTAGTTACGTCGCGGTTCCCCGTCTCAAGCCCGCGATAAGCATGCCGCGAAAACCCGAATGCCTTGCGGTAATAAAACTCCGCCTGCTTCGCATTCCCAACGTAAAACTCAACGTGATATATCTTCTTTAGTCCTAATGGATTTTTCGTTTCTGTCATAAAAACCTTTCAATTAAGGATGCCGTGCCGCATGCCATTTCTTCCATTTTGCAGGAATCGGCTTCCCACCGTTCGCCTCATGGACCGCCAGCATTTCGTAATATTGTTCCTGCAAATTCATAAGCCGGACGATCTTGGCCTCTGGTGATAAGGACCTCAGAAGGGATCGCGATATCTCTATGCGTTTGGTAAGTTCTGCGATCTCGCTATCGCTATCCATTTGTAAACCTCCACTTCTCTGATTCCCATTTTACCAGCAATTCATGTCTCGCCAGAATATTTGCAAGTCTCTCGTTATCGAGAATGCCTGCATCCACGAACATCGCAATCTTCTGGTAGTCCTTTGCCCGCCCGGCGAAAAGCCACATAGCGACGAGATGCTTCAAAAAACTCAACGTGATGTATTTTCTTTAGTCCTAAAGGATTTTTTTGATCTGTCATGGTCGCCTATTTCCTTAACCGCCAAATAATAGTTCCAGATCTATCAATGTATAGATTCGGTGCCTTAAAGTCTGCTGCGGTCTTGCCCTTTTCCACTGCAGCTAGTCCATTTCGGAAACTCGTTCCATAAGAGAATTCGGGCTTGATCACTATCTTTCCGGTTTTATCTATGAAACCTATCTTGTCTTTAACACTTATCAATGCGAGCCCTTCTGAAAAGTCTAGAGCAAATCCGAAGTATTTCGGTTCGATAGCCATCTTCCCGGCCCGATCGATATAGCCATAAAAGGGAAACCCATGTTTCGTTGCTACTGCAACTAATGCAAGACCTTCCGAGAAACTATTTACCCTTTTCACTTCCGTGCCGAGGGTAAAGGCCGCTTTACCAGACATGTCAATAAATGCGAATTGACCTTCCGGGGCTATGTAAGTACCGTAGAACCTGTATGGTTTCTCATTAAACTTGCCGGTTTTCACGGGTGCCAGACCTTCCTTGAATTTGGACGGGAGGAGGTAGCGCGGCTCAATAACAACGTTACCGGATTTGTCAATGAATCCGAATAATCCATTGATCATCACGCAAGCGAGCCCTTCGGAATAACTGAAAGCGTCATCAAAATTATAAGGAATAGCCAATTTGCCGTTCCGGTCTATAAATCCCCATTTGCCGTGCTCATTCATTACGGCCGCTAAGTCCTCTGAGAAGGCCTTAACTTCCTTAAACTTTGGTTCAATGGCAAACCGACCATCCCTGTCAATGAAGCCCCATTTATGATTGCCCTCCCCGTGAATTCCAAAATTTCCTATTCCCACTGCCGCCAACCCCTCAGAGAAATCTCGGGCAGCGTCAAATTGGGCTGGAACAATAAAAGAGCCGGCTTCATCTATATATCCTAGTTTGTATTTGTCCCCACTGACCGCAACGAAAGCTCGCCCTTCAACAAAATCGCCTGCACCTTGGAATTGTGGTGCAATCACCATCTTGCCGTCGGTATCAATGAAACCTACTTTCTCGTTGACTAAAACGCTAAACAGTTTTGAAGGTTGCTTTACCTGCGCAACGGCGAACGTATGAGACAAAACCGTCGAACAAACGGCGATCAATATTGTTCGTTTCAGACAACGCATGAATTTTCAGTCTCGTTCAGTAGGCTTCCCGCGTTACGGGCGCATAGCAACCTGCTTTGGCTAGTAATTAGCTATTGTTATCAATCGATCAAAGGGCGTTTCGACATCCTTCACTTTTCGGCCTAGGCCGTCGCCATCGGTAAGCCCGTTAAACGGGCTGCGATCCATTTCCCGAACCCAAACCATGCCGTGAACGATGTGGCTATGCTCTCTTGACGAGAAACCCAGATTAACAATGCTTACCTATCTAAATCCATTTCCGGCACATTCGCGTTCTCATAGTTCTCGATAAGGGCCGAAAGTAGCGCCATCATCGAGGCGAGCGGATGCGACTCATCTTCGCCGACTTGATCGATCAACTCGTCGAGCATTGTTACCCATTGGTCGTAGACCGCCGCTCCAAACATACTTATACAAGCAACTAAAGCTTGATCGCCAGTTCCAACTCACCGCCAAGGCCCGTTACGATCTTGCGCAGGGTGGAGTATCGAACATCCTTTATATCGTTTTCGACTCGCGAAATGTACGCTTTATTGACGCCGATCCTATCTGCGAGCTGCTGTTGAGTAAGGCCCTTCTCTTTCCGAGCCTCCTGGATCATCACGCCGAGTTTGAACTCTTGATATCCCAGTTCGAATTCTTCTCTTTTAGTCGTGCCTCGCACTCCGTATTCTGTCACTATCAATTCAGGAAGCGGCGTTGGACTGTTCTTTTTCAGCATAAATAGTCAACCGAAATTGCTGCGCGTGTTGTCCAATAAGACAACATTTTTTCCTGAAAGCCTCATCCCTTCCGCCAGATTATGAATGCGTTGTCGAGCCGTTCCATACCGATCTTTGGGTAGTACTCCATCGCGGTCGGGACCGAAAGGAGCAGCACCATCGATTCTTCGCCTGCGGCCTCTTTTGTAAGCTCGACCAGCCGGCGCCCGACACCTGCTTTCTGGTGCGATGTCGCGACGGCAAGGTCGGCGAGATAAGTGCTCCAGGCGCCGTCGGTGATCGAACGTGAAATGCCGACCAATTTGCCGTCTTCCCAGGCGCTGACGACGAGGTTCGAACCCGCCAGCATTTTGGCGATCCTGCCTGCGTCATCTATCGGCCTCTGCAGTCCTGCGTCGCGATAAAGTTCGATCACGTCGGCCGCATCGACCGGCTCGTTCACCTTATACTCGATCATTTATTTCGACCCGAAGCTTTCGATATATTTCCGCGTCACCTCTTTCAGCTCAGCGTACGACGGGATGACATACAACACCGGCTGCATGTCGCTGTAGGTGTACTCGTGATCGATGACCTGTTCGAGGTTGAAAGGACGACGTTCGACCTGGTCACTGAACGCGTGTTCGAGCTCGCCAAAACTCGAGAGCAATCCGGCGCCGTAAGCCTTGATATCGCCTTCGTGCTCGACCATCCCGAATTCGACCGTGAACCAATAAAGCCGGCCGAGTTCTTCCAGCTGCCGGTCGTTCGCAATTCTTGCTCCGTGGCCGATGAACTGTGAAAAATCTGCGAAATTCGGATTGGTGAACATCGGTATGTGTCCGATCGCTTCGTGTACGATATCTGGTTCGGGCGTGTACGCCGGCTGCGAGTGATGGCGGATGTACTGCGTGCATAGCATCACCCTGTACGACAGCCATGAAAGGAAAGCTCGTGTTTCGACCAGTCCCTCGATCGGTGCAAGCCGAAAGCCCGTAAGTTCTTTCAACCGCCGGTTCATTTCCGACAGCTGCGGGATGCGGTCGGTCCTGATGCCGAGATCTTTCTTTGCCCTCAAATAAAATGGCGAAGCGTATTTCTGCTGCAGTTCCTCGAGTTCCTCTGCAACATATCGCCAAACACGCTGTTCACGCGGGCTGTAATCGACATCTGTGATCTCGCCGGTCTCGCGAAAGTTCTTTGCGTACCCGGCAATAACGTCTCGCCGCGCTCGATATTCGGGGTCGTTCGCACCGGGATGATCGAGGTGAAGTTCGTTTATGTTCTCGAACTTCATGTCCCTGAACTCAGGAAGATCGGCATCCGAGACCTGGAAATTCTCGATCGCAAGATCGGCGTCGTTGGTGGGCGGCGTTGCGGTTTCGGTCAGCATTTGAGCGGCTCCTTTCATATGTCCGATGCGGCTTAAGAACGTTGGGTTATCTTCGAATAAACTATTCTAATGGAAAGGATAATTAGTTTGAATAGCGAAACTCAAAATTTATCCGTATCACGCCTTACTTTGTTAGTTAATTTTGGCGGTATGCTTTATATTCTTTGGTGACGCCCGCTCGGTCATCGAAGCCGGGAGTGATCTGAGACGATGATAGTTGACGAGATCGATCGCAAGATCCTAAAGGAATTACAGCAGGATGCACGGACGAGTTACGCCGAACTTGGCCGTCGCGTTGGGCTGACCACGCCGGCCGTTATCGAGCGCGTACGAAAACTCGAGGATGCCGGGATCATTACCGGCTATCGCGCCGAGATCGATACGGCGAAGGTCGGGCTGCCGATCACGGCATTTGTGCGAATGAGCATAACCGGCGTCGATTACAGCCACATCATCGAGGTCGCGCAAGAGTCCAACGAAGTGCTCGAATGCCATCGCGGGACCGGCGGCGACTCGTTCATTATGAAGGTCGCCGTCTCGTCGGTCGAGCACCTCCAACAGATGATCGACCGCCTGACGCCCTACGGGATCACGACAACGACGATCGTTCTGTCATCTCCGGTCAAAAGAAGAATCATCGAAATATAGATAGGTATCCTAAGACAATGAAAAGACCCGCACTTCTTACTGTTCTCATCCTCGCTCTCACGATGACCGCTGCATCGCAGCATAAGGCCGCGTTGAAACTGACGCTCGAAGGGTCCGTAAAGCCGCACGCCGGTATCGACGCTGTTTACGCAACGTTCAGCGATGCGTATGAAAGGCTCGACGCGAAGATGGTCAGCGGCCTATACACCGACGACGCACTTTACCTCACACCCGAGAGCGACATCATGCGTGGCCGCGACGTGATATTCAAGAGCTTTAGCGGCTTTTTTGATGCGATCCGACGCGTCGGCGGAAAGCTTGATATTCGGTTCAATATCGTTGACCGGCGGGTCGATCAGGATATGGGCTATGACGTCGGCATCTTTTCGCTGACAAGCATCGGCAAGAACGGCGAAACACAGACATCAAGAGGCAAATTCGTTGTCGTTGCGGTGAGGTCAAAAGACGGCAGTTGGAAGTTTCAGCTCGATAGTTACAGCAACCTGCCGAAGGAATGAACGACCGATCGGAACGGGTCACTTGCCAGGTGTCGATCGTTCCAGAACACCTTTTCGCTTGATCACATTTTTATAATCCCACTGGATCGCAGCCGATTTTTTCAGCCAGCGTTTCAGGTCTTTGAAGTTGATCTGATCGGCGGATGTGTACGTGATCGAGGCGTCTTTGAACTTACCCGTTCCGGGTTTGAGCAACTCTTCGTCAAAGCTCGCACCGCTCCAGAACATCAGCCTGATGCCCGCCTTTAGTTTGCTGTAACCGACGATCGGATTCCCATCAAGAAACCAGACCGGATGCCGGTGCCAGATCTTGTTCTCGGCCTTTGGCAGGGCGCCCGAGATCGCCTCGGCAAGTGCTGTGCAGATCTCGCGGTCGGCGGTCGTTTGCGAGTCGTTATATGCCCTTACCTCGGGGTTCATGGTCTATTTCTTTACCTTCCGCTTCTCGGTCATTGTGCCGTCAAATTCCTCGTTGTTCGCTTCGGCTTCGTCCTTGGTCTTGCGGACGATCTGGTCCTTGTGATGCGGCGGTGAATAGATCGTATAGATCTTGAGCTTTGTTTTGGCCGATGTATTGATCACGTTGTGCTCGGCACCGGCGGGTATGACAACAGCGTCACCGTCCTTTACGAGGTACTCATTACCGTCGATCAGCACCTTGCCCTTTCCGCCCTCGAACCTTAGGAACTGATCGTTCTCGGGGTGCGTCTCGGCGCCGATCTCCTCTTTGGGCTGCAGGCTCATCAGGACCAACTGGCTATAGGCCGAAGTGTAGAGAACCTTGCGAAAATTCTTGTTCTTAAGCGTGTCTTTCTCGATGTTCGATTTGAATCCTTTCATGATCTATCCATTTTGCCTTTATTCTGACCCTCAGGAACGTTTGCTTCCTGCTTTAATTTCTCGTTCTTTTTAAGCGTCTTCCAAACAACATCGATTATATCACCAACGGTAGTGCCCATTTCGTGGACGTCCGATTCGGACAGTCTTATCTCGAAAACATGTTCGAGCGACAACAGCGTTTCCGGATCTTCCAACTCATCCCGAAGAAAGCTCAGGTTCCCCGAAAAATCATCGTCGGCCGACAGCCGGGCAAGATCAGCTTGAAGTTCGGCTGCAAGCACTTTGCGAACTCCCGCCGAAACAAAAAAAGGAATTCCTTTTGACGCAAAATATCGATAGTGAAATTCCTCTTCTGTAAGCGGTTCGCGTCCGGCAAAGACGACATCGAGTCGCGATCGAGTCCTTTTTGTTTTAACGAACGCTGCCGCGATGCTCGCAACAACGATCAATATAACAATGCCTGTACAGGCCAGGATCGATATCAGTTCGGGAGCCATCAACTATTGACGTTCCAGGCGACCTGGCTCCGGAGGCGCATGGTCGTTCTATCAAGGCCGATGACCTCGAAGACGGATAGCATCGACGGGCCGACTGCAACGCCAGTGAGCAGTGTTCTTGCACCATTCATTATCACGCCGAGCTTGGTGCCTTTTTCTTCGGTAAAGGCTTTCACGACCGTTTCGATGTTCTCTTCATTATAGATCGGCGGCGTTGAGCCCTTACTGATTTGCGGGCTACTGACACCATCCGCTTCGCCAAATTCCGCCTCGAAGCGATCCGCCAGTTCGGGGAGCCAGATCTTGAGATCGGGAAACTTATTGAGGTTCTTCTCGATCGCTGCCGGATCGAAATCGTAATCTTCGCTAAAATACGCGCGGCCTTGTGCAGAAAAATCTTTGAGCGTGAAGAAGCGCTGTCGGATGAGGTCGATCGTGTTTTCAAACCACGTTTTGTCATCGTCTTCGTATTCCTCTCGCCAGAGTTTCGCGGATTTCAGTTCTGCTTTGACGAACGGCAAGAGATCGTCGAGCGGCATCGTGCGGATGTATTCGGCGTTCATCCAGATGGCCTTGTCGTCGGTCCATTTTCGCGGGTCGTCCGGGTGAAAATTGAATACGGCGTTCGAGCGGTGAATGCCCTCGAGTGAGAATTTCTCGATCAATTCTTCAAGAGAATAGATCTCTTTCTCTTCTCCGGCAGACCAACCGAGCAAGGCAAGAAAATTGCGAAACGCCGCTGCAAGAAAGCCTGCATCGCGATACGTCGTCATCGAAACCACCTCGCCGTGTTTGCGTTTCGAGAGCTTGCCCTTGTTCGGCGCCATTATCAGCGGCAAATGTGCGAATATCGGCGGCGTTACACCGAGAGCTTCGTAGATCAGCACCTGCTTGTGCGTGTTTGTCAGGTGGTCCTGGCCACGTATGACGTGGGTTATCTGCATCTCGATGTCGTCGCAGACGACCGCGAGGTTATAGAGCGGATGGCCATCTGAACGCAAAAGCACGAGGTCTTCGGTGTCGGCGTAATCGCGCTCCTGGATTCCGTAAACCTGATCGTCAAAGGCCGTTCGGCCGTCTTCAGCGACCCTCAGACGTATCGCAAACGGCTCACCCGCAGCTGCACGGGCATCAGATTCTTCCTTCCGGAGGTCGCGATACGGGTTGTCCCGCATGTTCTTGTCGGCTCCTTGGGCGCGGGCTCGTTCCTTGATCGCGTCTTTAACGTTCCCGTCCGAAGGCGCTTCTTTCGGGGTGAAATCGCGATAGGCCTTGCCTTCGTCCAGAAGTCGAAGCGCCGCTGCACGATGTTTATCGGCATTGTTCGATTGAAAAACGACCTCTTCGTCCGGTGCGAACCCGAGCCATTCGAGGCCGTCAAGGATCGAGCGGGTCGATTCATCGGTTGAGCGGGCGAGGTCTGTGTCCTCGATGCGCAGCAGAAACTTGCCGCCGGTATGACGAGCGTAAAGATAATTGAAAAGCGCGGTTCGGGCCGAACCGATATGGAGGTAACCCGTCGGCGACGGGGCAAATCGTACTCTTACGGACATAAAGCACGATTATAGGCAGAAACGCCCTTAGTAGCGAATCAGATGGGTCGTAATGGCTCGAGATCGGGTTTGCTTAGGCTTGCGCAGGCCACGATCTGAACCGCAGAGTATTGCCATCGGGGTCGGTCACGTAAAATTCGCGCGAACCCCAGCTCTGATCGATCGGGCCAAGATGCACGGGCGAATTCGCGTGCCCCGACGTATCGAGCCCGCGCGACAGGAACTGCCCGAACAGATCGTCCACTTCCTCGACCTCGACGTTTATCGCCGCGCCGAAACTGCCGTCGCCTGAAAGCACTGAAAGCTGCAAAACGGCATCGCCCTGCGAAACATCAACGACGGCCGCTTTCGATGGTGTCTCCGGATACTCTGAGACGAAACCGAGTATCTCGGTGTAGAACCTGATCGAAGCGTCGATATCCGAACATCTGATCACTGGTACTATCTTCATGGCGCTTGATACGACATCAAGCCTGAAAAAGTTGGATCAAATTTCCGCATGTATCTTCGAACAGCGCCTGTGTTCCCCGCCCGGTCTTGGTCGGCGGCTGACGAAATACGATACCGGCGTCCTTGAGCCTTTCAAATTCGGCGTCGATATCATCGGTGCTAAAAACGATCGCCGGCAGTCCGGAATTGTAAAGCCCGTCGAAATACGCATCCGAGCCTTGACCGCCGCGGGGTTCCAACAGTAAAGCGGTCCCATCTTCGTCTTCCGGCGAAACGACGATCGCCAGCCCGTGTTCGGGCTCAAAGAGCCTTTCCCGAAACCCGAGTTTTTGTGTATAGAACATGAACGCCTCGACCGGATCGTATACCGAAACACTTGTCACCGCGATCTTCATTTTCAGACTCCTGCAGGCCGTTCGCCCATTCGATGAGGCGGAAAAGAAAAACCGTCGGACACATCGGCCGACGGCTTCGCTAAATGAATAATGGCGGAGACGACAGGATTCGAACCTGTGGTACCCTTTTGGAGTACAACGGTTTAGCAAACCGCCGCTTTCAGCCACTCAGCCACGTCTCCGCATGGGTGCCGAAAAGCAAGGTTTAATTCTAGCTGTCGGGCAAACTTTGTCAAGGCAATTCGCATCAAAAGCCACAAAGTATCGAGTGTCGAAAGGCTTGACACATTTGATTTTTGCAACCAAAATAGCAAAGTGCTCGGAATATCGGCTTTCCAGGCAGTTATTCCTTAAGTCAGTTGCGGGTTTCAGCGAACTTTTCAATAGTCCGCCCAGGTGCGGGAGCGCATTCATTCAATGTTTATTTCCGGAAGCAGATCGAGAGTTTTCAGCAGCCTGTTGATCGCAGTCGTTTTGAACGTAACTGCGATCGTTGCGGCGCCGAATTCTCGCGTTGCGGTGAATTCCAACGCCTCGACCAATCTTGGCGTCATTTCCGGTTTTGTTCGAGACGAAGCAGGTAAACCGATCGCCGATGCAACGGTCGCGATCTTTCGCATCGGAACGACCAAATTGCTCCGCCAGGTTCGTTCGGCGGCGGACGGTAGATTTTTGCTTCGGATCTTGCCCGGCACATATACCGTACTTGCGGTAGCTCAAGGGTATAATCCGCAGACGGTCTCTGAGATCGAGGTCGCCCGTGCCACCCAGCTCAACTACGGTTTCAAATTGGAAAAGGCCGGCAGCGGCAACACGCTCCCTGAAAATCGGCTCGACCGCAACAATCCGAAATGGGTTCGCCGAGCGGCATCGATAAGCCGGTCGATCTATCAGAACACCGAGGGAACGGTCGCTTCTGAAACTGAGCCCGAAGTTGTTGTTGACACTCCGACAGACGAAGAGACAACGGCGCGTCCGGGGCAGTCGGTCGTCGAGACCTTTTATGCCTCGACTAATCGGGGCTCGTACGCCGGCGTCAACTACGCGACCCTGCTTCCGCTTGGCAGCGATGCGAGCCTGATGATCGCCGCGCAGGCAGGCATTGGCCGAAATGCTCCGCAGCGATTCGAGACCCAGCTGAAATTTGACCTGAATGACGATCACAAACTGAGACTGCGTGCCTCAGCCGCAAATCTCGGCAGCATCAACCTCGGCAATTCTGAGGGGCGGCTCGGCCAGGTGTCGTTCCAGGCCCTCGATGAATGGCGTGTACGCGAAGGCGTGATCCTGGTCTACGGCGTCGATTATTCTCGCTTCATCGGGGCCGGCGATGATTTCTCGATCTCGCCGCGACTCGGTTTTCAATACGACATCGATCCGAAAACCCGCTTCCGTGCTTCGTACACGTCGCAGGCAGACCCGCGAACCTGGTCACGCGAGATCGAGCTCGAGGACGCTGAGGTCATCTTTCGCGAACCGGTAGCCATCGATGACTTTGTCGTCGAGAACGGACGGCCGGTGATGAATAAAAGCAGCCGATTCGAATTTGGTATCGAGCGTGTTCTGGACAATCGCTCGACGATCGAAGCAAATGCGTTCTTCGACGCGACGGTTGGCCGCGGTGTTGGCATTACGAGCCTGCCCTTCGATTCTGCCGGCGAACAGTTCTCGGAATTTGTCGGTAATCAACAGGGCGGATCGACAGGGCTTCGTGTTGTATACACGCGGCGGCTTTCGGGCCGCATCACTGCCGGCGGCGGGTACAGTTTCGGGACCGGCCAGCAGTTGTCGGCCAACGGCATCTCAGATCCGGCGGACCTATTCAAATCGGGCGTTTTTCACACCCTGTACGGTCAGATCGAGGCTGATTTCAATACCGGAACTAACGTGAAGACGATCTTCAGGCTTTCGCCTCGGGCGACGATCTTTGCGATCGACCCGTTTCAGGGCCGTCTTGCTATCTACGATCCGGGCCTGAGTGTTCTGGTCACGCAGCATTTGCCGACCTTAGGCCTGCCATTCCAGGCAGAAGCCGTCGTTGATGCCCGGAACGTTTTTGATTTCCAGAACGGCCTTTTCGGCGAGGATGGAAGCCTGAGGGTCAACTCGCATCGCCGAGCACTTCGCGGCGGCATATTGGTAAGGTTCTGATCGCGGACGCCTCCGTCCGGACGATTGCTCCGAAAACCGCCGGTTCTGATCACAGGTCCGGCGGTTTTAGTTTTGTCCAAAATAATGGATTGACAAGCAAAAATCTGAATTTTTTTCGGTTTACGGCTCGCGATCCTGAGATAGATCGAGCGTTTATCGCTTAATTATCGTAACGCGGCGATGGTCGGGATTCGACGGTGCGTTGGAACACGGTTTGCCTGTTGAAAACTCGGATTAGTGTCTCTCGATCGATGAAGGGGAAAGTTCTAACAAGTTCGAGCCTGATTTGGCTGGTTTTGACCGTTATGCTTGTCGCTGGCGGGGCACTCAATCTGTCGCAGCGGGCCGGCCACCAACTTCCCCCGACCGACGGCGTCCTATGGGTCCAGAAGGCGGACGGCATCTATGCTGAAAAGGTTGAGCCGGGCCTGGCTGCGTCACGAGCAGGCATCTCGGCCGGCGACAAACTGTTAACCATAAGTCTCGATGGCCGAACGTTCCACGAGGTCGTTTCGGTCGCAGATATACCGATGTATCTGGATGCTGCAGGCGTCGGCGGCAGCCTCACCTATTTCTACCAAAAACCGAAATACGCCTTTACCAATAACTTTTACTACTCTGATCTATCGAACATCGATTCTTTGCCGCGCTGGACGGCGTCGATCGTGTTCCTTGCGCTGGTAGGCGCGGTATGGCTCGCCGTTGGATTGTTCGTCTTGTTCAAGCAGGGGAGCCGATCGCCTTTCGTGCTTCATTTTGCGACGATCTGTCTTACCGCATTTGTATTCCACGTTTACCACCCATTGAGGCTCGAGCAGGATTTCGATCTCGGCGTAAGCCTCATCGACGATCTTGCCTTTGCGTTCTTCGTTCCGTTGTTCTTACATTTCTGCCTGCGTTATCCGGTGAAGAGCGCCGTATTCGACGAAAAGCCTTGGCGGACGCTGATCTTGTACGTTCCCGCGGCGCTGATCTCCTTAGCCAGCTTTTTCTTTACATTGGCACCGCTCCTGATCCCCGAGGCGGCTGGCATATCGCTGGTCTATTTCTCGGCCGCGAATAAGGTCTTTCCGTTGATCAACCAAAGCCTGCTGATCCATTTTGTTGCCGGTGTATCCATCGGATCGAGCATTCTGCTTTGGCGGTTTTTGACAAATCAGCAGCCGTTGGTGCGTCAGCGGTTGAAATGGGCGATGTGGGGAACCATCATCTCGATCGTTCCGATCCTGCTTTTCCGGATCGCGAAGCAATTCGTCTATTTGCCGGAAGACACTCTGACCGTCGCCCTGACGACCTTGCCTCTCGCCTTGATACCGCTTAGTTTCGGACACTCGGTCGTTCGCTATCGTCTGATGGATGTCGATGTGGTCGTCCGGAGGGCGTTGGTCTATGCGGTAACGACCGTCGCGATCGCGATGATGATCGGGGCAGTCGCGCTTGGGCTCGTCTTTCTCGCCGTCGGCAGCAACCTTTCGACGACCGAGATCACGCTCAGGGCGCTTATCGCCGTCATCGCGATGGCAGCGATCGTTTTGCTGAGCGAACCGCTTAAAAACTTTCTGCAGGAACGCGCGAACCGGTTCTTTTACGGCGAGCGCTACGACCTGCGTCAGGGACTGCTTGATTTTGGCAGGACCCTTTCGGCTACGACCGCACTCGAGCCGCTGACAAGCGCGTTGACCGAGAGGTTGATACAGGTGCTCGATGTCGAAAAGGCAGCGATCTTTATCGAGGACAAGAGTTCGCCGAGCGGTTACCGGATCGCCAAATCTGTCGGGCTCGGCGAGGAATACTATATCCCGGTCGATTTCAAGCAGATGATCAGGCAGAAATCTGCCGAAAAAGGCATCGTCCGTGCCGATGAGATCGAACTCCAGGATGCCGACCTGACCGAATCGAACGGCAACGGCAAGATGCCTGTCCGCCAGGAACTGCATTATTTCGTTCCGTGCGTCGTCCGAAGCAAGATGGTCGCGGTCATCGGCCTCGGCCGCGCGAGCGATGGTTCGCTGCTCTCATCTGAGGACCTTGAGATCCTGAGGACCGTTTCCGGATATATCGGCGTCGCTATCGAGAACAGCCGTCTTTATCAGGAACAGCAGCAGCAGACCGAAGAGCTTGCACTTTTGAAGGAATTCAACGAATCGATCGTCGAATCGATCAACGTCGGCCTGCTGGCCGTTGACGAGGACGGCCGGATAACCCGATGTAATTCGACCTTCGAAGAGATGATGGCGCTCTCGCGCGATGAGCTGGTCGGAAACCTTGTCGAGGACATCTTCGATGAGAGCTTTGCTCTCAACCTGTCGAACATTCTCGGTAAATCGCGTTGGCATTTGACCGAGATCCGAAACGCTTACAAGCTTCACGCTTACGATGCGCTTGGCCGGTCGATGATACTCAATGTCGCGGTCGCACCGCTGCGTTCTGTCTCGAACGAGCAGACCGGAGCGATCATCGTGCTCGAAAACGTTTCCTCAAGGGTAAAACTCGAAGAATCGCTGCAGCAGAGCGAAAAACTCTCGAGCATCGGCCTGCTTGCAGCCGGTGTCGCCCACGAGGTGAACACGCCGCTGACCGGCGTTTCGAGCTACACTCAGATGCTTCTTGGGATGATCCCGGAGACCGACCCCAAACATGCCTTGCTCATGAAGATGCAGCGGCAGACCGACCGCGCGACTAACATCGTTGGCAATCTTCTGAATTTCTCACGCACCGGCAACGCGATCGAATGGGTCGAGATAGACATCAACAAACTGCTCGACGACACGCTTCAGCTTCTCGAACCGCAATTACGAAAAACTAACGTCAAGATCATTAAGGAATATTCGGCAGACAAGCCGGCGGTGCTGGGTAATGGCGGAAAGCTCCAGCAGGTTTTCACCAACCTGCTTTTAAATGCACGCGATGCGATGTTCGGCGGCGGTTCGATCACCCTCGTTACCGCTCGTAACGGTAATGAAGTAAGCGTCGAGGTCGCAGATACGGGCGAGGGCATTCCGCAGGAGAATCTAAGCAAGATATTCGATCCCTTTTTCACGACCAAGGGCGTCGGCAACGGTACCGGCCTCGGCCTTGCGGTCACCTATGGCATCGTGCAGGAACACGCCGGAACGATCCAGGCATTAAGCGACGGTAATTCGGGTTCAACGTTCCGTCTGACCTTTCCCGAAGCCTCTGCTCAGCGTCAACGCAAGGTCGGCTGACCGCTTCACGCCGGCGAGAGCTTCATCTTCATCACCCTCATTGCATATATAGCGGTCATGAACGCAACGAACATGATCGCCGAGGCCGTCCAAAAGGTACGGTTCACCGTTACGTCGTCGACGGTGTTCAGCGCATTGTTGAGCAGGACGCCGCCGATCATCGGGCCGATCGCCCTTGCAAGGCTCGCACCTGACTGCATTATCCCGAGAGCGCTTCCCTGCTCATGCTCGGCCGAGATCTTTGAAACGAGGCTGGTCAATGCCGGCGACGCCATAGCATTGCCGATCGAAAGCACCGCACAGCCGACAAGCAGGCCGGCGAGGCCGCCGTTCGCTGGCCCAAGGAAAGGTATCGCAAAAAGGCTCATGCCCATCAGAAAGCAGCCGATCACCGTTAGCTTTGTTTCGCCGAATCGGCCGACCAGTTTGCCGAAAAGAAAGCCCTGGCCGATGATCGCGATCAACCCGACGAAGGCGAAAAGGTAGCCGTTCTGCTCCGCGTTATATCCATAGCGGTAAGCCGTATAGAGCACGAACGCATACGTCATTATCGAGAACGAGGTGACGAGAAGAAAATACAAAAGATTCAACAACCCGAAATCACGTTCGCGAAGCGACGCGAGAAGTTCGACGACGCGGTTTCGCCGCTCGGGGATGACACCGTCCGGATTCGGTTTGATCGATTCGGGCAGCACGAAATAAAGGGCGATCGCGTTTGCGAGCGAGAGCACGGCTGCGAAATAGAAAGGTACGTGGACGCCGTATTTGCTCAGGATACCGGCGATCGCCGGTCCCAATATAAAACCCAGCCCGAACATCGCCCCGAAAAGCCCCATGCCTTTCGCACGGTTTTCCTTCGTCGTCACATCGGCTATGTAGGCTTGCGCCGTCGAAATGTTTGCCCCGGTGATGCCGCCGATTATCCTGCCGACGAATACCAAGAGCAGCGAGCCTGCGAAACCGATCAAAAAATAACCGACGGCCGATCCGAGCAGGCTTACAAAAAGTATCGGCCGCCGCCCGTATCTGTCCGAAAGCCGGCCAAGTATCGGTGAAAAGAAGAACTGCATCCAGGAATAGATGGCGAACAGAAGGCCTATCTCGAAAGGCGTCGCATTGAACGGCTCGGTATTGGCATAAAAAGGCAGTATCGGTATGACCATACCGAAACCGACCAGATCGATAAAGACGGTTACAAATATTATTATTAAGGGCGTTGTGAAAAACTTGTCGTTTACTTTTTCGGGCTCCATTGCTGTCACGGTCCATTCACAAGCCTAACGCACCGGCGGATAGAATGCCATTTCCGACCGTCCGGTCGGCCGAGCCTGAACGGCAAAATTTTAGCAAAAGGGTATACCGTAGTAGAATACTGGAATACGCCTGGATCGCCGGTCCGCTCACGGAATAAGGAATGAATACAACACTTCGGAAAAGCCTGATCGCTCTGCTGATAACACCACTCGTTTTTATTATGACCCTAGAAACTTCGGCCGCCGGGTCGAAAGCATCCGAACCGAAAGGCCGCAAGGCTTTGAAGAGTTCAGCGGTGCCGGACATCCGCTTCACCGTATCGATGTCGAAACCGTGGACGCACCTGCTTGAGGTTGAAATGCGCGTCAAGGCCGCCAAACTTCCCGATCAGACCGAGCTCAAAATGCCGGTTTGGACGCCGGGCAGCTACCTGGTCCGCGAATATTCACGCCACGTCCAGGATTTCAGCGTCAAGGACGGCCGCGGCCGCGATATTGCGTGGCGAAAGATCAGTAAGAACACGTGGCAGGTCGATTCAAAAGGTTCGAGCGAGATCGTCGCTACCTATCGGGTCTATTCGAATGAGCTAACGGTAAGGACGAACGAACTCAATGACGAGCATGCGTTTTGGAACAATGCGGCGCTGCTGATGTTCCCGAAAGGGCATCTGAATGCTCCGTCGACCGTGACCGTCGTACCTTTCGGCAAGTGGAAGGTGGCGACCGGCCTGCCGCGGGTCACCGGTTCGCCAAATACCTTCAGGGCATCCGATTTCGACGTTCTTTACGATGCTCCATTCGAAGTGAGCGATTTCAAGGAGATCGGCTTTGAAGTGGCCGGCAAACCGCATCGGATCGTCGTAACGGGCGATGGAAATTACGACCTCAAGCAGATGGCGGCCGACACGGCCAGGATCGGTGAAGAGGCGGTGAAGATCTTTGGCGAGATACCGGTCGATGATTATTTGATAATCCTTAATCTTCGCGGCAGCGGCGGCCTCGAGCATCTTAATTCCACCGCGCTTCAGTGGAACCGCTTCGGCTTCAAACCGCGTAGTCAGTACGTTGCCTATCTCGGGCTGGTCGCGCACGAGTACTTTCATTTGTGGAATGTAAAGCGGATCCGGCCGGACGTGCTCGGGCCTTTCGATTACGAGAATGAGAATTACACCGGTCTGCTATGGGTCGCCGAAGGCACGACCGCGTATTACGAAGGCCTTCTGCTTCGGCGCGCGGGCATTTCAAGCGACCAGGAGATCCTTGCGGCAAAGGCCGAGATGATCCAACAGCTTCAGAATCGGCCGGGAAGGTTCGAGACAAGCCTCGAGGAAGCAAGTTTCGATGCGTGGATCAAATACTACCGCCAGGATCAGAATTCGATCAACAATCAGATCTCGTATTACGACAAAGGCGAGGTCGTCAGCATGATGCTCGATCTGACGATCAGGACATCGTCCAACGGGTCGCGTTCGCTTGATGATGTCATGCGTTCGCTCTACAACGAGTTTTTCAAGAAAGGAAGAAATTACACATCCGGCGATTTTCAGCGCACCTGCGAGACGATGGCCGGCCGTTCGCTCGACGACTTCTTTGCCAAATACGTCAGGGGCCGCGCCGAGATCGATTACAACTCCATGGTCAGCGGCCTTGGCCTAGAGCTCAAGATCGAGCAGCCGAACGCAGCAAAAGCATATATCGGCGCCGATCTTGCCGAGGAATCAGGCCGTCTGACCGTTCGCAGGGTGGCCGCGGGAACTCCCGCATTCGAACAGGGCCTGAATTTCAATGATCAGATAGTAGCGATCGACGGCCACCGGGCGAGCCTCACGTTCCTTCAGAACTATCTTGATGAAAAGCGGCCGAACGACAAGTTAAAGCTGGCGATCTTTCGTCACGACCGGCTGCGAGAGGTCAATTTCACACTTGGAAGCAATGGCCGATACGAGGCGCGGTTCGTCCCGGTCAAAGATCCGAGCGAACGTCAGCGCGAAACGTACAAGCAGTACTTTGGCGTCGAGCTTAAATAGCACGTCTATGAAACAACTACTCGCCTTACGGCGATCAAGTTCAATTGCGGTATCTGTATTCCTATTCGTGTTGTTAACAGGTGCGTGCCAAAAGGAAGCCCCGCGCGAACCCGGCGGGCCGCCCGCCAGACTCGCCGACGTTCCCTCGGTCAGGCTCAGCTATCGTTACGAGCCTGACGTTCCGCAGCCCGAGACGGCCGGCAGCGCAGCACTCGAAGAGCGCAATCCGGCGGTTCAGGCAGATTTTGACCTCAACCGGCCGGGCGAGGCATTGGACCGCACCTTGACCTCGCCTGACAAAAAGCGTGTGCTTGCCGTTTATCATCAGGCCGACGACCTCTCTGCTGAGTTTCGCCTGGATATGTATTCGCCTGATGGCAAGCTGCTCCAAAAGGTAACGGCCGATCTGATGGCGGTCCATTTTCCGGATACGATCGTCTGGTCGCCCGATTCGGCAAACGTCGCTTTTGTCGCAATGATCCGAGGCGCTCAAGGCGAAAAGCCCGAGCTTCCCGCTGACATTGGAACAAAGGAAGACGAAGCCCCGGCGACGAAGGGATCTCCGTCAAACACCAATACTTCGGCCGTTACTGATACAAACAGCAATACCGGATCCGCCGACGGCGAGACCAATGCTGAAACCGCGCCGGCCGAGCCCGTACGGTCACCGACTCCGACCGCACCTACCGGCATCCTCACATTCAGGACCGAACAGATCTATCTTTGCGACGCAGACGGAGGCAATCTTAAGCCTTTGACCCAGAACGAGGGGCTGATCTATTTCTACTACACGTGGTCGCCCGACAGCTCCGCTCTTGCAGCCCTGGCAGCGACCGCGAGAGAGTGGCAGTATCTGCAGTTTCGGGCGGATAGCGCCGGCGAGATATTCGTACCGGTCGGACGTCCGCGAATGGTCGAGAAGAACGGCCGCGAGCGAAGGCTCGACGACGCGCTTACTGCCGTCCGCCCTGTCTGGTCGCCCGATTCGGCAAAGATCGCAGCTGCATTCGAATCACAGGTGCGTATTTACGACGCCGTCGGGACAAACCCGACGCAGGCGGCAGTTCCGCTTCGCAATAGCCTTCTTCTTTCTTCGCAGGCTTACGACCTTGAACAGCATCGAACGCTTGGCGGAGCAAATACCGATACTAACGTAAATGCCGCGGCTCCGGCTTCGTCAACCCTTCCGGATGAAAAGAGCCTTGTTTCCTTTAATCCGATAGTGACAATGGCGTGGCCCGAAGATCAGATACTCTATTTTCAGACGGCCTTTATCAAGAGAATGAAGAACGAGGCCGATAGCGTAACGAGCTTCCCGCGTTGGCATCGGCTCGTGCTCTCACCGCAGGCAGCGGGCAGAACAAACTGAACAATGAACTACCGATCGATAGACGAAATTTACACTGCAAACAAGGCGATAAGGCAAAAGCTTCTGCTCACGGTTTCGAGCTTACCCGAAGATGTGATCAATACGCGGCCGGCGGATGACAAGTGGAGCATCGCCGAAATTGTCGAACACCTAACGCTCGTCGCTGACGGGATGTCGCGGATCTGCGGCAAATTGCTTAAAGAGGCAGGCGAGGCGGGCCGGGCGTATGACGGAACCGTGAACATTTCGGAAGGATTCTTGAGTAAGGCCGCGGAGTTCGCCGACGTCGCCATCGACGCCCCCGATCGCGTGAAACCATCGGGCTCAAAGTCCATTGCCGAATCGATCGCCGCCTTTGAAGAGATCGACCGGCGTTTTGACGAACTCAAGCCGTTGTTCGAAACGAATGACGGAAATCAAAACAAATTCCCGCATCCTTACTTCGGCGACCTTTCGGCGATCGAATGGCTCGTGCTTATCGGCGGCCACGAAGTTCGCCATCTTCGCCAGATCAAAGGCATGATCGCGAACGCCGGACAATAAAAAGCATCGGCAGCTAGGAGGGCTATGCTGCCGATGCCGTAGATCCAAACACGAGCTTCTTTTCTGTTCCATTTAGCGGTCGGAAGCAGATGCCTGGATGTCTTGCTGCGCGGCACGGATCTCACCGTGCCGCACTACTTTGTCTATCATCTGGCGATGACCGGAACGTCGCCTGCGAGGCCGAAAGGCAAGGCCTGGAACGTGCCGTCCGAGCTCCTGAGGATGTACCAAAATCCGTCCGAAGGCCTGAACACCGCTACGTCCGTTTTGCCGTCCGCATCGTAATTACCCGCGACCGGGATATCGCCGTTGAGTCCGAATTGTGCGATCTGGAATCCGCCGTCCGAACTCCGCATCGTGTACCAGATGCCGGTCGAAGGCCGAAAGACAGTGACATCGGCCTTTCCGTCGCCGTCAAAGTCGCCGCGAACGGGCACATCCTCGCTCAGCCCCCAGCGTACTGCTGAGAAGCCGCCGTCGGAACTTCGAAGCCAATACCAAACGCCCGTCGAAGGCCGGAATACCGCAATGTCGTCACGGCCGTCGCCATCGAGGTCTGCCGGGATCGGTTTATCCTCGGATAAGCCGAAATGCAGTATCGTATAGCCCGAGGTGCTGCTGTTCTGCACGTACCAAACGCCGGTCGATGGCCGGAATACCGCAAGATCCGATCTTCCGTCGCCGTCAAAATCGCCGCGTGTCGGCACATCGCTGGCAAAGCCGAATTGTGCAGACGTTATGCCGCCGTCCGAACTGCGCCTAATGTCCCAGATGCCGGATCCATTCACGTTTCGGAACACCGCCGTATCCGTGCGGCCATCGCCGTCATAATCGCCGGAGACGATCCGATCGCCGGCCGAACCGAAGACCGTTGCATTGAACCCAGACGGATTCTGCGAATACCATGCTCCGGTCGACGGGCGGAATACTGCAAAATCGTTGCTGCCGTCGCCGTCGAAATCGCTGTCGCTCGATCGTGCGGTAAGCTGGCCGCGGATCTCGCCGCCCGGATTATTCACGCTCGTGATCACTGCTGACCATAGTCCGGTGCGAAGCTGTTGAACCAAAGCAGCCGAAACATCGATCGTTACCGGAGCGAAATTGCCGTTCTGCCCGCCCGTCACCGGAAAGTTATGTACGGTGATGACGTTGCCGGTGGTCGTTTCTATCCGAGCGCCTGTCTGGCCGCTGCTTAGGTTGTGAAATTCACCAAAAATGGTCGCCTGGGTCTCTGCCGCATTTAGTGTGACCTTGACCTCACCGTTGGCGGTGGTTTGAACAGGCGGTTCGACGCCGGCACCATTCAGGTGGGCCTCGAAAGAGCGTCCCATCGTCGGGCTGGGGCTCGGTGTCGGCCCGGGTGTTCCGGTCGGCGAAGGGCTCGGGCTAGGTCCCGTAAATCCGGAAAAGACGCCGCTCATTATGGTCGTTCCTGCCTGTTGAACGCTGATCGCCGTTCCGACAACGACCGGCGGCACGGTCTCGCCGCGATCCGTTCTCAATCGAAGACGTGCTTCTCGGTCGCTTTCGACCATCATGTTTCCTGCTGCGGTGCCGTTGACGACCACAGATAGGCTTGTTCCTGCAGGCAGGTTGATCTGACGCAGTCTGACCTCGAGTTCGAGGCGGCTGCTGTGTATCTCAAACTCGGCATAACCTAACGGCAGAACACCGTTGATCGTTCCGCCGGAAAGGCCGGCGAAAAGGCTGCTTTCGTTCGGCGTTCCTGTTGGGCTCGGGCTCGGTGAAGCGGTCGGTGATGCTGTCGGAGACGCAGTTGGCGACGCTGTCGGTGACGCTGTTGGTGAAGCCGTTGGTGAAGCAGTTGGCGATGATGTCGGTGATGCGGTAGGCGTTGGATTCGGTCCGCCGCCGCTCATTACGCCGGCAACGAGTACGGTCGTGCCGTTGAGCACCTGTACGACGGAGCCGTCGTTCGTTACAGGAACGTTCTGGCCGTCCTCGGTACGAAGCTTTAGTCTTCCGCGTTGATCGGCTGCAAGGATCACCTGCCCGATATTGTTTCCGTCGACGATCGCCGAAAGCGACGTACCAGCAGGCAGGTTCACATCCTCGATCTCGACCTCTATTTCGCGATGGCCGTTTGCATAGAGCTGATATTCAGCAAAACCGTGCGGGTTGATGCTGCCGCTGGGCGAGACCAGGTTTGCCGCCCTGACCAGGATCGGCACGCCGCCGGCCTCGACCGAATTGTTCATCAGCGGTATAGATATCCATCCCGCTATCGCCGTCATCACGAGGGCTGCCTTCCATATGCGCCCTTTCATCTTTGAGCTTTCCGAGTTGTTCATTCTAGTGTCCATCCTTTTGCAATTCCCTTTATAGTGAGGGGTCGTCAGATAGACAGTGCTCCGAACAACTCGCAAAAGACACTTTGTCGTGTGATAAAGAACAAAAAGGACCGGGCAACATATGCACGGTCCTTACTTGTCTATTTCACAGCCGAAATGACGACTATTTCGTCTGTTTATAGTCGATACCAAAGTCTGTTGTGACTGAACTGGGGATCGGGCAGTTGATAGTGTTCGTCACCGCACACAATGCGTCTACACGGTTGAGCCTGACCTCACCCCACGGCGGAACGTTCCCAAACCTCTTATCGACCGATGTTTCCTTCACGATGTCGAGCCAGTCATGCGGTATCGTCAGCTGCGGATTCTTGGCTCTGACAAGAGCGGTTATACCGCTGACGATCGGTGCTGCCATCGAGGTACCGGTCCATAGTGCATACCGTCCGCCAGGTATCGCGCTTACGATGTCTTCGCCTGGTGCGGTAACCTCGACCCAACTTCGGTCATAAGATGTGAATGCAGCAAGCAGATCGACACGTGTGCTTGCCCCGACGCCGAGCATACCGTTCAGATCCTCTGCGGCCGGAAATACCGGGATCCTGTTGCCTCCGTTACCCGAAGCGGCAACTACCGCCATTCTGTTGGCCCCGATCGGAAATGTCGTGCCGTTCGGTGTCGTTCCGACATCGGCGCATTCGACAAGATCTTTGATCAGCCTTACGTCATCCGGATAGCCAAAACTGAGATTTGCGACCTCGGCCCCATTGTTAGCGGCCCAGATCAACGCCGCCGTTATTCGCCACAGTTCGCCCTCGCCGTTTTGATCGAGGACACGCAGAGGCATTATCTTCGCCGCCGGTGCCGTGATCGCGACGATCCCGGCTACATGCGTTCCATGACCAAATGCCGGGTCGACCCGAAGCGTTCCGACCTCGCTCGGATCCGAGTCGTTATCGACAAAGTCCCACCGAAGCTTTGGCTCCACGAGACGGCCAGAAAATGCAGGATGGCTGAGGTCGATTCCCGTATCGAGCACTGCGACGGTCACTCCCTCGCCGCGCGTCTGCCCTTGCTCAAACGCCTCATTCAGGCGAATTCGCTGTGTGAACCATTGTCTGCTATAGCCCTTCGAACTTCCGCCGATGGCCCACGACCGCCCGATCGCCCATGACCTTCCTTGTGTCCAATCAAGCCCTGTGCGTTCGACCTGCGAGAGCTTTCGGTTCACCTCGGCAAATATGACCCTCGGATCTCCGGGTGCGGGCGTTGTCATTGCAGCGACGACCTGCTCCGGCGTTTGGCCATTCGTTATCGTCAAAAGAAAGATCGGCGGAGTGGCCACCTGCGAAACGGGTTGGGGATCAAGGCCGTACTGAGCGGCGACGGCAGGCAGGGTTGCCGGATCAAGAAGCTGGACTATCACTTGATCCGGAATGCAATCGCATCCGCCGACGGCTCGTTGAGCCGAACCGGCCGGCGTCCAGAGCATAAGCATCAAGACGAATATGCCTGTATAAATTACCGCAGCCCGCATTCTTAATTTCTCCGCGGAAGTCTCCGCCTATCGCAACAGTGCATCGAATTCTATCAAAAAGACGTTCGCCGTCCGAATTCTTTCAAAACTCGAACCGTTGTGCCCCTATTTGCCGATCAAATAGTAGGGTGCCCAAAAATACGGATGTTCCCCGCGCTTTATCTGTTCGATCTGTGCTTTCCGAAGAGATGCAGCAATTGTATCGCCGCGTTGCATTGCGGCGTAAAAGCTCTGCATCATATGCGATGCAGAGACGTCATTTACGGCCCACAAGCTCAGTAGTATATTTCGTGCTCCGGCCGAAAGAAAGCCCCTTGCGAGCCCGAATATCTCCTCGCCGGCACCGACGGCGTTCAATCCGGTCTCGCATGCACTGAGCGTAACAAGCTCGGCATTCAGTTTCTGTTTTCTGATGTCGTTAACTGTCACCCACCCGTCCGCGAGGTGCAGGCTCGAATACAAGGGGTTGTCTGACCGAAAAGTTCCGTGGCATGCGATATGAATGACCCTTTTTCCCGGAGCCATCCTCATATACGCGGCAAACGTGCTCGATTCGCCCGTGTATGCGTCTGCATCCGGAAATACTCGGGATAGCGTCTCGATCTCGCTATCGACGAGGGGAATGCTTTCATCGGCAAAACCGATCAGAAGGACCCCGCGAGGCCTTCGGCTTCCGGCGTTGGCCAGTGTCTGCCAGATCGCTGCGGAGGGTGATCTCACGATCTCACGCGTTTCGATCAAGTAGGTCGCTTCGCTTCGCAAAGCCTGGAACGGAACGTAATTCAAAACTCCGGACGGAACGATGACCAGATTCCGGTCACCGATCGACGTCTCCAGTCGTGAGAACAGCCGTTGATAGAGCCGTTCCAGGATCGCATCGGCGCGTCGTTTCAGGGCCTGTGCGAGGCCCGCTAGATTTGCAGCTCCATATCGAAGCGAATCGAATTGAAACCGCAAAGCCTCAATGTCGGCAGAAATGACCTTGGTCTCTACTATCTTCTCGACATAGTCGATACCCGAATCGCTCACGGTAAACGCCGAAAACCAGCCGTCGTGTTCGACAAATTCGATCAGGGCTCGCCTCTTGCCCAATTGTTTTTGGAGGTTCTCGATATCGAGATCGCCGGTCACATGACGAAGGTGATCAGAACCTGCACCTTTAACCAACGAGCTTCCGATCCGGCGTGTAAGATCAGAAAGCTGTCTTTCCAGTCGGCGTGACTCCTGTGTCAGTTTCGTGTTGTCCAGGACCTCGCCGCGGTCGAGACGGCTGTAGAGCCAATTCAGCCTTTCGCGAAGGTCCGAGGCCTTTGAAGCAAGAGCGTCCGGCCCGCGAGCCTCTGTCGGATCGTTCGCGATCATCGAATCAGCGATCGACCTCGAACGGGCACGTTCGACCCATTTGAGAGCCTCAGCAAATTTCCTTTCTTTGATAAAGATCCTCGAAAGATTTTCAAAGGGTTCGATGGTCGCGGCGAGCACGGCCATTCTAAATTCTTCGCCGGCCAGAGGCGCACGAAGAGCTTCGGCGATCGCCGCCGCTTTCTTAAATGCCGATTTTGCGGTCGACCGCTTTCCGCGAGAGAGCGCGCTCCTGCCCATTGCATTCAACGCTGACAGCGTATAGCGCCGTTGTTCGAGGCGGCGGGCGCGATTGGCCAGATCGGCCAGCAGCGTATCGGCCTTATCGATCGAACCGCATTCGATCTCGATCTCAGCTTCGAGCAGTATCGCTTCCAGGTGATGCCTTGGGTTCTCGGTCACGCCGAGTGTCGTACGCGCCTGACGGACGAGCTCTCTGGCGGTTTGATCATCGCTTCGGGCGAGCGCGGCTCGTGCAAGTGCGAGCTTGGCACGGCCCGCACCTAAAGCGTTCTCTTCGGCGTCAAATATTCTAACGGCTGCGCGCCATTGTTTTTCGGCCGATCGATGGCTGCCAAGGCGGGCGTTGACATTGCCGTAATGCATTCGTGCCCTTGCTTCTTCGGTCCGGAGTTTCAACTGCCTGAAGGTTGGAACGATGCGCTTATAGATCGATACGGCCTCGGTCAGCAATCCTAGTTCGCCGTAGATATCGGCGATCTCGAGTTCGGCGATTGCGGACTGATGCGGCATGCCGAGCGTGTCGTATTTGGTTCTCGAAAGTTCCAAATAATGAAGGGCATTGCCATAGTTTCCGCGATAGGTCTCAAGATTGCCGAGGTTCGCTTCGATCTCGGCTTCAGTGACGGTCATTGACGCATTTTGCGCGCCTGACAGGGCCGCTTCGAATATACTCTCGGCCCGACGAAATTCGTTCAGATCGGTGTACGTATTGGCAAGATCGTTCATTGCCATGATCTGCCATTTTTTTTCACCGGCCCGTTCGAAACGGCCAAGTGCCGAAAGCCCGTATCTTTCCGCATCGCGATGACGCTCACGCCGCGAAGCGATATTGCTGAGGTTCATTTCGATCTTGCCGGCCGCCAGTTCGTCGCCCCGAACCGCGAAGATCGCAAGAGCGCGATTTCCGTTTTCCTCGGCAACATCGTACCGGCCGGTCATCGCAAGCGGTATCAATTTAGCTACAAGCACCTGTGCCGCTTCGGTCAAACGTCCGAGAGCCGAAAACGCAATATAGGCGCGTTCCAGTATCTCTGCGGCCTCATTGAGTCTGCCTTTCGTTATTTCAGATATGCCGGTTATCCAGAGCGTATGTGCATGAGCCTCGCGGTCACCCGATATCTCTGCGACCAGCCTGGCGGCCGCCGCGGTTCGCCTCGCTCTTGAGGGTTCCGTTGCCCATGCTTCGTAACACAACAGCCTGATCTGGCGGGCAAGCTCGGCATCGGTCAGGCCCGGAAATTTTGCTAGAATGCGCCTCCGCTCGCGGCTGTTCGAGGCGTCAGTGAGTAGTTTTGCGAGTTGCTTTTGTCTCATGCAGGTCACAGACAACGACGATGATAGACCCTCTCGAACGATGAAAAAAGGGCTGAACAGGCGATACACGCCGTTCGGCCCTTTTCCTTCGATCTTCTCATCAAGCGAAATTGCGGCTGTTAGAGTTCGATCTTTTCGATGACCACTTCTTCGTCCCCGACGATCAGGGCAATATCGTACGTACCGCCTGCGATTCTCTCAAATTCGAAAGCCGCATTCTCGTCAGTCGTTGTAACCCGTTCGCCCGAATCGCCGATCAGTCTGACCGGGGCATTCTCACAGTCTTCACCGATAACCTGCCCGCTAAGCTTTTTTGACTTGCCTGTCAGCTTCACCCTGATGTCTACCGCAGCGTTGTCCGTGCGATAGAGCATTTGCCGCTCAGCCGCGGCCGTTGCCGATCTCTCACCGAATACCGGCTTGTTCCCGGCAAGGTCGGCCTGCAGCATCGCGACGATACGCCGCAATACTGATCGCTTCGGCTCGGCAGCACGCGTTCGAAAAATGTTCTTCGCCCATTTTACCGAGTCGGCCGGCGCATCGATCGAATCGTCGGCCTCCATCAGCTTGATGATATGTTGGATTCTCTCTTCGGAGTTCATTTCCTTTTACGGCAGCGGTCTGCCCTCGTCGATACAGTGTGCGGTCTCGAACGAAAAAGACATCGGCTTCAATTCGAGAGCATCTTTTCAAGTTTCTTCAGGCAGCGCGACCTTAGTGGGCTGATGCTCGTCTCTCCGACGCCGATCGCCTCAGCAACCGTCGCGTACGAGGCTGCAGTATCGGCGAGATAGATCATCGACAGTATTTTACGGCACCGTTCGTCAAGATCGTTTACCGCCCGGCGGATCAGATGCTGCTGTTCCAATTCGATAAGGACACTTTCGGCTAGCGGCGAGCTGTCGGCGAGATTCTGGATCTCGGTCTCATATTCTTCTTCGCCGATGGCCGAGTAAATGCCTTTTCTGGTTCGAATGACTCCCCACGTTTTGAATTTTGCGGTCGAAACAAGCCAGGAGCGGATACGTTCCGGCTGTTCGATCTCGTCGATCTTCTGAACAAACGTGAGAAATACCTCCTGGAACACGTCGGCACACTGCTCTTCGCTGAGGCCGGCCCGCCGCGGGATCGCGTAGATCAATCGTTGATAACGATCGACGAGCGAGTCCCAAGCAGCCTCATCACCCTTTTTGCAGGCTTCGAAAAGCGCCGCATCTGCCGCTGCGATATTGCTCGCGATGAGACCGCCGGCTTTCGAATGATCAATTCCGTCCTTCATTCAGTGTCAACGATTCTGCATTCTATTAGGGATTTACGCAAGAAATATCGAAAGTTCGTTGTTATTCGAATTAACGAACCGTATCGCCGTATGATAACATCCCGTTTTCGAATGTATAAGATTTGCTTACTGCGGTAACGCCATCGGTATCAGTTTATGGACAAATTCTTGATCAGAGGCGGAAAGCCTCTCAAAGGCGCGGTCAAGGTCAGCGGAGCCAAAAACTCGGCTCTGCCGTGCCTTGCTGCGGCTCTTTTGACGGGCGAAACGGTCACGCTGAACAACGTGCCGTACGTGAAGGACCTGATAACGCAGCGGCGATTGCTTGAGGATCTCGGAGCAACTGTGCTGACGCCCGAACTCAGGGTCCACAGGGTGACTGCGAACCACATCGAAACTTTCGAAGCACCGTACGAGCTGGTAAAGACCATGAGGGCGAGCGTTTTGGCCCTCGGGCCGCTTCTTGCCCGTTTTGGAAAGGCGAAGGTCAGCTTGCCGGGCGGGTGCGCCATCGGTACACGCCCGATCGATCTTCATCTGAAGGCCTTCGAAAAGCTCGGTGCTGCGGTCTCGCTCGAATCGGGCGACGTCGTCGCGACGGCACCGCGAGGTCGGCTTGTCGGTGCGGCGATCGATTTTGAGAAAGTGACCGTTACGGGTACCGAGAATGTGATGATGGCCGCGGCACTGGCCTCGGGACGGACGACGATACACAATGCGGCGTGCGAGCCCGAGATCGAAGATCTGGCTGAACTTCTGAACAAAATGGGAGCAAAGATCGAAGGCGCCGGCACATCGACGATCGAGATCGAAGGGGTCGAATCGCTTGGCGGTGCCGAACATTCGATAATACCCGACCGTATCGAGACCGGAACGTTCCTCGTTGCCGCCGCTATCACGGGCGGCGAGTTGGAGGTGCAGGATTGTCGGCCCGACCACCTCGTGGCGGTGATCTCAAAACTGCGTGAGACCGGTGTCGAGATCGACGAAGCCGATGCCACGACGCTTCGGGTACGGGTAAGGCCCGAAGGCCTGACGTCGAGCGATGTAACGACCGAACCGCATCCGCATTTCCCGACCGACATGCAGGCACAGTATATGGCCCTTATGACCCAGGCAGAAGGCACATCGCGCATCACCGAAACGATCTTTGAGAATCGGTTCATGCACGCATCCGAGCTTATTCGAATGGGCGCCGATATCCAGGTCTCCGGCAATACGGCCGTGGTCCGAGGCAAGACGAGGCTTACCGGTGCGCCGATAATCGCCTCCGACCTCAGGGCGTCGGCATCGCTGGTGCTGGCCGGACTATGCGCTGACGGCGAAACCCTTATCGACCGCGTATACCATATCGACCGTGGCTATGAGACGATCGTCCGCAAACTTCGGTCGGTCGGCGCTGACATCGAGCGGATCAAGGAAAATATAGAAACAGCCGCGGTTTGAGATGCTATCGGCGGCCGGTCGTTTACCGGTAAGCCGTTGCTGTGATTAAATATTGAGAAACACGATATGAACAGCACCGACTGTATTTTCTGCAAGATAATTGCGGGCGAAATTCCATCCGAGATAGTTCATGCGGACGGCATCTGCGTTGCGTTCAACGACGTCTCGCCCCAGGCACCGACCCACATTCTGGTCGTTCCGCGGGCCCATGTCGATTCGCTCGATAAGACCGAAGACAACCAGAGCGAAATGCTCGGGCATCTTCTGTTAACGGCCGCCCAGATCGCGAGGGAAAAGGATCTTGCCGAAAACGGATATCGCATCGTGATCAACACTAACAGCGATGGCGGCCAAACGGTCTTCCATTTGCACGTGCATTTGCTCGGCGGACGTCCGTTCATTTTCCCGCCGGGATGATGCGTTTGCGGCCTTTGGCAAATTTGTTTCAAGCTATGAGATTTCGGATCCTGATCGTCATTACTATTGCTGCCGCAGTCCTTCAACTCGGATGTTCGGGCACCCAACAGAATGGCGCCGATGTCAACGCTCAACAGAACGACACGGCGAACGCGGCGTTTGCGAACGCCGACGAAGCGCTTGCGGAAGGAAGCCGCCTTCTTGATGCGGGCGAGACCGAGCGGGCGATCGAGGTCCTGAACCAGGCTGTTGCGATGAATGGCGATCTTGCCGAAGCATACTTTCGGTTAGGCATCGCCTATTCGCTTGTCGAGTTTCGCGATCAGGTCGCGGCTGATGAGTCGGTCGAACCGACGCCGACCCCGGTTCCCGGTGAAAAGAAACCGAAAGAGATCAGATCGAACTCCGAGATCGCGTTTGAAAAGGCGGTCGCTGCTTATAAACGGATGATCGCCGCAAATCGTGAAGATCACCTCGCCTATTACAATATGGGCCGTTCGTACAACAAGCTCAACGAAGACGAAGACGCGGCAAAAGCGCTTCGCCAGGCAGTTGAATTGAAACCGGACGATTCTGAATATCACACCGAATTGGGTTCGATCCTGATAAAGCTTGCCAAGTATCCAGAGGCCGTCGGCGCGCTCAAAAAGGCCATAGAGCTCGACCCAAACAATCTCGAAGCTGAAGAATTGCTCGAAAAGGCCGAGGCCGGCAGAAAAAGGATAAGTTTCACGACCCTTCCAAAAGACGATAAGAAGGCTTCGAACTCGAATACAAATTCGAATTCGGCGCCCGATGAACCCGCAAGCAATAAAAAACCCGGCCCTCCCGTTGGCGGCGACAAACCAAAACCACCTGTCGCAAATAGGCCGAAGCAGCCGTAGGGCGTGTCGCTAAACTACACACATGCGCGCCAAGGTGTGTCAACTTGACATTGACCTTCGTTGACCTTCAGATTTACCATACAGTTTGCGGAACCGTGATCAAGGTATGGCTCTCACCAAAATAGAATTCGACAATCCGGAAGGCCTTTCGTTGGAACGTAAAGTGCGAATGCATGAAGCGCGCGAGGCGATCATCGAGCGCCTCGCCCGCGACCTTCCGGAGAGCATCGACATCGAGCGATTTCTGAACGTGGTCGTCTCCGAGATCGGCCGAATGCTCGAAGCCGACCGCTGCGATGTACTCCAGCTCGTCGGTGATAAGGAATTACGGATCAGCCACGAATGGCGTCGCGATGATCGGATCCCGTCGAGCCAGGGCACCGTGATCCCGATCGATCGTAAACGGCTCTCCGAACAGTTCGATATCTCAAAGCCGATCCGGATCAACGACACGGCCAGGACCAAAGATCCAACGCTGAAATTTTTTACCAAGGCCCTTGAGACGCGTTCACTGCTTATCATTCCGATATCGCTAAGCGGAAGCGTTATCGGTCTGCTCGGTCTTCACGATACGACCAAGCCGCGTGAATGGCTCGAAGAAGAGGTTCAGTTTCTCGAATCGATCGCCCGTCAGCTTGCGATCGGCTACCAATATACCCGCCTGTACGTCGCGCAGGAGCAGGAAACAAAACGCACGAACGCGCTGCTCGAGATAGCCAATACGCTCAATTCACACTCGGATTTTAACGAGGTCTCGGCCCGCGCTCTGGAACGCGCGATCAGCTTGGTCGGTGCCGACTATGGAGCGCTCGGCGTGATCGATCAGTCCGGGAAAAAGATCTCGCTCGCTTCGTTTAAGGCGGCCGAGGGCGTCACGCCGGGCCGTCTGCTTCGCATGGTCGAATCCCACGGTAAGTCGCTTAATATCGACACATTCCCCGCGGTCGCTGAACTGATCCGCGACGGCAAAACGATGTCTTTGACCGATACGTCGCTGCCCCTGACGATAAGACTCATCTTCAACAAAACGCTTGGCGGCAAGGCCGCTCTCTTGACGCCGGTTCGCGTCGGCGGCACGACCTTTGGCCTGCTCGGCTTCGTTTGGAGCGATCAGATCACATTCGAGGAACACGATGTCGCATTGGTCGAGGGCATCGCCGACCAAATAGGAACCGCACTCGAACGCGACCAACTCTCGGCCGAGGTGATGAGGCTCAAGAGCGAACTGCACCAACGGCAAAGCGAGATCATCGGCCAGGCACCGGCGATCCGGCGGGCGATCGAATTGGCGATCAACGTCGCCGATGCGAACACGACCGTTCTGATACAAGGCGAATCGGGGACGGGTAAGGAACTGCTGGCGAACCTGATCCATTTCAACTCAGGCCGCGAGGGCAAACCGTACATCAAGATCAATTGCGGAGCGATACCCGAGACTCTGCTCGAATCGGAGCTTTTTGGCCATGAGAAAGGTGCCTTCACCGACGCCCGTTCGCAGCGCAAAGGCCGCTTCGAAGAGGCCGATGGCGGAACGCTTTTTCTCGATGAGATCGGCGAGATGTCGATGCAGGCTCAGGTAAGGCTCCTGCGCGTGCTTCAGGACGGTGAATTTACCCGCGTCGGCGGCAAACAGGTGATCAAGTCCGACGTCCGTGTGATCGCGGCCAGCAATCTCGATCTCGATGCGGCGTCAAAGGACGGGCGTTTCCGCAGCGATCTCTATTACCGCTTGTCGGTCTTCCCGATCACGCTGCCGCCGCTCCGCGACCGGCCAGAAGACGTTCATCCGCTCGTGTTTCACTTTTTGGAGCGTTATAAAGAAAAGACCGGCCGCTTCATTTCAGGAATTTCGAAAGAGGCGTTGCGTGCGCTTGTGAGCTATGAATGGCCGGGCAACGTCCGCGAACTTGAAAATGCCATCGAGCGGGCGGTGATCATCGCCTCGGGTCGGCAGATCGAGCTTGACGACCTCCCTGAATCGATCAGCAAGCGGGCATTCGAGGCCTACGCCATCGTCCGGCAGGAGCGTGCAAAGGCCGCTGCCGACGGACGATCGATCGCGATCGAGCTCGAACTTCCTTCATCTATGGAAGAGATCGAGCAAAAGGTCATCGAAGCAATGCTTGAATATACCGAGGGCGACAAATCGCGGGCGGCGCGCCTGCTTGATATCGGGCGTAAGACCCTTTATCGCAAATTGGAACAGTACGAGACCGGCGAACACGAAAAAGCGGGCAGCCTCTGAAGTTGTCGGTCACGGCAGGTGTCGTTCTCGGCCGTCCCGCTTAGGGGCCTGTAAAGTTTGCGATTCTTACCCGATTTCCTGTATCTTTATTTCAAATGAGCCTTTCAGCAGCAAACGTTCAGCCCTTGGCGATAGATGTGATGTGCAGCGATGACGCGCTGCGCGTTGCGCTTGCTGACGGCCGCGCGATCTCGGTCCCGCTGGACTGGTTTCCGCGGCTGGAAAGCGCATCGCCCCGCGAGCGCAAGAATTGGCGGCTTATCGGCGGCGGGCTCGGCATCCGCTGGGAAGCTATCGACGAGGACGTCTCGGTCGAAAATCTCCTGAGGCTCCGGTAGAGCGATCCAGAATATCAACATCGGCCCGCCCGCTTTGCCGGGCGGTTTTGAGTTTACGGCTCGGGAAAAAAGATGGATATCATCGTCGGAACAGCCGGACACATTGATCATGGTAAGACCGCGCTCGTTCGGGCGCTGACGGGAACCGACACGGATCGCCTGCCCGAAGAAAAAAAACGCGGCATAACCATCGACATCGGGTTTGCCGAGATGGAAACCGAAAATTTCCATTTCGGGTTTGTCGATGTGCCGGGCCACGAGCGTTTCGTCAAGAATATGCTCGCGGGCGCCAGCGGCATCGACCTTGTGCTGCTTGTCATCGCCGCTGACGAGGGCGTGATGCCGCAGACACGCGAGCATTTCGAGATATGCCGCCTGCTCGGGCTGAAGCGCGGTATCGTTGTCCTGACGAAAAGCGATCTGGTCGACGACGAGACTCTTGAGCTTGCCCGTCTGGACGCCGCCGAACTCGTCGCCGGTTCGTTCCTTGAAAGTGCTCCGCTCGTTGCGGTAAGTTCGGTCAGCGGCAAGGGCGTCGACGAATTGAAAGCCGAGCTGATGCATTCGGCAGCGCAATTTTCATCGCGAAGCAGTGCTCATGTTGGGTTACTCCCGATCGACCGGACGTTTACCGTAAAGGGGTTTGGCGCGGTCGTCACCGGCACGCTCGTTACCGGCGAGATCAGCGATGGAGCCGAGATGGAACTGCTGCCGTCTGGCAGGCGTGTTCGCGTACGCGGCCTGCAGACACACGGACGTCCGGTAAAGACCGCGCTTGCCGGACAGCGGACCGCCGTAAATATCGCCGGCATCGATCACAGCGAGGTTTCGCGGGGCATGCTGCTTGCCGAACCGGGTGTGATCTCCGCGACGCAGATCATCGATTCGGCGATCGAGATGCTCGAAAGCTCGCCGCGGCCGCTCCGCACGCGGCAGCGTGTTCGGGTTCACATCGGAACCGCCGAGGTGCTTGCACGCGTTCTTGTATTGAATGAAACGGGCGAGGTCGCCCCGGGCGAGAGCGGTTACGTTCAGCTTCGGCTCGAATCCGCTACTGCCTCTTATGCGGGCGAACGCTTCATAATCCGCAGCTATTCTCCGCAGCGGACCATCGGCGGCGGACAGGTCGTGATCCCGGTTGCGGTAAAACACCGGAAGCGGGATATTACAGAAACACGAGAGTTCCTGCGGAAGCTTTCATTGTCTTTCGATCAGAACGCCGCGTTTGTCCGGTTGATCGTCCTGGCTGCCGGCGCCAAGGGTGTTTCAGTCAGGCACCTTCGTTCGCAGACGGGCTGGACCGAAGCGATCACGAAGGCGTCGATCGCCGCGGCCGCCGATTCTATAGAGCAGATCGGAGATCTCCTGATCGGTTCCGCCATCGTTTCAATGTTGATGTCCAACGCCGGATCGACGCTTGCCAGTTTTCATCAAAGCGAACCTCTCGCCGCCGGTATGCCGCGGGAAACGTTTCGCGAACAGGCGTTCGGCGAGATTCCGAACGAGCTGATCGACGCCGTCGTCGTCCGGCTGAACTCTGAAGGAATGATCGTCGCCGAGAAGGAACTCGTACGTTCGGCAGCGCACCGGACCGACCTTTCGCCCGATGAATCGGCATTCGCGAACCGTTTGCTCGCGACTCTGAAAGAAGCAAAGTTCGAACCGCCGAAGATCGACGAGGCGATCGCGGCTTCGCTCGGGAATCTGCGGCCAGCCGATGCGAAAAAACTCATCGTTTTGAAGCTGCGTTCGGGCGAGATGATCAAGGTGACGGACGACCACTATTTCGCGGCATCGGCGATCGATGAGCTTAAAGCAGCGGTGAGGAGTTTTGCCGATACGAGCAGCGACCGCGTGATAGATGTCGCGAAGTTCAAAGAGATAGCCGGCGTCTCGCGAAAATATGCTATACCTTTGCTGGAGTATTTTGACCGTGAACGCGTAACGGTTCGGGCGGGCGACAAGCGTGTGGTGCTGAAATGAAAAAGTTTCTTACAGCCGAATGGCGCGACCTGATAATGGCGAACTACGAGGTTCCGCCCGAGCTTTTGGCTTCGCGTGTTCCCGCCGGAACCGCGCTCGATCTTCACGAAGGCAGGTGCTTCGTCAGCCTTGTCGGGTTTATGTTCCTCGACACGCGTGTGTTGGATTTCCTCGTGCCTTTTCACGTCAATTTCGAAGAGGTCAATCTCCGTTTTTATGTGCGTCGCGAGACGGAGGAAGAAGTTCGGCGCGGAGTCGTCTTTGTAAAGGAGATCGTGCCGCGGGCAGCGATAGCGATGATCGCCCGGCAGCTCTACGGCGAGCCCTACGAACGCTGGCGGATGTCGCACTTCCGCGACGCTTTGCACGTCCGATACTCTTGGGAAAAAGGCGAATGCCGCAACACGATAAGCGTCGAGAGCGGCGCCAACCTCGGCGTACCGGGCGAGGGCTCGCACGAGGAGTTCATTATCGAACACTACTGGGGCTACACAAAACGCCGCGGCGGCAGGACGGACGAATACAAGGTCGGGCATCCTAAATGGGAGCTCTTCGAGGCGGGCAACCCGCATATCGACGTCGATTTCGGCTGTACGTACGGCGATGAATTCGCGTTTTTGAATGACGAAAGACCGTACTCGGTCGTGCTTGCCAAGGGCTCTGACATCGCGGTCTATAAGGGTGCGAAAATGAATATATGATCATCGGCATCGTAGCCATCGCAAAAAACCACGCTATCGGCAAGGGCGGAAAGCTGCCGTGGCATTATCCCGCCGACCTTAGGTTCTTCAAGCAGGCAACGACTGGCAGCGCCGTCGTGATGGGGATGAACACGTGGGCTTCGATCGGGAAGCCTCTGCCCGACCGGCTCAATATCGTCCTCAGCCGAAGCGGAAATATCGAGGTTCAGCCGAGTGTCGTGCTGCTGAGAAGTAAGGAAGAGGTGATCGCTATTTCGGCCTACTTGAATTGTGACGTTTTCATCATCGGCGGTGCGAAAACATACGAGAGTTTTGCCGACGTGATCGATAAATGGATCGTCACCGAAGTACCGGAGACGATCGAGGACGCCGACGTTTTTATGCCGGCAAGTTTCACCGATGGGTTTGATGTTCAGGGCGAACTCGCGCTTGGCGAAGGCCTGATGGCGCGCATCTTTCAACGCCGGCCGAACTGATGTAGAATCATCGCAATTCATCGATAGGAGGGGAACGCCAATATGATGGGTGGAAGAAGCTGGGACGATTGGATCGAGGAATACGCCGACGGCCATCAGCATCCCGTAAATCGGCTGACGCATAGCTTCGGTATTCCGATGATCGCGGTCTCGATATTGATGATACCGGTTTGCTTTTTCGTCAGCGGGCTTTGGATGTTTGCATTGGGCCTGTTCATAGTTGGGTGGATACTGCAGTTCATCGGGCATTATTTCGAAGGCAAGCCGCCCGAGTTCTTTAAAGATTGGCGTTTTCTTTTCGTCGGCCTTCGATGGTGGTTCAAGAAAGTGGTCGGCGTGAAGTGAGCTTCATAATAAGTGATACCCAGGAATTGACGATCTCTTCTAATAGCTGTTGGCTGATCGCTGACAGCTAATTTTGTTTCCGGTGAAAAAAGAACTCATCTTAGGACTGGATATCGGCTCGTCGAGCGTTCGTGGGGCTTTGTTTGAACCGTCAGGCAAGATCGTGCCGAAGACACTGGTGCGCGACCAACGAATGTTGACCGCAACACGCGATGGCGGTGCCGAGATCGATGCGGACAAGGCGTTTCGCCAGGTTATTGCAACGATCGACGCTGTCTTCTCACGCGCGGCCCACAGCAACGCGACCATCACCACGGTTGCGTCGTGCACATTTTGGCACAGCTTGATGGGCATCGATGATTACGGAAAGCCGACCACGCCCGTCTACGGTTGGGCCGACAACCGCAGCCGCGGTCTGGTTGAACCCCTGCGAAAACGGTTCAACGAATCTGAAACACACAACCGGACCGGTGTCCGCTTTCATTCCAGCTTTTGGCCCGCAAAGCTGCTCTGGATAAGAAAAAGGCAGCCGGAAACCTGGGCACGAACGGCCAGGTGGATGTCTTTCGGCGACTATGTTTCACTCAAGCTATTTGGACAAATTGTTACAGGCGTTTCGATGGCTTCCGGGACCGGGATCTTTGACCTGAGGAAGTGTGAATGGGACGCGGATCTGCTTGAATATCTAAAGATCACTTCCCGAAGACTGCCGCCGGTTGCCTCACCGAGCGACGATCTCACACTCAAACTCACATCGAAATGGCAGAAGCATTGGCCGCGACTTTCAAATGCTGAATGGAAGCTGCCCGTAGCCGACGGCGTGGCCAGCAATATCGGGTCGGGATGCATCAACGAAACGAAAGCGGCGTTGATGATCGGTACATCGGGGGCGTTGCGCGTTGTTTACAGAGGCGATCCGCCAAAGAAGATCCCGAGCGGGCTCTGGTGCTACCGCGTCGACCGCGAGCGTGTGGTCGTAGGCGGAGCTCTCTCGGATGGCGGCGGCCTATACGATCGGCTGAAGCAGATCCTTCGGGTCGATATGTCCGATGCGGCGATCGGCAAGGAAATGGCACGCCGCGGCGCCGATGCTCACGGCCTGACCTTGATGCCTTTCTTCGCGGGCGAACGCAGCACCGGCTATAACGAGAATGGGGCCGGCTCGATCCACGGCCTGACGATGGCTCATGATGCGGTCGACATATTGCAGGCCGCAATGGAATCGGTCGCCTACCGGTTTGCAGGTATTCTCGATCAGCTCAGGTCGGTCTTTCCCAAACTTGACGTCGTGGCATCAGGCGGAGCGTTGAACGCTTCACCGGTCTGGGCTCAGATCATCGCAGACGTTCTTGGCCGCGATATTCTGATAACAAATGAACCGGAAGCATCTTTACGCGGAGCCGTTTTGCTTGCGCTCAAGAACACTGGCAAAATAGACCTTACCGACACGTTTTCAGCAGCAAAGACTAAGACAATTTCGTTTCATCCTGAGTGCCACGCGATCTATAGAACGGCGAGGAAACGTCACCAAGGTGTTTACGAAGCAACCCAAAGATCCGATCCATGACAACCGCGACCAAACCGACCAAAAAGATCAATATCGGCACACTTTGCATCAATACCATCCGCACGCTTTCTTTGGACGCGATCCAGAAGGCGAATTCGGGGCATCCGGGCCTGCCGCTTGGGATGGCACCAGCTGCGTATGTACTGTGGACGAAATTCCTGCGCCACAATCCAAAGAACCCCAAGTGGTTTGGCCGCGACCGGTTTCTGCTTTCCGCCGGCCATGGTTCGATGCTGATCTACTCGCTGCTTCACCTGACGGGCTACGATCTCAGGCTTGATGAGATCAAAAATTTTCGCCAGCTGCATTCGCGTACGCCTGGGCATCCTGAGAATTTCCTTACGCCGGGCGTCGAGATAACGACCGGCCCGCTCGGGCAAGGATTTGCCAACGGCGTCGGCATGGCGATGGCTCAGGCTCATCTCGCTGCCAGGTTCAACAAACCCGGCTACAAGCTGATCGACGGTCACATTTACGGCATCGTTTCAGATGGCGATCTGATGGAAGGCGTAAGCTACGAGGCCGCTTCAATGGCCGGACATTTGAAGCTCGGTAGCTTGATCTACCTTTATGACGACAACCGCATCACGATCGACGGTTCGACCGATCTCGCGTTTTCCGAGGACGTCACGAAACGTTTCGAATCGTGCGGCTGGGCGGTCTCGACGGTCGAGGACGGCAACGATATCAAGGCGATCGAGGCTGCCATCCGCGCCGCAAAGAAAATAAAGGACAAGCCGAAACTCATCCGCGTAAAGACCATCATCGGGTTCGGTATGCCGAAGCAGGGTACTTCGAAAGCACACTCGGACGCGCCCGGCGCCGACGCCGTGAAGGAGACCAAACGCAACCTTGGCTGGCCCGAGAACAAGAGCTTTTTCATTCCAAAAGAAGCCCTCGCACATTTTCGTTTGGCCGTGAAAACTGGTGCCGCACTCGAAAAAGACTGGAATGCGGCGCTCAAAAAATATGAGAAGGCACACCCATCGCTCGCCGCTGAATTTTCGAGCCGTATCGGCCGAAATCTACCGGACGGATGGGAATCGGCCCTGCCGAATTTCGACGGTGTCGAGGCCAAGGCAACGCGTGCCTATAGCGGCGACGTGATAAACGCTATCGCCGCGACGATCCCTGCGATGATCGGCGGCTCGGCCGACCTTTCGCCATCGAACAACACGGTGATCAAGGCGTCTGCCGATTTCCAGGCCGGGCAGTACGGCAGCCGCAACATACACTTTGGCGTCCGCGAACACGCGATGGGTTCGACGATGAACGGCATGGCGCTTTACGGCGGCGTCATCCCGTTCGGCGGTACGTTTCAGACGTTTTCAGATTATATGCGGCCCGCTATCCGGCTTGCCGCTCTTTCGCACATTCAGGTCATTTACGTGTTCACGCACGATTCGATCGGGCTCGGCGAAGACGGCCCGACGCACCAATCTGTCGAGCACATTGCGGCGATGCGCGCGATCCCGAATCTTGCCGTCATTCGTCCCTGCGATGCACACGAGACCCGCGAAGCCTGGCGTGCCGCGCTCAAGCGCACGAATGCGCCGACCGCATTCGCCTATTCGCGGCAAAAGGTCGCCTTGATCGACCGGAGGGAATTTGCCGGGGCCGACGGCCTCCACAAAGGCGCGTATGTTCTCGCCGAGGCCGCGGACAAGGCCGGCAAAAAGGCCGAACCAAAGCTGATCCTCATCGCGACCGGTTCCGAGGTCGGCCTTGCGCTCGAGGCCCGCGAAAAATTGAATGCCGCCGGCACACCGACCCGCGTCGTTTCAATGCCCTGCTGGGAGTTCTTTGATGACCAATCTGCCAAATACAAAGAATCGGTCCTGCCCGCAAAAGTAAAGGCCCGCCTCGCCATCGAAGCCGGCGTCTCACTCGGTTGGTACAAATACATCGGCGACCACGGCGATACGCTGACCGTCGACCGCTTCGGCGCCTCAGCTCCGGCGGAAGATGTTTTTCGAGATTACGGGTTTACTGTCGAGAATGTCGTTAAGCTGGCAAAGAAATTGAAGTAGTTATATGAAACGGTTTTCTCTTCCGCTCATTTTCTATTTGCTGTCATCACTTGCGTACCCTCAGCCACCGCCGCCTGCTGCCGGACCAGGGGCCGGTCAGGTCAAAAAGTTTGCGGGCTGGCCGTCTATGGCTACACTTCCCGCGGCAGAACAATTCGCATCGATAGAAGGCCGTTTCAGGATCGCGTTTCCAAAAGGAATCAACGGCTTCGCCGCACTTTCACCGAAACAAACAAGAAGTAGTGCGACCGGCGAACAATATACCTGGACGTTCGCAGAAGGCGAAGTCACTCTCTTTTTCCTCGATTTTCCCGACTCTACGCTTACCGGATCGGCCTCGGATCTTGCCCGAATAACTGAGAACTCCGGGAAACAGATCATTGAACGAACCCCGAGTGCCAAAATCTTATCGGAAAACCAGACGACCGTGAACGGAGTTCCGGCTTCGTATTTCATATTCGACCTCGGAACGAACGGCTTCAAAATAATTCAGCTTTTCATTGATAGGAAACGTGTTTACCGGATCGATGCGATTTTCAAGGACCGCGCAACAGAAAAGCATCTCATGTCGACGTTCGCAACCTTCAGTTTAATTACCCAGGAGGAGGTTGATGCAGAACTCCGCAGGAGATATGAGGCTATGAAGCCGCCGCCATTGCCGCAATCTCCCGCTGTCACCCGGCTTACGACCGATGCTCAGGACGAACGGTTGAAAGGAAAGGTCAAAAAAGTGATCGAGGAGAGCGAAGACCGTTCCGGAACGTGGGGCGTGCAGGGCCGGAAGATCTCTTCTATCGAATACTACGATCAGAGCGGTGCCCTAACACAGCGAGACTTGTATGATTCGAAAGGCAAGCCATTTCAGGTCACCGTTTACGGTTACCTTGACGGCAAGCGCGTCTCGAACTACAAGACTGACAATGAGGGGAATGTCTTTACCGCGTTGGGAGCACCAAGTGCGGCTGTCGCAGTGGCTCCGAGGAAGAGCGACCCGCGATACAAATACAGCTACGAATACAAATACGAAGAGGGCAAACTCGTCGAGCGTCAAATGGTGCACAACAATGGTCGGAAAGGCATGCGTTATATTTACAAGCATTCGCCGAACCAGGTTGAAGAACTAGTCTATACAGACGAAGGAAAATTGAATCAGCGCTATTTGTCCATACTTGACGCGGACGGCAACGAGATCGAGCGAACCGATTTCGGCGTTGTCAACTTCGAAATATATGGCGACAGAAGGTACAAGCACAGTTACGAATTTGATGCCGTAGGTAACTGGATCAAAAAGGCAACACTGAAAGAGGTGAAAGAGAACGGCGTTACAAGCTGGCAGCCCGCATATATTTCGTACCGAACGATCACCTACTATTAGCCCTTTCGTTTTTGGCTGATCGTTATTCTATACGCATGCATCTGGTTTCTCTCGATATTAAAACGCCTTCACTTCTGCTCGACATCGCTCGTGTTCGCCGCAATGCCGAGCGGATGAGCGGAAAGGCGCGCGAGTTGGGCGTCCGCCTGCGGCCGCATATCAAGACGCATAAGTGTATTGAAGTAGCAAAGATACAGACCGCCGGACACAGCGGGGCGATCACGGTCTCGACGCTTGCCGAGGCAAAGGCGTTCGCGAAACACGGTTTCAGCGACATCACATACGCGGTGCCGGTCGAGCCGGGAAAGTTTGAGCGGGCGATCGGGTTAGTTCGCGGCGGCCTTAAGCTGAACCTGCTGACCGACGATGCCGAGACGGTGAAAGCTTTGGACGCGGCGGCGGGAAAAGCCGGTGTTTCGTTCGATGTTTTCGTAAAGATCGATTGCGGAACGCATCGTGTCGGCGTTGAGCCCGACACGCCGGAGGCAGTCGAGATCCCGCGAATTATCTTCGACGCGAAAAACCTAAATTTCGCCGGAATTCTCACCCACGCCGGACATTCTTACAACGCTCGGACCATCGACGAGATCGTAGCCGTTGCGCGTCACGAACGCGATTCGATGGTCGAACTTGCCGAGCGGCTGCGTACCCAAAGCATTGAGGTTCCGACCGTCAGCATCGGCTCGACGCCGACGATGTCCACGATCGATCATCTCGACGGCATCGACGAGATCCGCCCCGGCAACTATGTCTTCTTTGATAACTTTCAGGCGACGCTCGGCAGCTGCAGATCTGAGGATACTGCACTGACCGTTCTCACCGCGGTCATTCATAAGGACGCCGCCCGCAGAAAACTCGTCGTTGACGCCGGCGCCATCGCACTTTCAAAAGACCGCGGCCCGATCGGGCTCGATCCGCATTGCGGTTATGGCCGCGTCCTTGACCTTGAAGGCAGCGACACCGGAATGCGCGTCGCCGGAATGTCGCAGGAACACGGCGAGATCGAGGCCGGCGAGAGCACTTTGTTCGACCGACTCAGCGTCGGCGACCGCGTTCGCATCCTCGCAAACCACTCATGCCTCACGGCGGCTCAACATTCGCATTACAACGTGATCGAGAACGGGGACGTCGTCGGCCGATGGGAGATCCATCGCGGTTGGTGAACTTAGAAAGCAATTAGAATAGGGTTCTCGCCTGTTTTAGCAACCTCCCTTCCAGACCCTTCTGTATTTCGTTTCCGCCTGATACGTCGGTGTTGCCCACCAAGATCGATGCGGATTCGGATTTCGGATCAAAGTCGATATAGCTAAAGAATCCGTTCTGATGGCCGCTGTGACCAATGAGTGTTTTGCCGTTTGATTCGGTGACGAAAAATATCAGGCCGATCCGCGATTGACCCGGAGGGTTGCCATCCGCTCCGGAACCGGCGTCAAGCCCCGGCGTCCACATCTCTTCGAGTGAAGAGCGTCTTAGCACCCCATCGTAAACCGCACTTTTCTTGACATCACCGATAAGAAAATTTAGATATTTCAACATATCCGACATCGGCGAATTCAATCCGCCGTTAGAAACGGTGATGCCGGTGTTTGCATCAAAGCGTCCTTCCTTTCTCTTACCGTTTTCGATGAAATACGAATGCGAGCGGTGTTTCAGCAAATGCTGCGGCGTCGTGTCGAAATAGCTGCGGTGCATCTCAAGCGGCTTAAAGATATTTTTGTCGATATAGACCTCGTAATCGTCGCCGGTGAGCTTCTCGATAATACGGCCAAGAAAGATGATCCCCGGATTTGAGTAGCTGAACTTACTGCCGGGTTTGAACAAGATCTCTGTGAACGGAAACATCGCGACAAGCTGTGAATACTCTGTCGGCTCAAACGGTTCCCAGTCCTGACCGCGATCCCACGGCCACGTCGAAGCTCGAAATCCGGCCGAGTGAGTCATTAAATGACGGATCGTTATCTCGCCCATCGAGCCGAATTTATTATGTACGTCGCGAAGCTCGGGTAGATACTTCGTCACCGGATCGTCGAGCTTCAAAAGTCCGCGATCGCGCAGCTGCATGATCGCGATGCCGGTAAACGGCTTGGTGTTCGACGCCCAATGATAGATCGTCTCGGCATCGACGCGGCGGTTCGTTTCAATATTAGCAACACCATAGTGATCTTCGGCCACCGTCTTGTTTTCTCTTATGAAAACAAAACTGCCGCCGACGATGCCCGCCTCGGAAAGCTCGCTTCGAAACGTCTCTTTGAACTTCGAGAATTTCGCGTCGGTTGTTATGGTCTGAGCGTTCATCACGTTTGCGAGGGCGAGAAAGAACAAAGCGACGGCGATCCGCGATACGTTCATTTGGCTACCTCATTGGCTTGATTTTATATGACCTGAAGATAATAATTATCGGCTCCGACTTTAACAAATCGATGGCATGGTTTCATCTCGTTTTCGGCATCCTGCTGTTCGTCGTCTTTACACAGACCGGAGCTTGTATGCGCGCCGATTTTCCCGATAAGGAAATGATGTCGCAAGAACTTCGCGTTCTGGTGCGGTCGCGGCATATCTATATACTTTTCTCCGCCTTGATCCACATCTCGCTCGGAGCCTACTTTCGGTTCGCGTCTTCTACGTGGCGAAAAGCGGTCCAGATAGCCGGTTCGGCGGTCTTGCTGGCCTCGAGCGCTCTGCTTTTCCGGGCGTTCGTCGTCGAGACCTACACTCTGCAGAATTATTCAGACCTCAGCCGATTTGGCATCTACGCTTCACTGGCCGGTGTCGCGCTTCACCTGATCGGCGGTGTTCAGCGGAAAAATTGAGCCTCGGATCGCCCACTTCCCGCAGCGCACGGGACGACCCGCTACCGCTGGCGTTTCCACGTGTTATACAATCATCTTGAATGAGTAAGTACGACGAGATGTCAGAAACACAACAGTATGCGAGCCGTGTGATCGCCGATCACGCGCGTTCGACCGCGTTCGCCATCGCCGACGGCATTCTGCCGGGAAACGAAGGCCGCAACTACGTGCTGCGAAAGATAATGCGGCGCGCGATCTATCACGGCCGCGAACATTTGGGCCTGAACGAACCGTTCTTCTACAAGGTCTGCGACCTCGTCGTCGAGAATTTCTCGGGCGCCTTTCCGGAACTCGCCGTCCAGCGCGACTTTATCGGCAAGATGGTCCGCCTCGAAGAGGAGCGCTTCGGGAATACGATGACCGTTGGGCTTAAGCGGCTCGATGAACTGTACAGTTCACTGAGCTTCGAGCAGCAGTCGATGATCAAGTTCGCCGCAGAGCGTAACAGCATCGACTTCGAACGGCTTAGCTCATTCGTGAACGAACAGGTGACCGAGGAAGACAAGGAACGTTCGCAAGCCGCTGCGTTCGCTGCGTCGGCGATGGAAACTTTCATGGCGAACAGCGAGATGCGCGAAAAAGCGATCGCGGAATCGGACGCCGCGGCCGCTGCGTTCTTGAAGCAGCTGGCACAGCTCTACGACACGTACGGCACACCACGCGACCTCATCCGTGTATTTCTGGAGGAAAAACAGATCCGATTCGAAGAGGACGATTTCAACGAGCGTTTCGAAACGGCACTTCAAGAGATACAAAAACAGTCGGGCATCGGGCAGACTCAGCGGCGATCCGAGATCTCGCCGGTCTATACCGAACTTGCCGAGGCGGTCGGAACATCGACCTTTCACGGTTACGAGACGACGCGGCTCGACGACATCGAGGTCATCGCGATCGTCAAAAGCGATCTCCGCGTCGAGGAATTGAAAGAAGGCGACGAAGGCCTGGTCATACTCCGCGAAACGCCGTTCTACGCCGAATCGGGCGGGCAGGTCGGCGATACCGGATCGCTGATCGGCGCTGCGGTTCAGGCACGCGTTCTCGACACTTTCGCACCGCTTTCCGGTCTGATCCTCCACAAATCAAGGATCGAGACCGGCTCGATAAAGGTCGGCGACAGGGTCTCGGCGGTGGTCGACGAATTCAAACGCGACGCAACACGCCGAAATCATACAGCGACCCACCTCGTCCATGCCGCGCTCAAAGAGGTTTTGGGAACGCACGTAAAGCAGGCGGGTTCGGTCGTAGCGCCTAACTATTTACGCTTCGATTTCACTCATTACCAGCCGATGAGCGACGCTGAGATCCGCGAGGTCGAAGACCTTGTGAACCGCTACATTTTGCAGAATGAACCGGTCGCCACGAACCTGATGTCGATCGACGACGCGATGCGAAGCGGCGCGGTCGCGATGTTTGGCGAAAAATACGGCTCCGAGGTTCGGGTCTTGAGCGTCGGCGACGGTAAATTCTCGATGGAGCTTTGCGGCGGGACGCACGTCCGCGCGACCGGCGATATCGGCAGTTTCAAGATCACTGCGGATGAGGCGATCGCGTCGGGCGTTCGCCGCATAAGGGCGATCACCGGCTTTGACGCCTTTGCCCGTTTCCGCGAGGATGAACACCTCATCGACCGTTCGCTCGAGGCGCTGAAGACGCAGCGAGATAATCTGCCGAACGCGATCGAAAGGCTTCAGGAAGAGGTCAAGCGGACACGAAAAGAGATCGAAGAGCTCAAGCTGAAGATCGCCACCGGCGCCGCAGGCAACGGAGCATCTGGATCGGGCGGCGATGAAGCAAAGGACATTTCCGGCGTTTCGGTCGTCGGCAAGATCGTCGACGGTTTGGATGCCAACGGCCAGCGTCAGCTTTCCGATACGCTGCTTGCCAGGCTCAAGTCAGGCGTCGTAGTTCTTGGCCGTAAGGACGAAGGCAAGGCGAGCATCATCGTCCGCGTTTCGTCTGATCTGACCGACAGGATCAAGGCCGGCAACGTCGTCAAAGAGATCGTGCCGATCCTCGGCGGCAAAGGCGGCGGACGTCCGGACATGGCCGAGGGCGGCGGGCCCGAGGTCGACAGCCTGCAGAAGGCGATCGACGCCTCATACGAATCGATCGCCCGGATGCTCGCCTAGCAAATTCAAGAAAATTCGGACGCCGTAAATCGACACAGGGTTCGGTTTACGGCGTTTCTGCATTGTTCGGCCTGCACCGCCCGGACTATTTTTTTGTGCGCCGGGCAACTTTTTTGTTCGCTCAGCCGTTTAATAAACATAAGCTGGTCTTTGAGCACCGTGCCTCACACGTTTTTGTCACAAATGTGAGCAGCACGGTGTTTCTAGTTTACGGAGACGTGTCAGAGCTTGAAAAAATGTTTACGGGAACGCAATTCGGTCGATACGAGATCCGCTCCAAATTAGGCGAGGGCGGAATGGGCGAGGTTTATGCCGCGCTCGACCCAGTCCTCGAACGAAGCGTCGCGATCAAGCTGCTGCCGACCGAATTTACCCTCGATGACGACCGCAGAAGCCGCTTTCGGCAGGAAGCAAGGGTCGTTTCGGCCTTAAATCATCCTAATATCATCACCATTTACGAGATCGGCGAGAACGAGCATGGGAGCTTTCTGGCGACCGAGTTCGTCGAGGGCACGACGCTCCGCGAGTTGATCAAACGCGAGACGCTGAGCTTGCCGCGTGTCCTGAAGATAGTCGAGCAGACGGCCAACGCCCTCGTTGCCGCTCACCACGCAGGAATAGTCCACCGCGACATCAAACCCGAGAACATAATGGTGCGCGATGATTCGATCGTCAAGGTACTCGATTTCGGGCTTGCCAAGCCGAAAGTGCCGATCGGCGACGAAGAGAATAACGAGAACAACCGGACGATTCCGGGAACGGTGATGGGCAGTGCCCGTTACATGTCGCCGGAACAGGCCCGCGGACTCGAGGTTGACGAGCGTACCGACATCTGGAGCCTTGGCGTCGTTCTTTACGAGATGCTGATGGGCAATGCTCCTTTCGACGGTGAGACTACTGCCGACACGATCGCGGCGGTGGTTTACAAAGAACCCGAGCCCTTGGTCGACCATTTGCCGAATATTCCGTCTGAACTAAGCCGGATCGTCCGAAAGGCGCTTCAAAAAGATCGTGAAGAGCGTTATCAGGACGTAAAGGACCTTGCTCTCGACATCAAAGACCTGCTGCACGAACTTGAACACGCCAACAGCGGCAACCGTTCGGGCCACACGTCCTCGTCGCCGAATTTCAGCGAGAATCCGACGATGATCCATCGGACGGTCAGCGGCAACCATCCGACCGAGCAGCATGTCGCCGTGGTTTCCGAAGGTGTTCGGCCGCACGATCGGCGAAAAGTCTCGCGGATCAGAACGGCCGTTGCGGTCAGCCTGGGCATGCTTTTGGCATCGGCGATCGGTTTTGGTTTCTATGCGTGGTTCGACAGCCCTGCCCGGTTGTCCGATACGGCTTTCGTGAAACCCCAGATCTCACGGATCAATACCGACGGCCGCGTGATGCTCCCGGCGATCTCGCCGGACGGCAAGTACGTCGCATACGTCAGCGGCGAGATCGGCAGCCGCAGCCTCGTCGTTCGCCAGATAGCGACCGACAGCACGATAACGGTCGTCCCGACGACCCCGCTTAACCTTCAGTCGATCGGGTTTTCGCCGTCGGGCGACCATATATATTACACACAGACGAATAACGATTTTACGATCAGCACGCTTTATCAGGTGCCGACGCTCGGCGGGCCGTCAAAGCGAATGATCGAGGATGTTGACAGCGCGGTCGCTTTTGCTCCGGATGGCAAGCAGTTCGCCTTTGTCCGGCACATCCCGAAAACGAACGATGACTTGATAGTGGTCGTCAATACTTCGACGCTCGAGCAGCAGGAATTCATCAGCACCGAAGCGACCGAGTACGACTTCTTCGTCCCGAAACTTGCGTGGTCGCCCGACGGGCTTCGCATCCTGACCGGCGCAGGCCTTAGACAAAGCGGTTTCGTCACACGGACCGATATCGTTGAGATAGCGGTCGGCAGCAAAGAGGTCAAAGCAATAAACAGCCGTGAGTTCTTTACCGCCGGGAACTTCGCGTGGCTTGCCGATGGCTCGGGCTATGTCTTTACCGGCCGGATGACGCAGAACGACGCGGTTCAGGTCTGGCTTGCCTCATATCCGGTCGGCCAGCTTCATCAGGTCACGAATGACCTCAACGATTACGTGGATCTCGGCATCGCCGGCGACGGACGCAGCATCGTTACCATCAAGGGCGATGCGACTGGCTCGATCTGGCGATATTCGACCGCCGATAAGACCGCGGCACAGATAACGTCTGACAGCAGAAATGTCGAGGGCAAGGGCGGCCTTTTCCAGCGAACCGACGGTGCGCTGATCTTTACGAGAAACGACGGCAAAGAGGCCGACCTCTGGCTTGCCGACGCCGACGGAAAGAACGGCAGGGCATTGTTTCAGGAGGCCGGTTTTGCGCTCGACCCAGTTGCCTCTCGCGACGGCCGCTTTGTGGTCTTCAATCTGCAGAAGGACAAACGATCGCGGATCTGGCGGATGAACACCGATGGCACGGGAGCCGTTCCTTTGACCGAGGACGACCCCGACATTATCGATCTCAGCCCGCAGATCACGCCCGACGGCAAGACCGTCATCTTTCAGCGGCGGATAGCCAACGAGGATCGGTTCAAGCTGATGAAGGTCGCGATCGATGGTGGAAAACCTGAGGTCTTTTACGAAAATGAAGCACGGGGAGTGTTTCATCCCCGGATCTCGCCCGACGGTAAACGCATCGCTTTTGCCAGTTACGACATGGCGACCTTCGGCAAGACGCTTCACATCGCGACCATCGACGGTGCGAATTTCGGCAAGGTCGAACGCGATGTCGAATACAATCTGATAAATGGTTTCGTCTGGGCGCCGGACAGCAGAGAATTGACCATCCTGACCAATCGCGGAGGTTCGCAGAACCTGTGGCGGCAGCCGATCGACGGTTCGGCGGCAGCACCGATCACCGATTTCAAGTCGGGGCGAATATTCAATTATCAATGGTCGAGCAACGGCAAGGATATTCTGATCGCCCGCGGCTCTGTCAATAACGATCTGATACTTATCCGTGACGGGTTGATCGGAGATGGCACCAGCGACGTTACAAAAAGGCAAACGGGCTCGCGGCGCCGGGCAAACTCATGATCGGCCTTTTGCTATATCGCGAACGCCTTCGAGCAGCCGATCGATCTCATCGCTTGTCGTGTAAAGGCTGATGCCTGCACGCACTAACCCCTGCTCGGCGACACCCAATCGCTCCAATACGGTCGAGGCATAAAAATCTCCGTGCGAGATGAAGATGCCTCGGCCGGTCAGCGCCTTGCTGACCTCGCTCGACGGAATGCCGCCAACGGTGAATGAGACCAGAGAGGTTCTTTTCGCTTCTGGGCCGGGCCCGTAAACCCGGACGCCTTCGATCGACGACAGCCCGTGCCAGAGCATCCGTGTCAACGGAGCGTCCTTTTCATGCATCCGGGCGAACCCATCAGCGAGCCGTTCCCTTCGGGTCGGGCCCTGGCCGAGCGACGCGATGAAATCAACGGCGGCCCCGGCACCGACGATCGACTCATGGCTTTGGGTACCGGTCTCTGCCCGATCGGGCGCGTTGTCCGGAGCCGGACGCAGTTTCGGAAAATCGGCGGTCTCTAAAAGTCTCTTGCGGCCGTACATGATACCGATGTGCGGCCCATAGAATTTGTAGGCCGAGCAGGCAAGAAAGTCGCAGCCTATCGCACTGACGTCGATCAGGTTATGCGGCGCAAAATGAACAGCATCGACGAAGCTCATTGCGCCCGCTTCTCTCGCCATCGCGCATGCGGCTGAAACATCGCTTATCGTTCCGATCGCGTTTGACGCCGCCCCGATCGCAACTACCCTCGTCCGTTCATTAAGCAGGCCGGGCAATTCGTCGAGCAAAAGCTGCCCGCTCTCGATATCCATCGGCAGCACACGGATCACCACGCCGCGATCCGTCTCAAGCGACCGCCACGTATCGACGTTCGCGTGATGGTCAAGCTCGGTCACCACGATCTCGTCGCCGGTGGCAAACTGACGCCCGAGCGCACGTGCCAGATGAAACGTCAGCGTCGTCATGTTCTGGCCGAAGACGACCTCGTCCGGAGTAGCGTTGAAAAGATCGGCAAACGCTTCGCGTGCACCTGCGATCATCGCATCGGTCTCGTCGCTCGTCGGATAACCCCAATGCGTGTTGGCGTTATGATCATAGAGATAATCGGTCATCGCTTCGACGACCGGTCGCGGCACCTGCGTACCGCCCGGCCCGTCGAAATATGCAACGGGCCACCCGGCATGGGTTCGGGACAACGCCGGAAAATCGTCACGGATATCTGAAAGTGATCTTGGTGTTTGCGGTGAGACCTGCATATTCATTCAGTCGGCAGCGAGCATCATTTTCGACACCGAACACTTTAACCGATAGTTCGGGGACGTCAAACTCGTCGGCGAATTTGGGCTTACGAAAGTAGCGGAATTACGTTAATCTTAATGCGAAAGAATGCTGCCTGTACAAACCGCTGAAACGCAACAAATGGAGATCGTCTCGGTCAATCCCGCGACCGGCGACGAGATCGGCCGGCTGCCGGTGACACCGCCCGGTGAAGTTCGGGCCGCGGTCGTTCGTTCGCGCGAGGTCTTCCTTGATTGGAGATCGACGGCCTTTGCCGAACGAAAGCGGTTGGTGATGAAGGCACGCGAGTTGATACTCGCCGAAATGGACGAGATCGCCAGGCTTATATCCGACGAATCGGGCAAGCCGGTGGCCGAGGCACTTTCGATGGAGATCGCACCGGTGCTCGACCTGATGCAGTATTTTGCAAAGAAGACCGAAAAACTGCTTCGTCCCCGAAATGTCGGCATCGGCCTTTATGGCCTGCTCGGCCGGTCGTCAAAGATCATTTACAAACCGCTCGGCGTCGTCGGCATCATTCCGGCGTGGAACTATCCGTTCTCGATACCGCTCGGCGAGGCGGTAATGGCGGTGATGGCTGGCAACACAGTTGTCATCAAGCCTTCAGAACTTACTCCGTTCGTTGGGCTGAGGATCGGCGAGATCTTTGAGAAAGCCGGCTTTCCCGATGGCTGCATACAGATCGTCACGGGCGGCGGCGAGACGGGCGCGGCCCTGGTCGATTCCGCACCGGACAAGATAATGTTCACCGGCTCGGTCGCGACAGGGAAAAAGATCCTCGCGGCCGCGGCAGAGAATATGACCTCGGTAGTTCTCGAACTCGGCGGCAAGGACCCGATGGTCGTTTTTGATGACGCCGATCTCGAACTCGCCGCTGCCGGTGCCGTTTGGGGAGCTTTCTGCAATTCCGGCCAGTCGTGCTCGTCGGTCGAACGGCTTTATGTTCAGGAAGGCGTTGCCGATCGGCTGACAAAGCTCATCGTTGAAAAGACGCGTGAATTGAAACAAGGCCCGGGCAACGCCGAGGATGTATCGATCGGCGCGATGTCCTCAGAACGGCAGATCAAGATCGTCGAAGACCACGTTAACGATCTCAGAGAATGCGGCGCGACGATCGAGATCGGCGGAAAGCGGAATCAGGCCTTCGCGGGAACTGACGCGAACTTGTTTTTTGAACCGACCGTCATCAGCGGCGCCGCAAACGAGATGCGCGCGATGCAGGAAGAGACCTTTGGCCCGACCCTTCCGATCGCGACCTTTAAGACCGAGGAAGAGGCGATCGCGCTTGCCAATGATTCCGAATTCGGATTGACCGCTAGCGTCTGGACGAGCGATCGTTCGAGAGGCCGCCGTGTTGCCGAGCGTATCGAAGCGGGTTCCGTGTGCATCAACGAAGTGTTGTATACGCATGGCATCGGGCAAACGCCCTGGGGCGGCTTTAAGAACAGCGGACGCGGGCGCACGCATGGGCTCGAGGGCCTGATGGAACTCGTCCAGCCGCAGCACATCCACACCAACCGCATCGCACTGCTGCCGGACGCCTGGTGGATGCCCTATTCACCGACCGCCGTCGAGACCTTTCGCGGCTTTGCTGCCAAGTTCGCCTCGGGCTCGCTGCTCAAGACCGCGACCCTGCTGCCGCAGCTGTGGAAGCGCATTCGTGAACTGAAGAAATAGTACCAACCACCGATCTGATCAGACTATGAGAACCCCGACAAGAGCTCTCATCATCGAACAACTGACCGCTCGCCTCTCGATGCCGCGCGTTCAGATATCGATAATGCTCGCGCTGACAGCGTTTGCGGCGTTCATCACCTCGGCGATCCTGCTTCGTCTTGATATGACGTCGATGGCCATTCGATATCCGATCGCTGTGATCGTAGGTTATTGCGTCTTTCTCGTTCTGCTTCGCATTTGGATATGGATGCAGAGCGACGAGCCCGTGGGCGATGTCTCGATCGACGGCGTCGGCGATCTTCTGATACCGAACATCAATATCGGCGGCGGATCGGGCCAGCAGCCGGTCTTCGGCGGCGGCGGCGATTTTGCCGGTGCAGGTGCTGGTTCGGGCTGGTCGGAGGGCGACACACCGGCGGCCGCTCCGGTCGGTCTCATGTCCGGCTCATCGTCGGGCGGTTCGTCGTCGGGCTCGGGCGGCATCGGCGGGATCGACGTCGACCTCGACGACGGCGTCGCCCTGCTTGTCGTGCTGGTCGTTTTGGTTCTCGTTTTCAGCGCGCTGATCTACGTCGTTTGGATCGCGCCCATCCTTTTCGCCGAGCTAATTATTGACGCCGCGGTCGTCGGCAGCCTTTACCGCCCGATCAGGAATATCGAACGCCGACATTGGCTGATGACCGCGCTAAGGAAGACGGCCATTCCGGCGGTGATCATTACGATACTCTTTGCGATCGCGGGTTTTGTGATGCAGGCCGCCGAACCGGACGCCGTCACGATCGGACAGTTTCTCAACGCAGTGCTTTGACTTACGCTCGGAGGGATCGGATATGCGCTTTCCGGCATTTTTTGTAGGCCACGGCAATCCGATGAACGCGCTTGCCGACAACGGATACACACAAGCGTGGTCGGCTATCGGCCGCTCGGTTCCAAAACCGAACGGCGTTCTCTGCATCTCGGCTCATTGGTACATTCCGGCCGTCGCGGTGACGGCGATGGAGCGCCCGCGGACGATCCACGATTTCGGCGGGTTTCCGCGCGAGCTTTTTGAGTTTCAATATCCGGCTCAGGGTTCACCCGATCTGGCCTCGCGTGTAAACGAACTTCTGGGCGGCGCGGCGGCCTTCGATACCGGCCGCTGGGGACTCGACCACGGTACCTGGTCTATCCTTTGCCACATTTTTCCCGATGCCGATGTTCCGGTCGTCCAGCTATCGATAAACGAGACCGAACCGGCGGCATTCCATTACGAACTCGCCGCGAAATTGCGGCCGCTAAGAGATGAAGGCGTCCTTATCGTCGGCAGCGGCAATCTTGTTCACAATCTTCACGCCTATGCATGGGGCGATCAGTCGCGTGAGCCCTTCGATTGGGCTCTGCGGTTCGAACAAAAGGCTCGTGAATTGATGGCGGCCGGCGACCATGCTCCGTTGATCGGGTACGAAACGCTCGGCCAGGACGCTTTGCTTTCCGCACCGACGCCGGACCATTACCTTCCGCTCCTGTACGTGCTCGCGCAACAGCAGGCAGGCGATGATGTCAGTTTTCCGGTCGAGGGATTTGACGGCGGCTCGATCTCGATGACATCGGCCCGGATCGGCTGAACCCCTGGCGAGCAAAGTCAGTGGCAAATTGTATAATCGGACCAGACAGATAATTAAGGAGAACGAACAATGGGAGATACGATCAAAATATTAGGAATTTCGGGGAGCCTTCGCAAGGGTTCATACAACACTAACGCTCTTCGTGCGGCGGCCGGCCTCGCGCCCGAGGGTGTCGAGATAGAAATTTACGACCTCAGCGGCATTCCTGAGTTCGTACAAGATCAGGAACCGTCGGCAAAGGTCATCGAATTCAAGCAGAAGATACGCGAAGCCGACGCGATACTGATCTCGTCGCCGGAATATAATTATTCGGTCCCGGGCGTCCTGAAAAATGCGATCGACTGGGCTTCGCGGCCGTACGGCGACAGCGCCTGGGAAGGCAAACCGGCGGCGATAATGGGAGCCTCGACCGGCGGCATCGGTACCGCCCGCATGCAGTATCACCTTCGGCAGATAATGGTCTTTCTGAATATGTTTCCGCTCAATCGGCCCGAAGTGATGATCAGCACATGCGCCGATAAATTTGATGCTGAAGGCGTTCTGACAGACGAGAAGACAAAAGAGATAATCGGAAAGATGCTTGCCGCATTGGCCGATTGGACCCGAAAGCTCAAATAGCGGAACAGCATGATCGGGCCTGCAAAAAGCCGATCAATTCAAACTCGATCGATAAACGGCCGCAGATGCCGAACAGGCCGCTCGCGGCCGTCAGCCATTGTCGATCCTCGGCCGCCGCCGAACGGCACCTTCGGGGACGATCATGCAACAGAGGTTAATAACGTTACGGATAACCGAGTGCAGATGATCGATGATCCATTTTCAAAACGCGCATCAATCGCTACTTCGGTGCATCCATTTGTTATCCGGCAATGTCACAAGCCAGTTCGAGCACGTGACGATCGTAACTGTTTTTTGAATCCCACAAAGACGCACGCGTTCCTGGCGGGATTGCCATGTTTGCAATCGTTGCCTTCAGGCGGCGCTTCTCGAACTCAATAATCTCTGCGAGTTTTTTGTCCGGAATTGTGAATGCATACGTAATCCAAGCCCGACGAATGTCCGTATCCAATCGACCGACTATCACCGCGCCGGGAACATTCCGCGGAACGTGTAGTTCAATGTCTTTTTCGGTAATGAAAAGGGAAATCGTTCCAACGGAGTCGAGCGGTGGCGTTTCCAGCCACGTTATCTTTTCGTCATCCGTACTCGCAGATATCCGCAATTCGGATTCTGGGATTAGGATTTGGATTGCGCAAACAACCGCATCTTCGGGTAGCCTCCATTTTTCAATATGGCGGTCATTGCGACCGAACCGTTCGTCGGCTTTCTCGGCATATTCTTTAGTGAATCCGAATTGGCATTTTCTATCTTTGTGGAAGCTGGCCTTGTAGATACCACCTAGGCATCGGTTCGCCACATAGATATCGCCTTTCGGAATGCTCCAAATACGCCATATCCCACTTTGACGTTTGCTGGGTGATCCAATCGCAAGCCTAAATTGTTGTTTTGCCATCGGCGAAGCCCCGATTTATATTTGAGCACGATTCAATTCGGACAGGCGAATCTGCGAATTGGTTCGCGACGGGATACCGGTTGAGCAGAGCGGCGCGCACACCGCTGTATGAGCTTGACACATTATCCATCACACATCCCCTCCAGTAATTTATTATGCCGCTACTCAACCACCGACAGACGGATTTGCTGTCCATCCTCGATGCCTTGAATCTGCGCGTGGATTTCACCTGTAACGCGCACGTGCTCAAGGGCGGAGAGGGGAAAGCGATTCGCCGCAGCGTAACTCCCTTCTCTAAAAACCGGAAGGATCGTGAACCCGAAACATTGCCCGGGAGCCAGGCTGCGACCTGAGTTGAGCAGTTCCTCAATCACCGGCGTCAGCAGCAAGTCCTCGGCCTGCTCAGTATTCTCAAGCAATGTCTCAAACTCCGCGATCGTGCCGGCAATTCGGGTCAGGTTGCCGAAGCCCGTATCGAGACGGAATATCTCGCCAGATTCGTGCGCCAAAAAGACATCGCCAGAGGCGCTAACCATTAACGGATTCCATTCGTCGTCGCGAAGCAGCCAAGACCACGAGTCTAACGCCGAGCGTACCTCGCTAAGATCGGCGGAGGATACTACGAGGCGCCTATCGAGTGGCATATCTAACGTTTAACTCCAATGTCGTTGATAATACTCACGGTTCTTCGTATTATCAAGGACTATTCAGGCTGGTCAAAGGAATGGAACAGGCGTAGTTACTCTGCCAAAGACAAGGCTTGACCGGCTCGAGAAAGCACAGCCGCATATGACCGACACGCAGCCGGATTTTATTCCTCTTGATTTTGTCGAGCTCGGTTCGGGCGAGCAGTTGAAACGCGCCGATGAGTTTTTTGAGATATTGAGTCGGCGCCGGACGGTCCGCGAATATTCCGACCGCGATGTGCCTCTCGAATTGATTGAAAAAGCTATCGCGACCGCCGGAACGGCGCCTTCGGGTACGAACATGCAGCCCTGGCGGTTCGTCGTTGTTCGTGACGCGGCGATAAAAAGCAAGATACGCGAGGCGGCCGAAAAAGAAGAGCGCGAAAGCTACCATGGCAGGATGAGCGAGAAATGGCTGCGGCGGCTTGCCTCGCTCGGGACCGACGAAAACAAACCGTTCCTTGAGATCGCACCTTGCCTGATCGTCGTCTTCCGCATCACCTCGGTCGAAGAGAACGGCGAAACCGAGCCGACGTATTACTCACAGGAATCTGTCGGTATCGCTGTCGGGCTGCTGCTCGCCGCTCTCCACAACATGGGCCTCGCGACGCTCACCCATACGCCCTCGCCAATGAAGTTCTTACAGGAGATCCTCGGCCGCCCGCGAAACGAGGTGCCGTTCGTCCTCATCCCGGTCGGCTTTCCCGCCGACGGTGCAACGGTGCCGAACATCGAACGCAAGCCGCTCGACGGGATCATGCAGGTAATATAGTTCTTTTTTCGCGAACGGCGAGGGGGCGGCAGAGGGCGTTTTGAACTGCAGCATTGTCGATACGAGCGGGTTAGTTCGCCGTTCTGACGCGGGCAGAAAAATCGCTGATGAGATGCGCAAGCTGTGCGGGGTCGCCCTCAAGCTGCACCATATGCCCGGCCCTTGGCAAAAAGACCGCCTCGGTCCCGTATGCTTCCGCAGTCGCTCGCACCGACGCAGCGGAGACCATAAAGTCGTCCTCGCCGCCGATGACGAGTACGGGGCAATTCACGGCCTTCGGGTCGGGAAGCAAAGTGTTCATTTGATTTCCGGCACGCCACGATTCCTCTTCAACGCCCGCCATGAAGTTTTGTATAACGCTCTCCGGCGTATGCCGCGAAAATAACAGCGAGCGGCAAACGCCGGCATCGCGATAAAGATGAGCGAAGCTCTGCCGCCGCATAGCCCCAATGAAGCGAAATGGGTGCCGGAAGAACATACGTGTTCCGTCGCGCCGCATTCCGCCGACCGGCGACGATGCGAGCAGAACAAGTCCCTTTAGGTCGTTTCGGCCTGCCGCAAGCTGTACAACGAGCCCGCCCATTGAATGCCCGATAAGAATTTCTGCCGTGGGAAAATGCTTGAGCGCACGCGAAACGTCATCAACGTAATCTTCGATCCCGAAGCTCTGCAGATCTTTCCTGCCGCCGCTCTTGCCGTGGCCCTCGAAGCTCGACCGCGACGCTCGTTATGCCCTTTGACGCAAGCTCGGTCATAACTCCCCGCCAGACGGCGTGCGTCGAATTTGCACCATGGACCAGCAGCAATGTCGGAAGCTCACCGGTCCGCACCGCGTTCAATTCCGGCTGCAGGTCCAACGCAGGTATCTGCTGGCTAAATAACTCCATTTCGCCCAATGCCCGATCCATGATGTTGAGCAAGATGCCAAGTCTGTCACCCGGCCGAAGACATGATCTCGATCATTTAAGGGTCGTCTAAGCAGACACCAACCTGGCGAACTCTCCGCGTATCGGCGATACCTCGCCGCCTTCGTAGAACCGCAGCAGCTCATCGTGCGAGACTCCGGCCCGGTGTCCGGCGAGCATCTGGTCAGGATCGTATTCGACGCCGATCGGATTGGCGTCAAACCGCGTGGCCATAAGTTCGCTTGCGTCTTCGCTTGAGTCCATTAGGTCGACCTGAAACTCCATCTGGTTTCCGTCGGGGTCGGCGTAGTACATTGAGACCGTCACGCCATGGTGAACGCACCAGTAAGGCGAGATGCCCTTTTCCTTGAGCGAAGCGTAGTTCTCCAAAAGAGCATCAACCGAACCAAGCGTGTACCCGACGTGGTCAACGCCGATAGCTCCGCTCTTCTCGGTCTCGCCGCCGTTCGGCTGCAGGACGTTCATATCCGCGAACGCGAAGCGATGATGCTCGTCATCGTAGGTCATGAACGCAAGCGCCGGATTTTTATACTGAATGCGGGCATCGAAAACGGTCGAATACCATTCCAGCATTTCCTGAAAGCGACGGGTCCGGTAAACAATGTGAGCAAATTTTGTAGGTGCTGCCAATGGCATAGGACCTCCTGTTGAGTTAGTGATGAGGGAACGATCGTCCGGTTAATCGATCAAACTGTCATCGCGAATCCGCCATCCGGCGTCAGGGTCGTGCCGGTTATGAAGCTTGCCTCGTCTGAACAAAGGTACAGGATAGAAGACGCGATCTCTTCCGGCTTGCCAACGCGTCGGACGTGCACCTGCGGCACCATCGCATTGTCGAAGATCTCGTCACCGATGATGCCGCGGATCCGGTGATGCATCGGCGTATCGACAAACCCCGGGCAAACGATGTTGACCCTGATGCCGTGCGGCGCAAGTTCGGCCGAGGCGCTTGTCGTCAATCCGACCTGACCGTGCTTTGACGCAACATACGCAGCTCCTCCTCCGAAACCGAGGAAAGAGTTTACCGATCCCACATTGACGATCGCTCCGCCATGTCCGCCAGCGAGCATCGCCCGGGCCTCGTATCGCAGGCAGAGATAATTACCTTTCAGGTTGATGTCGAGAACGCGGTCCCAGTCGTCCTCCTCGAGATCGGCGATGTATGCGATCACCCCTTCGATGCCTGCATTATTGACGGCATAGTCGAGACGCCCAAAGGTATCGATCGCGTGGGCGACCATTCGCTCGACTTCCTCGGCTTTCGACACGTCCGTCTTGATCGCTGTCGCCCTTCCGCCGGCTGCTTCGATCTCGGCCACCAGCGAGTCGAGTTCCTCCTGTCTCCTCGCCGCAAGCACGACGCTCGCTCCCTTTGCCGCAAAGGCCTGGGCGGTCGCCCTCCCGATCCCACTGCTCGCTCCTGTGATGAGTGCTACTTTATCGTTCATTGACATATTAATTCCTCGTTTGCGCTGCTCTAGCTACTTCCGGTCTCCTCGCGAACGCCGGATTGCTTTTCCCGGGTTAACGCCTTCCACGATATTTTCGTCCCGGACGATGAAAACGCCGGCGACCAGCACGTGACGAATACCGGTTGAGTATTGCGCCGGGTTCTCGAATGTAGCGCGGTCGATGACCGTCGACGGGTCGAAAATGGTGATGTCGGCATCCGCCCCGACCTTGATGCGGCCTTTAAGGCGCATCGACGGGACCGCTTTCTCCAAACGCTGCGCAGGCAGCAGCGACATCTTGCGTATCGCGTCCATCAGCGACACGACCTTTTGCTCGCGAACGTAGCGGCCAAGTACGCGGGCAAAGGTTCCAACGCCGCGTGGGTGGCCCTTTCCATTCTCAAGCCGCCCATCGCTGGCGACCATCACACGCGGGTTAGCGGCGGTCAGGCGCGCGACCTCTTCCGGTATCGCATGACCGATCACCGGCCCGCCCTCTATGCGGTAGCGAGCGAAAGATTCCGCCGTTAGTCGTTCGCCGGTTGCCACCCACTGCAGGTCCTTGTATGTGATCCCGAAATTCTCCTGCCAGCCATCGTTGTAGAGGGCCGATTCGATTCGGGTCTGCGTTGCGGTGTAGGGATAGGCCTCGGTCGTTACGTCCATGCCGCGTCCGGCGGCGCCTTCGATCATTTTCACGCAGGTGGCCGTTTGAGCCAGGCACATGCTGTTAATGTGCACGACATGCAGCGAGGCACCTGTTCCCGCGGCGGCCGCTAGTAATTCCTGCAGTCCTGCGATCCCGCTTCCCGGCTCCTTCGCGCCGGCAAAACGCATGTGAACGTAGTTCGCAACACCGCGCTCGGCCGCAAGCGCGAAGAGATCAAAGACCTCGGCCCGCGTCGTCGTCGGCACGTAATTGATGCCAAAGCCGATACCGAGACCGCCTTCGTCGAGGCCCTTTTTGATCAGATCGGTAATCTGACGGACCTCGTCCGGTGTTGAAGCGCGATTGATCGCATTGTCGCGCGGAAGAAAGGCCCCGGTGTCCTTCATCACGGCCATCTTTGCCGGGATGTGCCCAACCGCCGCGCCGAAATTGATGAGCGACTTGCCCTCGCGCGCGGCGTACCACGGCGCCACAGGCGAGACGCCTACCTCCATCTCGAGCGCGGTCGTCACGCCGTCGCGCGCCTGATAACGATGGTTCTCATCATCCATCCCGTGCGCGTGCAGATCGATAAAGCCGGGTGCGATGACCAGGCCTTTTGCGTCGATCACCGTCTTCCCTCGCAAAGGCCGGGTTGAGATCGCCGCGATCTTGCCGTTGCGAATTCCGACGTAGCGAACCGCATCAAGATTCGATTCCGGATCCATCACCCGGCCATTGGCTAGCACGACGTCGAACCCAGCGGCGCTCTGCGCCCTTACGACAGATGCCGGTATCGCAAGCAGCGTGATCAAAAACGTTACGGTGGCGGCGGACAAGACGGTGCGAATACGTGAGCTATGACTCATGGCGCTTTCTCTCCTTTTGAAGTTTTCCATCCTCATTTTCTATTCCGGGATCCCGACTCGTTTGACCAATTCCTTAAATCGCGGGTCGTCTCGCACGAAGTCCCATACATAATTTACTTTGAGGTTAAGCACCGCCATTGAACGCTCATCGTATGCTTTGTTCAAATATTCGATCGTCTTATCTTTGTCTTTGAGATATGCGTAAGCATAGGCATAGTTAATAGCCAAAACGTATTCGTTCTTGTCCTTTTCCTTTTTATCGTTAAGGAACTTGAGCTGTTCGTCACCCCACCGTTTTACCACAGCTTCCCAGCCGCCTTTTTCGTAAATGTTTTTCGTCTCTTGAATTTCTTCGGGTTTGGCCCCGCCTGCCTTTTCAGCAAGCAACAATTCTTCGAATGCTTCCATATATTTGCCTTGAGCCTCAAAAATAGTGGAGTTGGTAAAATGAAGATCCTCCTCATTTGGGAACAGCTCATTGATCTTCTTATTTTGCAGAAATGCTTCGTCAAATCGCTTGGTTTGTTGCAAAACTGATACCATTTGTCGGTTAATGATCATCGAAAACGGGTCGAGTTCCAGGGCTTTTGACATTTCCCTGATCGCTTCGTCCTGCCTTCCGCCGAGAGATAGCAGCTCGCCATACCATTGACGAGCCGTTGCGTATTTTGGATTTAGTTCAATTGCCCGTTTGAACGCTTTTTCCGCACCTGCCCAGTCATAGTCGTAGTAAAATATCGCCTCACCGAGAGAAGCGTGTGCCTCCGCCAAATTCGGGTCAATTTCGAGAGCCTTGAGTGCCGCCTGCTTGGCTTGCGGCATATACTCGTTCGGTCTGAAATTGCCGTAAGCCGGAAACAAGGAATATGTATCGGCTAACCCGCTATAGGCAAGGGCGTAGTTCGTGTCTTTTTCGATGGCTTGTTTGAAAAACTCAAGTGCCTTTTCAAATTCCTTTGCCTCCCGTTTGTTCCAATGGTAACGACCTTGCAGATAAAGTTGATAGGCTTCGTTGTTGTCGGTGTATTTCTTCGCCAACTTTTGCTCGCTTTCGCCCGAGAGTTTTAGCTGCAGTTTGCTGACGATCTCGGCGACCATCTCGCGTTGGGTGGTCAATAGTTCTGAGAGTTTCCGTTCATACTGCTCGCCCCATAGCGATTTGTTGGTGCGGGCATCCACAAGTTCGACCGTGATGTTCAGATTGTCGCCCCGCTTGGTAAGGCGTCCGGTCATCACCGCATCTACGCCAAGTTCGGAGGCGATCTCGGCAACGTCGGTCTCTTTCCCCTTGTAACGCATCACCGAACTCGTCGGGCTGACCCGCAGATCAGGGATCTGCGTCAGCCGAAAGATCACCGATTCCGCCAAACCGTCAGACAAATAATCCGTGTCGGCATCCGAATTCCTATTCTCAAACGGCATCACGGCGATGGAATTGATCTGTTTAGAACCAGAGGCCGAGAAATATCGGTAGCCAAAGAATCCGCCAACCAGAATAGCGATGGCCACCACCACAGCGGCAAGCGGCTTTGTTCGCCGAGCGGAAAAGCTGCGCTTTTCCGTCGAGTCATTTAAGGTCGTCTGAGGCTCCGCCTCCGCTCCTGTGCTTAGAATCGCGGTTTGTTCCGTAGTATGTATCTGCGCGCGAGTCAGAGCCTCGCCCGGCGCAGCGGTCGAGTGCAGGATCGCCGTCGCTGGCTCATCGAACTGGCCGCCAGCTGACACATGCGGTTCCGACCTGCCCCTCGCCGGGCCGAACAGCAATTCCGAGCCATCATCGAGGCAAAAGCTCAGTGAGTCGTCGTTGTAATCCCGTCCGCATTCAGGGCAGCGTTTCATAACGTTCTATTTGGGTGCGTCAAATATTTTCACGATCGCCTGAAAGCGCGGGTCTCCGCGGAGCGGATCGTAGACAGATTCGTATTTGATCATGAAGAGCCAGAAGTCGCCATTTCTTTCGGCGGCGCGTTCGAGAGTTTGAAGTGCCTTTTCCTTGTCACCCAGAAAAAGGTACATCGACGCCCTTTGCGACTGGGCACTCCCGCCCGCTGGAATTCTGGCTTCCATACGGCTAACCAACTCGCGCAAAAAACCATCGCGCCCACCTTTGGCGAAGCTCTCTCGCATAAGTCGTGCCTCCTCGGACCGTCCAGACAGTTCCGCCGCGATGGCACGCTGCTCAACCGAATTGGCCCAGTCGTTCCGCAAACTATATGCGTGCCCGAGGAACGAATGGCCCCAAATATGGCTCGGATCCGCTTTGACCGATTCTTCCATGTAACGAATACCGTCATTCAGTTTTCCAGAAACGATCAGGCAAGCGGCGTAACTTAAACGTGTAGCAGACGAATTGCGATCGATCTCAAGCGCACGGTCGTAAGCGGCGAAGGCCTCATCCCAACGTCCGAGCATCATCAACCGCTGTCCGTTCCAGCGATGAAGTTCCAGGATCTTGTCATCAAGCTCGAGGGCGCGCTTCATATACCGCTCGGCGTTTGCCCAGTCATACTCGAGCATGTACTGATATCCGAGCGTGCCGTTCGCCTCGGCAAGATCAGGGTCGAGCGCGAGCGCGCGGTTAACGTTCTCCCTGGCCTTGTCACGTTTCCGGACGCTGTAATAATCCGCGAGGCCAACGTACCCGAGTGCAAAGTTCGGGTCTTTTTCTATCGCACGACGGAAATAGTCCGCGCATTTTTCGAATTCCTGACCGGCTTGCTTGTACCAATAGAAGCGGCCCTGAAGATAAAGCCTGTACGCCTCGGAATCGGTCGTATAGCTCTTTGCGAGTTTCTGTTCGTCAGAGCCGGTCAGCTTTGGCCTCAGCCTGCTCGAAACATCACGCGCGATCTCTTGCTGGAGATTCACGAGGTCAGCCTGTTTGCGGTCATACTGCTCCGACCAAATGACATCAAGCGTCTTCGCGTCGACGAGTTCAAGATTCAACTTGATGTTCCCGCCCCGCTCCGCGAGCCTGCCCAGCAGAACGGCCTGCACGCCCAATTCCTCTCCGATCTGCCTCGCCGAAACTTCTTTTCCTTTATAAGGAAACACCGCATTGCGCGCCTTTACCGAAAGATTCGCGAGCTTTGAAAGACTATTGATCAGCGTCTCGGTCATCCCGTCGGAAAGGTACTCCATCTCCGCGTTTCCGCTGTCGTTAACAAACGGCATCACGGCGATGGATTCGAGCTGCTTAACTGGTGTGATGTATCGAAAGGCAAAGAACCCGCCCACAACAATGATCGCCAGCAGAAACGGCGCTGCCAGAAGACGCTTGTCGAAACTCCGTTTAGGAGCCTCTTCGATGCCCGAAGGCAGAACGGCAGTCTGCTCAGTCGTGTGAAGCTGAATACGAGTCACCGCCTCTTTCGGCGATTCAGTCTCATGCAGGATCGCCGTCGCCGGCTCGTCACCGAATTGGCCGCCCACTGACGCAGGCCGTTCCGACACCGCCGGCCCGAACAACAGCTCCGACCCGTCATCGAGGCAAAAGCTCAGTGAGTCGTCGTTGTAATCCCGTCCGCATTCAGGGCAGCGTTTCATAGTTATCGATTCAACCCAGCGGACCAATTTAGGATCGCGACGATCGGGAGTGAGACGGCATCGGCGGCGCGGCTGATGAAGAGGAGTCGCTGGCCGTCGTTCGAAACTGCATAGTCGTCGTTTCGGGGGCTCCGAACGGCCGCGAAGTCGACGAGCGGCTGCGGCACGCCTACGCTCAATGGGTCGCCCGGCTTGATCTCGACCGACATCAGCTTTCCGCTCGCAATGTAAAACAGCTCGCGACCGTTTCGCGCCCAAAAGGGAGCGGTCCCGCCGTTGGTCGAGACCGGCAACTTAGTTGCAGACGCTGGGAATGTCTGGATATAGATCTCGTTCCTACCAGACTCGAATGATCTGTACGCGACATATTTGCCGTCCGGCGAAAAAACTGCTGACTGGTCGTCGGACGGTGTCTGGATGTAGGGAAAGGGTTTGCGATCGCCCTCAAGCGGCAGCACCCAAATATCCCGATTCCTGTTATTGAACGAAGTATAGAGCATGAACTTTCCGTCAGAGGACCAATCCGAAGGAACTATCCCGCTTACCTCGGATTCTAGAAGGACCTCGGCCTCACCAGCACCGCTCGCGAGTTTTTTCATCAGCCGGATCTTCGTCCCTGCTCTCTCGTTCCATACGACATATTTGCCGTCGGGGGACCAGATGCTTTCAGGCGTGTCGCCGGGAAATGATGCGAGACGCGAGCTCGCACCGCGAGCAATGTCAGTGACAAGAATGTCGTTGTTCACATTTCCTGTGCCGCGGCTCGACATCGACACCAGTTTTTCGTCCGGCGAGAGCCTGAAACGGAACATGGGTCCCGCCTTGCCAACGGCCTGTAACTCTTTTCCCGAACGGTCATACCAGGTCAACTGGCGCCCTTCGTATTCGTCAGTCCTTGGGTCGTAAACAAGCGTACCGTTGTCGGACACCGAAAAATATCCTCGGTTGTTAAAATTCACCCGAACGCTTTCGGCGACCCGAAATGGCTCTCCCGACACGGATAGGGTTTCCAGATCGAAAGCCTGTGCGAGCAGGGCAGAGCCGCGGGCAAACAGCAGATACCCGCCTTTGCCGTCCGGCTTGGCTGAATAGATCGCATTTGAATCCGCTGCGAATAGGAGTTTTCTTGTCGAGCCATCGATCGAACCGACGTACACCTCGGACTTTGTTCGATCGCTATTCGTAACCAAGAAGAGAAAATGTTTTCCATCGGGAAGGAAACTTGGCCAACGGAAAAGCTCGTCCTCCTTTGAATCATATCCGGGCAGCCTATCCGAAACACCGCCGGACGCGGGGAGACGAACAAAGCCGCCCCGCCCGTTGCATAATACCGTCCCGTCACGGTTCCAGGCGCACCCAGCGCCGCCAGCGCCGGCGGGAGCCTCTCCAAGATCCCTGACGGTTCCGTCCGCGATGTCGACCCTCTTGAGTTTGTTCTCGGCAACCCAAAACCCGATCGAGCGACTGTCGGGCGACCAGAACGGGAATCCAACGACACCATCGGTTCCCGCAAGCGGTCGCCCCTCGAGCGAGTCCATCGGTCTGAGCCAAAGGACTGTTTTACCCTCGACGTCGGACGCGACCACAATGTTCCTTCCGTCGGGGGAGATCGCTATTTGTCCAAAGCCGGACCTTCGTTGAGGCGGTTGGATATAAAATGTTGTTCTGATCAGCTCGTTTGTTACAACGGCCCGCCCATTTCTGACTGCATAAACGACCGCAACCAACAGACCGATCAGCAGGACGCCTGCCAGCATCCACGGCAGCCGCTCACGCGACAAAAACGCGGGTAGCCGCAGCGTCAGCGAATTGTCGCCGGTGAGCGTTGCGGTCTTAAGACTTTCGGTGAGTGCCTCACCCGAACGCCGATCACCCGACAATATCGCAGTCGCGGGCTCATCCGTGACCGTACCCTGCACAAGCGCGGCACCATCGTCGAGACAGTACAGCAAACTGTCGTCGAGATAATCTTTTCTACATTCAGGGCATCGTTTCATCAAGTTTATCGCCCTCGTCCGCATTCAGGGCAGCGTTTAATAAAGTCGTCGTCAAGCGAGTTCAGCCGCGATCGCTTTGAGCGCCGCGTCGATGTCGGCTTCCGTATTAAACACATGCGGTGATATCCGCATGCCGTTTCCCCATCGCTTCTCAGTCTGCTTCAGCATAAGGTTGTATTTTTGCCGCATGGTGTTGCGAAATGCGGAGCTGTCTATCGCGTCCGGAAGCTTGAAGGCAACCAATGCCGTCGCCAGCGGTCCCGGCGGAGCACTGACCACTTGAGCTTTGGCGATTTTCTTCAAACCCTCGTACGCGAGGTTTCGTAATGCCAGGTTGCGGGCTTCGGTTGCCACGATGCCCCGCTTTTGCGCCGCTTCGATCGCCGCTCCAAGGCCGACAATCAACGGCAGCGAACCCATCCCGGCCGAGCCAAGGACGTAGGCCTTACCGTCCGTCCACTCAACCGGCTGTATCTTCGTAGCGGAGTCTTTATTTATATAAAGGAAGCCAGTGCCTTTTGGGGCCAAGAGCCACTTGTGACCCGGCGCAGCGTAGGCGTCGCAGCCGATCGCCTTTACATCGACCTCGATATTTCCAACTGCCTGTGCTCCGTCGACGATGGTCAGGATGTTTTTCGCCTTAGCCAGGGCGACGATCTCGCGGACCGGCATCCTCAGACCCGTCGACGTAATGACATGGCTGACGCTGATCACCTTCGTTTCCTTTCTTATCGCGGCCGCAAAACGCCCCACGATGCCCTTTACATCATGGTCTTCCGAAGGTATTGAAACGCGGTCGATAATGACGCCACGCCGTTTCTCAAGGTGTTTCCAAACAGCACTGCCGCCTTCGTGCTCGACATCCGTTGTCAGAACGCGATCACCGCGATCGAGGTCGATACCAAGGCCGGCCGTTGTCATTGCGTTGGTCGTGCTGCGGGTCAGCAGTATCTCGTCCGCCGTACAGCCGATGATCCCGGCGATGGCCCCACGCGTCTTGTCAGCAAGAGCGTGAACCGCTCCCGCGCCGTACGACATCGCGACCGGATTCGTCTCAAGCTCCGTCCACGCTTTCATGACTGCATCGAGCGTCGAGCGGGGTGTCGGCCCCAGCGAGCCGGTGTTGAGATAGATCAGCCCAGGAGCGAAACCGTACTCGTTCGCCAACTGCTCGGCTGAAGCAGAGGTGCTTTGGTCAAGCGCGACAGCACCTAACGCGGCCCCAGCACCTCTAAGTAAGTCTCGTCGCGAAAGACTAGCCATTTTGCCGCCCTATCCCTCCGGATGCAGGTAAAATACTTTGCTCACGATCTTCCACTCGCCGTCGGTCTTTAGAAGAGTGAACATATCGGTGAACTTGTGGCCTGTCCAGTTGTCGAGTTCGAGCCTTACGGTCGCGATAGTTCCCTCGATATCGACGTTGGCAATGTTCGCCTTCAGATCTGCGGCCGGGCCGTTGCCGTCATTCCAATCGAAAAGGCCCTGAATGGGTCCGCCAAAGAGGTCGGGGCCGATATAGCCGTAGATGGTCGCACCTTCGTGAAAGGCCGGCCTCATATCGTCGCTCCTGCCTGAAATGCCGCCGCTGACATAGGTGTTGATGGTCTGAACGATCGCTTCGCGGTCGCTCGCCTGGGCTGATGCTGTTGTCATTGTTACGAATTCTCCTTTGGTCAAGATCTGATCCCGATCGGGAAACCGTTCAGGCCATTTTTCTTACAGCGTCGCCGACCGAGACGTCGCCGTCCTTTACGACCAACGCATTGATGCCGCGCAGGTTATGGCGACGCCCGAGTTCTGAGTTAGCAAATCTCATCGCGTCAAGCCCGAATCGCTCGACAAATTTTTTGCAGCCCAGATGCGGTATTTCGGTCACCTCGATCGTCGCGCTGCCTACGGTCAGGACCGTCCCCGGTGAGAGGTTCTCTTCACCGAGATATAGGTCGACATAAAGTTGGTCGCCGGCCAGCGGCACCCGCGAAACGTCGCCGGCGATCAGGCATGCGAAACGCCAGTTCATCAAATTGAGCTGCATTTTCGGATGGCCTTTCCCATCGTCCGTCCGCGAACTTCCCCTTTTCAGCCAATTGTCGCCGACCAGGCCTTCTCCGATATCGAGCCGTCCGGTCTCGACCACTTCCCGTGCATTGATCTCCGGCCGCCTGACGATCATCTCAAGCGTCCCCTCGTCGCGCGGCGATCGCAGGACCTCGTCGAGTCCTTGCTCTATCTCGGTGGCCGTCAGATGCAGCCCGAATAACATGCCGTCCATTTTCTTTGCAATATTAGCACCATAATACGAAAAAACGCGCCGGGAATATCATAGTTCCCGACGCGTTTCGATCGTGCCGATTCGGCCTTTACGGTTCGATGACGTAATCCGGCCAGCACGATGTCGGGTTGAGATAGAGCTCCATGAACTCCAAAGCAAACCCGACGCTGACCTTAATGATCGTCATCGTCCTCTTGCTCACCTCGGCGTCCTCGGTCATCGGAGTCTTTCTTGTTGACCGAAGAATTGAAATTGCCCGACGAGGTCTTTCGAATATCGTCTGCATCTACCTTACTTTTCGAACCCGGGCTATTCGGCACACTGTTGTTCGCCGATGCGTTTGTGCTGCGAAGGTCATCCGCATCTGCGGCCTTCACAGCCGCATTGCTGTTCGCCGCTGAGGCGTTCACATTCACCGCCGTGGTTTTTGTCTCGGCTTTCTTGTCTTCCGTATTTCCGCCGCAAGCCGCGATCATCATCCCGCTCGCTGCAAGTGTCACGATCAAAACTAATTTCGTCATTTTGGAACTCCTTTGCTCTTCAATCATCATCGTCGTCATCAGACTTCTTATCCGTGCTGACGCTACCCGTAACTGACTGTCCGCTTGATGCCATCATCGCGTGGACCCCATATTGGTGAACTAGCTTCCCCCCTTCGTGTGCGGTATTGATCAACATCACGACACCCGAGCTGTAAAAAAGGAGAAAAGCGAGATTCAGCGGTATCGTGACCCGCGAGGAAAGCTCCTTTCGAAAGGCCATTGGAGCCAAAACGATGATGCCGAAAACGACAGTCAAGATCGAGAATACCGTTCTTGTTGTTTCGGCAAGCTCTTCGTGACTCTCAAGAACCGCTTCGACGTTGGGCACGCGTTCGGCAAGTTCGCCTGCGGCCTCACCTGTCGAAACGGCGATGAAGGTCGCGGTCGTTCCGATCACCATCAGTATCAGTGCGGATATCAGAAATGCCTTTCCCCGTTTCGCCGTGAATATCCCGATTAGGATCAGCAGCGGTGCAACGATCAATAGCGCGATCGGAAAATGAATAATTAGCGGATGCAAACCATCCCAGCTTGGTAGTGGCGGTAACATAATTCCTCCGTGTTTACTTCTGAAGCGGACGCCGACTGTCGGCCGGCGTCCGAAAACTGCCCCTTGCTCGATCGTCCTGAGACCGGTTCTGTCAATTGATCGCTTCGAACTTTTCTTTCGGGGTAAAATCAACAGGACACTTCTCGATCTTGCCGTCGAGTGTCGTGTACCCGCATGTTGAGCAAACGAAGAACGTGGTCTTTTCACCTTTCCACTTCTCGAGGTTCGCCAGAGCCTCTGCGTAAAGCTTCGCGTGCTCAGCCTCGGCGGTTTTCGCAAAATTGAACGTCCTGACCGCGTCTTTATTCCCAACCGTGCGTGCCTCGTTGAGGAAGTCGACATACATCTTGTCGCGTTCATAGCTTTCGCCTTCGATCGCGCCTTTCAGATTCTCAGCCGTTGTCTTGATCTCCGGAATTTTGACATCAGCCTTAGGGACGCCGCCCATTTTGCCGATCACTTGAGCATGATTGTCTTTATGTATCTCTTCGGCACGGGCCGCTGCCCGAAATAGGCTTGCGACTTTGGCATATCCCTCTTCATCCGCTTTCTTCGCAAAGGCCAGATACTTTGCATTCGCGTTGCTCTCGCCGTCGAATGCTGTCTGAAGATTTTCCAAGGTCTTGGCCCCGCCAGCCGCAGTTCCCGCGGTGCTCGCTGTAGTTGTCTTGTCTACCTGTCCGCAGGCCGCGGCAATCAGTGCGATAGCGAGAACCAATATCATTAAGCTGCTTTGTTTGTTGATCATCATCCTTACTTCTCCTGAAAAAGATCCAGTTTGGTTACTGTCTGCCTTACAACTAGTGCAAAAGCCAGGCCAGTCAACGGATGTGATTTAAATGATGGAATAACTGGAGATACAGCAGTCAGGATGGATCAGGCCTATCGCCGAACGTACAAGTATTTATACGGCCCGAGGAATTGTGTATGAAAATTTCTACATCTCGCCCGATAGTTTGTGCTTCTTTATCTTGTAAGCGATGTCGCTTCTGGAAATACCGAGCTTTCGTGCGGCCTCTGCCTGCACCCCGCCAGAATTTCTCAATGCACGCTGGATCAACTGCGCTTCGATATCGGCCAGCACCGCTGTGAGGTCGATATCCTCCGGCAGTGCGTTGATAGGTCCGGCCCCGATATCCGAAGTCACCTGGTCTGATTGAATATAGATATCGTCCGCGGTCAGTATCCCGCCTTTAGCCAGAATGCACGCACGCTCAAGCAGGTTTCGGAGCTCTCGGACGTTGCCTGGAAAACTGTACCCGCGTAGCTTTTCGAGCGCTGAATCGCGAACCGAAACGTCCTTGATCTTCAGATCCTTGGAAATTTGATTTATCAGCACATCGACAAGAACGGGAATGTCTTCCTTTCGATCCCGAAGCGGCGGTATTTCGATCGGGACCACCGCTAACCGGTAGTATAGGTCCTCCCTGAAACGGCCGTCCTTTACTCGCTCCCTAAGATCACGATGTGTCGCAACGATCACGCGGACATCTGCCGAGCGCGGGACAGATGCTCCAACTCGCAGGAATTGGCCGTCAGTCAGTACGCGCAGCAGTTTTGCCTGGAGGCTCAGTGACATTTCGCCGGCCTCATCAAGAAAGAGCGTTCCGTTGTGGGCCGCCTCAAAGAGCCCTTGCCGCGGCCGGTCGGCTCCGGTAAACGCACCTTTTTCATGCCCGAAAAGTTCCGATTCGAGCAACTGTTCGCTCAAGGCCGCGCAGTTGACCGCGAGAAAGGTCTCTTTCGAACGAATGCTCCCTTTATGGATCGCCCGCGCGACGAGCTCCTTGCCTGTACCCGTTTCGCCGGTGATCAGGACCGTAGCATTGGTCGGAGCGACCTTTGCGATGGTCTCCTTTAAGCGGAGGATCGCCGGGCTCTCCCCGAGGATATCCTCGGCGAATATGTGCCGCTTTGCTTCTTCGCGCAGGATCTCGTTTTCGCGAAGCAGCTTAGTGCGTTCGGTCGCCCGGCGGGCCACAGCCGTCACGACTTCGGGTACGAATGGCTTTGAGATAAAATCGAAGGCTCCAGCCTGCATTGCCTCGACCGCGAGTTCGACCGTAGCAACGGCCGTCAGCATTACCACCGGGAGGTCCGGGTCATTCTCATGGCAGTACCGCAGGAGTTCGAGCCCGTCGCCATCCGGCATCTTCTTGTCCGTTATGACCAGGTCGAATCGTTCCTTTGCGAGAGCCGCGCGCGCCTCGTTAAGCCCGCCGGATGCTGTGACCGAATGTTTGGCATCCGCCAGGATAACCGTCAGGATCCGCAGCATGCTTGGTTCGTCGTCGACGATCAGGATCTTGGCCATATCATTCAAAAGACTATCTCGAACCTTACATCACCTTCCGAATTCTTGACGAGTTCGACCTCACCCCCGTGCGCTCGGGCGATCCTCCGGACGATCGGCAAGCCGAGACCGGTTCCGCGTTCGCTGCGAGAAAAGAATGGCTCGAATATTTGGTCTGCGATGCTGTCCGGGATCGCCGGGCCCTCGTTCGCAACGAACAGGACGGATACGGCACCTCGTTCTTCCGCACCGACAGTGATGGTTTTTCCGCTCGGCGTCGCATTGATCGAATTCGTCACAAGATTCAGCAATGCCTGCTGCATTTGCCCCGGATCCATCGTGAACCTGATGCCCTGGGGGCATTGTATCTCCAGACTGAGGTTCTTCTCTGCTAACTTAGCTCTTGAGAGCCCGCCGATGTACTCGAGGTTTTCTCGCACCGGGACCTCCTTTACGTCCGGTTCCTTTGTACTTGCGAAAGAGAGGAAATCTGTTGTCAATAGTTCAAGCCGGGTTGCCTCCGCAGTAGCAATATCGAACATCTCTTTGCGGACAGACGAGTCCCCGCTTTGCTTTTCCGCCAGCTTCAGCGAACTCGCGATCATCGATACCGGATTGCGTATCTCGTGCGCGATGGCGCTCGACAGTTGGCCGACCGCCGCGAGTTTTTCCTCGGCGACCAATCTACTCTGCAGTTCCCGCAGTTCATCAAGGCTTTGATTCAGTTTTTCCTCTTCGATCCGGAGGTTCCCGACGAGCAGCCAGACGATGATCCCGACAACTAGAAATACAAGCGAGACCGTGGCCGCTTCGAAATACTCACTGATATCGACAGGGGGATGTTCATTGAAATAAAGATAAACTTCGAGGAAGTTGAGTGTGATCGCCGCAGTGACCACCACCATCATCGCAGCAAGCCGGAAACGATACGCGGCTGAGATTATCGGGATGATCATCAGGACCGAATAATGGCTGTCCGCGGTGCCGCCCGAGCGGGCCGCCAGGAACGCAAAGACCATATTCAAGACAAGCGAAAGATAGATGTGCGCGTTTATCAGAACAGGTGGCGTATTCTCATCTGTCTTCTGGATCCAGATCAATTCCAGATTCAGCAAAACGAACCTCACCGCGAGTACCAGCAAGAGCCAGCCTGATGGCCGTCCGAGCAACGCGATGAAGCTGATATGCACGAATACAAGTGCGGCGATCACCGCCATATTCAGCAGTATCAGTAGCGTTTCCTGCTTTCTGTAGATATCCGGACTTATCATCGGGAAGTAATATTACTGAGTGTAATCCTAACTCCTACGACATCCAACCATCTCTGCGAACATCCGGACCTTCGCGTCGAAAAGCATAGAGCAGCTCTTGCATGCTGCTGAACAATATCACCGGCTACAAAAAAAGGGGGTTTCCCCCCTTTTTTTATCGATCGCGAAATGGATGCCGTTACGGTTCGATGACGTAATCCGGCCAACACGATGTCGGGTTGAGATAGAGCTCCATGAACTCCAAAGCAAGCCGGTTCGCCGCCGCATTGGATGACGATGCCGCATTCGGATCGAGGATCTTACCGATCTGATCCTGGACGGCCTGAAGGTGGATCTTCGTCGCACGGTCCGTCGCCCGTCCCATCGCTGCTCCTGCCGCCGCGCTGATCTCGCGAAGCTCGGCCCGATAGAACGCTCGTTCATCGCCGCTTGTTATGAACATCGCCGCAAAACTTGCCGGAAGCCCTTGCGGCAAGGTTGCCGCCGGTGCATTCAGCTTGTTATTGGCGATATCGAGATACGCGCGATGAAGGTTGCGCCGATAGGCATCCACGACCGGCGTCGGTGAGTTCAGTTCCGAAAAGACGCCGTTGCGGACATCGGCGAGAAACTCCGCCGGATCATACGCAGCATTGCCGTCCAGGGCACTTTGCTCGACGAGGCGTGCGAACCGCGAACTCGACAACAGATTGTTTAGGACGCTGTTCTGCGCGTTCCGGACGCGGTTGAGTGCGCCGATCGGTTCGATACGTCTGAGTATCTCTTTATCGATCGCCCACATCGGGGTTGCGAACGCATTATCGTTCAGAAACCTGACGGCTTCTGCCTGCCGGGCCCTCGGGATCAGATCAAATCGAACGCCCGTCTGCCCGATATGCTTTTGCTGCGAATTGTAGCCGCCGACGATCGCCGCCACGTGGTTCATTTCCAGCGTCCACTGGCCGAGCATCCTGCCGTAAAGCTCATTGAGGTCGTTGTAGGGTTGGCCGGCCTGCGTCGTCGTCGCCGGGACGAGCATCTTGGCAACGCGTTTCAGGTTAGCCACGCCGAGGGTCGTTGAACGCACGGCGTCGGCATCGCCGACCGCTTCGGTCAGTTCACCCGGGTCGCTGCCGCTTGAACCGGCGGTCGAAAAACGCAGCCACGGCGTCTTGTCCTGTTCGCGGGCCCATTCGTTCAGGGTTTTCAGTTCGTCATCCGACGACTTTGCGGTCGGTATCGGCTTATACCCCCACATCGTCGCCCATTCGTCATACGGCCCGATCCCCGGTACGAGGTCAGCCGGATCGATCTTGTCTTCGGGCTGCGCGACGTAGTTGAATCGTGAATAGTCCATTAACGTCGGCGTGTGGCCCATTTTTTTGACCCACGCGGCATCGCGTACCTTCTCCTGCGGATAGGTCGAGCTGGCCTTCATGTTGTGCTGGAAGCCGAGCGTATGGCCGACCTCGTGTGCAACGACGTATTCCACCAGCGTTCCCATCAGATCGTCCGGCATCGGAAGTTTCGCAACACGAGGGTCGAGCGGGCCGACCTGAAGGAAATACCACGAACGCTGAAGGTTCATGATGTTGTGATACATCTGGATGTCCGATTCGAGGATCTCGCCCGTTCGCGGGTCATTTACGTGCGGCCCCGAGGCGTTCTCGATCGTCGACGGCAGCCAGCGGATGACCGAGTATCGAGCATCTTCCGGATCGAATTCGGGATCTTCGGCCTTTGATGGCTGCATCTTCGCTATTATCGCGTTCTTGAAGCCGGCGGCCTCAAATGCCTTCTGCCATTTCTCGACGCCGCGTTTCGTGAACGGAACCAGCCATGCCGGCGTCGCCCGGTCGATGTAATAAACGATCGGTTTTACCGGCTCGGACATTGCTGCATTCGGGTCTTTCTTTTCGAGCCGCCAACGCGTGATGAAGCGGCGTTCCTGCGCTCTGTGCTCCGGACGCCCGTAATCGGTGTTGCTGACCGAAAAGTAACCAACGCGCTCATCGAACAGCCGCGGCATCATCGGATTCTCGGGCAGCTTGACCATGCTGTGGTGAAGGACGACCGTCGCGCTTCCCGGATTCATCCCGGCCGCAAACGGTGACGCCGGAGCCGCAGGTGCGCCTGCGGGCGATGCGATACGTGTGTAGGTATGGGTCGCTCGGGCCTCGATGTTGGTCGGGAATGGCGATATCCGTTCGATGTACGTTCGTGACGAATCCATCGTCGTCGCATTCAATCGCTGACGCGCGCTGATCTCGAACATGTCGGTCGTGAAAAGCCGCGTAACGTCGATCACGGCCGCCTCGTCCGGTCCCCAGGCCGCTACCGGAAATGACATCAGGATCGTATCGTGGTTCGAATTGCGGACCGCCTCGGCGATAGGCAATGTCGGATCGGCGACGATGCTGAAATTCACATTTCGGAGATTGATCTTGTTCTCATTGCGCTCCCACCTGACCACCCGCCGGCCAAGGGCCTGGCCTCCGTAGCCGACGCCAACGGTCGTACTCGCGATCTGGGTGACCATGAGAAACTGTTTGTCGATCTCGCTTTTCGGTATTTCGTAATAATATTTGTCCTTTACTTTGTGGACCTTGAAGATGCCGTCGCGGGTCTTGGCGTCCTTGGTGATGACCTTGTCGTAGGGTTGCGGATCCTGCGATGCACCGCCGCCCGGCATACCGGGCAGTGTCGGCCGGCCGCCGGCCGGTGTTTCGGTCGGCACAGGCGGCGGATCCTGGGCGATCGAAATGCTGGTGAGAACAAATGCGATCAAGCCGATCGCGAATAGCCTGTTGAGAAACTTACTCATTTGACCTATCTCCTTTAAACTGCGCATTCGTAGCTATGCGCTCGGGGTATTTTTCTGGAAAATTTGAGGTTGAACCGCGTAGTTTACGGCCAAGAAACAGAAAAGGTTTTATTATTTCGAAAAATGGACACCGAACGGTTCGATACTTATAGCATCGATTCATGCCGGGTGCAATAAGTTCGGGCCTCGCGCTGCGTCCCGGTCTCGCGATTCACATCCTCGGTCCGGCGACAGCTATTATCGCGGCAAGAACTCGCTGAGACCCGCGATAGCTGTCCGTCGTGTCAAAACTTTCGCCGACCGAGTGCATCCCTTTCCATGTGCCGCCGCTGCCGACCGTAACGGATGGTATCCCGAAACGCTGCGGCATCCCTGAATCAGTGCTGCTGACCGTCGGATTTGTCGGAATGCCGAGGGCCTTGTCCATCGCGATTATCGTTTGGATGATCGGTGCATCGGCTGCCTGTTTGCCGACCGGCCGTTCGCCGATCAGTTCGACCTCGACCGAAAGGCGCGCTCCGTCAGGGCGGGCCGCATTCTCCTCGGCGAGCGCCGCCTCAACGGCCTGTCTGAATTTGGCGTCGAGCCTTGAAAGTTCTTCCGCGCTGACCGAACGAAGGTCGACCTCCATCGAGGCGGTCTGGGCGATCGAGTTGACGGTCGTTCCGCCGTCGATCTTCCCTACGTTATAAGTGGTCCGCGGGTCGGCGGGCACCGTAAGTCGCGAGATCTTTTCGATCGCTCGCCCGAGGGCATGAATCGCGCTTGTCCTGCCAAATTCCTTAAAGCTGTGACCGCCAGGGCCGCTGAACGTTACGCGGTATCGATTGCTGCCGATCTCGCGCGTCACCAGGTCGTAGCCCGAGGCATCGAGAGCGATGAAGTTCGTGATCCGTCCCTTCAACTCTTCCGTGACCAGATGGCCGACACCGCGCAGATTCCCGAGCCCTTCTTCACCGACGTCGCCGACGAAGACGATGTTGTCGCGCGTTTCGATCTTCGCTTCATTCAACGCCCGAATGACCGCAAGCATCACAGCCAGACCGCGAGCGTCGTCGCCGATGCCCGGCCCGGTCAACAGATTGCCATTGCGTTTCACCTTTACATCTGTGCCCTCGGGAAAGACCGTATCTAGATGAGCGGCTATCACGAGCGTCTCTCGCGGATCAGAGCCGGGACGCTCGCCGATGACATTTCCGGCCGCATCGATCCTAACCTTCGAAAGCCCAAGCTCGCTGAAACGCCGCTTGTAATACTCGGCCCGCTTTCCTTCCTTGAACGTCGGTGCCGGAATCTCGGCCGTTCGGATCTGTTCCTCGATGGTCTCGGGCTCGATAGCCCTGATGAACTCAAGGGCCTTTCGAACCTTCGGCGAACGGACGATCTCATCAGGCGACTGGGCAGACACTGCCAGTGTTCCGAGCGGTAAAAGCGCGAGCAGAGTCAAAACGATCATCTTCAAACCACGTACCATCTTCTTTTATTCCGGGATCCCGACTCGTTTGACCAATTCCTTAAATCGCGGGTCGTCTCGCACGAAGTCCCAGGTTTTATTGACCCTTAGTTCGAGCAAGGGATCGCTTCATCAGGTTTTATTCCGGCAGATTCATCCGTCTCAGGAGATCCTTAAATCGCGGGTCGTCGCGGAGGTCGTCGAAAAGCGGATCGACCCTCATTCGACCCATGTCCTCTTTTCTGGCAAAGCCTTTCTCTAGTGCGGCGAATGCCTTGTCCTTTTCGCCAAGTGCGCCATAGACGATGGCGGCATTCGCTCCATCGTACGCCCGGTCAGAACTGTACTCTGAAATGACCGCCTCCGCCTCGCTCCGGCGTCCGCTTTTTGCGTAGGCGTATCCACGAAAACGAGATAACAATCGCTGATTAGTTTCATCGCCCGGCCCTTTTTCGATTAACTCGATCGCCTCGACGTATTTCTTATTCGCACAATAAGCGTAAACGAGCCAAAAACGGCCCGAGATAAAAGTAGGGTCGAGGTCGAAAGTCTTCTTGGCTTGGTCGAGTCCCAATTCGCTTTGCCTGTCAAAGAGATAAGCCCCGGCGAGGTTTGCCTGCATTATCAATGACATGGGCTCCAGGTCCACGGCCATCTTGATCTCTCGAACCGCATCACCGGTTCGGCCGGTCGATTGCAGGAAAAGCCCGTAAAAGTAGTGCGCTCTTGCATTGTTGGGATCGATCTCAAGTGCCTTTTTTAAAGCCACCTCAGCTTCCGGCCACTTCCATTCCAATCGAAACGCTGTTCCCATCGCCGTATGGGCTTCGGCGAGATTCGGGTCTATCTCGCCGGCCCTGACAGCCGCATTTTTTGCTCTGGAAATCCCCTCTTCGTAGGAAAAAGGAAGGAATGCGTTCCCGCTTCCGCTGCTATACGCATAGCTCATACCAACGTAGGCGAGGGCAAAGTTGGGGTCGAGCTTTATCGCCTGCTGGTAGAAATCGATGGCTTTCTCAAGGTCTTCTTTTGATCGTCTGGCGAGGTGATGCTGGCCTCTCAGATAAAGTTGATAGGCTTCGTTGTTGTCGGTGTATTTCTTCGCCAGCTTTTGCTCGCTTTCGCCCGAGAGTTTTATCTGTAGTTTGCCCACGATCTCGGTGACGATCTCGCGTTGGGTGGTCAATAGTTCTGAGAGTTTCCGTTCATACTGCTCGCCCCATAGCGATTTGTTGGTGCGGGCATCCACAAGTTCGACCGTGATGTTCAGATTGTCGCCCCGCTTGGTAAGGCGTCCGGTCATCACCGCATCTACGCCAAGTTCGGAGGCGATCTCGGCAACGTCGGTCTCTTTCCCCTTGTAACGCATCACCGAACTCGTCGGGCTGACCCGCAGATCAGGGATCTGCGTCAGCCGAAAGATCACCGATTCCGCCAAACCGTCAGACAAATAATCCGTGTCGGCATCCGAATTCCTATTCTCAAACGGCATCACGGCGATGGAATTGATCTGTTTAGAACCAGAGGCCGAGAAATATCGGTAGCCAAAGAATCCGCCAACCAGAATAGCGATGGCCACCACCACAGCGGCAAGCGGCTTTGTTCGCCGAGCGGAAAAGCTGCGCTTTTCCGTCGAGTCATTTAAGGTCGTCTGAGGCTCCGCCTCCGCTCCTGTGCTTAGAATCGCGGTTTGTTCCGTAGTATGTATCTGCGCTCTCGTCTGCGCCTCCGCCGGAGCCGAAGTCTCGTGCAATATCGCCGTTGCCGGCTCATCCGTGTCACTCACGGGCACGGGTACCGACCCTTGAACGAGCGCAATTCCATCTTCGAGACAATACAGCAGCGTATCGTCGTAATAATCCCGTCTGCATTCAGGGCATCGTTTCATATCATTCTATTCCGGCAGACCCATCCTTTTGAGCAGGTCTTTGAATCGCGGGTCGTCACGGAGCGGTTCGAATTGCAGTTCCCATCGGAACGTGTTCAGTCGGCTGTCGCGGTTTTGGAAGTCTTTCTCCAACCATTCAAAGGCTTTGTCCTTGTCGCCGAGCCCGGAATAGACAGCCGCCACTTCGTGGCCAGCCGCTATTTTTCGGGCGTATTTGTCTTCGAGCTCTTTCGCAACTGCCATCGCCTCGGCCCGCTTTCCGACAGCACCGTAAACAAAGCCGAGTTCGCTAAGTACCACATTTTGTCGATTGGTTAGTTCGACCGCCTTTTCCAAGGCTCTGACGGCCTCATCTTTTCGCCCGACTTTTAAGTACGAGAGTCCAAGATACTCGTATCCCCTACCGTAATTTGGATCCAGTTCTACGACCTTTAGGGACTTCCGGATACTTGCGTCGTGATCCCCCTGAACTTGGTAGATCATCGAAATGTTGACGCCGATCGAAGGCGAAAGTGGATCAAGTTCCCCAGCCCGCATAATGATCTTTGCCGCCTCGTCATATCTTCCCTGGTTCTTCAGGAGGATCGAATACCAGTGATAAGCGGTAGCGTAGTTTGGATTGATCTCGATGGCTCGTTCGTATTCCTTTTCCGCTTCTGCCCATTGCCAGGTTTGGACATAAACAATTCCCAGTGTTGCATGCGGTTCTCCTAACTGGTCATCGATGGCGATCGCTCGTTCGGCGAAAGCCTTAGCCTGCGGCAGCGACTCGCTTGCCGGAGTTCCTGCGTATTCAGGAAGTATGGCGTAGCAGTCGGCTAGACCGGCGTAAGCGAGCGCAAAATTCGGGTCCAGGTCGGTCGCTGATTTGAACTCTGCGATCGCTTTCTTAATGTTCTCGGCCGTCCGCCGATTCCAGAAGGTTCGCCCTTTCAAGTACGCTTGGTAGGCTTCGTTATTTTCGGTGTATTTCTTGGTGATGCCCTTTGTGTCGCTGCCTGCGAGTTTCAGTTCCAGCTTTTGAGTGATCGTCGCTGCGATCTCTCGCTGAGTCGCGAGCAGATCGGCCAACTTGCGGTCGTACTGCTCGGCCCAAAGAACTCTGCCGGCCTTTACGTCGACCAGCTGAACGCTGATGTTCAGATTGTCACCGATCTGAGACAGTCTTCCAGTCATAACCGCATCGACGCCGAGTTCGCTTGCTACCTTTGCTGCGTCGCTCGTCGTACCCTTATATCGCATTACCGAACTCGTCGGGCTTACCTTCAAATTCGGCAACTGCGAAAGACGATATATAAGCGAATCAGCCAAACCATCCGACAGATACTCGGTATCGCCGCTGCCGCTGCGATTCTCAAACGGCATCACGGCGATGGAATTGATCTGCGTGGAACTCGACGCTGAGAAATATCGGTACCCAAAGAAACCGCCGACCAAAACAGCAACAGCAACAACCGCGACCATCAGCGGCTTTGTTCGCCGAGCGGAAAAGCTCTGCTTTTCCGTCGAGCCGCCTAAATTCTCTTGAGGCCCCGCCTCCGCTCCTGTGCTTAGAATCGCGGTTTGTTCCGTAGTATGTATCTGCGCTCTCGTCTGCTCCTCCGCCGGAGCAGCCGTCGAGTGCAGGATCGCCGTCGCTGGCTCATCGGGCGATGGGACCGAGCCCTGAACGAGCGCGTTCCCGTCCTCCAGACAATACAGCAGCGTATCGTCGTAATAATCCCGTCTGCATTCAGGGCATCGTTTCATTGAAACTCCTCGCGGCGTAAAAAATGCCAGGCTCCGTTGTCTCTATTCTGTCGGGCCATCAAACGTCGAATTCTGCCAGGACCGGAGCGTGGTCGCTCGGTTTCTCCAGGCCGCGGGGCGATCGGTCGATGATACAGTTTGTGCATTTTGCGGCAAGCGGCGGCGACGTCCATATATAATCGATCCGAAGGCCGCGGTTGCGCTGCCATGCACCTTCGCGATAGTTCCACCACGAGAATTCTTGCGCGTCGCCGTTGATCTTTCGGAAAAGATCGACAAAGCCCCATTGCTTGACGTTGTACATCGCGGCCCGCTCGGTCTTTGTGAAATGAAGCTTGCCGGTCCATTGCTCTACGCTCCAAACGTCGGCGTCGTCCATAGCGACATTGAAATCGCCGCAGAGCAGCACATCATTGTTAACGTCGCTCGTCGCATCAAAATAGCGCCTTAGCCGCATCAGCCAATCGAGCTTGAACGTAAACTTATCGGTACCGAGCTCGGTGCCGTTCGGGATATATGTATTGACTATCCTGATCCCGTTTATGGTCGCCGCGATCAGACGTTTTGGCGATTCATCGTCGTCGTCGTCAAATCCTTTTTGAACGTCCTCGATCGGCAGTTTCGAAAGGATCGCGACGCCGTTATACGATTTCTGCCCGAAGAATTCGGCCTCGTATCCGGCACTGTTTATTGCGTCGAGCGGAAAATTCTCATCGACGCATTTCGTTTCCTGCAGGCAGACGACGTCCGGAGCTGTGCGTTCGAGCCATTCAAGCAGCTGGGGCATGCGGACGTTGATCGAATTGACGTTCCAGGTGGCGATCTTCATTTGTTGATATCTTAACGGCTTTGCGCAATTGCGGGAAATATTATTTGCCTGTCCGGCCTGCATTTCGCTCCCAAAAAACGCCATCGGCAAAGCCTTGTATGCTCTTGTCGGTTTCGGCGAGTTCGAGACGTTTTGCGGCGAGGAGGCAAAATTCTTCGTCGGATTCGATGGCGGTAAAGTGGCGGCCGAGCTTTCGGGCGACGACCGCGGTCGTGCCGCTGCCGGCAAAGGGGTCGAGGATGTGATCACCCTCATTGCTTGAGGCAAGAATGATCTTGGCGAGCAGCTTCTCGGGTTTCTGCGTCGGATGATCGGTGTTCTCCGGCATCGACCAAAATGGCACGGTGATGTCCGTCCAAATGTTCGAGGGGTGCGTGTCGCGAAATTTTCCTTCCTCGTCCCAGTCTTTAGGCTTGCCGTTTTCGCGATACGGGGCAAGCACCCGGCGACGCTGCTTTACCGCATCGAGGTTGAATGTGTACTCGCCCGAGACGGTAAAGAACCAGATATCCTCGGCCGCGTTCTTCCAGTTCGCCTTCGCCCCGCGACCCTTTTCGCGTTCCCACGTGATGCGGTTTCGCAGCGTGAAGTACCTTGAGCCGATGCGCTGTATTGCCGCCGCCGAACGCCAATCGCCGCAGATATAGATGCTCGCTGTTGCCTTGAGCAGCGGCACGCAGGTCTTTATCCATGAGTCGAGCCAAGATTCGTATTCGTCCGATGTCGATTGTTTGAACGCCTCTTTCCCGAACTTTTTCGTCAGGTTATACGGCGGATCGGCAAACAGCAGGTCGAAGGTATCGGCCGGCATTTTTTTCAGCACGAGAAATGCGTCGCCATTGATGACGATGTCGCGCGCCGCGATCGTCTCTGTGGTCTTTGAAACGCGCCGAACATACCGCATATAGTGCTTCGATTCGGCAGGCCCCAAAGATATTGTACGGTTACGTGCAGCCCTTTTTGTCATCGCTTTTCAAGAGTATACGCGGTCGTTATCAAAGTGAAGCGTGCCGAGTGGCTGATTTTCGCCGAACCCCGATTTTTACAACGCTGTGACGTTCAGGGGTCTCCTTGACCGTCAAAATCGCGCGTGATAGTCTCTAATGTTTTGAGAGTCGAACGATCGAAGCTCTTTATTTAACAGCTTTATTTTATAATCGCGTATGTTTTTGCTGGCCTTTGCCGAATCGATCCAGCTTGTGCCGGACGGCACTCTTTTTATACATATCGCCCTGATCCTTCTGATGATCTGGGTGCTCAACCGTACGTTCTTCAAGCCGATCAACGCGATCCTCGAAAAACGCTCGAAGCAAAAGGTCGGCCGCGGCGGCGAGGCCGAAGAGATCCTGCGCAACGTTGCCGATAAGCAAAAACAATACGAAAAAACGATGCTTGCGGCTCGCAGCGAAAGCTACGAGATGATCGAGAGCGAGCGGACAAAGGCCGTCGAGGAACGGCAGAGTGCGATCAGTGCGGCCCGGGCGGAAACGGCGGGCCTCATCGCGAAGGAGAAAGAACTGCTCCGCGACGGGGTTGCCGAAGCCCGCGTCGAGATCGTCCGCGAGGCTCAGAAAATGGCCGAGAAGATCAGCGCAAACATTTTGAAGGCATAGTATGTTGGCATCTTTTTTCAACCTGATATTCATTCTCGCCGCCGGTGCGTCCGCTGAGGGCGGATTCGCGGGTTTTTGGGAAAAATATCTTAATTACCCCGGATTCGAGATCTGGAAGTTCGTGAATCTCGCGATCTTTGTCTCGGTCATCGTTTATCTTTTGAAACGGCCTTTGAGCGAGGCATTCAAAGCAAAACGCGAATCGATCAGGGCCGAACTCATCCGGGCAGAAGAAGAAAAGAAGGCCGCTCTTGCAAAGCTCACCGAGGCCGAAGCAAGACTTGCCGGCGTTGAGGCCGAGATCGAAGCAATAAAGAAAGAGGCCCGCGAAGAGATCGAGGCCGAAAAGCTGCGGCTCGCCGCTCAGGCCGAGGCAGAAGCCAAAAAGCTGCGTGAGCAGGCCGCCGGCGAGATCGTCCGCATCGGACAGGTCGCCCGCCTTGAACTTCGCCGTTTTGCGGTCGATGAGAGCCTTCGGCTTGCCGAAGAAAAGCTGCGATCGCAAATGACACCGGACGTAGATTCAAAACTCATCAAGTCAGGCATTCAGGCGATCGGAGGTTTGAACTAACATGAGTGTTGAGACCGTATCGCGTCGTTACGCAGCCGCCCTTGCAGACGTTGTCACGAAGTCGGGCGAATCCGAAAGCGTCCGGGCCGAGCTGAAGGGTTGGGAAGAGATGATCGCCTCCAACAACGATCTTTCGACCGCATTCCGCAACCCGGCGATCGCCCACTTGAGAAAAGAAGGCGTGCTCGAGGAATTGCTCAAGAGATCGAAGCCCTCCAGGACAACGGCAAATTTTCTTCGCATCCTGCTTCAGAACAGCCGCCTGACCGAGCTTTCTGAGATCAACGAGCGATTCGTTTCGGAACTCGAGGAGCGTGTCGGGATCGTTCATGCAGAGGTCTCGTCGGCACACGAGCTTTCGGACGAGCACAAGGCCGAGCTGAAATCGAACCTCGAAAAGCTCACCGGCAAGCAGGTCAAATTCGATTTTGAGATCAACAAAGATCTGATCGGCGGTGTCGTCGCACGGATCGGTTCGACCGTTTACGACGGTTCGGTCAGAACGCAGTTAGAACATTTAAGAGAACAATTAATGCAGAAGTAGTCTGAGAACGCCTTCAGGCATTTTCGGACTCATAAATTTATGGAAGCAATCAAAGCTAACGAGATCAACGAGATAATTCGAGCCCAGATAGAGAATTTCGATTCGAGCATGACGGTCGACGAGGTCGGAACGGTCATCAAGGTCGGCGACGGCATCGCCGAGGTTTACGGGCTGGAAAAGGTAATGGCCGGCGAATTGCTCGAGTTTCCTCACGGCGTTCGCGGGCTCGCTCTTAACCTTGAGGAAGATAAGGTCGGGTGCGTGCTCTTCGGCGATTTTCAGAAGATCAAGGAAGGCGACGAAGCAAAGCGGACGAAGCGCATCATGAGCGTTCCTGTGGGCGACGCAATGATCGGCCGCGTCGTCGACGCTCTCGGCAACGCGATCGACGGCAAAGGCGAGATCATCACCGATCTTTATAACCCGGTCGAGCGTATCGCTCCCGGCATTATCGACCGCCAGCCGGTGAAAGAACCCCTGCAGACCGGCCTCAAAGCGATCGACGCAATGGTGCCGATCGGCCGCGGACAGCGTGAGCTGATAATCGGCGACCGCCAGACGGGCAAGACCGCTGTCGCGATCGACACGATCATCAACCAGAAAGGCAAGGACGTTATCTGCGTTTACGTTGCTATCGGGCAAAAGGCCTCGACCGTTGCTCAGGTCGTCAAGAAGCTTGAGGACTACGGCGCGATGGACTATACGATCGTCGTTACCGCGACCGCATCCGATCCGGCAGCGATGCAGTTCCTCGCTCCCTATTCGGGATGTGCGATGGGCGAGTATTTCCGCGATAACGGACGCCACGCTCTGACGATCTACGACGATCTTTCAAAGCAGGCTGCCGCATACCGCGAGATCTCGCTGCTGCTCCGCCGCCCGCCGGGCCGCGAAGCATATCCCGGCGACGTCTTTTATCTTCACTCACGCCTTCTTGAGCGTGCCGCTAAGATGTCTGATGCGCGCGGCGGCGGTTCGCTGACGAGCTTGCCGATCATCGAAACGCAGGCAGGCGACATTTCGGCGTACATCCCGACCAACGTGATCTCGATCACCGACGGTCAGATATTTCTCGAGTCCGACCTTTTCAACTCCGGCGTCCGTCCTGCTATCAACGTCGGCAACTCGGTCTCGCGTGTCGGCGGTTCGGCTCAGATCAAGGCGATGAAATCGGTCGCCGGCACGCTCCGTATCGACCTCGCTCAGTTTCGCGAACTCGCGGCATTCGCCCAGTTTGGCTCGGACCTCGATAAATCGACGCAGGCGCAGCTCGAACGCGGCCGCCGCCTCACCGAGATCCTGAAACAGGGCCAATATCAGCCGATGGAGGTCGAACAGCAGGTGATGATCATCTGGACCGTTACCAACGGCCTCGCCGATGACATCGAGGTCGCCGATCTCAAACGGTTCGAAGAAGAATTGAACGCGTACATGAAGAACGCCCATCCCGGCGTCATGACAACGATGCGCGAGAAGAAGAACATCGACGACGCCCTCAAGGCAGAGATGAAAGAGGCGGTCGAAGATTTCAAAGCGACCCGCTGGGAATCGGCAAGCGCCGCAGCGGCATAAGAAGTGTGTGAATGATCGGTGAAGAATGATGAAAGCGAACGGCCCTCATAATCCTTCATTTGAGATCCACGATTGGTTTATATGGCTAGTTTGCTAGACATGCGCCGGCGCATCAAGTCGGTCAAGAACACGCAGCAGATAACCAAAGCGATGAAGATGGTCGCTGCCGCGAAACTCAAACGCGCTCAGGACCGCGTTACCGCATCGCGTCCTTTCGCGAAGAAAATGTCGGCGGTCCTGGGCGGATTAAGCTCAAAGGTCGCCGACGAATTCTCACATCCGCTGCTGACCCAGCGGGGCGATCAGAGATACCTGGTCGTTCTTGTGACGGCTGACAAGGGCCTCGCCGGCGGTTTCAACGCCAACGTCATCAAGGCAACGCAAGCTTTTTTGGAGACGAATTCCGAGAAGTCGTCCGAGCTGATCGCGGTCGGCCGAAAGGGGCGTGATTTCTTCAAACGACGCGAGATAACCATCGCCGCCGAGTATATCGGCCTGACCGGCGCCGGACAGGTGAAATATACGGATGCCGCCGATATCGCCGAAAAACTGATCGAGACCTTTACCGAAGACGAAACCATCGACAAGGTATTTCTTGTATTTACCGAGTTCAAAACGGTCCTTTCTCAAAAACCGGTGATCGAACAGCTCCTTCCGATCCCGTCGATCGCAAGCGAGGGCGAGGCCGAGGTCTCAGCCGATGCCGAGTACATTTACGAACAGCCTGCGGCCGAGATATTCGGCAAGCTGCTTCCGAAACAGGTCGTCACGCAGGTTTACCGCGCCATGCTCGAATCGGTCGCGTCCGAACAAGGCTCGCGTATGACCGCGATGGATTCCGCCTCGAAGAATGCCGGCGAGTTGATCGATTCGCTGACGCTGAACATGAACCGTATTCGCCAGGCAGCGATCACCAAAGAGATCATCGAGGTCGTTTCAGGAGCGGCAGCCGCCTAATTCACCAAAGTTAAGATTCTCCTCGAGGCCCGAACGTGTATTTTGCGTTTCGGGTCCTTTCTTATTGAATTCCCGAAGTCGCCAAGAACAACTTAGCGAATAATGACCCCTCTCTGGATCGGCTCGCTGGGATCGAAAGAAATTGCTTCGTTTGCCCGGCAATTCGAGCTACAATTCCGAAGATCTACGCGGAGTGTTCGGTGGGATAAATATATGAAATATTCGATCTTAGTTGCTGTCTGCTATTTAGCTTTTTCAGTCAGTGTATCTGCTCAAACTACCGAAACTTTTGACATTGCTACTTTCCAGCCGCCGAAGGGCTGGCAAAGGCAGGCCGCCGCGGATTCGATTCAGTTTTTGACCGAAGACGAAAAGAACGGGACGTTTTGCATAATCACGTTGACGAAGTCCATTCCCGCCCTTGAAAGTCCGAAAGAAAATTTTGAAGCAGCGTGGGAGACGATCGTGAAAGGTGCCGTGAACGTCTCAGCCGCTCCGACGATGTTGCCGGCAAGCAACCCCGAGGATTGGAAAGCGGAAATGGGTACGGCTCCGTTCGAGAAAGACGGCGTAAAGGGAGCAGTCGTACTTATCACAGTCAGTGGTCACGGAAAGATGGTAAACCTAATGATCCTGATGAACACTGAGGCCTACGAGGCTGCGGTGACGGCGTTCATCGAATCGATCAGCTTGAAGAAACCTTTAGTCGAAAAGGGCCAACCGCCCATTGATGCACCGCCACTGAGTCAGGGCATTCGGCCTTCACCGGCCCGTAAAAGCAGTTTTAAATTTTCTACTTCCAATTTTGACGATGGCTGGACGAGCACAGAGCGGGAAGATTGGGTAGAGGTCGTGAAAGGGCAGTTCAAGGTCTTGATCCATTATCCAAAAGCAGGAACGATTTTCCCCGCCGACCCGGAACCACTAACAAACACCGCATGGGACATCTTAGTCGCCCCGCGATACAGCAGCCTCAGAAACTATAAAACGGCCTCTATCACGAATTACAGCCGGCCTTATTTAGGCATGGGGCATGCGGTTGAGAGAACTTCTGGAAAACAAGTATTTGTTCTTCTTTTTCGGCAAGGAAATACTGGCTGGATCGAGTTTGTTGCTCCGGACAAAAATAGTTTCATGCAGCAATTCAAATTCGATCCTGAAACCATAAGGTGGGACAGCGAAAGCGACCTGCTCACGCCCCTTATACAAATGGTGAACTATAACAAATTCGCCATTGCCGAAAGCGACTTTAACGGCACTTGGACCAGTGATTTTGCCGGTGTCCAGCAACTGTACAGCGTTTACACCGGAGACTATGCCGGTATGAACGTCAATCAGTCAAAAGAAGAGTTTGTATTCGGCGCAGGCAACTCTTACAGTTGGCGATTGCTTGTCGTAAGCGGCATGGTTGGCAGCACGAATTATGCCAACGTAAAGTCAGCCGGCAAATTCAGCGTTCTCAATAACTGGCAAATTCAGTTCTCAAAAATAGAGTCTGGCCCCAAAACTTATAACGCATATTGGTCGTGCATCAAAGGCGCCAGACTGTTACATTTGCTCGACGCCAGAACCCCGGGAAGCGGTATTTATACAGTGTATGGAAAAAAGTGAATCGTTGTGCGACGGTTCGTCACTGCGAGGGTAACCGAGTTCTTGTACTCGAAAGCACCGGGCAGTCGTGCAATCTGGTCACGGTGAGGTGAGACGCATATGCGAAGGTCACAACTGGTTTTGGTGGCGTTAGTTTTGGTCGCGGTACTGGGCTGCGGCAAGCTGAACGAGCTCGTAAATAAGAACAGAACTGGCGATCCGGAAATTGTCAAAGCTAAGAAGCTGGCGGAAGATGCCGTCACGAAAGACATTCTCGCCGATCCGCCATCGCCGGGCGCGGCGGTCGTCCGCCAGCTTGCGCGTCTCGATCCCGAAGCCGCATCACTGCAAAAGACCATTGTGGAGCTGGAGCGCTCGGCTATCAAGAAGTTCGCCGAAAAGCTCACGGAGGAATACAATGTCGATCCCGCGAAGCTTCCTGTCGGGGCCCGGCAGAATTCTCAAACCGCCGTTCGCCGCGAGCCTTCAGTCGCGGATGTTACGCCGGCAGATCGTCTCGTGCTGGGTATGCTGCAGGCCAGCCAACCCATGTCGGAGATCGGCGTAAGCTCGAACGATATCAACCTCACGGTTTTAATCACCTCATATTTCAACGACCTGCTCTCGAACGGGATAAAGGACGTCGGTTCGACGACAAGAACGATGCGTCAGGAAAACGGCGAATCCTATTCGGACATGAGCATCGACATCGGTCGCAATGCCGACGGTTCAAGCAAATTTGGCTTTAGGATGAACACGCGCGGTCACGCAGGCAACCGTTCTCTCGATTCCGAGTTCGAAGGAAGTCTCGATGGTCAACGTTGTCCTCAGTTGGATGGCTCAGTCTATTTCACCGCCAAGATCAAACTGTCCGGCAAGTCCGGCGACAACACATACATTCAGGACGTAACCGCGAAGATAATTGCACACGTCAATGATGATGCGGAAATTACAAGCCGCGAAATAAGGATCAACCAGGGAATCCAGGAAACAGCGGGCATCAACCATACCTATGTTGAGACGGAGTTTCAGGTCACTGAGAGCAACGGGGTCATCTCGGCCACTCAACCTCGCGTCGTTAGAGTCGGCGGGGATCAAGGACCTCATTCAGACGATGTTGCGACGGCGGGAAACAGGGCTGGCATGCAAGCTGCGATGTCCGCTCTCAGCTTTACCAAAGTGATGTGGCAGAGGGGAGGCTGTGTCGCAATCGATGCGAAATCGCCAGGCAGCGTCCAGCCAAGCTCGGTCAACGAGATACCCGTATCGGTAAAACACAAACAGGACGGAAGCAGCGTGCCATCGAAAGTAACTGTCCAGCTTGCCGGAGGGACTTCCGTGTCCCCGATGCAGATCGATCAGACGCCGGGCAAGTTGAGCTACACCGCGCCGCCAGAAAAAAACAAATCGGCAACGATCAAGCTCGAGGCTCGATCGAAACGCGGGCGCGCAACGCTCGATCTGAACGCCACTACCGGCGGCAACGCCTACAATATCTCTGGCAATATCGACGAAGCATCGATGCGCGGAACGACGTGTGATTCGAGCGCGCCGTTCACCATCGGCGGAACTTTGACGTTCCAGTTCACGCCGACGAGCGCGACGACGGGAACATACACCTACCGAGGCCCATACAGCGCAACCGGCTCAGGCCCATACGTTATCAACGACAACGGGACGATGAAGCTCGATGGCACCGGCTGCATAATGGGCAGCAACTGCGCAACATACTCGCACATCTGGAAGGCCGAACCGATCGATCCGAGTTCTTGCGGAAAATAGGTACAGCAGACAGTTATGTCATTGTTGTTCTATTGACCGGCGTGCTTTTCCGGATCGCTTCTCGTGAGACAAAGCTCAAATTATCAGCGAAACTTATTCACGTTTACCTAGGGAAAGGCCTTCGACGACCGCGACTAGCATTTATTCATAACGTGAACTTGAATACACGGTTAATGTAAAACTCGGTCTTGGCAGCGGGCGGGTTCGCCGCGGGATGCTGCTCTCAATTCCGCAGGCGGCCTGACGTTTACAAAACCCTGACACGGCAAGCAATGTTTGTTGAAATCGGATCTGATTTCATATAAGCTTTGCTTGCTTTTTCGTTTCTAAAGTTTACGACCGGAGGAAGATCATATGATGTTGGGTGTCGGAGCATTGCTTATGCTCATCTGCGTTGTCTGGTTCGTCGTCTTGAGTTTTCAAACCGGTTCGAGCACCGGCGAAAAGGTCATCTGGGCCATCGTCAACTTTCTCTTTCAACCGCTTGCCGGGATCATCTTCTTTTTCGTTAAGAAGCAAGGCCTGATACCTATGATCCTGGGCATTATCGGTGTCGTCTTTTACGGCTACGGAATGTTCACCTCGATGGGCGACATCATGCAGCAGATGCCCAGGTAATGACATCGGACGCCGTTGCGAACAGCACTTGGCGCGGACGCTTTTGGCGTTACGCGCCTTTGCTTTTTTGGATCGGCGTCATCTTTTATCTTTCCGGCGGCGGCGGCTCGTTCACCGAATCGTCGCGATTCATCAAACCCATTCTCGAATTCCTATTCCCGTCGGCGTCGCCCGAGACCATCGCGCTTTACCACGGCTTTTTGCGAAAGGTCGCTCACCCGACGGTCTACGGCATTCTGGCTCTTTTCGCGGCGAGGGCATTTCTGACGTCTTCGAAGGACGTCCTCCGCCGAATGTGGTTTCCCGCCGCACTTCTGACGGCATTGTTGATCGCATCGCTCGATGAATTCAACCAGAGCATGCTTGCCTCGCGTACCGGAGCGATGGCCGACATCGCGCTCGACCTCGCCGGTGCGGCGGTCGCGGCCCTTTCGCTGCTTATCCTGAAGCGGAACCGCTCATCGGCAGAGCCTGACCGCCCGCCGCCTGCTCAGAACAGCTAAAACTTCCAATTGGCCGAACTTTGTGGCATATTCTATCGTTAGATATTGAACAAGGAGACTGAATAATGAGCATTATTGACAAGGTTAAGGAAGCCGCGATGAATCAGTTCATCGAGGTGATCGAATGGCTTGATAACACTCAGGATACGTTGCTTTATCGCTTTCCGGTCTATCAGCAGGAGATAAAGAACGGGGCTCAGTTGATAGTTCGCGAATCGCAGGCAGCAGTATTCGTTTTCGAAGGCCAGGTCGCCGATGTCTTCACGCCCGGCCGTTACACGGTCGAAGGCGGCAATACGCCGATCTTGTCAAAGCTCGGTGCATGGAAGTACGGATTCAATTCGCCGATCAAAGCCGAGGTCTATTTTGTTAATACCAAACAGTTTACAGACATGAAATGGGGGACCTCGAACCCGATAATGCTTCGCGACGCCGATTTCGGCATCGTCCGTCTTCGTGCATTCGGCGCTTACAGTCTTCGCGTCGCCGATCCGGCGGGTTTTATCAAGGAGATCGCCGGGACCAATGCTCATTTTCAGACCGAGGATATAGACGGACAGCTCAAACGAGCCATCGTCACCGAATTTTCTGACGCCCTCGGCGAGATGAAGATCCCGGCGCTCGACCTTGCCGCTCAGTATAAAGAGCTCGGCGAGGCCATCCGCGCCAAGATCAACGGCGATTTCAACAGCTACGGGCTCGAGGTCACCAAGTTTTACGTCGAGAACATCTCGCTGCCGCCCGAGGTCGAAGCCGCAATGGACAAGCGTGCGTCGATGGGCGCTCTTGGCGACGCTCAGAAGTATATGCAGTTTCAGGCCGCAGATGCTCTTCGCGATGCCGCACAGAACGAGGGCGGAGGTGCCGGCCTCGGCGCGGGCCTCGGCGCCGGGTTTGCGGTCGGCGGCCAAATGGCTAATGTGTTCGGGCAGCAGGCGGCAGGCGGTGGCGGCGGAGCCGCGGCCGGTGTCGCGTGTCCGGCTTGCGGAAAGCAGAACGCTGCCGGTGCCAAGTTCTGCGCCGAATGCGGCGGCAAAATGGAGGTCGCACAGGTCCCGTGCGTTAAGTGCGGTGCAACGCTTCGCGAAGGCGCCAAGTTCTGCTCTGAATGCGGTTCGACCCAGGAAAAGGCAAAATGTACCGGCTGTCAGGCGGAGCTTTCGGCCGGCGCCAAGTTCTGCCCTGAGTGCGGCACCAAAACGCCCGATGCCGCATAGGTCAGGACGCTGATCAGTTACATCCGAAAGATGGAGCGCCGATATTGACCGTTCTTCAATATCCCGGGCGCTCCTCTTTTTTTCTTTTTTGATCTAAGATTTACGAATATGGCAATCAGTCCCGAACTACTTGAGATCCTCCGTTGTCCGAAGTGCAAAGAAGAGGTCGAGCTTAAGCCTGACGGCAGCGGCCTCAAATGCCTTAATGCTGAGTGCTCGCTGGTCTATCCGATCAAGGACGACATCCCGGTGATGCTGATCGACGAAGCGACCGTTGAAAAGTAAGACGGTGTTGAAACAGAAATGCTGATCGATTGGAAAACCGTTGATCGCGTTCTTGTGATCCGATTGCGGTCGATCGGCGACACGGTGCTCGCGACGCCGTCCCTCGTCGCCCTGCGCCGGCATTTGCCCGAAGCTCAGATCGACGTTCTGCTCGAAGATTGGGTCGCGCCGCTGCTTGACGGAGGCGGCGTCGCCGATAACGTCATCGCCGTTGGCAAGGCGGCCGCCGATCGGTTCGCCATCGCCCGCCGGATAAGACGCGCCCGGTACGATGTCGTTTTCAATCTCCACGGCGGTACGACCTCGACGTTTCTGACCCGTGCGACCGGTGCCCGCCACCGGATCGGCTATGCCAACTACCGTTTCCCGCGCCTTTATACCGCATCATTGACGTCTTCGTCCGACTTCTGGAATCGGGAGTTCACGCATTCTGCCGAACAGCAGCTTGCCTTGCTCGGCTTCGCAGGTGTGCCGGTCGACGATCGGCCGCCCAGCCGCTTGCCGATAACGGATGTCGCGCTCTCGTCGATAGACGACAGGCTTCGGAATTCAGCCGTTCCCGATCTGCATTCCGCATTCGCCCTGATCCATCCGGCGGCAGCGTTCGCAACCAAGCAGTGGTCCGCCGCCAATTTCGCACGCGTCGTCGAATTCCTCGCCGAAAAAGGTTTGGCGGCCGTCGCCATCGCCGCACGGCACGAACGCGCGGTGCTGGCAGATCTGGCATCGGCGTCCGGCGTTCCGGTCGTTATGTTCGACGACCTCACGCTGCCCGAGATCACCGCGCTCGCATCCCGCGCAAAGCTCTTCGTCGGCAACGACAGCGGCATCGCCCACATCGCCGCCGCGGTCAATACGCCGTCGGTCGTCATCTTCGGTTCGTCGAACCGCGACCACTGGCGGCCGTGGACCGATTCGCCGTACGAGATCGTCTTTCAGGAATTCGCCTGCCAGCCCTGCCCCGGCTACGAATGCAAAGAGTTCGGCGAGCCGCGCTGCATCCTTTCCGTCACGGTCGATCAGGTGACCTCCGCGATCGAACGCGTCCGCATCGCCGCCGGCGTCTAATAGCTCTGAAGGGATGTGGGTCTTTTGATCCTGCGGGCGAGCGGCTGCGAAAACCTCAGGTCGAGGATCAGCACACCGCGATTGTCCAGCTGGCAGCGGTTGAAAACGCGTGTTTCGAGCAGCGTAATGCCAAATTCGCGGAGCAGACGGTTCGCCCTTATCCGAAGTCCGCCCGCACGCCCGCGATCCCTTATCGGAAATGCCTCGTTGTCCCTTGCCGCCCTCGAGGGCTTTAGCCCGATCGTTTCACGCTCGCGGTCATACAAAAGCTGGCAGGCATCCGGCTTACCGAGCCGCTCGTGCGCCACGCGGTTTATCACGATATCGCCGTATTTGTTGATCGAAGCATACATCGACGCCCAACGCGTCGCCGCCGCTCCCCGCGTGCAAACCTCCCAATTCCGCCGCACATTCACATTCTCAGAATACTCCATAGCAAAACGAATGTATCATCCGCACAACATCTGTGTCAACAATAAGTTTTCCGGTCCCCAAACAACAAAAAGGGCGGCAGCACCGCCGCTCGCCCTCAGCTCCGATTCGCTCAGTGCTGCCCTTGTGTCAGCTTCGTTCATTTCGTCCGTACGAGGCCTTTGGTGACTAACTCCGAAGTTTCCCCAGCGGCGGAGCCGCATTACGAGAATAGCCAGAGGTGAAACTTCTGGACAACGGCATCCAACCGCAGCGTGCGTTGAAGACGCACGACGAACCGTTGTTCACCATAAGTATCTTTCATCAAACTCAAGATCCGCTTTTTTCAACATATCGACATATTCATCTTTGAAATCGATCTTGGCATGGTGTTGCTTTTGATCCTTTATATACCGCCTCACCGGTTCAATGGATGATGGACTAACCGAAAATGCCCCGTAGCCTTTCTGCCATTCGAACTGCTTTGTTATCTCCCGGTGGACCCACTCGGACGAGTCGGCCTTAAGATCGCGCAGGAGATAGTCAAGCCGATGTTTTGACCTCAGGCTGACCAGCAAATGAACATGATCCTCAATACCGCCGATCTCGAGCGGAACCGCTTCCGATCCCTTTACGATACCGCCAAGGTAAGAATGAAGCCGCGATTCCCATTCCGGGCCGATCATCCTTATCCGGTCCTTCGTCGAAAAGACAAGGTGAAAATATGAGGCTATATGGCTCGATGGCATTTTATTTCTGTCGCGGCTTCACCGCGAGGTAATGTCTCTCTCGTTCCCAGAGGTTCCACCTCTGGCTATTCTCTGTCTGCCGCCTTGCGGCACCTCCCCAGCCGCTCACCCTGAGCTGCGGTCCGATCAGATCTGCTCTTCTGGCGGCCTCGTTCATTGCAACAGTTTCTTACTGCCTACCTTCCAAATCAGGAAATCGAGCAGGCGTACATCGTGACATTTCGTCAGAGCAATATCACGCTGTTTCAAACTTTGTAGGATCGTGGCCACATCCTCTTGCTTTGCCCAGCGAACGTAATCGTCGGTTGCGGTGCGAAAGAATTCGAGGCACCAATCTATTCTCAACGCCATTGGCCGCGTTGGGCCGGGCGGCTTTACGCCAAGGAATCGCGAGACGTGGATGTCGTAGATAGGGCTGCTCTCATCGTGCATTCCGACGAGCTTAGAAACAAACGAAAACGGAAGCGTTACAGAACCCTGATGATTCTTGATGCAGCTTAGCTCTTGAAAGATGAATTTAACGTCAATACGCCCGTCGGTTTTCGGTGGGCTAAAGAGTAGCTCGAAATACTTATCATCGAATTCGTCTGTTAGGCCGCCAATACGCAGTTGGTAGAAGTCCGTAAAGAGTTCGCGGAATCGTCCTCTCGAAAAGGAGTCGTTATTAGGTAAAAGCGCCTTGAGGTCCAGATACGGGCAGAAGTCACGGTGGAACAGATTCCTTTCCGCGAAAGCGAGTGCTTCGAAGTGCTCCCGGCTTAATTCCATTATGAAGCTCCCCAGTTGCTCGCCCTGAACTGCGGTTCGATCGGTTCTGTTCTTGTGTCGGCTTCGTTCACTCGGCGGGAGGAATGGAACTAAGGCGTTCTATTGCAAGTTCCAGCAAATTATCACTAAAAAGCTCTTCCTTTCGTTTGGCGTGACTTCGGCCAGCAGGCCAGTTGCTGATTCCTTCACGCACGGCGGACAATGTGGGTTGTACATGCTCGCGGGTAACCAACCAATCCACGGTCGCTAAGACCTCCATGCCCAAAGGCGATTGAAAGCCATCTATCAAACGGTCTGTCGCTTCGACAGCCGGAAGGTAGGCCTGAGCCTCTGTTTTTAGATAAAGTGCGAGCTTTTCGCGTTTCGAATCTTCAAACCAGACCGAGTCGAAAGCGTTCGCGTCGGCGATCCGTTTATCGCAGTGGAGATAGCTTCCGTCTAATTGGTTCAACAAGTGCGAAAGCTGATGAGCGTACGGGCCATATCGATTCGCCGTAAACTGGAGTTTCAGCGGGTCATCCAACCCGAGCCTATTTATATTTCGTCCTAAGAACCAGGCCAACTTTTGAGCCTCGATAAATGTGCATTCAATACCCAAGACCCAGTAACGCCGAATCAATTCGGCGATCATCGCTCTCGCAGGAGTTAGTTTCTCTACACCCTGTTTCTTCGCGACATTCTGATACTTCGCGACCGGCTCATACACGATCACATCGACATCATCGAGTTCTGACAGTTCTCGCTCAATGATCGGTCGAACGACATTCCATTTAAGACCACCATTACCACAGCCGAGAGGCGGAACAGCGACTGACTTGATTCCCTTCTCACGGATGACCTTCTTAAGCGAAACCATGCCTGACTCGATCCACTCGAGTCTCGTCGGACGATACCATTGCTCTTTGGTAGGGAAATTGATTATCCATTTCGGTCCGTCGAACTCGCTATTCGCGGTAACGAACATTTCACCAACACGCACTTCACCGGCCCTGCAAGCGGCCTCATATTCCTTGAAGTTTGTTGTGAAGCGCTCCTTGAACATCAACGCAATACCTTTGCCCATTACACCAATGGTGTTAACGGTATTCACTAATGCATCAACTTTTGCTTCGAGCAAGTTTCCTTTAACAAATTTGATGGTCATAGCGGAAAGTAATATAGCGGCCGTTCGTAAACGGGAATTTCCGAGCCAAGATTCGCCAATTCTGCGACTATCTTTGCCTGTGCATTATTATTAAAACAACAGATGCCAATTATAGCCGACATCGGGACACTTTCATAGACCAATGCTTCAGCTTGATATCGCGACTGCTTGTCGGGATACGCATCTGTTGTTTTGAAATCGCGGTTCTGAAGTATATTCCAGTCGATCTGGTCAAGCCGCTCAATGTTCGAAAGAAATTGTGCATCCTTGAGATACGCATGTTTGTCGGTAAATAAGAATTCACGACCAAGCTCGCTAAGTTTATGAAGAGATGAAACAAAAATTATGATCTCACTCTTTAGCCGCTTTGGTACACCGCCTTGGCCGGTGATCATATTCAACAGCATCACCGACGAAGGTGTGAAGTAGAACGGCACATAATCACTAAGCGTGCCTCCCGGAGCGATCGGAACCACGCGACTTGATCGCAGATCGATCAGGTCCGGATTCCCGATATTCACGAAATTAGGATTGACTTCGCCCGAGTTCCGACTATACAAGAAACCTTTCTCAATATTCCACGCCAGATTGTCCACATGTTCGATGCGGAAGATCAGGGCGTTTTCTAGATTGAGGTTTGTGAACATCGTTTACATATTGCCGCTAAAGGCTTTCTGGAGAATTGATCTCTTTAGCTCGTCCAGTTGGGTGATCTTGCTTTCACATGATGTTTCGAGAATCTTACTTACATCACTGAGTTCGTCGAGTCGCCTTGTGATTCTCGATTGTTCTTCAATCGAGGTCGGAAACGGAATGAACACGTCGTCAAAGCTATAATTGTTGATTTGTGGCACTGATGTTCCGTTACTAAGCTCGTTAAGGTCAATTAGCTTGAACCAATGATAGAAAAAGCTCGGGCGAAAGCCGTTCGCCGGGAATAATCGCCATCGTGTTCAGATCAGCAATAATCGGTCTAGTAACGGCACGCTTCTTATTAGTTGCAATTGCACCGCCTCGTTTGGGAAAGATAATAGAACCTTCGGGGATTATTTGGTTGGCGCTGATTTCGTTTGTATTCACAAATCTCGACGAAGTCGTGATTTCGATCTCATTGTTGGGAAGGTTCATGTCGCCAACCTTAACGTAGGGAATATCTCCAGATTGTCGCTCCAAGCTCTTCGGGATTGTGGTTCCACTTTTTAACGCACAAATCTCTCCAATCGGCCTTCTCTCCCAATCGGGGGCGGGGTTGGAGAAGATGTTGTTTAGGTATGAGTCGAAGAGTTCGCGGGCGTTTTGGATGTTTTTTTCGGTGTTGGCTTTTGCCTTGTCGATGGCGGCAAAGGCTTCGTCAAGGATCGCAACGATCCGCCTTTGCTCCTCGATCATTTCGATCCAGAGTTTCAGTGTCAGGTCCCCCCGGCGTTCGTTTTTTACATAGATTCGCAGTTCGTCTTTGTATCGCGATGTCAGGACATCAAGATCGAATGGGACGACCTTTGCCAGATGCCGCACATCCTCGCGGTCACGTTCGCTGTTGCGTTCGAGCTTTGTCAGGGCAATGTCGTACGGATCGAGTGCAAGAAGTTTCAGCTTGTCAAAATTGCCGTCAAATACCTCGGTAAGCCTTTCTTCATAATTCTCCGGGAGTTGAGCAACGCCTACCGGATCGATATAGACCTTATGTTTTTTATGAAGTTTCGAACCGATGCCGGCAAGCTCTTGAAGTCCCGGAAAACGATGCGCCATATTTATCGCGTCCAGGTCAGATGTTGTGCGCTGCGCTTTGTATATAACCGTGACGACAAAACCGCCGAGTATATGAAGCGGTGTTTCTTCATCAAGCGATCCATCAATATCGCGCAGAAACGAAAACCATGGCTCGGCTGGTCTTTCACCCAACATAATAATTCACATTGGCAGGCGAAAGATCCGTCAGCAAACGCCAATCTTTCGCCGCTCGCGGCCGCTGCGCCTTTAGCCATTTGCGCTCGGCATTCGTCATTGTTTCGTTACAAAGCGTGTCTTCGCGTACAAGCAATGAACGCTCCAGCTCAGCCTCACACTTCTTCAATTGGCTGGCAGTCTTCAGATCATGCCTGTGTTCAGCAATTCGTCGTGCAACATTCGTAACAAAGCCCAAACGATTTTGAAGATTCATTGCCCTTGCGGCCGGTATCAGTTTTCCCCAGTCAAGCTCCGGATATTCCAGGACGACCCATGGCAAGGCCTCGACCAATCGCCGGTCGCGTCTATCGGAGTTGAGAGCTGCGAGCAGCACATCGACCGGGTTCTTGCGCTGAGAGCGTTTCAGGTGAGAGAACCCGCCGTAACCCAATGCCGCAAGTTCCGAAGCGAGTTGATCATCCGAGACACGACGCGCATCCGAAAGCGAAATGGCCGTAGGCACCTCGGTCGGCGAAAGGCCAAAGACCCTCACCATTCTGTTCTGCAGGTTCTTGCTCACCTGTCGCCGGCCATTCTCCAAAAGCGAGAGATATGTCTGTGAAACGCCCAGAGCCTCAGCCGCCCTTGCCTGCGTCCATTTCCTGGCTCGACGATAACTTTCCAACTCTTTACCGGTCACAGTTCCTCCATCGTCAAGTATAAAATACCACATGGAATATTACAATGCTGTAATATTCCATGCCGAACCGAAGGCATCATCGATCTACGCATAAGCAAAACGCCGGTCGAATGTCATACTAAAACTCGGCTGATGTTAACAAAACAGGAATGTGCAGAATCGGGCGCACGATCTTATGAGCGAGCGATAGAGATTGACGAGTTGGTCGGGTTGACGTCGGGTGGGCGAGAGCGGAGGTTTGGCGGAGGGTGAGCGTGGATGAATTGCGGGTGGATTTTTGCGTGTCTGCCGTTTGGTGAGGTCAGTCTGCCGATCGGGCCGCGGCGATGCCGCCGGTCAGCAGGGTGCCGCCCGTCATTGTCCGCTCGTGAAGCGCCATTCCGCACGAATTCGGCACGATCTCGCCGGTTCGGGTGCCGCTCGGGTGCCGCGGCCGTTGGAAGCCAAACAGGGGAAACACCTGACGCGAAACGCCGGATCGCTCGAGTCGCCGCAATTCACGCCAAAGTTTGACTATTTGCCCGCTAAACACTAGTATTTATAGTTTCGACTCTTGTAGCCGAACTGTGCCTTTATGTTCGAGTCACTATCCGACAAACTTAAGAAGACGCTGAAAAATCTGCGTGGCCAGGGCAAGTTGACGCCCGAACACGTCGATGCCGCGCTTCGCGAGATCCGGATGGCCCTGCTCGAGGCCGACGTTAACTATAAGGTAGCAAAAGACTTTGTCGAATCGGTCAGGGCCAAGGCCGAGGGCCAGGAGGTCTGGCAAGGCCTCAACCCGCACGAACAGGTCGTTAAGATAGTCTACGACGAACTCGTCGCCCTTATGGGCGGAACGTCGTCACGGCTTGTCTTTACCAAGCAGACGCCTAACGTCGTCATGATCGTCGGGCTCCAGGGCTCGGGCAAAACGACCTCTACGGGCAAGATCTCGCGGTGGCTCCGCGATAACCAGGAACGAAAACCGCTGCTGGTTTCGGTCGATGTCTACAGGCCCGCGGCCCGCGAACAGCTCCGCGTTGTCGGCGGCGCCGTCGGCGTACCGGTCTTTCAGGATAAGGAAACCAACGATCCGTTGACGCTCGTCCGCGGTGCGATGAAACACGCACAGGAGATGGGCTTTGACACGCTGATGATCGATACGGCCGGGCGTCTGCATATCGACGACGAGCTGATGTCCGAGCTCGAGCAGATCAAGGCCGAGACCAAGCCGATCGAGGTCCTATTCGTCGCTGACGCGATGACCGGCCAGGACGCCGTCCGCTCTGCGGAAGTTTTCCACGAACGCGTCGGCATTACGGGCGTCGTCCTGACAAAGATGGATGGTGACGCCCGCGGCGGCGCTGCCCTCTCGATCAAACAGGTCATCGGCCAGCCGGTGAAATTCGTCGGCGTCGGCGAGAAATACGACGCCATCGAGCCCTTCTACCCGGACCGCGTCGCACAACGCATCCTCGGCATGGGCGATGTGCTCACGCTGATCGAAGAGGTCCAGGGCAAGATCGACGAACAGGAAGCCCAGGCCCAGCTGATGAAAATGACGCGTAACCAGTTTACGCTCGAGGATTTTCGGTCGCAGCTGGGGCAGTTCAAAAAGCTCGGGTCGATGTCGAAACTGATGAAGATGCTGCCGGAACAAATGACCGGCGGCCTTTCGCTCTCGGAGGAGCAATCCGCCGAGGTCGACCACCAAATGAAACGCACCGAGGCGATCATCGATTCGATGACGCGTGCCGAAAGGAACGACCATAAACTCCTCGATGCAAGCCGGAAGACGCGTATCGCTGGCGGTTCCGGAACGACGATCTCTGAGGTCAATCAGTTACTGCGCCAGTATGAGCAAATGCGCAAAATGATGGCGCAAATGAACAAAGGCGGCCTTTTCGGCGGCCTTGGACGAAAAATGGTTGGTGGCCTTGCCGGCGGACTCGGAGGGATGATGGGCGGAAGCAATGGTATCGGCGGTCTTGGCGGTTTGCTCGGGTCAGGGATGGAAAGTGATGACGATTCTAGCGGATCGGCTCCTAGATCGGTAAAAAAGAAGAAACGGCATAAAAAGAGAAAATGAAATTTCGTGGCCCGAGCAATGATCGGAGCTTCGAACAGATGCCCGCGTGAAGGCGGAGTTCAAAACAAAAAACATTATGTTAGCTATCAGTCTGATGAGAATAGGCGCAAAGGGTAAGCCCTTCTACCGCCTCGTTGTTAAGGAAAAGAGATCAAAGCGCGACGGCAAGTATATCGAAAATGTCGGCACCTACAATCCGATGGTCAACCCGGCTGAGGTGCAGCTCAAGCATGACCGAATCCAGTACTGGATCGGTGTTGGAGCTCAACCGACCGAAACCGTTGCGAGTTTGATAAAGAACAATCCCGCAACGGAAGTCTAGTAGGTTGTTTTCTCAAAACCTCGGGCATTTGATTGATCCAGGGTATTGGGATTTATTGATCCGTCGCGGCTGCATGCGTTATGAAAGAAGCGATCGAAAAGATAGTCAAGAGGCTTGTTGGTTCGCCTGATATGGTTGAGGTTACCGAGCACTCTGACGGAGGCAAGAACGTCAAGATCAGCGTTTCGGTAGCGCCTGACGATTACGGCCGAGTCATTGGTCGCGAAGGTCGGACCATCAAGGCGATCCGGAGCCTGCTCTTTTTCACGGGCCACAAACAGGGAAAGCGATTTCAGCTTGACCTTGTTGAAGATTAGCACTTTGTCGGTTCTAGATCGTTTTCTCCGATGGACGAGCTTGTAGCAATCGCAAGGGTCGCCCGGCCACACGGACTTCGAGGCGAAGTTGTCGCGGATATTTTGACAGATTTCCCGGACCGGTTTGCCGGTCTTGAGAATGTGATCGGGTTGCTCGACACTGGCGAACACTGCGAACTCAGAATTGAAGGCGTTCGTTTCCAAAAGGACCGAATGCTGATCAAATTCAGCGGGATCAACCAGATCGAATCCGCCGAGGTCCTTCGTAACGCCGAGATCTGCATTCCGGAAGCCGATGCGATCGGGCTGGAAGAAGGCGAGTTTTATGATTGGGAACTCAAGGATTGCTTGGTGAAAACCTTAGATGGCATCGTCGTGGGCTCGGTAAAGGAATTGATGCGAACGGGAGGCACCGAGATATTGGTAGTTCAGGGGAACTCCAAGGACTATTTGGTTCCGTTCGCAAAATCGATCTGTATCGATGTCGATAAAGTGAATAAGGTGATCCGGATAGACCCGCCCGAGGGGTTATTGGACTTTTAGGATGAAGATTGACGTACTAACGATCTTCCCGGATTTTTTTGGACAGGTCTTTGATTTTGGAATTATCCGTCGCGCAAAGCTCGCAGGAATTGTTGCGATAGACGTACATGATCTTCGCGAATTTGCCGTGGACAAGCATAAGATGACCGACGATCGTCCGTTTGGTGGGGGCGACGGTATGGTCATGAAGGCCGAGCCGATCTTTTTAGCGATCGAGCGTCTTCTTGGAACGACTAGCCGGTCGGAGTATGGCCAAGGATCGCGGGTTGTGCTTTTGTCACCGCAAGGCAGGACGCTGAGACAAAATGTAGCAAAAGAATTTGCTGCCGACGCTAATCACATTGTGATGATCTGCGGTCGGTACGAGGGCGTCGACGAACGGGTGAACGAGACACTCGTTACGGATGAGATTTCGATCGGCGATTACGTTCTGTCTGGCGGCGAACCGGCCGCGATAGTGTTGACGGACGCGATTGTTCGGTTGCTGCCCAAAGCTTTAGGAAGTGAATCGTCGGCGGAGAACGATTCGTTTTCTGACGGATTGCTTGATTGTCCGCATTACACACGGCCAGCCGAGTTTCGAGGGATGAATGTCCCGGATGTACTTTTGAACGGCAATCACGCCGAGATAGAAAAATGGCGTCGCGAAATGGCGCTGGAGAAAACAAAAAGAAAAAGACCGGATCTTTTTATAGGAGAAAATGGTGATATGTGAGCCGGGCCGCAATGCCCGCTGACCTCTGGCCGAAACATTTATGAACCGTTTAGATTCAGTAGAACAAACGCAATTGCGGGAGAACATCCCGGCATTTCAGTCAGGTGATACCGTCAAGGTACACGTCCGCATCAAAGAAGGTAACAAGGAACGCCTGCAGGTTTTCGAGGGTATCGTCATCGCCCGCAAACATGGCGGTGCCCGCGAGACTATAACCGTACGAAAGGTAAGCTTCGGCGTTGGCGTCGAACGTATCTTTCCGCTGCATGCAACCGTTGTCGATCATATTGACGTCGTTCGTCGCGGCAAGGTCCGCCGAGCGAAGCTTTATTATCTGCGTGACCTGCGTGGCAAGGCGGCTCGAATCAAAGAAAAAGATACACGTAACAAGGCTCAGGCTGGCAAGTAGTCATAAGCCTTTAGGCATACGAACGAAATCGGGCGTCGCGAGTTTTCTGCCGCAATTGGGGCAGAAACCGCGTTCGCCCTTTTTTCGCGCTGTGGGATCGTTTACCGGAGGCACGAAGATGTACGGATTGATCGGAAAAATGAAGACTGCCGAAGGGAAACGCAATGAGCTTGTAAAGATACTTCTCGACGGCAAAGGCAAAATGCCCGGCTGCCTGAGTTATGTTGTCGCTAAAGACCCTGGCCGATCCGAAAGCGATCTGGATCATTGAGGTATGGGACACTAGAGCCAACCGTGAGGCATTACTGAAACTCCCAACTGTTCAAGCCGCCATCGCAAAAGGTCGCCCCATGATCACCGGATTCGGAGAACGGTTCGAAACGCAATCCGTCGGCGGTCACGGGCTTTCGACCAAAATCGCCTGATGTAAGGTGCGGCTTCCCGTTTTCGCTTTGGTCCGCTTATAATCAGAAACCGTGGAAGCATTCAAACTTCAAGCCGATCGAACCGCATGGACTATCGGCTTTGATTTTGAAGAGCAGGCTCGAATTGACGGATATCAACTGATCGCCGGAGTAGATGAGGTAGGCCGTGGATGCCTCGCCGGTCCTGTCGTTGCAGCGGCGTGCATTCTCGATCCTGATAAACCCGTTCCCCACGGATTGAATGATTCCAAAAAGCTGAGTGGAAGGCGTCGCGAACATATTGCGGAAGAGCTCCGCGAGAATGTGGTCGCGTTCGCGATCGGTTCGGTCGAAGCGGAAGAAATAGACGCGATCAACATTCTCGAAGCTACCAAAAAGGCAATGGTACTTGCTATCAACGCCCTGCGGCCAGCGGCAGAATATCTTCTGATCGATGCAATTCAACTTCGAAATTTATCGATCCCGCAGAAGGCCTTGATAAAGGGCGACGCGATCTCGTACTCGATCGCTGCCGCCTCGGTCATCGCAAAAACATACCGCGATAACTTGATGGTCGAGTATGATCGAGAATTCCCCCGGTATGGTTTCGCAGGACATAAGGGCTACGGCGCGGCCTCTCACTTAGCGGTGCTCCGCGAATTCGGCCCTTGCCGGCTTCATAGGAAGAGTTTTCGTGGAGTTCTAAATTAGAAGAAGGTCGGCCGTACCCTGATGCTCGACAAGAACTTTTTTTGAACTTTATATGACCAGAATCGTATTTTGGTCAGTGACGAGCCTTAAAATCATCATCGGAGTTTTTAAAATGCGATCTGAAACGAAATTGATACTGTCTACTATTGCCGTGCTGTTTTTCGTGGCGAGCTTTCCAGCTCAGGTCATCGACGGAGCAAAGGCGGCTGAACAGCGTGCGAGAGAGGTGGCGGAACATCTCTTAACCGGTAATCGAGCCGAATACCGCAAGTACATTGAAGGCAATTTTAATGATGAGATGAAGAAGATGCCGATGGAACGTCACCTCAGCTTCTTCTCAGCTTTATATGATTCCTCGCGTGGATATGAGCTCTTGGGCGTTCACGAATCGAAAGCGAACGAAGTAACGATGCTCGCAAAAAACAAATTGACAGGCGACGTGGACGGTTTACTTGTTCAGGTAGATCGGAATTCGCCGTTCAAGATCGCCGGGCTCGGAATGAGACGAGTTCCAATGTCGGCTGGATCGGGAAAGCTGAGCAATCAAGAGATAGCGAAGCAGCTCGACTCTTTCTTGACGAAACTCGCCGAGGCTGATGTCTTTTCGGGTTCAGTGTTGTTGGCGAAAGACGGTCGGGTGATCTATAAGGGCGCATTTGGATCTGCTAATAAGGACTTCGGAGTTCCGAATCGCATTGATACGAAATTCAATCTCGGTTCGATGAACAAAATGTTCACCGCAGTTGCGATCGCACAATTGGTCGAACGAGGTAAACTTTCTTACGACGATCCACTCTCTAAGTTCGTTCCTGATTTTCCAAATGCAGAAGCAGCTAGAAAGATACAGATCAAACATCTCCTCTCACATACCGCTGGGCTTGGAGGCTATTTTTCGCCACGATATTCCTCAATGTCGCGCGCGAAGCTGCGCAATTTAGACGATATGATGGCGCTAGCCGTCGCAGATGAAAAGGATATTCAGTTCGAGCCTGGCTCGAAATGGCAATACAGTAATACGGGTATGATGGTCCTCGGAAAAGTGATCGAGATAGTATCGGGACAAAGTTATTATGATTTCGTCCGAGCAAATATCCATCAACCGGCCGGCATGATCAACACCGATTGTTATGAGCTCGATAAGGTCAACACAAATCTCGCCGTCGGATATGAAAAAGAGTATACCGATAACGGCATTCGGTGGTCGAACAATATCTTCGAACACGTGATGCGCGGTGGACCGCAAGGCGGCGGCTACTCAACAGTTGAGGACCTGCTGAGGTTCGATCAAGCATTGCGCTCGGGTAAACTCATTTCCGCAGAGTCATTCAAGTTGCTGACGTCGCCAAAGCCGGAACTCAACTCGCCTCGCTACGGATATGGTTTTTTCGCCGCTGTTGATGGAGGGCCGACAGGCCACAGCGGCGGCTTCACGGGTATTAGTTCTAACCTCTCGATGTTCCTCGGTTCTGGATGGACGGCCGTCGTGATGTCAAACTACGGCCGAGCCGCACAACCGATCTCCCAGAAAATGAACAATTTGATCTCCGCCAGCTCTAATTGATGACCTAGCCAAGGAATGCCTCCTTCCCAGGAACAGAAAGGAGGCACTCCCGTTTCGGCGCGCAATGCCGCGTCGCAGAACTTCCTTTCAAACCATACTTCGTTTTGGTACTCTGTCTGCATCCAAAACCTGGTATGCAGTTTCTTGAGCGATTCAAGCGGCAGTTCGTTTTACTGCAGGTCTCTGATATCCCCGTTCGGGCGGACGGACGATGGTTGTTCTTCATCGCGCTGATGTCGACGATCATTGCAGCGACCATTCAACCGTTCGTTGCAAATTTAGCGGCCAGTATCGTATTCGCACTCGCGACGACAATAGTTTTCTTTGTTTCGATTTTTGTCCATGAGTTTGCACACGCAGCGATCGCACGGATCGAACGTCTCGAGGTGGTCGAGATCGTGCTGCATCCTTTTGGCGGGCTTACGCGATTTCGCCACGAGCCCGAGACGCCGCGTGCTGAGTTTCGCATTGCGATCGCAGGGCCGGCGGCAAGCTTCGTACTCGCACTGATCTTTGTTTTGGCAGCCGTTGCATCTAGTTCTGCAGGCGCCGAGGTTCTTGCTGTTTTAATGTTCACGCTCGCGATCGGAAATTTCCTGATCGCTGTTTTTAACATGTTTCCTGGCTACCCGCTCGACGGTGGCCGGGTCCTTCGGGCGTATCTTTGGCGATCAGGCCGCGACCTTAACGAGGCAACGATTCTGACCGGCCGATTTGGCCAGGGAATCGCGGTCGTTATGTTCGTTTTCGGCCTGGCGATCATCCTAGTTCGCAATGACTTCTTTACAGGATTCTGGGCCATCTTGGTTGGCCTGTTCCTTTTCGACTCGGCTGGCGCGATCATCCGCGAGACCCGTTCGTTGGAGCAAATCTTTGTTGAGGATGTGATGATGCTTCCGATCGCGGTAGCGCCCGGATCGACGATCCGGGAATTTGTCGACAACGTGCTTCCGATGAACCGACTGAGTGTCTTTCCGGTAGCGGAGAATCGCCAGCTTTACGGAATGCTACTGCTTTCGGAAATCAAGCTCATTGAAAAGAGTAAATGGCATCTGACCGTTGTCCGCGACGTAATGCAGCCGGTTGAGGATCAGCACTTTGTTGAGACCGGCGTTTCGATTGCCGAGGCTCGCGAGATTATACGGTCTAACGGTATCGGAACTGTTGGCGTGGTCGACAGTGAGGGGCAGCTCGTCGGCATGGTTCACCTCGGCATCAGCCGTTAGAGTCTATGTTCTTGTGATATTCTAGGAAGCGCGAAGTTGAGGCCGCTTTCCCTTGATCAGACGCTTTATCGGCCGTTTGCCGGGGGCATGATACGTCAGCAAGATGCAGATCATAGAGTATCTTCCGACAATAAGTACCTTGCGAAATCTTTTAGATATCGCACTGGTCTTTATTATTGTCTATGTAGTGCTCAAACTGCTCCGCGGTACCCGAGCGGTTCCTACTATGGTCGGTATCGTCTTGCTCGCACTGCTCTACTGGCTTGCGGTCGCTCAGGACTTGGCGACTCTCGAGTTCGTCTTACGGTCGGCGGTCCTATATATCGGTGTGGCGATAATCGTCCTTTTTCAGTCCGAGATTCGGCAAGCGTTGATCTACTTCGCTAATCGGCTCAGGTTCCCGCTCCTTAAACGGCAACGAGGACAATTCGGTGGCAGCGTGTATGACGAGATCGTACTAGCGATCACGACGCTTTCGAGCGAAAAGACAGGCGCACTTGTGGTCATCGAACGCAACGTCGGATTGCGGAACTTCATCGACGCAGGTGTGCAGCTTGACGCAGTCATAAGCTACGACCTTTTGGTCACCATTTTCAACCCATCTACGCCGCTGCACGATGGTGCGGTTGTTATTCGAGATGAGAGGATCGCTGCCGCTTCTGTGTTTTTGCCGTTGACGAAAAATCCCGGCATTTCGCGGGAACTTGGGACGCGTCACCGCGCCGCGATCGGCATTACAGAAGGAACGGATTCGATCTCGATCGTTGTCTCGGAGGAAACCGGTTTGATCACTTATGTCGAGGCCGGCGAGGTTCGCCGCAATTTAGATACGAACCAACTTCGAAAGGCTTTGCTCAGGGCAATGGAGATCCCGTTGATCGAAACAAAGCGAGAATCGACCAAAACGATGAAAGATCCAGAGACCGAGATCACAGTGGGTTAGAAAAGACGTGGGACAAGACCGATGACCGAGGTTGAAGAACGTGGAGCGACGAAGGAAGAGACGTACGGATTGCTGATAAAGCAGGTCGTACGAAAGGTCTTTTTCGAAGATTGGCTTATCAAGCTTGTGGCGTTGGGTGTCACGTTCTCGCTATGGCTCGGTGTCACAGGACTTAGCACTCCAACAACGACCCGTTTCAGCAGTGTTCCATTGACGCTTCGATTCGCAAGCAACACTGAAATAACAAATTCGCCGGTTCAGGAAGTGGATATTGTCGTCACCGGCGACAAACGTCGTATCAATCAGATCAACAAGAACGATCTGATCCTTTCGGTTGATCTAACGGACGTTCAACCAGGCGACCGAGTGATCCAACTCACTCCGGAAGATGTTTCGATCGAATTGCCGACCGGGGTAAAACTTGACGAGATACAGCCAAATCGGATCGCTGTGCGGCTCGAACCAGTTGAGGAACGAGAGGTTGACGTAAAGATCGAAACGGATGGCGAACTTACGGACGGCCTTGAGGTTTATGCTCAAACGGCGGTTCCGGCAAGGGTACGCGTGCGAGGGCCGGCAAGTTTCGTCCGGCAGTTGACGGTTGTTTCAGCAGAGAAGATCGACCTTAAGGACCGGCGAGGTGATTTTGTTGCAAAACAGATACCCTTGGTCCTCGCTAATCCAAAAGCGGCCGTCCTCGATTCGACGGTCGATATTTCGTTTCGTATCGGCGAGAAACGGATCGAGCGTCTGCTTCTGGTGCCGGTAAAAGGCGATGCCCGACGAAAGGCGACCGTTGTACTGTTCGGCCCACGGTCCGCGTTACTTGCCGCAAAACCCGACGATCTCGAAGTAAATATAATTGGCGGCGCGGCCGATGACGACACTAGTCAGCTCACTTTACCGTCTGGTCTGCGAAACGATGTCGAGATACGTAAGTTCAAGATAGCGCCCTAAAACACATCAAAGCCATATTCGATCGTCACGACCGTTGAAACGGGCTTGCCGTTGATCCGTTTGGGCTCAAACTTTATCTGCCTCGCTGCCCGGACTGCCTGTTCGTCTAATCCGTAGCCAAGACGCTTTACCAATAGGACGTGCTCGACGTTTCCACTGGCACCGAGAAGGGCATGAAGTTTGATCGTACCTCGTTGGGAGACGGCTCGTGCTTCGTTGGTATATTGCGCTTTTGGTTTCGAGATGATCTTATATGGTGTCACACCTGGAGGGGGCGGCGAGCCCGGAGGCGGATCATTTGACCGGTCGCGGGAGAAATGGGTGTAGAAGGCTGACATCGCTTCGCGCTCATTCTCAAGCCGGATCGTATCAGCGGAGCCTTTGCAATTCTTGACGCCATCGGTCAACACCTCAAGCGCTTGTTTGAGAAAACCCACTTCCTCGTAGATCGTACGGCCTTCGGTCAACTGTTTTGACAAGCGAGCGATCATTATGTCGGCTTTGAGGATGTACCCGGGCGGAAACTTTGGGTCTATCCGCAACATGGTGTCGGCATCCTGCTCGGCCGCGGCAAGATCCAAATTCCACATCCGGGAGGTTCCGCGAAGCCGATAGGCAGCAACGTTCGCTGGATCGAGAGCAATCGCCTTTTCAGTTTCGGCGCTGGCTTTCGAGTATTGGAGGTTCAAAAAATAGGCGTATGCAAGGTTGGTTCGATAGTCCGAGTTCGACGGCGAAAGCTTGACTGCGGTCTCAAGGGGTTTTCGAGCTTTTTTGGCATCGTTCTGTTTGAGATAAGCCAACCCAAGTGCATTCCAGATCACCGGATCGGATCGCCGTTCTTTGGTTTTTCCTGCTGCTTCCAACGAGCGAATCGCAGCGTCGTAGTTCCCTTTCTCGAAATAAACAATGCCGGGATGTTTGCTCTCTTGTTGACCATTAAGGATCAGCGAAGGCAGAAGGATAAGCACAAGGGACTTCAACCAGCCTGCAAATTCCATATCTATAGCTCCGTTTCCTGCGATCGGCATTTTAACTCACTTCGAAACATCGGAAAAGAAATTTCGAATGTCTGCACGCATCTCTTCAGTTATTTCATGCTTCGCGGCATATTGGTGTGATCTGTAGTTTGACAGTACCGCACTAAGTCGCCGGTCATACTCATGAAACTTCTCGTTGGTGTAGAATTCGTCATCATTCCCGTAAAGATACATCGCATGGGCATCGAGAGAGCGGTACTTTGTATTCGTATCCAGGTCGCCCGGAATCCCGCCGCAAACGCCGATGATGCCTTTCAAGCGTTCCGGATGTGTGAAAGCAAACCGGAAATTGAGTGCGCAAGCCTGAGAAAAACCGTATATGTAGACACGTCCGGCATCGATCGTCTCGTCGGCCGCAAGCCGATCTATCACCCGCAAAAGAAATTCATGATGGGTTTCGACCCATTCTTCCGAGTGGTAGTCCGTCAGCCAGCCGAAGCCCGTCCGATACCCACCATCCTTTATTGGGCGAAAATGCTGGTGCGGCCCTTGCACCGAGGCAATTACGAAGTTCGCCGGTGCGACCGATCGCGCTTCACGCATCATGTACCTCTTGTGGGCACCATAGCCGTGTACAGCGATAAGCAAGGGTGAAAGGGCAGACGAGTCTTCAGGAACATAAAGATCGTAATAAAGCTTGATCTCGGCCGTTACGCTTAGGTCTGTAGTGAGGTTTTCAGGGATCATAGTTTTGAGCAATTCAAACAAAATCGGAAGCAATAGACAAGGAAGATACGATAACGCTATCCTCAGTTATCATCGTCGTATATGAAACGCATCCTTGAAAGGCTCGACATGATCGCCGAGGTCACACAGCATTCATTATCTGCAAAATGGCTGGAAAGAGCGGCCTTCTTAAGCATCTTACTGATGGCCCTCTCAGCTCCGCATTCGATCGCCGCTACACAGACCGCGTGGCTCGTCGGGCTTGTGTGCTGGGCTGCCCGAATGTTCATAAAGCCAAGGCCGGCTTTTCGATTCAGATGGATCGATGCCGCGCTACTGTCATTCGTCGGTTGGACGATCCTCAGTTCTTTTCTTTCATATGAACCGGCGATCTCGTTAGACAAACTTCGAGGCGTTGGGCTTTTTTTGATCCTGTATCTTGTTACCTGCAACTTGCGATCTATGCGCGCGGTGGTGCTGGTCGCGGCCGTTTTGATTACCTCTTGTATGTTCAACGTCGTCTTGGTGCCGCTCGAACGCGTTGTAGGACGCGGTGTCGAGATCTACGGCGTTAGGCCCGATGGAGCATTTGCAAAAGCAGGCCTTGCGAATGGCGACGCGATACTCAAAGTCAACGGCAAGAAAGTGAGCACGCCTGAAGAAATATTGGCTGAGATCACAAAAACAGAAAGTGCATCGTTGTTATTGCACCGTCCGGATTCATACCCGAGCAGAACCATTCGCCGCGTCGATCTGCCACAAGCAGCGACCGTGTTCGATTCGCTCGGCTTCGAAAGTTGGAAGAAAAATCATAAGTGGCGAGCAATGGGCTTCTACGGTCACTTCACGACCTATTCCGAAGTGCTGCAGCTCGTCGGTTCGCTCGTTCTCGGACTGCTGATAGCCGGATTCTTTGCCGCTATTCGAACAAACATACCGGGAACCGCACCCGCTGATCGCCTGTTTTCGAAGAGAAACGCGATTCTTGCGATTTGCCTCGTCCTTATCAGCTTAGCGCTGCTTTTGACCGGGACCAGGGCTTCACAATTGGGCATGATGGCGTCCGCATTTGCAATGGTAGTTTCGATCGGTAACCGTAAGCTGGTGTTCGCGATGTTCTTGATCGCGATCCCTGTCAGTCTTGCCGGCTATTTAGTGATCCAGCAAACGCGGCAACCGGGCGAAACCAACGAGTATCGAAAAATGATGTGGCGCGACGGAGTAAGGCTGGCGACCGAGAAGCCCCGGCATTTGCTTGTCGGCGTCGGAATGGACTCGCTGAAGAAGCGTTGGCCGGAATGGGGTCTCTTTGACGGCGGAAATATGCCGATGGGTCACTTTCATTCAACTCCGGTGCAGCTTGCTGCCGAACGTGGCTTGCCCGCGCTCATGCTTTGGATCGTGTTTCTCGCCTTGTTGGCCCGAACTTTGTGGCGGGGATTGAAGCGCTCCGTCAACGCAATTCAGTCTGGCATCATCCTTGGCGGGATCGGAGGTTTGGTGGGGTTTGTTACCGCCGGCATGGTCCACTATAATCTTGGCGATGGCGAGGTCGCGATGGTCTTCTATTTGATCGCCGGGGCCGCCCTAGCTGCTTCCCGGTTCACCGACCTCGACACCCGAAGTGCCGATCCGATGCCTGACATCAGCCTTCGGACTGCTGCCTGACCCGATATAGCACGTATACACAGCCATTCTTCATTGGCTTGCATTCGACAAGCTCGAGGTCTGTCTGTCGCGACATCCGATGAAATAACGGCACACCTGAACCAAGCAGCACCGGATGGATATTCAGCCCTATCTCGTCGATCAACCCGGCTTCAAGGAAGGTTCGTGCTAGATCACCGCCGCCCATGATACAGATCTCCTTGCCATCCATGGCCTTCAGGTCTCGCAGGAATTCGGCCGGGTCTTCCGCCACTATTTCCGCGCCGCCCGTTGTTTTCCCGGCCGGGAGCGTGCGAGAGAAAACATAAGTCCTGATCCCGCCTTCGTCATCGACTCCCTCACCGCTCTGCGGATCATTGGCGAGCGCCACCTCGTAGGTCTTGCGGCCCATCAATATCGTGTCGATACGCGGCCAATAGTCCTTCGTGATGTCCACTGCCTCTTCGCTCCAAAGCAGCCAATCCATCCCGCCATCTTCTCGGGCAAAGTAATTATCCAAACTGTTGGCTCCGCCAAACGTCACTTTGCGCATCGTCATCCTCCCGTTTTTAAACGATCTTAGTTTGAAACAGACGAATTTCCCACCGCTATACGAACACTTTTCTAGTTTACTATCTCTTATTTGAGTGAGACGGCGAAAATGGCGAACGAATCAACCGAGATACTTGTGCTGAAGGCCCAGGCGGGCGATAAGGACGCATTTGACGAATTGTTGAGTTCGATCCAATTGCAGCTTTGGCGTTTTGCCTATCGGATAGTTTTAGATTCACACCATGCTGATGATGTTATTCAGGAGGTCTTTTTGATCATCTATCGAAAGATAGGTTGGCTGAACGATCCCAAACTCTTCAGTCCATGGGCGTACCGAATCACTTCACGAGAGTGTTTTCGCCAACTAAAAAGGGAAAATCGTTGGAAACAGCAGATCCGCGATGAAGAGACACTGCGTTCGATCGAGGCCCCGATAGATAGCGAACTCAATAGCGAGATAATCGAGCGGCTTCCCGGTTTACTCTCAAATATTTCACCGGCTAGCAGGGCGGTCCTGGTATTGCATTACCTCGACGAACTTACATTGTCTGAGACCGCCGACATTCTTGATATCTCTATCGGAACTGCTAAATCGCGGTTAGCCTATGGCCTTAAAAGCCTTAGAGATCAGTTACTGGAGGAACCGGCAAAGTGATAGACAAAAATACACGAAAATTAATAGTCCTGGCGGCCGCGATCGAGGCTTTGATCCTGATCCCATTGATCATCTATTCGATATTCTACAAATAGGAGAACCCATTATGTCAGCAAACATAGACCAAATAAGAAGCAACACCCTGAAACAGATCGAAAGAACCGAAAGACATTATAAGCTCGCCTTCGTTGCTGCGGCACTTTTGGAACTGGCATTTTTTGCAGCATTTCTAATGCTTGCGGACCTTTCGAACCGCAGCCATCTGCTGTTGTTTGTCGCCGCTGTGGCAATATATGCAATACTCGCGGTAGGCCTGATCGCTCTCGGTATTCACATAAACCGAAGTACGCTGCGCGTGATAAAAGCCATCGAAGTATTTAACAAACCGCAGGCGTGATTCGAATCCAAGGTCGCATCGAACAAAAACCCGTTTCGATTCGTATAATTGCAAACATATGAAGACAAAAGGAGCATCAAGAATGATTCGAAACAAGTCTCTTCGTTCGGCGCTTTTCCTGATCATCGCGTTCTCGCTCTTTGCGACATCACTGCCGATAGTCGGTTACTCGCAATCGGCGGGTGTCTCATCGGCAGCGTCGCAGGAATATTCGGCCGCGGTCGCCGCGATCGAAGAAAAAGTCGAAGCTAGGCGAAAAGAATTGGGAATTCCCGGAATGTCGCTAGTGATCGTAAAGGACGGCCAGGTCATTTATATGAAGGGCCTTGGGTACAAGGACTTTGAAAAGAAGGTGCCCGTGACTCCGGATACCCAGTTTGCGATCGGCTCGGCGACGAAGGCATTTACGGCCCTTAGTGTTTTGATGACACAGGACGAGGGCAAGCTGTCGCTCGATGATTCGCCGAAAAAGCTGCTCCCGTATTTTAAGATGTATGATCCGGAAACGGACAAGAACATTACTGTTCGTGACCTATTGTCACACTCATCCGGTCTCAATCGTACCGATCTTGCCATGATCACCGGGAAATTGAACCGGGCCGAGTTGATACAGGTTGCCGCTCAAGCAAAGCCGACCGCCAAGCTGCGGGAAAAATTTCAGTATCAGAACATAATGTATGCCGCCGCCGGCGAACTTGTCACACAAGCTCAGAAAATGCCGTGGGAGAAATATGTCCCCGAACGCATTTTCAAACCGCTCGGGATGGTCAATAGCAGTATGTCGATCAAGCAGATGGAAAAGGCAAGGGACCACTCGTTCGGTTACGACTACAACTTTGATACGAAGGAAACGAAACGAAGGCCGTTTCGAGAGATCGATCAGGTTGCGCCGGCTGGCTCGATCAATTCGAGTGCCCGTGATATGGCCGAGTGGGTCAAGTTCGTCCTTCAAGGCGGTGTGGCCAATGGCAAACGCCTCGTCTCGGAAAAGAGCTTTGAAGAATGGCTGAAACCACAGATGAAAATGAACCCGACGGGAACGATGAGCTATGGACTCGGATGGTTTCTTCAAGCGTGGAACGGCCACAGGGTGGTACAGCACGGCGGTAACATCGACGGCTTCAATTCGCTGGTCGCAATGATACCTGAGAAAAAACTCGGCTTTGTAATGCTTACGAATGTGTCGGGCTCGAGTCTCGGTAACGACATAATGCCCGTGATCTGGTCGAACCTGATAAAAGAGGATAAACCCGCAAGCAGCAAACTCCCGGCGGCTGAGCTCAACCTTATCGCTGGTAAGTATGGAACGGAAGGCCGAGCTGTCGAGGTCAAGGTCGAAGGCGGAGACCTGTTTCTCGTCGTCCCAGGCCAGCCGCCGTATAAACTGGCACACAACGGTTCACGTCAGTTCAAGCCAGAAGGACTCCCCGATGGCTTCGGAGCGAAATTCACACCGGAAACAGGCGAGGCGGCCGAACTTGAGATGATCCAGCCACAAGGCAACCGCAAGTTGCCACGCTTAGGCGCAAAGAACGAGGGGTCCAACACGCGACCGACAACTACGAACAGTCCTGCCAACGTTAACGAGTTGATCGGCCGCTATACTCCGCCGGGCAGCACCGACGCGTTGATCGAGGTCAAAGAATCGGAGGGTAAGGTGACTTTCAATATCCCGGGCCAACAGCCTTATGCTCTGTCCGCAAAAGCTGATGGCAGCTTCGCGATGTCGCCTTTGCCCGACACATACTTCCTCAATGCAAAACGCGATTCGTCGGGCAAGATCACATCGGTGGCTGTGACACAACCCGAAGGCGTTTTTGAATTCAAACGCGTTGATACATCTGCGCAGGCAAAGGCCGATATTACGGTCGCTGAGCTTCACAAAAGGGCCGTCGAAGCTGTCGGTGGCGAGGCGAATTGGAAAAAGATCTCGACGCGTATGATCGAGTCCGATATCGATCTCGTGCATCAAGGCGTACAGGCGAAAACTACCACTTGGGCAAAGGCGCCTAATAAGAGTGCTACCGAAACTACGATGGTCGCGCTTGGTAAAAAGATCGCGAGCGGCTGGGAGTTTTTCGATGGCTCGACCGCGGTCGAAGCTTATACATTTGCCCCGGCCGAAAAACTCGAGGGCAAGCGTCTCGACGACGCAAAACTTGCAAACGATTTTTACGGAGGTCTCGACTGGACGACAAATTACAAGAAAGTTGAGATCACCGGCAGTACAAAGGTCAACGGCGAAGATGCTTTCATCGTCTCGTTTGAGCCTAAAGCAGGCACGAGTTTCAAAGAATATTACTCGAAAACGAGCTTTCTGTTGATAAGGCGTGATGGTTTTGTGCCCTCAAGCACGAGCGCGCAGCAATTGCCGTATACGTTGCATTACTCCGATTACCGTGAGGTCGATGGTATCAAACTGCCGTTCAAAACGGTCAACAACACTCCGACAAACGGCGATATCATATCGGTAATAACTTCGGTGAAACACAACGTCGAGGTAGACGACAAGATCTTCGGACCGCGAAAACTCAAATAAAAGTGAATCAGAAAGAAAACGGCGGGACGAGGCGAATACTGAAATGAGAAAACAAAAGATCACCGGATCTCATCGGTTATTGAGCAGCGGGAGTCCCGCCGTTGCCATCAAATTCGGTGAAAACGAAGGCTCACTGTGGTCAAAGACCTCGTCGAGCTCTTTTTCGACGCTTCCATGGCCGGCAGGGATCTTCTTAACAAGTGGTTCGAAGTTTCTGAAATCGTAAAGCTCCGGATCGAGCAGATGCGAACTTGTAACGTTGGTCAGGGCTGTGAGTATCGAACTTCGTAGAGACGGTATCTCGTTGGCCAGTTCGGAAACGAGCGCTTTAACGCGGGCTCGTTTCAAATTAGGCTGCGATCCGCACAAATTACAGGGAATGATCGGAAACTGCTTTTCGTCGGCATACGCGGCGATGTCAGATTCCTGACAATAAGCAAGCGGCCGGATTATCGTATTGGTTCCGGCATCTGAACGCAGGATCGGCGGCATCGCTTTGAGTTGACCGACAAAAAATAAGTTCAATAAGAAAGTGTTGATTATGTCGTCACCATGATGACCAAGCGCGATCTTTGTACACCCTTCATTGATCGCGGTCGAATATAGGATCCCGCGACGCAGCCTCGAGCATAACGAACAAAAGGTCTTACCTTCCTGAATATGCTCTTTGACCACTGAATAAGTGTCTTCTTCAATTATTCGAAAGGGAACGCCTGCTTCGGTCAGATAGTTTGGCAGCACTTCTTCCGGAAAACCCGGCTGTTTTTGATCAAGATTTACGGCAAGTATCTCGAAACTTACCGGCGCCCGCCGCTTTACGTCAAGCAGGAGGTCGAGCAGCGTATAACTATCCTTTCCACCTGAAAGACAGACCATGATCCGGTCGCCGTCCTGGATCATTCCAAAATCGCCGATCGCCTTGCCCATTTTTTTGAGCAGCTTGGTCTTGGTCTTGCTTTCTACGAACAAACCTTCGAACTACCTCCGAAACCCTTGATTCTCCCATTTTATGCCCGAATTAACAACCTATGAAAATTGACTAGACACATCCGCAATGCTCATCTATCATTGGTGATTAGGCAAATCAGCGTCGAAGGCTCGCCCCCGAGTAAAGCGTATTTTATCTTCAGGTCCTCTCCGGTAATGACTGCCGCCTAAACTTACTTTTTAGAAGGAGCACCACCAAATATGATCAGAATGGGAAGAAGTTCCAGAGCCGAAGCGAATGACACGAACATTTCGCCACAGCCGCAGGCGCCGGTTCACCAGTATGGCAGTGAGAGTGTTTCGGTTCCGTCGAGAGCTGTAACAGACAGCGAATCGATGGCCCGCGACATAAAGGAAGGTCGGCTGAGCGGCTTTGTTGGCCACGGCACCGTACTTTCCGGCGAAACGAATTTTCAAGCGATGCTTCGCGTCGATGGACATCTGGTAGGTTCGGTCGCTTCCGAATCAGGTACATTGATCATTGGTACGAACGGGCAAGTCGATGCCAACATTATGGTGTCCGCGGCGATGATCAACGGCGTCGTGAACGGCGACATCATGGCTACCGAAAAGGTTCAGCTTGGCCGCACAGCACGGGTCATCGGCAACATTCAGACACCGCGTATCATCATTGAAGAGGGTGCCATCTTTGAAGGATCGTGTTCGATGATGAAGGCCCGCGAAGATGTTGAGAAGCAGACCGCCGAGGCCGAGTCGCTATACCGGACCGCAAACTCTCAGGCATACGAAACATCGTCCGACGCCGCAGGCGATTTCGGTTCATCCGATGAAGCGGCATCTGATGTCGATGAGGATGAAGCAAAGGCTGACGCGGTATCGTTGTAGTTTTACGTCTAGCAACAGGATCGCGGGCTTAGGCCCGCTTTTTTGCGCTTCGATTTGGGCAATTGAAACGAGCGTTTGCGGGTTAGACTGACAACGAACTATATTGAGCTGTTTATGAAACCAACAATAGGGGGAACCGTTCATGTTCAACGAGTTTAAGAAGTTCATTGCGCGCGGCAACGTTCTAGATCTGGCGATCGCGGTCATAATCGGTGCGGCTTTCGGTACTGTGGTCAAGACATTTACCGACGGGATAATCATGCCCATTGTTGGTTTGATGACCGGCGGTGTCGACTTCAAACAGCAATTTTGGGATCTCAGCGGAACCGTTCCGGCCAATGCCACACCGGAGCAGATCGAGGCAGCGATCAAGGGCGGAAAGCCGCTTCTGCTCTACGGGCATTTGATCAGCGACGTCCTTACATTTCTCATCGTCGCATTTGTCATGTTCTTGCTTGCAAAATACGCCGTGACCCTCTTCAAGGGGCTCGAGGCTGAGGCAGAACCGACCGCTGAAGAAAAGCTGCTTGTCGAAATAAGAGATATCCTCAAAGCAAAATGATCAGGTCATAACGAGGCGAAACCAAAACTTGCATCGGGAGTGATGCATAGATCGAGAGGAATGTCGGCTTCGTGAATGTCTTCGATCCTTTCGATTGGCGGAAAGAAGCTCAATCCGACTTTCAGACAATCGGCGCGACACCGGGAAAGAAATCTGTCGTAGTACCCCTTACCGTAACCGACGCGATGGCCACGCTGGTCAAAACACATTAGCGGAACGATCACAAGGTCGATCACTTTTGGGTCGGCCTTTTCCGTTTCGGATGGTTCGGGTATTCCCCACACATTTTCGATCAATCTGGTCGTGGGATCGAACGAATAACACTCTAGCTGGCCCGAACCCGGTTCGGTCTTCGGAGCGTAAGTAGTGATGCTTTTATGCTCGCGCCAGATCTGAGCGTAGATGGATGATGTGTCGACCTCGTTGAACCTCGGTATCCGGACATATGTGTGAACCGCTCTTATACCTGTAAGGTCGATCTCATCGAAGAACCGATCTGCGATTCGCCCGCTCATCGCTTCTAACTCTGTTTCCGCAAGGTCCCGTCGTCTTTCGAGGAAGAGCTTGCGAAGTTCGGACTTTTCCATCTACATTTCGAACATCCGGGAAGTACTATCCGCGCTTCTTGTCCGGTCGCGGTTTGATCGCTTTCGACGTCCGGGGCGACACGACCGAGGATCTGAATTCCTGTCCGGTCTGCAGTTCCCTTTCAGTCTTTTCGGTCAGCAGCTTTGAATCACTCAAGATCCGTTTTGCGGCTTTCGCGGTCTTACTCGGCCGTTTCTTAACTTTACTCATATTGGTCCTTATCTTTACCTTATTTGATTATCCAACCGCCTCCGACGACCTCTTCACACGTTTCGATGTCATAGAAGATAGTGGCCTGGCCAGGTGTTACTGCCCGTTGCGGCTCGTCGAAAACTATTCGCGCGGAAGCATCAGGGAGGACGTAGATCGTCGCCGCGGCTGGCTCGTGGCGGTATCGGATCTTGACCATTGCCCGCACCGCTTCCGCAGGCTCGTCGAATGCGACCCAGTTAACTCCTTTCGCGGTGAATTCGATCGAGTCGAGCTCGTCGGCTTCACCTACAATTATCCGGTTTCGGGCGCGTTCGATCTGCACAACGTAAAGCGGCTTTTCGTGAGCTATCCCGAGGCCCCGCCGCTGGCCGATCGTGTATCGGTGTATGCCGGTGTGAGAACCGACCGTCTCACCCGTAGTGTTCACGATCTCGCCGCCCGCCGGCATCTCATCGCTGCGGCCCTCGTGCTCAAGGTAACGGTCGATGAACTCGGAATACTTGCCGTCGGGAACAAAACAGATCTCCTGTGACTCTTGTTTCTCCGCCGTGTAAAGGTTGGCCTCGCGTGCAATATCGCGCACCTCGCTTTTCTCCATTTCGCCAAGCGGAAAGTACGATCGCGAAAGTTGGTCCTGCGTCAGTTCCCAAAGAAAGTAACTTTGATCCTTCCAATGATTCCTTCCGCGAAACAGTCGATAACGGTTTGCAGCTTCGTCAAACTCGACACGCGCATAATGCCCGGTCGCGACCTTGTCACACCCGAGCGAGACTGCCATCCTGTCGAGCGAAGCGAACTTTAGCCGGGAGTTACAGGCTACGCATGGGATCGGCGTTTCACCCGAAAGATAGCTTTGTACGAACGGCTCGACGACGTCCCGTTCAAAGTCTTTCTCAAGGTTGAGCACATAGAATGGAATGCCGAGCGTGTCGGCTACGCGTCTGGCGTCGTAAACATCGTCGAGCGAACAGCAGCGGCTTGGCAGCGGATCGCCGTTCTCGTCGACACTGATGCCGCGCCGTTGATTCCACAACTGCATCGTGAAGCCGACGAGTTCGTGCCCCTGTTCCTTTAATAATGCCGCAGCCGCCGAACTATCGACGCCGCCGCTCATTGCTACTGCGATCTTCATTGCCAAACCTTTATTGTGACAGGCGAAAAAGCTTAGTTGCAAGAGCGAGCGAAAGGGATGTCGACTATCGGTGCCCGCTGCCCGGTGCAACACGCCGCCGATTTCTCAGCATAACGTAGAGGAAAAGGCTGCCGACCCCGGAAAGAAGATGCTTGATCGTATGGCCGCTGAAGACGTTTCCCGTCGCGCGCAAAATAGAATCGTCATAAACCTCCGTGAACTTTGCCGATATGTAAAGTCCGAGCGCGGCAAGCAGCATCCAGCGATGTGAATACTCCGCCGGGAAGAGCGCCATCACAACCGGGATCGTAAGCAGCGGAAATGCCTGAACCCAGGCATAAAAACGAAGGTCGTCGGTAAAATGCCAGTAAAGAACGCTTGCGGCTCCGAGTATGAGAAGTGGCAAAAGCAGGTATTCTGAACGTTTACCGACATGCTCGCACAAAAGTGCCGTAAACAGGCCCATGAACCCGACCGTCATCGGCAGTCGGTCCCAAACAAGCGTCGTATTCGTCGGATGCCAGTGATAATAACCAGATCCTAAACTGACGAGAAACACGCCTGCAAAGAGCACTATCCAGGCGATAGATAAGCTCCGCCTCACGCAAAGCCATAGGCCAAGAGCACCTACGATCAAGTAAACGGCGTTCGACGCGACATCAAAGAAGTTCGGGATGCCCATGAATGCGCGGCGATCCGCAAAATCATGATATGCAGGGTCCTGCCCGAATCGCGGAATGAAGAAAAGGGAAAAAAAAGAAACTACCGCCAACGCGAATATTGTCCATTCACGCCATCTGGCCGATGCCGAAGTTATTAAAGCCGCCGCCATGTGAGGATTCTAACTCAAACCGGCAAAAAAAGACCCTATCGGAAAAGCTCCAGCACCTTTGGTAACGCCGCATTTGCATACGCTATCGAGCCGGCTTTATTAACGTGTGCCACGGATGCAAGTTCGCAGAGGCGGACGGAAAGCAGGCCGAATGGTTTGTATTTGATCTCGCGAAAAACCTTCGGACATTTTCCTCTGCGTTCGAGATACAGATCATCTTCCGGCAGATTGTCGTGATCGAGCGACCACAGAAGGCTGTTCTTTGTGGCGAAACAGGTCTCCTCGGTAACGGGCGATTCCACAAGCGCGATCCGTGGCTTGTCGAAACGAGCATTGACGTTATCAACTGCTTCGGCGAGTTCGGCATTGGACCTGATGAACCACAATCGGGAACGGTTCGATGTGGCTTTGCGAACGATCTTCATGAACTGTTTACTAAAACCGTTTGTAATAAGCCACTGCAGCTCATGCGGAAAACGAACTATCTTCATCAGATATTTCACGATCTTATTGACGTCGCTTTTCGTCGATACGATGGGGAAGTATCCGAAGACCAGCACCTTAGCTTTCGGGAATGTCTCAGTTACGTGCTCAAGTAAACCTTTCATTTCCACATGACAGTATTGGTGTACCATCCGCAGAAATTTGCTTTTCTTCAGAAACGGGTTCACCGCATTCCCGACTACAAGATCAGTGATCCCGCCGGACAGCATCACCAGGCCGACCGAATTCGGATCACGGTATTCCTTTCGCGCCGTATCTAATTGAGTCGTGATCGAAGGAAATGAGATGTCAGCTTCTGGATAATAGAACTTATCGGTCTCCTGCCCGACCTTTTTCATCTTTTCGAGCTGTTTGGGATGCAGCCGGATGCGAGCGCCAGAATGAGCTTTAACCTTCAGATCGATCTTCGAGAAGGCCGGCACGAGTCCGCTGCGAAAACGGTCGGTGATAATTGAATAAAACTTATCCTCTTCCCGTAGCCCTTGGTTCCAAATGAACGAATCGCCAACGACAAGCACCTTCAATTCGTCAGCCGCAAGCGAGGTCTGGGCAAGAATGTCACGGCCGAACACAGCAAAAATACTCGCGACGGCCGCATTTTCAAGAAATTCTCGTCGGGAAATCTTCGCCATTGCGATCTTATTCTCCCGGTTTCATTATCGACCGGCTGGCATCGTGATGAAACGCCGGAACATATGCAGGAAGGTTATAAACAGAAGCAGGGCGATTCATTTTGACCTTCACGAAGCCAATGCGGCTTCATTGCCGCGATGTTCGTGTCGGCGTATATAGACTATCGATGGTGTGATCGGGTCATAAGCAGAAAGATACAGCCGGGGTAGGGTGCCCACAGTAATAGAACTGCCGTTCGCGCAAGACGGCAGTTTTATTTTTGGCTTGGTCTCCTGGTTCGAGCAACGCCTTAAAAAGACACACGAAAAGCTGATCGCTCCAGCCGATCGCGCCTATTGGGGCTTTAATCGATAGCCAATGACCGTAAACACAGATCCCTTTTTCTCGGCGGCGATGTCGTAAGCGGTCCGCATCGCGTAGTTCTTAATGCCGGTCTTTGCGCCTGCCTTGAGCAGCGCTGAAACGATCGCTATATTGTCGGTTAGAACGGCGTGCATCAACGCGGTCATACCTTTCACATCTTGCTCGTCGATCGCCGCCTTCGACTTAAGCAATGTCAGCAGTGCCATCGAATTCTGCGTTTCGGCGGCGATCATCAATAGGGTCCGGCCGCGATCGTCTCGCGTATCTGGGCTGGAACCGCTCGCAAGCAGATCGGACAGAACTTGTCCGTACTCGGCTTCGCCCTGTTCAGGCCGACGGCCTGCGGCAACCGCTTCCAGCAGCTTTTGGTCTTTGTCTGTCCTGATCTTTTTCGGCGGGGCCGAATCCGCAGCGATCTGAGACGGCCTGAGAGCTGTGCCTAACATTGCTAGCACCTCGCCGTTCCGCTGTACTGCATAATCATAAGCGGTCTTTCCGGACTTGTCCTTCAAGTTCTTATCAGCTCCGAAATGCAGCAAGTAATCAACTGCCGAGCGAATATCAGCTTTTGCAACGAGCATAAGCGCCGTGGTTCCGTCGGGCATCGCCGCGTTCAAGTCCGCATTCCCGTGGTTCCGCAGCGTTACTATCAGGTACCCGTCGTCATTCTCGGCCGCACGCATCAGCGGCGTTTTTCCGCTGGCATCGCGAACGTTCGCGTTGGTCCCTTTTCGAAGCAGTTCGATAACGCGGTCCGTGCTGCCTTCGACCATGAAATGAAGCGTCTTCCGTTCTTCAACGACCTTGAAAAGTTCTTTTTCGTCAGCGGTGAGTCCGGTTCCTGGCGTGCCGGGCTTGGAGTTATCGTCGAGGGATAGCTTGAAGTTCTTAATAAGCTCGTCGAAATCGAACTTCTCAGCATTCGCCAGAAAATCCGCCGTAATTCTCTCCGATTCAGCAGAGACTAGAAGGTTTGCGATCTGTTTGTTCGGTTTGGATTTCGCGAACTCAAGGATCGATTGGTCACCGACCTTCTTTCCAGGATCAGCACCTCCCTTATGGACCAGCAGTCTGACCATTTCCAAGTTTTGCTTTCCGACAGCATAATAAAGCGCCGTTCGGCCCTGAGCATCCGGGCGGTCGATTCGAACTCCTTTATTGATCAACTCTTCCACCACGTCGGCAAACCCCTTCTCAGTGGCAACGATCAGAACGGTCGGAACGAGCGACGATCTTGCGTCCTTAAAGTCAACGTAAGCCCCCTTCGCGATCAGTTGCTTAGCGGTTGGAATGTCGCCCTTCACAACCGCAGTGACCATCTGCCTTGCAAGCTCGGTCCCAGGTGCAGCAGCATCATTCAGCTTCTTTTCATACGCCTTCTTCTCGGCCATGAAACGCATCAATGCCGTCCCTTCGGATTCGCCCACGTCTGGTGGCGTCTTCGCAAGGCCGAGAAGTCTGGCTGCTGTTTCTCCTGCGTCGTTTTGCATTTCGGCACGTGCTCCTGCTTTTAGCAGGACATCGATCACCGGGTAATGCAGACTCAGCGCAGCAGCGATCAAAGGCGTCCGCCCGTTCGAGTTATAAGCGTTCACATCAGCTCCGTCTCTGAGGGCTCTTTGAACGCCCGGCATGTCGCCATCGATGCAGGCAGTATAGAGCGATGCGTCTACGGCCTTTTGCTTTGCGGTACGATCTTGATCGGCAGTTTGAGCTGTAAGAATGAAATTCAAGACCAAGAGAAGAAAAATTGTCGCCGGGAAGCGATGAGCAATGGTAAACATATGGCCGCTCTCCTTTAGTTTGAGGAAGATACGTTTGGCACTGTATCAACGCGGGAGCTTACCTAACCAGCTTCACATGCAGGACGGCTTCATTTTATAGCACCATTGAGAAGGGGTTTCAAGGCAATTTTGATCGATTCGGCATACGCCTTTGACCCATCGATGTTCGGGTGGCCAACGCTTGCGAGTTCGCAGAACCGGGTGCTGTATTTCAGATCGGTCTTCTTTCTCAGATCGCTCAATGCGGGCCGGCATTCTGCAACGCGCACCGTCCCTTCCGGATCGGCAGGTCGTCCACGACGAGCGACCGTGAAAAGCAGCGAATCAGCCGTCCCAAATGCTGTTTTCTCTTCGATCGGCGACGGAACAAAGACGGCCCTCTGACGTCCGCCTGACCGGTTGAGTTCCGCAACAACGAGTTGAAAGGCCTTGGTCGATTCCGCGTGCCATATCTCGGAGCGTTTTATCATCTTGCCTTTCCAAAGCCGCCAAAGATTCCGTTTAAGCGGGTTATTGACCAGCGGCTTTGCCCAACCCGGCACGTTGTAGAGTTCGAGTATATCGTTGACGATCCGTTTCATCGGCGTGTGGCGGGTAATTATCGGGTAATAACCAATGATGGCGATCGCTGCGTTTGGAAAAGATATGGCGGCATCGGAAAGAACCTCGGTCATATGGCCGCGGCAGTAAAGATCGATCCGTTCGCGTAGCTTTTTGTTGCTTTCAAGCGGGTTGATTATTTTTGCAACGCCGACGTCCGGGATTCCGCCCGAGATCATGATCAGGTCGACATCGCCCGGTTCTGGATAGTCAGCGATCGCGCTCTCGATCTGTTTATCGATGGTCGGAAAGGAAACATTCACCTCTGGATGAAACGCTTGGTCCCCATTCAGGTTGCCGCGTTTCAATGCGGCGTTTTCGTCCGGGTCAAGCTTTATGGTCGAACCGGAATGTGCTTTCACGTTAAGGTTGACCTCGCCGCCGCTGCCCATCAGCTCGTCGGCGATCCACTGCCTTGTAAGATGGTAGAACTTTTGCTCCTCACGCAGGCCCTGGCCCCAAATAAGCGAATCACCAACCACAAGCATCTCAAAGCGGCTCTTCCGCCGAGCTAAGCCGAAGCCGACATCCCGAAATCCGATCACAACGCCAAATGCCCCGAGGCTTGTGAGGAACTCGCGCCGTGTGATATTGCCGTGACTCTTCATCTTCAGCTTTCGTATGAATTGGGGAAACTTTGCTCCGCGACCATCTAGACTGCGGTAAAGGTCATATACACGACAGATCGATCCCGATTACCAGAAAGCTTTCGTGCCCAGGAGGTCGGTAACGAAGCCCAATCCTCAGAACGCAGTGTTTCCGCTTGAAGGAAACCAAAGCCGTTTGACGTATATTTCGGAATCAAATAGCTGTGCAGGAATACGGGAGTCAGATCAGGAATCTCCAGCCGATCGATCTCGGACCTATCGCGAATCGGGTCGATCCCGATCACGATCTCGAGTAAGGCCCCGCTTTTCATTATACGGCGCAACGCAGCTATGGCCGCCGGATCGCCGGTCGCAACGGCTTTGAGCAAGCTTCCCCACGGAAAGTGAATGTGCAATTCGTCCGCAACCCCGCTCAACTCATCCGGGAGGTCTTCGATCGCCGCTTGGATGAACATCGCATTCGGCAGCCCACCCTTACGCGGGTTCCGTGTCGCCTTCATCGATGGCTTCTCGAGCGGTTTTGTGTTTGGGTCGATCCCGATGAAAAATGTTTCGGGGTTCTCGCGAGCCGACACAGAGACAAATCGGCCGTCGCCGGTCCCCAGGTCGATCACGATGCCTCTGCCGATATGGTGAGATGATCTTGTCAAACTCATCACCCGTAAGTTATCAGATGGTGCTGCCGCGAATCTGTTTGATCATAATGTTCTCCGTTTTTCGCGTTAATGATACTACAAATGCCCTGGTTCTTGTTCAGTTCGGGAATAAGATGCTTTTTTTGCCGTTTCAGGTTGCGAATTCCGTCTTATTCAATTGTCCGGATCGAATTTTTCGGAAACCTGCGGCGTTAGAATTTTTTTTTCGCAGATCAATTGTGATAAGGTGTTGCCATGCGTATTACACTTGCCTAGTCCAACCGCTTTTCTCTCATCCGTAGCGATGCGACCCGCATCACCGGATGGATCGATAAAGGCACCTTTTGGTGCCGGCCCTTTTTATCTCTGAACAATTTGTTATGTCTATAAATGAGACAGAATCGTCTGTTGAGACGCTTGAGCAAAATACGTTTTCGTCGGTGATGCGCGAGGCGTTTGTCGGAACGTCAAGAAACTTCACGCAGGGTTCGATCGTCATCGCACTAATTATCCTTGCGATCCCGATGATCCTTGAAATGTCGATGGAGGCCCTTTTCGCCATCGTCGATACTTTCTTTGTCGCTAAACTCGGCCCTGCGTCTGTCGCCGTCGTTGGCCTTACCGAATCAGTACTCGCGCTTGTTTACGCCGTCAGCGTAGGACTCAGCATCGGAGCCACGGCGACCGTGGCAAGACGCGTCGGTGAAGAAGATATGGAAGGAGCGGCCCGAACGGCGACGCATGTCGTCTACCTCGGCCTTATCGTCTCGACGGTGATGGGCATCGCCGGGGTGATCCTTGCTCCGCAGATCTATCGGGTTCTAGGTGCTGAGGCAGAGGTCATCGAAATAGGGTTGCCGTTCATGCGGATCATGTTCGGTACTAACTTCGTTATCGTCTTTTTGTTCTTGCTGAACGGTATTTTTCGCGGAGCGGGCGATGCCGCCATTGCGTTGCGTGTTTTGATAATCGCTAACGGCCTTAACATTATCCTCGACCCGCTTTTCATATTCGGAATTTGGTTCTTTCCTGAATGGGGTGTCACGGGCGCCGCGGTGGCGACCGTCATCGGACGGGCCGTTGGCGTCAGTTATGCAGCGTGGGCTTTGTTCGGACGAAAGAGCGGAAGACTAGCGGTAAACGCCGAACATTGGCGGTTCGACCCGCATCTGCTTTGGTCCCTGATCCGTTTGTCGGGAACTGCGGTACTACAGTTTCTTGTCGCCACACTAAGCTGGAGCGGATTGGTAATGGTCATATCCGGATTCGGTACGGTCGCGATCGCCGGATACCAGATCGGTTTGCGTGTGATCATCTTTGTCATACTCCCGGCCGTCGGCCTTGCAAACGCAGCGGCAACGCTTGTCGGCCAGAACCTTGGTGCCGGCAAACCTGACAGGGCCGAAAGATCGGTATGGACGGCAGGTTTTCTGAATGCCGGCCTGCTGGGCCTCGCCGGTCTGTTCTTCGTTCTTTTCCCGGGTCTGGTCATTTCAGTCTTCACGACGGATCCCGAGGTCTCACGCTACGGTACCGACTGCCTTCGCATTGTCGGTTACGGATACGCTTTTTACGGCCTTGGCATGGTCATGGAAAGCGCGTTCAACGGCGCCGGTGATACTGTCACCCCGACGTGGCTCAACTTCATCGTGTTCTGGCTTTTCGAGATACCGCTGGCGTATTTATTGGCATATCGTTTCGGGATGGGGCCGCAAGGCGCCTTTTGGGCTATTACGATCGCATTTTCGCTGCTCGCGGTTTCTTCTGCATTGCTCTTCAGGCGAGGCAAGTGGCGGACGAAGGTGGTCTAGTATCCTTACCTTCAAAAGTTCGCGGCATTTGCAGGGAAACTGCCGCGACTTGGTAGGTGAGTTAACTCCGGAGGCGATCGTTTGTATTTGCCGCTTTGGTTAGGCGGTGATGTACCGATCCCTTTCGGCGGGACACTCTTCTTTCCGATTTCCTGAAAGTGTTACACAATGAGACTGCGATATTGACACAATTTCATTGATGGTATTTCCCGATCCGCAATCGTATGATTTCCCCGAATGGGTTCTGATCGGCGACTTTTTTTATTACGCCAGGGACGTGGTTTCGTTCGGTGACGAGCTTTCTGCGGAAAATCTGATTGATGCGTACCACAAAGGGATCTTTCCCTGGTACATGGAAGGCATCCCGCTTCCATGGTATTGCCCGGCGAAACGCGCGATCCTCGAGTTCTCTGATCTGCATGTGCCGCGAAGCCTCAGACGGGCTTCGAACGGTGGATCGTTCACCTTTACGATCGATAGAGCGTTTCGAAGGGTAATGGAAGAATGTTCGAAAACAAAGCGGCCCGGACAGAACGGCACATGGATCACAAGCGAGTTCATTGAGGAATATTCGCAGCTGCATGATAAAGGAATGGCTCACAGTGTCGAAGCATGGAATGGCGTAGACCTGGTTGGCGGAGTCTACGGCATCGACGCCGGCGGCGTCTTCTGCGGCGAATCGATGTTCTACAAAGTAGCAAACGCTTCAAAACTCGCCCTGCTATTCTTGATCGATCATTTAAGAAAACGCGGCTCAACGTGGCTCGACTGCCAGGTGATGACGCCGCATATGGAAGCGCTTGGGGCGAGAGAGATTGACCGTAAAGAATTTTTGGATAGACTCGAGGAAACTCAAAAGTTAGAGCTTGTTGTATTCTAGACAGCAATAGCTAATGCCGCATCGAGAACGAAAGAACATCCGTCCGGGATCGCAGGTGGCCATCGTATTGAAACAAGATCAGCGAACCGGCAAGCAAACCATCGGCATCGTTAAAGACCTGCTGACAAATTCACCGAGCCACCCGCACGGAATCAAGGTAAGGCTGACTGATGGCCAGGTTGGCCGCGTTCAAAACCTTATCGATAGCCAGCAACAGTAGACGCCTCTTCATTGCGGTAAAGAAGAATTTATGAAAGGCTTATCCAATTCAATTAGCCCCATTTTTCTGCTGGCTATCTTACTTCTGATCGCCCACTCAGCACTGTCGCAGCCAAGCTCCGATTACAAATACTCACCTCCGGCGAGACTCAGTGACGGCATTCAGACGGGAACACTAAGATCGGTAAAGCTTGACGAGGCAAAGGTATCTGCCGGGATGAATGAGGTCCTGAAACGAACTTATGGAAATATCCATAGCGTTTTGATCTTTCGAAACGGGAAGCTTGTCTGCGAAGAATATTTCACCGGACCTGATGAAAATAACCATAAGGGCGAGATCGGTATTGTCGCTCACAACAGAGAGACGCTGCATGATACTCGCAGCATATCGAAAAGCGTTGTCGCATTAGCTGTTCTTATCGCGCATTCCCAAGGCAAGATCAAAGATCTCGACCAGCCCATCTTTTCCTATTTTCCCGAATACGCGAGCCATGCCGAAGGCGAAAAGAATAACATTACGGTGCGCCATGCTCTCACGATGACTCCGGGTTTCGAGTGGGGCGAGGAATTCTCGTATTCGAACCCAGCAAACACCGCATATCAGATGAATAGGGCACCGGATACGATAGAGTTCGTGCTAAGCAGAAAGCTCATCCAAAGGCCGGGAACCAAGTTTGAGTACAGCGGCGGAACGACCCAGCTGCTTGCTGCGATCGTCAAAAAAACCACAGGATCGAACATAGAAGAATTCACGAGGAAGCACCTACTCATCCCGCTCGGAATAACCAAGTATGAATGGGCCGAGCTGAAGCCGGGCCAGCCCGATGCCGACTCGGGCCTCCGGCTCCGTTCGCGTGACATCGCTAAGATCGGATTGCTTTTGGTGAACGGAGGTATGTGGAACGGTAAACGGATCGTGCCCCAAAAGCTGATAGCGGACGCAATGGCAGAGCACGCGAAAGTGTCGTCTGACGAGAAAACCGGTGACGTTGTTACCTATGGTTATCAGATCTGGCGGTTCGCATTTCGGCCAGATGATAATTGGCCGTCCAGCTTCATCGAGCTCAGCGGAAACGGCGGCCAAAAAGTGGTTATCGATGCCAAGACAAAAGTGATGGTCGTCATCACGGCGGGAAACTATGACCTCTCCGGTCTTAAGAAAAATTCATTTGATATTTATCCGGACCTAATATTTTCTGCAATGCTTGACCGGTGAGATAGTCGTTCGATTGAAATTATGACAAACACATTCCTGATCTACGGAGCGAATGGCTACACGGGTGAATTGATCACGAGGTATGCGGCTGAACGTGGCCTCAAGCCGATCCTCGCGGGACGAAACGAAGCGAAAGTCAGCGAGCTGGCGGGCAAATACGGATTTGAATACCGCGTCTTCTCGCTCGATGACACGGCGAAGCTGGATGCGGCGTTGCAGGAAGTCGACATGGTCCTGCATTGTGCGGGGCCGTTTTCGATAACGAGTTTGCCGATGGTCAAGGCTTGTCTGCGAAACAAGAAGCACTACGCAGATATCACCGGCGAGATCAGCGTTTTCGAGACGTGTGCGGCCATGCATAAGCAGGCCGTCGATGCCAGTGTGATGGTGATGCCGGGGGTCGGATTTGATGTCGTCCCGAGCGATTGTTTGGCCATGCATATCAAGAATCGACTGCCGTCTGCGACGCATCTTTCGCTCGCATTCTATGGCATGGGCCGCATTTCGCACGGTACTCAGGCGACGATGACGATGAACGTCGGCCGTGGCGGCGCGATCCGGAAAGACGGCAAAATAACCGCGGTTCCGGCCGCGTGGAAAACCCGCGAGATCGACTTCGGCGAGGGTGTCACCAAGACCGGCGTGACGATCCCTTGGGGCGATGTCTCGACCGCTTTTTACTCGACCGGTATTCCGAATATCGAGGTTTTCACCGTCGTGCCAAAAGGAGCCTTAAAGGCGATGAAGATGAGCCGCTATATCGGTTGGCTTCTTGCGACCAGGCCGGTGCAGAAATATCTCCAGTCAAAGATCCCGCCCGGCGGCCCGTCCGACGCCGAACGCGAAAAAGGCAAAACGCTCATGTGGGGTGAAGCCCGCGATGCCGACGGCAACCGCGTCGAGGCTCGCCAACAGGGCCCCGAAGGCTACACCGTGACGGCCCTTGCCGCCCTTAGCATTGCCGAGAAGATCATGTCGGGCAACTTCACCCCGGGATTTCAGACCCCCGCAAAAGCCTACGGTGCCGAGTTGATATTAGAGATCGATGGTGTGGAACGGCAGGACGTCGTTTAACGTGCCGAGAGGCGGCGGCGATGCAAAATGGTCTTCCGGATCTAAAGATCATCGTCTCGACGCTTCGCGAAACGCATACCGCGAGCCGACATGATCTCGGAGCGGCCTGCCTCTCGCCCGGCGAAACCGTTACCGTCGCACGAGACTTTCGAAATATCGATGTAATAGATCGTGTTGGGAGCGGTGATGCCTTCGTTTCCGGATTTATCCACTCCCTGCTCGAAGCGAGCGACCTCCAGTTTGCGTTGGTCTGCGGTGTGGCTCATCGCGCGTTGGCGATGACCACACCCGGTGAAGTTTCGATGTCGACCGCCGATGAGGTTTACGGCTTGATGAACAGTGCTGATGCCGCCGCCAAACGCTGACCTTCGAAGATCGGGGCAAGTGCATGCGGTCTGTCCTTCGAATTAAGCTATCAAGCTATAAGCAATGACGGTCTGATGCAATTCTGTCGCAACCAGCGGCGATCTTTGCGAAGAAATTCTCCGATGACGAGGACGCGGTCATGCATGCTAACCTCCGTGATGATCGCTCGGGAAGACAGATCGCTTACGGCGGTTCCGCGGAAGGGAAAAATGGAGCCCGGCCGTTATGAGGAAATCGGCTCGACACCTGCAAGCGTCCGATTCATTTTTTTAGAACTGTACACAGAGCGTTCAGTGATCATTCGAAACCGGCTCGTTTGACCAGATCATCGAAACGCGGGTCGGACCGCAAGCTGTCAAAGCGCGGATGAACTTTGAGGTATGTCAATCCGCCGTGCTGAACGAGAGCCTTTTCCAAATAGGCAAACGCCTCTTCGCGGCGACCAAGTTCGCTCGAAAGGTTTGCCAGCAGATTATAGTTCGGCTTTCCGTTCCTTTCTTGAACCTTCGCTTTCTCAAGCTGCCGCTCAAAAATTCCATCCCAACCGGATAAGGCATAGGTTGATCGCCACCCATGCAACTCGCTCTGCTCTTCTCCGGCGATGATCCGTGACCTCAAGAAAGACTCAAAGGCTTTGTCGTTGTCGCCCTTCATACGATATGCGATAACGAGGCTTTGATGAGGATAGAGAAATTCAGGATCCATCTCGGCCGCTCGCTCCAAATGGGTGACCGCTTCGTCGTAGCGGCGAGCGAAAAGCAGGCTTCGTCCCAGCAGCAGTTGATTTAATACCGATGCCGGCTCAAGGTCGATGGCGGTCTTGATCTCTGACAGTGATTCGTCATGTCGTCCAAGATAAGTAAGGAAAAGCGAGTACATTCGATGAGCGATCGGAGAATTCGGGTCTAATTCTAAAGCTCGCTTATGCTCGCGTTCAGCGCCGGCAAAATCCCGTTCGAAGTCAGATTTGATCTCGGCCAGATATGAGTGTGCTTCGGCAAGAGTGTCGTCAATTGCCAGGGCCTTTTCGATGGCCGCTTTCGCTTTCGGATATTGTTCGCCTGCAGCGCCGCTTCGATTGCCGACCACGGTCGACTGAGCATTTGCCAGCCTTGCGTATGCCAGCGCATAGTTTGGGTCAAGCTGAATGGCTTTCTCAAAACATTCGATCGCCTTAAAGACCTCGGTATGGTGTTGTTTGTCTGCCAACGCTGCGCCGTGAAGATACAAGCGATACGCTTCTTCGTTGTCAGTTCCGCGTTTTGCCGTCGGACGATTCCGCGTGGTCGAAAATCGTTCCTTTAGAAGACTTCCGATCTCAACAGCGATCGCATCCTGCATCGCAAAAAGGTCCGCCACAGGTTTCTCGCCTTTGTACGTGAGGTCGGTCTCACCTGTGGCGACGTTCAATAGTTGAGATGTGACCCGAATCCTCCCGTCAGCGATCTGATAGTTAGACGCAAGCACATAGTCGACCTTCTGTTCACGTCCCGCCGCGATCGGATCTTGTGCAATGTCCGAATACTGTCTGGTCGAGCTGATCGGCCGAACAGTAAAACCCTTGAGCGAATTGAGTTGGTGTATCACGGCTTCGGCAATGCCGATCTCGTAGTCGTAGACGTCGTCCCTGTTTGCAGCATTGAGCGGTCTGACTGGCAGAACCGCGAACGATCGCTTTCCACCGGTGCGAACGGCGTTGGAAAAATATTCTGAATAGAGGTAAAGTCCGAGCCCCACGGATGCGAGCAGAATTACCGAGATCGCTGCAAGTTTTAGAATAAGAGTGGATCTTGCAGCCGAGGTCGGCTCTTCGGGCGGCACGGCTTCCGTTGCAGTCACCGACATTTCGGGATGGCCATCCTCTGCGGTCGCAGGCGGACTCAGCCGATCAAAGACGCGGCGCTCGGCGAGGTCTGCCGAGTCCCTCGCCCGACTAAGATAGGTTGCGGATAGTATCGAATCTTCGTTGGCGCGAAATACACCTTCCGCCAGCGGCTCGATCCTTTTAACATCGGCAACAAAGCGATAACCATGCTTCTGTACCGTCTCAACGAACCGCATCCCGGGTTTCTCACCCAGGGCGCGTCGCAACGCATGGATGCACTTGTTCAGATTGTTCTCTTCAACGAACGATTCGGGCCAGACCTGGTCCAACAGTTCGGTTTTCTTGACAAGGTGACCCGCGTTTCTGACCAAAACGCAAAGCGTGTCGAAGGTCTTTTCCGAGAGCTGCACACTTTCGCCTGAACGCCGAGCCAAGCGGTGTTCCGAGACATCAAGATAAAAGTCGCCGAATTCGTATAACTCTTTTTCTCTCAAAGACATACGGTTTCAACGATCGGCGGAATAATTTTCGAACAATAATCGAAGAAAGTTCGAAAGACCACATTCGCCGATTACGCATAACCTCTTCGATGTTTAGCCCTCGAACGGCACGCGTGACCGATTGATGATCGGATTATCGGACGTAGTTTATCACGCTTTCGGGCTATCTGCGCATTTTTGTGGCCACGCCGATATAAGGCAAAACAAGGAGAAAAAATGAGAACAAAAACTACTCTGACGACGCTACTCGTATCGATCTCGTTGACTATCGGCGCATTGCCGCAAAAGCCGGGTGTGATGACATTCGCTCCAGCCGGCTTTTCCATTTTTAGTTTGCCTCAGAGTCTGGGCGTTCCGGCCAATTCGCCGGGACAAGAGAACGCTGCGGTCGTATCGCCGAACGGCTTGAGTCTTTATATTGCAGCAAATAGGACCGGGACCATTGGCAGCGTGGATCTCTGGGTTTCGCAGCGCCCGTCGCTCACATCAGCCTGGGGTGAGCCGCAAAATCTGGGGCCGACCATCAACACTGCCGGAGTTGACAATATGCCAACCCTATCGCCCGACGGAAGAACGATGTTTTTCAACAGCAGCGGCCGCCCGGACACGCAGGGCTTCGCCGACATTTATATGACGACACGAACCGATCCGAACAATGATCTCGGCTGGGCCGAGCCGGTCAATCTCGGACCCGTCATTAATACTGCAGATAATGAGGTCGGTGCCGGATATTTTGAAGACCCGATGACTGGAGCGGCAACTCTCTATTTTTCGAGCGACAGATCAGGGGATGAGGAGATCTATCAAAGCACCCGTAACCCGAACGGTACGTTCAACACTCCGACCCCTGTTGCGTCATTGAACAGTCCCTGGATCGATCGCCGCCCGCAGATCAGGGGCGACGGTTTGGAGATATTTTTTGCTTCTGACCGTGTCGGCGGCCAGGGCGGAATGGATATCTGGACTTCGACGCGCGCTTCCGTCTCTTCACCGTGGAATCCGCCGGTTAACCTGGCCGGAGCCAACTCCGCCGGTAACGACCAGCATCCGTCGCTATCGTCCAATGGTTCGGTTCTGTATTTCGCGTCAACACGCGATGGCAATCTCGATCTTTATACGGCCACCCGCGTCAGCATAAACCGGAGCCCGACGGCGGATTTTGACGGCGACTCGCGATCTGATATCAGCGTGTTTCGTCCATCAGACGGCACCTGGCACATTTTGCAAAGCGGCACGAACACGTACAGCGTTCAGGCGTTTGGCTTGAATGGCGACACGATCGTTCCTGGCGACTATGACGGCGACGGCAGGACCGACACGGCTGTCTTCCGATCGTCGACCGGCAACTGGTACATTCGGAGAAGTTCCGACGGCTCGGTCTCGATTACGCCTTGGGGTTTAAGCACTGACTGGCCGGTCCCGGCGGATTACGATGGCGATGGCCGCACCGATATCGCGGTCTATCGCGACGGCGTTTGGTACATCATTCAGAGTTCGAGCGGAGGTATCGCTTATCAGCATTTCGGCTTGAGCACCGACATCCCGATCGCGGCTGGTGTTCAATGATCGGTTGACCGTGGCGCAATCATCCGCGTTTGCGCCACGGTCGCTCTGATCCCTCGTATTGTCATGAGCGCGATAGCGACCGGGTCCGAAAAAAGCCCGGTTCTTTTTTAGTGAGCGCGGAAGCCGCCTCGGTGGCGGAGTGGTCGTTCGATCTGACCTGCAGTTATCTTTCGGGATAACGTTCAGAAGCGTTGAAGGAATGGCTCATACGAGATGTCCGTTCATGATCGATCACGAGCTTCGATCTTCTGCAGCAGTTCAGTAAATCGTGGATCACCTCGTAATCGGTCAAGCTCCGGATCGACCTCTATCACCGCGATCATATTGCTTCGTTCCAGGTAGGCCATTTCAAGGTATTTGAGTGCATTGCTCCTGTCGTCCAAGGTTGCATAAAGGCGGGCCAGTTCGAATGATGGGGGATCTTTCTGGGATTCGCCCCACCTGATACGTTCGAACGTGACGCCTCGCCAACCGGTCTCTGCAAATGCGATCCGAATTCTTTTGATCCTTCCCTCGTCCGCTTTTTCCAGCGTCAGCATCTTGATCAGGTGCTCCAAGGCTTCGGATTCCTTGCCCTGATGAACCAGCGATTTGACAAGATGTCCGTAGATCATCTTGTGGTTAGGGTTTAGCGGGATCAGCTTTTTCCATTGAGCCTCCGCATCTGCATATCGTCTGGCGAAATATAATGCAAGCCCGTAAGTTTGCTGATTGTCGTAAGACACGGGTTGCAGATCGATCGCCTTTGTTATCTCCGATATTGCCTCGTCGAACCGGCCGCGAGTATACAGAAAGTTCGAATAGAGTTTGTGAGCAAGGGGCGAATTGGGATCCAGCTCGATCGCGCGCTTGCAGGCCCGTTCGGCCGCATCGAAGTCGTATTCGAAACGAAACTTATTGAAGCATAGGGTGCTGTGCGCTTCTGAGAGATTCGGGTCGATAGCCAGGGCTTTTTCTACCGCCTCTACAGACCGCAGCGAGTGTTCGATGGCAACCGCTCCATAGGCGAGATACCTGTGAATGTATGCCTTGGTCGCCCACGCGCTCGCGAAGTTCGGATCCAGCGTAACGGCGCGGTCGATCTGTTCAAGTGCTTCGCGGCCATTGTCCGGACCCCTCAACTCATTGAAGTTATGGGCCATGAGATAATACCGGTAAGCTTCCTCATTGTTCGTTCCGCGTTCAGGCCGGAATTCGCTCGAACGATAGCCGAATGCGGTCAAAAGCCTGTTCCCGATGTCGTTAGCGATCGCCGTCTGGGTTTCGAACGGCTCATCGACTCGAGTCGTGGTCGCGAAGTCTCCGACAATGTTTCGCGAAGCGACATCGAAAAGCTTTGCCGTCACCTTAATCTTTCCGTTTGCGATCTGGTAATGTGACGACAGAACATAATCGACCTTTTGTTCCTCTCCGACGTTGAGCGGATCTTTATCGACATCGACATACGGGCGAACAGCGTCCAATGGGCGAACGGACAGTTTTTTGTGCTCGCTCAGTTTTGAGATCAGAGCGTCTGCAATTCCGAGGTCGTAGATCGTATCCCTCCCTTGTAGATCGAGCGGCTTCAATGGCATTACGACCAGGCGGGTCGTTTCGCCCTTGCTGAGAATGCCTTGAGTATTGAATGTCACGTAAAGGGCAAGGCCGCTCACAAGTACGAATACTATGCCGGCAAAAGCGGCCCGTCCGAGAAGCCTTTTCGCCGGCGCGGTCTGCTCCTCGGTTTCAACGACATCGGCCGCCGATCGGGAAGTGTCGCTCGTGATTTGTTCGGGCGGTGCCGGAGAAACGTCGTCCGCGACCCCAACGATGCCGCGCAGATCCGACAATCGATAAGCTCCCGAACTCTCGGTCGCTATCGAAACCGGATAGACGAACCGGTACCCCAGCTTTGGCACCGTTTGCACAAATCTGTCTTTTGAAGTGTCATCGAGAGCGTGGCGGATCGTCCAGATCGCTTTTGTCAGCGATCCCTCCTCGACAAAGGCGTCATTCCAAACCGTATCTAAAAGCTCCGATTTTGTGACAAGGTGGCCGTGGCGCTCGACCAGGGTCTTGAGAACATGGAACGACTTGTTGTTGATCGAGATCCTTTCGCCGTTCCGAAGCAGCAATTCTTCACCTGCAACTAGCTGAAAACCGCCGAATTCGTAGATCGTCACGTTTTTCGCCGTCGATTCCATCGGTTAAGAAATTGGTAAGAAGAAAGTAAGCATGACGCGAAGACCCCGGCAAAGAGTTTGTCCTACCATCGACATGTGTAGACAAATATTGACTGTCTGTTCGGAGCTCTTTCGAGCCACGAAGTTCGACTGGCAGAACGATGGTCGATTTTAGTCCCGCTTCCGGCCAAAACGCAAGGGTTTTGTGCACGCCGGACACGATACCGACAGGGCGATAGTTCGACCGCTGCGACCGGATCGCAACGACCATCATCGAAAACCGGTATTTCCGATGATCCTTGTTTCATCGGTCCGCAGCCGAAGGCGGTCGATGAAAGTTGAGAATTTCGATGAGGGATCCACCTGTGTCGTTAGATCCTGAACTCACAACGATAAGATCACGGGCTTTCTTTATAGGCAGTCTGGCCGCACGGCAGCCAGGGGAGGTCGGCTTAATGAGTTCGCCGTAGTACCGATTGATGATCGATCTAGGTGATCTCTCATCGTGTTTCCGTTAAGAAAGCCGAGGGTTTCCGTGCCAGGGCAAGTCTTTTGGGTCTTTTCTTGCCGACCGAGGTCACGGTCATTGCAATTCTGTTTCTATGTCCCTTTGAGGTTCCTGCAGGTCTGATCAAGCCGCGATGTAGTAAGCCCGAAAGATCGGACTGAGATGAACTTGTACGTTCCTGTCCACGCCTTAAGGGATAGCGCTACGTAAGCGATTTCTTTTTCCTCCGCTTGCGGCCGCCGACCGAGATGGTTTCGTTCAGTTTCAGGTAAAGTGCGCCGTCGACGATCTCGGGTTTGATGAATTTCAGGGTCGTGTCGACCTCGATATTAAAATGGCGGCAGAACGGAGCAGAGTTTATTCGCCAGCTTACACCGGTCGTGACCACGGGAAAGGCTTCGGGCCGGCGCGCGCTCGCGGGTTCGATGGCAATGGTGTCGCGGACGCGGCTAAAGCTCAGAAAAACAGCGCCGGGTTTGCCCAACGCGTTGAAGAGGTTTCGGTTGAGCAAGATCAGCTTTGCAGGGCTGATCGTCACATGCAGGCGTTTGCTGATGGCCTCGTTCGCCCCGCCCTGAAATCTTTCAAAGTCTCGTTCCATGACCATTCCTGCGACCATCCGAGAATTGTGAGCAGCCGACCACAGGGCGGAGGCCCGCCGATCATCGGCAGCCAGTCTTTCCCCGTCAGGTGTATTATAGATAGCACATTGTTGCAGATAAGGTCAACAGCTTTTTGCACGGGCGAAAACGGCCGGAAATTTACCAAACTCGGGTTCGTTTTGCCTGTTTTACGAAATTAATGGAATTTACGCCAGATCACCCGAAAACGACTCAAGAGTGGTCATATTTACCTGGCCTGTGGTCCGTTTTAGAGGCGAAATGGTACGGTTTATACTGGCAAATGCACAATTTGGTTGCTGATCTGAAACTATATTCCGGTCATTTGCCGCATTTTTCGCTCCCGGTCATAAAGACGAAAAAGCGGCCGACCTGCGTGAGGCCTGCCGCCGTGATCTTTGCTGAAACATCGCCTAAACGTCGAGATTCTTTACGTCTAAAGCGTTGTCTTCGATGAACTTGCGCCGCGGTTCGACCTGATCGCCCATCAGCACGGTGAATATCGCGTCCGTCTCGATCATGTCTTCGACCCGAACCTGCAGCAGCGTCCTTTTTTCGGGATCCATCGTCGTTTCCCAGAGTTGCTCGGGGTTCATCTCGCCGAGGCCTTTGTAACGCTGGATCGAAAGGTCTTTCTTCGCCATCGAGGTCACACGTTCAAGCAGATCGGCTCGGGTCTCTATCGTCTCCGACTTGCCGTTGTCGCCTATCACGAACGGACCGGGATAATCGGCCTCCAGGCTCCGCATCAGCTCGACAGCCTTTTGAAACTCGACATAACTTGCGAGGTTCCAGTCAAATACGACGTTGTGGGTATTGGGATAGGTGACCTCGACCTCGTAAAGCCCATGTTCTTCGTCGGGTATAAGCTCGGTCTTGAATCCTGCCCTTGAAAGAAAGCCTTCGACCTCGGCCATTAGTTCCTGCTGTGCAAAGACCTTTTTGAGCTTTACGCCGTGCTTCGCCAGTACGCCGTCCTTGCCGGCAAACGCCTCGAGGAGGGAATATAAAAGCTTGTCGTCATTACCGATACGGCGGACAAAACGCTCGAAGTAATTCTTGAATTCGATGGTTTGCTCTAGTGTTTTTGCGAGTTCGCGGCCCTCGATCGTCCGTCCGTTCATCTCTATCTGTACATCGTTCGTTCCCATACGCATCAGGTAACGGAACATCGACTTTTCGTCCTTGATGTACTCTTCTTTCTTTCCGCGTTTTACTTTGTAAAGCGGCGGTTGTGCAATGTAGACAAAGCCGCCGTCGACGAGGTCGGGCATCTGCCGGTAAAAGAAGGTCAGCAAAAGCGTGCGGATGTGGCTGCCGTCAACATCGGCGTCCGTCATCAGGCAGATCTTGTGGTATCGGAGCTTGCTTACGTCAAAATCGTCCTTTCCGATCCCGGTCCCGAGGGCTGTTATCAACGCTTTGATCTCGCCGTGGCCGAGCATCTTGTCGAATCGGGCTTTTTCTACGTTCAAGATCTTGCCCTTTAGCGGGAGCACGGCCTGGTTCTTGCGGTCGCGGCCTTGCTTGGCCGACCCGCCGGCGGAATCGCCCTCGACGATGTAAAGCTCTGATAACGCAGGGTCTTTCTCCTGACAATCGGCCAATTTGCCGGGCAGGGTCGAGGTTCCAAGTGCGCTTTTACGGACGATCTCGCGTGCCTTTCTTGCCGCTTCGCGGGCACGAGCCGCATCGACCGCTTTGCCAACTATCTTTTTAGCAACACTGGGGTTCTGCTCGAAAAACTCTCCCAGCTTCTCGTTAAGAAACGATTCGACCGGCCCTTTGACCGGCGAGTTTAGCTTGCCCTTTGTCTGTCCTTCGAACTGCGGCTGCGGGATCTTAACGCTGATGACGGCAACGAGGCCTTCGCGGACGTCGTCGCCCGAAAGCGTGACTTTTGCGTTCTTTGTCAACCCCGAGCTTTCCGCGTAGTTGTTGATGGTGCGGGTTATCGCACCTCGAAAGCCCGAAAGATGGGTGCCCCCGTCAACCGTGTTGATATTGTTCGCAAAAGAGAAGATCTTTTCATCGTAGCTGTCGTTGTACTGCATCGAGACTTCGATCGACAGTTCATCATCTATCTGTTCGAAATAAAGGGGTTCTTCGTGAAGCGGACTCTTGTTTTTGTTCAAATGTTTGACAAATTCTGCGATCCCTCCTTTGTAAAAGAACTCGTGCGACCGTTCCGGCTGTTCGCGTTCATCCTTAATAAAAATGCGAATTCCCTTATTGAGAAACGCCTTTTCGCGAAGCCGTTCTGATAGCTTGTCAAAGCTATAAACCGTCGATTCGAAAATATCAGCGTCTGGTTTGAAGGTGATCTTCGTTCCCCTTTTACTCGTCGTCCCGGTCTCAACAAGAGGTGACACTGGAATGCCGACCTGAAACTCCATTTCGTGAGTCTTGCCGTCCCGCCAGATCTCAAGCTTGAGCCATTCACTAAGAAAATTGACGCACGAAACGCCCACACCGTGAAGCCCGCCTGAGACTTTGTAGGAATTCGAATCGAACTTGCCGCCGGCATGGAGCACGGTCATCACAACCTCTGCCGCCGAACGCCCCTCTTGTTTATGAATATCGGTCGGGATGCCGCGGCCATTATCGATGACCGTGATCGAATCATCCATATGGATCGTCACTTCGATCGTATCGCAATACCCCGCCAGTGCTTCGTCAACGGAATTGTCGACGACCTCGTAGACAAGGTGGTGTAACCCAATGTCACCGGTTGAACCGATGTACATCGCGGGCCGTTTGCGAACCGCATCGCGGCCCTCAAGGACTGTTATCGAATCTGCCCCGTACTCTGTCTTTGCTTTAGCCAAATGTAATAACCTCTATCGAATACTATTTAATTGCTCCGAACCCGTTCTTTTCCTTCAACTCGCGATTTGAACTCTGGGCTCCACGCTTTTGTAAACCACCCGGATCAGAAAGTGTAAGTCGTGACCTTTGCGCTCAAGACACCGTTTTTATCACTGTTTGGCATCCCTGGCCGTGCACAATTGGCGTTTGGGGAGACTTGACCGCACCACACTCGGTCAAACGAATTTCCCACTTTTTTTCTAATGCCATGCCTGACGGCCGGTCATCGCTTTCGAAGTTGAAGCACCGGAGCGATTCTTGGATATTCTTTCCAATTAGCCGAGTCGATGATCTCGACTCGCTCGATCAACCATGCCACGCAGGAAACGGTGTTTGCGGGAATTTCGCTCCCGGGATCAACCATGAATTATAGCAGTTTTGGAGACGATAAAATAGTCGCGAAACACTATCAGATAGCGGCTTTCATGTGTTTTGCAATGCTGCCGTTCTCAACTTCGAGAACATTGGCGGAGCTCCCAAATTCCTCGACAAAGCTCGTTTTAGATGTGCTCACGAATGTTTGTGTCTTTCCGGCGAGAAATTCCAGAAGTTGGCCTATCCGACGATGATCGAGTTCTGCATCAATATCGTCCAGGAGAAAAACCGGATACTCACCGCGAGTTGAGTTGAACAGCTCGATATTCGCGAGAAGAAGCAGCAATAGAGCACTTCGCTGCTGTCCGGCCGAACCATACTTCCTGATATCCCGGCCGTCGAAACTGATCTCGAGATCATCTCTATGCGGACCGACGAGTGCACGCCCGGCAACCATTTCCGCTTGTGTTCGCAGCATGAGGCGTTCCTCAAGCAGGGCTTCGTAATTCGATAGATCGCCTTTGCCCTCAAGATTAGATACGAACCGAATAAACAACTCCTCGCGGCCAAACAAACGCCTATGCAGAAATTCATTCATTCGCTCTACGAACCTGATCCGGCCTTTATGTATCCGTGTCGCAAGCGAAATCAATTGATCGTTCCAGGGCTTTAGAAGTTCAATTGTTTGCTCGATCGAGTATTCGTTGTCGCGGGCAGTCTGAAGCAAGGCCGTTTTGTGCCTCAAGACGCGGGAATAGTCGCTAAATGTCTGAACAAACGGGGGATGCAGCGACACGATACCGCCATCAATGAACCGTCGTCGAGCTTCCGGCGTCCCGCGGACGACCTCAAGTTCTTCAGAATTGAAAACAACGGCGTGTACCTGGCCCAAGTATTCACCAACCGAACTTTTCTTGCCATTTATAGAAAGCGCCTTTACACTATTCTGGATAGCGACCTGCAGTTCGCGATCGATCCCTTCCGATTGGCGAACGCGCCCACGAACTATCGCCCACTCCTCATTGAAACTGATAGTTTCAGTGAGTTTCGAGGTCTTGAAAGACCTCGCGGTCGAAAGCAGATATATTGCTTCAAGCCAGTTGGTCTTTCCGTGCCCATTTTCCCCTACAAAAATATTTAGCCCATCCGAGCAGTCGATCTTCCCCCCGATATTGCGGAAATTCTGTGTTTCGACACATTCGAGCTGCATTTAGCGATTTTAACACGTCGGCATGTTTTGCATGTCGGAGAAAACAAACACAGGCCGCCAAAGATAATTTTCTGGAAGGATCATAGATTCGCAGTATGTTTTAAATGGAGTGTTGTACATCTTTTTGCTTTTTTTTAACTGCAACATACACATAAGATGGAGCGAACGATCAGGTCAATAATTCTCATTTTGGTGATGTCCGCGTCATTATTCGCGCAACAACAATTGATGCCGGGTAATCAGGCACCTGAATTCACAGCTATCGGTCTGGATGGTCGCCAATACAGTCTTAGCCAGTTTCATGGAAAGGTGGTTGTCCTTACTTTCTGGTCGTCCAAGTGCGCGATTTGCCACCACGAAATCCCAAAACTCAATCAGGTCGTCGAACGTTACCAGGGTCAAGATGTGGTATTTCTCGCTCTCACAATGGAGAGCGACTCTAAAGTGAATTCATATATTCAGAAGTATCCGTTCAACTTTAGCATTCTACCGAATGGCTTCGGGGTGGTTCTGAAATACGCAGACATGGACAAGAGCGGGCGAATAAATATGGGTTTCCCTGCACACTTCTTGATCAATCGTCGCGGTGAGATCGAGCTTCGGACAGACGGTTGGGACAAGACGGCGAACCTGGAATCAAACATTTCCCGACTTCTTGCAGCAGATTAGTATTCCGCTAGTGCTTTTCTCTTTACTCCTTTAACCCGGCTGTAGGGGTACAGCCGGGCTTTTTTTGTTATACAAAATGATTTGTTTCGGCGGCCACTTTGCGGTATATTTCCTTTTCGTCTCGCAAAATGGGCGTTTGATCCAAGTGGAGAGGTAGCCTAATTGGTAAGGCAGTAGTCTTGAAAACTACCGCGCGTAAGCGCTTGCAGGTTCGAGTCCTGTCCTCTCCGCCATCTCTATCCTCTCGGCCGCCCGGACCGTCTCAATTTTCCCAAATATTGATTGATTTAAGGAAAGAATTGGTGTAGTTTTGCTGTACGAAATGAATGAAGATTCATTCATAAATTCCACCTGGCCGTTGTCAGGACGCAAAATGTCGCAGGAAATATGTCGCGAATCTCAAAATCAGCAACCGAGGCGCGGCCAATGATCGCCGATAAACGACAGGCGATCTTACGAGCTGCGATAGAAGTGTTTGCGAGGAAGGGGTATTTCAATTCAAAGGTGGCAGACATCGCCGGAGTTGCCGGGATTGCCGACGGCACCGTCTATTTGTATTTCAAAAGCAAGGACGAGATTCTGCATTCGATCTTTGACCGAGCAATGGCAGAGTTTATAGACGAGGGAAAGAGCCAATTATCGATGCTGTCGTCACCAGAAGAGAAATTGCGCAAGATCGCCGAGCTTCACCTCGGGCGACTGAGCGATGACCGTGACCTTGCGATCGTATTTCAAGTCGAATTGCGCGGTTCGACAAAGTTCATGCAGGAGTTTTCAGCCGCCGGTTTCGCCGAGTATCTGGACATCATTCGCGAAACGATCGAAGACGGCCAAAAGAGCGGGTTATTCAGAAAAGATCTCAAGCCGATCGTTTGTGCCAAGATCCTTTACGGAGCGCTCGATGAAATGGTGACCAATTGGATCTTGTCTAACCGAACCTATTCACTTGCACCGATGGCGGACGAGGTCATGAAGATCTTTTTTGGGGGTATGCTGCGAAGATGAGCTCCTCATCTCTGATCACTTTTGCTTCCCCAAGAGTCAAGATCGGTCGCGGGATTCCGCTTTTTGTGGACGAGCCGAATACACTTGCTGAACTTTTCGTTCAGGCTGCAAAGAAACACGAGCGCATCGATGCACTTCGATACAAACGTAATGGCGAATGGCATTCCATCTCATCAAGTGATGTTTTGCGAAGAGCGGGAAATATCGCGCTTGGCCTTGATTCGATCGGGATCAACAAAAATGACCGTGTCGCGATCCTTGCTCCGAACTCGCCGGAGTGGACGTTGACCGATGCCGGATGTCAGTTTGCAGGAATTATCGATGTTCCGATATACACGACACTCGGGCCGTCTTCGGTCGCCTATATATTGAACGATTCGGGTGCTCGTATTCTGTTCCTTGATAACACGGCGACCTATGATCGGATCTCGGACGCGCTTAAGAACTGTCCGGCGATCGAGAAAGTGGTCTTTTTCGAATCAGACACGAACAGATCACACGGTTCAATCGATCTCAACACGCTTGAGAGTATGGGTGAGGACGCCCGGTCAGGGAACCCGGAAAGACTCGGAGCTCTTCAGCAAGCGGTTCAACCGGACGATGTCGCAACACTTATTTACACAAGCGGAACGACCGGCGAGCCAAAGGGAGTGATGTTGACGCAGACAAATATCATCTCCAATGTGATCGATGCTGGCGAAAAGTACAGCTTTTCGGAGGACGACGTGTCGCTTTCCGTCCTGCCTTTATCGCACATCTTTGAAAGGTCTGCGATGTATCTTTACATTTTCAATGGTATGTCGGTGAACTATGCCGAGTCGGTCGAAAAGGTCCCTGACAATCTGAAAGAGGTCCGTCCGACGATCTTTGTTGGCGTGCCGCGGATATTTGAGAAGGTTTACGAAAAGGCAAAACTCAAAGCGGCGCAGACGGGCGGACTAAAAGAAAAGGTCTTTGATTGGGCGATCGAGATCGCTAAAGAGACGGCAATGTTAGAGGAAACAGGTGAATCTCCTTCGACGCCTCTCTTACTAAAGCACTCTATTGCCGACGCACTTGTTTATTCGAAATTGCGCGATTTCTTCGGCGGTAATTTGCGCGCGTGCATCACCGGTGGCGCCGCTCTTTCCGACAGCATTTATCTTATTTTCACCGGTGCCGGTATCTCGATAATGCAGGGATACGGACTGACCGAAACATCGCCGGTGATCTCATCGAATAATCCAACAGACATTAGAATCGGCACCGTTGGCAAACCCATTCGTAATGTGCAGGTTCGGGTAGCTGAAGACGGAGAGATCGAAGTAACAGGTCCCGGGGTCATGCTTGGATATTACAAGAAAGAAAAAGAAACGAGTGAAGCCTTCACCGAGGACGGTTGGTTTCGGACAGGCGATATCGGTGACATCGACAAAGACGGGTTTCTGAAGATCACGGATCGAAAGAAGGAGCTTTTCAAAACCTCGGGAGGAAAGTACATAGCTCCGTCGCCGATCGAGCAAATGCTGAAATCGTCCAGATTCATAAGTCAGGCCGTGCTCGTCGGCAATGATCGTAGATTTGCGGCAGCCTTGATTGTCCCGAATTTTGAAATGCTCGCGTCCTATGCATCGATCAAAGGACTCGAGATAAATGACCCTGCCGAATTCTGCAGACACCCACGTATTCTCGATCTGTTCGAGCGACAGATCGCAACCGCGACCGACGGCCTGTCTCGATTTGAGACCGTTAAGAGATTTGCACTTCTCGAGAATGAACTGACTGTTGAGGGCGGCGAGTTGACCCCGACTCTTAAAGTGAAACGCCGGGTGGTGGAAGAGAAATACAAGATCGTGATCGATCGGCTTTTCAAAGATCCGTGACCCGGCGTAATGACGCAGCCGGCGTCGCGAACCTGTCACGGCAAGCTTTTATCAAAGTGGCCGGATCGGGATCCTATTAGGTACACCGGTCACGAAATCCAACAAGTAGTCGGTGAATTTTTTTGCGGCCTTGTCGACCTCGACGATATCGAACGGCTTAAGCATAATATCGTTCTGTTCCCCTTTCTTGATCAGATCGTAATTTGCGACTATGACCTCGGGATCGGCAGCACCGACCTTTCGGCGGTAGATCTTGATATTCTTGGTTTTGGCCTCGCGTGTTATACCGCTTGCCATTGCAACGGCCTGCATCAACGGCAGCCCACCCTCAGGAATGTTGAATTCGCCGGGGCGAACGACCTCACCTGTAACGTACACCGGTGCGGCCTTTTGAACGATGATTATGTCACCGGCAAATATCTCGGGGTTGGCTTCTTCTCGTCCTTGCCGCAGGCTTGCCAAACTATACAGTCGTGACGGAACATCCGGACCGGAACCTCCCCAGTTCTTTTCATTTGCCGGATCTCCGCATATAGGTGGCCGAGTACGAAAGACCTGTATCATCCCGCCACTCTTCTCAGTTTCGCCCCCGGCGAACGAGATCAATTCGAGCAAGTATGCGCGACGTGTTAAGACGACTTGCTGCTGCTGCCGTACCTCACCGTAGATGCTTACAGGCGGGCGACTATTACGCTGAGTTACACGAATGCTTGTCTGAGGGTTTTTCAAATATCTGGCGAGCAGTTTCGTGATTTCGATACGAAGTTCTCGTTCGCTTTTACATTTTGCGTCGACCGGCTTATCGAAGAAAGGGACTTCGATCCGACCGTCCTCATCTACAGTGGCAACAAAATCGAACTGTGGCTCACCAAGTATCTTACCCGTGATTTCGTCTCCGGGCCCGATGAGGTATCCTCGAGGGGTCTCATCAACGCTTTGCGGGCTCTGGCCCTGCAAGCTAATTGTCAGAACCATTGCCAAACTGAAATACGATATTGCTCTTCGAAACACGGACATACCTTTTGAAAACGGCCGATCATCTACATTAACTGATAATGTGTTTTGATTCAACATTTTATGGTTGGCGTTGCCAAGTATCGATGAGCGAACAAATTGTCAGCGAACGCAATTAAAAGAGGTCATTTGGGGTTGCGCAGAGTAGGATGTAGTTTCAAACTAGTAAAATCGATTGTATAGTTCGTTTATTTTGAATTGAGAGATCGAAAGAACATAACAGACAGGCTTTGGTTTCTTAGGCGGCCGCTTCAGTTTTTGACTGATGTCGCTGTTTTATCGTCGGCGTTCCTATTGGCCTATTTGCCCGCGATCAATATTCAACTCGGTGACTATTACTTCGATACGGCTCTGAGTCAGCTTCCGCTCGTCGTCTTGGTACAATTCTCTTCGTTGTTTTTGTCAGGTGCGTATTCGATACTTTGGCGATATGTGAGTATTGAAGACCTCAAAGTGTTTCTGAGGGCGGCATTGATATCCGGAGCGATATTGATCGGTTTCAGATTTGTTCTCATTTTCTCCGATTTCAATTTGTGGCAGGTGCCGGTCTCCGTGATCATAATCGACACGGTCCTTGGGTTTGGTGGACTACTGGGTTTGCGGGTGATGCGTCGCTTTGTGCATGAGTTTAGCGATAAGCGTTTGTTCTTCGGACCCACACGGCGAACCAAAAGAAGGCCGGCGCTCGTTGTTGGTGCCGGGCGTCTGGGTGCCGCGCTGGCTAAAGAGGTTGTTGGCAGGGCGGACTCTAATCTGGAGATCCGCGGATTCGTAGACGATGATTCACGAAAGCAGCGTGGTAGCGTCGGCGGGATCAAGGTACTTGGAACAACGAACGACCTCGCGCGGCTCGTTGATGAACTTGACGTGAAAGAGGTCGTGATCGCGATCGACCAGGCGCAAGGTAAGGAGATCCGACGAATCCTGGAGATTTGCGGTGAGATCCCGGTAAAGGCTCAGATCGTCCCTAGTCTGAATGAAATAGCTCAGGGAAGCGTTTCGATCAATCGCGTGCGCGACGTTGAGATCGACGATCTGTTGGGGCGGGAACCGGTCAAGCTCGATGATGAGAATCTTCATGCGTTCCTCGGTGGCAGGACGATCATGGTCACAGGAGCAGGCGGCTCTATCGGATCGGAGTTGGTCAGACAGATAACCCGATTCAATCCGCAAAGATTGCTTCTGGTCGAGCGAGCAGAATATATGCTCTTCCAGATCGAGCGTGAATTAAAGCGTCGTTTTCCAGGAACCGAAGGTATCGCTCTTCTGGCAGACGTAAGCGATGAGCCGCGAATGCGCGAGATATTTGAGCAGTACGAACCGGCAGTAGTTTTTCACGCCGCGGCTCACAAGCATGTGCCGTTGATGGAAGCGAATTCTGTTGAGGCGATCAAGAACAATATTCTTGCTACATCCATGATCGCAAATCTTGCGGGTGAGATGGGCTCAAGCCATTTCGTGCTGATCTCTACCGACAAAGCCGTGAACCCGACATCCATCATGGGTGCATCAAAGCGGGTTGCAGAGATCGTTGTTCAGGGCCTGAATCAGAAGTTTAAGACCTGTTACACTTCGGTTCGGTTTGGAAACGTGCTTGGTTCGGCTGGCTCCGTTGTCCCGATCTTTCGCGAACAGATCCAACTGGGTGAGGCTATCACCGTAACCGATCGTGAGATGACACGTTATTTTATGACGATCCCCGAAGCATCTCAGCTCGTTTTACAGGCCGGAGCGATAGGCGAAGGTGGGGAGATCTTTGTTTTGGACATGGGTGAGCCCGTGAAGATATTGGATCTTGCCGAGGACATGATCAGACTGTCAGGACTAACGCCTTATGAAGATGTTGATATTGTCTTCACGGGCATTAGACAGGGCGAAAAACTTTTCGAAGAGCTTGAGATCACTGGAGAAGATCTGGTTAAGACCAAACACCCTAAGATATTCATAGGAAAGATCGCATCGTACACTGCAGACGAGATCGAGGGTCTACTGGACAACTTTCGGAAAGCGGTGTTAGAAAGCAATGACGAGATGATAAGGCGGGTTTTTAATAATGTCCTGCCGGAAGCTCAGATCGAGATGACCGAAGATACCCCCGCCGACAGCCATACCGAAACGAAAGGTGCGTTTTCGCATTCGTCCGGATTTGGCATTGCTGGGAAATAGTCGACAAACCACCTCAGACCAATTATGGCAATTCTTGTGACCGGCGGAGCAGGCTACATTGGCAGCGTCACCGTTGAAGCACTCCGGCAGCGTGGAGAGAAAGTAGTGGTGCTCGATAATCTAGTTTGCGGGCACCGCGAGGCCATTGAGGATGAAGTTCCTTTTTATGAGGGCGATATCGGAGACAGTCTGTTGGTAGATAAGATTGTTGCGACACATAAGATTACGGCATGCATGCATTTTTCAGCATATGCTTCCGTAGGTGAATCGGTGACCGATCCTCGAAAGTACTTTCGTAACAATGTCGTAGCGACCATCGATTTGCTTGATACCCTGCTAAGCCGCGGAGTGAAGAAGTTCGTGTTTTCTTCAACATGCGCAATCTATGGTGAACCAATTCATATGCCGATCGATGAGAGTCACCCGCAAAATCCGTCGAACCCGTACGGATGGACAAAGCTAATGATCGAAAAGGTAATGGAATCGTACGACGCTGCCTTTGGCCTGCGGTACGTCTCGCTTAGATATTTCAACGCATGCGGTTCAACTGAAAAACACGGTGAGGACCACGATCCTGAAACGCATTTGATTCCACTCGTTCTTTTTGCTGCGTTGGGTAAAATTCCGAGCGTTTCGGTTTTTGGCAGCGATTATCCGACCCCGGATGGTACGGCGATCCGCGATTATATTCATGTAAGCGATCTTGCTGACGCACATGTGCTCGCTGTCGAACACCTGCGAGATGATTGCATCTCTAATGCATTCAACCTCGGCAACGGGAATGGCTACTCGGTCAAAGAGGTCATTGAGACCTCGCGCCTTATCACTGGCCGTGAGATAAAGGCGTTAGCGGCTCCGCGAAGAGCAGGCGATCCGTCGCGGCTTGTTGCGGATGCAGCGAAGGCTCGTGAGATCCTTGGTTGGAATCCAAAGATCACCGAACTCAAAGACATAGTTCAGAGCTCTTGGGAATGGTACCAAAGGAATCCGAGTGGATATGCTGATGCAAGTAGAAATTCTATTTGAGTCAATTTACGCCGCGATCGAGTTGTTATGAACCAAACGAAAATCTCAAAAAATCGAATTTCAAGCAAGGCCTCTTCGTTTACCGAGTCAGTGATCCGCGAGATGAGCCGCGAGGCCGTGAAGCACGGTGCGGTCAATCTCGGCCAGGGCTTTCCTGATTGGGCTGCACCGGAAGATATAAAGCGAAAGGCGATGGAGGCGATCGATGCTGATCATAACCAGTACGCAATAACCTGGGGTGTGAAGAGTTTTCGGGACGCGATCGCAGAGAAGACGAGATGGTTCCTGGGGCTGGAGATCGACCCTGAGACTGAAATAACCGTCACGTGCGGCTCGACCGAAGGGATGATCGCAGCCATGATGGCAACGGTCGACGCCGGGGAAGAGGTTGTGGTCTTCGAACCCTTTTACGAGAATTATGCTCCCGATGCTATCTTATCCGACGCAACACCGCGACATGTCGCGCTTCACAGAACATCTGACGGATTTGCGTTTGATCGTGACGAACTGCGTGCAGCCTTCAATGTAAAGACAAAGGCAATTATCCTCTGTAATCCGAATAATCCGACCGGGAAGGTTTTCACACGTGAAGAGATGGAGTACATCGCTGATCTCTGTAAGGAATTCGACGCTTTATGCTTCACCGACGAGATCTACGAACACATCATTTTTGACCCGATTGGCGGAACGCGGCCCGAGCACATATGCATGGCAAACATCGAGGGGATGAGGGATCGAACTGTCGTCGTAAACTCGCTTTCTAAGACCTACTCCGTTACTGGTTGGAGGGTCGGCTATTGCATCGCACCGCCGGATATTACTTCTGCGATCAGAAAGGTTCACGACTTTTTGACCGTTGGCGCGGCAAATCCGCTGCAGCATGCAGGTACGTACGCTCTAGGGTTGGCGCCAAGCTATTACGAGGATGTTCGCTCAGAGTACCAGCGAAAGCGTGATTTCATCGTGCCGGTCCTGTTGGATGCGGGTTTTAAATGTACTTACCCAGAAGGTGCGTATTATGTAATGACCGATATCTCGAACTTTGATTTTGCCAACGATATCGAGTTTACCAAGCATTTGATCCGAGAGATCGGCGTTGCAGTTGTGCCGGGTTCGTCGTTCTATCACGAATCCGAACTTGGCTCGCAAATGGTCAGGTTTTGTTTCTGTAAACGTGATGAAACGCTTGAGGCCGCAGCCGAGAATCTGCAAAAGCTAACCCGTGGTTGACGAAGCCGCTCGAGGCAACCCTGATCACCTCTTTACGCAACCAAATTATTTCCCACAACGTAAACATTTGGAAGTCATCAGATCCTAGCTCTGAATATTGGAGGTATTTTATGATTCGGAAAATTCTTGTTTTCGCAATAGGTTTATCAACTGCAGCAATCGCTACGAGCGCTCAAACCCCTGAGCCGAAACGCGACGCCGAGCGTGCGGCCCGCGTGATGTCGTGGCAGATCGATGGGCCGGGTGGGTACATGGGCGTCCAAACAATTGATGTAAATGCCGAGAATTTTGCCGCATTTGGGCTCTCGGCTGTCCGAGGTGTTTCCGTCGATAAGGTCGTTGAGGGCTCACCGGCTGAAAAGGCCGGAATCAGAGCCGGCGATGTGATCTTGCGCTTCAACGGCGAAGACGTAACCAGCGCCAGAAAGCTCACGCGGCTTGTCGGTGAGGTTGCCCCGGATCATCAGGCTAACCTGACCATCTTCAGGAACGGTTCCGAACGAGAGATTACACTAACGATGGGCAAGCGTCCGATGCCGGTCTTTGGCAACGGGGCATTTGCGATCGGAACACCGGGTGCACCGGGCAATTTCGAGTTCCGTTTTCCCGATTTCCCGAACCTGCCTGGTGAATTGCCTAACGTTCAAGGAATTCCACTTCCCAAAGGCGATGGCGGAGATGTTTTTGTGTTTCGAGGGATGGGCTCACGGCAGATCGGTGTAGGCGTCGTTGGTTTGACCAGGCAGTTAAGTGAATACTTCAACGTAAAGGGCGGTGTTTTGGTGAATAACGTACGCCCCGATTCACCAGCGTTCAAAGCAGGCTTGAAGGCCGGCGACATCATTGTTGAGGTTGACAGAAAAGAGATCTCGAACGATATCGAACTGATCCGTGCTATATCCGAAAAGAAGGATGGAGACGTTGAAGTGACATATGTCCGCGGTGGCAATCGGCAAACGGTCAAAATTACTCCGGAAGAGGTAAAAGGCGGATTCGATCGCATGTGGACCGTTCCTGAAGCTCCGAACTCTCCGGACCGAATGAGACTCGCAAGGCCAGGAAATCCGATTCCGCTGAATCAACTCATGGTTCCCGGTCGGATCCTTTGATTCGGTCGGCACCCATACAAAAAAGGCGGCTTGTCCGCCTTTTTTAGTTCTTTTGCCTACGGACGCTCTCTTTGTACAATTCGTTGGCTTCGCTGCTGTGGTCACGAGCCTTTTCCATCAATTCACGATAACGCTCACTTCGCTGCTCAAAGTCTGTCTTTACGGTTTCGCGGCTCTGGGCGTTTTTCGGATCATAATTATCCCGCAGTGACCTTGCCGCCTGTCGATACTGTTCGAAAGCTTCAAGCTGCTTTTTTATCGCTTCCTCCTTGAGCCGTAAGTATTCCGCGAAATCACTGTTGATCTGCATATCCTGGGCTTCACGGATCTTATCAAGAGCGCTATTACCATCATTTGTACCTTCGTTGATAAGTTGAACCACATCCGCTGAGATCCTCTTAACTTCAACCTCGTTGTTGGCTTCAAGCGCCGCCTTCAATTCCTGGCGCTTTCCCTCATTCGCTTTGTAGAGTACTCGGATCTTATGTAGGTCTTGGTTAGCCGCTTCGATAAGTTTGGCTGCTTCGGCCGTCTCGTCTACCGGCCCAAGCAACCCACCGCCCGAGCTTTTGCACGACGCAGCGAACGTCATCGCGAGGATCGCAAACCAAAGAGCCGTTGTTCTAGTTCCGTGAAACAACCCCATCTAAGCTAATTTACCACAGGCTCGGCTATCGCGACGCCGCCATTTCCTCGTCTCCTCCAGATAAATCCATCAAGGATATAGTGAGTAAGCTGTGGAACGGCCAACAAAGGCACAAACCACATCTTCCACTCGTTCAAATTCCAATTTTCGCCGAAGAGCCATGTCCGTTCGTGCCAAACACCCCGACTCCAAAAAAGCTCTTCGATGTACGCTAAAGCCCAAAGCGTAGCTAGAAACACGATCCAATTACTGGTCAACCCTCGATATAGCGAACCCGACGATGCACGCCTCATCTGTGCATAGACGTAGATCAAAGCGAAATAGGGAACACCGTGGATTATCACGTTGGTAACCGTGAACGCGTAGTCTGAATTAAAGACCACGATGCCAACATACCAGCATATCGCCGTGGTCGCTACGACGATATCTTTGCCAATATTCAAGAAACCGCGATTCAAATATAAGAATATAGATCTAGCGAAGTACAAGGTGAGCGCAAAAACATAGATCGGAAAGAGAATGTCCTCGACAATTACGGGAAGCTGGACAAAGTCGTTCTCAACGAACCAATTAAAATTGCGCGGAAGAGACGTCATCCAAAACGCCAATGGGTAAACGGTCGCCAGATAAACGGCTGACGCGTCGATCCACCATGTCCATTTCTCGGTTTCCCCAAGCTTTCGGCGGTATAACGCAACCCAGCCATATTGCTGCCGGACGAAATGAAACACCGCAATGACGGCAAGTGCCCTCCAGAACGTAAGCTCTCCCTCCGAATACAGTGCCACGCCAACCGCATAACCAAGTATCGGTACCAGCGTGTAAAGCCAAAAACGACGCTTGTATTCCCCAATGTCAAAATAGACCCGAAAGCTTGTCGACCAAACATGAGCAACGTCTATAAGCAAGATCGCGGTGACCCAGGTCCAATCGGGCGAAGCTTCGTCCAAAACACCCAAGCGCCATCCAACCGCCAGAAGCAGCAAAGACACGACGGCACTTCCGAGAAAGACCGACAGATCAATATTTCTCGAAAACAGCCAGATATTTTCTCGCTCAATAGTCGGCTTCATCGGTATACCTGTTGATCGCCGCAAAGAGATCTAGAACTCTAGGCGAACTGCGGTCCAAGAAACTAGCCCTGAAACTATCTTCCATGCCTCGCTCAATGACCATTCCCGCCAGAAAGTCGATGATCGCGGGTCTTCTCTTAGCGTCGATTCCCTCAAGGATGAATTCGAAATCATTCTGGTTATCGAGGCCCCACGAAAGAAAAAGTACGGCTGCTTCTTGTCCCGGTGCACCGTCCACCGTTAATAGCCACGTGCGCAGTTCTTCCGGTCGTCCCGTTAAATCATACTTTTTCAATTTTAATTTGGTTCCTTCCTGACACCATTGAATGCTCCACTTTTTCTCCAAAACAAAGTACTCAGCCTGAACAAATACAGCTGTTGCGCAGAGAAGCATTAACGCACAGAACAGCGATATTCCTATCTTTATAGATTTCATTCCGGAATGGCGTCTGCCGCCCGCAGGCCGTGATAAAACGCTTCTTCGAATAATGCGATGCCGCTTAGATCAGTGTGCGCAAAATGGATATTTCGATACGGTTTTAAGGCCTTTTTGCGTTCACTACCCCAGATAAAGCCGGGCCTCGGGCTGATCATGGCATGTCCCCAGCGCATTATATCAATACGTTCGCAAAGGTCGTATATTTCCGGGTGGGCTCGGGCAACGTCGGTGAGGCAAACGTCCGCAAGTTCACGCCATTCGTAGTTCAATAGTTTTGTCCGGCCATCTTCCTCATGACACATCGGATAATAATACGTCCAAACGGCCCGGCCGTGATCAATTCCCTTTTGGTGGGTCGCGTTAACATATCCGAGGGACGGGCTCTCGTAAAGAACGTTGTCCCAGGCTAGTGGAAAATCGCGAGCGAATCGGGGCCTCGGTCGGTCGTTCAGTTGGAGATTTGCAACGAACCAGGAATTACTTTGGAACGCGGCCGCGTCAAAAGGACGTTCCTCGGCAAATCCTCGAATAACATACGGTGATGAGAATATCGGCGAGGCAAAAATGACGCTCTCGCAATGAAACCCGCGAAGCTCGCCGTCAGCGAGGCAGATCACATCAGCACCTTTATCTTTCGGAAGTATAGAGACTACGGCATGCGAAGGACGCGAGTTTTCCGCTGATTTCTCGGCCAAATGACGCACAAATCGCCCGTTACCCTCCGGAAACGTGATGAACGGCTGTGACTCATTTCCGCCTGCACGGACCCGCGAACAAAAATAAAAAAGGCCTGCCCAAGCGGACGTCTGTTCAAGCTTTAGTCCATAATCGTCACGGCAGGCATAATCGCAATACCAAAACAAACGTTCAGAACTGAAGCCCTTTTGTATCAGCCATTCGCTGAAGTTCAGCTTATCGAGGGCGGTAACCTCGGAATCGTCAGAACATTTGGCAGAAGGAACAACAAATGCGCGCCGCCCGGTACCATCGCGCCAGTTGACCCAATAGTCGATTTGCTTTTCAAATTCTCGAAGATCACGTTTATCATGCTCGCTCTCGCCTACATGAAGATATAGGCCTTCGTACCATCGGCCTTTATAGAACACCCGCTCTTCCGGTTCACGACACAAAAACTGCTCTTTGACGACAAGATCACCCGAGCTGTTGCGGCCGTCTGACAATTCCATTTCATCCAGCAATTCGATCAATTCGCCGTTCTCGCGAAACGGTACGGGCAGATAATGAGCACCCCACGGATAACCGACCGGTTCTCCGGTTCCAGAACGCGACGTCCCACCAAGATCTCTCTCGAGCTCTAAGAGTACAAAGTCCGTAATGTTCCGCTTTCTCAGTTTCCACGCTGCTGCGAGACCTGCGACGCCGGCACCGACGATCGCGACCCGACAATTTTGCCAACTGCCCTCTGGAACTTCGAAGGAACGGCCTTCGCGCAGAATGTGACCAAGCTGCCAATTTGCTCCAACGAACTCGCCGCTTGGAAAGCGCGTTGGCCTTACCGAATCGCGACATGCTGCCATTGCAAGCGGAGCGCCTAGAAAGGTTGCTAGCAATTCGCGCCGCGAGATTCTCACGTTTTATTCGAACCTCCGCCATTCAGACTCGTAATAACGGACCAACGCCTGATTATCAAGACGGTTGATCTCAACCTCACCGTCGGGCATCGTCATATCGAGCGGAAATTCGAACATTGATGAGAATGAGGTCTCGTTGAGAAACTTCAGCTCGATCCCGTCCGGTGGCTTCTTAGGTGTTTCAAAAGGATGGCGTTTCGCCAGTGCATACCCCCAAACTCCGAAACTCGGGACGGTAGTCTGGAATGGCCGTACCGTAAAGCCGGCTGCCTCAAGCGTCTTGATGATCGACCAAAACGAGCGGCGTGCATAAAGCGGAGACGTGCACTGAATGACCACCGCAGCCTCAGGCTGAAGCCTCGCCTGAAGGAGATTGTAGAACCGTGTCGAGTAGAGCTTGCCGAGAGCGAAGTTGTTCGGGTCCGGAAAATCGACGATCGCGATATCAAACTGCGCACTGTCAGTACCATCGGCCCAAACGAATGCATCGGCATTTATCACGCTGACCCGGGGATCATCCATTGAACCGCCGTTGAGTTCGCCAAGGGCCGGAAGTTCTTTAGAGAGCCCCGTCATAAGAGGATCAAGATCGACCAATGTCACGCTCTCGACTGACGGATATTTCAATATTTCTCGAACCGCCAGCCCGTCACCGCCGCCGAGGACCAGAATACGTCGCGGTGATCCGCTAAACGCCGCAAATGCAGGATGCACCAATGCCTCATGATATCGATACTCATCGAACGAGTTGTATTGAAGGTTTCCGTTCAAAAAGAGCGAATGGCCAAGTTTTCCGCGAGTGACGACGATCCTCTGGTACGGCGAGCTTTTCGCATAAATGATCTGATCCGGAAAAAGGGCATCCTCGGCAAGCGTCGTAAGTGTATCAGCCTTTATGAACGCGATGATCAGAACGACCAGGACCACACCGCCCTTTACGCGAAGCATCGTCAATTTTCTCGTAGCGATCAGGGGTTCAAGCAGCCATGTACCCCAGACACCGACGAGCGCGTTTAGCATTCCGAACAAAAGTGAGGTCCTGTTCAGGCCCAGCTTTGGGACAAGAAAGATGGGGAACATCAGAGACGCAACCAGGGCACCAATATAATCAAGAGCTAGCACCCTTGAAACCAGGTCCTTAAAGTCCAATTCGTCTTTCAGGATCCGCATCAATAGCGGGATCTCGAGTCCGACAAGACCGCCGATGATAAAGACCATCGAATATAGGATCAGCCCAAAATAAGAGACGTTGGCGAAGGAAAGAAACAGTAGCGGGGCCGAAAGTCCGCCGATGATCGCAACCGCAAGCTCGATGTCGACGAATTTTTCAGCAAGATTTTTGTCGAGGAACCCAGAAAGCCAGGAGCCAACACCCATCGCGAAAAGATAGATGCCGATTATTAGCGAAAACTGGGTTACCGAATCGCCGAGAACGTAACTGGAAACGGTCGCTGCGAGGAGTTCGTAGATCAAGCCGCAAGTGGCAATGATCACGACGTTGAGGAATAAAAGTGGAACGCGCTTCATATCAACGGAGAATGGAAAAAACTGAATGGAAAAGGAAATCAACTGCGGTCACTTCCCATTCTCCATTGTCCGCCGGAGGAACTCGGAACTAGCCATTGATAGCTGCGGCTACGATCAACGCTATTCCAAGGATCATTGCACCTATTACGATCGCGAGTGCGGTATTGTGATCTTCCTCGATCTCTTTTCGGATCGAGAACGGCGTTACCTTGTCCATTATAAAGAAAGCAATCGCGAAAACGACCAATCCGATCAAAACGAAGATCAGCGTTGTTACGAGAACTTCAAGTAGTTGATCGAGCTTTACGACCGCTGCTAGAACGGGCGCATCAAAGATCTTCATCGACATCTATTTTCCTCCACGAAATCCCGAATAAATGAATGGCACACCCAAACGCGACTTACTGCCGGAATTAGCCAATTCCCAACCAAACCATGCTGATGCGGAATAAAGCACGAGAACGCCCATCCCAAATACAAGATAAAGTTTCTTAATCATAACGATTCGACCTTCAAACTTCTATTCGCTATCATCGTCGCTCGACGTACTGAACATGCTCTCGCTCCATCGCTTCGATTCGAATGAGAATTTACGAAGAAGGCCGAGAACGGGGACGATAAGCAAAAGTACTAACGAGCAACAGAAATTCACCCCGCGATTGACCCCTTGTTCGACCTTGACCGTTACGGGCATCGATTGCTGCCAATTCTGCCATGTTCCTTCAACGCGAAGCGTGTATTTTCCCGACGGAAGCGACGAGATCGTCGCATCCTGAGACTGGCCGCCTTCGGTCCAGGCACCATCGCTATCTGTACCCGAATAATATTCGATAGGAATGTTGACCGATTCGACCTCCTGGCTTTGATCGTTGATCAGGTCGACATCCAGATCGGCCCAAGAGTTATTCACAGGAGCGACCGCAGTAATACGGACATTCCTGTTTGCTTTCAAATCGAACGATTGGCTGAATGACGCCTGCGGCTGCGTAGCATTGAGCATCGGCGGAAGGTCGACTTGCTGCGAAAGCACCGTGTTTGTAATACCGGTGAATGGCAGCATAAATATTGCGAGCACAAGGAGTAGAAATAAAGGAAGCGCGCCCCATGTGTAATAAAACCGGCCAGTGAAAGGCTGATTTGGCGCGACCGACCATGGTTTTGGCAGATCAGTCACCCCGAAGGCCTTTTCGATCTCGGCGTTGGTCATGTAAACGCCCGCCGACCAGTTCATTTCGCCGGCCGTTATTTCCTGCGAAAGCATCAACGGAGCAGATACGTAATCAACCGCCCGGGCAGTTTCGCCCTGCTCGACCCGCCAATAGAATTCACCCTGAACGTAACGCACGACCGCCTGTGCGTCCTGAAATATCTTGAAGGTGCTGCCGTTATACGTGACCTTGGAACCGGCGGCGAACCCCCCGCTCTGCTCGACCTCGGCCGGGTTAACAGGCTCAACGAAATTCCAATGGTTGTCGGAATGCACAAGCCACCGAAATCCGATCATCGGATTGTAAAGCAAATACTCGTGCCAGAAATAGTCGATCCCGTCAACGTTTACGCTCCTTACCATTCGACCGATGATCCGGAATCTCACATCACCTGGAAACACCCCCTCTTGCCCGATCTGCAAAACAAACTGATCCGCCGTCGGTGACGGCGTGAGTGCGTGCAAGTAGCTGAGATTCCCCTGATCGACATTGAGCAGCGAATTGCAGTTCGGACACGTCACGCGTTCGGCCTTATCAGGTGCAACAAGAGCCAGCGGACCTCCGCAATTAGGACAACCCATTGCAGCAGCGGTTGTCCGTTGTGCCTCACGGGTGACGGGACGCGCCGCGGCCAATCCGATCTCTTCGAGCGAGACCATGTTGCCGACAAAGACCCATGGCGGATCGATACTGTAATCGATCGTACCGAACGCGTTGTCCTTGCCGGAAAGGTCGGCGTATCGCGACTGTTCGTTTGGAACAAGTTTGTAAGGTATCTCGCCCTCAGCCGCGACGGATGTTGCCGTCCCCTTCTCGGTGACCATCAACTGCGTCGGGCCGGGTATTTCAGAAACCGCCTGGCCGATCTGAAGTTGTTCGAACGAAGGAAGATGGGTACCGGTCGGGATCGGTTGAAAGAACGTTAGGTAAAATCGGCCCTGAGCTTCAGCGAGCCATCCGACCCACCCGTTTGAGAATGTTGCGTACCATTCATCCCAATAGCCGCCCATTTCGTGGCGTAATTGTGCTCGGCCTGTAAGTTCGAAACGGTTTCCCTTGAATTCGCCTTTTAATCCAAGCTTGAGTGGCGATTGTGAGTCCGCTATCTCGGCTACTTTTCCGAGGTCTTGCAATGCTCTGTCGGTCCTGGCTACCGCCGATCGGCAGTATGGGCAAACTAGTACGATCGTCGAACCTTTTTGAAACTCGATCGGTGCCGCACAGGATGGGCAATTCGCCTTAAGTACGCTCATCCCAAACCTCCGGCGGTACTCGCCTGCGGATCTGCCGGTTCTATTTGACCCCGTTCGATCCGGGTAACCGTCACCAACCGGGCTCCGATCATTTCTCGGAGCTGCTCCGACCAATCCCATTCAGGACGCGTCTGGCAACAATAGAGATTGAAGGTGGCGGTGCCGTATTCTGGATATGTGTGACAAGCGAGATGTGATTCGGTCAGCGCTACTAACCCGGTAACGCCGCCCTCCCCATCAAATTTGTGCCATACGAAGCCGATAGACGTCAGGCCAAGATCATCCATGACCCGATCGAAGACGGTGCGAAGCAGCGCCTCGTCGCGCAATTTGTCCGGATTGCATCCAGCGGCCTCGATCAGCCATTCTGTTCCTACGATCATCTAACAGACCTTGAATACTTACGAAATCACCGATCCGATCGTTCCGAACATCGGCGATTATCAGTGCGTTATAATGAAAGACACGTGAAGTACGTCGATGATGACTATAACCAAAATTTCGGCTTTTGTCATTTTTCTTGCAGGTCTTTGCCTCACTGTCATTTCGTGTCAGAGCGTTTCGCTTGGTTCGAGAGAGACGGCGGTGGTACCAGTTAGACCGGATACATATTTGCCGGCATTTGAAAACGGCCGGATCAACTCGCGCGAGATAACAGAGAGCAGCGGCATCGCTGCTTCAAAGTGTCAGGAGAATGTACTGTGGACGCATAACGACTCCGGTGACGGGCCTTTCATATACGCAATAGATCTGCAGGGCCGTCATCTTGGAACTTGGAAGATACCCAACGTCTCGAACTTTGACTGGGAAGATATCGCAACGTTCAGGAATAAGGATGGTACTTGTTTCATCTATATTGGCGAGATCGGGAACAACAGGCGACGGCGTGCCGAATCCGAGATATTCCGCATTACAGAACCGTTGATCGAAGGTGCGGGCGGGTCGAATCGAAGAAAGCCTGTGATAACGCCGAAAGCTGAGAAACTTAGGTTCGTCTATCCTGATGTTCGTCAGGATGCAGAAGCACTGCTTGTCCATCCAACAAGCGGAGAAATTTACGTGATCTCAAAACTCTTGACCGGTGCGGCAGGCGTTTACAACGTTCAAGCGGATTTTGATTCCCCGAACGCGATCTTGGCCAAGAAGATAGGAGAGCTGTCGCTTCCAGCAGTTCCGAACGGCTTGGTGACCGGTGGCGATATATCACCCGACGGCAGGCGTGTTGTAGTCTCAGACTACTTCTCTGGTTACGAGCTCGTACTGGCCGTTGATGAAGAGAATTTTGACGAGATCTGGAGATCAAAACCCCAACCATTCGATATCGGATCGCGAGAGATCGGGGAAGCCGTCGCTTATGGTGCTGATGGGATGTCGGTTTTTTCGACGAGCGAAAAAAGAATTTCGCCTGTGTACAAAACGTTGCGAAAACCCGAATGAATTTTGCAGAAGAAAAAGGCCGAAGTCTTGCGACCTCGGCCAACTCGAATAGCTGTGCCGGAGTTATTGCACTATCGTGAACTTTCCTTTGTTCTCGATCACCTGTCCGCCCACTCGATCTTTCGTTAACACCTTGATCTCATAATCGCCGGTTTCAAGCGCAGTTGTCGGAAGCAATCGTGCGAGCGTTAAACGTTGGCCCGAGTCGCTTAAACCACTCCAATCTTCGGACTGACGAAGCACTTCCTTGCCGCCTTTGGACAAAACGTACTCAACATCCACCGCCGGCCGGAGCGTCGTTTGATCGATACCGGCATTGTATACCTGAAGATAAACACCGACATCTTGACCACGCTTGTATGTGCCCTCGAGGTTCGGAATGACCTTGGCTCCGCCAATGATGAACATCCCGCCGATATCGCGGTCGTCGGTCGTCCTAAGCGTTGCCGCCAGAACAAGTGACGAGGTCGAAAGCAATTTGTCGTCATATCTCGGAACACTAAATCCCTGATTCACGATCCCCCGGTTTCCCGTACCGACATCGCGGACAACGACATCGACTTTGTAGGTGCCCGGAGTCAATGCGATCGCCTTTTGATAGACCGACTTTCGATCACGAGCTTCGGTAAGCTCCTCGCGTGTCGCATACGTTGTCACTGCGTCTTCAAAAATCCCCGACCGCTTGCCGGATACGGCGGTGATTCTGCCGAAAATGTTTATCTTCGCAGTCTGAAGCCCACCCTCGTCAGCAAACTGAAGTTCTTTGTTTGCCGTCTGAACGGTGAAAGTAACGATCACGCGGTCTTCCGACTGCCGAAAGAAATCGACACGAAGGTCGAAATTGAGCGGATTATTGTCGATGACAGAATCGGAACTCGTTATGCCCGCAAGGTCGCCGAACTTGACTTGCGGCGGACGCGAAAGATTATTGATTATCTCAAGCCGTCTAAAAGGAGTGTCCTGTTCGCGCTGAAATGTGTTGTTAATGTTGACACCAGAAATACGATCAGCCTTGTTTGCGAGTCCAAGCGACTCGGCAAGCGTAAGTCCGCCGCCCGGAACCATCAACAGTGCATCTTTTTCGTTCGCGTTTCGAGCAATGCGATACTCGCCGCTGCCTGTAGGATCGACAAACTCGATCTCGATACCGTCACCGACACCGTCCAAATGTCGGTAAAACCAGATCTCAAATGGATATGTCGACGTGGAGCCGCCGCCTTCGTACGATGGCCTTTCATATGATCCGCCCGCCGGGTGCGACTCGATCGAGTCAGGTTTACCCCAGGCAATGTAGATCCGGCCGCGGTCGGTCCGCCATCCCGGAATACCCGAGGTAAATCGCTCGTTGGCGTACGCTATACGTTCGTAGTACTCTTCGCGAAATTCATTTTCTTCCGTATCAGGATTCGGATCACGACGGCGCCAGAAATTCTCTATGAAATTCTCCCGTTCTTCGTCGGTTTGCAAAGCCATGAACGCCCGTCGCTCTTCTTTGGTGATTATGTAAGCAACGTCTTCGCTTAGCCAACGTTTGTAAGCCTTGTTCAATTCCTCTTTTACCGTACGTGCTTTGTCGGTCGGGTCCTGACTCGGACGGTCTTTATCCTTCTGAGCGACCAAAACCGATGACCCGAAGCTAACGATCAAAGCCGCAAACAATACTCTGCATAGAAAATTCGATTTCAGCATAACTACTCCTGAACAAAATGCCCGGTGTTTTTCGAACCAAGCACGCGGGCACGCTACCCGAAAATTCCGACCATCTCAATACTGTTAAGATTTTAGACAGTTATCCTTAATACTTCAAGATGCAGGGTGTTACAGGTTTGGTTGCTTGTTACCGTTTCAAACAGCCGGCAGATCATTTGATCTACGCTCTTTTCCGAAAAACCAGGCGATAAATATTGAAAAGATGTAGAGAACCATCATCGGTGTCGCAAAGAGCATGAGGTTTGGAATATCGCCGGTCGGAGAAACGATCGCTGCCACAATTAATATTGCAACGAGGGCGATCTTCCAGCTCTTGATGAGTAGGGTAGCCGATATTATGCCGATGCGTGCAAGAACATACGCCACCGCCGGCATCTGAAAGATGATCCCCATAGCGAGCATTATCAGGGTGATAAGGTCGAAGTAATCACTTGCGCGCAAAAGCAAACGGAAGTCCTCACCCAAACCTAACAAGTACCTGACTGCAGGCGGGAAGAGGATATAGTAAGCAAATGCGACCCCGCCAACGAAGGAAACCGACGACAGAAGTATGAAAGGCGTGACGTAGGATCTTTCATGCTTGTAGAGGGCCGGAGAGACAAAGCCCCATATTTGCAGCAATAAGAATGGTATCGAAACTGCGATCGCTGCATACAGCGAAACCGTTACGTACAAGGTGAACGATTCTTGTGCAGTCGTTACGATCAGCCGTTCGTCTGCGCTCGCCTCGACGTTTGCGTCGGGAGCCAGATCTACGGGAAGCCGTACACCGGCGGGAATCACAGCGTTGACGGTAAAGATCGGTTGTTCCGTATACAGTACCGATCGGCCGTCAGCGTCGATGGTTACAACCGCGTCGACCGTCGTGCCCGGCTGAACGACGCTGATCCCAAGCTTTGTTGCTCGGTCAAAGACAAATCTGCCGCGGTCACCCGGCTTGAGTGTTGAGAGCGGGAGTATTTTCTCTTCGCCCGTCCTACCTTCGACCGGGAGATCGCGGCGTTCGGCTTCCGACAGAGCCTGACGGATGGGTACGCTAAGAAAGTTGTAGATCGGTTTTGAGACAAACCAACAGCAAACAAATGCGATAACGACGAAAATCACCGAGTTTACGAGGCGACGTCGCAATTCGTCCAAGTGGTCTAAGAATGACATTTGGACGCCGACCTCCGCTATTTGTTCGTTCTCGATATCCGGCATTCGTTTCAACAATCAGAAATAACGGTGTTTCAAAGCCAACTACCTTTGTCAGACTCGGGTTCAGCAGCGTTCTCGTCAGGTTCGTATGTGCTCAACTCCTCGCCCGGACGCATCGACCCGAACTTTTCTGCATCTAGTTCGCGAACCTCGGGCGCCGGAAAAGGAACAGGCGGTCGGCTTTCGAGAATGCTGTTTTCGCGTGGAACAGGCTTCTCTGCTTCTTCGTCGATCGTTCCAAGTTGCAACGCCTTTGCTTCCTCCTCGAAATTGACCTCCCGTTCCCACGTTGCTTTGAACTCGTTCGTTGTCGAACGGAATTCGTTCATCATTTTTCCGATCTTTCGTGCATACTCGGGCAGCTTTCTCGGTCCGAGAAATATCAACGCCACGATCCCGATAAGGATCAGCTCTTGAGTCCCGATAGATTCGAAAATGAATAAATACAAGCGTCTATACCTTATGTCACCTTGATCAGTTTTGCGTCGAATTCCGTGACCGTGCCTATGACCCGCGCATCTTTGATCGTCGGAAGGAACTCGTCCGCGTTTTCTTCGGCGATGCTTATCAAAAGTCCGCCGGCGGTTTGGGGATCAAACAACGCACTTTGCATTTGTCCCGACACATTGATGTCGATCTCGATTGTATCACCGACGTATACTCGGTTGTTTTTATCTCCGCGCGTGAGCATTCCCTTTGAGATCAGCTCGATCACGTCTGGAAGCAACGGAACCATATTGGACACAATATTTAACGTTACCTGACTCGCTTTTGCCAATTCATATGCATGGCCGATCAATCCGAAGCCGGTGACGTCGGTACACGCATTCGCAGCTAGCTCGACCATTCTTCGTGACGCATTTGCTGCCGATGTTGTCATCGCTGCAATGCAAGCGTTGACCGCGGCCTCGCTGGCGATCCCATTTTTTACCGCTGTGTTGATCGCACCTGTCCCGATCGGCTTTGTAAGGATCAACACATCGCCCGCTTTTGCCCCTGCATTCGTTATTACCTTTTCCGGATGAACAATACCTGTAACCGCGTAACCGAATTTCATCTCCTGATCATCGACAGAATGGCCCCCGATCACAACGACACCCGCTTCGTTCATCGCATTCTGGCCGCCAAGAAGTATCTTGCCGAAAATATCCCAATCGCCTTTTTGCGGATAGCAAACAACCGAAAGAGCGGTGAGCGGTACCGCGCCCATTGCGTAGATATCATTGAGAGAATTTATAGCGGCCACACGGCCATAGATCTCAGGGTCATCGGCGACCGGTGTAAAGAAATCGACCGTTTGAACCAACGCGACGTCATCCGTAAGGCGAAAAACTCCCGCGTCGTCCGAATTCTCAAATCCGACGATCACGTTGTCACCAGGTTGCTTTGGAAGCTTACTCAAAACTTGAGCAAGGTCGCCAGGGGCAAGCTTGGCCACTCAACCAGCGCACGACACCATTTCGGTAAGACGCTTCAGCATCCTCTCGACTCCTCCTATTCAGATCTCATTACCAGCTGAAAGATACGATCCAGATCATCGAGGCTATAAAATTCGACCTCGATCTTTCCACCATTTCCTTTCGGAACGATCTTTACATTCGTACCTAATTTTCTCATCAACTTTGTTTCGGCAGCTCTCACATTTGCATCAATCGGTTTCGCAACTCTATTGTTTACAATATGTTGCGGAGATATTGTGTTCTTCTTGATCGATCTTTCGGTTTCACGGACAGAAAGACCTTTTTCGATTATATTCCTCGCTAGACGCCGTTGGACCGCCCTGTCTTCGACCATCAGGAGTGCCCGACCGTGTCCGGCGGTGAGTTTTTCTTCTTCGATCAGCGTTTGAATATCTTCAGGTAATTTCAGCAAGCGTAACGTTGTTGCAATAAGGGACCTTTCTTTGCCAACCCTTTCGGAGAGCTTCTCCTGCGTAAGTCCAATGTTATCAATGAGTTTGCGATAGGCCTTGGCTTCTTCGATGGGGTTCAACTCTTGCCGTTGAATATTTTCGATCAGGGCAAGTTCAAGCAATTTGTCGTCCGAAACTTGCTTTGTTGCTGCCGGTATTCTGCGCAAACCAGCTCGCTGTGCAGCTCGCCAACGCCTTTCACCGGCGATGATCTGAAATCGCGAACCGATCGGCCGAACGACGATCGGCTGAACAACGCCATTAGCGGCAATCGATTGAGCAAGTTCGTCGAGAGCCTTGTCGGTAAATCGTGTCCGTGGCTGCTCGGGATTTGGATCGATCAGTTCAATATCGATCTCAAATATGCTGTCCTTTTGCTGGCCTGTAGATGTATCTTCACCAAGCAGGGCACTTAGACCTCTACCAAGTGGTGTTCTAGCCATGGTTCATTATCTCCTTCGCGAGCTCTAGATAACTCTCCGCACCGCGGGATCGCGGATCATACAACAATATCGGTTTGCCGAAACTCGGAGCTTCTGCAAGCCGGACATTTCGCGGAATAACGGTCTTAAGGACCTTTGGGCCATAAAAATCACGCAGATCCTTAGCAACAGCGGTCGAAAGGTTCGTCCGTTCATCATACATGGTCAGAAGAAGGCCTTCGATCGCCAGTTCCGGATTCAGTTCCCGCTTTAATCGAGCCAGAGTATCAAACAATTCGGTAACACCCTCGAGCGCGAAATATTCACATTGGATCGGTACGAGTAGCGAATCGGCAGCTGTAAGGCCATTCACAGTCAATATTCCTAGGGACGGCGGACAGTCAATAAAGATGTAGTGAAAATACTCTCGAATCGGGTCAAGTAGTTTCTTCAATACATAAGCTCGGTCGACCGTTTCGGCAAACTCGATCTCAACTCCGGCGAGATTCTTGTCGGAAGGCAGAACCCAAAGCGTTTCAATTTCAGTCGGTAGCACCAATTCTCTAACTGATTCGCCGGTTATCAAGGCATGGTAAAGCGACTTTCGGCCTGAAACCCTCGAAACACCGGCCCCGGAAGTCGCGTTTCCCTGAGGATCGGCGTCCACCAAAAGGACCTTTTTACCCATTTGAGCGATACCAGCGGCAAGATTTATGGCCGTCGTCGTCTTTCCGACGCCGCCCTTTTGGTTGGCGATTGCAATTATTTTGCCCATTCTAGATAACGAAACGAAGAACTAAGTTAGCATAATTGAACTTTGAACTGAAAAACAGAAATGTGGGACGTTCCACAGAGTTGCAGCAATGAAATGTGGAACGTTCCACAATTTGATCTAAGACTAATTGTTTTCGATCGGGCGGGGTTGTCCAGCCGTGAGGTGAACAAGCACCGTGGATAAAGCGGATGGCGTGAGACCAGGGATCGATCGCACCTGGGCAAAGTTCTGAGGTCGCGACCTTTCGAGCCGTTCGACCATCTCATTCGAAAGACCGCTGATCGATCTGAATTGGAAACTATCCGGCACTTTTAACGAATCATGATGGTTGACGCGTTCGGCCGCTTTATCTTGCTTTTCAATGTAACCGGCGTACATCGAATCAGCCAACGCGGTTTCAAGTTCTTCTTCCCGCAGGCCGACCCGAATATCTTCTGGCAGCAACCGCTCGATCAATTCGCGATCAACACCTTGCCGCATTGCCAACTGTGAAAGTGTAAATGCATCGCCGAGATCGGCATTGAGCAATTGCGAAACGCTTGCATATTCGATCGACGAACGCTTGAACCGTGTACCGTCCAAGGCTTCACGAAGACGCGCAAGTATTTCTCGTTTTCGGTTAAATCGATCCCAGGCGCTGTCTCCGACCAATCCGATGCTCATTCCTTTGGGCGTCAACCTTTCATCAGCATTGTCATGCCTGAGCTTCAGCCGAGCTTCTGCCCGCGAAGTAAATAGCCTATACGGCTCGTCAACACCATGCCGAATTAGATCGTCCGTCAATACACCGATATACGCCTCTTCACGCTGCAAAACAAAAGGCCCTCGTTTCTGAACGTGGAAAGCGGCATTTATCCCCGCCATCAACCCCTGACAGGCCGCCTCTTCGTATCCGGTCGTTCCGTTTATCTGGCCTGCAAGGAATAGACCGCCCATTCGAGTTGATTCCATCGTCGGACGTAATTCGCGCGGATCGACAAAGTCATATTCGATCGCGTAACCCGGACGAATGATCTGCACCTTTTCAAAACCAGGTATCATTCGCAACAGTTCTAGTTGGAGCCTCGAAGGCAACGAGGTCGAAAATCCATTTAAGTACACTTCGTTCGTACTTACACCCTCGGGCTCAAGGAACAATTGATGTCGCTCTTTGTCGGCGAACTTTACGACCTTATCTTCGATCGATGGGCAGTATCGGGGACCAATTCCCGTGATCTTTCCTGAATACAAAGGTGATTGGTGCAAATTATCACGGATCGCCTGATGAACACGGTCGCTAGTGTAGCCGATGAAACACTGGATCTGGGGTTGTTCGATCTTCTCGGTCGAAAACGAGAACGCAACTGGTCTTTCGTCCGGCGGTTGGGGCTCAAATGCATCCCAATCTATCGTCCGCCCGTCAAGCCTTGGCGGCGTTCCGGTCTTTAGCCTACCGACCGGAAAGCCTTGTTTCTTAAGAGCTTCCGCCAATTCGATCGACGCCGGTTCACCGGCTCGCCCGGCCGAAAATGTCTCTCTCCCGGTGTGAATCGTTCCGTTTAGAAACGTTCCGGTTGCGACCACGACCGCCTTCGCCCCAAAGCGTCGGGTATCCTGCATCGTGACACCCGTAACCTTATTATTCTCAACAATTAGCTCGACAACAACACCTTGTCTGAGGTGAAGGTTCGGTGTCGCTTCGAGCACCCGACGCATCTCGGAGCGGTAGAGTCCGCGGTCAGCCTGCGCTCGCGGTGATTGTACTGCCGGCCCGCGTGAACGGTTAAGAAGACGAAACTGAATGCCGGTCCGGTCAATGACGCGGCCCATTATTCCCCCGAGTGCGTCTATCTCCCTGACAACATGCCCTTTAGCGATGCCGCCGATGGCCGGGTTGCACGACATTTGCCCGATCAGGTCGAGATTTATCGTCACGAGCGCAGTTTGTGACCCGAGGCGCGCCGAAGCCGACGCGGCTTCACAACCTGCGTGCCCGGCGCCGATCACGATCACATCAAAACTCTCGTCGAACATCGTTCTCCTAAAGCCAAAAATAGCGGGATGTTCCCGCTATCAGGTTCAAAATAGAAAGTGTAAACGAAAATCCGGTCTTTGCCAACGCTATACTTCCGCGTCAACACCACATTCCCTTTAGCGCAGTGTCTGCGATTGACTGGAAACGAGTTAGTTTGACGCGGTCAGAGTTCTTATAGGTGATGAGTGGCATAAAGCCAAAATCCATTAGCTTTTGAAACGCGATATCCGTTAAAAGTACTTCAGAACATGGCTTGTAGACCGTTTCCGTTCCATCCTTGTAAACATGAACAGGTAGACCTTCGATATCTTGTTTTAGGGCGCGGCCCATTTCCCAACCGTAAGCCGCAAAACTCGCAGCTAGCAATTGGCCGACAGCAAAACACGAGTTCGACCAAATGTATTGGTCATGAACCGGTCCGTCAGCAAACTCCTCGAATGCAAACGACTCCAGAGGATCCGTTTCGGCCCCGTATGGGAGTCGGGCGAGAAAGCGCGGTATTACCATTCCTAAATATTCTGCTTCAGCCTGCCCGCGAAGCGCCTTCCAAAGCCTTCCTGATTCTGTATCATCGGACATTTTCCAGTTTGATGGATCAGGATCTTCCGCTAACGAATGCATGCCGAAAACATCAGGCCGCATATGAGAAATGAACGGAGAATTAGCGGCTGCAACCAGCTTCCCGATCCTGATCAGCGATGCAACGTCATCGACATTAGGCTCAAATGAGTAATTCCCCAAGATCACGGCAATGGGCTCGCCGCCCGGGGTTTCGATCGATTCACGGATCAAATGCCGATATACAAGTGTTTCGGAGAGACTACCGGCATTCTTGAGGTCGCCAGACAATTCATCTTTCGAGACATCAAGGAGATGGATCTTGAGTTCGCTCGAGGTTTCGGTCCGGCGCACAAGGAAGAAGAGTCCGCGCCAAGCGGCTTCCAATTCCTGAAATCGCCTATCGTGAAGAATGCCCCGCATAAGTCCGCCGGTCGCAGCATCAACGGCGGCGACCAATTGTGCCTGCTCGTTCTCGTCGACCGAGACCAGATGCGGCCGAACAAGATCGCTGACCAGATCTGAAATATCCCTTGATATTCCCGCTTTAGGGGCCGCAGCTCCCCCGGTTGGTTTGGTAAGTATCGCATCAAGCAAATTGTCGGCCGGTTTTGCATCGCTTTGTTCGGACGAGGGTTGCTCAGGGTCAGAAGATCTCTTGTTCTCTTCGCTTACACCAAAACGATCACGAACCTCACGTGCGGCCGCGTTAAAGCTGCTCTCGTCTTTCAGTCGCCGACGAAGATCGCGGAGTTCTGCAAATATCGGAACTCGCCGAAATATCTGATCGGGGTGAAAATCATCAAGGTCGGCAAACTCCAGAGGAAGGGGGGTGCCGTCGTATTGCAGATCCAAACGAACCCCCATTCGCGCGATCGTCTTATCAAAGTTATCGCGGTCGATCTCGACAAGCTGGCGCTCGGCAAGCGGTCTTTTCTCCGCGTCGCCGCTCCAATCCCCAAGCACGAGCATGTGAAAAGGCGGCTCCTCAACGATACCCGTCTTGGCAGATTCAAGCGTTACTGCAGTATCAAGCTCATCACCTTTGATAGGCATTCACGTAGTCTCCCGAGTCTTAGTTTTTCAAGAGACTATTATCCTTTCAGGCGTGTTTGTCAATCGAACGAGATTGTATGAAGGATGTGATGAAGAGCGATTACAGAAATGGGCCGATTTCAGGCTTCCGGAAGAACGCGTTTCAAAAACTCGAGTTGATCGTCATTGATATTTGTGAACTTCAGTCCGAAACCGAACCCATCAAGGATGTACGCAACTTCACCCGTAAACCGCAGACCTTGGCCATCCGAACTTGTAAGTTCGAACGCGATCGGTTCACCTTCACGATATTGCGTGATCGATTCGACGTAACACCCCCCGAGACTGAGATCGCTTATCCGCGAGGCTCTGCGACCGGCTGACGAATCGAGGATGATCTCAATAACTACAGGAGTTCTTTCGTGGTTTCTTCCCATTCGTGTCTCCGCTGTCCATTGCGACGAATTCCCTACTTCGGAAAGTTCTAACATATTTGGAATCTATTACCTAACGTTGTTCTGGTTCGTTCTTGACGCAACCAAGCGAATCCGACGAGTCTCCGTAACGCGCCTTCGGTGATAAACGCTCAAACGGAAGTAAATTTCGAAAAAAGTTCAGGCGATCCCTGCAAGTTTCAAAACCGCCGGACCTGTTGTGCTAATGATCAGGCAGCCGAGCAGCATGATTATTATGCCGGGCCAGAAGAGATCGGACGAACGAACTCCGCCCTCACCGAACGCCATCGCATTCGGAGGTGTGCTTATAATGAACGGTATACCGAAAGAAGCAGATATAGCGACCAGGATCGCAGTAGAAGGTGAAGGAATAAGTGCGGTAGCAAGCGGGATGAGCATTATCACCGATGCGGTGTTACTCATCAGGGAAGCAAGGACGGCAGTGAACATGCAAACAAGAAAAAGTCCGAATGTCGGGTCAAATGCTTCGAATGGCACGCTCCGCGAAAACGCAAGGATGATGCCCGAGGTCTCAAACAACTTTCCAAGTGTGATCCCGCCGGAAATGAGTATCAGCGTTGACCAGTCGATGCGTTTAAGCGAATCCTTATCAAGGATCCGCGTTAAGAACAACAAAGCACTCGCGCAGATCGAGATTATTGCCGCTGAGATCCCGTGAAGCGGTTCGCTTAGCCAGAGACATATCGTTCCGGCCATGATCCCAAGTAAGACCGACCGGCCTCGGGCAAATGCCGGATCGTCCACTCGATCTCGCCTTGTTGTCTCGAATTTTATGTTGGTAGCCATTTGGACGTCAGTACCGCCGATTCGCCACACCAAAAGAAAGTAACTAAAGAACAACATGCCGATGGTCAATGGAAATGCGAACAACATCCAGCCAATGAACGTGATCGGACCAGTATCTGCAAGCGAGGCTATCGCGACCGCATTAGGGCCTGTCCCGATCGGTGTTGCCATACCACCGAGATCAGCTCCCAGCGCGACGCCTACAAGCAATACTCTACGGAGCAGGTCGCTCTCATCCAGGCTGTTGAAAGCAGGTCGCAGACACGCCAACATAAGTGCGGCAGCTGCGATATTCGACAACCACATCGAAAGAAATGCAGTGATCAAAATAACAAAAAGCAGAAGTTTCTTATATGAGTCACCTGATATGACCAAGGCGTACTCGATCAAATCTTGGTCCAGACCGTAGCGCTTTGCGGCAACGCCAAGAGCAAATCCGCCGAAGAACAAGGCGAGTACCGGATCTGCCGCCCATACCAGTACGGTGGGAAGGCGCATTCGCTCATCAAGTGTCCCTAAAGCGAGTGGTACCAGTGCCCATAGAACCAGGCTTGGAACGAATGGAGGTGTTGCCTCTGTCAGCCATAATAAAAGGCAGACCGAGGCAACACTGATGATCCGTGCGTAAAACTGAGATTCGACCAGCAATTGCGGTATGATGACCGCTATCAGAACACCAGCCGTAATCAGTAACCACCGGCGCATGTCTTTCGTTTTCGCCATTCGAAACAATTACACACCGATGCCGTTGAATGTCAACAACAAGCCAAGCTGAATCAGAGCATCGTTGGGTATCGAAAGCCAACTATGCAGCTTTTACGGCGATCTTTGTCTCTTCTTTTTCGGCGGTCTTTTTGAGCGCGATTGTCAAAATGCCGTCTTTGAGTTGTGCCTTTACATCGTCGATTTTGACCTCACCGGGTAATGCCACCTGTCTACAGAATTTGTTGCTTTTCCACTCGCTGTAATAGGTCGTCTCGTCCTTCTTCTCAGTCTCGCTCTTTGTTTCACCGCTCATAAAGAGCGTTTTGTCCTTGACGCTTAACTCGATCTCTTCAGCCTTGAATCCCGGCACCGCAGCCTTAACGTTGATCATCTTGTCGTTCTCGGTTATTTCGACCGGAGTCGGTCTGAGAATCTCGGATTCTGCCCTGAACCAGTCGTCGAGTTGGTTACCAAAATCACGGCCGCGTTGTTGAAAGAACTCAAAAGCCCGATGCCCGATCTCTCGTGACAGTTCGGATAATCTCTCGAACATCTTCTCGGTTTCAACGAATATCGGCGAAGCGGACGCTTCCGGCCTTTCTTGCTTGATTATTTCCGTTGCTTCCTTTTCCATAATTCACACTCCGTATACGAAGGATTTGACCGCCCGCTATCGGGCCATCATTTGTTCTAAAGCGCAACCCGCGTGCCAGCAATGCGTCTACTGACTTCTCAACGGCTTACGAGACAAATCTGGATATACGACTTTTATGAGGCGAGGTATTCCGCGCGCCGAACACCAAATCTCAGTGAATTACAGGTCGGTGGATAAGGGTCAGTACCTGCAACAGTAAAACGACATTCGGAGAATGCCGCTTCTAAAGGTTCCCAAACAGAAAAGGGATTCGCCGGCCCTGCATGACGGCAAACCCCTTTTCGTTTTGCGGCGAACCAAGGTTCGTCACAATACCCTACCCTTGCTCTCCAGTTGAACTTAGTGCTTTATCAGCGAATCATGCACTGCGGTCGGCAGTACGGAGATCATCCCCATGAAGACCATTCCGAAACAAATGAATCCATAAGCAACTATCATCAACTCGGAAAGGCCGCCGATCAGAAACATCACGACCGCCGAAGTAACTATTATCGCCCAAAGTGCAATGTAGATCTTGGTAAGCATATTATTCCTTGCTCCTGTTTTTCAGTGCCCCCTTTCCTGCGATCATTAAGTGCAAGTCGTGTTCCAAAAGATCATGTCGGTATTTCGCGGGTTCGGACGACGCTGACGCGTAAAATTACCCAAAACCGCACGATCCGGCGCGAACAATTTCACAAGGCAAGGTATAGATCGTTTTGTCGCGAAAGACTTTGGGCGATGTGCCGCACCATTCAAATCTTTCATTGCTAATGGAACGCGTATTGCGTTTGTGCGAGGCATGGTATAGCAATCGAAATCGCAAATCTCAACCGAACGATGCCTAGGAGGACGATATGACAACTGAAATACCCAGAGAAGATTGGAAGGTGTTTTGCGATGAGATCTCAAGAGATCGACTCGACTGGCAGACAACCGTTCAGGTCCTAAGCAGCGAGTCGGGTGCGCAAGTGCTTTCGGAAGGCCTGCCGTTGATCGGCTTGGCACTTGAACGCGAAAACGGATCTGACAAGATCGAACTGATGACTGGCACAGGCTCGAGCATCCACCACACTCACTCGATATTCAACCCGGCCAAACTACTGCTTCAGGCAGACAGCGACAAGGACGGCGGCATTCTTGATATCGAAGACTCTTACGGCACGAAGACGCTGATTTCGTTCATACAACCAACGGCCGTTCCGATGGTCGTTGAGAGAGGCAGAATTACGCAGATCTCTTAGAAGTTCGGAAAGTTCACGACCATTTTAAAGGGCGCTTGAAGCGGGGGCTTCAGGTGCTTTTGATTTTTAGTAGATGCTTGAACGGCTTCGTTCCCCCGCTGCGAGCGGCGCATCAGTATCGCTCTTGGCGATCGTTGCACGGCCGGTCAACATTCGCGGCGTGATCTTCAGTATCACTTCGATGTTTTCGCGAACCCAGCTGTCCATCCATCGGATACTAACGGCCGGACTCAGTGTCGGGTTGACCTCGGCTACAAGCTTTAGCGCCCTCTCTCGTTCGGCGGGATCGCTTACTTGTTCTGCGTCACCAAGTGCGATCACGCTTTTCCAATCCTGGTTGCTTTTTACGTCTTCCACCTGAAGACAAACCTGTGGATTTACCTTTATGATCTCCGACTTTTTGCCCTCGGTCGTGTATACATAGATCAGCGGTTTATCGTAGGCGTAATGAACGGGGACGACGTACGGTTGGTTATTTCTAGCGGTCGCAAGATGGCCGTAACCGACCGTTTTTAACAGTTCCTCGATCTCATTCGTTCGCATTTCTTCGATCTCGATCATATTATTGTCTCCGGTTCTTCTTCGAGGAGTCGACCAGGTCTTTGTACCTTCGAATATACCACGCCCAATCAGTTCCATCGGCAATCGCCGTGCCGTATGTGACCTCGCTGCCTTCTAACTTATTTGCTTCAAAGTCATTATTTCCAGGTGAGATGTTCAACTGGCGATTGCCGATGACGGCGCGGTATTTTTCGCATATACGCCCCAATGCTGCTCGCGCTTTCAATCTTGTCTCCAGTGTTTTACTGGCGGTCACGCCCAAGCAGCGAGGCACGAGCTTTGCGAGTGAAGATGTAGGAATGGCGGTCAAGTTGAGTCCTAAAATCTAAAATCGTTGGCCAGCGCGTTCAAATGGAGTTGAAATCGATGAAAATAATACTAGGGACAGACGGTTCAGAGTTTAGCGATGCGGCTGCTGACAAATGCAGCGAGATGTTTGGTTCGATCGACGGAGCACAGATCCGTGTGGTCTGCGCTTTCGAGGAGGTTCAGGTGATCGCTGCCGAGCCATTTGCACTTTCGCCGGAATACTATCAAGCAATGGCGGATGCGGCTCGAAAACAGGCCGAGCACTTTGCACAAACCACGGTCGAACGAATGAAGGATCGCTGCGAGAAAGCAAGTGTTTCTCCTGAGGTTCTCACCGGCAAACCGGCAAATTGCATCGTCGAATTTGCTAAGGAATGGAACGCTGACCTGATCGTTGTTGGCTCGCATGGTAGAGGCTTCTGGGGGCGAATGTTGGGGTCGGTCTCAAACGGAGTTGTTAATCATGCGCCCTGCTCGGTCATTGTTGTTCGAAAAAGTGCGGAATGAGCGCAACATCTAAGGTCTTCCTACGCGCGACCGTCGTTTGGATCGTGATAATTCTCGCCGAAACGGTTCATGGAATCGCTCGGATACAGATCCTGGAGCCATCCGTGGGTGAATTTCGCGCACGTCAGATGGCGGTCTTCAGCGGCGCGGCTATCATATTTTTGGTAACTCGATCTTTGATACGGTGGATCGGCGCCAATGGGCCTTTTGCCCTTGTCGCAATCGGTTTATTTTGGATGGTTTTGACGATCGCTTTCGAGCTGTTGATCGGCCGATTTGTTTTCGGTTTTTCATGGCAACGGATCGCTGCCGAATATGACATTACAAGCGGTTCACTAATGCCGCTCGGATTGGTTTTTCTTGTTTTCTGCCCGCTTCTAGCTTCTATTTCCCGCAAGTCGAGCGATCCTATTTGAGGATATCGCTGACTGCGTTCAAAAGTTCTTCCGCCGTGAACGGTTTTGGTAATCGCATCTTCACATTCAGTTCGGTCAGTTCCGCGGCTTGATCGGCGCTTATAAGGCCACTCATTGCGATCACCCGCACATTCGGATCGATCTTTCTTGCTGCGCGGATCATCGCGATACCATCCATAAACGGCATCGCCATATCGGTTAATATCACTGCGATCTCGTCGTGTCGTTGTGCGAAGATCGAGATCGCCTCCGTTCCGTCGTTCGCAGTCGCCACAACGTAACCTGATGACTCGAGCGCAGCTTGTGTGACCTGACGAATATTCTCTTCGTCATCGACCAAAAGTATCATTTCGCCTTTGCCGCTTGGCATCACCGGTACGGTCTCGTCGTTTGCACCCATGTCGCTCGTCGGATCCGCAGGGAAGTATACGGAAAATTGTGTGCCTTTTTGAGGCTCACTGTATACGTTGATGAATCCGCCATGACTCTTTACGATCGTGATCGCGGTCGAGAGCCCCAGGCCTGTTCCTTTGCCGATCTCTTTGGTCGTGAAAAACGGATCGAATATTCGCTTTTGCACGTCATTCGTCATACCGCCGCCGGTGTCGTTTACGGTCACGAGCACATATCGGCCCGGTTCTGCATCGATATTCATTCGCGAATAATTTTCGTCTATCGTCACGTTCATTGCCGACAGTGTCAGGGAACCGCCGCTTGGCATTGCATCGCGGGCGTTGATGCAAAGGTTCATCAGCACCTGATGCAACTGCGTCGGGTCGGCGGATATTACCCAAAGTTCTGGATCGACATTCTGTTTGACCGTGATCGATTTTGGCAGTGTCTCGTCGAGCACTTTTATCAGATCCTTGATAATGTGTTTGAGTTGGACAGAGACACGATCGCCTGACATCCCACGAGCGAACGTCAGAACCTGCTGCACAAGCGAGGCCCCGCGTTCCGAACTTTGTCGGATCAACTCCAACCACCTGATCATCTCAGGATCCCTAGTCTTTGCCTGAAGCATCCCTACTGACATCAGGATCGGCGAAAGGATGTTGTTAAAATCATGAGCGATGCCGCCCGCAAGAGTCCCTATGGATTCCATCCTTTGGGCTCTGAGCAGTTGCTCTTCGGTACGGTGTTTCTCGGTGATGTCCGTATTAATGATCAGAATGTAATCAGGTTGGTGTTGGTCATTTCTGACCAGTGTCCAGCGGCTTTCAGCAAAGATCTTTTCGCCCGACTTGTTAATGTGTTTTTCTTGTGCACGCCACTCACTGCTTGCCTCGAGCGAGGCTTTGATCGCGGCCTGTCGTTTCTCAAGCCCGTTTTCGTAGATCAGCAAAACCGACTTCCCGAGTACCTCTCCGATCTTCCATCCATAGATGCGCTCGGCTCCGTTATTCCAGTAAAGGACCTTATAGTTTAGGTCACAGACGATTATCGCGTCTTGCGATTTTTCAAGTAGTGATGCCTGCTGGCGAATGCGCTCTTCCGCCGCCTTGCGTTCCGTGATCTCGTAACGGATCGCAATGTATTGCAGCGGCTTTCCGTCATTGTCGAGGAACGGGACGATTGTCGTATCGACCCAATAAATACTGCCGTCCTTGGCTCGATTTCTGATCTCGCCATGCCAGACACCCCCATTTGCAATGGTCTTCCATAAGCCTCTGATAAACTCCGGCGGGTGAAATGCCGAGTTGATTATCCTGTGATCCTGCCCGACCAGTTCTGCCCTTGAGTACTTTGAGATCTCGCAAAACTTGTCGTTCACATAAGTAATTTTCCCGGTCTGATCTGTGATCGCAACGATCGCAGATTGATCGATAGCGAACTTCAGATCTGACAGTTCCTTTAAAAGGTCACGATCGCTGTCTGTGACTGCAGCTTTCCCGACAGAGGTTTTTGTCCTGATCATTTATTCTTGCTTTGCGGCTGTTTCGTAATCACCTGATTTTCTTAGTTTGTATCTAAGTTGGTCGCGCGATATATCGAGCAGTTTTGCCGCTCGCGTAAGATTGCCGCCGGTTCGTTCGACGGCCTGCCGTGCAAGCTCAGCTTCGACCGACTCAAGCGGTATGCCGTTGGGCGGGAGGTTAATGCCTGTCATGTTCTCAGTTCGTTGTGAAGCACCTGATAGCAGCAGCATGTCATTTGGCAAATGGGTCGTCGAGACTATATCGCCGTCCTCGAGTATTGCTGACCGCTCAATGACATTCCTTAGTTCCCTGACATTGCCGGCCCAATCGTAACCGTAAAAGATCGCTTTCACGTCAGGCGCAAGGCCTTTGAGTTTTGGGCCTTTACGTTTTTGATTTGCAGCCTCGATGTAATACATCGCAAGCATAACGATGTCGTCACCCCGAAGACGAAGCGGTGGAATATCGATCTGAATGACCGAAAGTCTGAAATAAAGGTCGAGCCGGAAAGTCCCAGCTTCTCCGGCCTTTTTCAAGTTCTGGTTCGAAGCCGCAATGATTCTTACATCAAGAGGTATATCCTTAAGTCCTCCGACCCTGCGAAAGACACCATTTTCGAGAACTCGCAAGAGCTTTGCCTGCAGAGCGAGTTCCATCTCACCGATCTCATCGAGAAAGATCGTCCCGCCCTGCGCTTGTTCGAATAACCCTTCCTTTCGTTGTTTCGCATCGGTAAATGCCCCTTTTTCGTAGCCGAACAATTCTGATTCGATAAGCGTCGCGGGCAACGCAGCGCAGTTGATAGCAAGGTAAGGAGCGCTCGCACGTTCAGATGCATAGTGAATAGCCTTTGCAAATAGATCCTTACCGGTCCCTGTCTCACCTTGCAGCAAGATCGACGAAACATCAGACCTCGCGATACGTAATGCCAGGTCTTTGGCCTTTTGCATTACCGCCGATTCACCGATGATCTGATCGAAACCGAACTTGCCGGATCGCTCTCGTCTTACGCTTTCAACTTCGCGACGCAGTGCCCTTGTTTCAAAAGCGTTTCGCAGTGTTACTTCCAGTTCCTCCAGCTTCACGGGCTTTCCGATAAAATCGTGAGCTCCGCCGCGAAGCGCAGCGACCGTATTTTCGACATCAACGTTGCCGGTGATCATCACCGCAATAGTACCTGGCCGTTTTTCTTTTATCGTCTTGAGCACGTCCAAGCCAGAACCATCGGGAAGATCGATATCAAGCAGAACGACCGCCGGTTCTTCAGCTTCAAACCTTTCAAGCGCAGCAGCAACACTATCAGCTTCGATGGTATCGTATTCCCAGGAGCGTAGTGCTTCCGTAAGCGCCATCCGTATGAATCGCTCGTCGTCGACTATAAGTACCTTTTCCTGGTTTTTTTTCATTGTTGGTTTGAGAACGTGATCTGTCCCGACTTGGTCAGGCGCTAATAAAATCGTCAAATCTTCGTGACAGTTCCATTTTAGAGCCGTCTGCGTGACATTCAAAAGCCAGGCGCGGATTTTCTCGCACCGTTCAGCGTTTGAAGAGTTCATTTGTCCAGTTCGCGGCATTCTTGATTCCCATTAATGGCACATGCATTGCGTGTTCCCGGATTGCTTGTTGTAAAATCGAAGCAAGGGATAAACGGATGAGAATTTTAGTTGCTTACGACGGGTCGAGGTGTTCTGAAGCGGCGATCGATGACCTAAAACGCGCAGGTCTGCCGGAATCGGGCGAGGCGTCGATCATTTCCGTCGCCGAAGTTTGGTTGCCGCCGCCAAATGGGAATCAGGATATTCACGTAACTGACGATCCATACATCGTGAGCTTGGTTCAGCGTCACCGGGAAAAAGGCGAACGAGCGCTGACCGAGACCAAAACCTTCGCTGCGCATGCCGAAACACGTCTCCGGACAATGATCCCCAGTTGGAATATCACATCGTCGGCGACGTACGGTTCACCTGCTTGGGAGATTCTTTCCATGGCCGATAACTTCAAGCCCGACCTTATCGTGATCGGATCTCACGGGCAATCAGCGATCAGTCGGTTTTTTCTCGGCAGCATTTCGCAAAAGGTTCTCACCGAGGCCCACTGTTCGGTGCGGGTGGCCAGGGGTCGCATCGAAGTCGATGCGTCGCCGATCCGGATAGTCGTTGGATTCGATAGTTCGAAGGGTGCACAAGCTGCTGTAGAGGCCGTTTCCGCTCGATCGTGGCCTGCCGAGACTGCGGTGAGGTTGATCGCGGTGACCGATCCGGTGAAACCGACCGCGATCGGACGCTTCGTCCCGCCGATCGCGAGTGCGATCGACGATGTGAACGACGCTGAAAGGGAATGGCTTGAGCAGCTAGCTCAGCCGGAATTGAGAAAACTGGAAGCAGTCGGGCTAAAGGCCTCGCTGCATATCGTTTCCGGAAACCCGAAAACGGTCTTGGTCGAAGAATCCGAGCATTGGAATGCAGATACGATATTCGTTGGCGCAAACGCCTTTGGAAGCAGGCTCGAGAGATTTTTGATCGGTAGCACTTCGGCTGCAGTAGCCGGCAGGGCCCATTGCTCTGTAGAGGTCGTTCGAACGCAAGCCTGATAGCACCGAACTGAATCCTACTTTCCGATGCAAAAAGTCGAGAATATTCGGGTCAGCATGTCCTCGTTTGTGGTCTCGCCGGTGATCTGTCCCAAAAATCTGAGCGCGTTATGAAGGCCGACCAGAACGATCTCCTCGCTTAGGCCTTTGTCCATTTCAAGGATCGAGTTTTCGACCTCCTTGTGAGCGCGATTCAGCAGATCGAAGTGGCGTGCATCCGAAACAAGAAAACCTGAAACGTCCCTGTCATCGATTCCTATTGGTTCGATCAAGGCATTCTTCAGGTCATCGAGGCCCATGCCCGTCTTTGCCGATATCTTTATTGCGTCACCCGGCACCGTCGGGTCAACGGCACTCCAGACAGAGCTTTTACCGTTCATCTCGATCTTGTCGATCTTGTTAAGAACGACAAGGTGATCTAATTCCTTTACGCTCTCGATAATTTCACGATCTTCAGGACCTATCGGTTCAGAAGCGTCAAGCAAGACTACAACGAGGTCCGCATCTGCCATTGTCTTTCTCGATCGCGCAACCCCGATACTCTCCACTGTGTCGGCCGTTTCGCGTAACCCTGCGGTGTCTATCAATGAGATCGGAATGTCGTTGATGGTAAACCGCTCAAGAAGTTGGTCGCGGGTCGTTCCGGCTATCTCTGTAACGATGGCCCGGTCGGTGCCAAGTAACGCGTTGAACAGGCTGGATTTGCCCACGTTCGGCCGGCCGACCAACGCGACGCTAATCCCCTCTCGAAGCAGTTTGCCCGCTTGATATGTCGAGGCAATTTGAGCGATCTCTACCGAGATCCTTGTCATGCCGGCTCGTATTCTCGAAGCCTGAAACTCCGGCAGATCATCCTCAACAAATTCGAGTGCTGATTCGAGAACCACGATCACATTCAATAGTTCGTCTTTTATCGGCGTTAGCTGGTTTGAAAATTCGCCCTCTAATTGTCGGATCGCTTGTCGTGCGGTCGCTTTCGTCTGAGCATCGATCAGGTCTCGGATCGCTTCCGCCTCGGCGAGGTTCATTCGTCCATTTGCGAGTGCACGCAAAGAGAATTCGCCGGGGTCAGCCATTCGCGCTCCTAAAGAAAGACAAATGTCGATCACGTGTCGCAAGACGATCGGAGATCCGTGACAGCTGATCTCAATTACGTCCTCGCCCGTGAAGGAATTCGGTGCTTTGAAATATGTAATGATCGCCTCATCGATAACCTCATCGGTTGCAGGATCGAAAAGCGTTCTAAGAGAAGAAGTTCTAGGTCGAGGTGAGAATTCCGGGTTTCCCGAAAGTGCTCTCGCCAACAAAAGCGAGTCTGCGCCGCTCAAACGGATCATGCCGATCCCGCTTCGGCCAAGTGGTGTTGCAAGTGCGACGATCGTATCGCGCATAACTTGGTGCTGAATTTCGTGACGAAGGTCTCAGAGACCTGAACACCGTTGCTGAGGCTAACGACGAACTAGCAAAGGTCATTTCAGCCTGACCTGCAACCGGCGGTCACGGCCAGAGCCCACCGATTCGGTCACAAGATCTTCTTCGAGTTGTAAGGTTAGATGGATGACGCGGCGCTCAGTAGAATTCAGAACTCCGAAAGTGAACGGCCTGCCTTGCTTTCTCACCTGATCGCCAGCAAATCGTGCCATTGCCTGGAGTTCAGCCTTTCGTGAACGACGAAATCCTTCTGCGTCACAAATGATCCGGTGTTCACGGTCGAGTTCGCGGCCGAACATTTGGAACAATAGCACCTCAAGCGCGTCAAGCATTTCGGCATTTTCCGAAAGAGCCAATCCGGAATCCGGACCGCTGAGGTCAAGTAGGCAGCCTTCTTCGGTCCATTGTGCAGATACGCTCAGTTCGAATCCAAGATCGTTGATGATCTCAGACAAAAATGCCTCCGCCTTTTGACATGTTTCGTTCATACAAATGAGTTTACACAAAAAGACCAGCGTCGCAGAACTAAGATGTTGCCGGCTTCGCCTTTACTCTCTTTGCATTTTTTGGGATCGTTTCGACTACTTCAGCTGCCGGCGGCTCCGTCGGCTTATTGTAATGATTGATGATCATTTGCTGTCCGAAACTGACGATATTGCCAAAGAACCAATAGAGAAGAAGTCCAGACGGAGCTGACCACATGATCCAAAGCATCATTACGGGCATCAGGTAGGTCATCATCTTCTGCTGCATTTGCTGTTCGGGCGTTACAGCCGGCCCTGTTGGTGTGAACTTCATTGCCAGCACCATCGAGATCGCAAAGCCGAATTCCAACAAATGCCAAGGATCGCCGGACGAAAGGTCGGGGATCCATGCAAAGCTCGCCATGCGAGCCTGAAGTGAGATCGTGATCGCGGTATAGAAGGCAATCAGTAAAGGAAACTGCAGCAGCATCGGCAGGCATCCGCCGATCGGGAGAGCATCTTTGGTCAGCTTTAACTGATCCATCTGAAGCTGCCGCATCCGCGGATCGTCGCTCGGCACCCCTTTCTTCTGAAGCTCCTTCATTTTGTCTTGAAGCTCCTTCATCTTCGGCGCATTGCCGGCCGCTTTTTTGAAGGATTTCGACTGTTTCCATCTAAGCGGAAATAGGAGCGAATAGAACAGAAATGTGAAGATAATGATCGCAACACCATAGTTATGGGTGATCCCATTGAAAAAATGGAGTGCATACAGGATCGGGATAGAGAGCGGCTTAACGATCGCTCGAATGATGCTGTAATTACTAAAGTTGATCAGGTCGACGATGTCTACTTCACGACCTGCTGCCTGTGAGATCGGGGCGTCGAGCGTATTCAAAAGAAAATAGTCTTTCGAACCGGCAAATACCTGTGTCACCGTTCCGTCGCTGGTTATCGGAACGTGCGCGGTCACCAGATGGCGCGTTTCCTTGGTCTCGGCGTTTCTGATTACCCATTGGAAAATACTGCTGAAAAATGGTTCTGTCTGAACCTCGTATTTCGAAGCACGCAATTCAAGGCCTTGTGATCGAACCGCCGGGATCGCAGCCATCGCAAAATAAGCGTCGCCTACGCCTGCCCAATTCACCGATCCGGGAACTACCAATGAAGCTGTATTATTCGCGTTATATTCGAATGAGTAGTATCCCTGGTGCCGAACGATGTCATCATCGACGGCCGCGACGGCCTCAGACTCGATCTGGTAAAACGTATGGTGATTGATGGCGTGATCGCCGATGCTTGCACCGATGAGCAATTTCGTGTTCGGAACGGGCAGACCGCCGCGTTTGAGATCGACAGAGACGTCCGATAAATAACTATCCGCCCGAAATACAAACCTCTTCTTAACATCGATACCGCTGGCATCAGTCAGCGAAAACTCGATGGCTTTTTCTTCACCAGAACCAAGGTTGATCGCGTCCTCAGTTACAGATACCGCATAGTTTCGTTCATTGAGGATCGCATTCAGATTGGCGTCATCCGTGGAGAGTCGGAACGGCACCTCACGCGGTGACGATGTAAGGGCCTTCTCGGATATCAACTGCAGCGGCTTTGTTATGGTCCCATTCGAGCCGGCACCATATAATTCGTCGTCGCCTTTCTCTGTCCGGTTTCTCAAAAGGATCCAGCTCGTCGCGACACCGCCTTTTGAGTCGAGCTTCACTTCGTACAATGGAGATCTTATCGTGATGGTTCGATTCGGAGCCGTGTCGGGCGCGGCGGTTGTCGATTCGGGAACTGTGGCCGGCGTCGGTGCTGGCTGGAGTGGGTTTGTGTTTGACTCAGCGGTATTCGCCGCAGTGTTTGCGTTTTCAGCAGGTGGTTTTGGCGGCGGATTGAAATAAGACCAACCGAAAAGCACGAGCATTGAAAGAACTGCCGCGGTCAGGAAGCGATATTGGTTTTGATTATTACTTGTATCCATTATTTCGATCGCGAACCAGAAGATCTTGGTCTAAGATCACTCGACCGGGTCATGGCCGCCTTTACAGAATGGCTGACATCGTAAGATACGCTTGATACCCATCCATGTTCCCTTTAGCGCTCCATATCTGGCAACCGCCTCTCGGGCGTATTCCGAACACGTCGGCTCGAACCTGCAGGCAGGTGGCAAAAATGGCGAAACTACCGCCTTATAGATGCCGAGCAGATCGAGAACAAGAAACTTCATCCTAATCGCCTTACCTATCCAGACCAATACAATGAGCGTAACGCCTTGCCAGACCTATTTGTCAGTATTCTCTAAATGCTTCACGTGCCGCCGTCGATCCAGCTGAAAAGACCGTTCGCCGCCGGCCACTCGGTTCACGATCGATCGAAACTCAGCAAGCGGCTTTTCGAGCTTCACAAGCAAAATGCTCCGGCGTGCATTTATCACCCAATCGAACTTTGTCTCCACTGTGTCCAATTCGGCCCGGCTGAGCCTGAAAGATTCTCTGAGAAGTCTCTTTGCTCGATTCCTGTCATGCGCTTTGCCGATAGCCTTCTTAGTTGCGGTGACACCGACCCGCTGCAACATGCGATTCGACGGCAATATGAAAACCGTCATATAACGCCCTTCGATTCGCGAACCTTGCTCGTAAACACGCAGAAACTCGGCACGCTTAGCGAGCCGAGCCTCTTTCGGTAAACCAAAACTTAATAGTGATGAACCGTCAAACGCTTGCGGCCCTTCGCGCGGCGGCGTTTCAGAACGGCGCGTCCGTTCTTGGTCGCCATCCTCGCCCTGAACCCGTGCTTTTTCGCGCGACGGCGGTTGTTTGGTTGATACGTTCTCTTCGGCATAATTGCTCTCCATTAAATTCACCCGAAAGTGAAAACCTAGAGTTTAAGGGAAAATAAGGGATATTGTCAAAGCGGGGACGGGGCGGTCGTTTGTTCTTGGCAAAAGGATCAACCGGAAAAAACAGTCCGACTGCCTTCGATCCGCAATCGCCCGCTTGCTATTTTTTTGACAGCTTCGACATAGGCGATATGTTCGCGATCAAGTATTCTCGCCGCAAGCGTTTCAGCTGAATCGTCGTCCCTGACCTCGACCGCTTGCTGCACTATGATGGCTCCGTTATCCAAGAATTCGTCAACAACATGCACTGTGCAGCCTGAGATCTTTACGCCTTGGTCGATCGCCTGCTGCTGCGCATCGAGGCCGGGAAAAGACGGCAGAAGGCTCGGGTGAATATTCACGATGCGCGCAGGAAAAGCGTTGACGAATTCCGGCGAGAGCAGACGCATATATCCCGCAAGGCAAACCAGGTCGACCTCTCGCTCTCTTAATGCGGACACTATCTCAAGATCGTGATCTTCCCGCGAACGGCCTTTCCGTTCAATCACAAGAGCCTCAACGCCGCGGTCGCGGGCCTTCGACAAACCGGCAGCGTCCGGATTATCACTGATCACAACAACAACCTCCGAATCAGGTATCTCGTCGCTTTTCGCAGCGTCAACCAGCGCAACCATATTCGACCCGCGTCCTGAGATTAGTATTCCGATCTTCATTGTGTTGCGCGTCTTTGGGCCGAAAGGCCGCCGAGATAGGCTGCGGCAAATTTCGTTACAAATGAAATAATGAAAAGGAGTGCAATGTCGAGCAATGCTCCGGCGGCGACAATTACGGCAAGATCGATGAGGAAATACACCAGCCAAACGAACAACGCCGCTTTGACGCTATTGTTCTTAGGAAACTTGCTGCCGATCCAACGCCCGGCTAGAAACATCAGCGGTATCCCCGCGATGATGCTCGAATACGGAGCGCTCGTTTGGGCATACGCCTGATAATATGCCTCGTCCTGTCCCGGATTGATGAACATACTGTAAACGGCCACCCACAGGACGCTGATCAAAACGTTCACGATCATCACGCCAAGAGCGAATGGAATAGCTAGCCACCAGCGGTTTTTTTCCATATTTTTAGAGGATCGAGCCAAAAGGCGGAAACACGAGCGGTAGCGAGTGTGCCCCGTCGGTTCAGAAGTCAAATACAGGACAAACGTAAGCGCGACCTCGACCATCGACGATATGTCCCTCGACGGCCATTTGTTTGTTAGATTTTAAGTAGATCTCGGTGCGAAATTCTCGAATTGCAACGATATCCGAACCCATGTCTGCTACAAATTTCGGGAGGTTCCTTTTGTAATACTCGATGCTTCGTAGTATGCGTTGAGTCAATTGCGGAATTTGCGGATGTTCTAGGACCCACCACATGCAGATTTTTTCACCTTCGGCTTTTCTAACAATCTGTTTCAAATCATCTATGACGAAGCCGTCGTCTACGTAGTTGGTGTAGCTAACGAACGAATGGCTGTAGTTATGAGCGATCGATTTTAATGCTTTGTATTTCACAACTTTTTCTGGGCACACTCGCTACCGCTCGTGTTTCCGCCTATGTGATTGAAACCGCTCCGTTTCCATCATCAATTTTTCCGATTTCATAATACACACCGAGCTGTTCTTTCAGAATCTCTTTCCTTTCTTCGGCGCAGACAACAATCATCCCGATCCCCATGTTGAAAGTCCGGAACATTTCCGTATCAGAAACATTTCCTAGGTTTTGCATCAAACCGAATATCGGTAACTCTGGCCAGGTGCCGCGGTTTATTTCTACGGAGACGCCGTCGGGCAGGATGCGCGGAATGTTTTCGAGGAATCCGCCGCCGGTGATGTGTGCGAGGCCTTTGATCATGCCGCTGTCGAGCAGGGGACCGATCTGCGGGAGAAAACTTTGGTGCGTTGCGAGTAAGGCTTCGCCGACGGTCGTGCCGAGTTCGTCAACGTACGAATCAGCCTTGTAGCCGCCGACTTCGAAAAATAGTTTGCGTGCGAGCGAATAGCCATTCGTCTGCAAGCCGTTTGAGGGAATGCCGAGAACGACATCACCGGGCTCGATTGATTTTCCATCGATCACTTTCGCTTTATCGACAACGCCGACGATGAAACCTGCGAGATCGTATTCGCCCGGCGGATAAAAATCCGGCATCTCGGCCGTCTCACCGCCAAGCAGAACGCAGCCGTTCTCTTTGCACGCGCGGGCCATGCCTTCGACAACAGAGGCGGTAACGTCGGGTTCGAGGATTCCTGTTGCGAAGTAATCGAGAAAGAACAGCGGCCGCGCGCCTTGAACCAAAATGTCGTTGACGCAATGATTTACAAGATCGGCACCGACGCTGTTATGTATACCCGTTTCAAAGGCGATCTTAAGTTTTGTACCGACGCCGTCGGCCGATGCGACGAGGATCGGCTCCGCCATGTCCGGAAAGGCGCCTGAAAACATTCCGCCAAAACTGCCGATCTCCGACAGGGTCCGCTCATTGAAGGTCGCCCTTGCATACTCGCGGATCTTCTTAACTGCTTTATTTGCGTTATCTATCGAAACGCCGGCGTCGGCATATGAGATTGATCGGGACATTGATGACTATTATAGCTTTACGATATTGAATTCGTCAGCGAGCAACTGTTCAAATTCGGCACTGGTCTCCACTGCGATCTCGGTCTTGCTTTTACCGGTCGTAACGATGAACTTGTTGTCTGTCAGGGTTTTGCGCCCGCTCGATGTAAGGATCGAACAGATCTTGCTCTTTCTAAAATGCGATTCCGGTGAATATTGCTGAAATTCGCACATTTGTTCAAAATCCGATAGCTCAAAGGCAATGTCCTTAAACATGTATTGGCTTGTCCATTTGTCGCCCTCTTGCTTTGCCACTTCCAGATGATCGGAGCCGTGTTTTCTGATCACGAAGTTGCCATTCCGATCGGCCTGCACCTCGCCCAAAACAAACTTGAGGGGCTCAGCAGTAAAATCTCCGAAGCCGACATCGGCAAGAAATTCGTCTCCGCCGATTCGTACGATGATCGCGGCGTGGTCAAACTCAGGCCCAAAGTCATTTCCGTTAAATACGCGAGCAGAGATCAGCCGTGTGCGAAATCCTAGTTCCTTTAGTAGTTCGATGAAAAGTCCGTTTAGTTCGTAGCAGAAACCGCCTCGATTCTCAATAACGATCTTTTCGTAAATTCGCTTCTTATCCAAAACGATCGGGCGCGACCAATGGATATCGAGATTTTCGAACGGCACCGTCGTAAGATGTGCCAACTGCAGTTTTCTCAGCGTATCGGCATCTGGCTTCAGGCGTTCGCCTTCAAGCCCGATCCGAGAAAGATATGCGGCCGTATCCAGTATCATAGAGTGACGATATTAACCGAGCTGGGTCAGCGTTGACTATTCGGAGACCTAACGATTAGCATTCGAAGTGGAACGACTTTATCGATCTCACATTTTCTAACGCGGCCAGAGGGCCTATCATACAATTACATCATGAGCTTTACACTGCACGACATGGGTTCGGAGAACTTCGAATTCTCAGCAAACGTATGGAACTGGAAAGCGGCGCTCGAGGTTATCAAAAGCCTCGACGTCATCAGCGAGGGTAAGGTCCGCCAGATGGCCTATAACGCCATGGGGGTGAAGATCGATATCGACGATGCTCATCTCATCGGCCAAAAGATAAATGAGGTTGTTTTGCCAAGACTCAAGCCCAACAAACGCATTTATGCCGACGGCAGCATTACCGATCAACCCGACGACGGAACGATCTATCGTGACGACGATGAACAATGGAAGAATTATAGCGTGAGCCACGACTGGTTAAAGGACTTTTCGGAGTTTTGCTTGCGGTCGAAGGGTTTTCAGATATTTTGAATCGCCAAGCGCTTTCTATTTCGAAGGCGTTGAATTATCCGCAGAACATCCACCGTCTAGGTCAGATTTCCGCCAATAATGGAAGTATTCAACCAAATCGCAGATACCGTATCGCCCTGGCTCAACAGTGTCTGGGTTCAAATGCTGCTTTTGGTTTTCGTCGCGACTTTTCACGGTTACGGTGCGGCATGGCTGGCCGTGCGAATGCTTTTTCGGCCCCGGCAGCCATTTAAGGTGTTGGGCATCACCTTGTTCCCCCAAGGCATGATCCCCCGTCACAGAGACCGGTTGGCGAACGCTATCGGCAAAGCAGTCGGAGAAGAACTCGTTTCGCAGGAAACGATAATGGAGGAGCTTTTGGGGAAGGACTTCCTTCGCCGCAAGATCCGCGGTGTGATCGATTCGTACACTGAAGAATTTCTTTCGCAGAGCTATCCGTCGCTCATCGATGCGTTGCCGCAAAGCCTACGCGAACCTGTATTGGATTCGATAACATCGCTTCAGTTCAAGGTCGCAGAACATATCGAAGATGTTCTTCAGAGCGAACAGTCGCTAGAAACGATCAGCGGTTTTGTCGAACGCCGCGTTGACGAGGTGTTGTCAAGGCGTGTTTCGGATGTTGTCGATGATGATTCGTTCGAAAAGGTCGTCGGATTTCTCGAGGATAGGACGCGTTCGGCACTGTGTTCGAAGGCACTGGAACAAAAGGTTCGTGATTTCGTTGACAAGCGCATCGATGATCTCGCAAATGCTGAAACTCCCTTGGGCGAGATGTTCACTCCGGACGCCGTAAAGCTCCTTAAGGAGAAAGCAAACGAACAGATCGCTCCGATGACACACCACCTGACCGAGATCGCGGCTGCGGAAAAGACTCGCAACCAGATCGGGGCCTTGATCAAAAAAGAGGTTCACGCCTATTACGAAGCGTTGCCTTTTTTCAAGAAGATTTTTGTTTCGCGTGAAAACCTGCTTAGCGAAGTCGATGATCTGGTAAACGAAAGCCTTCCAAAAAGGATCGAAGAGACTCTAAAAGGCGATTTTTTTGCCGATGAGGCCAGAAACTTCATCGACACAAGCATCGAAAATGCGCTGACACGGCCGTTGCCGGAATTGGTCGGTACGATCAATCCGGAACAGCTCGGTAGGCTAAAAGAGCAAGTTTCCACATCGGTCCTTTCCTTGCTGCGAGGCGATGCAATGATGACGCAGGTTTCAGCTTATCTCACTGACACCTTGGAGCAGTTCAGACCGCATAGCATCGATTCGATCCTCAGGACTATTCATCCGGAATCCGAAGCGAAATTGAAAAACATGCTTTCGAAGGGCCTCTTGAGCGTGATCGCCCGCCCTGATACATCACGGATAATAAACGAGATGCTTGCCAAACAGATCGATACCTTGCTATCGGCACCCATCGGCCAATTATCTGATCATATTTCAGAAGAGAAACTGAGGGCCGCGAGCGAATCGGTATCTGAAACGATCATTACGGCGATCCGTGAAAAACTGCCGGAAGCAATTCGGGAATTCGATGTTGGTGGCGTAGTAAGAGAAAAGATAATGAACTATCCGGCCGAGAAGCTGGAAGCTCTTGTCATGTCCGTCGCTAAGGAGCATCTCAGGACGATCGAACTATTTGGCGCTGCTATGGGTTTTCTGATCGGCGTCGGGCAGGCTGCACTGCACTACTACACAAAGTAGCGATCTGGTCCGAGTTGGTTTCGATCAATGATCGGTTTTCTGACGTCATGTAGCTCTATTTCCATATAAGATGGAGCTTACTCACAAGACACTTACTCGGTGTCAGTCAAAACTACAGGAGTTTTTGCCGTTGATCGCCTCGCCCTTGGGCCTACAGGGTCAGCGACCACTCGTCCCGTGAGACAAATGTAGGAAATTTTGATCCTACGGTCACGTTCCCGACCGGCTTCAAGATCCGCATATTCATAACTGAAAGAGAATTCGTAATGCCCGGTCGAGAGGCGCTTGCATACGTCCTCAGGAAGATGAAACGTAAATGCGTCGGCATAATGCCCGTGCGATTCGTCAACGTACCCGAGCATCTCGCCTTCGGCGTTATCCAGGTAGACCGGAACATTCACGATCGCATCGCATTTGGCATAAAGATCGCCAAGTACGTGGCGTCGCGAGATGGTTAACGGACTGTATGACATTTATTGACTTTATCACGTTTAGTGGGTTTTGTCGTGAAAACAAAAAGTGCCCCCGACTTTCGTCGAGAGCACTTTCAGCGAATTGATCAGCAATTTGCTGGATTACCAGCGGTTTCGTCCGCCGCCATAACCACCGCCGCCGCCACTGCCGCCGCGATTGCCGCCACCGCCGCCGCCGTAACCGCCACGTCCGCCGCCGCCACCGCGGCTTTCCTGCGGTTTAGCTTCGTTCACTTTGAGTTCGCGGCCGTCGACTTCTTTGCCGTTAAGCTGAGCGATAGCGTTCTCGCCTTCCGACTGTGACGCCATTTCTACGAAGCCGAATCCGCGCGAGCGGCCGGTTTCGCGGTCTTCGATGATATTGGCCGATTCGACCGTTCCGATTGTTCCAAAAAGATCGCTGAGATCCTGATTCGACGTGTTGAAGGAAAGATTTCCTACGTATAGTTTCATTGACATTAATTTTTTTACCTTTTCCCCATGGGGAATTCTAAAGAAGCGCGAACCTGATCAGCTATTGAAAGGAACTTTCTAAAGGAAAGATCTGGTTTCGGATACTCAAAAAACTTCGAGAGCTACTTCTAACTTTCTAACCGATGCCTGCTCTCATACTTATCCAAAAACCGTTAAAGACGAAGCGCGTCTGTAGGACAGAACGCGAGAGAAGGATTACTCATCTACTATGCACGGTTATCTGTACAAAGGCAAACACTATTTTGACTTGTTTCCGGTGGCGTCCCTTACGTTGAACAGATACATCAGACAATCGGAAAATAACCCTGCAAGAAATTAATGGTCGCGCGTTCTTTCGGACGCGACCAGTCGATACAAGTACGGCGGAGCGAAACGAGTCGGAGTATTCCTACTTGCTGAGTTCGAGAAAGACGCCGTTATTGACCACTGGCGCCGTGGGCGATCAGCCCGCAAAACCGCCGGCCGCAAGCCGGATTATTGACCGTCTCGATTACAGACGACCCAAAATAAGGAAAAAACAATGAGAAGATCATTAATGTTCGCTACACTTGCAGTTGCTATAAGTTTTGGCTTGGCAGCCTGCACCACCACACCAGAAACGAAGCCGACCGCTGCACCGAATACATCGGCGAGCCCGGCGTCTTCGCCAACAGCGTCGCCGGCTGCATCACCAACCATCGACGGCAAAAAGGCCGATGTTAAAGTTCCTGACGGCAACATCAAACCGAGTGTTTCCCCCGACGTGAAGAAGGCGGACGGAGCAAACACCAATAAAGCCGTTGAGAGCAAACCGGCCGGTTCGCCAGCCGCAAAATAGTCACTTCGGCATCTAGCACGATCAGGCGGGTCTTCGGGCCCGCCTTTTTCTGATTCTTGATAGTGTCGTGCGTCAGGCGAAAAAAACTCCGAACTTTCGCATGGCTTTGAGCGTTTCCTCAATTCAGCTAGGTAATTTGCTCGGAGGCATAAATGAAAAAAATCGGAATCATTATTTTTGCGGTCGCGATCCTGATCGGTGTCGTATTTGCTAATTTTCTTTCGTTCGGCAAGGTCGAAACGTCTAATTTTTTCAATTTCTCGTTCAAACGCGGAGTCAAAGGATCGGGGAACATCATTACTGAGAACCGTGACATCAGAGGCTTCAGAGCGATCGACGTTAGCGGTGTTTTCCAGGTCGAGATCACTGCACAAAAGGAGTTTTCGGTTCAGGTCGAGGCCGACGACAACCTCGTGCCTCTGATCAAGACCGAAGTGAACGACGGTGTGCTTGAGATCTCAACCGAAAAGCGCGTTCGTTCAAGCAAAAAGCTCGTTGTGCGAATTACGGCTCCCGATATCGACCGGATCGAAGCCTCAGGAGCAACAACTGTTAGGTTGGCTGACGTAAAGAACTCCGCTCTTGCGATCGATACAAGCGGAGCGTCGAAGGTCGGGATCGCGGGCGTGACCGAAAAATTGACGGTCGAGGTCAGCGGCGCGAGCAAGATCGACGCCTCCGAATTGAACGCCGTTGATGCTTCGGTCGATGCGAGCGGTGCAAGCAATGTGACGGTTAGTGTTTCAGGTGAATTGAAGGCGGACGCTTCCGGCGCAAGCAAAGTGACCTATAGCGGTTCACCCAAAAACGTCGACAAACGTTCCTCCGGTGCGAGCAAGATCAGCGGAAACTGACCTTTCGGCGTTTAGCCGAGGTTGAAATTAAGCTCATGCGAATGCCGAATAGATTTGGCCGTCGCATGGGCTTTTCAGCTCAAGGGCTTTAGGTTAGCATTCTCGGATGTGGTCTGGTGGTCGTCAATATCTCTGGTTTTGGGTTCGGATCTTTGTGGTCGTTGGTCTCGTTTTGTTCATTATCCAACTGCTTCGTGTTAACCGCCCCGAAAAGACTTCGACCACTCCTTTCGCCGAGATCTACACTTCAGGCATCGTCGTCGACGGCGAGATTGTCGTAATGGCCGGCTCATTCAGGACCTTCCCGATAAATCTAAATCGCCGTGCTAGATTAAGCGGAACCTTCAGCTCGTCCGGACAGAACCACACGATCCGGTGTATTGTCCTGAAAAAAGAAGAGTTTGAAAAATTGTCGGCCGGCGCCGAACATTCAGCTGTTTCGAAGACGGGGGACGTTCCGGGCGGTAAGATCGATGTTATGCTGCAGCCGGGTGAATATTATTTAATTCTTGATAATCGGCATTCGCTTCACGGCGACGCAATTGTCGCCGCCGATTTCGCGATAAAGTAGGTCCGAAAGGGACTATGTTTCGACGGCCTTCATTTTGACTCCGCAGATCAACCCATCGGGATCGACGCCGGCAACAAAAATATCGATCCTGATCCGTCCGATCTTATAAACTCGAATATCTTTAAGATTTTCGAATAACACCTTTTGGAGCCGTGCAAATCTGCGAACATTATTCTTTTCCTCTTCTGATTGCCAACTCTTTGTCTTGGTCAGTCGTTCAAAAAAGGCTGACGCGTCAACTTCTTCGCAGTATTTTTCGTCGGGCCGGCCAATAGCCTGAAGAAAGAATTTCAGATCAAACTCCCTTGTTGGTTTAGCGGCGAAATACTCAACAAGCGAATCGGTCTCGCTAATATATGAAATTCCGTTGCAGGCGTTGCGGATCTTCCGCTCGATCTCAATTCTTTCTGACGTGTCTGACATATTGTATCGAAAAAATTTGTTCGAAATTAGGTTGTCCGAACACATTTCCAAGGGTGAATTTTATCGGTGTTTTGACCACAAATCGTTGTAGAAAAAAGCATTTACAATCAAATTTTACTGCCAAAAAAATCTGTGGATTTCTGTTTGCAAAGGCATTGTCTGTATGTTAATCTGACTCCCGTTTTTGAATGTAGAGTGCTTGTAAACTATTGAAAATAAATAACTTAAGGTTTAACTTTAAGTGTTGGTGTTTAATCCACACGGTTGTGGAAAACTTTGTGGAAAAACCCTGATGGTGACCTTCTTCCACCAGCATCGAAACGGCCCCAAACAATAGAATAACAAGGAATTAGTGAGAACACGTCTTCTCATCAATTCGTTAGCTCTGCAGCTTTACGATGATCGAATTTTTACTATCGACTGAGATCGCGGAGATCACGAGTGGACGCCCTGATAGAAAGAACTGACGTTTGGAACGACATACTCAAACTCGTCGAACAACACCTCAATAAGCACATTTACGATTCCTGGTTCAGACAGGTATGCTTCGATGGTTTTGACGACGAAAGAAATGTTGTTCGTCTCCGCGCCGGCCAGATCACAAAGGACTGGGTCTCGCTATATTACACTGAGCTCTTGAAGAAGTGTCTTGAGGCCGTTGGGCGATCTGAATACAAGATCGAATGGACCATCGATGCAGCTGAGAATTCGAACAGTCAGTTTGCCGATGCCGAGACCTCGTTTGTACACTCGACAATCTCTGCCGAAGGCGACGATGGAACTTATGAATTGATCGATGAGGCATTCACACAGAAAAGACCGTCTTACAATCGAACTTCGACAACGACATTCGTGGATATCGAGCCGGTCGAAAACTCGCTGAACCCGAAATATACGTTCGAAAAGTTCGTTGTTGGAAGCTGCAATCAGTTCGCTCACGCAGCGTCGCTGGGGGCCGCTGAGACTCCGGGAAAATCGTATAACCCTCTTTTTATTTACGGCGGCACCGGACTCGGAAAGACACATTTGATGCATGCGATCGGCCACTCGATAAAACAGAGTAACCGGCATTTGCGCGTTTCGTATATCACGTCTGAGAAGTTCATGAACGAACTTATCAATGCGATCCGCTACGACAAGACTCAAAGCTTTCGTGAAAAATACCGATCGATCGACGTTCTTTTGATGGACGACGTGCAGTTCTTTGCCGGAAAGGAGCGGACGCAGGAAGAGTTCTTTCACACCTTCAATGCTCTTCATAACAGCCAAAAGCAAATAGTGATCTCGTCGGATTGCCCGCCTCGCGAGATACCTACGCTCGAAGAGCGTCTCCATTCGCGGTTCGAGTGGGGATTGATCGCAGATATCGAGCCGCCCGATCTCGAAACAAAGGTCGCGATCTTGAAACGTAAGGCCGACCTCGACGGAATTGCATTGCCTCACGATATTGCTATCTTCATAGCCTCAAAGATAAAGAGCAACGTACGTGAACTCGAGGGTTCTCTCGTCCGGCTTGTTGCTATCTCATCTTTGCGTGGCATCCCTATTTCGAAGATGCTCGCTCAAGACGCGATGAAGAATATTATCGACAGTGAGCGTCCGGAAGGATTGACGATGGAGCGCATTGCAAGGTCGGTCGCCGCGCGGTATAAATTGACCGTTGACGAAATGAAGTCGAAAAACAACAGCCGAGCGATCGCGCTGCCGCGACAGATTGCGATGTATCTCTGTAAACGATTGACCAATCATAGCTTCCCCGAGATCGGCCGGGAGTTTGGCGGTAAACACCACACGACTGTCATGCATTCATGCGACAAGATCGAACGCCTGACAAAGGACGACCGTGTTTTCCACAATACGATCAGCGAGTTAATTGATAGTCTTTGCAGCTAATTAGAGGAATTATGAGTCGCGATCATCAAAAGTTTTTCAACAAGCGTTTCCGTGATGTTGCGTCTGTATCTTTAATATTTGCAGCACTTGAGAAACGTTTTCCACTTTCCCACAGGCAGCCGGATCTTTTAGCTGTGGACAATCGTGGAAAAGTCGACACTGAACGGGCGTTCAACATTTTACGAGAATTTTCCACAGGTTTTCCACACACGGTTGTGGAACGCGAACGTCAGTAAAGATGGTCATTTAAGTCGATTTTACACATTTACACAGGCCCTATTACTACTACTAAAGATAAAATTGTATTTAGAATATTAGTAAGAGAAGGCAGGTCGACAACAATATCTGGCTAGAACGTAATCGAGAATTCAGGAGCTTTTTGAAATGGAATTCACCATCAAACAAAACGTCCTCAAAGAGGAACTTGGGTACATCCAGGGGGTCGTTGAAAAGAAATCGACGATTCCGGTACTTTCTAATATTTTGATCGAATCGCTAGGCGAGGGGTCGATCCGGATCGTCGGTACCGACCTTGATGTAACTATTCGTTGTGACGCCGAGGCGGACATCAAAACGCCTGGTGCAATGTGCATTCAGGCCCGAAAGCTTTTTGACATTGTTCGGACCCTTGACGGCGGTGATGTGCATTTCAAAAAAGAAGATAACGAATGGGTGAGAATGAAGGCCGGACGAGCCAATTTCCGCCTTGCCGGTGTCAACCGTGAACAGTACCCCGAGATACCTATCTTTAAGTCTGCACCGCTGCGTCTTTCGGCCGAAGTTTTTAACTATTTCATCATGAACACTTCGTTCGCTATCACGACCGAGCAAAGCCGATTTACGCTGTCGGGTGCAAAATTCATGCTTGCCGACGGCAAGGCCAGAATGGTAACGACCGATGGGCATCGACTCGCTTTCGTCGAAAAACAACTCGACGAAACTATCGATGGGTCGATGGACGCTCTGATACCAAAAAAGGCCCTTCTCGAATTAGTGAAGATCTCTCGGGGGTTTGACGGCGACGTTCAATTCGGTGAAGACCAGAATCATATTTATTTTGAGACCGAAGGTCGGCTGCTTATAACCCGCAAACTCACCGGTAACTTTCCTAATTACGAGATGGTGATGCCAAAAGACAATGATAAGACCGTCGTCTTTGACCTTGCCGATATGAAAGCGGCGGTAAGGCGCGTCTCTCTGATGGCTGATGAGCGTAATAGGTCGATCAGGATGACGGTACGCGAAGGTGAGGTCGAGGTGACCGCACAATCATCCGAAGAAGGCGAGGGACAGGAATTTGTACCGGCTGATTATAAGGGCGACGAAGTCACACTCGGTTTTAACTGGCAGTATTTGCAGGAGTTTTTGAACAACGCCGGTGTGGCTGAAAATACTCTCGCCGATACCGGTGTTGACACCGACGAGCGCGAAGACTCGGCATCGGACGGAACAAACGCCGGGACAGTTCGGGCGAAGGAATCTAAAACACCAACGCGTATCTCGTTCGAATTCAAGGACGGAAACGCGGCAACGCAAATGAGGATCGCAGGCGAGGCAAACTATGATTACAAATACATAGTAATGCCGCTAAGGATATGATTCCCGAGATACTGACATTCTGCACTGTATGACTTTTGCAGAACCGATCGAATTCGATGACGGAGTAACGGCTGGTTGCTCCGTTTTTTCCTTTCCAGACCACGTCAGTATGATTTATGAAAGAGGCTCGAAACGTGTTTTAATTTAGCTATGGGGACCGCACCAACAGACACCAATATGCTCGCGAGATCGAATCCGAACTTTTTGATCCCCTACTTTGCGTGGATCATCGCACTGATCGGAACGGCGGGTAGTCTCTTTTTGAGCGAGGTGATGGAACTCCCTCCTTGTGCCTTGTGCTGGTATCAAAGGATAGCACTCTATCCGTTGGTCGTTATCATCGGCATCGGCATTGCGACGGGCGATAATGGATGGAAGAAGTATGCGGTGTGGCTTACATACATCGGTCTTGCGATCGCCGTTTACCACAACCTTCTGTACTATGGCGTGATCCCTGAGGCAATAACACCATGCAGCGAGGGTGTTCCATGTAATGCTCGTCAGCTTGAATTGCTCGGATTTATTACGATCCCGCTGATGTCGCTCATGACCTTTGCGATGATCGCAATACTGCTTTTTATATATAGACCCGAAAACAGATCATGAAAAAAGAAGTAAGAATACTGTTGGCCATTTTAGTAGTTGTAGTGATCGGAGGCATTATCGGTTCGATGGTCTATCGGCAATCGCAACAAAGCCCTCCGCCGAAGGCTCAGAATAAAGTCGAAGCACTTGTTCGGCCCGACAGCCCGGCTCTTGGACCTGCCGACGCAAAGGTCACATTGGTCGAGTTTCTCGATCCTGAATGTGAAGCATGCGCGGCGTTTGCACCTACGGTCAAAAAGATACTCAAAGAGAATGAAGGCAAGATTCGTTTCGTTGTACGCTATATGCCGTTCCATCCTAATTCGAGGCTGGCTGCGGCATATATGGAGGCAGCCGGCGAGCAGGGCAAATATTGGGAGATGCAGGAAAAGATGTTCGCAAACCAATCCGAATGGGGCGAGATCCATGGAGGCGGCCCCCGGCCAGCTCGTCCGGCTCCGAACACGCTTTTCGAGAAATGGGCCGGTGAACTCGGCCTTAACGTTGAACAGTTGAAAGCGTCGGCCGCCGAAAAAAAGCATCGTGACAAGGTCGAACGCGATTTTGCCGACGGCCGGAGTCTTGCTGTTACAAAAACACCTTCGTTTTTCGTCAATGGGCGAATGCTTGCACGGTTCAGCGAGGCAGATCTGAGGGCCCTTATTGCTGAAGAACTGAAAAAGTAGAGGCGGCCAGGACCATGAAAAGGTGCCCAAAGTGCGGTACGACTTATACCGACGAAACCCTTCGCTATTGCCTTGCGGACGGAACCGGGCTGACTGCCTTGCAGACCGAGGAACCGACGCTGGTGTCGAGCCATCGCGAAGGAGTTCGTGTCGATATCACCGAATCTGTTCCGGCGACGTCGCCATCTATCGGCGTTACGGATAGTAACAAAAGCGGCGTCATATTTAAGATCCTTATTGCAGTCGCTCTTCTTGGTGTGTTGGGCATCGCTATTCTCGGCGTCGCAGGTGCGATATTTTTCTATACCTCCGGCCTTTCAGGGGCGGATCAAACGAATGTTCGGCAAACGTCTCCGACGCCGGTCTCAACCACCCCGGACCGAGAAAAGGAGAAGCTGCAAAAAGAACTCGCGGACCTTCAAAAGAAACTCGAAGAGCAAAACAATTCAACGTCGAACAGCGATACTTTCTCAGAAGACGAACTTGGTTCTCCAGTTACAGCAACGGTCAATTCTCCAAAGGACGGATTTCTTGCATTGCGAAATCTACCTACTCATGAATTCGGCGAACGGATCGCCAAAATACCCCATGGCGACCAGGTTGAGATCCTTGGCTGTGATGACGAATATGTTGTTATCGCTGAACGTCGCGGGCGCTGGTGCCTTGCTACCTGGAAAACCCAAGCCGGGTGGGTCTTTGACGCGTGGCTGACCTATTGAGCATGATGTCCCGGCCCTTCATGCTTTTCGACCGATCAAGTAATTAGAGTTTTGCAGTGATCCAATATGTTCAGCAGCTTTACGAAGCCGCGTCGCGTTGTCATTACCGGTTTCGGTTGCGTTACGCCGATCGGGATCGGCCGAAGAGCCTTTTGGGCTTCTTTGATGTCCGGCGCGAGCGGGATCAGATATATCGAGAGTTTTGATGCATCCGAGTTTAGGGTCAAGATCGCGGGCGAGGTAAAGGATTTCGATTGGGAATCAGAGGTTGATTACCAGGATCGACGCCACGTCGCACGCACCGTACCGCTTGCTCTTGCGGCAGCGCGTCAGGCCGTCAGTGATGCCGGCATAGATACGAACGCGTTGTCTTTGGAAAAAAAGCGTCGATTCGGGGTTGTGTTGGGTACCGGTGGAGGAGGGCTTTCATTCACTGAGAAGCAGTTCGGATATTGGTTTTCAGGTAATGAGCGTAAGGGCAGCATATACACGATACCTTCATCGACTCATGGTGGACTTTCGTCCGAGCTCTCGATGGTTTTTGGCCTTCACGGTCTTTCGCATGTTGTTTCAACCGGTTGTACGTCATCGACGGATGCTATCTTCTATGCGGCCCAGCACATCGCAATCGGCAAGCAGGATGTAATGCTGGCTGGCGGTGCCGATTCCCCCATCGCTCCCGGTATAATGCGCGGTTTCGAGGTGATGACGGTCGTTACAGACAAATGGAACGATCAACCGGAACGTGCTTCACGTCCGTTCTCGAAAGACAGGTCTGGGATCGTCATCAGTGAAGGCTCGTGGATATATGTCCTCGAAACGCTCGATTCCGCTCTCGAACGCGGTGCCAGGATCTACGCCGAGATCTCAGGTTACGGGGCGAGCTGCGATGCATATCATCGGGTCCGGCTTGAGGAGAACGGTGTTGAGCCAGCACGAGCGATGAGCCTCGCGATGGAGGACGCCGGGATCGCGCCAAGTGAGATCGACTATATAAACCTCCACGGCACATCAACTCAATTGAACGACCGGATAGAAACGCAAGCGGTAAAACTGGCTTTCGGCAAAACTGCGTACTCGATCCCAATGTCCGCCACTAAGTCGCAGATCGGGCACCCGCAGGGTGCTGCCGGAGCAGCCGGGATCGGAGCGGCACTTATGGCAATGCATGAGAACATGATTCCGCCGACGATCAATCTCGACGAGCCAGACCCGGCTTGCGATCTCGACTATGTCCCCGATCGTGCTCGCCCTGGTTCGGTTCAGACGGCGCTGTGCAACTGCATAGGTTTTGGGTCAAAGAACTCAGCCCTGATCATCAAGAAGTACCCATCGGAATGAAGAATGCGGCTTTTTTGGCAAGCCGCATTCGGAAGGAAAATAAGGTAGATAATAGGACAGGGAATTAGGTGATCTGACATACATTGTCAGGCTTCACCGTTGGAGGGTAATAAAAAGGCCCCGAAGTTTCGAAACGTTCGGTATTGAACTCTCTTCGCGCGCCACACTCGAGACACGAGCGATATGACAAATTCTTTCGTGTGATCGGACGCCCTAAACGTTTATGCCAGCAGCCGAACAATTTACCGACAAAACCGATCTTTGTCCCGAGCGAAGATTCCGCCCGATCAAAAGAAGTATCTACCAGATCTTGTTCTAAAACTCCTTGCATACGATCTCTTGCTCCCTATTCACGTAAAAACCGATGTTACCTATTCACAACTACTAGAACGTTCGAGGGGGAAAGTTTTGCATCATTAAGATGACCGGTGATGCAAAAAAGTTGGTCTTTTCCTTTCTCAGATCGTTACTTTCTCTCGATCAATATATTCGATAGAATCTTCCCAAAAGATTCAGGAGCAATAAATGCGAAAACAATTGGCAAAAACCCTTTTGGCTGCGATATTTGCCGCCATTATGTTTCAACCGGCATTGGCATGGGACGATGTTGGCCACAAGATCACAGGCTACATCGCATGGCAGCGGATGTCGCCAACCGCACGCGAGAACGTCATCAAACTCCTGAGGGCGGCGCCTGAGGATTCGCATCTCTCAGCGTTCTACATGAATTACGGACCGCAGCCGGAAAGCGCTCGCCATCTCGACTATTTCATGCTGGTCCCAACATGGGCCGATATTGTTCGTGACCGCGCATTTGCGACCCGATATTCCAAATATCACAAATCCACCTGGCATTATTCCGATACGTTTTGGCGGCAGGTCGACGGCCGAGCGGAGTTGATCACTGACAAGGAGCCCGGAGGCCAGGGTGTGGTCAAACTCTTTGAGTTTGATAAGGTCATTCGTGATACCGCTGCTGCCGATACAGATAAGGCGATCGCACTCGCATGGATATTGCATATCGGCGGCGATCTGCATCAGCCGCTTCACACATCAGGAAGGCATACTGACCGTGAACCGAACGGCGATCAGGGCGGAAACTTCTTCCTTCTTACGCCTGAAGGCACAAAGCGCGAAGAACAAGTGAACCTTCATTGGTTCTGGGATTCGATCGTCGGTCGGAACATCCCATACCTTTCCGATGATTGCGAACCGCATTACATTATCCGGACCGCCGAATCGATGATGAGGAAACATCCGTTCAGCAGCTCGTCATCCGCATTGAAGCTTAGAAAATATGATGAATGGCAGAAGGAGAGCTTCGCCCTGGCGAATACCGAGGTCTTCCGATCGGACCTGAAACGATTTGAAACACCGAGCGACGAATATCGTCGAAATGCGTTTCGTGTCGCCGAGCAGCGGCTCACATTGGCCGGATATCGGCTTGGTGAAACACTAAACGAAGTATTTGGAAAATAGGGCGCAGCCGGCAAGTCTCGACAAAAATGACCTCACAACAGCTCCTGAAATATTTCGAATCACGACTCGATCATATGATCGCTTCGATGACCGAGATCGTTGAGATCGAATCTCCATCATTAAATGTCGCCGGAAACAAGGCTGTTGTCGGGTGGATCGAATCAGAACTGGCAAAGATCGGCGGCGATCTCAGCTTTGAGAAAAAAAAAGCAGATGGTTTTGGCGAGCATATAATCATCAGGGCCTTTTCGTCAGATCTAACACCTACACTGCTTCTTGGCCATACCGATACGGTTCACCCGGTCGGGGCGAAAAATGATAATCCAACACGCATTGAGAACGGCCGGCTCTACGGCTGCGGCGTTTTCGATATGAAGGCCAACATCGTCGTCATGCTTGAGGCTCTCCGATTCTGCGAGGTCACAAAACAAAGGCCGGAGCGGCCGATAAATGTGTTGCTTTCGTGTGACGAGGAAGTAGGCAGCCCAACAGGTCGATTGCTTGTCGAGCGAGAAGCCGCAAATGCCGAACGCTGTTTTGTTTTCGAACCGTCATTCAACGGCAGCGTAAAGACAAGCCGCAAAGGCACCGCGATGTACACTCTCCATGCTCACGGAATTCCTTCGCACGCTGGGCTCGAACCTGAGAAAGGAGCCAACGCGATCCTCGAACTAGCACGCCATTTCGAACACCTCGACGCACTGAACGAACCGGAACTCGGCACGACCGTCAATGTCTGCACGATGAAAGGAGGAACAACGTCAAACGTGATCCCTGAGTTTGCAGAGTGTGAGATCGATGTCCGGTTCTCTACGATGGACGAGGCAAAAAGGGTCGAGAATGCTATCAGGTCGATCAGAGCGATCGACGAACGCGTAAACATCGAGATCACGGGCGAGATAAATCGTCCGCCAATGGAACGAACGAATGCAGTTGTTGCCCTATACGAGCAAGCTCGCGAGACGGCAGCCTCGTTCGATTATGAACTAGGAGAAAAGCAGGTGGGCGGAGCTTCGGACGGGAATTTTGTCGCCGCGCTTGGCGTTCCGGTTCTTGACGGCCTCGGCATTACCGGCGACGGCGCTCACACGCTTCATGAGTACATCGATATCAGCGATATCGTAAAACGAGCAACGCTCGTGACAAAAATGTTGTGTCGATAGATAGACGCGGGTGACGGCCAATTGGCTGATCAGGACAATTGGCTGCGGCCGCTAAGTTGACACCACCTTCGGAGGCGCATCCTGTCCGGTGATGGGCGCGGTCTTCAAAACCGTCTGCGGGTGCGCGAGAGCGTGCCTGGGTGGGTTCGACTCCCACACGCCTCCGCCATTTTGTAGAACTGATGAAAGAGTGGATCGCCTTGAATATGACGCCCGGTGTCGGACCTCGGGCCGCGACCAAATTGCTGGAGCGGTTCGGATCGGCAAAAGCGGTATTTCAGGCGCGCCGGCCGGAGCTCGAACAGTTACGGATCAAGCCCGAAACGATCGAGAGCATCATGAAGCGAGAGTTTGAGTCGGTGGCCGACGACGAACTCGCAAACGTGAAGGCCCTGGGTGGCGATGTACTCGTCCTTGATGATGGTAGTTACCCTTCGCTGCTTCGCGAAATACCCGATCCGCCGATCACATTATACGTACAAGGTAACTGGCAGGAATGTCTTGATCTGCCATGTGTGGCCGTAATTGGTTCGCGCAATTGCTCGACTTACGGGCAAAATGCTTCTGAGATGCTGTCGCGTGATCTTGCATCGCGAGGGATCTGTATCATTTCGGGCCTTGCACGCGGCATCGATTCGGCCGCACATCGTGGAGCAATAAAAGCCGGCGGCCGAACTATCGCAGTTCTTGGAACGGGGCTCGACAGCATCTATCCCAAAGAGAACACGAAACTGGCCGCCGAAATAATCGATTCAGGTGGTGCCGTCGTTTCTCAATTTCCGCTCGGAACCCCGCCGCTCAAAGATAACTTTCCGTATCGCAACCGGATCATCAGCGGGTTGAGTCTCGGTGTTCTGATCGTTGAAGCGTCGGAACGGAGCGGTTCGCTAATTACGGCACGGCTTGCGATGGAGCAAAATCGTGAAGTAATGGCAGTGCCGGGCAACATCACATCGGGGAATTCATTCGGCACCAATTATTTGATAAAAGCCGGGGCCAAGCTCGTCCAGCAATGGCAGGATGTCGTCGCGGAATTGCCCGCTGCGGTATCTACTGCCATCCTTCCGCCGAAGATCGAACGGCATATCGAAGAGAACGATAATTCTCAACCCGAATTGACACCGTCCGGAATGAATGAGACCGAACAAAGGGTTTGGTCGTTGCTTACGGCAGATCAACCGTCTCATATCGATCAATTGCTCGAGGAAAGTCAATTGTCTTTTGGCGAACTGAACGCGGCGCTTGTCAGCCTCGATGTTCGCGACCTGATCCGTGTTCTGCCGGGCAAGTATTATGCGCGCCGACTGTAGAGTAAGAAATGAAAGCCAACGAACTAGTACAGATAACGAGGACCAATCGTTTGTCAGAGGGTGAATTTTATTCCGCTGTAAACGGGATGTTCGAGTCGATCTGGACCAAACTCCATCCGCCGCAGGTCCTGCTCGAGGAACTTTCGAATACGGTTCGCGGGAACGTGATCACACCGGCCGATACTGAGATTCCTGAATGCCTGTCGTGCGGTGCATGCTGCGCATCGTTGATCTGCGTCGGCGTGCGGCCGGGCGAGGATGGCGATCGTAGTGATCAATGGGAAATAGTTTCTGATTCTGACGAAGGCCTCGTTGTTGATGTATTCTTGAAACGAGATCACGAGACGCTGGCATGTACTGCGCTGGACGGTGTCGTCGGTGAGACGGTCGCGTGCAGGATCTATGAATCGCGTCCATCTATGTGCCATCATTTCGAGGCAGGAAGCGATCGTTGTCACGCGATCCGTCGGGCATACGGCCTCGAACCCTTCATGTCTTTGGCCGAGATGTCGGCCGCGGTGCAGAAGTTAAAGGCAGTTCCTGAGCGGATATCGGCATCCAAGATCATTCGGAATGCGAAGATAGAACGGGACGCTGAAAACGGTAAGTTGTTAATATCAGCATTAGCGAAAGACGGCACTATTTTCCCTATCCACAGTTACGATCCTGACGCCGAAACCTGGCGACAGTTCGAGTTCGACGGCCTCACCGTAGAAGAAGCGGACGAACTGATTCGAACGCGATCGAAAAAGTCAGAATAGGCATCGGTCACGGCCGTTTCTTACCGGTCTTTATCTCATTGCTTATTGACATCGATAAGCAACAGGTGTTAGAAGTCAGAATGTCAGAGCGTGTTTTGCGCATCTGACTATTTTTTTCCAATGGGCAAAAGTTTAGTAATCGTCGAATCGCCGGCAAAAGCGAGAACAATAAATAAGTATCTTGGCCAGGACTACACCGTTCTTGCGTCGATAGGGCATATTAAGGACCTTCCGATGAAAGACCTTGGGGTGGACGTCGACAACAACTTCGAGACGACGTACGAGGTCATACCTGATACCAAGAAACGCAATAATAAAAAGATAGTCACCGATCTTAAGAAAGCCGCTAAAGCGAGCGACGCGATCTTCCTTGCGGCGGACCCTGATCGCGAAGGCGAGGCGATCTGTCAGCATTTGGCCGAGGAGATCGTCCCGAAGAAGAACGAACGTCCGGTTTTTCGGGTGATGTTCAACGAAATAACGCGGAACGCTATCAAGGATGCGTTCAAAGAACCGAAGCAGATAAATAAAAATCTGGTCGATGCTCAACAGGCTCGACGCGTGCTCGATCGTCTCGTCGGTTATAAGGTCTCACCGATACTTTGGAAGACAATAGGCGGTAAGCTTTCGGCCGGCCGCGTGCAGACCGTTGCCGTCAGACTTGTTGTTGAACGCGAGCGTGAGATCGAAGCTTTTCGTAAGACGGAATATTGGACCATCGTTGCGAATCTTGCTGCCGCTCTTCCGCCGAATTTTGATGCGAAGCTGAACCGGATCGAGGACAGATCGGTAAAGACCGGGAAATTTGACGAAGATGTTAAGCCGAACGAAGTCCACATCAAGGACGAAAAGCACTCGGCCGAGATCGTCGCTGAAGCTGAAAAACAGCAATTTGTCGTCGAATCGGTCGTGACAAAGGAGCGTAAACGAAACGCGACACCTCCGTTCATTACATCCAAACTGCAGCAAGAAGCGGCTCGTAAACTCGGTTTTTCGGTCAAGAAGACGATGGCGACGGCACAGCGTCTTTACGAGGGTATAGACCTTGGCCTCGAAGGGCTTGTCGGACTTATTACGTACATGCGAACCGATTCGACACGTGTTTCGGAAGCTGCGATCTCGAATGTCCGCAACTACATTGGCTCGGAATACGGAGAGAAATATCTTCCGGCAAAACCCAATGCCTATCGTTCTAAAAAAGATGCACAGGACGCTCACGAAGCGATAAGGCCAACGGACGCGGGCCGAACTCCTGAGAGTCTGAGCGCATTGCTCGGTGCAGACGAACTGAAACTTTATCGTCTGATATGGCAGAGATTCGTTGCTTCACAAATGATGCCGGCGATCTTCGATCAAACGACGATCGATATAAATGCGGGACGATTTACGTTCAGGGCGACAGGTTCGGTTCAAAAGTTCGACGGATTTCTTAAGGTCTATCAAGAGGGCCGCGACGACACACCTGCCGACGGCGAAGACGACGACGAGGAGCGAAACCTTCCGCTCGTACGAAAGGGTGAAACGCTCAAACTCGATTCGATTTCGCCGGAGCAGCATTTTACCGAACCGCCGCCGCGATATTCTGAGGCCACGCTTGTTAAGGCACTAGAAGAACAAGGCATTGGCCGGCCGTCGACCTATGCGGCGATCATGACAACGATCCAGGATCGAGAATATGTCGAAAAGGTCGAAGGCAGGTTTCACCCGACTCCGCTCGGGACGACCGTAAACGACCTGTTGATCGCCAGTTTTGATGACATTTTCAATACCGAGTATACGGCTCGGATGGAAGTTGCGTTGGACGAGATCGAGGACGGAAAACTCGATTGGCGAAACGCCTTGCGCGGATTCTACGATAAGTTCTCAAAGGATCTTGAAACCGCAATCGAGACCATCAAGAACAAAAAGATGACGTCGATCCCGACCGACGAGATCTGTGAAAAGTGCGGTGCGGGAATGGTGATCAAGTTTGGACGATTCGGGCAATTCCTTGCGTGTTCAAACTATCCTGAGTGCAAGAACACAAGAGAGGTCGGAAGCAAGAAGGCGGCCTCGGCCGAAGGCGAAAACGGTTCGTCCGAATCCGAAGAGATCCCGGTTTGCGAACTCTGCGGAAAAGAAATGGCTCTGAAAAAAGGCCGTTTTGGTACGTTTTACGGGTGTACGGGATATCCTGAATGCAAGAACATCCGGAAGATCGCCAAAGGCGACACAAAGCCGGCCGCACCGCCGGTGCCGCTCGACGAGATGTGTCCGAAGGACGGCGTGAATCTGGTTCGAAGGCAGGGCCGGTTCGGCGAGTTCGTTTCGTGTTCGAACTATCCGAAATGCGATTACGTAAAGCGTGAAACGGTCGGGATCCCGTGTCCGAAATGCGGCGGTGATATCGCGGTAAAGAAATCAAAACGCGGAAAGGTATTCTATGGCTGCACGAATTACCCGAAATGCGATGAGGTCTACTGGGACAAACCGGTTGCCGAGCCGTGTCCGAAATGTGCGGCCCCGCATTTACTGCAGAAAACCACCAAGAAAGACGGCACGTTTCGCTATTGCAAAAACGAAGAATGTGATTATAAAATGGCTGTCGGCAATTCCGAAAACACGTCTGTCAGCGAAACGGAAACCGCAGTTCCGGTCGGATAGGTTTGGATGAACGAGAATATTCAATTCTTACAGGCATTCCTAAAGAACCCTGGAAAGGTCGGTTCGATCACGCCGAGCTCGCCCGAGCTTGCGCAGAAGATGATCAGCGGCCTAAAACCCAACGCCGATGACGTCGTTTTGGAACTTGGCGTCGGGACGGGAGCGATAACAAAGTTTTTGCAGGAGATCGTCCCTGACGACCGATCTTATCTTGGTATCGAACTCGACGGCGGACTTGTCCGTTCGTTGCGAAAGAACTTTCCGGATATGCGGGTCGTTCGCGGAAACGCAGTTGACACGTCGGCCATCCATCAACGTTCCGGTCTCGGAAAAGTGGGTTACATTATTTGTTGCCTGCCCTTCGTCTCGTTGCCTAACGAAGTTGGTGAAAAGATACTGCTCGAGATCGACAAGTTCATGCAGCAAGGCTGCACCTTCCGAACGTTCCAGTACGCTCACGGATATTATTTTCCATCTGCAATAAAACTCCGCGAATTCATGCGCGATAGGTACGGCAAATCAAAACGAAGCCAACTGATAGTGAAAAACGTCCCGCCTGCATACACGTTGACCTGGTCGACAAAGTAAGAAACTTCATGTTCGCTGATCAGATTTAGGTCAGCTGTGTGATATAACGTTGTTAATCCCTCGATTTCTATCAGTTCTTAGGAGAATCAATCAATGTTACGACGCAGGTTTATTGGCGCTTTCTTAGCATACGCGATCCTTTTACCAACAGCAGGTTTTGCTCAGCAAGCCGTAGGTATCGGCTCAACTCCGACCGCCCGTGTTTACACAGCCCCTAAAGAAGTGATCGACAAGATCAAAGACGAAGGGATGAACCGTTCTCAGGTAATGCAGACCTTAAGTTATTTGACGGATGTGATCGGAGGCCGTTTGACCAACTCGCCGAATATGAAGAAGGCGAATGAATGGACTCGAGACACGATGGCGAAATGGGGCATGCAGAATGCCAAACTCGAAGCTTGGGGACCCTTTGGCCGCGGTTGGTCTCTAAAGAGCTTTAGTGCCCAGGTCGTCGAGCCCCAAACGATTGCCGTGATCGCATATCCGAAAGCATGGTCCACCTCGACAAAAGGTGCCATCACTTCGGATGTGGTCTATTTCAATCCGCAGAATGAAGCTGAAATGGAAAAGTTCCGCGGCAAGCTTTCGGGCAAGATCGTATTGATCTCGGACATGCGCGAGGTCAAGGCCGACTTTGGCGGAATGGGAACACGCCGTTCAGACGAAGAATTACAGAAAATGGCTGAGGCGCAGCCGCAGGCAGCGCGCCCTGCCGGTCCGCAAAATCAGGGCGGCAATGCGGCACAGCGACAAGCGATGCTTTTCGGCATCAAGAGATGGAATTTTCTTTTGAGCGAAGGTGCGGCCGTTGTTGTCGACAGCAGCTCAAAAGGCAGCGGTGGGACATTATTCGTTGGCGGCGCGACCGCAGTTCAGGATCTGCCGACGGGTGACGCCCCGATCGGACCGCGGTCGGGCTTGAGGGTTTATGACAAAGCGTCGGAATCGCGGATCATTCCCCAAATGACGATGACCATCGAAGACTACAATCGGCTTGTAAGGATGATCAATCATGGCGTTACGCCGAAAATGCGAGTCGATATTCAAACCCAATATCACGATGAGGACCTAATGGGTTATAACACCGTCGCCGAGATCCCCGGAACCGATCCCGCTCTCAAGGACGAGATCGTCATGCTGGGAGGGCACCTCGATTCGTGGCATTCGGCAGGAGGCGCTACCGACAATGCGGCCGGAAGCGCAGTTGCGATGGAAGCGGCTCGGATCCTTATCGCGTCGGGGCTTAAGCCTCGGCGGACCATCAGGGTCGCACTATGGTCGGGCGAAGAGCAGGGATTGAACGGGTCGCGCGAATATGTGAAACAGCAATTCGGCGAAATGCGCGGCGCACCGGCATTCGGCCCTCCGGCCCCGAATGCTCCGAGGCCCGAACTGGTCAAGACCGCCAATTACGATAAATTGTCCGCCTATTACAATCTCGATAACGGAACCGGCAGGATCCGCGGTGTATATCTGCAGGGAAACGCCGCTGTTAAGCCGATCTTCGAAGCGTGGCTGGAACCGTTTCACGACATGAATGCAAAGTGGTTAACGATACAGAACACCGGGGGAACAGATCACCTTTCGTTTGATCGTATCGGGCTTCCGGGCTTTCAGTTCATTCAGGATGAGATCGAGTACAGCACTCGGACACATCATTCTAACCAGGACAATTACGATCGAATTCAGGCAGACGATATGAAACAGGCCGCGACCATAATGGCTGCTTTCGTTTATCAGACCGCGATGATGGATGAGAAGATCCCGCGAAAGTCTATGCAGTAGTCCGATTTCAAAGGGCCAATTCCATGAATAAAACCCCTGAGTAAGGATTCTCATAATAGGCGTCGATCGGGCGAAAGCCGTGAGCTTTGTATAAGCTGACGGCTTTTCCCATTTTTGGGGGATATGTGTCGAGACGCATCCTTTCGTATCCGATCGCGCGTGCATCAGCGATGAGAAGCTTGATGAGCGTATTTCCGATACCGTGTCCCCGAGCGGTCTCCCGAAGAAAAAGCCGCTTCATCTCGCAAATATCGCCGGTGAGTTCTCGCATTGCAATGCACCCGACGGGTTGATTGTCGACCAATGCAATATACAAGCGGCCACGCGGCGGGGCATATCTCCCCGGAAGGTTGCGTAATTCGTCTTCGAATCCTTGAAAACACAGATCTAGCCCGAGCCACTTCTCGTATTCTCGAAACAGGGACCCGACAGTCTCAAACTCTTCGGCGGTCGCCGCCTGTTTGATGATCACATCTGAACCTGAGATCACATCCATATTACATATGAGCTTTTCTGTTGAATTCGGAATGGTACCGCGATAACCTAATAGTATACCGTTACCTGCAAGCGCTTCGATCAAGGAGAATCTAAAATGGACAGACGCGCATTCCTAACGAATCTATCTGTGATATCCGGCGGCCTGGCCTTGGCCGGGGCATCGCTTCTCCGTCGCGAAGCAGTGTTTGCGCAAACAGGCGACGTTCTCAAATACAGAGCGACCGGCTTCGGCGAGCTCGTACCAACTGCCGCAAAGAACACAGGTGAAACATATCTCAGCTTGCCGAAAGGCTTCGAATATAATGTTTTGGGCAAGGTCAAAACACAAATGTCTGACGGGCGGCCGACGCCGGCGGCTCATGACGGACAATGGACGTTTCGGGTAAAGAACGAACTCCGGATCGTGAGAAATCACGAGGTTTCAGGCGGTAGTGTTCCAAAAGAGCAGGCCGGCATAGGGAGTCGAAACCACTACGACGAGACCTGCGGAGGCGGCACCACAACATTGGTGATCGATCCGAAAACGAACACACTTATTCGTGATTTCGTCAGCCTTTCCGGCACCTTGATAAATTGTGCCGGCGGCCCGACTCCGTGGGGGAGTTGGATCACGTGCGAAGAGACGACACTTGGCCCGAGCGTGCGAACGCGGGCCTCAGACGGCCGCAAAACGGGCGGCTATCCAAAGCCGCACGGGTATTGTTTTGAGGTGCCGGCATCGGCCAATAGCGAGGTTGTTCCGGTTCCATTGAAAGCAATGGGCAGATTTACCCACGAAGCGGTCGCTGTCGACCGCCGAACAGGCATCGTTTACCTAACGGAAGATTACAATCCATCAGGTTTCTACCGATTTATTCCTAAACGAAATAAACGCCTGGCCGAAGGCGGTGTCCTTCAAATGCTTGCGGTTGAGGGTAAACCCGAATTTGACACAAGGACAGGCCAGATCACAGGCGGTTCGTTGGCTTCAATCTGGGTTACCATCGACGAACCGGATCCGGCTGCGGCCGATATCGACCCGTCGGCCGTATACAAACAAGGCAAGGCAAAAGGCGGTGCCGCATTCGCGCGGCTGGAAGGCTGCGAGATCGATCGCAGTGGCCGAGTTTATTTTACCGCAACCAGCGGGGGCGAAAGCAAAGGCGGCCAGATCTGGATGTACGAACCGGCCGGAAAGGACGCCGGACGGTTAACACTTGTTTTCGAATCGGCCGACCAACGTGTCCTTCATATGCCTGACAATATTTGCTTGATGCCGAAAAGCGAACTCCTTTTCATTTGCGAAGACAGCGATTACGCGGGTCAAAATTCGATCAATCACATTCGGGTGCTTACGCCTGAAGGCAAGATCGCCGATTTCGCACGCAACATCAGCAAAGATTTCAGCCGCAGCGAATTCTGCGGATCGACATTTTCGCCTGACGGTAAGACGCTTTTCGTCAATCTCCAACTCGCAGGTGTCACGCTCGCGATCTGGGGCGACTGGTCAAGATTCAGGGCCTGATCCATTTAACCTTACGACCTGAAATACCCGCTGCGGAAAAAAAAGAGGTCTTTACGATGGCGGGTAATTGTCCTTTGAATCGGAATAGTTCGAAGCGTTTTGATTTGGTAAACTAATGTCGAAATGGAATTAGCGGTCGAAAAATATCGGGTAGCAGACGAACCATTCTATCTGCCGATCGGGAAGGAAGTAGAGTTGTTCGAAGCGGCGTATGCCGCCAAACTGCCGGCAATGCTCAAGGGGCCAACGGGCTGCGGCAAAACTAGATTTGTCGAGTACATGGCAAATCGGTTGAACCGGCCGTTGATCACAGTTGCGTGCCACGAAGACCTTTCGTCAACCGATCTAGTCGGCCGGTTCTTGCTCGAAGGTAACGAGACGGTTTGGCATGACGGTCCTTTGACCTCGGCAGTTCGGGCCGGAGCGATCTGTTACCTGGACGAGGTCGTCGAAGCCAGAAAGGACACGGTGGTGATCATCCATCCTCTGACCGACGACCGCCGGCGTCTACCGATCGAGAAGCGCGGTACCGTCATCGAAGCACCGCCTGAATTTATGCTGGTCGTCTCATACAATCCTGGGTATCAATCGATCCTGAAGGACCTTAAGCAATCGACGCGGCAGCGATTCGTTGCTCTTGAGTTCGATTATCCTGAGGCAGACGCCGAAACGCAGATAGTTGCGAAAGAAGGTGGTATCGATGAAGCAATGGCCGCAGATCTTGTTCGTATCGGACAAAAGGTCAGAAACCTGCGCGGACACGGCCTTGAAGAGGGTGTCTCAACGCGCCTGCTTATCTATGCCGCACAGATGATCGCGAAAGGCATCGCGCCGGTCGACGCCGCAGAGGTCGCAATCTGCTCGCCTATTACCGATGACCGCGAACTCCAGAGAAGCATCCGTGAGATCGTCACCACGATAATCTAATGTCGAGTTTACGAGTGGTCGCACATCTGATATCAAATTCCGACCGCATTGATGAAACGCGCGAGGTCTTGCTTGGGCTGATCGGACCGACGTGCGCAGAAGATGGATGTATCCGATACGAACTTCATCAGAATACTGCCGATCCGGCGGATTTTACGTTTATTGAGGAATGGACCGATGATGCCTCGCTCGATGCACATCTTAACTCTCCTCACCTCATTGCAGCGCGTGCTAGACTTGAACATCTACTTGCCGGTCCGGCAGATATTCGGCGCTATCGACTAATAGACTAAATCGATCCCATTTATCCGGTCTTTATTTATGACGAACCGCCGTGACTTTCTAAAGATCCTTGGATTAACGACCGCCGGTATTGCGGTCGGTTCGCAGCCGATTCATGGACAAACGCGACGCCGAAAAACGTGCGTTATCATCGGTTCTGGTCTTGCCGGTCTTGCCGCTGCCTTTAAGCTCCAGAATTCCGGTTGGGAGGTGACAATACTCGAGGCCCGCAACCGAGTTGGCGGCCGGGTCTTTTCGCATTCCCTTCCGGAGAACAAGGAACTGATATGCGAGCTTGGTGCCGAATGGGTCGGCGAAAGCCACGAACGCATCAAGGCTCTCTGTTCCGATTTCAACATACCGCTTCAGAAGCATCAGTTCGAAGACCATCTGCTTCAGAACGGAAAGGTCTCGCGGCCCGGCACGTGGGGCGTCTCAGATCAGGCACGATCAGCTTTCGAAAAGATGATCGCAGGCTATGAAAAACTGACTGCTCTCCAGAAGAACAAACTTGACCGTACCGATTGGTGGCGTCATCTCGCCGACATCGGTTTCAGCAGAGACGATCTTATACTTCGCGACCTGGCCGACAGCACAGATTTTGGCGAATCGATCCGCCACGTTTCTGCATTCGCGGCCCTTGCCGAGTACGCAGAATCCAGCCCCAAGAACGAGATGGACTATAAGATGACGGGTGGAAATTCGCGGCTAGTTCAAGAGTTCGCCAAACGGATCGGTACTGCGAATATCAGAACCGGCATCAAAGTGACCGAGATAACCCAGCGTGCCGGCATCGTCACCGTAAGGGCAGGTGAAGAGACGTTTCGTGCTGACGCATGCATTTGCACCGTACCAGTTCCGAGCCTGCGAAAGATAAAGTTTGACCCTCCGCTTCCTTCAGCTCAGCGCGATGCGGCTCAAAAACTTACGTACGCCCGGATCATCAAGAATTCGGTTCTTTACGATAACCGTTTCTGGAAGGATGAGAACTTCTCGATGGTCTCAGATACGACCTCGCATTACTACTTTCACTCGACCCAAAACCAGCCGGGAAAACAAGGCATTCTTACTGCGTATGCCATCGGCGATAAAGCCGACGTACTGGCATCGCAGGACGACATACGCCGAACTCAGATCGTTACGCGCGACCTTATCGATTTCAGTTGGGCGGCACCCAATCTTGCACGCGGGATAGCCTCTTACGCTTGGCAACGCGACGAATACACCGAAGGTGCCTATGCCCTCTATCGGCCTGGTCAATGGTTCGGGATCAGGCCGATCCTCGCCCGCCCACACCTTAAGGTCCTTTTCGCCGGCGAACACATCGCCGATTGGCAGGGCTTCATGGAAGGCGCGATCGAAACCGGCGAAGCCGCCGCCGCAATACTCACAAAGTAGATCACCTGAAACAGATCAGTTGACATAGCGCGCCGGACCGTGCCCGATCCTCTCGCCCTTCCCAAAAACAATTCACATTTTGTTAACATATCGGCCACTTCCTGTTAACTGTCCGCGCTTATCCTCAGTTTTGCTTCAAAGACAAAACAGATAATCGACAACCGGGCTGAACGGCGTATCTCCGTTCTGAATCTCGCCCGGCTGACGCAATTTTTCAATCTTTTTCAAATTTCGAGGAGTGACAATGATAACGAAACTCATAACCAGATGTCTTACGTTGGCCATTGCGTTCATTTGCGCCCAAGCCGCGTTTGCACAGGCGACAGGAAGCCTGACCGGAACGGTCAGGGACCAAAACGGCGCGGTTATTCAAGGCGCGACCGTTACGATCACGAATAATGAAACAAACCTGACCCGGACCGTCGTCACAAACGCAGACGGACGATGGACCGCTACTTTGCTTCCGGTCGGCACATATGGTGTGTCCTACGAGAAAGAAGGATTTAAGAGATCCGTCGACCAGGACAATAAGGTCGAGGCATCGGTGGTCAGGACGGTCGATGTAACCCTTGAGGTCGGGGCAACCGATGTATTCGTTGACGTAACTTCCGATCAGCCGCTAGTGCAGGCCGAATCTGCCGCCGTATCGCGTCAGATCACGGGTGAGCAAATAACCCGAACTCCGACATCTACGCGTAGTTTCACAGGCCTGCTTTCTGCGGAAGCAGGCGTTTCTTCAGAATTATCACCGGTTGGTGTCAACGGCAACGGCAACATTTCGCCATCGGTGAACGGGACTCGAACGACGTCGACCAGCCTGTCGTTCAATGGCATCGACGCGACCAACATCACAAGCAACGAAGGAAGCCTTAGCGACAACATCTCACCCGCACCCGAAACGCTGCAGGAGGTCAAGCTCCAGACATCGCTTTACGATGCATCGACCGGAAGGAGCGGGGGCGGCAACTTTCAACTTGTGACAAAATCCGGCGGAAATCAGTTCACCGGTACGGCGTATTATTACCTTCAAAACAAAGCGTTCAATTCGAACGAGTTCTTTCTGCAAGAGAGCGGAAACGAAAAGCCGCGGGCGGACCGAACCGAAACGGGATTCACGATCGGCGGACCGATCATCAAGAACAAGTTCTTTTTCTTTGGCGGTTATCAATTCACCGACGCCAACACGGGCTTTGTCCCGACGGCGCGAACTCGAACGATATTGCCGATCGCACTGAGCGTGCTTGGTGAGGATCGTTCAAAGGCGGCTATCGCCGCGGCGTTCAATCAGTTCAACGGATGCGCCGGTGCAAATTGTCTTACTGCAGGCGACATCAATGATGTTGCGTGGCGAATTTTCAACTTGCGTAATCCGGTCACCGGCGGTTTCATTTTGCCGACGATATCTAATTTCCGCGCTCTCAATATCGTTGACCAAAGCGGGGCAGGAAACTTTCAGTCAGGCGTGTTCCCGACCGTCACAAGCCGAACGATTCAGCGGAACAACCCGCTGGTCGAGGTCATTTCGGTCGAGCCTTCGAAGTTTCGGCAAAATCAGTTCACGACACGGCTCGACGGTCAACTAACGGAAAAGAACAACCTGAGCGGGACTTTTTTCTTCTCTGATTTTCCAGCCCTTGATTCCTTTCCCGACCCGAGCAGCCTGGCATCACCCTTCACATTGCGACGCGCGGACAAGAACCGCACCCTGTCGATCGGTGACACACATATTTTCACGCCGAACTGGATCAACGAGATCCGATTCGGGTACTTCTACCTTAACAATGCTCGCCGGCTTGATGACCCATTCCTCACGGACGAGCTCAGCAATGCCGCCGTCGGAGTAACGAATCCGGCGTCGACATTCGATAACAGCGTAGCTACTACACGTCTCGGGCACTACATTGGGCGCAACAATATCGCCAATTTCTCTTTCGGCGGCCCGAATGATTCGTTCAACCGACGCAAACAGGTCACCTACAGCATCGGCAACAACGTCAATTGGCTATTCAAGAACCACAATTTCAAATTTGGCGGCGAGTTCAAGAGTCACCAGTACGACAGTGATCTACCTGAAGAACAGGCGACCGAATTCGAGAAATTCGATTCTTTCACACAACTACTGACGGGAAACGCGACCGAAGCCGACACGCAGTACGGCATAACGGCAAAGCAGTTCCGCTTTAAGGACCTTGGATTCTATTTTACCGACGACTGGAAAGTTAACCGCAAACTGACGCTGAATGTCGGCCTCAGGTACGAACTGTTCATGTGGCCGACCGAGAAGAATGGATTTATCGGGAATTTTGATCTCGAGCCCTATCTTCCGTGCTTTACATCGGCTGGAACCAATTCGCTTTGCGATAACCCCACTGCTGGCTTTGTCATTCCGAAAAATGTCGGATCGACCGGCCTTGCCGTTGTCGATGGCGCAGTTGCGGCAACAAGGCTCGCTGATAACAACCACACATTGAAAGGACAGGACCTTAATAACTTCGCTCCTCGTATCGGGGCAGCATACGCGGTCAGCGATAAGCTTGTTCTTCGCGGCGGATACGGCTTGTTCTACGATCGCCCGTCGGCCGCATTCATCAATACGATCTTCTCGAATTATCCATTCCTGCGAGAGGTCGAGATCACCGTTCCGAGCGGCAACGTACCTATCGCGACTGCATTCTCGGGCGTACCGACAAACATTTCGCTCAATCAATGGCTGCCGTTTAGGATCCTCAGGTCGGCCGGTGCCGGAGGAACGTATTCGATCCGAGACAACACGCCCGTGTTCGTCGACTCAAGAGGAACCCCGCAGGGTTCCGGATGTAATCCGGCCACCGGTCTAAATTGCATCCGCGGAAATATTGCCGAGACCTTCGAGTTTCGTGCCATCGACCGCGACCTTCGGACGCCGTATGTTCATCAGTGGAACGTCGGAATGCAGTATGAAATACTCAAAGACCTGCTTGTCGAAGCTCGCTACATCGGCACCGCAGGACGCAACTTGCTGATCGCACGTGCTTTGAATCAAGGATTTGACCTCAATGATCCCAATACCCCGGATCATATCTACGAACGATTTAACCAGGCGTATCTGGCCGCCGGTTCGCCAAACGGACCGCTTAATGCCGGATCGTCAGCAAGAGCCAGAGGAACAGGTGTGGCATTCGGATTTCTGAATTCGGTCACAGGCCAGGTCGATCTGAACCTTGCAAACCCGGCAGGCCAGGTCATCAATTTCGAGGCTCGTGTTCCGATTCTCGGATTCAACGTTCCCGAGGCGATACTGCTTCAGTCGCAGGGGTATTCAAACTACCACGGCGGCCAGTTCAGCCTTACGAAGCGGCTCTCGCGAGGTCTGCAATTCAATGTCGCGTACACCTTCTCAAAGTCGATCGACATCATGTCGTCCGATCCGGGCAGCACTGCGGGTGGCGGCAAACCTGACGTGCCGAACACAGGGTTCATTGCTCAAGGTGACGCCCGTAATATCGAAAACAATAAGGGGCTGTCCGATTTCGATCGGACGCACCGTTTCAGTACGAACTTCGTATGGGACATCCCGACCGGCAAGTCTGCCAACGCATTTATCAAGGGATGGTCGATCTCGGGATTCTTCCAGGCTCAATCCGGAACGCCATTCACGGTGTTCGCTTCAGAGCCGGAGCTCCAAACGGCCGCACAGTATTCGAGCGTGACCCGCGGTGCTGGCGGGCTCAACAGGCCAGGATTCGGACGCCCAAATACGGTATGTGCAGCGTCGCAGGCGATACGAAGCTATAGTACGAGCAATCTGAACGCGATCGATGGTTCGTGCTTCACATCGGCACTCGGACAGTTCGGAAACCTTGGCCGGAACACTTTCCGAGGGCCTTCGCAAAACCGCTTTGATCTGAGTTTCGCAAAGAGTACAAAGATCAACGAGCGAATGAGCTTTGAGCTTGGGTTCGACCTGTTCAATGTGTTCGATACCGTAAACCTCGCGAGTCCGAATAGCGACCTTCAGGACAGCGTCGATTTCGGCGTGATCACGAGCACGGTCGGCGGCCCGCGGGTCGGTCAGTTCAGGGCAAAATTCCGGTTCTGATCAAAGACGATCGAGTAGGGGCGGTATAACAAGAAAAGGTGATGCGCATCGTCGCATCACCTTTTTAAATTTCCGGTCGATACTGTTTAACGAACGGCGGTCTGCTTCTCTCGCGGGTCATAAGGATTCGCCTGAAACCTTTTCACAGCTTCCTGCGCGTTGTCGTAATTGTCGCCGAGCTTTTCAGCACGCGAATACGCAGCGACCGCTCTCGTTCTGTCACCCTGAGCGTCGTACGCATTGCCGAGTTTTATCTCTGACCAGACCTGAAGCCAAGGCGGGCTGAGGGTTCCGCCGAGAGCCGCCCTGAAATTGTCTTTTGCAAGGTCGTAATTTCGCTGCTCGAGAAAGAGCAGTCCGAGATGGTAATAGATCCACGAATTCGAGCGATCGAGTTTCAACGCTGCTTCGAACTGCGCCTGGGCTTCGACATAATTTCCTTCCTTGAATTGTTCAATGCCCCGACGCGCGATCGAAGACACCCGCAGATCGGGCGAAATTCGCAGCAGCTTAAAACCCGGATCGATGATTATCTCAAGCGGCTTACCGTCAGATTCGATGTTGAAATCGGCGCTCGCCTCATCCATCTGCAGCTGTACCGTCTTGTAACCATCCTCGCCTTCATATCTCAACTGCACATCGACCGGCAGTCGCAAATTGTCGTAATTTTGCTTTACGGTTCCGCGAGCAACGAATTTGCCGGCGCGGGTTCGGATGATCAGGTAGTCAGCAGTAAACTCAGGCACGCCGGTGCTCTCTACCCAACGGGCGAAGAAGTAACGCATGCTTTGGCCTGCGACCCGCGAAGTTAAACGTTCGAATTCGTCGATCGACGCATTCTTGCCGCGGAATTCAGTCAGGAAGGTCCGCAGCAATTGGTCAAATCGCTGAACACCGATGGTTTCGCGAAGCAGCTTGAAAACGAATGCTCCCTTCGCAAACATTATGTATTGATAGGCGATCGACTGGTCGTCCAAATTGGCGGGCGTGCGAAGCAGCGAAGCGGTTTGTTCGAAGGTCAACGATTTCTCAAGCAGCTCGCGACGCAGCGCATCGAGCTGCGGGCCGGTCAACTGGCTTTCGCGCAGCGAGAACGCACTGTACTCAGCAAGGCCCTGCGATAGCCATGCGTCGTCAAATGACTTGAGGCCTACCGTCAATCCCCACCATTGATATGCTGCCTCACGCTGCAGTCGCTCTTCAGTAATGCCGCGTGCCTGAAGAAACTGGCGATCGGAGATAAAGAGCATGCCGGCGGCAGAATAAAATTCGAGGCTTTCGTCGTCGATCTGGACAACATTCAGCCTTTTGCCCATCTCTGGCTCGCCGAAACGCTTTGTGTAATATTCGAACGCTCGGCCAAGTGTTTCTCCATAACTATCTATGAATTCGCCGCTACCGGCACGAGTGTAGAAATTGATCTCATATTCGCCGAACTTCAGATTTCGATTAACAAACTTTCCATAGGCGAAGTTTCCGACCAGACCCGGCTTCGATTGCGTGAACCTCGCCTTTCCGGTTCCCGCACTTGCGGCAGGGGTGTCATTAAACCCGACCACTTGCAGGCCATTCGGAACGTTGATCGTAATGTCAGACGTCGCAAGGTCGGCGGCATAGTCGTGGAACGGGAACCAGCGTGCGGCATACATCAAATATCCTTGGGTTTCCCCAACGTATGCGAGCCGCTTGTTCAATAGCGGTCCGCCGCTCGGCGTGTTAAGAACACCGCTGTATTTGAACCTGAGCGTGACCGGAGTGTCCTTGGTAACGCTTTCGCCAAGGTCTATACGGACACTCGGGCCAAGATCTGAAACACCGACCTGATCCTGGACAAATGTTATCTGCGCGATCGGCGAAGGGGTTGGACGCGGCTGTGTTTGACGTGGTGACGTTCGTACGACCGGCGGCGTGCTGACCTGCTGAGGACCGATCTTCGAGATGGTCTCGATCTTAAGCGAACCGTTAAGTTCAAACGCGACGGTACGAAGATCTTCGAGCGGTAGAAAAGTAACGTCAGCCGTGGCAGTCAGTTTGTTGTCGATCGGAGAGAGTTGGACGTCAATAACGTAGCTTTTCACGTCGATCGACGCACGATTCACCTGCTGAGCGGCCGCCGGAGCGGTCGCAAAAATCATCAAACCAACAAGGAATACGGAAATACCGATAGATTTCTTCATTCTGATAGTAATTACCATCGCTTGGAATAGGTTGCCAATCTAAGATGATTTTGACCCTAAAATCGTTTGCTTTACCGACAAAACCATTGAAATTACTTGAGAAAATCAACTGACACGACCTTTTCGGCGATCTCGCGTCCGAAAGCCGCAACCTTTTGATGTTCGGGATGTTCGGTGTAATGGTCCAGTTCTTGCCGCCCTGCGTAAACCGCAACCAGCCCGGTATCGAAGGAGCGGTCAAGCTGCAAAATATCGCTTCCGACATCAAAGCTAATGATATCGGGGATTATCGAAGGCAATGCCTTTAATCGTGCAATATGGTCAGCTCGCTGTTCGGCCGTGGTTCCAGGCTTATATTTCCAGCAAACGATGTGTGTGAGCATAGGTCATTTACTCTCGCACCATTCTTTAGTTACCCGGTGGCGAAAATCGAACATCTTTTCGATCCTTGGCATTATGAAAAGCGGCACGGCCAGATCGCCGATAAATGAAAACGGCGGTTCGAAATCGATCTCGTCACGAAGCAAAGCACCTTCGTCGTCCGGCAAAATGATGTGTTTATGCCGCCAACTCGCAAATGGCCCCGAGATCTGAACGTCCTCGAAAGAGCGCGGCGGGTCGTAAGCGGTGTGCTCTGCCACCCATTGCGACGGAACCAAGCCGAAGATCTTCTGTTCGATGATCGCCCGCGATCCGATCACGGAAATATCAGCCTTTTGAACTAACTTTGCATTTTCCCAAGGAGGAACCAGCCGTTCGAAGGCATCGGGTAACTCATGAAATGCAAAAACCCTCTCGGGTGTTGCTTTAATGACTGTCTCCTTTACAAACTTCATTAAGCTCAAAAATACCACAAGCGTGCGACGATAAGCATTCGTTTCGCAGGCTTTGAAAACAGATCGTTAAACTGCTTTAATACCGCAACTCAAGAAAGATGACGGAAACATCAGGCGATTTAGGTGCCTTCTACAACGACCAGGTCTCTAAGGCAAAAATATGGCAGGTGATCGGTGCATCGGCTGTCGGCACAATGATCGAATGGTACGACTTCTATATCTTCGGAAGTCTTGCCCCGATAATAGCCCCGCTGTTTTATCCGCCGGGCAACGATACCTTTGCATACATTGCGTATCTCGCGACCTTTGCGGTCGGCTTTGTTGTAAGGCCGTTCGGAGCATTGTTCTTTGGTCGGATAGGCGACATTGTCGGTCGAAAATACGCGTTTCTGGTGACCCTGCTGATCATGGGCGGAGCGACCGCGGTCATCGGGTTCCTCCCGACATTTGAAACGATCGGTTACGCTGCGCCTATAATTCTGCTGCTCGTTCGCGTTCTGCAAGGCCTCGCACTCGGAGGTGAATACGGCGGTGCGGCAGTTTATGTCGCCGAACACGTGCCCGATAACCGTCGCGGATTCTACACATCATTCATTCAAATAACCGCAACACTGGGACTTTTTATGTCACTCGCGGTGATCCTCATCATCCAGAACATGATGAGCCCTGAACAGTTTGCGGGTAAGGCGGATGGCATCAGCGGTTGGAGAATACCTTTTCTGATCTCGATCGTCTTGGTCGTCATTTCACTCTATATCAGGCTGAAGATGGAAGAATCGCCGATCTTTCAGCAAGTGAAGACAAGCGGGATGACGTCAGCAAATCCATTGATCGAAGCCTTCACAAAATGGCGAAATCTGAAGATCGTCCTGATCTCGTTATTCGGCGCAACCGCAGGACAGGGCGTTGTCTGGTACGCCGGTCAATTTTATGCCTTGTTCTATTTGCAGTCCATTTTGAACGTTACGCCGACGTCGGCCAATTATATCGTAGCGATCGCTCTGCTATTGGCGATGCCCTTTTTTGTTTTCTTTGGAGCATTGAGCGACCGCATCGGTAGAAAGTGGATCATACTTGGCGGATGCTTTCTGGCAATGGTCACATACGTTCCGATCTATCAGGCTATGCAGGCGGCGGCCGGCTCCGAGGTCGTAACGGCGACATCGCAGAGAGACCCGGTCACCGGCGCGATCAAGCTTACACCGCAGACGATCGGGATCGACGGAGAAATAAAAAACGCCGAGAAAGTGCTGCCTTACACTAACTTCAACGATCTTGTATCGAACCGAGCGACCTGGCAGCTTGTCCTGCTTGTCTTTATTCAGGTATTTTGGGTGACGATGGTTTACGGGCCGATCGCGGCTTACTTGGTCGAGGCGTTTCCCGCAAAGATCAGGTACACCGCGCTGTCGCTTCCGTATCATATCGGCAATGGCGTATTCGGCGGTCTGCTTCCTGTCATTGGCCTAAGCCTGATCGCGCAAACCGGGAACATCTACGCTGGCCTCTTTTATCCTATGGCGATCGCTGGCCTGACATTTGTTGTAGGGTCGATCTTTTTGAAAGAGACGCATGGTCATAAGATCTGGGACGAGGTCTCACCAAATTAGAGTTCGCAAATGCTGATTCGAGAGGCAACATCGAACGATATTCCTTCGATCTTCGATATTAGGTTTTCGGTCATAGAAAATGTATTGTCGGATCCGAAAAAGGTTACGGTCGAGATCTGTAACGATTTTCTGAATCGCCGAGGGAAGGGTTGGGTCGCTGAGGTAGATGAGACGGTTGCAGGCTTTTCAATCGCATCTCTTGAGGACGGCTCGATCTGGGCGCTCTTCGTTCGACCGGGCTTTGAAGGGCGAGGCGTCGGAAGGGAACTGCTTAAAAAAGCGATGGACTGGTTATTCGCCGCTGGTGCTAGCGAGGTACATCTGACCACCGAACCCGGAACCCGCGCCGATGGATTTTACTTGAAACAGGGTTGGTCGCGCGGTGAAACGACCCCTGAAGGCGAAGTTCGATTTAGTATCCGGCGAACCTGACCGCTCGCGTCAGCTTACATTTTTCTGCAGGCTTTCCTTTAGAATGTTCCAAACCTTTTCGAGATGCCGTTCCTCGACGCGGATACTGCCGACTGAAAGCCGCATCGTGAACGTACCATTCAGCTTCGTATGCGAAAGGTAGGCCTGGCCCGAGGCATTGACCTCGTTCATCATCGTTTCGTTCAATGAATCGAGATCATCGACGCCGGACGGACAGGCACGAAAGCAAACAAGTGCAAACGGCACCGGCGCCATCATCTGAAAATCGGGCGAAGCTTCTACCCACGAAGCAAATGTGCGTGCCAGACGGCAATGTTCTCGTATCCTCGAAGCCAGCCCTTCGCTGCCAAAGTACCGGATCACCATCCAGAGCTTGAGCGCCCGAAATCGTCGGCCGAGCTGGATGCCGTAATCCATGCCGTTCTTTATGCCGCTTTCATCGCTTGTCCTGAGATATTCCGGAACGAGTGAGAATGCCTTCTTCAATTCACCGAGATCACGGCAGTAGAGGACCGAAAGATCGAAAGGTGTGAACAGCCATTTGTGGGGATTGATCACGATCGAGTCGGCCCTCTCCCATCCGCTGAACATGGGCTGCATTTCCGGAACCACAGCCGCCGAGCCCGCATATGCGGCATCGACATGAAGCCAAATTCCATACTTCGCGCATATATCTGCCACAGCATCGACCGGATCGATACTGGATGTCGAGGTCGTGCCGATGGTCGGGATGACGCAGATCGGTAAATAGCCGGCCTCGGTGTCTTCCTCGATCGCTTCAGCAAGTTTCTCCGGAATCATCTCAAACCGGTCGTTGCACTCGATCTTTCTGAGGCTCTGTATACCGAGGCCAAGCGTGATGCACGCCTTGTCTATCGACGAGTGGACATGTTCGGAACAGTAAACACGAAGGAGCGGAAGATCGTTGCGGCCGCTCATCCCTAATTCTCTAATGTTCAGCCCGATACGTTCGCGCGCGGCCGCAATGGCGTGCATTGTTGATACCGACGCCGTATCGTAAATGATGCCTTCGAATTTCGCCGGAAGGCCCAACATTTGTCTCAACCAATCCAGGACGACATCTTCAAGTTCGGTTGATGCGGGCGACGTCCGCCAGAGCATCGCTTTCATATCGAACGCCGCCGAAAACATCTCGCCGAAGATCCCGACGGATGAGGCAGACGTAGAAAACAGGCCATGAAAGTTTGGATGGTTCCAGTGCGTTACGGCCGGAAAGATGAGCCGATCGATGTCATGCAGGACCTCGCCAAAGTCATCTCCGGACGCCGGAGCATTCCCGGGAAGGTTCTGCTTTAGCCAGTTCGGTTCGATCTGCGACAGGACGGGAAACGACTCGATCTGTTCAAAATAGTCAGCGATCCGATCGACGATCTCATAACCATATCGTCGAAACTCTTCAGCCGGCATATCGCCAAGATTGTTGTCCCTGTTCATGATATCGCACCAATTAGTCGAAACATTAAGCTTGTAATTACTGCAGCACCGATTATACAATGCTTGCAATCTCACTTTTCCCATTTTCGGATCCACTTCGAAATAAATAATCAAAAAACGAATTGGCGCTTTGTTCAATGAGGTATAAATGAATCAAAAACTGTTCCATCTATTTCTATCTCTTGCCGCATTCTTAGCGTTCCCGGCGATCGCCGCGGCTCAGGAGAAAGGACTCGACGAAAGGATCAATGACGCGTTCAAGCCAGTTGCAGACTGGTGGGGAAGCATTATCTTTTACCCGCTTCCATTTGATGCCCCTTACAACATACCGATCGTTCTATTGCTTTTGATATTTGGCGCGGCGTTCTTTACGGTCGCGTTCGGGTTTGTAAATATCCGTCGTTTCGGATTGGCATTGCAGGTAGTTCGCGGTAAATACGACAACATCGAAATGGCCGCCGATCCTGAGCACGCCGAGCCGCACGACGCAGATCCGCATGCCGAGGTCTTTATTGTCGAAGGGGATGTAATTGACACCATCAGGGATGAAAGTCATCACGGCGAGGTAAACCACTTTCAGGCGCTCGCGACCGCCGTGTCAGGAACAGTTGGGTTAGGCAACATCGCCGGTGTTGCGGTTGCCATCGGGATCGGCGGGCCTGGTGCGACGTTTTGGATGATCGTCTGCGGGCTGCTTGGGATGTCGTCGAAGTTTGTCGAGTGCACGCTTGGCGTCAAGTACCGAGATATAGGGCCCGACGGCACTGTCTACGGCGGGCCGATGTATTACCTATCAAAGGGCTTTGCCGAAATAGGTTTGGGCGGTGTCGGAAAAGTGATGGCCGTGCTGTTCGCGATATTTTGCGTTGGCGGTTCTTTCGGCGGCGGAAATGCGTTTCAGGCAAATCAGGCAACTGCCCAGATCACAACGCTTCTTAATCTTCAGGGCGGGGCAGTTAAGACCATCATCGGAGTGATACTTGCAACGCTGACCGGTATCGTTATCATCGGCGGCATTAAACGCATTGCAACCGTTACCGAGAAACTCGTACCTTTGATGGCGATCATTTATATCATCGCGTCGCTGATAATTATTTTCGCGCATTTCACCGAGATCCCTGCCGCGATCGGACAGATAATTTCAGGTGCATTCACACCGACTGCCGCCGTCGGCGGAATCGTCGGTGTCATCATTCAAGGTTTTCGACGAGCGGCATTTTCGAACGAAGCTGGTGCAGGCTCGGCCGCTATCGCCCATTCGGCCGTTCGTACAAAATTTCCGGCTAGTGAGGGAATAGTCGCTCTCCTCGAACCGTTCATAGACACCGTAGTGATATGTTCAATGACTGCCATCGTCATCATACTTTTCAATATGGATGGCTACTTCCAGTACGGAGGCGTGGGCGGCAACGTTATGATCGGCAATGAGGTTGTCAACGGCGTCGATCTAACGGCACGCGCCTACAACGATGTACTTCCCGGATTCAATGCGATCCTTACGGTCGCGATCGTTTTCTTTGCTTTCTCGACCCTGATCTCGTGGTCGTATTACGGTCTGCAATCGTGGAAGTATCTATTCGGAAGATCAAAAGCGTCTGACCTTACGTTCAAGGTCATCTTTTGCATATTCGTCGTGATCGGTTCAGCGGCATCGCTTCAGTCCGTGATCGATTTTTCAGATGCGATGATCTTTGCGATGGTCTTTCCGAACATGATCGGGTTGTTTTTTCTGTTTCCTAAAGTAAAAGAGGAGCTTAGTAAATATCTCGCTGTTATCGGAAAGCGGTAGCAAATCTTGATCGAAAGGCACACAGCAACAAATAACGGGAATGGGTTATAGGCCCATTCCCGTTTTGAGTTTTTGACTCTAAAATCACAAACCACGACAAAAAAGGTGTTTGCGCTCGACACCGCAGTCAATAAACGTATAATAGCGAAGTTAAATCTCCTGCCGTAGAGCATAACAACACAAATAGGAGCAAACCGGAACCACGTCACCTCAACGGTTCCGGAAGGGCACTGGCTGCTCGACCTGTATATGGCAACAGACGTTGCTGAAACAGAACAGGAAACAAAGGAAGGATTCATTCGAGGCCTCGGTCTGCTTGATTCGACAATGATCGTTGCCGGATCGATGATCGGTTCGGGCATATTCATTGTGTCCGCCGATATTGCCCGACAGGTCGGCTCTCCGGGTTGGCTGCTCGTTGTTTGGCTGATCACCGGATCACTAACGATCGGGGCGGCACTTTCATACGGCGAACTGGCCGCGATGATGCCGCGTGCCGGCGGCATGTATGTATATCTCAAAGAGGCATATTCGCCGCTTTGGGGCTTTCTGTACGGCTGGACTCACTTCCTCGTTATCGGCACTGCGACCATAGCGGCGGTCGCGGTCGCTTTCAGCCGGTTCACAGGCATACTCATCCCGCAGATATCAGAAGCAAACTACATCATCGAACCTGTTCGGTTAGGATCATCGAGCTACGCGTTCTCGCTCTCGACGGCGCAATTGCTCGGGATCGTGATGATCGTTTTACTTACACTGCTGAACACACGCGGCCTGAATCTTGGCAAAATGATCCAGAACGTCTTCACCTTTGCAAAGACCGGTTCTCTTGTCGCGTTGATCGTTCTCGGCATCATTGTCGGGTTAGTCTCATATCCTGAGATCGCGGCCGCAAATTTCAGCGACCTGTGGACCGTACGCGGAAACTTGCAGGATGTCGGTCACGGGTTGACCGCAGTTGCTGCATTCGGGCTCTTTGTCGGCATTTGCGTCGCGCAGACCAATTCTCTGTTCTCTGCGGACGCATGGCACAACGTCACCTTTACCGCGGGCGAAGTCAAAAACCCGAAACGAAACCTGCCTCTATCACTTTTGCTCGGGACGGGCGGCGTCATTTTGCTCTATCTGCTCGCAAATATCGCCTATCTGACGACGCTTAGGTTCGAGGACATTCAAACGGTGCCGAGCGACCGCGTCGGATCGGCGACGGCCGAAGTGATATTCCCGGGTGCCGGAGCGGCCTTGATGGCAGTTGCGATCATGATCTCGACCTTCGGCTGCAACAACGGCCTGATCTTCGCCGGCCCCAGAGCTTATTTTGCGATGGCAAAGGACGGCCTCTTTTTCAAGGCTGCGGGCCAGCTCAATAAGTTTCACGTACCAGCGTGGGCACTGGTTATTCAGGGAATACTCGCCTGTCTCTACGTTCTGCCGCGAACGGTCAGGGCCGACGGCAGTTACGGCAGTCTCTACAATGACCTTTTGACCTACGTGATCTCTGCGGCACTGATATTCTATATTCTCGCGATCGCAGCCGTTTTCGTTCTTCGCGTGAAACAACCAAATGCGGAACGACCGTATAAGGCATTTGGATATCCGATAATTCCGGCGCTATATTGCATCGGCGCAGCAATTATTCTCGTCGTATTGTTCGTTTATCAAACGACCGCAACGTGGCCGGGCCTGTTGATAGTTCTTACGGGCGTACCTGTTTATTTCATTTGGAAAGGCTTGTCCGGCGGCTTACCTGCAGCCGAGCAATCGTAGTTATTTCACCCTCCAGGAGGTTTTGATGTCACTTTTCGCGACCAAACCAATTTCGCAGATCATTGCCGAGGCATCTGAGACCGGCACACATACCCTTAAGAAAACATTGACCGGACTTGATCTGACGATGCTCGGCATCGGCGCGATCATCGGTACGGGTATATTTGTTTTGACCGGACAGGCTGCCGGCAAACATGCCGGACCGGCAGTGGTGATCTCGATGATCATTGCAGGTTTCGTTAGTGCGTTTGCGGCTCTTTGTTATTCGGAGTTTGCCGCCAGCGTCCCTATCTCAGGCTCAGCATACGCATACGGGTATGGAACGCTCGGTGAATTCGTCGCATGGATCATCGGGTGGGACCTTATCCTCGAATATGCGTTTGGTGCGGCAACCGTGGCTGTCGGGTGGTCGGGATATACGGTCAGCCTTTTACGGGACACACTTGGGATAAACTTCCCTCTGGAGTTGAGTGCGCCCCCCGGAACCGAGATCAGGCTCCTCGATGGAACCGTCGCTACCGGTATATTCAACCTACCGGCATTTTTGATATCGGTTGCGGTAACACTGCTGCTGATCCGCGGCATAAAAGAATCGGCAAGTTTCAATTCGATCATCGTGATCGTCAAAGTACTTGTCGTAGTACTGTTCATCATTGCCGGGATCGGATATGTGAATACAAGCAATCTCGGTATCGGCTGCGTCGTGGGCAGTCCGGGTTGCGCGGAATTCATGCCATTTGGTTTCAGCGGGGTTGTTACCGGTGCGGCTGTCATCTTTTTTGCTTATATCGGATTTGATGCTGTCTCGACTGCGGCACAGGAAGCCAAGAACCCGCAGCGGGATATGCCGATCGGTATTCTTGGCTCGCTCGCGATCTGTACTGTGCTCTATATCCTGGTCGCCGGGATCATGGTCGGCCTTGTCGATTACAAACTGCTGACGAATGCCGCGGCCCCGATAGCAGTTGCGATCGATGCGGCGCTTCAAACGGCGCAGGGAACAACAATGGGCACTATCCTTGCGGTGTTTCCAACGATCATCAAGGTTGGCGCCGTGCTTGGCCTAAGTTCCACAATGGTCGTGATGGTGATGGGACAGCCTCGCGTGTTCTATTCGATGTCGAAAGACGGCCTGCTTCCCTCATGGGCGGCAAAGGTCCATCCGAAGTATCAGACCCCGCACATCACGACCGCGATCACCGGCGCGATCGTAGCGATCCTCGCAGGTTTTGTGCCTATCAGTTTGCTTGGCGAATTGGTGAGTATCGGAACGCTCTTCGCGTTCGTTATCGTCGGTGTGGGCATCATCATTCTCCGGTCGTCGAATCCGGCGCTCGAGCGGCCATTCAAAGTACCGCTTTCGCCATTTATCCCGATCGCAACGGTCGTGTCAGCGGCGTATCTGATGAACAGCTTGCCGCTCGATACCTGGATCCGTCTGATCGTATGGATGTCGATCGGCCTGGTGATCTACTTTGCTTACAGTTATCGCCACAGTAATCTCCGGAAAGTCTCGGATGCTGACGCTAATGAATCAGAATCCCGAGCAACACCCCCGGTTGCCGCGATCATTGCTGTGATATTGACCATCCTCCTCACGCTTTATCAGGTGCCATATCTAATGGACCTTAAGTCTGAGGTGATCCCGATCAACCTGGGTATTCGCCTTTTTGCATGGATCGTCACAGGTGTCCTTGTAGCGATGCTTATGTACGGCAAGCAGGATACTCGGGGAGGATATGACGCACGGATCCAGAAGTTCGGCCTGATCGCTTCTCTCGCAAATCTGGCGGTTTGGGCAGGAATCACTTATTGGTTCTTCCTGCATTTTGCCGAATTGCACGCTAAGTAATTCTTATTGCTTGCCTCGGAAATACGGCCACCAAGCGCTCAGAGTCAGACTCTCTGTGAACTTAGTGGCCGATTTTTTATGCATAAACCCATCGTCAAATGGCTGGTCACTATCGGCATCGGCGTTCTGATCTTTCTATTGCCGCGGCCCGAGGCCGTGACGGTCGAGGCATGGACGCTGCTTGCGATCTTTATTGCCACTATCGTCGGCTCGATCGTTCAGCCGTTGACAGGAAGCGCAATGGTTCTGCTTGGCGTGGTAGCCGTTGCATTGTTTCGCGCGGTGCCCATCGAGAAAGCTCTGAGCGGCTATGCTGATAAGTTCGTATGGCTGGTGCTGGCCGCCTTTTTTATATCGCGAGCGATGATCAAGACCGGGCTTGGCCACCGAATAGCATTGATCTTTGTCAGGCTGATCGGTAAAAAGACCCTTGGGCTGGGCTATTCGCTCGTTTTCACGGATCTCATACTTGCCTCGTTCATACCCTCGACCGGTGCGCGTTCAGGCGGCATCATTCTGCCCATCGCCCGCAGCGTGACCGAAACGTACGATTCGCGGCCGGATGACGGCACCGCGGGGCGTCTGGGTACGTTTTTGATGACGATGCTGTATCAGTGTGAAGTGATACTCTGCGCCACCTTTCTTACAGGTCAGGCCTCGAACGTCATTATCGCCGGGTTTGCCGCTAAGCAAGCGAATGTCGATCTGAACTATTCTATTTGGTTCATTTCGGCGATCGTGCCGGCGATGGTCTCCCTAACGATTATTCCGCTGATGATCTATAGGCTGTACCCGCCTGAAGTAAAGGAAACGCCGAATGCTGTCTCGTACGCCACCGAGGAACTACGCAAACTCGGTGCTTTGAACCGATCGGAGAAGACGCTTCTCATCGTGTTTGTCGCGGTTGTGATCATGTGGATAACTGCCAAATGGCATGGTATCGATTCGACGGTAGTCGCACTTGTCGGGATATCTGGTCTTCTTGTAACGGGCGTACTTGAGTGGCGCGATCTTATCGATGAGACACACGCCTGGGAAGTGTTCATCTGGTACGGCGGACTTGTAATGATGGCAACCGCACTCGGCGAAACGAACGTGACGACCTTGTTCGCCAATGGTATCGCGGCAACGATCAGCGGCGTCGAATGGCCGATCGCACTTGCCATACTTGGGCTCATCTTTTTCTACGCACACTACGCGTTCGCGTCGATCACGGCGCACGTCACTGCGATGTTCATTCCCTTCCTTGCCGTCACCATCGCTCTCGGTGCTCCGGCCGGCCTAACCGTCCTGTTGCTGACCTATTTTGCCAATTTAAGCGCGGGTTTGACACACTACGGCACAACACCTGCGCCGGTGTATTTTGGCTTGGGTTATGTAACTCAGACCCGCTGGTGGACCGTCGGGCTGATCGCATCGATCCTGAACATCATCATCTGGTCGACAGTAGGTCTTTTTTGGTGGAAGCTGATCGGTTGGTGGTAAATAGGCGAAATACCTTCACGCCAAGAAAAAGGCAAAACACCGAGGGTGCTTTGCCTTTCGCGATTTGATTGAACCAAACATCACATACCGGGGAAGCCGGACGGCGACGCCGGTGACACCTCGTCGAGCTTTGCGATCGCATCGGGATAGATCTTGATGCTGCCGGACGATTCCATTCTTTGCCTTGCGGCTGCTACATAGTCCGAAAAGACCTCACCGCGTTTTCGCAACAGCATCTCTTCGGTCAACTTGTCACGCTGCTGAGCAAACTCTTCCATGTTCGCCTCCGTGCGATTGGTGACGCCGACCACATAGTAATTTTCACCTATCTTTATCGGGTCCTTGCCTACTTCGCCCGCGCGTAAACCGTAGATCGCATCTTCAAGCTGTTCGCTGGTCGAAGCCGATGGGCCCTCACCAAGCGGTGACCCAAGAATGAAGGATTTTGATTCACCCGCCTTCAGCCCCTTTGCGGTCGCCGCTGCGGCGATCGCCGTTGGCGATCCGGAACCGGAAGCGATCTGGCGCGCGATCTCTTCGATCTGCGCGCGAGCCTTTTCAACCTTCACGATCTCGGTGATCCGCGCTCTGACCTCATCAAATTCGGCATCTCTCGGTTCTTTCTTGTCAACTAGAAGCGGGATTGCAAAACCCTCCGGTACCGGTATCTCGTCGCCTACGTCCATCGCATTTTCAAGTCCGGCGATACCGTCTTCGAACTGCGGCGATGTGCCGATCTTATCGACGTTGTCGCCCGGTTTGACATATGCCGTCTCTCGGACCATATCCGCCACGGCCATGTTCGCCTGAGCTGAAAAGTCCTGAGCGGTCTTCTGCACGTCCTTGTTTTCCCGCAATGCGGCAACGGCCTTTTTTGCCATTTCGGCAGCCGCTGCGTAGGCCCGACGGTTGCGGAGGCCGACCTCGAGTTCGCGTCTGGCATCTTCAAAGGGTTTCGGCACTGCCTCGCCGCGTCGAAGTATGAAATACCGGCCCTGATAGTTTATCGGTTCAGTTATTTCACCGGGTTTCATTTTGATCAGACGCTGATACGGATCGTCCGGCTTGTTCAGATTCTCACGTACCGGTCCAGGCAACGCACCGCCCTTCACCGAACTAACGGCATTTTCCGATTGGCCTTTTGCGATCTCGGCGAATGCTTCCTGCGAAACGATCGGCCCGTCCTTTCTCAGGCGCTCTACTAATGTTGTCGCCTTTTCGTAAACCTGGCCATCGAATTCCGGCTTTGGTATCCGTAGCACGATCTCCTGACCCAGAACGCCAGCGTTCTTTTTGTCTTCGGGCAGTTTGTCGTATTCCGCCCTCAGGTCCGCATCGGTGATCGAAAGCTTTTCGCCGATCTTCGCGGTGTTAAGGAACACGTAGCGGATCTTCTTTTGCGGAACGCTGATGTAATAAGCCTGTTTGTTTTTTTCAAAGTAATCTCGAAGATCCGCATCCGAAGGCGTGATAGACTTCGCAAGATCGGCCGGGCTTATCACAACATATGAAAGGTCGAATTTTGCATTGTTTCGCTGAAAATCTTTTAGAACTTCTTCTTCTGAGACCGTGACCCCAGAGGATATGAAAGCCCGCAGCTTGCTTGCGCTAAGGTCATCACGAACGCCATCTTCGAATGCGGCGATGTTGCCATACTGTTCGACGATGCTCTGTTCGTATTGTTTCTGGTCGAATGGTTTGCCGTCCTGAGGCTTGAACTGGCGGCGGATCTCGGCCGCTACCTCGGCATCAGATGCCGTAAGTCCGAGCCGAGCAGCCTCAACACGGGCTATCCGGCTGCTTATAAGGCCGTCGAGCACAAGCCTTGCCGGATATGGCCTTCCCTGCATAAATCGGCTGTAGTTCTCTTTTTGCCGTGCGACCTCGCCGACGGTGATATATTCACCGGAAACGGTTGCCGCCGTCTCGCTGCTTTGCGTCAGGTTGGCGGCAAGGTCCCCGCGAGTCGGAGCATAAAAGAAAACAAGGCTCGCCACCATCAGGATGGCGAATGCGAGAAGAACGAAATTACGTGTCTTCTCAAGACGTGAAATAAACCTTAACATCTGATATTACCTAAGCTTTTCGAATTTGCTGATTTTTCGGACAAACCGCAATTTTAGCAAAATAACGCCCCGATTCCAACACGAACACCCCCGGTGTCTTCGGCGGATCAGCCAACGCCCGGTCATCAACAAATGCAAAGCGTTGATATTTCCGGCGATTTCATCAATACTTTCACGTCAGAGAAACTTGATCTCTGGAAGCAACTTTCGCAAGCAAGACGATGGCAAAAGCCGGAATCTCAAATGTCGGTATCGCAGTCAAGCGAGATCATGCCGAAGCGCTCAGGACGGCTCATGAGCTGTCGGAATGGCTCGGCAAGCGCGGCATAAAGGTCCTCGGTGATCCATATGTCAGCCCAGCCGCCGATTCCTCACGCCATTTCGCTGGCGAATCAGAAGGTCTGTTCGGTGCATCTGCTGATCTGATCGTCGTTCTCGGCGGTGACGGAACGATGATCTCGACGGCGCGATTGATCGGCGATGCCGAGTGTCTTGTTCTGGGGGTGAATTACGGCAGTCTTGGCTATTTGACCGATTTCCGGATCGAAGAGATGTACGAAGCGCTCGAGGCGATCTTTGCTGGTGAATATGAGATAGATCGACGAGTGATGCTTACGGCCGAGCATTGGCGGGGCGACGAGATGCGTGCGAAGGGACGCGTGCTTAACGATGTCGTGATAAACAAATCTGCCCTCGCCCGCATCATCGAGATCGAGGCAAGACTCAACGGGCTTTTTGTGAACTCGTTCCGGGCTGATGGATTGATCGTTGCGACTCCGACCGGTTCGACGGCGTATAATCTTTCGGCAGGCGGCCCGATAGTCTATCCGTCAATGAACGCCGTTGTCCTGACTCCGATCTGCCCGTTTACCTTGACCAATCGCCCGATAGTCGTGCCGGACGATGCCGAGATCGAACTAAACCTCCAGAACGAGAACGAAGGTGTCGTTCTGACGCTCGACGGCCAGACGGGCTACCCGATGCATTCTCACGACCGAGTGATCATTCGAAAAAGCCGAACGACATTTAACCTCGTCCAGCCACCGAACCGAAATTACTTTGACGTTTTGAGGAACAAATTGAAGTGGGGCAGGTGAATCTCAGCCTTTAGCGACGCGGATTCAAGACCGAGCAGACTGCAGGTCATTACCATGTGAGCAGGCTTGGTTGTCGATCGTCGTCAGGACCTGATCCGTCTGGATACCACGTGAACCTCTTTAGGTCGCATCGTCCTTTCGAATCAAATTCGACGCCCTCCTGCTCAAGCATCTCCTGCTGAAGATTCAATGGGATCGTAAGCCGTCCGGTCGAGCATTTTCCCTGCGAATTGATGACACGCTGCCAGGGAACGCCTTCGCTGTCCGTTGCGTGCATTACATATCCGACCGTTCGGGGTGTATAGCCCTCGCCGAGTATTGCAGCGATCTGTCCATAGGTCATTACTCGTCCCGGAGGTATCTGACGGACGAGTTTGTAAACCCTTTCTTTATAGGTCTCGTCGCTTACATTCATCGTTGTATCAGTACGGTCCGAGCCGGTGAGCCGTCGCCTGTACCGCCGATGTATTTTAGCGGCATGCAAATAATATCGTAGTCGCCTGACGGAACTTCACGCAGATCGACACCCTCGAGAATAACGACCTCGCGCTCAAGCAACGCAAGGTGAACCGGATGCCCCGTCGAGCCAAAGGCTTCGATCGATAGGTAGTCGATGCCGACGAGTTTGATGCCCGTTTCAGCCAATTTGTCAGCGGTCGCTTGCGATATTGCGGTGAAGTCCGTCCTGAAGCCGGCCTCAGGCGTGCTCCAGAATGCGGAGTTTCGGGTCTTAAAGAGCACACGCTCCACGCCGTCGAGTTCACCGATATTCTCAGGCTCGATCAGCATAACTTCGTCGGGAACCTCGATCACCCGGCACGGCCCCATCAGTTTTTCAAGGTCGAGCTCGTCGACCGTTCTTGTACCTTCAATAAAGTGGTTCGGAGCGTCGACGTGTGTTGCTGTATGGACGCCAAAACACATTTTTGAGACGTTCGCTGAATCACCACGTTCAAGTGCGGCAAACGACTCGACCCGAGCTTCGGAATCACCATCGTAGATCGGCACACCATTGCTGATCGGTACCGTAATATCGTATATCCTCATTTCGAAAAGAATATTTTAACTTGCTTTGAAGAACAAATCTTGCTCGAGCCCTTTGCGTCTTCACGCCTTTGCGGGAAACTGTCGATATGGATATAAAGCACATCGAAAAAGGCGGACGCGGCGCATTTCTTATAAAGGTAGACGGTAAACGCCTTGCTGAGATGACCTATGTAACCGCCGGCGAGACCGGCATTATCATTGATCATACCGAGGTCGACGAGAGCCTACGCGGCCAGAAGGTCGGCGACAAATTGCTCGCCGCAGCTGTGGATCATGCGCGTTCAAAAGGCCTGAAGATCTTTGCGACCTGCCCATTCGCACTTCGGAAACTAACGAATAACAGCGAATACCACGACGTCTTTTCGGCTTGATCGATACAGGCGCACGGTTCATTTCGAGGCTGATTCTTCAACGGCGGACCATTCTTTTTGTTTGAGTTTTCTGCAAAAATGCTGTTATATTGGGTGATGGCGACCTCCTGCGCTGTCCGATAACTTCCCATCTTCACTTCCCGAAATACCTGGCTTTAGTTTGGTAAACGCCCTCTTCCTTCCGCCGTTATTAAGAGTGATCTTCATATGAAACCAGCATCCATACTAACGTACTCGTTTTTGCTATCGGTGATCTGCGTTGCAGTCTCGACAGATGTAGATGCTCAGAGTTGCATCGGACTGGGAGGCAGCAACCCGACCTCTCATAGCCAGAATTTCAACGGCCTTGGTTCGAGCCCAGCGCCGCAGTTCACGGATTCGGCGAATGTTTTTGTGCTTAATCCGAGCGGTCCACGAAGATACCTCGGAAAGTTTGACAATGCGATCGCCGATAATGGCGGCACTGTTAATGTACCGGGCTGGGCAATAGTCGAAGAAGGGACAAACAGCAGTTCAGTAACCGGGCGCTACGCCGCCGGAAACGGTTCGGGTGGCGGCGCGAATGCATATAGCTTCGGTTCCGACTCCGATCGAGCACTCGGTTCAATAAATGACGATTCGATGGCCATCGTTTATGTCGGCGGCTGTTTTACAAATACGAGCCTCGGAGCGATCAATTCGGTTGAGATCGCGTTCTCGGGCGAGATGTGGCGTCGCGGAGCTAGCGGGGCGCAAACTGACCGTCTCGATTTTGAATATGCGGTCAACGCGACAAACCTCTATAGCGGATCGTACACACCGGCCGACGCGTTTGATTTCGTTACTCCGAATACCTCAGGAGGCGCCGGTGCCCGCAACGGTAACGACCCTGCATATCGTACGGTCTTTCCAACTGCGACACTTAATGTAACGGTTGCTCCGGGCGAATCGCTTTATATTCGTTGGGTGGACACGAACATTGCCGGTGCCGACGATGGACTTGCGATCGACGACTTTGCCATCTCGTTCTTCATTCCATCTTCATCGCCTGTTGAGATCGCCGGACGTGTAACGGATTCGCGGTTACGAGGGGTGGGTAACGTCCGACTCGAACTGCAAGGCCCAAGCGGCGAGACCTGGATAACCATCACCAACCCATTCGGTCATTATCGATTCACGGGTATACCATCGGGCGAGACTTACCTGGTTACTGCGTCGGGTAAGGGGTTGGTCTTTGCTGAACCAAGCCGCATTATCGATGCCGGCGAGAATCTGGACGACGTTGATTTTCAAACGCTTCCTGATTCAAAAAGAGTTCGGTTTTAGCATTTCTTATTAGGCGTTCTACAATTTGATCAATGAACGAGATCGATATGCCTCGGATCGCTGCTTCGAGCTACTCGAATACCGCGCCTCTGGTTTGGAGTTTTTTATACGGCTCTCAGCATGGCAGGGTCGAGCTGATCCTGGACAACGCGCCCGCCCGCTCAGCCGAGCTTCTGAGTCAGGATCGTGTCGATGCTGCACTCGTGCCGGTCATTGCTTCGCAGTTTATTGATGGGGTTCGATTGATTCCGGATGTGTGCGTCGGAGCGGCCAAAAGCGTTCGAAGTGTCTGTATTGCGACCAAAGGCTGCGAATTGGAAGATGTCCGGACGGTTTCGCTTGATGTCTCTTCACGAACCTCTGTTCTGTTGACCAAGATCATTTTCCGCGAGTTCCTCGGATTCGAACCCGAATGGCGGGAAGCTAGACCGAACATCGACGCTATGCTAACCGAATCAGACGCTGCATTGCTGATCGGCGACCCGGCACTCTCGATCGTCGTCGCCGGTCATTCGGGCAAAGGTTCGGACCGCGAAGTGACGATCCGGACGTTCGATCTTGCCGAACTATGGCATCGATACACAGGGAATGGATTTGTTTTTGCTATGTGGATGACACGGAGGGCGAAATGTCCCGTCGATTTTGCCGCTGCGCGGGATGAAGGCTTGCTTCACATTTCAGAGATCGCCTCGAACTACCAGCCTGAGATCGGACTGACGCGAGACGACATGATCGAATACTTGACCGGAAATATTTCTTATTCGATAGACGAGTCAATGCGTTCGGGTATGGAATTGTATTTTGAACTTGCCGAAAAGAACGGACTGATCGAGACGAACCGCCGACTGGAATTTGTCTATTAGCTGAACAATCCCGAGTAGAACAAAAGCAACCATCCTGCAACGATCACAAAGACCAGCAGGCCAATATCGGTTGTTCCAATTTGATTTTCGCGATCTTGCATACCGAGCGTTCCTTCAAATATTGCTTTCCTACCCTAATACGCGTAGAAATTTGCTCACGCGTATCAAACCAACGACAAATGGTGATTCGACGATCACACCTCAATAGATTTAAAGACGCAAAGCAGGCAATATTCTTGCCGATCTTCAGAAGATCGGCCGCTTCAGCTCATTATTGAGGGATTCATATTCGATCTTTCCATCGTTCTTCTTGATATGCTCGATGAAAGTGAGGGCTGCGTGGATGCGTTTGTCGACGTCTTTTATCTTACCGATGAAGTAAAGCATCGATCTCTTTTTGCCCGCCGTGAGTGAATGAAACAGCTTGTCGCCCTCGACGTCCTGATTCAGGACCTCCTGCAGTTCTTCCGGCATCGGCAGGCCGTACTTGCTTTTGTCAACCGTGAGTTCGACCGAGACTTTGTCGCCGGCCGAGATCCTTAGTTTGTCTCGTTTCGCCTTGTTGACGATGATGGCAAAGATCTCGCCCATGGGGATGAGCGCGCATTGAAACGTCTCTGCCCCGTTAATCGTGCAGACCACACGCCGCGACCCATCTTTCTTTTCAAACCGACTCCCGAACTTCGGTTCGACCGGGATGAAATGCCAGCCCGATTCGGCCGCCGGCTTAGTTAGAATAGCTTTGAATTTGACTGTTTTCGGGGCTTTTGGCATCTGATATCACTTGATCCATTTGCTACAATGAGAACAACGGCGATATATGCTGATCGCTTTGCGAGCGATGCGGAAAATATTTTCACCGAAACCGCAGCTGCGTGCAACGCGAATTCTTATGTGGTTTAAGAAATGAGCACCGGTATCCAAACAATTCTCGATAAGGCTCTTGCGGGTGAACGCCTCTCGGCTGCAGACTGCACAGCGCTGCTTGAATCCCACGATTTTGTCCGCATCGGCCTTGCGGCTGATGAAATTCGTCAGCGAAGGAACCCGGGCGATGTTGTCACCTACATTATCGACCGCAATATAAACTACACAAATGTCTGCAACGTGGTCTGCACGTTCTGCGCATTCTATCGCCGGCCCGGCAAACCGGAAACGTATGTTCATTCGATCGATGAGATCTGCAACCGGATAGATGAAACGATCGCTCTAGGCGGCACCGGCGTTTTGATGCAGGGCGGGCTGCATCCGGATTTCAACATCGAATGGTATGAAGATCTGCTGCGAACGCTCCACGCAAAATACCCGACCTTCCAGCTCCATTGCTTTTCGCCGCCTGAGATCCACAACATTTCACTGATCTCGAAGCTTGATTACGAGACAATACTCCGAAGGCTGAAGGCGGCCGGCCTGAATTCGATGCCCGGCGGCGGCGGCGAGATATTGGACGATGAAGTTCGCAAACGTGTATCGACAAAGTGCAACACCCAGGAATGGCTGGACGTTATGCGGGCCGTTCACAAGGTCGGCCTGATCTCGACGGCGACGATGATGTTCGGCATCGGGGACAAGGTCGAACATCGCGTAAGGCATCTCGAACGCGTCCGGCAGGTTCAGGACGAAGCTCTCGCGAACAAAGCGGTCGATCCAGACTACGGCGAGTTCACAGCGTTCATCCCGTGGACTTTCCAACGTGAGAACACCGCGCTCGGGCGTAAGATCACCGAAGAACCGACCGGCATCGATTACCTCAAAATGCTGGCCGTCTCACGGCTTTTTCTCGACAATATCCAGCACATTCAGGCTTCCTGGCTTACGCAGGGCATACGCCTTGGACAGGCCGCTCTCCGATTCGGGGCCGACGATATGGGCTCGATCATGATAGAGGAAAACGTCGTCTCCGCCGCCGGTGCCAATAACGAAGCCAACGAGCGCGACCTCCGTTACCAGATCCGCGAAGCAGGTTACCGCCCACAGCAGCGAGATATACTCTACAACTATATCGACCGCGAAGACTCCATTGATCTCGACAGCCGCCGGTCGATGCCTTTGAAGCAGTTGAGTGTTGCTTTTGCTGATTGAGTCAGCATTTGATACAGCCGAATGACGTTTAGCTCGTGGGTGAAATTGCTAACAGGCTTCGTAGTTGTTTTCGCTCTTTTTCAGACTCTCGGATATTTTTTTCAGAGCGACCGTGGACAGGCTGGTGTAACCATAGGCATCGCGGTTGTTTCGGCCACTTTGGTTTTTCAAATTCTGCTCCACCACACCGGTTTGAGAAAGAGCATCGTTGGCCTCGGTCTTGGTGCCCCGTCCGCTCGGGGAATTTTTGCCTCGGCCGGAGTGAGTTTCCTGCTGCTTAGCATCTTTCCTGCCTATTCGATCGCCAACGGCATAGATCTAGTTTTGTCGGCTCAGTGGCTATGGTCGATTCCCGGCTTGTTCTTCCAGGCCGGAATTGCTGAAGAAACGCTCTTTCGCGGATACCTATTTGGCAACTTGCGCGAAGGGCGAACATTCTGGCGAGCGGCGATCCTATCGGCGATCCCGTTCGCGGTTGTTCACATTTTTCTCTTCTTCACAATGCCTTTCCTGGTCGCGGCGGCTGCGTTTCTGCTTGCGGTAGTGATGTCATTTCCGTTTGCCTATATGTTTGAACTGGGTGGACGAACGATCTGGGCCCCGGCGCTGCTTCACTTCGTCGTCCAGGGGGCGATCAAGCTTGTGACCATGCCTGACGATGCCTTGCAAAGCCTGGCGATCGTTTGGATGGCGGCTTGTGCGATCATACCGTGGTGCGTTTTTCTCATTCCGCAACGGGCCGCAAACGTCGAGTCGGCATTATGACGAGATCGATGAAAATGGCGGTTGGTTTTTTTGCGGTTGTCGCACCGCTTCTCCATTTTGTTTCCGATCTAATGGAATGGATCGCGGCCGGTTACTCTTCACCTCAGCTGCTCATCAATTATGTCGGATTTTTGATGATGCCTTTCATCTTCATCGGCCTTTATGCTGTGCAGATCCCGCGTGTCAGCATCGGTGTTCTGGTCGCAGCCATTTTATATGGTTCGGTCTTTGTCTATTTCGGGCACACGACACTCTACGCCCTTCAGGAAAATATTGCCGATTACGAAGCTCTCTGGTTCCGGCTCGGGCCGGTTTACACGATCCACGGCATCTTGATGGTCGTCAGCGGTCTTCTTTTCGCGATTTTGTCTTTCGGGCGAGGAGTATTGAATAGGACAGGGCTTGCTATCTTTATTCTGGGTATCACAATGAACCTGGTGATCGCATTTTTGCCGGTCGGCGATCTGGTTCAGATCGTCGGAAGTTCGATCCGTAATCTTGGCCTCGTGATCATCGGTATCGGTCTTATCCTCGAAAAAAGTCCCGACGTATGATCGCCGGATTTGAAGGTGCTTATGAAAACAGATCCCTTACGTCCAGACTCGGTAACCAAGTACATCGCCGGCTTTCCGCGTGAGTTTCAGAAAGAATTAAAGATGATCCGTGCGACGATCAAAAAAGCGGCGCCAGAGGCCGTTGAATCGATCAGCTATCAGATTCCCGCGTACAAACTAAATGGAAAGATACTTATATATTTTGCGGGGTTCACGAAACATATAAGTGTTTATCCCGCACCTCGTCAGGCAAGAGAATTCAAAAAAGAACTATCGGCATATAAGGGCGGGAAGGGAACGGTTCAATTTCCGCTCGATCGGCCGATCCCTTACGACCTCATAACACGCATCGTGAGGTTCCGATCGGATCTGATCTTGGCCAATAAAGAAAAGCCCGCTCCGAAATGAAGCAGGCTATCTATTCGGCGAATATTTCAACCATCTACCACGGACGCTTTTGGTAGTACGTTACGAAGGCATCACCGTCGACCATCAGCATCGGGTCGCCTGTCCGCGGATGATTGCGTCGTTCAAGCGTGTAGGTCTTGGTTTGTCCGCTGTTCGAGCGGGCGGTCAGCGTCGTCGCGGTCGCACTCCAGCGGCCATAATCCCAACTCTGCGAATTCGAACCTCCATAAGGATTCGAATTGCTGGCCTCACCGTAATATTCATACGTTCCGTCTGCCTTGAGCGTGAAGCAAATGTCCGATTGGCGGCCGCCCCCTTGTGCTTGAACATTGGCCTGATAACACCATTTGCCGACCAGATCTTGCGGTGTTCCGCCACCGCCGTTATTGCCACCACCACCGCTGTTCCGGCCCGAGGCGCGTTTTGACATCTGAAGCTCTTCGATCTCTTCAGGCGTCATTCGTGTGTAGGTGACCTTGCGCATATCCACCCAAACGGTGAGCACCTCTCCCGTTAGCTTATACGGAAACCCCATCGAACCCTCATCGTTGCTGACAACGATCGTCGATCCGATAATGGCATAATCATATTCTCCTTCATTGATGGTTATTCGGCTACCGGTCTTGAACTCGATCACGGCCTCAGTGCTTTTCCAATAACCCTGGAGTTTCTTTTCCGGGGTATCTTTGTTCCCTGCGTTGCGACCGCCAGTTTGTCCGGCTGACGAATTTGTCATGACAAGAACGACCGTTACGGCCATTAGGAACCAGAATTTCTTATCCTTTGCTAAAGCCGACCGAAATAGTTGCATTTTTCCTCCGCGAAACTGATGAGTTTGAGGCGTGCGATACTGCCATCCTAATACACGCACATTCGAAGTCAATTTACATCGAAAATCGTCATTGCGCCACAAATATTTTCGTATAGGGATTGAGCTATCCCTTATTTGTGGGACAATTAACGAGTTGACCAGCCTCACAATGGGAGCAAAGCTCGCCGCGTTCACCATTACGTTGATCTTGCAGATCGCCTTCGGAGCGGCTTCTTTCTTGTTGCTCATCGTTGTGTTAAATGGCTATAACGAGAGCGATGCGACATACGGAATCGTTACATTCTCTTTGCTCGCTCTTGCTGTCTCGGTGGCGACGAGTCTCGCGGCGGCGTCACTTGTCAGCAGGCTATTGGCCCGAGGGTTTCGCGTGTCCGTCTCGGTAATTTGGGCAGTCGCCATCTGTTCGACTGCTGGTTTTGTTCTAAAAGCAATAAGCGGCATCACGGGGGTTGCGGTGGCCGAGATCGTCCGCTCGATCTCCTAGTTGTTTCCTACCTTTTACTCAACTATTACAAACGATCGGCAATCCGGCTGTTACTCTTATAGGGACAGATCATTTCGATCAAGGGAAATCTCATGCAAAGCATCCTCACAATCAAACGGGTCCGCGAGACGATCAATTGGAAGAACGTAGCGATGGTCTCATTCTTCCATCTTTTGGCGATTCCCGTGGTCTTTACCTTCAGCTGGCAAAATGCGGCGGCGTTGCTGATAGGTAACTGGATCGTCGGAAGTCTCGGCGTCGGGCTCGGCTGGCATCGCCTGTTGACACATCGCAGTTTCAGAGCTCCGAAATGGCTTGAATACACACTGTCGATCCTGGCAACGATGTCAATGCAGGATTCGCCTGAAAAGTGGATCGCCACGCACAGAATGCACCATAAGTTCGTCGATACCGATAGCGATCCGCATTCAGCACGTTCCGGTTTCTGGTGGCCGCAGATCGGCTGGGTAGTGTGGGGCAAGGCGCAGGACCACGACGAACCTACGTTGAAGCGATATATTCCCGATCTTCTCAAAGACCCGATCCATGTCCTGATCTCCCGGTTCTATCTGGTTCCGATCGTGATATCTGCAGTTGTTCTGTTCGCGATCGGCGGCTGGACAATGGTCGTTTGGGGTGTTTTCGGACGTGTGGTCTTAGGGTGGCACACCACGTGGTTCGTCAATTCGCTATCGCACCTATACGGCCAGCGTCCGCATGAGACCGGCGATCTTTCGACCAACAATTGGTTCGTCGCGATCCTCACCTTTGGTGAAGGCTGGCACAACAATCATCATATGGCGCCAAATTCGGCCCGCCACGGGTTGGAATGGTATCAATTTGATATGAACTGGATAGCGATCCGGATATTTGAAAAGTTAGGCTGGGCAACGAACATCCGCGTGTTCGAAGCCCCGAAAGCGCCTGTGGAATTGAAACAGGCGGCATAAGGTATTAGTATTCCCGAAAAACGGAGAAACGCTATGCCGAAAGAATTGCAGAGTTACAGCGAATTTTGGGACTTTTACGTCCGCGAACACTCTAAACCTTTTACGCGTTTGCTGCATCTGGTCGGGACGTTATTGGGCATCGCTCTTTTGGTGTTCTTTGTTGTGCGCGGACAATGGTATTTCTTTCCGCTATTTTTTGTTGTCGGGTATGCCTTTGCGTGGTTCGCTCATTTTGTTGTGGAGAAGAACCGGCCGGCTACCTTCAAATATCCGTTTTGGTCCTTCATAAGCGATTTCAAGATGATCTGGTTCATGATAACAGGCCGAATGCGTGCCGAATCCGAACGGGTCATGAGCATCGACCGGGGATAGAATTGCGGGATCGGGGAAGTGAGATCGAATTATGGCAGCAGGCGATATTGTAAACCTAAATCCAACGGCGATGAGTTCGACCATCGAGTTTCTTACGGCGATGATCACACCGGCGTTGTTGATCTCAGCGACCGGTTCTCTCGTCCTTTCGACCTCGACCCGTCTCGGACGTGTGGTCGATCGAGCACGCGATCTTGAAAAGCGGCTGAGTGAGGTGATACTTGCTGAGGACAAAGACGCAATTCCGCTTTACGATCACAGGCTCGAGGTGATCGTAGACCTTCTCGACAAGGTGACCACCCGCGCACGCATACTCCAACGTGCTCAAGGCGCGTTTTACTACGGACTTTGCTTTTTTATCTTGACGAGCGTCACGATCGCGGTCGCCGGGCTTTTTGGCATATACAGGTGGCTTCCCATACCTGTCGGAGTGGTCGGCATTTTGTTTTTGCTCTACGGCTCGGTACAAATGCTTCGGGAAACAAGTATGGCAACCGCGACGATAAATGCCGAGATGGACTTCACCTGGAAACTTGCAAAAACCGTCGCACCAAAAGAGATCGTCAGTAGGTACACAATGACCGATGTCGGTGTACTTGAGCGAACCGACGAACCTGTCAGCGATAATACAGGACGCGAATGAACGCACCGGGGTACATCAGATTGCTTCGGTCCGGTGAGCTTGACCAACGCGTTGAAAAGCTCGAGGAATTGCTCCGATCCTGTAACGTCTGCCCGAAGGACTGCGGCAACGACCGTCTCTCCGACGAGATCGCGGCATGTTATTCGGGCCGCTTGCCGATCGTTTCATCTTTCACGGCACACTTTGGCGAAGAGCCCTGTCTGAGCGGAACAAATGGCGCCGGAAATATTTTTTTCGGCAACTGCAACCTCCGCTGCGTCTATTGCCAAAACCATCAGATCTCGCAAACCTGGAAAACGCAGAAAAAGAACGAGATAACCCACGAACGCCTCGCCGAGATGATGCTCGATCTGCAAGATCGCGGCTGCCATAACATTGGCTTTGTCTCGCCCACGCATTTTGCTCCGCAGATGGCCCGCGGAATTTTGCTCGCCGCCCGACAGGGATTGAACCTGCCGATCGTTTACAACACAAATGCGTACGATTCGCTCGAGGTCTTACGATTGCTCGACGGCATCGTCGACGTCTATCTGCCAGATCTCAAGTACGCTGATTCCGTTGCGGGTTTTCAGTATTCCAAGGTCCGCGATTACAAGGAACACGCTCGGGCCGCGATCAAGGAAATGCACCGGCAGATGGGCGACACGCTTCAGTTTGGCGAAGACGGCCTGCTCAAACGCGGCCTCATGATCCGCCTTCTCGTCCTCCCAAACGGCATCGCCGACATCGAATCAAACCTCCGCTGGATCCGCGACGAGCTGTCCCCCAAAACTGCCATCTCTCTCATGGCCCAATACTACGCCACCAACAAAGCCGGGACCGACGACAGGTATATTCTCCTCTCCCGCCGCATCTCCGAAGGAGAATGGTTCGACGCAGTCTCGCTGCTCGATGAGCTCGGGATGGAGGAAGGTTTTATGCAGGAGTATGAATCGGCATCGCATTACTACCGGCCGGATTTTACCGACAAGGACAAGCCGTTTCGAGATATTCGCGATTTTCAGTAGTTTCCTGAACGAAGATCTTTGCCTGCGTGGCTCTCTCGATGAACCCGTCCTATTATTGCTATTTTGAACGTCTTCGTTGATATGAAAAACGCGCTTCATTACATATCAATATTCCCCATTTTCCTTGTTGCATTGGCATCAGCGTTCTATTCAGCACCCGCGATCGAAGAGATCGATCGCACTCGAATCGCAGAGGTATACAGGATCGGCGAAAGACTTCAGGATCAACTTTGGCCCGGATGGAGCACGGCTCCCTTCGGTATCTTGTTCATCACTGATGACCACGAATTCTTAATTCGGCATCCGAAACCGAATGATGAATTCACGTCGATCGGACACGACAAACTCTTTAAGAGCGAGGTATTTGTCCGGCAACGGAAATTTCAAAAGAGCTTTCTTGCGACGTTTCCTGCCCTCGGCAACGGGCCTTTGATCGTTGTTGGAAAAGCTGAAAATACGTCAGACAAGACTTCGACGCGTTGGGTCTTTGTCGTCCTGCACGAACATTTTCACCAACTGCAATACTCGCGACCTGATTATTACCCGAGCGTCAACTCACTCGATCTTGCCGGCGGCGATACCACCGGAATGTGGCAGATCAACTATCCCTTTCCATATAGCGACCAAAAAATCGCCGGAGGATTTCGCGGGCTTGCCGACCTCCTACTGGCTGCGTACGAGACAAAAAGCGATGTCGACAGAAGGTCGAAGACTGCCGAATATTTGTCTGTCCGCCGGCGGTTTGCCGATTCGTTGAAGCCGAATGATCTGAGATACGCTTCGTTTCAGCTTTGGCAGGAGGGTATTTCGCGATACACCCAATATCGGATGGCAGAACTCGCGGGCCGAAAGATGAAGCCGAGCAAGGCGTTTCGTTCGCTGCCTGATTACGTTCCGTTCGATCGAGAGGCCGAGCGCCTACTCGCGTCGACATTGAAAGAAATGCGATCGCTGGATATGGGAACCCGGGAACGTACAGTGTTCTATCCATTCGGTGCGGTCGAGGGTTTGCTGCTGGATCGTTTTGCTCCAAAATGGCGTGAAGACTATTTTAAAAAGAAATTCTCGCTCGAAAAGTTGTACCCTAACTGGATAACAAAATGAACATTGGAATCAACGCTCCGGAGTTTTCGCTGAAGGACGGCAATGGGACTCAATGGTCGCTCGACGATCATCGCGGACAGACGGTCGTGCTGATCTTTTACCCTGCGGATAATTCACCCGTTTGCACGGCTCAGCTTTGTTCGGTGCGGGACCACTGGTCGGAGTATCAGGCGACCGGGGCTGAGGTTGTCGGGATATCGACTGACTCGGTTGAGTCGCATAAGGGGTTTGCCGAGAAAAATGAGCTGCCGCTGCGGCTATTGGCGGACACTGATGGCAAGGTTTCGGCGATGTATGGGATGAAGTCGTGGATTCCGGGGCGTTCGGCCCGTGGTGTGGTTGTGATCGATGGTGACGGAAAGATCGCCTATCACAAAGTGCAGGCCCTTAGCCTGTTCAAGCCGGCTGACGAAGATGTCCTGGCGGCTATCGGGCGTGCCGGATAGATTTGAAATCAGCGCCCTGTGGTAGAATTTTAATATGGCGTTATTCGGCGAAAAATTTAAGTGCGGGCGGTGCGGGCAAAAGACTGAGCCGATGGGCTACGCTCCGATCCCGACCGAGCTCGGGCAGAAGATAGGTGCCGAGATGTGCGGCGAATGTTGGAAAGAATGGCTGAAAAAGCAGAACCAGCTTATCAATCATTTTGGGATCGATGTTTCGAATCCAGACTCTCACGAGTTTCTTTTCGACAACATGAAGATCTTCTTTTACAACGAAGGCGTGGAACTGGCACAGATCGATACATCGCAGGAAGGCAAGGTCAACTGGTAATTGCCGTTTTTGTCCGGCGACAGCGCTCCGAACAGAATTTAATGGCTTCCCAGTTTCGTCTCCAGCGTGCACGCCAGACCATCGGACGGCCGCACCGCTCGCAGATCTTGGTTGGAAGGTCACGCTTTTTGTATTTTCCGAGCGGTTTCATTCCTTTCCGATGTTCTTCAACGACCTTGAGCTAATCAACGAACAATTCAATTGTGATTTCGCTCGCCCAGACCAGATGGATGCTCTCTGGGAGCAAGGTTGGCGTCATTTCGGAAATCACTTCTTCCGATACAATCTCGGGTTCCACAACGACGAGATCCAGTGTGTCTTGCCGCTCAGGATTCGCCTCGCGCATTTCACGTTCTCAAAAAGCCAGCGTCGAAACCTTCGGCGTAACACGTCGCTGCGGACGAAGATCGGCCCACTGAACCTCACTCCTGAAGCCGAGAGACTTTTCGTCCGGCATAAGATCAGATTTCGCGAAGGCGTCCCGGAGTCGCTCAGCAATTTTGTCCCGCGTCGTGCGGCCGATTCGCCGGCCGATACTATGCAGCTGAGCGTGTTCGACGGCGAACGACTCGTAGCCGAAAGCTATTTCGATGCCGGTGCGACCGCCCTTTCAGGTATCTATGCGATGTTCGATCCGGAAATGGCAAAGTATGGCCTCGGCGTGTTCACGCTCTTGAAAGAGATCGAGTTCGCGATCGACGCCAAAAAGGAACTCTACTATCTTGGCTATGCTTACGAGGGAGCGTCCTTTTACGATTACAAAAAACGCTTCCGTGCAACGGAAGCGTTCGATTGGGCCGACACCTGGTATCCGGTCGCGGCAAACACCGCGTGATCGCGAATTTCCGAGACCATTTTGTTTGCCGCAACTTCGTTTCCGAGTTCAACAGCGTCAACCGATGATGCTCAGTTCGGTCGGCAGCACGCGATCGTTTGCCGGATGTGTCTGTTGCAGGGTTGATGCGAAAGCGGCTTCCATGAATTTCGGATCAGTGATCTCAATATATCTCTGCGTCTGTTCGGGCGTCATAACTTCCAGCATGAAAGTGTTCTCGAGCCATACCTCGACGAGCTGAAACAATCCGCCGCCGCGATTGCAGACAAGCACGCGCCAGCCTTCTCGTTTCGCCAACTCGCGGATCTCATCAATGCTTTTAGAGGTGTTGATGTTCAGATGTGTCGCTACATAACGCGGAACGAACTCGCTTCTAACGAACTGTGCTTCGTGCTCTTCGGTGACGGCATCAGGGTCGTTCTCATCCGGTAGCCCCTCGCCCGGGACGAGCACGGTTCCTGCGGGCGTTATCTCAACAGCCGATCCTCGGCCGTCGTTGGCAAGAACGAAAAATGAATTTGGTGCGGGCGGAAACGGATAAACATAACCGTCCCAAAGCTCTGCCAGAAAATTAGCGACCCTTTCGGGCTCATTAACAGCGATTGAAATATGATTGATCATTGCCAAAAACTCCTCGAATATATGATCGGGACATTTCGTCTCCATCCACATACGCGGAGTTTTGCGGCGGCGCGTGTCAGGTCAAAGCATCTTTGTCAGCGCAATATACTTTTTCGAATCGAACTTCTTTCCGGTGCTGCCGCTCGTCATGTAGCGTATCTGGCCGAACACGGGCCGTTCCATCCACGGCCGGTCGTGCTTGCCGAAGCACCAGAGGATGCCGGCATATGAGTTCGGGTTGCGGCCGTCGAGGCAGTATTTATTGTTGAGGTGAACAAGTGTCTCAAAAGCGAGCTCGTAAGACGGCGACCACGCAATGACGTTCTTGCCCCAGAGCATCCTGACGTAGTTATGCATCTCGCCGGTCGTGACCATTTCACGCTGGCAGGCGTTCCAAAGTTCGTCGTGCGTTTCGCCTGCTTCGAGTTGTTCGAGCGAGTATGTAACGTCACGTTCGTCTGCGGCATGCGCCCGCATTGTCTTATGTACCCATGACGGAAGTGCCTCGAGCGAATCGTATTTCGGATTGTGCCGTGTCATGTTATACGAAAGCTCCCGCCGAACGATAAGCTCTTCGAGGTAAGCATCTTTCGATTCTTGAGGTGCGTCCGCGTCCTGTACGGCGAGTGCGATCTCAAGCGGTGACAAGAAGCCAAAGTGTAAGTACGACGAAAGCCGCGACGATCCTACGCGGTCGGGTTTGTTTCGTGCAGTTTCGTAATCGGGCAAGATCTCTTCGACAAATTTCTTGAGACGCTTTCGGCCGTTCGCCGTCCCGCCATGATAAACATCCGACGGCTTCACCGAATGATCGATATCGCACGCGGCAACCAGCGAGCTTATCGCTTCAGCCGTCACGACCGTCTCCGGACAATCGACGTCCAACTCGAGCGAGCCGTACTCGACCGATTCCTCGACGAACGGCTTTAAATAATTCGGAAGCAGCTTTTTGATCTTCGGCCTGATCGTGTATGCCGCGTATTCTTCCTTGTCGAACTTGGACATCGGCACGATCCCATTCGAATCGACCGCGTGGACGGGAATGTCCGCCCGCTCGGCGATCCGTCGGTTGTGGCCGGGAATGATGAAGCAGGGAAAGTCGTCAGTGACGATCAACGCGGCATCTTTCGCGAGCGTCGCGACCGTGTTCTTCGCCGAACTTTCATCCTTCTGCAGATAGAAGATGTAACGAATGCCGAGCCGTTCAAATTCTTTACGCTTCTCCTCAACACCCTCAAGAATGAACGTATGCAGCCGGTCGCTCGCCCACGGGTAGTAATACTTCAACCCTTCATAAACCACCAGCGGCAGTTTAAGTTCGTTCGCCTTCCGTATCGCCCAAACAAGCGCATGGTTATGCGACGTCCGCTTGAACATCTGAATCCAATACACAACATAGCGACCCTTTGTGTTGATATCTTTCTGATTTAGCAGGACTACTCTTTCGTTGATCCGCATCTTCGATTTAATATAATCCACAGAGGTCACAGAGAGCACCGAGAAATATGAAATATATAAGTCTGTTCTTCCGCGAACTTTTATCTACCTATCGATTCGTCAAGCCGGCTCATTTGGTTTTCACCCTCTGTGCCCTCTGTGTTCTCTGTGGCAAAACTCCCGCACAGGATTTCAAACAGCTCCATCCCGGCGTCGAGTACGCACAAGTCGAACACAAACTCGGCGATGATCCGGTGAAGATCAACCTCCTGCGGCTCGACCGAACAAAGATCAGACTCGATGTCGTGCATGCCGGAGATTCGGCGATCGGGGTGGAGACCACGTCTTCGATCGCGAAACGCCGAAATGCTGTCGCCGCTATCAATTCCGGATTCTTTCGGCTCGACAAGAGTGCTTACCTCGGAGATGCCTCGGGCGTGCTTATGATCGACCGCATTCTTTTCAGCGAATCCCTAAATGATCGGACAGCACTTTTCATTTCGGACTACCCAGTAACGAACCTCGGTTTTGGTCAGGTTAGGACCGAACATTTCCTGGAATGGGACGGCCGAAAGCTTCCGGTCCACGGTATCAACCGTGAAGGAAAGGCGGACGAGATCGTCGTTTACGAAAAGGCGTTCGGTTCCTCTACTCCGCCTGGCTTCGCTGGCGTCAACATAACCATTCTGAATGGCAGGGTGGCTTCAGTAAGCAAGGCGGCAAACATAGAGATACCAGCCAAAGGATACGTGATCTCTGCCTCAGGAAAGCTTGCCACTGAGCTTTCGGGTATCCGGCCCGGTGACGACGTTAGCTACTATCGGCTTCCACTGCTTCTTCGGGATGGACTTCGGCTGCCGCTTGAGATGGTGGACGACATCGTTGCGGGCGTCCCCCAACTCATCAAGAACGGCAAGATCGACATAACTTGGGAGCAGGAGAAGGCGAGCAGGTCGTTTGCCGAGACGCGGCATCCGCGGACGGCGGTGGCGAAATTGAAGGACGGCAAGTTTCTGATGATGACGGTCGATGGCCGCCAGCCGGGCGTGAGCGTCGGGATGTCGCTGCAGGAATTGGCGGAGTATCTTTTCTCGCTCGGTGCGGTCGACGCAATGAACCTCGACGGCGGCGGATCGACGACGATGTTCCTCGACGGCAAGGTTGTCAACAAACCCTCCGACCCGTCCGGCGAACGCAAGATCGGCGACGCGATCCTGGTAACATTGCGAAAGAACAGGTAAGCGGCTATTCGAACTTTTGCAGGTACTGCCCGATTCGGTTCGGCGAGAGGTCGTCCGAGAGCAGCCCAATGTAGTTGTCCGGCCGAAGGATCACAAAGAACGGATCGTTATAGCCGAACGCCTCCTGCACCTTCGTGTCGAGTGGATATACGTGCGAATCAATTCGTTCCTTCCATTTGTTCAAGAGCGCATCAGGAAGAGGCAGGATCTCGGAGGCTGCATCTGAGAAGATAACAAGGTGAAATATCGGCGCACGAAGGTCGTTGTAAATACTCCGTCCGTCGATCTCAAGCCAGGGCATTCGATCCCCGGCTTTCACTGCAAAGCTGCCTACTGTCTCGCTCAGCGAACTCTCACGATAACTTATACCGATCTGCGAGACGAGTGGAAAAACGATCCTTTTCACTGCGTCGAAGCTTAGCGCAAAATTCGCAACATACGGGAAAACATTTTTCCTGACGAATGAGGTGAACCATTCATCGCTTGCCGCAAGATCGAAGACCCGGTCAGTTGTGCTGAGTAACCGCTTGGCGTTCGGCAGCCTTTCCTCGTTATAACTTTCAAGCAGTGAATTCGGAGAGCCGTACTTCAGAACCTGAGCAAGCTTCCACGCAAGGTTATATCCATCTTGAATTCCGGTGTTCATTCCCTGTGCACCGGCGGGCGTGTGAATGTGAGCTGCGTCACCCGCCAAGAAACATCGTCCCATCGAAAAGCTCTCCACGGATCGTGAGTGGACTTTGTAAACAGAACTCCAGTTGACTTTGATTATGTCAAACTTCAGCTCCGTGTCTTGCGTTACCTGTTGCTCGATCTCGTCAAAGAGTATCTCGCTCGGGTCTTTCTCATGCCCCTCGGGGAATGTGCCGACGATCCTCCAACGTCGCGTCCCGACCATCGGGAAAAAAGCAGTGAGCGTTTCGTCACCCAGATTAACGTGCAGCGCGTCATGCGAAAACTCCCAGTCGAGTTCGACGTCCGCAACATAGAACAATCGCTCAAAAGTAGCTCCTTCGAACTTGAGCCCAAGCGAATGACGAACCGGACTATGAGCGCCGTCGCAGCCGACAATGTACCTGGCGCTAATTTCATCGCGGACTTCTTTGCATACGATCTGAGCGGAGACCGATGTCTCGTCGTGTGTAAAGCTCTCAAGTTTGCTCTGCCATTTCACGTCAACGCCGTACGATCTAAGATGGTCGTAAAGCAATGTCTCGTGAAGGCCTTGTTCGACAATTAGGAGAAACGGGAAAGGACTCATTCCCTTACCGATGTTTCGAAGATCGATCTCACCACGTACTTCACCGCCGCTGACGAGTCGAGCTTTCTCGGCGTGCGAACCCTGCGCGATAAGCCTGTCGGCGATTTCCATCTGCTCATAAATCTCGAGGGTCCGAGCCTGAACACCGATCGCCTTCGAATGCGGAGTTGTTCCTTCGCGTTTATCGACGATCGCGAAGTCGACTCCGTATCGAGCCAGTTGGTTGGCCAATGACAACCCGGTTGGTCCGGCTCCTACGATCAAGACGTCCGTTTGCATATGTGAATTGTATTCCTATACTTTTGAAACTGAAAACTCCTGCTCATTCATCACAAATCTGATATGAAGCTGAAACAACCCGCCGTATTTTCATTCGCCGTCCTGTTGCTGACACTCTCAGCGACATTTTCCGTTCGTGCCGACAATGTCGACCGTATCGTGCTTGAACGAATGAAGGAACAAAATATTCCCGGTGCGGCCGTCGCTGTTATCAAAAATGGAAAGACCGTCAAGGTGAAAGGATACGGCATTGCCAGCCTTGAATTTGGTGTTCCTGTTTCGACCGATACGGTCTTCGAGATCGGTTCGGTTTCGAAACAAATGACCGCGGCGGCGATCATGATCCTTGTCGAAGACGGCAAAGTACGTCTCGATGAAAAGATATCAGCGTACCTTCCCGGCACGCCCGAAGCGTGGAAAGATGTGACCGTAAGACATTTGTTAACACATACTTCGGGGATCAAGAGCTACACTAGCCTGACCGGATTCGAGCTTTCGCGGCGAGTCACGATCGATGGGTTCATCAAACAACTGTCGCCGTATCCACTCGAATTCACGCCGGGCGAAAAGAACATATACAGCAACAGCGGTTACAACCTGCTTGCATATATCATCCAGACACAGAGTGGAAAGCCGTATATGGAATTCATGCGTGAGCGCATTTTCTTGCCGCTCGGAATGACCCGTACCGGCGACCGCGACCCGCAGTTCATCATTCCGCAGCGTGCTGGCGGTTACGAATGGCGCACCGATCGCTACGTCGGACGCGACGGCAGTCTGACCGATCTGATGGGCGCGGGTTCGATCACTTCGACGATCGCAGACATGATCAAATGGGAAGCCGCACTTCGCGGCAGCAAGTTTTTGAAACCGGAGAGCAAGCAGGAGATATGGACACAGTACACGCTCAGCAGCGGCGAACGATCGGTCTACGGTTTTGGTTGGCGCATTTCTGAAGTGCGCGGCCACAAGCTTATCGGCCACACCGGACAGACCGCGGGATTTGGTGCCGCCATTCTTCGTTACATCGATGATGATGTCACGGTGATCGCACTCACGAATCTGGGCGAACTCGGAATGGGAAATTTGATCGCTTCGCGCGTCGCAAAACTTTTTATTCCGACGCTGTCTTTGAAATTTTTCAAAAAAATTTCTGATCACGACAAAAATAAATTCGAACTGATTTCACGAGCGTTACGCGCTCGCATTGCCAACGAATCAGACCTGAGTATATTCACTCCCGAGTTTGTACGAACTTTCACAACCGAACGATCTAAGCGCACAACGCAGCTTGTCTCCTCATCCGGTGCGATCCGCGCGATGGATGTTGTAGGCTTTGAAACTGTTGGAAATACAAGGGTTTACCGTCTTCTTTCAAGCTCGGAAAAACATATCTTCTTGTGGCGTGTCACGTTGGACAGCGATGGCAAGATCAACGATATGGTGCTTGAGGAATACGAGTGATCCGGTCGAAGTGACACGACGTTCTCTTCCGCGCTTTTCGATCCGGAACCGGCCGCCGCCGATCGCGTAGCCTAACGTCAATAGTTTTCTTACACATACAACGCAAAACCTAAACAAAAACTTTACACAATTTAATAAAGTTGTGATACGTTATATTCGGTTACTAAAGCTTTACCCTAATCCACTTTGAAAGACTAGAAATATGGCAGCAAAAAAACCAGCAGCAAAATCACCAGCGAAGAAGGCAGCTCCTGCAAAAAAAGCAGCAGCTCCTAAGAAGGCGGCTCCGGCCAAGAAAGCAGCTCCTGCAAAAAAAGCAGCAGCTCCGAAGAAAGCGGCTCCTGCTAAGAAGGCGGCTCCTGCAAAGAAAGCAGCAGCTCCGAAGAAAGCAGCTCCGGCGAAAAAAGCAGCTCCTGCAAAAAAGGCGGCAGCAAAAAAACCGGCAGCAAAAAAACCGGCAGCCAAGAAAAAGTAGTTAAGGCTACTTTCAACTTAAATGGATAAAGGCCCGACGAACTTTCGACGGGCCTTTACCTTTTCGACCGTTCACGACATCCAGCCTTGTCAATATAAACCGAAGGCGAACTCGATCGCCATTGCCGTGATGAATGGGAGCAGCATTGCTGTTATCCCGAATGTGAAAACCCGACCGCTCCGCTGCGGGCCACCGTTGACCGGATAGGTCGGAGACATCAGTTGGATCTTCTTATCTGAAATGCCAAGCACTTTGGCGAGGCGTCCTCCGTCGAATTCGAGCGGAACATTTTTCACACCTGGTGTCGCTTCGACCCGACGGTAGACCTTTCCGTATTCCCATGCCGCTGTGATGAAAGCGGTCGCGAATAAAACCAACCAAGGCGACCAACCGCCGTAGCCGTAAAAGACCGAAAGAAAATGCGGTATAAGACCGCCGAAAAAAAGCGGAACCGCAAGCATTAAAAGGAAGATGAATTCCCGGCGGCTGACCTCTCTCTTTCGATGGTTGAGAGCGACGATGATCGTGCCGAAGACAAATGAACCGATCGAGACGGCCGCGCTTTCCGCAAAGAAGAGCCAGATGCTGCCGCTGCCAAAAAGCAATACGTTCAACGCGATCTGAAAAGGAATGGTGAGCGTAATGAAAAGTGCGACCGGAAGCGATCGGGGAATAGCATATCCGTTCGCAAGAAAAAGCGAATACATGAGGACCGCCGGAAAGCCGAGCACACAAAGGTACTTCGGAAGTTCGGCATTCGGGAACATCATGTACGCGGCGACGACAGCTAACGACGGAAGCAAAAGCAAGTAAACGAAATGGATCCACATCAACGCGCGAACAATATGGTCCATAAGAGCAGGCTAAACATCAAGAAGTAACGTATCGTCTTTCACTGTTACGTTGACGCTTCCGCCGGCAGCAAGCTTTCCGAATAACAACTCGGCGGCAAGCGGTTGTTTGATCTTGTCGTGTATCAACCGCGCCATCGGGCGCGCACCATAGCGTGCATCGAAGCCATTCTTTGCAAGCCATTCGCGAGCCTCGTCGTCGAGCTTTATCAAGACGCGTTTTTCGGCCAATTGGCCATTCAATTCGCCGATAAATTTGTCAACGATCAGCTTGATCACATCGATGTCGAGAGCCTTGAACGGGACCCATGCGTCGAGGCGATTTCGAAACTCCGGTGTAAACGTTCTTTCGATGGCGCCTTTCGCATTTCCTTTCGTGTCCGAAGCATTACGAAAACCCACGCCGCCCGACGAAAGGTCACGCGCGCCGGCATTCGTGGTCATTATCAGGATCACGTTTCGAAAGTCGGCCTTCTTGCCGTTGTTATCGGTGAGCGTCGCCGAATCCATCACCTGAAGAAGCAGATTAAAAAGATTCGGATGAGCTTTCTCGATCTCGTCCAGCACGAGCACGGCATGCGGCGTTCGCATGATCGCTTCGGTGAGTAAACCGCCCTGGTCAAAACCGACATATCCCGGTGGCGCGCCAATGAGGCGCGAGACGGTATGCGGTTCGGCGTATTCACTCATATCAAAACGAATGAACTCGATCCCGAGCTGTTCGGCCAACTGTTTGGCAACTTCGGTCTTGCCGACTCCGGTCGGGCCGGAGAACAAAAACGATCCGACAGGTTTCGTCTGATGGCCGAGCCCGGCCCTCGAGATCTGTATCGCATCGACCACTTTATCGATCGCTTCATCCTGCCCGAAGATGTACCGCTTGATATCGTCACGAAGCGATCTGAGTCTTGCTTTCTCATCGCCGACGACCGATTTCGGGGGGATCTTTGCCATGCGGGCGACGGTATTTTCGACCATCTGAACCGAGACCTTTTTCGGACGCCGGCCGGCCGGCATAAGCTTTACGGCCGCGCCAACTTCGTCGATCACGTCGATCGCTTTATCAGGCAAAAAGCGGTCATTAATATATTTTCCAGCCAACTCTGCCGCCGTACGGAGCGATTCATTAGAATATTTAACGCCGTGATGGTCTTCGTAAAATCGTTTTAGGCCCTTTAGGATCTGAAATGTTTCATCTACGGTCGGCTCGCCGATGTCGATCTTCTGAAATCGGCGGGCAAGCGCCCGATCGCGGTCGAAGGCCGCTTTATACTCGGCATGGGTGGTCGAACCGATACAACGCAACTCACCCGCAGCAAGCGCAGGTTTCAGAATATTGGACGCATCCATCGAACCGCCCGATACCGATCCGGCCCCGACGATGGTATGTATCTCATCGATAAAAAGGATCGCGTTGTCTTCTTTCTTAAGGTCGGCAATTATCGCTTTGAACCGTTGTTCAAAATCGCCGCGATACCGCGTTCCGGCAAGCACCGCGCCCATATCTAAAGCAAAGACCTTTGCGTCTTTCAAAACCTCGGGGACGTCACCTTCACTGATCTTCAAAGCAAGCCCCTCGGCCAATGCGGTCTTTCCGACGCCGGGTTCTCCGACATAAAGCGGATTGTTCTTTTTCCTGCGGCAAAGGACCTGTATCGTTCGCTCGATCTCGGCCCCGCGACCGACGATCGGGTCGATCAAACCTTCTTTCGCGCGTGCGACCAGTTCGACCGTAAAGCTCTCAAGCGGTTTCGCCTGCGGACGTTGTCCGCCGCCGCCCGAGAACTCATCGTCTTCATCAAATCCTTCGGGCATCGGCCCGACGCCATCGACCTTCGAGATGCCATGAGAGATATAATTGAGAATATCGAGGCGTGAGACGCCTTGCTGCAAAAGCAAGTAAACCGCGTAGCTCTGCTCAGCCTGGTAAAATGCGGCGAGGATATTGCCGCCGTCAACCATCGGCTGTCCGCTTCCCTCGGCCTGAAGAACAGCATAATTTATGGTCGATTGAAACGTTGCGGTGAGCTCGGGCAGATGCTTGACATCCTCGGGCATCTTTTCGAGAACGGTCGAGAAATACTCTTCAAGCGAGTCGGCAAGTTCGTCGATGCGTGCTCCGCAATTGAACAAGATGTTTCGGGCAGACGTGTCCTGGAGCAAGGCGAAAAGCAGATGCTCAAGCGTCACGTATTCATGACGGTACTTTACAGCTTCATCAACCGCGAAACTTAGTGTCTCTTCTAATTCTCTAGACAGCATTCAACTCGATTCTAACAGTTTTCCTGCGATTAAGAATACCAAAAACTATCTTCGTTCTGTTTCCGTAACGCCGTTGCCCGAAATCGGCGAAACGTACGTGAGGAAGTCGATACCGCTCCTTGAATAGACGCTGATCATCGCTGCCTCGACCGATTTCGCGACGACTCTCGTCTCGCTCAGCATAAAGATCGACGGGCCCGATCCCGAGATGCCGCCGCCGAGCGCTCCGGCTTCGAGCGAAGCCGATCTGACCTCTGCGAAAAGCGGTATCAGCTTGCTGCGAACAGGTTCGACGATATGATCGGTCATTGCTCGTGCAAGCAATTGCGTGTCGCCGCTGTTAATTGCGGCAACAAAAGCTCCGAGATTGCTCCAATTCTTGACAGCGTCTCGAAGCGGGACATTATTAGGCAGAAGGGCTCTAGCGTCAGCGGTCCTGATCTCGATCTGCGGATGAATTACCGTCGCCCAAAACGGCGGCTTGCCGAGGCGGACGATATCGAGCGGGTCGGTCGACCGCACCAGCACAAAGCCGCCGTATATGCATGGAGCAACATTGTCAGCATGCCGCGAACCCGAAGCGAGCTCCTCGCCGGCCATTGCAAGCTCGACCAATTCCGGATCCGAGAATCGACTGCCAAGCAATTTATTAGCAGCGACGACCGCACCGCATGCGCTTGCCGCGCTAGACCCGATGCCGCTGCCCGGTTTGATGTGTTTCGTTGAAATGATCTCAAAACCGTTCTTGCAGCCAGCCCTTTCGATCAAAGCCAGAAGTGCGATTCCCGCAACATTCCGCCACGGGTCGTCAGGCAGCCCGAAATCATCTAGATTCGTGATCTTCACGGTCGGCTCATCGATCTTTCTGACGGTCATTTCGTCAAAGGGTTCCGATAGAGCAAATCCCAGACAGTCGAAGCCGCAGACGACGTTAGATACTGTTGCCGGAACTCTGACGGTTACTTCCTGCATATTTCTGATTCGAATTCTGACGTATTATCATTGACGTCGGTTGTTTCGGACATTCCTCTCGTCTTCAGATGCAATACTTTAGCACAAACCGCATTTCTCGCCCGGTCTCGTTCCGCGAGGCTGTTTTGACCGGTCAGCCGGACGACAAAGGGCTTTATTTTCCGGACGCCATTCCTTACATCGACGAGGATCTCCTCGTACAGTTCAAAAAGATGAGCAATGGCGAGGTCGCTTTCGAGGTGATCCGGCCATACGTCGGCGACGAGATACCCGACGACACTCTGCGGCAGATCTGCATCGAGACCGTCGATTTCCCTTTTCCGCTTGTGGAAATCTCGGAACAGATCTCCGTGTTGGAGCTCTTTCACGGTCCGACACTTGCGTTCAAGGACGTTGGGGCTCGGTTCATGAGCCGCTGTTTGAAGTACTTTTCAAAAGATAGCGGCCGAAAAACGGTAGTGATCGTCGCAACTTCCGGTGATACCGGCGGGGCGGTAGCAAACGGATTTCATAACGTCGATGGCGTGGAGGTAGTGATCCTCTATCCGAAAGGGAAGGTCAGCAAGGTTCAGGAGCTTCAGTTGACTACGTTAGGCGGCAATGTAATTACAATGGAGATACGCGGGGATTTCGACGATTGCCAAAAATTAGCTAAACAAGCTCTTGCCGATGAAGAGCTTAAGGCGAGAGTGTCTCTCACCTCGGCTAATTCGATAAATGTGGGCAGGTGGCTTCCACAGCAGTTCTACTATTTTTTTGCGGTAACCAATATTGATGGTGAGCCGCCTGTGATCTCGGTCCCGAGCGGCAATTTTGGCAATCTCGCCGCGGGTATGCTCGCGAATGCGTCGGGCCTGGCGGTTGGCAAATTCATCGCCGCCTGTAATGCAAATGATGTGATCCCGCGATATTTTGAAACGGGCACGCTCATGCCTCGACCTTCGGTCGCGACGATCTCGAACGCGATGGATGTTGGTGATCCGAGTAATTTTGTGAGGGTCGAAGAGTTGGCGGATCACAACGTCGAAAGGCTTCGCGAAAGCCTCGAAGCGGTGAGCATCTCAGATGAAGAGACCATTGAGACGATGCGTCGTGTCTATGCCGATCACGGTTATGTCTTGGACCCGCATGGCGCGGTTGCATACGCAGCTCTTTACAGGCATCTTTCAAAACGTCCTGAGCTGAAGGGCATAATTCTCGAAACTGCCCATCCGGTTAAATTCGAAACGGTTCACGAAGTCCTTGGAACATACGGCAGTGTTCCGTCGTCGATCGCCGCTCTTGAAAACCGAGAAAAGGTCAGTATCGAAATGGATGCTGATTACGACGCGCTTCGATCGGTATTGTTAGAAAGGGTCGTTTAACGCCCTGTACCGGATCCGGCGACGGCACGAATACCTGTTTAGAATAACCCAGGCGAGCACATCTTTGCTTCGGTTCGATCTCTTGCTCGGCGAGAAAATATATGAAAGTCATGAAGTTTGGCGGGTCATCCGTGGCGAACGCCGAGACTATCGAAAAGGTGATCAAGATCATCGGTCGATCAGCGGCGGAGGACAGGTGCATTGTCGTTCTTTCAGCATTTCACGGCACGACGGACGCGCTGATCGACACAGGCCGGCTTGCAGAATCGGGTGACGACGGCTTCATCGAGAGGATCAACGAGATCGAAAAAAATCACAATGAGGTAATGCTTGGCCTATTTCCCGAGTACATTCCGGCTCCGCTTGATGAGTTTGTAGAATCGACGATCGCCGAGCTTGAGAGCATCTGTGAAGGCGTTTTGCGTATACGCGAACTCTCGAAAAAAACGCTCGAGCGGATCCTCAGTTTTGGCGAGATCGTCTCATCGAAAATAATATCCGAGAAATTACGTGATGCAGGCATCGACAATCAGTGGAAAGATGCCCGTGAACTGATCGTAACCGATTCTTCTTACGGCCATGCCGGGGTCGATCTCGAGTCAACATACGCTCGCATTCGCGAATTCTTAGTGTCTTCAGAAAGCCGCGTTATAGTCGTTCCGGGGTTTATCGCGCGTGATGCCGCCGGCTCAACTACGACCCTTGGCCGCGGAGGATCCGACTATACCGGTGCGATATTTGCCGCAGCGGCCGATGCCGAAATTCTGGAGATATGGACCGACGTCAGCGGGATGATGTCAGCCGATCCGCGGTTCGTCAGGAACGTCAGACAGATCCCGAACATAAACTATCGCGAAGCGATGGAGCTATCACATTTCGGTGCCAAGGTCATCTACCCGCCGACCATACAGCCGGTCATGGCAAAACGCATACCGGTGTGGATAAAGAACACATTCGCCCCGGAAGACCCGGGAACGCTGATAGAGGCTGAGACGGCTGACGCCGGCAGCATCGTCCGCGGTATATCCAGCATCGACCAGATCGCCGTGCTTAGCCTGGAAGGAAGCGGAATGGTCGGCATCCCCGGATTTTCAAAGCGGCTCTTCGAAGCTCTGTCTCGCGCCCAGATAAACGTCATTCTGATCACACAAAGCTCATCCGAACATTCGATCTGCGTTGCGATAGACGATAAATTTGCGAAGCAGGCCAAGTATGTTGTCGATCAAGAATTCGAGAACGAGATAACGGTCGGCAAGATCGATCCGCTCGGTGTCGAAACAGGTTTCTCGATCCTTGCCTTGGTCGGCGACAATATGAAGGCGCACACCGGTGTCAGTGGACGAATGTTCGCTACGCTCGGCCACAACGGCATAAATATTCACGCGATCGCGCAGGGTTCATCAGAGCGGAACATATCTGCGATCATCGACTCGGTCGATGTAAGAAAGGCAGTCAATTCGCTCCATGAAGAGTTCTTTTCGGACGGGACCAAACAAATAAACCTGTTCATTGCCGGTGTCGGCACCGTGGGCAAACGTTTGCTAGATCAGATCGGTTCCCAACATCGATATATCGCTGACGACCTGAGGCTGAACCTTCGCGTTATCGGCATTGCGAACAGCAAGCAGGGCTTGTTTGCTGACGAGGGCATCGATGTTTCCGATTTTGTTTCGCAGCTAGCCGATGCACCGCAGATGACGATAGCAGAATTCACGGACCGGATACCCAAGCTCAATCTGCGAAACTCGATCTTCGTCGATGTGACTGCCAGTCCGGCGGTTGTCGAGACCTACCCGAAACTGCTCGAACGAAGTATCTCGATCATCGCGTGCAACAAGATCGCCGCCTCATCAGAATACAATGAGTATATTCACTTAAAGGACCTTGCCCGCGAGTTCAACGCAAATTTCCTTTTTGAGACCAATGTTGGTGCCGGGCTCCCGGTTATCAACACCCTTAACGATCTGACCCGCAGCGGCGACCGCGTAATGCGCATTGAAGCCGTATTGAGCGGGACGCTCAACTTTGTTTTTAACAATTACGACGGCACTCGAAAATTTGCAGAGATCGTCAGGCAGGCTCAAAACGAAGGCTACACCGAACCTGACCCTCGGCTTGACCTAAACGGAACCGATGTCGCTCGAAAAATACTGATACTTGCCCGCGAGTCTAAGAACGTTCTGGAAATGGGCGATATCGAGAACCGAAGCTTTCTGCCCGCGGCTTGTCTCGATGGAACAGTTGACGATTTCTATCGTGAACTCGAACGTAACGAAGGTCATTTTCTCAGCTTGATCGAAAGTGCAAGATCACACGGTAAAAGACTGAAATACATCGCAACGCTCGATGCGGGCAAGGCGAGCGTCGGCCTTGAAGAGATCGGCTCTGAACACAATTTTGCGAACCTTTCGGGAAAGGACAACGCCGTGCTTTTCTACACCAAGCGATATTCGGAACAGCCGTTGGTGATAAGAGGCGCCGGAGCCGGTGCTGACGTGACCGCGGCGGGGGTTTTCGCTGACATCATTAGAGCGTCGCGTTCATAGGTTCAATCTTATGCAGACCATATTTCGTACATTTTTTGTTTTGTTCATTCTCGCGTTAACTGCGAACGCGCAGTCGACCTACGTACCGACGGCCGGTGCCTGGGAACGCCGAACACCGGAGGCGGCGAGGTTCGACGCTGTGAAGCTGAAGGAAGCGGTAGACTTTGCGATCGCTAATGAGTCGAAAGCTCCGCGGAGCCAGGAACTGGGGCAAGCACAGACATTCGGACGCGAGCCTTTTGGCGAAGGAATCGGGTTGTTCAAGGACCGCGGCGAGCCGACGGGGTTGATCATTCGGAATGGTTACATCGTTGCGGCGTGGGGCGAGCCCGAACGCGTCGATATGACCCACAGCGTGACGAAGAGTTTTCTCTCGGCGGTCGTCGGACTTGGCCTACGATCGGCGGCTGATCAGGTCGCTGCAGGATAGGGCGGGTGATTATTCAGCCGTTACGTTGACTTATGACCCGCAGCAGCGTTTCGCTGAGGCCGAGAACTTTGGCAAACAGCAGTACATCGATCTTTTCACTTCCGACCATAACCGCAAGATCACCTGGGAACATCTGCTGCGTCAAACGAGCGATTGGGAAGGTACGATTTGGGGCAAACCGGATTGGGCCGACCGGCCGGACCGCGATGCCTCGTCGTGGCTCGCCCGCAAACGCAATGCGCCCGGAACGGTCTACGAATATAACGATGTCCGCGTGAATGTCCTCGCGCTCGCCGCTCTGAATGTTTGGCGGCGGCCGCTGCCTGAGGTTTTGCGGGAATATGTGATGGACGAGATCGGCGCGTCGAACACGTGGCGGTGGTTCGGGTATGAGAACTCGTATGTGGTAATCGACGGAAAGATCATCCAATCGGTCAGCGGCGGTGGCCATTGGGGCGGTGGAATGTTCATCAACGCATACGACATGGCGCGGTTTGGGCTTCTAACGTCGCGAAACGGCCGCTGGGGAACGAAACAGCTTCTTTCAGATGATTTTATCCGACAGGCTAGATCGCCTACTTCTGTGCAGCCGACATACGGCTTCATGAACTGGTTTTTGAATACCGATCAAAAGTATTACCCATCGGCTCCGGCGTCTGCTTTCGTTCACGTCGGCAATGGTACGAATATCATCTACGTCGATCCCGACAATGACATCGTTCTCGTCGCACGCTGGATCGAGAACGCGAAGATAAATGAATTTATCGGGAAGGTCATGGCGAGCCTAAAAAACTGATTCTTGCCCGTTATTTAAAGAACAGCTGATAGCCGTCAGTTAATGGCCATCAGCTGTTCCTCGATCATCGGACTTACTCGAGATATCCGAACTTGCCCTGCCGGTAATCGTCGATCGCCATAGCCAGTTCTGCCTGCGTGTTCATCAGGAACGGGCCGTACTGGGCGATCGGCTCGTTCAGCGGTTCGCCGCTCATCAATAAGAATATGCCGTCCTCAAGCGCCGCCACCCGCAGCGTTTCGCCGTCTTTTTCGAATAAAGCCAGATTGTTGAGCGGCAATTTCTCTTCACCGTTCAGCATTGCCGAGCCCTCGATAGCAAGCAAAGCCGTCGTATAGCCTTCGGGATAGGTCAGCTCGACAGTTTCGCCCTGCTTCATCTTCAGGTTGTAAAGATGGACGGGAGTGAACGTCGTCGCCGGGCCTTTTACACCGCCGAATTCACCGGCGATTATCTCAACCTCGCCGCCTAAGGGGAGTTTGACGCGACCCATTTCGGCATTCGTGATCGCCTGGTATTTTGGCTCGGTCATCTTGTCCTTCGCGGGCAGGTTGACCCAAAGCTGGACCATCTGAAAAGGCCCGCCCTGCCGGTTCGATTCCTGCTCGTGAAACTCTTTGTGAAGCAGGCCGCTGCCGGCCGTCATCCATTGCACATCGCCCTCGCCGATGATGCCGCCTCCGCCCCAACTGTCGTGGTGCTCGACCTTGCCTTTGTATGCAATGGTCACCGTTTCGAACCCGCGATGCGGATGCGGCCCGACGCCGAAGGGCTCTTCCCGCGGCGGAAACTCGGTCAACGCACCGTAATCGAGCAAAAAGAACGGGCTCATCCGCTCGCCCGACAGCGGCCCGTGCGGGAAAAATCCGTGCACGTTAAATCCATCGCCCACCCAATGCTTCGGCGGCGGCGGAACGATCCTCTCAACTTTTTTCACCTGCCCGGCCTGTTTTGTTTGTGCAGTCATCTTTGATCTCCTTGTTCTCCTTTGCGACTCTGCGTCGTTGCGGTAAAAATACCATCCACCGCAAAGTCGCAAACCCATTACAAGAAGTCTATCGGTTCAGACCGGCAATGTAACCATCAATTGCGGCAGAAAGGATCTAATACTTTTGGGTGAGTCAATGCAGAAGCCCGCGCGTTAGCAAGGGCGTAAACTCGTTCGGAGTGGACCCCACGCCACGATAACAGGTCATTTAATCCGTCGAATCTTGAAAATCAAACGGAATATCCTCTTGGCAATATAAAACGTAGTCGACCGCAGCGATGACGTGCTTTGGCTTCCATAAGTATCTGGTGCTCGCTCCGCGCGACCAGATCTTGCGTTCACGATCGACCACGTTCGCTTCCCGCAGCCTTCTTGTCGAATAAGCTTTGAGCTCGTTTACGATCTTTTCCGGTTTGCAGCTCGCACTGACCACCGCGTGGCCATGATTCGATCGGATGTTGACTGCCCGCAGGACATAACTCCGCACCCCACAAACTTCTCGGACCGCGGTCGCGACCAAACGCCTGCATTCCGCCTCAAGCGTGAACGACGGCTGAGCTTGTTGGTGTTTCATCGCGGTTACGAATTCATTGCGTGGTTTGATCATCGGAGCGCCAAAAACATTGTTCGTCCCATCGCGTCCGACTGAGCTTCGGGCATCGCCGTGGTGCCACGTTCCAAAGGTTCGGAAGGTCAGCAGATAGGCGATCGGGAAGTCATTGTTCTCGTAGATCTCGAAACCGTAGTCGTCTAACATCGTTTCCTTTTGTACTTCGCCTGTGTGATCTAAATTGCTCGCGTTTCAGCGAGCACTACGCCCTTGCTTACGCGCGGGCTTCCGCATTACTCGCCCTATTCTTCACGCCCTTGCTTACGCGCGGGCTACTGCATCTATCTTCCTCGCGACCATCAGCCCGTCTCTTATTGGCAGAAGGATGTTCTCGACGCGGTCGTCGGCTAGGACCATTTGATTGAAGTCGTGCAGGGCCTGCGTGTTCTCGTCTTTCTCTTCGTCGAGCACGCGGCCGCTCCAGAGGACGTTGTCGGCGATGATGAAGCCGCCGGGGCGGACCAGATCGAAAACGAGGCGGTAATAGTTGGAATAGTTGGGCTTATCGGCGTCGATGAAGACGAGGTCGAATGGGCCTTGCATATGCGGAAGGAGGAATGCAGCTTCACCGAGCCGCAGTTGGATGCTGTCGGCGTATTCGGTTTTATCGATAAAGCTTTGGGCCACGGCGTTCGTTTCTTCGTTGACGTCGAGAGATACGACCCTTCCGCCCGCTGCAAGGCCTTCAGCCAGGCAAATTGTGGAATAGCCAAGGTAAGTGCCGATCTCCAAAACGGCCATCGGGCGGATCATCCGCGAGAACATCGACAACAAACGGCCTTGATAGAAGCCGGAAAGCATCGATTTGTCTTCATAACTGGCTTCGCACATTTCGCGAAGCTCACGCAGCACAGAGCTTTCGTCTGAAGTGAAAGATTCGCCATACTGGACGACGGCTGAATGATCTTTGTCCTGAATGAAACTCATATGACGTAATTATAGTTGATGAATATCGAACCACTAGAAAACGATCGGATTGACGCGGTGGTCGAGCTCTCCCTACAGGCTTGGGCGCCGGTCTTTGAGTCGATCGAACGCACGTTGCATCCTGACCTCTTCCGCCGATCGTACCCCGACGGCTGGCGAGCGAGCCAGCAGCAGGCCGTGACGGACGTCTGCTCGTCCGGCGAGTTCGAGGTTTTCACCGCAAACGAGGGCGACGAAACGCTCGGCTTTATAGCGATCCGTCTCGACGAAAAAACGAAGATGGGCGAGATCTACATGATCGCCGTCGATCCGGATAAGCAGGGCCGCGGCATCGCATCGGTGCTCACTGAATTCGCCTTGACCAGAATGAAAACGGCCGGAATGGAGGTCGCGATGGTCGAAACGGGGGCCGATCCGGGCCACGAGCCTGCGCGGCGGACCTATGAAAAAGCGGGCTTTCATCCCTGGCCCGCCGTCAAATACTTCAAATATCTCTAAAGGTCGACGCGAACCAGCCCCCGCCTGATGGCGGTCGTCGCTGCCGATGTTCGGTCCGAAACGCCGATCTTGCCGAAGATGTTCTGGACATGCGACTTTATCGTATTTTCGGTCACATCAAGGGCAAAAGCGATCTCCTTATTCGACATGCCGCCGACGATCATCCGCAGCACGTTCGATTCGGTCGGCGTCAATTCTTCCTGGCCGATGTTCTCGCTCAGGATCTGCGCGATGTCATTTGGGATATACTTTCGGCCTGCGGCGACCGTGCGGATCGCGTTCAACAACTCGTCCGGCGATACGTCCTTACAGATAAATCCGCTCGCACCCTTGGTCAGAGCCTTTTTGATCTCGGCGTCGCCTGCATGTTCGGCCAGCACAATTATCTTTGCCTTTGGGTCTTCGATGAAATAGTCGTCGAGATCGTCGATCGAACACGAATCAGGGAATCTGAGCCCAAGTATGATCACATCCGGCCGCAATTCGCGAAACAACCTGAGGCCGTCGGCACCATTGTCAGTTTCACCAGCGATCGCGACGCCGGTCTCAGCGCCGATCACAGCACGGATACCGATCCGTGTAAGCGGCTGGCTTTCGGCAATAACTACGGTCGTCATGCAAGGTTTGCTGTAAATTCTACAAGCGGCCGGATCAGATCGGTATCGTAATTCGTCTTCACACCCTGCATCACCGCCGTGATACGTTCAAGGCCCATGCCCGTATCGACAGATGGGGCCGGCAGCGGTGTCAGTTTAAAAGTGCCGTCCGGTTCCTGCGTACGGTTGTATTGCATAAAGACGAGGTTCCAGATCTCCATCGTCGTGTCGCCCTCGCCGTTGACCCAGATGGCCGAGTTCTTTTCCGGGTCGTGCGGGTCGTCGCCCATGTAGTAATGGATCTCGGAACATGGGCCGCATGGGCCGGTATCGCCCATTTGCCAGAAATTATCTTTTCGTCCGAACCCTAGGATCCGCTCGGGTCTCGCGCCAACCTTCTCCCAAAGTGCCCGTGCCTCGTCGTCCGGCCCGACCTCGTCGTCGCCTTCGAAAACCGAAAACCAAAGCCTCTCAGTATCGAGCCGAAGTTCATTCACCAAAAATTCCCAGGCATACTTTATCGCGTCTTCTTTGAAGTAATCTCCGAAAGAAAAATTACCGAGCATCTCAAAGAATGTATGGTGGCGAGCCGTTTTGCCGACCTCGTCAAGATCGTTGTGTTTACCGCCGGCACGTATGCACTTTTGCGATGAGACCGCACGCTTGTATTCGCGTTTTTCATTTCCGAGAAACACATCCTTGAATTGGTTCATTCCCGCGTTCGTGAAAAGAAGCGTAGGGTCATTGGCGGGCAAAAGCGGCGATGAATGGACGATCTTGTGCCCGTTCCGCTCAAAATATTCCAGAAATTTCTGCCTGATCTCAGTACCTGTCATAAAAAAAGAATACTAGCACATCGCGACTTCTGCGAATAAGGCGCAAAAAAGCCGGACGTAGTCCCGACGTCCGGCATCAGCTCTAAAGGAGAATGTGGGATCACCTCCCCACAGCGGCCTCCGCAGATTACCTGCGAGGGCGAAAGCGAACGGCCGAGTGGGATGTTCGTGAGTGTCCGGCCGTTCTCTTTTCAAAAACCTGATCGCTCTCAAGGACCGCCCTTTCGTCAATTGTCTGCGATACCCGAAGAGCGATCGTCGATTAGTTCGGCATTACGACCGTGTCGATCACATGGACGACACCGTTCGATGCCTTGACATCAGCGATGATTACCTTCGATTTGCCGCCCTTCTCGTCCATCAGGATGACGTTCGCACCATCGAGCATAGCGGTGATCTTGCCGCCCTGAACGGTGGTGAGTTCAGCTTTGCCATTTCCTTTCTTGATCGCCGCAACCACTGACTTCGCATCGAATTTGCCGGCCACGACGTGATAGGTCAAAACCGCAGTGAGCGTACCTTTGTTCTCAGGCTTGAGAAGCGTCGCGACGGTTCCAGCCGGCAGCTTGCCGAATGCATCGTTAACCGGTGCGAAAACTGTGAACGGGCCCTTGCCCTTCAGCGTGTCAACCAGGCCTGCTGCCTGAACTGCTGCAACAAGAGTGGAAAGATCCGATGTCGCGACAGCAGTGTCGACGATGTCGGCTTTCTTTGTGTCCATGGCCATCTGAGCCGAAACGGCAGATGCCGAAACGCCCATTACGAGTGCGAATGCAAAAACACTTAAAATCAACTTTTTCATAATATCTCCCTAGCTCGTTTGTTTTTTAATTGTCAAAAGGAAATAGATTCCCCTTTGGCTACAGTTTTCGCAAAGGCTCTACTATCGGATTCAGAATGTGATGAATAATTCTTTCTAATGAGGGAGAAATATATGACGCGTGTGTTTTGGGGGCCGAAATTCGGCTAAACGGCTGGCGATATTCTGCGATCTTCGTTTTCATCGATCTCTTCTAAGATCGATTCGCCTGAACTTTCATCGCCGCAGGTCCAACGCCAGCTTTCATATAGTCGGATCCGTCCGTCGGGCAATATTTCAGGCTTTGACGAGCAAATCCCGGTCATCAACGTTCCCTTGCTGTTGACGTGTTGGTATCGCATATCAAGCGAACCGTCGCTAAGGACCTTTGCGATCAGGGTTCCGAAAACGATCTCACCATCGCCATATTCTCCCCAAACGATATCGCCTTTCTGGTGATAATGAAACCGAGTCTCACTGCCGACCTCGCCATTAATACTATTTGAGGCCGCACGGAATCGGCGATCGTTATAGTCGATGGTCATATAGCTTCGATCTCGTCGATGTCGCCGGATCTAGGCAGCGAGTTGAGCTTTGAACGGACCAGTTCAAAGCCAAAGCCTTGCCTCAAAAGGTGGTCGTACAGCTTTTTCAGATCTTCCCGCGACTGCGGCATTCCTTTCGATCGTAAACGCCGCTCGATCGCGAGATCGATCAAACCGTCCTCCGGAAATTTTTCGAAAGCCTCACGCACTGCGGCCTCGGCCGTCTCCTTGTCGATCTTTTTCTGCGACATTGCGAATTGGAGCCGACGCTTTCCTTGCGGCCGCTGACGCAGTTTGGAGGTTGCGACCTCTTTTGCGAACTGATCATCGTTCAAATAATTGTATTCCTTTAATTTCTCTAAAACACGGTCGACGATCTCGCTATCGGTCCATGGCTTCTCGAGCAGCCGTTCCCGAAGTTCAGCGACCGAACGGGGTTTTGCGGCCAGCAGTTTAACGGCGCGATTCATCGTCCGCTCGCGCGCCCGTTCCCGGTCCGCGATCACTCTTTCACTTTCCTCGAACTTTCGGGCCTGCCGCCTCATCGGTGCTCGTTCCTCCGATCGATACGATAAGAATACCGCATACACCGGCGGCAGTAAGCATTTTCCGCAGCGTTGGTCTAAAATGGGTCAAATGGATGGCATCCTGATAATCGACAAACCCGAAGGAATGACCTCGCATGATGTTGTGGCACGGTTGCGGCGGATCCTTAAAATAAAAAAGATCGGCCATACGGGGACGCTCGATCCGTTTGCGACCGGCGTACTTGTCATGCTCGTCGGGAAGGCGACCCGACTTGCACGGTTTCTAGACCGCGACATCAAGGAATACGATGCGCTGATCAATTTTGGTTACGAGACCGACACCGGCGACCGAACCGGAACACGGAAAGAAACTGAAGCGGTCATGGAGCAAAAACAAATAACTCCGGAAGATCTGATTCGGGTGATCGCAGAATTCATGGGCGAGATCAAACAGGTGCCGCCGATGTATTCCGCAAAAAAGGTCGATGGGAAAAAACTCTATGAATTTGCCCGAAAGGGCGAAGAGATCGACCGCGATCCGATCGACGTAACTATATTCAAGATACAGATAAGTCAGGACAGACTTCCGGCCGAACCTGCGCCGGGCACCTGGAATCTACGGTTCCTCATCAAATGTTCCGCCGGAACATATATCCGTACGCTCGCCGAAGACATTGGCCGCGAGTTGGGCCCGCGAGCTCATTTGGGTGAACTGCGTAGGACCGGAGCTGGCCGGTTTGACCTTTCACAGGCGTTCTCGCTGGACGACCTCGAGCGTCATGATGATCCGGCAAGTTTGCTCATACCGATGTCTGAAGCCGTCAGCGACCTGGCCGAGATGAGGCTTGATGCTGAGCGCGTAAGACGTACACTCGACGGGCTTCCCACGGGATTCGTCGACGAGGCAGTGAACGACGGCGATGCGGTCCGAATGGTCGACGAAAATGGAGAACTCATTGCGATCGGAACCTTTTGCAGCGGCGAGAATGTTGTCCAGCCAAAGGTCGTTTTAGGTTAATATTACTGCCGTGAGGAGATGATGAAGAAAAGAAATCTTGCGATAGCGGTTGGCGGTGGATTGGCGGCGGCGGTCGCTGTAAAGATGCTGACGCGCGCAAAAGCGGTCGATTGGGAATCGGTCTCCCGAAGTGTTCCGCACTCCGACCGATCTCATTTTGTAAATGTCGATTCGGCACGCGTGCACTATCAGGAATTCGGCGATAGTTCGAATCCGCCGATCATTTTGCTCCACGGCTATACGGCTTCGGTATATGTTTGGAAAACTGTCGCGCCGATCATCGCCGAGGCCGGTTTTCATGTGATCGCGGTAGACCTTCTTGGGTTTGGCTATTCAGAAAAGCCGGCTTGGTTCGATTATTCGATCGGGTCGCAGGCGCGGATGATATCGCGTTTCATGGACCGGCTTGGCATTGGTCAAGCCGTCATCGTCGGCAGTTCATACGGCGGTGCAATAGCGGCGACCCTGGCGCTTGACTATCCTGCACGCGTCGGCAAACTCGTCCTGGTCGATGCGGTGATCAATGATGATGTCAAGAACCACCCGATCCTTCGGCTGGCATCGATACCTGGTGTCGGCGAGGTTATCACACCCTTCTTGGTTGATTCGCGGATGTTCCTGAGGATGCGTATGCAAAATACTCTCGCTCCTGCGAACCATCACATGATCACCGACGAACGGATCGCAAATGTCCGCCGTCCGCTGAATGCAGCCGATGCTCATCATTCGGTCCTTGCGACCTCGCGAAACTGGCACGCCGAGCGCATCGAAAAGGACGCACATTTGATCAACCATCCAACCCTTTTGATCTGGGGAGATCAGGACAACGTTATACCGATCGCGAACGGATATAAGCTTTACGGATCGATCGTTCACTCGCGTCTTGTTGTTTTTAAGGACTGCGGCCATGTGCCGCAAGAAGAGAAGAGTGAACTTTTCGCCGAGATCGTTATCGAATTTTGTCGCCACGCCAAAGGCGAAATTGGCGAACGAAGCTCGGGTGACGTTGCTCTGACCGGCGTCTGACGTGGGTGCTGTCCGGATCCGGAATTTTCTCGATGACACATCCTGATTCAATCAGGGCCGATCTATCGAACGCGGCCCTCTACGGCAGCGGGGTCTTTACGACGGTTGCGATCATTAGGGGCAAGCCGTTGCTTTGGGAGAAACATTGGCGGCGCCTTGCTGCAAATGCGTTATCGATCGGTCTCGACACTTCAGGCTTCGATGAGCCGTTCGTATCCGGTGCACTTCGTGAGGTGATCGAAAAGAACCAGGTCGTAAACGGACGAGCGAGGATCACGTTTTTTGACGGATCGGAAAGCGTTCTGTGGTCCGAGAAGGACGAGAGAAAATGCGGGATCTCTATCATCACGGGTGAACCGCGAAAAAAGCCCGAAGTACTAAAGTTGAACGTATCGCCTTACCGGCTGAATTCCGCTTCTCCGCTTGCAGGCGTTAAATCGTGCAATTATCTGGAGAACATCCTCGCATTGAACGAGGCGCGACGCCGGGGCTATCACGAGGCGATCAGGTTGAATCAACGCGAAGAAATTGCAGGCGGTTGTATGTCGAACGTATTCTGGCTTCGAGGCGGCGTACTCCACACACCAAACCTCGCGACCGGTTGCCTGTCCGGAACAACTCGTGAGTTTGTGATGGAAAAACTCGCGTGTATCGAAACAGCAGCGACCGTCGATTCGCTCAGGCAGGCTGACGCGATCTATCTCACTTCTGCCGGTTTTGGTATCACGCAAGTGTCCGTATTCGAAGAAAGGCGTTTTGATGCAGGATCGCAGGCGATCGAAGCCATATGGCCGCGATAATCCTGGGCGCAAAAACACGAACACCGAGGAACGGCGTTCGTGCTTTTTATTCACAAGAACGGGAACGTTTTAAGCCGCGGTCTCGAAAAGTGCGAGGATCTGCTTGCCTTCGTTTGAACGCGGGTCGATCGTTCGAAGGTGTTTTTGGCCCTGCATTTCCCAAATCGCTGTCACCGTGCCTTCTTTTTCAACTGCCTGGTAATGGACGTCTTCGGGCTCGGCGGGCACCTCGTTCTCAATAGCATCGGCAACCGGCTTTTCCTCGGTCGCTTCGGCGGTCTGCACTGCTTCTTCTGGCATCAAAATTCGATTTCTCCTTAAAACGTTATCAAAACTGAACTTTTTATAGAACAAAGAGTTTTACACACATACTGCGGTCTTGTCGAGCATCATTTCGACTTGACCCGCTTTGGCGTCAGCTCGTAAAACCAAAAATCATTGTTCGGCTGATCTATCTTCAACTCGTCCGCTTTACCGCTTCGGTCGATGGTAAAGGAAACGAATCCGCGAGGAAAATTGTATGCGACAGATGGCCGCCATTTGATCTGAAACGTATCGTAATGCCAATGTTCGAGATCGGCGACAAATCTCGGTGACCTCGAAAACTTCATTACGAGACGGCCGTTTTCTTCGACGATGTTGACCGAACCGTAAAGCTTGTCGCTATACTCGCCGAAGTAATCCGAGAGAGCAAGACTCGGTTTTGTGTTGGCAATTCGGCTTGCAGTTTCGGTTTTCGATCTCTCAGCATCGGCTGCGGCCATCGCTTTCACCCTGGCAAGGAACTCGGCATTCCAGTCGCGTTTCGGTGCTCCGACCATGACGTCGGTGATCTTATTCATCATTACCGAGTAAGCCTGAAACTCGCTGTTCGTCAAGATCACAAATCCGGTGTTTTCCTCGGGTATCAAAACCGTAAAGGACAACATGCCATCTAACCCGCCGCTGTGATTGACTATCTTACGGCCGTGATAGTTGTAGGTGAACCAGCCCATTCCCACGCCGCTAAACTGCCGTGTCGGATTGGTTCGCGCCGCGTCCTCCGAGATCGGAAGAAACATGTGCGGCTGCCACATTTCCCAGATCCGGCCAGACCCGACCAGCTGTTTGCCCTCGAAAGAGCCTCGTCCGAGCTGAAGCCTGATCCATTTTGACAGATCGGAAACCGACGAATTGAGTGCCGCCGCCGAATACGCTCCATCCACATTTCCGCGATGCAATACGCGCAGCTTTCCGCCCGATTCGTTATGCGGAAAAGCGGCATTTTCAGGCAGGTCATTGACACTGCATGTGGTTCGTTTCATATCCAGCGGCGTCAAGATGCGATCGGTAACGAATCCGCACCAGGATTTGCCCGAAATCTTCTCTATGATCCGGCCGGCCGCGATGAACATAATGTTCTGATAACCGTAGCGCGTTCGGAAGCTTGAGACCGGCTTCAAATATCGGACGCGCGACAGTATTTCGTCGGGTGTAAGATCGGCCTCGTACCAGAGAAGGTCTCCGCTGAACGTATCGAGCCCGACCCGATGTGTGACCAGATCGCGGACGGTCAATTCGCTTGTGACCCAAGGGTCATACATCTGAAATTCCGGGAGAAATTTCGAGACCTTGTCATCCCAATTTAGTTTTCCTTCATCAACGAGCATCGCCAGGCTAGCGGTCGTAAATGCTTTTGAGTTCGAAGCGATCGCAAACACCGTATTCTGATCTACCGGAGAGTTCCGCCCGAGTTCACGTGTGCCGTAACCCCTTGAAAAAACGACCTTGTCATCCTTTACGATAGCTATCGCCATTCCCGGCTGCCCCCAATCGGCCATCACCTTTTGAGCGTAAGTGTCGATCTCGGCTACACGGTCCTCGATCGTTTGGGCCGATGCCATAAACGGCACCAATGTCAGGATCAAAAGCAGCTTTGCATACTGATTGAATTTCATATTTTTCACATTGTCTCGTGTCGACGGTCAACAGCGTCCATTCGCCCTCGACGCCTGAGAACGATCGGGCGCCGCTCTCGCTAAATTCGATCCCCGAGCCGGCCATAAGATCCTTGACCGTTCGCGAAGCTATCAATTCTCGCGGACGGGCATGCTCGGCGATGTGACTTGCCAGGTCGACTGCAGATCCGCTGTCTGCCCAATCCTTCGCGTCACATTCACCCGTGTGAAGGCCGACGCCGACCGCAATCCCCAGACCCGGAGCTGAGTTTCTGATCTCAGCTGCACATCTTATCGAACGAGCAGGCCCATCAAATGCCGCAACAATATTACCATCACCGTCCGATGTCCGCCGTCCGTTGAATAGCACGATCATCCTTTGAATGAATGCAATGGCGCGATCAAGCGCCTCTGACTGCTGCCTTTCGCTGGTTTTATCATCGCCGTTGACCGGTTCGACGCGGACACACATTACTGTCGCAAGTAAGCGGTCGACGGCAATGTCTGGATGCGAGTCGGAAACAAAACCCCTGATTTGCGCAACGATCGGTTCCTGATCGCCGACGAACGGTAAATGATCGTCGCCGTCGAGTTCGACGAACTTGCTGCCGGGGATCAACGAAGCGGCGTAGCGGCCTTCTTCGACCTTCAGGCAGAGATCGCCGCTTCGGTGAATGACGAACGTCGGTACACGGATCGACGGCAGCACATTTCTCACATCGATCTTCGATGCCGACCGCGGTTCCCCATTCACGCTACAAAGCGAAAGCAACACCATCGTTATCGACCAGTTCGGCCAAAATGGTGACATTCCCGTCGCCGGCGATTATGACGGCGATAAACTCGCCGACACTGCGATCTATCGGCCTAGCGTCGGGCAATGGCGGTTCAAACGCAGTTCTAACGGCTCGAATTTTGCAGCCACGTTCGGAACGCCGGCGGATCGGGCGGTGCCTGGCGATTATGACAAGGACGGAAAGCACGATCTGGCATTCTTTCGGCCAAGTACGAATGATTGGTTCATTGCCCGGAATTCAGATCAGTACGCATCGTTCTTCAGCCTGCCGTTCGGAGCAGCCGGCGATATCCCGATCGGTGTAGCGGTGAATCCTTAGCCCAAACGTTCGCCGTCACTTTTGACGGCGGATACCTTGCCCCAAGACAAAGGCGGACGTGACCGTAAAGTGATTTTCGGTAATATCCGCCTATTGCATTTCTGTGACCGCAGGAAATCCTGCAACGATCTTTTTTCCGCTCCCGCTACGACACTCTTCCCAATTCGGCCGTATTTCTGTATGCTTTGCGAACAATGTCACCGATCGCGATCACGCTGATGCTCCTGGTAGTAGCTATCGTGCTATTTGCCACAGAGAAGATACCCGTCGACGTAGTCGGGATCCTTCTTGTCATCGCACTCGTGATGACCCAGGTCTTAACGATGCAGGAGGCCGTTGCGGGCTTTGGCAATGACATCATCATCACCATCGGCGGGCTTTTCATACTTGTTGGCGGTTTGATCAAGACCGGCCTCGTTGATCTTATCGGGAGACGACTTTATCGTTTTGCAGGCAACAATGAGTTGATGTTGACCGCGCTGATAATGGTCACGGCGGCGATCTCGGCGTCAGTCCTGAAAAATACGACGACGACGGCGATGTTCCTTCCGGTCGTTATCGGCCTTGCCGCGAAAGCGAAGATCGCACCTTCGAAATTGCTGATGCCTCTCGCATTCGGTGCGATCCTTGGCGGCAGCTGCACCCTTATCGGCACGTCGACAAATCTTGCGGTAAGCGGAACCATCCAGCGCTATGGCTACGAAGCGTTGTCGATGTTCGAACTGACGCCCGTTGGCGTAATGGTAGCGCTGGCAGGTATTGCATACATGCTCGTTTTCGGCCGAAAGCTGCTGCCCAAACGCGGCGGTGGCGAATCATTGACCGACGAATACAGCATTCGCGAGTATATTTCCGAATTGGTCGTACTGCCGGAATCAAAACTCGTCGGTAAGACGATCGGCGAATCGAACATAAACACCGAACTCGAACTCAACGTTATCGGATTCATTCGCGAGGGAGAACGGCGCGTTTCGCCGAAGGCGTTCGAGCGGATCCACGCAAATGATCTGTTGATCGTTGAAGGAAAGATCTCGGATATCCTTCGGGTGAAGGAACAAGCCGGTCTCGAGATAAAGCCTGATTTCAAACTCAACGACGACGAACTCGAAAGCGCTGATATCGAGCTTTTCGAAGTAATGGTGATGCGCGATTCGATCCTGGTCGGCCAAAATCTCAAGGCGCTCAGGTTTCGCCAAAATTACGATCTGACAGTTTTGGCGATCAACCGTCACGGTGAGACCTTTATCGAAAAACTCTCGGACGTAAAGCTTAAGTTTGGCGACGTGCTGCTTGTTCAGGGTTCACGCGATACGATCGAACCGCTTGTCGTTGAGAACGAGATCCTGCTTCTTGAGGATGTTTCGGCGGCCAGCATGCGGCTCGAAAAGCGAAAATGGGCGATCGCCGCATTTGCCCTTTTTCTGACGTTATCGGTCTCAAAGATCACCGTAGGGATCGATATTCCCCTGGCGATCTGCGTGCTGGCTGGCGTTCTGCTTCTTCTTGCGACGAAGACCGTCCGTTATGCCGAAATGTACTCGCTGATCGATTTTCGCCTTCTTGTACTGATTGCGTGCATGATGAGCTTTGGTATGGCGATGGAAAGAACCGGGACCGACCAATTTCTCGCCGATCTGATCCAACGCTATTTCAGCGATTATGGGGCGATGCCCGTGCTTGCCGGGTTTTTTCTGCTGACCGTGATCCTGACACAGCCGATGTCAAATCAAGCCGCAGCTCTTGTCGTTCTGCCGGTCGCGATCAAAGCCGCTATCGCGCTCGGGCTCAATCCCCGAACGTTCGTCGTCGCCGTCACTTTTGCGGCGTCGTTTTCGTTCATCACGCCGCTCGAACCAGCGTGTGTACTCGTTTATACTCCCGGCCGTTATCGCTTTACCGATTTCGTCAAGATCGGTGCCATTCTAACGCTGATCGTTTTTTGTGTTGCGATGATCCTTGTCCCTGTCTTCTGGCCGCTCTAAGCCTTGTCCGAACCGACGGCGGACGTCAATTTTCTGCCTTCAACGAACTCACGAAAATGTCGTATTCGGATTCCCCGTTTTATGATCAGCAGGAGCCCGGCGGCCGACCAGAAAAGAATCCTCCCTTTTCGTATTATCGCCAGCGTCACGCCGATGCCGACACTCAGGCCGACGGTCTCGGCAACAAACTGCGCTCCTGCTTCATCGATCCCGATTGAGAAAGGAACCAGTTTGAATACGATCGTCAATAACCGGCTGATCGATTCCAACAAAAAAGCATTGACCGCAACCGCACCGGTCTCCGTGATCCGGCTCAGAATGAACAAGACTTCTGCGACGCCCAGCGCATGATATACGATCTCTATCAGACAGATCGGCAGAAAACGGCGCGGATGCTGCCGATAATAGCCGTAGATGAAGTTCTCGAACAGCCGGACCTGTACACGACCGTGACCCAAAATGCTTGTGAGAAATCCTTTCTGAAAAAGCCATTCACAGGCCTCGCTCGCGAAATGCCATTGTCGGATGATCAAAAGGATCAGGAAAACGAAAGAAGCGGCAATCAAACCGATCACAACGTTGATCGTGATCACCCAGTTCGGTTCCAATGGGAACAGCCGAACGAAGGTGATCGACCCGGCTATCAGGAACGCGCTCGTCGTAAAGCTGTAAAACAGATTCTCCGTCGCCACCGATGAGAGCCCGATGACCAGCGGAACCTTCCTCCGAACGGCGATCGCTTTTGCGGTGCCGCTGACGAGTATGCCGAGCGGCATCATGCTGCTCATTGCCTCGCCAATTACAACTGCGGGCACGGTCTCGCGAAGCGGGAGAGAGTAAGGATGAAAGACCGATAGGCTCCAGGCCGCGGCGCGAAAACAAATGCGGACAAAAAAGATGACGAGAATTATCGCGAAGCCGTCGATGCCAAATTTTTGAATATTGTCCGCGATCTCGCCGACGCCGACAGAATAGACAAAATATGAGAAAAGCCCGATGCCGAGAAGCGTCATCACAATGCCGACCGTCCTGAGCCGTCTCATCCTTTTTACGGGGACATCGCTAAGATCGATCACTTGGCCGTCATCGGTAGTTTCGGGTGTCACGGTCATTGCCTTTGCCCTTTGGCGTGTCTAAAATGGTATTTTATCCAAATTCGAATAACAAAATCGTATATAGGAAATTGATATGAGCACCGCAACAGGACAAGCATTTGCAAATAACGGCCTTACTGTTTTGACCGAAGAAGAAGAGCTATTTCGCGCGTCCGTCCGTGAATTTGCCGAGGGCGAGGTACGGCCCCGCGTCGAGGCAATGGAACATGCCGCAAAACTCGATCCGGAATTGATCAAACAGTGTTTCGAGCTCGGACTGATGGCTATCGAATCGCCCGAAGAATACGGCGGTGCGGGTTCGACCATATTCAACGCCATTGTGGCCATCGAAGAACTTGCCCGAGTTGATGCAAGCGTCTCGGTATTTGTTGATGTGCATAACACGCTGGTAACTAACGCATTTATGCGTTGGGCCACCGACGAGCAAAAGAAGAAGTACCTGCCGCAGCTTGCCGAAGGCCGCGTCGGTGCATATGCCCTAAGCGAAGCAGGTTCGGGCTCAGATGCGTTTGCATTAGCGACCCGTGCGGTCGATAAAGGCGACCATTACGAGCTCACCGGCCAGAAGCTTTGGATCACCAACGGCAACGAAGCCGAGATCTTCATATTGTTCGCGACCGTCGACCCGGCCGCGGGTTACAAGGGCATCACGGCGTTTATCGTCGAGAAAGGCTTCGAAGGCTTCTCGGTCGGCAAGAAAGAGGACAAGCTTGGCATCCGTGCTTCCTCGACGACGGAACTCATCCTCGATGGCTGCAAAGTGCCGAAAGAGAATGTGCTCGGCGAGGTCGGCAAAGGATACAAGGTCTCGATCGAAACGCTCAACGAAGGCCGCATCGGCATCGGGGCACAGATGCTCGGCATCGCCCAGGGAGCCTACGAGGCCGCTCTGAAATACACCGCCGAACGCGAGCAGTTTGGCCAATCGATCAACAACTTCCAGGCAGTGCAGTTCCAGCTTGCCGAGATGGCCGTCGAGATCGAAGCGACGCGTCTTCTGGTCTATAATGCCGCCCGGCTCAAAGACGCCGGCAAGCCTTTTTTGAAGGAAGCCGCAATGGCAAAGCTATATTCGTCGCGTTGCGCGGAGGCCGTCGCTTCAAAAGCTATCGAACTCTTCGGCGGCTACGGCTACGTCAAGGACTATCCGGTCGAGAAATTCTGGCGCGATTCGAAGATCGGTTCCATATACGAAGGCACCTCGAACATGCAGCTTCAGACCATCGCGAAGCTCATAATGAGCGGAAAGTAGGCGTAATTGACAAGATCGCCGCCGTTGGTTTAATGTTTTTCCTGCATCAGGAGCGGTTCGAAAGAACCCGGCAACCGGCGAGAAACGGTGCTTTGAGGTGAAAATCTCGATGTGCGAAAGCGAGTAGCTTTCAGAAATCTCAACAGTTCGCTTAAGGCCTATTACTCTTGATGTGAGTGATAGGCCTTTTCGCTGCCTGATGTATTAACCAAAAAAAGGAGAATACATCAAAATGACAAATTACCCATTTCTAGTTTACCTGCTCGAGCCGGGTAAATTTCTAACCAAGACGATCCGTTTTGTTCCGATCTCCGAGAAAAGTTCCGACAGGTCTGGTATAACGGTTCGTTGCCGGATAAGCCCTTACGACGATCTCGGCGAGCTTTTACCTGAGGTCAGGTCGCTCATTCGCAACGTCGGGCATGAGGAATTCATAAAAACAGGTCTTCTGGTGTGCGCGGTCTACGGAGCGGATGATTGTGACTACATTGCACCGAACGGAACGCCTTATCCTTCTAACGATCCGCCGAGATTAGGCAGGAATCTCTTTGATGAAGGAGAAACGGCCGAGACAGAAGAGGATCTTTCCGATCTTTGCCCGATCGGCGCAGTAATAAGTCTCGCTGACGCCCAAATAAAACGAAAGAACGAGACTGTCCATTGAAAACCGGGAGAGACCCCTCACTCTCCCACTTCAAAATTTCGAAAAACACTTCGAAAATCACAGCGAAAGTTGTATTCTCAGTGTCGGACTTCTTGGAAAAATGGACGAAAGCGTTCGAATTCAAAACTGCACCTTAGTATTCAAGTGCCCGTTATTGTGGACTGAGCTTGAACCGACCTCCGACGAAGGGATGAGGTCCTGCAGAGTTTGCGATAAAGGCGTCTATCTCGCGGAAGATGATGAAGCCGTCGCGATCCTTGCAGCTCTCGGGAGATGCGTGGCATATCGATCACCGATACGACCATTGAGAGAGGACGAGGTCGATTTACTCGGGATGTTTGTTCCTGACTTTGATGAAGACGAAACCGATACCGAATCATAGCTTATGGACTCGGCGGCTATCACGATAAAGAAGGCATCCGTCGCGGACGCGAAGCTTTTGACCGACCTTGCATACACGACGTTTTGGGATGCATTCGCACATCACCCTAAAAATGCGCCTGACGATTTGAACCATTACATGCGGCAGGCGTTCAGTCTTGAGCAGACCGCTGCAGAACTCAGTGACGAAAGGAACGTTTTTATCATCGCAGATCTGGATGACGAACCGGCCGGCTATGCCAAGCTTATCATTGGTGCGGTCGAGAACGGCATCACCGCTGAAAAACCGATCGAGCTCAATCGGCTCTATTCACATCAGCGATTTCTTGGCCTCGGCGTCGGCCAAACGCTGATGGATCACTGCTTTGAGCTTGGACGCGAATACGGCTGCGACGTGATGTGGCTGGGCGTTTGGGAATATAATTCGAGGGCACAGAGGTTCTACGAGAAGAATGGCTTTCGCGCTGTAGGTAGCCACGTGTTCCAACTCGGGGCCGACCCTCAGACCGATCTCTTGATGCAAAGGGAACTTTGAACGAACCGATACAGCTCGACGTTTTGTATTCCGCAGACGATTTTGCTCGCGGAACCATGTTCATTCAAAGCCGCTCGCCGATCCTTCGATATGCCTTTTTGGCACCGTTGATCGTTCTTGCCGTCTCTGCGGCCGGCCTCTTCGTTATCCCGGGGACTTATCGGCTAAGCGAGGCGAATCAGCGCTTTTTTCAGCTATTCGGAATTTTCCTTCTTATCTTGTCGCCGATGCTCTACTTTGCGACCCGAACCAAATCAAGCTTTTGGCTGCGACGACAATTCCAGAAACAGATCGACAGTTCGCCCGCTCTTCAGAAACCGCAGAGAATAGAAATAACCGAAGACGGTGTGATAGGTACAACGGAGTTGTCAAAAGGCGAGACCCGCTGGGAGGCAGTGATCGAAGCGATCGAGACTTCCGATTACTTTTACTTATTTACCGCAAAGAAGATGGCGATGGTACTACCAAAACGCGCATTTGCGGACAACACTCAGATCGGACAATTGCGAGAACTCGTGGCTGCCAAACTTGGGTCGAGGGCAGTGCTGCTCCAATAGCCTTGCTTCGATCGCGTCGATGATGTAACGTTTCATGTGTGCGACAAATCAATAACCCGCCGAATCCTTATTCCCGCTTTTCGGCGGAGTATGTAGGCGAACCACCGCCGACAAAGCTCGAGGTCTACGAAGAAACAGCGACAAAAAAGGTGATCACAAAGGCTTTTGCCTCTGATTGGGAAGGCGGGTGGCGGTATACGGTAAATTGCTACCGAGGCTGCATTCACGGATGTACATACTGTTTCGCACGTCAGTATCACGAATACCTCGGTTACGGAGCGGGAACAGATTTCGAGACAAAGATCGTGGTCAAACCGAATACACCGCAATTGCTTCGTGAAGAACTGAAGAAAACGTGGGACAAGATGCCGCATCTCGACTTTTCGTTCGCGACCGACCCTTACTTGCCGCTCGAGGCCGAATATCAGTTGACGAGAAAGTGTCTTGAGGTATGTGCAGAGTTCAGGGTTCCGGTCGCTGTAATTACAAAGAGCGCACTTGTAACCCGTGACGTCGACATCTTAAAGCGACTTGCCAGGGTTTCGGTCTTTTTTTCGCTTCCTTTTCTTACAAAAGAGAGATCAAACCCATTTGAGCCGTACACACCTGTTCCGGAGGCGAGATTCCGCGCGATGAAACTGCTTTCGGATGAAGGCATTCAGACCGGGATCGGGATCGCACCCGTAATTCCGGGTTATAACGAGGCCGATATCCCGGGCTTACTTGAGCGTGCCAAGGAATGCGGGGCCCAACGTGCTTTTATGTCGATGCTTCATATCGACACTGATTCGATCGAAGAGTATTTTGTTCAGAGGATGACCGACCGGCTGTCGCCTACGCGGGTCGCCAAGATAATTAATACAATGAAGCGCGAACGCGGCGGCACTTTGCGGCATCGTACCTACAATGAGCGCATGACGGGCAAGACCGAGCAGTGGGAGGTGACCGAACGATTGTTCGATTTTCATTCTCGGAGGCTCGGCTTTAAAACGCATGAGCGGCCCGAGCTATCTGATTCAGCCCCCGTATCAGAACCCGTTCAGCAGAGGCTCTTTTAAGCAGAGTCACAAACTTTGAAGGACGATTTCGTCCTTTGGCCTGCGCCGTCTAACATAATTTTCATTCCATGGAGGTAATAATGAGGTCTTTTTTCAATGTGATAATGTTCGCGGTTTTCGCGGCATCGGTTTTTGCGATAAACGTCAGTGCGCAGGACAAAGGAAAGGAACTGCGATCGGCGATCGATCGCGTCGACAAGGCGTCAGATGTGATAAAGGAGGTCATGAAGATCTCAGAACGATCGATCCCGCGCGATCTGCTTTCAAAGGCAAAAGCGATCGTCGTGTTTCCCGGAACGCTTAAGGTCGGCTTTATTGTCGGCGGACAAGGCGGAAGCGGCGTTGCGATCCGTCGGTTGGACAGCGGCTGGAGCGCACCGGCATTCCTGAACATGGCCGGCGGAAGCATCGGGCCGCAGGTCGGCGGACAGAAGACCGACTACGTTCTTTTGGTCATGAACGAAAATGGGCTCGACAAACTCTTGCGCGACAAGTTCGAGATCGGCGGCGAAGGGAGTGTTTCGGCGGGTCCGGTCGGCCGCACGGCTTCGGCAACGACCAATGCGAGGCTTGATGCCGAAATTCTTAGTTATTCAAGGAGCAAAGGCCTGTTTGCGGGTATATCGCTTAAGGGGGTCGTGATCTCGCAGGACGAAGATATGAACCAGGCGATCTACGAAAAATCAGCTCGTCAACTGCTGGTTGAGACTCCGATCGGTTGGGCCGATGCACCGGCGTCGCTGCAAAAGTTCCCAAAGACCGTCGCCACGTATACGCGATGATCGGCGTCCGGATGTCACAACGAAAGCGCCGCCATCGATGCGGCGCTTTTTTTGCATCGCCATTGGTGCTAGTTTCAAGATAATGCAAAACCGAATAGACGTTTTCGAGCAAATGCTTGCGGCTGATCCTGACAACACGATGGTGATGTTCGGACTGGCGAAAGAATACGAAAAGGCCGGCCACAACACCAAGGTCATCGAGCTTCTCGAAGCCTATCTCGCAAAAGCCGATGATGAGGGAAATGCTTACGGCACGCTCGCTGCAGCCTACGCAAGAAGCGGTGACCGGGATAAGGCGATCGAAACCTATGAGAAGGGCATTGGTGTCGCAATGGCCCACGGCCATCCAACGATGGCAAATGAATATCGGATGACGCTCGATCTCGACTACACCGACTAGGGTGTGGTGCAGGCCGAAACGGTCGCCTTCCTGATCCTAACGGGCTTTTCCGGCTTTTCGTCCGTCACCTTCGCTTTGTTGATCGCATCGGCCACTTCCATACCTTTTATCACACGTCCGAATGCTGCAAAGCTGCCGTCGAGATGTGATCCGGTGCCGACAAGGATGAAGAAGTTTGTCGTAGCGGTGTTTGGTTCTTCGTTGCGGGCCATTGAGACGACGCCGCGTTCATGAAGTATCTTGTTCGGCTCGTCAGGCAGAGTCCGGCGGGCACGAGTACCTATCTCATAGGTCACCTTTCCCTCTCGCGTCCAGATGTCTCCGCCTTGAATTACAAAGCCTGGAACTATACGGCTGAACGTTGTTGTATCGAGCAATCCGGTCGCCGCCATGTTAAGAAAATTTCGAACCGATTCAGGGGCGTGCTCCGGATACATTTCTATCACGATCTCGCCGGCTTCCGTATCGAAGCTGACACACTGGGCAGCCATCGTTTTAACATCAGCCTTGTCGAACGGTTCGGCCTTTGCTTCGGGTGTAGGCGTCGGCCGGGGATTCGCCTTCGCCGGCTCCTGGACCTGCGGGGTCTGGCCGGTGATGCCAACTACGAAAAACGCGACCAAAAAAATCATCGAATACTTCATACTCAGACGATTTTCGGCCAAAGCGAATCGGGTGTAAAGTGTTTTTGAGCCGCCGAGGACAACTTTTTAGATTACTCCGGCTTACTTACACCAACGAAGGCAAACCGAATTATGAGAACGATCTTGAATCTTGGATTGATACTGCTCATCTCCGTCTCTGTTTACGCCCAGCGTGAGCTTGGCGTCCGTCCGACCGAGACGGGCGGCCCGCTGATCGCCGAACAAGCTGCGTTCGATGTAATGACCTATAACGTCAGCGTCAGGGTCGAGCCAAGTTCGCAATGGATCTCTGGAACCACGGTCATGACGGCAAAGATCGTTAAGCCGACCGCCGTCATTGTGCTCGATCTTGATCCGGCATTCACGATCGAGCGTGTTTACGGCGAATCCGGCGAGAAGGACCGGCAGGCCGCGATGCGCTACGAGCATAAAGACGGGAAGATACGGATCTTTTTCCCGAAAGTGAAGAAGGCCGGCGAGGCTTTCGAGACGTTCATCACGTATTCGGGCAAGCCGCGAAGGGCACCGCGTCCGCCTTGGGTCGGCGGCTTTATGTGGGAAAAAACGCCGAGCGGAGCAGATTGGGTCTCGGTTGCGCTGCAGAACGACGGCGCCGATCTCTACTTTCCGGTGAAAGATCATCCGTCGGACAAGGCCGACCGCGTGACGATGAATATTACCGTTCCCGACCCGTTGGTCGCGGCAGGTCCGGGCGTCCTTCAGGATGTTAAGAAGAATGCCGACGGCACATCGACCTTCAACTGGCTGATGACCAATCCGATCCCGAACTACTCGATCGTCTTCAATGCGGCACCGTACCGCAAGATCGAGGATTCGATGAGAAGTATCACGGGCGAGACCATCCCGATAGTTTTTTACATCCTGCCAGAAAGCTACGAGAATGGCGCAAAACTGATCGCTGAGACAAAGAAATACGTTCAGTTCTTTGAAAAATACAATGGGCCGTTTCCTTTCCGTTCGCAAAAACTCGGGATCGTAGAAACTCCGCATCTCGGCATGGAGCATTCGACGCTGATCGCTTACGGCAATAAGTTTCAGTATAACGCCGACGGATTTGATTGGCTGATGCTTCACGAACTAGGGCATGAATGGTGGGCGAATCTCGTAACCGCCAGGGACTGGAAGGATTTCTGGATCCATGAAGGATTTCAGTCGTTCATGGATACGCTTTATCTCGAGCACATCGGCAAAAAGGACGCATATTTCGAATCGATGCGCCAGCGTGCTCGGCGAACGCGAAACATGCAGCCGGTAGCGCCGCGGGAAGCCAAATTCGCTTACGAGGTCTATCTTCAGGCTCCGGACTACATCCAGAGCGACGGCGACATCTACGGCAAGGGCGCTGTTGTTCTTCATACACTTCGATATCTGATAGGCGATGATGCCTTCTTTCGTGCCCTCAAGCGAATGGCGTATCCGACGATCGCTATGGAACGCCTGACCGACGGCCGACAAACACGCCTCGTTGATACCGACGATTTTCTTGCGATCGCCGAAAAGGAATCGGGCATGAAGCTTGGCTGGTTTTTTGAGGTATATCTCCGCCAGCCGAAACTTCCGAGACTGGTAGTGACCGAGGGTTTGTCGAGTTTCGCCAACCAGCCCAGCCGACTGGTGCTCCAATGGGAAACCCCGAACGCGCTGCCTTTCCCGATGCCGGTTGAGGTCGAGATCGGCGGCAAGACACAGCGCGTCGAGATGAGAGGTGGAAAGGGAATCGTCAATTTCACGGGGGCAACCCCGGTCGTTGATCCTAAGGGTTGGATATTGAAAGCACAATAGCATCGTTTGGTGAGCCTTTGCGTTTACCGAAACCAGAACCCGAATTGTTTCGGATCTGAAATTCGAAGTGGGCTTCGACCGCGGAAATTGCCCGAAACAGCCCATTTTGATATCCTTTTCAATTACACATCTATTAGAAATATTTATTGAAAGGGTTCATTTTAATGTCTACATCTGCGAAAGAGATCGATTCAAAAGCTGAAAAGAAGGCGATGAAGGGAAAAGCGGCCACCGAGATCGACGATAAATATCACGGGCTTTCTCCCGAAACTCTCGTCGGGATATACCGCACGATGTACCTGTCGCGCCGGATCGATGATAAAGAGATCCAGCTCAAGGGCCAGAACAAGATCTTCTTCCAAATATCGGGTGCCGGCCACGAGGCCTTGCTTGTTGGTGCGGCTCTTGCGCTCAAACCCGCTTACGATTGGTTCTTTCCATACTATCGCGACCGTGCGTTGATGCTGGGACTTGGCATGACGGCCCAGGAAATGCTCTGGTCGGCTGTCGGCGCTGAGAAAGACCCAAATTCGCACGGACGCCAGATGCCCTCACACTGGGGCCATAAGGATCTGAATGTGCCGTCGCAGTCTTCCTGCACCGGGACGCAGGCGCTCCATTCGGTCGGAGCAGCCGAGGCAAGCTACCGGGCTTCGCTCCTCAAGGAACTTCAGGATAAGGTCGTAGGCTTTAAGGGCGACGAGGTCGTTTATATGTCGGTCGGCGACGGAACGACCAGCGAAGGCGAATGGTGGGAAGCTCTGAATACAGCCAGCAACCTTAAGCTGCCAGTGATCTTTGTCGTAGAGGACAACGGCTACGCGATCTCAACTCCGGTCGAGGTCGGAACTGCCGGGGGCGACATATCAAAGTTGGTTGCCGGCTTTCCGGATCTTTTCATCCAGAAGTGCGATGGTACCGACCCGCTCGCGTCCTACGCAGCATTCAAACGCGCGGTTGCGTATTGCCGTCAACGCAAGGGGCCGGCGTTTATCCACGGAAAGGTCATCAGGCCATACTCACATTCGCTGTCGGACGACGAAAAGCTATATCGTCCGGACGAAGAACGCGACGCCGATGCGGCGATCGATCCGATCAAGACGTTTGCAGAATTTTTGATGAACGAGGGCATTGTTTCGTCAGAAAAGCTGGAAGCTCTTCGAAAGGAGGTCGACGACGAGGTGAACCGCGCCGCCGATATTGCGATCGAAACGCCGCAGCCTGCCCCTGAATCGGCATATAGGAACGTTTTTTCACCTGATGTTGACCCGACCGACCGCCAGTTGTTCGATACGGAAGATGGAGCCGAACTTTCGGGCAATCCGGGAACGATGGTCGATCTCATCAACCGCTGCATGCACGAAGAGATGGAGCGCGACCCGCGTATCGTGGTCTTTGGCGAGGACGTTGCCGATTGTTCTCGTGAAGAATATCTCGAGCGTGTCAAAGGAAAAGGCGGCGTTTTTAAGGTGACGGCAAACCTGCAGAGAAAATTCGGCAGCACCCGCGTTTTCAACTCACCACTTGCCGAGGCGAACATTATCGGCCGTGCGGTCGGGCTCGCCATCCGCGGGCTTAAACCGGTGGTCGAGATACAGTTCTTCGATTACATCTTCCCTGCATTTCACCAGATCAGAAACGAAGTGGCGGTAACGCGTTGGCGCTCCGACGGCGACACAAAATGCCCGATGGTAATGCGCGTCCCGGTCGGCGGCTATCTCAAAGGGGGAGCCGTTTACCACTCGCAATCGGGCACTACGCTCTTCGCGCACACGCCGGGGTTGATGATCGTTTACCCATCGACCGCGCTCGATGCCAATGGACTATTGCGGACCGCGATCCGATGCGACGATCCGGTCCTGTTTCTGGAACATAAGCATCTTTATCGCCAGGTCTACAACAAGTCTGAATACCCGTCGAAAGATTTCCTTATCCCGTTCGGTAAGGCTCGAAAAGTGCGTGAGGGAAATGACGTCACCATCGTGACTTTCGGCGCTTTGGTCGAACGTTCTAACCAGGCGGCAAAACGCCTCGAGCAGCAAGGGATCACAGTCGATCTGATCGACCTCCGGACACTTGTGCCTTACGATTGGGACGCGATCGTCGATTCGGTCAAGAAAACCTCACGGGTCATCGTTGCTCACGAAGATCCGATCTCTTACGGGTATGGAGCCGAGATAGCTGCCCGCATTTCGGATGAGCTCTTCGAGTATCTCGATGCTCCGGTACGCCGCGTCGGCGCGACAGATACGTTCGTTGCGTACGCCCCGCAGGTCGAAGACTTCATCTTGCCTCAGAGCGAAGATGTTGAGACAGCGGTGCAGGAATTGATGAAGTATTAGTTACAACTCGACGCAACTTTTATCTCTTTCTGCCGTATCTAAACTCGCACCCGATCGCAAGATGATCGATCACTTAACATCAAAGTTTCGCTATTTTGCATGGCTCGGTGCGGCTTTGATGTGCGCCTTCGCGGTACCTGCGATCGCTCAGCAGTCCAGCCCCGCGCCGCCAAGTATTGTTCGGCCTGGCGCTCCGGGCCAACCTACGACCGTTCTTCCCTCAACGACAAGGGCCGCTCTGCCGCCGCGATCTCAAAAGGATATCGAGTTCATGCGGGGAATGATCATGCATCATGCCCAGGCCGTTGAAATGACGGCCTTGATCGGGGCTCGAACCGAGAACAAAGAGATCAGATTGCTGGGCGCGCGCATCAGCCAGTCGCAGTCGGACGAAATCAACTTCATGCGTCGATGGCTCGAGATCCGGGGAGAACCTGTGTCAATGCCGATGTCGAACAAACCCGGTTCGCATGCGCACGGCGGCCATTCGGCGGGCGATCAGATGATGATGCCCGGCATGCTCAGCGAAAAGCAGATGAATGAGCTGAGAAAAGCGAAAGGGCCCGATTTTGACAGGTTGTTCCTTAAGGGAATGATCCAGCATCATTTGGGTGCGCTCGTCATGGTAAAAGATCTGTTCGACACGGCGGGTGCCGGTCAGGATGCCGAACTTTTCAATTTCGCATCGGACGTCGACAGCGGTCAACGTGCCGAGATAAAGATCATGGAGGCAATACTTGGTAAAGACGCTTAGAGGAGACAAGATGATATTCACTCGCAATTTTTCCGTACGATTTTTAGCCGCTCTGATATTTTCACTTTTGTCTTTCGCCTCAGTGGCCACGGCACAGGGGCTCGAGAAAGCACCGCCGCTGCCCGCCGGAATGAAAGGGTCCGACGCAAATGATCCGCGGTCAAAGTTGTCGCCCGGTCTGTTCGATGCTGGCGAAGTCTCATTCGGCATCAAGCATCTATTGCTCCTAAAGAAGCCCGACGCCTTTCAACTCGGTGTCGATCCTAACAGCCCGAAGGTCGGTAAGGCGCTGACAGCCCTCGGGGTTCCGCCAAACGCTCAGATCCCGGCTGCGATCAAAATGACCTTTGCCGGACTCGCGTTCGCCAATTCAGATCTGGCCTTCCAGGGAAATCATCTCTTTCTCGGGAATTTCTACGGGATGAATATCTACGACATCGGCGATCCGGCAAATGCAAAGCTGGTGACATCGATGATCTGTCCCGGCGGGCAGGGTGACGTTTCGGTGCATAAAAACCTGATGTTCATGTCGGTCGAGATGCCCAATGGTCGATTGGATTGCGGCGAACAGGGATTTCCGCCGCCCGCCGCTCCCGCTGCCGGGCAATCTCCTGAGCCTGGGCCGCCCGCGCCGCAAAAAGATCGATTCCGCGGGGTAAGGATCTTTGATATCTCGGATATAAGAAATCCGAAGCAGGTGGGTGCGGTTCAAACCTGCCGGGGTTCGCATACGCACACACTTTTGGTTGATCCGAAAGACAAAGCCAATGTATACATTTACGTGTCGGGAACTTCATTCGTTCGTCAGGAGGAAGAGTTGGCTGGTTGTTCTGGAGGTGCACCCGACAAAGACCCGAATACCGCCCTTTTTCGGATCGATGTGATAAAGGTTCCGCTTGCCGCGCCGCAGGACGCCAAGGTGGTCTCAAGCCCGCGTATCTTTGGCGACCCAAAGACAGGTGCTATCAGCACCCTTACTGATGGCGGTTCACATGCCAATAAAGGAAGGCCGGTCGAGACCGATCAGTGCCACGACATCACTGTTTATCCGGAGATCGGCCTCGCTGCCGGAGCATGCTCAGGCAATGGCATTTTGCTGGACATCAAAGATCCGGCAAATCCGAAGCGGATCGAAGCCGTAAACGACCCCAATTATGCTTATTGGCATTCGGCCTCATTCTCGAATGACGGGAAAAAGGTCGTGTTCACAGACGAATGGGGCGGTGGAATGGGGGCACGATGCCGAGAGAACGACCCGAACAAATGGGGAGCGAACGCGATCTTTAATCGTGAGGGCAATAAGCTCATCTTCGCAAACTATTACAAACTTCCGGCTGCGCAATCCGAAAGCGAGAATTGCGTTGCCCACAACGGCTCTTTGATCCCGGTACCCGGACGCGACATCAAAGTGCAAGCTTGGTATCAAGGCGGCATCTCGATCATGGACTTTACCGACCCCGCGAATCCGATCGAGATCGGCTATTTCGACCGTGGCCCGATCGATTCCAATATGCTGATGATGGGCGGTTCATGGTCTGCGTACTGGTATAACGGACGGATCTATTCCTCCGAGATCGCCCGAGGCCTGGACATCTTTCAGCTGACGCCGACAAAATTTCTGACTCAGAACGAGATCGATGCCGCCGAAGCCGTAAGGGTAGCCGAGTTAAATGTGCAGACCCAGGAAATGACCGCCTGGCCCCGATCGTTGGTCGTCGCGAAGGCATACGTCGATCAGCTCGAGCGTTCGAATGGGCTTCCGGCCGGTCAGATAGCGTCATTGCGCAAATCGATCGAGAGTGCCGAGTCTTCGAAGTCTTCGAACAATTTCGGGGCTTTGAAGAAGCATGCCGAGGTAATTGAAAGAGCAGCCCGGACATCGACAAACGCGGCCGACGTATCGCGGCTCAAGGCATTGGCCGAGATCCTCAGGAAACCGTCAAACTGACAAACCTGAGCATTGAATGGACATCGTTGCTTGCAACGACGGCTCCACTTTCTGCCGTCAATGTCAGATTAGGCGAGACATACGGGCTTTGGCCGTCCTTTCTAATAGGTATGGCTGAAGCCCGGCGTTTTTCTATATCCCGAACTGCGCGAAAAGCAGGCGGAACACTATGAAGACCATTCCCATCGTTCTTGCATTTACACTTTTATTCGTTCACAGTTCGTTCGCACAAAACCCATCGGTTGATTCAGTTCGCGACTTTCGCAAAGCGAACGAACATCGCCTCCTTACCGATTTCGTCAAGCTGCTCTCGATCCCAAATGTCGCCTCCGACACCGTCAACATCCGTAAGAATGCTGACCATCTCGTCGCCGAGATGCAGAAACGTGGGCTGAAGCCGAAGCTGCTCGAAGCCGCAGACAAGAAAGTTCCGCCGGTGGTCTATGGCGAATGGATGACGCCGGGAGCGACGAAGACCGTAATATTCTACGCCCATTATGATGGACAGCCGACCGATCCGGCGGCGTGGACGGGAAGCAGGCCGTGGGAGCCTGTTCTCAGATCGAGCGCGCTCGAGCAAGGCGGCACGACGATCGCGTTTCCGAACGACGGTGAGAAGATCGACCCCGAATGGCGAATTTACGCACGGTCGGCATCGGATGATAAGGCCGGCGTGTTCGCGATACTTACCGCTTTCGACGCACTGATCGCGAAGGGCATCAAGCCCACGGTGAATATCAAATTCTTTTTCGAAGGCGAGGAAGAAGCCGGTTCGGGCAATCTAAAGGAGATATTGGAGAAGCACAAGGATCTGCTCAAGGCCGATGCATTCATCGTCTGTGATGGGCCGGTGCATCAATCGGGGCGTAAACAAGTAGTATTCGGGGTACGTGGTGACGTGAATGTCGACCTCACCGTCTATGGAGCCAAACGGCCGCTCCATAGCGGCCACTACGGGAATTGGTCGCCGAATCCTGCAATGATGCTCGCACAACTTCTCGCTTCGATGAAGGATGACAAGGGCAACATTATCGTCGAAGGCTGGAACAACGACGTCGAACCGCTCGGGCCCGCCGAGATAAAGGCGATCGCCGACGCACCGCAATACGATGAGCAGATAAAGCGCGAACTTGGAATTCTCTTCACAGAGGGCGGCGGGAAAAGCTTGCTCGAACGCATCAATCAACCTTCATTGAACATCAACGGTATAAGAAGCGGGGATGTCGGCGAGCAGGCGCGAAATGTAATTCCGACCATGGCAACGACCGTGCTCGACCTTCGCCTGGTAAAAGGGAATGACCATATTCGACAGGTGGCTAAGCTTCGAAGGCACATTGAGTCGCGCGGCTATTACGTCATCGATCGCGACCCGACGGACGAAGAGCGGCAGAGGCATCCGCTGATCGCAAAATTCATCCATCTCTCGGGAAGCTACAATGCCCAAAGAACGCGGATGGATCTGCCCGTTTCGGTTGCAGTGGTCGAAGCGGTCCGGACGGCCTCGACCAAGCCGATCGTGCGAATGCCGTCGTTAGGCGGCAGCCTGCCGCTCTCGATCATCGCTGATGCGTTGAATCAACCGACCATAACCGTGCCGATCGCCAATCACGACAATAATCAGCACGCCGAAAATGAAAACATCAGGCTGCAAAATCTCTGGGATGGTATCGAGATATTTGCAAGCCTGATGACAATGAAGTTTGATTAGGTCTACTCCGCCGCAGTGTGCCGTGAGTGCTCGACTGCCATAATACTCGGAAATCCGACCGGAATCTCGCGGCCGTCGATCTCGTGGCCGCAGATCGCAAATCCGAGACCGGAATTGCGAAACTCGATCTCGTCCATCGCCGACCGAATATCAAAACCGGACAGCAGCGACGCGTATGCACCGCCGCCGCTCGTCTTTCGCGGAAGCTTTTCGTCGGATATGGCCGAATTATATGCGAATGTCGCCATGATCACGGCCGAACGCTTGAGGTCTTCTTCGAGTATCCGTTCAGACACGTCCTGTGTCGTATGCCACGAACGGGTGAAGTATTCGATCGGATCTTGTATGAACTGAAAACCCGGTAGACCTACAGCATCGAACGCCTGGTGATCGGTGCCTCCGGTGTTATTGATCGTCACGGTCGTTGCATTCCAGTCTTTGAAGTTGCCGAGCCAGTCTTTGAATGTCGAACGAAGCTGTTCGTGACCCTGAAGATAAATGCCGCGGATCTGTCCCGTTCCGTTATCCAGATTGTAGTACGCCGCAAATTTGTCATGTGCCGGCTTTCTGTTTATCGGCGGACGCGGGCCGCCGCCAAATGCCGCAAATGCCGCCGCGTCTGAGCCGTCACCGATCGTTCCGTAATTTTTGGCCACATAACCGCGGGCGCCGAGCAAGCCCTGCTCCTCGCCGGTCCAAAGGCCGATCCTTATCGTTCGACGCGGCTTAAGCCCTGATGCCTGTATGATACGCATCGCTTCCATTACAACCGTAACGCCCGCACCATTATCGGTAGCACCGGTCCCGGCATGCCACGAATCGAGGTGTGCCCCGACCATGACCACTTCGTCCTTGAGATCGGTTCCGGGGATCTCAGCGATAGTGTTATAACCCTGCAGATCGTCGTCGAAAAACTGTACCTGCAGGTCGACGGTCATCTTGACCGGAACTCCTTGTTTGATAAGCCTTACCAGGCGATTGTACTGCTCGACCTCGGCAACGAGCTGCGGGATCGTTGCGGGAGCATTCTTTGAGTAGATCCTCATTCCCGAAACCGGCTGTGCTCCCGGCTCGGTCGGCGGAAGGTTTGCACCCATTACGCGGATCGTGCCGGCATCGGTTCCGAAACCCGAATCGATCAACACGGCCGCACCTTCTTCAAAATAGAATCTGGCCTTACGCTGATTGAACTGCTGTGCGGCACGCTGTGCTTCCGTCGGGGTCGGCTGCGGCTGCGGTGCGCCGGCGGGTTTTGCATTTTCCAGGACGGCCAGAGCCTCATCGGTGTTTCGGGTCGCATAGGGTTTGAAGATATCGTTGATGCCACGCTCAGGTGATGTCAGAACAATGGCACCTTTGAGCTTGCCTTTGTATTTTTCGAGCCCTGCTTCGTCAGTTGCGTCGATATAAAAGACATCGCTCGTGACGGCGCCGTTTGTCGACGGCGACCACGCTTTCGGATACGCTCGAAATGCCGTGGTCTGTTCGCCGGCTGTCACCGTCGCCGAAAAATTCTTCAGTTCCCATCCCCGGCCAAATTCGCCCCAAGGATCGATGATCGCATTTTTCAATCCCCACTTTTCGAGCTGTTCTTTGGTCCAGCGGTTGGCTCGCCGCTGTCCCGGCGAATTGGTCAACCTCGGGCCGATGACATCGGTCAGATATCGGATCGTGGCCATCGCCTGCGAACGGTTCATGCCTTCGTCTTTGATCTTCGCGAGCGCGTCGGCCGCGGGCACGGCCTTTTGTCCAAATATGGTGCCCGGCATCAGCAGGGCAGCCAGGGCCAGTAAAGCAAAACTCTTATGTCGATTCATTAAAGCAGACTCCTTAAGGAAATTATTTGCAGCAAAATATCGGTGTCTTCAATACGATAAGGTTAGCCGTTTGGTTTCCGATGAGGCAATCAATGCGTGACAAGACGATATATTCCGGTGTCGAGGCGTTCGGCAAACCCTTCATCGACAAGCTCGTGATTGGCCCTGCCCGACTCCCAACGGTAAAATCCGAACTTGCCCGAAAGTTCGCCAAGCAATGTGATCCCGCACATTTCGAGGTATGCCCGGGCCAATTCGCGAACCGCTTCCTCACGTTTCATTTTTTTGCTCATCTCGGTCGGAAATCGGGCCTCGGCGGGCGTCCAGATGTAGGTGAACTTCGGCAGGTAAACCACTTCCTGAGGCACGACCTTCATTCGTCGCTGAAGCTCGTCGATCGCATTGGTGAGGTCCTTCTTGTCCTTGAAGCCGCACTCGGAGCGAAGGTCGGCGGTCGCCATTTCCCATTCTTTTCGGAGCACCTTCAACACCAATTGAGCGTTCTTTGAAAGAACTCCGCTCTCGCCCTTTCTCGAACAGCCCCAAATCGCATTGAATACAGGGATCATCCGTTTCGCGAGGAACATCGAGTTTCCTTTCACAAGCTTGGCATAATAGACGTTGCCGCGGGCGATCACTTCGTCCTTGAGGACCCATGCCAAGCTTGCTTCCGGATCCTTCTGAACGTTGCGCGGCATCATCGCATCGCGACGCCCGCAGACAGCCCAGTAGACCGAAGGCAATCGCTTTCTTTCATCGGTCAGCCCAAGACAAAACCCGAGGTCCTCGACCATTGCTTCGACGTCTTCGGCGGTCTCGACCTTTAGGGCTTCTTCGCGCCGCCATTTACGGTCGCGATACTGTTCGACCTCCTCGGGGATCTGTCTCATAACGAGACAATTTAACCACAAGCCGGCCGCTTACAAAAAAAGGAAGAGAGTTGATCACCTCTCTTCCCTTATCGATCTTGGATGTTTCGGTCGTTTAGTTTTCGGATACCGGTTCAGCATTGCGTATTGGCGAGGTTGATTCGACCGATATCGTCGAGCCGGCCATTAGCCGAATATCGTCGCGGCCCATGATCGCGACCGATCCCGCACCAGCGCCGCCGCCGATGATCGCTCCGAGTACGGCACCTTTACCGCCGCCTGCTATCGCTCCGATAACGGCGCCGATCCCGGCTCCTATGCCGCCGCGTTTTGCGGTCTCCTTCGTTTGGCTGTCGCCCTTGGTCGTACCTTCGTTATCGACCCTTACTTCTTTGCCGTTCTGGTCCTTGACGTTCTTGACCGAGCCGGCAAAGTCATAAGCCTTTCCGTTGCGGAGCGTGATCCGCTCGAAATTGAACGTGACGTTCGACCGGCCGGATATCTGTCCTGAGCGCCCGACACCGGAAATATAGCCTTCGATCACCGCCCCGCGATATTCCATCGGCGATTGAACCGTCATCTTGAAACGATCGTTGTTCTGAGAGACCTTTGTGTTTATCTCATTCTCGAGCACGCCGGTGACGATCGTTCCGTTCGGTATTAGAAACTCGCCGATACGTGGTTGGCTGAGTGTCGGATTCGGGCTATTTGCCCCGACCCGATCAGCCGGATCATTGCTCGAATAAGCGTCATCATCAGCATTGTCATCGTTTATCCCGAGACCCGCGACCAATTCGGTCTTTTTATAAAAACTTTCGGCGAAGATCGTTTCCTGCAGGTAGTCCGTCGTTATTCTGCGGGTGACCTTCAGGCCGTCGCCATCGGGTGTGAATGTGATGGTGTAATCGGTTTCCCCGCCCAGGCTCGAAACCGTAAGCGATTCGCCGCGAAGCGTCGCTTTGACACGAACCGATCTTCCGTTGGATTGCTCGGTGCGTTCGCTGCCGTCAGCCACGAAGCTTACCGGTGATGCCTTGGACGAAGCAAGAGTGATCCGATCGCCGCGAACGCTTATCGCAAGTTCGTCAGGAGCATCAAGCTTTGATTCGAGTTCCTTCCTTTGCTGCCCGCTGACCGTTGAGCTTGAAAGTATGTCGGCGATGTCTTCGCTTCGGCTGCGGTCGATGCGATACGTGCCGGTCAAGGGATTGGCCGGCGCCGAGTTGACCGGAACGTCCATTGACGGTTCATTATCACGTGAAGCGTTTGAAATGCGTCCGTTCCAACTCGGAGTGACGCCATAATTGGCCGAAAGTCTTTCGATCAATCCGCGGATCTCGGTCCAGGTACCTTCGATCGACCTGTTCTGCCGATTCTGCCGAAGAAATCCGTTGACGTCCTGTGCGGAGGTAATTATCGCTTCGACGTCATCGCGGTTCTCGCGCCTGCTTTCGAGGTTGTCCTGAAATGCCTTAACCGCAGCCTTGAGCCCGTTGACGCCTTGTGTCGCATCGTTGATCGCATCGCGTCCGGCCGAACTGCTGCGGAGTTGATACCTTAGCGTGTAATCAAGGTCGTCGATCTTTGAATTCAACGCCCGAAGTGTGTCCTGCACCTCGCGCATATTCGTTCGTTGAGCCGAGACCTGGCCCGCAAGCCCAAAAACAAGTGTACCGATGAGAGCAAAAACCGAAATTCCGCTTAAGATCCGTCGCATAAGAATATCTCCTGACAATTGAACCGCTTTCAGCGCACACCTGCGCCCGCGCGTTATGAAGCATTTTTCATACCAAACGTTGTTTTCTTTTGGCACCTACATATTGTACACAGTGCGTTATGATAAGATTTTGATTCATTCTTGAACTTATAACGGAGATCGATCAATGGCTTCAGCAACGCACAAGGGAATCGTGAAATACGCCGGCGATGAGCTTTTTATCGGCACCAGCCCGAGTGGTCACTCGCAAGTTATTGATACAAATGGTGATAGAGCTTCGGCACCGACGCCGATGGAAATGCTGCTCGTCTCGGTTGCGGCCTGTACCGCCGCCGATGTCATCTCGGTATTGAGAAAGAAACGTCAGGACGTGACCGACTACCGCGTCGAGGTCACCGGCGACCGGGCCGAAGATCATCCGCGAAAGTTCGTCAAGTTTCAGGTTCACCATATCGTGCACGGCCGTAACGTTTCCGAACAGGCGTTGGCTCACGCGATCGAGCTTTCCGATTCCAAATATTGTTCGGTGGCCGCCACAGTTCGGCCGACTGCCGAGATCGAGACAAGCTACGAGATCATCGAAGTCTCCTGAAATGTGGTTCGAAGCTCACTCTGCAGCTGCCATCACTCGTGAGGATTCAAAAAACAAATGAGATCTGCCATTGCCGCACTTTTGTGCTCGTTGTCACTCGCCGGCGCCGCCTTTACCCAAATACCGGTCTCAACCCAAATTGCGATCCTGAAGGCAGAAGACGCCCGACGATTTGACGCTACACTCGAAGGTCTTCTAAAAAGCCCAAGCGAGCAGGTACGAATCCGGGCGGCGCTTGCGGCGGGCCGGATCGGCAATGCGGCGGCAGTTCCCGCTTTGGTCAGGCTGCTGGGCGATCGGTCGGAAAAGGTGCGTGAAATGGCGGCGTTCGCGCTTGGCGAAACGGAATCGATCGAGGCGGCGAATGCGATCAGGATCGCGTTAGGCGAGACTGCCCGGGCTCAGATGCCGGGAGCTGAAAAAGCGAACGTCCGCGGGCGTCTGGTGGAAGCGGCCGGTAAGATCGCGGCTGCGAATGCACAGGATGAGAGGTCAAAAACTCTAGGCGAAGCGATAAAGTTCATTTTAGCCGCGGAAAAAGAGCAGCAGACGTCGATCGAGACAACGCGGCTAGCTCTGACCGCTGCCCTGCGTGCACGGCCCACGGGGGTTGAGGAAAATGTGCGATTCTTCCTGCGCCATACCGATCCCGGCGTGGTAAGCGATGCACTGAACACGCTCGCACGGCTGCGTGCAAAGAACGCTAACCGCGACGCACGCGACCTTCTCGAGACGAATACGAATGCGATCGTTAGAGCGAACGCGGCAAGGCTTCTCGGTGCGGCAGAAGACAAAGAAGCCGTCGATCTGCTGATCAGGGCCGCGACCGCTGATGTTGATTCCCGTGTCCGTGTTTCTGCAATTCGCTCGCTTGCAACCCTGCGTGACCAGAAAGCCGCCGAGCCGCTGCTTTCGCGGGGCGAGGCGTTGCTTCAGGCCTATTCAAAGGCGAAAAAGCCGAACTTCATGCCGACCGAACTCAACGAGTTCATCGAGGTGGCAACGGCTCTTGGCCGTATTCTTGCGAACACGGATAATGCACGTGCCGATACGCTGTTCAGCGATTTCGGCAAGACCGACAAGGGTCATACGCCTGAAGTTTACGTCGCACGTATCCGCATTGGGCCGAAACGGGGCGACGGTTCGACGCCAGATTTGGTCAGCTGGAAGCAGTACCGCACTCTCGCGCAGATCGGCGGTGAATTTGCGGCGATCGAACCGACGAGCGAAGTCGGCAAGGCGATGAAGTTGGAAGCACCTGGCGTTTTTCGTCCGCTCGCAAAAGCATTTGCCGACGCCGACCCGGCGGCTGAAGGCGACAAAATGAAAGCTGCTCCGGACGTGCTAAGAGCCTTCGCGCGATTCAAAACCTCCGATCTTGAAGACGTCCTGCTTGAAGCGCTGGATAATCGCGAAAAGGAAAAGGATCTTTTTACGCGGGCCGCGGCCGCAGAACTACTTTCCGAATTGCCCGCATCGAAAAAGATAATAGATGCGTTAGAGGCCGCATACGAAGTTTCTCTCGTGACCGATACGGAATATAACGATGTACAGCTCGCTATCCTCGACGCATTGTATAAGCTCGACAAAAGGGAAGGCATCAACGTTTTCATTGGCGCGATAAATGCTCAAGACTATCTCGTGAGAAAAAAAGGCTTTGAAATACTCGGAGATAAAGAGCTGCAAAAGGAATTTCCGGTTATCGAAACTGCCGTACGAAATGCCCGAAAAGAAATGAAGGACCAGGTCCTTCCCTGGGGCGGGGTCCACACGAAGCTCGGCCAGATCTTGAATGCCGAACGCGATTATCAGCGTGCCGCGGCGCGGCGAAACGGTAGTATCCGTGCTGTTTTAACGACTCAGAAAGGGACCTTTACGATCGATCTGCTGCCCGAAGATGCTCCGCTGACGGTGGACAATTTTGTGAAGCTTGCCCGGGCCGGTTACTTCAACGGGCTTGAGGTCCATCGTGTCGTACCGAATTTTGTGATGCAGGATGGCGATCCGCGCGGTGACGGAAACGGCGGGCCGGGCTGGTCGATCCGGTGTGAGGTCAATATGGTCCGCTACGAACGCGGCGCCGTCGGCATGGCCCTGAGCGGCAAGGACACCGGCGGCTCGCAATGGTTCGTGACCCACTCACCTCAACCCCACCTCGACGGCGGCTACACCGTCTTCGGTCGAGTGAACGAAACGGGGATGAAAGTCGTAGATAAAATTGTCCGCGGCGACAAGATCGTCAGCGTGCGGATCGTGGGGCGGTAGGTGACCAAAACCTTCTTTACGGTCGTTTTTCGGCCAGATGGATCAGCATTCGAATGAACGACCTAGAACTTGAGCGCCGGCGAGTCAAGGTCGAGGAAGGCCTCGATAACCTTGCTCATTACCTTGACGGTCTGTTCAAGATACCGTTTACAGGATGGCGGTTTGGGCTCGATTCGATCATCGGTTTGATACCAAACGTCGGCGATACGCTGACGATGTTTCCGTCGTTCTATATTCTGCTCGCGGGTGTGCGTTATGGCGTGCCGAAGATCACGCTGCTGCGGATGGCGTTCAACATCGGGTTGGATTACGTGGTCGGGATGGTTCCGTTCGTCGGCGATGCATTCGATTTCTTTTGGAAATCCAACAAACAAAATATGGACCTGATCCGCGAACGCGCCCGCGGACACGGGACAGGAACGACCAGCGACTATATCTTTGTTTTTGCCATCATCGGTTTTCTTATTCTGCTTCTGGCATCAACCATCTTCGTAAGTGTTTACATCATCTGGGCGATGATCTGGGAGATCGTGACCGGGAATATCTGAGCAAAAGAATCACCGTCCGCTTTTGACGACCAGCTTCCGTTTTGCCTCGACGACAAGACCAGGACGGCGTGATGTAACAGTGATCGTCCGTTCACCCGGCTTCTCGGCGAACGAGATCTTTGGCGTATACGTCAAGACATAGCTGCCGTCTATGACGCGGGCGATGGCTGCGGTCTTTTCGATCATCTCTTCCTTTGTTTCCGGGACGATCATCGAACCATTCGTGTTTTCGGTGAGTAACGTGAGGGCCTCTTCGGCCGCTTCGAGGTCTGCCTTTCTACGCCTCATCGTTTCGAGGTGTTTGCGGTCAAGGCTGATCGTCGGGCCGATCTTCGGGGCCGTAGCTGCATCGCGTGCGCCGTTCGGAAGCTGGGCCGCAACTTCGGGCGGCATCGCACGCGGCGGCGGCGTTTTCGAGATCGCTTTCGTCCGCGGTTCTATATCGGCAAGCTCGAGTCTTGTGTAGCTGACGACATGAACGTTGATGTCGGTTGAAAGAAGTTCGCGAAAGGCGTTCACACGCTCGAGCGAGTTTGCGAGGCTGTCGGTCCCATCCGTGATCAACACCAAATGCCGGTTGTCGACCTCGTCACGCGTCAGCATCTCGGCGGCGAGCTTTATTGCCTGTAGGAACGCCGACCGCAAGCCGAATTTCGTCCGGCCGATAGCAGCGATTGTCGCATCACGGTCGGTCGTCCATTCCGAAACGATCTCGGGCCGGTCAGAATATTGAAGTATCGCCACCGAATCTTCCGCCCGCAGTCCGCTGACGAGTGCGGCGGCCGCCTTTCGGGTTTGATCGAGCGACTTTACCCACCGCAATTCGCCGCCGGTATCCATCACTATCAGCACGCTGGCAGGTATCCGCCGAAGGCTCGTCGCCTGATGCAGAATGTCGTTTTCGGTTATCACAAGATCTTCGGGCCGGACATCGTTGATGAATTTGCCGTCATCGCCGTACGCGAGCACGTTGATCTTAATCTCTTCGGTTTCAATACGGACAGGTGTGTCTTCCGGGGTCGGTGTCGGAGTCGGTCGTGCCCGCCCGCTCTGGCCGCTGGCCAACGCAACGCCAAGCGTGAACAGCAAAGCAACGCAAGAGATAAGTCGATTCGAACCCAAGGTCATATTGAGGTGAGATGCCGGGTCGCCGTTTTCGTTTGCTCCGCAATTCAGAGATCGGGATGTGTGTTTACAAATCGGATCAGATGACCGACGTAATCACGAAAGTCCGGACATTCTATACCGTGGGCTTCGAGCAGTTCGTCAGCGACGGCGGTGTCGTATTCCTGTTCGATAAAGAAGTATGGCACGCCTGAATGCGGCAGGCCGGTGAGCTTCGGCGTGATCCCCAGCATCAGCGACCATTCCACCAATGCCGCAGGCGGATGAATGACCGAGAATTTCCCGGTGAATGAAGCCGAGATCGCGTCAAAGAGCTCGGCCGTCGTCAGCGGATCGGGGTCGGCGAGAGCGACCGTTTTGCCGACCGCTGCTTCGTCACGTGCAAGTTCTGCGATACCTTCGACAACAAAATCTACCGGCACCAGATTAAGCCGGACCTTATCGTTGCCGACATTCACGAACCGCAGCAAAGACGGCGCCTTTCGAATATAGTGGATCAGATAATAAATGCCATCGTACTTTGCGGTTTCGCCGGTTTTCGAATCGCCGACCACGACCGCCGGCCGAAAGATCGTAACCGGCAGCTCTTCCTTTAGTTTCTCTACCTCTATTTCGGCAAGGTATTTCGTTTCCTCGTAATGATTCCGAAATCCGGCATCGTGGACGAGATCGGTTTCGAGTATCTGCCCGAGCCGTTTGCCGGCAACGTAACAGGTCGAGATGTAGTTATACCTTCGGAGGCGGCCGGCTGAGCGTGCGAGATCGTTTACGTTACGCGTGCCTTGCAGATTGACCTTGTACGCGACCTCTTTATCAACCGCGAGGTCGTAAACGGCGGCAAGATGGTAAATTTCCGTCGTTTCATCTCGAATGATCTCGAGATCGTCTGCCGAAACGCCCAGATCAGGCAATGAAATATCACCTGTGACCAATGCGAAGTTCTCAAGCGGAACGTTCATATCGTTCGCGATCCGTTCGACGGCCTTTGTCGCCGTTTCGACGAACTTCGGCTGGACGAGCAGAAAGAACTGTACGTCTGAACGAGCAAGCCGCGCGACGAGCCGCTCGGCGATAAACCCGGGAAAGCCGGTCAAGAAAACTGTCTCAGAAAAGCTCATTTCTACTAACTTATCAAAAGAGCGGGGCTTAAAGAGTGTCAGGCATCACGGTCGTGAAATTATTTCCACCTGTGGAAATCTATGCTAAAGTGTTCGGTTACAGCATCTGAACCATGATGACCGAAAGCGAGACAAATTCAAGCACATCGAACGGAGGGTTGAAAGCCGCCGTGATGTCCGAACTTGATGAGCCGCTTTGGGCCGTCATCTCTTTCGACCGGGTCGAATCTTCGGGCGTTTCTTATGCCGAAGCGAGCGAGTTGATCGAAAAGCTAAACAAAGAAGGCGTTGCCGGACTTTGCATAGTCACGATCGATGCCGCCGAACGCGCCAAGCACTAGCGTCCATTCACCATTCCAAAACGACCTTTCCAAAGCTCTCGTTAGACTCAAGATAGCTGTAGGCCCTTTCAACCTCGTCAAACGAAAACACCCGGTCGAGATTCGGGCGGATAGTGCCCGACGCAAAGAGAGGAACGATGTCCGATTCGAAACCTTTCATCGCAGATGCCTTTTCTTCGGCCGAACGAGAACGAAGAACGGTTCCCTTGATCGTCAACCGTTTTGCCAGGGCGACCCCGAGGTCGAACTCGGCTCTTCGGCCGCCGGTCAGGCCGACAAGCATCAGTCGGCCTTTCGGTGCGAGGCATTTCAGGTTTTGCTCGAAATAAGACGCACCGACCAGGTCCAATATCACATCCGATCCGCGGCCTCCGGTCGCGCTGAAGACACTCTCCGTGAAATCACTTGCGATGCTTGTATCGATTCCCTTACCGAGCCCGAACTCCCGGCAGCGTTGAAGCTTTTCGTCGGAGCGCGACGTTCCTAAAACGGTCGCACCGATCGCTTTTCCGATCTGGAGTGCGGCAAGGCCAACGCCCGACCCGACCGCATGGATCAAAAGGGTCTCACCTCGCGAAAGTCCCGCTTGGGTTACCACTGCATCGTGAGCCGTGACAAACGCCTCAGGGATGGCCGCCGCCTCCGAAAACGAAAGATCTTCAGGGATCTTTGCGACGAGTGAATGATCGACCGTCAGATATTCGGCCTGTCCCTCGCCGGCCGTGATCCCGAAAACACGATCGCCGATCGAAAGCCCCTTTACATCCGGACCAACCGCTGCCACCTCGCCCGCAAATTCGAGCCCCGGGATGTTCGGCGAAAATCCGGGCGGCGGAGGATATAGCCCCTTTTTCTGGATCAGGTCGGCGCGGTTAACGCCCGCGGCCTTTACACGCAACAAGACCTCCGATCCGGAGGGCGGCGGCGGATCGGCCACTTCGCGGATCTCAAGTCCCGCGCCGTCGCCAAGATCTGTTATGAACACGGCCTTCATTCTGGTCAGTGGTCGCGGCCAAATGGGTCGTCAACGCCTGAGCATCGTGACAACGTCATTTGCCTTGAGCGAATTCCCGGTCGCGCGCTGCAGGTCGGCTATCGCTTTGTTGAGTTCGGTCTGTGCACGCAGTTCGCCGCTTCGAGCGTTTGTCAGCGCGGTCTGACGTTCGAGTACCTTGTAAACGTCCGATTGGCCCGCGTCCAGCTTGCGCTGTTCTGATTCGTACTGCTTCGCATTGTTTTCGCGGGCAACTGACGCGGCGCGAAGCCGTGCTTCTGCCGTTCTCACAGATTGGATAGCGTTACGAACGTCAACCTGGATATTTTGCTCCAACTGTTCACGCTGTGTCTCGATCCGTTCACCTTCGACGAGCGATCGACCCAATTGCGCCTTAGCCGTCTTATCACCAAAAAGCGGCAGGTTGAATTGGACACCGATCCGGAATGTCGGGTATTTGTTGCGAAAGATACCGTTGTAGGGATTGCCGGTCAAGAGTTCAAGGTTCGCCTGCTGCTGCTGACACGCTGGCGAATTCGGATCGGTCGAACAGGGTGTCGGGAAACTCGGATTGAAATCCGGATTCTGGCTGCCGCCGACACCCGACGATGTATAGCTGGCAACGAGATCGATCTGCGGCTTGCTTTGATTCTTGTAGAACTTTCTATCAACTTCGTTTATATCTTTCTGCACCTTATTCAGCTCGAGTTCAGGACGATTTTGCATCGCAGCCTCGATCGCCTCGACCAGGGTCGTCGATGGTGCCTTGAGGTCCACCGGATCGACGGGTGTTATCGATTCGGCCCAGACACGATCGTATCTGTTCGGAGAAATAAGGTTTTTCAGAGCGTTCTCGGTCTGTGTGACGGTATTCAGCGCATCGTAGACCGCCTGTTCGAAATTCGCGACCTGCGTCTCCGATGCGACGATGTCGATAGGCGCAAGCTGGCCTTCCTCAACCAGCCGCCGATTATGCTCGAGCTGATCTTTCGCGTCGCGGACCGCATCACGCTGAACCTGCAGGTTTCGCAGCGCAAAGGTAAGGTCCCAATATGCCCTCTGAACACTCGTGATTATCTCGATCGACCGCTGCCTGAACTGTGCGTCGGTTAGCGAGAGGTTACGCTTGGCGATCTCGATGCTTCGGCGGCCCTGGTCAAACCCGCGTCCTCTAAGCAGCGGCTGCGTGACAGTGAAACCAATGCTCGCATTGTACTGCGGGCTCAGGATCGAGATCGGGTTATTTGAGGTCAATCGCTGATTGCTGACGTTTGCGGTCAAGACCGTTCCGAAACTCGGGACGTAGCCCTGCAGGGCCGCGTTGCCGACCAGCGAACCGGTGGTCGTGTTCTGGTTGGAGCTAAAGATACTTACGTTCGGCGCCGTCGCACGTTCATAAGCGGTTTGGCCGGTCAGCCGAGGCTGGAAAAAACCGCGGGCCGATTGCAGGTCAAACTCGGCTATCTTCACGTTCTTTCGGGTCACCTCGATGTCCTTGTTGTTGTCCAGCGCAAGTGCTATCGCCTCGCGCACCGTCATCGGCCGCTGATCGGTCATTTCAACCCCGACGCGGCCAAGGTCTGGCAGCGAACGGTCGTCGGTTTTGAAATTCGGTGCGATCTGAGGGACACCCTTTACCTCATCCGGCGCAACGCCGGCCTTATCGCGACCGAATGGCGTCGGGGAAGCTACTGGCGACGGCGGTTCGGTCTGGCCAAAGGCCGACGCTCCGCCACAGAATGCTACAAGAATCAATAAAATGAATGATCGCGCTAACATAAAATTAAGTGGCTGATCGGGCACGGCATTGGTCGTCGTGCAGTCTCAGCGTTTCACAAAAAGTGAAACCGAATGATGCATTACGATTTGCCGAACAGCGAACTCGTAGCCTGCGAAAACCGCCGTCGAATACCGCCGAAGAGCCAGTCTGAGGCTCGTCCGACATACTGAAAGAGCCGCATCTCGCTGAGGTCGTCAAAGATCGAATAAAAGACCGGTACGGCAAGCAGCGTCAACAAAAGACAGAGCGACTGACCGCCGACGACAAGGACGCCGATCGAACGGTTCGTTCCCGAACCGGCACCTGTCGACATGATCAAAGGGATCATTCCGGCAACCAAAGCGATGGTCGTCATCAAGATCGGCCGCAGTCTGTCGCGGTTCGACTGAATGATCGCGTCATAGCGGCCAAGCCCCTGCGAACGGAGAGTGTTCGTATGGTCGATCTGAAGGATCGCGTTTTTCTTGACAACCCCGAAAAGGAGCAAAAGCCCCAGCCCAGAAAAGATGTTTACGGTCTGTCCGGCGATCAGCAGGCTGACAATGCCGAACGGGATCGACAATGGAAGCGTAAGCAGGATCGTCACCGGATGGATGAACGATTCGAACTGGGCGGCGAGTACGATGTACATGAAAATGAACGAAAGTACGATCGCAAGAGCAAAATAGTAGAGCGATTTACCGAGCTCTTTAGATTGGCCGACGTAACCCGTCGTGTATCCGGCCGGAAGATTCAGTTCCTTAACGAACTTATCGATCTCGGCGGTTATGCTCGTTGCCGATCCGCCGGGCCGCGTGTTTGCCAGCAGTGTTACCTGCCGCTGGCGGTTCGTCCTTTCGATCGAGCTCGGGCTTGTGCCCTCGATACCCTTGACGAGGCGGTCGAGCGAGACCCATCCAAGTTTCGTCGAGGGCACGATCATTCGCTTCAGCCCCTCGATGTCCGAACGATAGTTGCCCGTCGCCCTGACGACGACGTCAAACTGATCGGCACCTTCGTTGAACGTGGTGGCTTCCTGGCCGGCAACGAGCGTGTTGAGAGCCTGCGAGATGTCGCCGACCTTAACGCCCAGGTCAGACGCCTTTTCACGGTCGATCTCGAGCTGAAGTTCGGGCTTGCCGCTGATCAGGGTCGAATCGACGTCAACCGCATCGGGCACCGTTTTCATCCGCTCGATGATCTTCGAAGAGTACTCCTCGAGCTTCTTGAGGTCAGGCCCCGCGATGAGAAATTGAACGTTGGCGTTCCTGAAACCGCCGCCCGAAAATGCGGCGACCTGCTGAACTGCGGTACGAAGTTCGGCCGGAAATTGCTTGAGCAATTCACGCGTCTCGCTCATCAGTTCTTCCTGCGACCGTTCTCGATCCTTAATGTCTGTGAGCTTTACGTAGATGCTTCCGCTATTAACGACGAGATCTTGTCCGCCGCCGGCCGTAACAAGCGTATCTGTGACGCCGGGCTGCTTTCTGATCTCGCTTGCTATCCGCTCGAGCGTCAGCGAGGTCGCGCCAAGGCTGTAGCCCTCGGGTGCCCTCACCGAGACCTCGAACTGCGACTGATCGTCGACCGGCAGAAAGTTCTTACCGACGTATGTGAAAAGCGGAATGATCGACAGAAATACCAAAATGCACAACGTGACGATCAGCCACCTGCGAGCCATTGAGAATCTGAGCAACGCGGTATAACCATCGAGGACATGTCTGAACCAGCCCGTTTCTTTTGAGTCGTGGTGCGCGTGATGAGCCGGCGTTTCCGAATGCTCCGCAACCACAGTGTCGGATTCGATGACCTCGGCGACGTCGCCTGCCGGCTCGTCTTTCGGTCTTTTGATCAATCGGGCCGCAAGCATCGGCGTCAGTGTGAACGACACGATCAGCGAAACACCGACGGCGAATGATGCCGTCAGACCGAAGCTTGACATGAATCGCCCGACGATACCCTGCATGAACCCGATCGGGACAAACACCGCCATCAGCGACAGCGTTGTCGCAAGAACGGCGAGCCCGATCTCTCGCGTTCCTTCGATCGCCGCCTGAAATGGGTTCATTCCCTTTTCTTCGACGAAACGGTAAATGTTCTCGAGCACAACTATAGCGTCGTCGATCACGATGCCGACCATCAGCGTGAGGGCGAGCATCGTTATCGAGTTGAGCGTATAGCCCATTGCGAACATCAATGCGAAGGTCGAGATGATCGAGGTCGGGATCGCGAGTGCGGCGATAAACGTCGATCGAAAACTCCAGAGAAAGAAAAATACGACGATCGAAGCAAAGATAGAACCAAGGACCAAATGTTCTTCGAGCGCGGCGACCGAGTTCTCGATGAATATCGAGTTGTCGCCGATGATCCGCATCTCATAACCGGGCGGCAGGGTCGGTTCGATCTCTTTCAATCGCTCCTTTATCTCGCGTGCAACGGCGACCGTGTTCTGCCCTGATTGTTTTGCGACTATCAGCGTTACGGCAGGCTTTCCGTTGAGCCGAGCTTCGGATCGGATCTCTTCCGCCCCATCTTCGACATAGCCGATGTCCCTGACCTTTACCTGGTATTCGCCACGTGCCGCAACCACGACATTCGCAAATTCTTCGGGCTTTCTGATCTTACCCATCGTCCTTACGGCCGTCTCTTTTTGTCCTTCGTCGAGACGCCCGCTCGGAAACTCGAGATTTTGAATTCGCAAGCCGTTCGATACCTCTGCCGGGGTGATGTTGTAAGAACGCAGCTTGTCGGGATCGACCCAGACGTTTATTTGCCGCTCTTGTCCGCCTATCAGCGTGATCTGGCCGACCCCGCTTACTGATTCGATGCGCTCCTTGATCTTGTCTTTTGCGACCTGCGTTACGTCGCGAAGCGATGTCGGCGCCGACACCGTTATGCGAAGGACCGGTGCCGCATCAGTGTCAAGCTTTATGACGGTAGGCTGTTCGGCCGTAACCGGCAGCCGCGGGATGACGCTCTGCACCTTCTGCTGGACCTCGTTGAACGCGACCTCGACGTCCTTCTCAAGCAAAAACTGTACGAAAACACGCGAGACACCCTCGATCGACGATGACCGAAGTTCATCGATCCCGCTTATCGTATTTACGGCTTCCTCGATCTTGTCGGTGATCTCGGTCTCGATCTCCTCGGGTGATGCTCCCGGGTTTACGACCGTGACCGTCAGCGTCGGAAAATCGATCTTCGGAAAGAGATCGACACCGAGACTAAGAAAAGAGAACGCACCGACGACCACGAGCGAGAGGATCAACATCGTGGCAAAGACGGGCCTTTTAACACATACTTCTGCTAACCACTGCATAAATCAAAACTCTCCAGATCAACTAAGCCTCAGCTGCCGTTTTCAGCGCCTTATTCATTTCGATGAATCCTTTTCGGGTATCTTCTTCGAGCATTCGCCACAAGATCGGCACCAGTATTCCCGTAAACTCCTCGCGATGAATGAATCGCGTCGTGTCATTATCGATCGGCTCTAGCCGGAATTCGTGTTTTCCGTCGAACAGACCGCCGATAAGCAGCTTCCCTTTCCACACAAACGCCTCATGCTTCTCAAACCGTACGATCTCGGGCTTAAGGGTAATGCCCTTTCCATCGCCCGGTTTGATATGAACCGTGAGTCTGCCGCCAACCACCTTTTCACCCTCGATCTTCCGAACGAACGGATTCCATTCCGGATATCGGTCAAAGTCGGCCAGGATCTCCCAGACGCGCTCGCGTCCGGCGGCGATCTCGATCTCGGTCGAAAGCACCTTCATACGATCACTGCCTTACCAGGACGCCGTCCGTGAGCAAGTTAAGGTTGCTCGTTGCGACGGTGTCGCCTTCGACCACCCCGTTCTTTACCTGGATCATATTGTTCTCGAGCAGCCCAAGCTGAACGATCTGCTCGCGTGCCGTTCCATCCTTGATCAGATAGACCCGATTGACGTCGCCGTCCGTCCGCACCGCGGTCACCGGTATCATTACCGCCGGTTCAGGTTTCGATTGTGTGATCCGAACGGTCGCGAATTGTCCCGGTTTCAACAAGCCGTCGACATTCTGTACTTCCGCTTCGACGAGCATCGTCCTTGCCTGCTGATTGACCGATGGAGCGATCCGGACAATGCGCCCGGCAAAGCTGCGTTCCGGGTAGGCGCTCGTTTGCAGCGATATTCCCTGTCCGGTCGCGACCTTGCCGACGGTCTGTTCCGGAATGTCGATCTTCACCCTGAGCGTCGAAGTTCTAACGATCGTCGCGATCTTCGAATTCGGAACGTTCGGCGAAATGTATTCGCCGAGGTCGGCATTGCGCTCAGAAACGAAGCCGCTGATCGGAGCATAGACGATCGTATCGGTCACTGATTTTTGCGCCTGTGCGATCGCGGCCTCGCTTGTTCGGATGGTCGCCCGAACGCTGTTCGCCGCCGCCCTTGCCGAATCGACCGCCGCCTGAGCCGTGTTGATCGCACGTATGGCTACCGCCGCATTCGACCGAGCCTCGTCCAACTGGCCAAGCAAAGCGTCGCGCTGCGATTTGCGCTGATCGTAAGCCGAACGCGAAACGTCGCCTGTTTCGAGGAGCTTTTCGGTCCGCCGCAGTTCCTTTTCAGCGAGTTCGAGCTGTGCGGTCACCGATTTGACCTGCGAAAAGTCTTTGATCTGGAATGTCTCGCCATCCCTTACGCCGAGCCGTGCCTGCGTTTGCCGCAAGCTGGCAAGGGCCTGATCGACGTTGGCATCGGCCTGCAGAACCGCCTGTCGCTGCTGCTCAAGTTGCGCCCGAGCCTGCTCGAGCCGAATATTTGCATCTCGCGAATCGAGCCGCACGAGAACATCGCCCTGATTCACATAGCTGCCGATATCAAAATTCACCTCGACGATCTTGCCGCCGACGGCGGGCGCCACATCTGTCTGGGCATCGCTTGCGAGGTTGCCGGTCGCCTCGATGTACGACGGTATCGCCTGTATCGACGCCTGCGCCGTCGTTATGTCGATGGTCGTCGGCACATTGTTTGCGGAGTTGTTCGTGGCCGAATTGGCCTGCGAACCACATCCGGCGGCGATCATCGACAAGGTCGATATAAATGCGATCACCGCGAAAAGTAAGATTCGATTTCTCATGGTCTTCGTCTGCTCAACGAGCAAAAATATTATTCCCTCTAAACTATTTGAGTACGCCGCGGAGCAGTATCTCAGCAAAATTCTTCGCGGCCTCTTCGTTCGAAATATCAAGGATCCTCTTTTTCTTGTCCCAGAGAATGTTGTTAAGCGAGTGATGGATCAGCATTCCAAGAAATGAGCGGACAATGATCCGCGGGTGCATTTCGCGCATTGCTCCGTCAGCCTGCCGGCGCTCGATATAGCCGCCGATGAAATCGTAGACCTTCGAGACGAACTCATTGAAGAACCGGTCTGCAAGATCGTGCTCCTCAAGCGCCGAATAGAACAAGAGACGCATGAAACCGACGTCGGCTTCGTGTTTGTTCAGAGCCTGGAGGGCAAAGTTATAAAAGACAGCGTGATCGTCCTTTTCCTCGATCGCCCTGAGAAGCTCTGCGTTGCCCTCCCAAGGGTATTGGTGAAGCCCGTCCTCGCACGACTTGCTGTGCAGGATCGCACCGTAAAGCTCATCCTTGGTCGAAAAATGTCGAAAGACCATCGCTTCAGATACGCCCGCCGCGTTCGCGATCTGCTTTGTCGTCGTGCCGCTAAAGCCGTGACGAGAGAAAAGCTCGACAGCTGTCGTCAGTATCTGTTCACGCCGCTCATCGCCAGACATTCGGCCTCCGCGGTCACAATTGAATAGGTCTTTGATCAATTTTGCTCCTTAAATCAATGTTAAGTAAGTGCTTACTTACTCGGAATCGGTAGATTCTCATTTCCGGGATCGTAATGTCAAGCAAAAATTCGGTCCCGGACCAAAAGACGCATTTTCCGGGCATTACCGGCAATGTCTTCGCTCCGGAGAGATCCATGGTTTCGTATTGATCCGAACTTTTCGTGAGAAAATTCGTTACAACTGTCTGATGTTGTGAATCATCCGAAATGGCGTAAAATGCGGTGCCGATCTGGCCATACAGCGCACATAGGATCGAAACAGCAGCAAAAAGGAGTAGGAAAAAATGTCAGAATTCGAAGAGGAAGTAAAAAAGGCGGAGAAAGAGCTCGAACAGAGCCTTGTTCCGGTTGGTGGGGAATTTTCAAACCGCGTCAATGATGACGAGTATTTAGGAGATCTAAGAATGCAGGCACAGGAATACGGTCAGAAGTTTCAGGATGCGGCAAGCAAGGCCGCCGATTTCGCAAATGAGAAATTCGCGCAGGCAAGCGACAAGTTCAAGGAATTGCAGAACAAGGATCCGAAAGAGTTGATCGAAGATGCAAAAGAATTTGCCCGTCAAAAGCCCGGTCAGACGATCCTGATATCGGCAGCCATCGGCCTCGTATTGGGATTTTTGCTTAGACGAAAGTAACGGTCGTTCTGTTAGGACGCGCGACAAAGGCGGCCATTTCGATGGCCGCCTTTGTGTTTGTGTTGGTCCCAGATCTATTCTTGGGCGTGAATCAAACGCCGTGTCTTATCGCCGAATAGTACGTCGATCTTCTGAGCTTCGATCACAGCGGTGACTTCGCCATGTCCAAAGACCGAATGTGTCATGGCCTGGCCTTTTTTATACTTTCGGGTGCGGTCATACGGCGAGGCTGCCTTTGCCTTACCGACAGCGACCGAGGTTTTCACACCTCGATTGAAGGTGCTGGCGGCCTCACACGTGTCACAAGTCGCTTTTGAGATCTTCCCAAGTTTTGTAACTGTCTCGATCGTGTGCGGCTGTTCAACATCGCAACCCGAACACATCATGGTGATCGAATCACCTACTGCATACTTTTCAGCTTTCATATTCCTTTCTCCGTTTTACCGGCGTCTGCGGCCGCCGAACGAGCGAAACGTCCGTTTCGGGACGAATTTAGCTGCCGGCTTGACCGGTGCGCTAATGACACCGCCAAAATCCGGCAACAGGACGCGCTCGACGCTTTGCCCGGTCAACCGTTCAATATCGCGCATCGAATGTTCCTCTGCGGTGGTAAATAGAGTTATCGCTCGCCCTATATTGCCCGCCCGCCCGGTCCTTCCGATACGATGAACGTAATCTTCCGGGGCCACCGGTATATCATAGTTTATCACATGTGAGACCGAATCTATATCGATCCCGCGTGCCGCAACGTCGGTCGCAACGAGGATCCGTGTCCGCCCGTTCTTGAACTCGCGAAGGGCCGATTCGCGTTGCGATTGCGAACGGTCGCCATGGATGCGGTTCGATCGGTGAGATCGCTTTTCAAGAACATGTGCGATACGGTCGGCACCGCGTTTTGTCCTGGTAAAGACCAGAACACGTTCAAAATTCTCTCTTTCGAGAAGGTCCAGCAGCAGCGGCATCTTCATCTGCTGTGCAACGGGATAAGCCGTTTGTTCGATAGTAACTGCCGCCTTGCCGCGGGCACTTACCTCGACGTATGTCGGGTCGGTGACTATCTGACGGGCGATGCGTTCGATATCCGGGGCCATCGTGGCCGAAAAGAACAGGGTCTGACGATCGGCCGGAACAGCCTTCACGATCCGTTTGATCGCTGGCAGGAAGCCCATATCGAGCATTCGGTCAGCCTCATCGAGCACGAGCGTGGTCAGTTTGCTGAAATTGACCATGCCTTGCTCCATAAAGTCGATCAGCCTGCCGGGTGTTGCGATCAGAATGTTTACGCCGCCCTCGAGCGCCTTGATCTGTTTGCCGTAGCTCGAACCGCCGATCACGGCAGCACAGGTGATGCTTTTCGGGGCGAATTTACGGCATTCCGCATCGATCTGGTTTGCCAGTTCGCGGGTAGGCGCCAGTATCAGGACCGACGTTCCACGCTGTTTGCTTTCATTGAGCCGCTGTAGGATCGGCAGCAGGAATGCGGCCGTTTTGCCGGTCCCGGTCTCAGCGGTCCCGATGACGTCGCCGCGATCCAATATGACCGGAATAGCCTGTTTTTGGATGGGTGTAGGCTCGGTGTAACCCATTTGCTCGCACTTTGCCGTTAAAAACGGCTGCAAGCCAAGTTCACTAAAATTCATTTGTATTTAACTATATTAGTTCCACCGAAGAACTCGATCTGGTGGCGGATGCCCGGCTTTTTCGCAAGGCAGATCACGCGACCATCATAAGCACAGTTGGCGCAGACCTATGTCGGCGCTCTGCATATGCAGTTCATCAGTGATTATTTAAGAAGTTCTCTTACGGTGGGTTAAAACTTTCGGTGTAACGGTTGCAGCGAAGGACCAACGTTCGAAGGCACAAGACAATGTCAAATGCCCCTTCTGACAGGTATTAACGGACCATCTCTCGTTCCTATCCTAACGCCGTTCACGATGAAGGCATATTACCGTCGACAAAAGAGTGATGGAATTATCAAATTGTGAGATTACAACAATTTACGGAAAGTTGCAAGCTATTTCGATGCCAACCATTCCGCCGCCACGTCTTTCGTTAGGCGATTGTTGCTATCGACCTCGTAGTTCATCTTCCGCATCGCTTCAGTCGAGATCGCATCGGCAAGCCGGTCGAATGTCGGCTTAAGCATCGTGGTAAGATCGCTGCGGGCAATGAAAACGGCCTGGTACGGCGGAAAAAAGCGTTTGTCGTCTTCGAGTTGGAAAAGGTCAAGAGCCGAAATAAGGCCGTCTGTGGAATTACCGGCGATGATGTCGAGTTCGCCCGATCGCAAGGCCCGATACGTCAGCGAAAGATCCATTTCCCGCGGCTGCCTTGCAAAATCAAACCCGTATGCTTTCGCAAAACCGCGATAGCCGTCTGCCCGCGACATGAAATCTTGTCCGAACCCGGCTTGCCATTCCCGCGATATCTTTACAGCATCGGTGATCGTCCGGAGGCCTTGTGAACGAGCCAATTCACCGCGAACAAGTATCGCGAAGTCGTTCGAGAAACCGAGCGGCGGGCTAAGCGTCAAACCGAAATTTGTTTCATATGCGGCCTTCGTCTGGTCATAGACGGCCTGCGGATCGGTTATCGGTGTTTTCTTGAGGATCGCGGTAAAGGCCGTTCCGGTATATTCAGGATAAACATCTATCTGCTTTGCGATCAGGCCTTCGTGTGCGAGATTGCCGCCGAGTTCGAACTGCCTGACAACTTCGAAGCCTTCCTTTTCGAGCATCTGAGCGAGAATTTCGGCAAGAACGACCGATTCGGTAAAGTCCTTTGAACCGATCACTATCCGTCCTCGCCCGGTCGGGAGTTCGACGCCTGTCGAGTTCGCGTTTTCAGATCGGTTCCATCGATCCGATAGATAACCAAACCCTGTTGCCGCGACCAGAAAACCCGCGATCCCATAGCCGATGAACCGCCGCCGCATACGGTTCGGTCTGTCGGTCATAGCGTATGACCGCTCGATCTGCCCGAGGCCAAGGTCGAAAAGCAGCGCGAGCAAAGCCGAAGCCAATGCACCCGCGATCAGCAAGTTATTGTCGTTTTGCCTTAATCCGCGGAAAATATAAGTCCCTAGCCCGCCTGCGCCGACCGCCGCCGCAACTGTAGCAACGCCGACAGAAATAACGACGGCTACCCGAATTCCCGTAAATATCACGGGCATCGCGAGCGGCAGTTCGACCAGGGTCAGCCGCTGCCGATCGGTCATACCGATCGCTTTTGCCGCTTCGGTCACCTTTGGGTCGATCCCTGAAATGCCTGTAACGGTGTTCTTGATCACGGGCAACAGCGCGTAAAGTGCCAATGCAATGATCGCAGTTCGGGCCCCGATGCCGCCGATGAAGGGCAGCGGGATCAGCAGACCGAACAAGGCCAGGCTCGGAACCGTCTGCATTACGTTCGCAATGCCCAAGACAGGCGCTTGCAGCTTTTTGATGCGGGTAAGGGCGATGCCCAACGGCAGCCCGACGGCTACGGCTATTGCGGTCGAAAGGAGAACGATGAACACATGCTCGCGCGTCAACACCAGCAATTCGTGAAGATTATCGCGGATGAATTGTATTAGATCGGCCATTCTCGATCGACCATGACTAACGAGCCGTTAAGATACCTTCGGGTAGGTCGGCAAGAACTTCGGAGCGACCCGGCCTTTCGTTCTCTGCTCGAACGCGTATGCGTATTTGATAAGCGAAGGTTCAGTGAACGCTTTGCCAAAAAATGCCATTCCCGAAGCCGTGTTCTCGCGTAATCCGGTCGGGACGGTTATGAAGGGGTAACCGGCGACCGCGGCGATCGACCATACCGCTCCGCTCGTTGGCGCAACGATCGCATCTAATTTGTCCTTTACGACAACGGCATCGATGCCGTCCTCGCGGGTTGCCTTTCTTATTCTTGCCAGCGAATCAAGATATGCTTTTTCCGTCAGCTCGCCCTTTTCCTGTGCTTGAATGAACAGCTCCTGCCCAAAAAGCGTCAGCTCTTTTTCTTTGTTATCTTCATTGAACTTGATCAGATCTGCCAGCGACCTATATTTCGCCCCGCGTCCGGCAAGATATTTGTTCAGGTCGGCCTTGAATTCGTAAAGTAAGACATTGAGACGATCGGCCGAAAGATCTGCGTAATTCGGTTCGAAACGCACATCGATCAGGGTCGCGCCAGCCGATCGCAACGCTTCGATGAACGGTTCGAAATAGGCTTTTATTTCGGGTCGCGTCGTGAACTGCATGGCGAGCCCGAGCCTTGCTCCTTTCAGGCCGTTGACGTCAAGGACCCTGGTGTAGTCTTTCGGCGTCATCTTAACTGCAGCAGCGGTTATCGCGTCCGTCCGGTCGCGTCCGACCATTGCTCCGAGCATTATGGCTGCGTCGGCGACGGTTCGCGTCATCGGCCCGGCCGTATCCTGCGTATGTGCGATCGGGATAATGCCGCTTCGCGAGATCAGCCCGAGCGTCGGCTTCAGACCAACGACGCCATTCGTGACCGCCGGGCAGATTATCGACCCGTTGGTCTCGGTCCCGACTGCGGCCGCACAAAGATTTGCTGACGGGGCGACACCAGAACCAGAACTCGACCCGCAGGGATTCTGATCTAAGAAATACGGATTATTCGTCTGCCCGCCCCGTCCTGACCAGCCGCTGATCGAGCGATTGCCGCGAAAATTTGCCCATTCGCTGAGGTTCGTCTTTCCTATGATCACGGCGCCTGCATCGCGGAGCCGCTTAACGACAAAGGCGTCGCGTTTCGGAACGGGTGCGCCGACGAGCGCGAGCGAACCCGCGGTCGTCATCATCTTATCGGCCGTATCGATGTTGTCCTTTATCACGATCGGGATGCCGTGGAGCGGCGAACGCACTTTGCCGCGCTTCCGTTCGCTGTCCATCCGATCGGCGATCGACAGTGCGTCCGGGTTGATCTCGATGACCGAGCGGGTCTTTGTATCGATCTGCTTGATCCGCTCGAGATACATCTCGGTTAGCAGACGTGCCGAAAGATCGCCTGACCCAAGCTTTGCCTGCAGGCCGATGATGGTGGCTTCAACAAGCTCCGGGAACGGATCGCTGTTCATTGCTCCGGCGATCGATCTGCGTTCGGTGCCGAGTAAAGCGATCGCGGCGAGTCCGGCCGTTCCGTGTTTGAGAAATTCCCGTCTGTCAGTATTTTTTGTTTGCATGATCTTGATCGTTGCGTTCTGCCGCGCGTTTCGCGGCTCAAATAGTTTCAAGATACGCTCTCACAAGCGGTATCTCTGATGCCTCGAAGTCTGCCGGTTCGGCGTTCAGTACGATCTGTCCCTTTTCCATCAACACGATCCGCGTGCCGAGCAGCATCGCTTCGTGCAGATCGTGGGTCACAAAAACAGCGGTCTTTCCCATCCGAAGGACGATCGATGCGAATTCTTTCTGAAGTTTCGTTCGGGTCAACGGATCAAGGGCGCCGAATGGTTCATCAAGCAGGAGCAGTCCGGGGTCGGCAGCCAAAGCTCGGGCGACACCGATCCGCTGTCGTTGTCCGCCAGAGAGTTCGTGTGGGAACCGGTCTGCAAACCGCTCGGTAGCGAGGCCGACCAGCTCGAACAATTCATCGACACGAGCCTTCTTCTTTTCTTCGCTCCAGTGTTCGAGTCTTAAGATGATGCCGACATTCTCGGCCGCGGTCATATGCGGGAAGAGACCGCCGTCCTGAAGAACGTATCCCGTTTTTCGCCTCAACTCGATAGGGTCCCAATCGGTCGTCGGCCTGCCTTCGACCAATACATTTCCGGACGTCGGTTCGATAAGACGATTGATCAACCGCAGCGTGGTGGTCTTGCCGCAGCCCGATTCGCCCAGGAGCACGACGACCTCACCGCTTTCGATCTTGAGATCGATCTCGTTCAGGATGCGTACGCCGTCGATCTCGAACGAAACTCCCCGAAATTCAACTATTGGTCGTCTTTGATCAGGCATCGCATCGAGGGTCTATACGAGAGTATTCGTCATTCAAAGCACATTCATTCCCACTCGATCGTGCTCGGTGGTTTCGATGATATGTCATAGACCACGCGGTTCACCCCGCGGACCTCCGACGTAATTCTCGACGAGGCCTTGGCCAAAAAGTCGTGAGGGAGCCGGGCCCAGTCGGCGGTCATTCCGTCGGTCGAGGTTACGGCTCGAAGGGCGACGGTCTTTTCGTAGGTGCGAAAATCGCCCATCACTCCAACGGATTGTATCGGCAGCAGCACAGCGAATGCCTGCCAGACGTCTTTGTAGATGCCAAAATTGTGCAGCTCTTCGATAAAGATCTTATCGGCCTTCTGCAGCAGCTCGACCTTTTCGGGCGTGATATCGCCGAGGATGCGGACGCCGAGACCCGGGCCGGGAAACGGATGGCGTTCGAGTATCGTCTCCGGAATGCCGAGATCACGGCCGATCAGACGAACCTCGTCCTTGAACAATTCCCGCAGCGGTTCGATGAGTTTGAGGTTCATTTTCTCCGGCAAACCGCCGACGTTGTGGTGCGATTTTATCGTTACCGACGCACCGCGAAGCGAGACCGATTCGATAACGTCCGGGTAAAGCGTGCCTTGCACGAGCCACTTTACATCACCGATCCGTTTTGCTTCCGCGTCAAAAACGTCAATGAATTTTGCACCGATCGCTTTGCGTTTCTGTTCGGGATCAACGACACCTGCGAGCACCGAATAAAAATCTGCAGAGGCATCGACGCCAACAACGTTCAGATGAAGATTGTCCGTATACGCCTTCAGCGTATCTTCGAATTCGCGATACCGAAGCAATCCGTTGTTGACAAAGATGCAGTGCTGCCTCTCGCCGATGGCTTCGTGAACAAGCACCGCCGCGACCGTCGAATCGACACCGCCGCTCAAACCGCAAACGACCTTGCCATCCGGGCCGACCGTCTCGCGGATGCGTTCGATCTCTTCTTTGATAAAACTCGCCGGCGTCCAGTCACCTTTGCAGTCGCAGATATTGAAAAGAAAATTCCGCAGGACCTCTTTACCCAAAGTGGTATGCGAAACCTCAGGGTGAAACTGCACACAGTAAATGCCGCGTTCGTCGTTCTCGATCGCCGTAACGACCTCACCGGTCGTGGCCGTCTGCCGAAATCCGGGCGGCAATTCGGTAACGTGGTCGCCGTGGCTCATCCATGCGTCGAGTTCGAACGGAAGTTCGTTGAAGAGCTTTGTCGCACCGCTCAGCACTTTTACTTTTGCGTGGCCGTATTCGCGCTTCGCCGCCGGTTCGTTCCTACCGCCCAGATCGACCGCGACCATCTGCATTCCGTAACAGATCCCGAGGACCGGCGAATTCACCTTGTCATAAAAATCCGCCGCAACCCGCGGCGCGTCTTCATCCGTCACGCTCGACGGCCCGCCCGAAAGTATCACACCCTTCGGCCGCTTCGCGGCGATCTCATCCGCCGATAAATGAAACGGATGGATCTCGCAATACACGCCCTGTTCACGCACCCGCCGCGCGATCAACTGCGTGTACTGCGACCCAAAATCAAGAATTATTATTAGTTCGTGCTGCATCCTTATGTCAGAACCAGGAGCCGCAGCCAGCGGTTCCTCTGGTTGGCAATATGAAGGTTCGATTATACGTGGATTGTTCAAGATTGTCAGAACCGGAAACTTCGGGGATACTCCTTTCTTCCCACGGCTCCGCCGCTCGACGCGCGATGAGTCTCTGGCTTGCCTAGCGACTCCGTCACACCCGCGGCTTAACTACCATCCAGATCATCTAAATCTCCCAAACCACCGCTTTTCGCGCAAACTGCTATTTGAATGCTCTTCGGTTCGTTGCAACATCGAAGCGTGAGCGAAAAGGAATATTTCGAGGACGAAATCGAAACGGACCCCGAAGTTGCCGAAAGGTATCCGTGGCTGGCCGGCGGCGATGTGGATGAGACATGGGGAAAACCGCCGCCGCTTTCAGCGAAGCATCAAAAGATACTTGACCTTGAGCGCGAAAAGCTCGCGGCTGAATCAAAGGTAACCGCCGAGTGTAAGACCAACTATCACATACTTAGCGAATTGGCCGAAGAGCACTTGCCCGAGCTCAACTTTCGGCGTTACGACAATCTTTTTCTCGCACGTCAGGCAAATGCATTTCTTGCTGAAGAGACTCTCGGGCCCGGCCCTTTGCGCCGCCTGTTCTCGGACCTTTGGCTTTCCGGTGAACTATGCGTACTGTTTGGTGACACCGGCTGCGGAAAAAGCGTACTTGCAATGCAGATCGCACGCGCTGTCTCGGGCGGCGAGCGGTTCGAGCCTTTTGAAATGGATGTCGAACCTCAGCGCGTTGCTTATTTCGATTTTGAGCTGAGCGATGAGCACTTCAAGAAACGTTACAGCTCCGGCCCTCCCGATACTTCCATTGACGAGCCGTTGTTTCCCGCCGATCTGATCCGCTGTACGCCACAGGACCTGCTCCGGCTTCCGCCCGGTTTCGAAGACTATTATGAATTGCTGATCGACTCGATGGTCGACCTGGTGTTCTTTCTGAAAGCCAGGATCGTGATCATCGACAACATTACGTGGCTGAGTTCTACCGTCGAGAGTGCCAAGGCTGCCCTGCGGCTTATGAAAACGCTGGTCGCTTTGAAGAACAGATTCGACCTCTCGATCCTCGTGCTGGCGCACACGCCCAAACGTTATTCGCGAACGCGCATTACGGGCGAGCACCTTCAGGGATCACGGATGCTCTCGAATTTTGCCGACAGCATCTTTGCATTGGGATTTTCGAGCCGCGGCATCGAATGCAGGTATCTGAAAAGCATAAAACACCGCAATGCGGCCGCGCGCGATATCGAAACCGAAGTCGCCGCGATTCGCATCGAAAGATCCGGCCGGTTTCTCGGCTTCACTTTTGACGGCTACACCGACGAACGCTCGCACGCGGGCTGGAACCGCGGCGAATCCGAGTCGGACAGGGTCGCCCTGGTGAAGCGCATTGTCGATCTAGCTCTGAAAGGCCATACGCAGCGAGAGATCGCAAAGCAATTGGGAATGTCGGCCGCGACCGTGAACAGATGTTTGAAATTGAAGGAGGACGGCGATGAATAATGCGTTTCAGCTTGTTTCATATGAAACAAATTTTGTTCCGCGTTGTGAAACGAAACAAACAAGCCCTTTGTTTTCAACACGAACCGCCGGTTTTCTTTGTATACTGAAACGCATCCTTGATGATCCTTTCGAGCACCTTTTCGTCGATGTCCGAGAGCCGTTTGATGTAAAGGCAGCTTACGCTCGATGTATGCTTGCCAAGCTTCGCGAGCAATTCGGGCTGTTTAGGCGAACCGCAGATCACATAAAGCGTCATGTTCTGCTTTCGCGGCGAAAAGCCGGTCATCATCCAGTCGAGTTTGCGGCCGTCAGAATATGTGATCTCATAACTGCCGTAACCGACGATCGCCGGGCCCCACATCTTCGGCTCGAGTCCGGTCAGTCGATTGAACATCTCGAGAACACGCAATCCGTCCGCACGGCGTTCGGGATTTTCGATCGAGTTCAAAAAATCTTCAACGCTCGCATCCGTTTCGCGGGTCTTCGGTTCGTACTTTGCCATAGTGAAGAAATTATATTCACAAATATCGCGTGTCGCCTAGCGCAAATGGTAGGTGCAAGGCGACGGCACGGTTTGCGTTCATTAGTTGCGGCTGGGCTACAAACCCGGGTCTCAGATAGCAAATTGATCTCAAGCCGTCGGTTTCGTGATATAGTTCGCGCAAGATTTGAGGAGTTTAGGACCATGAGAGATCGGATGTTCGGCATTTTCATAATGATGATCGCAGCGTTACTTTTTCCGCCGACCATAAGCCCGCAGGCCGCAGGCAGTAAGCTCGTCACCTTCAAGAACAGCAGCAAAACACCGGTCAAGGTTTGTCTCTATAAAGATGTGAATAAGACCTACCCGTTTGCCTTGAAGTGTATGACGCTTGCACCGGGAGCGGCGCAGGTTTGGGACCAGGGAAAGGTCGCCGAGTACGATGTTTTTGCATTCGATCCCGGAATAATCGATGTTCTCCGGTGTTCGTTCATGGATCTTACAGAGTTCAGTGTGGTCGAGGTTTTCGATAAAGAAAAAAACGACCTTCGTTGCGTCAAACCATCTGGCAGGCACACGGTCGTTAGGCCGACACCAAAACCGTCGCCATCGCCGATCGCCGAGATACTTCGCGTCTGTAACACGTCGATCGACGAAGAGGTCTTTTTCGCCATCACTTTCGCGCTCGGACAAACGAACCACATGACAGAAGGCTGGCGGAGCGTAAAAAAGAATGAGTGTACGAACGTAAATCTGTCAGAACGTTGGCGGCTGCAAGGACTTCCGGCACAATTCCGCTACAAAACATACATCTATGGCGAAACTGCGGGCATACTCGGCGGTGCCGTCAAGAAAGTGTGGGAGGGCGACGACCCTAAGCTTGCTTTCTGCATCAATGACGACAAGACCAGGCAATTCGGCAACAAACAACAGGAAGTGACCGAAGACGCCGTTCTTTGGGAATCGGACTGCACCCCAGCAGCCGGAAAACGAATGGTAAAGATGTGGCCCGTCACGGTGCCGAAGCTAGGCGATCCGTGGAAATGGAATTTCTAATTGACGAACGAAGCAGTGCAAAACTTGACAACAACGGGCGAAATTCCTAATCTTTATGTTCGCCCGTCGCTCGGGCACGCGATATTCCGCAGTAGCTCAATGGCAGAGCATTCGGCTGTTAACCGAAGGGTTGTAAGTTCGAGTCTTACCTGCGGAGCCAATTCCTTTACAGAAAGGCCCGTCATCGACGACGGGCCTTTGCTGTTTCTGACCGGCTATTTTGTTGCGGCGTTTTCCAGGATCAACGGTTCAAAGGGGTCACGATCGATCGTTTTGAAGGACAGGCTATCAGATTCCAGCACGATCTCGATCAAACTGTCCTCGCGAATGCGGCCTTGGATCAACGCTTCCGAAAGCTCATCCTCGACGTATTTTTGCAGCGCACGTTTCAGCGGCCTGGCACCATAACTTCGATCCGCACAAGTACGCTCTATGAGCCAGTTGCGGGCATCCTCGGACATCGCAACCGTTAGATTGCGTTTCTCGAGCATTTGATTAAGCCGATCAAGCTGAAGGTCGACGATCATTGCAAGATCTATGTCGTTCAGTTCATCGAAAATTATCACTTCATCGAGTCGGTTGACGAACTCAGGTGCAAAGGTCTGCTTGACCTGAGTCATCACCTGCTCGACCAACTTTTCCCGAGAGGCGTCATTCCCCGATTGAAACCCGACATTGCCGCGTTTCTGGATCGACCGTGCCCCGATGTTCGAGGTCATTATGAAGATAGCGTGCTTGCAATCTACCGTGTTGCCCTGTGCATCGGTCAGAATTCCGTCTTCAAAGACCTGCAGGAGGATGTTGTAGACATCGGGATGCGCTTTCTCGATCTCGTCGAAAAGCACGACGGCATAGGGCGAGCGGCGGAGCTTTTCGGTAAGCTGGCCGCCGTCGTCGTGACCGACGTATCCCGGAGGCGAACCGATGAATTTGGCGACCGCGTGTTTCTCCATGAATTCGCTCATATCAAATCGGATCAAGACGCGCTCGGATGCAAATAGGTATTCAGCGAGACTTCGAGCTACCTCGGTCTTGCCGACTCCGGTTGGCCCGAGGAACAAGAACGACCCAACGGGTTTGTTTGGCTGTTTGAGCCCGGCCCGCGATCGCCTGATAGCGCGTGCGAGAGCTGAGATCGCCGGCCGCTGCGACACGATGCGCTTGTGCAGCTCGTTCTCGATGTTGAGCAGCTTTTCGCTTTCTTCGAGTTTGATCGATGCGACCGGCACGCCCGTCCAACGGGCGATCACCTCATCGACATCGTCCTTTGTCACTTCAACCGCGATCAGCGAATCCTCGATGGTCTGCAGTTCATACGATATCAACTGGTCTTCATTTGCAGCCGCGCGTTTCCAATTTTCGACCGCCGCTTTCCACGAAGGCTCCGACGGATTTTCGTGCTGGTAACGAAGTTTTGCCCGCGCGCCGGCTTCGTCAAGAACGTCGATCGCTTTGTCCGGCAGGAAACGATCAGGAATGTAGCGGTTCGATTGAAACACCGCCGCTTCGAGGGCCGATTTCGTATAGCGGATCTGATGGAACGCTTCGTATCGGTCGACTACGCCTTTGATGATCTCTATCGCCTGTTCTTCTGTCGGCGGAGCGACCTTAACAGCCTGAAATCGCCGTTCGAGTGCGCGATCTTTCTCAATTGATCTGCGAAACTCCGATGGGGTCGAGGCACCGATGCACTGGATCTCACCGCGGGAAAGCGCCGGCTTCAGGATATTCGCCGCATCAAGTGTACCTTCGGCCGATCCTGCACCTATCAATGTGTGCAGCTCATCGATGAAGACGATATTCTCGCTGTGCTCTTTCAGCTCGGCCATGATCTTTTTGAGACGCTCTTCAAATTGGCCGCGATACTTCGTTCCGGCAACGATCAGCGAGAGGTCGAGAGAAAGGACGCGTTTATTCTCAAGAAATGTGGGGACATTACCATCGACGATCCGTTGTGCAAGGCCCTCAACTATCGCCGTCTTCCCGACGCCGGCTTCGCCCAACAGTACCGGGTTGTTCTTAGTTCGCCGGCAGAGTATTTCGATCAGACGTTCGATCTCAGCGTTGCGCCCGATCAGTGGATCAAGCTTGCCCTTTGAGGCTTCGGCCGTCAGGTCGCGGGTAAACTCCCGAAGTCCCGGTGTTTTGGTGTCGTTGCCTTCGGTTTGCAAGATCTTGGGCAAACCGCTTTGCCGCCCGATCTCGTCGCGGACGTCCTGAATACGAAGGCCGAATTGAAAAAGTATCTCTGCCGCAACTGAACGCTCCTCGCGAAGCATACCCGCCAAAAGGTGCTCGGGCCGAATGTTCTTGTTGTTCAGCTTCCGGCTTTCTTCGCCGGCCCAAAAAAGGATTCGTTTGGTTTCAGGAGAAAGGTGTAGCTCGGCAGACTGCGGGATCCGGTCGCGAACAACGATCCGTTCTTCGACCTCTTTTCGTATAGTGTCGACCGAGAGCGAATTGCGAAACGGAAAAAACCGCGGAGCGATCGTCTTATCTTCGCGCATCAAGCCCAGAAGCAAATGCTCCGGTGCGATCACCTGCGAACCATATTGAAGTGCCTCGTAGCGGGCAAAAAATATGACGCGACGCGAACGTTCGGTGTAGCGTTCAAACATAAGTTACAGCTTCGCCTCGGTTATAACGCTATTATAGCGGAAGAACTGGCGAGTTCAGCAATGAGACAGATTGAAAGTGTTTCGAGCTACGCGATATATAGTTGCAAACAAAGGATAAATCCAGAAGAAATGTTTGGGCCGGATCAGTTTGTCATCTTCGAGCGTGTGTCTACTTTTATCGGCACATCGGGGTCCGGCTGCGGTATCTCTACCACTAGCGGCTTATGGTCTTTGCCGATACTGCCGATCACCTTGCCCGCCGGAGCTAGTTCGACCTTGGACGAAAGTACCCGCGAGATACGCTTTGGAAGCAGGATCGGTGCGATGCTCGCGATCGAATCAGCCAACGCAACTATATCGCCGCCGCCCGACCAGTGTTCGCGGACTATGTCTTCGTTCGTACGATTGACCAATCGCAAAAGCGTGAGAGCAACCATATAAAGGTCGTCGATCTGACCGATGAAAGGGAAAATGTCCGGTATCAGGTCTATCGGCGAAATTACATAGACGATCGCGGCGAGGAAAAGAGCTTTCTCGGCTACCGGGACCCGCATATCTTTGAGCAATCGTCCGAGAAGCAACACCATGTTCGGCAAGAACATCAGAAAATTACTCATCCTGCCGCGAGCCTCGCGCCTTACTTTCCTTCCGATCTGCGTCTTTGACTTTTCGATCTTACTCATCGTTCGATTCCCTCGCCTGAATGCACTAAGTCTAGAAACAACCCGAGGTTTGTGCAAGTTTAAGTCGTTATGGTTGTATGGTAAATTGACTGAGAGAGTAAATGCCAGGCGGTCGACCCGTCTGCTCATTACCTCTCGCAAATCGAAAAGATGATCTTAGAATCGATCCGCAAGCGGTCGGCGGCCGACCCGCAGCACATTATACTTCCTGAAGGCGAAGATCCGCGTACGCTGGCTGCAGCCGAGATGTGCTCGCGAGACAAGATCGCCCGGATCACTCTCATCGGAAATGAGGAACGGCTACGCGATGCCGCGAGCGATACCGGGATCAATCTGAACGGCATATCGATCATCGATCATCGCAAATCAGCCGATCTGGGCAAATTGGCCACCTTGTTCTACGACCTGCGCCGATCAAAGGGTGTTACCCTCGAAGAGGCCGAGCAGACACTGAAGGATCCGCTTTATTATGGAAATATGCTCGTTCGCGCAGGCAAAGCCGACGGTTCAGTTGCCGGTGCGACCAACACGACCGCCCATACAGTCGCGGCCGCCCTTCGGTGCATCGGCGTTCGGCAGGGTTTTAAGACCGTATCTTCATTTTTTCTGATGGTCGTTCCGGATAAGTACTTCGGAGCCAAGGGGGCAATGATCTACGCCGACTGCGGTGTCGTGATCGACCCGGACGCAGGCGAACTGGCAGAGATCGCTATTGCTTCGGCGGATTCATGCCGAACCCTTCTCGCGGTCGAACCGAGTGTCGCATTGCTTTCGTTTTCGACGAAAGGCAGCGCAAAGCATCAGTTGCTAGAAAAGGTGATCGAGGCAACGAAGACCGTGCGCGCTCGTATGCCGGAACTGATCGTCGACGGCGAGCTTCAGGCCGACGCCGCACTCATTCCTTCCATCGCCCATTCGAAAGCGCCTGGCTCGCCCGTCGGCGGAAAGGCGAACGTGCTTATCTTTCCCGACCTCAACGCCGGCAACATCGCGTACAAACTGACCGAACGTCTGACCGGCGGCACGGCCATCGGCCCGATATTGCAGGGCCTTGACCGCCCATGCAACGACCTCTCTCGCGGATGCAAGGCCGAAGATATTGTCGATGCGGTCGCCATTACGGCTGTCCAGTCCCAGGCCCGAAAGCGCAACTAAAGCCTGTCGGAAAATTTCGCCTCGTACCGGCTGGCTTTCAGAAACTCGTTAAAATCCTTGATCTCGAGAATATCCTTAACGGCCTGTTTCTTATCGGCGGCGTTCTTGTAATACGCTTCGGCGATCTTGTATCCGATGTAATAACCCAGATCCGCCGGACGGTCCTTTATCTTACCGCCATTGTAGAGCCATCGAGCGCTGTCATCTGTAACAGCCGAGTTCCTGAACTCTTCCCAGAGTTGTTTTTCTCGCGGGTTACCCCATTCGTGAAGATGATGGTTAATATGCTTTCCGGATATCATTTCGGCCAGAAAGTCTGCACTGCCTTCACCGATCACGGAACCCAATAGCTTTCGTTCCTTCGGATATTTCTGTTGATAGTGGATCAGTTCGTGAGCGACGATGTAGGGGATCTCATCGATCGGCTTTAGTACATTTTTCAGCCAATCGCTGAGTTCCTCCATCGGGGTGTCAGGGGTTAGGCCATACATGTCAACGCCGATCAACAATGATCTTTCCGTAAACGTTCCGCCGGAGTTCATCTTGCCGATCATCAAATAAACGTCCGGAAAAACCGCAGACGGATATAGTTCTTTCAGTCTATTAAAAGAGTCGCGCATCGGCCCCTGAAACTTGTGCGCCTTTAACGATACCTCGCGCAGCGAAGCGTAATACTTGGGCCGTGCCTCTATCACATCGACAAGCTCGCACGACGAAGCCACTCGATAGGCAGTAAATTCCTTTAAGCCCTTACTCCCTTTTCTCAGATATTCATCCCGGAATATGTAAAGGCTGTTTTCGGGTCTAGCCTTATCATAAGCCTTCCAGAAAAGGTCGATATCTGACGAAACGATCTGCGCCTTGTCCGGATCGGTGTTCAATATGACTGTTTCATTTTGAGCAAAAGCTGTAAAAACAAAGGCAAGAACACATTGCGCGAGAAAAAGGCTTCGAATTTGTATGGCATTTTTACTCATGGTAGTTTTCAATGCTTCTTATGGGATAAGACGCATTGACGCGGCGAACCCGGCCAACGCTGCACGGCGAGTTTATCTATTTCGATCCAATGGATCTGCGATCAAGGCAGCGATGCGCAACGGGCCGCCGCTGCCGCCCCTGATCTTCATCGGGAAGGCAAAAACGTGAAAGCCCTTCGCCGGAAGCTTATCGAGGTTTGCCACGTTCTCGAACGCCGGGATGTTGTTGGTCATCAGCGCGACATGACTTTCAAACGTGGACGATTGCCCGTTGTCGATGCTGGCGGTATCGATGCCGATCGCTTTGAACTTTCGGTTCTCGACAAGCCACTTTGCGGCCGCCGGATGCAGGCCCGGGAAATGTAGGTCTTTGACCGCATCGGGTCCTTTTCGATCGGTTCCAAGATAGCTTTTCTTATCCGGCCAACGCGACGCAAAGCCGGTTTGAAATAGGATGATGGCTCCATCCGGGATCGGCCCATTTGTCGTCTCCCACGCGTTGATATCATCAAGGGATATCAGATAGTCTCGATCGGCGGCAGCTTTTGCCGTTACGTCGATCTTCACACCGGGTGCGATCAACTCGCTCAACTCGATCTGGTCGGAGGTTTTCTTTCCTTCGGCGAAATGTATCGGTGCGTCGAGATGAGTTCCGCCATGCTCGGCCCCGGAAAAGTTGTAGGCAGAATAGTAGAACCCCTTGTCCGTTTTGCCTTCGGCGACCGTCGTTCGCTTGAACGGCTCGGCCGTCACCCAATAGACCGTATCTTCGGAGAATTCATGCGTCAGGTCGATCCAATCTCCGTTGAACGGATCTGCAGTACTCGGCGTGCATGATACAAATAAAAGCGCGCTGAAAAGCAATCCGACGAGATTTCGCATAGTGTTTTTTCCGTGCAACCGACCGCTTCACGATCATCGATCGATGGGCTTTCGCTTCGCAACATCAAATGACTTGCCTGATGTAAGAAAGCTCAACTGAAATGGCTGTTTTCCGTTCTTCGAGTAAACCAACATCACCTGCGTTTCGCCCGAGACGGTCAAGCGGCGGTTGTCTTCAATGAGAACAGCGGTGTCCTCATCAATGCCAATGCCAAGCATATTTGGGTTCTCCAGCATCAAACCGAACAGCCGGTTGTGACGCTGGCGAACGAGAAAGTGCTGATCGAATAACACATTAGGCAAAAGCCCGAGGCCTTTGCGGACACCGACCTTCGTGCCGTCCAGAACCTTTAGGTCGGCGTCTCCGGTCATCATTGGATCGGACATTACGGCTGCCCCGGCGCTCGTTCCGCCAAAAGGCGTTCCGGCGGCATACTTTTCGCGGATCAGCCTGAGCAATTCATCGTCGGCAAGTACATCCATTATTCGGTTCTGATCACCACCCGAAAAAAAGACACCTGATGAACCTTTAAGTTGGTCGATAAAAACTGACCTCGTAGCCGCATCGAGCGGCCTCACCGGCGCGTGCTCGACCGACACCGCCCCTGCCGAAACAAATTGCTTTTTGAGCGACTCGAAGCTTTCTGTCGGGACGCCGCTGGCCCACGTGATGACCATGATCTTAGCTTTTGTTCCGCCGCTCCATTCGACAAAGCGTTTCATCGCTTCGGGCGGACGTTTGCCGCCGCCGATAACGAGCAGTCGCTGCTGCCCGAAAGCAGAAATACAGAGGATCAACATGACCGTGATCAAGAGAAGCCGAGATCTTTTCAATGGATACAAGGTCAAAACCTTCATAATTAATTGTAAAGAATGAGATCCGCCATCCGGCGTTATCTCTTATCAACTGGCCGAACGGCTGGAATGTCCGGCAACGATCAGCCAGCGACCGTTGTTATGGACCAAAGTCATTGTGTAGTGAAGTACGAACGGGTCAGGCGATAACTTTGATTCCGCAGCCGACGCCGCTTCGACCTGACGGGGCGATACGCCTCGGACAACGGCTGTATCGCCGTATATCGACACCCTAATGTCGCGAATCTCCATTTTTGCATACTTAACTTTACTGGAAACATACGAGGTAATGAACGCCGCCCGATCGGTCGGTATGCCCGAACTATGTACCCAAACGAATGACGGGTGTAACAACTGTTCGACCGTTCGAACATCACCGGCGGCAACGGCCCGGCGAAATTCTGCTTCCGCGAAAAGCACTTGCTTCCGAGCATCTTCATCGGCGATAGGTATCCGAGTGGCCTGCCATGCCACGGCCTGCCACCTGCCGTTTTGCTTAACGAAAGTTCCGGTGTTCAGGTGCAAAGAGACCGTCTGCTTTCCCATCAGGTTGGTGGTTCCAACGAGTTTGAAAGCGACTACGGCTGTATTGCCGTATTTCCGTATCCTCACATCCTCAGCGGTATAAACTGTCGTTGCGTCATCAGGTTTTGCCGGCGTGACGGAACGAACGCCTTTCATGAGGTCGGCTTTTCCGATGCGTTGCCCGGTTCCACGCGTGTACACAAGGTCTTCTGACCAAAACCGCTCGTGAACCGCAGCATCATTTCGACCGGCGCCCGCAAGAAATTCGTTAAGGAGCCGGTTAAGTTCCGCAGCATCACCAACAGGTTGGGCAGTGGCAATTGTCCACAGTCCTGTCAGTACAATTACGAGCGAAAGGATCTTATTCATATAACGATCGGCTTAAAAAGAACAGCATCGGGGTGCGGTTTAGAACTCCTATCGGTAAATTTCCGCTTCTCCCTTTGGGCGGGTCTTCCAACGCTTATGCGACCACATCCATTGATCGGGATACTTGCGAACAATGGCCTCGATCTCTGCGGTGTATGCGGCGGTCGTCGCAACAAGGTCCGCTTTGCGGTCATCGGTCTTCACGGGGTCGATCGTCCGTCCGCGCACCAACTTATATTTGCGCAACTTATCGTCCCAGACACAAAATAACGGGAAAAGGACCGCACCGGAGCGGCGGGCAATCGTTGCGGCTCCGCCGGGCGTGCAGGCCTGCACGTGAAAGTACGGTACAAATACACCCTCTTTCGGGTGGGCATTGACATCGGCCACAATTCCAAGTGCCCGGCCTTCGCGCAAGATCGATATCGCGGTCATGGCTGAATTGGTCTTGTTCAAAGGGCGATTGCCAAACTGAGTCCTAAATCGCCACGTCATCTCTTCGATCCGCGGATTATCGATCGGCCGCGCCAGGTAACTGAAAGGTTCAAATGCTACGGCAATTGCAAAAGCCAGCAACTCCCAATTCCCGAGGTGGCCGGTTATCACCATGATCCCGCGCCCGTCACTTTTCAATTTATGAAACGCGGTATAAATGTCGCCGTCCTCATCGAGATCAACAAGATCTCTTACTTGTTCGGACGTTGCATGCCTTAACTTGCTCATTTCCCCGAGAACCCGGCCGAGATTCTTGAAGCTGCCCTTGGCGATCTTTAACCTTTCCTCAAGCGCCATCGTCGGGTAGGCCAGTTCTAAATTCACCAACGCTGTGCGTCGCATTCCGCCTAAAACGGAAAAACCAAACCGACCGAAAGCTAGCCCGATCGCAACCGCAGCGGATCTCGGCAAGAACCCGAGAAAGGCAAACACGACCTTGGCGGTCCAAAATTCGACCAAGATCTGAGATTTGCCCTTTTTTGCCATACGGCATTTTCAACCTTTCCATCGACGAAAGGCAAGTACCGCATTCAGGCCGCCAAATGCAAACGAGTTTGAAATCGCAGCATTCGTTGCTTTCTCGATCGGGATGTTCTTGATGACGTTTATCGAGCATTCGTCGTCGTTCTCGTTAAAATTTGCGGTTGGCGGAAGAACGCCATTTTGAAGCGCGAGGATCGTCGCCGCGGCTTCGATGGCTCCTGCGGCCCCGAGTGCGTGGCCATGCATTGATTTTGTCGAACTGACCGGCAGATCGTCGGTGTGATCGCCGAAAACGAGTCGTATGGCCTGCGACTCCATAACGTCGTTCGCGGCAGTCCCGGTGCCATGCGCGTTGATGTAGCCGACCTCGGCCGGATCCATGTGGCCGTCATCAAGTGCGCGGCGAATTGCCTTTGCCGCACCTTTTGCGTTCGGCAACGTGACATGATGAGCGTCGGCCGACATGCCGAACCCTGCGATCTCGGCAAAGATGTTTGCGCCCCGATCTATCGCTGTCGAGAGCTCCTCAAGGAAAAACATCGCGCCGCCTTCACCGATTATCATCCCCGCACGGTCGCGCGAGAAGGGACGACATGTGTCCGGCGAAACTACTCGCATTGCTTCCCAAGCCTTCAGATTTCCGTAGGTCATCGGAGCCTCGCTTCCGCCGGTGACCGCGGCGTCGATCGTGCCTTGACGTATCAGCCAATAGGCTTGGCCGATGGCGTGGTTTGAGGACGAACAAGCGGTCGAAAGGGTGAATGCCGGGCCCGTGATGCCAAATTCCATCGAGATGTGGCTAGCAACCGCATTGCTCATCGATCGAGGTATCGCTATCGGCGGAACGCGCGATCTATGCTTGGCGTAAAGATCGTAGAAGAGTCCGTCCTCGGTCATCTTGCCGCCGAGACATGAACCCGTAACGACACCGGTTCGGTCTCGCAGAAGATCGTCGAATTCGATACCGGCAGAGGTTATCGCTTCGCGTGCCGCAGCGAGCCCGTATTGTGCAAATGGATCGAGCAGTGTTTGCAGACGATCGTCAAAATGATCAGCGGCATCGAAATCACGAACTTCCGCCGCATTCTTGAACCGGAGATCCGAGGTGTCGACTTTTGTGATCGGGCCGATCGCTGCTTCGCCGGAACGCAATCTGTCCCAAAATTCAGACTGGTTCCCGCCCAGGGCCGAAACCACGCCGATACCGGTGATCACTACTCTTCTCATTATAGATCGGATCTTCGAGGAGGATATCTACGCGGCTTCTTTTGCCGCGATCAACGATTCGATGCCGCCGATAACCTCGGCGACCGAACGCATCGATCGGGCTTTTTCGTCAGGTACGATAATGTCGAACTCCTCTTCGAGCTCGAATATGAGATTGAGGCCGTCAAGAGAATCGAAACCCAGATCGTCGAAGGTCGCTTCACGATCGACTTTCGAAGGCTCCAACTTCTTAAATTCTGCAAAAATACCGACAACACGATCTGCAACCGATCTTTCCGACATCTGTTCACCCCTTTTCCAGCGCGTAAGTCTTGACCAAACACCAATATTATCTGTTTCTATCGGGCAATGAAACAGCGGTTCACCAAATCGCGAAGATGCGCCCTGCTCGGCATGCGATCAGGCAGCCGCCGAAACACCGAGCCACCGCAGCGCCGGGCCGATCGAACTGAAAAACTTGACCCTCGCACCTCGATTCCGGGCGGCCGTTACAAACAGGTCACTGATCTCGTCCGGTTCATAGTCATGTAAACAAAGAGCTATCCAGAGATCGGGATAAACCTCGGCCGCTTCTACGCCCGATTCGAAAGCATTTATCGTGTCCATCCGGCGCTTCGGCGATGTGCCTTCGATAAGGATCTTTCCGCAGGAATACTGCCGGCACAATTGACCGATCTTCTGCCAAAGCAGAGTCATCGAATCAGGGTTTATCTCCATCTCGGTTCCATGACGAATGTAGATATGGTCACCGCGAAACTCAACGAGCATTTCGACTTCCATGTTGCGACTCCTCGAATTGCTGATGAAACAGGCAGAAACTCCAACGTACCGGACCGGTCAAAACAACTCTTACAAAACTCTTACAATCATACCGAAAAAAAACTGTTACGATTCAGAAATCGGTGCAAATTGTGCACCTAACGATTATTGGGAGTATCGAGAGCAAATATGCAAAACGTGGCCGAGTTTAAGCCAAAATCTGAATCGATCAACTGGAGTACGTTGATCTTCGTCATTGTTTTTCACCTTGTCGCGGTAACGGCATTTTTCACATTCAGTTGGTCGAATTTGGCAGCGGGATTGCTCTTGTGGTGGGTTGCCGGTAGTCTCGGCATCGGTATCGGATATCACAGACTGCTTACACATCGAGGCTTCAAGGCTCCAAAATGGCTCGAGTATACGCTCAGTGTACTCGGTACCCTCGCGCTGCAGTCGGGACCATTAAGCTGGGTCACGACCCACCGAATTCACCATGCGTTCACTGACACTGACAAAGATCCGCACAGCCCGCGGAACGGCGCTTACTGGTCGCATATCGGTTGGATCTTCCGCGGAACCGCGCAGTTGCAATCGTGGGCGACGATGCAGCGTTACTGCCCTGATTTTGCAAACGACCGCTTTCACCAGTTCTTGAACAAATACTATTACGTTTCGACGATCATCGTCGCTGGCGGCCTCTTTGCCATCGGCGGTTGGTCGATGGTCGTTTGGGCAATATTTCTGCGAACGGTCGTGGGATGGCATTTCACCTGGCTTGTGAATTCGGCCACACATTTGTGGGGAAGCCGTCGGTTCGAAACACGCGATGATTCGCGAAATAACGCTCTGGTCGCGGCCGTCACGTGGGGCGAAGGTTGGCACAATAATCACCACGCCCATCCGCGATCAGCGAAACACGGACTTGCCTGGTACGAGTTTGACATCAACTGGATCGAGATCCGGATCCTCGAAAAGCTCGGGCTTGTGTCGAATGTCTACGCCTACAGCGACCGGCAGTTCCGCGATGAACCACAGTCCGAAGCGATCGAGCTGACACCGTTGCGCGACGCCGCCTGATAAGCTGACACTTTGAGCGGGAAACGGAAAATGAAGCCTTCTCGGTTTCAAATTTCCGTTTTCCGTTTTACATTGCAATGTACTGATGCGGCGCCGAAAAACAGCGATATTCTTTCTTGTGCTTGGCATTGCCCTGTCAGTGCTCGCGGTCGCATTGAACGTTGGGTGGATACTCCTAAATCTGCGTCAGGTAGCACTCCTGATCCTTGGCATCGTGTTCTTTGCTTTGATCATAACCGGATTGATCCTCAACACGGTCTTCCTGGTCCGTGAGATACGTCGCAGCGAACAACATGACGCATTTCTCAACTCGGTGACCCACGAATTAAAGACCCCGATCGCGTCGATCAAACTCTATCTTGAAACGCTCAAATCTCGCGAAGTCACGAAAGAGAAGCAGCACGAATTCTACGACATTATGCTTTCCGACGCCGACCGCTTGCTGAATACGGTCGAGCAGGTACTTCAGGCCGGCAGGTTGCGTGAGAAACGGCTCCAATACGACGTTACCGAGATCGATATTCAGGAAGTGATCCGGAACGCGATATCGGCCGTTCTTTCAAGGTACAACCTATCGCCGGGCGTATTTCGGTATTACGGACCGGATGAGCATTTGCCGGTGCTCGGCGACTACCGCGAACTCGAAACCGCGTTCATCAATCTTTTTGACAACGCGGTCAAATATTCCGCCGGCGAACCGAACGTTTCAGTACGCGTTCGTCGAATGGATATGAAAGACCGCGTAGCTATAAGGATTCGCGATAATGGAGTCGGTATACCGGACGCGGATCTCAAGCGGATATTCAAACGATTCTATCGGTCAACAACTCCGTTGGTGAAAGAGACAAAAGGGACCGGACTTGGCCTTTTCATCGTTAGATCGATCATCGAAAATCATGGCGGCTCGATAAGAGCCGACAGTAAGGGCGAGGGTAAGGGAACCACGATACTTGTTCAATTGCCATTACTTTGAAATGAAGATACTTGTAGTCGAAGACGAAGCCCACATTGCCGAGGGCCTTCGCTTTAATCTTGAGGCAGAAGGTTATCTCGCCGAGGTAGTCGCGGATGGTGAAACCGCACTCGATCGGCTTGATAAAGAGCGGTACGACGCTATTGTCTTGGACGTCATGCTTCCGGGCGTCAATGGCTTTGAAACGGCCAAAACGCTTCGCGAACGCCGCGATTTTACCCCGATACTTATGCTGACGGCACGAGGGCGCCCGGAAGACGTTCTTTTGGGGTTCGAGGCTGGCGCCGACGATTATCTTCCAAAACCTTTCGCCCTCGATATATTTCTTGCGCGGCTAAACGGCCTGCTGCGGCGAACCGCATGGTCAAAGGCCGAACCCGCGGCGGCAACGACCGACGATGTCGTCATTGTGAACGGTAGAACGATCGACTTCACAAATCTTGAACTGCGCAAGGACGGCACCGTCTACCATCTGACCTTAATGGAGATCAGGCTTCTCCGCTATCTGATCGAAAATCAGGGTGTTACCGTCTCGCGCCGAACGATCCTTGAGGATGTGTGGGGCTTGCAGGAAGATACAGACACCCGTGCGATCGATAATTTCATCGTTCGGCTTCGAAAGTACCTTGAGGACGAACCGAACAATCCGAAGATCGTACGAACTGTCCGCGGGGTCGGTTATAGATTTTCGCTCGTGTGACCCATTTTGGTTCAGGTCTCAGTCCCTGTAGTGCTTTCGAGCGATCACCTTGATAGCATGGCGCCAATTTTCATGGAGTTCCCATCGCCACAGCTCGATATCGCTGCTGATCATTCTCGCATACAGGTCGAATTCGTGGTGAAAACTTAGAGCCGGTGCGACCAAGTAAATGAGCGCTGGCTCTTCCGATATCTCAAGGTCTCCAAAGAGTCGGGCATCACGCAGATTGCCCCTTCGTCGTTGGATCTCGATCGTGCGCCAATAATCGACAGCCTGAAACACGGCATTGCGGTCGGGCGCGGCCTTTATCTCTATCACCACAAGTCGGCCGTCTTTCCGCAGAGCCAAAAGGTCGATCCGGTCGCCTGCCGCGCGAAACTGGTTGTGGATCGGAGCGAGGATGAGGTTTGCATCGAGCTTCGTGATGTCCCGCCGCAGGATCGATTCGAGCCAAGCCTCTGTACCAAGACGAAAAAGGTCGTGACGTCGATCTGGCGGTTCGTGGTCGCGACGCCGGTGGAGTTCGTCTACAAGATCATAGAATATCTCTTGTGTTTCTTCGTTGAGTGGCTTTCGGTCTCCGCCGGTTCCGAACCAGCATCTCTCATGCCCCATCGTCGTCCGCACACGAGCAAATGGGAGGCCTCTGAATCGGAGTGTCTCGCCGTTCCGTGAGAAAACGACATCGATCTTGTCAGGAGCCATTGCAATGATCTCTCTCGCCCGTCCGCTTTCGCAGATCCGACGTTCGGCGGGGAACTTCTTCGGGCGGTCCCGCCAAAGTGCGTTCATCGACAGGGCTCCGATCGCCTTGGCCTTGACCGCTCCGGACTCACCCGCGACCTCGAAAAAACGTAGGTCCGACGTATACGACGGTTTGAGCAGCGAAGCCAGTTTTCTCAGCTCTCTGATCTGGCGCTTTGTCCCGGCAATAAAAAACTCCTCCGCCGGACTCTTTTTTCGTTCCTTCGACCGCGCAAAAAGCTTCAATGCGTCAGCCAGGAGCGACTCGTGATTCATCGTCGCGGTCGTGTCGACGAGGATGGCGATAGAGCGGCCTAAAGCATCTACGGCGTCTGCGATCGCCAATCGTCCGTTTTCATTTATCAGCGAAATTGTTTTAACTTGTTTGAGTGGAAAGTTGTTTGCAACGGCGTCGAATACCGCATTTGCATAATGAAGCCTGGCAGCATCAATGTGCTCGCGTAACGCCGAGGCAGGTTCTCGTGGAATCAGCCGGATCAGTTCTTGACGATGTCTCGAAGGTGCAACAACCTGGATCTCGAGAACGCCTCCGTCCAAACTGCACGATATCACACGTTTTCTTTTGAAACCGGCCTCGTCAAACGACCCGATCACCAAACGATCGGCGATGGCCGCGATCTCGATCTCGTCTTGACGCAGAGGAATTGTCTTTCCGTTCTCAAAAACCGCCAGCCACTCGAAATGCGAATCCAGGGTTGTTCGGAGCATTTCGCCTGTGTCAGTTAAGTTCACCATTCGTATCTTTGGTCGAAGAAGTTCATCATCGCCTCTGACCAATCGGCATAACCCTTCTCCGACGGGTGAATTCCATCAGCGAAAAAACCGTCGATCTCAAGATCACGCGGCTGGTGGTAATAAAATATACGCTCCATCGGGCCGGTCAGATCCTTGATGTTCGCGTCATGCAGTTTAGAAAGTTCCCAAAGGATGAACTTTATTGGGTGAGGGATCGCCGGCGAGAGCTTGATCATCGGGCAGTTTGACAAAAAAATGACAGCGTCAGGATATCTGTCGCGCATGATCCCAAGCAATTCGGTCATATCGCGACGCCACTTCACCGGGCTGCTCAGTTTCATTACGTCGTTTCCGCCAAGTCCGATAAGGATATAGTCGAACTGCTCATCAGGGATCAGAGGAACGAGTTCGTCAATGGTCCGTCGCGCCGTGACGCCATTCTTCCCGACCACGATCCATTCCACGGGCCTACCGATTCGACGGCTCAATTGCGTTGCGAATTGGCCTGCGAGTGCTTTTTCATGAGTACTCGCACCAAGGCCGGCAACCGTCGATTCGCCTATGACGAATAACCGAGCCGAAGTCCCTTCGCCTGCCGTTCTTCCCTTTTCACCTCCGCCAGCACCCGGCAGCAGGCCAACCTTACGCCTTGTATACTGGCCCTGCAGATACAATAGCGGGGCGAACGGCAAAATCGCCGCGCCGGCGATCAAAAATGTGGCTTGCCACCTTATTAAACTCATTACATCTGCAGCCCGCTGACCACGCGCTATGTTAAAATTCAGGCACCCGGATGCGTTTGTCAAATGCCCCTAAATATTTTCTGTTCGGCGCATTTCTGTTGATCTCAACGGCGGCCTGCGGTTCATCCGGAAACGGTTCCAACAGCCCTCCGGCTTCAATTCCCGAGCCGCCGAGGAGCATACCGTTCGCAACTAAAGAACCTGATGTTTATTCGGCCGGACTCGTTGTCATCACCGGGGGATCAGAACGGAAATTCGCGATCGTCCGCGATAACACCAGGCTCCGCATTGACTTTGAGGTCGGAACACCTGCGCACCGCGTTTTCATACGCACGTCAGAGCTTTACCTTGTTGATCCCCTCAACAAGCGTTTTGCGGATATCTCAGGGGCCGATGATCCGTATTTCGGTCCGGAGTTTGTCATGGATCTTGCAAATCAACTCTTGACGGCAAAGATCTATTCGGACTTCGAAGATATCGGCACCCGGGACGGTTTGCTTGTTTTCCGCACCGTGCTCAACGGGTCGACCACGTCTGAGGTTTTGGTCCTTTTTGATAAGCTTCTGGGCATGCCGGTAAGACAGGAGTTTTATTCGGTCGAGGCCGAAAACCGGACCATGATGTATGCGGTCGAGTTGCGTGATTTTTCTACGTCGATCGACGCCGCAGCATTTGAGATCCCAAAGGACTTTCGGAGGGTTTCTCGCCGGGAACTTGAGCAATGATGGTGCGGCAGCATTCGTGATCTCGAGCTGGAAAAGATCCCTCGGCGCGGACACGGTCGCTGGGCTGTCGGGATAAAAAGAAGAAATGGACCACCTCAGAAAATTCCTCCGATATGTCATGCCCTACAAATGGTCCATTGTAGCGGGCGTGTTTTGTATCTTGATCTCGATGAGCTTTGGCCTGCTTGTGCCGTCGCTTGTCGGGATGGCAGTGGACGACCTCAGCGAAAGCGTTACCTGGCAAAAGATCATTTACTACCCAATTGCAATACTCGGCGTAAACCTCATAAGCGGAGTCTTTTTGTTTTGGCAGAGGCGGCTTTTGATCAATACCTCGCGGCATATCGAGTTTGACATGCGGCGGGATTTCTATGCATCGCTTGTCGGTCAACCGCTTGAGTTCTTCCAGAATACACGCGTCGGCGATCTAATGGCTCGGGCGACCAATGATCTTGCCGCCGTCCGACAGATCGTTGGCCCAATGATCCTCTATAGTTTTCAGGCGATCTTTGCGTTGGCGATCACCTTGCCGATCCTCTTCAATATTTCGGTCACCCTTACGCTCCTGGTTCTTATACCGCTTCCTTTTGTATCTTTGACAGTAAAATACCTCGGTCAACAGATACATATAAGGTTCGAGAAGATCCAGGAGTTCTTTTCCGACATAACCGCGCGAGCTCAGGAGAATTTGAGCGGCGTTCGAGTCGTTCGCGCCTACGCGCAGGAAGACTCTGAGGTAGAGCAGTTTCGTGTGCTGAATCATGAGTATGCCGAACGCAATCTGAAATTGGTCAAATTCTCAGCGGCAATGCGCCCATTGATGTTCTTTTTCATCGGGCTCGGTTTTGTCATCATTGTTGCGGTCGGTGTTCCGATGGCCGTGAGGGGTGAGATAACGGCAGGAGATTTTACGGCATTCATGCTCTATCTTCAGCGAATGATCTGGTATCTGATCGCGCTTGGATATGTGGTAAATCTCTATCAGCGCGGTACTGCCTCTTTGAAACGTTTCAATGCCGTGCTCGAGACCGAGCCGACAATCAAAGATGATCTGGACGTGTCACCGCAGTCGCCGATAAAAGGCGACATCGAGTTTCGCAACCTTTCCTTCGCCTACGGTGAAAAAGTTGTTTTGGATAAGATCGATCTCAAGATCGGGCAGGGCGAGACCGTTGCGATCGTAGGCAAGACGGGCAGCGGTAAATCAACTCTCGTGAATCTGATACCGCGGCTGCTCGACGCACCGGAGGGCTCAATATTGATCGACGGCCAGCCGATCAAGCGGTTCCCAATCGAACAACTCAGACGCTCGATCGGTGTTGTCCCGCAGGAGTCGTTCTTGTTCAGTGACACATTGGCAGAAAACATCGCCTTCGGTATTCCCGGATCACCTTCGTCAAATGGCCGTGCCGGAACTGACCCTGGAACGATCTCGGTTCAGAAAGCGGCTGCCGTTGCCGGACTTGCCGAGGATATTGGCGAATTTCCGAATAAATACGATCAGCTTGTTGGAGAGCGAGGGATCACATTGTCGGGCGGACAAAAGCAGCGAACGGCCATCGCTAGGGCCGTAATCCGCGATCCCAAGATACTTATCCTCGACGATTCGCTCTCGGCCGTCGACACGTACACCGAAGAAAAGATACTTCACAATCTGCGCGAAGTTCGCGAAAATCGAACGACTCTGATCGTCTCGCACCGCGTTTCGACGATCAAAGATGCCGATCTGATCTGCGTTCTGAACAACGGTCGGATCGCAGAACGCGGGACGCACCGCGAATTGCTCGAGTTAGATGGTGAATACGCCCGGCTCTACCAGCGCCAGCTGCTCGAAGAAGAGTTGGACGCTACGTTATAGGAACGGTTCGAAACACCGGATGATCAGGATCGTCAGACCGCGCATATGACCGAGATCGATCAGAAATACCGCACGCTGGCAATACTTTGGCTGATCTTGTTGTTTTCGCAGCTATTGTTTGTAGTTGTGATCTACTCGTCGAAGGCCGAACTGTTCAGCGATCGCAGCGAGCAGTCGTCGTTCGGCAACGAATCGACGGTTGTTTTTGGGGCTGCGTTCCTCGCCATCGCCAATCTAGCGATCTCTTTCTTTTTTCGAAGAAAGGCGATCGAACAGGGTATTGCTGAACAAAAGCCGGAATACATACAGACCGCGCTGATCATCGGCTGTGCGTTTTGCGAGGCTATATCGATAATCGGGCTCGTTCTTGCCCTTGTTTTCGAGTACCAGTATTTCTATCTCTGGTTGTTGGTTGGGTTTATTGGCATCTTTCTCCATTTTCCGCGACGAAAGAACCTCGTTGCCGCAACGCGACCCACGGCAGGCAATTGTTGACTTATTCGGATTTCGATTCGCTTTTACGAGACCTGATTTGAACCGCGGCAAATCCCGACCTCGGTTATCAAACCCGAACGGGACCGCGCAAAAAATAGAAACGCCGCCAAGATCTCTCAAGGCGGCATGATAAATTGTCACTGCGATTTGCTATGGAACGTGAACGGTTACTGTCCGGCGACCGAAGCGTCGAGCTTCGGTACAGCTTGCCATCCAGATGTCGAGGCGTTTTCCTTTGATCTTTCCGCCAGTATCCGACACAAGATAGCTACCGCTATAACCGCCGCCGTTAACATAGATCTTGCTTCCGAGTCGCAAAACGCGAGGGTCGGCAGCAATTATTCCCTGTCTGACGCTGTGTCCCATCGCGGTCTTACCGCGAAGGCAATAGGCCGTTGCCACAAACGAGCCGCGGTTTGCTCCCGCAGATTTCGACATGACCGTTTTTTCAACTAATTTCTTTGCTTCCGATCTGTCCTGACCTTCTTTTTTCTGTTCGTCTTTGCCGGCCTTTACCGGATCTTGAATGTTGACCTCGTCTACCAGGATCGAATCTGCTTTTGCCGAATCTAATGTTAAATCTGTCTCTAAAATATTACCGATCGTATTAAATTGTATTTGCGAACCGTTCGCTATATTGAGTTCGTTCTCTGTCTGGGACTGTGCGTAGATAAAAACCACGAACAGGCTCAAGATCGACAGAATAACGCCTCCTCTAACGAGTTTATTCATTATTCTTTCTTCTCCTAAATTTGTCTTCAATAAAACGCAAAAATAGTGGTTTTGACGAGGTATTACGTCGGCCACTATTCAAAAACAGCCATAAAATTGAAGACTCGTACCGGCCGGAGCCGGCTGCGTCGGCCGTTAAGGGCCAAAACAATTAAAGAGGCTACCACATTTCGGCACATGTGTCCAACAAGCACAATCCCGGAAGCCCTTATCGCAAAAGGCATTTCGGCTTTATCGCGTGTTTTATGGTGTGTTTTTCGGATGCTTTTGGTAGACTATCGAGGCAATTGCTGCCGCATTTTGCAGCCGTCGGTTCTCTTGTTCAAATCACCAAACAAACCCCGAGGAAGATGCTATGCAGGAACGCCGTCAGGGACAGCGATACATAATCTCCTTTCCGATCAGGATCAGATGGAAGGATGAGACCGGTACAGAGGTTATCGAAGAAGGGCTGACCGAAAATGTTGGTCTCAACGGTACGCTTGTCTACCTTCCGCGCAAGCTGCCAACTGTCGGTTCGAAGGTCAATCTTACGGTCACCGAAAATACCGACGACCCGGTCACGGTCACGGCGCAGGTCATTCGTCTTGAACGGAATGCAGCGCACCCGCAGGCGGCTCTCAATTTGATCGACGGGATCCGCGTCTGGAAAAAGAAAGTTTGGGAATTTGCGGGCGAGACGATCGCAGGTGAAAAGCCTGACGAAATAGACGATTGGTAGATCGGATCGACAGAGACGCTACGGTCATCGCTGGACCACCCAGATCAAATAATGAAAATTCTTGTCCTTGGAGCAGGCCGTATGGGTTACGGTGCGGCCTATGATCTAGTTCACAATTCGCCCAATGTCGAGTCGGTGACGGTTGCCGATTTTGACGTCAAAAAGGCCGAATTGGTCGCGGAGCAGGTAGGCACCTCACGGATCGCGGCGCATCATGTTGACGCGGCAAGCGAATCCGACATCGCGAGACTGATGACCGGCCATGATAGCGCCATTTCTTGTGTCAATTACTGGTACAACGAATCGCTTTCGCGAGCGGCGATCGCGACAGGTACGAATTTCTGCGATCTCGGCGGAAACAATTATGTCGTCGACGCCCAGCTTGCGATGGACGACGAAGCCGCCGCCGCGGGCATCAACATAATTCCTGACTGCGGCCTCGCTCCGGGTATGGTCTCGATACTCGCGATGTACGGAGCGGCAAGGTTCGTTCGTCTCGATGAATTGCACATCCGCGTCGGCGGCCTGCCGCAGCATCCGCAACCGCCGCTCGATTACCAGCTTGTATTTTCGGTCGAAGGTCTGATCAACGAGTATATTGAGGTAGCTCGCGTGATTCGTGACGGGAAAATAGCTGAGGTGCCGTCAATGACCGAACTCGAATCGCTCGAGTTCGCAGGTTTTCCGCCGCTCGAAGCCTTTCAGACGTCCGGCGGAACATCAACGCTGCCAGATACTTTCGTCGGGAAGATAAAAGAACTCGATTACAAGACGATCCGCTACGCCGGCCACTGCGAGAAATTTAAAACGATGATCGATCTCGGCCTGTGTTCCAGCGAGGAGTTGGTCGTCGATTTTCAGAAGATAAAGCCGCGAAAGGTGTTTGGCGAACTTCTCCAGCAGAATCTGCCGGCGGACGGGCCCGACTACGTACTCGTCCGGCTTGAATTCGTAGGAACGCTATTGCCGGGAGCTCGGGACACAGAGGCTTCCGCAACAGGGGTCACGAACTCCGCATCTACTCGGTTGCGATATGACATCGTCGACCGCTTTGACCCTGCGACCGGCCTTTCAGCCATGATGCGGACCACCGCATTCCCCGCCTCTATCATCGCCCAGATGATGGCAAAGGAAGATGTCCTGATGCGAGGCGCAACACCCCAGGAAAAAGCAATCGACCCCGAGAAGTTCGTCGCTGAACTCGCTCGGCGAAACATTTCAATAGTCAGCTCGTGAGACCACGGTCACTTCTTTGCGATCTCCTGAACGATCAGCTGTTGTATCAGCGGGGGGTTTTCCGGGCTGAGTGTGAAATAGACCAGGATGTCGATATTTTCGCCCTCAATCACGAACGTTCCCCGCAGTTGGTTTTGAGCGGCCATTCCCTTTACCGATAAGATCTTCCCCGCTTTTGCCCAGAGTTCCGCATGTTCTTTCTTCAGTTTGCCGATCGGGTTGTCCGGAAAGAAATTCTCGGCAAAGATGCCGCTCGATTCCGCTTTTTCCCAACTCGGAAGGAGCTTTAACAGTTCCGCTTTTCGCTTTTCCAGGATCGCCGAAACAGGCAGTTGTCGTGGTTTCAGTCCGGCATCCCTGATGATCATGTCAAGGATCTCGAGGTTGATATTCCCAAGGCCCGCATATGTCACGTTTCCGAACGCAACGATCCCGATCCCATATTCCGGCATCACTCGCCAGTGACTCCCGAACCCCGGCAAGCCGCCGCCATGTCCGATATAAACCCGGCCCTCGCAATCTCTCTGCCAGCTGAGCCCGTAGCCGTACGCGGTCACCGAGGCGCAAACACGTCCGCCCGGATATGTGAATCGTGGATTCATCCCGCTGAATCGCCAGGGGTGTTGCATCTCGCGCAATGAGTCGCGTTTCACCGGGCCATTGTCCGCGGCGTTCGAAGGCGGCGACGCAGACAAATGAAGGGCCATATACCTGCTGAACTCATCGATCGACGAGATCATGCTTCCCATTGCACCCCATGAACCGTCGGCCTTGTCATGAAGCAATTGCTCTTCGATCCATTTGTCGTCAAGCCAGCGATAGCCATGTGCGAGTTTGTCGGGTGGTATGTTCGCGAACTCCCATTCTGACGTATTCATTCTCAACGGCCGCCAAATATTGTCGCGGACGTATTGTTGATACGGCTTGCCCGAGACCTGAGTAATTATCCGTCCCAAAAGGGCAAAGCCCAGATTTGCATATTCGTACGCGGTGCCGGGCGGGTTTGAAAAGGCGATCTGGCTCTCTATCAGTTGCGAGAGTTCTTTATTCGAATCCGACAACTGTCGGTCGCCCCACGGATTATCTTCAGGAAATCCCGCTCCGTGTGTTAGAAGCTGCCGTATTGTGATATGTGTCGAGTCGGCTGTCGGATATTTCAGCTTTTTCATCTCCGGCACGTAAAGATAAGCCGGATCGTCGAGCCCAAGCTTGCCGTCGTCTCGAAGCTTCAGAATTGCCATCGCTGTAAAACTCTTGCTCATCGACGCGATCCGAAACAACGATGCCGACGTTACTGGCGTCTTTTTCTCTAAGTTCGTAAAGCCGTCACTGCCGGCAAATTCGAGCTTTCCGTCAACGACTATGCCAAAGGCGATGCCGGGAAAGTGGTTCCTTGCGGCGTACTCCTTGTAGATCTTTTCGATCGCAGGAAACAATCGCTTTATTTTTTCCAGCCTTGCCGGATCGGTAAATTCTGCCGGCTTATAAGCCGTATCGAACAACGGTGGTTCAGCCCGCCTTCCCTGAGCTGAGGCCGCAATGCCAACAACAAGCAACATGAGAATCGAAACAACATACCGCATATGAACACTCCCAGAGATACCCAAGGTCGTTAGCAACGACCGACACATAAATATCGAATTTCAGTTCGCTACAGATGACACCTACTTTAGTCGAAGTTGGTCGGGAAACGCTAATTCGACCGTTGTGGTAGACAAGCCCGCTTTCAGATTGCGATGGGCCTAATTTGACCACGCTCTTAGCCCTCGGATCATGGCAAAGAAAGGGGCTCTGAATGCCGGTTGCACGAAGCAGGGAACAGCCGTTGTCCGAAGGCGGTTCTTTCATAACTCGCTCCCTGGGAAAACACCCGTAGTTGCCTTATGTGATCGAATTTATTAACGACGAATGATTTGCTTCAGAGAAAACAAAATTTGAACTGTAGGTTGCGTCCGTGATATAATATTTCACAGACGGGCCGAAGTGACTGGCCGCGGTCTTTGATATTAGGTGTGAATCGTGCGATCAGCCGCCGTTGCCGAAGAGACAAAAGATGCAAAGTGTTACTCGTCTGATAATGCGCCTTGTAGAAATGGTTTCACTAAATGAGACGAATATAGTTGGTATCTTATTGCAAGGCTTCATGTTGAGCCACCTCAATGGGTATTCTAATGTGAGACGGCAGCTTCGGCCAAAAAGCGTAAACTCCTTGGCGTTGTTTGAATCGAGGCCCAGATCGACCGACATTGTTTCAATCGAGTGCCAGGCGGGATGGTTGGTCTACCTTACCGATTTCTCTCCTGGCCGGTATCTGACGATCGCCTGAGCGTCCACATCTGCTTTTGTAAAGGCGACGCGTTTCAGTTCGCCCTTTGCGAACATTTCGGCCTGGTCGTCGTGATAAGGCGACGAAGGTAAACGGCCCTGTCCATATGCAAGAACGGAATATGCCTTCGGCACGACGTCGAATTCGACCGCGAGAACCCAACAGTCGCCGCCTACTGCCGCAAACTTGCCGTCTTTATCGCGTTCGAACGTCATGATCCTGAAGCAACCCAGGTCATTGCCGCAACCCCCTACGGGCATGTCGACCTTGCCTCTACGGACTCGGTGGACATCGCCCCATTCAACGTCGAAACTGCCATAGCGTTTCTTGACCTCATCGACCGCCCAGGCGAAGGATTCGGCCGCTCGTTTCGGATCGGCCAACCCGCGAGGGGTTGTAAGCGGATCATCAGCCGTCCAGACGTTTGCGTAACGCTTGTCGTCCGGCAGTGCCTGACGAATTTCGCCATGAATGCCTGAGTAATGCCGCCACCATTCCTGGAAGACAACAGAACCCCGGCTCGCAGGCGAGGTTGTGTTGTCCCAACGTTCAATAAGGGAAAGAGATGCGGCAACGTCACCGGACGGAGCTGTTGCCCTGACCGCTGCGATCAGGTCGTCTTTGACGCGGTCGGCGAGAAGTGTCCGGTAACTGTGCTTGAGTCGGACAATATCCTCAAGGCTGAATTTCTCGTCACCGCCGATCAACTGAATGGCGAGTTGACTTCGGAGTGACAGACGAGGCTCTTCAAAATTAGGATATGCGTTCCGAGTAACTATCGGCATTCGAACATTGGTGTAGTGGTGCGAACTGTTCTCGTTATGAACGTAACCGCACGGCGGGTTCAGCACCTGCGGCAAAGCGTCGAAGGGAACATAATTGATCCATACATCCTTAATGCCTCGGGCAGCCACGGCCGTTAGTTCATCTACCGGAGGATGCGGCAGAAGAGGAAGAGCGGCGTTCGATAGATAGTAGATGTTTCCCGCACGGTCGGCGAAGGTAAAATTTGAGGTGACTCGCGCACGCATTTTCATCGCCGCTTTCCACTCGTTGAATGTCCGTGCGCGCATCATTCTTAGAAACTGCTCACCGGCACGGATCTCACCGTCGCCAGCGTATTTGAAAACGTAGATCTTGCCATCGGCCCGCTTGATCACCGGACCGAGAGCCGTTGTCCAAAACTCACGGGTCTCGGTAAGGGTGCTGCCACCGCTGCGAAACGGTATGGTGATCAGTTCACGCTTGATCGGAACTGATCTGCCGTCGAACAGGTAATGATCGGGCCTTTTCGGATCAGCATCCAGCTCATAGATCTCGTCGAGATCCTGCGCATTGTTGGTGGTAGAGAATCCGAGGTTGCGGTTGAAACCGCCGATGACGGCAAATGGACCGCCGATACGGAAATCACCGTAGAAATCGATAACGCCCGGCACGGTCAAATGAGCCTCGTAATATCCGGCGGTCCAACGCAGATGAGGGTTGCGAAGAAGGATCGTGTTGCCCGATCTGGTGCGGCTTGGGGCGAGGGCCCAAGCGTTCGAACCGTCGTCCGGGGTTTCACCCTCATCGTCCATCGCTGCCGGATCTTCGTCTGAACGACCGGACCGCCGATTTAGAAAGTTGCGAATTTTCTGGGGCGAAGGCTGGATAAGTTCGGTAGCAAGTACGTCGAAGCCGACAAAATCGCTTGGCATGCCGATCGGAAATTCGCTGCGATGGAGGTCGATAAAACGATTGACGCCTGCTGCAAATCCCTCGTAAACGTCACGTACGTTCTTCGAAAGGAACGGATATTTTGGCAAGGCTTTTGATCGCTGCCTGAGTATGTTGAAGTCGGAATCGATCCGCTCGTAACCGACGACCGAAGCTTGTCTTCCGCTTGCTTCAAGCACTCGCAGTCCCGTCAGATTTCCGTGATCCTCCAACTGAAGCCACGCGAGCGCGAATCCCGCGGCGAATAGATCTTTCGCACGGATGTGCGGTACACCTTTTTCGGTGCGGATGACCTCCATCCGCTGCCAAGGTTGTGATCCGACGGTTATTTGAGCTTTAGCTTCTACGTTCGAAACAAATATTGGAATAATAAGCAAAAATATGAGCTTCATCTTTATTTCGATTGTGCCAGCGAAGGGTGAACGGGATTGAAAGAACTATATCATCGAAAACGACAGGCAGTAAATCGACAGATTTTAAGCAAAAAGCCTCCCGTTTCCGAGAGGCCGTTTGACTTGAATCAAGTCGATACTTAGGCATTCACGCCAACTAAACGTGGGTTGGCCTTTTTCTTCAAGAGCTTCCGCAGTTTCAAACGGGCCTTGTGAAGTTGGGACTTCGACGTCCCCACCGAACATCCAAGGATTCTGGCCACTTCCTCGTGCTCAAAACCTTCGACGTCATGCAAGACAAACACGTTCTTGTAGCCGGTCGGGAGCTGTTCGATCGCGTTTTCAAGGGCGATCTTGTCAACGACCCTCATTCTCTCAGGATCGGCCGTTCCATTCACAACCTGATCGGGTGTTTCTCCTTCGTCGGTAACCTTTTCGTACTTAACATTCCGTTTCCGGAAATGCATGAGTACTTGGTTCACTGTCATGCGATGCAGCCAGGTGGTGAATGCCGAGTCACCTCGAAAACTGCCGATCTTGCGATACAGCTGGATAAAGACGTCCTGAGTTATATCTTCCGCCTCATAAGCGTTCTGGAGCATCCGTAAACAGATCGAATAGACGCGGCGGTGATGGCGCTGATAAATCTCTTCAAAAGCGACCATATCGCCCATTGCCGCCTTTTGCGTCAGCTGAAAGTCAGTACTGGCAACGGTGTTAGCAATCTCAGAACCGGAGCCGCTCGGAACCGTTTCACTCTGCCAAACCGGAAAGTTTAATGTTTCTGTTGTCATCTGCTCGTAACCCCCGCCATAGATGGAGTCAAAAAGCGTGCCAAACGATTGTTTTTCGAAAAATCCTGCCAGATCATTGAATTTTCTTTGTGTTTTTCTAGGCATATCTTTCTATTCGGCGAACATCTCACTCAAGATTCATCTCGATGCGTGTAGTCTTTAGAGCATTTCATGCACGATTTGGTGTGCACAATATCTTCGAGCGCATTGTCGTCGAAACGGCCCAAATGTTAAGATTCTTATTCCATTCATTGCCAAGATTATTTCGTGGTTTTTGATGGATCGATACATGTCATTCATTCGACAGTTCACGTCTTCTCTGATCCTTTTGTTGGCGCTTGGGTCGCAATTATTTGCACACGCTGGAACTACACCAAATACGAAGATTCAGGAGATCGACGAATTTGATGGCGTTCCTATTCTCTTGAAGCACTTGCCAAGGTGGGAACAGGTGCGCGAGAAAGCGGTCTTTACGACGTCAGTCGAAGGCCTTGTATCGTTCTTTGGTGAACAACCGATCTTTCAGCGGATGGATTTTATTCCTGGTACTGAAGCGGTCGCGGCTCAATATGATGAAGGAAAATTATTGATCATCGAGTATTCGACGCCGCAGGCCGCAACGCTAGCTGACGAGGCATTTCGGTCGCACCTCGCCGAAGAGCCCGAAACCCCGCCGTTGATGTATCGCAGGATCGGAAATTATAGTGTTTTCATCTTCGAATCGACTGAACCGGAAGCTGCGCAAAAGCTTATATCCGAAGTCAGTTATGGGAAAACGGTCCAATGGCTTGGTGAGGATCCGTTTCTTGTTCAAAAATTCGAGCGGTATTTTGCTTTGACGGCACGCGATGTGGTTGTGTCAACCATTTTATGGATGTTCATTGGTGGCATCTCGGCTGTATCAATAGGCGTGCTTGCTGGCTTGATGTTCTTCAGGGTTCGTGAGAACAAGCGAAAAATAAGACGACGTTACTCAGACGCTGGCGGATTGACTCGACTAAATCTGGACGACCTGTCCGAACCATGGCCCTCTGACTAAGGTAAGGCCGAAATTAGAGCATCGATATCTTCGCGAATATTGTAAAAATGCGGGGCGATTCTTAACCGGTCGCCACGGGCGCTCACAATAACATTTTCAGACCGAAGTCTTTCAAAAATGTCTGCCGAGTCTATACCACCGCAGTGTTTTAGGCACACGATTGCGGACCTCTCATTTGCGATTCGGGAACTGATGATCTCGTAGTTCTTCGATGAAAGAAGCTCACACAAGTAATCTGAAAGTCCGTATAAGTAGTTTTCGATCTTGCAAAGTCCTGTTTCATTCAATAATTTCAAGCTTTGTTCCAGCCCATAAAAAAGCGACGAAGGTCCAGTTCCGCTCTCCCACGCAAGAGCGTTTGGCTTGACTGGCTGTTCCGTATTGTCAAAGTCCCAAGGTGTCTCAACACTTATCCAACCGATTGAGGTTGGTTCGATGCGTTCACGGGCACGATCAGAAATAAAAAGTATGCCGCAGCCCTCGGGCGAACAAAGCCATTTGTGGCTGGCTCCCGACGCGATATCTACAAATTGCGCAGGAAGATCAAACCCCATTGCCCCAAATCCTTGAATAACGTCAACCGCGAATAAGGCATCGACGCCGCGGGCAGCCCGCCCAACTCGCTCAAGGTCTGCCTTAAAACCTGATCCATATTGGACTGCACTTAATGCGACCAACTGCGTCTTTGAATCAATCATCTCGATCAGTTCTTGCAGATCGATACGCCCATCGCGTTCGGGACACAGCCGTAGTTCGACACCCAGCCGGTCACGGATCATTCGCCACGGATAGAAGTTTGCTGGGAACTCACGCTCAAAACTAACGATATTTGCATCAGGATTCCAGGAGATCCCGTTCGCGACGGAAGCAAATCCGTCGGAAGTATTTCGCATAAACGCGATCTGCTCAGGTCTCACTCCCAGCATTTCCGCAACAATGTTTCGTACACGTGTTTTTGTTGCAATCCATTCCGAATAATGTTCGGAGCCGTGTGATGCAACGTCACGCAACTGTGAAACGACGGCATCGATCGCAGTAATCGGCATTGGCGACACCGCTGCGCTATTCAAATACGTTTGTTCGGTTGCTGCGGGAAATAGAGAGCGAATCGACGGGTTCATTTCACGATTACCTAATCAGATGTCGAGTGCACTGCAATCTTAGCACGACTCGCGATCGTCGCAAGGTTGCGAATCGATTCCAGAAATTCTTTGACAAACCTTGTAGCGAAAGCTACTTTCTAGTTTGGAGCATTGCGGCCCAGACTAATGGCGCCAAATTTGACTTGGATCAATTGCCAACAATGGAATTCAAAAGGAAAGGCCAAATCGCGTTCGGAAGAATCTCTCCTGAAGATGATGGCGATATTGTCGTGGTGGAAATGCGCCGTGAGTCGCGAAACGGACTCTGGAATGAAAGCCTCCGCTTGGTTCGTGACGTTTTCCTTATCCTCGTCGTTTTTGTCTTGTTTGGGGTTTTTGCAGTCCAACCGGTCGTCGTCGAAGGAACATCGATGCTGCCTCAATTAAACGACGGTGAGCGTTTGCTGGTCAACAAACTCGTGTATTACAAGATCCAAAGTGTCAGATGGGGGCACCTGGAACGCGGTGACATTGTTGTCTTTTGGTACCCTAAAGAACCTGACAAGAGCTATGTGAAGCGAATTATTGGCTTGCCCGGCGAGACAGTTGAGGTTCGAAGTGGACGCGTCTTCATCAATGACGTTGAACTTAAGGAAGACTATCTCGATATCGAACATAACCAATCGATGCCAAGTTGGCCGGCCCGAAAAGTCGAAGCTCATCATTATTTTGTAATGGGCGACAACCGTGACAACTCTTCTGATTCGCGATATTGGGGCTTAGTGCCTGAAAAATACATTTATGGAAAGGCCTTTTTTCGCTATTGGAAGCCCGGCAAAATGGGTTTTTTGGAACACGGGGAATATCAGGAATTGAAACCAGACTCTAACGACCTTCCAAATGCAGCGCGTCGTTAGAGTTTCGCTTTCAATTGAATTAGCAAATCAGACGTTTTGGTCACACACCTCTGACTCGCCAATCTCTCGGTTTTTGTTTTTCGTCCTCTCGCATAGTCAATTGCGTTGAGATAATATCGATATCCGATGACTTTTGCTGCAGACGCGATTCTAGTTCTTGAGGACGGTCGAACATTTCATGGCCGGTCTTTCGGTGCCATCGGCGAGACCTTTGGTGAAATGGTTTTTAACACGTCCATGACCGGTTATCAGGAGATCTTGACTGATCCGAGTTACGCTGGTCAGATCATTTGTATGACCTATCCACTGATAGGAAACTACGGGGTAAACCAAGACGATGTAGAATCACGCAGGCCATGGGCGGAGGGGTTTGTTGTTCGCGAATCGAGCAGGATCCGATCGAATTGGCGTTCGACACGGTCACTACCGGACTATCTCTCAGAAAACCACATCGTTGGGATCGAACACGTCGACACACGTGCTCTGGTACGCCACATTCGCAACAAGGGAGCGATGCGAGCCGGCATTTCTTCGGTTGATCTTGAACCCGAAAGCCTCCTCAAGAAAGTTCTCGAGTCGCCGGACATGAAGAAGCGTGAACTTGCTTGTGTTGTGACAATCGAGGATACGTTCGAATACCCGTCGCTGGATGAAGCCCGATTCCATATTGTGGCGTTTGATTTTGGTGTGAAAACAAACAGCCTGCGTGAGTTCTCCAAATTCGGGTGTCGCGTCACAGTCGTGCCGGCAACTACCACGGCAGAAAGTTTGCTCTCACTTAAGCCCGATGGGATCTTCCTATCAAACGGACCGGGCGATCCATCTGCTATGACGACAATAGTTTCCGAGATCAAGAAGTTGATCAGATCAAATGTACCAATTTTCGGAATTTGCCTGGGTCACCAACTGATCGGCGAAGCATTCGGAGCCAAGACGTTCAAGATGAAATTCGGCCATCGCGGCGGCAATCAACCGATCAAATATCTGAAGACCGGAAAGGTCGAGATAACTTCGCACAACCACGGGTTTGCGGTTGATCCCGACTCCCTCCCTTCAGATGTCGAGGTCACCCATATCAATCTGAACGACAATACCGTTGCCGGCCTGCGGCACAAGACCTTACCGGTCTTCTCGGTCCAATTTCACCCGGAATCAGCCCCGGGCCCGCATGATTCGGAATATCTTTTCGCGCAGTTTCTGGAGATGTTGGAGAAAAAGGAAGATTAATGAAGATCGAACGTGTTCACCCTCTGGATACGCCCAAAACGTGCTCTCTGGTTGAACTAAGGTTCGAGATCGTTGACGAGAGTGACCGGGAGGCGATAGATCAACCGTTAGAGGACTGCCTCCACCCGAATGGTAAGTTCGTTGGGATGAGCAACCCCAAAATGGTGGAGAAAATCGATGGGCATTCTTCTCTTATTTCCTCGATCCGTCTAGACCTTTATAATCGAGAAATGGCTCGGTAGTATTACCGGAAGAAAACCCCACTACCAAGCCATCTTTCATCTATATCTTACGAAAGGCCGTAGTCAGCCTACTGCCCGATGCCGTAAATATACGGAGCGATGATCAACGAAACGATCGACATCAACTTGATCAGAATGTTCATCGAGGGGCCGGAAGTGTCCTTGAATGGGTCGCCGACGGTGTCACCGGTGACTGAGGCTTTGTGCGGCTCACTCTTCTTGTAGAACATCTCGCCGTTAATTTCGACTCCCTTCTCGAAGGACTTCTTAGCATTATCCCATGCACCGCCAGCATTGTTTTGGAACATACCCATAAGTACTCCTGAAACAGTCACGCCCGCGAGCAACCCGCCAAGAACTTCAGGGCCAAACGTGAACCCTACAATCACAGGCGTTACGAGCGCAATGGCTCCCGGCATCAACATTTCGCGGATCGAAGCCTTGGTCGAGATTTCCACACATTTCTCATATTCCGGCTGTGCCTTATATTCCATAATTCCCGGAATGTCGCGAAACTGACGACGGACTTCCTGAACCATGTCCATTGCTGCTTTGCCAACGGCCTGGATACACAACGCCGAAAAGATGAACGGTATCATTCCGCCAACGAAGAGACCGGCAAGCACATTTGCTTTGTAAATATCGATGCGGTCGATGCCTGCGATCCCAACAAAGGCAGCGAATAGAGCAAGTGCTGTTAGGGCCGCTGACGCTATCGCGAATCCCTTCCCGGTTGCTGCAGTTGTGTTGCCAACAGCGTCCAGGATGTCGGTGCGTTCACGGACCTCGGCGGGGAGTTGGCTCATTTCCGCAATGCCGCCGGCATTGTCGGCTATCGGGCCAAAGGCGTCGATGGCGAGCTGCATTGCGGTCGTGGACATCATACCCGCGGCCGCGATGGCAACGCCATACAGCCCTGCGAAATAGTATGAGGTAATGATACCGCCGGCGAGGGTCAGGATCGGGATAACGGTCGACTTCATCCCTACCGATAGTCCGGCTATGATGTTCGTGGCATGACCTGTCGACGATTGCCGCACGATCGACATCACTGGCTTTTTGCCCATCGCGGTGTAATATTCGGTGACGTAGCTCATGATCGCACCGACCACCGTCCCGACGACGATCGCGTAGAACACATCCATTTTGTCGAACGAATTCGACCTAAGCGTGATCTGGCCTTCCGGCAGCAGCCACATTACCGCAAAATAGGCGGCGATCACCGTCAGCACGATCGATGACCAATTGCCGAGGTTGAGTGCGTTCTGAACATTCCCCTTGTCATCACTGATGCGAACGAAAAATGTCCCGACTATCGAGAAGATCAGCCCGAGGCCGCAGATGACCATCGGCAGCAGGATAGGCGACATGCCGCCGAACGCGTCGCGGACGAGTATCTCCTGACCCAGGACCATCGTTGCGAGGATCGTTGCGACATACGATCCGAAAAGGTCGGCGCCCATGCCCGCCACATCGCCGACGTTATCGCCGACGTTATCGGCGATCGTTGCCGGGTTACGGACGTCGTCTTCCGGAATTCCGGCTTCGACCTTGCCGACGAGGTCGGCCCCGACGTCAGCTGCCTTGGTGTAAATACCGCCGCCGACGCGTGAGAATAGTGCGATCGATTCGGCACCGAGCGAGAAGCCGGTCAAAACCTCGATCGCGGTCCTCACCTGGTTCGCACCGAGATCCGAGAATGTCGCAAGAAAAACGATGAACAATCCGCCGAGGCCGAAGACCGCAAGGCTTGCAACCCCGAGGCCCATCACGGTTCCGCCGGTGAATGAGACCTTCAATGCCTGCCTCAGGCTTGTGCGTGCGGCCTGTGTCGTCCGAACGTTGGCCTTGGTGGCGACGCGCATGCCGATGTAGCCGGCCGTCGCCGAAAAAACGGCTCCGATGATAAAGGCGACGGCGATCAGCCAATGGGAGTGTATCTGCCGCCCATTGACCTCATGGATGGTTCCCGAATAGGCCAGCAATGCGGCGGTGATGACGACAAAGATGCTGAGGACGCGCCATTCGGCTTTCAGAAACGCCATCGCGCCGTCTGCAATATGCTTGGCAAGGTCCTGCATATTCTGGTCGCCGGCGTCCTGCTTGCCGACCCAGGCGGATTTATACGCCATCACCAGCAATCCGATGACCCCGAAAGCGGGCACTAAATAGATCACGTAATCGTTCATATTGTTTTGTTGCGGACGGCCTGCAGAGAGATATCGGCGAAAGAGCCTTACTTCCTTCGGGTCGAACCGCCTTGATCAAAATGTCTTATGGATTCGAATAAACTCCGTTGAATATCAAAACTAATGATTATCGAACAAACGCCGCCTTTTAACAAACGTCGCGAGCGAAATTTCGGCGGTCAACACGGCGCCATTCGGCACCCGGCCGCGATATCCGGCAGGCGCGGGCGTAATGCTCAGCGGCAGCCGGAGCGTGACGGGCTCGATGCGGAGTTGGGCGGGAATCGAAAGATAAAGGCAGGATAAACGGGCCGGAAAAACGCGAACATTTACAAACCGGACGGATCGGCCAAAGCCGCCGGGCCGCCAATCGAGGCGGTGGGGGCGCTTCTTGCAGGGAGCAAGAAAATGCTTGACGCAAACCCAACGACCGTGTTATCAATGAAACATCCGTGCGAGAATGGCACGCGAAAGATGATGCAGCTTGACAGACAATGCGAGAAATTCATGGGCGGGCCGACGCTTGCCTACACCGAGCGGGTCCACGTGACGATCAGCCCGAAGGGCGCGATCTTCCTGAACCAAAAGGCACACAAGATGATGGGCCGCCCGCTCGCCGTCTATCTTTATTACAACCGGCCAAAGGACACGATAATCCTCGAACCGACCGACGCGATCACGGCGAATGCCGCGTTTCTCGTTCGCGACGACGGCCTCTCGACCGGCAGGCGGATCTATGCAAACCCTTTCTGTAAACATTTCGGCATCCGGATCAGCAAGACCCAGCGCTTCATCGAGCCGACCGTCGATGCCGTCTCTCGAATGTACCTGAAACTCTCCGAGACCGTCTCGGTCGCCACCGGCCCGCGAAAGAAAAAGTATCAAAAGTAAGATTTAAGGCGTGACATTATAGTACCGTATACAGTACCATTCTTTTTAGGCGGATTGCATAGACATAAATATGACAATTTCCGAAATTATCGCGGAGCTTGAGGTTCAAAAGGCCAGTACGAGGTTCTCCAAACTAATGCGAATATGCGAAGAGTTTTTCGGAAAGCCAAGAATGAAGGGCAGCCATCATATTTTCAAGATGCCCTGGCCGGGCGATCCGAGATTGAATATTCAATCCGACAAGGGCAAGGCGAAACCTTATCAGGTTGAACAGGTCATCGCGGCGTTAAATAAACTGGACAGAGAGAGTTGAGGTAGTAAGTATGACAAGGGCAAAAGCATTAAGATCTAACAATAAAGCGGAAGAATATAGCTATACAGTTGCGTGGTCTGAGGAAGACGATGCCTTTATTGGGTGGGTGGCCGAGTTTCCGTCTCTTGCGGCGCACGGCGGCACGCAGGAAAAGGCATTGCGCGAGATCCGCAGCGTCGTCGGATTTGTGATCGAAGACCTGATCGCCGAGAATGAACCGATCCCCGAACCGCTTGGCCGCCGCAGCTACAGCGGAAAGCTAAATGTGCGAATGTCAAAAGAGCTCCATCGCCGCCTCGCGCTCGAATCCTCTGTCCAGGGCGTTTCGCTCAACACTTTGATCAACACAAAACTTGCCCGTTCGTAGGCTCTCTGTCGGCCAAATGTATCTGATACTCTCCGAGACCGTCTCGGTCGCCACCGGCCCGCGAAAAAAAGGTCAGAACCGTGAGCGATAGCGACTTGGTTCTTTGGTCCGAAGCGAAAACCATCATTTTAAGAAGCGCAATTGCTACGAAAGTGCGATCGCAGCGAGCAGCACTACGTGGGCAAACATATGAGCGATGACGGCGGATTCGAGGCCGCGTTTCCAATATAGAAAGCCTGCAGCAATGCCGAATATCGAGTTTGCAGTGATGACATAGATAGTCAATGCTGCGGTCAGGCCGCCGCTCAATGCAGAGGCGATCGGCAAATGCCCGGCTCCGAACAAGATCGCCGAAGCCACGATAGAGACAACGAACCAGACGGAGCTCGGCGAACCCTTACCTCGGTCGAAGGCCTTCCAAAGAGCACAGACAATCAGCGTCATCATGCCCCATCGAAGCAATATCTCTTCCGTGACGCCGCCGTATAGAAAACGCGTGATCGGCGGCATCATTTTGTTGAATGCGTCAGCACGAGCGATAAATTCGTCGGACAGGAACGGAGTTGCCAACAGCCAGCACGTGGTTATCGCCATACCTGCCAAGATTCCCCCAAAAATGCCGGGAATGATCTGCGGCCGCAGTGCGGGAAAAAATGGCCTTCGCTCTGCAAGAGCTTCTGTGGCAGGCGCATGCAAACCTGCCTTTGGCGCAAGCCACATCCCGGCCAACACTGCCAGCGTCACCAATACACCCGGTTGGATAACGGCCAGCAGCCTGATCACGCTCATCGGGATGTCAGGCTGCGACATACCTTCAGCTTCCGGAAGCATCTTTATCAATGCCGAAATATCGACAAGCAAAAACGACAGAACGCCCGTAAAGCCTGCAATCCAAAGTAAAAGAAAAAGACGAAGTCTTGGAGACATTAGCTTTGCCTGAATTCAGTATACATCCCCCGTCGTACGTTCAGTTATTGCCATCAGAATTCATTTTGGGTTTTTTTGATCGACAAAAATGCGGTTCGGCAAAGCATCCATTTCCCTTTGCCGGCATCTCAAAACAAAGAAGCCAAGAATCTGAATGATCGTTAGCTAGAAAGATATAAAAACGAAACGAGGTGATCCTATGAAAGGCACGGGAAGTTTCAGCCTTACGGTGGTAGTGTGTCTATGCATCGCAGTTGTATCAGCTTTCGCCCAGACGGCGTATCGCGTATCGGCTCCTTACACGTATGAGAATCTCACGATATTTCTCATCCACGGAGCTGACACGAGCAGCAACAAGAATCTGATCACGCTGCAAGAAGCGATGGAGATGAAAGTATTCAAGGTCTATGAAACTGATGACGTTAACGAGCTGATCGTTGAGAATATCTCGCCGATATACGACGTTTTTATCCAATCCGGCGATATCGTCAAAGGTGGCAAGCAGGATCGTGTGCTCGCGATCAGCATAATCGTTCCGCGAAATTCGGGCAGAGTCTCTATCGAAGCTTTTTGCGTCGAAGCCGAAAGATGGGAGGGCCGCGGCAACGAAAGTAAGAAGGAATTTTCCTCGTCCGAAGAGCGCATTGTTTCAAGGGAATTGAAGATCGCTACACAGGGAAAGGTAGGCGATCCCGGATCAGGAAGCGGCACAGGTTCCGGCGATGGCCAAGGCTCGGCAACAGGATCAGGATCGGCTGGTGCACCGGGTCCTGCACCGGTGTCCGGCGCTGTTAGAGGTACATCAACGGCTTCGGAGGTTGTTACCGTCGCAGGACGAGGTGATCAGACTGCTGTTTGGAATGAGGTTGCGAACTCGCAAAAGAATCTTTCGGTCAATGTAACGGCGGATATTACCGTAAATGCCTCTTCGTCAAGTCTCCAGCTTGCGCTCGAGAACAAGAAGCTAAAAAAGGCGACGGAAGTGTTTGTTAAGAAGTTTGACGGCCTTGCAAAAGGCAAGAGCGACGTCATCGGCTATGCATTCGCGATAAATGGAAAAATAAACAGCGCCGATATTTACGTCTCGAATCACCTATTTGCGAAACTATGGCCAAAGATGCTGAAAGCCGCCGTTACCGAAGCGATCTCGCTCGCCGACAAGCCAAAAGCAGAAACCGAACCGACCGCCAGCGATATCAGCACATTTATCGCCGAAGCCGACAAAGGAACCAGGAAAGAACGACAGACCGTCGCTAAGTCAAAGGTCGTCACCAGGGCCTCAAAGAACGAGGCCGTGTACGAAGCCCGCGACAAATCCGGCCTCGTCGTCCATCGCAATTATGTGAACTTGAATTGATCCGGCAGTTGGTCTCGTGTTGTGCACAATGCTCCAGATTTCTACTTATGGCAATGCACAAGCTGCCAAACTTGGGTCAAACTCCGGCGCGAAGTTCACAGCGATTTTGAACGGCAGCACGTCAGGTGTTCAAGCGGCCAACTGCTAAGAATACTTTGCTCATTCGGTCACAAGACCAAAGTCTCCTTTGCACCTATCCGATCCGCCAAGTAGATGCCGAACCTCGATACGCTGCGCCAAACGGCGGGACCTGCATTTCTACCGCGCTATTGCAGAAGATCTTCATTTGCCCGATACTGCTTCGATATATGGGTTTAGACATTTATGTTGGATCGTACACTCGGTACTTCACCGGAAATTGGGAGAACATCGTACAGCAACGCGGACGAGAGGAAGGCTGGGACGTTCAGATCATACGGCCAGATGATGATGATGACGATGACGCAATTACCGACCCGGAAGATGTGCGCTCAGCGGTTCTCGATTGGCGACGCGAAATCGAAACAGGCCTCGGCAACGATCTGAAAGAGCCGCTTGATTGGGACGAATCGGACGACGCACCCTATTTCACTGATAAACCGGCGTGGGATGGTTATGGATCGCTCCTGCTTTGGGCGGCGTACTCAGAGCATCCTGAACTGAAACGACCGGTGGCATCGACCGAAGATTGGTACTCTGATCCCGCGTTTCAAAAAAGCGTTGAGCCCGACTTCAGAACGAGCTTCCCCTCCCTCCTAAGGGACGTTGAAGCTTGGCTTCCGGCGCAATTCATGTTCAATTTCAAAGCAGCGGACCTCTCGGGTAAAGAAATGCACTTCGGTTCCGCGTATTCGCTTCGCGACGAACTCTACCACTTGAACAAGACAACGTGGGATGCGACAGAGGAAACACTTACGATTTGGCGGCGCGAGGGGGCCGAACATCTTGCACCACTGGAAACTCTTGCTCGCTGTGCCTTTGGGATGTTTTGGCAACTAGTAAATGATGCCATAGAACACCGACTTATCATGAAGCTCGATTATTGAGGAGTGCTCAGATCAGTGAAAACGATTTCGATCAGATCAAACTTACGCGAATCGATGATCGAGATCACGACGGAGGTCTCGACGTTGCTTCGGGATGCGGGTGCGACGGACGGTGTGTGCGTTCTTTTCACGCAGCATACAACATGCGGGCTGACGATAAACGAGAATGCCGATCCTGATGTAAAGAGCGATATGCTCGGGTTTTTGCGGCGGCTGATACCGCAATACGACGGGCACTTCACGCACTTCGAACACAATTCCGACTCGCATATCAAGGCGTCGCTGGTCGGCTCGAGCGTAACGGTGCCGTTCGAGAACGGGAAGCTCTGCCTCGGCCGGTGGCAGGGAATATACCTGTGCGAATTCGACGGGCCGAGGGAAAGAACCGTTCTGGTGACGATAATATGACCGCCGGATATTCGGGAACGCCGCTGGCGAAAAAGCTCGGCATCAAAGAAGGGATGACGGTGGCGGTTGTTGACGCGCCGGAGAATTATGCCGAGTTGGTCGGGCCGCTGCCGGTGGGTGTAAGGGTGTTTAGCGGGACGGCAGATGACATGGTCGCTGCCTACACCCCGTTCCGAGATGCTCCGGCGGCGACCCCGCCTGCTCCCGGTTCTGACCCTGCCGATATTCTTCATTTATTTACCAACACGCGCGATGGTTTGTTTCGCGGACTGGCCGACGCGAAACACCGGATAAAACAGAACGGAGCGATCTGGGTCTCATGGTACAAAAGGGCCGCAAAGCTGCCGACCGAGATCACCGAAGACACGATACGCGAGGCCGCTCTGCCGCTCGGGCTGGTGGATGTAAAGGTCTGCGCCGTCGATGAAAAATGGTCAGGCCTAAAGTTGGTCATACGAAAAGAAAATCGTATATAATCGCTCAGTTCTCAGATACCTGATCCACCGACACGAGGAGGAGCGAATACGCGATGCCCAACGTTGACCCGCGAATCGACGCATACATAGAAAAGTCGGCTGATTTCGCAAAGCCGATCCTTACGCACATCCGCAAACTTGTTCACAAGGCGTGCCCGGACATCGAAGAAACGATGAAATGGAGCATGCCCCATTTCGATCTCAAAGGCCCGGTCTGCAACATGGCGGCGTTCAAGCAGCATTGCGCGTTCGGCTTTTGGAAACAGCAGATGCTGAAACACCCGAGTATCGACTCTGACCGAAATACTCTGAGCAGCTTTGGCAAGATCACATCGCTCAAGGACCTGCCGAAGGACAAGGTGATAATCGACCTTATCCATCAAGCGATCGAACTCAACGAAAAAGGCATCAAGGCCCCGCAAAAGAAGCCTTCCGAAAAGAAGGAACTCGTCGTTCCCGATGTGCTTGAAAAGGCACTTAAGAAGAACATCAAGGCGAGGGCGGTATTCGAGAATTTCAGCTACAGCCACCGAAAGGAGTACATCGAATGGATCAACGACGCAAAGACCGATGCGACGCGTGAAAAACGCCTCGGAACTACGATCGAGTGGCTGACCGAAGGAAAAAGCAGAAACTGGAAGTACGAGAAGTGTTAACAGATCAGGGAGATACAAAAAACTAAAATGGCAGATCCGATCCTAGTCGCAAAACGAGACGCATCAGAGTTTTTTCTGCTGCCGCAAATGGCAAACCGCCATGGGGTCATTACCGGTGCTACCGGGACGGGCAAGACCGTCACGCTGCAAAAGCTTGCCGAGGGCTTTAGCCAGCGGGGCGTGCCTGTCTTCATGGCCGACATCAAAGGCGATCTGACCGGCATCAGCCAACCCGGCGGAATGCACCCAAAGATCCTCGAGCGGCTGAAATCGCTCGGGATGGAGAACGTCGCGTTCGAAGGAAGCCCCGTCACCCTTTGGGACGTCTTCGGAAAACAGGGACATCCGCTGAGGGCGACCATTTCCGAAATGGGGCCGCTGATGTTATCGCGGATCCTGCAGCTTAACGAAACGCAGGAGGGTGTTCTGACGCTTGCGTTTAAGGTCGCCGATGAGCAAGGCTTGCTCCTTCTCGATCTGAACGATCTGCAGCAGCTGTTGATCTATGTCGCAGAAAATGCCGATGAATTTACGACCAAGTACGGCAATGTCTCGAAGGCCTCGGTCGGTGCGATACAGCGGGGCTTACTGCAGCTCGAACAGCAGCAGGGCGAGGTCTTTTTCGGCGAGCCTGCGGTCAGGCTTGAGGATTTCATGCAGACGCTGGGCGGAAAAGGCGTTCTCAACCTGCTTGCCGCCGATGATCTTATCAATTCGCCAAAGGTCTATTCGACCTTCCTGCTCTGGCTCTTGTCGGAATTATTTGAAATGCTGCCCGAAGCGGGCGACCTTGATAAACCCAAGATCGTCTTTTTCTTCGATGAGGCCCATCTGCTCTTCGACGATGCGCCAAAAGCGCTTGTGGACAAGATCGAACAGGTCGTCCGGCTTATCCGTTCAAAAGGCGTCGGCGTCTATTTTGTGACTCAAAGCCCGGCGGATATACCGGATTCGGTGCTTGCTCAACTCGGCAATCGCGTGCAGCATGCGCTGCGTGCCTATACGCCGAAAGAGCAGGAGGCGGTGAAGGTTGCCGCAAAGAGCTTTCGCGAGAATCCGAACGTCGATACCGTAAAGACCATTACCGAACTCGGCGTCGGCGAGGTGCTGATCTCGTGTCTTGATGAGAAAGGCGTGCCGACGATGGTCGATAGGGCGTTCGTCGTGCCGCCTGTCAGCCAGATCGGGCCGGTGACACCGGAACAGCGTGCACAGCTGATCGCAACATCGCTGGTTGCCGGCATTTACGAAAAAGAGATCGACCGTGAATCGGCGTTCGAAATACTGACAAAACGTGCCGACGAGCGGATGGCAGCCGAAGCGGAGGCGAAGGCCCAGCTGGAAGCTCAAAAGGAAGCAGAGAAACAGGCGAGGGCCGAGCGTTCAGCGGCACGCGGTCCTGACACGCTGATTGAATCGGTGACAAAGAGCGTAGCACGATCGGCGAGTTCGTCGATCGGACGGCAGATCGGGAATACGATCGTTCGGGGAATACTCGGCGGCATTTTTGGAGGAACTACCTCGAAGAAGAAATCGAGCTGGTTTTGAGGTTGAAAACGATGTCAGATGAAACGTTATTGATGGTCGGTACGGCGAAGGGCTTGTTCATACTTCGCGGCGGTAATGGCAAATGGTCGATCGACGGGCCGCACTTTCCGGGCCTTGCGGTCTATTCGGCGTTCCTCGATCAGCGGAAGGGCAGGAACGAGATGTGGGCCGCACCCGCGAGCTGGCATTTCGGCGCCGAACTTTGCAAGAGCATGGACATGGGCAAGACCTGGGATCAGCCCGAGAAACGCCGCATCAAGATGCCCGCCAATACGAAAAAGTCGCTTGAGAATATCTGGCAGATAGCCGCCGGTGGCGATAACGATTCGCTATACGTCGGCGTGGCACCCGCGGCGCTGTTTGAATCTCATGACCGCGGAGCGACATGGAAACTGAACTCCGGCCTCTGGAAACATCCGCACCGCAAGCAATGGCAGCCGGGCTTCGGCGGCCTCTGCCTGCACACGATCGTCACCGACCCGAAGAACCCTAAGGACATCAAGATCGCGATCTCGACCGGCGGGGTTTATCAATCTGCCGATGGCGGCGAAACATGGCGGGTGACGAACACCGGCGTCTCGGCCTATTTCATGCCGAACAAATATCCCGAGTTCGGGCAGTGCGTCCATAAGATCGCCCGCCATCCATCAAAGAAAAAGCTGTTCTTTCTTCAAAATCATCACGGCGTTTACCGCAGCCGCGACGGTGCCATTACGTGGGAAGAGATCGAGACCGGGCTGCCGTCGAACTTCGGATTTGGCCTGACGGTGAGCGAGGCCGGGTCGGCGTTCATCGTTCCGCTCCAAAAGGACGCCGAGCGATTTACCTGCGAGGGCAAGCTGCGCGTTTACCGCACCCGCGACGAGGGCAAAAGCTGGCAGCCGCTGACAAAAGGATTGCCTCAGAAAAATGCCTATGAGGTGATATTGCGCGATGCGGTCACCTCGACCGGCAACAACATCTTTTTCGGCACAAAGAACGGCAAGCTCTTTGCCTCGCACGACGACGGCAATTCGTGGAAGATGATCGAAGGCTCGCTGCCCGAGATCTGCTGCGTAAAGGCATACACGCTCTAATGAAGGTTTATCTAAGCGGCCATTTGAAAGCATTTACCGGCGGTGAAACGGAGGTCAGGCTGGGCGATGGACCGGCGACTGTCGGCGACGCGCTGATTGAACTTTGGTCGCAGCACCCTGCTCTCCGCGAGCGGGTATTGAACGAGCAGGGCGAGATCCGCACGCACGTAAATGTCTTTCTCGGCGACAAAAGCGTGAAGCAAGCCAAGGGCCTTGAGACGGCGATCGATGCGGACGAACTGCACATCTTTAACGCTGTAAGCGGCGGATAGTCCCATTACCAATTTGTTTTATCGAACGAATATGAAATCCTTTCTTATTCTACTCGTCCTGTTTGCCGCTAATGTCTGTGAAGGACAAATAGACCTCGATTCAAAAAGCATCGGTAATCTCGTCTCGATCGCTGACCTGCATTCTAAAGGCGGTAATCCCTCCGAATATGCCGCTTCACTTGATCAACTGCGGACCCCTCGCTTGAATAAATTGGTCGATACGATCGTCGCTCTTGGCAAACGAGACGGAACGATGCTTGATTCTAAGTTTCTGCAAAGGCCGGGTGATGATGAGCTGTACTTCTGGTACGTCATTAGAGAGATCCACTATAACCGCGTTTCTGAAACCAGGAAGCCGCGCCCAAACCTAGAGGTGGCTCAAGAAACCATAGCGAAGGAGATCGATAGCCGTTGGTTACTAGACAATTACTATTACCGAATCAGAAGCGGCATTGCGTCATATTTCAATGAAGCAGATCTGAGCAAACTTGATATCAAGATCGACGAACTCGGATTTAGAGACAAGACCGAACGGGCGATTTTCTATTTCAACATTGTGGAAGCGCTGGCCGGCGGTCGATTTATGGCGCTAATGATCTCTGGAAACGAAAAGAAGATCTTGACGTTCACCGATCGGATGCCGAGCTTCAATGGCAAACCGTATTACATGTTTGATGAGTTCGACTATCCCGATTTCGAATGGATCGGGTACGAAAAGGTTGAGTCGTATAATCAAAGGCATTTTGAGCGGTTATACATGACACTGTATGCGCATTTTGAGGCGGAATCTGACTTTCGAGATAAGCGCAAGGCCGAGGAGATCCTGCGCAATTCGATCCTAACCAATCGCGACTATTTTAAGTTTAGCGGAATGCAGAAGCGGCTGGAGCCGCTATTGAAACCGCGGCCTTAAACGGTAAACACAAGCTAATGCTCATAAAGAATGCAATTTTGGACCGCATCAAGGCGGGTGAGATCAAGCTGATCTTTCGCCGATGGAAGAAATGCGGCGTCAAGGCCGGCGGAACGCAGATGACGCAGCTTGGCGTGCTCGGCATAGACGCGGTCGATATCGTAAAGGAAAACAAGATCACGCCGGCAGATGCGGCGGCTGCCGGGTTTGGTTCGAAGAAAGAACTTCTCGCCTCGATGCCGCCGGCCGAGGAGGGCACGGACATCTATCGCATTGGTGTGCATTGGGTCGGCGAAGACCCGAGAAAGTCACTTCGGGCAAAAGACAAGCTATCGAAAACCGAACTCGACGACATCGTCGCAAAACTCCGAAAGCTCGACGCCGGCAGCAAACGCGGGCCATGGACGCAATTGTACCTGCAGATGATCCGCGACCAGCCCAACACCCACGCACAGATCCTCGCCGAATCCGTCGGCCTCGATATCCCGACCTTCAAACCCTGGGTCCGCAAGCTAAAGGCCCTCGGCCTGACCGAATCGTTGCGGCCGGGATACAAATTGTCGCCCCGCGGTCATAAGGTGCTCGAAACGCTAACGCGGAAACACGAATAATAGCGGGTCTAAGTCCCGATGAAAGTCGTTCAGCTAAATAAGAGTGTGTGTCTTACAACTGGGTATTATGACCCGAACCCAACACGCTTTCGTCCCGAGGAGCCGCCGGTTTCAGAACGACAACTTCCATTAGTGTTCAAGTGTGACCAGTGCCATACCGAGATCGCTTTCAAAACAAGTGATCTAGAGAAACACTGCGATTCGAACTTCACTAATCTGAGCGATGATCAATCGAAGCAGTTTGCGAGTTTCATCGCTGAAAACGACCTCAATGATCTTTCATTTCTCGATTTCCCCTGTCCGAACTGTAAACGAGCGGTCATGATTCTATATAGGTGTGGACCTTCCGGCTATTGGGGTGAATTCTCGTTCGAGATCGAATCGGTGCTTGTCCTGAACGCCTAGGTAATTCAAGTACGTCAACAAAATGAAGAAGTCGAATGACCAAACGAAGAGTCTAAAGGACCGCTTGACGATACTTATCCACGTAGTATTTTCTACGAAAAACCAGGCAAATCTCATCGATGAGAGAATTGCACCGTTGCTCTATACGTGTATCGAAGGGGTTCTCTGGGAACCATATCATTCACCGGCTTTGGCTACGGGAGGTGGAAGCGATCACGTGCATATTTTACTCGGCCTTTCGCGTACTGTGACGCTTGACGTCTTGGTTCGTGAGGTGAAGGAACGCAGTGCCGTGTTCATGCGATCACTTGGTGAGAAGTACAAGAATTTGGAATGGCAGGAAGGCTTTGCTGCCTTCACTATCAGCCGCTCCGACGCAAAAGAAATAGAAACTTATATCTTGCGTCAACGGGAGTTTCACGCCAAGACTTCATTTCAAGATGAATATCGTTCGATCCTGACGGAACACGGCATTGAATACGACGAGAATGAAATGTGGGATTGATCTGAGCTACGGAGCGATCAGTTCGACCGAAGGAAAGTATCGTTTGAATCTGCGAGGATCGCGGGTGAGAACTCGGAAGCCCGAGACCTCGGCATGTGCGCCGATGTAAAAGTCTGGCATCGGCGTGGTCCGCGAGCCGCCCTTTCGGCGGTATTTTACGAATGCACGGCCGGCAAGAAATGCAGCCGCGAACGGAAGCGGCTCACGCCTGTAAAGGTCCGTGGGAAGCCTTGCATCCAATTCCTCGATCCGCTTAAAACCCGACGCGACCTCGGCATAAATGATCGGGTTGATCACAACTGCCGAATCGTTCATTACGGATTCCAGTGCGGACGAAGACCATTCGAGCCAACGAGCGTCGCCCGTTAACACGTCGATCAAAACACTGCTATCCACCAGGGTCTCTTTCAGTCGGTACCTCGCGTCAACGCTAAGATCTCGTCCGTGGTCAGCCCCTTATCCGTCGCAGAGCCCGCAAGGAGTGCGACCGCACGAGCACCGCGGCTCATGTGACCGTTCTTGTTGGATTTACGCTTCTTAAGCGTCGCCGAATCACCGCGTACGATGAAGTCGACTTCACTGCCCGGACGGATCCCGAGTTTCTCGCGGACGTCGATCGGTATTGTGACCTGTCCTTTTGTCGTAACTCTCATGGTATTACTCCTTTGGTAATACCTGCCGAAGTATTACCTCGTAAAGTAATACTAGCATCGAGATAAGGTGAATACAACAAAGACGCTCGCCGGGCTTCGCCGAAGGCATTGAGGCCGGCGGCCCACGATGTTTCGATCTCTTTTAGCAAAGCTCCCGATTCGATCGCCTTTCGGATCTTGTCGGTGCCGCAGAGCCAGCCGGCGCAGCAATAGACGGCTTTAGCGGCACGGCCACAAATACATGCCGCCAAGTTTTTGATACGTTTGCTCGTCGGCCTTAGCAAGGTCTTTCTTGCCCAGCGAACAGTAAGCGGAGGCTCGGCTTGCGTAATAGAGCGGATTCTTAGGTTCGAGTTCGATCGCCTTCGTAAAATCCTTGACCGCCGATTCATGATCCCGCACGTCAGAATAGCTTTGACCGCGTCCGAAATAGGGCTTTGCAGACGCCGGAGCGAGTTCGACCGCTCGTGTATGATCTGCAAAACACACTGAGATCTTCTTTAGCGAACAATTATATTTTGCCCTCTGAGTGTAAGCATCTGAATATCTCGGGTTCAACGCGATGGCTGCGGTCGCATCATCAATGGCTAGTGAGTCATTTTTCATACCAAAGTGGGCCTGCCCCCGCCAGTTCCGATATTCGGCAGCCTTTGGTTCAAGCTTTATCGCTTCGTCGAGATCCGACAACGCTTTTTCAAAAAACTCCTCATCGTATCCGGCCAACAAAAGGTTAGCCCTGCCGCGTTTTGCCAGAACGGAATGTTGTTTCGGCGCGATCTTTAGTATGTGCGTGTAATCGGCAATTGCCAGATCGAGTTTCGCTGTATCCAGCTGCTGAGCCCGTTCATAAATATCGAAATAAACGTCACCGCGAACCTCACGGATCTTCAGATTTCCGGAATTGAGTTCGATCGAACGGCTCAGATCGGCAATCGCAGCGTCAAGGCTTCCATTTGCCCGGAGTATCTCGCCACGGGTCCAAAGTATCGCCCAATTTCCCGGCTTTATCCGGTTAGCTGTATCGATATCCGCCAAAGCCTGACGCAGATCCCCTTTCGCCTTGTACGCTTCTGCCCGAACCAGATAGCAGCCTTGATTCTGTTCGAGCCGCAAACATTCGCTTGCGGACTTGATCGCCTGGTCGAATTCACGTTTTTCAGCCTGGCGGACCGCAAGGTTCATCCATTCCAGCGGCGTTTTCGGAACAGATTGAGCAACCGCGCCAATGACAAAAGCCAAACAAAGGAACATAACCGAAAAAAAGATCTTCATATTGTTCTAATACAGCAGATACGGCTTTCTTGCTTCCGCAAATTCGTTCAAGCCATCAGACCAAGAATCTTCTATCTCTTTAAGCGAAGCTCCTGATTCGATCGCTTTGCGGATCGTGTCGGTGCCGGAGACGACGTCGAAAGGATTTTGGTCAAAGACGTATTCGTAGGGGTCTTTTTTCCATTCGAAGTGCTCGGTGTAAAGGTCGTAGGCGGTCTTGATCATCGCGATCCCGACGATGACGGGCGTGAACGCTTCGCGATCGGTGACGTGTATCTGGACGCCTCCGCAAAGCCGGCTGGCGCATTTTTGAAACGTCGGGATGAAGTTCGTTTGGCGGAAAGCGACGCCGGGAAAGTTGTAGGCTTCGAGAGCCGCGGCCCAATCGTACGCATCGATGAACGGCGCGCCGTTTATCTCAAAAGGCTTGGTCGTCCCGCGGCCCTCGCTCATTTCGGTGCCTTCGATGTGGACCGTCGCCGGAAAAACGACACAAGTATCGACGGTCGGGATATTCGGCGAGGGCAGCACCCAAGGCAATCCGGTCTCGTCGCCCCACATATCGCGCCGCCAGCCGTCCATCTTGACGACCTCAAGCTCGCAGCCGATGCCAAAGTGTTCGTTGAACAGCCGGGCAAGCTCGCCGGTCGTCATGCCGTGGCGGGTCGGTATCTCGAACTGGCCGACGAATGACTTGAACTCGTGTTCGGTGATGTTGCCCTCGATGGCGTTGCCGCCCAACGGGTTCGGCCGGTCACAGACGACGACGCGTTTGCCGAGCCGCTTGGCCGCGCGCATGCAGTTCGCCATCGTGTAGACGAACGTGTAGATGCGGCAGCCGACGTCTTGCAGGTCGAAGACGATCGTGTCCACGTCCGCAAGCATCTTGTCGGTCGGCTCGCGGGTCTCGCTGTAGAGCGAATAGATCGGCAGGCCCGTACGTTTATCGACCGTGTGGTCGGTCTCGATCATGTTGTCCTGCACATCGCCGCGGATGCCGTGCTGCGGGCCGAAGAGCGTGGTCAGGTCGATCTCAGGATGCTCAAAGAACACATCGGCCGCGTGGCGAAGATCGGGCAGAACGGTCGCCTGATTGCAGACCAACCCGATCCGCTGGCCTTGAAGAAGGTCGAGGCGGTCACTCAGCAATGCCTCAATTCCGGGACGAATTCTTTTACTGTTCATGTTTGAAAACTCGAGGAACGATCTCGAAGAAAAGATTGGGAAAAGTATCCCGCAAAGACACAAAGACGCAAAGTCCCGGCAAGCAAAACGAAGCCCCGAGCGAACCGGCTCGGGGCAACGTGTCAGCGGTCTTGAAATCTATTTCGCGTCGACGACCGGAGCGTCGGGCGCATTCTTGCCGACCGAAGCGATGCCATTCTCCATCGAGCGTTTTGTCTTGTACATTTCGCTTTTGCCGATGGGCTCGCCGTTGGCAGCCTTCAGCACAAAATAGACCGATCCGTCCTTCGCCGTTTTGCGTTCGAAGCGTCCGTCGGTCGTCGCGTTCTTTTTCACAGAAGCGATACCGCCCTCGGCGCTCTTTCGCGAATCGTAAGCTTCGCTGCTCAGTATTATCTGTCCGTTAGATGCCTTAAGATTGAACCGAAATTTGCCGTTCTTGCCGGCCTTGATCTCAAATTTTCCTGCCATAGATCGACTCCTAAAAGTAATATTAAATTCAGATTGCCTGAGGGATAATTCTCTGATTCGCCAAAGGATACCATAGACGGTTTCGCCCGACCAACCACACGACCGGGTCGGCAAATCTTATTCGAGAAAATCTCCGGCGCTGACCTGACGCGGTTCGAGCTTGTTGCGGTTGACGATGCGGGCGCAGCCGTTCCAGCGAAGGATAGCATCGTCGTTTCCGGCAGGCCTTATTGCCTCGGCCTTTTCGAAGTGGTCCATTGCGCGAGAGAACAACTCGTAGGCATCGAGGCCGCCTTTTGCCAACACGGCTTTCGCCCGGCGTTCATAAACGATGCCGGTGTAATAGAGCTTCTGATATTCATCGGTCAGCTTTGCAAGATAATCGTTGATGTGGGTATCGCCGACGGCATAGTCTTTTCCGAAGCGGTCGCTCATTGCCAGAACGATGTTTTTGATCGCTTCCTGATTGTCGGGATCGACGGCGAGTATGTCGAGATAGATGCTTTCGGCGGCACCGGGTTCGTTCAGCAATCGGTAGCGGTTCGCTTTCTCAAGAGCGGCAGCGACAGCATCGTGCGAAAGGGGTTTTAGTTCAAACATAAGCTTTGCCTCGCGTCAATCATTGGCCTGCGGTGCAGATCCCGATCCGGCGTACGTCTTTTCGTTACGCCGCCAGTTAAGATATCCGACAGCAAGCCCGAAAAGCGTCGCATGAAAAAAGAAGGTCGTCCACGTTCGTGACGAACCGAAATACTGTCCGAACGTCTGTCCTTCGTCACGCAAAATGAAATAGCCGACGACCTGCATAACAACGGCAAACGAACCGCCGGAGATCAGAATGCCGTCAAAGAACAGATATCTTTTGAGACCGGCATCGCGTTTCTTCTGCCAAAGCTCTCGCGAATACTTCATTTCTTTCTGAAAAGCCTGACCAATTTCTTGAGCGGATCGTAGTGCTCATCGACCACTCGCTCTTTGAGCGGGATGATCGCATTGTCGGTGATCGTGATGTGTTCGGGGCATACCTTGGTGCAGCATTTCGTGATGTTGCAATATCCGATGCCGAACATATCCTTAAGATCTTCGGTCCGATCCTCGGTGTCGAGCGGATGCATCTCGAGCGCCGCAGTATAGACAAGGAACCGCGGCCCGATGAACTCCTGGTGCTTGCCGTGGTCGCGCAGAACGTGGCAGACGTCCTGACACAAATAACACTCGATGCACTTTCGAAATTCCTGAACGCGGTCGATGTCGTCCTGCTGCATTCGCCAGGTGCCGTCTTCGGCGTCGGGCGGACGAGGCTTGAATTTCTTTATCCGTTTTTTTACTTCGTAGTTCCACGAAACGTCGGAGATCAGATCTTTGATCGCTGGAAAGGCCCGCATCGGCTCGATCGTCACCGGCTGCGTCAGATCGATCGTGTCGAGCCGCGTCATGCACATCAGCTTTGGCATGCCGTTGATCTCGGCCGAACACGACCCGCACTTGCCGGCCTTGCAGTTCCAACGGCAGGCGAGATCGGGTGCAGATTCGGCCTGGATCTGATGCACGGCATCGAGCACGACCATGCCCTCGCTCACATCGGTCTGATAGTCGATCATCTCACCGCTCTCGCGGCCGCCGCGTCGAATGCTGAATGTTGCGGTTGTCATTTGGGTATCGCGTCTAATGTTGCTTTGGCCTTTTCAATTAGCTGCCGAAACTCGACGAGTTGCTCAATCGGAAGGAAAACAGATTTGGCGCCTATAGATCCAGCCGAAAGTGCAACCTTGAGACGATTACTCGAATCGTTGAAAGTTGTAATCTCGAAGTCACCTTTCGTTTTGAATTTGGCTTCGAAATTCGCAAGTTGAGTCACTGATTTGTCCGCCTTTGCGACATACTCCAGCCCTTTGATCAACCCATCAATTTCTTTAAGTTCGATAAAGCTTCGTCGGGTGGTTGAATAACGCTCATTATCCGTGACTTCAACAGCAACACCCAGTACTTTATTTCGATTTGATGCGTCAACGAACTCGAATGCGGTTACCTCGACTGTGCCTCCGAGCCCAGACATAGAGCCAATCTTTGTAAAACCCTTTACGATTACAGTGCCGAGGCGCTCTTGGAACAAATCGAGTTCAGTTTTTTGATCATTTGTGGGTGCTTGAGCTGCACTTCTGGTTGCCTGGCTCGATGCATCTACAATCCCACAAGACAAAATAACAAATACCGTCAAAACTGCTGTTCTCATTACCCCATTTCCTCTATAACTTGTTTCAACTCTACAGGCATTTCCGGGATCGGTATCCGCGAGACCTGCATTTTGCCGTCAACCTGCCTTACCGCGATATTGACCTTGCCAAATTCCGGATCCTTTTCCGGGTAATCGTCGCGAAACTGTCCGCCGCGGCTCTCTTTGCGTTCGATCGCAGATAGGGTTATCGCTTCTGAAACGGTGAGCAGGTTTCTGAGGTCAAGCGCCGTATGCCAGCCGGGATTGAAATCGATATTTCCGGGGACGAAGGTGTTTGCGGCCCGGAAATTCAGTTTTTCAAGGCCATCCAATGCCTCGAGCATCTCGATCTCTTGCCGGACGATGCCGACCAGATCCTGCATCATCTCCTGCAGGTCGTGCTGTATCGCAAAAGGGTTCTCGCCGCCGTCACGCTCGAAGGGCTCAAGTGCGCGTTTTGCTTCGGCTTCGATCTGGGCGACGTCCATCGAGCCGTGGCCGTTCTCCTTTGCAAATTGCGCGGCATATTCGCCGGCCCGTTTGCCAAAGACGATCAGGTCGGAGAGCGAGTTGCCTCCAAGCCTATTTGCACCGTTGATGCCGGATGCACACTCGCCGGCAGCGAACAGGCCAGGCAAGGTCGAGGCCTGCGTATCGGCATCGACGCGGATGCCGCCCATGATGTAATGGGTCGTCGGGCCGACCTCCATCGGCGTCGTCGTGATGTCGAGATTCGCGAGCTGCATGAACTGATGGTACATCGACGGCAGCTTGCGTTTGATGTGTTCGGGCGCGTTCTGGATCTTTTCTTTGATCCAGGCGATATCGAGGAAAACACCGCCGTGCGGCGAACCGCGGCCCGCCTTTACTTCGCGGTTGATACATCGCGCGACATGGTCGCGGGTCAACAGCTCAGGCGGACGGCGTGCGTTCTTGTCCCCGGTGACGTATCGCCAGCCTTCTTCCTCGTTATCGGCGGTCTGATCCTTATAGTTTGCCGGGATGTCGTTGAACATGAACCGCTCGCCGAGGTTGTTCTTGAGGATGCCGCCCTCGCCGCGGACGCCTTCGGTCACGAGAATGCCGCGGACTGACGGCGGCCAGACCATGCCGGTCGGGTGAAACTGGATGAACTCCATATCGATCAGCTCGGCTCCCGCGTGATAAGCGAGTGCATGGCCGTCGCCGGTTCCTTCCCAAGAGTTCGAAGTGATCTTGTAAGCGCGGCCGACGCCGCCGGTCGCAAGAATTACGGCTTTGGCTTTGAAAACGCGAAAACGCCCGTGCTCGCGTTCATACGCAAAGCAGCCGACAACGCGGTCGCCGTCTTTGAGCAGCGAGATCACCGTCACTTCCATGTGAACATCAATGCCCTGATGGATGCCGTGATCCTGCAGCGTGCGGATGAGTTCGAGTCCGGTGCGGTCGCCAACGTGCGCAAGACGCGGATACCGATGCCCGCCGAAGTTTCGCTGAAGGATCTTGCCGTCCTTTGTCCGGTCGAACACGGCTCCCCAGGCCTCGAGTTCGCGTACGCGGTCCGGTGCTTCCTTGGCGTGAAGCTCGGCCATACGCCAGTTATTGACATACTGGCCGCCGCGCATCGTATCGGAAAAATGAACCTTCCAATTGTCGCGGTCGTCGACGTTGCCCATCGCCGCGGCCATCCCGCCCTCGGCCATCACCGTGTGAGCCTTGCCAAGCAGCGATTTGCATATCAGCCCGACGCTGACGCCGGCCGCGCTCGCCTCGATCGCCGCCCGCAATCCAGCTCCACCGGCACCGATAACTAGAACGTCGTGTTCGAATGTTGTGTAATCCGTCATTAAATAAGTTCACCGCCGAGAGATTAAAACGGCCAGAGCCTAGCCTTCGTTCGAAACCAGAAACTATCAAGCTTGCTGATCTGCTTGATCACATCACTATATCCGGCCTTTAGCTCCCTTGAGTCGGGACATTCCGCCCGAATTTTGAGTTCCTTCCCATATGCAAAAATCAGGTAGTCCGCATCTTCTTTAAGACGTGTTAGTGAAGGACATGATCCGCTGAAGTCCGTCATATCAATATCAACGGCGACGAATTCTTTGCGAACTCCTTTGAACGACTGCTCAACAAACAGAACCAGAAGACCATCTTTGTAATTCTGGACATTCTGGGGCGATTCATAATGATCTTCATCTGCCAGAGAGCCCACAAATATTGCGGTCGCTTTTCTAAACCTCTTAGGCAAGGGGTCAACCACGCACGTGCAGGCGAACGTACTTAATGAAGCGGCACAGATTACTAGCAACGCTGAGAAAACTACTCTCATAACCTCGGCGTCTCCCGCGTCTCGGCGGTCAAAAAATTCTGTAATCCGTAAAGACACCCATCGAACACATCCGCACGTAGAAATCTGAGAAACCCACCCAGAACAAGCTCATCCACGCGAAGAGCATATGATTTCGGTTCAGCTTGCTGACCCAATTCCACAATCCGCGACGTACTGGCTTGTCCCAGAGCACATCGCATCCGCCGCCGACGAGATGCCGCAAGCTATGACAGCCGAATGTATAGCCCGCAAGCAGGATCGCGTTCAGCGACAGAACGATCGTCCCGACGCTGACGCCGGCCGCACTCGCCTCGATAGCCGCCCGCAGCCCCGCGCCACCGGCACCGATGACTAGGACGTCGTGTTCGTATGTTATGTAATCTGACATTAAAAGAATTTGCTAACGAGAGACGCGATGACTCTTATCAAAATGACGGCTATAACAAAAAAGACGCCCAACTTAATAAGTCGCCAGCCCTCGCTTCTCTTTCCAGTAGTAATCCCTGCTGAGAAATGCTCGTTAACCTGCTTGTTTAAGCGATCAAAATCGGTTGAAATCGATTCTCCTTTTCCGCGAAATAATTCGCCGGTTTGCGGATCATATCCGGTGAACCCTTTCCCAATTAATACGTCCGAAATTATTCCAACCTCATCGGTTATTGCATTTGAACTGTTCACGTCCCAGTACGGAAGCGAGATAGCTATTTGCGAGTTGAACATACAAATCTGATAGGTTTCAAAATTCAGTTCTAGGTAATCCTCCTCTTTTCCTTCAAAACTTTCAAAATTAAACCCCCTCTTTGCAAGCTCGACTTTGATCTCATTCATCAGCTCTTTCGAAATGAAGTGCGGATCCGTGTCAGATGCTTCCGATTCGAGATACTTGTCAACGTTTTCAGCGGAAAGTTGGTTACTTCTTATGAAGTCAATGTCATAGCTCATCGTTAGAACAGTCGAAAGTCCGTCCAATATCCCATCGACACCATCCGCACGTAGAAGTCCGAGAAGCCGACCCAGAACAGAGACATCCACGCAAAGAGCATATGCCGGCGGTTCAGCTTGCTGACCCAATTCCACAATCCTTGCCGTACGGGCTTGTCGGAAAGCACATCGCATCCGCCGCCGACCAGATGCCGCAAGCTATGACAGCCGAATGTGTATCCGCCGAGCAGGATGACGTTCATCGTCAGCACCAGCGTTCCTACCCCAATGCCGAAGCCGTCGGAGAATTGTGTTGCGGCGACGGCGTCGTAAGCGAGAATTCCGATGAAGACGATCGCAACGTACAGGAAGTATCGATGGATATTCTGGAAGATCAGCGGAAACTTCTTCTCGCCGCGATATTCGTGCCGCGGTTCGCCGACCGCACAGGCGGGCGGATCGGCCCAAAATGCCTTGTAGTACGCACCGCGATAGTAATAGCACGTAAACCTAAATCCGCCTGGCGCCCACAGGATCAGGAAGGCGGGCGTAAGCGGCAGGATAATGTTCGGCATCCATGCAGGCCACGCCCCAAACCAGGAGTGTGTCGAGATCGGCTGTCCTGCGGCCTCCCAGATCAGCGGCGAATACATCGGCGAAAGGTACGGCCCGTAGGTGTAATGCTCACCCTGGAACGCGGCCCACGTCGAATAGACAATGAACGCCGAAAAGCCGAGAAATGTTGCCAGCGACTGCAGCCACCATCGGTCACGACGCGTTGTCTCGCCAAAACCGCGCCGCGTGATTGAAACCAAGTTCGATGCCATCGAGCCGACCTGACCTCCTGATTTAGGTGTGTTGACGAACTTGCCGGAGCGGGCTCGGAATGAGGACCCGAAACGCCGGAAGCCGGGCAAAAGCTGGAATTAAAGGACGTAACTTTGCGTGAAACTGATAAAGTTTTACGCGAAAGGCCCCGGCAAGTCAAGGAAAACCGATATTCGCTTCCTGCACCCGATTTGACTCAGATTGCGGGCCAACGTATTCTCGCTTTTCGGATTTTAGCGGTTTACCTGTATAATTTAGAGCTTTGTCGGGCAAAGTCTGAAAGGCAACCTGAGGTTGATTCGTCGAATCAAACTCGACGTAAAACATACGTCATTGAAAAGCCGCCCCCTTTGTCATTATTCCGGCGTTCTATATTAGGGAAAAGGCGGCTTTTTGAGCTTTCAGGGCTTACCATATCGCTGTTATTAGGAACTTTTTTTTGTATGCAAAAATTCAGCGCATTCGGACTTGTTTTTTTGAGTCTTGCCATTATGGCGTCTCCGGTCCTTGCGAATTCGGACACAATCAAGAATGCGAACCCTCTCCCAGAAACAGTCGCAGCTCGACAACAGGTCATCGAAAGCGTGGATATCCAGGGCAATCGCCGATTGCGTGACGACGACCTTATCTATTACATCAAGTCCCGGCCCGGCGACGTTTATGACCCTGTAGCTCTCGAACGCGACCTCCGCGAGCTCCTCTCTCTGAACTTTTTCGACAAGACAGCGACCCGTGTGCTGACGACCCCCGGCGTCCGCGGCGGTGTCAACGTGATCTTTGAGGTCCGCGAATGGCCGATCATTCGCGATCTTGTTTTCACGGGAATGAAGGCCGTCACCGAGTCGGACGTGCTCAAGGCGTTTCGCGAGCAGCGGGCGGGTATTTCGAAGGAAGCGATATACGACCCGGTCAAAGCTCGATCCGCCACCCGCATCCTTCGCGAACTTCTCGCCTCGAAAGGTTATCCGAACGCAAAGGTAAATATCAAAGAAGAAGAGGTTTCGGCGACCTCGATCGCGCTTACATTCGAGGTCGAACAGGGAAACCGCTCGAGGATAATCGACATCGTTTTCGAGGGTAACGAGAAATTCAAGGACGGCGAACTTCGAACGGCATTGCAGCTTGTCAAAGAAACCGGGTTGATATCGCGGTTCAAGGGCCAGGACATACTCGACATGCGCAAGCTGCAGTATGACCTGCAAAAGAACGTGCGTTCTTACATGTTCTCGAAGGGCTATTTTCAGGCCCGGATCGGCGAGCCCGTGGTCGAAGGCCTTGGCGTAAAGCGAACGAGCTTTCTCCCGTTCATCGTTCTCCCGATCCCGATCATTTCGACAAAGGACGATACGCTAAGGATCGTCGTTCCGGTAACTGAAGGGCGAATTTTCCGTGTCGGTGAGCTCAAGGTCGAAGGAAACTCGATCTTCTCCGAACAGCAGATCCTGAGCTACATCGGCTTGAGGTCGGGCGAGATCGCAGACGGCAAACGTCTTCAGGACGCAGTTTACGAAGATCTGAAAAAGGTCTACGGCGGGCAGGGCTTTGTCAATTACAACGCCGAATTCGAACCCAACTTCAAAGACAATCCGACGAACGCTGCCGAAGGGATCGTCGACATCACGATCACTATCGAGGAAGGCAAGCAGTTTTCGCTTCGGCGGCTGGAATTTACCGGCAACACTTTCACCCGCGATCGGGTGATGCGGCGTGAATTTCTGATCAACGAAGGCGATATTTACAATCAGAATTACCTCGAAATATCGATCGCCCGGCTAAACCAAACGCAGTATTTCGACCCGATCGATAAGGATCAGGACGTTGAGATAAGGACAGACGAGGAACAGGGCGACGTTGACCTGATCGTCAAGATCAAGGAAAAAGGAAGGCAGCAGATCTCGTTCAACGGCGGCATTTCGGGCGTCGGCGGTTCGTTTTTCGGCCTCGAATATTCAACGAACAACCTGGCCGGCCGCGGCGAAATATTGTCCTTCAACGTTGGCGCCGGCAACCGTCAGCAGAGCCTTCAGTTCACATATCAGGAACCTTACTTTCGAAACCGTCCGATCTCGGTCGGGTTTTCGCTCTTTGCCTCGCGGTACAAGTTTTTTGGCGAAGGCACGTTTCTGACGCAAAACCAGGACATTCTCAATGACCTGTTCGATCCGCTCGGCCAGGTCCAGACCGACGAAAGCAACCTCTTCACCCAGAGCACGTATGGTGCAACCGTGTTTGCGACCGCACCGCTTTCCGAGCTGTTCTTCAAAAAGCGAAGGTTCACCCAGTTTTCACGTGTCGGGCTGACCTATCAGTTTTCGACCACTTCGATAGAAGATCCCGAGATCAACGAATCAGCCGATCCGGCGGAACGGATCCCGGTCATCTATCGTCAGCCGGGCATCATCACCAGCCGCGTGACCGGCTCATTCGTATATGATACGCGGCAGCCGGCAGCAAACGGCATCGACACCCTGAGCGGATCGCAGCTTAGCCTTTCGTTCGCATTGGCCGGGCTCGGCGGCGACGTCCGAACATATCAGCCGAACGTTTCTTATTCGAAGTTCATCCCGGTCCGTAGAAAGAAATCTAAGAACCCTGAGGTGTTTGCTTTCAGGATACAGGCAGGAACCATCGGCGCATTTGCAACGACCGATACGATCCGAAATGCCAACTCGATCGCGTTCATCGGCGGCGTACCGGTCTATGAGCGTTATTATCTCGGAAGCGAGAATGACATTCGCGGCTACAACTCGCGAGCGATCGGGCCGATAGCCCCGTTCGACACATATGTCACGACCCGCAACATCCAGGTGGCGACGAATAGTTTTGGAACCCCCGTTCCGATCACAGGCTTTCCGCCGGGATCGCAGATACCGGGCCAACTCGCCTCGATAGGATTGCTTACCGGCCCTGACGGAGCCAATCCCGCACTTTTCACCCGAAATTTCCGGTTTATCGGCGGCGATACACAGTTGCTTGGGAACTTTGAATACCGCATCCCGCTCTTTGGGCCTGCAACGCTCGCCGCATTTGCCGATATCGGCAGCGTTTTCAACATCAGGAAGACCGGGACACAAAGGATCGACAGCGAATTTCTGCCTGATGACACTTTTCTCGGGGCGGGCCGGATAACCGCCCTGGGGCTGATAAATACTCCGGTCCTTGAAAGCAGTTTCGGCAGCATCCTCTATTACCGCGGCCGCGTGATGACGAAGACCGACTTTATCAACGAGTTTTGCCGGGGCAACAGGTTCGGCTGCCCGACCTCGCTTTCGCCCGAAGTGCAGCAGCTTTACCTCCGCGGCGAAGCCCAGCAGAACTCGCTCTTGAGGGTCGATGACAGTGCTTTCAATAAGATCAGTGACTACAGGTCGACCGTTGGCCTCGAACTGAGGGTTCAGGTGCCGATCGTCAATGTTCCGTTTCGTTTGATCTATTATTACAACCCTAACGGGAAGTTCGGCGTGACACAGGAAGTTCCCGGTATATTCCTTCCGGGTCAGCGGAGCGGCTTCCGATTTACGGTAGGCAGGACGTTCTAAAGGTCGCTTTCGGCGGCAGCATGAAAATTGACAAGAATTGCGGATTGAAATAATATTGTCGTTCTTTTGCCTGGAAGAATACCCACAGGCAACATTTTCAATGCAAAAGGTTTCAAAGTAGTTACCGAAATAACATCTCAGGTATTGGCAGGCAATTTTAAGGAGTTTTACAGATAATGAAAAGATTTAGTTTCTTGGGCATCAGTTTGGTTCTTGCGGCGGTGTTCGCGTTCTCGGCTTCGGCCCAGACAACGGCCGCACCGGCTAAGATCGGTTGGATCGACACCGGTGCATTTGCCAACGAAAAAGAAGGAATCAAGCGATTTACGAATGCAATGACCGCGCTCGGTAACGAAGCCAGGCCGAAAGAGCAGGAGCTGATCGGAATCCAGACCCGCGTCAACACGATCGCCGAAGAGCTGAGAAAACTCAGCGGACAGCCTGCAAATATCCCTGTCGATCAGAATGCCGTCCGGTCAAAACAGGACGAAGGAGCCCGACTTCAACGCGAATTCGAATTCAAAAAGAAAGAATACGATGCGTTCATCGAGAAACGCAGCGGCGAGGTCCTTGGGCCGATCAACCAGGATATCGGTAAGGCGATCGGCGAATTTGCCAAGCAGAAGGGTTATGTCGTTGTATTCGACATCGACAAGCTCGCACAGGCAGGAGCGATCTTGATGCTCGATCCGGCGGCCGACATCACAAAGGAATTCATTACTTTCTACAATGCCCGGCCGGCAGGCGCAGCTACCGCAGCCGCACCTCGCTAGTTTCGACATCAACAGGTTTTTAGTATAGTCAGTGGTCAGTTGAGGTTTACTTCTACTGGCCTCTGACTTTTATGATTTTTAGGCTCTGACGATGACAATTTACGATTCGATCGCGATACAGGCGATACTTCCTCACCGCCATCCGTTTCTTCTGGTTGACAAGATCATCGAACTCGAGCCGCGCGTACGCATCGTCGGCGTCAAGCAAGTGACGATCAACGAACCGTTCTTTGCCGGACACTTTCCCGAAGCTCCGGTCATGCCAGGCGTCCTGCAGATCGAAGCACTCGCGCAGGTCGGAGCCATACTCGCTTTGCGTGAGATGGACGATCGCGAATCGAAGATCCCGTTCTTTAGCGGCATCGAAGACGCAAAGTTTCGCAGGCCCGTCGTTCCCGGCGACACTCTGATCCTCGAGGTGACCGCACTCCGTATCGGCTCGAAAGTGCAAAAGATGCGCGGTGTCGCGACCGTCGATGGCAATGTAACGGCCGAAGCTGTGATAGTAAGCGTGATCGCCGACCGCAAGTAAAAGGAGAATGTACATGCAGGATATTCGTCTCAGTTACGAGGAGCTCGGGTCATACCTGATCGCGTTCAATATTTTGCTCGGGCTCCTGTTCGGCTTTTTCCCGCTGCTGGCAGGCCTCAAACTGCACAATCGAAAGTACGGGGTCTTTGGCTTGCTTTGCGCCGTATTTGGCGGAGCGGTCGCCGGATTGTTCCTGGCATTTCCGGCCGCGGCTTTGTTCACTTGGCTGATATTCAGGAGCGTAAATGAAAAGTATGCGGCTGTCGCCGGATCGGACGGCGATGTATCCGCAGACGCTCAAGTCACCGAAGTATCGGGCCAACATTGATGTCGACCTTCATTCACGATACCGCGATAGTCGCTGACGGGGCCGTCCTCGGAACCGGCTGCTACATTGGCCCTTTTTCGACAGTTGGGGCCGAGGTCTCGCTTGGCGACGGTGTCAGGCTCGATTCTCACGTCGTGATCGACGGCAAGACCACCGTCGGCGATGAAACCCATATCTTTCCGTTCGTGTCGATCGGATTGGCTCCACAGGACCTGAAATATGGAGGCGAACCGACCGCAACATCGATAGGTAAACGAAACCATATTCGCGAATTCGTGACGATCCATCGCGGAACTGCGGGCGGCGGCGGATTGACGCAGATCGGGGACGATAATCTCTTTATGGCGCAGGCCCATGTTGCACACGACTGCCAGATAGGGAACGAGGTGATCATGGCAAACGCTGCGACACTCGCCGGCCATGTCGAGATCGCCGACCGTGCAAATGTCGGGGCTTATTCCGGCGTTCACCAATTTTGCCGTATCGGGCTTGAGGCGTTCGTCGGGGGTTATTCGGTCGTCGTCAAGGACGCCCCGCCTTTTGCGACCATTCAGGGCAACCATGCAAAGTGCTACGGGCTGAACCGCGTAGGGATGAAGCGGCGGGGATATCCGCGTTCAACGATCGAGAAACTGAATCACGCCTACCATTTGCTCCTGACCGCAAAACTGAATACCACACAGGCCTTGGAACGCATTCGGCAGGAGATCACCGATTGCCCTGAGGTCGATCTACTTGTGAATTTCATCGAGACCTCAAAGCGCGGCGTCGTTAAATGATCGTTTTTGCCGGGCGGCAAGTACGCCAATGACCTCATCGAGCGTCACACCTTTCTCATCGAGCAACAAAAGATAATGGAACAAAAGGTCGGCAGCCTCTGACCTGAACGCCTCGAGGTCTTCGTCCTTTGCGGCGATGACAAGCTCGACAGCCTCCTCGCCGACCTTTTGAGCGACGGCATTCAGGCCCTTTCCGAACAATGCGGCAACGTATGAATCAGGGTCGGCGCTGAGACGACGGTTTGCTATCACGTCCGCGAGAGTCTTGAGGAAACCGAGCGATCCGGCCCGCTCGTCACCCGTCTCGCCAAAGCACGTCCCTTGTCCCGTATGGCAGACCGGACCCAAAGGCCGTGCCTTTATCAGGAGCGTGTCATTGTCGCAATCAGAGTGAAGCGATTCGAGTTCGAGAAAATTCCCGCTGGTCTCGCCTTTGGTCCAAAGCCGATTACGCGAACGCGAAAAGAAGGTCACCCGGCGGGTCTCGATCGTTCTCTCAACGGCCTCTTCGTTCATAAAGCCGAGCATCAACACGTTTCCCGAGATCGGGTCCTGAACGATGGCAGGCACAAGCCCGTCCCTGTATTTTCCAAATTCGAGTTTCATATTCTAACCTCGATCCCACGCATACGCAGGAACGATTTGAGTTCTGGTACGCCGATCTCGCCAAAGTGAAAAACGCTCGCCGCAAGGGCCGCATCGGCACGTCCGCTGATGAGAACGTCGGCAAAATCATCCATCTTTCCTGCCCCGCCGGATGCGATCACCGGGACCGCTACCTTTGTTGAGACCTCACGCGTCAAAGCGGTCTCAAAACCTGACTTCGTTCCATCGGCGTTCATTGATGTAAGGAGGATCTCGCCGGCGCCGAGTTCCGCGCCTTTCATTGCAAACTCTACGGGGTCGATCTCGGTCGCTTCCCGGCCTCCATTCAAAAAAACACGCCAACCGGCCGGGGTCGCCTTAGCGTCGATCGCGAGGACGACACACTGCGACCCAAAATGACGGGCTGCCTCGGCGATCAGCTGCGGATCGCGAACCGCGGCGGTGTTTATCGAGATCTTGTCGGCACCGGCGTCGAGCAGGGCACCGATATCCCCAACGTCCGATATCCCGCCACCGACCGTGAACGGGATATTGATCTCTGAGCCGAGGCGGCGAACGAGGTCGACGAGCGTCTTGCGTTTCTCGTTCGTCGCGGTTATGTCCAGGAACACAAGCTCGTCCGCTCCGCTGCGGCTGTAGATGCCCGCAAGTTCGACGGGGTCGCCTGCGTCGCGGAGGCCGACAAAATTGGTCCCTTTTACCGTTCGGTTATCACGAACGTCGAGACACGGGATGATCCGTTTAGCCAACATATGCCGTTAATTCCTCGAGGCTGATTCGGCCTTCGTAGAGAGCCTTGCCGACTATTACACCGCTGCAGCCTGTCTCGTCGAGTTCGAAGATGTCTGCCATCGAGGCGACGCCGCCGCTCGCGATAAGTTCGAGTCCGGGAAGCGCCGCGACTATCTCGCGGTAGATCCCGATCCCGGTGCCGGCGAGCCCGCCATCTTTTGAGATATCGGTAACGAACGCCCGATCGATCCCTTTCTCCATCCACTTTTCGAGAAACGGGACAACGGCCAGATCTGTTCGGGTCTGCCAACCGTCGATCGACACATTTCCGTCGCGTACATCCGCCCCGAGCAATATCCGGTCGGCACCGTATTGGCCGATCCATCGGTCAAGGCTCTCGGCCGACCGAACTGCAACGCTGCCGATACTCGCGATCGAGGCTCCGGCATCAAAGACCGCAGCGATGTCGTCGTCAGTCTTTATACCTCCGCCGAAATCGATCGTGAGGCCGGTTCCCGCAGAAATTTCCCTTAGAACCTGAAGATTGACCGGGCGGCCCGACCGCGCACCATCGAGATCGACAATATGAAGGCGCTCAAGGCCCGCGTCCTCGAAGCGTCTGGCGGTTTCGACCGGGCTCTGGTCGTAGGCCCTGACCGAACCGAAATCACCCTCGGTCAAGCGAACACATCTGCCGCCGATAAGATCGATCGCCGGTATTATCTGGATCATAAGCTTAAAAAGTTGTCCAGGATCAGCTCTCCGGCTGATCCGGACTTCTCGGGATGAAACTGCACGGCGTGGAAATTCGCATAGGTCAGCCCGGCACAAAAGCCTATGCCGTAGTCGCAGCTCGCCGTGGCCCATGGGTTTTGCTCGACGTAAAAGCCGTGTACAAAATAGAGATAAGTATTCGGTTCGACAGCGCGGAAAAGCGGTCCGCGCAGATCGGTGATCGAGTTCCAGCCGACGTGCGGGACCTTCAGGCCGTTCTTCGGAAACCGGCGGACTCGCAAGGGCAGAATGCCGAGGCACGATGTCTCATTTTCATCCGAGCTTTCACACAACAACTGCATCCCGAGACAGATGCCGAGTACCGGCTGGCCAAGAGACCGGATAACGTTGTCCAGGCCATGTTCCTGCAGATAGTTCATCGCGGTCGACGCCTCGCCGACGCCCGGAAAGATGACCCGATCGGCCGAGGCCAACATTTCGGCATCGTCCGTAATGATCGGCTCGGCCCCGAGACGGCGGAGCGAGTTTGCAACGGATGCCGTATTGCCGGCGTTGTATTTGACGATCGCGACCCTCACAAGACCCCTTTCGTTGTCGGCAACGACGTTCCTTCACGACGGACCGCCATTCGTATCGCTTTTGCGAACGCCTTGAAGATCGATTCGATCTTGTGGTGTTCGATAGTACCTTCGGCCCGGATATTCAAATTACAGCGAGCGCCGTCAGAGAATGATTTGAAGAAATGAAAGAACATCTCGGTCGGCATCTCGCCGATCTTCTCGCGTTTGAATTCGGCGTTCCATTCGGTCCAGCTCCGGCCGCCGAAATCAATGGCGACCTGGGCGAGACAATCGTCCATCGGGAGACAAAATCCGTAGCGTTCGATACCGCGTTTGTCGCCAAGGGCCTTTGCGAAGGCCTCGCCGAGTGTGATCGCGACGTCCTCGATGGTGTGATGCTCGTCAACATGGAGATCGCCATTTGCGGTGATATCGAGATCGATACGGCCGTGTTTGGCGATCTGTTCTAGCATGTGATCGAAAAAGGCGATCCCGGTAGCGATCTGCGACCGGCCGGTCCCGTCGAGGTCGATCCCGACCGTCACGCTCGTTTCCATCGTAGATCTGGTCTGAATGGCCCGGCGAGCCGGAGCTTTCAGGAGATCGTATATTTCAACCCAGCTGTCGACGCTGAAAACGCCCTCGCTTCGGCCCTTCAGGTCAAAGTTGGGGTTCCTGATAAATATGGCCTTTGCGCCGAGATTCTCTGCAAGTTCGACGTCGGTGGGCCGGTCGCCGATGACGTAGGAATTTGCAAGGTCAAAGCTGCCGTCGAGATATTTGGTCAGCATGTCGGTCCCGGGCTTGCGGGTCGGAGCATTTTCGTGGGGAAGGGTCCGATCGACAAATACGTCGGCAAAAACGATGCCTTCACCTGCGAGCGTTTCGAGCAGAAAGTTCTGTGCGGGCCAAAATGCGGATTCGGGAAAGCTCTCTGTGCCCATGCCGTCCTGGTTCGTGACCATTACTAGAACAAAGTCGGTCTCATTTGCGATGCGGCTCAACGCACTGATCGCTCCGGGAATGAACCTGAGTTTATCGAGCACATCGACCTGAAAGTCGTGCGGCTCGCGAATCAGCGTTCCGTCGCGATCGATGAATAAAACACGTTTCATATGCCTCCTGATAAGATCGGCAGAAGTTCGTCCTCCGGCCGCTGCAAAGTCGGATAAACGGCCAAAGCCGAAAGGAGACGGTCGTTCTCGGCCGGCGTTCCGATGGTGATCCTCAGGCAGCCCTCGCACTGAGTGACGCGGCTGCGGTCGCGAACGACTATCTTCTGCTCGACAAGGTGCGAGTAGATCGCGGCGGCATCGGTCGTTCTTACCAAGAGAAAATTGGCATCGGAAGGAAACACCTCGTTGACGCAATCGAGCGAAGACAATGATCGGGCCATCCGGCGTCGTTCATTGATGATGTTCGCGATCGACGATTCAACCCTCTGCGTGAGTGAAAGCGAATCTGCGACCTCCGACTGGGCGATGCCGCTAACGTTATACGGCGGCTTTACCCGATCGAAGAGGCCGATCACCTCCCGGTTCGAAAATGCCATCCCCACACGGAGCCCGGCCATACCCCACGCCTTTGAGAATGTCTGAAGGACGACGATGTTCGGCAGCCGGCCGAGCTCGGCGATCATCGATGGTTCGTTTGCGAAATCGATGTAAGCCTCGTCAATTACGACAATGCCGCTAAAGGCGCGGGCGATTTGCAGCACGTCGTCACGACGCATGAGGTTGCCGGTCGGATTGTTTGGCGAGCAGATGAAAATGAGCTTTGACCGCTCGTTGGCCGCGGCAAGTATCGAGCCGGTATCGAGCTGAAAACTCCCGGTCAGGCCTACTTCCCGGACCGCAACGTCGTTGAGATCCGCAGACACCTGATACATGCCGTAGGTCGGAGGACAGATGATACATTCGTCGACTCCCGGCTCGCAAAAGATCCTGAACAGCAGATCGATCGCCTCGTCGCTTCCGTTCCCGATGAATATCTGGTCCGCAGCAACACCGCGCATCGCTGAGATCTTGTTTTTAAGGTCCGACTGACGAGGGTCGGGATAGCGATTCCATCCGCCGCCCGCGGGCGATCCATAGGCGTTCTCATTCGCGTCGAGAAATACCTCGGCCTCACCTGCAAACTCTGATCGAGCGGATGAATATGGGCGCATCCGACGGACGTTCGGGCGGACCAAGCTGTTGAGGTCAAACATCATTCTGCCCTCCGGATGCTGCGACACGAACCGAAGCGGCCCGGGCATGCGCCTCGAGGCCCTCGGCAGATGCCATTGTCTCGATCGTCGGAGCGAGGTTACGGATGCCTTCTTCGCTCAGCTTTTGATAGGTGATCGACTTTTTGAAACTTGAGACCGTGACGCCGCTATAGGACCTTGCGGCACCGCCCGTCGGAAGCGTGTGGTTCGTCCCAGAGGCGTAATCGCCGGCTGCTTCGCACGAAAAATTCCCGATGAAGACCGAACCGGCGTTCGTGATCCGATCGGCGACCGCGCCGGCATCGTCCGTTGCAATGATGAGATGTTCCGCGGCATATTCATTCAGAAGTTCGACGGCCGCATCGATCGATTCGACCAGGATCGCCTTCGAGTTTGCGATCGCCGCCATTGCCGTGTCCTTTCTCGGAAGCCTGACGATCTGGCTTTCCACCTCAGCGATGACGGATCTGATAACGCCGCGGTCCGTCGATACGAGCATCACTTGGCTGTCGGGGCCATGTTCGGCTTGCGACAGAAGATCGGCCGCAGCAAACTCGGGCTTGCAGGTCGAATCGACAAGTACGGCAACCTCCGACGGGCCGGCAGGCATATCGATCGCGACGCCGGACCGCATGACCTGCAGCTTCGCTTCGGTGACGAACTGATTTCCGGGCCCAAATATCTTGTAGACACTCGGGACCGTCTCGGTACCATATGCCATTGCCGCTATTGCCTGCGCTCCGCCGATCTTGTATACACGGTCGACGCCGCAGACCCTCGCGGCATAGAGGGTGGCTGGTTCGACCTTGCCGTTTTCGTTTGGCGGCGAGCACATTATCACTTCGTTACAGCCGGCCAGCTTTGCCGGTATCGCGAGCATTAGAACGGTAGAGAATAGCGGAGCGCTGCCGGCCGGGACATATAACCCGACCTTCTCGATAGGCAGGATCCGCCGCCAGCACAAAACGCCCCGCATCGTTTCAATCGGCTCGGGATCGCTCTCGGTCACCGCATGGAACCGACCAATATTCTCGATGGCGGTCGCGATGGCCGATCTGAGCTCGGCGGATATCGCCGTTTCGGCTTCTGCAAACTCGTGTTCGGTCACCTCAAATTCATCTATCGAGTGACGGTCGAACTGTCGCGAGAAACGGCGCAGAGCATCGTCGCCGTTCTGGCGGACGTCGCCGATGATGCTCGCCACCGTCTCTTCGAGCATCTTTGTATCGAGAGACGGACGCCGAAGGAGATCGGCCCACGCATTTCGTTCCGGAAATTCTATGATCTGCATAGTTCTTACCTGATCATCTGATCGATCGAAAGCACCAGGATACCCTCGGCACCGGCCTGCTTCAGATTGCCGACGACTTCCCAAAAATCTTGTTCGCTGATCACCGAATGTAGCGAAACCCAGCCCGGCTCGGCCAGCGGCATGACGGTCGGGCTCTTGATGCCGGGCAACATCGCCGCGATCCGATCGACCTTTTCGGCCGGTGCGTTCAGCAGAATGTACTTGTTCTGGGTCGCGGCAAGAGCGCTCCGTATCCGAAATCGGATCTGCTCGAGAAGTTCGGCTGGTTCACCGCTAAGTCCGCGCCGTGCGATCAGGACCGCCTCAGAACGCATGACGACCTCGACCTCGCGAAGGCCGTTCGAAAAAAGCGTGCTGCCCGAACTGACAAGGTCACAAACGGCGTCGGCAAGACCGATCGAAGGTGCGATCTCGACCGACCCGCTGATCTGATGGATCTCGGCCTCGATCTTATGGGCTTTAAGATAGGCGCCGAGGGTTTCAGGGTAGCTGGTCGCGATACGCAGCCCGTTCATCGACTCGATGCCCGAGTAATCGACCGCTTTCGGCAAGGCAAGCGATAATCGGCACCGTCCAAACCCGAGCCGCTCTACGACATCGACGTTCTTTGGATGTTCTGCAAGAATGTTCTCGCCGCAGATGCCGATATCGGCAACGCCGTCCGCGACATAGTCGGGGATATCGTCGTCGCGGAGAAAGAAGAGTTCGAGGGGAAAGTCCTCGGCCTCGGCTCGGAGTTTTCCCTGGCCGTTGGAAAAGCCAATGCCGCATTTACGGAGGAGCGAGACCGAACCGTCAGCGAGCTTTCCTTGTTTCTGGAGTGCGATCTTCAATTTCATAAAGCTAAAAATGGCAACACGACGCCCTTGAAACTCTTTCAAGTTCGCGCCGATCTAATGAAAACTGTCTTTCGTATGAGTTAGAAAACGAGATTCATATCACGCGCTGTTGTTGCCGTGATGATGATGGTGAAGAAGCGATGAATGGAACTGGCTAAAGTTCATCTTTAAGAACATTAATTGCATATCGCATCTCGATTGGCAAGCCGGCCGCTTTGATCTTTGTGGTAAAATATCGACCGATACTATGGAATCAGAGCAAACAGCCGAGGTGCTGCACGAATTTGGAAAGCGCATCCAGCGCTGTTACGGCTGCTTCATCGCATATCATCTGAAAGACATGTACCTCGGTGAAGACGTGACGTTCTTTTGCGAACACTGCAAGGACGAGACGATGTTTCATTTCGACGAATTTTCGAGGCTTTTGGATCTCTCGAAGTTGAAAGAGGTCGCCGACGAGGAGCATCACCACTAGGGACGTGAACTTCAAACTACAGATCAAGAGCAATTACGATTCCCGAACCGTCGACGTTCGAGACGAGATCTCGATCGGTCGGGCCGATGCGGCCGATATCGTACTTGATGATTCGGGCCTTTCGCGCGTCAATACGACGTTCTTTATTGACGAAGGCGAATTGTGGGTTGCCGATGAGAACTCGACCAACGGCACATTCGTTAATGGCGAACGCGTTTCGGGCAAGCCGCGTCTGCTCCGCGACGGTGATTCGCTAACGATCGGCAGCAGCACGACGATACGCGTCGAAACCGACGAGGGTTCGCGGCAGAGCCCTCAGACGAGCGGGCCCGAACCGATCGCGGCTCGGCCGGCGGTTCGCCAGACTCCGTCGGTTCCGTCCGCAACGCCGTCGAATGCACCGCAGCCGGCGTCCGGATCCGAGGGCATTCCGATGGTCGTAATTGCGGCTGCGATCATGACGGTCGTCATTCTGCTGTTTGGCGGGATCGCCTTCGTGGTCGTATCGCAAATGGACTCATCACCCGGCACGGGTGCGAATAACCGCAACTTGCCGCAAATGACCGCTGCAGCGATGATCCCGATCCGTGTCATCGATCCACTGGGCGGCGAGGACGAAGACGACCTTGATGACCTGATAGCCTCATGGGAGGTCGCCGAAGAAGAATTAAAGGCCGGCGACGTTGCCGACATTTCCGGTGCAGCCGTCGAAGATAAGGACTTCGACCTGAACGTTTCTGCGACATTCCTTGCTGAACGACAAAGGCTTGCTTTCGAACCAAGGCCGGGAGAAGGAGGGATCAGGCCGGCCGGCCTGAACGTTCCGAAGGAACTCTTTGGCGACGGTGTGATAAAGCAAAAGCAAAAGCTTGCGCAGATGAACAGCAGCGGTTATCGACAGCCGATGGATTTTGCCGACCTTGCCGAAAAACGCTTGAGCGGCGATCTGCTCGAGATGCCGATGGCTACCGAGAGTTTTTACCTCGATGTCGGCGGCTCGGCTCAAGACAAGGTCTTTTCGTCGTTCAGCTTTCAGTCGGGCGTGGCCGACATTGTTCCGGGCCATCCGAAGTTTGATGTTCTCAAGCGCATCGCCGACAATTTTGCCGGTCAGAAATACGATCTGAACAACGCGGGCGACCGAAAACAGATGCGCCGGCGGCTCTTGCGAATGTTTCAGCCGCGAGCGAAACCCATATTGAAGGAACTCGCCGATGCCTACTTTCTACGTTTTCGGCGGCCGCTCCGCGTGACGTCGCTTACGCGGTCGATGGATTATCAGATATTGCTCAACTCGAACAACGCCAACTCATTCAAGGTTCGCGGCGAAGGTTCGCTGCCGCCGCACACATCGGGCTGCGCATTCGACCTTGCCCGTAAGCACATGCCCGTCGACGAGCAGAACTTCGTAATGGCCAAACTCGCCGAAATGGAACGCGACGGTAAGCTCGACGCCTTGATCGAATACGGCGCTAACGCTTGCTTTCACGTCTTTATCTATCACGACGGCAACCCGCCGAGAGCGTTGAACCTGGGACAAATGGAATATGAGACGTTTCCGTTCCTTGCCGGAATTCGCCTGAACACCTCGCATTGAACCACAGTCTGTGGACTTTCGCCGTTTCTCTTTTTACACTCGAAACATAAGTGGAAGAGAACTCGGCAAACAAAAGCTCATTTACCGAATTGGCCGCACGGCTCGGGCGCCTGCCGGCCGAAAAGAAGAGGGCCGCAATCGAAGTAAGCGCGGCTCTAGCAGGTGTAAGCCTTCGCGTCAGCCGCGATTTCGTCGAGGCCGTACCAAAAGCATCGAAGGTCTTGTCGGCAGATGACCTGCGTTTGTGGGGCGAACTTGGCCGCCGACTCGCGATGGGCAATGCTGAAACGGGCTCACAGTTCTTTGCCGAGGGCGTTGCAGGCCTTTCGAATGTTCCTCACGATGCCCGCGGCCTTGTCTTTCAGGTTTGCACGCGGCAGCTCGTTCTCTCAAGTTCGATCGCCTTAGAGACGTTTCGCCTGGTACCTCAACTGGCGAAAGAGATCGGGAATGATCACCTGCTCCATCAGATCCTCGATCTTGCCGTGAATATCGCGAACCGTTCGGCCAAACACAGTTCGGATTTTCTTAAACAAACACCTCCGGTGGCGTCGGCGATCGCGCAGTTCGGGACCGATCGCGATAGCGTCGCGGCTTCGGTCGTAGCCTTGGCCGCGGAATTCGCGAACAGGACCGGCGGAATGACCGCTGACCTGTGGTCAAATCTGCCATCGGCTCTCGAAGCCCTGTCGGCAGAGAATGCGGTGAAGCTGGCGCAGCGGTCGGCGCAGTTTCTTGAACACGGCGGAAGCGTGACGCTCCATTTCGTATCGGCAGGCAGCGACGTTCTCAGGCAGGCCGAGACGGTATTTGACGACTGGTGCGGCGTCCTGGCAAAGATCGCGAAAAGCGGGAATGCGGTGTTGATCGCATTTCTTCGTGCGTCGCCAAAGTTCTTCCGCCAGATCTCGGCGATGAAACTGGAAGGTGAGGATGTCGGGAGCGTAAAGACGGCCGCGATCAGACGCGTTCTGCGGCTTGCCGGTGAGATCGCTGACGCGGACGCCGAAAGCGCTCTTGCGGCATTCCGATCCTCTGCCGCCGCTCTTCGGCGTGTCTCGCTCGATCAATACGAGCAATGGATCGCCGCCGGACTCGACGAAATGCGCGACGAGCCGGCAAAGGCCCGACGCAGTTATTTCGCACTCGAGACACGGCTTTCGAACGACCGGCTGCAGCAAACGCGGACCGGCCTTCATCTCGAAGAGGTACAGCACATCCTTCGGCTCTACGTCGAGGCTTTGACCGGACACGAGGTCGAGATTGCGCCGCAGACGTCAATGCCGCAGGAATCGCGGATCGGCGACGGAAAAACGGTCTATCTGCCAAATAATATCGCGGAATTCGACACCGAGGAGATGGACTTCAGGCTCTATAAAGTTCTGGCGGCATACGGTGCTGGGCAAATAGAATTCGGCACATTCGCGACCGACTCGGTCGAACTCAAGGCCGCCTTTAGCGAACTTGCGGAGCTCTATTCGGCGACCGCTGAGCAGACCGATGCGTTTTCGCTTGCCGGTTACATCGAAGACGTCCAAAAGGGCGATCAGGCACTTTCCGACGCTGAACTCCGCGAAGAGATCAAACGTCGCCGGCGGTCGATGCCAAAGGGTTCTGACTATCGCGCCGTCCTGCAGATCTTTCCTGAGCCGCGGCTGGCGCGAAAGATCTTTACGACCATGGAGAACGCCCGGATCGACGGCCTGCTGCGGAGCAGTTATCACGGGTTGCGAAAGGACCTCGACCTAATGCAGCAGTTGCTGCGAAAGAACCGGCCGTTCATTTTCGACGTCCCGTTTCACCAGGTTCCTTTCGAATTGCTGTTCCAGATCACGCTTTGCGGCGGGGCAACCGACGATGCACGCAACTTCTACGGCCAGATCGTCTCTGAGATCGAGACCGTTATCGAAAAGCATCTGTTGAGCAGAAGCGGCTCGGAACTCAGGCCAACGGTCGCCGATTCGTTGTTTGCCGCAAGCCGCGTCTATAACCTGTTTCAGAACATCACGCCTGAGCAAACGCAAGAGGCCGAGAACGACGACCAGGAAGAAAGCAGCGAATTTGCCTACGAAAGCGAAAATACTGAAGAAGCCGTAGTTGAGGAGAGCGCAAAGCGCGAAGAAAGGCCGCAGACGATGCAGGACCTGCGTGACCTCTTTAACGCCTGGAACTCTGACGAAGACGACGGCGAGCCGGACGACCTGCAGGGCTCGGAGGCGTGGTCGCATAACGAAATGCCCGAGCAGCCGCTCGAGGCAGGCGACGAAGCGTTCGCATACGACGAATGGGACCGCGAACTGAACGATTACCGCGTCGGCTGGAGCCGTGTCATCGAAAAGCGTGTGAAACTCGGCGACCGCAATTTTGTCGAGCTTGCGAGGTCGCGATATCGGGGGGTCATTTCGTCGGTCCGCCATCAGTTTCAGTTGATGAAACCCGAAAATCTGACCAAGATCAACCGCGAGATCGACGGCGAGGATTACGACCTCAACGCACTGGTCGATCTCGTCATCGACCGTCGGGCCGACGGTCGGCAATCGGAGAACATCTATACCAAACGGCTAAGGCGACAACGCGACGTAGCCGTCTCGCTTCTTCTCGACCAATCGTCATCGACCGCGAGGACAATTACGCGAAACCCGCTCCAGCCGTATACCTATCCCGGGCGGCGGATAATCGAGATCGAAAAAGAAGGCCTCGTCCTGATGAGCGAGGCTCTCGAAGCGGTCGGCGACGTGTATTCGATAAACGGTTTTACAAGCGAAGGCCGGCGCAACGTGAAGTTCTACGTCGTTAAGGATTTTGACGAGAAATACTCTGAGGAAACCGAAAAGCGTATCGGCGGCATCACGTTCCAGAACAACACGCGGCTCGGTGCCGCTATTCGCCATGCGGCGCACAAGCTTTTGCGACAGGAAAATCGAACGAAGCTGCTGATAATTCTGACCGACGGCCGGCCCTACGACCACGACTACGGCGACGCCCGCTATGCCCGCGAGGATGTTCGCGAAGCTTTGATCGAAGCCAAAACGCACGGCATCACGCCCTTTTGCATCACCATCGACCGCGAATCCGAGGCCGAACTTCGCGACCTTTATGGCGACGTCGGCTATACCATCATCGACGACGTTTTGAGCCTGCCGGAACGAATGCCCAATATTTATCGGAGACTGACAAGCTAAACACCGTCGGCAATTCCTTTCAGCAGAACACCGACACCGTAAGCGAGTCCGGCGGCGAGGGCACCGACAAGAAGGGTTTCGAGGCCGGAGCGCAGCCACCCGGTCGTTGACCAACGGCTTTTGAACGAGCCGATCAGAAAGAAGGTGATACCCGTCATAACGCAGGCGACGAGGAACGACGATCCCCAGCCGAACAGATACGGGATCAGGGGAACAAGTCCGCAAACGATGAAGGCGCTGAAGGTGCTGCCGGCGGCAAGCCACGGCGACCGTATCTCGGAGGGCAGACCGTATTCTTCCATCAGCATCGTCCTTACCCACCGGTCATTGTCCGATGTGATCAGCTCTACCGCCTTTTCGAGCTCTTCGCCCTCAAATCCCTTTTCACGATAGATCTGTCTGATCTCTTCACGCTCGCCTTCTGGTGCGACCTCAATGTGGCGGTATTCGATCTTTTCAAGCCGGCGGTAATCGTCGATCTCGGCCCTTGTCCCGAGAAAATTGCTTGCCGCCATTGAAAAGCCGTCGGCGACTAGATTTGCGAAGCCGAGGATCAAAACGACCTTGGTCGAGAGTTCAGCACCGGCAACGCCCGAGACGACGGCGAACGTCGTGACAGCGCCGTCAACGCCGCCGTAAATGAAATCTCGAATATAGTTGTGGTTTGACGCAGCGATCCGCGCCGCTATCGCTTCGTGTGTGTGATCGTGCTCCAGATCTGACATTGCCGCATCATAACCTATTTCGTGCCGATGCAGTTCGGTTTGGCAGATCAAAAAACAAAAGAGACGGCCGATATCAGCCGTCTCTCCAAAATGTGGTGGCGGGGGGGAGACTTGAACTCCCGACCTTGGGGTTATGAATCCCACGCTCTAACCAGCTGAGCTACCCAGCCACGAACACTTGATTATAGTTTGCCGTGCAAAAAAATCAAGTTAATCGGGTTTTCGCAGCACCTCGCTTTTGCCCCTTCGAGAGTGCGATTGCTAAGATAAGAATTTAGAGGACCTTTCTGATCCGGGTTAAAAATGCCAATAATATTCGCGGCCGCGGCCGAACATTCACAGGTGCTTTTCGCACTTTTCATAATGATCGCCGCCGCCAAATTGATGGCCGAGTTGTTCGAGCGTCTGCGACAGCCGGCGGTCGTCGGTGAGATCCTTGCGGGTGTCATCGTAGGCCCGAGCGTACTGGGTTGGGTCAGGCCGTCCGAGATCATCGGGATCGTTGCCGAGATCGGCGTTATATTTCTTCTCTTCATGGTCGGGCTCGAGACCAAGCCGCAGTCCGTCTATCGGGTCGGAAAAAAGGCAATGCTGGTCGGCACGCTCGGTGTGATACTTCCCTTCATTGCCGGGTATTTCATCGCATTGCTTTGGGGCGGCTCTTTTATCGAAGCAATGTTTATCGGAGCCGCGCTCGTAGCGACATCGGTCGGCATTACGGCGCGCGTGCTCGGTTCGATGGACCTTTTGGATAAAGAAACGTCCCGGATCATCCTCGGGGCGGCGGTGATCGACGACATCCTAGGGCTGATAATTCTTTCCGTCGTCTCGGCAATGAGTTCGGGCGACATCAACTATCTCGAGCTCGGCAAAACAGCGGCCCTGGCGATCGCTTTCACTTTGCTCGTTGCGGTCCTGGGTGCGCGGATGATGAACAAGGTCGCACCGAAGGTCAGCAACCTGCGGGTCAGCAAACCGTTCTTTAATGTCGGATTGATCTTATGTCTCGGGCTTTCGGTGGCGTCGATCTATGTTGGCGTGGCCGCGATAATCGGCGCATTTCTCGCCGGGATGGCGATGGCTGAGGCAACCGAAGATAATCCGGGAATGCACAAACTGACAAGCGGCGTGACCGAGTTCCTCGTGCCGTTTTTTCTCGTCAATATCGGCATGCAGCTAAATCTGGCGGTCTTTAAGGATGCGTCGTTCCTGCTGCTGGCTTTCGTGATCACGTTCTTTGCGGTGATAACAAAGTTCATTGGCTGCAGCATCGGTGCCTGGGGGTTAACGCGACGCGAGATGGCTCAGGTCGGCGTCGGAATGATACCCCGCGGCGAGGTTGGGATCGTAGTTGCTCAGATCGGTCTCGGACTTGCCGTGATCACCGAAAGGTTCTTTGCCGCCGTGCTGTTCATGGCGGTTGCGACGACCCTGATAGCGCCTCCGCTTATTAAGTACTTCTACGCCGAGGATAAAGACAACGATGGCGTGCTCGACCCGATACTTGAGCGAGACGTATCAGAGGAATTCACCCGGATCGGCTAGTTCGTCCCCGGAAATTCGGTCAAAATGACCTTCAAGCTTGAGAAATGGCTGTTTCAAGCCGTCGCGGACCGAGAAACCCCCGATATTTACCGCCTGATCGATACTCCTAACACCAAAAGATTTCCTTGACACTTTGGTGACAAACATCTATTATCGTGTTGCGACGATGTTTATCATCGTTTATTCGGCAACCTCTCTGTCCGTGTATCTCTTTTAAACTCACACATCTGTCTTCCTCTTGCGCATTCGCATTCAGGAAACACAAATTAGAACTCGATGTCAGCGAAATTAGGGGAAATTCTTGTCCGCGAAAATCTCGTCACCCCGCAACAACTGCGTGAGGCTCTCGACTATCAGAGAAGCAGCGGAGGCCGTCTAGGCTCGAATCTCGTCAAATTGGGGATCATCTCCGACGACGTGATAACTGCGGTTCTGTCGCGGCAATATGGTGTGCCGTCGATAAATCTCGACCTCTTCCACATCGAAGCGGACGTAATAAAGCTGATATCGCAGGAGGTCGCACTCAAATACACGGTGTTGCCGATATCGAAGGTCGGTGCAACGCTGACCCTCGCGATGGCCGATCCGACAAATGTGTTCGCGATGGACGACATCAAGTTCATGACCGGACTAAATGTCGAGCCGGTGATCGCATCCGAGGCATCCATCCAGATGTCGATCGGTAAGTATTACAGCGGTTCCACGCAGATCGACATATTTGACGCGGCGTTCGCGGTCGAAGCCGACAAGGCGGTCCTCAAGAACGGTAAGAACGGTAAGAACGGAGCATCGAAGAACGGTACAAAGCTTAAGCTCGATGACCGCTTGTCAGAGGCCGACCTCGATGTAACGCTCGAAGGCTTTGATTTTCAGACTCACGACGGCGAAGAGCTCGAACTGGTCGAACAGAACGACGAGATCGACCTGGCGACATTGGCACGTGCCAGTGAGGATGCTCCGGTCGTCCGCCTCGTCAATGTTCTGATGGTCGATTCGTTAAGACGCGGAGCATCGGATATTCACGTCGAGCCATACGAAAAATCGTTCAGGATCAGGTTTCGTATCGACGGCGTTCTTTACGATGTGATGAAGCCGCCAATGAAGATGCGGGATGCTTTGATCTCACGCCTGAAGATCATGGCAAAGCTCGACATCTCAGAAAAGCGTCTGCCGCAGGATGGCCGCATCAAGATCAAGGTCCGGGTCGACGAGCGTTCACGAGAGCTGGACTTCCGTGTGTCGACGCTGCCAACCCTCTTTGGCGAAAAGGTCGTGCTTCGTCTGCTCGACAAAGACAAGCTGATGCTTGATATGTCGAAACTCGGTTTTGAAGCCGAAAGTCTCGAAAAATTTCAGCGTGCGATCGCCAATCCGTACGGGATGGTCCTCGTCACCGGGCCAACGGGTTCCGGTAAAACGAACACGCTCTATTCAGCTCTGCAGACGCTAAACACGTCGGAAACGAACATCATGACGGCCGAGGACCCGGTCGAATTCAACCTGGAAGGCATCAACCAGGTGCAGATGAAAGAACAGATCGGCCTTAATTTCGCCGCAGCCCTCAGATCGTTCCTGCGTCAGGACCCGAACATCATCCTCGTCGGCGAAATTCGTGACTTTGAAACGGCCGAGATCGCGATCAAGGCGGCATTGACCGGCCACCTTGTTCTCTCGACGCTTCACACGAACGATGCCCCATCGACCATCTCCCGATTGGTAAACATGGGTATCGAGCCGTTTCTTGTCGCAACAAGCGTCAACATCATTCAGGCGCAAAGGCTGATCCGAAGGATCTGTGTCAATTGTAAAGAGGAGGCACAGGTTCCGAAAGAGGCATTGGTCGAGGCAGGTTTTTCGGTGGAAGAGGCGGCCGGCTTGACGCTCTACAAGGGGGCGGGATGCGAGGCGTGTTTGAACACGGGTTACAAGGGCCGCGTCGGCCTTTACGAAGTGATGGAAGTTACTGATGAACTTCGCGAACTGATAATCATCGGAGCGAGCGCGATCGAGTTGAGAAAGAAGGCGATCGAGCTGGGTATGATCACGCTTCGCGAATCTGGTTTGTGCAAGATACGCGACGGCATCACGACGATCGAAGAGGTAATGAAGGAAACGGTCCTGTAAGACTTTTGGAGGAAATATGGTATTTAGGGCAATTGCACTTTCGATAGCATTGTTGATCGGCATCGGTACGCTCATTCCGTTAGCGACGGAGTACGCCGAGGCCGGTCCGAAGAAAACGCGCAAGTACAAAAAGAAACGCGAATGGCGCGGCGTGAAGAAATATTCGAAACGCTGGTGGCAGCTGTATCGGGCCCAGGAGCGCCGAAAACGGGCTGTTGCAGCCCGGCGTCGTGCGCTTCGGCTTCGCCAGATGCGGCTCGCTCGTGCCCGACAGGCCGCACAGAACAATGCCACTGCCGCAGTGAGATCGAAACCGGCCCAGACCGAAAAACCGCCGGCGGCCGTGCTGCCTTCCGGACAGGCCGCACCAAAGAACTGGGCACCGGGCCAGTCGACCGATGGTGAGGTTCAGTTTCGCGTTGCGGGCAACAGCGGAATGGAAGTGGGTTCGGCCTCGATATCGGTTGTCGGACCTGCAACGGGTGAAACGGTCGCGACCGGCCGGAACAGGAGTGTCGGCGGCGTGCCAACGACCTCGCTCCGGAGAGAGGTCATCAACCGGATGATCCGTGAGAACGGATGGGTCGTCAACGATTATCAGAAAGAGATCGGCGGCAAGACCGTTTACGTTGTCGTAGCTCAATCGCAGGCAAACGGCGGACGGGTGCAATCGAGATTGTTCTATTTCACCGAAGCCGACGGCCGCATCTATAGTGTCGCCACCAATTCGAATGCCGAGGCGGCCGACCGTCTTGCCGAAGAGTCAGAGAAGGTGGTCAATTCGATCCAGAGCAGACGACGACCGACGCAGCAGGCCGCTGTCAAGGAATAGTCGGCTCTTTTTTCCTCATTAGGATCGTGCAGCGGCGACGCTCGTCAGCTGCTGCACGGTCCTGCATTACCCTCTAACCAATATGAGCTTCGACCAACAAGAAAACATTGCCTCGCAGATCACCCTGCCCGAACTTCTCAAAAGAATGACGGATGCGGGCGGATCTGACCTGCATCTTACGACGAACTCTGCCCCGCAGGTGCGTGTACACGGCCACCTGTCCCCGCTCACAGGCATTCCTCCGCTTACGCCGGCCGACACAAAACGACTCGCATACTCAGTTCTGACCGATGCTCAGAAGCACCGGTTCGAAGAAAACCTTGAGCTCGATTTTTCGTTCGGTTTGAAGGGAATGTCGCGATTTCGTGCGAATCTCTTCAATCAGAAAGGTGCCGTAGGCGCGGTGTTTCGTGCGATCCCGTACGAGATCAAATCTTTCGAGGCCCTTGGGCTGCCGCCCGTCGTGGCAGATCTTTGCAAAAAGCCGCGCGGCCTGGTTCTGGTCACCGGCCCGACCGGTTCGGGTAAATCTACGACGCTCGCCTCGATGGTCGATAAGATCAATATCGACCGGCATGACCATATACTGACGATCGAAGACCCGATCGAATTTCTCCACAACCACAAGAACTGTGTGGTCAACCAGCGTGAAGTTGCCGCCGACACACATTCTTTCGGCGCGGCACTCCGCACCGCTCTTCGTCAGGACCCCGACATCGTCCTGGTTGGCGAAATGCGTGACCTTGAGACGATCGAAATGGCGCTGCGAATCGCCGAGACCGGACACCTCACGTTCGCAACGCTGCACACTAACTCAGCCTATTCGACCATCAACCGTATAATCGACGTTTTCCCGTCGGCCCAGCAGGCACAGGTCCGAACACAGCTATCGCTCGTCCTTGAAGGCATCATGTGCCAATCGCTGCTGCCCAAGGCCACCGGAGACGGCCGCGTTATGGCGCTCGAGATACTCGTGCCGAATGCCGCTATCCGCAACCTCATCCGTGAGGACAAGATCCATCAGATCTACTCGATGATGCAGACCGGACAGGACAAATTCGGAATGCAGACCTTTAACCAGGCCCTTGCGACGCTCGTCCACAAGCGTCTGATCTCGATCGAGGTCGCGATGCAGCGAACTTCGAACGCAGACGAGCTAAAGGAGCTGATCGAACGCGGTTCCGGCCTTAACCAATCGTATGCCGGAAATGGAACAGGAAAGCCCGCGATGCCGCCGTCGGGACATTCGAGCCCTTACGCCCAGGGCAGACCTATCGGACAGCGTCCTCCGGCACGCTAGAGAAACCAGACCTAGAGGAGCATAGAGAAAAGAAATGCCTACTTACGTATTCAAAGGACGAAACCGGTTGAACGAAATGGTCGCCGGTGAGCGCGATGCAGCCAGCCAGGACGAACTCCGTGCACTTTTACGGCGCGAGCAGATCGTAATGACACAGGCCTCTGAAAAGGGCAATGTCATTTCGATACCAAAGCTCGGAACGCGTAAAAAGGTCAGCGCCAAGGAACTTGCCGTATTCACCCGGCAATTCTCTGTGATGATCGATGCCGGTCTGCCGCTGGTCCAGTGTCTCGACATATTGGCCGAACAGCAGCAGAACGTCTTTTTCAAAGAGGTCCTGCGTCAGGTAAGGCAGAACGTGGAAGAAGGCTCGACGCTCTATCAGGCACTGGAAAAGCACCCGAAGGTTTTCGATTCGCTTTACACCCACATGGTCGAAGCGGGCGAAACGGGCGGTGTGCTCGACCTCATATTGCAGCGGTTGGCGACATTGATCGAAAAGGTCGTCAAGCTGAAACGCAGCATCATTTCAGCATCGATCTACCCGGCAGCAGTGATCGTGGTCGCGATCGCAGCCATCGCGGTGATCATGGTGGTCGTCATCCCGCAATTCGAACAGATCTTCCTTGGTCTCTTGGGACCGGGCGAGGCCCTGCCGTTGCCGACGCGTATCGTGATGGGAATAAGCGGCTTTCTGGCAGGCTGGGGCGGCCTTGCATTGCTGATCGGCATTATCGGCTCTGCGGTCGGTATCAAGTATTACTATAAGACCGAGAGAGGCAGATGGCAGATCGATTCCCTGCTGCTTAAAACTCCGATTTTCGGCAGCATTCTGCGAAAGGTGGCAGTCGCTCGTTTTTCACGCATTCTCTCGACGCTGCTGTCATCGGGTGTTCCGATCCTTCAATCGCTTGACATAACCGCAAAGACCGCCGGAAACGTGGTCATCGAAGATGCGATCCTGAAGGTGCGGGCAGGCGTCGAACGCGGTGAGAACTTTGTTGATCCGTTAAAGGCGACAAATGTATTTCCGCATATGGTCGGCCAGATGATCGGCGTCGGTGAACAGACCGGTGCTCTCGACGCGATGCTCGGCAAGATCGCAGATTTCTATGAAGAAGAGGTCGATACGGCCATCGCCGATCTGTTGGCGATGATCGAGCCGGTTCTGATCGCTTTCCTCGGTATCACGATCGGTTCGATCGTGATCTCGATGTACCTTCCGCTCTTCACACTCATCGGCAAACTCGCCGGTGGGCCGAAGTAGATCAAGCTGCAAGGGCAAGCGAAAGACGGCATCTTCGGGTGCCGTCTTTTTTTGCTATTGCTTTGGGGTTTTGAGAAGGCTGATCGCGAACAGTATCGCCAGAAGCAGGTCGATCGCGGCACCGGCCGTTATCTGCAAAGGGGCACGTCCGTTCGCGTAAAGATAGAAAGTCGGTATCACGAAGGCGATCTTTTCAACGATCGCAGCCGGCATTATCGGGCGAAACCGAACCGGGTCTTTCGCAATGATCAGGAACACAAGCTGGAAAGCCAGTGCCACACCGACGAATCCGTAAAAATACTCGGGGTGCGTGATCTCCGGCGGGCTGTCGATCGCGATCTGTCTTTCGAGAAAGTACTGCGGAACGAGAGCGAGGATGCCGTAAATGCCGGCGGCCGCGAATGTGTAGCGAGCGAATTTCATAACGATCCGGTTCGCGGGAATGGCCTGGCCGAAGCCAGCCTTTCCCGGCGTCTCCTTACGCTATACGCGACGCGGGCACCCGCTCTTGTATCATTCGCTCGACATATTTTGCGATGACATCGGCCTCCAGATTGACCGGATCGCCGGGTTTGAGCGAGGAAAGATTCGTCATCGTCCAGGTTTTCGGGATCAATGCAATTTCGAACCAATCGGTATCGAGCTTTGCTACGGTCAGGCTGATGCCTTCGACCGCAACAGAGCCTTTATAAATGAGATACTGCGACATTTCGCGCGGGAAGCCGATGCGAACGGTCCAAAAATCGCCGTTCTTTTCGGATCCGAGAAATTCTCCGCGTGTATCGACGTGGCCCTGGACAATATGGCCCCCGAGGCGTGTCGAGGGCGTGACGGACCGCTCAAGGTTTACCGGTGAGCCGGCCGATAGGCCGCCGATCGTCGAGCGGTCCAGCGTCTCTTTTGATACATCGGCCGAGAAATAGGAAGGAGCAACGTTCAGCGCTGTGAGGCAGACACCGTTGACAGCGATCGAATCACCGTCATTGGTGCCTTGAGTGACGATCTCAGCTTGAAGTTTTATACGGGCATTCGTGCCGAGCGTTTCGATCTCTGCGACCCGGCCGAGTTCTTCAATGATACCTGTGAACACTATTAAGCAGAGGGAAGAGGCCTAAAACCAAGGCTTCTTGCCAATGACGTACGTTTGAACAAACTCTTCATCCGATTTCGTCAGATAGATGATCCCTTCGATCAAGCCGAGGACACCCGGAATGATCAGCAAGAACGAACCGATGCCGCAGGTGAGAAAGGCGAGGATAAAAGCGACGCCGAACATTGCAAGATAGATTATCCCTTCTTGCTGGTAACCGAGAATGAACTTGTGTATCCCGAGGCCCCCGAGCAGGATGCCGCACAATCCGGCGGCGATCTTCTTATCAGCGCCGGGGATCTTTTGTCCATAATTGACCTGCTGCATCGGCATCGGACTTATCGGAAGCATCGTTCCGCAATTGGTGCATGTCGTGAAGTTGCCGGGATTCTGGGATTTGCAGTTTGGACAGGAAACGTATTGAGTGGCCATATATTTTATGATTCTCCTCAGACGGTCGGTCGACCTAAGTATCGTGCAGTAAAAGCCTGTTTGTCAACGCGGTCCGGCCTTTGCGTGAGGTTGATCTGTATCAGATAGCGGGGTTTGAAGAAGCCGCATTGAAATAGCCTGACCGGAGTGAAATAATCGTTATTCGTTCTTGAGGACAGAGCAAAGAAATATGACCGACGCCGCACCGACGGAAATTCAACCGCCGAAGCTTAAACGATCGCAGAGCGGACAGATCGAACCGAATTCGATCGCAGATCTGATAGAGTGGTTTCTTCTTTACGATGAACGCACGGCGAGGATGCGGCACGTAATGGTCGAAGAGCTTTTTCAGTGGAAGCAGAAAGAGGACGAGGCGAACGGCGTCGTGACATATCCCTTCGAGAACGCTGAAGCGCGGTTTGCGATCGGGGTCTTTCAGGCTTTGCAGGAGAACGATTCGGAGCCGCTTCTGGGGCTTTGGATGAACGACGTCCTTGCCGCTTTGCATGAATCGCGCGAAACAAAACGCGAGCTCACCGAATCGAACAACCTCGACAGCAACATCGAATTGTCGCCTCTGCAAAAAGCAGATCTGCTTACGACGAACGTCGAGCGCAGATTATATCTTTCAAGCTGTTGGCTCGAAGCGTTGTGTACCGCTGAGGTTCGAGTTTTGGGCTGGGTCTACCAGGAGATCTACGGACGCCCATTCACGCCGGCTACTTGAACACTTCGCACCGCTGCATTGAAGCGAACTGCATTCCCACAGCAAATGCTCTTTGACGCTGTTCGGCGGAGCCATGTGTGAACGTATCAGGCCGCACGACGCCCTGCGTTCGGCGCTGTATCATATCGTCACCGACCGCGCCGGCAGCACGAATGGCCTCTTCGATGTCCCCGACCTCGACCAGCCCTTTCTTCTGAGCATGGTTTGCCCAGATGCCGGCATAACAATCGGCCTGGAGCTCGAGGGCGACCGACAATTGGTTGTTTTGCCCGGCCCGCTGAACCTTCGCCATCGTACCCAGAAGGTTCTGAACGTGGTGGCCGACCTCGTGGGCGATGACATAGGCCTGTGCAAAGTCGCCGGGTGCGCGGAATTCGTTCTTTAGTTCGCGGAAGAAATCAAAATCCAGATAGAGCTTATAGTCGCCCGGACAATAGAACGGCCCGGTCGCGGCACTCGCATATCCGCAGGCCGATGAAACCTGGCCTGAGAAAAGCACCAGAACAGGAGCCCGATACTGCATCCGACGCTGCGCGGGCAATATCTCGCGCCATGCGTCCTCGGTGCTTCCCAGTACGGCACTCACGAACTGCCGATTCTCGTCGGGAGCCTGGTTGACGTTGTTGCTGGCCGTTGTAGGTGACTGAGTTTGGGTCGGAACACCACTCTCGAGCAGCTGGCGCGGATCGCCGCCAAGCAGGCAAACGATCGCCGCCAAGATCAGGACACCGAGGCCTCCGCCGCCCAATGCGACCCCGCGGCCCATCCCGCGCCGGTCTTCGATGTTCGTGCTCTGCCGCTGATCTCTCCAACGCATAACCAACCCCTCGCAAGCTTTGTGAGTTTTTAGAACGTGGTAGGATTCTATCACCTCGCGAGGTCGTTGCGAAACAACTAATGAGTGAGCTCCTGGACGATTGGAAACAAAGCGGCGATAGGTTCGAACACCCTTACGGGACGATCTTCTATCGGCGGTCGGCGGACGAGCGAGAATCGTTTTTATGCCTTCATGGATTCCCGACAGCGTCTTTCGATTATCACTTGATCTGGAAACAGTTGGCCGCGATATATCCCGTAACTGCCTTTGACATGATCGGTTACGGATTCTCGTCAAAGCCGGCAACGCTCGGCTATACGACGTTCGACCAGGTCGATGTTCTCGAATCGCTCCTGACCCATTTAAAGCTTCGGCGCGTCCATATCGTCGCCCACGACTACGGCAACACGATCACGCAAGAGCTTTTGGCTCGGCAGGCCGAGGGCCGTCTTGATGTCGAGATCGCCTCGATCTGTTTTCTCAACGGAGCATTGTTTCCGGAAACGCACCGGCCGATCTTCGCTCAGAAGCTATTGATCGGCCCGCTTGGTGCCCTTTTTGGCAGATTTATCCCGGATCCGATCTTCAGGAAAAACCTGGCATCGGTCTTCGGCGAACGGACGCAGCCGGATGAACCGTTACTTGACGACTATTTGGCGCTCTTTAAGCACAACCGCGGGAAGTTGGTCGCCCATAAATTGATCCGCTATATGCGTGAACGTGAGACGTATCGCGAGCGATGGGTTAAGCCGCTGACCGAACTCAAACAACCGTTCAGATTCATCAACGGCTCGGCTGATCCGGTTTCGGGAAAGCATCTGGTCGAACGGTTTCGCCAGGTCATTCCGGATCAAACCGATATTATCGAACTGACGGATATCGGGCATTTTCCACATGTCGAAGCTCCGGAAGTAGTTTTTCAGGCGATCCGCGAGTTCCATGAACAATTATCATCGGGCAGCCGTCGATGAATCCGGCTCTCGGATTTACTTGCGATCGGCCCGCTCCGCACGGCGTGAAGTATTTTCGCAAAATCTTGACAGAAGTAGAGTTACAGGATTATTATCTGTAAACGTCGGTAGCGGTTTTTTGTTTCTGCGTTTCATGCCTTACAAAGGAGGAAATGATGATCAAGCTAGACATCGTCAACCTGGTTGCCGATAAGACTGGAGTTCCAAAACAAAAGGCAGAGCAAGTTGTCGATTCGCTGTTCAACGCGATGAAAGACGCTCTTGCTCAAGGCAAACGGATCGAGCTCAGGGGTTTCGGCGTTTTTGTTGTAAAGCCACGGAAGCGGGGTGTCGGGCGTAATCCCAGAACCGGAAAAGAGGTTCCGATACCGGCCGGTAAAACGATTCGATTCAAACCGGGCAAGGAATTGTCGGCTCAGGCCGTCAAGAAATAAAGTACAGAGTTTGTAGCTGTTTGCTGCATCGGCTGCGGATCACGGAATCTAAGGTTTTCTTGTGATCGGCAGCCTTCATTTTCACCCCATCAATGAACGATCCGGCGGACGTCACCGAGACATTCTACTTTGAACGCCAAGCCCTGATACCGACGGCAGCGACCTGGTTTCGCCACGGACTGCTGCTCCTGCTGACCATCGTAACAGCCACGATCGCCGGATCGATCTACCCGTTCGGACGTCTCCCATTCATGGTCGGGCCTGACCCGGAAACCTGGGCCGACGTTGCCGACCTGTTATATCAACTGCCCTACTCCTATTTGTCAGTCGTGGTGAACACGGTCTATCTATTGGCGACCGACTGGGAACTTCTTAAAGATGGCCTGAGTTTTTCCTTATCATTGCTTTTCATTCTTACATCGCATGAAATGGGGCATTACATCGCATGCCGGATATATCGTGTAGATGCGACCCTGCCATATTTTCTTCCGACACCGCCGATGATCGGGCCCGCCGGAACGTTTGGGGCATTTATTCGTATTCTCTCACCGTTTCCGTCTCGAAAGGCCGTTTTCGATATCGGCATCGCCGGGCCGATAGCCGGATTCGTCGCGCTGATCCCGATCGCGATCATCGGGCTGATGACGATGGAGACGGCCATTCCTCAACAGGTCGGCCAGGGCGGCACTCTGGTATTTGCGGACCCGCTGCTGATACGCTTTGTTGCGATGATACTCGGACAGGATCTGACCTTCGGGATCGGAAATGCCTTCTATTTTGCGGCTTGGGTCGGACTGCTGGTAACGGCGCTGAACCTGATACCGTCAGGTCAGCTTGACGGCGGCCACGCGATCTATGCGATCTTTGGCGAGCGGGTCCATTATTGGACCGGTCGGATCGCGTTTGCGGTCATGGCAACGCTTTCGGTGATCGGGCTTGTCTATTTCAATAGCCCGAGCGGCTTTCTCATCGCAATATTGCTTGGGATAATGATGCGAATTCGACATCCCGAACCCTGGGACGACGCTCCGCTCGATGCAAAAAGAAGGATTCTCGCGGTCGTTACCTTGGCGATATTTGTGCTCAGTTTTGTGCCTTTTCCGATAAAGATCGGCTAGCAGATCACGATTCTCCGGCCTGAGGAAGCATTCCCTTTATCTCGCGAACCATCTTTTGCACGTCCTCCTGACCGTCAAGGGCGATCATAAAGAAATCGTAACTCGTCTTAAAACAGACCATTCCGTTGCCGAAAAACCAAACGCCCTCAAGAAGCGGGTTGCCACCGATCAGCCAGTCGATGGGCGCTCCCGTTATGGTCTTGGGATTGATGACGTTCGTCATCATCACCGCACCGGAGGCGAATGAGAAGGCGCCCAAGAGCGGCGCTCCGATCCGTCTGGCAATGTCCCGTTCAAACCGAATGCGCTCGATCTCGGCCTCGTCGAGCTTCCCTCTGGCGATCTTTTCTTCCTGCGACCGAAGGTAACCGTCAAAGCGTTCGCCAAGCTGCTTTATCGACCAGGCAGGCAGGGCCGAGTTGAAAAGCCAATGCGAACTGATCCCGGTAAACACGACTCCAAGCCCGGCACCGACCGCCATCGAAACACCGGTGGCAGCGGCCTGCATCGGATTTTCCTGAACCCAATCGGACGCTCGCGATAGCGAACGAAAAGCAGAATCTACCGTACGGGTCCATCCGGCGCCCAGGCTGAACGCTTTCGAAACGCTTTTGACATTCTTGCCGACCGTCTCTTTAGCGTCGTCGAATATCTCGCCGGCCTTTTCACCTGCGGTGCTTATGACGTCGCCGGCGGCCTTGCCCGCTTCGACAACTATCTCGCTTGCCTTGCCACCAGCGTCCTCAGCCGCGTCACGGAGCGGTTCGCTGACATTCCATGCCTTCTTTGCGGTCGCCTCGGCAGTCTTGATGGTCTCTTCAACGACGCCGACGGCCTGCTTGCCGACCTCGGATTTTTCCGCTTCTGCCTTTAGCTTTTCGGCGCCTTTCTGCGCGGTTTCGACGACTACTCGGGCCGTATCTTCGATCTTGTCGGTCAACCCGAGCTGTTTATCGATCTCGCTGAATTTCTCTTTAGCGTCCTTCTGCCACTTGTCGAACCTGTCTTTATAATCGCTCATATTACCGCCTCAATTGTTGGATCCCATCGAAGATTACGAGTAAAACTCGCAAATTGTTCGCCAATGCGGGAGATCGCAAACCTCTGGATCAAAGATTACATCACCGCGACGAAGAATCAACATTTATCTGTATGAACAAGGCTTTATAGAGCCTTACCGCTATGATAATCTTATCATTGTTTCTTGATGTTTATGCCGTTGGTGAAGTGTCCTAATTGCGGGCTGATGGCCGAATATTCCGGCAACGAGTTTCGTCCCTTTTGCTCGGAACGGTGTAAGCTCCTTGATCTCGGGGCTTGGATCGACGAGGCGTATTCCGTGCCCGATGAAACGGCTGAGCTTACAGATGCCGATATTGACGCCGTCGAGCGGGCGTTACAGGAAAAGGAATTAGACAGATAATGGATTCGCCGATATTTGCTGCCGATCTGACGATCGGAACCGCGGCTATCGCATTCGGAGCGGTAGTTTTTATCGTTGTCTCCGCGGTAGCGTACATTGCTTTCAGATTGCTGCGGAAAAGCGTCAAGATGGCGTTGCGGCTGGCTGTTGTTGTCGCAATAATGGTGATCGGGCTTGTCGGCGGTCTATCGCTTTGGTGGTTCGTCGCGGGTGACGGACAGAAGGCAAAACCGGGCGCGTCGAGACAGAAATGACCGTTTGCGAGATCGATTCGGGCTTTATCCGCCAATGAAAATGCAGGCTGAAAGGCCTGCTCCGCGTTTTAAATGCCAGAATCCGAAAAAATCTCAAAGTTTCGCTTCTGGCGTAGGTACAAGGGACTTCCGCCTACAGTTTTCGCGCTCAGTCTTGTCAGTTTTTTGAACGACACATCGAGCGAGATAATCTACCCGCTCTTGCCTGCCTTTCTGTTTCTTACGCTAGGGGCAACTCCGTTTGCGATCGGCTTGATCGAGGGATTGGCCGAATCGGTCGCGAGTATTCTAAAACTTTTTTCGGGTTATCTTAGCGATCGGTTCGGACGCCGAAAGCTGCCTGTATTTCTGGGATACTCGTTGGCCGCGGTAGTCCGGCCGATGCTCGCTTTCGTTACCAGCTGGCCGCAGGTCCTGGTCGTAAGGATGTCTGACCGCATCGGGAAAGGCATTCGAGGAGCGCCACGTGATGCATTGCTCGCCGCGGACGTGCCGGAGGACAAACGCGGCCTGGCGTTCGGTTTTAATCGGGCTGCAGACCATCTCGGTGCGGTCGTCGGGCCGATCGTCGCCTTCCTGCTGCTGACGTATCTGGCCGTCGACCCGGAAAATCCGACCGCGATGGAATATCAGCGGGTGTTTTTATTCGCATCAGTTCCGGTGGCATTAGGCCTTTTTGTGATCGTATTTTTCGTCCACGAGGAGCGAAAACCGATCGAGAACGTCGACACGAATCCGATAAAGTTCTCGCTTCGGGAGTTTGACCCGAACTTCAAACGGTTTTTACTGATCGTTGCCCTTTTCACCCTTTCAAATTCGACCGATGCGTTTTTGCTGCTCCGTGCAGAGCAAGCCGGCATCGCGCCGGCAATGCTGCCTCTGCTTTGGATGGTGCTCCATTTCAGCAAGGTATTCAGTTCTTTGATCGGGGGCGAACTTTCGGACAAGTTTGGGCGAAAGACGCTGATCGTAAGCGGATGGGTCGTCTACGCTGCGGTATACGGTGGGTTCGCATTCGTTGATTCCGCATGGCAGGCGTGGGTCTTGTTCATCATTTACGGCGCGTATTTCGGGCTGACCGAAGGCGTTGAAAAGGCGATGGTCGCCGACCTCGTAAAGGACGAGAAACGCGGCACGGGCTATGGTTTCTATAATCTCGCCTACGGCATCACGGTCTTTCCGGCATCCTTGCTTTTCGGATTTTTATGGTACCGATTCGGGCCCGAAACAGCGTTCCTGATCAGCGCATCGATCTCGATCGTGGCCGCGGGCTTTTTACTGACCGTAAAGGGGAACAATGACGAATAACGAAAAAGGCGGGAAGGCCCGCCTTTTTGCATTTCTTACCTTTGTCCACACCTACATCGAATAGTCGTTGAGCCTGATGGAATTTAGAGCATTTTGAAACGCACTATCGTATCGGGTCAGCTCATTTTGCGGAGCCACGGCGATAAAGTAGAAGAGGTCGCCGTTTCTCAGTTTCGCTGTATAGACCCTGACCGACTCATTGCGACGATTGACGGGCGATTGACCGGTCAAAGTAATCGCCTGGCCTTGACGCCCCGCAAAACGCGCGCTTTGGAAACCGGTTTGCCGGCGAAGGTAAGTATTGCTTTGCAGCAGCCCGTTGACAAAGGTCTGTGTATCCTGCGACAGACTCCCGTTCTGTCCGCGGTAAACGCCGATCATGACGCCGTGTGTGATCCCCTGGTTTCCAAATGCTCCCTGGGGAGCAAACGTCACATCGCTTTGGGTAGGGAATTCCTGCCAGTTGCTCGGGACATTCATTCGTATCCAATCGCCGCTTGAGTATGCCCGGACCCTCGTTGAAGGTGCCGGAACCGAATTAGAATATCTTCCGCCCGACATTGGATTCGTCCCCGATTCGCCCCCGCTCGGATTCGATTTCTGGATCTCGGCCATTGTGCGTGCGGGAGGCATTGCCCTTAGCCTTTCCTGAACCCGCTGGAAATCGCGGGTGATCTTGATCGGTGTCGGCGAGACATTCAACAAACGCGCTTCGGCGTTTATCTTCTGAAAACGATTGCCCGGATCGGGGTGGCTGCTCAGCCATTCAGGTGCGCGGCCGCCGCCCTGTTGAGCGATCGTCTGGAACATATTTGCCAGATCGCTTGGGTCATAACCCGCACTTGCCATTATCTGCGAACCGAGTATATCGGCCTGAGTTTCGTACTCGCGGCTGTACTTCGTCATCCAGGCCTGTGCGGTCAGGGCTCCCAGCTGGGCGCCGGTCTGCCCGCCAAGGATCGCACCGCCGAGGATCAATCCGATCGTGCCGAGCTGGCTGCCGAGGCTGCCTTGTTTGGTTGCCTGTGCGGTTCCGTGCCGGAGCGCGATATGGCTTATCTCATGGGCCATCACGCCAGCCATCTCGCCTTCGTTACGAGCGGCCTGTATCATCCCGCGATTTACGTACATTGGGCCGCCGGGCAATGCAAAGGCGTTGATATCACTGGCATTGACGACCTTGAATCCGTAATCGAAAGCAGGTATCCGGAACTGCGAAGGTATGTTCGCAACAAGCCTGGCGCCGACCCGTTCGACATAATCGGAGGCGAGTTGGTCGTCCAGGATCGGGAATTGCTGCTCAACCTGTACCGCGGTCTTCCTGCCAAGATCGACATCCTCTTCGATCTTATACTTGTTCTTCGGCATTGATACGCGCGTCTGGGCGATCGCCGTCAGCGGCGTAGCCGCAATGGCCCAAAGTGCCATAATGGCTATGAACCTGGTTCGAAAATGTGTGCGTTTCATTTTTTCCCTCCTGGAGATTTCAGACCCAGTTTAGACGATTCTTAACGGTGGTCACAACAAAGCCGCGGACCGAGTTGAGATGAAGGCCCGGGCACTCGTGGTTGGCTGGAAACGAACGGTGTGGCAAACTGACGGCTTGTATGCTCAATTGATGCCGAGGTGCAGGGATCAGGTGACCGGTATCCTAGTGGGATAAGGCGTTGGAGGTCTTTTCGACATCTTTCAAACGACCCTTTTCGCTCGGGTCATCAATATCGATCTGAAGCGCGGCTTTTACGCGCCCGATCAGGTCGAGTGCTTCGCGGGATTCGATCTTGTTAGAAAGACGCTTTTCTACTAAAAACGCATATGCGAGGTCGTTTTCGAGCTCGTCTATCAAATTCATATATTCCCCAACTGACCAACAGCCGGTAAGGCCTGTCGGCGTTTGAATCGAATTCACGGGATGGAAAATGATCGTTGTACGAAAAAGCCTATGAAACCGATGTTAATCCAGTGTTAACGAAATGTTAACTTTTTTCTCGGTCAGCTTAGCCGCTTATGCCAATTAAGTATAATTTAACTTTTTGAATCTATTGCCGGAAGTATAATCGGGTTCGACCGCAATTACAAGGTGTAACGGTCTTCCCCAAGGACTATATCCATATGCAAATTATTGAGAAAACAAGAATTCTATTCTATACATTTATTTTTTTGGTCGTAGCGATCGGGGTGAGCTGCAGCGGCCAGAAACTTGGCGATTCCAACAGCAGCGGAACGAGCGGGACGATACGGGTTGCGGGCACCGGATCGACCTTTGTTAAACCGATGATGGATAAATGGGGTAGCGAGTTTGGCAAGCTTAACCCGACCATAAATATCGATTACAGCTCGACCGGATCGGGAGCGGGCATCAAGGGTATTCAGAACCAGACCGTAGATTTCGGCGGCACCGATGCCGCGATGTCAGATGACGAACTCAAGCAGGCAGCCGGCGGCGAGATCGTACATATCCCGGTCGTCCTCGGTGCGGTCGTGCTGACGTACAATCTTGCGGAACTGAAAGAGCCCCTCAAACTGACGCCTGAACTGATCTCAGATATATATCTAGGCAAGATCCGTAAGTGGGACGATGAACGCATAAAGAAAGAAAACCCAAACGCAGCGCTTCCGGCCAATGACATCACGCCGGTTTTCCGTGCCGACGGCAGCGGCACCTCCGATATATTTACAGACTACCTTTCGAAGACCGTCCCGGAATGGAAAGAAAAGGTCGGCCGGACGAAGAATCCGCAGCTGCCGCAGGGCATCGGTATCGGCGGCAAAGGAAATGAGGGTGTGATGGGACAGGTCAAGAACACCCCGAACACGATCGGTTACGTCGAACTTACCTTTGCAAAAGCAAATAATCTGCCGGCGGCTTTGATAAGGAATAAGGCCGGCAACTTTGTCGAGGCAGGCAGTTCGACGGTGTCGAACGCAGCTGCAGGCATGGCCGACAAGATGCCGGATGATCTCAGGTTCGAGATAACTAATGCAGAAGGGGCCGACTCGTATCCGATCTCGGGGATCGTTTTCATGCTTGTCTATCGTGATCAGAAAGATGCCCGAAAAGGTAAGGCGCTTGCTGACTTCCTTTGGTGGGCGATCAATGACGGCAAGCAGTATGTCGTGGATCTCCACTATGCTCCGATCCCGCCAAAGCTTGTCGAAAAGGCGGGTGCCAAGATCGATCTTCTATCAAACGGAGGGAAATCGCTGCGTAAGCAGTAAGCGCGATTCGGACGTTACAACGTGGCAAGATCAGGAACTCTTGGCGATAAAGTGTATCGCACCGTTCTTCTCGCTGCGGCGATAAGCATTTTGCTGATCGTCGCTGCGGTGCTCTACATGATGGTGCAGAATTCGCTTCCGACGATCCAGCGATTCGGTGCGGGTTTCTTATTCGCAAGCGAATGGAACCCGTCGCAGGAGAAATTCGGTGCTCTGCCTTTCATTTACGGAACGGTCGTTTCGTCGATCCTTGCTTTGATCCTCGCGGTTCCGATCTCGCTCGGGATAGCGATCTTCCTGGTCGAACAAGCACCCAAAAGCATCGCCCGCCCGATAGCGTTCATGGTCGAGCTTCTTGCCGCCATTCCGTCGGTGGTCTACGGACTATGGGGTATTTTCGTGCTCGCACCGTTCATTCGCAACTACCTCGGCCCGGTGCTTCAGGACAATCTCGGTTTTTTGCCTTTGTTTCAGGGCAGGCTGACCGGGATCGGGATGTTTACCGGCGGCATCATTCTTGCCCTGATGATCACGCCGATCATTACGGCGGTCGTTCGCGATGTTCTGGAAGCGGTGCCCAACACGCAGCGCGAGGCCGCACTCGCGCTTGGAGCGACGAAATGGGAAACGACGATGATCGTTCTTGGTAATGCTGCATCTGGTATTGCCGGAGCGGTCGTGCTCGGCCTTGGCCGAGCGGTCGGCGAAACGATGGCTGTCACGATGGTGATAGGGAATTCGCCGCAGATAACAGCCTCATTGTTCGAGCCCGCTTACACCATAGCTTCGGTGCTTGCGGCAAATTTTGCTGATGCGACCGAAGAGACCTATCTGAGCGCGCTGATCGAGATGGCGCTGGTTCTATTCCTTGTTACTGTGATCATCAATGCTTTGGCCAAGCTGATGATCATGAGCGTGGCGGGCAGAGCAAATGCGGCCAAACACGTTTAGTTGAATTATTGCGGCCAAGCCTAGAGACCGATGTCAGAAACTGTTTCGACAGGACATAGCAGAAGAAAGTTGGTCAATCTTGTAATGACCACACTTACCGCATTGTGCGCGACATTTGCGACGGCGGTGCTTTTGATCATCATCGGATACATTGCCTATCAGGGCATTTCTTCGCTCAGCATCGAGTTCATCACGGATACCCCAAAACCGGTCGGCGAAGGCGGCGGTATCGGCAACGCGATCGCGGGCTCGGCGATGATGACCGCGCTCGCTTCGCTGATCGGCCTGCCGATAGGGATCGCCGCAGGCGTTTATCTGGCCGAATTTGGCAAGAATTGGTTCGGAAACATTGTGCGGTTCGTGGCCGATACGTTGATCGGGGTGCCGTCGATAATCATCGGGATCTTTATTTATACGGCGATCGTAATGCCGATGGGCCGGCAGTCGGGCCTTGCCGGAGGCCTTGCTCTCGCGATCATAATGATCCCGATCGTTACACGTACGACCGAGGAAATGATCAACCTTGTGCCACATTCGATGCGCGAAGGAGCTCTCGCTCTCGGAGCACCGCAATGGCGCGTCTCGTGGAATATTGTGCTGCCGGCTGCGGCCTCAGGCATCGCGACCGGTGCGATGCTTTCGATCGCCCGCATCACGGGCGAAACGGCTCCGCTGCTGTTCACTGCCCTGAACAGCCGCTTTTACAATTTCTTCTATGATCAGCCGATGTCGTCGTTGACCGTACAGATCTACAATTTTGCGACCGGGCCATTCGAGGTCGAGCACGCAATGGCGTGGGCCGCGACCTTGCTTCTTGTCGGGCTTATTTTGTTTATCAATATCGTAGTCAGGTTTTTGACCCGGAAAAAATATTAGTGAGGGCACGGGCTCGAGCAACCAGATGGAAAGTAAGATCAGCATTTCGGACCTGAATTTTTTTTACGGCAAAGAGCAGGCGCTGTTTGATATTGCGCTTGAGATCCCTCACCGCGAGGTTGTCGCTTTCATCGGCCCGTCGGGCTGCGGTAAATCGACATTTTTGCGGACGCTCAACCGGATGAATGACACTATCCCGATAGCCAAGGTCTCGGGAACGGTAATGATCGACGGCGAGAACATCTACGCGCCCGGTACCGACGTCGTCGCACTTCGCAGAAAGGTCGGGATGGTCTTTCAGAAATCGAATCCGTTCCCGAAATCGATCTTTGAGAACGTCGCTTACGGTATACGGATCAACAACATTCACTCGAGCAAAACCGATCTTTCGAACCGGGTCGAGAAGGCGCTTCGTGACGCCGCTCTTTGGGATGAGGTCAAGGACAGGCTGACCACATCTGCTTTCGGCCTGTCCGGCGGACAGCAGCAGCGATTGTGCATCGCCCGGGCATTGGCGGTTCAGCCCGAGGTCATTCTAATGGACGAGCCTGCCTCGGCACTCGATCCGATCGCGACACAAAAGATCGAAGAACTGGTCGTTGAATTAAAGCGGCAATATACGATAGTCATCGTTACACATAACATGCAGCAGGCGGCACGAGTTTCGGACCGAACGGCTTTCTTCATGCTCGGGAAGCTTATTGAATATAATCCGACGCAAAAGATGTTTCAGAATCCGGACGAGAAGCTGACCGAAGATTATATTACCGGCCGTTTCGGATAACGCCGTACATATTCAGCTTTTGTGATCAACTTATTGTGGTAGATTAATACGAATGGAACGCAGGATCTTAGATCAACAACTTGATGTTTTGCGCGACAAGATACTCTTGCTCGGCGGCGCTACCGAGGCAGCCGTTCACCGTGCGATGCAGGCTCTGACCGAACGCGACAGCGTACTCGCCAAGCAGGTCCTCGAGGAAGATAAGGTCATTGACCAGATGGAACTCGAGATCGACAGGATGAGCATCGAGATACTCGCCCTTCAGCAGCCCGCGGCGCACGACCTGCGATTTGTCATCTCGGTCGCAAAGATCACGCCGATTCTCGAACGGATCGCCGATCATGCCGGCAGCATTGCCGAAGCTGCATTGATCTTGAACGACGAACCGCCGATCAAGAAAAGCTATGTCGAATTCCCGATGATGGCAAATACTGCGGCAGAAATGCTCCGGACCGCACTCGATGCGTTTACCCGAGAGGATTCGCAGGTATCGCGTGATGTGATCAAGCGCGACAAGGAGATCGACGAAAGCTATCGCCGCGTATTTAACGAACTGCTCGAGTTGATGATCGACGATCCGGCGGTCACGCCCGGAGCGGCTCACCTGCTATTCGTGGCGAAACACCTCGAGCGGATCGGCGACTACGTTAAAGACATCTGTGAGCTAAACGTTTATCTGCGCGAAGCTGCCTTTATAAAACACAGCCGCAAGTTCTAGCAATTCGAAAGTACGGCAATGTACCGCTCCTAATTCGAGCGGCTTTTTACATTTTTCCGTGTCAAGTTACTCTCATCGATAGACATACCCGATTCGCTTGGTTATATTTTAGGCGCAATCCCTCGAATTCAAATGGAGTGTTTAACAGATGGCGTTTAGCTTACTGCCCCGCGCCGACGTTTACTTTATTTTCTTTTCTCAAATGTCCGAGAAGATAATGGCAGCGTCCGGGATCTTGGTCGAAATGTTCGATAGCGAACCCGGCGATTTTTCGCCGTATACGAAGCGCATCAAGGACGTTGAACATGAATGCGACCAGATAATGCATGAGATCACGACCAAGCTCAACAAGTCGTTCATAACACCTTTTGACAGGGAAGATATTTACCATCTTTCTGTCGCGCTCGATGACATCTGCGATTACATCGATGCCGGAGCCCGGGCGATCGTGATGTATGACATCAATGAGTTCAACGATCATGCCCGATCTTTGGCGAGAGTTATCTGTGAACTTGCGACCGAGATAAATGCAGCCGTCGGCCTGTTGAAGTCGCCAAACGGGATGAATGCTCACATAGTTGAGATCCACCGATTGGAGAATGAAGCTGATGATATTTATTTTCGGGCGATCGGCGAGCTGTTCAGGAGCGGATCTGACCCGATCTCACTCATCAAATGGAAGGAGCTTTATGAGATCCTTGAAAACGCGACCGACCGGTGTGAAAGCGTTGCCAACATAATCGAAAGCATAGTCCTCAAACACAATTAAGAGCAGCAGGCTTCGCTCAGTTTCGAATACCGTTCTGATCATATGGAAGGACAAACGGCAGCTCTGAGTCTCGTGGTGCTGATAATCTTTATCGCACTGGTCTTCGACTACGTAAACGGATTTCACGACGCCGCCAATTCGATCGCAACGGTCGTTGCTACACGCGTGCTCTCGCCGGGCGTTGCGGTTGTGTGGGCTGCGTTTTTCAATTTCATCGCCTTTATTGTCTTTGGAACTGCCGTTGCCAAGACCATCGGCGGCGACATGGTCAATATCGCCGTTATACCAGGTAATGATCAGCTTTTTGTTCTCCTCGCGGGGGTTTTAGGGGCAACGATATGGAACATCATTACCTGGTGGCTCGGGCTTCCGACTTCTAGTTCGCATGCGCTCGTCGGAGCTTATGCAGGTTCGGCCATCGCGTCGTACATTTGGCATTTTGGTCTCAATAACGTCGAGACGGTATTGAAAGCCTCAGGATGGATAAAAACCCTGAGCTTTATCGTCTTGTCCCCGCTCATCGGGATGCTGCTCGGGTTTGCCTTTATGGTTGCGGTTTATTGGATCTTTCATAAGGTCTCGATAAACAAGGTCGATCGGGGCTTTCGCGTTGGTCAATTGTTTTCGGCGGCCGCATATTCCCTCGGGCATGGCGGCAACGATGCGCAAAAGACAATGGGCATAATCACGATCGTCTTGGTTGCCGGAGGTTTTCTTCAAATGGCTCCCGGCGGCAAATTGCCCGATGTGCCGCTTTGGGTCGTACTTTCGGCACATGCGGCGATCGCGCTTGGAACACTTTCGGGCGGATGGCGGATCGTCAAAACGATGGGAACAAAGATCGTGAAATTGCAGCCCGTCGGAGGATTTTGCGCAGAGACCGCGGGTGCGATCACACTGTTCGGTGCGACCGCCGCCGGAATTCCCGTTTCAACCACACATACCATTACCGGATCTATCGTTGGGGTTGGCACGGCAAAGCGATTCTCGGCGGTCAAATGGGGCGTTGCGGGGCGGATCGTTTGGGCCTGGGTTCTCACGATCCCGATGGCCGGGCTGATCGCGGCCGCCTCATATGGGATCATCCTGATCATCGAAAAATTAACAGGTCACATATAGAAAGCCGTTCCAAGCTGCCGATTTCTTGCGAATCGCCGATCAAGGTGACATCATTCTCATTTGAGCATCGATAGATATCATTTATTCGGCTTCAAGGATTCGGAGGGAAAATGTCAGCGGTAACGACGCGATCAGCGGTTCTGGAAGATTACTTGGTAATGTCCGATGCGGAGATCGCAGCTCGGATCGAGGAGGCACGCCGCATCCTCGGTAAACGTGTCGTGATACTCGGGCATCATTACCAGCGTGACGACGTGATCAGGCACGCTGACCTGACCGGCGATTCTTACCAATTGTCCGTGATGGCCTCGCAGACCGAAGCCGAGTACATCGTCTTCTGCGGCGTTCATTTTATGGCCGAGTCGGCCGATGTGGTCGGTAAGGATTTTCAGCGGGTGATCTTGCCGGACCTCGGAGCGGGATGTTCGATGGCCGACATGGCATCGATCGATCAGGTCGAAGATGCCTGGGAGCAGCTTCGCGACATCGGCGTGCTCAAAAACAAGGTTGCCCCGATAACCTATATGAATTCGACCGCAGCGATCAAGGCATTCTGCGGCCGTAACGAGGGTGTTGTCTGCACATCTTCGAATGCCGTTCCGCTTTTCGACATTTATCTCAAAGAGTTCGACAAAATGTTCTTCTTTCCAGATCAGCATTTGGGACGAAATACCGGTGCTAAGTTCGGAATTCCGCTCGATAAGATGGCGCTCTGGAACCCGCACGAAGAACTCGGCGGCAATACCGAAGAACAGCTCCACGATGCAAAGCTGATACTTTGGCGGGGCCATTGCTCGGTCCACGGCCGGTTCAAGCCATGGCATGTCGATAAGATACGCCAGGAGGTTCCGGGCGTTAAGGTGCTCGTCCACCCCGAATGCACACGCGAAGTGGTCGAGGTGAGCGACCTTGACGGTTCGACAAGTTTCATAATCAAGACGGTCGAGAATTCCCCTCCCGGTTCGAAATGGGCGATCGGCACGGAAGTAAATCTCGTCAATCGGCTAGCCCAGCGGTTTCCCGACAAAGAGATCCACCTGCTCGCGCCCGATCTCTGCATGTGTGCGACAATGTATCGGATCGCTCCGCAAAATCTGGCGTGGGCGGTCGAAAACCTCATCGACGGCGTCGTCGTCAATGAGATCGTCGTCGACGACGAAACCAGGCACTTTGCAAAGGTCGCCCTCGATCGGATGATCGAGTTAACAGAAACGAGGAAATAGCGACGGCTTAGTGAGGCGATACACGGTCCGACAGGCCGGGTCCACGAGATCTCCGTATAAAGATCGATGGCCCAGATCAAGAACAGATTACCCGAGAACGCTCCCGGCAAATTCTACGTCGATCGCGAATGCATCGACTGCGACGTTTGCCGCGATACTGCCCCAGCCAATTTCACCCGCAATGACGACAACGGTTATTCATACGTTCTTCGTCAGCCGAATTCCCCCGAAGAGACGGCGTTATGTCTTGAAGCAATGCTCGCATGTCCGGTCGAAGCGATCGGCGACGACGCCGCAGAATCCGCTGCTGCCCGGTAAGCCCGGTCAGATCCTTGGTTTTGAAAAATAAACGCCGCAAGGTGCTAAAATACTAGCATCTAATGATCCACTCCCGGTTCGAAACGGTACTTGAAATTATTTTTTATCAGGGGGAAACTTTTATGAAAACACGAATTTTAATGGGGCTGATACTGCTATTGGGAATTTCTGCGGTGTCAAACGGACAGACGCCTTGGCTCGACAGGCCGCTAACTACGAATTGGAATAACGGAAACGGAAACGTGCCATCGGCGCCGAGAAATGCGTCGCCGATCGAAGGAAAATGCCAGGAGCAGATCCGCGCGCCCGAATCATTGGCGGATCGGGCGATCACGCGAGCGGGCTGGTCATTATTCGGAGCCACTCAGTCGTACGGTGCTGTCACGGTCGTGATGGCAATGGCGAGCGTGGACGGGATGTGCAGGCCGAATCAATACAACGGGTTCGTTTTTGTCAACAACCGCTTTGCCGGGACGCTTGCGCCCGCTCCGGTCAACTCGCGAACCGATGGCGCCCTCGGGCGGGTCATTCTGAATAACCAAAGGGAGTTGATCGCCGAATTTGCACGCTACACATCGAACGACGCTCTTTGCTGCCCTTCGCAATCGAGCCTTGTCTCTTATTCGATCTCGACCGGAACGAGGCCGATCCTAAAGGCCGACGATGTATCGACCACTGCTGTCTGCCAAACAAATGAAACGCCGGAAGTCCCGGAAAATGCGGTCACCGGCACGGTCACCTATCGGCAGCGAAGCGCACTTCCTCCGACCGCGGTACTCAATATAAAGCTGATCGATGTTTCGAGGGCAGATGCCCCTTCAACGACGATCGCCGAGGAGAACATCGAAACCGCAGGCAAACAGGTTCCGATCCCGTTTCAGCTCGAATATGAAGCACGTCAGATCCGCGAGCGGAATCGATATGCGGTCAGGGCCGAGATCAGCGACGGCGGCAGACTTCTGTTTACGACCGACACGAATTATCCGGTGATCACGCAGGGAAACCCGAAGACCGTCGAACTGACGCTGGTACCTGTGGGCAGCGGTACTGGCCCGGGTCGAGGTTCGGGCGTGATAAGCGGAACGGTGACCTATCTTCAGCGGATAGCATTACCGCCAAACTCAGAGGTGACCGTCAGGCTGATGGATTCTGCTGAACCCGAGGGAACTCCTGTCGCCGAAACGACCTTTGCCGTGACGACCCGGCAGGTCCCGCTGCCGTTCGAACTGCGATACGAGCAGCGCGACATCAATCGGCAGAAAGAGTATGAGCTTCAGGCCGAGATACGAACTGAAGGCACTGTCCGATTTCGGACCGAGCGCGGTCAGCCCGTCACGCTCCGCGGGGCACCGACGGCAAATATCGCTCTCGTTCTGGTACCGGCAGCTTCGACGCCCGAGGTCATAACAGGCAAGAGCCTGAATGCTTCCAAGTTTGGCACGGGTTCGATGCAGATCGAGGGCCGCGGTGCCGAACTGGTCGTTCGCGGGAACGTGACCATCCGAACGGATGGCACGGCGACCGTTTCGATCAGCCGGCTGAACGGTACGATCAATTTCACCGGCAAATTGGTAGCGTTCGACGCAAATTCGGCTCGAATTACGGTCGAAAGTTCAGGTGATGCTGATGCGAGCGGCGAGATCGAGATCCGCTACAGCGGCAGATCGTTGAACTCGATCACCGGCAATGCGCTCATCCTCGACGGGCAAAACGTGACGCTTCGGTTTTAGGAAAAGTTAAAGGCAGTTTGCTTTAACGGCGGATCCCCATTTGAGGGGTTCCGCCTTTTTTTCGCAAAAATGCGGACCTCCGGCAGTCAATATTGCTGTAACGGAGTCAATAGTTATGGGTTTTGTAGAAAACAAGTACAAGAAGGTCAAGCCGATAAAGCAGGTACATCGCAACAGCTGCTGGGCGGCATGCCTCGAATGGTGGCAGAAGGCGAACGGGTTTTCGACCGTTTATTCACAAAAGAGCTTGCGAGCCGAAGCCGACATAAAGGCAATGTATAAGAGCAACAGCGTCACCGGCGAAACATTCAAAAAGAGCCACGACGATTACGGAACGCTCGAAAAGCACGAACTTCTGAGCATCTTCAATCAGCCGCGTTTCAATATGACGGTGCTTGAGAGTCCCGCCCCTTCGGGCGAGCTGATCGAGGTCGTACTCAGCGTTAATGGGCCGATAATTCTGGGCTACTATGACGGAGTGGTGATGGGCAATCATGTCAACGTGATATGCGGATACGACCCCGATTTTCAGTTCGTTGAGGTGATGGAGCCGCGGACAGGGAAATTCGTTGAAAAAGGCCTGAGCGAGTTTTTGGGCGGGACCGACCCGAACGTGCTTGCGTGGAAGTGGTTCTTTAGCGGCTAAAGCGGCATCAGAGGCGGCGCGGCCGGTTCGCTATTCAGATCGTTATCCTGATCCAGCCGTCCTCGATAGCGACGTCAAATCGCTCGAGCGAACAGCCGGCCTTGGTATAACACTCGCCATTTCTTACATCAAAACGCCAGCCATGGTGTTCGCATTCGACTATGTTTCCGTAAAGGCGCGAATCAGCGATCGGGTATCCTTTATGAGGGCAAAAATTCTCGATCGCGTGAAATTGCCCACCAACATTGAACAATGCGATCTCGCTGCCGTCTTTCATTTTTACGGTCGCGCCGCGGCCGACAGGTACCGATTCGGCCCGTCCGACGGTGATCGTGCGCCCTTCGCGGGGCGGCTTTCGCTTGTTTTCCCTCGACTTTCCCATTTCTCGAACTGCGGCAAGCTGCGATCTATATTAAATGCCCGTTTACCGCCAACAATATAGAATAACGCGCCGGCCGCAGCATCTCACGCCCGCGGGAGGCGAAAATTTGTTTTCCTTGCTTTATAAGCCTAGACTACCGTATGGCGAATACGGCAGAAATAGCTTAAGGAGCTAAAATGTTCGAATACACATATAGAATCAAAGAAGCGGACGGCTCTTGGAAGGAGGTTCAGAAAGGCGATCCAGAGTACGATTCGCATTTCGTTGCCGAGTATGACGATTACGGAAATCTCATTCGTGAGGTTCCCGTTGGCGATGGCGCGGACATAATAGTTACTTTCGTCACGTATGACAACGGTAAAACCTATGCCAATGATCAAGAGCGGTGGTTGGAGCGTTGGCAGGACTTCGATGTTGAGAAGCTTTACGAGCACCCGACATTGAAGGAGTCGATTGCTGAGAAACTGCGTGAGTTTTGGGAAAAGTGGGGTCCAAAACGCCGTTCCTAATACGATCTCGACACCATAGCTCGAGCAGTAGCGCTTTTTAAGATGAGGGGCAAGGGTTAACATATGGTAAGACAGTCGACATAAAACAAAATAAAAGAACGGAGCAAATTGCGATGACCGAAGCGACAAAGAACGAGCGCGTTAAGTGCCGCGAGATAATGACTTCGAGCGTCCGGACGGCGACCGGTGAAATGCCGCTGAGCGAGGTCAGCGTACTGATGCGCGACGGCGACATGGGCTCTGTGCCTGTTATGGCCGGCGATAGACTGATCGGGATAGTCACCGACCGCGATATCGTCGTCAGGGCCGTGGCTGAGGGCAAGCCGCCGACCACGCCGGTGTCCGAAGTGATGACGACCGAGATCTTTTCGGTCGGGCCGGATGATTTTGTGTTCGAGGCGATCCGGCTGATGGGTGACAAACAGGTCCGCCGCATCCCTGTCGTGAACGAAGACGGTTCGCTCGCGGGCATCATTGCAATGGCCGATATCGCCCTCGGAATGGAGGACGAACGCGAGATCGCCGAAACGCTGGAAGAGATCTCAAGCGGCGTCGCATTTTGGAGCAAGGACTGAGTTCGTAGCATGAGAATTCGAGCGTCAACCGTTCTAACGGTCATAATCATCATTACTCTCGTCGGGTTCACTCGTGCTCAGGAGAAATTGAATGTAAGTTCGATCCCAGCATGCGACGGCAGCAATTCAAGGGTTACGATACACACTGGATTGCGAGGGGTCGTTACTAAAGACTATGTCACAAATCTAACGGTTGATAAGTTTCGACTCTCAGGAGACGAAGGTGAATATGCAATCAAGTGTTTCTCGCAACCGGATCAACCGCTCGTAGTTGGTCTGATAATTGACTATTCAAGTTCTTCGAAAAAAGAGAGCATCGAACAAGGCCTGAAGGCAATTGCTCGCTTTATCGAAATCAGCAACGAGAAGAACGTCTATTTTGCAGTTGGTTTTTCAGGAAGCCCATTTTTGCTGCTGGCGCCAACTGAGGACCGCAAACAAGTCGGTTCTGTGCTTGTCAAGGCAGCTTCCGAGAGGACCAGAGGCAAGACAGCTTTTAATGACGGCATTGATTTTGCGTTACGGAATATACCGCCGAACAAGGAAATGCGCCGGGTCTTTATTGTATTGTCGGACGGTGCCGAGAATTTTTCGAAAAATAGCAACCGTAATGAACTCAAGAGCAGATTGATAGATGCAAATGTTGCCCTGTTCGTGCTCTCACCTGACCAGGAACCAGGCAGTTTTTATTCTGGTGACTTTGAAGTAGCGTCGAAGGTTCATTCGCTTGTTGCTGGTACTGGCGGATGGTATGCAAAGTTCTACGATGAGACCGGAATCGATCGATTATTGGTTCGATTGGGAAGGATGTTACGGAGTCAGTACACAATAGGAATTGACCCTGCGTTGCCGACTCGCAAATGGCGACCGTTTAAGCTCGAGGTCAAGCTGCCCGATAATTTCGAGCAGATCACGCTGGTCGGATTGGAGAGTTTTTACTTCTAAATGCGGTATGGCGAAAGCATTCAACAGGCATTTCCAGTTTCTCGGCTCGTCAAAAGGGGCGAAGCCGTCGGGACGATTGTGGTTTCCGGCTGCTGACGTTTACGAGACCGCCGAGGGCTGGGTCGTCAAGGTCGAGCTTGCCGGCGTTGCGGCCGAAGATGTCGAGATCGAGGTGAACGGCAATGTCCTGTACATCGCCGGCTGCCGCAAAGACCGCTCGTGCGCGGCCGGAGCCGCGTATCACCAAATGGAGATCACCTATAGCCGTTTCGAGAAGACTCTGCAGTTTCCATCGTCGATCGAGGGCGTAAAGCTTGACCACATGTTCGAGAATGGCTTGTTGATCATAAGGCTGAAAAAGGCCTGACCTGCCGCGCAGGTGACGCCTATCAGCTGCCGACATACATCCAAGGACCGGGAAACGCGCTATGGCCGATGAAACAACAAAAGATCCGCTGACGATGACCGAGGTCGACCTGCCGAAAAATCTCGAGATCGCCATCCTTCCGCTTCAGAATACGACCCTTTTTCCCGATACGGTCGTGCCGTTGGCCGTCGGCCGCGAACGCTCGATGCGTGCGGTCGAATCAGCTCTTGCAAACGAAGAAAAGCTGCTCGGCTGCATCACGACCAAGACCGAGAACGTTACGGGCGACGAAGCGACCTACGACGATCTGTATCAAGTCGGTACCATTGTCAACATAAAGCGGATGATGCGCAACGAAGGCGTGATGCAGCTCATCGTCCAGGGGCTCGAGCGTTTCCGCATCACTGAATGGCAAACGGATCAGCCGTTCCTAAAGGCAAAGATCGAGGTCTTACCCGAGCTGACACGGATCGACGAAGAAGAGATCGAAGCGCTCAAGCGGAACATACATCAAATGATCCAGCAGGCGCTCGCACTGCTGCCGCAGGTGCCGCCCGAGATACGGATGGCCGTGATGACCCAGCAAGATCCGGTCCAGTTGTCATACTTCATGGCGTCGGTCCTCGACCTCGGCAATGAGACCGAGCAGAAGATGCTGGAAGCGGGAACCGTTGACGAACTCCTTTCGCTTACGCACGGTGCTCTTGCACGCGAACTCGAGATAATGCAGATCCGGTCAAAGATCGCGACCGAAGCGCAGACCGAGATGGACAAATCGCAGCGCGATTACATTCTCCGTCAACAGATGAAGGCGATCCAGAAGGAACTTGGCGAGGATGGCGACAGCGGCGAAAAGGCCGAGGCCGAACAGCTTCGCGAACGGCTCGAGACGGCCGATCTTCCGGATGATGTCCGCAAGGAAGCCAACCGCGAACTGAAACGGATGGAGGCGCTGCCGCAATCGGCGCCCGACTATCATGTCATCCGAACCTATCTTGAATACGTCCTCGAGCTGCCATGGCGAAAGGCGAGCGAAGAAAAGCTTGACCTGAACGAGGCCCGCAGGATACTCGACGAAGATCATTACGGCCTCGAAGATGTAAAGGAACGCATACTCGAGTCGCTGGCGGTCGTAAAGCTTCGGCCCGATTCCAAGAGTCCGATCCTGCTCTTCGTCGGCCCTCCGGGCGTCGGCAAAACATCGCTCGGACGTTCGATCGCCCGTTCGCTTGGACGCGAGTTCGAGCGGATGTCGCTTGGCGGTATGCGTGACGAAGCCGAATTGCGAGGCCACCGCCGGACCTATATCGGCGCAATGCCGGGCAGGATCATACAGGCACTTCGCCGCGTTGGCGTAAACAATCCGGTGATGATGCTCGACGAGATCGACAAGCTCGGCAACGACTATCGCGGCGACCCATCGGCCGCGCTGCTCGAGATACTCGATCCGGCGCAGAACAACACGTTTCGAGATAATTATCTCGATCTGCCGTTCGATCTCTCGAAGGTGTTTTTTATCGCGACGGCAAACTCGCTCGGCCCGATCCCGATGCCGCTCAGGGATCGAATGGAGATCATCCAGATCGCCGGCTACAGCGACCGCGAGAAACTTAATATCGCTAAGCAATACCTTATTCCGCGGCAGTTGAGCGAAAACGGATTGAAACCGGAACAGCTCGAGATCGCGGACGACGCGGTCAATCTTCTGACCGCTCGGTACACGCGTGAGGCAGGGGTTCGGCAGCTCGAACGTACTATAGGCAATCTTGCCCGAAAGATAGCACTCAAGGTTGCCGAGGGGTCGACGGAAAAGGTGACGGTAAATGCCGCGTCGGTGAAAGAATATCTCGGCGCGCCGCGGTTCTTTCCGGAATCGGCCCGCGTCGATATGCCGCCCGGCGTAGCAACGGGCATGGCATGGACCGAGATGGGCGGGCAGGTGCTCTTTATTGAAGCAACACTTCTTCCCGGCTCCGGCGGCCTTACTCTGACCGGTCAGCTTGGGGACGTGATGAAGGAATCGGCACAGGCCGCCCGAAGTTACCTTTGGTCGCACGCATCCGAATTTGGCATCGACCCCGAGAAGATCAAGCAGAACGGAGTTCATCTTCACGTCCCGGCCGGAGCGATCCCGAAGGACGGCCCGAGCGCGGGCGTAACGATGGCGTCTGCGCTTGCTTCGCTATACACCGGACGCAAGGTACGTAACGATACGGCGATGACGGGCGAGATAACATTGTCGGGTTTGGTGTTTCCGGTCGGCGGTATCAAGGAAAAGGTCCTCGCAGCTCATCGTGCGGGTATTTCGAGGATAATCCTGCCGGCACAAAACGAATCGGACATCGACGATATTCCGGAAGATGTCCGGAAAGAACTCGAGATCATTCCCGCTCACCGCGTGAGCGACGTCCTTAAAGCCGCCCTTGAAGAAGGCGTTGAAGAAACCAAGACCGAGGAATTCACTTTCAAGCCTCATGACGGCAAACCGACAGAGGCCCCGACCGATCAACTGATCGCGAGGGAAAAATAGTCGGTCCTCCGCGAAACAGTACGGCGATAGTGCTCTTTTCGTTTTACCGCGCGGCACGCGTGTTTCCATTCAAATCACCTTGCGGCTAAAACACCGAAAAGGCTCCGTTCCCTTGCCGCCACCAGCTGCAGACACGATAGTGTGACCTCTTTTTGAAATACCGCGATACCTCCAAGAGTTGTGTACGTTTAAAAAATCTTTGTCCGACTGCTTTCGAAAGTTACGCATATCCGATCAAGAAATCGTAATTTTCAAAAAGTGATCGGAGGAGAGTATGCGTCTTAGAGCGAAGGAAAGATGGTTGGTGATCGGATCGATGGTTTGCCTTGCTGCCATTGGCGTAAACGCAGCGAAGGTGACATTGGCGGACACGGACCGCCGCAATAATGGGCGCCTTCGGCAATCGGTGCCCGACGCAAACGCGGCAGGCGGACAGGTTGATCTGGTCGGGCCGGTAGGCAGCGGGCAATTTGGAGCACAGGTCGCGGTGCTGCCGAATGGCAATATAGTTGTGACCGATCCGCTTTTTGATCTTCCGGGGCCGATCGCGGATGTCGGCGCGGTTTACCTCTACGACGGAAACACACTCTCCGAGATCAGCCGTTTGACCGGCAGCGCCGCGGGTGATCGAGTCGGGAGCAGTGGAATCACGGTGTTATCGAATGGAAATTACGTGATAATGAGCTCAGGTTGGAACAATGGTGCAGCGACGTCCGCGGGCGCGGTAACATTCGGAAATGCGAAGACCGGCATTTCCGGAATGGTTTCAGCCGCAAATTCGCTCATCGGATCGACGACGTTGGATGAGGTTGGAGGAAATGGGGTCACAAAGCTGTCGAACGGTAACTATGTTGTGCCCAGTCCGAATTGGGATGCCCCAGGCGCAGCCAATGCCGGCGCCGCGACATTCGGCAATGGCAATACGGGTGTTACGGGCACCGTTTCCGCGGCGAATTCGCTTGTCGGTTCGACCGCGAACGATAGTGTCAGCCTTGCTATCACCGCCCTTACAAATGGAAATTACGTTGTGAGCAACCCCAATTGGGATGGCCCGGGTGCCGTCAATGCGGGTGCCGTAACTTTCGGGAACGGCACGATCGGGACATCGGGAACCATTTCTGCGGCCAACTCGCTTGTCGGTTCGACAGCGAACGATACCCTCGCCGGTGTCGGAGCAGGTAGCGCCGTCACCGCCCTCACGAATGGCAACTACGTCGTTACGAGCACGCGGTGGGATGCCCCCGGGGTCGTAGATGCCGGTGCCGCAACATTCGGGAACGGAACGACCGGGGTCTCGGGACCAATTTCCGCGGCCAATTCGCTTATCGGTTCGACCGCGAACGATCGCATCGGGAACTTTGGCACCAGCACAGGCAGCGGGGTTACCCCCCTGGCGAATGGGAATTATGTTGTGGTAAGCCAATTCTGGAATGCTCCGGGTGCGGCCCTTGCGGGTGCCGCAACGTTTGGGAACGGAACGACCGGGACTACGGGCACCGTATCTGCGGCGAATTCGCTTGTCGGTTCGGCCGCGAACCACAACGTAGGAAGTAGTGGCGTGACCGCACTGACGAACGGGAATTATGTTGTGTCCAGCCGCCAATGGGATGGCCCGGGTGCGTTACAGGCCGGTGCCGCAACTTTCGGGAACGGAACTACAGGGATCTCGGGAACCATTTCCGCGGCCAATTCGCTTGTCGGTACGAGGGCAAGCGATAGCGTCGGTACCGGCGGCATCATCGCATTGACCAACGGCAATTATGTTGTGATCAGCCCGGTTTGGGCGAGTGCCACCGCATCTGCGATCGGTGCCGTAACGCTGGGGAATGGCACAACCGGGATCTCGGGAACCATTTCCTCGGCCAATTCGCTGATCGGTTCGACGGCGCAAGATCGAGTCGGGGGCGGCGGCGTGACAGCACTAACAAATGGGAATTATGTTGTGGCGACACCCGAGTGGGATGCCCCGGGTGTAGTAAATGTCGGCGCTGTAACTTTAGGGAATGGCGCTACGGGTGTAACTGGCACCATTTCCGCGGCCAACTCGCTTGTCGGTTCGACCGCAGCGGATTTTGTTGGCTCTAACAATGGCGGCAACAGCAGCGTCGTCGCCCTCACGAATGGGAATTATATTGTGGCCAGCGTGAGCTGGGATTCCCCGGGCGCAGCCGATGTCGGAGCGGTGACATTCGGCAACGGCACTACGGGCGTGACCGGCGCAGTTTCCGCGGCCAATTCGCTAGTTGGTTCGACCGCGAGCGATAGCGTCAACTTCGTTATCCTCGGCCTCACGAATGGAAATTACGTGGTACGCAACCCGAATTGGGATGCCCCGGGTTTAGTAAATGCCGGTGCCGTGACTTTCGGCAACGGCACGATCGGGACCTCGGGCACTATTTCCGCGGCCAAATCGCTTGTCGGTTCGACAGCGAGCGATCAGGTCGGAAGCGGTGGCGTTACCCCGCTAACAAACGGAAGTTACGTGGTAAGCACTCCTGGCTGGGATAACGGTGCAACAGCAAACGCTGGCGCTGTCACATACGGGATCGGGTCCGGGGGTACATCCGGACCGATAAGTTCCAGCAATAGCGTTGTGGGAACTGTAACCGGAGTCCTTAGTTTCTCGTCCACTCTTTCAAACGGCCGTATGGTTGTCGGGCAACGTTTAAGGAATATCGTAACGGTCTTTGACCCCGATCCGGCTACGGTTCGATCGCCTTTCGACTTTGACGGAGACGGGAAGACGGACGTTGGTATCTTTCGTCCGGGGCCGGCTGAGTGGTGGTATCGGAGAAGCTCTGACGGACAGGTCCCGGCACTTCAGTTCGGCACCTCTACCGACGCGATCGCACCGGTCGATTACACCGGCGACGGAAAGTCGGATGTGGCGTTCTTCCGTCCGACCACGGGCGAGTGGTTCATCCTGAGATCTGAGGACGGATCGTTCTATTCGTTCCCGTTCGGCGGAGCGGGCGACACACCCGTCCCGGCGGACTACGACGGCGACGGCAAGGGCGATGTCGCGGTCTTCCGTTCGACCAACAACACATGGTACATCCAGCGTTCGTCCGACCTCGGGGTCTCGATCATCACCTTCGGAGCCTCGGGCGACCTGCCGGTGACGGCCGACTATGACGGCGACGGCAAATCGGACATCGGCATCTTTCGTCCGGGCCCGGGCGAATGGTGGTATCTGCGGTCGTCTGACGGCGGCAACCGTGCTTTCCAGTTCGGGACATCGACCGACAAGACGGTGGTCGGCGACTACACCGGAGACGGCAAGGCAGACGCTGCGTTCTTCAGGCCGACCACGGGTGAATGGTTCATCCTGAGATCGGAGGACGGCTCGTTCTACTCGTTCCCGTTCGGCGGAGCAGGCGACACACCGGTTCCCGGCGACTACGACGGCGACGGAAAGACGGACGCTGCGGTCTTCAGGCCGTCATCGGCGACGTGGTTCATGCTCGGCTCGACCTCGGGCACGCAGATCATCCCGTTCGGTGCCGCCACCGACCGCCCGATCCCGAATGCGTTCGTGAGGTAAGGGCCGATTACCTAAAGGCAACGGTTCCGGCGTTGGTCAGTACCTCGGCGTTCTCAGCGGACGCCGAGGCTTTTCGATTCTAGCCGATGAACTTTGATCAATTGACGTTCCGTCTTGCCCGGAACCGCGGATCTAACTGGATCGCTCGCTCGAACTGTCGTTCCGCGAGAGCGGTCATACCGACACTCTTCAGGCGGAGGCCGAGCATCCAATAAAAGTAAGGATCGCGAGGCGTTGCCCGTTCGCCTTTTTGCTCGAATATCCTTGCCGCTTCCGGCTTTCCGAGCGTGCTTGCTGCGCCGGCAAGATAGTAGTTTACGAGCACCAAACCCGGATTACGGTTCGCAGCATCGTTCCAGACCGCAACAGCATCTTCCTTTCGACCGATCTGCCAGAGCGATTCGCCTTTTTCCTCTAATGCGGTGATCAGGTCGGAACGCTCCGCGAGCGCCTGATCGAGGCTCGTCAACGCTTCGTCGTGCCGGCCCAAACGGTTCAATATCGCACCGCGATAATAGAGGCTCAACGCTTTCTCCCGGCCTTCCTGATATTCCGCGGCGGCGGCGAGCGCGGTAACTGCTTTTGCTGTATCGCCGGAGAGATATTCGAGCCAGGCAAATTTTGGCAGGGCAAAAGCATTGGTGAAGAGCCCCCATTTTGCCGCAGTTCGGTAATGCTCTTTTCCGGATGCGATCGCGGCACTGTCAGCCGGGCTCAGCCACTGCCTTGGATCGGCCTGAGCAAGAGCAAGTTCGTCGGGCAGCCGTATGCTCTCGAAGGCGATGTTCCCGGCACGCTCGTGAAACCTCACCCAGCCGCTATGGGCATTCATGCCGATCCATGCTGCCGAAAAGGTCAGAAATAACCACCCGGCGAGCGTGATCGTTCCGGAGGTCTTGAGGCTGTAGCGATAGAAGGCGAGGTTGCCGGAGCGAAACAAGCGGACCGTTCGGAGAGCGACAAACGTTGTGACAATGGCAACCCCAAGTGCCATCAGCATTGGAACGAGCTGATAAACATTCCACACGGCGAGAAAGGCGGCAAAGAAAACTACGGCGGCGAAGATCTCTTCGGGCCAGGTGATCGAATAATTTCGAGGCACGGTCTGTTTCACGCCGACCGCAGGCTTTCCGAAACCAAAGTACAAGGCTTCGTTCGGACATACACTGACGCAATCCATGCACTTCATACAGCCAGGATCGACGACCATGCCATACTGCTTAACCTCGGCATGAACGATAACATTGGACGTACACGTCGCGGTGCAGTGTCCGCATTGATTACATGCGTCAGTTACCCTTATTCGCCCGGGTGCGACCTTATCGGCGATCCCGAAAAAGCCGCCGTAGGGGCAGCCGTAGGTGCAGAATCCTTTCGAGCCCAGAAAATAAACGGTCATGAAGCCGCAAATGAAAAGGAATGGGATCGCTACCGAGACGGGCGGGAAGGTCGCCCAGAATTCGGTCGTGACGAGATGGTTGGTGAATTGCGGGATTAGAGGTTCATTAGGCGTTTTCGTAATGTAGCGGGAAAACGTTGGCCAAATGAACATGTAAAGAGCAACGATCAACGGAACCCAAACTAGGAGTCGCGAGCGAAAGGGACGCGGAGTAAGCCCGACCTTTTTGAGCATCCAGGCACATAGGTCCTGAAGCGAGACGACATGGCAGCCCCAGCCGCAGATAAAGCGCCCGAAAATGAGCGTGGCGGTTATGGCCAAGGCGAAGAAGATCGCACCGGCATTGACCGCACCTGTCTGAAGCGTATACATCGCTTCCGATGGTTCGATCGGTGAGATCGTTTTTCCCATTACCGCCCATTGAACGATGTGGGCAATCATCAGTAGATTGAGAGCGATCAGCGCAGCCGCACGCCAGCGGCTGGTACGAGACGCACGAATATCGTTTTTTTCGGGTGGGCTGCCTGGCAAAACAGGCAGCGGAACAGATCTTTTTTTAGATACCCTTTGGCCTTCACAACCGCTTTTCATATGTCATTTATGGTTTATTACCGATGCTTTTGCTGCAAAACAAGCCCGTACCGGCAGAAGTGAATTGCCCAAAAGGGTTGATTTAATCACCTAAAAGAGTGTAAAAGAAAAGAACGTTTTTAGAAAACGACTCCGAACAAGGGGTTAGGTCTCCACTAAGCCGAACAGGCACCAATCCGACACTATGCTCAAAACTATAGCGACAGCGTTTCTTCCCTTTCTGATCTTCTTTGGTAATGGCACGGTCGATCTCTTGACCGGCCTTGACCAATATGGCCCCAAGGCAAACACCGGCATTCTTGAAAAGATGATCGTCGCCGAAGGTACGGTCGTAATGGATGTCGATCTCAATCGCCTCAGCCGGCCTAACGCGGGCAAGACCCGATCAGTCCTGACATCGATGCGTTTCGGCATTGTAAACGATTCGTTCTTTACGGTGATGCTTTACAACGATGAGGTTCGAGGGCCGATTCCGAGTTCGATGGAGATCGTGCCTGAGCAATCGGCCGCGCTGCCTTCGAGGACAAGAAGTATCTCGCGCAATCTGATGTTCGAACGTACAGAGGTCGGGGCTCCGCACGAGCTTGCCGTCCGCGACACCAATTCAGGCTTGTTGTTGTTCTATGTAGAGGGGCATGAATACAGTTTTGAACCGGGAAGAGACATTTTGGACATCCACTCGGGACGCCTGGTCTTGTCGTACGACTATGCATCTGAGCTTGGCCGTCCGTCAGATGCCGGAGCGATCGTCGGTTCCGTCTCGGTCCGGGCAACGATGAAGCCCATTGAGGTGACCGAGATCGTTGATGGTGATATCGTCTCGAACGTTATGCCGTCGATCAGTTCGGAAGAAGCGGGAACCGTTCCCGGCCCGGATGTGATCGTTGGCGATGTCAACGGCCTTGCTCAATTTGGCAGTGCGAGCGGTGGTTATGTCGGGCTTGCTCTTGGTACGGATTCATGTAACGCCGGCACGATCGACCTTAACTGGTTTGCCTTGCCGAACAACGATCATCCGGTCATCCCGCAAAATCTTTACCGAATGAGCGGCGGAGCCGATAACACGGAACGCTTTGAGCAGATCGGTCAGTCGAACGTTAAGCACGGCTTTACTGCACTCACGCAGAACATCTGCGGTTTCGGCTGCAATGGTGTCGGAGGCTCGCGGCTTGGTTCGGGATGTTCCGACCCCTATTCGGCAAACCTCAATGCAGGGCCGAGCCTTGGTTCGCGTGCGTGGATCAATCCGTTCACCGGTGCGTTCCCGCGAGGAGATTCGGCAACACCGCCGAACAGCCATACGGGCCATACACATCCGGGGCCGGCGCACCGAATACTTACGGAGATCGACGATCTTAACACTTCGCTCAACCAGGGTGCGACCTATTACGCCGAAGGCCAGTATGTAACACCGCATGAATACGCCTGGTGCGTCTCAAACCCGACACAGTGCAACATGTACAACAATGTCTCGTACCGGAGATATAACGTATCGGGAACCGCCAGCCCTTTTAGCTTTTCACCCGCGTCCTCGACGGTTCGCGGAAAAGCCGCGATAGACGCGTGGACGGGCTCGGTCTCGGTCGAGATCAGGCCTGCACCGGGAACAGACGGTATCGGGGCGATCGCCTACAAGGTAACGAATCCGTCGCCGGGCGTTTGGCATTACGAATACGTCATCTATAACCAAAATATCGATCGGGCGATCCAGTCGTTTTCGGTTCCGACGGGTGCCGGTGTAACGCTGAGCAACATCGGCTTCCATTCACCGCCGCAACACCCGGGCTGGTCCGGCGATGGAACGGTGGGTAATGCCGGTTTCAGCAACGCGCCTTGGGCCCAGTCGCAGGCCAATGGAATGATGACATGGAGTTCAGAGACCTTCGCACAGAACCCGAATGCGAATGCGATCCGCTGGGGAACGATGTACAGTTTCCGGTTTGATTCCAATCGTCCTCCGGTGACCAGGACCGGCACGATCGGGTTCTATAAGACCGGCGAACCGATCAATGTGCAGATCCAGGCACCGAGCAGCCCGTCAGTGAATGTGACCGTCTCAGGACGTGTAACGACCAATGACGGACGTGGCGTGAACCTCGCCGTGGTCTCGATGACCGATTCCGGTGGGAATGTGAGGTATACGCTCACAAATCCTTTCGGACATTACCGATTCCCGAACGTTGCGACCGGCGGTGTGTACACGGTTGCTGTCGGGTCGAAGCAGCATACGTTCGCATCGCAAAATGTGCCGGTCAACGACCACATTTCGGATCTGAATTTTGTCGCACAACCGTAACGGCCGGTGCGAAGTTTCAAACCTTAGAAAAAGACGGCTTCGACGCCGTCTTTTTTATTCTCCGATGACCGGAAAGCGAAGCAAAGCAGCAACTCCCGCTGCGGGCGTTCGCCGCGGTTCCCGATCGAACACGTTCCGACTTTACAAAAGTGGCGAAAAAACCAAAAGAAATAAAGGTTTACGGTGGAAAAATAAAGTCGAATGGGTGTATGCTGTTAGGTTAGTCGTTTGGGGATCTGGTCACTTCTAAAATCTTACCTTGTACGGTGTTTTGGGCGGGGACACTTTTCAAACAATCTTGATCTGCTAACGGGAGTTTTTATCCCCGGGATATATATAAAATGGCATTAAAATCGTTATTCAGTTTATTTTCCAGCGATCTGGCGATCGATCTTGGCACGGCAAATACGCTCGTTTATGCAAAGGGCCGCGGGATCGTAGTTTCCGAGCCGTCGATCGTTGCGATCAACAAGGTAACCAATCAGGTCGAAGCCGTCGGCCGAGACGCCAAGGAAATGCTTGGCCGTACGCCGGGCAACATAGTTGCGATCCGTCCGATGAAAGACGGTGTGATCGCTAATTTTGAGGTTACGGAAAAAATGCTGCAGCATTTCATCCGTAAGGCTCACAATGGCAAATCTTGGGTTCGGCCGAGGGTCGTTATCGGCATACCGTCAGAGATCACACAGGTCGAGCGTCGGGCGGTTGAAGATTCGGCCTACAGGGCGAAGGCCTCTGAGGTCTATTTGGTCGAGGAGGCGATGGCGGCTGCGATCGGCGCCGGACTGCCCATCACCGAACCACACGGGAACATGGTCGTCGATATCGGCGGCGGAACCACAGATATCGCCGTCATCTCGTTGTCGGGAATCGTTTATTCGCGTGCGGTAAGGGTCGCAGGCAACGAGATGGACGACGCGATCACGCAGTACATAAAACGTAAGTACAACCTTCTGATCGGCGAACGGACCGCCGAGGCGATCAAGATCGCATTGGGAAGCGCGTTTCCGCTGGAAGAGCCGCTTTCGATGGACGTTCGCGGGCGAAACCTGATCGAGGGAATCCCGAAGACGATCACGATGACCGACGAGGAGATCCGCGAAGCACTCTCGGACGCCGTCTCGACGATCATAAATGCGGTTCGTGTCGCACTCGAGCGAACACCTCCGGAACTCTCGGCCGATATCGTCGAACGCGGCATTGTCCTCACGGGCGGCGGTGCACTGCTCAAGAACCTCGACAAACGCCTGATGATCGAGACCGGGCTGCCTGTCGTGATCGCCGATGATCCTCTCTCGTCGGTCGTTTTAGGCACCGGCAAGATGCTTTCTGATATTGAACTATTGAAACGCGTCAAATGGGACAATTCGTTGATGACCGGGAGCTAAAGAGGAACAAGAATGCGGGATTTAGGGTAAAGGATCTGAATTCGAAATTGGGATCTGTCCTTTATCCTTTTGCTTTTATCCTTCGTTTGAAATGGTTGAGCGCAGTCAACAAGAAGTATGGAAACTGACGCCGTGGCTGGTGATAGTGCTTTTATTGGGCAATTTCATCCTCATGGCGTTTGACGCGCGTGAGATCGGCAGCGGCAGACGCGTGATAAGGGTTTGGGCTCAGACCGGTGCCGATTTCATTCAGTCGCCGGTGACGACGGTCAGCTCGGCGGTCTACAACTATTTCAATTCGATTTCGTCGCTCCGATCTGCACAGAGTGAGAACGACCAGCTGAAACAGCGGGTTCAGGAACTCGAGGTCGAGCTTAAGGGCAATCAGGACCTGGTCTCGGAAAACGAGCGTCTTCGATCACTTCTAGGGCTTTCCGAAGAAAGTAAATACAAAGTTCTTACCGCTCGCATCATTGGCCGCGATCCTTCCGTTTGGTTCGATTCTTCGATCATCAACCGCGGCAGCCTCGACGGGATAAAATTGAACATGCCTGTCGTCACCGATGGCGGTCTTGTCGGCCGGGTCACGGCGGTCGGGCCGCTTACCTCTCAGATCGATCTGATCACGCGGGACAAATCGGGGCTGGGCGCGGTGATCGGGCAGATCGGCGAATCGAACGCTCTCGGCGTAGTGAGCGGAACGAGCAAAAGAGACATTGTTGAAATGCGATACGTTTCAGGGAGCGTTGTCGTCGAACCGGGACAAACGGTCTACACGACCGGGCAGGATGGAATTTATCCCGCGGGCCTGAAAGTGGGCGAGATCGTCGAGGTCGTCTCAGGGTCGGCGACGACACCGCACCAGATCTTCATTCGGCCAAGCGCAAGGCTCGGTTCGATGCAGGAGGTCGGCGTATTGCTCTACGAGCCGCCGCCGCGACAGGATTTCGAAAAGACCCTGCCAAATGCTCGAAAGGAGAACACAAAACAATAAGCCGAGGCGGCGGATATGATGGGGCCACGACCGACGGCCTGCGACGTAACGGATGGATAACGTAAAAATAACAGTTGCACTGATCATCGCCGTCCTTTTGCAATGGACGCTGCGAAACGTTGCCGAGCCGTTCGCCTACGTCGATTTTCCGCTGATCATCGTTGTTTACGCCGCGCTGCAGAGAAATGCACTCAGGGCGATCTTTTTCGGAGCCTTCGCCGGACTCGCCGTTGACGCCCTCAGCGGCGGGCTTCTGGGAGCGAACGGATTCTCGAAAACCCTCGTTGCTTTCGTCGTTTCCGAGATCGCCAGGAGGGTATATTTGGACAACCTTTTGCTCCGGATACCCGTCATAGCCGGAGCTTGTTTATTGGACGATCTCGTATATTACGGCGTTCACCGGCTGCTTGGCCAGGATCCTTCCGGACAGGTTCTTGTGATCGTTTCGTACACTCTGATAGGTACAACGATCGCCGGAACGATGATCTATATCTTTCTTGATTACTTTCTTGCCGAGCGGGCGAAGACAAGAAAGCGTGAGATGTTTCCGACCAAGCGGCAGACCCGCCGGCGCAACCCGATAAGGCTCGGAAAATAGAGCACCTTTGTTATGAAGTTGAACGAAAATGCTCAGAATCTCGGAGCAAGGATCGGAACGATACAGATCGTAGCGTTTCTGCTTCTTACGATACTCGGTGTTCGGCTCTATTACCTGCAGGTCGTCAAGGGCGATTACTACAGCGAACGTGCCGAGAACCAGCGGATCCGGCTGATCCCGATACCGGCGCCTCGGGGGGCCATCTTCGACCGGAACGGCAAGATCCTTGTAGATTCGCGGCCCACCTTTAATGTCGTTCTCTCGAATGAACCTCTGAAGCAGATCGCCGTCGAAGAACGTGTTGATGAATATGCCGAAGGGCTGAACCTCGAACCTCAGTTCGTTATCGAGCGGCTCAATGCGATCAAAAAGCAAAACGATTTTGAGACCCTTGTGCTGAAAGACAATGCGTCGATGCAGGACATTGCCTGGGTCGAGGCTCATTCGTTGGAATACCCTGAGCTTCGGATCGAACTCCAGCCGCAAAGATTTTATCCGCATGGCACAAACATGGCTCACGTCCTTGGCTATGTGGGAGAAATAAGTCCGAAGCAGCTCGAATCCGAGACGTTCAAGCAAAAAGGCTTTCGGCCGGGCGATATCATCGGCAAGGGCGGACTTGAGGAATACTACGATGAGTTTCTGCGGGGCAGGCCCGGTTACCGCAAAGTGATCGTGGACAGCCGCGGCCGGATACAAAGCGAGATCGAGGTCGTGCCGCCGCAATCGGGCCAGGATCTTGTTTCAACGATCGATCTTGACCTCCAGATGGCCGCCGAACAGCAGCTTGCGGCCTCGGTGACCAAGCGCGGAACGATCATTGCGATGGATCCGAACAATGGCGAATTACTTGCCCTTGCCTCGTGGCCCTCGTTCGACCCCAACGTCTTCGTTCAGGGAAGCAAGACACGTGAAGGGCGCAAACAGATCGCCGCATATTGGCAGGAACCTCAGCGGCCGCTCTTTAACCGTGCGATCCAGGGCCGATATCCGCCCGGTTCGACATGGAAGATCCCGGAATCGCTCGGGGCGCTGCAGCAGGGTGTCATCACGGTTCAGAATTCGAACATGGCGTGCGGCGGCGGCATTCAGATCGGAAACAAATTCACACGCTGTATGGGCAGCCACGGCTCGCCGCCCTTAAGCTACGCGATCACCAAATCGTGCGATGGCTATTATTACCGGCTCGCGCTAAAGATGAAGGTCGAGGGCCTGATCGAAATGATCGAGATGTTCGGTTACGACCAGCGGAGCGGGATCGATCTTCCGAATGAAAAGGTCTCGCAGACGCCGAAGAGCTGGAAACCGATAATCGAAAAACGCGAAGGCAAATGGAGCGACATCCGCACGGTTTATGCCTCGATCGGTCAGGACACGGTGTGGGTTACACCGATCTCGATGCTCAGGGCAGTTGCAAGCATCGGCGCTCACGGGAAGATGTATGTGCCGCATTTCCTTAAGGAATTCAAACCGATAAGCGGCACGGATAATTTTGAAGCACGGCCGGGCTTCGGATTTCAGCGGCCCGAGCCGAAAGACATCCCGATGACCCCTGAGCAGGAAGAGGTCATGGTCAAAGGAATGTGGGCCGTCGTAAACGGCGGCGGAACGGCGGCAGGTATTGCGATACCCGGCTTTGATGTCGCGGGCAAGACCGGGACGGCGCAGGTCGCTGAACTCGGAAAGGACGTTGGCGACAAGAAAGACCACGCCTGGTTCGTCAGCTTTGCTCCGGCGTACAAGCCGGAGATCGCCGTCATCGCCCTGATCGAAAACGTCGGTTTTGGCGGAAGCCATGCCGCTCCGGCAGTGAAGGGAGTTTATGAGGCTTATCTGGCAAAACGCGGCGGCGGTCCGGTTCAGACTGACGAGATCGCAAAAAAGTAACGGCTGAGAATAGAAGATGGTAGCGATAATCGAAAGACGGGATCTGCGTGATTTTGACTGGTTGACGACCATTGTCGCTATTGCCATCGCCTGTTTTGGCGTCTGGCAGATCCATAATGCGGTCCCGAATGCGGATACATGGTCAAAGCAGCTGATCGGGCTGGCGATCGCGATGTTCGCATTCGTGATAGTCGCCTTTTCTGACTATCGACGGATCATCGATGCCGCTCCGGTCTTTTATGCTGTCGGTCTGCTGTTGCTGTTTTTGGTGATAACGCCGCTCGGCGTCGAGGTCAACGGGCAGAAAGCATGGCTGCGTTTACCCGTGATCGGGCAGTTTCAACCGTCAGAGTTTGCCAAGATCCCGACGGTGCTGATGCTCGCAAAATACTTCGGTGCCCGGAAATCGGGAACGCTTCAGCTAACGGAGGTCTTTGTCGGCCTGGCGATACTCGCCGGACCGGTCGGGTTGATAATGCTTGAGCCGGATGCAGGCCAGGCGATCACATATTTCCCGATCCTCGCCGCGGTGTTCTTTCTTTCTGCGATCAAGATCCGTTACGTTGTCATCGCTCTTGTGGCGGCCGCGATATTCGTGCCGACCGCATTCTACGTCGGGATCCAGACCGGCGTTATCAAGCGGTATCAGCAAGAACGCGTCATGGCGATCATCGATCCGGAAAGCGCCGATCCGCGTGGATACGGCTATCACACGGTCCAGTCAATGATCACGGTCGGTAAGGGCGGACTTTCCGGCATCAAGGGCGATAGCGAGACCTCTCAAAGCGTGCTGAAGTTCCTGCCCGAGCCGCAAACAGATTTTATTTTTGCAGTTACGGCGGAAAATACCGGCTTTGTCGGGTGTATCGCGCTCCTTTTTGCATACGCGATGCTGATCTCGCGCCTGATCAGCGGAGCTCGCGAAGCTAACGACCGTGCCGGGATGCTTGTTATAATGTCGATAGCGACGGCGCTTGCGTTTCAGATATTCCTGAATATCGGAATGACGCTTGGCTTCCTGCCAGTCATCGGTGTACCGCTGCCGTTAATGAGCGCCGGACTGTCGGCGCTGCTTTCGACATTCCTTGCGATCGGGTTCGTGGTCAGTATCCGAATGCGTAGATTTGTCAATTAAGTGGTGGCCGGAAGGTCATTGAGGTTTTTATGGCAAGAGAAAGAAAGATCGTTGAACGAGAGGTCGGATCGATAGAATCGCGGAGCGGACTCGGGACAAAAGCTCTTTGGTTTTTGATGGCGGTCCTTCTTGCGGTCTCGGCCGGTGCGATCACGGGCGTACTTGCGTCTTATTATCTGAATAATTCGCGCTACTCCGTCGAAGTGTCTGCGCTTGCAACATACAGGCCGCCGCAGGTGACCACGATATATGCCGACGACGGCGAGACCGTACTTGCCGAATTTGCGATCGAAAAGCGGATCCCTATCAAAGAGCAGGACATCCCGAAAAATGTCGAGAATGCACTTCTCGCGATCGAAGATTACCGGTATTACGATCATATCGGTATCGATCCCTATCGAATTGTCGGCGTTGTCTTCAAGAACTTTACGACCGGCAGAATGGAAGGTGCCTCGACCATAACTCAGCAACTGGCCAAGAACTTGTTCCTTTACAAGGACCAGACCTATTCGCGAAAGATCAACGAGTGGATGGTAGCTCTTCAGATCGAGCGTTTTTATACCAAGCGTCAGATCCTCGAGATGTACATGAATTATGTGTTTCTTGGTGCGGGCGCGTATGGATTTGAGGCCGGTTCGAAGACCTATTTCGGCAAATCCCTGAAAGAGCTGAATCTTGAAGAAGCCGCTCTGCTTGCAGCGATCCCGAAATCGCCGGAATATTCGCCAACGCGGAACATGGAAAAGGCCAAGGCTCGCCGCGATATCGTGCTCGATCAGATGGCAAAATACGGGTATGTTTCGAATGATGAGGCTGAGGCCGCGAAAGCCAAACCGATCAAACTTGCCGACACGGCATATTACCAGGCGCTTCCGAAATCGACGCCTTGGGATTATCCGGTCGAAGAGATCCGGAAGTACCTCGAAGACAAATATACGACGCGCGTTGCACAGGGCGGGCTGAAGGTTTACACGACCATCAACGTAGAAGCGCAAAAGATAGCGACCAAAACGATCAGAGAAAAACTTCGGGCCTATGACCGCGGACGCAAGTGGCGTTCGGATTACCAGAACGTGCTTGTTGATCCGGACGGACAGCCATTGACGGATGAAAAGGACATTACAAAGGTCCTTAACACCTATAAACACGCCGATTGGTACGGTGACGAATATGACGAGGGCGAATACATCAAGGGCCTTGTCGTTCGGGCCAATCCGGCAGCCGATGAAGTGGGTGTAAGATTTGGCCGGTACAAGGCCGTGGTTCGACCGAAGGACATGGGCCGGAGCGGGAAGCGTCCGAAGGACGAGCTTAAGCCCGGCTTTCTCGCCGAGTTCCTGATCAAGAAGGTAGACAATCAGAATCAGATACTCGAGGTCGAGTTGGCACAGGTCCCCGAGGTTCAGGCGGCGATCGTTTCGATCAACGCCAAGAACGGCGAGATCGTCGCGATGGTCGGCGGTTACGACTATCATACCAATCGCTTTAACAACGCGACGCAGGGATTGAGGCAGACCGGCTCGGCGTACAAGCCGTTCATCTATGCGGCGGCGGTCGAAGACGGCATGACCCCCGATATGCTCGTTAGCGGTGCCCCGATCAAGCGCGGTGGCTGGCAGCCTTCCAATTACGACGGTTCGCCGAGCCATCCGAATGTTCCGATGAAGGTCGCGTTGGCCAAATCGTACAACCTCGCCGCGGTCCACCTTCTGGAACAGGTCGGGATCCAGGCCGGCGGACAAATGGTGAGGCGGTTCGGGATCACGAACCCGATGGCCCCGAGTCTGCCGTCAGCGCTCGGTGCGTCCGAAGCCTCGCTGCTCGAAATGGTCGCTGCATATTCGGCATTTCCGAACAAAGGCATCCGCATGCAGCCGCATCTGATCAGAAAGGTCTACAGCCGTGACGGTTCGCTGCTGGAAGAATATGACGGATCGAGCTCGAAGGTGATGAGCGAATATGTCGCATTGACAATGGTCGATATGATGCGCGGCGTCACCTCAGGCGGCGGGACGGCTCCGGGTGCGAGTGCGGGCGGCCATCCGCTGGCAGGCAAGACGGGTACGGTCAACAAACACACTGACGTCTGGTTTGTCGGTTACACGCCGTCGTACGTGACCGGCGTTTGGATGGGAAATCCGCTTCGAAAGGAATCGCTCGGTGCCGGCATGACCGGCGGCGGAACGGCACTTCCGATCTTCAATTCGTTCATGATCCCGTTCATGAAAGATAAGCCCCGCGAGAGTTTTCCACGGACGCCGCCAATGCCGTCAGAGATCCGATCACTGATGGAACGCAACCGTCGCGAAGAACTTGAAAAGCTCGCGCGTGCCGATCTGCAGGCTGCAAAGTCAGGCGCGGTGACGACGGCGACCCAGCCTGAATCGGCCGATTCGACGACCGCTGCACCGGCAGGTACCGGGTCCGATACAGAAAAGAGCATCGATATCCAACGGTCCAATCCGGGCAACGACCCGCCGCCGCCAGTTCGCCCGGTCACCCAGCCGCCGCCCGCAAGAAACAACGACCCGCCGTCGGCTCCTGAGGGGACGAAGCGAAAAGGCAAGAAAGGCGAAGGTTAATTTTCGCAGTTCAGCGTTGAATGTGCTTTAGCAAAAAAGCCCGGAGTCATTCGCTCCGGGCTTTCACTTTTATCGTTCACAAAATCTGCCGAGATAATATGGCAGCATCTTACGCCACCACGGCCAATCGTGATTTACGTCGTGTCCCCATAGCTCGAGCAGGTGAGGGATCCCTTTCGAATGCAGAACGCCCGATAGGTCGCGGCTGCGGTCCGGCGCCTCGTATGAACCCTGGCCCGAAACGATGACGATCGAATCTGCATTGCGAAGCCGCGGAAGGTGATGATCGTCGTTGAGATTCTTGAGATACATCATCGGGTTATTGAAATAGACGTTGTCGTCGAAGTAGCTCTCAAGATAATTATAGATATTGTAGCTTCCGCTCATCGCGATGGTTCCGCGAAACGCATCGGAATGTTTGAAATAGGTATTTGCCGCGAGAAACGCTCCGAGACTGGCTCCGGTCGTGAGTGGGCGGGCGTCGTTGCCGCATTCGTTCCGGATAAGAGGCAGCACCTCGTCGGTGATATAGCGGTCATACCGCGCGAGCATCTCGACCTTCCATGCCGGATGCGATTCTTTGTTCAAAAGGCTGTACTTATTAACTGAATTGATCGAATACGCGCGGATCAGGCCGTTCTCGATGAACCACTTGATCGAATCCACCAGATAGAACCGTTCATACTCAAGATAATCCGCCGCTGCCGTCGGGAACATCAGCAGCGGGTAGCCTGCGTGTCCGTATGCCACAAGCGGCATGTCCATGTTCAGATTGTGGCTGTACCACGAGGTTATGTCGCGTCTCATAAAAAAACTCTGCTCCAAAAGAAAAGAGGTTCTCAATAATCGAAAACCTCAATTCTATAACGAAATTCTGAAATCGCTTAATTCGCTGAGGTCAGCTTGAGGCCCGCGATACCGGCAATTATCAGAAAAATACAGGCGATACGGACAATATCCCTGGGCTCATCAAATAAAAACATCCCCAAGATCGCAGCACCGACCGTGCCGATACCGGTCCAAACCGCATAAGCTGTTCCGATCGGCAGTGTTTTTACGGCAAGCGAAAGGAAGTAAAAACTCGCGATCATCAGCACACCGGTAATAAGGCTGGGCACGAGCCGTGTCCAGCCTTCGGTATATTTCAGCCCGATCGCCCATGCGATCTCAAGCAATCCGGCTATGGCGAGATAGGTCCAGTTCATGATCGTCCGGGATAATGTCGGTCTCTGTAAGTCCGAAATGGGCTCGTCCTGCGAATAATCACAGCTACTTTACGACCGTGATCTCTCTCGATGTCGAGTTATAGCCGCCGTTGTCGACTACGTTCCCGTCTTTATCGACGAGTTCGAGCTTGATCGTATGTTTTCCGGCGGTCCAGCCTGAAAGCCAGAGCGGTGCCCACTTTTCGATCATTTTCGGCTCACCGCCGTTGACCGAATAGCGTACGCGATATTCACCGCCGTCGCCGACGAGCTTGGCATTTGCCAACCAAAAATCGATCATTATCGGGTCAGCGTCCGCCGCCTTGTATTCGCCCTTAGGCCGGCTATAAGTCAAGAGCGGTTTTTTGACATCGATCGCACCGCCGGTCGATACGGGCATGTCCTTACCCTCGGGTGTTGGCTTCGGTGCAGCGTTCGTGTTCGCATTCGCATTCGAATTCGACATTTGCTGGCCGGAATTGGTCGTTGCCGGCAGATCGAGGTTTGCTTCGCCATTCTTGACCGTAAACTTCACGACGTCAAAGGCGCCTTCGTTCTTGTAGCTTTCGTGCCACGGCCGCGAGGCAAATACTCGGAGCGTGTGTTCGCCGTCGGGGACGTTTCGGAGCTCAAACTCCTGCTCGATGTTGTAATAGGCCTCGTAAGCCTGATTGTCGAGGATCACGTGGATGTGATTGCCCATTTTTGTCTCAGGATCCATCCCGGGTCTGTAGCCTTTCAGATCTCCGCCAACGGCAAGCTGAACCCGAACGGTGGAAGATTCGACCGTGGCGCCGTCAACCGGAGCAGTTATCGCAACCTCGGGTGCGGCCGAATCCTGCTCGCCCCGAGCCGCCATCATGTCCTTGATGCGCTGCGGCGTGTCCGCAGGTGACAGGTTTACGGGCCCGGCGGGTGCCGCGTTGGTATTAGCATTGCTCGAGTGGTTCGAATGTTCGGTTTGAGCACCGCCGCATGCGATCAGCATCATTGAGCATGTCACGGCAAAAAAGATCGAAATATACTTCATAATTCCCCCAAAATTCTACAACCCTAAACGACCGTTTCAGCGGCTGTAGCCATGCTTGTTGCTATCGAACTATCCGCGAGAACGTGTTCGATCCCGAAAACGGCCGAAAAATTCGCGATCAATCGGTCCTCGACCTGTCTCAGATCGAGATCGCGGCCAAGCAGACGGTCCATCGAGGTGACCGGTTCACCTTCGCAGGCAATGATCCAATCAAAATAACTAAGGTCGGTGTTCACGTTTAGTGCAAAACCGTGTGTCGTGACCCACCGTTTGATATGGATCCCGATCGCCGCGACCTTTCCATCGGACGTATGGACACCCGTCAGACCTTCGATGCGAAACGCTTCGATGTCGTGATCGGCCATGGTCCTGATGAGCACTTCCTCAATGTCGCGGACATATCTATGAACGTCCTCGCGGTCCGGTGAAAGGCTAATGATCGGATATCCGACGATCTGGCCAAGGCCGTGATATGTGACCTTGCCGCCGCGGTCTGTCTCAAAGACCTCGGCATCGAGGCTTCTCAGAACCTCTGCCGAGGCCAGGATACCGCTTTCTTTCGCCCGTCGACCGATCGTGTAAGTATGAGGATGCTCGAGCAATAAGAGGTAGTCTCGCTCTCGACGTCCAATAACCTCGTGTTCAAGCGATCTTTGCAGGGTCAGAGCCGAACCGTAGTCGATCCGGCCAAGACGTCGAACCTCTAGCTGCCTTTTGTGCATCTATACTATGATAAAATTTTACATTGGTTTTGAACAGGCAGGCTATCTAATGAAAATATTGAGAATTCTATCGGTTTTGGTCGTCTCGACCACTATATTCGCTTTCGGGGCCGACGCCCAGACCCGCAAGACGCCGGCAAAACGACCGCCGACTCCAAAAGTCGTAACGACGAATACGGTGCCGGCGGCGACGGTAGCCGACACCAAAAGCGGCGCTGAAAAGCTCTCGATCCAGATAAAAAATGTAACAAAGTTCATTTATGCTCTCGGGGGCATCGCGCGGGGAATTGAGGATCTTGACAAGGAGGCGAGGACCAAGAAGATCGTCCAGGCAGCCATCGATCAGAACGAGACGAACAAGCGCGAGGTGATCCAGGCAATCAGAAACCTACAGGCGGGCTTGGCTACGCTTGAGGTGGAATTTCGAACGAAAGAACCTCTCAAGAGATACCTGGTGCAGATACAGGGGATAACTGAATTGAGCAATCAGTCAGAAGACCTTGCCCGATCAGGACGATTCAGCGAATCGGGCAAGCCGCTGCTTCTTGTGGTCGAAAAGCTCTCTGATACGCTGGTTGCGATGCGGTAACAATGAAGCCGGCCTACGGCTTGTTCAAAGCTGACGCATTCGTTGCCGGGTCGCATACCTCGATCTCATTCTTGCCGATCTTTCCGATCGCGTTCGCACCGAGGCCGAGTTTTTCGCGAATGTACTTCTCTGCCTCGTCTTTTATCAGCTCACCGTTCACCAGATCGACATTCCTGGCGATGACATCACCCTGTGATTCGAGCTTTCCGGGTTCAAGAAAGATGTACCAGGGCGTTCCCCATTTCCGTGTGTCGCCGGCGACCGTACGCTGCTGGTAATGTTCGGTCGTCAGCCGGTCGGTGGTCGAGACGGAATCGAAGACGTTCGGAAAGGTCAGCTTGTAAAATGATGTGTGGTTCTTCATTTCGCTCACCTTGGCGTAATTGCTGACGCCTATCACCGCAAGCCCTTTATCGCCGTATCTTTCGTGAAGTCCCTGAACAAATGCGACGTCGTGACGCCAGTTTGGGCACCAGGGAGCCCAATAGACCACCATCACCAACTTCTTGCCTTGAGTGAACGCACGTAAGTCGGTCTGGCCGTCGCCGCTGAGATTTTTGTAACTCCAATTGCGGTAATTGATCGTCTTCGCAACGATCGGCGATTGCTCGTTCTGAGCCGATACGAAAACAAATGAAAGCAGAACGATCGAAAATGCTGTAATGACCTTCATAAGATTGATTATAGAAAAGCCTAACGGTTCTGATGTCGCAAAACAAGCATTGGTTCGACCCGATCACTCGGCCGCACCTCTTCTGCCAAACAATCGGCTTCCCCAATAAGCGATGTTCAGGTAGATGCCCGTGAGTGCGGATAAGGCCGCCAAGCCAGAAAACAAGATCAGCAGAGGAACCTGCCACGAGCCGGCGAAGAAATAGAAATGAGCTTCGCGAAAGAAACGCGTTCTCAGCGACGGTGGCTTCGAATACGTCGCGGCACCGGTCTGAGCGTCAATAAATATCGATTCGGCACCTAGCCCGCCGATCGCCTGATATTGCGGCCGGCCGTCTTTCATCAGCAACGTTAAGGCCGTGATCGGGAGCGTGCGGCCGGCAAGTTCGTTGGCATTTGCCACCGCGTCGGCCGGCGCGATCATTACACGGCCGGTGTCGATATTCTCGACCACGCCGCCTTCGACCGTATTCGGCAATGAATAGAGAAAACCGCTCAAGGCCCAGGCCAATAGCGGAACGGAAACAAATATGCCAAGGATCAGATGGAGTTGATAGATTCGTCGGTTCATAACGGTGAAACAAAGACTAACATATAGCGGCTCCCAACGGCCCTCAGCCCTTGTTCGGCAAAGAAATTCGAAACGTAATGTGGTAAACTACCAAAAATCATATGAGCGACAGACCGACAGTTTCCGATATTTTCCGCCGGGCCTTAGAGATACGCGCGGCGAAGCCAAACGGTTCTTACAAGGAAGTCTCTGCCCAGATCGTCAGCGAGTTCAGCGGAAAACCGATGCCGGAAACGGCATATTTGACAATCCCGGAATATGACAATATAGCTCCGGAAGAGGACTGGACCGCAGGCTTGCCGATCGTGCTTCGGGGCATTCAGAACGATGACTGGAACGACGTGGCTCACGGCATCATCATCAGCCTCGAGCAAGTTGAGAACTACCCGAAGCAATCTGGCCGCGAAGACGATCCGACGAAAGACTGGCGGCACCGAAGCTCGCGCATTTCAGAAGCCGAGGATAAGGTGACCGAAAAATGGATGCCCGAAGACCTGATGGCGATGGCTAAACGGAACGTGAACGGTTAACGAGCAGATCCGCTCAATTCGAATCAATTTCAAGAACTGAAAGCCTGACCCCGGTTTTCAGTTCTTACTATTGGTGTCGTCCCTTCTCAGTTCGATACGCAGGCCGTCGGTTGCTTCGATGATCTCGCAATGCGGGTCGAACCTCGCGATCGCCTCGGCAAAAACCACATTGTCCCATTCTGGATAGAAATGCGTCAGCAACGCGCGTTTTGGTGCGGCCTTGCGGATCAGAAAGATCGCCTCAGCAAGTTCGAGGTGCTTTTCGATCGGTTTGTCCTTAAAGAACGAACACTCGAGGATGAGAAGATCGACATGGCGGGCGAGCGCCGCCAGCGGTTCGGCAAATCCGGTGTCCGAAGTAAAAACGAGAGACACATTGTCATCGTCCTGTATGTGGATCGCATGGCTTTCCGTTGTGTGCGGCGTTTTTGCCGCGACGGCCCTTACGCCGGTGACCATCTCGAATGGCTGCAGCGTTTCGACCTCGATGACGTCGATCGGGAATGGCTGCTCGAGCAAGCGATAACCATTCGCTTCGTCAAACCTCCTCAGCAATGCCTGCAAGCCGATCGGGCCGAAGATGCGCAGCGGCTTCGCCCGCGATCGGGTCTCGGGTGCGTGTTTGGTGCCGAAAAGAAACGGGGCGAGGCCGCCGACGTGATCCAGATGAAAATGTGAGATCCAGATCGCATCCAGCGATGCCCAGTCACATCCCTCAGCCGCCATCCGATGCAGCGAAGAGGGCGAGCAATCGAGGAGTATCGAACCGCCCGAGGTCTCGAGCCAATATGCCGAGCTGCTTCGTTTGAAATGCGGGACCGAAGTTCCCGAACCGAGCACTTGCAACTGCATCACTGAATCATAGCAGACCGCCGGGGTCGCCGGTCTTTTGAACGTCTCAGGGACTGCTGTAGAATTCAACCTTTATGCATCCGAAAACGCCCGAAGAAGTAGAGTTGGTCAAGAAACGCCGAATTCTGGAGCGTCTCAAAGACCGGCTGGCTGACCGGGAAGAAGAGGTGATCGATCTTCGAGGGGAACTCGAGCGCTTTGAGGCCCGGTACACGATCGAGGTCGGGCGGCTTTACGCCGAACAGGACGAGATCGACGCACAGATCGCCGAAGAAGAACTAAAGCTTGTGCCCGACGACGAAGAGATAAAGAAAAAGGTCGAAGAACTGCGTCGGCTGGCCGAAGAATCAGCTGCAAGAGCGAAAGCCGCTGCTGAAAAAGAAGCGGAATTCTGGGAACCGACTCCGGAAGCAAAAAAGGCCTATCATAATATCGCACGTGTCATTCACCCCGACCTTGCTCTCGATAGCGATGAAAAGGAAAGGCGTCATGGCCTTATGACCGAACTCAACCGGGCATATTCGTCCGGCGACCAACAGATGCTCGACAAATTGATGAGCGAATACCGCGTCAGCCCCGAGATGGTCACGGGCACATCGGTCGGCGACGAGCTTGTCCGGTGCATCCGTCAGATCGCACAGGTCCACAATCGATTGAAGGAGCTGACAAAGGAAGGTAAAGAGCACGAGGCTTCAGAATTGTTCGATCTGTTCAGAAAATGCGAGGCCGAGTTTGACGAGGGACGCGACCTTTTGAAACACATGGCCGAACGGGCAAAGACACATATTAGCAAGAGCCAAAGGCGTCTTGAGAACCTGCGAAACGTCACCGCGGCTCAAGAAGAACATGTGAAGAAAACCTACGGAATGGACATCACCGACTTTCGCGATGGCTAGACCGCGTGCCCTGCGGCGTGACCGGACGACCAGGCCCATTGAAAATTGTATCCGCCGAGCCAGCCGGTCACATCAACCACCTCTCCGATAAAATAAAGGCCGGGAACCTTTTTTGCTTCCATGGTTTGCGACGAAAGTTCATCAGTCGATATCCCGCCGAGCGTAACCTCGGCCTTATTCCAGCCCTCGGTCTCGCGAAATTTGACCTTCCAATCGTGAAGCGCTCCCGTGACCAGATCGATGTCCTTTTTGCTTAACTGGTCGATCGGCTTATTCGGCAGACGTCCTTCGGCAAAATTTTCGACGAACCGATGCGGCAAGATCTCAGAAAGGTAATTCACCAGCATCTTCCGGCTTCGGGCGCGCGAGCCTAGAGCGGCAGCGAGTTCGACGTCCGGCGCCAGATCGATCGCAACCGGCGTGTCAGGCCGCCAATAATTCGACGCCTGCAAAATTGCCGGGCCCGACATTCCGCGGTGCGTAAATAAGATGTTCTCGCGAAAACTGTGGCCGTCCGCAGTAACGTTCGTGTCGATCGATACGCCAGCGAGACCATCGATCTTGATCCCGGAAGCGAAAACAAGCGGGACAAGCGATGGTCGCGTCGGGACGACCTTTAGGCCGAACTGCTTCGCGATCTTGTAACCGAGGTCGGTCGCACCGATCTTTGGGAATGAAAGGCCGCCTGTCGCCATGACAAGGCTGCTGGCCACAAACGTTCCCTTCGAGGTTTCGACGAGGAATCCGCTGCCTTTGGCAACGGACATCACCGAACAATTCGTCTCGATCCGGACCTTTGCGCGCCGACATTCGTCGAGCAGCATTTCCACGATCTGATGCGAGCGCTCACGGCAAAAGAGCTGCCCGAGTTTCTTTTCGTAAAATGCGATATGGTGCTTCTTCACCAGATCGATGAAATCCTGCGGGGTAAAGCGGGCAAGAGCCGACTTGGCGAAATGCGGGTTGTTTGAAAGAAAATTCTCAGGGCGGGTGTTGAGATTGGTGAAGTTACAGCGTCCGCCGCCCGATATGATTATCTTGCGTCCGGCCTCGGCGTTGTGCTCGATCACCAGGACACGGCGCCCTCGCTTTCCGGCCTCGATCGCGCAAAAAAGGCCGGCCGCCCCGCCGCCGATGATCATCGCGTCGAACTTCATCTAAGCCAGATATCGTTCACGAAGGATGTTGATGTGGTGGCGTGCATGGCCGGCCATGATAAACGCAAGGGCACGTACCGAAACTTCGGCGTCGCTGGCGGTGCCGCGAAACGTCCACTGATCGTCACTGAAGCGGTTCAGCATCAAGACATTTGCCTTACGGAGAAGTTCGAATTCCTCAAAGAGCTCTTCGAGCGGCCGATCATTGGCCCGCCCAAGCTCAACATAGGGTTCCTGTTCGAACCCGGAAAGCGGTGTTTTGTCGCCACGAGAGATACGGTGTAATCGGTACCCGAACACCCGTTCGCCGTCGATCATGTGTCCGATGACCTCTTTGATCGACCATTTGTCGTCGTCGTAAGCGTAGGCACCGTGGTCGTCATTAATGGAGGCAAGGGCCGATCGCATTGCGGCCGGCTGCTCGGCAAGCACCGCCGCAATATCGTCCTCGGTCACAAGCGAGACGTATCCTTCGTAAAATTCGGCGTATTCGTTTCTTTCAGGTCTGCTCATATTCGGCTATAGTAGCAAAACGCTAACGTGATTTCTCGGTACGACGGCGCTTTATGTATTCGTGGTCAATTAAGATATTGCTGCTCGTCATCTTGATCGCACCGAACGTGCTATCACAAGGCGGCAAAGCCGAACCGAAGCGGATCGCGATCGCGAAGGGCAGGTCAACAGCTACGGCCAGCGGAACACTTTCGAACGGCCAGGAAATGGACCATGTGTTTTGGGCGGCCGCCGGGCAAACTGTCCGCCTGAAGGTCACATCGAAGCCACGAGGCAGCCTTTTCGATTTTCGAATCATCGGCGACGGATTTGAATTCGTGACCGATCATGATCGCTATTCTGAATATGAATTTACGGCACGCGAATCGGGCGATTACCTTGTCTTTGTAAGAAAACGGCCGACCGTAAATGTGAAGCGCGCTTCGTTTAGCCTGACTCTGACGGTAAAATAGCTCGGAAAATGTTCTGATCAACAAAAATTTGTGAATTTCGGGGGAGTGAAGATATGAAACGATCAATATTCATCGCGATGGTGGTTCTTTTCGCCGTCTTTTTAATGTCGAACGGTTCGTCAAATGCGGTCGAGCAGCAGTTCGCTGAGAGGTTCGTAGTCAATGGTTCAACCAACGCAGAAGGCGAATCCGGCACCTACAATTTTGATAAGGCCCATTCGTTCATTGGCTTTAAGGTCAAACATATGGGACTTATCGAAGTTCCGGGCTTTTTCCGTGATTTTACCGGCACTGTAAAATATGATGCTGCGGATGTCTCAAGATCGTCAGTGGCGTTCACTGCAAAGATGACAAGCGTTGATACGGGTGTCACTGGCCGTGACAATCACCTCAGAACAGCGGATTTCTTTGAGGTCGAGAAGTTCCCGGAGATGACATTTTCAAGCACCAAGGTAGAAAAGCAAGGAGCTGACCTTATGGTCACCGGCGACTTTACTATGAAGGGCGTTACCAAAACGATGACCTTCCCATTCAAGATAACGGGATTTTTGCCCGGCAACGACCGCCAGGGACCGCGAATGGGTGTGACCGCCGACACCAAGATCAATCGACGTGATTTCGGAGTGAACTACGGCAACAATCTTCCGAGCGGCGTTCCGGCTATCGCCGACGAGGTCAAGGTCGTGCTTCAGATCGAGGCGATCAAACCGAAGGAAGCCGCAAAACCGGCAGCAGAATGATGCAGACGAATGCATGAACTGCCTTGATAATAAAAAGACGCCGAGGGCACGACCCCGCGGCGTCTTTCGTTCGTGTAATGACGAACCTCAGTACATTTTTTCGGCCTCATTGAACGTAAGATCATAGATCGCATAGCTTTCCCAATCCTTATAGTCGAAATGCCACCATTCGTTCGGATTTACGGTGAAGCCTTCAGCTTCCATCAGTTGTCTGAGCAGGTCGCGATGCTTACGTTCCTCGTCGGTTCCGCCCGTGTAGTCTGGTGAAGCTCGCTCGGTGAATTCATCAAAGTCCGAAGGCATCGGGACGAGTTTCCCGGAACTTAGGTCGAACATACTGAGGTCGACGGCACAGCCCCGATTGTGTTTCGACCCGCGAGCAGGATCAGCTACGAACTTACGTTTGTCCGCGGGCGTTACCTCCCAAAATAACTTTGTTATCGTCCATGGGCGGTAACCGTCAAAGACAACGATCCCCAAGCCCTGCTTTGCAAGGCGCCGATGGACGCGAACCAGGGCCGCGGCCGCGGGCTTTTGCAGAAATGCTCGTGCCTCAGGGTAAACGGCCTTGCCGACAAAGTTATTTGATGTTGCGTAGCGGATATCGAGCTTTATCGAATTATCCAATCGGATGAGTTCTACCAAATCAGCCTCGCGTTTATTTTCTTCTTTTGGCGGGCCGGATTGCGAAGCGGCCCGAAACGAAAGGATAAGGCATAACAACAATGCCGCAAAAACGACAGAGGACCTTATCCTTGATCTGTCCGAATGATATTTTTTCACCTTCAGCGGTCCTGCGGCTTCTCTTCCTGAACCGGCTCATCATCGCTTTCGACAATAATGACCTCGGTCCCGAACTTCTGATATTCGCGAAACCTGATGACGTTGCGCGATTCGAAGACCCTGCTCTGATCGCGGAATGTCAGCCGGACATCGGAAAGTGACGGAAGCAGGTATTTTTCAGTGCTGATCGCGGCCCAATCGTATTCGATGATCCGCCGAGCGGACCGGATCGGGAATGATTCGGGTATCTCGGTCGCTTCGCTTTCGATCCTTAGCACGCGGTGCAGGTCACGATCGATCCAGAGCCGTCCTTTCATTCCGGTGATCGTCGAGTCTTTGACCGTGCCCGAAGCGATTATCTGCTGCTTGGCCCTGTCCCGCTCGATGCTGAATTCGAAAATGATCGCTCTGCGATCTCTTATCGTATCCGTGTCGACGACATCAAAGCGAGTCTCGCTTTCGGGCTTGAAGATCGTAGCCAGTACGGTAACGAATTCACCGGTCGAACTTGTCCCGCCGACCTCTTCATAGGTCCGTTTCGGTTCAGGGTTGGTCTGGACCGCCCCGTTTACCGAAAGCACCTTGTATTCTTCCTGGCCTGAAGCCCGATAACTAACGGCTACGACCAAACGGTCGAGGTTTCTGAAATTATTCGTCCCCGCATATGCAGCGGAACGCTGAATAAGCTGCTTGACAACGAAATCGGGCATTTCCTCGACCGCAGCAAGGGTTTTTTCTTTGGTTTTGGCGAGCAGCTCTGACGCTTCTTTGTCCGAAGGCGGTTTGCCGATGCTTGGGTCGATCCGGCGTCGGTTGGCCTCTTCGAGGGCTTGTCGGAGTTCCTGGTCGTTTCGGCCTTTTGTTCGCGTAAGCGATCGAAGGCCGTCGGTCAGCGTAAAATCTATTCCGCGACGACGAAGCGCGTCTATCAAGTCAGATCTTTCGGCGATGTTCTTTTCAAGGCTGTAAAGCAATCGAACGTATTCGGCCTGCGATAATGGCTTAGACTGGCCGAAGCTCACGGCGCAAATGATAAGCAGGAACGTGATCGAAATGAAAGATCTCATTGTAGTCAATGATGCCGCAGAGGCCGATGCAGTTGGCTTTCCGCTATTGTCTTTAGGCAAAGGCGGCCGTAAAGAAAAAGAAAAAGCGGAGAACTATCCCCGCTAATTCAAAACTGACATCCAAAGAACGTTTAATTTACCCATTCTTCTTCGTAATTCAACTGCCAATGCCTGGTTACCCAACGCTCGGCGGCTTCCATTGCGGTGTTTTTCCACTTTTTCAGCCCATCGAGAACCGAAAGAGCCGCAAGCGGTTTGCTCGGGTCGCGTTCGACTCGAATAACTCGGGTCGCGACGTCGATCAGCGTCTTTTCTTCTTCAAGTATCCGAAGCCGAACCTCGCTGCCAACGGGCGGCAAGACCTCAAGGTTTACCAAAGTACTGGATTCGCCGATATTCTCGGTTATCCCGTCCACTGTGATCTTCTGACCGCTTTCTGCATCTACCCAGCTCGCTTTCACGGGCATATTTGCCAAGATCCTGTGGTGAAGCGGTGTTTTGTACGACGACGTCGCATATTCTATCTGTGCCATATATATAACCCCCTTTTTCTTATTTAGAAAGTACTTCCCTCTGTCCTATGATCAAAAATAACAGAACAAGACCCGACAAGTTACGCCATTTTTACAAAAAAGTCAAGTTTCAACTAGATGGATGAACGCCTTTTTCTAAAAGGAGTTCCGGCTCTCCGGCAATTATCCGGAAAATCGACCCTTTACATTTGCAAAAACGCTTGCGTATCTTTTCACAAATCGCTTTGATGCACAAGCGGGAAAAAGGTTTCCCGTAAATTCAGAAATTTCGATGATTTACGGCCGTCATACCCGGATTCGTAAGCAAAATCATGTCGGATTCTGAATTTTGAGGGTTTTATTCATGCGTTGATCAGGCTTGGCCGCATCAGCCGAGAAAACTGGGGTGATGTAACCCGCATTTAATCTTTAAGCCGTATTGTTTAAGTTTATCCGTGCGGATCGGGCGACGAGGTAACTTAGGAACTCGATTTGCCTTTTGAAAACACGATCTAAACCAGTTCCCGCGGCGGCCTTTACTTCAAACGTATGAGGGCTTTCGTGCGAACAGGGTTAAGGTATGTAAGTACAACAGTTTATACGATTTTTCCGGGGAATTAGGTGATTGTTTCGTTCGGAAACAGCTTCAGAGAGGGAACATCGGATATTCAAAAATCAATAGAAAAATCCAAAATATCCGAAAGACCTAACTATTTGAACGGCAATATTGCACAATATCAATAAAAAACGAGGTCAAAAAACAAATGACTAAAAACTTCAGCTTCAGAATTCTCGGCATGATAATGTTGGGACTAATTGTCGGGCTTGGGCAGGTATATGCTCAGTCGACCGTAACGGGAGCGATCAGCGGTCGCGTGACCGATCCGCAGGGAGCGATAGTCCCGAACGCGACGGTTACAGTTACGAATTTAGGCACTAATCAAGCAACGACCACGACAGCGACCGGTAACGGCGACTATCGCGTGATCAATCTGCAGCCTGGCCGCTACAAGGTGGAATCGACGGTTTCGGGCTTCGCTGCCTTCACCGCTGAGAACATCATCGTTGAGGTCGGACAGACCACGAACGTCAACATCGGTCTCGTCGTCGAAGGCCAATCGGCCGAGGTCCTGATCACAGCAGAAGCGCCGGTCATCAATACGACCGACAATTCAAACGCTTCGAACATAAACCAGACCGCGATCAATGAATTGCCGATCAACGGCAGCCGTTGGTCGAATTTCGCTCTTCTTACACCGGGTGCTGTTCCTGACGGAACATTTGGCCTGATCAGCTTTCGCGGCGTTTCTGGCTTGCTGAACAACAATACGGTTGACGGCGGCGACAACAACCAGGCGTTCTTTTCGGAAGAACGCGGCCGTACGCGTATCGGCTACGTCATCAGCCAATCGACTATCCGCGAGTTTCAGGTCAACACCTCGAACTATTCGGCAGAATATGGACGTTCGGCGGGCGGCGTGACCAACGCTGTGACAAAAAGCGGTACGAATGAATTTCACGGCGAAGCGTTTTACTACAACCGCAATAACCGAAACGGAGCCCGCAACCCGCGCGCTTTCAACTCGGTCCTTATAAACGGCGTTTCTACGCTCGTCCCTGCTAAACCGAAAGACCTTCGCGAACGCTTTGGCGGCGCGATCGGCGGGCCGATAGCGAAGGACAAGCTATTCTTCTTCTTCAGCTACGACCAGCAAAAGCGAAACTTCCCGGGTTTGGGCGTGTTCTCGAATCCGAATTTTCTCAACACTGCGAACCGCACCTTGCTTACAGGCCGCGGCTTGACGAACGCACAGATCGATTCGACCCTTGCGTTTCTTAATTCTCTGACAGGCGAGACCCCGCGATCGGGCGACCAGACATTGTTCTTCCCCAAGATCGACTGGATCATTAACGATAAGAATTCGTTCGCTATCAGTTACAACCGCCTCCGCTGGGAATCGCCCAACGGCATCCAGACGCAGGCCGTAAATACCCGAAGCCGGTCGAATTTTGGCGACGACTTCGTCGAAGTCGATTCGGTCAACGGCCGATTGTCTTCGTCGATCTCGTCAAGCATTTTGAACGAGTTCCGATTCCAGTGGGGACGCGACCTCGAATATCAATTCAGTACACCGCCGCTTCCGGGTGAACCGACGACCTCGAACACGCAGGTTGGCGGCGTTCGCTCGCCGAACGTTTTCATTACGAACGGACTTGAATTTGGTACCCCGACCTTCCTCGAGCGTCCGAAGTTTCCAGATGAGACCCGTTGGCAGTTTGCGAATACGACTACGGTCACCCGCGGACGCCACAACATCAAATTCGGTGCCGACATCAACCGTGTCGAAGACGATATCGCGAACCTTCGATTTGAGGCCGGTGCATATTCTTATAACAACATCAATGATTTCATCATTGACTACGTCAACTACGTGACACCGCTGCCCGGTGCCACTGTCTGTGCGACCGGAACCCGCACAGTAGGCCGCTGCTATACGAGCAACTACCAGCAGGGCATCGGCTCGCCCGGCCTGGTAATGAAGAGTTGGGATTACAACTTCTTCATGCAGGACGATTTTCGTGTGACCCCGCGATTGACGGTAAACCTCGGCCTTCGCTATGAGTACATCAGCCTGCCGGAAGCTGTTCTGCCTAACAGCAGCACGGTCGTGATCCCGAACGACGGACGTACTTTGGCCGAGGCAACTTCGTCGATCCCGAGCGATAATGACAACTTCGGGCCGCGTATCGGCCTGGCGTACGATATCTTCGGCGATGGCCGCACTTCGGTTCGTGCCGGTTACGGTATCTATTTTGGCCGGATCCAGAACTCGACGGCGTACAACGCCCTTGTAAACACGGGCAATCCAGGCGGCCAGTTCCAGGTTCAGGTCGCTGCAACCGCTGCGAATTCACCGATTTTCCCGCAGGTCTTGAGCCCGTCGCAGCTGACGGCAGCCGGCGGAGCGGTCGTTTTCTTTGCCGATAACTTCGAAGCTCCGAAAATTCACCAGTACGATGTGATCCTCGAACACCAGCTCGCAAGGAACACGGTCGTTTCGGTCTCGTACATCGGCAGCCTCGGTCGTAATCTGCCGACGTTCATCGACAAGAACTTTGTCCGGACCGGCCAGACGAACTATTCGTTTGTCGGCGGCCCGCTTGACGGACGGACCTTCACGCTTCCGCTTTACGGTCGTGTACCGGGAGCCGGAACACAGGCGATGACGAGCATCGAGAGCACCATCACGTCGCAGTATGACGCGTTCGTGTTCAAAGCAGAGCGTCGCTTCACGAATAGTCTTCAGTTCTCAGCCAGCTACACGCTGTCGCGTTCGATCGACAACAATCAGAACTCGGCAACGTTCACACAGACCAATAGCCCGTACGATATCTTCGACGGCAGCTATGACCAGGGATTCAGTAATTTCGACACTCGCCACCGCATCGTCGCGAGTGCCGTTTGGGCGCCGAACTTCTACAAGGGAAGCAGGTCCTCGATCGGTAATTACGTCCTGAACGGCTGGTCGCTTGCTCCGATCCTAAACTATTTCTCAGGACGTCCGTTCAGCGCGACGATCTCAGGAACAAGTTTGAACGGAACGAACGGCGGAAACTGGAATCCGATACTTGGTCGAAATTCGGAGAGGCTTCCGGCCCTGACGAACATCGATCTTCGGCTTTCAAAGCGTTTTCGCTTTACCGAAACGATGTCGATCGAGTTTTTGGCTGAGGCATTCAACCTCCTCAACAAAACTCACATCTTCTCGACGAACAGCACCCAGTACAACCGCTCAGGCACGACCGGTACGTTGAACTACAACGCGTCGTACGGCCAGGTCACGGGTACTGACAGCACATTGTTCCGTGAACGTCAGGTACAGTTTGCTGCACGTTTCCAATTCTAGTTTCACGCTTGTGAAGCATTAGGTCAGGCACGTCCCGTTTTGGGGCGTGCCTTTTTCTTTTTGGTAATTTCCCGCCGTGGCCTTAAGATTAGCTTTTCAGGCCAATGCGGATACTTCAGATATCATCGGCGCGGACTTATGGCGGCGGCGAGCGCCATGTGGTCGATCTGTGCCGTGGCCTGCAGAGACGCGGGCACGAGGTATTTGCAGCATTAAGGCCCACAAGCGTCTGGCAGCACCGCCTCAGCTTCTTGCCGACATCGAATATATTTCAGGTCTCGATCAGAAACTCATTCGGCGTTTTGAGCGCGATGCGGATAGCCGAATTTGCCCGCGACAACCAGATCGACCTGATCCACGCTCATGTGGCACGCGACTACATTCCGGCGAGTATTGCCTGCATGGCGGCCCCGAATGCAAAGTTCGTCATTACCAGGCATGTGCTCTTTCCGCTCAAGCCGTTCAACAAGTATGCTCTAAAGAACGTCGAACGTGCGATCGGCGTCTCGGAGGCGGTCGGAGAGGAGCTTCGGCGAGTATTTCCATCACACAAGGTCGCGGTGATCGCGAACGGCATTGATGTAAAGGCACCGCCGGAAGACGAGGCCGAGCAGTTCAGGAAGGAATTTCGCGAAGCACACGGTATTCCGGAAGATACGTTTGTGGTCGGCACGCTGGGCGAACTTAAGGAGCTAAAGGGCCAACGCGACCTTGTTCTTGCAGCACCGCAGGTCGCAAACGCATTTCCTGCAAGCCGGTTTGTGATCGTCGGGCAGGACCATTCGATGGACAAGCGATTTCGCCGCGACCTCAAACGGCTGGTCTCGGTCTTTGGCCTCGATGACCGTTTTCTCTGGCTCGATTGGCTCGAAGACACACGTCAATTCTATGCCGCGATCGATCTTTTCGTATCACCATCGCATACAGAGAGTTTCGGCCTCGCCATACTTGAGGCGATGGCCCACGGCAAGGCCGTGGTAGCGACCGATACTGAAGGGGCGCGTCAGCTTGTCGTCGATAAGAGCCAGCTCGTTGCGGTCAGCGATCCGGTCGCTCTTGCCGAGAAGATCGCTGCGATGATAAAAGACCCGGATCGGAAGAAGTCGTTGGGGGACGAAGCGCGAAAGCGAGCAGCCGAACGATTTTCTTTCGATCGGATGATAGACGAGACGGAATCGCTTTACCGTGAGATCCTCGGCGAGCGGGCCGAGAAAGCACATGTGATGGAATAATCGCGGTATGGCGATCGATTTAGACCTACGATGATCAAACTTTCCCGAGACCTATGCAGCAAATTCGATGAAGCGACCAGCCGTGAATGGCTTGAGACCAACGGCGTCGGCGGTTTTGCTTCAGGTGCGGTCTCGGGTGCTAATTCGCGTCGATATCACGGCATACTTACGGCTGCAACTCGTCCGCCGCTTGGCCGGATAACGATGGTCTCAAAGGTCGAAGAGACGGTGACGATCGACGGTGAGCAGTTCGAACTCTCAGCGAATAATTATATCGGCAGCATTCATCCTCGCGGATTCGAATTCATCGATGAATTTCGGCTCGATCCGTTCCCGATCTGGACGTTCCGTCTGGGGGAGGTATTGCTCGAAAAGCGGCTCTTTATGTCGCAGGGTTCCGACACGACCGTTATTCGATACAAAGTTCTCAATAGCAGAGTACTTAAGGGACGAACGATAATGCTCGAACTGCGCCCGCTGGTCGCATTCACCGATTACCACCATCTTCGGCGCGAGACCGATGACCTTAGCGGCGAATTTGAATCAGCCGACGGCGTCGTAACAATGCAGCCGCTTGATGAACTGCCTGAGGTGCATTTTGCTCACAATGGCACAAAGATAGAAAAGACCGGCTATTGGTACCGCAATTTCCACTATGGCATCGAAGCCGAACGCGGTTTTGATTCTAACGAAGATCTCTTTCAACCATTCGCGATTAGGTATGATCTCAAGGTCGGCGCCGACATGATCGTTTCAACTTCGAAGGCGAAGGCCTCAGATGCGTCGAAGCTCGAAAAGGCCGAGGTCAAACGACGAAACAAACTGATCGGCCAGGCTGGTGTCGAAAACGATCTTGCCCGTCGCCTCGTGCTTGCGGCCGACCAGTTTATCGTAAAACGGGGTAACGGCCATACGATAATTGCCGGCTATCCCTGGTTCTCAGATTGGGGACGCGACACGATGATCGCCTTGCCGGGGCTGACGCTCGCAACGGGACGTCATGAGATCGCCCGCGACATCATTATTGAGTTCTCTAAGCACATTTCCGAGGGAATGATACCCAACCGGTTTCCCGATGCGGGTGACGTGGCGGAATACAACACGGTCGATGCCACGCTTTGGTATTTCGAAGCTGTACGAGCATATGCTGAGGCGACCGGCGACAACGATCTGGTGCACACCGAGCTTTACGACAAGCTGGCGGACATCATCGTTTACCACATGCGGGGCACCCGCTATGGCATTCACGTTGATACCGACGGTCTCCTTTACGCCGGCGAGCCAGGTGTTCAGCTGACCTGGATGGACGCAAAGATCGGCGATCTCGTGATCACGCCGCGAACCGGGAAACCGGTCGAGATCCAGGCGCTTTGGTTCAACGCTCTTAGGATAATGGCGAACTTTGCCGAGCGATTCGGCCACGACGAAGACGCCACGAAATTCGATGCCATGGCCGACCTTGCGCGGCAGAACTTCAACGGCGCATTCTGGAACGAAGACGAACAGTGTCTCTTTGACGTTATCGAGAACGGAACACGCGACGCGTCAGTAAGGCCCAATCAGCTATTTGCGATCTCGCTTGCATACCCGATCCTTGACGAGGACCGTTGGCCAGCCGTCTTAAAGAAAGCCGAAGATGAGCTCCTGACGCCCGTCGGGCTGCGTTCGCTTACACCGCGCGACCCGGCCTTTGTACCGGTTTACACGGGTTCGCCTTTCGATCGCGATTCGGCATATCATCAGGGAACGGTTTGGGGATGGCTGATCGGGCCGTTCATCGATGCATATGTCCGGGTTCATTCGGGCGAGGCTGACTTGGACGAACGGATCGCAGGACTTATTAAGGGGTTCGAAGATCATCTTCTGGAAGCCGGAATTGGACAGGTATCGGAGATCTTCGATGCCGTACCGCCCTACTCACCGCGGGGCTGTCCCGCACAGGCGTGGAGCGTTGCCGAACTGCTCAGGGTTCTTACGCTCAGATAAAGCACGCGAACCGGCGCGATCGCACATCTTCATGCACTCTTCATTCAGTTCTGCTTCATCTACCATCGTTTGTATCGGTAAGAGCGGAGACCGCACGCCGGTCTGAGCGGTCGGACAACGAGGGTCGGGTCTGCTTCCCGGTCCGTTGCTTGCCGTATATCCAACAAGCAGTTTATCTTAGAGCATATGAGATTCGTGTCCACACTGGCTCTCGGTGCGCTTATTTTTGCAATGCAGACCTTCTCACAAACTCCCGCCCAGCTTGCTGAAATATGGGACAAGGAACATGTGACGAACAAACTGCCGTCTAATCTCAGACATCAGGACCTGAAGCTCTACCTTGACGGCCTTTTGAAACTCGGGCTCAAGGTCAACGAGGTCGGCAGGAGCAACGCCAATCGTGAGATCTATCAGATCGAATGGGGCAAAGGCCCGCTTAAGATCTTCCTATGGTCTCAGATGCATGGCGACGAACCGACCGCGACATCGGCATTGATCGATATGTTCACGGTACTTGAAAAAAATCGTGATCAGGAATGGGCAAAGCGGATTGCCGAAAAGGTCACTATCCGAGCGGTTCCGATGCTCAACCCTGACGGTGCCGAGGTCTTTATTCGCCGCAATCTGCAAGGCATTGATATCAACCGCGACGCTCTCGATCTGAAGACGCCGGAAGGCCGGCTTCTAAAGCAGCTGCGAGACAGCTGGCAGCCGGAGATAGGCTTCAACCTTCATAATCAGCAGGCGCTAACGGCTGCGGGCCAGACCGATAAACAAGCGGCGATCTCTTTCCTGGTCGTTTACGGCGACGAAGCAAAAACGCCAAGTGACGGACATGAACGCAACAAACGGATCGTCGCGGCGATGATTCAGGCCTTGAACCAATTCATCCCGGGCCACATTGCCCGTTACGACGATGAATGGACTCCGACAGCGTTTGGCGATAACTTCTCAAAATGGGGAACGCCGGTAATACTCATCGAAACAGGCGGGCTTCACGGCAAAGACGAAATGTACCTCGTCAAGATGAATTTCGTTGCAATGATGACGGCATTAAAGGTCGTCGCCGATGGAACGGAAAAGGACTTTAGCCCGTCTAACTACGAGTATCTACCAAGCAATTCAGGGCGCCGGCTAATGAATATCGTCTTTCGCGGCGGCACCGTCATCGACGTCGCGACCGCTGCGGGAGCTGCGGCCGACATAGGAATAAATCTGGAACGCCGACGAGCCGCATTCGTTGCCCCGGCGATGGTTCGGGCGGTCGGGTCGATCTCAATGCGGGGACTTGACGAATATGACGCCAGCAATTTTCATATTGTTGGCAGGATCCAGCCGATAAAGCCTGGCAACTTTGCCGAGCTGTTATTCTATAAACGGGATCGCCAGATCGATTGGAAAGTACCTGACATAGAGAAAGAATTTCCTCCGGACGCGATCCTATCGCTCGGAAAATGGATCAAGGGTGCAGGTGTCGTGCCCAAAAGGTAATTGCAGGTAATGCTCAGTTTTCTCAGGATCGAAAATATCGCTTTGATCAATTCGATCGAGGCCGAATTTGGCCCCGGTCTTAATTTGTTGACAGGCGAAACGGGTTCAGGAAAATCGATCATTGTTGACAGCCTCGCGGCGCTTACAGGCGAACGGGTTTCGACGGATCTGATCAAAGAGGGCGAACGGTCCGCACGGATCGAGGGTGTGTTCTCGATCAATGGTACCCGCGAGGTACGACAGATCTTCGAAGAGGCCGGTGTCGAGCTGGAAAGCGGTTCCGAGGCCGAGATCGTAATTCGCCGCGACCTATCGCTCGCCGGCAAGAACCGTGTCTTTGTGAACGATCAGCTCGTCGCAGCCGCCTTTCTCAAAAAGATCGGGCCGCTTTTGGTGGATATTCACGGCCAAGGAGATCAGGCTTCGCTCTTCGAACCCTCGTCGCAACTGGCAATGCTCGATCATTTTGCACAAACTGGATCGCTGCGTGAAAACGCAGCCGTCTGTTACGCAGAGTGGCGCAGCGTTTGCGAGGAACTCAAGACGCTTAAAAGCGACGAAGCTGAGAAACTACAGCTTGTCGATATACTCAGGTTTCAGGTCGATGAGATCCGGCGAGCCGATCTAAGATCAGGCGAAAGCGACGAGCTTGAGGATGAAAAGCGGCGGCTGAATAATATCGAAAAGCTCTCGTTACTTAGTTCGCAGGCATTTTCGCTGCTCTATGAGATGGACGGATCGGCCGTTTCGACGCTCGGCCAGGCCGTAGATCGGATCAGACAGCTCGGCGAATATGACGATCGCTTCAAAGATTATTTCGAAGGGCTTGATGCCGCAACGGCCGTTCTTGAAGACGTATCGATAACCCTGCGTAATTACCAGAACAATCTCGAGTTTTCGCCTGAGCGGCTTGAAGCGATCGAATCGAGATTGGCTGAGATCGCCCGGGTCACTCGAAAGTACGGCGGTACGGTAGAGACCGCAATTGAACACCACGCTCGATCGGAGGCACGACTATCGAATATCGAGACTGCCGAACTTCGTGAAAAGGAACTCAACACCGAACTCGCCCGAAGACGAAAGTCCTACCTGGATGCCGCTGCCGCGTTGAACGAAAAGCGCCGCGCCGCCGCCGGCCGATTTGTGAAGCAGATCGAGACAAATTTTAAGGACGTCGCGCTCGAGAAAGCGCGGTTCGAAGTCAGGATAGATAACGGCGACGACGAATCCCGTTTCGGGCCGGACGGTTCTGACCGCGTCGAGTTTTTCTTCACGGCCAACCCCGGAGAATCGCCGAAGCCGATGGCGAAGGTCGCCTCGGGCGGCGAAGCATCGCGACTGATGCTTATATTGAAGTCGGTCTCGAATCAGCAGAACGGCAGCAAGACATCCGTCTTCGATGAGATCGACGCGGGTATCGGCGGCCGCGTTGCCGAAGCCGTGGGAATGAAACTCAAACGCCTTGCAGCTGCGCAACAAGTGCTTTGCGTCACGCATCAGGCACAGGTCGCGTCGAAAGCAGACCATCACTTCGTCGTGGAAAAATCGATGGGAAAGCGGTCGACGTCGATCACCATTCGTCAGCTCGATGACGCCGAACGGATCGAAGAGATCGCCCGGATGCTTGCCGGCGAAAAGATAACCGATGCTGCCCGTGAGAACGCCCGTGAGATGATCGCATCCGCGGGGAAGAGGTAGGAGTATCATGGCACCGGGGTTCCGAAACACTAAAACCGATCGCTGATCATTCGCCTCTCACAATCAAGTTACTTTTATGCCTTCAAAGATAATTGCAAAGGTCTTTCGCGGTGAAACGGTCGAATCGCTACATCGGGGACATGTGGTCGCGATAGATGGCGATGGAAATACGGTTTTCACATATGGCGATCCGAAGACGGTAACGTTCACGCGATCCGCCGCAAAACCGTTCCAGGCGATCCCGTTATTGACAACCGGGGCGGCGGACGCATTCGGGTTTTCGGAAGAAGAGATTGCGCTCGCTTGCGCATCGCATTCGGGCGAGCCGCGCCACGTTCGGATCGCGCAATTGATGATCGAGCGGATCGGATTGACCGAAGCTCATTTACGGTGCGGGGCACATCTGCCTTTTTACGAGAAAGAAGCCGAGCGGATGCAGCGCGCGGGGGAATATCCGTCACAGTTTCACAACAATTGCTCGGGTAAACATGCCGGAATGCTCGCGGTCGCAAAGCATATCGGGGCCGACCTCGCAACATACGATCAGATCGAGAATCCGGTGCAGCAGGAGATCCTTAAAGCGGTAGCGGCGCTTACGGGCGTGCCGGCAACCAAGATAAGAACGGCGATCGATGGCTGCGCCGCGCCGAATTTTGCGACGTCCGTCATCGCTATGGCTCACGGAATTCTGAATCTTGTCGCGCCGACGAACGTTCTCGACGCCGGGTTGAAAGCCGCGTGCGGCCGCGTCGTCGCGGCAATGACGAAGTTTCCCGAGCTGATCGGCGGCAGTGAAAGGCTAGATACTTTGTTGATGCAGGCAGCACAGGGGCAGATCATCTCGAAGGTCGGAGCCGAGGGCGTTTGGCTCTGCGGCGTTCTTCCATCTGAGAGATTTCCTGGTGGGCTTGGCATCGCGGTCAAGATCGAAGATGGTGACGATCGTCGGGCTCGTCCCGTGATCGCAGTTGAGATATTGCGTCGCCTGCAGATCCTCAAACACGATGATCTGACAGAGATCTCGCCCATGCCGGTCAAGAATCGGCGCGGCGATGTGATAGGTAAAGTTGTGGGTGTTTTACCGGATAGCGATGGCTAGGCCGGATTGAGGAGGTAAATGTGCCGATGCGACATGCCGTTTTAGCGGCGATCTTGCTGGCGACCGTTTTCGCCGGTTCTTATTTTGTCGACGCACAGGTACTCGAACCGCAGTCCGAGTTCTGGGCATCGCGCGATACCGTGATCGAACGGAAGAAGAACGCACCAGCCGTTCGGATCGGGATATGGGACAGCGGGGTGGACGTTACACTATTTCCCGGTCAGATCGCTCAGGGCGTGGATCGCAAAGCACTGTTGCGAGGCTACAACTCCTTCAAACTCAGGGAAGATACGGCAATGGAGGTCCTGCCGTCAACGTTTGCCACGCGGCGCGACGAGCTTAACCGAGCTCTAAAAGCCTCTGACGACATGGCGGATCTGGTGGCGAGCCCGAACGTAAAGGAATTTAACGAAAGGCGCAATAAGATGTCTGCGGAGGAGCGTCGCGAGTTTGATGCCGCTATTGGCCGTTGGAGCGGATATGTTCATGGGACAGCCGTCGCCGACATTGCCGTCAGAGGCAATAAGCAAGCACAGATCGTCATTGCCAGAATGGAGTGGTGGCACGGCTCGCCGCCCGTACCGTGCTGGAACCGCGAACTGGCCGACCGCGAGGCCGATTCGATTCGTGATCTGCTTACGTTTTTGGTGAGCAGCGGCGCCCGCGTTGTAAACATGTCCTGGGGCCGTTTCGAAGCCAGCTATCTCAGCAACCTGCGGCAATGCGCTCCGGAAATGACATTGGAAGACAGACAAAAGTTGGCGCGTTATACGGTTGAAAAGATCCGGGGCGTTTTGCAGGAGGGCATGAAGGCAGCCCCAAATGTGCTTTTCGTCGGAGCTGCGGGTAACAGCGGCACGTCTGTCGAAACTGCGAATCCGGCGACCCGGTTCACCTTGCCAAACTTCATCCTTGTCGGAGCCGTCGACCGATCGGGAAAAGCTACCCAATTCACCAACAAGGGACCTGAAGTCACCTTGTATGCAAATGGTGAACGCGTTCCCGCCCGTTTGCCGGGAGGCGAGGTATCGTATCCTTCTGGGACGTCGATGGCCACGCCGAACGTCACAAATGCAGCCGCGAAAATGCTTGCCGTCAATCCTCGTCTTAACGGTGGCGAGATGCGGATATTGCTTGAGCAGACCGGTGACAAGAATTCCACCGGCCAGCTATTGCTTCACACCGCAAGGGCCGTAGAGGCAGCACGCCAATCTCTGAAAGCGAAGGTTGCAGTACCGGCCTCGAAGTAGAAGCGAGCCGGCCGCCACGCAGGCGATCTGGCGAGCATTCAAGGACCTTACAATTCTCACGCCAAGGCGGCAATCTGATTCGAAAGTCGTCTCTCACCATTCTGCCGATGCGTATTGTGAGAACTATCGACAGTATTCGACTCAATGGTGACGCCCGTCACTGATTTAAGCTAACAAGGCACGAAACTGAAGTTGGGGCAGGTCAAAATGAAGTGCGAAAACGACCGTCCATTCGCTGCATTCACCGTAACCTGCCTGTCGTGATCCCGATCGTCCGGGAGGGTTGAAGCAATGAAACACAAGGCTGCAAAGGCGTCATGCACGGACATTCGTTTCGCTATACTCGTCACATTGTCTATTCTCGTTGGGTCGTTCGTGATCGATGCGTTTCCGCAGGGTCAGCAAAAGTCCTCGTCCATCGTTATTCACGACACAACCAGGTCGAGCAACGGCGGAGAGAATGCGACCAGGGGTCTGCGAGATAAGATCCGGACGGCTTTGGAGAAGGAGAAACCCTGCGTCGAAACAATGGACGATCAGGATCTGCGCGATGCATTACAGGATGAGCGCGAACGTGAAATCCTCGAGGGCGGTGATTCCGATGCGGCCCTTAAAGCTATCGGCGAACGGCTCGGATCCAGTATGGTGATGAGCGTTCAGGCGATGCCGGGGCCGGGCGGCACTACCGTTTACTCGGCATCCGTTATGGACACGAGGTCAGCAACGACGGTGACGCGTGCGATGGGAAAGGAAAGCGAAGTGGCCGACAAACTAGTGCGGGACCTCGGCCCTTACCTTGCCGATACTTGCAAACCACATTGGACCGGGACGATCAATTACAACTTTTTGGACAGCGAGACAAAGACAACGAACGACGCCGGAGCAGCCCACGCGGTGAGACGAAACGTAAAACGAACTACGACCCAATCGTCGAACATGCAGCACACGATCAGGGCATCGCTCAGTGGTACGCCTGCAGCCGGAACATCGGTGAATTCGCCAAACGCACGGGTGATGCAAAGGACGCGGTTCACGTTCGAGAAGAGTTCAAATTCGGGAGGCGAGGTTCGCTGCCGCGAACCCGGGAAAAATCCCTACTTCACAAATTTCAGCGAAGAATTTACAGAGACCACCACACAGCTCGGCCAGGGCACCGACTCGATGCCGGTGTATATTTCGATCGACGGCGACGGCAGCTATTCAATAAAGGTAACCGCACCGGCGGGCATCATATACGGCAAGATCGAAACAAAGCGAAACTATTCAGGATGCCCTTCGGAGAAGTCCCCGACGCCCGAAGAACCGCGATCACTGCCCGAAGGCAAGCTGCAGCCGACCAGTTTTGATGCCGAGGGAAAGGTCGACCCAAAGAACAAAGACGTACTGTCGGGATCGCAATCCTCGCCCGACGGAAAGACCAAGATCACATGGAATCTCAGACTTGTGAGACCGAAGGGAAAATAGCTGCGGATCTGATGCGAAAAAAAGCGGCGGGTCGATGACCTCGCCGCTTTTCTATTTATCCCAAGTTCGGCAGTTTATGCCGCCCGGCCATAGAGCTTCTTGAAATCGTCCCGGCCGAACGTACGGTCAAGCCAAAGATTCGTCAGCTTTTCCTGAACACTGTTCGCACGCAGCCGGTCATTGAGGTTCTTGAAATCGACGAAGTCGAGATGCTGATCCTGATTGAAGCACGAAAAGACCCAGAATTCCTCGCCGGTGTGCGGATTTACGTGCCGCTGCAGGCACTGTGCGCAGACTTCCTTCATCATGCACTGCATCGGTGAATTTATCGAACCTATCGCGACGTGCTCGTCTTTCAGGAATGGCTTCAAAAGGCCGTGACGCGCTTCGCGGACCCCGTTCATCATGCGGTCAGAGCCAATGGCTATGATCCGGTCCACATCCTTGAGACTGAGTTTCGTCTGGCCGAAACGTCCTTCGGCGTAGGCGGCCATTGCCTGGACGATGTTGCCGCGGAAATGCGAATCCTGCGGCCGCATCGGCCGGATCTCGTCGCCAGCGTCGGTCGCCCAGATCACCTGATCGGTCGCCTTCTCGATCTCCTCGCGTTTGAAAAGATCGGCGCCGTTCTTATAGCCGGCAAAATATACGACATGATTGTTCTTGTCCCGCAATGCCCTTGCGATCGAGAACAAGACCGCGTTGCCAAGCCCGCCGCCGGCGAGCAGAACCGTTTCGTTCTCGGGAATTTCGGTAGGCGTTCCGGTCGGGCCCATCACGAGAACTTCTTCGCCTTCTTTCAACAATGAGCAAAGCCGCGACGAGGTACCCATTTCAAGTACGATCATCGAAAGCAGGCCCTTTTCTTCATCGACCCACGCACCGGTCAGAGCGAGGCCTTCCATCAAGAGGCGTGTGCCGTCAACGACCGGCGCCGAAGACTCAAAGTTCTGGAGGCGATAAAACTGGCCCGGCTCGAATTTTCGTGCCTGAAGCGGAGCTTTGACAATGACGTCAACGATCGTCGGGGTGAGTCGATCGACCTTGACGACATAAGCTCGTAATTGTTCGTCAAGCGTCGCGGTAAGCCGATCGAAGATCGCATCGCGTTCGGCTTGCGGGAGCTTTCCACGCGTTGCCAATTCCTCGGCAAAGAGCGACACAACGTGAGGATACCCATGCTTGGCCGACGCCATCGCTTTTACGACATTTCCTGCATATTGCGGATGATTATCGCCATAGTATGAGATGAACTTGCCGTCGCGTTCATACGAAGTGAAGAACGCGGGCTCGCCCTTTTCCGCTTCGGCCAATCGCAGCGTTCCCGCTTCGTCCTGCCCGACCTTGAACGGTTTGAAAAACTGGCGCCATTCGTCCAATTCGAACGTGCCGGGCTTTTCCTTCTCGTAGATCACGTTCGGCGAGGTTCCCGCAGCCACACAGACGGTTCGCGCCGGCATTTCGTGTGACTCACCTGTATTCGTGAATTTTCCCGATCCGGCATCATAGTCGACGCGCTCGAATTTGAGTGCTTTTATCGCTCCGAATTCATCAGGAACAGCTTCGGTCGGCGACATCAATTCGACAAAGTTGATACCTTCTTCCAGTGCTTTCTGTACTTCTTCGTGATTGAGCCGGTAAGCCGGCGAGTCCTGCAGGCGCTTTCGGTAAACAAGCGAGACTCCACCCCACGAGCGAACAAGCGGAACAAAATTAGGTGTTTCGCCAGCCGCAGCGGCTCGCGCACGCTCGGCTCTGATCTCGCGGCCGTGTTCAAGGAATTCGAGCAGCATCGCCCGCTCTTCGCCATCAAATTTGCCGAGTGCTTCTTCTTCGCCAAACTCAGCAACGACGTCCTCAAATTTGTCGAGCATTTTCTCGACCTGTACCGGATAATAAGCAAAGATCTCGGTCGCGGTATCGATCCCGGTCAGGCCCCCTCCGATCACGACCGCAGGCAGCCTTACCTGCAGGTTTGAAAGTGTGTCTTTCTTGAACGCTCCGGTCAGCTGCAGTGCCATAAGAAAATCGGATGCCTGCCGGATGCCGCGGATCAGATTGTTTTTCATCGGGACGATCGTTGGGCGTCCGGCGCCGGTTGCGATCGCTATGTGATCAAAACCAAAGTCCCATGCGTCCTCGATCGTAACGGTGCCGCCAAAACGGATACCTCCGTAGGCACGAAAACGCTTTCGCCGCGAAAGCATCAGTTGCACCATCGTCAGAAAGTTCTTGTCCCAGCGGACCGTAATGCCGTATTCCGATACGCCGCCAAAACCCGAGAGGATCCTTTCATCCAGCTCTTCGGTGATCTCGCTGAGATCCACGATCGGTTTCGGGCATTGTCGGCCATTGTCGCCGGTCCATTCCGACGGAAGCGGTTCGATCTTGAGACCGTCGAATCCGATAACACCGAACCCTTCGTTCAATAAGTACTGTGCAAGTGTGTAACCCGCAGGCCCAAGCCCGACGACCATCACATTTTTGCCGTTATACGGTAAAGCGTACGGGCGCTTCGCATTTAGCGGGTTCCAACGCGTCAGAAGGCTGTAGATCTCAAAGCCGAAAGGAAGACCGAGCACGTCGGTCAGCGTCGCTGTTTCGGCGAGCGGTATGTTGACGGGTTCCTGTTTCTGAAATATGCACCCCTTCATGCAGTCGTTGCAGATGCGGTGACCGGTACCGGCGCACATCGGGTTATCGATCGTCACAAGCGCCAGCGAACCGATCGGGTCGCCCTGTTTTTTGAGCTGGTGCATTTCAGATATACGCTCGTCCAAGGGGCAGCCCTCGGTCTTGATCCCGAGCGGATTTCTCTTTGCCGTACCGTCCGGTTCACGAAGCCCGGTGCGGCATGCATCCTTATCGCGCTCATGACAGATCATGCAATAGTCGATCTCATAGAGCGCGTCACGCATGGTGCCGCGATCATCGGTCAGCTTGAAGCCTACACGCCGGCGCAGCTCATCGTCGCTTCCGCGCATCACGTTCGGCAGATCTGCTTCAGGCCGGATCAGATGAACAAGGCTCTGGTAATCGAGCGCATGCGGTGTCTTGAACGCTTTCCATCGCTTTTCCTTACGATAGAACTCCGCAGCCGACCAAGCTTCGACTATCGCCAACGCTGCTTTGACCGTGAGCAATTCGCCCGCGGCGTCGGTCTTTAGGACAAAATCGGAGTAGACCTTTCCGAACGTCTTGTCTTTCAACTTATCGTATGTCCGTTGAATATTTGCCACCGCTTCACGAGCGCCGGCATTGGGTTCTTCGTCCTTTCCCAGCGATTCTTCGGCATCGATCAATGCAGCGGCCATCGTCGCAATACCAAGCTCGTCATCGTAAACCAGCGTATGACCAAAGGCTTCGTTGCGAAGATCAGTGAGGGCCCGATTCAATTCCGAATGATCAAATTCGCCGACCGATTCAGGCTTGTAGGTCTTGACTGCCCGACGCTGAACGAAGAACTTATACTTCCAGACCGGGTTCTGTTCGAGGATCGAGCGTTCCAATTCGGAGCGTTCCTTCGAAATTCGGAAAAGCCTTGCGATAAAATCAGAAAGAAAAGGTGCGGCATCGGTCAGTATCTTTGACTCAACGCGCTTTTCGTAGCCGTTCCCATGGGCAGAGATGTATTTGTTCAGAGCGTCGCCGAGCGCAGGCTCCTTGTCCGAGACCTCGGCGTAGAATCGTTCGGCAAGCTCGCGAAGTTTTTCGGCATCAAAAAGGTCGGAGAAATTGAAATCAGATATGCCGAGCTCAAAATCAAAAGCGCCTTCGACGCCTGCCCTTTCGGAAAAAGTAGTCATATAAACCTGTAAAACCGGCAAAGATCGAAATAAACCCAAACGGTAATTATAACATTCGCGATGATCGCGAAACAAAACAACGGCCTTGCTGCGATCGGATCGACGGGCTCAAGTACGGTCGATTCGGCGTGATCAGATCGAAAAATCGTGAAAACACCGCCGATATATGGTATAAAACAAGATTGCGCAAGTTCTGTCGTGTCGGCGACGTGCAAGGCCAAGAAAGCAGTATGGAACAAGACCAACGGTTAACACCTTTGCCAAAATCGGCGGATCTGCGAGCGAATGCATCAGAGTACGGTTCGAGCTATTCTTCGTTTTACGACGAAGAGGTCATTGAAGGTAAACGTACCGTTCAACAGTATTTTCGGATCGTTTACAAAAGGCTTCCGCTGATTATCGCGATCGTCACGATCGTTACGGCCGCGGCCGCCATCTATATGTACCGCCAGCCGACGGTCTATCAGGCAACTACTGATATGATCATCGAACCGCGCCGGCCCAAAGTAACCTCTAAAGACGCGATCAATATCAATTTCGGACAGGACGCCAATTACTACCAGACGCAGTTAATGCTCCTTCGGAATAGGGATCTGGTCAAACAGGTCGTGATCGACCTCGGGCTATACCGTGAACCAAATCTTTTCGGAGCAAGCGAGCGAGGCATACTCGCCTCGTTAAGATCTATATTCACGGGTTCCGGCCAGAATGCCGAGGTGCCGAGCGCGCTGCCGGTCGTAAGCGAACCGGAATTGCTTGGCGAAGAGCGTCCGCGAACGATACTCTCGCCAGACGAAGAGAAGCGTGCAGATCAGTATGCTGGCATTTTGTTCAGCGGCCTGACGGTCGATCAGGTAGAACGCACCAATCTTGTAAATGTTCGCGTGAAGAGCACCAATCAGGCTTTGGCGCCAAAGGTCGCCGACAAGATAGCCGAGGTCTTCAAACTGCGGGATGCCGAACGCGAGACACAGGGGGCAAAGAATTCGGCGGCCGATCTGGCAAAGTCGATCGAAGAACTGCAGAACACGATCGCGCAGCAGGAGATAGATCTGATCGCGGAAATGCGGTCAAGCGGCCTGCCGCTGCAGGAACGCGGCCAGGACCTTTCAGCAAGCAGGTTGAGTTCATTGAGCGAGACGTGGCTCAAGGCGATGGAGTCCCGCCGTCAGTTGGAGGGGCGATATAACGCGGCTTTAACCGCAAATTCGCGTGGAGAAGGGATGAACATCCCCGATCTTTACGAGAACAAGATATTTCAGGACACGATAAGGCTCAATACCGAGCGAAAGGCTAAACTCCAGGACCAGATCCGCGACATCGAAAAGCAGATACAGGAAACCGAGGCCGAAAAGGCGGAGCTCCTGGTCAAATACACGCCGGAGTATCCCGAAGTAGGGAAGAAAGAGGCAAAGATAGCCTCGCTCAAGGAAACAAAGGACAAGACCGAACGCGAAGTATCGGGGATCATTGATCGCGATCAGAAAAAGATCGAAAAGGACGCCGTGACCGGAGCTCTCGTCTCGCTGCGGGCACAGCTTGATTCAAAACGACGTGAGGAGGCACAGGCTCTTGACGCCTACGAAAAGGAAGCCGCTCTGGCGAACGTTCAGGGGCAGGCTCAGACAAAGCTGACGACGCTAAAGCGCGAGATCGAGACAAAACGCAACCTTCTGGACACATACACCCAGCGATTAAAGGAAAAAGAGCTCGAGGTCGAGAGCGGGGCGCCGGACAATATCAAGATCGCGGCAAATGCCGGAGGTGCCTACCCTGTCGGGCCGCAGAGAAGCCGCAACATCCTCGTCGCGTTTCTGCTTTCGCTTGCCGCCGGACTTGGATTGGCGTTCCTTTTGGATTACCTCGACGATTCTGTAAAGACGTCTGAGGATATCGGCCGTCACGTCGGATTGCCGACGCTGGCCCTGATACCGCATTACTTCGGATCTGAGAAACGAAGGCTTCGTCTATTGGCTGCGAATGGAAATGGTAACGGCGGGGCTCCGTCGACGGGCCTGGTCACACTTGAAGAGCGCCACTCGCCGATGGCCGAAGCTTATCGCCACCTGCGTACTTCGCTGCTGTTTTCTTCGGCCGGAAAGCCGCCGCAGACGATACTTATAACGTCGTCTCAGCCGTCAGAAGGCAAAACGACCACTGCCATCAATACAGCGATCACGCTCGCACAGTCTGACGTAGATGTCGTGATCGTCGATTGCGACCTCAGGCGGCCGCGACTTCATTCGCATTTCGACCTCGAGAATACGCAAGGCCTGACAAATTATCTTTCCGGCGAGCGGAACACGCAAAACCTGATCAAGACCTGCCGTGATCTTCCGCGTCTGAAAGTGATCACTAGCGGTCCGATCCCGCCAAACCCCGCCGAACTTCTAAGTTCTAACGAGATGCGCAATCTGCTGCAATTTCTTCGCGGCAAGTATAAGCACATAATCATCGATTCGCCCCCGGCGATATCCTTTACTGATGCGGCCATCCTATCAACACAGGTCGATGGGGTTGTGCTGGTGGCAATGGCAGGAAGAAGTTCGATCCATCTGATGCGGAGGTTCAAGCAGCGGCTGGGCAATTTAGGAGCGCGGATCTACGGCGTCGTACTGAATGGTATCAAATCCGGCTCGGTAGAATATGAGTATTACGGAGCGGGTTATTATGACTATTACCGCAAGAGCGAGGTCGATACGGCTACGCCATTGATGGACGACGCACGCAATATTCACAATACGAACGGGTAACTATCCCTCTAAACGAGGTCGACGAGAGGCGGACACTTCAAGTGGTGTCCGCCTTTTTGCTTTCTGAACGGATGAATCGGTCAAGCGCATCTTTCCAATCAGGCAGAGGCTCGAGGCCAAAGGAAGCGGATCGCCGGCTGGCAAGTTTCGAGTTCAATGGCCTGGATGCGGGCCGCTTGAGCGACGAGTCTGAAATTGGTGACACGAGCTGTTTATCGTATCCGCCCAGATCGCAAACCATTTCAGCAAATCCGAAGTAGCTTGTGCCCGAGCCGCTGTTGCTGACATGAATTATGCCCGCGGCATCGAGCAATGCGAGCTCGCGCATACGTGCCGCCAGGTCTACAGCATACGTTGGCGTTCCGGACGAATCATAGATCGCGGTCATTGCTCGCCCGCCGCGAAGGAGGTCATTCATTATGCTTAGAAAATTTGTACCGCCCGGCCCGAATATCCAACCGGAACGCACGATCACCGATCGCGGATCAGCAGCAGCGGCAAGCTGCTCACCGCGGAGTTTGGATTCCGCGTAGACCGCAAGTGGATGCGGTTCATCGTCCTCGAAATAAAAGCCGTCCTTTTTACCGTCGAACACGTAATCGGTCGAGATGGTAACGAATTTCGAGCCAACTTCAGAAGCGGCTTTTGCAAGGTTTTCAACACCAACGGAATTCACCGCGAAACATGAATCCCGGTCTTTTTCGGCGCCATCGACGTTGGTATAAGCCGCACAATTGAAGATGGCTTCCGGAGCGATCGCGATTACTGTGCGGTTGACCGCGTCCAGATCGGTGATGTCCATTTCGGCCCGTGTAAGCGCATGAACCTCGTCACCCTGATCGCGACAATATTTCGCCGCGGCCCGGGCAACCATTCCGTTCGCACCCGCAATAAGGACTATCATTCAGCAGATCTCACAAATCAGGTAATTGATCCAATTTTCTTGATCGGAATCGCCAGCAATATTCAGGCTGGACGATCCCTTAATAGTGCGTTCAGATCTGGCCGCTTAGCCTTTGGCCATACATCTTCGCGTAATATTCGAGATATTCGCCGCTTCGGACATGGTCGACCCAACTTTCGTTGTCGCGATACCAGTCGATAGTGCGAGAAAGGCCGTCTTCCCAGGCGATCTGCGGAGACCAGCCGAGTTCGTCCTCGGCCTTGGAAGGGTCAATGGCATAGCGTCGGTCATGGCCGAGCCGATCGGTGACGTAGGTGATAAGCGACTCGGGACGGCCAAGCGCGGCAAGGATCGATCTCACAACGTTGATGTTCTCGAGCTCATTTCGCGCGCCAATGTTGTATGTCTCTCCGGATCTTCCTTTTTTGTATGCGAGCCAAACGGCACGGCAATGATCATCGACATAGATCCAATCCCGGACGTTCTTGCCGTCACCGTAAACCGGCAGCGGTTGGCCGGCCATCGCATTTGCTATCATCAGCGGGATCAATTTCTCGGGAAACTGCCGCGGGCCATAGTTGTTTCCGCACCGTGTTACAACCGTATCGACGCCGAAAGTCTCTCTTGCGGCACGCACGACGAATTCGGCACCTGCTTTCGAAGCGGCGTAAGGCGAATTGGGCCGCAGCGGAGATCCTTCGGTGAAGAGCTCGAGGCTCGCGTCAGGCAGGCTTCCCATCACTTCGTCCGTCGATACCTGAATGAAACGCCTGACGCTGCGTTCGCGCGCGGCATCGAGCAGAACCTGCGTTCCGATGATATTTGTCCGAAGAAATTCACCGGCCGACGCGATGCTCCGGTCAACATGCGATTCAGCGGCAAAATTGAAGATCGCGTCGCACCCGTGAGGAAGAGCGTCCATCACAGAGGGATGATCGCAGATATCGCCTTTGACGAACTTATGACGCTTGTCGTCCAGACCCGTGAGGTTTTCGAGATTGCCGGCATAGGTCAGCGCGTCAAAATTTACGATCTCGACGTCAGCCTGCTCCTCGAGAAGCAAATGAACGAACGCTGAACCGATGAATCCGGCCCCTCCAGTAACAAAAATTCGATGCATCAGGATCTAAAGAAATCAGAAGAGCACGGAAGACGCCGTGCGAGCGTTCGGCGGCGGTGATCTATTCGATCCGCCTCATTTGTTTCAAAAGCATATCTGCATACTTTCGGGGCGAATCGACATTCTTGAACACGATCCGGCCGCCATCGGTGCCTGCGTTGTCGACGACAACGTCGCCGAGGCCGAGCAGCCGCTGCGAGATAGTCGCTGAGACCGTCACATCCTGGATCCGGCGAAGCGGTATATTTTGCGTCGTGCGCGAAATGAGACCGTGGTCGATCTCGATCTTCGAGCCCATTAAGGTATAACGCGAAAGCCGCTGCCGGACGTGATAAAGCGCCGGTATCAGAAAAAGCGACATCCCGAGCGCAACCCCGACCCAGACCGTCACACCCGGAATAAGCACGCTAAACAGAGCGCTGACGAAGAACGCACCGATCGCCGCCAAAACGTAACCGACGATCACGAACTTCAGAGTCGGCGTTATCGAGAAAATTTGAACGTCGTCGGAGCCGACCTCGGCCTCGATATTCTTTTTTGCAACGACAGTTTCCTGTTCGCGTTCGATTCGGCGGCCGCACTTGTTGCAGAATACTGCATCGTCCGTATTGGTGTGCCCGCAAATGACGCAAAACATACGCCTAGTTTAAGGATTTCAGTTTCAACTTCCAAACTTCGCAAACAAAAAACGGCCGATTTGGTCGGGCCGTTCTTGATAGTTTCTCGTTTCAGTTACGATGGTGAACTCTAAGAGTTTGTGTTTACTGATTCACCAACATCATTTTGCCATCTGATAGTCTTACGGCAAGCGGGTCCGGTTCGTACACGGTCAGCGGTCGAGAATCCTTCTGGTCAACACGGGCTGACTGGCCGTTCAGTGGCCGAGCCATGCTCACATAGCTGGGATCGGATATCGCATTGTAGCGGGCAGTTATACGCCTAACATATTCCTGCGTTTCGCGGTAAGGCGGAACGTTTCGACCATACTTCATTACCGCTCCTTCGCCGGCATTGTAGCCCGCGAGAGCGAGAACGACATCCTGATTGAAAGTATCCAGCAGCCACCTCATGTACCTTATCCCTGCATCGATATTTTGCTTCGGATCGTAAATGCTCGTAACGCCAAACCGTCGGGCGGTCGCCGGCATCAGCTGCATCAAGCCGCTCGCACCTTTGTGAGATGTCGCCCTGATCTTGAAAGACGATTCCTGGTGCATCTGGGCATAAATGAGCAGAGGATCGATCCTGTATCGCAGGCTCGATTCGACGATCAGCGAATCGTGGAGCGCGTTTCCGGTCGTGAATCCCTTCAGGTGTGTACTCGACCCCATCGCCAAACGCGTTAGCCGTCCGGAAGCTGCGGTCTCGCGAGCGGCCAAACCGTCGCTTACACTCTGTGTCGACGCCGTACGCTTTACCTTCGGAGGTATATTCTCGACAACCTCGACGACCCACCTGCCGTTTCGCTTTACACGTTTAGTCGTTTTCTTTGTAGTTGCGGCTGCGATCGGTGCCGGCGGGCTGTAGACCTGCACGCCCTTCGATGTATCCCAATTGTCGAACGTACGCGACGAGTTCTGAGCGAATGACGCAGATGCGGCGGCGAGGATGGCAAGTATGGTAAAGACGGACAGCTTCATTGGATCTTGTCTTTTTTGGGTGAGACGGGAGATCAAGACGAACAAAAACGGGAATCTCCCTTTAGAGTATAAAGTCTGATTTACGGGTGAGTTTCAAAGAATTTTAGAAATGCAAAATGATGTTTTGCATCGAGGTTGTAAGAGTAACATAAAAATCGAAATTCGTGAAGATATTTATGCGAAAGTGTTTCGCCGAAGCGGAATTTTAGGATACCTTTTAGCTAATGCTCTACCTTTCGCAAGTTCTTGGGCGGCCGATACTTGATGCACGCGGCGAAAAGATCGCGTCGATCAACGATGTTCTGGTCCGCTATGGGAGCGAAGATTATCCGCCGGTGATAGGCATTGTCGCGCGTCTTCGGCGGCGAAACTTTTTTATTCCACAGCGAAATCTGGCGGAATTCGGCGAATTTGGAGCGCGAATGAGTTCGGCAAAGCTCAATCTGACCCCGTTCGAGCGTCGCGAGGGCGAGGTCCTGCTGGGTAAAGACGTTCTCGACAATCAGTTGATCGACGTCGATGGGAAACGGGTCGTTCGGGTTAATGATGTTCAAATAATCCCGGCAGGCGACACATGGCGAGTCTCGGGAGCCGATGTCAGCTTTCAGGGGTTTCTCCGCCGTCTGATGCCGAAGGGCTTTTATGGCAGCAGCCGTGTGGTAGAGGTTCTCGATTGGTCGGACGTCGGCTATCTTGCGACCGATACGGCGACCGCAACAGTGCAGCTCAAATCTTCGAAGGACAAGCTTTCTCGATTACACCCCGTCGAGATCGCCCAACTTGCGGAAACACTGTCGCCGATCCATCGGACCGAGGTCGTGGAGAGTCTGGATAACGAATTTGCGGCCGATACGCTCGAAGAGATGTCGACCGAAGCTCAAGCCCGAATTCTCGAGGAAATGGACGAAGAGCGCGCCGCCGACATTCTCGAAGAAATGTCGCCGGATGACGCTGCCGACGTTCTCGGCGAATTGTCGGACGAAAAAGCACAAGAGCTGTTTGACCTGATGGAAGACGACGAAAAGGCCGACGTGGCGGAATTGATGCACTTTGAGCACGATACCGCAGGCGGATTGATGACCACCGAGTTCGTCGTTTTTCCGAAGGACCTTACTGTCGGTCAGGCGATCGCCCGTCTTCGCGAAATGGCTGAAACGCCGAACATGATCTATTACCTTTACATTGTCGAGGAGGAAGGATCATGGAAGATCTGCGGCCTGATCAGCCTTCGGAGCCTGATATTGGCCGAGCCGACATTCAAGCTGGAAGAGGTAATGCGGACCCAGTTTCGCTTTGCTCATACTTCAGATTCGGCCGAGGATGTTGCCCAGACGATCTCTGAATACAACTTGCTTGCTCTACCGGTGATCGACGACGAAGGTGATATAGCAGGCATTGTAACGGTAGATGACGCAATGGAGGTCCTTCTGCCGAAAGGCCTGCAAAGGCGGATACCAAAGGTGTTTGGCTGACCTGCGCGATCCACGGAGATCGGTCCGGCTGAAAAAATCTGTTGGCACATCGATGGCTACTCTCGACGAACGCGGCCGAATCTATATCCCGATTTCGATCGAATTCGAAACTGAACGACGTACAAATCCGTATCAACCATTCAATAGTCTTGTGCAGGGCGACGGCGGCTGTTAAAATTCTAGAAAATCTAAGTGAATAAGGAGTATGGAGCTATGAAACAAAAGGCCTTTGTATTTTTTGCGATCCTCTCGCTCGCGACATTTATCTTCAGCCCGACCGCTACTGCAGGCGGTATCGAGGTCGGAGCCACGCTTGAAGATTTCACGATGACCGGCACCGACGGCAAGGAGCACTCGTTCAATTCGCTAAAAGGCAAGAATGGCGCGGTCATCATATTCCTGTCTGCCCAGTGCCCGGTAGTGAAGGCGTACATCGAGCGCATCAATTCCGTTGCTGCCGACTACAAAGCCAAGGGCATCAACTTCATAGGTGTCAATTCAAATAACCGGCAGGCTGAATCGCTCGAGTGGGTAACGTCGGATGCGGCAACGAATTTCAAGTTTCCGATGTTGATCGATACCGATAATAAACTGGCCGACAAATTCGGGGCGACCGTCACGCCTGAGGTTTACTTTTTCGATTCCAACAACGTTCTTAAATATCATGGTGCGATCGACAACGATCGTTCGGGAAAGAACATCCAAGAGCAGTATTTACGGACGGCATTCGATGCGGCGTTGATGAACAAGCCCATCGAGAAGACCAAGACCAACGCATTCGGATGCACGATCAAACGCGTCGGCATGGCAGGCAAGTAGTTCAAGGTCATGAGAACTCTATCTTCGATCAGCACGAAAGCCCTGGTGATAACAGGGCTTTTCGTTTCAATATTCTCGTCGGCACACGGGCAGGCGCCTGCCGCCAAAGCCGGATCTGACGCCGGGCAGACCAGGGCAGTCGTCACGAAAATAGACGAAAAAGCATTGGTCGACCTTTTGAAGCCCAAGGGGAAGCCGTTGCTGATCAATTTTTGGGCCACGTGGTGCGGCCCGTGCCGCGAGGAGTTTCCGGATCTCGTAAAGATCGATCGCGAGTATAAAGGCAAGATCGACTTCATAACCATCACTCTCGATTTCGAAGAGGAACTTACCACGGGCGTGCCGAAATTCCTTGCCGAAATGAAGGCCGAGATGCCGACCTACCTTTTGATCACGCCCGACGAATCGCAGGCAATTTCGTTGATCGCGAAGGACTGGAAAGGCGGACTTCCATTCACCATTTTGTTCGATCAGACCGGCGGCATTGCGTACTCGCATCAAGGGGTCGTAAAGCTTGAAACGATGAAAACGGCCCTGAACAAATTGATCCCAGCCCAAGAAACCAAATAACTCGCGGATCTGAGCATTTCAGTATTGACCGGCGATCTAGAGTGTGTTAGTTTCATCGACGCAACAACATTTCAGAAGGAGTCTCAAATGTATAGAAAGCTCGAAGATTTCAAAAGGGATTGGGCCTATGAGGCGGAAATGACCGAGAAGGCGTTGAGAAACCTGTCCGACGGATCGCTCGGACAAATGGCTTACGACGAGGGCCGGACACTCGGATTCCTGGCATGGCACCTAACGCTCACACTGGGCGAGATGCTTGGTCTCGTTGGCCTTAAGATCGATGCACCTGAGCCGGGGGCTCCAATGCCGTTGACCGCCGCTGAGATCGCAGATACATATGCAGCGGCCGCGCGATCGGTCGCTGAGCAGGTATCGGCGAACTGGACCGATGAAACTCTGATGCAGACCGACGAGATGTACGGCGAGACATGGTCGCGCGGACAGACGCTTTTTTATTTGATCGCCCATCAAACCCATCATCGCGGGCAGATGACGATATTGATGCGCCAGGCAGGATTGCCGGTACCGGGAATTTATGGCCCTTCGAAAGAGGGGTGGGCCGCGATGGGAATGCCGGCGATGGCGTAATATCAAACGATCCGACATCAGGACGTCTATAATCTGCAAATGCGATACCAAGAATGGCTGCCGAGGACCGGCGGCCATTTTTCCTTCCGCAAATCGACACGGCACATCAAACCGTCTAGAATGTCAGTTTCGTTTTCCATTCGGAAAGCAAAGAGATGATGAACGAAACACAGATCACGGCCGAAATCGTTGAACAACACGGCCTTTCGCCGGCAGAGTACGAAAAGATCGTTTCGATAATGGGTCGCGAGCCGAACCTGACCGAATTGGGTGTATTCAGCGTGATGTGGTCGGAGCACTGCTCATACAAATCTTCCCGAATACACCTCAAACGGCTTCCGACGACGGGTCCGCGGGTGATAGTTCCGCCGGGCGAAAATGCCGGAGTGGTCGATATAGGTGACGACTGGTGCATTGCCTTTAAGGTCGAATCACATAATCACCCCAGTTTCATCGAGCCGTTTCAAGGCGCGGCGACAGGCGTCGGCGGGATCCTGCGAGACGTCTTTACGATGGGTGCAAGGCCGGTCGCTGCGATGAACAGTCTGCGTTTTGGGCCGCTGAACGATCCAAAACACGGTAATCGCAACAAGTCGATCTTGAAAGGCTGCGTCGAGGGCATCGGCCATTACGGGAATTGCTTTGGCGTGCCGACCGTCGGGGGCGAGGTCGTTTTTGACGAATCGTACAGCTTGAACCCGCTTGTGAATGCATTTGCGCTTGGCATCGTCAAGAAAGACCAGATCTTCTTTGGCAAAGCGTCGGGCATCGGCAACCCGGTACTCTACGTCGGTGCGAAGACCGGCCGCGACGGCATTCATGGTGCGACGATGGCCTCAGCCGAGTTTGACGATGAGGCTCTCGAGAAACGCCCGACGGTGCAGGTCGGCGACCCGTTCCTTGAAAAGCTGCTTCTTGAGGCGTGTCTTGAGGCAATGCGAAGCGGAGCGATCGAGGGCATTCAGGATATGGGAGCGGCAGGCCTGACAAGTTCGTCGGTCGAAATGGCAGCGCGCGCCGGTACCGGCCTTGAACTAGACCTTACGCTCGTTCCGCAGCGAGAAACGGGAATGACCGCATACGAGATGATGCTCTCCGAATCGCAGGAGCGAATGCTGATCGTCGCCCGGAAGGGACGCGAAAAAGAGGTCGTTGAGATCTTCAATAAATGGGACCTCGACGCGGTCGTTATCGGGAGCGTGGTCGAGGGCGATCGCCTCAAGCTCGTCCATAATGGTGCGCTCGTTGCCGATCTGCCCGTGATCGCATTGACCGACGAAGCTCCGAAATACGAACGGCCGATGGCTCCTCAGGTGCCGCTGGCAACGACGAAAGAACGCCATGTTGACATTCTCTCGTCATCCGCACCCATCTCGGTCTCCGATTCGCTCATGAGGCTTCTTGCCTCGCCTAACATCGCATCGAAGCACTGGGTGTATGAGCAATACGATTCGATGGTGAGAACGAACACGGCGGTGCTGCCGGGAGCGGATGCGGCGGTCATAAGAGTGAAGGAAACGCGTCGGGCGATCGCGATGTGTCTTGACGGCCCCGGCCGGTTTGTAGCGGTCAACGCGAAGGAAGGGGCGAAACTGGCCGTTGCCGAAGCCGCACGAAACGTGGCATGCGTTGGTGCACGGCCAATCGCCGTTACCAATTGCCTCAACTTTGCCTCGCCTGAACGGCCGGCGGTCATGCGTTCGTTCTCTGACGTCGTCGACGGCATGGCTGAAGCCTGTGAAGCGTTTGAGACGCCGGTCGTCTCCGGCAATGTCTCGTTCTACAACGAAACCGATGGCAAGGGTATCCTGCCCACGCCGACGATCGGAATGGTCGGGCTGATAGACGACACCCGAAAGATGATCACGCAGGGGTTCAAGAACGAGGGCGACCTCATTGCACTTCTTGGTGCGACCCGCAACGATCTTTCCGTCAGCGAATACGCATCCGTGGTCGCAGGCTGGTCGACGGAGGACATGATCGCTGACGGTATTGTGCCTTCGATCGACCTCGCGGCTGAACGCAAGCTTCAGAGTGCGTTACTTGCGATGGCCGATGAGACACTGCTGAGTTCGGCGCATGATTGTTCCGAAGGCGGGCTGGCCGTGGCCATTGCTGAATCGTGCTTCTCATCGCTCGGCCGCGAGGCTCTCGGTGCCGAGATCTTGCTCGAAACCAACGGCCTCTCTCCCGAGGCGACGCTCTTTGCCGAGTCGCCCTCGCGCGTCGTCATCAGCTTTGCCGCGGAGAATCTCGACCGAGTTCGCGAGCTCGCCGCCGGACTTCCCTTTGCGGTGATCGGTACTGTGCGCGATGATGTTCTGAATATCTCTCTTGATGGCCAACGTGCTGTCTCCTCTCTCGTCGCAGAGCTTGAGGCCATCTGGGAATCGGCGCTCGAACACGAACTTGGCTGAACATAGGTCCGGAAACCTGCCGGGCAAGAGCTGAATATGGAAAATACTCAGACCGAACCGCCCGCAGATGCCCGGCCGGACACCTTCTATTTTCGCATTCTCGACCGCATTGAACGGGTCGGGAACAAGATCCCAAATCCCGCGTTCCTTTTCTTCATTCTCGCGGTGCTCGCCCTCGTGCTTTCGGCGGTTGTCTCGTGGGCCGATGTTTCGGTCGTCCACCCGGGCACGAAAGAGACGATCAAAGCGGTAAATCTACTTACGGTCGAGGGCTTGCATAGAATTCTCACCGGGCTGATCACTAACTTCACCGGCTTTGCCCCGCTCGGCGTCGTGCTGGTCGGTATTCTCGGCATCACGGTCGCCGAGGCAAGCGGGTTGATCGGTGCGGTGCTTCGCGTGTTGGTGATGAACTCACCGAAGCGGTTGCTGACGGCGGTGGTCGTCTTCGCGGGCGTTATCTCGAACATGGCCAGCGATATCGGCTACGTGGTCTTGATCCCGCTTGCGGCCCTGATGTTCCTTGCTGTCGGCCGACATCCGTTGGCGGGACTCGCGGCGGCATTTGCCGGAGTTTCGGGCGGCTTCTCGGCCAATCTTTTGCTTGCTCCGACCGATGCATTGCTTGCCGGGCTGACGCAGGAAGCGGCACGAATTCTAGACCCGGGATATATCGTCACGCCGGCGGCAAACTACTACTTTCTCGCCGCCTCGACCTTCCTCGTTACCATTCTCGGCACCTATATAACCGAAAAGGTCGTTGTACCGCGGCTTGGCGAATACAAGGGCGACGTTGTTGCCGATAAGCTCGAAAGGCTCAACGCAGACGAAAAGCGAGGACTGCTTTACACCGCGATCGCCGTTGCCGTTTTCGTCGGGCTGATCCTTTGGGGAACGATACCCGAGGATGGCTTTCTCCGCGATGCGAAGACCGGCAGCCTGATCCGCTCGCCGTTCCTTACCGGAATTATTGCCATCGTCTTTTTCGGCGGCGTGCTTTTCGGCGTCGTTTACGGCTTTGCGTCAAAGAGCTTCAAGAAGATCGACGACGTTGTCCACGCAATGGAAGGCGGCATGCGGACGATGTCGGTTTATCTCGTGCTTGCGTTTTTCGCCGCGCAGTTCGTCGCCTTTTTCAATTGGTCAAACCTCGGGCTGATCCTCGCAGTTGAAGGTGCCGAGGTGCTTCGTTCGCTCGAACTCGGCGGCATCACGCTCATCATCTCATTTGTCATACTCTCTATCATTCTCGATCTTTTTATCGGCTCGGCATCGGCAAAATGGGCCGTGATGGCACCGGTCTTTGTTCCGATGCTGATGCTGCTAGGCTATTCGCCGGAGCTTACACAGGCCTGCTACCGCGTCGGTGACAGCGTCTGCAATATCATCACGCCGCTGATGTCCTACTTTCCGCTGATCGTCGCATTTGCTCGAAAGTATGACCCGAAAGCAGGCATCGGCACGATTATGTCGCTGATGATCCCATATTCGATCGTCTTCTTCATCGGCTGGACACTTTTCCTTGTTGCCTGGTACCTGCTCGAACTCCCGCTCGGCCCCGGCGCCGAGATCTTCTATCAGTTCGAAGAGGCACCTCAGTAGTACACGATGCGCCGTGCCATAGCTCGAAAGTGAATTCTCATCGAGGATTTTTCGACCTTTTTTCACGTTTAAGCGCGTTGTAGAATTTGCAGGCCCGAAGGCGGCTCTTTATTTCCCGCCGTGTCGTTCCATCTGGATCGTCGATATATTTCTCGAAGACACGCCACGCCTTTTGTTCTTCTCCGATGAACACGAGGTCGACCATATGCGCAAGAGCACTACGGCGAATGTCGAGGCCAAGGCCGACATCCCCCGTTCGCGTTAGCACTGCAGACTTCTCTGTTAACCACTTTTCTGACGCTTGATGTCCTTGTAAAACGAAATCTTGAGCAATGCCAGCAATCGGGAGATACTCACCTTTTGCTTTGTCGTACTTAAAATACGCTCGCGGCTCAGGTGAGCACGAGCCACAGTCATCCATAAAGTATCTGAAGCATGAATCAAACTGCATTAGCTCATAGATTCCATCCCCTTCCGCATCGAATATTTCCATAGCATCGCGAAAACTGCCAAAATCTTCGCTTTGATAAATACTCCTCGGTCGATCCAATGATACGTCAACTATCGAGTAATTCGTGCAGCAAACGCCGCCCGGTCCCGAAACAACCGCGTATATCTGGGTCGAAGTCGGCCCAAGCAACGCCGAGGTGCCAATCAACGTTGCCCAGTAGCCACCGACCTCACGTTTTTTGAACCTAAAGATCACTTTTGCGTTGCGCTCAAGTGTACGAGGTACGTAGTCTTCGATCTTCAAGACATACCCGCCGGCATTGAGGTCGGCCTTGCTCTCACGTCCATCGTCGTCAATTGCTGAAATCTGCGCCGTGATCGAAAAAATTTGATCGATCGTTACACCTTTGTACTCTAATTCAGCGTCTGATGTTGTCTCGGGAACCGGAGTAGGCGATGTTTTGGCTGCTGATATCACAACCGCCTGGCGAACATTGTCGTCAGCCGTCGAGTTTTCCTTTCCGCAACCGATTGCCGTAATGGCAATGAAGATGATAAGTAAAATTCGCGCTAACAAAGTGAGGATATTAGAACACTCCATCACCAATCGACGCAATACTTTTTCTCACTGGACAGACTTTCGATACCGTTTAGACTAAGAACATGCGGCCAGGTGTCTATCTTCACATTCCATTCTGCAAGTCGCGGTGTTCTTACTGCGATTTTGCGACTGACGTTTGGCGCGATTCCGGTGCGGTTGAGCGGTATGTCGACGCGCTTTGCCGCGAGATCGAAGGCGGAAACCCGAGCGGTAGGGAGGGTGTCGGTACGGTGCCACAAGACGACACCCTCCCTACGGGTCGGGTTTCTGCCTCTCACATCGACACGATCTACTTCGGCGGCGGTACGCCTTCACTGCTCGAGCCCGAACAGATAGAGAGAATTCTAAACGCTGTGACCTCGGTGTTCTCTGTGGCTGAATCGGCCGAGATCACGATGGAAATGAACCCGGCGACCGTAACGCCGGAGAAGCTCGATGCCTTCAGAAAGCTCGGCATAAACCGTGCGAGTTTTGGCGTCCAGACCTTTAACGAACGCGACCTCAAACTCCTGGCCCGCGGCCATGATGCCGACGACGCTCGGCAAACGTACCGGATGCTTCGCGAGGCCGGTTTCGCGAACATTAGCTTTGACCTGATCGCCGGATTGCCGGGACAAACAATTGAGGATTGGTCGCGAAATCTCGATGAAGCGATAGCGATGGAGCCCGAACATCTCTCACTATATTTGCTCGAAATTCACGAAGGCACGCCGCTGGCCGAGCAGGTCCGCAGCGGCCGCCGGACACCGATCGACGACGAACTCGCCGCCGAAATGTACGAGATGATGCTCGACCGGCTCGCCGCAGCGGGTTACGAACAATACGAGATCTCAAATTTTGCAAAGCCCGGATTTGAATCGCGGCACAATACGAAATACTGGCGGCTCGATCCGGTATACGGCTTTGGCGTCTCGGCCCATTCATTCGATGGGCGCGAACGCTATGCCAACGAACGTGATACTGCGAAATACGTCTCGTCGATCGAAGAGGAAGGCTCTGCTGAAGTTTTCCGGGAAATCGTGAATATCGGTTCGGAAACTGCGTTCCTGGGCTTGCGGCTTAATGAGGGTGTCGACATCGAAGCGTACGAAAGGCGCTTTGGAGCGGAACTAAGCCTAAAGTCGTCTGAGCTGATTGAAAGAGGCCTCGTAGAGTCAGCCGACGGCCGTCTCCGTCTGACTCGCAAGGGCATGCTGTTCTCCAACGAGGTTTTTGCTGAGTTTGTTTAATTCAGTCTTCTGATCCGGCCTTCTACCCGCGGCGAGATCGTTGCATTTGGCGATTCTTTGATCGCTTTCTCAAAAACCTCAGAGTCCTTCGGTGCCTTGTCCGCGGCGATAAGCAATTTTGCGTCTTTGAACATCGTGTAGCCATCGCCTCCGCGTGAGACGAGAAAATCGGACGTCGCAACGGTATAGTTCGATCCAGGGTCGATAGGTTTACCGCCGACCATAGCCTCGACGATCCGCTGGCCGGGCAGCTTGCTTGCGTCGAATGTGAACCTCAGTCCCGATACTTGCGGGAAACGGCCGGGCTCGTTGTCTTCGCGGCTTCGGGCAACAGAATGCTCCAATATATCCAAAAGCAGCTTTCCTGAAACTTCGACCTTTACGATCGGGTTGTTGAATGGCAGCATCGAAAGTACATCGCGCTTCGTCAACGGGCCTGGATTGTATGACAGGTCTGCACGTATCGAACCACCGTTCACGAAACCAATGTCCGCGCCGACGGCGTTGCGATATGCGTCCGCAATGAAGTTGCCGATATCGGTCTCCTTCGTCCGAACCGAATATGAAAGCGCGTCAAGCGGGACGGCGGTCGCACCGACGCGAACCTCGAGCTGGTCAAGCAGCGATCTGTATTTCGAAACGGCAGGAGCGAACTCCGGAGCGTCCGGAATCTGATCGGTAACGCGGATGATCTGCCAATCCATGCTGGCCAGCTTCCCGCTCTTCGTATCGATATAGAGATCGAATTTGCCGACCTCGCGAGCGTCGGCCCACATTTTGAAGATCGGTGTACCATTTGCCGACGACTGCAGCAGCGTGTGTTCATGGCCGCCGAGGATAAGATCGAATTTCTCGCATCCCGCGAGTTTCTTGTCCTGAGCCATGAAAAGATGCGTCAGTCCGATGATGACATTCGCCCCTTTTGCCCGCATTTTAGGGACCAGCTCTTTTGCGGTTTCGCAGAAGTCCGTGACCTTCAGTGATTCTTCGATGGACGACGTTTCCTTCGTTTCGGGAAGCAGAAAGCCGACGAACCCGATCTTAACCCCGCCAAATTCGCGGATGATGTAGGGCGGAAGGTCAGCGAATATCTTTCCGGTCCTTGAATCGATGACATTCGAGCCAAGCCAGGTGAATTTTGATTCCTTTATACGGTCGATCAGTTCTGGCGTCTTAATGTCGAACTCGTGGTTGCCGAGTACTGAATAATCGAGTCCGACAGCGTTCCACGCATCGATCATCTGCGCTCCGCGATAGGTTCGTGTCTCGACTGACGGCGAAACCGTGTCACCGCCGAGGGTCATCAGGGTGTTCGGATTGTCCTTCAGGGCATTTTTCTTAAGCGTCATCACGCGTGCCAGACCGCCGTATTTTCCGCCGTCGACCGGTGTGAACTGATAAGTGTCGTTAAGGTGAAGGATCGTGACCCGGACCGTTTCGCGCGTTTGCCCGAATGCCGCCGCGGGCCACAACACGACGATGAACAGGAACAGCAGCCTTGCCGACACTCTTTCAAGCATTTTCATTGCGAATATCCTCGATCTTCAGATGCGTACGGGCCTCCCAGAGTTCGGGAAAGAATTTCTTTGTCAATGTCGATGTCAGGTACCCGACGCCTTCCGAGCCGCCGGTGCCGCGTTTCATCCCGAGCATGCGTTCGACCATCTGAATGTGGTTGTATCGCCATGCGATGATCAACTCATCGTGTTCGATGAGCAGGTCCTGCATATTGTAGAGTTCAGCGTATTTCTCAGGATGGGCCAGCATCTCGACAGTCGCTTCGATCCGTTCGTCGTGGCTTGCAGCGGCCAGACCGCTCCTTCCAACGAGTTCCCAGAAACAGTCCGCGAGGGACGGTGAATCAAATCGCACCTTAAGTCGCGCATGAGCGAATTCGTCCTGTTCGAACGAGGCGAGTATCTTTTCGTCTTTGGCTCCGGAGGAAAATTCGAGCTCGCGGAACTGCATAGATTGGAAACCGCTGGCGGGGTTCAGCTTGTCGCGAAATTCGAGGAAGCCGATGGGCGCCATCGATTCGAGGATGTGGATCTGCGTCACCAATATTCGCTCGATCGATATCACACCGCGGAGCGAGTGGTTGGCGCGAAACAAGCGGCCCTCGTTCATCCATCCGATGCACGCGTCTAATTCGTGCAATATCTGCTTGAACCAAAGTTCGTACGTTTGATGAATGATTATGAATAGCAGTTCATCGTGGCTTTGAGGTTCAGATAGAGGGCGTTGAAGATCGATGAGCCTGCTCACCTGCAGATATTCGTTGTACGAGAGCGGCGGTTCTTCCCCGTATTCATTTGCCATTTATTATGTGAAATCGACGGCCCAATTTAACCCAATCATCGTTCATGAGGCTATTTATGTCAATTTTCAAAAAAATAGCTCAAAAGGCCCAAATAGTTCTTGACAGTGGCCGTAAATATAAGTAAATTCTCATTCGTCAATCAAAACGCACACACGATAGTTTCTAATAATCTTGCAGTTTAAGATTTGATATTTGGCTTTGGTTGTTGTCTCCGACTCAGGTTAGGGCTACACCTGCGCCCGCCCCATTTTTTTGCGGCGGAACTGTTTCCCTCAAAGGTCGATCGACAGATTGTATTTTAGATTCAGGGATCTTTTTGAAGTTGTAGGAGGAATTCGCAAAATGTCTAAAACTGTAGGTATGGTCAAATGGTTTAACAACGCCAAAGGGTATGGCTTTATCGAGCAACCCGGCGAGCAGGATATTTTCGTGCATTACAGCGCGATCACCGGAGATGGCTACAAGACCCTAATTCAGGGTCAGGAAGTCGAGTTTGAGGTCACCAATGGTCCAAAGGGGCCGCAGGCCGAAAACGTGATGAAAGTGGCCTGACTGTTATTCCAATTGTACCGTCTTCGATTCTCCTACAGAGTCGGTAAACACGAAAAAGCGAATCCGGACTTGGATTCGCTTTTTGATTTTAGACAAGTTCCTCGCCTCTGGCTCTGAGCGTCCGCCGCCATAACTCGCGGTACGACGTGAATCGTGAGATCAGCCCGTTAAGCTGATATCGCTGAGCGAATGTCAGCGTGCGAATGTCAGAGAGCCGCTTGATGTTGGCCTCGAGCCTCGCTCGGGCCTCGAGCGGCGGACGACGAACCGCACCATTGAAGAAAATATCGAATTCGATCTTCAGCCTTCTGATCGAGTCTTCTAAACGCGATAGTTCCTGATCGATCGCAACCGTAGCTTCTATGCGGGATGAGGTTTTTCTTTCGAACGAATTTCCAAGTGGACGCATTGTTGTAATATTGAGTCGGAAGGTATAGAGGGTGGAAGCCCACCAATAAATAAATAGGCAATAATGCCGTCGTTTCAGAAACGGCGTGCGGAAGTTGGAAGGATGCGATGAGCAAGCCTGGTGAGCGGTCAATGAAGGATGTACTTGTGAATCTGCCGTCCGTTGACGAGGTCTACAGGACTGCTGTAGGAAATGGGGCATTGGCGTCGGTCGGTTCGACCCTTGGAGCTGCTTTGGTCCGCAGGGTCATCGCCGATGTCAGGGATGAAATGCTTGAGAATCGCGAACAGGGAAAGGACGGTCAGCAAAAATACGATCGCGATTCATTAAAGGAGCTGATAATCGGGCGTCTTGATCGGGAGATCAGGTCAGAAATGGAGCCAAGTGTTCGTCGGGTCATCAACGCGACCGGCGTTGTTATTCACACCAACCTCGGCCGGGCGCCGTTGAGCGTGGAAGCATCTGAAGCCGTCGATGCGGCCTCAAGATATTGCACGCTCGAGTACGATATCGGTACCGGAAAACGCGGAAGACGGGCAGCCGCCGCGGAGCGGATGATCTGTTCGATAACCGGTGCCAACGCATCTCTGATAGTCAATAACTGTGCGGCAGCCGCTTTATTGGTGCTCACGGTTTTCGGCAAAGGGAAAGAGGTAATCGTTTCACGAGGCGAACTTGTCGAGATCGGAGGTGATTTTCGCGTTCCTGATGTGCTCGAACAATCGGGGGCGATCCTTCGAGAAGTTGGAACAACGAATCGAACGAAAGCAGCCGATTACGAGAGAGCGATAGGGGCCGATACATCGATGTTCCTTCGCGTACATCCGTCCAACTACGTGATCCAGGGATTTACGTCTGCACCCTCGGTCGAAGAATTGGTCGCGATCGCTAATAAACACCAGATCTTGTTTGTTGAAGACCAGGGTTCGGGTGCGCTGGTCGACCTGAAGGAATTCGGATTGGGAGGCGAGCCGCTCGTCGGCCGATCGATCGCAGCCGGTGCCGATCTGGTCACCTTCAGCGGCGATAAGCTTCTCGGTGGACCTCAGTCGGGGATAATCGCCGGAAAGACCGAACATATAGAAAAGCTGCGTAAACACCCGCTCTATCGAGCCTTGCGTCCAGGAAAGCTTGTTTACGCCGGGCTCGAGGCTACCCTCGCAGCATATTTGCGTGAAACACATTTTCGCGAGATACCTGTATTACAGATGCTATCGATGTCGGCCAGCGAGATCGAGGACCGCGTGCTCCGATTCGCCGAAACACTTTCTCATTCGCTCCCAGCGGACACGAAAATTCGCATTGAAGTGATTCGCGGCTCGTCGGTCATCGGCGGCGGTTCCTCTCCGGGTATCGATCACGATACGAGCCTTATCGCACTAGACAGCGATGAGATGTCGGCGTCAAAGATCGAAAGCCGCCTGCGGCGATCCGAGTTTCCGGTAATAGCACGCATAGAGGATGAGAGGGTATTGATAGATCTGCGAACCGTGGCTATTGACGAAGAACCAAGCCTGGCAGCGGCGATCTGCGCGTTCTAGTCCGAGACGGATCCCGAAGAGGCATGTCAGCCATTCCTGGAAGTGAAGTCCTGCATGAACTCTGACAGCAGGTCGGCGCCTTCTGTCGGGAATGCATTGTAGATCGAAGCTCTGATTCCGCCAACCGAGCGATGTCCTCTTAGGCCGTCCATTCCCATTTTTTCGGCTTCGGAAGCGAAGCGCTCTTCGAGCTCCTGATCCCGCAGCCGAAAGGTCACGTTCATCAGCGACCGGGCGGCTCGTTCGGCGTGCCCGGTATAAAATCCATCGCTCGCATCGATCGCGGCGTAGATCTTCGCCGCCTTTGCCCGGTTCCGCTCCGCAATTGCGTCGAGTCCGCCTTCATTCATCAGCCATTCACAAACCAGGCCAATAAGGTAAATTCCCCACGTGTTCGGCGTGTTCGGCATCGAATCGGCGTCTGCAAAGGTGCGGTAATCGAGCAATGATGGAAGGCCCTGAGGCCGGCGCTCGAGAAGATCGTCACGTATGATCACGACCGTCAAACCGCTTGGGCCTATATTCTTTTGTGCGCCGGCATAGATCAATGCATATTTGTCGACCTCTATCGGTTTCGAAAGTATGTTCGACGAGGCGTCGCAAACGACCGGTATTCCGCCGGCGTCAAGATCGCGTCCGAACTCGACGCCTTCGATCGTCTCGTTCGATGTGTAGTGAACATACGCGGCGTCGCGGCTAAAGGTCAGTGATTCGATATCCGGAACGCTGCGGTAACCTTCTTCGCGCGTCGAAATCACGGTGTTTGTCCGACCAAACTTGCTCGCCTCAGCCAGAGCCTTTTCGCCCCATGCGCCGGTGATGACGTAATCTGCGACATTGTCACGATCCAACAGGTTCATAGGAACCATCGAGAACTGCAACGAGGCACCGCCCTGAAGAAAAAGAACACGATAGTTACCCGGAATACCAAGAAGTCGTCGCAGGCCGGACTCTGCGTTGTGTAGCACACGCTCAAAGTGCGACGATCTATGGCTGATCTCCATTACACTCATTCCGAGGCCATTCAAAGAGAGGATCTCGTCGCGAGCCCGCTCCAATACGGGCAGAGGCAACATCGCCGGCCCTGAACTGAAATTGAAGATCCGATCGCTCATAGCGCTTTAGACGTTTATCCGGCCCCTAGGCCGAAGTTGCTAAATTAGCACACACAAGCGGGTATTTTCATGCCTTAACGTAAGAAATTCCGGTCCGATCAGGCAGGTGAACTTCGGAAATCCAGCCTACTTGAGATAAAATGGCAGAAAGTAAATAAACGCCGGCCGAAAATATTGCATCATAGGAAATCGTTCGGCAATGTCTCGGCAGACGTTCGGAGGTAGAGTTATGAATCGAAACAAGATTTTTGCGGCAGTCGGCGGGCTGTGTCTTTTGTTGGTCTTCGGGTCGGTCGCTTTTTCGCAGACTGCGATCGTTCGAGGCGTGGTCAAGGCAAAGCAGGCTGACGGAACTGAAGTGCCCGTCGCCGGAGCCCTTGTTGAGCCTTACCGCGTTGATGTTCAGAGCGGTAGAGCCCCGTCCACAAAGACAAATCGCCGAGGCGAATTTAACTTTGTCGGATTCGGGCTCGCTTACAAATATGTGCTTGCGGTAAGCGGCGAGGGAATTGCTCCGACGGTCTACCAGAACGTTCGTGCCGGGATGGAGGATATCTCCATTCTGGTTGTCGCTGGTGATGGCAAGGTATATACCGAGGCCGAGGTGCGAAGCCTGGCGTCGCAGACGGCACCTTCGTTGGATGGTAAGAACGCCGAGCAGTTGAAGAAAGAAGAAGAGGAATATCAGAAACAGCTTGAAAAATATAATGCCGAAAAGGCGAAAGCAGAAAATGTGAACAAGATCGTGAACGCAGCCCTGAAAGACGGTGACGCGGCATTCAAGTCGAAGAATTACGATCTTGCGATATCAAAGTTTGACGAGGGCATAAATGCCGATCCGGAGTTCGAGGGTAGTGCACCGGTATTGCTCAATTACAAAGGGGCAGCATTGCGAACACGCGGTTTCGAGGCGTACGAACGCTCGGCAAAAGGCGATCCGGCCAACAAAGCAACGGAAATGGCAAAAGCGAAGGCCGACTTCCTTGGCGCGATCGAAGCTTTCGAGCGTGGGCTGACGGTAATAAAGAATGCGAAAACCACCGATGCGGCCGTATTGGCGAATCTGGAAGCAAATCGCCGAAATATCCTGGCGAATGCGGTCGAGACGTATCGACTCGTCGTTAGGACAAAGGCAGATGTGACGAAAGCGATGGATGCGATCCCGATCTACGATCAGTATTTCATAGTCGAAAAAGATCCGGCATTGGCGCTCAAAGCAAGAGTCAACCTAGGCGACATCCTGCGCGAGGCTGGTGAATCTGAACCATCGATCGCTGCATATCGCGTCGCTCTCGAGGCCGCGCCGGATAACGCCGACGCGATGGCAGGTATCGGCCTTTCGCTTTTTAACCTTGGCGTTATCGAAGACGACAAAGCGAAGATGCAGGAAGGGCTGAATTTCATGCAGAAGTTTGCTGATACTGCCCCCGATTCGCATCCGCTAAAGACAAGTGTCAAAGAAGCGGTCGAATATCTAAAAACAGAGCAAAAGCTCGCACCTCAGAAAGCGGCACCGGCTCGACGCCGAACCTGATCGTGCGGTCACGTTTACACGTATGCCCGGGCCGCGTGCCCGGGTTTTTTTGATTCCAAGGTGAAAGACGCGTTCAATTTTATTGTCACAATTCCCCAGATCACGGTGTTCTTCTGGCGTAGGGCAACCAAACAAAAAAGAAATGATCTGCGGAGGCATCTAATGAACAACTCATATTTCAGAACCATTGCCGGCTCGGCGATGGCATTTATTATCATCGTTTTCGGCTCGTATGTGATCGCAGCACAGAGTGCAACGACCGGCAATTGGCGGGCCTCGACAAAGGAAAAGCAGCCCGGAGAACTGCATATCTCTTTCGAACGAAAGTCCGAAAAATATGGTAAAAATTCTCACGGATCGTTCTTTTCGTACGACGATCTCAGAGGCCTGACGCCGGAACAGACAAAGAACGGGCGTGTACGATTCAGCATCGTCCGTGAGGCCGGAACACTTGATTGCGAAGGCTCGTTCACCGACGGTGTAGGAACCGGAACGTTTCAATTTAACGCAAACGAAAGTTTCGTTCAGGGAATGCGAAGCCGTGGTTTTGAGTTCAATGACGAGAGGCTCTTTTCGGCTACGACTCTGAACCTAACGCTCGCATTTGCCGACAACCTTCTGTCAGCGAACTTCGGAAAGCTCGATACAGACGACCTATTCAAGGCGCTGATCTTTAAGATCACCCCGGAATTCATGGCTGAGATGAAGGCAACCGGATTTCCGAATCTCGGAATGGAGGAACTCGTCAAGGCACGTATCTTCAAGATCGACGCTAAATACGTTCGTGAGATCAAGGACATGGGATTTGGCGTCACCGATTTCGAGAATCTGGTCAAATACCGGATCTTCAAAGTAACGCCCGAATTTCTTGCGGAAATGAAGAACGAAGGCCTCACTGACATTGATCCTGAAGATGTCGTCAAACTACGGATCTTTAAGATCGATGCCGCTTACGTTCGCCAGGCTCGTGCCGAGGATCCTAATATCTCGGTGGAGAAGATCGTGCAGAAGAAGATAGGTGCGTGGTCGCGAAATTAGTCACATTGCGACGTTCACTTCAGCTTGAGCCGGCACGATGCCGGCTCTTTTTTGTTTACTCAATAAAGTCGGGCGTGATAGACTTCGAAGATGCAAAATAAGTTTTAACATCACCTAATTCCAGCCTTTCTCCCAAGAAACCCCTCGCTATGAAGCATTTCAACAAGTTCGCTTTCGTTCTGGCATTACTGATATCGTCAACGACCGATGCCGCATCGGCTGTCTATGAAGTGAGAGAAGGTACGGCGATGACATCGATCGGCCAGGTTCCGTGGGCGACCCTGCAGCCGGGTGATACCGTTCTTATCCATTGGAGGGCCCAGCCCTACAAAGAAAAATGGGTGATCTGCCGGCAGGGAACGGCCGAAAGCCCAATAACGATAAGCGGCGTTCCAGGGCCGAATGGCGAACTTCCCGTGATCGACGGCAATGGCGCGACGACGCCGAGCAACCTTAACTTTTGGAGTGAGCAACGCGGCGTGATCAAGATCGGCGGATCGAACGTCCCGGCGGATACAATGCCGCGACATATAATCATCGAGAACCTGGAGATCCGCGGGGCACACCCGGATTATCAATTCACCGGCCGAAACAATGTCGTTCAGAACTACACATCGGCAGCTTCACCGATCTTTGTCGAGAAAGGCGAACATATCACCATTCGCAACAACATAATAACCGACGGCGCAAATGGTTTTTTTGTCGCATCGAACGACAGCGCAGTCTCGCGGAATATCCTTGTTGAGGGCAATTACATCTACGGCAACGGGATCGTCGGCAGCATCTTTCAACACAACAATTACACCGCGGCGATCGGCATTACATTTCAATACAACCGGTTCGGGCCGCTGCGGTCAGGTTCGCCCGGGGTCAATCTGAAAGACCGCTCGGCCGGGCTTGTCGTCCGTTACAACTGGATCGAAGGCGGAAACCGTAACATCGACATGGTCGACGGCGAAGACACGGCGATCATCCGAAATGATCCGGCCTACCGAAAGACGTTCGTGTACGGCAATGTCCTGATCAAACAGGACGGCGGAAATAATCAGGCGGTTCACTATGGCGGCGACAGCGGCACGACCGCTAATTATCGCAAAGGCAAGCTCTATTTTTACAATAACACGTTGTATTCGATCAGGGCCGGGACGACCGTTGTGATGCGGCTTTCGACAAACGATGAGACCGCTGATTCGCGCAACAACATCCTCGTTAACACCGCCGCCGGAACAAACATGGCGATGCTTGCCGAGGCAGGTACGCTTGCCCTTGCAAATAACTGGGCGAAGACCGGCTGGCGAAATTCGCATGAAGGCGGGGCATTCACAGGCAGTGTGACCGGGGGAACGACCATGATCACAGGCACGTCACCCGGATTCGTCGATACGGCGACACAGGATCTCGCTCTTGCGGCTGATTCGGCGGCGATCGATGCAGGGACCGCGCTCCACCCGGATGCGATACCTGATCACAACGTTGTTCGGCAATATGTGAAACATCGAATGAGCTTATCGCGGCCGGTCAGCGGTCCGTTCGATCTTGGTGCATTCGAATTTACCTCAACAGCCCCGGTGCAGATGGTCACCACCGCACTGCCCGATACCCTTTATCTGAGGCACTTCTATCAAACACTAGCGGCCGCTGGCGGCTCCGGGAATTACGTCTGGACGGTTTCGGCCGGTACCCTGCCGCCCGGAATTCAGCTTGACGCAACGACGGGAATACTTCGCGGAAGGGCACGTCTGAAAGGCATTTGGGTATTCACACTTACGGCGAGAGACGAGCAAAATTCCGCACTTTCTGCGAGCCGGCAATTCACGATCGAAAGCGATCTTCATCAATGAATTGAGCCGATCATTCGAATTGTTTTTTGAAGTCGTCGACGGCGCTTTTGATCGTTTCGATCTCGGCACGCAGTTCGGCTACTTCGTTCTCGAGCCTTTCGATCCGCGACGACGTGCTGCCAGAATTTGCCGGAGCATCAGACCCCGAACTCGAACAAGCGACAACCTCGACCGGACCCGACAATAGATGAGCGAAACGCGATTCTTTCTGTCCAGGCTGACGTTCGAGTTTGACAATAAGCGGTTCCGGGCGGCTGGCGAGTTCGTCGAGCGTTTCCTGAACCTCGCCCAAACCGCCAAATTCATAAAGCCTGTCAGACCTGCCGCGAAGCTCGCCGACCGTCTGCGGCCCGCGAAGCAGCAGAAGTGCGACGACGGCGACGCCGGCAGCATCCAGATCGAAGACGGTCGGCAACATGTGTTTGTACTTTACCGTCCGGCTCGAACTTCCGTAATAGAGATAGACAAGGTTCTTGTCGCGAAGGCTGTCGATGGCGGCGAGTATCTCGCTCTCGCCGAGCGACATCACCGGTTCGCGATTGCTCTTCTGATTGCACGCGGCCGTCAGGGCGTTGAGTGTGAGCGGATAATATTCGGGCGTGGTCAGCTGCTTTTCAACAAGACTGCCAAGAACTCGTGCCTCGGTTGCGTTAATGATCGTGGACATAATGCGTACTCAGGCTTTCATAATACTCCGCATCGATCAAAGACGGTAAGTCATCAGCCCGGGAAAACGCGCCTTTGCGTCATCGGCGGCTTTGCGTGAAAATGTAATGAACCTGTGGAAGTTCTTATCACCCGCACAACCCAAGAGATCGCCGAAGCCTGCGATCGCCTGTCAAAGGCCGGAGCGCTCGGGTGCGATACAGAAACGTCGGGGTTCAATTCGAGCGTAGGAAGACTCTTCTCTATCCAGTTCTCAGACGGCGAGTTTAACGTTCTGGTCCCTTTAAGCGAAGGCGTCGATATTGGCGGATTTGCCGATCTGCTGGCTGACGACAGTATCGTAAAGATATTTCACAACGCCAAGTTCGACCTTGAATTCCTTTACGATGCGGGCCACGCGGTACGAAATATTTATGACACAATGATAGCCGAAAAGGTTCTGACCCGCGGGGCGAACCAGTCGGCTTCGCTCGCCGAAACGCTCTACCGCTACTTCGCCGTCGATCTGGACAAATCGCAGCGTGCAAAATTTACCCGCAAATGGGACGGTGTCTGGACGCCTGAACTCGTTGACTATGCGCTTTCCGACGTCGTTCATCTTCCGCAGCTGATGATCGAACAAAAGAGCTGGCTTGCAAAACTGGGGTTGATCGATGAATGCGAAAAACAATTCGCGAGAGTATTCGACACCGATCAAATCAAGGTCGATCACCACCGGTGATATGCCGGATGCCCTTCTTTGACGGCGACGAATGTTCCGCGGCATGTGTCGCAGACCTTGCCCCCGGCGATCAGTTCAGCTTCGACGGTCGCTCGATCTTCGCTCGCTTCAACGACGCGGGCCTTAAGCGTGATCGGCCCGTCAACAGGTGTCGGCCTCAGCAGTTTTACATGGAAATCGGCAGTCACGGTGCATGGTGCTGCGGTCTCACCGCGTTGTTTCATCAGATGGATGGCTGCCGCCCAATTTGAATGGCAATCAAGCAAGGCCCCAATTATGCCGCCGTTCAAAACGCCTGGAAATGCTCGATGATGGGGTTCCGCGAGCCATTCGGCGACGAACTCACCGTTCTCTTCAAAACTCCGTATCTTCAAGCCTTTTTCATTGGCGGGGCCGCAGCCGAAGCAGATCCCTTCTGGCGAATAGATCTCCTGTATCGATTTACCGGTATGCATACCAACGAAGTCTAGCATAGCTTCGGCAGCGGTTTAAGACGGGCCTTATTCCGGGACGGCCTCGTCACCGGGAATTGACTCTATCTTTACCGGGAACATCAGCGACGCCGCGACCGAGGCCGCGATCGTCGTAATTATGAACCCGAGCGACCAGGTCACCGGAAACTTCCCGCCGAATGCATCGTTGAGCCAGACCATTTTGAGCCCGACGAAAACAAGAACCACCGCCAGGCCGTATTTGAGCAGGTGAAACTTGCTTACTGCGCCGGCGAGCATGAAATACATCGATCTCAAACCGAGGATCGCGAATATGTTCGACGTAAAGACGATCATTGGTTCGGCCGTTATGGCAAAGATCGCCGGAACCGAATCGACGGCGAATATAACGTCCGTCATTTCCAGGAAAAGAAGAGCTATGAAAAGGGGCGTCGCCGCGAGCCGGCCGTTTTCGCGGACGAAGAATCGCTTGCCGTGGAGCTGAGGTGTAACCGGCATGAACCGTTTGAATAGCCGTATCGCGAAGTTCTTTTCCGGATCGATCTCTTTCTCGGCGCCGAACATCATCTTGAGGCCCGTGAGGATCAGGAAACCGCCAAAGACGTAAATGACCCAGTGAAACTGCATCAGCCACGATCCCGCACCGATAAAGATCGCACGGAAGATCAGGGCGCCGATAATGCCATAAAACAGCACTCGGTGCTGATAGACCGCAGGTATCGCGAAATATGCAAAGACAATGACGAAGACAAAGATGTTATCTACAGAAAGCGATTTCTCGACGATGTAGCCGGTAAGGAATTCGAGAGAGACGTTCCAGGCGGCGACGTCCGGAACAAAACCCGGCGTCGCCATCAGGCGTTCGTCCTGCGGAAACCTCCAAAGAGTGTATTGATAGAGAAGGAAATTGAAGAAAAGGGCAAGCGAGACCCAAACGGCGCTCCAGATCGTCGCCTCTTTGATCGATACCTCGTGCTCTTTTCGGTGAAACACACCGAGGTCGAGCGCAAGCATCAAAAGAACAAAACCGGTGAATGCCAGGTAAAACCACCAATATTCGGCAAACGGAAACAGACTCATACGTGATCCTCCACGAAGTGAACTCACGTCCGCAAAGAAAAAACCCTGCGCGGACATCAACATGTCGCGCAAGGTCTTGATACTTTGCCATTGGGCCGGAGCATTGCTGCTCGTATTGACGACCTAAAGGACCGCGGAGGGCTATCTACTCCCCTTGCCAAATTGTTATGAATAAGAGTACTTAATCCGGAAATTATTGTCAAGATTCTGCGGGCTTGAAACCTGATGTTATGCTGTCGTAGATTTTACCGTCATCTCTTTAGTTATTTCTATTGTCCGCACAGCCTATGCTTACACTTCTCGCCGTCGTCTTTATCGGTTGGCTCGTCTTCGGCTATTTCGGATACGGCCGCTGGATCGCAAGGCAATTTCAGCTGGACGATGCCCGGGCGACGCCGGCGAATACGCATAAAGACGGGCTCGATTTCGAGCCGATCAGACCTTTCTATCTTTTTGGCCAGCATTTCTCCGCGATAGCGGCGGCCGGACCAATAGCCGGACCGATCATTGCCTGTATGGCGTTCGGCTGGCTGCCGTGCCTTTTATGGATCGCATTCGGCGTAGTGCTTATCGGCGCCGTTCACGATTTCTCAGCTTTGACGTCATCCGTCCGTCACGGCGCTCAGAGCATCGCCGAGATCACTCGCGACAAACTCGGTGGTGCTGCCGGCAGAGCGATGATGGCATTCATCTGGCTCGCGTTGGTTTACGTGATCGTGGCGTTTACCGATATCACGGCCGGCACTTTTGTATCGGGTGACGAGGCATTAGCCGGTGAAACCAGTTTCAACCCCGGTGGAGCGGTCGCATTCGCCTCGGTCGCTTACCTGCTCCTTTCCATTTTGCTTGGTCTGGTCGAGCGCTATTTAAGACCGCCGCTCTGGCTTTCGACGGTCGTCTTTGTTCCGGCCGTTTTCGGGGTTGCGTATCTGGGGACGAATTTCTCGAACGTATTAAGTTATAGCCATCAAACATGGGGCATCGTCATTTTGCTCTATTGCATAGCGGCGTCGCTAGTCCCGGTTTGGGCCCTTCTTCAGCCAAGAGGCTATCTGGGTGGGTTTGTCCTTTATTCGGCGATCGCGGTCGGCATCGTCGGGATCTTCTTTGGCGGATACACGATCGAGCAGCCCGCGTTCAAGTCGTTCGACGTAGGCGGAATGACCGGAATGCTCTTTCCGTTCCTATTCGTAACGATCGCCTGCGGGGCCTGTTCGGGCTTTCACGGACTGGTTTGTTCGGGCACCACATCAAAGCAGTTGGACAAAGAGTCACATGCCCGTCCGGTAGGCTACGGAGCGATGCTGGCAGAGGGCTTTGTCGCATTCATCGCGCTGGTCGTCGTGATGATCGCAAGCAACGAGATGCTTTATGGCGCCGACGGCAAGGCATTCGCGGCCGGTAAGATCTATGGCAACGGCATTGGCGAATTCCTGACGCTACTGATCGGAAAGGAAAACCTCCCGTTCGCGGTTACGTTCGGAGCGATGGCATTCTCGACCTTCGTATTCGACACGCTCGACGTGGGCATGCGGCTCGGCCGCTATCTTGTTCAGGAGTTGATCGGCGTTCCAGGCCGTGTTGGTGCTGTGATCGGAACTCTCGCAACCGTCGCTTTGCCGTTCGTTCTGATCTTCTATGCAAAGCCTGGTTCGTGGGTAGAGTTCTGGACGCTTTTTGGGGCGTCAAATCAGCTGCTCGCGGCGTTGACCCTTCTCTCGATCACGGCGTGGCTATACCAAGCACGAAAACGTATAGCATTCACGCTGCTGCCGATGCTGTTCATTCTCGTCATTACGCTTTGGGCGCTTGGGTCACTGGTGATCGGCAATTTTCAGGCATCGACCGGCCTGGATATCAAGATGGTCAATGGTGTCGCCTCGCTTATCTTGATCGGGCTGGCAATATTTCTCATTATCACGGCATTTTTGAAACTCCGAGGCGAGAGAGGTGCAAAACCCGAGGCCGAGATCCCGGCCGTTGCATGACATTGTTTTCCGTCCGGGAACGCGTATAAGGTCGAGGACCTGCATAGGCCCGAGGAGCGTTTACGACGATGACAAATATTACCGAGATCGCACCGGACATTTTTAGGATCAACACTTTCATTTCAGAGGCAAACCTCGGATTCAGCCAATTCCTTGTCCGTGACGAGGAGCCGCTGCTGTTTCACACAGGAATGCGGGCATTATTTCCGGCCGTTCGCGAGGCGGTAGCTTCGCTGATCGACCCTTCAACGCTGCGGTGGATCGGATTCAGCCATTTCGAGGCAGATGAATGCGGCTCACTCAATGAGTGGCAAGCGGTCGCACCTCGTGCAACGGCGGTTGTCAGCATGGTCGGAAAGATGGTAAGTGTGGATGATTTTGCACCGAAGAATCCGGCAAAAGGGATGGTTGACGGCGAGGAGTTTTCGACCGGCAGACACAACTTCAGGTTTCTGGCGACACCGCACGTCCCGCATAACTGGGAGGCGGGACTTTTGTTCGATACGACAGCCGGTGTCTTATTCTCGTCTGATATTCTACATCAGAACGGCGATGTTGCTCCGTTGACCTCGGAGAGCGTTACGGATCGTGTGCGTCAGGCGATGTTGGAAATGCAGGCAAGCCCGCTGGCAGATTACTTGCCTTATACTCCGAAGACCGATGCGACGCTGAAGCGCATAGCGGCCTTGAAACCGAAGACCGTAGCGTCAATGCACGGATCGATCTACACCGGCAACGGCGAACAGGCAATAATTGAGTACTCCGAGGTCTTGAAAGAGGTGTTTGGCGGGAATGCCTAACGCTCGCTGACCGGGACCTTTTCGAGTGTTCGTGTTGTATGGTCCGTCACACTCGCCGGCTGCTGGAATTCGTCCAAAGGATTTGTCGCTTTCGGCGGGAGTTGGACCAGCGGAACCGATTCGATCGATGATGTTTTTGCCAACGGAGCGGGGTCGCCCAGCTTTCTGTCGATCAACTTCGATATCTGCCGCATGATCATGAAGCAAATACCGAAGAGCGTTGCAAGATAGAATATTGCGAAGATGAATACCGGTTCGGGGTTTGGAACTTTATCGAGCAGGATGGCCATTAACCCGACGAGTATCGCAAGGCCAACCACAGCGACGGCGATCAATGCCGAAACAAGCGATCCCAGGATCGACTTTGTCTGATCGTCGCCTTTTCTAAGCTGTGCACCACAGCTTTTGCAAAAGTTAAGGCTCTCGTCTATTTGTTTTCCGCAGCGGTCACAGTACATTCCGTTTTATTTTCTCTGGGCAGTGACTTCTTCAAGGTCGCGTGTTGTGTGGTCAACGATACTGCCGATCTCGGCCTCCGGGCGTTCGACGAGTTGTGCGGTCGCCGTGGGCCTCAGGTATACCGGAGCAGCCGGATCACCGTTAGCGTCTACTGATCGAGGCAATGTGCCGGTCGTTTTAAATGAACCTTGTCGAAGGATCAGGAAACAGATACCAAAGAGCGCGGCAAAATACAAGAAGGCTATCTTGGTCATGTCACCGGATGGAAATCCATTCTTCGCCAATATCAATACAACGAATATGAACGCGAGAAATCCAACACCACCGGTGTATGCGGCTATGACGGACGAACTCATTCCGGCGAGAGCGTCGGGCGTATCTCTATCGATCCGCCGCCCGCACCTGCTGCAGTAATTTAAGCCTTCTTGTATTTGGGTACCGCAACCAGAGCAAAACATCGTGAATTTTGTTCGAAATTACGACTTGATAGGGCCGATCTTTTCCTCGAGCCAATTCGTAAGATCATCGACGGATTCAATGTGAACCGGCTTTCCCTTCCACGCCTTGATCGCAAAAACGATGAGCATGATGGTCGTGACAAGCGTGAAGATGCCGCTGCCGAGTTCGGCAAGGTCGGTGACATTGCCGACCAAGCCCAGTATCGTCGTGACGATCAATATCCCGACGTGGGCGGCCAGGCCCTGTGCAGCGTGAAATCGGACCTTGGTCTCTTCTTTCGGCAGTATCAGAAGCAAAATAAGGCCTGCGACCAGCCCGATCGAAAAGGGCAGATACGGCAGGCCGATCAGCCACTTTTCCGGCAGGCCGGCTTTGGCGACCTTTCGGCTCGAAGCCTGATTCATATCGGTTAGGCCCACCGGTTGATAAACGGCCGGACTCTGACCGCCATGGAAAGCGTAAGAATTGAACTGCGGTCCCTCAAATCTGCGAGTCTCTTCTTCGGTCACACTCCCAGGCGAGCGAGGGAATTCGGCGGTACTGAAAGGGGATCTCTGGGGCGCGGTGTAAACCGCCGCCGGGCCTGTTTCAGCAGCCGTTCGTGCCTTTTCCGGGAATTCCGGATCGAGCGGATTTGTATCAAACTTTTTGGCCATCGTCACCGATATTCTACGACAAATTAAACTGATTGGTTCAATAAATCGAATTCACCCACGGCCTGAAACCAATTGTCATGTTAACATCGCCGCCGCCGCTATCCAGCTATAACATACCTTGCGAGAGAGGCTAGGATCGATCATTCTGATTCGCTTGTACTGCAACATTGATCCCAAGCTCGTCCAACTGCGAGCCATCCACCTCGCCCGGAGAGTCCATCATCAGGTCCTGAGCCGAGGCCGTCTTTGGAAACGCCATGACGTCGCGAATGTTCTCGGTGCCGACGAGGATCATGCACGTGCGTTCGATGCCGGCGGCGAAACCGCCATGCGGGGGCGTGCCGTATTCAAGGGCGTCGAGGAAGAAGCCGAACTGTGCACGGGCGCTCTCCGGCGTCATTCCGAGTGCTTTGAAATTTAAGGCCTGCACGTCCTTTTGATGGATGCGGATCGACCCGCCGGCGCATTCGTATCCATTGATCACGGCGTCGTACGCCTTGGCACGCACTTCACCCAGCAGATGATGGTCCGCATCGTTTTCGACCGCTTGTTTGAACTTCTCAAGGTCCTCGTCCATTGGCGAGGTGAACGGATGATGAGCGGCAGTGTAGCGGTCGGTCTCCTCGTCGTGCTCGAACATCGGGAATTCGGTGACGATAAGGGGTTCGTACTTGCTGCGGTCGATCAGGTTCTCGCGCCGGGCGATCTCGATGCGAAGGGCGCCGAGAGCTGCGGCCACGACCGACTTTTTGCCTGCGACGATGAGGACGGCATCTCCGCGCTCGGCACCAGAGGTCTTGGCGAGTTGGCTTACCTTCTCTTCTCCCAGGACCTTGAGGAGCGACGAGGTAATGACCCCGTCGCTCCCGGTTCCGACTTCTGCTGCCGCCTCGACGCCAACTTTTATCCAGGCGAGAGCACCGGCTCCGTATCGTTTGACGAACTCCTGCAGCTCATCGGTTTGCTTGCGCGAGTAATCGGCCTTACCTTTTGCCACGATACATTTGATCTCGCCGCCTTTCGCAAGGGTCTCGGCAAATGGAGCGAAATCCGTTTCTTTGAGCTCGGTCGACAGATCGACGAGCTCCATGCCGAATCGAAGGTCGGGTTTGTCCGAGCCGTAGCGTCGCATCGCCTCGGCATATGTCATTCGCGGCCATTCGGCCGGCAGATCGACGCCGATCAGTTTCAGAACGTGGTTGAACATCCCTTCCATTTCGCGATAGACCTGTTCGCGGTTGACGAAGGACATTTCCATGTCGAGCTGTGTGAATTCCGGTTGGCGGTCGGCCCGGAGATCTTCGTCGCGGAAGCAGCGGGCGATCTGGTAGTAACGGTCAAATCCGGCGATCATTGTCAGCTGTTTCAAGATCTGCGGCGACTGCGGCAGGGCGAAGAACTTGCCGGTGTGTATCCGCGACGGGACGATAAAATCGCGAGCGCCTTCGGGCGTCGATTTCAACAATATCGGTGTTTCGATCTCGACAAAACCGCGGTTATCGAAATACTCGCGGATCTTCGCTACGGCTTTGGCACGCATGCGAATGTTGTGCTGAAGCTGCGGACGGCGAAGGTCGAGATAACGGTATTTGAGCCGCGTGTCCTCCGCGGCAAGGTTTTCGCTGCCGGCAACTTCAAGTTGAAAGGGCGGAACGTTAGCGTCGTTAAGAATCAAGATCTCTGAGACCCTGACCTCAATATCGCCTGTCGCAAGCTTTCTGTTGTGCGTCCCCTCAGCTCGGCTCACGACTACGCCTTTCACCGCGATCACGAACTCGCCGCGGAGATTCTTCGCCTTAGCATGAGCTTCGGCCGCTGTCTCTTCGCTGACGACAACCTGTGTCACGCCCTCGCGGTCGCGAAGGTCGATGAAGGTGAAAACGCCGAAATCACGCTTCTTTGCGACCCAGCCCATCAAAATGACGTTCTTGCCGACTTGCGATTCGCGAAGCTCGCCGCACGAATGCGTTCTTTCTAAACTTCCCAATACATCATGCATAAAAATAAAAACGCCTTCCGGGTTGAGACAGTCGGAAGGCGGAACGTCGTGAAAAAACGTTTCCGTCCTTACGTATTATTGCCGTCAACTCGTAAAATGGCGTTCATCGCTAAAAATAAAACCGAGCAAAATAATACAAGATTGGTGCGTTGAATAGCAAACTGTCCAATCGGTCGAGCAGGCCGCCGTGGCCGGGAAGGATCGAGGCGGCGTCTTTGGTTTTGGAGCCCCGCTTCATCGCAGATTCCGTCAGGTCGCCGAGGACGCCGACAACGGCCATAACCACGGCGAGCGGGATCGAGAATTTGTACGGCAGCTCCGGAAAAAACATGAATGTACACAGCGCTGCAAAGCCGGCGGCGGCTACGAGGCCTCCGATCAGGCCTTCGACCGTTTTTCCCGGCGAGATCGACGGTGCGAGCTTGTGCTTTCCGAACGCACGGCCGGCAAAATATGCTCCCGAATCCGAGCCGAAGATCACCACAAAAAAGAAAAGCAATAGCTGGGTCGAGAGCCCCGGCGAACTTTCGAATCCGACACGTATCGAGATCAAGAATCCGCCGAGGAACGCCAGATACAATACACCTAGTATCGTAACTCCCGCACCCGTCAGCATTTTCGAGAAGTCTTTTTGAAACCGAAACGTCTGGGAGATAAGAACCGTTCCGACGAATGCAGCCAGTGTCAGGAGCAAAAGGTCCGGAGCCTTAGCCGGAGCGTCAAAAATGAACGCAACCGCGATCGCTGCGGCTCCGAGATAAGCAATACCGGCGTCTGCCTTTAATTCGAGCTTTTTAGTTAGAATAAACAACTCGAACAGCCCGGCCGCAAGTGCCAAAACGGCGATGCCGACGAAGATCCAAACCGTGCCGGGTACGTACGTCGGTAGGATTATTGAAGCAACAAGGATCGGCAGTGCAACTGCGGCAGTTAACAGACGTGTTTTCATGGCTATGACTTGAGGCCGCCGTATCGTCGATCGCGTTTCTGATATTCGATGATCGCTCGAAAGATCTCAGCCCGTCGAAAATCAGGAAAGAGCGTCGGGGTGACATAGATCTCGGCGTAGGCGATCTGCCATAAGAGGAAATTGGAGATCCGCAATTCACCGCTGGTACGGATCAAAAGGTCGACATCCGGAAGGCCCGCGGTGTAAAGATTCTGTTCGATATCTTTTTCGGTAATCTCGCCCGGCGAGCCGTTATGCCCCGCGGCCGCCTTTCGGCAAGCCTCGACTATCTCAAGCCGCCCGCCGTAATTTAAGGCAACGCTCAGTATCGTTCCGGTATTTGAAGCCGTTTGGGCGGTTGCCCAGGCGATCTCTTTCTGGACGTCCGGCGCGAGGCCCTGAATATTCCCGATCGCTTGAAACCGTATGTTATTCGCATCGACCTCGCGCATCTCGCTTCGGATATATCGTTTGAGCATCGACATCAAGCCTGATACTTCGGCTTTCGGCCGCTTCCAATTCTCAGTAGAAAATGCATACAGCGTAACCGCAGATATCTCGAGTCGCGTGCATGTATCAAGAATCGACCTGACAGACTCAGCTCCGGCTCTGTGCCCGAATATTCGCGGTTTTCCCCGCATTTTAGCCCAACGCCCATTACCGTCCATTATTACCGCGATATGCCTCGGCATCCGATCGAGATCGATCTCGTCGAGAAGTTCCGCGTCGGTCGGCGTAAGGTCAGGGATATGGGTAAAGTTTTTATGCATCTGCGTGCGAGCGGAAAGCCGCCACTCATTTATCCGACCAATAGTCGATCGTCGTATCTTTTGCGGCGACCAACCGCTCCTCGACGTTGACTATGGCATTGTGGTTAAGCCTGCCGTAAATGTGCGGGTACAATTCGCCGCCGGTCGAGGGTTCATTGACGAGCTTGGCCAGAAGTTTATCGGTTTCGATCGTGAGAATGACTATCTTCGGCCGCTGGCTGTAGTACCGCTTGATTACGGCTTCTAATTGCGTGTCGAAGCTGCAATGGATGAAACCCTCGGTCTGTAAGCTCTCGGTCTGAAACGACGGACGATCCTTGTATTTTTCCCAGTTTTCTGGAGTTGTGATGTGATAAATAAGCATGTACCAAAAGAATTGCGGCGAACTTTACCGAGGCCGCTCGTCGAGAACGCAATACGGCTAGTACGGGCCGGGTCAATGCGATCCCTTCCGAGCTAAGCTCAGATGGAAAACTGCAGCGATCAAAGAAACGCGAATAAAAAGATCCACATGTCAGCCGATCTGCGTTTCTTCGTTTCGGCGTTTAGCCGCACCATTCGCGAGCCGAAAAACGCGTCAATACTCGACCTTCATAAGCGTCAACCCATGTGCCGGAGCGGTCTTTCCGGCAAGACTTCGGTCACCCGTGACAATTGCCGTCTGAATTGTATCAGAATCCTTTTCGCCGCGCCCTATCTCGATGATCGTGCCAATTATCGACCTCACCATATAACGCAGGAATCCGTTCGCAGATATCGAAAATTCGATCATCGACGCACGAGCCCGCGGATCCCAAACGGTCTGAATGGTACAGTCAGTCACTGTTCGCACGCGGTTTTCGCCGTCGGCCTGGGCCGACGAAAAGGCTGTCCAGTCGTGTTCACCGAGCAGCATTCGAGAGGCAGCGGTCATCCGGCCAATATCGAGAGGACGTGATTCGTGGTGGGCAAACCGACGCCAAAACGGCGTCATGACCGGCGCATTCACGATGCGGTAGAGGTAGGTCTTGTTTCGGGCCGAAAAACGAGCGTGAAAGTCGTCCGGAGCAAGTTCGACATTCATGATGCGGATGTCACGCCACAGATTGCCGTTGATGGCCGCCCGGAGCCTATCGGGCGTGAATCTGCGATTCATGTTTACGTTGGCGACCTGGCCTTCAGCGTGGACGCCGGCGTCGGTTCGCCCTGAACCGACCACCTTGACCGGAGCATCCTCAAGCGTACCGATAACGCGCTCGAGTTCGCCTTGTATGGTTCGGTCATTTTCCTGCACCTGCCAACCGTGGAAGTCGGTGCCGTCGTACTGGATCAGAAACCTATAATTCATTAAATCGTTTGTTCAGGGCCATCGCAAATCTCGACGCCGAGCGGTCGTCCATTCGAAAGTACAAAGCAGGTTCGATCAATTCGAGTTCCATCAATCGGAACTTCGAGCCGTCACGCACAAGATCGATCCGGGCGTAGAGCGGTCGCGGCAGTAGCGAGTTTTCGATCGATCGGGCCGATGCGATAAGGTCCGCCTGCGGTTCTACTGCTTTGATCACGCCCCCGTGCTCCTCCTGGACGCGATAATCGTCACGTTTCGGGGTCTTCAGGATCGTGTGGCTATATTCGCCGTCGAAATAGAACACCGAGTATTCACCTTCGTCAACGATAGACCGCAAAAACGGCTGAACCATGTAGCCCCGGCCTTCAAACACGCTTGCGATATCGGGGTCGAACGACTTTGCCCGGAATGTATCTTTTGCAGTTGCGCTGATCGTCGGCTTGATAACGACCTCGTCGGTTCCAAGCGATGAAAGCCAGCCCGAAAACTCGGTTTTGGTAAATACCCCATTTCCCCAGATCGTCGGAACGATCGAATTGCCGTCGGCCTCGAGTTCGCACAAATAGCGTTTATCCAGATTCCATTCCATCAGCGCCAACGGATTCTCGAGACGTGCTGATGAGCTTTCGATCGATCTCAACACTTCAAGAAACCGTATCGGAGCATTTTGATAGTCCCAGGTCGTTCGAACCACGACCACGTCAAATGAGTTCCAGTCGACCTTCTCAGAACGCCACGAGACCTTTTCAACTTGCCATCCGAGTCTCTCAAGCGGTCCAATGGCCAGATCGTCGTCGCTGACATAGCCCGCGAGGTCGTCCATCGTAAGAAAACAGCACGTTCGCATCGTTCAGTTCGAAATGTTCGCTCGGCTTCCCGGCTTCACGGCTACGTCTCCGCGTTCGCATAATGGACAATCGGCTGCTGTATAACTAGGAACATCGAGCGACAGCAGCGACATGCGGTAGACTCCGACATCGGCCTTCCCGTTCGAGCGGTCGACGATCGATGCGGCCGAGACGACACTGCCGCCATTGGCTTCGATGACCGAAATACATTCTCGCGTCGATCCGCCAGTGGTGATAACGTCTTCAACGACCAAAACCCGTTCGTTACGCCTGATACCAAAGCCTCGTCTTAGCGTCATCTCGCCATTTTGCCGTTCCGTCCAAATGAACCGGACGTTCATCGCCGCTGCTACCGCATACCCGATGATCAGGCCTCCGATCGCCGGCGAGGCGACCGTATCGATATCAGAGCGGTCGAAGTTCTGAGCGATCAGGCGGGCGAAACGCGAGGCATCGGCAGGATATTGGAGCGCAAGGGCGCACTGCAGATACAGTGGGCTATGCAAGCCGCTGGAAAGTATGAAATGCCCGTCGAGAAGAGCGTTTGTGTCGCGAAAGTGCTGAAGTATCTGGTCCGGCCCCATCTTTGAATGTTGTTTGTCTTTACAGATCCGGTCTTTCCGATATTGTGTAGATCTGATGTTTTCGAACGACCAAAGACCGAATTATGTCAAAAAAAAGCGATTCTTCCCAATTCGGACTGCGGCCGCTTCGTTCGATTCCTTGCGGTTTGAAGTTTTGCCGATAGAATGATTAGTGAATGGCTCCTTCTGCAAATCTCATTTCGGAATCGCTTTTGATCAAAGATACGATCAGTTTGCTTGAGTCGCTTGGTGGGCGGGCTCCGGCGGTCAGGATCGTCGATCGGGTAATGAAGATCAAGAAACCGGAGCCTTTCATCGCACGCTTGCTTGTTCAGGAATTGGTCGAACGCGACTCGCGCCTGGCGATCGTAGGCGACGGTGACGATGTCGAGTTCGTCGGCCGCGACCATGGCGTGATCGATCTTTCGAACACGTCATTTGTTGTTTTCGATCTTGAAACGACCGGAGCTAAGGCTCCGCCTTGCCGTGTCACTGAAATAGGAGCATACAGGGTGGTCAACGGTGAGATCGAAGGGGAATTTCACACGCTGGTCAACCCCGAAACTCCGATACCGTCATTCATTACATCATTGACGGGCATCAGCGACGATATGGTTCGCGGCGCACCGGTCTTTTGTGATATCGCCGATGAATTTTTGGCATTTATCGGTGATTCGGTACTGGTCGCTCACAACGCTCGGTTCGACATGGGCTTCCTGAATCATGAGATCGGGTTGGTATACGAAGACTATTGTCTCGAGAATCCGTCGCTGTGTACCGTTCAGTTGTCGCGAAAACTTCTGCCCGATATCGAGAATCATAAACTGAACACGGTCGCACGCCACTATTCTATCGACCTGGTAAATCATCATCGTGCGAGCGATGATGCCCGGGCAACGGCACGGATCTTCTTGAATCTTCTGAGCGATCTGCGCTCACGCGGGATCGAAGATCTGGCGTCGGCTCGTGAATTCAGTAAAAAGAGAAAAGTATGTTAGACGACAAAATTCTGCCTCCGGAAAATCTCCAGAATCTTGACATCCGTTCAACACCGCGAGGCGAGATGGGGCTTTATCCGCTGGACACGTTCAAATACGAGTTTTCAGGCAAGCCGATCTGGATCGATTTCGAGATACCTGAATTTACGGCGATCTGTCCGTTTTCTGATTTTCCGGATTTTGCTGTGATCAGGCTCAGTTATGTTCCGAACGAAAGGTGCATCGAGTTGAAAAGCCTTAAGATGTATATAAACTCGTTTCGCGACGTAAAGGTATTTCACGAACACGTCATAAACATCATTCTTGAAGATTTTGTCGAGGCCTGTGACCCGTTAAGGGTCAAGATCGTCGGTGATTTTCACGTCAGGGGAAATATCAAGACCGTCGTCAAAGCAAAATATCGAAGGCCTTAATGGCCTCAATGTATAGCGGCTGACATTACGTTCAAATGCTCGGCCGAATGCTTGTTGCACGCGATCTCAACAAGTCTCTCGATCTCGTCCCGCAGCAGTTCTTCGTCAGCGGCATCGGCGTTCGTTATCTCAGAAACGATAAGAAACTTTGCTTTGTCCAGCAAAGTTTGCTCACGGAACGATAGTTTTTTCTCGCGGCTAAGAAACGTAAGTTTCTTGAGCACGTCAGCCGCCTCGAAGACGTCGCCGGACTTGAGCTTGTCGGTGAACTCACGCGACCTCGATTTCCAATCGCTCGATGCGCTTTCGAAGCTCGAAGAAAGTTTCTCGATCAGGGCCTTGCATTGAATTGACGATATTATCGGGCGCACACCAACGCTTTCGGCATTTTCCGTGGGGATCAAGATCGTTGAGTTATCGCTCAAAACTCGAAGAGAATAGAAACTCATGCTGCAGTCGCCGATCATCTTTCGTTCGATCTGCTCGACCATGCAAACGCCCTGACTTGGATACGCGACCTTCTGTCCGATGCTGAGATCCATAGGTGTTCTGCCCCCAAAAAACCTGAGAGTTGACCAAACAAAACGAACCCGTAAACCTGCGGTCCGCGTGACCTAAATTGCCTGCTTAATATAAGAATTATATCACGTTCTAGCTTATGTGGAAAGAAAAATCGATCACACGGTAAGTGTATGAAGAATGGGAAGTTGGATCGTGAAAACCGTTCCATGTCCGAGCGCCGAGTTTACGGAAATCTCACCACCATGGAGCCGTGCGAGGTGTTTGACTATCGCGAGACCGAGCCCGGTTCCGCCAACGTCGCGTGTGCGTCCGCGATCCACACGGTAAAAGCGCTCGAATATCCGGTTAAGGTGAGCAGCGAGAATACCTTCGCCCGTATCTGACACATTGAGGAAATAACTTTCGTCATTGCGGTCCATACTGACCGTAACGCGCCCACCCGAACGGTTGAACTTTATCGCGTTATCGATCAGATTCGTCAGCATCTGTTCCAACCGCATCGGATCGGCATCGATCCTTTCCTCGGACGAGATCACGTTGATGAGTTCCACATCATTTTCGGCGGCTTTTGACGAGAGCGTTGCAAAGACCTCGTCGATCAAATGCGATACCCTTACCTTTTTGACGTCGATCGAGACGTTGCCCGATTCGATCAGGGAAAGCTCAAGAATGTCCGCAATGAGTACGTGCATTCGTTCCGCGTTCCGCCTGATCGTGCTTAAGAAACGGCGGTTGTTTTCGCGGTCGTCGATCGCTCCGTCCTCGAGGGTCTCGACAAAGGCGAGTATCGAGGTCAGCGGTGTGCGAAGTTCGTGAGAGATGTTGGACAGGAATTCCTGACGGACCTTTTCGAGACGTTCGATCTGTGAAACGTCGTAGAACATACCGATGGCATAGACCTCACCTTCAAGCTCAAAAGGCGCGATATGGACATCGTAAACCCGCTTTTCGTTGCCTGTAAGCTCTATTTTCAGGTCCGTGCCGACCTTCTCTGTCGATGCACGGCGAAACGCCACGTGCAGATTTAGGTCGCGCATCACCTCGCTAAGGCGTTTGCCTTTTAGATCAGGATATTCACGGGAAAAAGCTCGGGTTGCAGAGGCATTTGAGGCGACGATCTTCATCGAGGGATCGACGACAAGAACGGCTTCGCGGATCGAATCGATGATCGAATGCAGCAATCGGCGAGAATGTGCGCCATGAAATTCGATGCTTTCGTCTCTGTTTTGAGGAGCGATCATTTGCAGCCGACGAACCGATAACCGACACCCACAACGGTCTCGATACAACCACCACATTCGCCCATCTTTTGACGCAATCGCCGTATATGAACATCTAGTGTGCGGGTATCGCCAAAATAACTATAACCCCAGACATTATCGAGCAGCTGCTGACGCGTAGCAACCCGGCCGCTGTTCTTGATCAGGTGTTCAAGCAGGGCAAATTCCTTCCTCGTCAATTTAACGTATTCCCCGTCTGCCATTACCCGCATGTCATCGAAATCGACGCTCATTCGTTCATCTTCGTAACGCGGAGGGGATTCCTTTTCGGCACGCCGAAGCACGGCACGGACGCGTGCGACAACCTCCTTGACCGAGAATGGTTTGACGATGTAATCGTCGGCTCCGGTGTCAAGCCCGGCGATCTTATCGGTTTCGGCCGCCTTTGCGGTCAGCATGATTATCGGCGTGTTCTCAGTTGCCTGCTCACGCCGGAGACGACGGCAAAGCTCCATCCCGCTCATCCCGGGCAACATAAGGTCAAGGATGATAAGAGACGGCGAATTCTTGTCATCGAGAGCGAGGCGGAGTCCTTTTTCTCCCGATTCTGCGATCATCGAGCGGAAGCCTTCTCGCTTGAAATTATAATGAAGACTCTCGGCGATATCGGCGTCGTCCTCAATGATCAGTATGTTTTGCTGCATAGATGCTGGTGGTTAACCGAATGAGAACAGAATTGTACGCAAAAGGGCAGTCTATGCCTGGCAACTTAAGGCGTCATTAACTCTTTGTTACCATTGTGTTAAATGTTACAGCTTCCTCGGGTGTAAGGTTCCCGGCCTATCCGCCGGCCTTTTGGGCCTCATCTTTTGGGCGAATGACCGACACCAAACGCCCGCAATTCTTTGCAAGCGAGGTCCATTGCTCGATCTCGAGATCGATGGTCGCGACGGCTGCGGTCGGCATGCTTTCATGCTCAGATGTAAGAAAATCGATGAAGCCCTCGAGTCCCGGATTGTGACCGATCAGCATTACCGAAGCGATGGCGTCGTCGATCTCGGAAACCACCTGTCGGAGCGTATTGGGGCTTGCTTCGTAAATGCGTTCGTCAAACCGGAGGACGGCATTCGAACCGGAACTTTCCTTGACGATCTTGGCCGTCTGCATTGCGCGGACGGCCGGCGAGCTGATAAAGAATTCCGGCAGCAAGCCTCGCCGAGAGATCAACTCGGCCATGAAGGGTGCCGTATTCAGGCCACGATCGTTTAGCGGCCGTTCAAAATCAGACAATCCCGGCGAATCCCAACTTGATTTCGCGTGACGCATTAGAAACAGTCGCTTCATATCATCCGATCGAATTTCTTTCTGGATAATACTACGCTTCATTCGTTTGCCGATACAACTGTCTGTTGGGCTGAAACGACTATCTGTTAATATGGCTTTTGGCGGATCATTGATGCGGGACTAAGGTATCAGCGACGAAATGAATTCCCTGAATGCGGCATTGTTGGTGAATTGCATTGGCTTTGCGGTCGGGATCGCGCTTTATGGCCTGTTAGGTGCGATGGTCCTTCAGCACCGCGGTCAGGAACGCGCTCGCTTTGCCCATAAGCTGCTACTGGTGACGTCCTTGCTGGGCTTGATCTGGAACGTGGGCGAGATGTCTGTTTTCGTTCTCGGAGACTTTGGCACGTCCGCAAATCTCGCGTTCTTGACCGCGACCGCTTATTCAGCTCTCGGCTTTTTGCCGTCCGTTGTTGTCCATTCAGCACAGAATGGTGAAGCGCGATGGACGCCGCTTACCTACATTGCCTACGCCGTAAGCTCGTTTGCGGCGACGCTTCATTTCGTCGCGGCCGCCAGCGGTTCGGTCGTACCCTCGAGCTTCGGGCTGATGGTACTGATTCTCGGGGCTGTTTCGCTCGCTGTCGGCCTCGTTTTCGTCTATTTTCGACAGACTTTGACGCAGCGGGCCATTTGGACGACCGCTCTGCTGATATTCGCTGTCTCGGGCCTTCATTTCGTCGACAAGCGAGAAGGAAGTTCGTGGCTGATCGAGCTCGTTGCACATCAATCGTCGCTGCCGCTCGCTCTTGCGATCCTTTATCAGAATTACCGATTCGCCTTTGCCGATCTATTCTTGAAGCGAGCCGTGTCGCTGATCCTGCTCTCGATGGTGGCGTTCGGGCTATACGTCCTGGTCGCGGCTCCGCTGTTGCGTTATCACGAAACCCACGATAGAAACGATGTTCTTGCCATAAGCCTCATATTGATCCTTTGGATCGCAACAGCGCTCGTTTATCCCTCGCTGCATAGGCTCGCGGTTCTGTTTGTAGACAAGGTTATCCTTCAGCGGATCGACTATGCCCAACTGCAAACTGAATTGACAGAGACCTTCGAAAATCTCGGTTCGAGCAACGACGTTCTCGATGTCGCCTCGGGCCGCCTGGCTGAGGCGCTTACGTCAGAAGGGTCAAAGTGGTACGAGATCGCTGAAAGACACGATCGTGGAACGGCGACATTCGTCGATTTTCAGCCCGATCTGGTCGAGGTGTTTGTTCCGACCGCAGAACCGCCGTATTTTCAAATTGAGCTGTCAAAGTTTCACGGCGGACGAAGGCTGCTTTCGGACGAGATCACGATGCTCGCTTCTATCTCGCTTGCGGCGGCACGTCGGATCGATGCGCTTCGGGTGATCCACGAGCGATGCGAGCAAGAATATCGCGAACAAGAAATATCAAAGCTCGCGGCCGAAGCTCAGCTGACGGCGTTGCGTGCGCAGGTGAATCCGCATTTTCTTTTCAATGCGTTGACCACGATCGGCTACCTGATAAGGTCGTCGCCCGAACGTGCGTTTGAAACGCTTCTGCAGCTGACAAGACTCCTGCGAGGGGTCTTAAGATCGTCCGACGAATTTTGTACGCTTGGCGAGGAATTGAAGATCATCGAAAGCTATTTGGATATCGAAAAAGCGCGATTCGAAGAACGTCTCACGGTTGAGATCGACGTTTCCGACGAGATCGCGAAAATGCGCATACCCGCGCTCATCCTGCAGCCGATCGTCGAAAACGCGATAAAACACGGCATATCGGAAAACAGGTCGGGCGGACACATCGGGATCTCCGCTGAGATGGACGACGCAGGCGAAAAACTTGTGATCGAGGTAAGCGATACAGGCTCCGGCAAAGGCGATCTCGATGTCGACGAACCGTACGGTGTCGGACTATCAAACGTTCGCGGCAGGCTTCGATCCTACTATGGCCCTGATGCCGGACTCGGGCTTGAGATCGACAAAAATGGCCACACGGTCGCAACAATCACATTACCCGTAACTAGTCCGACGGGGCGGAAAACGAGCAGGCCGAAAGTTGCAAGGATATGAGCAGGATCAGAATAGTCATTGCCGACGACGAACGTCCCGCGAGGGAATTCCTAAAATCGCTTCTGGCGGAGATCTCGAATATCGATCTGATCGGCGAGGCTGAAAATGGGATCGATGCGATCGATCTGATCAAAGCGAAAAAGCCCGATCTCGCGCTGCTCGATCTTCAGATGCCCGGAGCTTCGGGGCTTGAAGTCGTCGGTTCGTTGACAAAAAATGAGATGCCGCTCGTTGCGTTCGTGACCGCTTATGATGATCACGCGGTCAACGCATTTGAGGTCAATGCGGTCGACTATTTGCTGAAGCCGGTCGAGATCAAGCGGCTGCGAGAAACGATCGCTCGGGCGACAGAGAGGCTCGAGCGTGAGGATTGGCGGGCCACGGAGGCGGAAAAGCTCAAAAATGCGACAAGCGTCTACGGTCCGGCAACGCCCGGAGACTATGTCGAGCGCATCCCCGTGCGAATTAAGGAAGAGATCGTTCTGGTGCCGGTCGGTGATGTTTCATCGATCGTTGCCGACGGAGAATTGCTCAGGATCACAAGTCAGGACAATAAGCGGTACACGATCAATTTTCGACTGAAAGACCTTGAGGTCAGATTGGATCCGAAGAAGTTCATTCGCTTATCGCGAAGTGCTGTTGTCAATCTCGAATCGATATCGAGAATCGCGCCAATGCCCGGCGGCACATTTCTGGTAAGCATGAAAAACGGGCAGGAACTCGCCTCAAGCCGGATCCAGTCGAAGGTCCTGCGCACTAATCTGCTAAAGATCTGATAAGACAGGCCAATTGAAACCTACCGCTCATTGTCTGATTTCAGCCACTCATTAAAAACTTGTCGATCTTAAAGGCTGACCTCGCCGACAATATCTATTTGAAATATCAACGTTACGGAACGAAAACTTATGAGAACTTTTTTCGGTTTGATGATGCTGGCAATATGCACTTCGGCAGTCAGCGCTCAAAATGCATCTATCAGCGGTAAGGTCACTTTTGGCGGAAACACCGCCTTACACGACGCATCTGTTCAGATCATTCAGACAAAGCAGACAACAAGCACCGACACCGAGGGCAATTATCGATTGACCGACGTCGCCCCTGGCAGATATACGCTGCTTGTGCATATTGAAGGGTTTTCGGACGAAACACGTTTTGTTAATGTAGCGGCCGGTGCTGATCTGAAGATCGATTTTCAGCTCCAGATCGCGTCCCTAAAGGAACAGGTCACGGTTACTGCGTCAGGTGCAGAACAATCGGTCTTCGATTCGTTTCAAACGGTGAACTCGGTCGGATCGACCCGGATCACGGAACGTGCGTCAACGTCGATCGGGGAGGTTCTCGAGTTGGAGACCGGCGTTGCGAAGCGGAGCTTTGGGCCGGGCTCATCGCGGCCGGTGATCCGAGGATTTGACGGTGACCGCGTACTCGTCCTTCAAGACGGAGTGCGTAATGGTTCGGTCGGGTCGCAGTCGGGTGATCATGGAGAACCGATCGATCCGTTGAGCGCCGAGCGCATCGAGGTCGTAAAGGGGCCTGCGACATTGCTTTACGGCAGCAATGCTCTTGGCGGTGTGGTCAACGTTATCGGACACCATAATGACGACTATCATGACGGATTTCGAGGGTTCGCGACGGTTGTTGGCGGTACGGCGGATCGCCAAGGCGCATTCTCGGGCGGTGCCGAATATGGGATCAAACGTTGGCTATTTCGCGCGAATCTTGGTGCCGCGCGAACAGGCGACTATCAATCGCCGATAGGCCGCGTCGACAATTCTTCATCGCGATCCAATACTGCCTCGGGCGGAATGGGTTATTTCGGTGAAAAAGCATTCTTTAACGGCAATTACAGCTACGACGTAAGGCGCTACGGAGTTCCTTATGCGGCTTTGTTCGAAGGCGGAAAAAAGAAGGAGGTCCTAGGTGAGCTACCAGAAGTAGATGAAGAGATCGATCTCCGTTTGCGGCGTCACAACCTTCGCTTCAACGGCGGTTTTCGAGATCTGTCGAACTCGTTCGTGAACGGCCTGACCTACAATTTCGACTACACTGACTACCGTCATCAGGAGATCGAGACCGAGGACGGCTTGGATTCGATCGGTACGGTATTTTCAAACAAGACGGTTTCTTATCGGGCTGTTTTTGAACAGCAGGCATATAAGAAACTGACCGGCAGATTCGGTTTCGAAGGCTTTGACCGTGACTATCAGGTCGAGGGTGCTGAGCAGTTGATCGACGGAAAGGTGGGGCACACGGCGTTCTCCGCGTTCGGCCTCGAGGAGCTCAACTTTGGCCGGGTGAAGCTCCAATTTGGCGGACGTATAGAAAGGAACAGCTACGACCCTGAGAACACCGAGCTGCGTAAACGCGACTTCACTGCTTTTTCAGGCGGTGTCGGGGTAAATTTCGGACTGTGGCAGGGCGGGGCACTTGTCGTGAACTACACACATGCGAACCGAGCGCCGGCACTTGAGGAGTTGTACAACAACGGTCCCCATATCGGAACGGTAACGTTCGAGATCGGGAACGAAGATCTAAGGCTCGAACGAGCAAACGGGATCGACTTTTCGCTGCGTCACCAGTCGGGCAGGTTCAGGCTTACGGGTGACGTCTATTACTACCGTATCGACAACTTTGTATTTCTCGCGCCGCAGGATGAGGACGGCGATGGTGATGTTGACATCGAAGACGGCCTGCCTGTCGGACGCTACGAGCAGGCGGATGCCGCCTATTTTGGGGCGGAATTGAGCGCCGATGTCACATTCAACAACTACATCGGAGGATTTATCAGCCTCGATGCAGTAAGGGCAAAACTCACCGACAATGACTTGAACATTCCCCGGATCCCTCCGGCACGTGCAAGGATCGGGATTGATCTTCGATACAAAGATCTGAGCATAAGGCCCGAGGCCGTCTTTGCATCGGCTCAGACAAAGACGTTTCCGCTCGAAACACGAACTGCGGGTTACGGGATACTGAACATAGCGGGATCCTACACCATCGGCCGGCAGCATTACGCTCATATCTTTTCGTTTAATGCGTATAACCTGACCGATAAGCTCTATCGCAACCACGTCAATTTTATTAAGGATCTTATGCCTGAGATCGGCCGCGGTATTAGGTTCGGGTATTCGATCAGATTTTTCTAACCTAGATATGAGCCAATGGATCGAACAACCTCGGTCCATGAGTTACGTCCTCCCAAAGGTTCGTTTATAATCTGAAGAAACGAATTTTTGGGAGGATCTTTATGTCTGCTGAACATCTCTTGTTCTCGACGGCCGCGGGCGAAACCACAGCCTATGTAGCCAAACCCGTAAACCCGAATGGCCGTGCCGTTTTGGTGATCCACGAATGGTGGGGCTTGAACGACCACGTAAAGGAGATCGCCGATCGATACGCCGCAGAGGGATTTATCGCTGTTGCACCGGACCTGTATCACGGCAAGATCGCTGTAAACGCGGACGAAGCTTCGAAAATGATGCATGCCCTTTCGATCGAGGACGGCATCGCGACGATATCAGCGGCCGTTGAGAAGGCCAGGGAAGCATTGAATATCTCGCATTTTGGGATCACGGGATACTGCATGGGCGGCACCTTCGCGCTTCGAGCGGCCTGTACGCTTGAAGGCTTTAGTGCCGCTGCGCCGTTTTACGGCGATATTCCGAACGACGACGTCTTAAGTAAACTCAAAACGCCAACGATCTTTGTTTCGGGAACGCGTGACGGATGGATAACGCCCGAGAAAGTCGCCGCACTCGAAGATGCAGCAGAACGGTTCGAGCTTCCGGTTCACTCCGTAAAGTATGACGCCGATCACGCATTCTTTAATGATACGCGGCCCGAGGTCTATGATGCAGTTGCGGCAAGCGATGCATGGGCGTTGGTCGTCGGTTTCTTCAATGATAAGCTCTGAGCGAATCGGGCACCTTTTGAATTTGCTCCCACGTCTAAATGTCGATCTCGGAGGTGAGTTGTGAGACTTTCGTCATCTGCTTTCCTGCTTTTGGTGTTGACACCAGCCGTATCGTTCACTCAGCAAAAAAGCGACGCTCTTCCGGTCAGCGTGGTCGCTTTTGAATGGAAAAGCGAGCGGAGGTCATTTACCGGAAGTGCCGAAACAGCTGTTGCCGTGCCTCAAATGATCCCCGAAAATAGAAATTTTCAGAGAGCCGCCCGCGCCCAGCAAACACCCGGAGCACAAGATCCGAATGACCAAACGATCGACGGGCGCAGCTCTGCTATCGAGAAGAATGTTCAGGAATCGCGAAAGCGAAAGGCAGAACCTGTCAACGGTTTTGCCTATACGGTGAAGATCAGGAATGACGGCAGTACACTTGTAGAGGTCGTGTTCGTCGAGTTTCGCTTTGTCGAGAAAGCAAGGCCTTCAAATGTTGTTCGACGGCAGTTTGTATGTGTTGCAAATATAACACCCGGCGAAAAAAAGGAGCTGAGTGTTTTCAGCACGGCCGGGCCGAGCGACGTCATTAGCACCGATAGTCTCAGCGACCGCAATGCTAAGCTATTTACAGAAATCGCTTTTGTAAATCGGACCGAGGATTCGAAAGGGGTTATCGTGCAGCGAAGCGACTGGAAATTTGCCGAAGTGCGAAACGGGCTGCTTAGTGCGACGTCTACGCCCTGGGGAATGGAGAGTTGTCGCCCGATCTAAGACGCCCCGTCTCCGCGGCTGTTTTTGTACGCTCGTCCCGGCCCGGATCTCGGCCAGCGAAAGGCTACTGAGTGATGTCGATCGTCGGGATATTTCGTGAAGCCGTCGGTACAAAATTTGCCGGATCGATGCTTTGAGTCTGCCGCCCGCGTTTGCGCCGATACATCTCCGCATCGGCATCGCTTATCGCTTTCTCGAGGTCGGCAATATCGGTAAAATCGCGAAATCCCCACGAAACTCCTATCGTCATCGGTTCCTGGACGCCGTCGAGTTTTACGCTACGCAACAGGTTTTCAAGTCGGGACATCCGTGTCTCGGCCATTTCCGCATCCATGCTGACCATAATTACGAAAAATTCGTCGCCGCCCCACCTATAGATCAGGTCTTCTGCCCTTATTATGTCGCGTATCGAACGGACGACGACCCTGATCGCCGCGTCGCCCGCGGAATGTCCAAAACAATCGTTGATATTCTTAAGTCCGTCAATGTCAAAAAAACCCACACAGCCGGCAACCGTGGTACCGTCTTCGTTACCCTTGCGAACAAATCCATAGAACGCGTGTCGGTTGAACGCGGCAGTCAACGGATCGGTATGGACAAGCTCCTCGAGGCGCTTGTGTGCATCCTGTAAACGTTTATTGGCCGTCTGAAAATCTGCGAGCACCTTTTCAAGCAAAACGATCACCATTCCGAATCCGAGTGACGTCTGGAGGACCAGATTGACCGCCGAATTGTATGCCAGGATCTGATTGGCGAACGGGACCGCGTTGCGCATTGTGAAGACAAAGAAATATCCAGCGAAATTTATGGCCAGCATTGCCAGCGCGACGTGCAGTACGTGCCAGCCAAAGCTTCGCAGAGCGGACTTTCTTGCTGAATAGAATGCAAAAGCAAAAAACCCGGCGACGATCAAGAAATGGATCGGCAAGATCTCGTTGAAATCGGAAGCGAGCAGAGGCAGAATGACCGCGATGATCAAAAACGGTGCGATCATCATCTCGGTTCGCGGCTGCATCTCTTGCTCTGAATCAAGGCTGCGGATACCGGCGATGAGCATGAAGCCGAATATGTATTCGCCGAGGAAATAATAGGTAAACAACAGCGACCCAAGTTGGGTGTAATCGAAAGCGAGGCGAAGTGATATCAATGCAAACGAGAGGCATAGCCAGGCTATCGTCCAATATTTAAGCGCCGTAAGCTTTAGGGAGCGACGAAGGAATAGCGAGAGGATGGTGATCAGGAAGACACCATTAAGCTGAGCGATGAGGCCGATCTTCGAATCCATAGGTCAGAAGGCAAGCAGCGAATTAGGTTGCTGACGAAGGAGGGAAGCAGGGCTAATAAGGAAAGGGAGATGCCCGGAAGATTATAGTCCATTGCGAACCACAATGTCCATATATTTTTAATCGTGTTTAACATCGATTCTCAGGCCTAGAGCGGTTAACTGTGTGAGATCGAAACCGGCAAACCATAAGAGATCAATAGCCCTCAGCCTCGGATATCAACTGATGACCTATTGCGGTTTCATCTTCCGGTCATCAGGTCACGGAGTTCGGTTTTGTTCGGAAGCGCAGTTCTCGCCCCGACCGCACGGCATTTCAGCGCCGCCACAGCGTTTGCCATGCGAGCCGATTCCTCGACCGTTTCGCCGGTCAGTAGGCCATATATCAGACCTACCCGAAACGAATCGCCCGCCCCTGTCGTGTCCTTACATCCGCCGGGCACGGCGAAACCGGAGGTTTCGATGAACGAGCCTTCACATAATAGAAGGGATCCTGATTCCCCTAACGTAGTACCGACCACGCGCGCTCCATATCTGGAACGCATCTCGGTCAGTGCTTCCTTAGCGTCTCTGATCCCGAAAAGCTTTGAAGGAAATTCAGCTGAGGTGATGAGAATATCGATGTGCGGCAAAAGCTCGTCGAGCCCGTCAAAAACGTTATCGATGTCGAGCGACACGATGGTGCCGCTTCGGCGGGCGGCCTCGGCTAGCGTCCTGCAAGCCGCCGTGTCATGCGGGGACATGTGCAGGACCTTTGAGCAACCTGCGGCGGACATCGGAACGTCTTCGCTGGTAAACGCCAACCGATGGTCACGCTGCCAGATGACGGTCCGTTCGCCATTTCTAGTATCGATGATGATGAAGGCGATCTGTGTCGATGCGCCCTGGATCTTTTCGGAAAAACGAATATCGACGCCCTCTTCGATCAGACTCTTCATTCCGAAATCGCCGGCAGCGTCGCCGCCGAACCGCCCGACATACAACGATTTCAGGCCGAGTCGCTGTAGCCCGACCATTGTCGTGGCTATTTCTCCACCGGCGGCCTGGACGTAGTCGGTCAACTCGACCTTTTTTGAAAAATCGGGATATGCCGGAACACTGATAAGAAAGTCGACGGCATTAGTACCAAAGCCGGTAACATCAAAGTCAGTATCGTCCCTGATCGAGAATGGAAATTGCATGCGTTATCTTCCGCTGGCCATTCGAAATTTCTTCTTCAGAAAAATAGTTGGGGCGAGTCTTGCGGTGTCGCCGGATTTCAATGTAAATTTGAAAGGTTCTCAAATGAGAAAAAGATCGTTCCTAATAACTTCTAAATTTATTAGATTTTCGGAGAAAACCAAAAATGCCAACATCGATTTGCCCGGAGTGTGACGAAGAAGTTTATGTTGACGCAGAATCCGAACAAGGTGACCGTGTATCGTGCGACGAGTGCGGTTCCGACCTGGTAGTTGTCGGTCTTGATCCGTTCGAATTGGATCTTCGGGGTGATACGGATGACGAAGAATTGGGCGTCGACAAGGATTTCGATTCGTATGATTATGACGACGACCGCTACTGATCGCTCCGATTCTCTGAACTACTCCTGTCGTTTGAGTGTGTAACCCGTTCGGTTCTGCTTAACGACAAATCCGCTTTTTGATTCAACCTTGACCCTTCGATAGTCTTCAGGATCATTCTCGTCGGGATAAAACGCAACCACGTAGGATGACGTTATCTGCTCGGCCAGCGCTTTGAACAGCGGGTCGAGATCGTTTTCATTCGCATAAAAGCTTACGCCGCCGGTCCGAGTCACGATCCCTGACGATTCGAACGGGGTCATCAGCGGCCGTTTGCTTCCCTGCAGCCGGGAATAAGATGGCATGATCACTGAAAAGACACTTACATCGGCGGCCTGTGCCCGCTCGATCACGGTTCTCGGTGCAACCACATCTCCAACCGGAAATCCGTCAGATATCACCACGACCGCCCGTTTCGGAATGCGGCTGCGTATCGATCGCGGAGATCGACGTTCGATCATTCTGACCGCATGATCGACAGCGTCGTAGGCGTGCGTCGAAAGCCCCGAACGGTCTTTCGCGATCTTACCTAAAGATCTTTCTATCTTTTCACGGCGATTCGTTAAGTCCTGGACCGTTTTGACATCCATCGCGAAGGCTACCACCGCAAAATACGAATCAGGATTCGCAAGCCGTGCGATGAACTGATCCATTGCGGATCTGAGCCGATCGAGCTCGGCCTCGGTCATACTGCCGGATACATCTAATGCGAAGACGACAACCAGCGGACGCTGGAGTTCGACATTTCTGATCGGCTGAAAAAAATCGATCTGCCTTTCTTTGCCGTTCTCGAGGATCCGAAAATCGCTCGACTGCAGGCCGTTTATCGGTTTCCCTCGCGGATCGGTAACGGTCACCTCAAATGAAACAAGCTCGGTTTCGACACGGATCACTTCGGTTTTGTCCTGAGCGAACGCGACGCCCGCCACAAAGATCGCAGAAAGAGCGACCAACAATACTCGAAGATGACGATCGTGGGATTTGAACATACGCGATCTCGGGTCAGGGGATTCGTCCTTTCTTTCAATTTGAACGTTCGCGGTCAATATGAGCATTCAATATGACGGCATCATCGAACGATTCCTTACGGGTAAGACCGAAAACCCAACAAATCAAGTAGATTTAGGATACCAAATAATTGGCACAACGTTTGATATTCCTATAGCAGAGCACGTCAGGCCGAAAGCCTTTCGCTGCTTCGTGCTGAAACCCGGCGAGGGTCGAATGATCATCCGACTACCGATCTACGCTGGCAGGATAAGGGGTTCTCAAACGTCAAATGGACGACATTAGCGGAAACAATCCAGGACTGAGGTCAAATCTGGCTCGATGGACGATATTGAGCGTCGCTGCCCTGTTTGCGGCCTTTTCGTTCTATCAGATCTTTAGTTACACGTTTGTGAGCTTTGTCGTGATCGCTGTCTCATCGATCGTTGCCTCGTTGATCGGGAAGTACGAGATGAGCGTTCCCGGAACCGAGATCAAGTTTCGGCCTAAGGTCGTGCTGGCATTCTGGGGCGCGATGTGGCTGGGCGTCGGCGGGGCAGCAATACTTGGATCGTTGGCTTCTGCGTCGAAAAAGGAATCAGCTTCGAAATACACGATGAACGACGCGCTTCGGATCGCGTCTGACACGATCGCTGCATTTTTGGGTGCTCTGGCGTTTCAGGTTTCACTCATCTACTATGCTGGTTCAAAACCGGCCGCGATCGGCGGGTTCAATATTCCCAACGAGGTTGTCGCCGCGTCTTTCTTAATGGCGATCACTCACTTTGCAGTGAGTCTTGCACTTGCCGCGATCATCAATACGACATCTGATGTCGAACATCGGGTGAAAGATCTTCCCGTCCAACAGATCGCAAAGGGCTACTTCACGACCCTTTCGGCCACGATCGTTCTATTTCTGGTCTTTAACCACTTTGGCATCGAGTTCGGACTCGTGATCCTTCCGTTGGTGATCTTTGCCGATATTGCGTTCAAGATCCATATCCGAAGCCTTGAACTCAAGACCCGGCAGATCTCTGAAGCGAGCCGAGTTCATATGGCGACGGTCGAAGCCTTAGCAACGGCGATCGACGCTCGAGATCAGGTCGGGATCGGCCATGTTCGCCGAACGCAGATCTACGCTGTGGGGATCGGGAACGTCATGGGCCTGAGCGATGACGAAATAAACGCCTTGCGGACCGGAGCACTTCTTCACGATATCGGCAAACTTGCGGTGCCCGACCACATATTGAATAAACCGGGGAGGTTAACACCGGGGGAGATGGAGAAAACCAAGATCCACTCCTCCGTCGGTGCTTCCATACTCGAAAAGGTCGGGTTCCCATATCCCGTCGTTCCGATAGTAAAGTATCACCATGAATGCTGGGACGGGAGCGGATATCCCGAGGGTCTTCGCGGTAACAACATCCCGATAACTGCACGAATTCTAGCGATCGCTGATACGTTCGACACACTACGCGGAGCTCGGCCTTACCGGCACGCGGTGCCGCGCGACGAAGCCTGCGATTTCCTGCGGTCGCGAGCCGGCTCACAGTTTGACCCGACCATCGTTGATCTGTTTCTGCGAAACCTCCGTATTTTCGAGAACGAGATCGACGCGCAGGGATTGACGTACGAAAAGACGATCGAGGGACCCGCGGTCGGTTCGATAGTTCTTGATGAGAGTGCAACGCCAAATTACGTGGAGCAGATCAAGCGCGCCAATCACGAAGTCTTCACGCTTTACTCGCTTGCACGCGATTTCAGCGGTTCATTGAACCTTGACGAGACGTTGTCGCTTTTCACCCGAAAGATCGCCGAGTTCATTCCGTTCGATACCAGCGTTGTGTATTTGCTTGACGAATCGGGCGAGACCGCAACGGCTGCCTATGCCCATGGTCTGAACAGGTCCGTTCTGAGCAACAAACAGATCAAACTAGGCGAAGGAGCAACCGGATACGCACTGAAAAAGCTCAGACCGGTCGAGAACGTAGATCCGGCTCTCGATTTTGCGTTTTCCGATACTGAGATCGGCCGCGACTATTCGGCGATGCTTTCATTGCCAATACTTGCCGACGAAAAGCTGATAGGCGCGGTCTCCCTCTATTCCTGCGAACTCTCAAACTATCAGGACGAACACGTTCGGCTTCTTGATACCGTTTCGAGAATAGCGGCCGATGCGATCGAGAAAGCACTGAAACATGCAGAGGCACAGATCTACGCGTTGACGGACCCGATGACCGGACTCCCGAATTCGCGCAGCCTGCAGATCGAATTTGATAAGGAAGTCACGCGTGCCAGCCGAACTGATTCGAGCTTTCAATTGCTGGTTCTCGATCTAGATGGCTTCAAGAGTGTCAATGACACCTATGGCCACAAGACCGGCGACAATATGCTGAAAGAGGTAGGACGCGTGATAAGGGAGCAGCTCCGCGAGTACGACTTCTTATCGCGGTACGGCGGCGACGAATTTGTTGCGATCATTCCCGAGACCAATCTTGCGGATATCAAACGCCTGAAGCGGAGGATCGTCGAAGCCGTGAGCAATTTCGTAATGCCGGTGAACGACGAAGCCTTTGCCGGCGTTGGAATAAGCCTCGGGTCAGCAAGCTACCCCAGCCAGGGCGAGACCTTTGACGAGCTGATCGTAGCAGCCGACAAAGCAATGTACCTGACGAAGGCTATCAATCGTCAGAGAAAACTCGTCACCATCCCGACCGAGATCCAAGCTGGGTTGCAGCCGCCTGGTGAATCAAGCAGCACAACGATCGACACCATCATCGATCCGATCGAGGTCACCGCAACCCATGACCGGAAAAACATATCGGATCAGATAGCCGATGCAGAGGAGCTAAGGATGATCGCTTCGTCGGCTATCAACTAGACGTTCTTCGAAAAATCACAAACCGACCGATCAAAACGCCTGCGAAAATCGAAAATGAAGCTGTCCCTGTCCGAGCCGGTAAAACGCGTTCGGAGCATTGCCTTGCGGGATCAGAAACGTTGGCGGATTAAGAAGAAATCCATAGTCGATGCCAAATTCACCACCTATCGGCGTGCGGATCCGAAAGCCGAGTCCGACGGTATGCGACCATGCTGAAATTGCATTCTGGCCGGCAACATCGTTCGGGGCGGCAGATGGCTTGGTGAAGATATCGCGCGGCCTTTTGAATACATTGCCGCCATCGTAGAACGGGACAGCTCGAACGGACTTCGAAAGCGGGATACGGGCCTCGACATTGATCACGGCGAGAGCATTTCCGCCAAACGGAATAGTGAACGGATCAAGAAAGACCACCTCTCCGTCGCTGTTTCGAAACTCGCCCTCGGGAACGATCACTACTCGCGGACCCGCAGATTCGAATTCGAAACCGCGAAGCGTGTTCGCTCCGCCCGCAAAAAATCGTTCACTTATCGGCAAGAGTCCGTTCAGCTGAGAGTACTCGGCGGGAAATCGGTTGCCGTTCGAGAAGACACTTGCGAGCCCGAGAATTCCGCGGGCGGCAATCGTCGTATTCTTGAGCCTAGGGAATGTGTAGTAATAGTTGTAAGAAGCCTGAAACTTGTGAAAGCCGATATTGGCGCCCAGAGCCGGAACCGATCCGCTGTACTCGGCCGTGAAGTAGTCGCCGTTGGTCGGATCGCTGGCATTATACCGACACTTTTCGCCGACATCCCCACGGGCGATGATATCCAGGATCGAGTATTTGATATTGCAGTTGCGTCTTGTATCACGCACATAGGTCGTGCTGAAACCGGAAATTCGGATCCGCGAATCCGGCTCCAGAAGATCGCTTATCAACAGACTCTGAGTATTGAAAAGACGGACGTCCTCATACCGGTATCGAAAGAACACAATGCTCCGGTCGCGCCTGCTGATAGTTCGATTTGTTTCGGCCGAAAAGCTGAGCCGATTCAGTGTTGGATCACCCGCGGCATTACCGAATTCGTCGATAGGTACTCCGTTTTTATCGACTCGCTGGACTATGCCAAATGTTCCGCGGTCGAACGCGGAACGAAAGAAGCGTGTCACCGTCGAATCGCGTTGATACTGGATCGAGATCGTCAACGGAGCGAATTTCGCCTTGCCGTCCCGGATGAAACGCGGATTGATGAAATCGATCTGCGCTATCTGCTGACGCTGGCTCCAACGCAGCCTTGAACCGCCCTGCCACAGGTTGCCCAAGAGGTTAAAGTGACGGAGATCAACAAAACCACTCCATCCCAGGTCGGTGGAATAGCCGCCGCCATACTGAAGCAGCCGCGGCTTCTGTTCCTGGACGTCAACGATCACGTCAGTCAGTCGGCCGCCATCGGCCCGGTCGCCGACCGGCTGGGGTTTTATGTCGATTCGTTCAAATGCGTCGGTTCCGTATAAGTTCTGTTCACTTGTATAGATGTCGGCGGTTCTGAGTAATTCGTCATTTTCCAAAGCTAGCGCCCTTAGGATCGCTTCAGTTTTGGTCCGGACGTTCCCATTTACAAGAATGCGATTGATATAGACGGGTTTATTTTCGTTTTCGATGTTGTAAATGACCTTGAAACGGTTTTCACCGGACACGGCGTCGGTCGGCAACTCGTCAACGGAGAAATCTATCTTTGCGTCGTAATAACCTCGGTTTGAATAGAATTCAGCGAGAAGACGCTGCCCGTTCCGGACCCTCGCACGGGAAAAATTCTTTCCGACGATCTCGGGAAGCTGACCTTTTAACTCAGCCTCGCTGAATGCGATATTCCCCCGTATTTCGACGTCGGAAACACGTGTCGGGACACCCTGTTCGACGATAAAGGTTATGATCAGGTTCTCACCATCGGGAGAGACACCCTGGTTTATCCGCACCTCGGCTTGACGGTACCCGAGTTCGCGAAGCAGCGAACGGATCGTCGCGGCGTCCTCGTCGAGTATCGCCTGGCTCGTATAGCCACGCCCATAACCAAAGATCGGTATGATCCCGAGAATATTGGCTTCCTGAGAATCAAGCACTGAGAGGATCTCGTCGATCGTAAATTGGTCGGTGCCCCGCAGCCGAATGTCCACGAGCTTTAGACGGCGGTTGAGGTCGACGCGATAATCGATCTTCACCTCACGTCCGGTAAGATCAGTCCCAGTCAGCGTCGAGCAGCGATAACTCGTCTCGCCGGCCGCGGTCACCCCCTCGTCACCGGCCAATGGAGGGTTGACCGAACAGACAGAAACGACGTTTGCAAAGAAATAGCCTCGCTCCTGATAAAAGTTCTCAAGCCGGCGTTCACCTTCAATGATCGCCGAGTAATCGAGCGTGCCTTCACGTTTGATCGGAAGCAGCCTGTTTTGGGTCGAGTTCCCGATCTTCTCTTTGTCGGTTTCTACATTCACGACGATCTTCGGCCCCGCCGAACCGGTCAATGTGACCGTTATAGCATTGGTCTCGCTATCGAAAATGATCCGCGGCTCGTTGATAAGCGGGGCGAGGAAATCCTTAGAACGCAGGGAATCGCGGACGGATTCGATATCGCGTGCAAGGCCAGCGCGTGAGAATCGCTCGCCCGGCTGTAAGCGGATGACCGACTTCAGTTGGGAAGAATCGGCACCATCGATCGAAACATCGAAGGCTTCGATCCTGGCCTGCGGCCCAGGTGTAACGCGAAACGTCACTTCGACATCGGTCGTGGCGGCGATCGGCTTTTGTTCGAACCGAGCTTCAGCACGATAGAAGCCGCGATCACGAAGATATTCGACGATCAGATCGGCATTGCTCTGGAGCGAGCGCTCGTTTATCGCCGTGCCCGGATCGAGCAAATTCACCCGCAGAAGCAATTCCTGTTCGGTAACCCCGGATTCCAATCCGTTGACCAACGCGATCGAGACACGCTTGGCGACGGTCTTACGGCGGATCAGGAATCGAACGCCAACGCGATCATTGGCTGCATCGGCGGCCTCGACGGTGACCGCTGCGATCTGTGCAGTGCTATAAAGATCGGCGATCGCATCACGCACGCCGACGGCCGAATAGCGGCTTCCGAGTGCGTCACGCGCAATGACCCTGTATTGCTCTGCCGAGGAAATACTGGTATCGGTTCCCTCGAATGCTATCGAGATATCAGCGATCTCGCGGCCCTCGAACCGATCTTGACCGCGAACGAACAGTATGACCCCCAAAATGACCACAATAACAGCGGGAACGCGAAAAAAAGGCGACCGGTATCTTCGCCGCGCCGAGGAAAGGCGAGCAACCGGTTGCTTATTTATCTGTTCAAAGCCGGGCATCGTCGTTCGGATCAGAAATTACAGCCGTGCTGCGAGACCTTAGAACCTCCTCCTGAGACGAACTTCGAAGCTGAAATTGTCGCGATTTCGCGTCACGTTGCTCAGTGCTCTCTGCTCGTATTGAGCAACAACGGACAATCTATTCGAGACCCTGTATTCGAACGCCAGTACCTGATTCTGATCCTGTGAAAGATTGGTGGCGTACGTGACGCGTAAGTTGTTATTTATCTGCCGACCGACAGTAAGGCGAGCAGATGGATTGATGCGTTCGCCCGAGATGATCGGATCTATCTCGAAAACGTTCAAACCGAACAGCTTGTCGGTAGCTCGCCTTGCCGGATTGTTAATTATCGAATCGGTCAAGATCTCGGCCGCCGTGTTGAGCCCGGTCGATGCAAGCGTTGGGATGCCCGCAGCCGTGTTCGAGAGGCTGCCCGTCGTGATGAGCGAAACGACATCCTGCTCGGGTAACGCCGGGCTTGAACGCAATGCGGCCGTAAGACTCTCGGTATCGGTCAATGGGCCTGCGAGATTCACGAAGATCTGATAGCCCTGTATCTCGGTCTCAGCCTGCAAGTAGATGATGGGTTCGATCGCGGTATTTGGCGGAAATTCGAGGACGCCTCGCTGCACAACATATCGGTCCTTTCTGAAAAACACGGTTCCACTATTAGCCGTGATTCGTCCTGACAGCTGCGGAGCCGCCGTGGTACCCGTCAGCCGCAGCGACACTGACGCGGTCAGGTCGGCGATGTTATTTCGAACTACCAAAGCATCACGGCCCTCGATCGACAGGTCGAATCTCGGCACAAACCCCGATGACGGGCCGCTTGTCAATGTACCTTCGCGACGCGCGCCAACGACATTTGCCAGGTCGATGTCGCGACTATAGAGGCTTCGCCTTGCGAGGATCGATCCCGCGATCAAGGTCGTCAGATCTGTACCGATCCGGCGGCCGGATATCTCGAGCCGTGCATCGCCGGTCGTAACAAAATTCTCAGGAAGCGGAACGGTGATGTTTGTACCATTCAGCGAGATCTGATACGCAGCAAGTCTCAGATCGTCACCGATCAAAGCTCCGCCGCTGGCGACAAATCGGCCGCCGCCGAGGTATCCGGTCGCCTGTTCGATCTGCGCCTGATTAGATGTGAAGATCACGCGTCCCTGAAGCCGATCGAGGGTAAGACGGCTTGTCCCGATAAAGGTGGCGATCGCTCCATTATCAATATTTGCGGTCCCGGTAACCCGCGCGGTCGTGTTGACGCCGGCAAGCCGCATAGAAACATCCGCAAAACCACCGAAAAACGTATCTGCAGCGGATATTCCCGGAAATACGTTAAGGAGCGCAAGATTAACTCGTCCGTCGAGGGCCAGGTTGTTTATGCCGTCGTCGGTCAATGCCTTTGTGCCGGAAAGGGTCAAATTCGAACCGCCGCCGGCAAACCGGACACTTTCAAATGTTATTCCGCGCGTGTTGAATGTAACCGAAACGGGTTCGGTCGCGACGAGCGGTGTGTCCTGGAGCTGAAGCGAAAGCTGAGAAAACCGGGCCGAGCCCCTTAAGGCATCGGTCGAGAAGACCCTATCGCCCGATCCGTCAACGACGGTAAGATTGCCGCCAAATTCGACAACGCCGGTTCCCGTTCCGCCGATCGAGATCCCCCGAAGCCTCGGGACAAGAGCAAAAAATGGCCTTAACGGGCTCTGGTCAAGCCTGTGTTCGACACGAAACGGGAGTTCGTCTTTCGCAAAATCGACTGTCGCATTAAACACCTGCGCTTTTCCGTCGAGCGTAGCGGTCAGATCAGCGTTGAGAACCTGACGCTCGGTGATCCCCTTGAACGAAATATCTCCGAACTGATTTTCGTTGATAACCACCTCACGGGCCGTACCGGCAAAATTGACGTCGATCGACGAAGGCCGGTCGAAACTGCCGTTCGCCCGTAACGTAAAATCCGTATTTCCAAGGATGACCGGAATCGTCTCGTTCGCTGGCAGGAACGAAAGTGCAAGAGGCAAGGGGACGTTACTTCCAACAAAGTTCCCATCGAATAAGGTCGAAGCCCGGTCGTAACGTCCGCGTCCCGACACGATACCCGAATCGACGCGGATCTCCGCGGTCTCGATGTCGATCGCGGTGCCGGCAAAGACCGCCTTAGCTCGAAGCGAATCAAACGGCTGCCCTGCGATCATACCGCTTTCTGAAGCAAGATTGATCTCGCCTGTGGATTCGTTCGGTAAGCCTCGGAGCTCGACGCTGCCGGACGTCCTTCCCTGGAAATCACGAAGACGCTCGGGCAGCCAATCAGGGACGGCCGCGATCAGATTTCCGGCATTAACATCACGCAATACCGCGTTGACCGAAGTGTTGTTGCTGCCGCTTCGAGGAATGTTGACGTCAAATTCTACCGAGCCTCCGCCTGCTTCATTTAGTTCACCTTTACTCAGATCGATCGCGAAGGGAGTGACGATCACATCGGTCGCAACGAAACCGATCTCGCGGCCGCGGATTGCGACACGCTCGACGCTCGCACGGCCGTTGATGCTCGGATCAGTAAATTGACCAGTCAGCCTTCCCTCAAACTTCGCATTTCCGGCAAGCTGGACCTTCAGCGAATCCATTTGCTGTTCGATATCCGGTGAGATATCGAGGATTCGAAATAAGCGTTCAACTTCGCTTGCGTCGCCTGAGTTCAACGCGATGTCGAGAATTGAATCCTGGCCGCCAAGGTCGAATCGACCGGTCGCGCCCAGCGTACTCTGCGGCGTGGTCAGTCTCGCCTCGCGAATCGTAAACAAACCGCTATTGGCGTCAACGTCGATGCGGCCATTGACAGGGATCCGTCCGCTATCTGCACCTCCGGCACTGGCAGTGATGCCGGCATTTATCGAGCCGCTTGAGGAACCGAAATCGGTACCGTCAAATGTCAGGTCGACGTCTCCTGTAGTTTTGCCTTCGAACGGAAATACCCGACCTGACTGGATCGCAACGAGCTTTGAAAGGTCGAGGTCGACGAACGCAGCCTTAACAACTGAGCGGTCACGGTCGCTATACGAGATCCGCGCGGCACCATCAAGACGGCCGTCCATCAAGTTTGCTCTCAGTCCCGTGAGCTCGATTCCTGCGCTGTCAACGACGACCGCCGAGGTTGCCGAGCCGAGCGGAATATTCCCAACTATTCCGCCGCCGATACTCATATCGGCACTGGCGCGATAGCGGCCCGAAGGTTCGACAACAAAGACAGGCTTTACGATCTTTACGTTCTCGAGCTTGCCACCGTCGGGCAGCCTCCCTGTTTTTGCAATGGTCACGTCACCGGCGTCAATGTCGGCTGACGAGCCTTCGACCCGCCCTTCGCGAATCGTTAGCCTGACCCCGGCGATATTCAGGCTCCCGAGCGTTGCTCCGCCGCCTTCGATCCGGGCGATCCGCAGGTCATCGGAATAGATCTTTGTGTCGATCGGGTCGTCTGTAATATTAACCGACGGAGCAACGACACCGGTTATCGTCGTGCCCGGGGCATCGACACGATCGGCACGGAGGTTCTTAAGCTTGATATCGGTTCGGTTCGGGATATCTTCGAGGACAAATGAATCGGCCCTGATGTTGGTCGCGCTGTTATCTTTCAGGAATGCCTTGTCCGCGGTCATTCCGTCGATCTTTACAGTTGTTTTGCCATTATTATCACGAACATCAACATTTTTTCCGGTTACCGCTTGAATCTTGAAATCCGGGGTTTTGAATGACTTCGCCGTTGCCGCCGGCCCGGACATCTGGAATGATCCGTCTCGCGCGGCGATCTTTAGGTCGCGGGCCCTGAGATCTTCAAATTCCGAGCTTGCGATCGAGAACATTTGTGCCCTGCCGTTGCCGACCTCGGCCAAGAGCTTTCGATCCTTGTACTCTGCGACAGCATCCGACAGAAATAGGCCGCCTAAAGACAGCGATCTCGATCTAGCCGAAATTGCCTGAAGTTCACCGACCCATCGAAAGTCCGTTCCGGTCCCGCGTACGTTGCCCGCGATACGCGGAAACTCGATCCGAAAATCTTCAAAAGTAAGGAGTTCAGCAACCGCTCGACCGTTTGCCTCGTAGTTGCTGTTTGTTCCTTCGAGGGTTCCTTCGACATCGATCGCCTTTAAGTAAATGCCGTCCGCGGCAAGTGATTCGGCGTCGACCGAGCCTTCGATCCTGTATGATTCGCCCTGTCCTGAAACTCGGCCCTTGAAATTACCTACCCCGCGAAGCGCAGTTCCCAGCGAAAACGTATTCGAGCTCTGGGTCAGGTCGACGGTCGATTCGATGTTCAGGTCATACCTCAGCGAGGCCCAGTCGTTCACACGACCGGAGATATTTGAACTGCCGATCGGAGTTTCGACGCGGAGTTCGGTTATATCGGCACCGTTACGATCGGCGATGGCTTTCAAACGGATATCAATATTCTCGAGAGACCGGCCATCATATATGAATCGGGAATCAGATGAAAAAAGATCGATCAGATAGCGAGCTTCGGAATCGATCTGACCAGGCTCAGGTTCGATCCGGAGCCTGACGTTGTTTGCGTCACCGGCAATGTCGCGTGAGAGGTCATTTATATGGACGACGCTGTTCTCGATCGATACACGAGCCGTTTCATATCTAAAATTCAGGTTTGAAGACGTGGTGTCCTCGATGAGGTTAGAGAAGTTCGATCGACCGTTTTCGTTGAACTTGACCCAGACCTCGGCTCCATTGATATCGGTCGATTCGACGTTGATGTCACGAGTGAGCTGCCAGGCAAAAAGGTTGGTCACCGAAAGGCCGATGCGGGCCTCGCGGATGAAAAAGAGCTTTTCTCCGCTTACTCGATCGTTGAACGTCGCATTTCGAAGTCGGAGCTCCAAAGGATCGAGCGTAAGGCTAAAGGCATCTGCATCGAAGACTATCCCGATGCGTTCCATTTTTGCCCGAAACTGTGACCTTACAAGGTCATCAACTACGCCATAGCGATAAGCAATGAACGAAATGACTCCGACGATCAGAACCAAAACGGCGGCGGCGGCGCCGGCAACAAAGACGCGTCGACGCCAACCGCGCCGTCGAGGTACAGTGTCAGGGCTGGGCTCATGGCCGCTTCCGCCGTCCGGATCTTCTCTGCCGATTTCCTGCTCAGACATCGAACTATTGCTTAAATGTGCCGGGCTCAAAGGCTTACGGTCTCGACGATCTCGAGCTCGAACGCCTCGAGTGCATTTATCTTCGGGGGATGGTTGGTCAAAAGGCGTATCTTTTTCACACCCAGATCCTTCAATATCTGGGCGCCGATACCGTAATCGTGGACATTACCGTAACCAGTTTCACGCTTTGCGGTCTGAAAATCAATGTCTCGTTCGCGCATCAGAGCGTAGGTTTTCAGTTGGTTGACGAGATCGAGGTTGTTCTCACGCTGCCTCAGGTAAAGGATCACGCCGCGACCAGCTTCAGCGATCTTCTTCAACGAACCCTGTATCGCTGGTGCCGCCTCGCCCAGAGTGCAGCCGAACATCGCGAATGTAACATTCTCGGTTTGGACGCGGACCAATACCGGGTCGGTTGTCCCGGAAATTTCGCCCATCGCCAACGCAACATGTGTCTCACCGTTGATCTCATTCCGGTAGATGGCTGCGTTAAACGTCCCAAATTCGGTTTGCAAAGCAGTCTCAACAACGCGCTGAACGAGCAGCTCTTTTTCTACCCTGTAGCGTACGAGGTCGGCAACCGTGATTATCCTGAGTTTGTGTTTCTCGGCAAACACTTCCAGTTCCGGCATTCGAGCCATCGTGCCATCGTCATTCATTATCTCGCAGATCACCGCTGCCGGCTGGAGCCCGGCGATCCGAGCGATGTCAACGCTCGCCTCAGTTTGCCCGACCCTTACAAGAACGCCGCCGCGTTTTGCCCGAAGCGGAAAGACGTGGCCCGGGCGAGCAAGGTCGGACGGCCTTGTTGCAGGATCTACCGCTGTGCGGATGGTCCTGGCCCTGTCCGCGGCCGAGATCCCGGTCGTCACGCCTTCACGAGCCTCGATCGATATGGTGAAAGCGGTGCCCATCGAGGAAGTATTCGCTGCTGTTTGGGGAAGAAGCTGAAGCTCGTCACAACGCTCTTCTGTAAGCGGCAGACATATGAGGCCGCGGCCGTGAACAGCCATGAAATTTATCATTTCAGGCGTCACCAATTCGGCCGCGCAGACCAGGTCGCCCTCGTTCTCGCGATCCTCATCGTCGACGATAATGATCATCTTGCCATCCCTTATATCGCGGGCGGCTTCTTCGATAGTTGCTAACGGCATTTAATGCACTGATGGCGTAACGGCTCCCGTGTCATTTTGATACTTGAATTCTAGCGAAAATCGATGTGTTTAGCGAATAAAAGACCGGGTTAACAATTGCGGCGATCGAGTTTACAATCAATGCGTGCTTTTACAGATAAAACTGCTCCGGCAAACGTTGTTTGCCCGGCGTCGAGGCCTGGTCCGCTACACTGCGGCGGTCGCTGTCGCAGGAATTGCGATCGGGATCGCATGTCTGATCGTGGCCCTCGCGGTCGCACGGAGCTTTCAACAAGAACTGCGCGATAAGATACTTGGGCAATCCCCCCACATCGCGATCTTTCGAAATGACCGCGAACCGATCGAGGACCCAGGAGCACTTGTCAGAACGGTCTCGGCAATTGAAGGGGTGGTTGCCGTGACCGGATCATCCACATCACCGGCGGTCTTGATCGGGCCCGGAAGTTCGCATCATATTTTGATCAGAACGATCGAAATGCCGAACGACGCCGAGGCTGGGGCCGCCGAGATAGGTTTCGAGCTGGCAGCGAATGCCGGAATCGTGCCGGGCGACGTTGTTGAACTGATGATCCTCGAGAATAACGAGACGCCCAGAATGCGGAAAATTCGCATCCGCGGGACTTTCAAAACAGGGCTCTTCGAGATCGACTCGAACGTTATTCGTGTTTCGCCCCCAGTTTTCGCTGCCATATTTGGTGACGAGCGATTTGCTGCATCGCAATTCGATGTGCGCGTTGCAGATGCTTACGCCGCTCGGCATATAGCATTCAAAATTCGCGAGCGATCAGAAAATGATCTTCGAGTTCTCGACTGGCAGGAAGCGAACGAACCTCTTTTCGCGGCAATGACCCTTGAGCGGCGGGCCGCTGTTATTATCATCTCGCTGATCATTCTGCTTGCGGTCTTTAATATTTCCACGACCCTGACGCTGCTGGTCAACGAGAGAAGGCTCGATATCGCGATCTTGCGTACTTGTGGCGCGAGGTTGCGATCGCTCGTCTCGACCTTCGTCATTGAGGGGCTTATGTTGGGGCTGATCGGGACCACAGCCGGAATCATTCTCGGCCTCGCGGCCTGCGAGCTATCGAACTACTTCGAAGTGTTCAGGCTTGATCAGCAAGTATATTCAGTCGGGAACGTCAGGCTTTCGCCGGGTTTCTACGATATTGCGATGCCATCCGCGGCGGCTCTGTTGTTGTGCACGATCGCGGCGATCTATCCTGCATTCAAGGCTGCCCGCACAAAGCCGATGGAAAACCTCCGAAACGGCTAAAAACCTAATCAAGCTTCAGCGATCGAAGGTATGTCAGGAAGTCGGATCCAAGGTCGTCACGCTTCAGTGCATATTCAACCGTAGCGATCAAAAAGCCGAGCTTGTCACCGGCATCATGCCGCGTGCCCTCTAACCTAACAGCATAGAAAGGCCGCTCCTTGAGCAGGAGCCTCATTGCGTCAGTGATCTGTATCTCGCCTCCGGCACCGGGCGTCGTGCGCTCGATCGCGTCAAAAATGTCAGGCGTGAAGATATAACGGCCGATTATCGCAAGATCCGAGGGAGCGTCCTTGAAGGCCGGTTTTTCGACCATGTCATTGATCTTGAAAATGCCGGGCTCGACCTCGTCGGCATCTATGACGCCAAAGCGAGAGATCGCTTCGCCTTCAACCTGCATCGTTGCGATCACAGGCGCCTGGTATTTTTCAAAGACCTCGATCATTTGCCTTAGTGCAGGCTTTTCGGCATCGACGAGATCGTCGGCCAATAGCGCTGCAAACGGTTCGTTTCCGACAAAGTCCTTCGCCTGGTAGATCGCATGTCCGAGCCCTAAGGCCTGCTTTTGCCTTGTGTAGCTGATCTTTGCAATGTCCGAGATCGCACGCACCTGTTCGAACATCTCTAATTTCCCTTTCTCTTTAAGCAATTGCTCAAGCTCGAACGAGATATCGAAATGATTCTCGATGGCGCTTTTGTCGCGGCCCGTAATTATCAAGATCGAATCGCATCCTGAGGCTACAGCCTCTTCGACCGAATACTGGATCAGCGGTTTATCGACCAACGGAAGCATTTCTTTTGGGGATGCCTTGGTTGCAGGCAGAAATCGTGTGCCGAGGCCGGCAGCCGGAAAAACCGCTTTTCGAATTGTTTGATGCATATAAAGATTGCTAAATTATGAGTTTGCCCGGGTCAAAGTCAATCCTAAAGTTTAGGGCGTTTCCGCCTGCGAGACAAATCTCGGGTTTGAACTCTAAATATGCTGGACCTCAATTTTGTACGTGAGAATCTGGATGCGGTTCGCGCGTCTTTAGCAAACCGCAACTTTTCGCCGGATATCCTTGACCGTTTCGCCGAAATGGACGCCGGTCGACGGCGGATCATCAGCGAATCTGACTCGATCAACCAACAGCGAAATGTTGCCAGCAAAGAGATCGGCGACCTCATCAAAGCGGGCGACCGCGAAACGGCCGAGGCGAAGAAAAAGGAAGTTGCCGGCCTAAAAGAGCGGCAATCCGAATTGGAGCGGCAGCGTGAGGAATCTGAGGCACAAATGAGCGAGCTGCTCGCTAACCTCCCGAACATGCCCGCGGATGACGTTCCGATCGGGCCGGACGAAACTGCAAATATCGAGGTTCGTAAATGGGGTGAACCGCGAGCGTTCGACTTTGAAATCAAGGATCATGTTGATCTCGGGGAAGCACTTGGGATTCTCGACCTTGAGCGAGCGACGAAGATCGCAGGCGCACGCTTTGCAATTCTGAACGGCGCCGGCGCCCGGCTTGAACGGGCGTTGGTGAACTTCATGCTCGACATCCATACGCGCGAACACGGATACACCGAAACGCTGCCGCCATATCTTGTCAACCGGACTGCGTTGTACGGTACAAACCAGCTTCCAAAGTTCGAAGCCGACCTTTTTCACACGACCGACGAACGCGGCTTTGCTCTAATTCCGACGGCCGAAGTTCCGGTAACCAATTATTTCGCCGATGAAATACTGGATGCGAACGAATTGCCAAAACGCTATACGGCGTATTCGATGTGTTTTCGCAGTGAAGCCGGAAGCCATGGGCGTGATACGCGGGGACTGATCCGACAACACCAATTCGAAAAGGTCGAACTTGTAAAGGTATGTCTGCCCGAAGAATCAGATAAAGAGACGAGACCCTGACTGCCGATGCAGAAAAGATACTCCAAATTCTCGGATTGCCCTACAGAACGGTCGTCCTGTCTACGGGCGACATGGGTTTTGGAGCACGAAAGACCTACGACATCGAAGTATGGGTGCCGTCACAAAACACCTACCGCGAGATCTCAAGTTGTTCGAACTGCGGTGACTTTCAGGCGCGCCGAATGAATATGCGGTTTCGCAGGGCGGGCGGCGTGAAACCGGAGTTTCCGCATACATTGAACGGCAGCGGGCTTGCGGTCGGTCGGACATGGATCGCGATAATCGAGAACTACCAGCAGGCCGACGGTTCAGTGATGGTCCCTGACGTATTGCGTCAATATATGGGTGGTCTTGAAGTGATCGCCTGACCTCGAAGTCCGAGAGGTTGATTTTTACGGCAATTGTAATTACATTGTAATAATGAAAGCCCAGATAATTCAGATCGGTAACTCGCAGGGGATCAGAATTCCGAAAATGATGCTCGAGGAAACGGGAATTTCCGGTGAGGTTGATCTTCAGCTCACTCCCGAGGGCATTCTGATCCGAAATTTAAATAAGCCCCGCGGAGACTGGGACGCGATCTTCAAGAAGTTCGCCGAGGCCGATGACGATCTTCAAGTGCAGGACGGATCTGGGGCTGAATTTGAACGGAAGGAGTGGCAATGGTGACGCGGTTTGAGGTCTATCTCATAAATCTGGACGACGAGATCTCGGATGACCCAAAAAATACGCGTCCTGGCGTCGTGATCTCGCCTGATGAAATGAACCGCAATCTTGGCCACGCGTTGATCGCTCCGATCGCCTCAACCAATGCTACCTACCCGACACGCATTCCGACCGATTTCTTAAATGCACAAAGGTGGATAATACTAGATCAGATCCGAGCCGTTGACCATACCCGGTTTGTAAAAAAGATCGGTGTTATCGACAAGAAATCCGCCGATCGTATCGTTGATCTTTTGTCGGAAATGTTTGCAGCTTAGTTTGACTTCGATGCCGTCTTTGCCTTGTCCCAAAGCTCGTCCATCTCATTCAGGGTCGAATCCGAGATATTCTTTCCCGCTTTCTTCAGCTCGTCTTCAATAAACCGGAATCTTTGCCTGAACTTGCGGTTCGTTCGCTTCAGCGCGGTTTCGGGCTCAACGTCCAGTTGCCTGGCGAGGTTCACGATCACAAATAAAAGGTCGCCTATCTCCTCCTCGATGTTCATCATATCGCCGGTTTCGATCGCCTCTCGGAGTTCGTCGATCTCCTCATCGGCCTTTTCAAGGATCTGGTCGGTGTTTGGCCAATCGAAACCGACCTTTGCCGCTTTCTTTGTTACTTTAAGGGCCTCGAGCAATCCGGGGAAATGCACCGGCACATCGTCAAGCACGGAGTCGCCGCGTCGTTCCTTTTTTCCGGAGGCCTTGCGTTCATTCGCCTTCAGCGTGTCCCAGTTGTCCAGAACGTCCTGCGCGCGGTCAAGCTTTACATCGCCAAATACATGCGGATGACGGAGGATGAGTTTGCGCGTCACGCCTTCGGCAACATCATCGATCGTGAATTCGCCGCGCTCAGCGCCGATCGTTGAGTGAAAAACGACCTGCAGCAAGAGATCGCCGAGCTCTTCGCGCAGATCGTTGATATTCCCCGTGGCGTCTGCCTCCTGGATTGCGTCGAAGGTCTCGTAGGCTTCTTCCAGAAGATACTGTGAAAGGGATGCGTACGTTTGTTCAGCGTCCCACGGGCAGCCGCCCGGCGCGCGTAACCTCGCCATTACCGCGACGAGTTCGTCAAACTTCTCAGACATATGTGTATTTAAGTCCAGTGACGCGGATAAGTCTAGACGGGCATTCTGGTTTCGGGCCATCGCTTAATGCCGCGACACGGCACTCTGATAGATCGACGTGCGGTTTCGTTGTCGATCCAGGCTTTCCCGACCGAATTTCAAAATGCTACTATCATGAAAAGGATCCTATTCTATGACCGGACACGAAGACAAACACGAAGACGTTGTGCTGAAAGTGGTCGACCGCCGTAAATTCAACCCCGACGGTTCATTAAAGGAAGGTGTCGAACTAGACAAAGATACGGCGCGGGCGGCAGAGCCGAGACCAGAGCCCGTTGCTGCTCAGCCGTCCGACGCTGCGATGCCCAAACATGAAGCATCAAAAACACCCGGGCATCAGACGGACTCAAATTCGGATGAGATCGATAACGACGAAGAGATGCCGGGTGCTGACGAACCGGCGAGTTTTGTCAATTTTCTCTCAACTCTCGCGACGAATGCCGCCGCGTCACTTGGTGCGGTACCCCATCCGGCAACCGGGCAACGGTCGCTCGACCTGGATACGGGCAAATATTGGCTTGATGTCCTGGCAATGATCCGCGAAAAGACAAAGGGCAATCTGCACAGCCAGGAAGCAAGGCTCATTGACGGGCTGCTCGCAGACCTGAGGATGCAGTACGTCACAATGGTCCGAGCGACTGAAGAGAAGCTCAAGGCCCAAGCGGCACAAAAATTCTCCGGAGCGGACATCCTCGGAAAGAAATAGTACGCGGGGTTTAGAACTGCTTGGAAGTCCAAGAGCACCTTCGAGGCCACCCTGTCCATCAGGGTTGACCGGACCACTATGAAACTTACTTTTCTTGGCACAGGGACATCGACCGGGGTACCTTCGATCGCATGCGACTGTGAGACGTGTTCATCGGATGATCCGCGCGACAAGCGTTTGCGGGTATCGATCCTGATCGAGCATGCCGGAAAAACTATCCTGGTCGACACCTCGAGCGATTTTAGGCAACAGGCTCTTCGGGCGAACATACGCAAGCTCGATGCCGTCCTGATCACCCATTGCCACGTCGACCACGTGTTTGGACTGGACGATATTCGCCCGCTCAATTTCCGCTACGGTGCGATGCCGATATTTGCGAACGAGATCGCGTGGATCGATCTTCGCCGCATTTTCAAATACATTTTCGAACCGAACCACTTTGGCGGCGGACTGCCGCAACTCGTCCCGCATACGGTCGTCCATAGTTCACCATTCTGCATCGGCGATGTAGAGATAACGCCGCTCGAGGTCATCCATGGCAAACTGCCGGTCGTCGCGTATCGATTCAACGATTTTGCTTACGCGACCGATCTGAAAACCATCCCGCCGGACTCGATGGATGGGCTGCGGGACCTTGACCTTCTCGTGCTCGATTGCGTCAGGATAAAACCGCATTCCACGCATTTGAATCTCGATGAAGCTCTTGCGATCATCGCGGATCTGAAGCCGAAGCGAGCCTACCTTACACACCTTAATCACGACATATTGCACCAACGTGACTCAAAGCTCTTACCCAAGAACGTAGAGCTGGCATTTGACGGACTTGTGATCGAATAAGCACATTCTACGGCTTACGATCTTGGGGCTTGCAAATCGTCTTTTTCTGCGATTGGGACCACAACGTATTGTATTTGAAATGGTTACCGCCCGACATCGATTATTCTAATGCGTTACCTCATCAGCCGCGCGCTAAATGATGTAAAAAGGCGACTTAGCAAATAGTTTAAAAACCACTACATTTTGTGTTGACAAAGTGTTAACGACACAATATAGTCTATTACCACTGCAGGAGACAGCCCTTTAATTTTTGCGCTAAGGACCCACCTGCAATCCAAAAAACCAGACTGATTGCAGCGACCGCCGAGCTTGTTATCGACCAAGCCGGAAGGAGAATCTTTCTCTCTCATTTTTCCGAAGTCGCCGGATGGATCGGTCGAAAACGAGCTTAAAGACCAGGAGAAAACGAGCCGAAACAATGGATACATTTATCGGACAAAGCCAAACCGCCGCCGCACGACAAACCGAAGAAACGGCCCAGACAACGATGCGCGTGACAAAGCGCAACGGGACACACGAGCCGGTCGATATCAATAAGATCGTCCGGGCGATCTCGCGTTGTTGTACCGGACTTCAGAGTGTCGACAGTCTTCGTATCGCGACCAAAACCATAAGCGGCCTTTACGACGGAGCGACGACGAAGGAACTCGATAAACTATCGATCCAAACGGCGGCCAGCCTCATCTTTGAGGAGCCGGAATACTCGCGTCTTGGTGCCCGATTGCTCAATCAATATATTGAGAAAGAGGTCCGCAATCAGGAGATTCACTCTTTCTCGCAGTCGATCGCATTTGGCGTCCGCGAAGGCCTCATTGCTCCGCGTGTCGTCAAGTTCGTTTCGGATAACAGCCGTAAGCTGAATGACGCGATAGACCAGACCCGCAATGATCTTTTCGAATTTTTTGGTCTCCGCACACTTTATGATCGTTACCTCTTGAAGAATCCGGTAACGCGCGACGTTATCGAGACCCCGCAGTTCTTCTGGATGCGCGTCGCTTGCGGCTTATCCGAAACGCCGACCGAGGCGATCGAACTCTACAACCTCTTTTCGTCATTAGAGTATGTTCCGTCGACGCCGACCCTTTTCAATTCCGGCACGAAACACGAACAGCTTTCAAGCTGCTTTTTACTCGATTCGCCGTTGGACAGTCTCGAGAGCATTTACAAAAAGTACTCGGATGTCGCGATGCTTTCTAAATTCTCGGGCGGTATCGGCATCGCGTATCATCGCGTTCGCTCGCAGGGGTCGCTGATCCGCGGTACTAACGGTCATTCGAACGGCATTGTGCCTTGGCTTAAGACCCTCGACTCTTCCGTCGCGGCCGTTAACCAGGGCGGCAAGCGAAAAGGTGCCGCCTGCGTTTATCTCGAAACCTGGCATGCCGACATCGAAGACTTCCTTGAGCTTCGCGACAATACGGGTGACGAGGCCCGCCGGACACACAACCTCAACATCGCCAACTGGATACCTGACCTCTTCATGAAAAGAGTCCAGGCCGATGAAATGTGGTCGCTTTTCGACCCAAAGATCGTTCCGCATTTTCCGGATGTTTACGGGGAGGAATTTGAACGGGCATATGCGGAAGCTGAGGCCGAGGGGATCTTTGTCCGGCAGGTCAAGGCACGGGATCTGTATGCGAAAATGATGCGGACGATGGCACAGACAGGAAACGGTTGGATGACCTTTAAGGATTCGTGCAACCGAAAGTCGAACCAGACCGCGAGAAGCGAAAATGTCGTGCACCTTTCGAATCTCTGTACTGAGATAATCGAGGTAACCAGCGATGGTGAAACCGCGGTCTGCAATCTCGGATCGATAAACGTCGCACGCTACGTAAATGACGGTAAGTTCGATTTTGAAAAGCTTCGCCGCAACGTCCGCCTGGCGGTACGCCAACTGGATCGCGTGATCGACCTCAACTATTACGCGATACCGAGCACCTCTGAATCGAACAAGCGCTGGCGAAACATCGGCCTCGGGCTGATGGGTCTTCAGGACGTCTTTTTCCAACTTCGGTTGCCTTTCGATTCGGACGAGGCCCGGAAGATCTCGGCCAGGATACAAGAAGATATCTACTTCGCCGCACTCGACGCATCAAGCGATCTGGCACTCGAACGCGGGGCTCATCCTGCATTTGCTGAAACGCGTGCGGCGCAGGGCGATCTTCAGTTCGATTTTTGGGGCGTCACGCCGGATGACATCGGCAGATGGAATGCACTCCGCGAAAAGGTCATGAAAACCGGCCTTCGCAACAGCCTGATGATCGCGATCGCACCAACCGCGACGATCGCCTCGATCGCCGGCTGCTACGAATGTATCGAACCGCAGGTTTCGAACCTCTTCAAGCGGGAAACCCTTTCGGGCGATTTCGTCCAGATAAACAAATATTTGGTCAAGGAGCTAAAGGCACTCGGGCTTTGGAACGATGCCATTCGAAACAAGATCAAGCTTGCAGAAGGTTCGGTGCAGGAGATCGATGAATTTGATGCCGAACTGAAGGCGATCTACAGAACGGCTTGGGAGATCCCGATGCGTTCGCTGATAGATATGCAGGCTGACCGCGGAGCCTTCATCGACCAATCGGCGTCGCTCAACCTGTTCATGGAAAGTCCGTCGATCGGCAAGCTTTCGTCGATGTATATGTACGCCTGGCAAAAGGGTTTGAAGACGACCTACTACCTGCGTTCGCGTCCCGCGACAAAGATCGCTCAGGTCACGGCGGAATTCAAGACTTCAGACTTGCCGGCGGACGTCCAGAAGAAGGTTTACACAGATGAAGAAGCTCTTGTGTGTTCGCTGGAAAATCCAGAAGCTTGCGAAGCGTGCCAATGAGAAATTTCGAATAACGAATATCGAATGATGAATGAAAGAGATTGATCTCAAATCGCGAACAAAACAGTTCGCCTTGCGAATAATTAAACTATTTCGTTCGTTGCCGAAGTAACCTGATGCACAGGTCATTGGAAAACAGATACTGCGAAGCGGCACAAGTGTCGGAGCACAATATAGAGAAGCATGTAGATCGCGATCCGATTCGGAGTTCATTAGTAAAATGGCAAGCAGTCTTCAAGAATTAGACGAGACGGCTTATTGGTTAGAACTTTTGGTCGAAGGTGATTTTATATCCGCCGAAAAATTAAAAGATCTACAAAACGAGACCGATCAATTGATTGCAATATTTGTAACTTCAATCAAGACCGCTAGATCAGAGAAGTAGCTTCTTTTCCAACATTCGAAATTCGATATTCAGCATTTGATATTTATTTTTATGTTACTAGACCCAGGATTCAACCTCACCCTTCGCCCGATGAAGTACCCGGATTTTTATGAGATGTATAAAAATTCGATCAAGAACACGTGGACGGTCGAGGAAGTCGATTTCTCGACGGACGTCACCGACCTGCGGACAAAGATGACGTCGGCCGAGCGGCACATGATCAACCGTTTGGTAGCTTTTTTTGCGACCGGCGATTCGATCGTGTCGAACAACCTGGTGCTGAATCTGTACAAGCACATCAACGCGCCTGAGGCGAGGATGTACCTTTCACGTCAGCTTTTCGAAGAGGCGGTGCATGTGCAGTTTTACCTGACGCTGCTCGATACGTACATTCCGGATCACCATGAGCGGGAACAGGCCTTTGCGGCGATCGAAAACATTCCGTCGATCCGGAAGAAGGGCGAATTCTGCATGAAGTGGATCGATACGATCCAGGATATGGATTCGCTTCAGACGGCTGACGACAGGCGCAAGTTCCTGCTCAACCTGATCTGCTTCGCCACTTGTATCGAAGGGTTGTTCTTTTTCGCGGCGTTCGCATACGTCTATTTCCTGCGTTCAAAGGGCTTGCTGCACGGACTCGCTGCGGGAACAAATTGGGTCTTCCGCGACGAATCGGCGCACATGAATTTTGCGCTCGAGGTCGTCAACACTGTTCGCAATGAAGAACCTGCCTTATTCGACGACGCGATGACCCGCGACATCGTGACGATGCTCGACGAAGCGGTCGAATGTGAGATGCAGTTTGCCGAAGATATTCTGAGCGGAGGTGTTGCGGGCCTTTCGGTCGCCGATATGCGGCAGTATCTCGAATTCATCGCCGATCAGCGTCTTGCGATGCTCGGGATGCAAAAGGTCTACGGAGCGAAAAATCCATTCTCTTTCATGGACCTGCAAGACGTCCAGGAGCTCGCCAACTTCTTCGAACGCCGCGTGTCAGCCTATCAGGTGGCGGTTGCTGGTGATGTAAGCTTTAACGAGGCCTTTTGATCTATTAGAATTCGACACACTGGAGAATTGATCATGCGATCGTGGAATTTTCCTCCAAGCGGACAGGTGATTTGGAATTAATCCACAGTGTTCTGCTCAGCGATCCGCAACGCGCGACTGAGCATCCAAATTGCGATCAGGGCTGCCACGACCGGGTTAAGCAGCATCACAGGCATCGGGACTAGGTGCGTCAGCCCACTCAACAGGAAGAACCAGGCACGCTGGGTCAGCAAGCCGAGTATCGAAACAGCAAAGAAGATGCGAGAAAGGCGGCGGGTGCGATGATTCAGCATCGTGACTGAACCCAAAAACGACCCTATGACTCCCAGCGAGTAACCGACCGTCGCCCAGATCGGTTCGGCCTTCATGATCTCAAGACCCCTTGGAGATATTAGCTCCTCCTTCTCGGCTTCGGACAGTAGATAAGGCTCGATCAGCTGTACCATACCTAGTACGTTCAATAACACCATCAAACCGGCGAACGTCCAGAACCACCACGGTGTAGCGGCCTTCTTATCAACAGTGTCGGTTTCCAAAGCAACTCCTCCTGATATGTAAAAAGTAACCCTTCTCGAGCTCAATGCCTCGATAGTGTCCCATCAAAGATGCAGACGCGGCCTAGACTTTTCCTAGCTCTTCACGCCGGTTCCATTCGATCAAAGCCAAACCGCCAACATACATACCTTCGAGAAGAAAGTGAGCAACGGCGAAGATTGAGGCATTCCCCATAAAGAAAACCGCGAGAAAAAAGCAGATCATTGCCCACGCTCCATTTGCAGAAACGAGCAGCTTAATTAGCCGGATAGGCCGTATCTTTCGCACCGAAAGCGAGAGGGAAAACGTTCCATATGCCAAATGGACGAATGCGTGACAAATTACGAACCACTGTTGAAGACCATAAAGCGTAGCGATCCACCCACTAAGGATCATCAGCAACGTACCGGTCAGAATCGCCCCGACGCAGTCTACCCAAAGAATGTTCTTAAATACAAATGACATTTATTCGGCGTGTCACGGCGGTTACGTTGATTATATTCTCGACTTGCGAATATCATCTACCTAAATGAACGGAACAGTAACTGATTTCATCAAGCATCACTATCGGCACTTTAATGCGGCGGCGCTGATCGACGCGGCCGATGGATACGTACGGCACCTCGACAACGGCGGAAAGATGATGATCACGCTGGCCGGAGCGATGTCGACCGCGGAGCTGGGATTGAGCCTGGCGGAGATGATCCGGCAAGACAAGGTGCAGATCATCTCGTGCACGGGTGCGAATCTCGAAGAAGACCTCTTTAATCTCGTCGCGCATGATTTTTACGAACGCGTGCCGCATTACCGTGACCTTACGCCCGAAGACGAACAGGAATTGCTCGACCGACACATGAACCGCGTGACGGACACATGCATCCCCGAGCACGAAGCGATGCGGCGGCTTGAAAAGGCGATGGTCGAGGTCTGGACGCGTGCCGAGGCCGAGGGCAAGCGGTATTTCCCACATGAGTTCATGTATCAGGTCTTAAAGAATGGCTCGCTCGAAGAGTTTTACCAGATCGACCTCAAAGACTCGTGGATGTACGCCGCGATGGAAAAGAACCTGCCGATGGTCGTGCCGGGCTGGGAAGATTCGACGATGGGCAATATGTTCGCCGGCCACGTGATCACCGGCGACGTCGAGAACGTCCACACGGTCCGGACCGGCATCGAATATATGACGATGCTCGCCGATTGGTACACGAACAATGCGAACGACGACTCGACCATCGGCTTTTTCCAAATAGGCGGCGGCATCGCGGGCGATTTCCCGATCTGCGTCGTCCCAATGCTGCATCAAGACCTGCAGCGAGAGAACGTCCCCGTCTGGGGCTACTTCTGCCAGATCTCGGATTCGACCACAAGCTATGGCTCCTACTCCGGCGCCGTCCCGAACGAAAAAATAACCTGGGGAAAACTCGAAGCATCAACACCAAAATACATCGTCGAATCCGACGCCTCCATCGTCGCCCCGCTGATGTTTGCTTATATTTTGGGTTGGTAGATTTGGGCTTGATGTTATAATTTCCGCATGACCGTACAGACAATTCCGGACATTGAACAAATGACGCCGGCTCAGCAGATCGAGCTGATGGAAGCTCTCTGGAAAAGCATGACCGAGCGTAACGTCAACGGTGAACCGCCTGCGTGGCACCGAGATTATCTCGCAGATCGTGAGAACGCGTTGGCAAACGGCGACGACGAGTTCATCAGCCTTGACCAATTGGAAGCTGACCTCGGGACCGAATTGAAATGACAATTCGGGTACTGCGTTCCGCACGCCGCACGATCTCTGACGGCATCCGGTTTTACGAAGCTCTCGGCCAAGGACTTGGGGCATATTTCCTAAGCTCGATAATGGCCGACCTTCGCTCGCTTAGTATCTATGCCGGGGTTCATCAGAAACTCGACGGCGGTTATTACAGACTGATCTGTAAACGCTTTCCCTATTCGGTCTATTACAAAAAGGAAGGCTCCAACGTAGATGTTTATGCCGTCCTCGATGATCGCCGCGACCCTAAACGGAAGGAAACGCGTTTGCAAAACATCAGCCTAAGCGAATAGTCCCTCTCAAACCCTCGATCGTCGCCATGTTGATGTTTGCGTATATTTTGCGGTGGTAGCTTATGCCAATAGCTCCTGAAATATTGGAACTTGAGTATAGAGGTTATTCACAGAATGGTGAGCCGGTTCTAATCGATGCATATCGCATCCTAAAGAAACAATGGAATGAAGGCGATCGGGACCGAGAAGTCGGCTTACACCTTCTTTTTCTTAGCTGGTACGGTTTAGTCGAACCTCCCTTTGTTTTCGGTGAATATGTCGAAGAAGTAGATAAATTACAACAGACGTTCAACCAAGTGTTCGAATACTTTCAACCACAGATCAATTCTGATCCTGAACTACTTTATGTCATTGGCCTTGCAGCTCATTTGTTCTCTTACATGTTAGGCGATGAAACGGAGTGGGAAAATCGTGCGATTGAATTTCGGAAGAGATATCGACAACTAAAACCTGATGGGATTGAACCAGAGGTTTTTCATGGTCGTGGTGCATACGGCGAATATTATGAACATCAAGCACGAGTTATCGGAGGATACTGATTAAGCAGCTTGAAAACGATAATCGGCACGGGCAGATAGTGTTTGTCTCCAGCGTGATTCGCTTATAGAGCAATTCGACATCCTCATAATCGGTGCGGGGCTTTCGGGGATCGGGGCTGGGGCACGGGTGCGGATGGATTGTCCGGGGAAGACGTTCGCGATACTTGAGGGGGCGGGCGACGGAGCGCGGACACTTTTGTCCGCATCGCTGGTTCCTCCGGCGAGAAAGGTGTTGCTAGCGGTTCTTTTCGCGTCGAAGGGACGCCTCCATCATCGTATTCTGATATCACATATCTATGCAAATCTAATATTCTGTGTTAGATTTGCATAGATGATTGCTCGAAACTTACAACCAGAACTTTCAGAGCGACTGCGAAACGCGTCGTCGGTTGCGCTGCTAGGGCCGCGGCAAGTCGGGAAGACTACGTTGGCATTTGCGATCAGCGAATCGATCCCGTCCGTCTATCTTGACCTAGAGGATTCAATAGATCTGCAGAAAGTCCAGAACATTGCGGCGTTCCATCGGGAAAATCGCGACAAACTGATCATCTTGGACGAGGTGCAGCGGCTACCCGAAGTGTTTAGGGAGATTCGCGGCCTGATCGACGCCGAGAGACGACGTGGAAATAAAACCGGACATTTTCTGTTCTTAGGTTCAGCGTCGATCGACCTCCTTCGCCAATCATCCGAGAGCCTCGCCGGACGGATATCATACCTCGAACTTTTTCCGGTTTGTGCCGATGAGTTCTTGAATGCCCCGAATGAATTAAACGAACTGAATCGCCTTTGGCTTCGCGGTGGTTTCCCCGAAAGCCTGCTTTCTGCGAGTGACAAAGCCAGCCTGCGGTGGCGGCGGGATTTTATCAAAACCTACCTTGAGCGGGATGTGCCAATATTTGGACCGCGGATCCCGGCGGTCACGCTTGAACGATTATGGACGATGCTCGCTCATTCTCAAGGAACGAACATCAATCTAACCAAGCTGGCATCATCGCTCGAGATTTCAAATGTCAGCGTCAGCCGATACACCGATCTATTGGCTGACCTGCTGCTCATCAGAAAAATGCAGCCCTATACGGCTAACATAAAGAAACGGCTTGTTCGGTCACCCAGAGTGTTTGTCCGCGACAGCGGCATCACGCACGCGCTGCTGAATATTGGTGATCTTAACGAACTGCTCGGCCATCCGATTGTCGGGAAAAGCTGGGAAGGGTTCGTTCTGGAAAACATAATGTCAGTGCTTCCCTTCGGTGCAGAAGCATTTTATTACCGAACGGCAGGCGGAGCCGAGATCGATATTCTTCTATCGTTTGGCGGCAAAGAAAGATGGGCTATCGAGGTAAAACGCAATCCCGCCGCCCCCCTCGCTCGCGGATTTTACGAGGCATGCGACGATATCAAACCCGAGCGAAAGATCGTGGTCCATGCCGAGGCTGATTCGTTTCCCGGAAAAGATGGCATCGAGATCAAAAGCCTCTATGATCTGATGGTAGAATTAAAGGCGAAATAGCAAGAATCTATTAAACGCCTCGATCGTCGCCCCGCTGATGTTTAGGTTTATTTTGGGAATGGTGGGTGAAAATGCTACCCTATAAATGGAAGGGCTAGCGCTTACCTACAACGTAACACGCTAGCACAATCCCACCCATGGTACTTAAATACGAGATAAGGACCGCGGACTAACCCGACCACCTACGTCGGGTTTTCTGCATTTTGTGCAGAAACTTGTTGAGCCGATTCATACTCTGTCATCAGGTCGATAATTTTGAATAAAAACTCCCGGTCTCGGGGGGTCAGTAACAGCAAATTGACATTAGCGATGATTGTCAAATCCCCCCCAGCTATGCGAATTGTTTTCTGAGTACCACTACCGTTTGGCGGTACGTCGTCACCTTTTGGAGGAACAGAATTCTTGCCTTCAGACGGTCTTGCCGAACTGACGGTTGACGCTGCTCGCTTCTTTCGCGGACCTGAAGAGCGGGCCTTCTTTAACAAAAGCTGTGATATCGGAATTTCTGCGAATTGAGCGGCCTTGATAAAAAACGTCTTCGCTTTAACCCGCGTATTCCCGGAAACACTGAACTCGTCCGACGTGAACACATTATCAAATTGCGATGGAGTCGCTCGCGACAGGTCTAATTCGATGAGGGACGGATAAAATCTTTCCAACAAATCCTTAATATTCGCCTTTCGATAGTCCGTATTCATTGCCAACTCTCGCAGACTCTCCGCCGGAATGCCATCGTCAGTAATCAGGTCGAAGAATTTCAAAGCCGAAAGTGTAGAGGCCACCGACGCCCCACTGAAACTCGGAAAGCATGAACGGTCAATAACATTCGGAACCGCATGCTCTTGGATGTTGTCCAACGCGGAAATGAAAGTGGCGAATGGAAGATATGGTGCCGATTTGCGTTTATTGGACTCAGTCATAATCACCTCAGCAAAAAGCCTATGCTATAAGCCGTGCGGTGTCAAGTGAATATGTGGATTTTTTTTTCGTGCACAAGAAGTGTGGTTAGAATATTGTAGAATATAGTCCTCTCCCACACTGGACGTTGCCACTTACACTAATGCAAAATGCGAAAGCTTTCACTGCGAATCGATATAGTCGGGTGTTCTTTGTAATATTCGCACATCGATTGATTGATGATGGACTCATGTGTGTCTAATCCCTATATGAGTCCTCGAATAAATAGTGTTATCGCATTGCACTTGCATTATTGGAAGGCTCCCCAGTCGCGAAATAGAACGAAGTGCGTTAGGGGTATTTTCCGAAGATCACAGCGCCTTTTTTAGGTTAGACGAATGGAACTCGTCATTTGAATAGTTGTAGATTTGAGTAGATCTCAATCCCCTATGGATCGATGGTCATATTTGTGGAATTTCGTAAGGATTTGATTGACAATGTTGAGTTTTCGGGGAAATCGTTCGACAACTCTTGTTTGTACGTGTGCGAAGCACGAGAAATGAATGTAAGCTTCTCTGCGATGATGAGTTTTCTCGCCGCGTTGCGGCGATGCGGACAGGAGTTTCCGCTCCATATTATGGAACATTTCGACGTCTTGATTATTGGTGCGGGGCTTTCGGGGAACGGGGCCGAGGAACGGGTGCGGCAGTTGATTGGATCAATTTGAGTTCTCTAATTCGATCACGTCGTTGAGGTCTTTTGGGCGGCCGCTGGCTTTTTTGTTGATCAGTAGATCTTCGAGGCAGATGACTGACGCGGGACAGCCGTCTATCTCGATCCGATTTTTGCGAGGATAACATTCATCGAATTTGACGCCATCGATGTGAGTGATGACCTCGATCTTGAATGGCGGCACTCCCATTCGAATTATACTTTTCTCGAGCATTAGGAGCGACGGCGAAAGGTCCGGTGAATCAAAGCCAAATTGCCGAAGAGCCTCTATTGCTCGTTCAGCATTTTTAGGAGCATTAGACACCCAAATATCGATGTCGCCCGTAGGCCGCGGGTAGCCGTAAACACCGACCGCATAGCCGCCGACCAGCAGATATTTGACCTCATTCGCCTCTAACAATTTCAAGAACTCTTTGAAGTCTTGGGGTAGCCGGATCTGTGTATCCATAGGCTTTGCCGCATCAGTTCGAGGGCGAGAAGGCGATCTTCGTAGGAAGCGTTCCGCCAGTGTTCGCGGTCGGCTTCGTCCGCTTCTTCAAAGCTGCTGAAGACCTTAAAGGCAGACTTATCTAGCTTAACATCGCGAATATCCACGGGAATATTATATCATCTCAGGGATGGCGGACGGGGTAAATATCGAGACTTTGATGTCCTAATTATCGGTGCGGGGCTTTCGGGGATCGGGGCCAAAGACAGGTGCGGATGGAGCTGCCGGGGAAGACGTTCGCGATACTTGAGGGGCGTGAGGCGAGCGGTGGGACTTGGGATTTGTTTCGTTATCCGGGCGTTCGTTCGGATTCGGATATGTACACGCTCGGGTACCGGTTTCGGCCGTGGAAAGAGCAGAAGGCGATCGCCGACGGGCCGTCGATACTGAAATACATCCGCGAGACGGCCCGGGAGTATGACCTTGAAAAAGCGATAAGGTACGGGCATCACGTCCGACGAGCGGAATGGGACTCGGATACGGCAAAGTGGACGGTCGAAGTGAGTGTCAGTAGCCCGCACGTTAGTAAGCTCAAGGAAAAACGAAAACCTCCCGCAAAGCCGCGAAGACGTTGAGGAAAAGCCGAGTCAGGTGGCGACGTTCACCTGCAATTTTCTTTATCTCTGCACCGGTTATTACAAATACGAAGAGGGCTACACGCCTGAGTGGCCGGGGTTTGACGAATACAAAGGCACGTTGGTGCATCCGCAATTTTGGCCCGACAACCTCGACTACGCAGGCAAGCGGGTGCTTGTGATCGGGAGCGGTGCGACAGCGGTAACGCTTGTTCCGGCGATGGCTGAAACGGCAGCGCACGTGACGATGCTGCAGCGTTCGCCTACGTATATTGTGTCGATGCCCGCCGAGGACAAGATCGCGAACGGGCTGCGTGCCGTGCTTCCAGCGAAGGCTGCGTACGCGGCAACGCGTTGGAAGAACGCTGTCCGGCAGATGCTGTTTTACCAGATATCGAAAAAGCGGCCGTCGTTCATGAAGCGCCTGATCGCAAAAGGCGTCGAGAAAGAACCCAAGACGAGGCCGCCGAGACGCATTTCAAACCGACTTACAACCCGTGGGACCAGCGCCTGTGTCTCGTCCCGGATTCAGACCTCTTTGCGTCGATCCGCGAAGGAAGGGCGTCAGTGGTGACCGCTACGATAGAGACGTTTACCGAGAAAGGGGTGCGGCTTGCCAGCGGCGAAGAGATCGAAGCGGACATCATTGTCACGGCGACCGGCCTCGTGCTGAAGATCATGGCCGGGCTGACGCTGGTCGTTGATGGCGAAACGGTCGATCTGTCAAAGAAAATTGCGTATAAAGGCATGATGTACAACGACGTGCCGAACCTGGCGCAGGCCTTTGGTTACACGAACGCTTCGTGGACGCTGAAATGCGACCTGACGAGCGAATACGTCTGCCGGCTGATAAAGCACATGGACGAACATGGGTTCCGGAGCTGCACGCCCCGGCTGAATGACGAGAGCATAACACGGGAACCGGCGCTCGATTTCAATTCGGGCTACGTATTGAGGGCGCTCGGCGAGATACCGAGCCAGGGTTCCAAAATGCCATGGCGGCTGCATCAAAATTACGTCAAAGAAAAAGACAGCGTCGCCGTCATCACCGGAGCCGGCTCGGGAATCGGCCGTGCATTGGCAAAGCGGCTCGCGGCCGAAGGCATTGTGGGCCTCGCGATAGCCGATGTGAATCGTGAGGGATTGGAGGAAACAGCAATGATACTTGGCGACGCAAATGTGTCGCTGCACGTCGTCGACGTTGCTGACCGCGCCGCTATGGCTTCATTTGTTGATGCGGTCATCAGCGAACACGGCCGTGTGACCCACGTGATCAACAATGCTGGTGTTGCGCTCGGCGGCACCCTCAAGGAAGTCTCGCTTGATGAGATCGAATGGCTGATGGGCGTGAATTTCTGGGGCGTGGTGCACGGGACGAAGCTCTTCCTGCCTTACCTCGTTAAAGAGCCGGAAGCACATATCGTCAACATTTCGAGCCTCTTCGGCCTGGTCGCTCCGCCAGGCCAAACGGCCTATTCGCAAGCAAGTTCGCGGTACGCGGGTTTACCGAAGCTCTAAGGCACGAGCTTGAAGACACGAACATCGCAGTTTCGGTCGTTCACCCAGGCGGTGTGAAAACCAACATCGCCAACAGCGCACGTATCGCTGAGAGCTCCGAGATCACCGCCGACGAATTGGAACAACGCCTCGCCCGCATGAACCGAAACCTCTCAACCACCACGCCCGACCGGGCCGCCGAGATCATCATCAAGGGCATCAAGAAACGCAGTCCGCGGATCATTGTCGGCCCGACGCACAACTCCTTAGCTGGATACAACGCCTTTTCCCAAAGCGCTACCTTGCCATCGCCAACGCGATCAGCGGCGGAAAGCTTAAGGAAACCTAACGGAACCGGCCGAGATATGCACCGATCGTGTCTCGGGTGTATCATTTCTCTTTATGTCGAAACATAAGATCATCGTAACCGGCGGAGCGGGGTTCATCGGGAGTGCGGTCGTCTCGCGGCTGAATGAACTTGGATACGACGACATCCTGATCGTCGACAGCCTCGATGAGACGGACAAATGGAAGAATCTGGTCCCGCTCCGGTTTGCTGACTACATCGATGCCTACGACCTCATGGACGACCTTGACGAGTTCAAGGACGCCGATGTTGTCTTTCACCTCGGGGCTTGTTCCTCGACGACCGAGACCGACGCCGACTACATGATCCGGAACAATTATCAGTACACGCAGGATCTGGCGCGGTGGTCGGTGAAGAATGATATCCGATTCATTTACGCGTCGTCGGCGGCGACGTACGGCGACGGCTCGGCCGGGATGGACGACGGCACCGACGAATTGAACAAACTGCGGCCGCTGAATATCTACGGCTACTCTAAACATCTTTTTGACCGGTTCGCAGCGCGCAACGGCATGTTCGAAAAGATCGTCGGCCTGAAATATTTCAACGTCTTTGGCCCGAATGAGAGCCACAAAGGCGATATGCGTTCGCTGGTGAACAAGGCGTTCGAACAGATCAACTCGACCGGAACGCTTCAGCTCTTTAAAAGTGCAAATCCCGATTACGCCGACGGCGAATTCGGCCGCGATTTCGTCTATGTGAAAGACGCGGTCGAGATGACGCTGCACTTTTTGGAAAATGACGCGCGCGGTTTGTTCAACGTCGGTTCGGGCCGGATGAATACGTGGAACGCACTTGCCGATGCGATTTTCAAGGCTCTTGATCGTCCGAGGTCGGTCGAATTCATCGACATGCCCGAACACCTGCGCGACCGATATCAATATCACACACAGGCAGATCTCACCCGCATCCGCGAGGCCGGTTACACCGCCGAGACCACGCCTCTGGATTCAGCAGTCGCCGATTATGTGCGAAACTATTTAGTTCCGGGTAAGCACTTGGGCGATTAGCGGAATGAAGATATTTCACGGGACAGAGAACGCGAATATACAGAAGCCGACCGTTTTGACGCTCGGCGTATTTGACGGGCTGCATCTCGGCCATCAACGGATAATGCAGACGGTCGTTGAACGCGCTCGGGCGGTCGACGCGGTTCCGACGGCGATAACGTTCGACCCGCACCCGCGAGCCGTTCTTCATCCTGAATCGTCTCCGCCGCTGCTGCAGACACTCGACCAGCGCCTCGCCAATCTTGAGGTCCTCGGCATCGAACAGGCGATCGTCATCCAATTTGACCTCGATTTTTCACGGCAGCCAGCCGAAGATTTCATTTCCGAGATAATCCATGACCGGCTGCATGCCAAAGAGGTTCATCTTGGCAAAGATTTTGCTTTCGGCCGCAACCGCGGCGGCAATATCGCTCTCTTGAAAAAGATGAGTTCCGAGCTGGAATTCGTCGCCGAAGAGGTCCCCGAAGTGCGGCTCAGAGGCCATCGGATAAGTTCTTCAAAGATCCGCAATCTTCTATCCGAAGGCCGCGTGAACCTCGTTCGCCGAATGCTCGATCGTCCGTACGGCGTCGAAGGTGTGATCGAGCGAGTGCACGACGCGGCCATACGATCGGTTTTCCGACCGCCAATTTGCGGCCACACAACCGCGTCATCCCCAAATTTGGTGTGTATGCGACGGCGACGCTGGTTGACGGCACGTGGCGGCGAAGCATAACGAACATCGGCGTTCGTCCAACGTTTGAATCTGATGCCGATCCGTCGATCGAAACATATCTGTTCGATTTTGACGGCGATCTTTACGGCGATGTCCTCCGTGTGAGGTTTCTTCATAGGATCCGCGACGAACGTAAGTTCAACGGAATAGACGAGTTGAAGTCGCAGATCGAACGCGACTCGGACCGCGCGCTGAACTATTTCAGGCATCGGGGCGTAAGGAATATGCTGGAGATCTTATGAGATTGACCGGGCTGCGGCCGATGCTCACGACCGACAAATTAAAAGAGACGATCGCCTTTTACGTCGATAACTTGGGCTTTGAATGCGAGGAGTTCAACGATGAATGGGGTTGGGCCTCGATTTCAAAGGACGATGTGGGGCTGATGCTTGCACGGCCAAACGAGCATACTGCGTTCGACCGGCCTCAATTCACGGGCTCGTTCTACTTCACCACCGATGATGTCGACAGCCTCTGGGAACAACTAAAAGGCAAAGCTCGTGTCTGCTACGGCATCGAAAACTTTCCTTACGGCATGCGGGAATTTGCCGTTTTCGACAACAACGGTTATCTGCTCCAATTTGGCACGGAGACCGACGAAGCGTCCTGAATATCGATGAACGACACAACAGATACTGGGGTAAAGCAAAGGGCACTCTCGCCGGGAAACGGCAGCGCGAACGGCGCGCGGGCGATGACTCAGACCGATGCTCTGCCGATCGCAAAGTACGTAACGAACGAACAGCTGATCGCCGAGGAAAAGTTCCTTGCCAAAAAAGAGGCCGAGGTCCAGAGCCGCTATACGGGTATCCGCGGCTGGTTTCGGATCGCTCACGTTTCTGCAGTTATCGGCAAACTTCGCTCTATTTGTATCTCGACCAGTACGAGATGCATCGGAAAGGCCAGCTCAGGCATGCCCGCGAGCGGTTGCGAACGGCCGAACGGCTTACGCGAGCTGCCGTTTACGGTGAGAAGCTTTACGGCATCAAGCTGTGGTTCCTGCATCAGCTGTTGCTCGTGCTTCGCTGGTATATTCTCGGCAGCGAACGCAACCGTGAGGTGAATCAAGAGCGGCAGGCGATCTGGCTTAAAGAGAAGCTGATCGAGCTTGGCCCGACGTTCATTAAGATCGGGCAATCGATGGGAACGCGCGCCGACCTTCTGCCGCTTCCATTCGTTGTCGCGCTTGGAGAGCTGCAGGACAATGTCCCCCCGTTTGACAACGAGATCGCATTTGCACGGATCGAGAAAGAGCTTGGCCTCAAGATCAACGAGGTTTACAGGGAATTTGAACTTACGCCGGTCGCTGCCGCATCGCTCGGACAGGTGTACCGCGCCCGGCTGCATACCGGCGAAGAGGTCGCCGTAAAGGTCCAGCGGCCGAATCTCGAAGCAACGATAAAAGGCGATCTTGAGATTCTAAAAAAGGTGGCCGATTTTGCCGAGCGATTTCCGCAGTTGAATGAGAACGCCGATTGGTCGGGCATGCTGCGTGAATTCAACGAGACGATCCACGAAGAGATGGATTACGCCGCCGAAGGGCGTAACGCCGAGCGGTTCCGCGAATCGTTCAAGAACTGGGACAACGTTCACGTACCAAAGATCTATTGGGGTTCGACCACCTCAAAGGTGCTGACGATGGAGTACATCCACGGCACAAAGGTCACCGACCTCGAAAAGCTGAATGGCCAGGGCATTTCACCAGAAAAGGTAAATCGCTTGCTGATCCGAACGTATCTCAAACAGCTTCTCGAGGACGGCTTTTTTCATGCCGATCCGCATCCCGGCAATCTGTTGGTGATGCCTGACGGAAGGCTTGCGTTCTTCGATTTCGGCATGGTCGGCCGCATATCGCCCGAACTGCAGTCGAAGATGATCGATGCATTTTTCCACATTGTCGGGAAAGACCCCGCGGGGATCGCACAGGACCTGATCGATCTCGATTTTATGAAACCCGGAACCGACCCATCGTCAGTTCGTCCGGTGGTCGAGAAGATGTTCGAGTTTCATCTGAACCTGAAACTCAAGGACGTCAATTTCAAAGAGTTGACCTACGACCTTGCCGACGTGATGTACGATTATCCGTTTCGTCTGCCGTCGAACTTCACGTACATCATGCGTGCGTTGATGACGCTCGAAGGCATCGGCATCATCACCGACCCGGAGTTCAATTTCTTTGAAACCGCGAAGCCCTACGCCAAGGAGTTCATGCTCAAACGCGAAGGCGCTGATTTTCGAAAAATATTCGTCAGCAAGATCATGGGCCGCGACGATGGCGGCAAGATCGACTGGAACCGCACATGGAAGCTCGCCAAGATGGCTGTAAAGACGGTTCTGAACACCGCAAAATAAGACGTTTCGCCGGACGGTCAAAGAGAATCGAAAAGAAAGAGGGAAATTTCCACTAGCTTTTCCGGCATTTCGTCGGTCGCCAACGCAAACACGAGTTGGTCTCGCAATTCTACGCGCCGACTTTGAAAACGAATGTCGAGAAACCGGTTCGGATCGGTTCAAAGAAAACAACATTCAAGAATTCCGATCTGCACCTACTTCCTTGACCCGTCAGAGCTCGCGATGCCGGTAAGCATTGCATTTGCCTTCTCGATCTGCGCGTCGTCGCCGATCATCCCGATCACGTCTCCTTTCATCAATTTAGTTTTAGCGGGCGGGTTTGCAATGATCTCGCCTGAACGCGAGATGGCAACGATCGAAGCTCCGGTGACCTCACGCAGTTTCGAGTCGATGACCGTTTTCCCGACCAATTCGTTGTCATCGCTCAGCGCCAGCCAGCTCAAGCCGATGCTGTCGCTCGCCACAAGCAGTTCGTTAAGAAAATGCCGTTCTTCGTCCGTATTTATCGCCAGGTTGTAACGATCGCTTCGGACCGCGTCGGTATACTGCTGAACTTTTCGGAGAGAGAAGCCAAGTTCGAGCAAGGTACGCCGCACTATCTGCAGGCCGCCCTCAAGCTCTGGCTGGATCACGTGATGGGCGCCAAGCGAGTATAGCTGGGGGACGCTCGTGTCCGTGGCGGCTCTGGCAACAATATGCAGGTCAGGTGCCTCAGCTCGGGCCGCCGCGACAATAATGCTGGTCGCCGCATCATCCGGTGTCGTTACTACGAGGAGGCGGGCTTGGCTCAGGCTTGCATGCGATATAACCTCTGAGTTGCCGGCGTCGCCGTATAAGGCGGGAATGCCGCGCTCGGTGAGTTCCTCAACACGCTCTACATCAGAATCCAGAACGACCAACGGGACGTCGAGTTTCGTGAGTACATTGACGATGTGCTGCCCGACCCTGCCATATCCGATTACGACAACATGATCGGAGATGTGATCGGCGATCTCTGCAACGTCACGGTGACGATCGAGAAGCCGCCAAACTCCGGGCATTTTCCGCAATAGGTCCTCTGCCGGTTTTGTTGTCCGGTACATCAGCGGGTTCACCGTTATCGAAAGCAGTGCTCCGGCGAGGATCATCGAATATTGGTCCTGACCCAATAATCCGAGAGCCAAACCAGCCTGGCCAAGTATGAACGAGAATTCCCCGATCTGGCTGAGGCCCGCCGCAACGACCAGGAACGTCCGGGCCGGACGCTTGATGAAGACGCCCATCAAGAGCGTAACAATATACTTGCCAACAGTTATGAGCAGCACGAGGACGATCAAGGCGGCGATGTTCTCACCGAGATAACTGACATCAACGAGCATGCCTATCGATACGAAAAACAGTACCGTGAATGCATCTCTAAACGGGACCAGATCAGCACTGACCTGATGGCTGAGTTTCGATTCGTTCACGACGACGCCTGCGGCAAATGCTCCGAGAGCGATCGATACGCCGAATATTTTTGTTGCCGCGAGGGCGATACCAACGGAAACTGCCAGAACCGCGAGAATGAACAGTTCGCGTGACCCCGACCTGGCAGTACCGGTCAAGATCCAAGGGATCATTTTCCGACCGATGAACACAAGCGCCGCAAAAAGGCAGCGGCCTTCAGCAGCGTCAAGCCAAGGCTGCTCCAATCCAACCCGCCGTCGCCCGATGCCAGTGTTGGCATCAACAAAAGGATGAGCACGGTTGCGATGTCCTCGAGTATCAGCCAGCCGACCGCGGCCTGCCCGTGGGGCGTGCTGAGCAGGCCGTTATCCATCAGACCACGCAATAGCACGACCGTGCTTGCGATCGAGATCGCAAGGCCAAGCACCAAACTCGCACCTCGCGACCATCCGAGGTACTGTGCGAACAGATAGCCCATTAGGGTCGTGATCAGCATCTGTCCGACTGCTCCGGGAATGGCGATATTGCGCACCTTCCAAAGGTCACCGATCGAAAAGTGGAGGCCGACGCCGAACATCAGAAATATCACGCCTAGTTCGGCCAATTGGCTGATCGTATTGACATCGCCGATGTATCCGGGCGTGAACGGCCCGATAACGATGCCTGCGATCATATATCCAACCAAGGTTGGCAGCCGCACGGCACGTGCGACCGCTCCGCCGACAAAGGCGGCGGCGAGGGCGACAGCTATATTGATCAGCAGCGGCAGTTCGTGCATCGGAAAAACGGACCTAGTTGCTATTGAAAATGTTGTGAAACGGTGTTATTTGATAGTATCCCGTGAGGTTATCGTAAGTCAAACGCGGTGTTTGCGGCATTGAACAGAAAGCGACAAAAGATCCGTTATTTAGCCTATTTGTCCGGATCGTGCGCCCGCGCAGATCCGAAGGTACGATGGACCCTCGTTCGGCCACGAACTTTCTGGATAGTGATCTTTGCGGTCGCTGTCTTTTCCCTCTTCGATCCTATGTTAATAAGATCCAACGCAGCGACTGATCGCCCCATGGCTGAGATCAATTACTCTTCCCGCGATCATTTGATCGGCGATCTTCTAAATGCCAAACAGGGCGGTGACAATTGGATCTTGGTCGCCAACTATTGGAGCGGGGCTGCGGCCCCCGAAAACACGCCGATTCAAAGCAAAGTTGATCTGGTCCGATACTGCTTTTTATGCCCTATTTGAAGCTCAACAGGCTGAGGAACTGATCGTATCTTCACGTCCGGATCTAACAAAGAAAACGATGAACTTGTGGGATCGCGACGTGGTCGAGATCTTTCTCGCGCCGGATCTCAGCGCGCCGCGGCGATATTTTGAGTTTGAGGTGAGCCAACGGGCGAATGGCTTGATGTTGCGATCGACCTGACGAGCGGCGAGCGGATCGCCGATTGGGACTACAGATCGGGCATGGAGACTGCGGCCCGGATCGAGGATGGCCGCGTGCGGATGGCGATGAAGATCCCGTGGGAGGCGTTTGGCAGGAAGCCGAAAACAGGTGATGTTTGGCGGGGGAATATACTAAGGTGCGTGGGTAAAGGGCCTGAACGCGGATATTTAGCCTGGCAGCCGACCAGGACCGAGACGCCGAACTTCCACGTTCCTGACAAATTCGGCGAGTTCAAGTTCGTAGGTCAGCGATAGGAACGCCGCCTCCGCCACGTTCCGGATGCAGAGTGTTTGTCATTACGCTCTCTGCTTCGGTAAATTGACCGCCGTCGGCCTAATCAATAAACTTACTCACGTGACGCCCGACACCACTATCGTTTCCCCTGACAATTACGAGAATCAGGCACCTTCGACAGTCGGTATGACGACGAAGATCGTCAAGGGCAGCATTTGGACGCTCGCCGGCAGTGCCTTGCCATTGCTTGTAACGCTAGTGACGGTGCCATTTACGATTCGTCTCCTAGGTGCCGAAGGATACGGGGTTTTGGTACTCGTCGGTTTGATCCCTCATTACCTCGGCTTTGCCGATTTTGGAATGTCGTTGGCGTCGACCAAATTTGGCTCGACAGCCTATGCCGAAGGCAACCCTGAGAAAGAGGGCAGGGTGATTAGAACGGCTGCCGCCATTGCCCTTGCGGCGGTTACACCGATCGCCCTTTTTATCGTAGTTTTTTCGAAGCCGATCGTTGATGTCGTCTTCAACGTCCGTGAGCAATTCCGTGCTGAGGCTTCGACCGCGCTTAAGATCGCTGCGTGCGCGTTTGTCGTGAGTCTGTTGTGTTCGATCGTGAACACGCCGCAACTGGCTCGTTTGAGAATGGATCTGAACTCGATGATCAACGCCGGTCCCCGGATCGTCGGCACAATTTTGACGCCCATCGTGCTCTATTTCGGTTATGGGATCATTGGCGCGGTGACTGTCGCCCTGGGGCCGCGCTAATGAATCTGGCCGGTCACATCGTTGTTTCGAGCAGATTGCTGCCTCAGCTGTTAGGAATGTCGGTCGATCGTACGGCGGCGAGGGCGATGATCAGATATGGCGGTGCCTTTGTGATCGGGGCCATTGCCGGTGTTGCTCTGATCAACGCGGAAAAGGGAATACTTGCTTCGACGGTCTCGACGACCGCGTTGGCTTACTATTCGGTCGCGTTTTCGTTCGCGATCATGCTGACGTTGTTTTCGGGCTCGATGGTTCAGTCGCTCTTTCCCGCATTTTCACAGTTGCAGGGAACCGAAAAAAGGTTCAGCTCAACTCGATCTATTCGAGGGCGATAAGGATCAGCATGATCTGGTCGCTGCCGGCATTGGTGTTTCTGGCTCTGATCGCAAAGCCCTTCTTCACACTCTGGGCCGGCCCCGATTTTGGCCGCGAGAGTTCATTGCCGCTTTATCTGCTGCTTGCCGGATTGCTTTTCAACATTTTTGCGTACGTTCCGCATTCGATCATCATGGCCTCGGGGCGGACCGACATTTTCGCGAAGTTGTATTGGATCGAACTGATCCCATATCTCGCAGTCGTGTGGCTTCTTGCTTCAAGATACGGGGCCGCCGGAGCCGCGGCGGCCTGGAGCCTGCGTGTCATCGCCGACGCGGCCGCACATTTCTTTCTCGCAAATCGGATCGCAGGCGTAACGATTGGCCGTCGGGGCATAGCCGGTTTTGCGGCCGGGTCAGCCATCATGCTCGTGCCGGTTGCAGCAATGTTGTATTACGCAGAAACTCATATATGGATCGCGTTGCTTTCGTTGCTGTCGCTCGCAGTTTATGGCCTGATCGCGTGGCGAACGATACTTGAACAAGATGAGATCGATTGGGTCACGAATAAGTTGAATGTCCGATTTGCACGATAAAACAGGAATGATCCCTGAACCCCTTGAAGCGAAGGCAGACAGGATGCCGCCATCGACCGCGGGGATGACGACCAAGGTCGTCAAGGGAAGCCTCTGGACGCTTGCCGGCCAGGTCGCACCGCTCGGTGTCTCCTTGGTCACCACGCCGTTCACGATTCGCCTGCTCGGAGCCGAAGGCTACGGCGTTTTGATCCTCGTCGGCCTGATCCCGACCTATTTGGGCTTTGCCGATTTCGGAATGTCGATGGCCTCGACCAAATTCGGTTCAGAGGCGTACGCCGAGGGTGACGAAGAGAAAGAGGGCCGCATTGTCCGAACCGCCGCGTTGATCGCCCTTATGACGTCGGTACCGGTCGCGGCACTGTTGATTTTTTTCGCCGGACAGATCATCGGCCTGTTCAACGTTCCGCCCGAGCTTTCCTCCGACGCCGTGCTCGCACTTAGGCTCGCGTCCATAACGTTCGTCATAAATTTTCTCTGCGGAATATTTAACACGCCCCAACTCGCCCGGCTCCGAATGGATCTGAACACGTTCATTAACGCCAGTTCGCGCATACTCGGCCTGCTCGCAACGCCGCTCGTCCTCTACCTCGGCTACGGAATCGTCGGCGCCGTAACCGTCCTCCTGTTAGCCAGTCTCTTGAACCTAGCAGGTCACTTAGCCGTGGCCGCGACGTTACTGCCTGGACTGGTTCGTATATCTATAGAATGGAGTGCTTTGTTTCGAGTCTTTCGATTCGGTGTTGGTCTAACGGGCGCCGGAATTGCGTTTTTGCTGCTTTCAAATTTGGACAAAGGTGTCTTGCCCGCAATGGTAAGTGTCGAACAACTTGCGTACTACTCAGTTGCTTTTACTATTGCGGGCTTGATGACAATGTTTTCACAAGCAATGACTCAATCTTTGCTTCCTGCGTTTTCTCAGTTATCCGGCCCTCATAATCTAGCGCATGGCCGAGATCTTTTCTCTCGAGCGCTTCGACTTAACCTGATCGTACTTCTTCCTGCGCTTGCAAGTCTCGCAGTGATCGCAGAACCCTTTATCTCGTTTTGGGCAGGCAAGGATTTTGGAAAAGAGAGTATAGAACCATTTTTTATTTTATTGATCGGCGTACTTTTTAATCTCCCGTCTTATTTGCCAATGTGTGCGATCATCTCGACAGGCAGAACAGGACTATTGGCTAAGGTGTACCTGATCGAGCTCATACCATATGTGGCTGCACTGGTTCTTTTTACCGGGGCCTGGGGTGCAAAAGGAACTGCCGTTGCGTGGAGCATTCGTTCTTTATTGGATTCAATAATATTGTTTGTTTTGGCAAAAAGGGTAACAGGCTTCTCTCCTGACTTTAACCGGATTTCCACTGTTGCTTTAAGCGGCTTACTTTTCTCGATTCCAGTAATCATGGTGCTTATTAGCGGAGGACCGACCTTTATTGTGTCATCCTCGCTTATTGTGTGTATGCTTCTTTATTCAGCGATCGTGTGGGAAAAGTTGCTTGCTCGCGAGGAGATCGCTTGGCTTCGCAGTCGATTGATGTTTTTCAAAGCGAAATAACATTTTCATATTCACTTAAATGTCAGTTTCAGAAAGATTCTTAGGCGCAAATGTGATTGACGCTGGGCGGCTGTCGCCTTACTGGGGCGAACACGCTGCTCGATACGTGTTCGCACTGCCCTTTGTCAGGAACAAGGCGGTAATGGACATCGCGTGCGGAACTGGGTACGGGATTGGCATACTACAGAGAGATGCAAAACGCGTTATCGGTGTCGATGTTGATATTGAGGCCGCGAGGCGTGCGGTTGGCGAGTGTTCGGTCAATTCGTCGGTTTTGCTCGCAGATGGTTTGTGTTTACCGTTCGCTGACAACAGTTTTGATGTTGTCACTTCTTTCGAGACCATCGAACATTTGCATGAACGCGGCTTGTTCTTATCCGAGCTTCGGCGAGTGATCAGATCAGACGGAATTCTCGTTTTATCGACACCGAATGCAAATTACACTAAACCAGACGAGGGTAGGCCCTCAAATCCATTCCACGTATTCGAATATACACCTGATGAACTCAGATTCGATATCGAAAAAGAGTTCCCTATCACTTCATTTCTTGGCCAAGAGTTGAACATCGGAAGTTCGATACCGCCCTTCTATGAGGCCCAACAAAGGCTTCCTAAAGATCTCGCGACTCAGGTCAAACTTATAAGTTGGAAGGTCGTAAATAAATTGCCAAGGAGACTGCGTGACCGCCTGAGCGAATCATTGTGGGGGCGCCCCTTCTATCCTGCTGAGTCAGATTATGTTTTCTCGCCGCAAGCTTTGAATTCAGCGCCAGTTCTAGTTGTCGTTTGTCGGAATCGAAAATGAAATGAAAAAAGGCCTTGTAAGTGTAATTATTCCGAATTACAACTATGCCAAGTTTATCCAACGAACTATCAAGAGCGTCTTGGCACAGACCTATTCGAATATCGAGATTATTGTTATCGATGACGGATCAACTGACGGGTCCCTAAGAGTCTTAGAAGAGTTCGGTGACAAGGTGATGACGATAGTTCAAAACAATCAGGGAGTATCGAGGGCTCGAAACCGCGGATTCGAAGCCTCGTCAGGCGAGTTTATTGCTTTTCTTGATGCAGACGACCTGTGGTTACCCCAAAAAATCGAGCGACAGATCAGTTGTTTTCAAGAAGACGAGATGCTCGGATTTGTTCATTGTTCAATGACTCTAATTGGTCCGAATGAGGAGCCTATTGCCGACATCACAAATGGCAGTTCCGGATTCATCGCAGACGCATTCTTACGATTTGAAGGCGAAGGTGCTGTCGTCGGAGCCGGAAGCACGGGAATCGTGCGCAGGGTAGTATTTTCCGAAGTTGGCGGGTTCGATCCAGAAATGTCGACCGCTGCGGACTGGGACTTTTGTTATCGAATAGCTAGACGGCATAAGGTAGGATTCGTTACCGATCCGTTGGTCTTGTACCGTGTGCACAATTCGAACATGCACAACAACATCAGGGCTATGGAACACGATATGATCATTGGTTTCAAGAAAGCGTTCACGGAAGAAAGTGGCATCGACAAAATCCGGTGTTATGGCAATCTATATCGTGTATTGGCCGGGTCATACTTTCGGGCGGGTATGTATAGCGATTTTTTGCGGAATGCCGCAAAGAGCCTTTGGTACCGGCCGTCAGGGATCGGATATTTTGCTGCGTTTCCACTTAGGAGGTTTAGAAAGACGGGTTGAAGTCCGCACTTCATACATGGCGAAGACGCTTTACATTTGCTATTTCGGGGTGCGTGAGCCTCTGGTCCAGACGCAGGTTTTGCCGTATCTGCGAGAGCTGATGAAGGTTGGGATCGGAGAAGATGCGGGGTCTATTCTTCCGATGGACGTCTCGCTTCTTACATTTGAACCATTCCGCGAGGCGGAGAACCTGGCCGAATTCGCGGTCCTCCGCGAAAAGTTGGCGGCCGAGGGAATAGCTTGGGAGTGGCTTCCGTATCATAAATGGCCGTCGGCGGCGGCGACAGCGTGGGACATATTGAGGGGTACGATTCGCGTTTGGCGTATGCATCGGCGCTCTGTATTCGACGTCTTTCATTGCCGAGTGCATGTGCCGGCGCTGATCGGCAACCTCGCACGAAAATTCTTACTTAACAAACCGAAAGTCCTTTTCGACGTTCGGGGCCTTTTCCCGGAGGAGTACACGGACGCCGGTATTTGGCCAAGGGACGGGATTCTCTTCAAAATAGCGAAAAAGATTGACAAATGGTTAATGAGAAAGTCCGACGGATTTGTTGTTCTTACTGACAACGCGGCATTTACTGTTTCCCGAGAGTATCGTCACCGGCAGGGATGCGTTTGGGCGACCAGTTGTGACAATACCATGTTGTGTGGATCAGAAACGATTTGAGGGAGCAAATGATCGTACCCGTTCAGAAGTTCGCGAAGCAATGGGCATAAATGGTCGAAACGTCGCCGCATACCTAGGTTCGTTTGGCGGGTGGTATATGAGCGACGAAATGTACGACTTTTTTGAAGTTGCTCGAAAACTGGATAAGAGCACGTTTCTTCTCATCCTGACCCAACGCAACAAAGAAGTAGTAGCCTCTAGAATCAAAGAACTGGGTTTCGACGATAGAGACGTTTTTGTCGAGGGCGTGGAGCCAAACGAAGTGCCCAGATATCTGGTCGCGGCCGACTATGCGGTTTCGTTCATTTTGCCGTGTTATTCTAAAAGAGGATCATCTCCGACGAAGGTGGCAGAATACTTGGCTTGCGGGCTTCCGGTAGTTTCGAATCGCGGAATCGGAGACATCGACGAATTGATCGAGGCGGATAGCGTCGGTGCTTTATTAGAAAGGTTTGACGATAGCAGTTATGAACTTGCTCTCCAGCAGATCGAAAGCTTGATCTCGGATCCCGGTCATCGCGAACGATGTGTTGCGTCTGCGTTGGAGCGGTTCGATCTAGTGAAAGTAGGCGGCCCGCGGTATCGCGAGATCTATCGAAAATTGTTGACCAGATCATGAAGCGAATCGCGGCGTTCGTGCCAAACAAACTCGGAGTATCACCCGGTCAGCGGGTCAGAATCGAAGCATGGACCCGCATTTGCAAGAATTTGGTTGGCAGATAGATTGGTACCCATTTGAAGACGACGCGCTACACGAGCTGCTTTACAAACCGGGCAGATCTGTAGCGAAAGCAAAGCTCATCGCTTCGAACTACATCAGGCATTTGGGAACGGTTTTGAACGGATTGGAATGCGACGGGTTGTTCATTTATCGAGAAGCTGCCTTGATCGGACCTGCATTGTTGGAGAGACGGCTAAAGCAACTTCGGGTGCCGATGATATACGACATTGACGATCCGATCTTTTTGCCCTACAAAAGCCCCGTGAACAGTTGGGGTAGCCTGCTCAAGTTCTCGCGAAAGACCCACTCGCTTTTCAAAATGAGCGATCGCGTTATTTCAATAAACAACTTGATCGGCGACTATGCGCGAAAGTTCAACTCTGCAGTATCGATAGTTCCGAACTGTGTCGATACTGGCATTTACCGACCGGTACGGAAGGACAGAACCGCACGACCAAAGATCGTATGGACCGGCAGCGTTAGTACACTTCAGAATCTGCAGAGTGTTGCCGGCCCACTACGAGCGGTACAGGCTGAATACGGTTGTGAAATAATTGTCATTGCAAATGGCGAGACCGAAGTCGACGGGGTTGACATAGAGTACCGTTCGTGGTCGCCAGAGGTCGAGATTTCGAGCCTGCAGGAATGTGATATCGGCATCGTTCCCTTACTTGATCTGGATTGGAACCCATGGAAGTTCTTTCTGAAGACAGTTCAGTACCTTGCAGCTGGACTTCCGGTGGTAGCAAGGCGGATCGGATCGAACAGCGAAGTTATTCAAGACGGTGTGAATGGATTTTTGGTTGATAATGAGGAAGGGTGGTTCGATCGTCTGGGTCAGTTAATAAACGACCCCGCCTTGCGACAACGGATGAGCAATGCGGCCCGGAAATCAGCATTGGCCGAGTATTCTTTGGATTCACAGATACCGCGTGTCGCCAGTATTTTTCGGGAAGTGTATGGAGGTAATGATTGAGTAGCTACAACATTTTAGTTACCGGCGGGGCCGGTTTTATCGGGTCGCATTTGGTAGATGCATTGGTAGAACGAGGACATTGCGTTCGGATCCTGGATTCGATCGTTGAGCAGGTGCATATTGGCGGCAAGGTTCCGGAGCACTTGAATCCGAACGCGGAGTTTATACGTGCGGACGTTTGCGATGCCGATGCGGTGGCCAAGGCTCTGGACGGCATTGAGGTGGTCTATCACGAAGCGGCCGAGGTCGGCGTCGGACAATCGATGTACGAGATCGTCCGCTACGTGAAGGCGAACGATCTGGGTACGGCCGTTTTGCTTGAGGAAATGATCAAGCGGAAAGATCAGTTCAAGAAGCTGATCGTGGCGTCGTCGATGTCGATCTACGGCGAAGGCGCTTATCGCAATCCGGCGACAGGCGAGACCGTCAACCCACAGCTTCGCTCCGACGAACAGCTTGCGGCACACGAATGGGAATTGCGCGTCGGGGATGTCGAGCTCGAGCCCGTAGGCACGACCGAAGAAAAGCCGCTTTTTCCGACCTCGGTCTACGCGGTCTCGAAACAAGACCAGGAACAATATTGTTTGGCGGTCGGCCGAGCTTACAAGATCCCGACCGTTGCTTTTCGCTACTTTAATGTTTACGGCACGCGGCAGGCTCTATCGAATCCTTACACCGGCGTTTGTGCGATATTTTCGTCGCGGCTGATGAACGATCAGGCTCCGATGATCTTTGAGGACGGTGAACAGTCGCGCGATTTCGTGCATGTTTCAGACATCGTCCAGGCAAATTTGCTTGCTCTCGATAATGATGCGGCTGATTACCAGGCCTTGAATGTTGGAACCGGCAGCGCGACCTCTGTACGCGAGATCGCTCAGCTTTTGGCAAAGGGACTCGGAAAGGAGATCGAGCCTGAGATCGTCGGTAAATATCGTGAAGGTGACATCAGACACTGCGTTTCTGACATTGCAAGGGCGCGTGACGTTTTGAAATACCAGCCAAAGGTTGACCTTGAAACAGGTTTGGCGGAACTGCTGGATTGGGTCCGAAGTGAAAATCCCAGTGATCGAGTACAGTCGGCGAGAGCTGAACTTGTAATGAGGAATCTAGTGAAGGGGTGAGATTCTCATGAGTTTGCTCGATTCAACAAAAAGTGTTTTGACTGGTCCGAACGGTGTGAAATGGCAGGCTGCTGAAACTGAATGTCCCTTGTGTAAATCCAACGACCATCGACTTATCGGCTTTCGCGGTGGTTTGTACCATCGCGACAAGCTTGGGGTCGAATCTAGGGTTGTTCAGTGTCGGCAATGTGAGCTTTATTACGCGGATCCCGTTCTACTCCCACTTTCAAATCCGTATGCGGCCGAAGGCGAGTATTTTATCAATCACGACCGAAGTTGGAAGGTCGATCAGGGAGCGGAATTGGCGAATCGGGTTGAAAGCATCATTGGACGCAAGGGGAGAATAATTGAACCGGCTTGTGGAACCGGTGATTTTTTGCTCGGCGCGCAACGGGTGGGTTGGGAAGTTCGCGGCGTGGAAATGACGCAGTCATTTGTGAGCGAAGGGCACAAAAACGGATTGGATATTGAATATGCATCGGTCGAACAAAGTAAATATCTTGACGAAGAGTACGACGCGATCTTCATGTTAGCGATGCTTGAGCACTTGTACGATCCGATTAGTATGCTCAGAAAAGCAAATTCCGCTTTGAAGACAGGCGGAATTGCCGTCATCAACGTTCCGAATGAAGTGACTTCCTTGGTAAACACGCTGGGCAACGTTTATGTAAAAGGTACATATGGGAGCAAATGGACCATGAGTCTGAGCCCAACGTTTTCGCCGTATCACGTAGTTGGGTTTTCACCAAGTTCCTTACGAACTGCTCTTGAAATGACCGGCTTTGAAGTTGTTGAGCTAAGAACTGATAGCGGTGTAAGTGTTCTGCCAAAGCCGAAGGGCTTGAAGCAGAGCCTTGAGAGTATCGGATTGCGGTTACTTCTGGCCGCAGGTAAGGTGGCTGACAAGTTTAACCGGGGTAATGAGATAATGTGTTGGGCGAGAAAGAGATAGAACTCGGCTTCATTTCACTTTCCGCCGAAATAGCTCAATTGTCCGTTAGGACCACGAGTTCGAAATTCGCAGCAAGCAATTTGAAATTTTAACACGAACTCGTTCGGTTGAGCGTTATTGAAATTTGAGACTCTACTCGGTTTCGGTCGCAGTTGTCATTGTAGTATAAGGAAATGGATGTCACGACCGTTTGCAGACGGCAACTGCTGAACTGGCGGCGCACAGTTTGGTAAAGTAATTTTCTGGCAATGTATATTTTGGGACTAACAACTTTGGGGGATTCGGCCGCAGCACTGATCAAGGACGGCAAACTGGTCGCGGCGGCCGAGGAAGAGCGCTTTTCGCGAAAGAAACATCATCTCGGATTTCCGTATAAGGCGATCCGTTTCTGTCTCGACCAGGCGGGAATTGAGCTTGGGGACGTAGAGCACGTCGGGCATTATTGGAAGCCCTGGTTACTCCGCCATAAAGCGATGCAGGCACTAAAGGCGGGCCTGATCTCGCCGGCGATGTTCAAAGCACGCGCCGATCGCGGCGTAGCGCAGGTCAGCGAAAGCTACTTGGGAATGTTCAAACATCCAAAGCGGCTTAGGGAACATTTTGGTCCAAGCGATTTCAAATTTCATTATTTAGAGCACCACCAAACCCACGCTGCATCGGCTTTCTTTGTTTCACCATTTGAAACGGCGGCGATATTGACGTGGGACGGGACGGGTGAAGACACCACGACTCTCTTCTGCAAGGGGAAAGGCAACAAAATCGAGGTATTGAAACGGATCAAGCTGCCGCACAGCCTTGGGCAGTTTTACTCGGCTGTTACCAACTATATCGGATTCGATATGTTTGCCGGCGACGAGTGGAAAGTGATGGGGCTCGCGGCATACGGCAAACCGCGACATTACGATTTCTTTCGCGAAAAGGTCCTTACCACGAACGGACGTGGCGATTTTAAGTTCAATATAAAGGTTCTTGACCATCATCTGGCAAAACACTATCAGTTTCCTGATGCGATCATCAAAGAGCTTGGGCCGGCCAGAGAGCCGGGTGCGGAACTGACAGAACATCACTGGGACATTGCCTGTTCTGCGCAGAAAGCCGTCGAAGAAACGGCCATTTACCTTGCGAAACAGTTGAAGGAAATGACAGGTGAAGAGAATCTATGCATGGCCGGCGGCGTCGCGTTCAATTCGGTGATGAACGGCCGGATCTTTCACGAGACTCCATACAAGCGGTTCTACGTGCAACCGGCCGCCGGTGACGCAGGCTGTTCGCTTGGCGCGGCGTTGATGGTCTGGCATCAAAAGCTGGGCAATCCGCGCGGATTTGAAATGAATCACGCTTACTGGGGACCCGGATTCACGAACGAAGAATGCCGGGCGGCGCTTGATTCTGCCGGATTGCAATACGAAACGCTTAAGGATGATGAGTTGCTGCCGCGGTTGGCAAAGATGATCAGCGAAGGAGCGATCGTCGGTTGGTTCAACGGACGGATGGAACTCGGGCCGCGTGCATTGGGCGCTCGGAGTTTTTTGGCGGACCCGAGGCGTGAGGACATGCGTGAGATACTTAATCACAAAGTGAAGTTGCGTGAGTGGTTTCGGCCCCTAGCGCCCTCAATGCAGGAAGAGCACGGCCGCGAAGTATTTGGTGTTGAGCATCACGACCCGTTCATGATCACGGTGATCCAGGTTGCCGAGGAATATAAGGCAAGAATACCGGCGGTCGTGCATGTTGACGGAACCGCACGTCCACAAATGGTAAGCCGGAAAACTAATCCGCGGTATTGGAACCTGATCGACGAATTCAAAAAGATCACTGGCATCCCGATGCTCCTCAACACATCGTTCAACGTTCAGGAACCGATCGTCTGCACGCCAAATGACGCAATAAATACCTTTAAGAACGCGAACTTCGATGCGTTAGTTCTTGAAAATAATATTGTGTTGCGGTGAGTTGAATCAGAAGAGATTAATTAAGGATCGAACCCTATCTTCCGTATGCGAGAACGACTTCTAAGTTTTTTACGTTGCCCAGATTGTAAGTCGTCGCTATCTGCAATGACAATCGTATCAAACGATGCCGAGATTGTAGACGGACTTTTGTATTGCAAGGACAAGCACTATTTTCCCATTGTTCGCGGCATTCCCAGAATGTTGCCGAGTTCTCTCGAAGATCATTGGGCTGAGATCAAGACAAAAGTTGGTGACGAGATGTCGGAAGAGTTAGCGCTTTATTTGGACGACAAGGCCGGCGCAAGGACCCGCAAGAGTTACGACACTCGAACGAAGGTCAATTTCAGTAACGAGTGGGACAGTCACGAGATCGGCGGGAAGACTTGGACAATGGAATTGAAAGACAGGGTACAGTGGTATTTCTTGGATTCGATTCGAATAGACAAAGATGACCTTTCGGGTAAATTGATGCTGGATGCTGGTTGCGGGAACGGCAGTCAATCCGTCGCCTATTCCGAATTCGGTTTAGAGGTATTAGCTCTTGACTTAAGTACAGGTCTCGAAAAGGGCTATGCTTTCATCAACGTATATGCTAATGGAAAACCGGAAAATGTCCATTTTGTACAAGCGGATCTACAGAATCCGCCTCTTGCACCAGATCTTTTCGATATTATTCATTCTGCAGGGGTACTGCATCATACACCGAACACCGAGAAAACATTTCGAGCTCTTTGCCCTTTGCTGAAGAAAGGCGGCACTTTTTATGTATGGCTATATAAGTATGAGAAACTGGTAACTCCAATCGTCGATTCAATGCGAATCGCGACTACCCGGATTCCTGCTCCGATCTTTGCGGCACTCGCGGAAATCGCCTCGCTTCCATTCATCGCATTTTGTTGGACAGTGAATAAGTTGCGTATACGACAGTATGAGACGCCAAATCAGCACGAGGCAGCGATCGCGGTGCATGACATTTTCGGGGCGCCATATGCCCACTATCACGATTTCAACGAGGTTGCTGACTGGTACACATCGGAAGGATTCGATGAAATATGGGAATGCAACGATGGTCGCCGCGGTTTTGGCGTGTGCGGGCGAATGAGCACGACCGAAAGTACTTGAGTCTCGTTCTCCAATGGTTGCTTCTGGCAAATTAGTATTCATGTTCACTTTCTTTGCAATGATCTTGCAGAGCCTGTTGTTCTTCCTGGATAAGCCCGACGAATTGATGGCGATTCCCTTGATCCTGATACTCGGTGGGGCGGGCGCGTTCTACCTCACACGCAACACGAGGGACCCTGATACCGATTTTCAGGTGAATATCTTCTTGTGGGCTTTTTCAGCTCGTTTGTGGATGGGGATGATGCTTTACGGATGGGGGCTCAGCAATGTTTTCGGAGACGAAGATTCTTCAGGGTACCCAATTGGCTGGTCGTTCGCGAAGAATTGGTATGAGAACGGCTTTGACGGATTTGTAAACAATCTCGGTCAGGTCTTTTTTGAAAGGCAGAACGTTGGCCAAGGGCTGATCTGGGCGATTCCGACCTTTATTGCAGGCGGCGAGAGCCGAATGATCGTTTCCGCCGTGAACAGTTTTTCCGGTGCAGCTTTGGTCATAGTTATTTTCAGAATTGCGAAACGAGTCTTCGATTCGCCGACCGCTAGAATTGCCGCTGTTCTGGTCACGTTTTGGGCGTCTAATATCCTTCTTTCCGCGAGCACCGCGAAAGAGATGCTCGTGATCTTCTGTGAATGGGCGATTCTATACCTTCTGATCCGAAATCCGAATGGGCTGAGCATCAAAGACGGGCTGGCATCGATACCCGCTTTCCTGGCGGTCTTTACGATGCGTTTTTATGCCCTCTATTTGCTAGCAGCTGCGGCCGTGTTCAGGTTTCTCGTTGCCAGCCCCAAGAATCTTTTTCGGAATGTTGTGTTTGGTTCGGTTCTGGTCGCTTCCATAATGATCTTTCTGGGTGCCGGCGGTGCTATTTCCCGCGACTTTGAGCGAATCGAGAGGTTGAATTCTCAGGTCGATTCGTGGCGAGAGGGCGTCTCTCAAACTACTGGTTCGGGCATTGAAGTCTATTCAGAATATGAGTCAACTTCGGTTGCGATCCCGGTCGCAACTGTCTATTTCTTTCTTGCACCGTTTCCCTGGGAGGCATTCAGCGGCACCGCGCGTAATGCGTTCGGGGCGGCAGAGAATCTCTTTATAATCGCGATTCTGATCGTCGGCTTTCCGGCCATACGGATCTTTTTCGGCGATAAGTTCGTTGACATGGCGCCGATCTTTGCGTTTTGCGCTCTGTATGCCGGAATGCAAATCTGGGGACTCTCGAACGTTGGTTTGGCTTGGCGGCATAAGCAAACCGTTATGCCGCTATTCTTCATGCTGGTCGCAGTCGCAATAACCCAGCGCAAGGCCGGTTGGCAAATGATAACAGGTCGCATCAACCGCAACAGACGCGGACTGAATGTGATAAGGGCAAACTGATCCCGTGTGCGGAATCGTCGGAATCGTAAATAACGGAGACCGCAAGGCAAGCCGCGAGGTCCTCGAAAGAATGAACCGGGCGATCCTGCATCGCGGGCCGGACGACGACGGTTTTTATGTGAACAAAAATGTCGGCCTTGCGATGCGAAGATTATCGATAATCGACCTCGCGAGCGGCAAGCAGCCGATCCGTAATGCCGATAATACAAAATGGATAGTATTTAACGGCGAGATCTATAACTATCAAGAGCTACGGAAAGACCTGGAGAAACGCGGACACCGATTCTATACGAATTCGGACACCGAAGCGATCGTTCATCTTTATGACGAATACGGTGTTGACTGTTTACAGCATCTCCGGGGAATGTTCGCCATGGCTATCTGGGACGAAACCGAGCAGGACTTGTTCCTTGCACGCGATCGCGTCGGCAAAAAACCACTGCTGTATTCGCTTCAGCAAAATGGCGATCTGATATTCGGATCAGAATTCAATGCCGTCCTGCAGCACCCCGATATTTCACGCGAAGTGGATAACGAGGCGATCGATTCCTATTTGTCTTATCTCTGTGTCCCCGCACCGATGACCGCCTTTAAGGCGATACGCAAACTTGAACCGGGCCATTGGATGAAATGGAAAAGCGGGCAGATCGCAATGGAGCGCTATTGGCTCCCGGATTTTTCAAAGAAGATCAAGATAACGGAAGAAGAAGCGATCGACGAAACGACGCGGATACTACGCGAATCGACGAAGCTGCGGATGATCTCGGAAGTTCCGCTTGGTGCGTTCCTTTCCGGCGGGGTTGATTCGTCAACAGTTGTCGCCTTGATGGCTCAGGAAAGCTCGGGTCCTGTAAAGACATTTTCGATCGGATTCGAAGAACAGGATTTCAGCGAACTCAAATATGCGAAACGCGTCGCCGAGCATGTCGGGGCTGAGTATAATGAGTTTATCGTTCGGCCAAATGCGTTAGAGATACTGCCGACTTTGGTCGAGCATTACGGTGAACCGTATGCCGATTCGTCCGCGATACCGACATACTACGTCGCAAAGGAAACCCGAAAACACGTCACAGTTGCGTTAAACGGTGACGGAGGCGACGAGAGCTTTGCGGGCTACGAACGGTATGCAGCAATGAAGGCCGCCTCCACCTTCCAAAAGATCCCGGCCGTGGTCCGCATGATGTTCGTGGAGAATCCCCTTAGAATCATGCCGGCACTGGGACCCGGAAATCGGCCGATAGAACGGTGGATAAACTTTCTCAGAGCTTCGGCATTATCGAAAGAGGAGCGATACTTCAAATGGGTCTCTACGTTTGATCACAACGCAAAAGCAACGATGTATACCGATGAATTTCGAGCTTCCCTTCTCGGAAAGCAGGCATTTTCTACGATCGGGAAATGGTTCTCTAGCGAGAATGGGATCGGTTCGCTCGATTCACTTCTTCGGATCGACCAGCTGACTTATTTGCCCAATGATCTTCTAACGAAAGTTGATATCGCGTCGATGGCGAACTCATTAGAGGCCCGTTCACCGTTTCTTGATCACAAACTTATTGAATTCGCGGCCTCGATCCCGGAGTCAATAAAGATGAACCGGTTCGAAACGAAATCGTTGTTAAAAAAGGTAGCGGTTCGGCTCGTTCCAAAGGATGTTGTTTATCGGAAAAAGATGGGTTTCGGCGTGCCCATCGGAAAGTGGTTTCGAAGCGAAATGAAGAACCTCGTTTGCGATGCCCTTTTGTCAAGTCGGTCAATGCGACGGGGCCTGGTACGGCCGGACGTTGTGACGCAATACGTCAAAGAACATATTGACGGCAAGGCTGATCATTCGTTCCGCATTTGGACGCTCCTTATGCTTGAACTCTGGTTCCAGCGATTCATAGATTAGATGAAAACCACACGAGCCGAAGTCGAGGGGTACTTCAATCGGATTGCCAAGAGCTATTCTAGGAAATACTCGCGCGATGACACGTTTCTTTATTACTTCTTTAACGAGCGACTTGCCGAAGCGACTCGCGGAGTAGATCTCGGTGACAAAAGGGTACTCGATATTGGTGCAGGAACCGGGAATCTCTATGACCATTTAAGGACGCTCAACTCTACTTGTGACTATTATGCTGTTGACATTGCCGCCGATATGCTTGAAAACAGCAATATTCCTGCTGACCGGCAATTTGTTGGCGAAGTAGGGCGAATCGAATTACCGCATAACGAGTTCGATCTGATGTTTTTATTGGGTGTTACGACATATTTCGGGGATGAGCGACTCGAAGAAATGCTCGATTGGATGAGCAACAACCTCTCTTGCGGTGGATCTGCGATCATTACTTTCACTAACAGGAGTTCGCTTGACTGGAAATCGCGAAGGATTTTTAGGTTTTTCGGAAAGCGACTTTTGCCCAAGCGGTTTGTTCTTGCCCAGGATTTCGTCGTATTTCCGCGAAGCGTCGATCAAGTCCGGGCGATCATCGGATCTAGATTCGACGTAGTGGATTTAAGATGGTTAAACCACACGGTGTTTCCGCTGAATCAGCTTTTTAAGGGGCTGTCGGTTATGTTGGCTCGTAAGATACACGAAATCGGAGCTGGCCGCAGACTTATGGGGGCAATAAGCTCTGATTTTCTTTTGGTACTCCGCAAGAGCGATCAATGAAAGGTGTGATACTGGCGGGTGGGCTTGGTTCTAGGCTTTTTCCGCTTACAAAAATTACGAACAAGCATCTGCTGCCGGTCTACGATCAGCCGATGATATATTATCCGCTCCGGACGCTCATAAATGCCGGCATCGACGACATAATGATCGTGACCGGCGGAAACTCGGCCGGCGATTTTCTGAAGCTGCTCGGAAACGGCAAAGACTTTGGCCTAAAGCACCTGAACTACACCTATCAGGAAGGTGAGGGAGGTATTGCCGATGCCCTTTCGTTGGTCGAACATTTTGCCGATGACGAACCGATCTGCGTTGTTCTTGGGGACAACATCATTGAAAAGAACATCTTGAATGCAGCGAACGCATATCGAACCCAGGGGAACGGCGCGAAGATCCTGCTCAAAGAGGTACATGATCCACAGCGGTTCGGGGTACCAGAACTCGACGGCGATCGCGTCCTGAAGATCGAGGAAAAGCCCACTGAGCCAAAGTCGAGTTATGCGGTGATAGGCGTTTACTTTTATGACAACACGGTCTTTGACGTGATCAAGACGCTCGAACCCTCTGACCGCGGCGAACTTGAGATCACAGATGTTAATAATCACTACATCGCGCGCGGCGAAATGACGTGGAACGAGCTTGACGGTTGGTGGACCGATGCGGGCACGTTCGAGAGTTTGCTTCGTGCATCGAACATGGTCGCCGATACCGGTGCGAACAACGTTTAGCTGTCCGATCCGTGTCTCAGAACAACCATTTGAACTTAGGATTTCGGTTATGTCCAATTCAGCGAAAAGAGTTTCAGAGTTTGTCGTTGGCGAGATAAAAGGTGTCGTCGTCTATCCGCTGAAGAGATATTTCGACGAGCGAGGATGGTTGGCCGAGCTGTTTCGACATGACGAATTAGCCGAAGAGTTCTATCCCGTAATGTCCTATATTTCATTCACGAAGCCTGGCATTCAACGCGGTCCTCATGAACACGTCGGCCAGGCAGACCTTTTTTGTTTCATAGGTCCATCGACCTTTAGGATGCGGATGTGGGATAACCGCCCCGATTCACCTACCTTCAATCATATGATGTCGTTCGAGGCCGGCTTCGAGGATCCGCTGGCGGTCGTGGTCCCGAAAGGCGTCGTCCACGGATATAAGAACATCGGGAATGTGGACGGCATGGTGATAAACTGCCCGAATCGGCTCTATATGGGCCACGGGAAGAAAGAGCCGATCGATGAGATCCGGCATGAAGACGACCCGGAAACGATCTTCCGGATGGATTGATCATCGGTGCGGGCGGCTATCCGCACCTCATATATGAAGCGTCAAGCGATCAATACCCACGCGACACCATTTCTCGCACGTCTCACCCCTCGTCGATGAAGGTCCTCAGAATAATTGCTCGTCTTAATGTCGGAGGGCCGGCCCGTCATGTCGTTTGGCTGACCGAGGGACTGAATGAGCATGGCTATCGGTCAACGCTTGTCGCCGGCACGGTGCCGGACGGCGAAGAGGATATGAGCTACCTGGCGGCAGATCACGGACTAGAACCGATCTACATAAAAGAGATGAGCCGCGAACTATCTCTGCTCGACGTTGTGTCGCTTTGGAAGATATACAGGTTGGTTCAGAATCTGAACCCAGATATCGTTCATACGCATACAGCAAAGGCCGGAACGATCGGCCGGCTTGCCGCTTTCGCATACAGATGGCTTACACCTGGTACACTCATCGGTCGGCCGCGCCGATTGGTTATAGTGCACACATTCCACGGGCATGTCTTTCACAGCTACTACGGCAGGCTAAAGACAAACTTCTTTTTGACCGTCGAGAGGATTCTTGCCCGTACGGCTACCGATAAGATCGTCGTCATTACAGAGCAGCAGTTCGAAGAGATAAGCTCAAAGTTCAGGGTCGGAGATCCGAACCAGTTTCGGGTGATCAGGCTGGGAATCGACCTTGCACCATTTAAGGCTATTCGTGAACGCAATGACACGATACGCTCCTCGATCGGGGCCTCGGAGAACGATCTCGTCGTCGCGTTTGTCGGTCGCCTGACCGAGATCAAGGATCTTTCGCTTTTGTTGAAAGCGGTCGCCGGCTATCGAAAGGCAAACGACAAGGCCCTGCCGAATATCCGGCTGATCGTCTGCGGTGATGGCCATTTGCGGCGATCACTAGAGACCGAGGCTTTGCAGCTTGGTATCGCCGACGGTGTATCATTTGTCGGAAATCGCCGCGATACCGCAAGCATCTATGGAGCCTCAGATATCGTCGCCCTTTCGTCGCTTAACGAAGGTACTCCTTTGTCTCTGATCGAGGCGATGGCGGCCGGCCGGCCGGTGATATCAACCTCTGTGGGCGGAGTCGTCGATCTCTTAGGCACGAAAAACGAGAGTCTTGAAAGTTTTGACGTTTGTGAGCGAGGGATCGGTGTTGCCGCAGGTGCAGTTGACGGATTCATCAATGGCTTGATTTATCTTGCAAAAGATGAAAGATTACGGAAAAGCCTGGGCGAGGCTGGCCGTTCGTTCGTTGTCCAAAATTACTCGAAAGAACGTCTCATTAGTGATGTCGACAGGTTGTACCGAGAATTGACGGCCGAGGCAAGCGAATTGTAACTTGTACGTTTGCGTCCCTAATGCAGCACATCTCGATTAGTCCCATATTGGCGTGCATCGTCGGAATCGCTGTATCTGCGATCCTAACGGTCGCCGTTCGTGCTTTCGCCAGGCGATTTGGCCAAGTTGCAAAACCAAAATCCGACCGATGGCATAAGCGTCCGACTGCGATGCTCGGCGGCGTTGCGATCTTCCTTACGACGATCGCGATGTATGCTGCCTTCGTCCCGAGATCGACCGAGTCGCTGGTAATGCTTGGGGCTGCGGCATTTCTTTTCTTTGTCGGGCTTTTGGACGACATCGTTAATATAAAGCCGTATCAAAAGTTGATCGGGCAGCTTGTAGGGGCCTCGATCATTGTCGGTTCCGGAATGCGGCTGCCGTTGACCGGTTCCGAGCTCTTCGATGTCTGGATCACCGTTTTTTGGCTCGTCGGCATCACGAACGCGATAAATCTGCTCGACAACATGGACGGCCTGGCCGCCGGCATTGCGGCGATCGCCGCCGCGTCACTGGTGATCGGCTTAGTGGTCAACGGACAGACCACCGAAGCGGTCTTCGTCGCGATATTCATTGGAGCCTTGCTCGGTTTCCTGATCTTCAACTTCAATCCCGCGTCGATCTTCATGGGTGACTGCGGATCGATGTTCGTTGGGTTCTTGCTGGCAAGTTCGGTACTGTTGAGCAGCACGGGAGGCCGTTCACGCGGAATCTTCTCGATCCTCGCGGTCCCTGTTCTGATTCTGTTTGTTCCGATCTTTGACACAACGTTCGTCACTATCCTGCGCAAAATGTGGGGCAGAAAGGCTTCACAGGGCGGCCGCGACCACACATCGCACCGATTGGTCGCGTTAGGCCTCTCCGAGCGTTCGGCAGTTTTAATGATCTACGGATTTGCTTTGGCTGCCGGTGTGCTCTCGCTGATCGTCAGCCAACTCCAAACGACACAGAGTCTCGCCCTGATCGCCTTTTTCACGATCATTCTTGCGATCATCGGGGTCTATCTTTCGAAGGTCAAGGTCTACGATGAACGCCAGGAGGATCTTGCCAAAAAGAACAACGCCGTCTTTGCGTTCTTGGTAGATGTTTCTTACAAGCGACGTATTTTCGAGGTGATCCTTGATGTTCTCTTGATCACGCTGGCCTATTACGCGAGCTATGTACTTCTCTTCGGTTCGTTTGAGGAAAGCGGAAACTGGCTTCTTTTCATCCAGACGCTGCCGCTGCTGGTCGTCATCAAACTTTTTTCATTTCTTGTAACGGGCGTTTATCGCGGACTCTGGCGGTACACAAGTGTCAGCGACCTGATAACATTCGTCAAAGGCGTCACTTTGGCAAGCGTTCTGAGCGTTGTAGCAATATTGCTGATCTACCGGTTCGAGAATTTCTCGCGCGCCGTGTTCTTTCTCGACGGCGTGCTGCTGCTATTTGCGATCGTCGGCAGCCGTCTGGCTTTCAGAATGATACGCGAGCTATTGCCGATGCCGCATGCAGGCGATGGACGCCGCGTCCTGATCTACGGAGCGGGCGACGGCGGTGAAATGGTTCTAAGAGAACTGCGAAACAATCCGCAGTGGCAGCTTAGGCCGATAGGCTTTCTTGACGACGATCCTCGAAAGAAAGATAAGGTTATAAATGGGCTCAAGGTACTGCTCCCCGAAAACGATCTTTCCGAGATCTGTCGTGAACAGGAGGCAGACGAGGTCCTGATCTCGTTTCGCGAGAATGATGCCGACCGGATCGCCGAGATAAAACGTTCATGTCGAGACGCGGGTGTCGGTCTTAAGAGAGCACAGATACACATCGAGACCCTGGACATCGAATAGCCAAAGGCCGCCCGCAAACCGCTAAGTGGAAAACCTCACGATCGCGATCGAAACCAATTCGAAACGCCTGCTCCTTTTGGCGTTCGGATCCGCAATGCTCGTTTTTGCTGGCTTGTCATTCGTCTGGGGCATTGCGAATACAGCTGCAATGCAGGCCGAGGAGAAAGAGCTTGCCGAACTGATGGTGACGTTGGCGCCGAGTGATCCGCAAACGCATTACGCCGCTGCGCTTTTGCTTGACGGCTCATTTGAGCCTTCAGATTTCGAGCGTGCGAGTTATCATTATGAACGAGCAGCGGCGCTCGCACCCTATAACTATTTTCTTTGGTTGGAGCTCGGCCGGGCACGCGAACGTAGGGGAGATAGGGAGGGCGGCCTCAAAGCACTTGGAAAGGCAAAGGAGCTTGCACCGAACTACTCGTCAGTGCGATGGTCAGTCGGCAATGCGCTTGTCCGTCAGGGTTCGGTCGAGGAGGGTTTCGACGAGATCATCGGGGCGGTCGGAGGCGACGAAAAATATGCCTCTCCTGCGGCCGGTCTCGCCTGGCAGATCGCGGAAGGCGATGCAGCGATAGCCAGGCGATATCTGCGCGGCTCGACTGAAGCGCTTGGCGAACTGGCGGTGACGATAGCTCGCGACGGCCGCCTCGACGATTCGATGGCAATTTGGAGCGAATTGCCTAAAGGTGAGAAGACGTCGACATTGAAGAAACAGGGTGAAGGGCTTTTAGCCCGCATGATCGAATCGAAGCACTTTCGAAATGCGGTAACGATCACGAACGATATCGGCGGCGATGACGAAGGCCCGTTGAGAGGCAAGATCGTAAACGGGGGATTTGAATCACCGGTAAAACAGCCAACCGCTTCGATCTTTGACTGGCAGATCGGCACTGGCCGATCGCCACAGATCGCTTTAACCGACGGGCATAAACGCTCGGGCAGCTACAGTCTTGTACTTGTCTTCAATCCCGCGGAACGAGGAAAGATCGACCGGCAGTTGTCGCAAACGATCGCGGTTGAACCTGGAAGGACCTACACACTTCAGTTGTTTTATCGGGCAAAACTCGAAACAAGCATCGGTCTCCGCTGGAAGATCATCAGTGCTGCCGATGGACAGGCTTTGGCTACGAGTGAGGTTCTTATGAACAACTCTGAATGGGCAAGCTCGAAAACTAGATTCAGAATACCTGTTGGTACTGACGGCATCGTATTGTCGTTAATACGCGAAAACTGCGTCGCAACGCTCTGCCCCCTTTCGGGCGAGATCTGGTTTGACGATCTTGAATTGATCGAAGAGCCTCAGGCATAACGGCATGATCAAATGGATCGCTCAAGCAAGAACTTGATTGAACATAAAACACCATTTAACCGGGCGATATTCGCCTATTTGTTGACGATCCCGGTAATATCGACGCTTGCATACGGTGCCGTAGACAGTTCAGCGATCGGCATACTTGCGGTTCTGGCGTTTTGCATTGTCGCATTATGGATAGCCGATTCGATCTCGTTGGGTCGGATGGAGATCAATCTGAATGCGCTCCAGCTGCCGCTTCTTGCTTTGGCCCTGCTCGGTGCTGTCCAGCTGCTGCCGTTCGCGGCTCACGGGGTCGGCTCCGAGCTGATCGGGACCGACGTAGTGAGGACGCTTTCGATCGATCCTTATTCGACCCGGATATTCATTGTCAGGGCGGTCGTATTTATCGTTTTCTTCGCCGCGTTTCTCACTTTCGTCCGGGACCGAAGCCGAATTCTGGCCACATTGGTCATTACGATCACATTCGGAGCGTTTTTGGCATTCTTCGGGATTCTTCAAAGGCTTGCCGACCTCGAAGCGATCTACGGATTGCGGCCAACGCCGCAGGCAGTCCCGTTCGGGCCGTTCGTCAATCAACATCATTTCGCATCGTTCATGCAAATGACCGCGGGGCTTGCTCTCGCCCTTGTTATCGGAAGGTCGATCGGCCGGGACAAGCGTATCTTCGCTTGGGCAGCGATATTGGTTATGACGCTCGCCATTATCTTTACCGGATCGAGGGGCGGCCTCATTGGCTTCTTGACCGTAATCGCTTTTGTGATAACGGCAACGTTTTCGACGAGGAATGGCCGAGACAGATCGGACGCCGTAATGACGACGCGCGGACGTGGGCCGACGATGATCATCGCTGGTTCAGCGGCGATCGCCGGGATCATGATCGTCATCGGCCTGGCGGTGTTTCTGGGAGCCGGCGACAACTATTTTCGAGGGATCGGACTCGATGGCTCTCCCCCCGACCCGACGAGCGGGCGGCTGCACTTTTGGGCCGTTGCCTTAAAGATCTTTGCTGCTAATCCGGTGTTCGGTGCCGGACTTGAATCCTTTGGTGTGGCGTTCACAGCATTTGATACGCGGAATGGGGTGTTTCGGGTCGAATATGCCCACAACGAATATTTGCAGATGCTGGCTGATGGCGGCGTGGTCGGCCTTGCGATCGTTGTATCGTTCGTCTTTCTTTTATTTAGGTCTGGACTGCGGTCGATCGCAAACTCAAGCGACGGTCTCACCCGCGCGGTCTCGATCGGCGGAATGGCAGGATGCTTTGGAATACTCGTCCACAGCTTTTTTGATTTTCCGCTGCGAACAACATCGAACGGATTCTATTTCCTGATACTGGCGTCGCTCGCAACGCTTTCATCGGTGGCTGCGAAACGCGGTGCGGACTTTCCGGCTAGCGTACGTTCACGGTGATGTCTTTTTTTCCGCATGGAGATTGAAATTCGACCTTGTATGAGCCCGTTCTGGTGCTCAAGGAACGGATCACGAAAAACGCTCTGCCCGCAACACCGGCGATCTCGGGTTCGAATTTGACCTCGACGTCCTGAGGATCGCTGGAGACACCGTTGACGGTCTTCACGTCGTTCGAGCCATCGATACCGACGAGGATACCGACGCTTCCGCCGCTATTTATCAAAGAAACGTTCTCTTGACTGACGTCGATCGTACAGGGCTTTATCGCCGTAAGCGGTTCTTTCAATGGGACGATCCTAGGCCGCATCGATCCGCTCGGTATTTCAGCGCTCGGTTCTGCGGTCTTCTGCTCGGCTACCAACTGTTCTGTCTTGGTATTTTCAGGTTCCTGTGATCTCGCGATCGGCCGGTCGTTATCGCTCGTCGGCGGCGGTCCGGCAGGAGTTTCATCTTTCGGTTTTTCAGAATCGCCGCCGGTCGTTTTCGTTTCTGTCGGCGGGCCACTATTCGCAGCGGCGGGTTTCTCCGGAGGGGTCCTTTGAGGGATCGTTATTACGATGGGCTCAAATAGGGGCTTTGCCGCTTCCGCTTTTGGTTGCTGCGGGTCATTCCCGATAATACGCTCGGTCGGCGGTTGGTCAGGCTTTGGCGGTCGTTCGGGTTCGATATTGTTCGATTCGTCCTTTACCGGAAGATCTGTAGCCGGCTTCTCATCTTTCGGCTTTGCAGTTTCCGTGTCGGTTCGAGGCGGCTCCAGTTTTTCAGTGACCGTGGATGAGACTGCCGGGGTCTCAGAGGGTTTTACTTCTTCCTTCGGCTGAGCGGGCGTTTCCGCCACCTTCACAGTCTCGCGAGAATTTTCCGGTCTTGCAACGACTTCGGATCGCGATCTGGCAGCATCGTCCTCGGGCTTGACGACAGTTTCCGGCGAACTATTCTCGGCAACAGCCTTCTCGGTCTTCGGCTCACTGCTTATTTGGCTAGGCACGATCGGCGGCAGGGGATTGGGCCCGATGCGAGCTTCAAGTCCGTCGGTCCCACCGTTGAGCTTTTTGTAAAGACCTTCGACCGTAATGTACTTAACAATATCCGGTTTGCTCGTGTCGTAGCCTTGAATAAACTGTTCGAGGGCTTCGGCGTCTTTGCCCTCAGCCGCAAGTGCTTCGCCTAGCCGCCATTTGCTCGTCCGCCACCATGCGCTTTTCTCAGGCAGGACGCTGATCGCACGCCGCAGCCGGATCGAAGCCTCGTCGGGCTTTCCCTGGAGCAGCAGTGCATATCCGGTGAGTTCCTCTATTCGACCGCGCAAAATCGCAGACAGCGTCTGTCTGGGAACATCCGGTACAACAAGAAACTCGTTACGGATCGACGCGGCCACTCGTGTTTCGTAAAGTTCGCTGGCCATGACCGCAGCTGACGGATTGGCAACGCTCAAAGCGCCGTCTGACCGCCCGGTAGCTGAGGCGACGAGGTCCAAAGCCTTTGCGACGGCCTTTCTCTTGTCGAGGAGCAATGAGGCGGCAAAGATCTGGCGATGAAACCTCATCGGGTCGTCGCCCGCCACAAACGATTCTGCCGCCTGAGCAAGAGCCGTTTCATCGGCATCGTCCTTTTTGACCAAACGTGTCAGCAGAAAGAGCGACCGCAGACTCTCGGAATCGGCTTTATCAGCGGGGCCTTTTGGAGCAAGAATGCTGGCCTGGCGTTCGGGAGCAAGGATGTCGTCGAACGATCGGTCAGCACGTTCGATCCTGCCGCCCAGACGGGTCGAGACCTGATCTTCGCCGGTCGTGAAGCTTTTTTCGAGCTCCTCGGCTGCCTCGCGAAAAAAGCCGGCCTTTAAGCGAGAGATGGCGATCTCATATTCGAGGGTTGGGAAATTTCCGTACTTACGGGCCGAAACAAGGACGCGTTCCGCATCAACCGGCTTTCCCTGCAGCATCAGCCCTCTGGCAAGTGCGATATGCGACCAAATATAACGGGGTTCGATCGCGATGGCCTTTGAAGCAAGTTCGACGGCCCGATCACCATCGTTATTCGCTGCATACCAATAAGCCGCCCCGGCGAAGAGTATGAGGTTGGTCGGGTTTCGTTCGATCTCTTGTTTGAGGGCGATCTCGGCCTCTTCTTTCTTGCCGGCATCGAACATTGCAAGGATAAGGCCGTTGCGAGCCTGTGTATCGGCTTCGTTCGCCGAAAGTATCTCACGATATAACGATTCGGCCTGATCGCTCTTTCCTGTCGCACGCTTGATCTCGGCGAGGCTTCGCTTGGTCAACTGCGACGTAGGGTCAAGCTCCAATGCCTTTGTATACGCCGTCGCCGCACCTTCAAGATCGAAATTGAGGCGATTTGCCATCGCCAGCGTTTGATATGCGACCGATGACGACGGCTCGGCCCCAATTGCCGCCTCGGCCAGACGCTTTGCCTCAGTACCGTTCTCGACGCTCAAGTAAAAACCGGCGAGAGCAAGGAGGCGGGCTGCATTCCCTGCAAAACGCTTCTCGATCGAAGCGGCGAGTTCAAAGGAAGCTGACCTTTCGCCGGAAAAGAAAACCGCGGACGGCATCTTCGCGAATACATCGTCGGCAAGCCGCGGGTCGAGCGGGTCAGGTGCGGTAATGACCGAGCGTTTGAAAAGATCGACAGCACTGGCCGTATCACCGGAATTCAGCCTTGCCTCGCCCGACGAGGCCAATGAGGCGGCAAGATAAGTTCGTGCCGTTCCGGCATGTCGGGATTCGGGATGCTTTATCAGAAAAGCATCGAATGCAGCGATCCGTTCGTCGGGCGAGGCCAATGCCTGGATCTTTTCAAGATCCTGTTTTTCCGTTTCCGGATCGGACTTTGGCGGCGTTGGCTCCACCGCCGGTTTTGGTGTCGACTTTGTTTTCGGCGTTGTCTTCGGTTTCGTTTTTGACGCGGCCGGTTTCGATGTGGTGGATCTTGACGATGTCTGCGGCTGTGATCTTGGGCGCTGCGACGAGATCGATATTTGCAGCGAAAGTAACGCAAGAATTAAAACGGTGATCTTCATAAAAACACGGCCCTTTCAGGCGCAAAGCCAAAATACGACTTTCGAAATACTAAGAGCCGGTCGCAGTCAATAAAAAATGATAGCACGAAATTGCAATAGCGCCCGACGCGGTCTTATCCTCAGCTAATGAACGAACTTGATCTGGCATGGTCGCAGATGCTCGCACAGGCCATTGAAAATGCGAAAGTATCAGGGCGTTCTGACGTTGTCGATTACCTTTCGCTAAAAGCCGCGAACGACACATTACGAGCTGCCGGGCTGAAATGGCTTCTTGATTCGGCGATCTCTATTGCGGCCGAATCCAACCGAGCTTCGGCCGGAACATCGATCGAACGAACCGAACCTCACAATTTCGAGGATCGTGGTGCCAATATGGTCGGGTCGCGATTGCAGGTCCGGCTTGGGGTCAGATGTTTGACGATCGAAGGAGGTTGGACGCGTACGCCCGCCGACGGATTCATGCGTTCGGGCTCACTCGCGTTTGCCCGGATCACTCATTTCGGGATGCCAAAGTCGAATGTTGAGATCGTCCTTACGCGTGACGAAGATCCGCCGGGATGGAGGGTCATTCAGGACGGGCAAGTTCGATGGCCGTTTACCGGAGCCGATCTTCAAAAACACTTTGATACGCTGTTCGGTTAGAGCCCGATATGCGCCCGGCTTTGTATTGCGCCCGCTAAGGTGTAAAATATCGGATTGGGAACAAGTAGAGGGAGAAATTCAAACCGTGAGATCAGAGCTTGAGAAATTGATAGACCTACAGAAGACCGATACGAACCTTCGAAGGCTAAAACAAATCGTTGATACTGCAGAAGCGAAGCGTGCTGAAATTGAACAGGAGTTCGAACAGCACGCTTTTTCTATTAGGGAGATACAAAACCGCCGTGACGCGCTGCACGCCGACCGTGCAGATCTTGAACGTCAAATAGCTGAGAACAAGACGTATTTGGAACGTGCAGATCGCAACCTGAAACACGCGCAAAATCAGAAAGAATACGAAACCGCGATGCGTGAGACCGATGCGCTGCAAAAGCAGATCGCTGCGTTCGAAAATCAGATCGTCGAAAAAATGACGGCGGCCGAAGAGGTCGAAAAAGAGCTTGCTGACCGGGCGGACGAGATAAGCGGTCTTGATTCCAAGCGAAACGAAGCTTTGAAGAGCTTTGACGAAGTGGTCTCACGAAGCGAAGCCGAATTTGCGGCCGAGACCAAGAAACGAGCTGAGGTCTTCGATACACTGCCGGCGCAGCTTGCTTCCGTTTACAATCGTCTGGCTCAGCGAAGCCGTGATGGGATAGCGGTCGCCGAGGTCGTTAATGGTTCTTGCGCGGCGTGTTTCATGTCGCTTCGCCCGCAAATGCAGCTTGAGGTGAAGCGCGGAGACAAGATCATAACTTGCGAAAGCTGCACGCGCATCTTGTACATCAGCTCGAACAACGCCGCGAACGAGGCGGCGGCAAGCTAGGCCGATCGGCTTTTCAACCGCCCTGAGAACACAGGCCGGCACATCGACAGCTATTTGGTCCATTCGTCGGCAATGTGGACATCAACCTTGATCGGAACACGCTTGACGTATTCTTCGCCGGCTTTGACCATTGCAGTTTCCAATTGCATTGCAGCTGTTTCCGCGTCTGATCCGTCGCACTCCACAATAATCTCGTCATGAACGATGTTGACCAATCTTACCGATGTGTCGCGGATCGAATCATGAAGCAACCGAAGAGCTCGCTTCAAAATATCAGCTGACGTGCCCTGGATCGGCATGTTTTTCGCGTTCCGCTGGGCCGAAGCGACCTGTTGACGGTCATTCTCATCGAATCTGAATCGGACCATTCTGCCAGAACCCGTCCGGGCGATCCGCTCGGTCGTGACGGTACTTGCGGCTTCGCGAAGCCAAGCATCCAGGCCCCGATAGGTCGAAAAGTATTTCCGTAACGTGGTTTCTGCCTCGTTCTGCGAAAGGCCGGTCATTAACCCGAAGCGCTGAGCTCCGATACCGTAGACAACCCCAAAATTCAGACGTTTGGCAAATGAACGCTGATCTGCGGTGACGCTGTTCGGATCGACATTGAATACCTGAGCAGCGGTCGTCGTGTGAAAGTCCTCGCCCGAGATAAAGGCATCGATAAACTTTTGATCATTCGAGAAATCCGCGAGTATTCTGAGCTCTATCTGCGAGTAATCAGCGATCACCAATTTCCTCCCCTCAGGAGCTCTAAAGCAACGCCGATATTGCGGTTCGTGAGGGATCTGCTGAAGATTTGGATTCGAGCACGAGAATCGCCCTGTCGGCGCACCGATCTGACGAAAATCGGCGTGTATCCGTCCGGTCGCAGGCTCGATGTATTCGAGTATGTTCTCGCCAAAACTGGTAATGGACTTTTGCACTCCGCGATATTCAAGCAGTTTTGCGATCACAGGATACTGATCTGCCAGCGGCTGCAGTTGCCAGGCGCGGGTAGAATCCGGGACCGGTACACCAAGGTTCACCAGGGCAGCAGTTACCTGAGCCTGGGAATCAAGGTTCACTTCCGCTCTCCCAAACAACGTTGCCTGTGCGACGCCGGCCGAAAGCATGTCCTGCAGTTCGTTCGATGCCGCTGCCTGCGCCGTTTTGGCCTTTTCCAGCTGTTCCCTCCATCGCGATTCATCAAGAAAGAAACCGTTGAGTTCCATTTCGGCGATCGGGGCGACACACTCGAATTCGAGTCGGGCAACTCGTTCAAGATCATCGATGCCAAGGCGTTCAGCCATTTTTTCTCGCAGCGGGATGAGTATTGCCGCATCGCGCGCCGCATATTCGATCTGCGACTGTGAAAGCTCGACCGAGCCCCAGTTGCTGACCTGTTGAGATTTGTCCAATTCGGTTCCGGTGAAATACTGAGCCGCGTCAGCGAGCGAATGTCGGCGTTCGGTATCTCCGGCTGCGATCAACTGGCTCGCTAGGTAGGTATCGAAAACACCCCCAAGTTCGCATCCAAGGTGATGACGAACCCATTTTGCGTCAAACTTTGCATTATGAGCGATCTTTGTACGCGTCGGATCGGAGATGAGATCACGAAGCGGAGCGAGAGCAGGATCTTTCCGGAGATCGCCGCGCTCCTTGAAAGGCTTTAGGTCGAAAATCGTCGCTCCCTTACCTGTGCTGAACTGGATCAGCCTGATATCTCCGCGATACGGATCGAGCTCGGTGGTCTCGGTGTCGAAGCCCAAAATCTCGACGGAACGCAGCTCTGAACAAGCCTTAGCGACCTCGTCGGGCTGATTTATCAGATGAAAATAGACTTCCATAACGCGCGAGTTGCCTGATTTGAACGTTCACAATTGTATCTGGATGGCGCCTTAAAAAACAAAGGCAGGTAATAATTAGCGAATCGGGATTTAACAATCGCAAGAATTCGTCTATACTTTCATAGAGTTTGCCCGAAGAGCTTCTGCGAATCGTCGTGGAGACTGCAAACAAGATAGGATTTTTGAGCATCAGATCGCTGAATTATAGATTTTGACAGGTTGAGCACGATCATCAAGTTGATAGATATGTGCTCCCTATTGCCACAGGCAGGCGCCTTGGCTTTGATCGACACCGATTCCTGCGTGAAACAACTCAACACTCGTCGTCCCCGGCGTCTCGCTTGTGACAACGGATCAAAAGTAAAATCAATCGCGTGATCAGCCATGGCCTCATGGACATGGTCGTCGTCTGTCAAATCCGCAAGTTTAGATCCTGAACGGTTACGGTCTTCGGGCGCCGGTACTTTAACAACCAAGGAACAGTTTTTATGTCGAAAGAAATGATCATCAGCGTCAATGGACGCGAGAAGAAGATCGCAATATTGGATAATGGCCGCGTCACCGAATTTTACATCGAGCGTGGCGAAGAGAATTCGGGGATCGCAGGCAACATTTACAAAGGCAGGGTTCAACGCGTGCTTCCCGGCATGCAGTCGGCCTTTGTTTCGATCGGGCTTGAGCGCGATGCGTTTCTTTACGTTTCGGACTTTTTCGATGAAGAAGAAGAGATCGAAAGGATCGTAATGGAGAAATCCAAGAAGACGTCGCCCGAAGATGCAAAGCGTGAAGCGAACGAAAGGATCGACCGGGCACGGATCGAACGCGAAAAACAGATGGAGGCCGTGCAGGAGATAGCCGAGCCGCTCTCTGAGAGTGAAGGGCCGGTCGAGACAAGCGAATTTCGCCAGGAGCTTCCGGCGGCCGAAAAACCGGGCCGGGGACGCGGCCGCGGAAGGCGCGACCGCGAACGACCAGAGAACCGGGTCGAGGAAGAGCCGACGATGAATGTTACTCCGGAGCCGATCTTCGAGTTTGAAGACTCAGGATTTGAACGAGTGATCGATGACGAAGACACCGGTGAGATGTTTAAGGATGCTTATATGCAGGAAGCGATCGTCGATCAGGTGCGGGCGGTCGAATTCGACATGGAGAGTATCGACGAAGCCGAGGTCGGATCACTTCTTCCTTCAATGTCCGATCTGGGCAGCGGTTTTGAGCGTATCGCGGATGAAGACGACGAACCGGCGGCAAAGGCTGAAAAGAAAACGGCGAAGGGGCGCGGCTCACGTTCACCCAAAAAGACGGTCGACGACGGTGCCGCGGGTTTAGCCGGCGAATCTGATACGAAGAAGACCAAGACCCGAAGGTCCCGGACATCTGAGCCAAAGTCACGATCGGCAAAATCAAGATCCGCGGCAGCATCATCTAAGAAAGGCGATGAACCGGCAGGCGATGCGGAGATAATGGAAAACGCCGAAGCAAGCGTAAGAGAAGCTTCGGACGTGTCTGAGATGACCGTGCGCCGCGGAGGCCGGGGCCGAAGGCGAGGCGGGCGAGGTAAAAAGGCAGATAGCACCGAGACGAACGGCGACGGTGTTCCAGCGGAGCTTCTTGGATTTGAGGACGTCGCCGTCGAGATCCCTGATGACATCGAAATAGCTGCTGCCGAGGTTTTCGCTGACGATGAAACGGCCGTAACCGAATCCAACGGGGCTGAGGAGATCAACACCGTCGCATCGGTCGAACCTGATGAAACCACTAATGGTGAGGCCAAAGAAGGACGCGATGTGCGAGGAGACCGCGGGCGCGATCGAGGGCGTCGTGACAAGCGTGGTCGAAACGATCAGCGTGACGACAAGCGTCAGGATCGCAACGATCGAGGCGAACGCCGGCCACAGCCGACCATTTCTGATCTCCTCCGGGAAGGACAAGAGATATTGGTCCAGATCGCAAAGGAGCCGATCGCCAAGAAGGGAGCCCGGATAACCTCTCACATTGCTTTGCCCGGCAGGTTCTTGGTCTATATGCCGACCATCGAGCATCTGGGTGTTTCGCGAAAGATCGAATCATCGAGCGAAAGGGGAAGGCTCAGGACGCTGATCCAGCGGATCAGGCAGGACGAGGACATCCCCTCGGGCGGATTTATCGTTCGAACAGCGGGTATAGGTATTTCGGAAGAAGATCTACGGCAGGACGCACGATATTTGGTAAGAACCTGGCAGGATGTCAAGAAATCGTCAGAAAAAGCGAAATCGCCCGCACTTGTCCATCAGGACCTTGACCTCGTACAACGCTTGCTTCGTGACCAGCTTTCCGACGACTTTACTGCGATCAGGGTCGATAGCGAAGAAGAATATCTGAGCACGGTCGAGTTCATCAACCGCATTCAGCCCCGTTTGGTAAACCGTGTAAAATTCTACACACGTGAGCAGCCGATCCTTGAAGCTTTTGGCGTGCAGGAAGAGATCGACAAGGCATTGAAGCCGCGTGTATGGCTAAAATCAGGCGGTTATCTCGTGATCAACCAGACCGAAGCTCTCGTCGCGATCGACGTTAATACCGGCAAGTTCGTCGGCAAGGGGAACGCACGGCTCGAAGATACGATCACCCGAACGAACATGGAGGCGGTTGACGAGATCGCCAGACAAATAAGGCTGCGCGATCTTGGCGGCATCATCGTTCTTGACCTGATCGACATGGAAGACCGGCGTAATCGCCATAAGGTCTCGCAGGCTTTACAAGAGGCCCTTTCGACCGACAAGTCGCCAACAAAGGTGCTTTCGTTCAACGATTTCGGGCTGATCATCATGACGCGGAAACGTGTCAAGCAATCGCTTGAACGCACGATGTGTTCGCCTTGCGAATACTGCGAAGGCGCGGGTTGGGTAAAATCGCCGACGACGGTTTGCTATGAAATACTTGCCGAGGCAAGAAGGCTTTCGAAACAGCTCGACGACGTCAGGCAAACGACGCTGCGAATACACCCGGATGTCGCGAAAGCGATGCGAACGAGCGAACGGAACGTGCTGGAAGAGATCGAGGCCTATCTGGGAAATGTGGATGTCACATCCGATCCGCACATCCACCAAGCGCAATACGATTTCGCGTTCGTATGATACGATGCGGATCTTCGCGGACCGGCCCGTCTCCATTTAAGGGACGGGCCTTTTTTAACCGATGCAGGTAAATGTATCGGCGAGGGTCTTTATCTCTTCGTAAAGTGCGGTGTTCGTGGGGCTGAGACGATCCTTTTGCCTGAAATCATCCAGTAACTTATACGCGCTCTTGAAGTGATTCTGTGCGGAGGTGCATTCTCTCGTATTCGCGCCCTTGAGTTTACCCAGCTTTAAATGGAGACGGGCCGCGGGAATGATGATCTCGTAGGTTGGTGATTTCGACAGGCTGTATGCCTTCAGGATGTCTCCGAGACTTGCTTCATACGTGCTACGCGCTTCATGGATACTCTTCAGCTTGAACATCGTATCGGCAAGGTGTTCTTTACTTAGACTCAGCGTAGTGATCGTGTCAACAGAATCAGGATCGGTCTGCACCCATCGTTCGTGAAGAGCTACAGCTCGTTTTTGCATTCCGAGAGCCTCTTTGGCTCTTCCCTGGTTCGACAGGGAAGAGCCATGTTTCATAAGGTTATAACCTTTGTTAGTGGCTACCATTATGTCTTTAGGGTCGTTCGCAATGATCTCATCGAAGAGAACAAGAGCTTTACTAAAATACTCGTTGGCGGCGGCATGATCCGCCCTTCGATCGGCAAGCACCCCGAGGTCATCATAGACAACCGCCAGCGACCGCTTATGCCCGACGTTGTTTGGGTCGCGTTCGAAAAGCTTTGTACGGATCGCGAGTGCCCTTTCCAGGTAGACCAAAGCCTCTTCCGTTCTTCCGTAATCGTTGTAATCAACGTCCCCCAGTCGCCGTGCGGTCATGCTGAAAACCGATGCTGCGGGTACGAGCACTGACGGATCATCGGGAGCAAGCGCGATCGCCTCCTCTGTGTATTGGAGTGACAGTCTGTAATCCTCTGCGGCAGCCAGGTGGTCGTGCTTGCTTTCGAGGATAAAGGCAGAATAGTTGTATCGCTTGGCAAGGCGGCTTTTCCATCTAGCCTCGGTCGGCTCGATCTCAGACAGGGTCGCCAGCGTCTTCTGTGAGATCCGTGCGTACTTCAGCCCCTCGTCCCAATCGCCTTTTGTCGTGGGATAAGCTGAAGACAATGTCTCGGTGATCGAGCCCAACTCCCTTAATGAATCGAGGTTGAATGGGTCCTCATCCAAGAGTCTCGAATGTATGTCGAATGCCTTCTGACAATAAAGGAGACTGTCGGAACGCTTTCCAAGGCTTGAAAACTCAGGGTGTCCCAGAATGTCGCTGACCTTTCGGTAAGCGATCGCCAATTCCCGCATTAACTCAGGGTTTTCTTCGCCCTCCTGGTAAAGTGCGTCCAGATATTCCATTGCGCGTTTGACCAAGATCTCTCTCGATGCCGTTGCACCGGGAAGTGTGGCTAGAGAGTCGTGAACCTCGAACATCAATGAATTGGCTATCTTTCGAGTTTCGATCAACCGTCGTTCCGCTCTGGCTCGTTCACGGTTGGCGACAATACTCTGCGAAACTGCTATGCCCGACAATAAAAGTACGAGTGCGAGAGCCGCGGTTCCTAACTTGTGTCGGCCGACAAACTTTCTAAAACGATAGCTGCGCGAATCGGCGGTTGCTGACACGGGCAGACCGGCCAGGTTTCTTCGAAGATCCTCGGAGAGTTCCTGCACCGAGGCGTAACGACGTTCCGGGTCTTTTCGGATCGCTTTAAGGATTATGTTGTCAATATCGCCCTTTAAGCTACGAAATGTTGAATGCGGATCATGGAGCATTCCGGACCGTTCATCATTCGTTGCAGGCGTTGAATCTTCATTTGTCTGCCCGACAAATGACGAATATCCTCCGACCACCGATGAGGGACGAGCCGGTTCTTCGGTAAGCACCATTCTCGCGATCTCCTGGTAACTCTTTCCGCTGGAATTGAACGGGCGGACGCCGCTTAGAAGTTCGTATAAGACGACTCCGAGCGAATAGACATCGGTGGACGTTGTGATCGGCAATCCATTCAACTGCTCTGGCGAAGCGTATTCGGGAGTGAAGATCTTGATCTGGGCAGTTGTCCCCTCGGCATCCGCGTCGAGCAGTTTCGCAATACCGAAATCAAGCAGTTTGGGTGTTCCGTCATTGGTGATCAGAACATTCGATGGCTTGATGTCACGGTGGACGATCAAATTTTGATGGGCGAAACTGACCGCGGTACAGATCTTCCGAAACAGCTCGAGCTTTTCCCGGATACTGAATTTATGAAGAGCACAGAACTCAAGAAGCGGACGGCCCTCGACAAATTCCATCACCAAATACGGCTGCCCTTCATCGGTCATTCCACCATCGATAAGATGAGCGATATTAGGGTGATTTAGCCTCGAGAGGATCTGGCGCTCTAAATAGAAACGCTTAAGGATCGCCTCCGAGTCCATTCCGCGTTTGATCAGCTTGACCGCGACCCTTTGGGCAAAATCCTTTCTTTCGGCCAGAAATACTAGCCCCATGCCTCCGGACCCGATCTTTTTGGTTATCAGATAATTACCGACCGTTTTGCCAATGAACGGATCGTCAGCTGCGGGTTCGGCCAATCCCTCATGGACGATGGCCGGTTCTTCGATGAAGCCTCCGTTCTCTTCGTGGGCGGCGAGGAGCTGTTCGACCTCGAGGCGGATCTCGGAAGAAACCCCTTCAAGGATCGCGCCGCGTTTGTGAGGCGCAAGTTCTATTGCGGTCGAAAAAAGGCCCTTGATGATCTTCCATTTTTCCAAATCCATAGCCGTATCAGTGAAATACGCGGAAAATGAAACAAATCAGTCGGTCAACAATTCAGCTTTTTATATAACCAGGCTTTGGCGATTGTCCATTCGTCCTTTACGGTTGACGGCGATATCTTCATCACCTCGGCCGTTTCCTCGATGGTCAGGCCGGTAAAGTATCGCAATTCAACAATCTGAGCTTGCCTCTTATCAAACTGGGCGAGCTCGTCCAATGCTGAATCCAACTCGAGCAGGTCCTGATTGACTTCCACCGAGATTGATGGAGCATCATCGATGGGTATCTTCTCAACGTTTCTCTTCAGACTTTTCCGCTGGCGTGCCGCATCTATCAGGATACGGCGCATCGCCGTTGCCGCTATCGCAAAAAACTGTCCGCGATTTTCCCAATCGACGGTCCGCTGTTTGGTCAGCTTGAAGTACGCTTCATGAACCAACTCCGTCGTCTGCAATGAAACCGCATGTTCGCGATGCAGGAAGCTCGAGGCAATATATCGCAGTTCGTTGTAAACAATAGGCAAAAGCTTATCCAGGGCATCGCGATCCGGATCGTCGACACCGCGGCCTACCGCCTGCAAAAGCAACGAAACATCTTCTTCCATAATTTTTCCTCCAATCTTAACACAAGTTTCGCGTAGTTCCGTGACAAGAAAAATCTGCGGTTACACTAGCTTTTCGAATCGCAAAATCACTTCGAGGAATAAGATGGAATCAAGAAAATCTAAGTCGATCGGAACTTCCCTCAGGCTAACTTTAGTTTTTGCGACGCTGCTATTCGGTGGAACGATAGAGACCGCCGCCGAGCGCCCTGGGAGTGTCTTCAGCCTGGAACCTCTCTATGGCAGCGGTGAGTTCCTGCTGGCGAATACACTTGCCGTCAACGAATCGAAAACCGTCACGGTCTCGGCAAACAAAGAACACAACTGGACGGGCGTAAAGCTCATCAATGGCCAAACATTCAAGTTCACCGTGGGGAGTCCGGCCTGGAATAACGGATCGATCGAAACCGATGCCGAAGGATATTTAATGCCAGTTACACCGCCCGGATGGGTTCTTCGTTTTCCGAACTACAGGGTGATGGCCTTGGTCGGTTCGCTCTACACCTATCAGGATAAATATTCATACACGGGAACATCGTTCCTTATCGCAAAGGGCAGGACGTGGAAGGCAACAAAAACGGGATTCGTGGCCGCTTTTGCGAACGATTGTGAAGGCTGTTACGGCGACAACTCGCGTGTTGTCACGCTAACGATCAAGCGGGTCGAATAAAAGGGGCTTTGCCCGGCGCATGAAACTAAAGGAGAAACAAGAGAATGAGAGTTTTAAGACACTCGATCATGGCATTCGCTTTGGCCATTTGCGCATTCGCCCTGCCGGTCTATTGCGACTTCGTAAAATTGCCGGCTCGTGGCGGTTCGGGTGGAACGGAGTACAGTCACGGCTGCGGTGACGACAAGGTATTCATCGGGCTGCGAGGTAAGGGAGGATATTGGTTAGGGAAACTACAGGCATTGTGCAGAAAGGTATCGACAGCGGGAAAGTGGCTGGGCTCAACTACATACAGCGCGACAACCGACGGCGGTGAAGGAGGATTTTATCCTTTTATGCCGCAACAACTTACGGCTACCTGCCCAGAAGGATATGCGGTCAAAGGTATGAGTGGGAGCGCCCGAGACGGATTGGTCGTCAAAATAAACCTGCATTGCTGGAAAATGGATCGATCGATCCCCAATTTCGGTGCCCCGAACGACATTACGAGAAGTATGACAGCGCCGTATAGCCCGACGAGTGACCGAGTGTCATGGAGCGAGGACAGATGCTCGGACAAGATCGGGCGCGGCTTCCACGGCAGATACAACGATAAAGGCATCGTCGCCGTTGGGCTCACTTGTCATGCAGGAACAACTCCGAACGCAGAGACTCTGGCGGCACCGGACGGATTGGTTGCGGTCAACCTAACGGGCCCGAATGGAACACAGTCGACGACTGTCACGCCATTCGTTCAACTGTCATGGATGGATCGGTCCACCTACGAGTCAGGATATAGGGTCAGGATCTTTAATACAAGACTTGGAATTTTAGCGAACACATTCGAACGTCCGGCAGGTAGCGGGATAGGGACGCGACAAGCATTGAATGTGGCCGATCTGCCCGCGGACAACTATACCTTCAATGTCTGTTCGAAGTACTCATCGGCAGACGGCGGCGATCTTTGCTTTGGCAACATGCCGTTCACCATTGGCCAGGCAGCAAGCTGCAACCCGACGATCACTGGCCAGGTCGAGCTTATTGGCTCGGGAACTGCTCGTGTTCGTTGGTCACACACATGTACCAACCCATTGCGCTTCCAAGTGCAATTGCGAAGCGCCGTAAGCGGCAACTTCATAGGCGTGTCAGACACACAAAATGGCACCGCACGAGAGGAGAATTTTACCGGTTTTGCGCTGGGCGTAGCCAATGAGGTTCGGGTCTGCGCGATATTCCAGGGGCAAGGCGCAAACAGCTTCTGTTCGGCCCCGCGAGCGTTTCAGTTCAACGTTCCGGGTCCGTGAAGCTGTGGACGGCGACAACCCATATTTCGAACAAGCAAATTAACCGAATGAAATGAAACTTTAATTGCGTCCCCATTATGAGGGCCAATGAATCTTAGGAGGTAAGCAAAATGAAAAAGAAAACGATCAAGGCGATCTTCACAATTGCGATCATCGCCGGCGCGACCTCGGTCGCCGCGGCAAACGTGCCAAGGACCATATTCTCACCTGATCCGGCCTACTCGATTGGCAATCTGCTCTTCGCTGACACGCTTGCGATGAACGAATCGAAGTCGATCACAGTACGCGCGAACGAGCCATGGAACTATACCGGGATCAAAGCGATCGAAGGCCAGAAATACCGGTTTACCGTAGCGAGTCCGGGATGGAACAACGGCCTTAAGGAGACCGATGCCGACGGCTATAACGACACCGGGCCATATGGCAATACGCGAAGGCACATCGATTATAAGACCATGGCACTTGTTGTTGAGTTTCACAGCCAGAATGCAAATCCCATCACCTATATGGGCCGCAAGATACTTGTCGGCAAGGGGCCACGTGAATGGAAGGCATCGGTCACGGGCTATATGGTCGCTTTTGGGAACGATTGTTTATCGTGCTATGCCGATAATTCCCGGGTCGTGACGTTGACGATAAAGAGGATTCCGGCCTCATAGGATCTCAGAGCGTCCAAAAGGCAAGAACGGCGACATTTGAAGATCCGGTCCGCAGTTGAACCAGGCGGCCGAGACCGCAAAGATCGCCGTTCGGACCGTGGATGAGCAACACGTTCTGATCGAGCGACCGTGCCTTAGAATTCGAAAGTGCCTGTGACCATTAGAAATGAGAAATTGGGCCGTTGGCCAGTTCACAGCAAGCTGCAATGATCTGGCCGCAGAACCGCAGATAATCCAATGGCGTCCAAGATAATCAGAGAGAGCATCGGCAGCGTCGATTGGCGTCGGCGAATGATCTTGATCTCATTTGCCTTCCTTGTAGTGAATCTGACCTATTGGCAGAATTTGCTGACCGGAAATGCTCAACAGCGATTCGGGATCACGAATGTTACCGCATCGTTCTCAGACAAAGGGGTCAAGCCCAATGAGAAGATCGAGGTCCGCTTCAATGGCGATATTCTGCCCGGCGGTTACGCCGTCGTTCTGAACGATACGGATCTGACAGCAATGTTCGAAAGGGATGATGACCGCCTGACGTATTTGCCCGTGCTCTTTCCCCTTCCGATCGGCGAAAATAAACTGCGGGTCTATTCGATTGAGAATGGCAATACCTGGCGGTTGGTCAGGGAATTGGACCTTAAGGTAGCAGATCTGAATTATGGTTCACCCGAAGCCACGAGAACCAAGGTCGATTTTACGCCATCGATCTCCATAAATTTCAAGGGCGAACGAAACATAAACTTCTTTCCCGAATCGGCCAAACCGCAGCGACCGGCTTTCATCGATACGGCCGGCCAGGCGAGTTTTCAGATAAAAGTGACCAACGCCGGCTGGTCGATCGGCGGACAGTTCGATCTGGCAGGTTCAAGCCGCCAAAACGAAGCACTTCGGTTCGGCGAGCTAGGCGATCGGGCACCGTCGGTAGATCTTTCGAGTTATCGCATCGAGGCTGCAAAGGGAAGGTTCAAGGCCGAACTCGGACATATCTCGTTCGGCTCGCAACGGCACCTCATAAACGGCTTTTCGAGTCGCGGACTCGGATTGACGATTCCGATCGGGAAACAGAACGAGGTGACCTTTTCGGCCATGAACGGAACCTCGATCGTCGGGTTTGATAATTTTGCCGGTCTGTCGCGATCATCACATCAAATATTAGGAATTACGTTCGCGCGCGAGTTCATTAAAGAGCGTCCCGGTGGGCTCCGTCTTGAGGTTACCGCAATGCGCGGATCGCTTCTTCCGCTCGACAATTTCAACCAACGAACCGTGAACGATGCCGAAAGAAGCTACGGCGGATCGTTTCGCATTCAGTTCAAAGACAAGCAGGAAAGGATTCGTTTTGAAGGCGGCTACACGAGCAGCCGATTTACAAACCGGGCCGATGCCCTTTTGTCTCAGGGGGTTCAGCTTACACAGGTTCGCGCTGTGACCCGCGGCGCACGATTTCTCGAATTGAGCTTTAACATCATAAAGGACAAAAAACTCTTTGACGAAAGAAAGCTAGGGCTTTCGGGAACGTTTCGGCACGAAGAGATAGAACCGTTGTTTCGAAGCGTTGCAGCTTCAAGTCAGGCCGACCATCAGCAGAACCAGTTCGAGATCGCCGCGAACTTTGGCGATATCAGTTTCAACTGGGGACACCTGCGAAGCAACGATAATCTCGAGAACATTCTGTCAATACTGAGAACACTGAATCGGCGCCACTATGCCAGTTTTGCGTTTTCGCCGGGCACGATGTTCGATCCTAAAAAGCCGATCAAGTATCTTCCGAGAATATCGTATACATACGAACGCGTGCATCAGTTTGGCGACCGGCTCCCGATCGGTGGCCAGTTCAACAGTCTTTCTCAGGTGCCGGATCAGGAAAATGTCGTTCATAGCCTAAATGCCGAATTGCCTATCACAGATAAGATACGGTTTGCTTATCGCTTTAATCAGGCGTTCCAGGACAACAGACAACCGGGGCGAGAACGAGCTGATCTTGGCAGCAATGTTAATTATTTCAACGTATCGATCAGTCATTTTAAGGATGTTCAGATCGGTTTCGATCTCAGCCGCGAAAGTCAGCGCAATCTCGAAACCGGGCGCGTTGACCAACAATGGCGGATCGGATCGAACATCAGCATTATGAATCTCGTCGTCAAAAATGTTTCTTTCAATACAAATATCTCGTCTACTATCGCCGGAGATATAACGAACATCACGGATTCGAGAAACATCGAGTATGACGCCCAACTGTCTTACCGGTTCGGCATTGGTAAGAAAAAGTACCGAAAGTTCGAGACACAGCTTTTCGTTCGTTATTCAAATCGCTACGGTTCAAGGATCGACCGGCTATTCGTCATTCGAGACATCAATCGTTTTCAGGGCTTCAATGCGGGGCTAACATTCAACATCCTGTAATGAGATCAAAATCGCTCAAATATCCAACCTTGGTAATTGGCATTCTGTTGGTAGGCTTTCAGACCGTCGCGAGTCAGATACAGGTAAACCCGACCGGTGTGAATGTAAACTCACAAAACCCGAGTGTCGTGTTCCTAACCTTCGGACAGATACCCGCGGGATATGCGCCGGCAGAAGCGATGTGGTGCGGACAGCTGGTTCCGGCTGCACCACCCGCGATCGGACTTCAGTGTCGCCCGGATACGATCTACGGTGTGTTGCCAACTCGGTACAACCTCTCGCAGACAAGCGGCAATCTCGGCCTGACCGACATAATGTCCATACCGTCAGCTGTCGTGCGTCGCGCCTTTCAAACTGCCGACACCGGTGGGGATGCTGGTTTCTTTTATGTCAGGCGATTCACATCTTCTCTCGGCGGCCCGGATCAGTTCGTCTCTGTCACGTGTCGGATGGCCGGCGGAGGCGCACGCACACCGTTTGCTCTCACGGACGTAAGATACCTTGCTGAAACCGACGAACCTATCGTGTTCGTTCGACGAGGTCAGCCACTACCGGTAAAAGGCGTGCAGATCCGCTATAACGGAACGGGCCGTTTGAGGGGCCGCTGGGAACTAGTGCTCCCCGGGGAGGAGCTACCGACAAACCGCGATCTGCTAACGGAAGCCACCCTTCCCATTGAGGACCGATCAGGTCAACGCAGATTCACCCAGGTCGAGCGTTTTTACCATTTTCTTCCGCCGAACGGCGAGTTTACGCTTGAGTTCAAGAACGCCGATAAGCTTCCGTTGAATGCCGACGGCCAATATTTACTTCTCCTGCGAATCGAAGCGGTGGACGACAAAGAAGCCGACTCAAATCTGAGTGTCATAGGTGTCGGCCCCGGAGTCGTTAATGGCGGTGCGGTCGCAGGTTTTCCGATGCCGACATTCAAGTTCTTTGTTTCGGGGGGCGTATCGGCCGATTGGGCAGCATCGGCGCTGATCACGCCCCCAGTCGACGCAGAATTGCAGCCGACCAATGATCCGCCTCTATTCACATGGCGGTCAATGAATGGTGCGTCCTTTTATCGGATCGAGTTTTTTGACGACAATAATGCGCTAAGGTTTCAGGCACTTCTTCCTGCCTCCCGATCGGTCTATCGGGCCCCTTCGTGGCTTCATTCAAAATTATCGAGCGGGGCCTTTAAGTGGAGGGTCATTTCGATCGACGACAAGGGTTCGCAGCTCTCCGAAACGCCGTTTCGAACAGCCCTAATACAACGCTGACCATCGAAGAACACGTTCCCTGAGACTGCGATTCTAGGCCGCGAACGGTGAAATTAGGCCAGGCAGATCTGAAAGCATCGAATTTGCCGCAGACGGGCCTTATTTTTCAGTTTTAAGGTTGATCAGTAGATCGTTAGGCCGGTTGCGGACATTGTGATGGTACCTAAGAAGGTTCAACACGAAATGAAAGGCGCGACGGCAGGCGATCTGACCGATCATTCAATTCAAACCAAAACACTCTTTATTGGATTCTCCGCGAAGATCGGGATCTGAGGATCAAGATTGACAACAAAGAAAAACAGTCGTCTAATCTTTGCCTAGTCGTGACCAATACATGGTTGGCGCTGAAGTTCGATCGGCTGCAGTTCTTTTCATTTCGACGGGTCTTCGTTTGGCAAGTGAATGCGGTTGCCGCGATCGTTGCCCGAGCGGAACAATCTTCTTTTCGCACCGAGTATTGGCCATGGCATAATGCGGCATCGACAACAAATGCCCGGGGGGGTCAATGCGTGAAATCCATCGAAATCTCCACCATAGTTGCTGACGAACAATTGCAAACGGAGCAGCAGCGGTCGAATGCTCAACGTCTTGAACTAAGGAAACACAATTCGAAGACCGTGATGCGCGGGCGGGAATACGGGCTTATCCTAGGCCAAATTTTCCTCGAGTATTTTGCGGATTCCCGCTCGCTGCATTATGGCCTTTGGTCAGACGATCTTGAACTGAACATCCGAAATATCGGTAATGCACAAGATGCGTATACCGATCTGCTGCTGGCGACCATCCCGTCTAATGCTCGGAGCGTTCTTGACGTTGGCTGCGGTGTAGGTTCTGTTGCGAAAAGACTGGTGGATCTGCATTACGACGTCGAATGCCTGTCGCCTTCCTTCATGTTGAACAAGGAGGCAAGAAGGAACGTTCCAGGGATCATTGTTCACGATTCAGGTTTCGAGGATTTTGTCCCGGATCGCAAGTTTGACGTGGTTCTCTTTGCCGAGAGTTTTCAGTATGTCGAGAGCTACGCCGCACTTTCGAAAGCCGCTGAAATGCTAACCGCTTCGGGCGTGATAATCGTATGCGACAAATTCAAGTGTGAAGAGAACGGAAAGTCACCGATCGGCGGCGGACACCAATATCGAGATTATTTACGAACTTGCCGGGACCTCGGGCTCGAGTGTATTCAGGACATCGACCTCACCGAACGGATCGCACCAAATTTTGACCTTCTTCAGGACTTTCGACAACGGGTCATCGAACCCGCTGCCGAAAAGATCGAGGAAATAACGAGTTATAAACTTAGATTCTCAAAATACCTGTTCTTCACCGCACTAAAGATGATCTTGCTGCGGATGATCGCAAAACACCGAAACAAAGAGCGTGACGGAAACGGTTTCAAACGTCACAACACATATCGCCTGAACGTTTTAAGACCGTGCGTTTCGATTAAATGATCAGATTCCCTGAACCGAACTATAATTTGAAGCTTTTCTTCATTTCCTTTAGGTCGGCGGGCTTTGCGAACGTCGAGTCGGGAAATCGGCCGTTATATTCTACGGACTGGTAATTGATCCGCGAGGTGTGCGACCCATTTGTAAAGCGGTCGATTATGAACGGAGACCGAATTCCACCCGTATCAACGAACTGGGCGTATCGGTCCTCTTCGACGGTTTCTTCGCCTTCCGAATTCGTTCGCTTGTATATAGCTTTTTGCGGTGCACCATCGTCTGCGGCGAATTCGAATTCCACGACCAATCCATCTTCGTACGTCAACCTGACAACATCATTTCGCCTGCCAAGCGTCGACGGTCGCCTTCCCACGTAAGCAAGGCTGGCTTCTTTTCGCCAACTACCGCGAAGGAGGTTGTCAAGGCTGACGCGGAGGCCGCGCCTAAAGCTCTCAATCTGGGCTTCGGTCTGCTCCTTGATGGTTTCCATATCGCCGTCGTAAATCCACCCAGAGCCGCCGATGTTTGTTTGCACGGTTCTGGTTTTGCCGCTTTTGAACTCGGTCCGCTCTTTATCCGGAAAAACGATCACATCGTGAAACGCCTGAAACGAAATGACAGCTCCATCGCGGATCAAGCTGAACCGTCCGCGACCAAGCTGAGACGTGACATTGAGGTATTTATCGCCGCCGAGGAACGATACGGCCTTCGAAATAACGGCGTCGGCCTTTTCATCGCGTTCGCGATCTTGAGCCGTAACTGGGATGACAGTCACGATAAATAACAGACCGATAGCGAACTCACAGAGCTTGGCAGAATGGCAGCTAAAACTCATAAACAACCGTTTTTGTGACACTGGTCCTTTTGCCGCTGCGGTGAACAGCCGGCCTGAACCTGATCTTTTTTACCGCTTCGACGAAGCGCGGTTTCATCGAATCCGGCAATTCAGTAACGTACCGAAAGACCGATACCCGACGATCTGCACCGAGGAATAACACGACCGATATTCTGCGAGCGGCAGAAGCCGGCAAGTCGGCTGCTTTGATCTCCGGTTTCGGCATGCTTGTGATCATCGCCGGTGTTGCAACGTCCTTATCATCGTTCTCGTAAAAGATACTAAAATTATAGTCGACATCGACGATCGTGGTTTCCGGTTTGCCGTTGATCAGTTTCGGCTTGAATTTGATCTTTTTCGCTGCAGCAACAGCCCTTTCGGTCAGCCCATTCGGCAGATAGGTCATCGGAATGACCTCACCTATCTCGCCGGTGGCAAGAAACTCTACCTTTAGACGCACAACGCCCTCAACCCCGTTGTATCGAGCCGTTTCGGTATAGCCGGGCTGAGGTTTCTCGATCAATTCGTAAGGCTTTGTCGGGCCCAGGACTGGCGGCGATGCGGAACTGACCGCGGAGGGCCTAGTCGGTATCTGCTTTGGCGGATCGGTCTGGCCAAACGCGGCAGAACCAAAGAAAAGAACGGCCAGCCCAACAATAAAGACAGGTGAGAACGAAATAGATGCTTCCCGGCCGCCGCAAAAAAAGATCGTGCTTTTCATATTCTCACTCTAATGTTCGAAAGGCTTTGGTGCATGTTAGCACCAAAGCCTTGGCCTTAAAAGGTTATCGGCAGATCCAGGATCGCTTATTAGTTCAGGCTGAGTGCATCGTTCGGCCTGACGGTGATCTCGCCGTCCTCTGCGTCGACAGTGAACCGAGTCCCTGACTTCCATTGGTTTGTGATCGGAAGTTTTACCTTTTGGTCGATGTGCCGCTTTAAGAAACGAGCTCCATAGGCGGGGCTGAATCCTTTTTCGGTCAACATATCGATCGCCGGCTCGGTGATCTCGACAACCTTTCCCTGTCGCTCCATCTGCTTTCTCATTTTAGCGAGATAAAGGCGAGCTATCTCGCGAACTTCGTCCATGGTCAGCGGCGAGAAAACAATGATCTCATCGATGCGGTTACGAAACTCGGGAGTGAACCGGGTCTCGGCCGCTTTCATCACATCGCCTTTGATCTGCTTCATATCGCCAAGAGTTTTCTGGCCGAAGCCAAGAGGTTTCTCGTACTTCTTGAAGTTCTCAGATCCAAGGTTGGACGTCATTATTACGATCGCATCCGACAAATAGACCTTCTTGCCGCGGCCGTCGGTCAGCCAACCTTCGTCAAATGCCTGAAGGAAGATGTTCATCAGGTAGGGCGACGCTTTCTCGACTTCGTCAAGCAAAAGGACCGTATACGGATTGTCACGCAGTTGTTCGGTCAAAATTCCGCCGCGTTCAGACCCAACGATCCCGCGGGGCATACCGATAAGCTTTTCGATACCGACCGTCCCGTCACCGTATTCCGACATATCGATCCGGACCATCTTGCTCTCATCGCCGAACATGAATTCGGCAACGGCCTTTGCAAGTTCGGTCTTTCCGACACCGGTCGGGCCGAGGAAAAGTAGAACGCCGTCCGGAGCATAATGGTTGTCCTTGAGCGGGCCTTTGTTGAGCCTGAGCCTTTCGGCCACCGATCTAACAGCTTCTTTCTGCCCGATCACGCGGCCTGCGAGGTCCATCTCCATTTGCGAGAACCGATCAGAGGTCTCGCGGTAGATCATGTCCTTCGGAATGCGCGATTCCTGAGAGATCACATCGATAATGTGCTCGGGCCGAACGACCAGTTTCTCAGGTTCGTTTATCTCGACCTTCACCGATGCGGTATCCAGCCACCCGATCGCTTTGTCCGGGAGGTGAAGATTGCGGATATATTTCGGCGACATCTCGAGCGCGGTGTTGATCGCCTCGTCCGAGATCGTGACGGAATAGTTTTTCTCTAACCGCGGCCGAAGGCCCAATAGTATCTCTTTCGTCTCGTCGATCGTCGGTTCATCCACTTTGACCAACCTAAAACGCCGCGAGAGTGCCTCGTCCTCACCTATATATTCCTTGTACTCGGTTATCGTCGTCGCGCCGATGATCCGCAGCTCGCCACGAGCCAGGGCCGACTTGAACATGTTGGCCGCATCGGAGGTTGTTCCCATCGCCGCACCTGCGCCGATGATGGTATGGGCTTCGTCAATGAAGAGGATTATGTTGTCCTTCTCTTTTACTTCATCGATGATGCCCTTGATGCGCTCTTCGAACATGCCGCGAAGCATTGTTCCGGCGACCAGCCCGCCCATCTGAAGTTGGACGATGTGAGAATCACGCAGCCGAGCCGGAACCTTTTCAGGCTCGAGCTCGATAAGCCGCGCGAGACCTTCGACAACGGCGGTTTTCCCGACACCGGGTTCGCCAACAAGCATCGGGGAATTCGACCTTTCGCGGTGCGAAAGGATCTCGATCATCTGCAATATCTCTTTCTCGCGGCCGATCGTCGGCGGTATCTTATCCTGCCTGGCAAGCTTGTTCATCGATACGCCGAAATGGCGGAGAAAACTCGGAAGCTCGTATTTCTGCCTGACACGCTCTTCCTCTTTTTCCCTCTTGCGAATTCGCGTCCGGGCCGTCTGAGCGACCTCATCGGACGGAACCCCGAGGTTTTGGAGTACATCGTTCAAGATGCTGCGTTCATCGTTGGAAAGGACATAGAAAATGTCGCTGCCATCTATCACACGACGGCCTTGCGAACGGGCCCGGTCCATCGCGCGCTTGAATAACTCCGTTGTCTCCGGTGCAATGCGAAATCCTTTCCCCGTGTGCTGACGCCCGGTCTCCATTCGCTTTTCGATCAACAGTTTGACCGACCGCGGATCGACGGCAAGATCCCGCATGGTCGACGTAAAGAGTTCGTCCTCTTCGTTGGCGACTGCGTGAAGGATATGCTCGATCGAAACATAGTTTTGATCGTGCTTCCTTGAAGCGTCGAGCGCGGTTTCCAAAACACGTCGGCCACTTTCGCTGAATTTGTCCTTATAAGCGTCAATATCTGCCATAAATCTTGTACTGCCTTGTTCGGTATCCTTTGTCCGAAACGGTCGGGCCGACTTCTATTGTATCACCTCAATCCCGATTCGATACAAGCATAATGTTGCACCCTGATTCGATGTGTCCGATGACCGAAAATATGCACAAATTCTCATACGAATCTTGGTGATAAACGGATTCACGCTCGTTAGATCGACTCAACCGGCGTTCATGAAGGAAACGGCTCTGAAAGAAACTCTCAGAGCCGAATTCGGTTTGTCATCGTTCACGAAACAAGCGAAATCGCCAAAGTGCTGATCATTCAACGGCCGATTGCGACAAAGCTTTTCCGACCTGAACCCGCGCCGGTCTAAGCAGCCGGTCGCCAAAACGATATCCTCTGGAGTATTCTTTGACGACCTTCCCATCCATGTCAGCGTCAACCGCCACCATATCTACCGCCTCATGAAGTTCAGGATCGAACAATGTCCCAGTAGAAAGGACTGGTTCGACGCCTACGCTGGCCAATGCATGCTCGAATGAACGCGCGGTACCGCGAACACCTTCGCGCAGATTGTCGAGCGACGGATCGGCCTCGCTCGCGGCGACCGCGAGATTTAGGTTGTCGAGAACCGGAAGAAGTGTGACCAGAAAGTTGAACTTACTTTGACTCGCTCTATCTTCCAGCGTCTTCATAAGACGGGCCCGCATTTCGGCCGTTTCTTTCTCAAGCCCGCTCTTCGCCTCGTCAAACTTGGCCTGGACACCCACAAGCTTGGCTTCGGCGGCTTCGCGGCGTTCGACCTCTGCCTTGAGCTTCGTCTCCAATTCAACCTCTTTTTGTGAACGAACCGGCTCTGCATTGACCGGTTTCGGATCTTCCGCAACTCGCTCGCCCAGATCGTTGAACCGGCGTTTGTCATTCACCGGGATCTTGATCTCCTCGGTATCTTTGTGGTCTTCGATGAGGTGGTCTGTTTCACTCATTTTCTTTCGCTTTAACATCGAACTAAATTCTATTCCTTCGGCCGCTTTATTGAAAGCACACAGATCTCGACACGCGACCTGGTGAGGACGGCTCGTAGGCGAACGGATAATTCGCTAACACGACCGATCGGCAGCCCGCAGCCCGCGCTCAGAGAGCTCAACTGCTTACTGCCTTCCGTTCGCTCGAAACCGATTCGAACTTCATCTCACCGCTTTCGGCTGAAACTCGCACGGTCTGTCCGGCACCGATCTCACCGTTCAGTAACTTCACCGCTAACGGATTTTGTATCAGCGATTGGATCGCACGCTTTAAGGGGCGCGCCCCGTAGACCGGATCGTAGCCCTGCTCGACCAATAGATCTCTTGCTGTATCGTCGAGTTCTATCACAATGCTGCGCTCAGCAAGGTTTGCCCGAAGCTTCTCGAGCTGAACATCGATGATCGTAGCGATCTGTTCTCGCGACAGCTGCGTGAACACGACGATGTCATCGATACGATTAAGAAATTCGGGTTTGAAATGGTCGCGCAATACTCGCAGGACATCGTTTTTGATATCGCGATCAGCCAACGGATTTTCCGCGGAGGCCTGGATCTCGCGCGAACCAAGGTTCGACGTCATGATCAGAACTGTATTTTTGAAATCAACGACGCGGCCCTTGCTGTCGGTCAGACGGCCGTCATCAAGTATCTGGAGAAGCACGTTGAATACGTCAGGATGCGCCTTTTCGATCTCGTCGAAAAGGACGACGGAATAAGGTCTTCGCCGCACCGCTTCGGTCAACTGTCCGCCTTCTTCGTAACCGACATAGCCGGGAGGCGCGCCGATCATTCGTGCGACGGCGTGCTTTTCCATGTATTCCGACATATCGAGCCTTACCATTGCCCGTTCGTCGTCGAATAAAAACTCTGCCAGGGCTCGGGCCGTTTCGGTCTTTCCAACGCCTGTTGGCCCGAGAAAGATGAAAGATCCGACCGGACGGTTCGGGTCCTGCAATCCGGCTCGAGCACGCCGGACAGCATTCGCGACCGCGTTCAATGCCTCGTCCTGGCCGATCACCCGCTTGCGCAGGTTGTCTTCCATGGAAACGAGCTTCTGCATCTCGCCCTCGAGCATCTTTGTCACCGGAACTCCGGTCCATTTGGCGACCACCTGGGCGACGTCTTCCTCATCGACCTCTTCTTTGAGGAAAACACCTTCTTTCTGCAGGTCTTCGAGACGATCTTGCTCAGTCTTCAACTGCTTTTCAAGCTCCGGTATGCGGCCGTACTGCAGTTCTGCCGCTTTGGTCAGATCGCCGGCTTGACGGGCTTGTTCAAGTTCGAGCTTTGCCTGTTCAAGCTGCTCTTTACCCGTCCGCATCTTCTCGATCTCTTCTTTTTCGGATTGCCACTTCGCTTTCATCGCCGACGATTTTTCCTTCAGATCGGCGATCCGTTTCTCGATGTCGGCAAGGCGCTCCTTTGATTTTTCGTCGGTCTCGCGTGAAAGTGCCTGTCGCTCGATCTCGAGCTGCAGGATCTCGCGTTCGAGGACGTCGATCTCCTGTGGTAAGGAATCGATCTCGATACGAAGCCGCGACGCAGCCTCGTCAATAAGGTCGATCGCCTTGTCCGGCAGGAATCGGTCGGTGATGTAGCGATTCGATAATGTCGCAGCAGCAACTATCGCCGAGTCCTTGATGCGAACGCCGTGGTGAACCTCATATCTCTCCTTCAATCCGCGAAGTATAGCTATTGTGTCTTCGACATTCGGTTCGCCGACGTAAACCTGCTGAAAACGACGCTCGAGGGCCTTGTCCTTTTCTATATACTTTTGATACTCGTTGAGTGTCGTCGCACCGACCGCCCGAAGCGTGCCGCGGGCCAACGCGGGCTTGAGCATATTTGATGCATCAATAGCGCCTTCGGATGCGCCCGCACCTACGAGGGTGTGCAGTTCGTCAATGAACAGGATGATCTGCCCCTCTGCCTTTTCGACCTCTTTCAAAACTGCTTTGAGCCTGTCCTCAAATTCACCCCGATATTTTGCGCCGGCGAGCATCGCCCCAAGGTCGAGCGATACCAGCCTTTTGTTCTTCAAGGTCTCGGGAACGTCGCCCGAAACGATGCGCTGTGCAAGGCCTTCGACAATTGCGGTCTTACCGACGCCCGGTTCGCCGATCAGAACCGGGTTGTTTTTGGTCCGTCGCGAGAGTATCTGTATCGTTCGCCGAATCTCATCGTCCCGACCTATTACGGGATCGAGCTTTCCTTTGCGGGCACGATCGGTCAGATCAAGCGCATATTTCTCCAAGGCCTGAAAATTCTCCTCGGCATTCTGCTCCGTGATACGCGAACCGCCGCGCATTTCGGTGATCACCTTTTCAAGGTCGTCACGGTTTATGCCATTCGAGCGAAGGATCCGTCCGGCGTCACCTTCTTTTTCATCAGCTATTGCGAGAAGAAGATGCTCGGTCGAAACGTATTCGTCCTGCATTTTTTCCGCTTCTTTCTGGACCGACTGAAAGAGCGTGTTGGTTCGCGAACTAAAGAACTGTTGTCCGCCGGAAACCTTTGGAAACTTCTCGATCGCGGACTGGAGCTCACTGACGATCGGTCCGGTGTTGGCTCCGATCTTACCGAATATCGGACGCACGACACCTTCCTTCTGTTCGAGCATTGCGAGCAAAATATGTTCGGGCTCAACCTGTTGATTTTGGTTCTTTTCCGCTGCCGCGATCGCTTCCTGAACAGCTTCCTGACCTCGAATGGTGAATCTGTCGAATCTCATATATTTATCTTAACGCACAAACGAAAGGACGCAGAGTCATAAGCTGAGCATCGCTCAGTAGCTCTGCGTCCTCATCTCAACGAGCAAACTAGGCTCCGGCCGTCGAGGTCTTGGCCTCGGTCTCAATGGCCTTAGCTTCGGTGCCTGAGCCTGAGATCTCGATCTTGCGAGCCTTGGTCTCCTCACGCTTCGGCAATGCGATCCGCAAAATGCCGTTCTCAAAATCAGCCGTCGCTCCGTCTGCTGTAACCGTTTGCGGCAGAGTGAACTGGCGGGTGAACGATCCGTAAGAACGCTCGATGCGATGATAATTGTCGCCCTCGGTCTTCTTCTCGAACTTCCTCTCACCTTTGAGCGTCAGCACGTTGTTTTCCACAGTCAGCTCGAAATCATCACGCTTCATGCCCGGGAGTTCAGCTTCGACGATCAGTTTCGAATCGTCTTCAAAGATATCTACGCTCGGGCTCCAGGCGCCTCGAATGAACTCATCACGATTCAGACCAGCTGGGACAACACCCGTAAAAAGCCGATTCATCTCGTCATGCAAGCCGCGTAGCTCACGAAAAGGGTCATATTTAACAACGTTCATGGTCATATCCTCCAAAAAAGTACTAGTTGATTGAGTTCAATGACTAAATAGTTAGTCTGATAGGATAATAAAACTTGAGTCATATATTGTCAAGTCAAAATTAGCGAGTGACCAAATTTAATCGCGCATAACGGATTTTGTTGGTTTTTGGGATGACACTTCAGCCGATTGTCGGGTATATTTAATCGTCGTTCCTCATAAGTTCCAATGAGATACAAGCCGAGACCCGACGGTCCGAGGCTTGCGGCGCAAGGCTGACCAATGAAGATCTTCCGTGAAATTCTGTGGCCGTTGATCGCTGTTGCTGCGGCGTTCATCGTCGGCGGTGTCATCATATTGATACTGGGCGATGATCCGATCGACGCTTATAGCTGGCTGATCACGAGTTCGTTCGGATCGATAAAGGACATCGGTTGGACGCTGCATTACGCCACGCCATTGATCTTTACCGGACTTGCCGTCGCTGTCGCCTTCCGGTGCGGACTGCTTAATATCGGAGCCGAGGGACAGCTATATGTAGCGGCATTTGCCGCCGCCTGGGTCGGCATCAAGTTTGGCGGAACGGTCGTAAATATTTTTGGTAAAGAGGAAAATTGGTCATGGGCAAGTCTGCCGTCTCTCCTTCTGGTTCCGATGTGTATTGCGGCGGCGATCATTGTTGGGGGCTTTTGGGGCGCGATACCGGGCGTCTTGAAGGCAAAGTTCGGCGCGCATGAGGTGATCAACACGATCATGCTCAACTTCATCGCGATCGCCCTCGTCGGTTATTTCACACAGTATTACTATAAGATCCCGGGTGACCCGATACAGCGAACGGCCGAGATCGGCGCGGCCGCCGAGATCCCGCGGCTAAATCAATTCCTAACATTCATACCGCCGGATGTGCCGCTGAACGTTGCATTCCTGATCGGCATTTTGATGTGCATCGCGGTTTACGTCTTTCTCTGGAAGACAAAATGGGGCTACGAGCTACGAGCCGTCGGCGAAAACCCGTCGGCTGCCGAGTACGGTGGGATCTCGCCGAAAAAACAGATCGTGGTTGCGATGACGATCTCGGGTATGCTGGCGGGGATGGTAGCGATCGGCGAGGTGATGGGAACGCGTCACCATTTCGAGGTCGGCTTTTCCGCCGACTGGGGATTTCTCGGGATAGCGGTCGCTCTTCTCGGCCGCAATCATCCGCTTGGGGTATTTATCGCGGCGATATTTTTCGGAGTTCTTCTGCGCGGTGAGATCTTTGTGGATGCATTCACACAAAAGGTCTCGAAAGATCTCGGCTGGGTCCTGCAGGCGATCATAATCCTTTTTGTTGCATGCCTGCAGATTTATTCCAAAGGCAGGGGAGGCAAAGCAAAGGCATGAGCGAGATCTTTACTTTCGCACTCATCTTCGCTGCGATACGTTCGGCAACGCCTTTGATCTTTGCGGCTCTCGGCGGTCTTTTTTCAGAGCGATCGGGGGTAATTAACATTGCGCTCGAGGGTTTGATGCTGGCTGGTGCATTCACGGCGGCCGTGGTCACATTCCAGACAGGCAATCCCTATCTTGGATTTTTGACCGGTATCGTATCAGGCGGTTTGCTTGCGGCATTGTACGCAGTTGCCTGTATCAAGTTTGAGGCCGATCAGGTCGTTGCGGGGATGGCGATCAACTTTCTTATGATCGGATTGCCGGCTTTGATAAGCGGCGTCATTTACGATTCGACAGGCTCGACACCGCAGATCGATAAAGCCGATCAGCTGCCTAACTACTTCAACAGCATTTCGATAGCCTCGATACTTGCTTTTGCTCTTGTGCCGATCTGCTGGTACGTATTGTATCGAACGCCGTTCGGGCTGCGTCTTCGAGCAACCGGCGAAAATCCTGCTGCCGCGGACGCCGCGGGTGTATCGGTGACAAGGCTTCGGTACACGGCGGTCATTATCTCGGGAATACTTGCAGCTGCCGGCGGAGCGTATCTTTCAACCGGGCAATCGTCGCTTTTCACAAAGTCGATGACAGCCGGGCGCGGGTTCATAGCTCTAGCGGCTTTGATCCTTGCAAAATGGAGGCCGGTGCCTGTCTTGCTGACCTGCCTGTTTTTTGGATTCATGGAGGCTTTGACCATTCAGATCCAGGGGGCCTTTAAGCTGCCGTCAGGCGAGAGCATACCCGTGCAGTTCATTGAGATGATCCCTTACGTTCTGACGATCATCGTGCTCGCAGGCTTTATTGGTTTGTCGCGTGCTCCTAAGGCTCTCGGTGTGCCGTACCGTAAAGAAAATTGATCATAGGCAAGGTCAGATCCGGAATGAACTACGATCAGGCAACAGAAGCCGCAGAATTCATCAGATCGAAATACTCGGGGGAACCGAAGGTCGCCATAGTTTTGGGCAGCGGGCTCGGGGCGTTTGCTGATGACCTCGTGAATGCGGTTCACATTCCCTATTCCGAGATCCCGCATTTCGCGGTCTCGACCGTCGAAGGGCATGCCGGCCAGTTGGTGCTTGGTGAAGCCGAGGGGATCCCGGTCGCGGTCCAGCAGGGCCGTTTCCATTATTACGAAGGCTATTCGATGGAACAAGTGATGTTTCCGATGCGCGCGTTCGGCCGGGCCGGTATCGAGACCGTGATCCTCACGAACGCCGCCGGCAGCCTTGAATCCGAGTTTCGCCCAGGCAGCCTCATGCTGATAACCGACCACCTTAACTGTATGGGCGTCAACCCGTTGCGGGGCAAGAATGATACGCGGTTCGGACCCCGGTTTCCGGATATGACCGAAGTTTATGACCGGGAGCTGCAAAAGATCGCGGACGAACAGGCAAATGCCATAGCACACGAACGGTTCGAGAAAGGCATCGACGAAGCAAAGATCGATTTTCTACATCGCGGCGTTTACTGCGCACTTTCGGGCCCAACATATGAAACGCCTTCCGAGGTGAGGATGTACCGTCAGCTCGGGGCGAATGCGGTCGGAATGTCGACCGTGCCCGAGGCGATCGCGGCGCGTCATCAGGGAACGAGGGTTCTCGGTATCTCGTGCATCACGAATTTTGCGGCCGGCATGACGGGCGAAAGCATCAATCATCAGGAAGTAATGGAAACCGGCGCAAAAGTAGCCGAGATATTCAGAGAACTGCTTCGACGGATCGTCGCGAGAATATGATCATTGGCATTTGCGGTGGAACAGGTTCTGGAAAAACGACCATAGCGCGGTCGATCGTTGACGCTGTCGGGAAAACGAATGTCGTCCTGGTCGAACAGGATTCGTATTATCGGAACCTCGCTGATATGCCGCTCGACGAGCGGCATCAGGCGAATTTTGATCATCCTGATTCGATCGACAGCGACATGCTGGTCAATCACCTGATCAGGCTCAAACAGGGATTGACGGTCGAAATGCCGCTTTACGATTTTGTCACGCACACGCGAAGCGACAAGATCATAACCATCGAGCCAAAACCGGTGGTCATCGTCGAGGGAATATTGATCTTTGCCGAATCGCGTGTGCTCGACCTGCTCGACCTGCGTGTATTTGTCGACACACCGGATGATGTACGATTGATCCGCCGCCTTCGGCGCGACATAAACGAACGCGGCCGCACGTTTGAACGTACCCTTGAGCAATACGAACGAACCATACGCCCTATGCATTTCGAGTTTGTTGAGCCATCCAAGCGGCATGCGGACATCATCATACCCGAAGCGGCGCAGCCCGGGATCACGGTCGAGGTTCTTTGCGGACTTGTTCGCGAGAGGCTTAAAGAAGAGAAGGCTGCCGTAATTCAGTAGATGAAACATACCGAGAAAGAATTGATCGATGCCGCCGCGGACGTTCGCAAAAGGGCATATGCTCCATACTCGAACTTCAAGGTCGGTGCCGCGGTAGAGACCGAGGACGGCGCGATCTATACCGGCTGCAACGTCGAATCGGCGAGCTACGGATTAACGGTCTGCGCCGAACGCGTTTCCATCTGGAAAGGCATATCCCGCGGCGTAACGAAATTCGGCCGGATCGCGGTCGTTGTCGATACCGAAGAGTTGACGCCGCCGTGCGGTGTCTGCCGGCAGATCATCTGGGAATTCTGCGGCGATGTGCCGGTCATCCTCGCGAATCTCCACGGCAAGACCGAGACCATCATGATGAGCGAACTGCTCCCGCGTGCGTTCGATTCAAAGTTTCTCAAGTAACCTAAAATGCGACCCATAAAGCCCTTTTTTGCACTCATTCTGATCTCATTGATATCGGCGAACGGATCCGGACAGGCTGCAGCCCGAGCCAAGGCAGACCTTATAATTGTCGGCGGGACCGTCGTCACTATGGACAAAGACCGCCGCGTCATCGAGAACGGCGGGATAGCTATCCGTCAGGACAAGTTATTAGCCGTCGGGACGCGGGCTGAGATCGAGCGCGGATACTATGCGGCTACGGTCACGAACGCGACGGGCAGCGTCGTAATTCCCGGCCTTATCAATACACATACGCATGTACCGATGACGCTCTTCCGCGGCATTGCGGATGATATGGACCTGCAGGAATGGCTGACCAAGTTCATCTTTCCGGCGGAGGCAAAGAACGTCAACGAGGCATTCGTTCGGGCAGGAACGCGGCTCGGCCTTGCCGAGATGATCCGCGGCGGCACGACGACGTTCTGCGACATGTATTATTTCGAGGACGCGATCGCCGAAGAGACGAAAAAGGCCGGTATGCGCGGCGTGCTCGGTGAAACGGTGCTCGATTTTCCGGCACCCGACAACAAGACTTTCGCCGAGGGCCTGGAATACACCGAGAGATTCATAAAGCGATGGCAGGGCGACCCTTTGATCGTTCCGGCGATCGCCCCGCATGCTCCATACACCGTTAGCGAAGACAATCTGACCCAGGCCCGCGCGATGTCCGACAGGCTAAGGGCGCCGCTTGTCATACACCTAGCCGAGGCGAATACAGAAACCGAGTTCATCCAGCAGAAGCACGAAGGGATGCGGCCGATCGAATTCATGCAGAAGATCGCGTTCTTTAACGACCGAACGATCGCTGCGCATGTGATCCAGGCAAACGCAGCAGAACTGGATATTTTGAAGCGATATAACGTCGGCATCGCGCACAACCCGCAATCGAACATGAAGCTCGCGGCCGGCGTCGCACCCGTCCCGCTGATGCTGCAAAAAGGTCTGTCGGTCGGGCTTGGAACTGACGGCCCGGCATCGAACAACGACCTTAGCCTTTGGGAAGAGATGGACACCGCGGCAAAGCTGCATAAACTGCATCTGGGCGATCCGAAGGTCCTGACCGCCGAACAGGCATTTACGATGGCGACGATCGGCGGCGCACGTGCGCTACACCTTGGCGATTTGATCGGTTCGCTAGAGGCCGGAAAGCGGGCCGATATTGCGATCGTAGATTTCAGCGGCCTGCATCAGACACCGTTCTTTAACGTTTATTCGCATCTTGTCTATGCGACCAAAGCCTCGGATGTGAGTTCGGTGATCATCAACGGACGGATCGTCATGCAAAACCGGCGGTTGCTCACTTTGAACGAAAATGCTATAAAACAGGAAGCAATCACATACCGCAATAAAATCATCGAAAGTTTGAAGAATTGAGTTGCGGGCTTTAACAGAAGCCCTTTTTGATAATTTTCCGAACGGCGGTATGTGACGCACGGGTCATAAAGAGTGAGCCTTACCCCGAGGAGTTCGCTTGGCCTTTACGGAGAATTTAAGTCGGAAAGGAGGACTGAAATGCCGCTAAAAGTCAGCAGGTCATGCACTTCGATAGTCTCATTAATTTTCGTTTTCATATCATCGGCTTACGCTCAGAGTCCGCAGCCGACCCAACCTCAGCCGGCCAGATCGCCCGAGGCCCAAACGCAGACACCTGTTAAAACACCGACCGCAGGCGAGATAATGCATGAGCGGATCTCGAAGGCAAAGGCCTTTATCGCGGTGCGCAATTATCCGGCCGCGGTCTACGAACTCGAGAGTATCCGCCGCGAATCGGCCGACCCATCGGTAAACGCCGTGGCAGCCGTATTGCTGATGAACAGTTTTCTCGAACAAGGCAATTACAAGCGGGCACAGGAGCTTCTGACCGAAGCATTCCGTTCCTACAAGGCAAACAACTCAAATTCGTCCGTGCTTTATCCATCGGTCGCTGGACAGGTCGTCAAGGGTGCGCGAAATCAGACCGACCGTTATCGCGGGCTCGGGTTGGCCGTATCCGAACGCAATCTGCCGCTTGAGGCCGTGACGGACATCGAACAGATGCGATCAACGCTCGAGATGGTCGTATCACAGGCAAAAGAGATCGCCAAAGACAAAGAGAAGATCGCCGTTGCGATACCCTTGCTCGAAGAAGCCGTTACCGCACGCAGTGCTTTAGGCCGCGACGAATACGATGCACGACGTTGGCGCGACGAGATCGCCGATTCGCGCGAGCAAATGGCAAGTTCGCAGAGCGTTATCCTCAATGCCGTGACCGAGACCGCGGTCACGAACACCATCGCCGAAAATTCAAAACCCCTGACGATCGCGGCGACCAAAGAGACCTCGGTCCCGTCCGATACCTCGGTCGCATCGCTCGACACGCCCGAAGCCCCGGAGTCAAAACCCGCAGATAACAAGCCTGTTCAGCAGCGCCCGGTGCTGGTGGTCGGCGGCGGGACGAAAGCAAACGATACCAAGGATGAGGAAGCTGAAAAGCCAGCGGCGGCCGTGTCTTCGGGCCCGGTCGAGGTCGGGTCGCTGATCAATTACGCCACAAAACAGCAGCCGCCGACATACCCTGCGACGGCCCGCCAGATGCGTGCGACCGGTGTCGTTCGCCTCGAGATCGAAGTTGATGAGAATGGCGAGGTCGCCGAGGTCAATAAGGCGAGTGGCCCGACACTGCTGCAGCCGGCAGCCCGCGACGCGATAAAAAAATGGCGGTTCAAACCCTTTACGCGCGATGGCCAGCCTGTACGAGCGACCGGATTCGTTAATTTCAACTTCTCGCTTTAGCAACCGCCTTTCCGATCTTGTGTTCACCGCAGCGAACTTTCGGATCGATACGCTTGAGCCAACTCCATCGGTCAAGCATGGCGTTATCCGCATGAAATGAACCTTGTTCTATTGCCTTCGTAGCTAAGGACTGATCACCTTGAGCTTACCTGCTGCCAGCGCCGAAAAGCATGCGTCCGACAAGATCTGGTCATCGCTGCTTCCCTTATGCCTGATGCCGATGACCATTCCCTGCATATTGTTATGAAGGTCCATCTCTTTTTCAGCAGGTGGATTTGAGGGAACATCCTCGTGAGCCGTTGTGAATGCATACGCCGCGAGAAACCCAACGTCACGGGTCAGCAAAGCTGACCAATAACAATGCCTGAAGGCGTCCGAATTATCATTACGTCCCTGATGGCCGAACCGTTTTACGGTTTCAGCAAACGCCTTGTCTTTTGCGACGGGTACGGCGGTTCCGAGAGCGGGATATTGAGCGATCGCGAGTTTCTCGCTCGGGTTCAACTTGTTCCATTGTTCGTAAGCACTCATCTTTTTGAACACTCCTTTTCATGTTGATAAAGGCGGATTATTCTATTGCAGAAGACGACTTTTCATTTTTTTCGGCATCATATATTAGCTATATGGCCAAACACAATTTGAAAAAGATGCTCCTGCCGGCCGTTTTGTTGACGGCATACATTTCGGCATTTGCTCAGCCTTTGATGGCTCAGCCGCTTGCGACGCCTGACGCCCCACCGATCGAGCCCGGAGTTTCGCTTACGCTCGCGAAATGGCGGGCCGAGCGCTACAGCGACGTCCGCTACAAGCTGAACCTGACGCTCGAGAAGATGTCGCCTCTGCTGAAAGGGACGATGGAAGTGCGGGTGCGAGTGGCGGAGAAAGGGAGTTGGGGAGTGAAGGAGTCAGTACCACCTGCGGTATCTGGTGGCGGAACCGCACAGGCGGAAACACGACCGGTAGGGAGTGTGCCCCATATTGTTCTCGACTGGCGCAAGATAAAAGGTCACGAAGAAAAGTCGACGATCTCGAATGTTTCCGTTAACGGTCGGCCTGTGACAATTACGTCCTCGCCGCCCGCTACCGTAGGTGGTACCGACATGTCGTACTCCGAAGAAAACGAGCACCTCATCTTTTACGACAATGTCGTCATCGGCGAGAACGTGATCAAGCTGGATTTCACCTCGCCGATATTGACCAGCGGGTCGGCGATCACGCGGTATGTGGATAAAGAGGACGGGTCGGAGTATATCTACTCGCTCTTTGTCCCAAGCGACGCGAGCACGGCGTTTCCGGTGTTTGACCAACCGGATCTGAAGGCCAGATTTACGCTGACCGTTCGTACTCCATTTGATTGGCTTTCGATATCAAACACAGACGCACCGCAGCGGTTCGCTATGGATCCGGGAGCTCCAATCACCTCAATATTCGAGGAAACTAAACCAATCAGCACCTACGTCTTCGCATTCGCGGCCGGACCGTTCGAAAAGGTCACAGGCGGAAACCTGAGCGGTAGGGAGGGTGTCTCTTCGCCGCCGAATAAGAACACCCTCCCTACGGGTCGGGTTTCCGCATCGGGTGTCAGTAGCCCGCACGTTAGTAAGGGCTCAACGTCGCGCAACGACAACGTTGAGCCCTTACTAACGGTCGGGCTACAGACACCGGAGACCAGCATCTACGTCCGCAAGTCACAGGCCGCTAAGTTCAAGCCTCATGCCGCTGAGGTCTTTCGGCTGAATCGCGAGGCCGTCAAATACTTCGAGGAGTATTTCGATTACAAGTTTCCATTCTCTAAGTACGATCTGGTGCTGATACCGGAGTTTCCGTTTGGCGGGATGGAGCATGCGGGGGCGACGTTTTTGCGGGAATCGGCGATCATCTTTCCGCAGGAGCCGACCAAGAACGACCATATCTCGCGGGCTTTGCTGATCTTTCACGAGGCGTCGCACCAGTGGTTCGGCGACACGGTGACGATGCGGTGGTTCGACGACCTTTGGCTGAAAGAGGGCTTTGCGACCTTTACGGCGTACAAGGCGATGGAAAAGACCATGTCCGAGATGAACGCCTGGAAGGTCTTCTACGAACGCGTCAAACAGGCCGCTTACCAGACCGATTCCACCAAAGGCACGACGCCGATCTATCAAGAGATACCGAACCTCTCCGCCGCAAAATCCGCCTATGGCAACATCGTCTACAACAAAGCCCCGGCGTTCCTCCGCCAGGCGGAGTTTTATCTCGGTGAAGACAAGTTCCAGACGGCCGTCCGGGCGTTTTTGAAGAAGTATGAGTTTGGGAATGCGGGGTGGGAAGATCTGGTTAAGGAGTTTGGTACAGCGACAAATAGTAATTTGACTGACTGGGCACGAACCTGGGTGAAGCAATCAGGATTGCCAACTTTCAGGCTTTGCATCGAAGATTATTCAAGATCCACAAAATTGACTGGTCGACCTGGAGAAATCACTCTACTTTTTTCTCAGACAGGATTTCCTTGCTATCCGCGTACAAACAGACGGAGTAATGCATCTATTTGGCCCGAAGGACTGCAATTCTACTATGTTCTGGCAAACGGCAAAACAAGAGTAGAAAGGGTAACTTTGGGCAAGAATGATCGTGAGATCGAGGAAATATGGGGCTACAACTTTGGCGATCTAGCGTCGAAATCAACAAGGAAAGAACTCGAGGCTCCTAAATTTATTCAAACTAACTATGGCGACTACGGCTACGGCATTTTCCTCCTCGACGAGAAGAGCCGCGAGTATGTTCTGAAGAACATCCAGAACGAAGAGGACCCGTTCCTGCGGTCGATGATGTGGGGCGCGCTTTGGGACAGCGTCCGCGAGGGCGAGCTCGACCCGCGTGAATATGTGGAGCTGGTGGTGAAGGTGTTGCAGAGGCCCACGCGTGAGCAAGGGCTTAACGCTCAAGCTGGAAGTAAAGCCCTTACTGACGTGCGGGCTTCTGCAATTGACGACGAATCGACGACCGCGTTGCTGCTGAACCGCATCGGGACTGCGATGAATTACTACATCGAAGACGGCGACGGTGTCCGTAGCCCGCACGTTAGTAAGGGCTCAAGATCGAGCACGGGCCGCGTTGAGCCCTCGCTCACGGCCTCCACCCCACGCGGAGATGCTCCGGCGGGGACCCCGGGTGTCGGGTTACGGACACGCGTCGAGGACCTGCTGATCGAGCGGATGAAGACTTCGGAGACGCTCGGGCAGCGGATCACATACTATCGGGCGTTTTTGAATATCGCGGCGAGTGAGAAGGCGCGGGGCGTGTTGAAGGAGCTGTTGGCGGGTGTCGGTAGCCCTCATGTTAGTAACGGCTCAACGTTGAGCACGGGCCGCGTTGAGCCCTCCCTCACGGTCGGGCTACTGACACTTCGCACCAAGGACCGGTTCGACATCGTTGCGCGGCTGTTGATCCTGGGCGATTCGGATGCGCCGAAACTATTGGCGGAGCTTGAGAAGACGGAGACGAGCGACGATGCAAAGCGATATGCCTATGCCGCGAGGGCGGGCATCGCAACGGCGGAGAACAAGGCGAAGTACTGGAAGGATTTTACCGAGAACAAAGAAATTTCAGAGAGCTGGATCGAGGCGGCGTTTGGGCCGTGGAACTCGATCCGGCATTCTGAGCTGACATCGCCTTATTTGCAAAAAGCCCTGCAGGAGCTTCCCAATCACAAACGCAACCGCAAGATATTCTTCGTCAACGGCTGGCTCGGCGCCTTCATCGGCGGCCAACGAAGCGAGGAAGCGCTGAACATAATCAACAAATTCCTCGCCGATAACCCATCGCTCGACCGCGACCTGCATCTCAAGATCCTCGAAAACGCCGATATTATTGAACGAGCGGTAAAGATCCGGAAAAGATGGAACGCCCAATAAGGATGAGGGTCAATCGGCCGAGTTTCCGATAAACAGGTGGTTCGATCTCTTGTCTTTCACGGGCCTTCATGGTTCCGTTCTCCAATGGCCTTCAATCTTGACCAAAAAGTAATGATTTGAGATAATCAGCCTATCTGAGAATGCCAGGCCCTATACAGTTGAATAGCTTATGAAAATTTCAGCACAGGAAGAATACGGATTGCGGTGCCTCGTCCAGCTTGCAAATTTGAGCGAGGGCGAAAGCCTGACGCTCCCGCAGATCGCAGAACTCGAAGGCATCTCGTCGGCGAATGCAGGTAAGCTGATGTGGCTGCTTAACAAGGCCGGGTTCGTGAATTCGACGCGCGGCACCAAAGGCGGTTATTTTCTTGCCCGTCCGGCGAGCGATATCTATCTCAACGAGATCATCAAGGTGCTTGACGAGGATGTTCTGGCCGCACATTGCGAGAGCTACACGGGCGTAATGGATAAATGCGTTCACACCGGCGACTGCGGCATCAGGCCCGTGATCGTTGGTCTGCACGAGATCGTAGAAAATGCACTTTCGCGGATAACGCTTGCTCAACTGGTCGGAAATGAAGAATCGGTCGATGCTATGTTCCATCAGATACAAGGAATTCATCGGACGATCGAACCGCAAAGAATTTGAACTCGGAGACCGCGGAGAACACGATGTCGACAGCAGCAGAATTACTCACAAATCGCGAATATAAGTACGGTTTCGTTACCGATATCGAGACCGACACCATCGCAAAAGGGCTTTCGGAAGAAACGGTGCGTTTGATCTCGTCGAAAAAGAACGAGCCGGAATGGCTGCTCGAATTTCGGCTCAAAGCATTCAGAAAGTGGCTGACGATGGAAAAGCCCGATCATTGGGCCAATTTCGCCTACCCTGACATCGACTTTCAGAACATCTCGTATTATTCGGCGCCAAAACAAAAGCCGACGAAGGCGTCGATGGACGAGGTCGATCCGGAACTGATCAAGACTTTCGAGAAGCTTGGCATACCGCTGTCTGAGCAGAAGATGCTGGCTAATGTGGCGGTCGACGCCGTCTTTGATTCGGTCTCGGTCGCGACGACATTCAAGAAAAAGCTGCTCGAGGCAGGTGTGATCTTCTGTTCGTTCACCGAGGCGGTAGCGGATTATCCCGAATTGATCCAGAAATATCTCGGTTCGGTCGTGCCGGTCGGTGATAACTATTACGCGGCATTGAACTCCGCTGTGTTCTCGGACGGCTCGTTCGTCTTTATTCCAAAAGGCGTCCGATGCCCGATGGAATTGTCGACCTATTTCCGCATCAACACACAGGAATCGGGGCAGTTCGAACGCACGCTGATAGTCGCGGAAGAAGGCGGATATGTGGCGTACAACGAAGGCTGCACGGCGCCGCAGTTCGATACAAACCAGCTTCATGCCGCGGTGGTCGAGCTTGTGGCTCTGGACAATGCCGAGATCAAATATTCGACCGTGCAGAACTGGTACGCGGGCGATGAAACGGGCAAGGGCGGCATTTACAACTTTGTCACCAAACGTGGTGCGTGCCGTGGCGTTAATTCGAAGATCTCGTGGACGCAGGTCGAGACCGGCTCGGCGATCACCTGGAAATATCCGAGCGTTATCCTGCAGGGCGATAATTCGATCGGCGAATTTTATTCGGTCGCTTTGACGAACAACGCGCAGATCGCAGACACCGGCACCAAGATGATCCACCTTGGAAAAAACACCAGATCGACGATCGTCTCTAAAGGCATCTCGGCGGGTCGGTCGAACAACTCGTACCGCGGCCTGGTGAAGATCATGCCGAAAGCTTCGGGCGCGCGTAACTACACGCAGTGCGATTCGATGCTTATCGGCGGCAAGTCGGAAGCGAACACGTTCCCTTACATCGAGGTGATGAACAACACTGCCAAGGTCGAACACGAAGCGACAACCTCGAAGATAAGCGAAGATCAGCTTTTTTACCTGCAGCAACGCGGCATCTCGCAAGAAGACGCCGTCTCGCTGATCATCAACGGATTCTGCAAGGAAGTCTTCCGCGAATTGCCGATGGAGTACGCGGTCGAGGCGACGAAGTTATTGGGGCTGAAGCTTGAGGGAAGTGTCGGTTAAAGATGTCTGCTGAGACGATCAAGATCGAGTTAAATTCTGACGAGGCTCTAATTCTATTCGAGTTACTTAGCAGATATTCCGATACCGATGAATTAGCCATTGAGGACCAGGCCGAACAGCGAGTGATGTGGAATCTATGCTGTGACCTGGAAAAATTACTCATCGAACCTTTCTCGAACAATTATCGAGAGATGGTTGTAGACGCTCGGTCCAGAATAAGGGATTCGAAAGAATGAATAAGATTCAACCACCAAACCAACCTCAACCAAAAGGCCATTATAGTCCGGGCATTGAGCATAATGGCTTGATCTACGTTTCGGGGCAGTTGCCGATGACGCTCGATACGCGTGAGCCGTTCACGGGTGACATAGGTGAGCAGACGGAATTGGCGATAAGGAATGTTGAGGCGGTGCTGCACGCGGCGGGCAGCGATCTGAACCATGTTTTGCAGATGACGATATATGTTTCGGATATGGAACTGTGGGACGAGGTGAATAAGAAATACGCCGAGGTTATGGGCGATCATCGGCCGGCAAGGGCAATAGTGCCGGTAAAGGACCTGCACTTCGGGACGAAGATCGAGATTCAGGCGATCGCGGCGGTGCGAGCCGGATAAGTACAGATGGATACAGGGATCCTTATATCGAACCTGACGAATCCTACCCTGCTGTTCTTTGTCATGGGGATCGTCGCGACATTGGTCAAAAGCGATCTTGAGATACCGTCCACGACGATAAAGTTCATTTCGCTTTATCTGCTGTTTGCGATCGGTTTCAAAGGCGGACAGGAATTGTCGCACGGTGGATTTACCACCGAGATACTGCTGTCGTTAATTCTCGGCGTGGTGATCGCATCCTTGATACCGCTCTATACGTTCTTTGTGCTGAAGCGGAAGATGAGCGTCAGCGATGCGGCCGCCGTCGCAGCTACTTATGGTTCGGTGAGCGCGGTCACGTTCGTTGCAGCGACATCATTCCTTGAGGCGCAGGGGGTCGCGTTCGGCGGGCACATGGTGGCCGTAATGGCATTGATGGAATCGCCGGCGATCATTGTCGGCGTGATCCTGATGATGAGATATGATCCAGACCATGATTCACAAAGTGCTGATCTAAAGAGCATCGTCAAGCATTCTTTCACGAATGGAAGCGTGTTGATGATCCTGGGAAGTTTGATCATCGGGATCGTCGCCGATACGAAACAGGCCGAGGGGATCAAGCCATTCACTACAGACATCTTCAAGGGATTTCTTGCGATATTCCTGCTTGAGATGGGAATGGTGACGGCGAAGCGATTTGGTGCGTTTAGAAAATACGGCTGGTTCGTTACGGCGTTCGCGATAGTAGCGCCGATAGTCAACGGGGCGGCCGTTGCGGTGATAAGCGGGCTGGTGACGCAGGACGTCGGGAACCGACTGATGTTCGCGGTGCTGGCGGCGAGTGCATCGTACATTGCCGTTCCGGCGGCGATGCGGCTTGCGGCCCCTAAAGCGGATCCGGGTTTGTACATTCCGATGGCTTTGGGCGTGACGTTTCCGTTCAACATCACTTTTGGTATGCCGATCTATTTTGCGATCGTGCGTTACGTGAGTTTTTAGGAAAGATATGACATTGAGAAAGGGCTCGCTTGCGATCTTATTGCTGCTTGCAGCGGCGATCGGACCGGTCATGCTTTTTGAATCCTCCGGCACCGAGGCCGTGGCACAGACCGCCGCAAAACGAGCGGTTACCGCAGAAAACGCGCCTAAGGCTATCGGGCCTTATTCGCATGGGATCATAGCGAATGGATTTATTTTCCTTGCCGGCAAGATCGGGACCGATCCGAAAACCGACGCTCTCGTTGCCGGAGGCATCGCTGAGCAGACGGACCAGGCCATCAGTAATCTCGAGGCCGTTCTAAAGGCCGCAGGGTCCTCACTTGACGATGTTGTGAAAACGACGGTTTTTCTTGCGGATATGAACGATTTCGCAAAGATGAACGAGATCTACGCGAGGCGGTTCAAGGCACCTTTCCCGGCTCGTTCGACGGTGCAGGTGGCTCGGCTGCCGCGTGATGCGAAGATAGAGATCGAGGCCGTTGCCGTCTTGAGCAAGTAGCGTGTTATGCAATATTACGGCATAGATTGGTTAGCGACGGCGGCGGGTTTGACCGGAGTCTACTTGCTCGGCAACCGAAACCGCTTGGGCTTCCTTGTAATGATGATCGCAAGCTTGAGCTGGATGACTGTCGGGTTTCTGATCAGCAGCATCGCCTTGATATTGGGGAGTGTCGTTTTCTTCACGCTTCATGTGCGCGGTTTTTTGGCATGGCGCCGCGAGGAGCGAAATGCAGCTGACGGCCTACATATTACGGTGGCGAAATGAAGTTGAGTATTTTTCAGATAGATGCTTTCACGAACCGTCCGTTCGGCGGCAATCCCGCGGCGGTCGTGCCGCTTGATGCGTGGCTGCCGGACGACATAATGCAGAACATAGCGCTCGAGAATAACCTGAGCGAGACGGCGTTCTTTGTCAGGCAGGATGACGGTTACGGGCTTCGATGGTTTACGCCGACGTTCGAGATCGACCTTTGCGGCCACGCAACATTGGCAACGGCGTTCGTGTTGTTCGATCAGCTTGGCGCGACCGAACCGGTTTTGCGTTTTCATTCCAAGAGCGGAATGTTGACCGTTGAACGCGATGGCGACAAGCTTGTGCTTGATTTTCCGTCGAGGCCGGCTGCTCGGGCTGATGCTCCCGAGGGTTTGGTCGCGGCGATCGGGCGGGAGCCGATAGAAATATACCGTTCACGCGATTACATGCTGGTTTATGAGAGCGAAGATGATATCCGATCGATATCGCCCGACTTCTCGTCACTTGCAAAAATTCGGACGCATGCCGTGATAGTGACGGCGCCGGGCGAAGAATGCGATTTTGTTTCGCGTTTCTTTGCACCCGAGGCGGGCATCAATGAAGATCCGGTTACGGGTTCGGCGCATTGCAATCTGATACCGTTCTGGGCAGAGAAATTGGGTAAAACGGAGATGTTCGCGCGGCAGCTCAGTTCACGCGGAGGCGAGCTATTTTGCAAGCATGCGGGTGAACGCGTAAAGATAGGCGGCCACGCGACCCTGTATTTGAAGGGTGAGATCTTCGTTGAAGTCTCATCACAAAGCTCACGGAGCGCTCAGAATATTTAAGAACTTCAAAGGGACTTTGAGATCACGGTGATCTCTCTCGTCAGATAAAATCTATGTTGCTGGAAGTAAAAGACCTGCATGCAGGCATTGATGGAAAAGAGATATTAAAGGGGCTGAATCTTCAGGTCAATGAGGGTGAGGTCCACGCGATCATGGGGCCGAACGGGTCAGGAAAGTCGACGTTGTCAAAGGTGTTGGCCGGGCATCCGACTTACGAGGTGATCTCGGGCGAGGTGCTTTTCGAAGGCAAGAACCTGCTCGAACTCGAACCGGACGAACGCGCCCGCGAAGGCGTTTTCATGGCGTTTCAGTATCCGGTCGAGGTTCCGGGTGTTTCTAATTCGCAGTTCCTCAGGATCGCCTACAACGAGAAGATGAAGCATCTCGGCCGCGAAGAGCTCGACCCGCTGGAGTTCAATGACTACCTGAAAGAGAAGGCGAAGATCGTCGAGATGGATCCGCAGTTCTTCAAGCGTTCCGTCAACGAAGGCTTTTCTGGCGGCGAAAAGAAACGCAACGAGATACTGCAGATGGCAGTGCTTGAACCGAAGCTCGCCATTTTGGACGAGACCGATTCGGGGCTTGATATCGACGCGCTTCGCATAGTTGCCGAGGGCGTTAACAAATTGCGTTCGAGCGATAACGCGATCATTCTCGTAACGCACTATCAGCGTCTGCTCAATTATATTCATCCTGATTTCGTGCACGTTTTGGCGAACGGCAAGATCGTCAAGGAAGGCGGCAAGGAACTTGCGATAGAGTTGGAAGAAAAGGGATACGATTGGGTTAAATCTGCGGCTAAGTAAATGAAGACCTTGATCGAAAGACACATCGCGATCGAGATCGCCGAGGCCGAAAGGCTTTCAGCCGCAGGCGAGGCCGAGGCGACGTTTCGGCATTTGGAGCGAGCACATGTCTTGGGTCAATCGAGCACTTATCAGCACACGCGTGTTCACTGGCTAATGCTAAAGCACGGGTTTCGGCAACGGGACACGAAAGAGATAGTTGGACAGGTTTTGCGTATCGGCGGTGCTGCGACAAAAACGCCGCTCGGTATTTATCCGAAAGGGAACACCGGCGGCGCGAACGTACATCCGCTGAAGCCGATGCCGTTGGAACCCGATCTGTCGGAGATTTTGGAACAGGCTGAAAGGGAATAACAATTTGGCAAAGGCGGATCCACAACCGAATCAAAGGTCGCTTGTTCCCGTTCTGACGGCGGCGTGGGCGACGGTTCTGCTTATCGCTTTTTTTGCGAACCGCGGCGATGATGTCGGGCGGCTAGGCCAGCTCATTGGCGATCTCGGCGGCGGCGCTTTGCTTGGCGAGGGCGCTCTCGCCGCTTTTTACGCTGCCGTTGGGGCGGCACTTATCTTTGGCTCGTGGTTAGGTGTCGGACATTTTGCGTTTTCTGCGATCCGGCCGGTCAGAAGCGACGATCATTCGCATATTCTCGAGTTGGCAACCAAGGCCGCGTTGGGGGCGGCTGTTTGGTCAGTAGTCTGGCTCGTCCTGGGGACGGTTGGGCTGTATTCGGCAACGGCTGCGGTCATCGCGATCGTTCTTGGCCAGTTGCTCTTCGCTTTCAGTCTTAAGCGCGTCAGAGAAGTAAAAGAAGAAAGCCGTGTCCCCGAACGGGCGACTCTTGCCGATAAAGCATTGCTTTTACTGATCGCGTTCCCGCTTGGGCTTTCGTTGATCACGAGTCTTGCCCCGCCGACCGCAAAAGACACGCTTCTTTATCACTTTTCCGTACCGAAGCAATTCATCGTCCAGGGAAGCAATGCATTTGTCGATGGCAATATTGCCAGTTATCTCGCGCTCGGGACCGAAATGCACAGCCTTTGGGCGATGCTCTTAGGCAGCCTCGTCAATGGACGCGTTGGTGAGGCCGCCGCGGGTGGCGTGATCTGGCTCTTTTTTCCACTTCTGCTGGCAGCGGTGTTCGGTATTACCCGCGAGATCGGTATTTCGCGGCGTTGGTCGCTGATCGCTGTGCTGATGGTTGCGTCGGTTCCGACGGCTTATCACGTGGCATCAAGCGCTTACATCGACCTCGCACTTGCATTGTACGTTCTGCTCGCGGCCTATGTCCTGACTCGTTGGTGGAAGACGTCGGAAACGAGCTGGCTGGTGTTAATGGCGATATTCCTCGGTGCGGCATTGTCGTCAAAGCTGACCACGCTCTTCGTCATTGCGGCATTTGCCCTGTTGATCTTGTTTCGTGTCAGAAAAGCACAAGCGGCCGAACCGGACCGCGTCGGGAAGATCGCGGCGTTTGCATTCGGGGCTTTGCTGATGGCCGGCGTCATCGCATCGCCGTGGTATGTGCGGACGTGGGCAGAAACGGGCAGCCCGATATTTCCGTTTTATTTGAGCATCGTGCCGGCCGAGGCTCCGGGTTGGGACGTCGAGCGTTCTAACCTGTTCCAAATGATGAATTCGCAATACGGCGGATATGAAAAATCGCCGCTCGACTATCTGCTTGCGCCGTGGAATATTTCGGTCACGGCTCAGCCTGAGATCGCGACGCATTTCGACGGCGTTTTGGGCATCGCATTTCTGATCGGGCTGCCGCTGCTTATCCATACTCTCTGGAAATTCGAACTCCCCGTCGAGGCCAGGATCTTTGCGGCCATCGCTGCGGTGATGTTCTTGTTCTGGTTGTTTTCGAGCCAGCAGCTCCGATATCTGTTGCCGATCGTCCCGCTGCTGGCAATAAGCATCGCGGCATCTGTTCAAGCGATCGCTGGACAACTTGCAGGCAGCTCTAAGTGGTTTGAAGCAGGGTTGGCCGGGGCTTCGGCGGCAATGCTGCTGGTGACCTTCGCCTGGTTCGCGCAAAAGGCTCCGCTTCGGGTCGTGCTGGGCGGGGAAACCCCGGATTCGTATTTAGCGCGCAATATCGACTACTACCCGTACTATCAGTGGCTTAACACTGAATCGGCGCCGGACTCAAAAGCATGGCTGATAAACATGCGGCGCGACACCTATCATCTCGATCGGCCGTATTTTTCGGACTACCTGTTCGAGGATTGGACACTCCGCCGGATGGTATGGGAATCAAGAAACGGCGAGGAACTTAAAGCAAGGGCAGCGGCATTGGGTGTACAGTATATATTGACGCGCCATGATTTTCTCTTCGATCACGAACGCTCACCGCTTGTTGACGATGCGAGACCGAAAGCGGAGAACGAAGCGAAGCTAAGGATGGCGCATGATCTCGTCATGGACAAAGCACGGACGGTGAAGGCAGATCAGAAATTTAGTTTGGTTAAGGTATTTTAGTAATGGTTTTATCAACAGCCGTAATGAAAACACATTTTACGGAAGATCTTAAGAAGCGGATCGCCAATGAATCGGATCTTGAACTTCGATCGATCCGTGAGGAAGCATTTGCGGAATTCGCGTCAAAGGGATTTCCGTCGCTCTCGCATGAGGACTGGAAATATACGAACGTCGCTCCGATCGCCACGGCCGACTGGACGATAGACAGCGGACGCTCGAACTCGCCGGCGGCGTTGGCGATAGACGATCTGAAACGATTCGACTTTCGCCGAAATGGCTTCACCGCTCTTCACCTGGCATTTGCCGATATTGCCGTCCTCGAGATCGAAAAGGATACGGCCGTGATCGACCCGATCGAGTTTAATTTTGCGGCCGAGGACGGAAACGCGATCTTTCCGCACGTGATCATAATTGCCCGTGCCGGCAGTAAGGCAACTATCGTTGAATCTTATGAGGGAACGGGCCGGTGCTTTACAAATACGGCGGTTCAGGTCTTGGTCGAAGAGAACGCGAACCTGACCCACTATCGTATTCAAAAGGAATCGGCAGAAGCGTTTCATTACGGTGTTACAGAGGTCCTCGTAGAAAGGGGAACCTACAATGCGACCAACATCAACTTTGGCGGCGCGATATCAAGGCATGATATCGAACTGAAGTTTGTTGCCGAGGGCGGTGAGGCGTGGGTAGACGGCCTGTATATGCTGAACGGTTCGCAGCATTCGGATACTCACTCGATCATCGATCATACGGTACCGAACTGCACATCGCATCAGAACTACAAGGGCGTGATGAACGACGGTTCGCGGGCAGTATTCAACGGTAAGGTGTTTGTCCGCGAAAATGCGCACGGAACCGACGCGCAGCAGTCGAACAAAAATCTGCTATTGTCGAATGACGCACGTGTGGACACAAAACCGCAGCTTGAGATCTTTAACGACGATGTAAAGTGTTCGCATGGTGCGACCGTCGGTCAACTCGAGGAAGAAGAACTTTTCTACCTGCTCACGCGCGGATTGCCGGAAACGCTTGCAAGAAATCTGCTTACGTACGGATTTGCGGAAGAGATCATAAATAAGATCGGGATAGATAGTATAAAAAGCGATCTGGACGCCGCCGTCCTGCATCGGCTCAACACAAAGTTGGAAGGATAAGATAATGAGAATCAGAACATCATTGATAATTGAAGAAAGTTTGTTGGCAAAGATCGACGAGATAGCCGGTGAAAAACAACGCCGTGCTGCGACGATCGAGACGGCTTTGCGCGAATACATCGAACGCGAGACCAAAAAAGCGCGAACCAGGCCCGTGCCTCCGGTGACCGCAAAGTCGAAGGCGATCGCGGCAGCCAAGCGCTGATCGAGGGGGCTGTTAACATGACCGCAGTAGGAACAATGAGCAATTGGAACGTTGAAAAGGTCAGAAAGGATTTTCCGGTGTTGGCGCGAGAGGTAAACGGCAAGCCTCTGGTCTATCTTGATAACGCTGCGTCGTCGCAAGTTCCGCAGATGGTCATCGACCGCGGATCAAAGTATCTTGCCGAGGAACATTCAAACGTTCATCGCGGCGTTCACTACCTGTCACAGCATGCGACAAATGCGTTCGAAGCGGCCCGCGAAAAGGTCAAACGATTTATAAACGCCAAAGAAGCGGCGGAATGTATATTCGTCCGGGGTTGTACCGAGGGCGTCAATCTCGTGGCGTCGAGCTATGGCCGGCAGTTCATCAACGAAGGAGACGAGATATTGGTATCACAGATGGAACACCACTCAAACATAGTTCCGTGGCAGATCGTTGCCGAGGAACGCGGTGCGAAGATCCGTGTCATACCAATTAACGAACGCGGCGAGCTGATCATCGAAGAATACGAGAATCTGCTCAATGAACGCACAAAGATCGTTGCAGTTTCGCACGTTTCAAATTCACTTGGAACGGTAAACCCGGTGAGGGCGATGATCGCGACCGCGCACAAGTTCGGCGTGCCTGTTTGCGTCGATGCGGCCCAAAGTGTGCCCCATTTTCCGGTTGACGTGCAGGATCTCGACGCAGATTTCTTTGTCTTTTCCGGACACAAGATGTTCGCCCCGACCGGCAGCGGCGTGGCTTATGGCAAACGTGAATGGCTCGACAAAATGCCGCCGTATCAAACGGGCGGCGGTATGATCCGCACGGTAACGCTCGAGCGTTCGACATTTGCTCCGATACCCGAGAAGTTTGAGGCCGGAACACCTGCTATAGCAAACGCTATCGGGCTCGGAGCGGCTATCGATTACATAAATGCGCTCGATTTTGAAGCCGCTGCTGCATACGAACACGAGTTGCTTGAGTATGCGACCGAGCGGCTCGCGGATATTCCGGAAGTGACGATAATCGGAACGGCGGCCGAAAAGGCGAGCGTTCTTTCGTTTACGATAGAGGGAATTCACCCGCATGATATCGGTACCATTCTAGACCAGCAGGGCATTGCCATCCGTGCCGGACACCATTGTGCACAGCCGGTCATGCAGTTCTTTGATGTGCCTGCGACGGCGCGTGCGTCTTTCGCCTTTTACAACACGCGCGAAGAGGTCGATAAGTTGGCGGATTCGATCCAGAAGGTGATCGAGGTATTTGCATAGGATTTGGCTGAAGAGGACCCGCCAGCCTTCACTTGTTTTTGCCATTTGTATGGAGAAGGTAAATTTAGCCGAGAAATTTTCGCTTTTTGCAGAGCACTGGCGGCCAAAGATCGTTGGCGAACTGAACGGGCAGGAGGTGAAGCTCGCGAAGTTCAAGGGCGAATTTCCGTGGCATCATCACGAAACGGAAGACGAGCTTTTTATGGCGGTAAAGGGCAGTTTCCGCCTCGAGTTCCGAGATAGGACCATCGAGCTTTCTCCGGGCGAATTCGTCATCGTCCCACGCGGCGTCGAGCATCGGCCGGTCGCGGACGAAGAAGTTGAAGTGATGCTCTTTGAGCCGCAAAATGTGAAGAACACCGGCAATGCTGACGACGCACGCTTTACATCGCCGACCGGTGAGAGAATTTGATAAGTCAAGCGACGAAAAAAAACCGTCGAATTGTGAGTGGCGTCACGACATTTGCATACGAAAAACCAAACAATATCGGCATGCACTCTGATCTAGACATCGCACAGAACGCGAAACTTCGTCCGGTTACCGAAATAGCCGCGCAGCTTGGCCTCAGCCCTGATGATATCGATCTTTACGGCAGTCCATACATTGGCAAGGTTCGTCTTGACGTACTTGAGAAGTTCAAGGATCGGCCGAACGGCAAATACATCGATATTTCAGCCATAACACCAACGCCTCTCGGTGAGGGAAAATCTACGACTCTCATCGGGCTCGGCGAGGCGATGCAGCACCTTGGCAAAAAGTCGGTGATCACCTTGAGGCAGCCATCACAAGGGCCGACCTTTGGGATAAAGGGCGGTGCGGCCGGCGGCGGCTATGCACAGGTCGTGCCGATGGAGACGTTCAACCTGAACCTGACCGGCGACATTCATGCTGTAACTGCGGCGACAAACCTGCTCGCGGCAATGATCGATAATAAACTGCTCCGGGGAAATCCGCTTAACATCAATCCGCACAGCATCACGTGGAAACGGGTTGTCGATACCAACGACCGTGCGCTTCGCAAGATCATCGTCGGGCTCGGCGGCCGTATGGAAGGCGGCATTCCGCGTGAGACCGGTTTTGACATCACGGTCGCGTCGGAGGTAATGGCCATCCTTGCCTTGACCACCTCGCTTCAGGATATGCGGAAGCGCTTCGGCAGGATCGTCGTTGGACTGACGCACGACAAAAAGCCCGTAACTGCCGAGGAGATCGGAGCCGCCGGTGCGATGACCGTGCTGATGCGCGATGCAATCCGCCCGACGATAATGCAGACGCTAGAAAACACTCCCGCGCTTGTACATGCAGGGCCTTTCGCCAACGTTGCCCACGGCAACAGCAGTATCTTGGCCGACATGATCGGAATCAAGACGGCCGATTACCTGATGACCGAGTCCGGTTTCGGTGCCGACATCGGTGCCGAGAAATTCTTTAACATCAAGTGCCGCTACTCGGGCCTCAAGCCCGATGCGGCCGTCATCGTCGCGACCATCCGAGCGCTAAAATCGCACAGCGGAAAGTATAAGATCGTCGCCGGAAAGCCGCTGCCGCCCGAGATGCTTGAGAACAACGTCGCCGACGTCGAGGCAGGTGCCGCAAACCTCCGAAAGCAGATAGAGAACATTAAGCTCCACGGCGTTACGCCGGTCGTCGCGATAAATGCGTTTGCGACCGATCATCCCGAAGAGATCGAGGCGGTAAAGCGGATCGCGATCGAAAGCGGCGCGCTCGGAGCGGCCGTTTCGACACATTGGGCCGATGGCGGAAAAGGTGCGATCGAACTCGCCGAAATGGTCATCGCCGCTGCCGACGAACCGAGCGAATTCAAATTTCTTTACGACCTCGATCAGCCGATCAAGGCGAAGATCGAAACGATCGCGAAAAAGATCTACGGTGCTGACGACGTCAGCTATGCGCCGTTTGCCGATGACCAGATAAAGAATTACGAGGCAAACGGTTTTGGCAAACTGCCGATCTGTATGGCGAAAACACACCTCAGCCTCAGCCACGACCCGACGCTGAAAGGGGCTCCGACCGGATTTACGCTTCCGGTCCGAGAGGTGCGGGCGAGTGTCGGAGCCGGTTTCATTTATCCGATCTGCGGCGACATGCGTACAATGCCGGCTTTGCCCGAACATCCTGCGGCCGAGCGTGTAGATATCGATGAGAACGGTAATGTTGTAGGATTGTTCTAGATGTCAGAATTAACCGAGCTTTATCAGGAAACGATACTGGAGCACAACAAGAACCCGCGGAACTTTCGCGAGATCGAGGATCCAGACAAGACCGCACTGGGAAATAATCCGCTATGCGGCGATGCGCTGCAGGTCTATGTAAAAATGGAAGGCGACAAGGTCGGCGATGTCGCGTTCAAAGGGTCAGGCTGCGCCATCTCCAAGGCTTCGGCGTCAATGATGACACAGGCCGTAAAGGGTAAGACGAGGGACGAAGCGGACAAGCTTTTCAATGAGTTTCACCGAATGGTCACCGGCGAACTTGATATCGAGACGGAAGAGAACGATCTTGGCAGACTGAAAGCATTTTCCGGCGTACTGGAGTTTCCCGCACGTGTAAAGTGTGCCTCACTGAGTTGGCATACGCTAAATGCAGCGCTCCATGGCGAAGACGAGATCACGACGGAATGATCGTTCACAGCGAAAGTAATCCCTCTCGCAAAACGACGTCACGTCCGTCATAGCGCAGAAAAAGTCTTTGACATCACATCTCCATTCCAACTAAAATCCCGTCATCACCGGTCTTGATGAGTTTCCGAATTCAAAGGGTCGATCTTCTCAGGAGGAACACGATGCGTAACGGTAGCCTTTTCATAATTTTGGCGGTTCTTGGCTTTTTTTCCGTTTTTGCCCAAGCTCAGAATTCTGAAAAGAGTCCGTCGGGCATCGAGGTCATAGAGTACTCCTGGAAGCCCTTCGAAGCCGACCGATCGGCGGTCGCGATGCCGCAATTTCCGCATCAAGACTACGGTGTGATAGGCAGCACTCCGCCGCGTCCCGAATACCAGCGGACCGGGATCAACGGCGAATGGCGACGCCAACCCGAGGATCCGAATGCCGCACCGAAGAGAGTTCAGAAGCTTGATGAGGGCGAGACTTCATTCGATGTCGCGATGAAGCTGAAAAACACCGGCGTCAAGACCGTGAGGTCGTTTGAAGCCGTGTTCGTTTTCACAGACCCTCGCGGAGACGAGATCGTCCGTTATACCTTCGCGGCAAGCAAGTCGCTCTCGCCGAACGAAGCATCGGAATTCAAGCGGAATGTCACCGGTTCCAAACGAAAGGAATATTCGAAACCGCTGACCGTTGACATCGTCTCTGACATTCGACACCGGACGACGAAGATCGCAGTCAAAATAAACAAGGTGGTATATTCGGACGGTACGTCGTATGAGGCCCCGGAAAAATGATCCTAGGCATGCCGAGGCAGATAGCCTGCTGCGACTGCCGTGAATTCCTCGACCTCCTTAGCCTTTTTTTCCTCGGTCCATCCCAGTAATTCGCCGACGATCGCACCGACATCTGGTGCGATCTCCAACGCCGCTCGCGCATCAATGAATAATATGCGGGTCCTGCGCGCAAGGACGTCTTCGATCGACCTCGCGAATTCATTCACAACTGCATTTCTGACGTCACCGGTCGTGTATGGCAGATCGGCGCACAGACGTTCGCCATCGGTTATCTCAGACGACCGATGAACGATCGGGAGATCGATGGTCCTGGACGGAACGCTTCGGAGTCCGGCGACCTCTATTGCCCGATCGACCGCATTTTCGGCCATTTTCCGGTAAGTTGTCCACTTTCCACCGGCGATGGTGACCATACCAGAGCGGTCGACCTCGATACGGTGTTCGCGTGACAGCCGCGAAGTTGCAGTTTTCTGAGATGAGCCGATAAGTGGACGGATTCCAGCGAATACACTCAGGATGTCATCTCTCGTCGGCCTTTCGCTCAAATAGGCACCGGCCGCCTCCAACACAAAGCCTATCTCGGCGTCCTGAGCAACGGGCTCAGCGACCGGACGATCGATAGGCGTCTCGGTCGTCCCGACAAGCAGCCGTTCATGCCACGGTATGCAAAACAGCACTCGTCCGTCCGGCGTCACAGGTATCATCATTGCGTCGTCGGTGGGCAGGAACCTCCGGTCGAGGACGAGATGGATGCCCTGACTGAATTTCAACAACGGTCCCGCGTCTTGATCGGACAATTGCCGGACCTGATCGCTGAATGCGCCCGTAGCGTTGATCACCGCTCTGGCCATAACTTCGATATGATCTTCGGATTCGAGATCGACGAATTCGATCCGGCTTTCAGGTGACGTCAAACGCTTTTCGATCCTGACGAGCTTTGCATAGGTCAGGATCGAAGCTCCAGATGCGGCCGCGGTTTGGGCCAGTTCAATGAGCAAGCGTGAGTCATCAAAGATCCCGTCAAAGTACAAAACGCCGGCCCCTAAGTGCTTCTGGTTAACGTTCGGAAGCCGTTCGATCGTTTCGTTTCGCTTGAGAATTCTCGACCTGCCGAGGCTTCTGCGGCCCGCGAGCAGATCGTATAACTTTAGTCCGGCGCTGTATTTGATCGTCTGCCAAACGCTGTAACAAGGTACGATGAACGGTTGGATCGCTACTGAGCCCGGAGCGTTGGCAAAAACCACCCCGCGTTCGAAAAGCGCTTCGCGAACAAGAGTGATATTGCCTTGAGCGAGATATCGCACCCCGCCATGTAAGAGCTTTGTGCTTCGGCTCGACGTTCCCTTGCCCAGATCGTGCTGTTCGATGAGCAAGACCTCGAGACCGCGGCTCGCTGCATCTAGCGCACACCCGACACCCGTAGCTCCGCCGCCAATTACGACGATGTCCCACGGTTCGTTTCGTTTCCGAACCAGTTCAAGTGTGCGGTCTCGCTGCATTGTTCATTAGATTCTTACTCAACCCGTGACCGTTCGCAACGACGCGGACCGAACGCCATGAACCAAGATTCGCACAAGCAGACCGGCCGTTCTCCGGTCGGCGCTATCGGACTTGTATTTGATCCGTCATCCTAAGACAATTATCCAAGCTTATGAAAAGGATCGAAGAACAAAAAACGTCAGTGTTCGGGACGATCTCAGTGACGGTTTCGGTCCTGGCCACTGTATCGATGGCTGCGACCCTCTATGCGCTCGGGCGGGTTTGGTGGTGCAAACTGGGCGACTATTCGGTCTACGTTCACGAGGCCTGGAATAGCAGTCACACGTCACAGCATCTGATCGACCCTTATACATTCACCCATGTTCTTCACGGTGTTTTGTTTTTTTGGCTGACCGGGCTTGCGATCTCGAAGCTAGATATTCAATGGCGGTTCGCGATCGCAATGGTCGCTGAGGCAGCTTGGGAAGTGCTCGAGAACACGAATTATATTATCGAGAAGTACCGCGAAAATACGGCTTCAATGGACTATTTTGGCGATTCGATCGCAAACTCGGTTGGAGATCTTGCTGCCTGCGGCATCGGATTTTGGATCGCCGTTCGATTTGGCTGGTGGCGGTCGCTGATGTTTTTCGTTGTGGTCGAATTGATCTTGCTTTGGTGGATCCGCGACAGCCTACTGTTGAATATCGTAATGCTGGTCTATCCGCTGGAAATGATCAAGAGCTGGCAAATGGGAGGCTAGGCCGCAAGACCCATCACAGGTGCCCGCCGTTCCCTTCTGACCGAACGTTGCGCAGAGCGGTTTCGTGATCGTCAGCGCTCGCCCCTTGCCGCTTCAACCTGCGTTTGAAGCTCGACGGCGAGCTTCCGGGTGCCAGGTTGATCGAACGTCTCTGTCCACCGAAGCGTCTCATCAAGGATCCGCAGTTGGTGTTCGCGCCAATTCGGTTTTCCAACTACACAGCCGAACTCGCCGTCGTAATAGGCCGTTCGCGGTGCGCGGATCGATTCTGAGAGTTCCTTATCGACCGAGATCATGATCGTCGGTATGCCTGCGTTTTCGATGCCGCGGGCAAGGATGGCAAGCGTCTGGTGACACAATCGTGAAGCCGGCACGAGCAGTACGGCCTGAATTTCGTATCGGTGCAAGCGTTCCGCCATCCGAGGAGCGAGTTCTTCCGCCACACGCGCACCGTTCGGGATCCAGGGGCTGAGCGACCACCATACGTTGTTGAGGCGTCCGATGACGCTGTTCGCTTCGTATTCACTCAATCGGTCGATCGGGATCTGAACATTTCGATCTTCAGAAACGAATTTCGAATCGTAGCCTTTGGCGGTGTAACGCAGATCGATTGCTTCGACCTCGACCGGAAACTCACGAAACTGCAGGTCGCCGTCACGAGACGATGTCTCAAAAGGCTCTGTCCCGTCGATATAAGCACCGGCAGACGTGATCAAACCGAGATTCAGCATCGGCAATGCACGACGGACGGGCGTGAACGGCGCGTTAACATTGCGAATGAACGGATAACCGGCAAGTGACTCATTCCCATTCCATCGGGCTAGAAGTGATAAAAATTCGCTTTGTTTCTCGATAAGTTCCATACAAACTAGATCTTAAAATCGTTTTGAAAATCGAAACTGTCAGGGCCTGATCGCTTTGTTGGGCCATATCCGCGGTTCGCAGCGACAAAAAACACCAGCAAAGCAGCGATCATTCCGGCGATAAGAACCCACACCGAATATTCATGCATCGCATTGAACTGCATTCTAAGAGGGTCATCTGTCGCGACCTGATCGATCGGCTTTCCGATCTCTTGGCGAAGCAATAACAGCCACCAAGCGATGACGAACTGCCCGATCGCACAACTGACAGCTGTTACCAACAGGAGAAAACGTTCTGTCCAGAGCCAGAGCTTACCTGCAGCCGCTTGCCCGACAAGCGACGTGGCCAGAAGAATCAGCGATATCGCCAATCCGCTGTAATTCAAGATCGCAAGAGTTCGGTTGACAACTGCACCGGCGAGCTCCCGTTCAGGCAGAACGGCAAAGGCGCTTTGAGCCACGAAAATAAAATAGACGGCAGCCCCAAGCCAAATGCCGATCAGCAGAAGTCGAACCTGATTGAAAAACTTCATTTTCCGATGTCCCGGACAACGCCATATTATGGCCGACTTCTGAGGAAAGGGCAAAGCCTGCGGGCGTGGGACATTGAGCCGGGTAAGCGTTATTGATTGCACGGATGTCTGACGTGGGACATAATCAGGAAGCCAAATGAACCGCGGGAGATCGTACATTAATGGTGACGCGGGCCGGCCGGTATCCAAAATGGAGAATCAACGAAACGAACCTGCAAGATCGACCGACCTGCACCGGCTTTCTCACGATCTGCGAACGCCGCTTACAAGCATCATGGGCTTTGCGGAGCTGCTTCTGGAGGATGATTCCATCCAGGGCCAGGCGCGGGATTATCTGTCTATCATCGCAGAGGAATCAAAGAAACTCGCCGATATCCTTGCGGATCATTTGGCTGAGTTCGATTCCGCGACCAATGAATCTTCACGAGAAAATTCGCTTTGTGACGATGAAGAAGCCGGATAATTGCCCGCGGACGGATCTTATCGTCCTAACTGCTGCGATCAGTCGTAGAATCGGCCGAAATTCAAACACATTTTTCTAACCATCAGCCCGGTTGCTGAGACGCCGCCAAAGTGTGTTGCCGACCGCTTATAGAACGACCGATTGTTTATGATCGCGGGGATCTTATACAAGGCATAGATCAACCCGAAATTCTTGCTGCCCTCGGCATTACCTCGATGCTGTCGATACAAGACCGTTTGAATGTCGAGGTGATCGATCTTTCCAAATTTAGCGGTGTTCACGGCAACCCAGTGGTCATGCATCATTTCGGGCATTGCGAACGGCAATGACGCAGAAGCCGCGGCACGATTCGCGATGATCGTGCATCCGGTGACCACATTTTGTGCGAGCAGCTTTTTCCAATCCGTCGCGACCTCGGGATCGAGGCTCTGATAATTCCATAACGAACCGTCGATCTCGGCGAGTTCATCGTCGACGACCGCGAGATCGGTAAAGACGAGAATTGGGGTATCGTCGCCATACCGGCTGGCGAGTTCTGAGATCCGTTCAAACGATCTCGACATTTTGTCGGGAAGCCAAACGTCGTCCTGATCTGCGAACATGAAATGGTCCGCGGTCGACGCCTCGAGCAACCGCATGAACGATCGTCTTAGCCCAAGGTTTCCGTCGGAATCCCGTATTACCTTGATTCGCTCGTCTGCCAAAGCGCATTCTTCGATGATGGAAACGGTGTCGTCCTGAGAACCATCATCACGTATCATCAGACGGAAGTCCGAAAAACTCTGACTGAGGATCGATTCGATCTGTTCACGAATGAACAGCGAGCCGTTGTATGTTGACATGAGGACATCGATCATTCTGAGATTGTGTTCCAGATTGCTTTTTACTATGCAAGTTTCAAGTTGCGAAGTGAGGTCCGCGTCGATTGATGCATTCGTAGCCTTATCTATTGTTGACACAACGAATTCGTATTGATCATCGAACAATCATAACGGTTCGATGAATGTCGAAGTGCAACTCGTACGACGGCTTTCTTCTGTGAGTCGAGAGTCGATGAGAACCGACGGTTTGAGTCATATTGATTCAGTTCTTACATTCTTTCCTTTCTGACGCGGACAAAATACAGCCTTGAATGACGCTGGTAAAGCTCGTTGCGATCGGGAACAGCGACGCCATCTAAGAGAATTGTTTTTCGGACGCTTTACACATCTTCTACTACGGCAACTTAACTAAGATCGTCAGCGAATAACCGTTGCATTCTCGTCCCTTATCGCTTAACGTAACTAACATCGAAAAACTACGTGATGGTGTATTCTGGCGGTTCAAACCGGATATGTCCGACAAATAAATTCTATGCGAGTCGCGATTGACGCACATACGGTTGGCACTCAGCTTGCCGGTAATGTCACATATATCACCAATATGATCGAGAGTCTTGCGGAGATCGATCAGAAAAACGAATATACGCTTTACGTGATGGAGCCACATGCGATCGAAATTTATCAAGGCCGATGGTCCAATTTTAGGGTGCGTCGATTTTGGCACCGTTCAAGAATGTTGCGATATTTCTATTCGTTTTCAAGTCAGTTGAGACTTCACCCGGCCGATATTTTCTTTTGCCAATTCAATGCACCACCATTTTGTCCGGCCAAGATCGTGACCGCGATCCACGACCTTGCGTTCGAGCATCTGCCCGAGACTTTCAATAAACGGAGCAGCGCACAGATGAAGGTGACCATTCGCCGTACAGCGAGGAAGGCGAAACATATAATCACCTGCAGCGAATACTCGCGTAACGATGTGATCGAGGCCTACGGTATATTACCTGAGAAGGTCACAAATGTTTACCTCGCTGCAAACGATAGTTATAAACCAGTACGAGACGCATCGACTCTTAATGCGGTTCGTGCGAGATATGGCCTAGACGGTGAATTCATCCTCGGGGTTGGTTCGGTCCAGCCGAGAAAGAACCTGGTTCGCCTGATCCAGGCGTACGGGATGCTGATCAAGGCCGGGACGGAACTTCCTCCACTGGTTCTCGTTGGCAAAAATGCATGGCTCTTTGATGAAAGTATCGCGGCAGCGTCTAATTATGGCGTCGAAGACCGAGTTCACTTTACCGGGTTCGTCCCCGACGAGGATCTGCCAGCGTTGTATTCGTCTGCAAAGTTTTTCGTCTACCCTTCATTCTTTGAGGGCTTTGGGTTGCCGCCACTTGAGGCCATGCAATGCGGAACCCCTGTTATCGTTTGCGACCGCACAAGTTTGCCAGAGGTCGTCGGTGATGCGGGCATTCAAGTAGATCCATACAGTGTCCCTGCGATCGCCGAAGCGATGAAGCGGTTGAATGCCGACGGAAAACTACGCGATGAACTGCGGTTAAAAGGCCTTGAACAGGCAAAGAAATTCTCGTGGAGGCGCGCGGCTCGCGAAACGCTCGACGTTTTTGAAAAAGTACACTCGGAATAACGGCAGCGAAATGCTCCCGATCCGGCCTTTACTCGAACAGGATGATCGCTATGTCCGGGATCGATCGAGGAAGGCAAGTGAAGCATCCAACTAGCACTCTCGACATCGAAACCTTTCGTAAAATCATCAGTATTTTCCTGTGACAATGCCGAAAAGTGATACCGAGTCTTTTGTTTCTATTCTCCGATATTGGCGGGGCGAGAAAAATGAAAGAAATGCCGATGATTCCATTCGCAGAACCAGCAGTGCTAATGCCATTTTGGCTAAAGAAATAGAGAGGCACCTATCAATGCCAGAATGACGTTAAACAAGCTGAATAAGTTGATCGAGGTGTTGCGAAATTACGGCTTTGGCCGGGCGGCGCGTATTTTTCGAACGCTGCATATTCTCCGCCAGCGTGACGTGGAATATCAAAGATGGATCGATAGCCTGGTATATGCGGATACCGGGAAGTTGACCCCTCGTTTGACACGTCGACCGCTAATTTCGATCTTGATGCCGGTTTACAACGTCGATGAACGATGGCTTCGTCTTGCAGTGCGTTCGGTCATCGAGCAGACTTATGACGAATGGGAACTTTGTATAGCTGACGATGCATCTACAGCATCGCACATCAGGCCGCTGCTCCTTGAGTTTGCTGAGGCTGACCACCGGATAAAGGTCGTATTTCGCCAGACAAATGGCCATATCTCGGCTGCTACCAACTCAGCTCTCGAAATTGCTGCCGGTGAATTTTGCGTGCTGATGGACAATGACGACGAACTTTCCCGCGACGCGTTGTTTTGGGTTGCTTACGAGATCGCCACACATAGTGACATAGCCGTGGTCTATAGCGATGAGGATCTCATTGACGAAAATGGTCGACGATTCAACCCGCGATTTAAGGCTTCTTGGGGACGCGAATCGATCTATGCAGGCAACGTTGCGACACATTTGATCGGCTATCGTACCGAATTGATCCGCGAGGTCGGCGGCTTTGACAGCGAATTCGACGGCAGCCAAGATCACGACCTGATACTTCGGGTTACAGAACTCGTTGATGAACGACAGATCCGGCACATTCCGCGAATTCTTTATCACTGGCGCGCGATTGAGGGTAGCGTAGCCCTCGACAATGAAGGTAAATCGTATGCGATAAAAAACGCTAGGCGCGCAATAAGCAGGCACTTCGAACGCAAGGGTATCGATGCGGTGAGTGAGGAGGGCTTTCCCGGGCACCACCGGGTACGGTACCGGTTTTCCCACCAGCCCAAGGCGAGTATTATCACCCGAGGTGACGCCGAGGCGATCAAATCGCGAACCAAATATTCGAATTTTGAGATCGTGCCATCCCAAGAAAAAGCGTCCGGCGAGGTGTTCTGCTTTCTAAATGCCGATACCATACCCTTGAATTCAGATTGGCTGATCGAGGTCATTGGTATTGCGTGCCAACGGCAGATAGGGGCTGTTGGCGGGCTCGCAGTTCTTCAGAATGGAGCAATAGCAAATGCCGGATTTGTGCTCGGCGATGGCCGCGTTTGGCCACTATTTGCCGGTATCGACCGATCCCGGCTTACATCTTTTCAACAGCTGATGATGATGCGCAATGTCACTGCGGCGGGAGGCGGAATGATCGCAATTTCGACAAATGCCCTAAATGCCGTCGGGGGGTTCGATCCGTACAAACCTCTTGGGGATATTGACCTATGTCTGAAATTGATGGATTCAGGGTTTCGAAATGTGTGGACACCATTCGCTGAGTTCGAGGTCTCGTCACCTCAGTCTATGAATGAAATAGAGGCGATGTCGAAACTCGCCGAATGCTATCCAGAGTGGTTTGCGAGCGATCCAAACTACAATCCGAATCTCTCGTTCGAGCGTGCAGGCTATGGCCTCGCATTTCCGCCGCGTAACAGGGTTAGGCCGTGAAGACCGGTGATCACGGCTGTGACTTTCGACGTTAGTGGCGAAATCTGGTTTACTTGAGTTACGGGAGGCGTCCCCCTTATCAGCCATTGCCCTCTGATGTGGATTTGAAATCACAATTCCAGATCATTACCCGGATTGCTTATGGCGATCAGTTGGTTATCGAAGAATGTTTCCTGAACGCAGAAAAATGATCAATAGGTGACTGCTGGTCCCGACGTTTGATGAGTCCGGCTTTCAACATGGTTCGTCGATGTTGGTGATCTGCGCTTAGTACGACAGAGCAATGTCAATCGCATATAAGATCTCTAAGTTCAATCGGAAGCGAAAATGGAAGACCTTTGTCGATGAGTTGGCCCCGTCGCAGTCGACGCGCGTCCTTGATGTCGGCTGTTCGGACCATGAAATGTCGGAGACCGACAACTTTATAGAGAAGCACTATCCATATCTCGAAAATCTGACCGCCCTTAGTTTGGAAGCGCCGTCGAATTTTAAGAGGTCATATCCGACTGTTGAATGCGTTCAATATGACGGTAATTCATTTCCCTTTGGCGACAAGAGTTTCGATATTTGTTGGTCGAACGCGGTTATCGAACATGTTGGAACGCGAGAACAGCAACTCAATTTCCTTCTGGAGATAAAGAGGGTATCAGCCCGAGCTTTCATTACGACTCCGAACCGCCACTTCCCGGTCGAGGTGCACACACGGACGCCGTTACTGCATTTTGGTCCGAAACCCATTTTTGAATGGTATCTGAGAGCAATAGGCAAGGGATGGGCAACCGGTTCATACATGAACCTGCTAACATTGGACGACCTGAAGGGACTACTAAGGGACGCGGGAATTTCAGACTATAAAGTTGTAAAGAATAGACTTTTTGGCTTTACGTTGGATTTCGTTATCATCTTTTACTCAGGTCCGTCATCCCGTGCCTAACGAACGCAGATCTCTCATGACACTGAAATGCGCATTGCGATAATGGGAACACGGGGAATACCCGCAAACTACGGCGGTTTTGAGACATTTGCCGAACAGCTTTCGTGGCGCCTTGTTGAACGTGGGCACGAGGTGACTGTATATTGCCGTTCGCATCACGTGCCGAAGACCATGAAGGTGTATCGCGGCGTCCATCTAAAGGTGCTCCCGACCGTGAAACACAAATATCTCGACACGGTCGTGCACACGTTTCTTTCGGCAGTTCATTCCGTCTCGCAGAGGTTCGATGTCGTTCTGTTATGCAATGCCGCGAACGCGGTCTTTATCCCCATGCTGACCTGGACAGGCACCCCCGTTGCGATCAACGTCGATGGGCTCGAGCGAAAACGGAAAAAGTGGAACTGGCTGGGGCAGTTTTATTATTCGATCGGCGAGCGGGCATCGGTCTGGTTTGCGACTGAGATCGTCACCGATGCCAAGGCGATCTATGATTACTACAAGACGGAATACAGAGTTGATTCGACGATGATCGCTTACGGGGCCGATGTCGAGCGGGCGATCGATGCAGAAGCAGTATCGGAGTTTGGTGTCGAGCCGGAGCGTTACTTCCTATACGTTTCGAGGCTCGAGCCTGAGAACAACGCCGCGATGGTTATCGAGGCGTTTCGTCGTATCGAGACCGACCTTAAACTCGTGATCGTCGGCGATGCGCCGTACGCAGATGAATACAAGAAACAGCTGCGCCGCCTTGCCGCCGATGACCCAAGGGTGATCTTTACCGGATTTGTTTTCGGCCAGCGCTATAAATCGCTGCAGCAAAATGCCTATGCATATATCCATGCGACCGAGGTTGGCGGCACACATCCGGCTTTGATCGAGGCAATGGGCTATGGAAACTGCGTTTTGGCGTATTCGACGGTCGAGAATGTCGAGGTCCTTGGTGATGCCGGGATCGGATACGCGGACGTTGAAGAACTAAAACGCGAAATGCAGGCGATCGCCGATCGCCCGGCACGAGTTCTTGACTATCGGGAACGCTCACAGCAGCGGGTCAAAGCAGAATACAGTTGGGAAAAGATAAGCGATCAGTACGAGGCACTGTTCAATAGGCTCTCGAGATCTTAGTATTCGTGATGATGCCGAGAATATTCAGCAAGGCATACAGGATATTTAGAGCCGGCGGATTCCGTGGCACTTATTTCGCTTTAAAGCGATTGCGACGGACGTCGCATAGAGATCGTCTCTACACCGCTTGGATCGCGAAGTACGATACGTTGACCGAAGATGAGCGGGAAGCAATAAGACAGAAGATCGAGGACTTTGATTATCAACCGCTGATATCGATTTTAATGCCGGTCTATGACGTCGACGAAAGATATCTGAGAGCAGCGATCGAGTCAGTCCGCAAACAAATATATCAAAACTGGGAATTATGCATAGCCGATGATAAGTCCCCTTCGCCGCATGTTCGACGTGTCTTGATCGAATATGCCCGCAATGATGATCGCATTCATGTTTCGTTTCGAGACGAGAATGGTCATATCTCCGCGGCCTCGAACACCGCCCTCAATATGGTGCAGGGAGAATTTACTGCGCTTATGGATCATGACGATCTGCTGGCCGAAGACGCTCTATTTCAATTGGCGGCGGCGATCAACAAAGAACCGGGGGCCAATCTTCTATACTCAGACGAAGACAAGATCGACACCAATGGGCGCCGGTTCCAGCCCATGTTCAAGCCCGATTGGAGCCCAGAGGCATTTCTCTCGTTCAACCTTCTAACGCACTTGTGCGCATTCAGGACCGAGACACTCAGGGATGTCGGCGGGTTCAGACTTGGGTTCGAGGGAAGCCAGGATTACGATCTGTGTCTTCGCTTTATCGAGCGTATAGAGGACAGCAGCATTGTGCATATTCCGCTTGTGCTCTATCATTGGCGGGCAATTCACGGATCGGTCGCTTTTGATTCAGGCGAAAAAACATATGCCCATGAACGAGCCCGAACCGCGATCCGAGAACATTATGATAGAACCTGCACTAAAGCCGATGTTATAAAGGGCCGGGGTGAGCTTCATCGGACAATTCTGCGATTGGAGACGCCACCTTCAGTTGCCGTGATCGCATTTGGTCACACTAGATGCGAGTTTCAACTACCGTTCGGAGGTTATAATGGGGCAATCAAAACCATCCTTGCCTCTGAGGGCCGCGTGTTCAGTGCGCTGGAAGAAGCCGCAAAGGAAAGCAAGTGCGAAGTAATTGTTTTCGTTGACGCCGGTGCAGAAAAAGCATCAGAAAAATGGCTTGAGGAACTGGTTTCGAGGGCTGTTCAGCCCGGGATAGGAGCGGTGGGCGGATGTGTCGTGGATTCAAAGGGAAAAGTCTTGAACGGCGGGTACGTTCTGGGAATAAAAGAGGGGTTGGGCAGGGCACATTTCGGTTACGATGCGGATGACCCGGGAGAGTTCGTACGGCTGGCCGCCGACAACAACGTCTCAGCCGTCGGGATCGAATTTATGGCCATATCGCGCATGAGTTTTGATAAGGCAGGCGGATTCGACCCGGACAATACGACCAACGGTTTGGCAGACGTGGAAGTTTGTCTGCGCTTAAGGAAGGCGGGCTTAAGAATCGTCTGGACGCCATGGGCCAGGATGTTTACACGATCGAAGCCGATCGTCCATGAATTCGAAAATGTTAGGAATCTGGCATCGAAGTATCCGGAACTGTTTGCCAAAGACCCATACTATAATCCTAACCTTACACTTGAGGCTGAGGATCTTTCGTTAGCATTCCCGCCTCGCGTTCGCAGGATCGACCCATAGGGATCGCGACGCGAGGATCGGTGCGGTTGTCCTTCGAACTAAACGGTAGAACGTGAGAGCATCAAAGGTATTGGAGAGTCTCGATGCGTCGCTGCCCGCGATAGAGCCGCGGCGGGTGCCGCGTGCCGTGCTGCCGCTGATCGCATTAGCTGTAGCAATTGCGGATATGCTCCTGGCCGCAGCCTCGTTCTTGGCGGCTTTTGCCATTCGCGAGGGGCATCCGGTTCTTTCGGCATCGGCCTGGGCCTGGTCACAGGAGTTTGTCCCATATGCCGGTGTGCTTTATTTTGCGATGATCATTCGCGTCGCAATGCTGGCGTATCAGGGCCTGTTTCGGTTTCAGGGAGCGTTTTCCTATGCAAATGAGGCGATCAAGGTCTTTAAAGCGGCGGCAGTTGGTTCGCTGTTGATCGTTACGTGGACGTTCATGTTTCGGGGCGGTTTCGCGTTCCGTGAGTTCTCATATTCGCGCAGTGTCTTTATTATTGATTTCGCCTTCGCACTCTTTCTTCTACTGGTTTTTCACACTGCGATCAGATACGTCCAGACGATGTTTCGCAGACGCGATGTCAACCTTCAACCGACGCTGATCGTTGGCACCAATGCCGAGGCCCTTCAAACGATCGCTGAGCTCAGGCAGGACCCAAGTCTCGGTTATCGCGTCGTAGCGGCGGTTGGCACCTCGGACGAATCAAGGTCACTGACGGAACTGGCTTCGGTCCCGATCGCCGGTCAATTCAACGATCTTCCTGACATCATCCGAAAACTTGGAATTGAGGAAGTGATAATAACGGACACAAGCATCGAGAGCAGCCGACTATTTGAGGCAATGATGCAGGTCGGTCGTCGACGGCGGGTCGAGTTCCGTTTTGCCCCAAGCCTTTTTGACCTTTTGCCGCAAAAGACCAGCGTTGAACAGATCGGCGTTTTGCCGATGATACGGCTTTTCCGAGAGCCGCTTTCAGAAGCTCAGCGGCTTGCCAAGCGATTGTCTGACATCTTGATTTCAGCCGTGGCGATAATCATCGTTTCACCTTTGCTGTTAGTTATCGCGGCGGCGGTGAAGCTCGGCTCAAACGGCCGGGTACTTTTCAGACAGGAACGCGTCGGGATGGATGGCCGCATCTTTCTTTGCTACAAGTTTCGGACGATGTTCGCAGACGCGGATGAGAACGTTCATCGCGACGCCTACCGAAAGAACATCGAAGGCGACCCGGATGCGAATGTCGGCGAAACAGATACACCGGTATTCGGCAAGGTCAAGGACGATCCCAGGATCACACCCATCGGACGCTGGCTTCGCCGAACGAGCCTCGATGAACTGCCGCAGCTTCTTAACGTGCTGAAGGGTGATATGAGCATCGTCGGGCCGCGTCCACCAATACCTTACGAGGTCGAATCGTACAAACTCTGGCATCGGAAGCGGCTGGATATGAAACCCGGGATCACGGGCCTTTGGCAAGTGTCAGGGCGTAATCGCTTGCGATTTGACGAGATGGTGAGAATGGACATTTTTTACATCGAGAATTGGTCGCTTTGGCTGGATCTCAAGATCATTCTGCTAACGCTCCCGGCAGTATTCAAGGGCGACGGGGCCCGATGACGATCGACGCTGCGATCACGGAGGCATCGAGATCGCTCAAAATTGCGGGGATCGAACAGCCAGCACGCGAGGCTCGCCTGCTCCTTGCATTTGTTCTCGATCGACCTGACTCGTTTATTTTCGCTCATCCGGAACGTGAGCTTGGCACGGTCGAAGCCGAAAGGTTCGGTGAGGCCGTCAGACGCCGTTCGCTGCGCGAACCGTTTCACTACATAGTCGGCAAACGGGAATTCTACGGGCTGGAGTTCTTTGTGAACCCATTCGTTTTGATACCTCGCCCGGAAACCGAAATAGTTGTCGGTGAGGCAATAAGGACTTTAGAAGGCCTCGACCGGCCCCGTTTCATTGATGTAGGTACGGGTTCCGGATGCATCGCGATCTCTATTTTGACAAACGTCAAAACGGCGAGAGGAACCGCTTCGGATATTTCAGTCGAGGCGATCAGGGTCGCTCGGTCAAACGCAGCGAATCACGATGTCCTGGACCGGGTCGACCTTCTGGCAACGGACATTTTTGATGCGATAGGCGAAACTCGATCAGATCTTGTGGTCTCCAATCCGCCGTATATCGCACAGATCGAAATTCGGTCTCTTCAGCCCGAGGTTCGAGAGCACGAGCCGAAGCACGCACTGACCGATGGAATGGATGGGTTGAGAGTATTAGAACGGATAATCCGCGACGCGCCCAAGCGGCTACGCCCCGGGGGCCGTCTTTTGCTGGAGATCGGGGCCGGGCAGGCAGGTTTGGTGAAAAGAATGTTTGACGAAAGAATCTGGGAAGACATTCATTCGATCGAAGATCTACAGCGCATACCCAGGGTCATTTCAGGACGGCTTTCTGACTGACGGTGGCAAAGATCTGCGGCGCTTATCGAAGCATAAAGAATGCTTGCCTTTCCGATAGTTATGGGGTTACTATTAGGCAGTTAATTTACAATCAGTTTGACAGGCAGTATTGTTAGTCTCTAAAGGCCGCAATCAAAAGTAGTTAGGGCTCGACATTTAGCCCGCGAAACTTCTAAATTACGGACCGACATCGACATTCGGAGGTGATTACTGTGAAGGGATCTCTTAGTGGGCTAATCGCCGTTGTTGGGTTGCTGTTAACAGCAGGCTCGTTCTATATGTATGTAAAGAGTCCGGCAAATACCATGTATTTGATCGGGGTCGTGATCTTCCTTATCGTAACTCTCGTTTTTGGCGGGATGTTCCTTTCAGGGAGAGTGAACAAGAACGAAGATATCCATATAACGGAATAATCTTTTGCTTTTGCGGAAGCGGATACGAATCATCCGCTTTCGCGGGCAGTGTTTTTCTCCGCAGAGGTGCGGGCGATGGGCGTTTCTACGTCTGATTCGCTCGCATTTTTGTGTTTTGGCCACTATTTGACGTGCAAACGAAGGGAAAAGTGTTTATAATGTTGACTAAAATGTAAGGTTTAAATTGGGTATGCCCAATTCCGAAGTTTGAAGTAGACATAAGCAATGCCAAAGATCGCCGATATACAGGAAACACCCAATCCAAACGCCGTAAAGTTCATTCTAAAGGAGCCAGTCTCACACGGGACCTCACACTCGTTTAAGTCTCAAGATTCTGCCGCAAGCGATGAGCTGGCAGCATCGATCTTCGGCGTCGGCGACGTCGTTTCGGTCTTTTACATGGACAAGATGATAACGGTGGAAAAGACCGACGATGCCGAATGGGACGAGATCCTGCCGCTTCTGGCCGTCCCGATCAGAGCTGCAGAGAGCACGAAGAGCAGCAACGGCTCCGGGTCGGCAGCGCAGACCGTCGGCGGAGCGATCGCTGCCGTCGTATCTGATGACCCGAAGCTGGCCGAAATAAATGCGCTGCTTGATGACCGGATCCGCCCCTATCTTGCGGGTGACGGCGGGTGGCTTGAGATCGTCGAACTGACCGAAACAACGCTCAAGATCAGATACGAAGGCGCGTGCGGAAGCTGTCCGAGTTCGCTTACAGGAACCCTGATGGCGATCGAGAATATGATAAAGGAAGAGGTCGATCCTGAGCTTGAGGTGATCGCGGTTTGATCTTCTATTTGCTTGCTTTTCCACAAAGGCAAGAATTTCTTGACATAAAAGCTTAATAAACGCAATAATTCAATGGGTGGCGATTTTACGTGAATTGTCATTTCGTCCGCAGCTCTACACTTTCTGCTCAAATACGCCAGCCGCTAGCTTTCCCAGTCGTGTTGTATTTACAAAATTTGGAGGACAAACCGTAGTGACTAGTGAAGAACTCGAGGTTAGTCTCAGAACTGAGTTCGAGAATTATCTGAACGACACTCTTGCCGCAGTCCGTCGAGACGTGTCGGAATTTCAAAAGAACTTCGAAACCGAATTTGCGAAACATAAATCGCAAATGGACGAAGCTCTTCGTGTTCTGTCCTCTCGATTTGAGTCCGCACCCGCACTTGATAAGGGATTTGCCGAATCTGTGGTCGAGCATCTGCGGCTTGCCCGCGACGATGGTGCCCAGATCACGGCAGCTGCATTTGGCGAGGCCGAGAAACTAAAAGGCGAGACCGAGGCGGCGCCCGCGCGATATGATCAGATCCGGGATGCGATCAACGATATCAGCAGCCAAACGTCACAGGCCGCGATCTTGAAATCGCTGGTGGACAATGCGGTGAATTTCGCCGCTCGCGGCGCGTTCTTCATCGTCAAGCACGATCAATTTGTCGGGTGGAAGTCGTTTGGTGAAGGCTCGCCCGAGAATGACGAAAGACTCTTATCCGTACAAGTGCCGATGGCAGCTGATACGTTGCTTGCCCGTGCGGCAAATTCGCTTTCGACAAAAGAGGGAGCTTTTGGCCAGCTCGCGGACGACAATCTATTTCTTGAGCCGGTTGGATTCGGGCGTCCTGACCGAATGTATGCGATACCGCTCATTGCTCGCGGACGCGGCGTTGCGGTGCTCTATGCGGATTTTGGAACGGCCGGGGTTTCGGTCAATCATGACGCTCTTGAAACGCTTGTTCGGGTCGCCGGAATAACTGTCGAACTCCGGGCAGCCGCTCAGCACCCGGTGGTTCAGCCCGAACCCCAGAGGCCGACAGCAGAACCTGAAGCGGCTAGAGTCGAGGAAGCTCCGGCGACATATCAGGCTCCAGCCTATACGATGCCCGAAACGGCAGTCAGTGCCGAGCAGCCGGGTATTCCCGAGGCCGAACACTTCTCGGAAGCCGAACAGCAATTTGAGGCTCCGCAATATGAAACGGCAAGCGAGATCCCATCTGTTGAATATGCAGCGCCGGGCACTACCGGTTTTGATATCGCCGAACCCGAATCAGCCGATACCTACGGCGAGGTCGCCGAGCCGGTAGCTTCGGAAGTTTCAGACCAGTTCGAACCAGCCGTATCCGATCAATATATCGGTGATGTAGTTTACGAGGATGCTCAAGTTTCAAACGTGGGATCTGTCGAAGCCGAGGCGCCGTCATCCCATGGTTTTGAGATCGAACGAACTGCAGATTCTGCGTTCGATCCGTACGTTGAGCCGCAGCCGAATTTTGAACAGGTGCGGACCGAAGCTTCAGCAGAGCCTATCGAGACCGTTGCTGAGATCAGGCAGGAGGCCGATTTCGTTCCAGCACCCGAACCTGTTTTCGAAGCACCGGCCATTGCTGAAGAACCTGCTCCGGCGGTCAACGGTTATTCCACACAGCCAATCGGCGAATCAGCCGTTCAGACCGCTGGGCGAAGTCGTTTCAGCGAGCGAACGATCGACCTGCCAATTGATGTTCCTGAAGAGGAACGCAAGCTCCACAACAATGCACGCCGTTTCGCACGGCTCCTTGTCTCGGAGATCAAGCTTTATAACGAACAAAAGGTGATCGAGGGTAGAGAAGCTGGTGACCTGTACGACAGACTTCGCGAAGCGATAGACCGCTCACGTGAGATGTATGAAAAACGGGTCGAACCACAGGTTTCGATGAAGTTTGATTACTTTCATTATGAGCTTCTGAATGACCTCGCGGCCGGTGAGCCGGCGAAACTCGGTTCCAGCTACCCGGGAGCCGTGGTCTGAAATAACTCTGATTCAGAGGATTGATCATAAAAGGCGGGCTTTCCCGCCTTTTTCATTTTAAAACTAGTATCGTATCGTTTTGTATTGGATCGGGATGTTTCCGAATGACAGACATTATGCCAGAGACATTCAAATGCGCCTCATGCTCAGCTCCGTTGGAGTTTGAAGGGAAAACGATGCAGAAATGCAGTTTTTGCGGAAGTACGGTCATAGTTCCGGCTGACCTTTATTATCGTGGTACAGGCTATCCGGGATCAGCTGTGGGAATATCAGGAAATGCCGAGACGATCGCCGAGGTCCGGCGTTTGATAACGGCGGGCAAGAAGATCGAGGCAATAAAGGTGTTTCGCGAGACGTTCGGTGCTGGCTTAAAGGAAGCAAAGGAAGCCGTCGAAGCGCTTGAACGCGGCGAAGGCGTCGTTCTGACAGCAAAGCAGTTCAGCCTAGGGTCTCGGGCCACTCCGGTGAACGGTGAGGCTGTAAAGGTCGCCGGCATTGCTATCGGCGGGACGTTTCTCATCTTCACGATCGGTGCACTCATCTTCACCGGCTTGATCGTTGCGATGGTGGTGGCGTTGAGTGTCGGCAATGAAGCCGTTCCAAGCGTAGAACACGCGAACAAGGCAACTAGATCGGCTGATGGTACAAGCGAGGCTCCGAGCGTAACCGAGCTGTTAAGGATCGGTGGCGAGGGCACCGGGGCCGGCAGGTTCAAAGACAACCGACACGTTGCGGTTGATGGAAAGGGCAGAATTTACAGCGCAGATTACTCCGGGGGGCGATTTCAGGTTTTCGATCGCGAGGGCGAGTTCTTGTCGCAGTGGAATGGCGAACCGGGCATGCTCCTTTACGGGCTTGACGCCGATCGCCAGGGGATCATTTACATGGTCACGAACAAGGGAATTCGGGCACACAACGGTGAAACCGGCGAACTGCTCCACAAGTTCGATGACCACGGCCTTCGGGATATTGCCGTTGGGCTCGATGGACGCATATTCGCAGCTGGCCGACGGGGCATCTCGATCTTCGACGGACAACTGAAATTGCTGCGGGACTTTAAGGACGCGGCAAAAGATGCCAGCACAAACCTCGGATTCGAGAAGATCGCAGTCGACGGAAGCGGTACGATGTTTCTGACCGACCGGATGAGTAAGGACATAATCAAGTTTTCTTCGGAGGGGAAATTTCTTAACCGAGTGACCACGGAGGTCCGTTCCGCAAACGACATCGCCCTTGATCCGCAAGGACGGATCTATCTTTCCGACACAAGTCAGATCGCGATCTTCGGACAAGACGGCCGTCCGATAAAGTCGATCGATGCCTTTCAGGCATTCGGTATTGTGCTCAACGACGCGGGCGAGCTCTACATCGCGGCCCGGCCATATATCCTTAAACAAAGGGTCGATCTTTGATCGATGATCTGCACGAAATGGTTTCCGCTCGCTTGAGATCCGCACGAAATCGTCGCTTTGAGCACAGATTTCGACGATCTTTGTACCGTGAACATCGGATGGTGAACCGAGCGATCTCGATTTCGGTTTTCGGTACAGGATTTGCTGAATGTATAGCATAAGTGCCATACACGAGGTTGTTTCGAGGATCTGGCACTCTCTTCCTTAAGAATTCTGCGAAGGAGCCCATACGACTATGTTTCCCCGAAACAAGAGATCGCTTCCGCTTTTTTTGGCCTTGCTATTCATTTCAGCCGCGCTTCCGGTGTCGGCTTTCGACGACGAGATACCCGAGGTGACCGATAGGGTCGCCCGGATAAGCTTTATCGCCGGCGACGTGCAGATCCGGCGGGCTGACACCGATGAATGGGAACAGGCAGTGTTGAATCTCCCGATCGTCGAGGGAGACGAGGTGGCGACGTCGGCCAACGGACGCTTTGAGATACAGTTTACGCCTAGCAAGCACATCCGCGTTTCAGAGAATGCTCTGGTAAAGATCGCAGTGCTCAGGGATGAAGGTATAGCGGTCAGCGCGTCGCAAGGCAGCGTGAGCGTGCGTCTCATTGATTTTGATCCGGAACTCGGATATTTTGAGGTCGATGCGCCGCGAACGACCGTTGCAGTTCTGCGGTCAGGAAAATACCGCATCGATGCGGGCCAGCCGGATGAGAGCGAGATCGGCGTGGCTGTAGGTGACGAGGGAGAGGCACGCATATATTCGAGCACATCGGGCTTCACACTTAGAAGCGGGCGTAGCGCTCGTGTTCAGATCGACGGAGCATTTGCCGGTGATTGGGAAACGACCTTCGCTGCCGCGATCGGGGACGACTTTGATCTTTGGGTCCGGGATCGTGAGGACCTGATCGCAAAACGGCTTCGCGAAGCGCATTACGACCGCTACTACGATCGAGAGATATACGGTGCGGAAGAACTGAATGATAACGGCGACTGGGTATACACCCGTGAGTATGGATACGTTTGGCGGCCTTTTCGAACGTCGATAAGCTCATATTCCGATTGGTCGCCGTATCGGTATGGCCACTGGCGATGGGTCGCACCTTTCGGATGGACCTGGATCAACGACGAGCCATGGGGTTGGGCGACCTACCATTATGGTCGATGGATATGGCATAACGGCTACTGGCATTGGTCGCCATACGGATATTACAGGCATTCGAGAAGCTGGTGGCGTCCGGCTCTAGTGGTGATAACGATCTACAGCAACAACGTCTGTTGGTATCCGCTGCCCTATCACTACGGATATTACAACTACAATCGACACTACAATTCGCGGAATCCCCGTTCACGACGCGACGACAAAGGGCCTGGCCGGACGATCGTCAACAGCCCAAATACGCCGATACCGACACCGACCCCGCAGACCCCCGGACCGGTCATTACGAACGAGCAGCGGACGGCCCGAAAGTTGACGCCGCCGCTCCAAACTGTTCCGCCGACCGGGGTGGTTACGGTTCCGGCATCAGAATTCGGACGCGGAAAGGCAGACCTTAGGCGGCCGCCGCTTTCGACCGCTCGAGCGGTCCTTTCGAAAGCGCCGAATGAAGGCGAGACACCGCCGATCCTGCCGATATATCGCGAGATAGAGTCAAAGATCAGCCGCGAGATCAGGACCGAAAAGCCTGCTGCGGCCAAGGTCGGAACACGCGGGCTAACCGGTGCCTCGACCCGAACCCCTGACGAACCGCTCGACAGACAGCTTAGAACAACGCGGATGCTGGGCAATCGGCCACCGCTTCAGAATGACCCGTTGCCTCAGCCAACAGGTCCGACCACGACGCGTTCAACCGAGCCGCGCAGGACCGGCGCGGTCGAACGAACGGTGCGCAGTTCCGAACCTAAAGAGCCGGTTGTCGAGACGCCAGGAGCGGATCCACCGGTTAGGACGACGACGCGTAGCAGTGAGCCAAAAAGCTACACCCCTGAGCGTTCGACACCGCGGCCGATAGTAACAATGCCTCAGCAGCAGCCGAGACGCGAAGAGCAGCCGAGGAACGATCCGTCGCCTCGCGAGACCCCGCGTTACGAGCCGCCGCCAAGGTCCGAACCTACACGTCGGCCTGATCCGTCTGAATCGAAACCGCCGCCGCGCTCCGATCCTCCAAAGCAACGTGATCCGGCACCGAAAAGCGAACCGTCGAAGCCATCGCAAACGGAGCGGAGAACGAAGGATGGATGACACTGGAATGCAAAAAGGGCGGCTGCAGGCCGCCCTTCATCGTTAAAGATCAGATCGAAGCCACTGGAGCAATGGCTACTGTGATGTGCCCTTGAATATCTTTTCGTCTATCGCCTGCGGGTTGCCGATCACGACAAAGCGGACATTCTTCATATATTTATTGGCGACCGCTTGAACGTCCTTTGCGGTCACTTCGCGTATCTTGTTGAGGAACTCGAAGGAGTTTCGCCACCCGCCGCCGATAAGCTCATAACGGGCGAGCTCGGCAACCTGAGCAGAGTTCGTCTCCTGTGCGACATAGTAATTCGTAAGGAACTGGCCTGCCATCCCCGCGATCATCTGATCGTTCAGCGAACGGGTTTTCAGGTCATTGACCTGCGCAAGCATCACCTGGACAGATTGATTTGCATCGACAGATGTCACGTAGATCGTTCCCGTATTCGCACCGAAATTATTTAGCTCGGCATTCGGAGCATATGAAAGCTGACGCTTGACTCGAACCTCTTCGTAGACCAACTGCTGAAGGATAGTAGTCGCCACGCGCATCGCGAAATAGTCGGGGTTATTTAGAGAAGGCGCCGCAAACGTTCCCTGGACGTAATTGGTCGGAATGTTCCGTGTTGTGACGTCGACCGTCGGTCTTGAGAAATCCAGGGGCGGCAGCGGGGCCTCTTTGTAATTGCCCCGGGGCAATTTACCGAAGGATTGTGTTACCTTCGCCTTCAATTGCTCGGCATCTATGTCCCCAACAACAACAAGCAGGAGCCGTGACGTCTGCATCAACGATCGGTGATAATTTCGAAGGTCGGCCGCCGTAAAGGCTGACACGTTCTTGATCGTGCCATTCGGGTTCAATGCATACGGATGACCGGCATAGATCGAGCGTTCCTGCGCCGCCTGAAGCGCGGCATCCGGACTTGTTTCAGCTTCGCGAAGGCCGGCGATCAACTGCTGCCGTATCCGTTCGACGTCATCTGCGGCGAAAGCCGGATCGATGGCGACGTCGGCAAACAACTCCCACATTCGGTCGAAATTCTCGCGTGTCGAGACGAATGCGATCGAGCTATAGTCACGCGATGAACCCGCTCCGATCGAACTTCCGGTCGAAGCGATCTGGCGTCTGACCTGTTGGCGGTTGAATTTCTTGCCGGCCTCGGTCGCGACACTCAAGGCAAAATTCTCGATACCGGCGTTGGCTTCGGTGTAGTTTCGAACACCTCCGCGGACGAAAAGCCCGGCGGCGAAGGTCGGTGCCGAGGCTCGCCGTTTGACGAGGACCTTCATGCCATTCACCTCGAACTCGGTCACAAGCGACGCCTGCTGAGCGACGTTATCTATCTTGCCGGTCTGCGCGGCGGCCGCCGCAGTAAGCACAAAGCTCAGTACAAGAATGGTTATAGTGCGTTTTGCGATAATCATAAATAAACTGTGCGGCATGTCGCTGCTATCCGATGATAAATATTCTGGTGCCGGGAAGATCGTTGCCAATGCCAGATCACTTTGACCCGATCAAGTCGGCTTCGCCGAGCGCGGCTTTCGATTTTGCCTCGGGCGAGAGCATAGCGATGCCCACACGGTGCTTTCCGGTTATGTAGGTGCTTACGTAACGGTTAATATCAGCACGTGAGACCGCACGGAGGTTCTTCTGATAGCCGCGGAAGTATTCGATGCCGGTCGATGACCACCAGAACCCGAGGGTGTGGGCATACTCACTCGATTTCTCGCGATCGAACAGATCGCTTGCCTCGAGGATCGTCTTCGAATTCTCGAGTTCCTCGTTCGTGAAATAGCCCGGGCTTCCGAACTGGGCGACCTCGGCGTATGTAGCGGCAAGGGCAGCTTTAGCTTTTTCAGGCGTGGTGATCAGGAAGATCGTGATCGGGCCGACGTTTCGCTGAGTGTAGTAATTTATCGATGCGGCCGAAGCGAGGCCGCTATCGACCAAATTTCGCTGAAAACGATGGTCCGGCTGCTGGAGAATATACGAAAAGACGTCGGCCGCGTACGTCGAGGCATCGTCTTTCCCGATCGAGGGGCCGTGCCAACCTATCTGAATAAAAACGTTCTGTTCAGCGCTTTGGGTTTCTTCGCCGGTATTCTTTTCGATTATAACGGCTTCGCTCTTTGTAAGCGGAGGATGGTCTACGAGCGGAAACTCCTTAAAAGGGTCGACCGCTCGTTTTTCCCAGCTTCCCATTATTTCCTCCGCCAGGCGGAAGACCTGATCCGGCTTTACGTCACCGGTTATGATAAGTGCGGCATTGTTCGGGAAATAATAACGCGACTGAATCAGACGCATTTGATCGGTGGTCGCCGCGGCGACTGTCTGCCGCGTTCCGCCTGGATTCTTTCGGGTCGGGTATTTGTAAAATAGCTTCTCGTTAGTTGCTTTGAACAGATACGAATACGGATTCGCCTCATTTCGATCAAGTTCGCCGATCACGACCTGTTTTTCGTTCTCGAATTCCTCCTCGTTGAACCAGGGGTAACGGACCGCATCGTTGATAACCCGTATCGCTGTCGCGACATACGGGCTTGTTGTAGTGAAAAAGTAGTTGACGACCTCTTCGCGGGTAGAGCCGTTATACGAGATGCCGAGGGTTTCAATGTTCCGCAGATAGCTCACATCCCCGATCTGCGATTTTAGCCTGATCGGTTCGTTGCATATCGGATTCACGCCGCCTCGCAGAATAAAGGGTTCACATTGCATCAACAGTGTCGCTTTGTTGGTCTTGAAGAACATATGTTCGTAAAGGTGCGACAGTCCATTGAGTTCAGGCGGTTCGGTGAATGAACCATTTCGGACGGCAAGCTCGACCGTAACGATCGGAACGCTGGGATCGGGGAGGACGATGATCTCGAGGCCGTTGCTCAGAGTCTTGTTGACGAAGGGTACGGAATAATCCTGCCTCGATGCGGCTGCCGGCGTATTCGTAGCCGCAGAGCGTTGGGCAGACCGCGATTGCCCCGAAACAAGGCCGGAAGCGAATAGCGAGAGTAGCAATGTGCTGAAAATTAACTTCTTCACTTAGGATTCTCCCAATGACTAAACGATATTGATAAGCCGTAACGGAGCCCGGCGGCTGGGTCCAGGTCTTGCCCGCGTGTGTAACGGCAGTTAGTATTTAATCTAGCATACGGAGATAAAATATATGGAACGAGATAATTTGATGCACGGAGCACGCACAGCGTTGAATACGATTCCGGAAATACGCGAATGGGCCGAAAACTATCTAAAGGAAAAGACCCGGGCGGAAATGACCGAGTTGTCAGAAGAAGAGTTCGAAAAATACTGGAAATATCACAAACCCGAGATCATTCACGCCGGAGCGGCAGAGGCAATGACCGCATTTCGCGAACGGCAGACCGGCGGATAAACTAAAGAAACGGGAGATAAGTCGATCGTTTTATCTCCCGTTTCGTGTTTTGTGAATAAAGGCCTATCTAAACTCCTGGCATCGCCTTTTTCAGAGGTTTCAATAACAATGCGAGTACCACGGCCATGAACAAGGCCATACACCCAAGGACGATAAAGAACTTCGATTGGTACCAAATACTCCAGTAAATACCGATCATCGTCAGCTTGTTGCCGATCGCCGTAGCTACGAACCAGCCGCCCATCATCAACCCTCGCATTCGGATAGGAGCAACTTTAGAAACGAGCGATAGCCCCATCGGTGAAAGCATCAGCTCGCCGAGCGACAGGATGCCGTACGCCAGTAGAAGCCAGAAAGGCGAGACCTGGAAGAGGTAGGCATGCTTTAAGATCGAATCCTTATACTTCGAACCTTCGCCCGGAGCGACCTTGTCGATCGCAGCGATCAGTCGGTCACTGCCTTCGGTTTTAACGCCGGTGGCCTTGTCGGTCTCCGGAGAGAATTTGACGTCATCGATCAAATTCTTGCCTTCATCAGTCTTGGCCGCCATCACTTTTTCGAGCGTTTCGGCGGACATTCCTTCGGCTTTCAGATTGTTGACGACACGTTCGTTTATGCGAAACGATCCGCCCTGCATCTCGGCCGCTGTGTAGGTCTTGCCTTCACCGAGCGTTGCCGCGTACCAGAGAACGAAGAACGAAAGGCCGGTGAGAAGCATTCCGAACGCCATCTTTGTCGGTGTCGAAGGCTCTTTGCCGCGTTTATCGAGAAAGCCCCAGAACCAGACGAGCGGGAACGTGAGGATGATGATCCACATCGGATTGATCGCGTTCGAGATCGTTCCGGTCACATTCCACGCAGTATTGTCGTCGGCCCAATAGGTCAAGGTCGACCCGTTTTGATGAAACACCATCCAGAAAACGATAACGATCAAAAAGATCACGATCAGTGCGGCTACTCGCTTCCAATCAGGGACCGTGTCCATCAACGATTGTTTGTTGCGTGCCTTCGCGGCGTCGCCGCCATCATCAACGTGTTCGATCTCGGCCGGAGTCTCGACGATGCCGGCGGCCCGGTTTGCCCTTGCCGTCTGTCTATCGGCAAGAGCATTCGGATCTTCGACAATGTTCTTGAACTTCCAGAGGATCGCGACCGAGATGACCATTCCGAACGCTGCGACCGCAAATGCCGCGTGGAAGCCGAAGTATGCCCTAACGACTTCCATTACGATCGGAGCAAGCATCGCACCGACGTTTATCCCCATGTAAAAGATATTGTAGGCACGGTCCTTGAGGTGGCTGCCTTCCGGATAAAGGTTGCCGACCATCGTCGAAACGTTCGGCTTGAAGAAGCCGTTACCGATAACTAGGCACGTTAACGCGAGGTATACTGCCCAGACGGCAGGAATCGACAACAGGCCATGGCCTGCCATGAAGAAAAACCCGCCGATCATCACGGCTTTGCGATAGCCCGTGAACCGGTCGGCGATAAATCCGCCGATCAGCGGGCTGGCATAGACGAACATCAAATAGTTGGCGTAGAGTGACGTTGCCTCGGACGCGGTCCAGCCAAACCCCTCGGTCGGATCACGAAGATATAGCGTGAACAATGCCAGCATCGAATAGAAGCTGAAACGTTCCCACATTTCGGTTCCGAAAAGTGCATACAATCCGGGAGGATGTTTGTCGTGTCCGGCCGCATCTGATGCGGCATTAAACGTCGCTGCATTTGAGCTCATCAATTTTCCTCGTGTTTTGTTTGAATTTTGAAGAGAGTCAGGCAAAAATATAGCAGATAAATCGGGCAACTTAAAGGAATTCGTTTGCAATGACCTCCATTTTCCTTCCACGTTTGCTTATTGTTCTCTTGATCGTCGCGCCGAATTTGTTGGCGCAAGCGTCGACTCGAGCCGTTCCGGCGTCGGAGGTCAACGGCACGTTTAGATCGTATTTCAAGGGAAGGTTCAAAGATTCTGCAAACGAGATCAAGATCCTTACACTCGGCAAAGGACGGCTGAAAGTGTCGTTCGATCTCGTTTATCCTTATATTGACGGCAACGGCGGGCTTTCGGCTAATATAGGTCAGATCGATGGATTTGCGACGATCAGCGGAAACACCGCCGTATTTGCCTCGGACGAGTTTGGCCGATGCCGGATCAACATAAGATTCGTTCGAACCGGAACGATCGAGGTTTTTGATGTCGATTCCGGTTCAGCCTGCGGTTTCGGATTCAACGTCACGGCAAGCGGCACATACAAGCGTGTCAGCAAGCTAAAGCCAAAATTCTAACGTTCAACACCAGAAAAGGACTTAAGGAAAAACAAAATGGTAGAGGGATATCGATCCGCAAGGAATCTTTCATATTTTGCGATCGGAGGATTGGCCCTGATCGCGGTAACGGATCTCATTTCGGTTGGGCTAAGCGTCGGTCAGATGGTGAATCCTGCGATGTCGGTCAACCTTGACGAACCCGTTGACTTGTCGCTTTGGATGATGCTTCAGAGTTTTGTTATTTTGCTCCGTTTTCCGTTTTATGTCGCGACGGTCGTTTTGTTCCTGGTTTGGATGTACAGGGCGCATAAGAACCTTGAGTTCCTTCGTCCGACCGATCTGCGATTTACGCCGGGTTGGGCCGTTGGTTGGTGGTTCATTCCCTTTGCGAATCTCGTTAAACCGTTCCAGGCGATGCGTGAGATCTGGTGCGAGAGTGACCCAGAAGTTGCCGACGAACCTGCGTTCCTTTCTGCAAGTCTGCACAGTGCACCGGCATTTATGGGCTTTTGGTGGGCTTTTTGGATCACTTCGAACATAGCTTCGAATGTGACGGGAAATCTATTCGATCCTGAAAACATGGACCGGGTCCAGTTAACGGGAATGATGTTCCTTGCCACTGGCATTCTTTCGATGGTTGCCGCTGCGCTAGCTATAATGGTGGTTCGCGACACCACGAACCGGCAGGAACAGCGGTTTGCAAAGATCGGAGCATCGACCGTGAGCGCGCCGCCCCCGCCGCCGACGTTCGGCGGCATCACCTAGTTTCGAGAAGTCGGATGATGCAACATTTGCGCGGTCTAATGGTTTGATTTACACTTCTAACTTCATGCCCTTGTAGCTCAACGGTTAGAGCAGCAGACTCATAATCTGTTGGCTGTAGGTTCGAATCCTACCGAGGGCATGCCATTTTCTACTTCATCGACAGCCCCCATTTAGCCCGATGTCCGTCATCAAACAATAGCGGAGAACCTTAGTTGCGAACGATATTGAAATCCGGAAAGCTCGCTGATGTCTTTTACGACATTCGCGGCCCAGTCCTCGACCTCGCTCAGCGAATGGAGGAAGAGGGCCAGCACATCATCAAACTGAATATCGGCAACCTTGCGGCTTTCGGTTTTGATCCGCCGGACGAAATAGTCCAGGATATGATCCGAAATTTGCCGGCGGCGGCGGGTTATACGGATAGCAAAGGGCTTTTTGCTCCACGAAAGTCAGTCGTTCATTATTCTCAACAGAAACATATCGCCGACGTAAGTGTGGATGACGTATACCTTGGAAACGGTGCGTCCGAGCTCATCACGATGTCGCTTAACGCTCTTCTTGATGCGGGCGACGAAGTGCTGGTGCCCGCGCCCGATTATCCGCTCTGGACCGGATCGGTCTCGTTGGCCGGCGGCCGTCCCGTTCACTATCTTTGCGACGAATCGAACGAATGGCTTCCTGATCTCGTGGATATCGAATCGAAGATTACGGCACGCACCCGCGGAATTGTCGTGATAAATCCGAACAATCCGACAGGCGCTCTTTACTCGGTCGAAACTCTTCAGGCGATCGTTGATATTGCACGCGAACGACATCTCGTCGTGTTCGCCGACGAGATCTATGATAAAACGCTCTACGACGGCAATTCCCACACGAGCATTGCTTCTTTGGCGAGCGACGTGCTGTTTTTGACGTTCAACGGTTTGAGCAAAAATTACCGTTCGTGTGGATATCGCGCGGGCTGGATGATCGTTTCGGGCCGCAGATCGACCGCTGCCGACTATATCGAAGGGCTGAATATGCTCTCGTCAATGCGTTTGTGTTCAAACACTCCAGGACAGTTGGCGATACAGACGGCTCTCGGCGGCTATCAAAGCATCGATGATCTCGTGGCTCCGGGCGGACGATTGTATCGGCAGCGTGACCGCGCATACGAACTGTTGACGAAGATTCCCGGCGTTTCGGTCGTCAAGCCAAAGGCTGCCCTTTACATGTTTCCGCGTCTCGACCCTGAAATGTATCCGATCGATGACGATCAGCAATTCGCATGTCAACTGCTTGCCGAAGAAAAGGTGCTGATCGTTCAAGGGACCGGTTTTAACTGGCCTGGCAACGACCATTTTCGCCTCGTTTTTCTGCCGAACGTCGACGACCTGCACGAGGCCATCGGCCGCATCGCGCGTTTTCTCGAACGCTACCGCTCACGCAAAAATTGAGATCGGGATCAGGAATAGATGGTAGCGCCTAGGGGAATCGAACCCCTCTTTCAAGAATGAGAATCTTGCGTCCTAACCGATAGACGAAGGCGCCATTTACCGGGAGAGCTTGATTTTCGCCCAGAATCAGGCGGAATGCAAGCTAAAATGAAAACGTGTACGTCATACCGGGATCCTTGCCCCCGACCATCAAGAATGTAAGGCCGTGAGCGTCGTTGAATGTGTAGGTCAGACTCGGATGTGCCTTTACACCGTCGAACTGTATCAACGAGGTAAGGCGGTATGGAAAACGGATATTCAGTCCGCCGATGAACCGAAATTTCTTTTCATAGGACCCATAAACAATGCCGCCATATGGTGCTATCGGAAGGCCGGTCCAATGCTGCAGGTCCTTGCTTGCGGTCAGGTAGACCGATGTTCCGCTTGGAGTACCGATACGGTCCGAACTGATACCGAAAATTATCGCCGGACGGTTTTTTGTCTCGGTGACCGGAATTATGGTGATCAGGGGGTGAAGCTCGCCGACCTTCGGATTGTATTCGACACCGATGTGGAATCGGGGGTGCAATCGGTACATCAGCGTTGAGCGCACGGCGGCCCGATCGACCTGGCCGCTGAGCAACCGGAAACCAAGAGTGAACTTTTTTGGGTTATCGGCCGTCCCCCGGACAGCCTGGCCTTCGCCCGGTCAGACCGGTCAAGCAGGCACAAGAGAAGCATTCCGGGTTTTCGACTTCTGTGCAATTGCGGCTTTTTCAGCCTGCGACACCTTTGGCAGCAGCAATTTGTCGAGTTCTTTACGGAGAGCATCGGGTTTTATAATGCCTATCTCGCGCCAAACGATCTTCCCTTGCTGATCGATCACAACAGTTGCCGGCAGCACGCGCCCGACACCGAACCGCTCCATGTCGTCGGCCGACGCTCCGATCCATACCGGGAAATTCACCTTTACTTCGCGAATGAATTTCAGAACTGTTGCCGATTGTGCCGCAGGATCACCGGCGGCTCCGATCACCTGAACGCCAAAAGGTGCATAATCGTTCTGGATCGAAGCAAGGTCGGGCATTTCCTTTCTGCATGGCTCGCACCACGTCGCCCAAAAATTGAGGACAACGATTCGCCCACGCAAGCCGGCGAGCGATTGCTCCGCTCCGGTCAGGTCTTTGAGGCTCAAGGTCGCCAATTCGGGAACAGGAGCTGGTTTGGATGCAGGGGTTTCGAGAACACGAAGAGCGTTTACCTTGATAATGCGCTTATCCTTTTCGACTCGGACCTCACCTTCGATCTCGACCGTTTTCGGAACAAGATCGAGAAAGTCCTTTTTGGCGGGCTTGTATCGTCCTGGTTCCAAAATGTAAAGCGTAAAGCCTTTTGCATCCTCTACAGCAAGGGCTTGCGGGATATCCAATTCTGAACAATCGACAGCACACTGAATATCAGCGGCATTGCCATATGGTGATGTTTTGCGGTCGGGTGCCTCGAACCAACATGTAGAGCAAACGACCTGGCCGACGAGTTTGGTCTGGCCGGATATCGCGCCGGACAATGAATGACCAAAAAGAAGAAGGGCAAAAACCAGCAGGGTTTGGTTTTTCATTTCGAATAGATATTGAGTTGCGGGAGCCCTCTAAAGACCGGGCTCCCGTCTGCGGTCAGGTCAGGCTTTTGTTTCGTTTTTCTCTTTACAGCATGCGCAGTTCTCACAGCAATTCTTTTCGCCGGAACCGCTCACAGCATCAGATGCTGCTCCTGACGAGTCCTTTTTCATTGGACACGAATCGCCGCAGCAGTCACAACAGCCTTTGCCTTCGGTTTTTGCGTGCTCACCGTTATGTTTTGAGCAGCACGACATTTTTGCGTGCTCGCCCTTCTCGTCATTACCCTTTGCTTTCATCGGGCATGAGTCACTCTTCTTACAGCACGAAGCAGAAGCATTCAGATCAGTGCCGGACTGAGTATAAGCGAATGCGGCGATAGCGAGCGCAAAAACAGCGAGGATGCTAAATAATATAAAGCTACGTTTCTTCATTTTAAGTTCTCCTGACTCAACTTGAGTATCTGTATAACCATGCAACGCCCAAAAATGTTGAACGCGCATCCAAAATAGACATGCGAGCCGATAAAAAGGCTCAAAGCAAGGTGAGGCGAAAGGCTAGATCAGAAGAACGCAATGCATGACCCTATCTAAGCGACGATCGATAGGAGGACCGCGATATGGGGGTATCGAATTCGAAAAAGGTCGTTCAACCTTCATAAGAACGTGATCGATGTAACTCAGCTCGGCCATCATGACCGAAGGTGCCGGCGTCTGCTGCTTTGATTCGATCGGAGCGGCGACAAAGGTTACTGTGAGCGGACAACAGTCTTCGTCCGCGCCAATGTCCGTAACTGCGGGAACATCCGGAACCGCCGCCAACATGGCCTTTGTTGAAAGACCATTGCCAATGGGGCAATGGTCGGCTTTCTCGTAAGAGGCTTCGACCGTCTGGCAATAGGCGACACAAAGCGCTCCGAATCCGTTGAGACAAATAAATGCCAGAACGAAGACCGTGAGAACCCGTGTTGTAATTGAGCGGACGTTCATCTTATAACAATATATTACTTCGAGACTCCGCCAAATGTGACGGAAATCACTTTGTCGAAATATCTGGATCGGGATCAAACATTGAATCGAAAGTCAACGACATCTCCATCCTGCATCACGTACTCTTTACCCTCGAGACGGGCCAGGCCCTTTTCGCTGGCGGCCTTTCGTGAACCGCAGGCAACGAGATCATCATAGCTCACGATCTCGGCGCGAATAAAGCCGCGTTCAATATCGGTGTGAATCTCGCCTGCGGCCTGTGGTGCCTTAGTGCCGATCGGAATGGTCCATGCACGCACCTCCTTTTCACCTGCGGTCAAAAACGACATCAGGCCGAGCATGTGGTAAGCCGCTTTGATCAGTTTATCGACACCGCTTGAGTCCAGGCCGAGATCCTTCAAATAATCGGCCCGATCGGCAGGATCAAGAGCAACAAGTTCTGCCTCAAGCTTTGCACAGATCGCAACGACATCTGAATTTTCCGTTTTTGCGTGCTCGATCACTTTCTGGACGTGTGGATTAGACGCCGGATCGGCAAGCGTTGCCTCATCAACATTTGCAGCATAGATCGTCGGCTTTGATGTAAGCAGAAACCACTTCCTGACGATCTCACGCTCGTCGTCCGTCAGGTTTGCGGCCCGAACGGGGCGTCCTTCCTCAAGCACCGGCAAGATCTTGTCAATGATCTCGAGCTCGCGTTTTGCGTCTTTATCGCCCGACTTTGAACCCCGAACGGCCTTTTCCTTACGCTTCTCGATCGACCCAAGGTCTGCAAGGGCGAGTTCGATCTGGATCGTCTCGATATCGCGGATCGGATCGACAGTTCCCTCGACATGAACGATATTCTCGTCCTCGAAGCAACGGACGACCTGGATCACTGCGTGTGTTTCGCGAATATTCGCCAAAAACTGGTTGCCAAGCCCCTCGCCTTTCGAAGCCCCGCGAACTAGTCCGGCAATGTCGACAAACTCGACAGTTGCAGGCACGGTCTTCTGAGCCTTGTTCATCTTTTCGAGGACAGCAAGGCGTTCATCTGGAACGGCCACGACCCCCACATTTGGCTCTATCGTCGCAAAAGGGTAGTTTGCCGCCAACGCAGCCTCTTGCGCGGTAAGGGCATTAAAGAGTGTTGATTTTCCAACGTTGGGAAGCCCAACGATTCCTGCCTGTAACATAGATTTGAGATCAGCCGACCAACAAAAACAATGATTTTACCTTTGATCTGAGTACAAGTTCAATCCGCAGCTCAGAATAAATGAAACGAACCGCCCATGCCTTAGCGGCGAGAGGCGGTTCGTCAATATCCGGCGTTCTTAAGTCTACTGCTGAGGCAAATAAGCATTCGGTATCGATCGATCGGTCGAAAGGCCGAACTGAACCGCGCCAAATCCGTTCTGACTTTGCAGCAGATACCAAACACTGGTCGACGGCCGGAAAACCGCAAAATCGGCTCGACCATCGCCGTCATAGTCGCCCGTCGAGGGGATATCACCCGCTAAACCGAATGGGACTACGGCCGCACCGGCAGTCGTCTGAAGCAGATACCATATGCCGTCACGAAAAACCGAAAGGTCGGCTTTGCCGTCGCCGTCGAAATCGCCTTGCGCCGGCCGATCCGATGCCAATCCCCACTGAACGGCGGTGAATCCGCCGTCCGAACTGCGAAGCGAATACCAAGCACCGTTCGAAGGCCTGAAGACCGATACATCGGCCTTGCCGTCACCGTCATAATCGGCCGAAACGGGCTTGTCACCGTCGAGTCCGAACTGAAGAATGGTGTATGTGCCGCGACTGTCGGAATTGGAAATGTACCAGATCCCGGTCGAAGGTCGAAAGACCGCAACATCGGTTTTGCCGTCGCCGTTGTAATCGGCGGGGACGGGAATATCGCCGGTAGTTCCAAAAGCACGCGATGAGTAAAATCCTGCCTTCGTCAAGAAATGCCAACCGCCATTCTCAGGCCTGAATACCGAAAGATCGGTCTTGCCGTCGCCATCATAATCGCCCGGTGTAAGGACGTCGTTCGCGAGTCCGAAACCGATCGCTGAGAAACCGCCATTCGAACTCATTAGCGCGTACCAAACACCGGTCTCTGGCCTAAATACGCTGATGTCGGTCCTTTGGTCGCCGTCAAAGTCAGCGTTCTTGTTTCGAGGAATCGCGAGCCCTGCAACCGGAGCGTCTGAGATGTTGCCGTCGATGTTGAATGTCACACCGCCCCAGGTCTCATTGTGCGGAGCCTCCCATTGCTTAATACGCTGATGGTTTGCCCATTCATTCGTTGGGAAATTTGGAAATGTGATATACGTCCATACCGAGGGAACATTGTCCCAACGGGCCATCCAGATCGCGTCCATCTTGCTTGCCGGCGGCAGATTTACCCAATCTTCCTGGGCATTCTTCGGCGAGCCGTACGTTCCTGATTTGTACCCAAGTTCTTTGACGCGGTCCGTCCAGCCTTTCAGGAAAGCGACCGTCGCCGTACGGCACCCGAGTGTGTCGGGCGTCGGCGGATCGTATCGTTCCATATCGTAATAAAGTATCGAACCAGCTGTAAGCCCGAGGTTTATCGCGTCGGCAACAGCGATATCGGCTTCGCCGCGGCCTTGCTGTTCGGATACAACCGGGTCGTAGCTGTGCTTCTGGATCGTCTGACTCGAAGAATTTATACATGGCGACTGGTAACCAACGATCGTCGGGATCAAGCCCCAGCCCATAGCTGTGACCTGGTCGACCCAGGCCGCTGTAAGCTGCGGCTGAGAGCATGCTCGATTACGGCCGCTCATATAGATGTTGGAATCGTAGAACCACGAGTTGTTCCACCACGTTAGCATCTGAGAAACCGTTCCGGCGGTACATTTGTCAAAGCCGCGATTAAGACTGATACGCGTCGTACCACCCGGGGGGGCCGAGAACAATGGTGAAGACGCCGCCTCGAGTTCGGCTCTTGCTCGGACTTTCTCGGTTGCCGCAGCGACATCGGTCGGCGTCGCGTCGATGCCGCGTATCGAGATTATCGATGCCTGATAGCAGCCGGTCTTGTATCCGACGCATCGGCCTTCGGTGGACAATGTCCAATCGCCCGAATACGTCGATGCTTCGGCGCCGTCGTTCGCGCGCATTTCGAGCGAACGTTCAACGAATCTCCACGATCTTCCATCTGATGATGACCATATCGCAGACCCTTCAAAGTTGGACGATGTCTGAATCCGAAATTCGATATAAGTCATTCGACCTTCGAAAGCGATTCGAGCATCACGGGTAGACACCTCGATCTTCTTGATGCCCGGGAGAACAACTTGGTGCGCCTGCCATGTGTTGCCACCGTCAGAGGTGATTGCGAGCACAAGCAGATCACCAAGATGATCTGCGATCAAGGCGGTGCCGGTCTGTTTGTCTCGAAATTCGACGTCCGCGATCATAGAGCCTCGGCTGATAGGTAGATCCAGTTTTTTCCATTCGCGGCCTGCAGAATCGGTTCGGTATATCGAATCATCGGTAAAAGCGATCCCGGAACTGCCCGAAATATTCTGGATACCCCTGATCGTTGCCCGATCGCGAAGCGACCCATTGACCGATGTTCCAAGATCATCTGAAAGGACGAGCATGTTCCGATTCAGAACTTCCTGCGCAGTTGCGGTCATCACAGCCAAAAAAAGACACAGCACCAAAAACAAATAATCCCTCATTTGAAAATCCCTCCGAATTGACATCGCGAATGCTTATGGATAGTCGGGAAAGTATAGCCGATATCGATTGGTATTTCTAACGTCGGCGGGTCGTCACCGCGAAACTTTGCCGTAACGCTAAAGTGCGTTAACTTATCAGGCAGACTAGTCAGTCTAATCGAATGGTTTTCGCACTTCTTCTATTTCTGCTGCTCGCGATAGGCGGCGTCGGGTTGACCTATCTTATCGACGAGGACGAGCCGCTGTTGTGGAGGCTCGCTGCCGGAGGTGTAATAAGCAGCGCTGTCTGCGGAACTGCCGGATTCGTTTTGGGTTCGGCGATCGGATTCGGTCAACCGACGGTGGTTCTCGCGATGGCATTGACATTGGTACCGTTACTGCTGTTGCTGAGTCCTGGCCGTAAGAAACTGCTGGGCCGCGATCTGGCCAGGGCGAAGGGCAAGATCGAGGGTGCGAATGCCATCAAACTCGTTCGTTTTGTCTATTACGCGTTCTTTGTTGCACTTTTTGTTTTCTTCTTTGACCGGGCAATGATCGTCACAGATCAAGGCATCTTCACAGGCGGCTCTAACAATTTGGGCGATCTGCCGTTTCATCTCGGGGCGATCTTTTCGTTTACCGAAGGCAACTTGTTTCCGCCCGAGAATCCGAATTTCGCAGGTGCGAAGTTCTCGTACCCATTCATCGCCGACCTCGTAACGGCGATGTTCATGAAACTGGGCGTTGGTGTCCGCGAAGCGATGCTCGTGCAGAATGTCGCGTGGGCTTTGTCGCTGCTCGTAATTCTCGAAAGGCTGGTTCTTCGGCTGACAAACGACCGCGTCGCGGCGAAGGTCGCGCCATTCCTGCTTTTTTTCAGCGGCGGCTTCGGTTTTGTGTGGTTCCTGGGTGACTACTGGGCACAATCTAGGGGATTCCTCGAACTTTTTAGTGCCCTGCCTAGAGATTACACCATCGGCGACGAGTTTAGGTGGGGAAACTCGCTGATCACATTGTTCCTGACGCAGAGAAGCCTCTTGCTCGGGATGCCGATAACGCTTATAGTCATCGGATTTCTCTGGAAGGTCTTTTTGGCCGACGAAAGTACAAAGACGGGCAAAACGGCGACGGTCACGTCCGGGAAACCACCGATCTCTTGGATATTTCGCGAACCCAACCTGATCATAATGGGCTTATTGTCGGGCATGCTTGTTTTGATCCACCTTCACAGCCTCGCTGCTTTGTTCGTGGTCTGCTCCTTCCTGCTCGTCATTCGCCCTGACAGATCGCGCACAATCAGGTTGCTGATCTTTGGGGCGTTCGTTGCGCTTGTAGCTGTCCCGGAATTGATATGGTCGATGACGGGAAGCGCTACGAAAGCGAGGGAGTTCGTTGGGTGGCATTTCGGCTGGGACAGTCGTGACGACAACGTCGTTTGGTTTTGGTTGAAGAACACTGGGCTTGTTATACCCTTTATTGCGCTTGGTGTTTACCTCATCGTTCGATCGAAAGGCGAATCGAATATTGAGCCCGAATCGACCGATCAGATCAAGCGAAAGCACAAAAAAAGACACGAAGACAAGCAAAAAGGAACATCGATGGGATGGCCTATCGTCATGTTCTATATACCATTCGCTTTTCTTTTCGTCGTCTCAAATACGGTCAAGTTTGCACCGTGGGAGTGGGACAACATCAAGATCCTTATCTATTGGTACGTGATGTCGATCCCATTCGTTGCATTTGCGGTAGCATGGGCGTGGAACAAAAATGGCTGGGCTCGAATCTCCGCAATTTTTGCTTCAGGAATTCTGATATTTAGCGGCTCACTTGATGTATGGCGAACGGTTTCAGGGCAGATAAATTACCGTGTGTTCGATTCGGACGCGATCACAGTAGCGAATCGAATTCGAGCGTCGACACGACCCGATTCACTGTTCCTGAATGCCCCGACCTACAATTCGGCGGTGGTGCTTTCCGGCCGGCCCTCGCTGATGCGGTATTCAGGCCATCTTTCGTCGCACGGCATCGACTACAGCAAGCGCGAATCTGATGTGAGGTCGATCTATCGCGGCGGGCCGCAGGCGACGGCCTTGATACGGGAATATGGCATCGAATTCGTTCTGATCTCACCGGAAGAGCGAAACACGTTGGCTCCTAATGAAAGCTATTTTGCCCAATTTCCGGTGATTGCGGAGTCGGGCCAATATAAGGTCTACCGGGTTCGGTCATTGGATCGATAGTTGAATGAACACTCATAGCGAAGAGAACATTGCCGCTGGACGAAAGCAGTTCGACGTTGTGTGGCTGCTGAGCTGTACTGCGGTGACCACAGTTGCGGTGGCGTTGAGATTCGTGCTGCTCGGCCTCAAGCCGTTTCATCACGACGAGGGTGTAAATGGTTGGTTTCTGACCAATCTCTTCCGCGACGGCGTATACAAGTACGATCCGGCAAACTACCACGGCCCAACGCTTTACTACATATCGCTGGCGTTTTCCAAATTGTTCGGCCTCGAAACGATCCCGGTGCGATGGAGCGTTGCGATCTGGGGCGTTTTGACCGTTGTTCTGGCGTTTTTTCTTCGTAGGTATATCGGGCATATCGGAGCTCTATCGGCCGCTTGGTTTTTGGCTCTTTCTCCGGGCATGGTCTTCATCTCAAGGTATTTTATCCATGAGATATTCTTCGTGTTTTTAAGTCTCGCGTTTGTCGTTGCGGTGGTCTTATTCATCGAAAAGGAAAGGGCAGGGCCAATTGCGATAGGCTCGACCGCACTTTTACTTCTTGTTTGCTTTTTTCCGTCAACACTCAACATCGCGTCGGCGTTGGCAGGCGACGACCGTTCAAGATATGTCTCTTACGGGGTCGGCTTTTTTGTTGTTGAAGCGATTCTCGTCTTTCTCGTAATTCGAATGCTGATGGCCTGGCGAGACGGCCGGCCCATTTATTTCTTGCTCGCGTCAGCATGCGTCTCTCTACTTTTTGCGACAAAAGAGACTGCGTTCATCACACTCGGAACAATGGCGATCGCAGCCGGTTTCGTATGGCTCTGGCGGCTTGTATTGACCAAGGCAAGAGGCGAGTCAGCCGCGGACGACCTTTCGGACGGCGATCTCACATGGACGCGTTTTCGTGAGGCAATGGGTTCGGGGATAGATCTGTATTTGCTAATGCTAGCCGGCGCGGTTCTGTTTCTGTATATCTTCGTTTTGTTCTTCTCGTCGTTCTTCAGTTATCCGGAAGGTGTCGGGCAGGCATTCGAGGCATATAATATCTGGACGAAAACGGGCAGCCGCGATCATGCGGACAACGGACTTTTCGCGTATATCAAGTGGGCGATCAGGATCGAATCGCCTTTGGTCGTGCTCTCCGCCCTCGGTACCGCGATCGCATTTTATCGGTCGCGGCACCGATTTGCGATGTTTGCGGGACTATGGACACTCGGCTTGTTCCTCGCCTACACGATCATTCCATACAAAACACCCTGGCTAGCGCTATCCTTCTTGCTCCCGGCATGTATTGCAGGCGGATATGCCATAAATGAGATCGCGAAATGGATGCGTCCGGCTGCCGCTGCCCTTTTGATCGCCGCGACCGCTGTTCTGGGTTATCAGACCTACGAGATCAATTTCGTCAGGTACGATGATGACCAGATGCCTTACGTATACGCTCATACGCGGCGCGAATTCTTAGAAATGGTCAGACAGATCGAATCGTATGCCGAGAAAAGCGGCAAGGGTAAACAAGCATCGGTCGAGGTCGTCTCGCCGGATTACTGGCCGTTGGTGTGGTATTTGAAAGATCATCCGAATGCTGTTTTTCACGGCAAGCTTACCGAAACGCGCGACGCCGACATAATTGTTGCGAAAAAACGCGAACAAGACGCCGAGGTGATCCGACGGTATTCGGCAAGTCATTTATTTGTAGGAATATACCCGTTGCGGCCCGGGGTCGACCTCATGCTGCTTGTCAGAAAAGATCTTGCCGGAAATGAGGGTAAAGAGCTTTATCGGTTGAACGACCGCTGATCAGACGCTATATACGTATCTTGCCTATTCTCTCCGGTTTTTTGTCTGACGTCGGTTTCAGGTACGGAGCCTCGATCTCATCACGTTTCTCTTTCTCACCGCCGGAATGCCATTTCATCCACTCGGACGGAGCGTCAAAGGTCTCTCCGCCATGCGTTGTCACCCGCGGCCGTATTCTGCACATCACCGGTGTGTTGATGCCTACACCAGAGACGATCGCTTGACCTTTCGTCAGCGCCGGCAGTTCGGCAAGCATTGCCCGGCCGGTGCCTTCGACCGACTGAGCGATCGTCTGCTGGTCTATCGGATTCACGATCCGCATTATGATCTGTGTCATGCATTGCGATAGCACGTCCTGATCGAGCTTGCCCGGCCGTTGGGTGATCAGGCCAATGCCGACACCGAATTTGCGCCCCTCGCTCAGGATCTGTTTTAAAACGTTGGTAGAGACGACGCTGGCACCCGCCGGTGCAAAGCGGTGGGCCTCTTCGATCAGAGTGAACACCGGATAGTCGAGAAAGGTCTCACCGCTATCGACGTGTTCGCGGACCGTCAATTCGCGGGCCTTGTTCACTCGACGCAGAAGTGTGCCGACGATGACCTGCTGCAAACTCTGTTCGATATCCGACAGATCTAGGATCGTCACCCTGCCGGGACGATAAAGGTCGCCGAGTTCGATGTGCTCATGCGGATGAAAGATCGAATCGGGCCTATCGAAACGCGAATCAAGACGCCAAAGAAGCCCCTGAATAGACGAAACGTTACCGCCGTCGCCCGCACCTGAATCGTCCTTGCCATATTGCTGTTTCTGAACCTCTTCGCGCAGGTCGAAATAGTTGTACAGGTAATCGCGTCGGCCTTCTGCCCGCAAACGTTCATTCAGCGATCTGAACGATTGACCGAGGTAGTGGAGCATCTTGTCCGATGTGCCTTCGGGAAGCAGATATTTGACGTCGCCCTCGGTAAGCGTTGAAAATCGTACCTTGATCTTGTCTGGCGTATAGATCCGAACCTCCGGACGATATCCGTCGGTCCCGAGGAACTGCTCGTCACCCTGTATTGACGCCAAAGTGTGATATTCGCCGTGCGGGTCAACGATCAAAACGGCAGCCCGGTTATACGGTCGCATCAATTCTTCGACAAGCACGCCGGCAGTATACGATTTGCCCGATCCGGTCGACGCCAGGATCGCAAGGTGAGTAGAAACGACGTCCTTTATCGAAAGAACGATAGGCACCTCACCTTCCTCTCGGGTGAGCAGGCTCCCGATCGACGCGGATCCTGTCTCACCTGGATGTTTCGGGCTCAAGATCGATGCGAGCGTCGAACTAGATGCAAGGTGAACGACATCACCGGGATCTGGCGGGATCCGAGGGTTGACGAAATTTCCGAGCGAATTGCTAAAATAGCCGATCGTTTCGACAGTTATCTGATAGATCTCAGGTTGCGGGTCACTTCCGATCAACGCCGAAATCGCCGACGGCTTGATACCGGGCACCGCAAGAAACGCATCGGGTAGACTGCGGATCAGACGGCGCGATTTGATCGTCCCCAAAATTTGCCGGGTCTCGTTTCCTGCTTCAGCCAAATAATAGACAAATTCGCCAATGCGGGTCTTCTTGTTGTTAGGCGTGAGGAACAGATACTCGTGCGGAGCGTCGCCCGGGCCCTTAACGGTGCCGATAAGTTCATCGGATTCTGTCATAGCTTGCTAAAGAACGAAGAAAAATCGACAATTCGAAACAAGTATACCAGACCCATGGAAGAGACCGACACCGATCTAGTTTCGAACCCAGGTCATGCTCAGATCCGGGCCGGAGAACACCTGATCTACGAAGCCTGCGGCGACGAAGCAGGTCCGACCTTGATCGTTTTCGGCAGTATTCATGGGAACGAGGCGGCCGGACTTCACGCCGTTCGCCGCGTTGCCGAAAAACTCGAGCGACTCAAACCCAAGATCAGCGGCAGGGTCTTTTTGTTTGCGGGCAACACAAGAGCGATCGCAAAAGCAGTCCGCTTCATTGATTCTGACCTTAATCGACACTGGACTCCCGAAAATGTTGCGCGGAGCATGCCCGGGTCTTCGATCCCGCCAAAGCTGTCGGAGGACTTCGAACAGGTCGAGATACTTCAACATTTGATCGGGATTCTCGGTTCGGCTCGCAACGAAGTCTATGTCCTCGACCTTCACTCGACCTCGGCTGCCGGCGTTCCATTTGCGACCGTGGGCGATACACTGAGAAACCGGACTTTTGCACTTCGGTTTCCGGTAACGATCTTGCTTGGGATCGAAGAGAAGCTTGAGGGAACGCTTCTTGAATATCTGAATAACCGCGGCGCCGTTACTCTTGGATTTGAGGGCGGTCAGCACTTTGCCGCGTCGACCATCGACACCCACGAAGCTTTAATTTGGCTAGGCCTGCAAAATGCACAGATCATCGAACGTTCGGAAGATATCGATGTCGAACATTTTCGAGATGTGCTGAAGAAAAGTTCCGGACGATCGCGGATCGTGGAGGTGAGATATCGCCACGCGATCACCGAAAACGATCAATTCGAAATGCGGCCGGGCTTTTCGAATTTCGATCCGATCGAGCACGGACAATTGCTTGCCCGCGACCATACCGGTGAGATAACTGCGTCCGAGAGCGGGTTGATGCTCATGCCGCTATATCAGGCACTAGGCGAAGATGGATTCTTTATCGGCCGGCAAGTAGCCGGTTTTTGGCTTTGGCTGTCGGGCGTACTCAGGCGGATTCGGGTAGGGAGCCTGATCCACCTGCTGCCGGCGGTACGACGAGTTGGGAACGATCCGAATGTACTCGAGGTCGATACGGTGATCGCCAGGTTTTTTCCGCTTCAGATCTTTCACTTGCTCGGATTCCGCAAGCTGCGTTGGCACGCCGACAAACTAATAGTTGCCCGACGCAATTTCGATACCTCAAGTCCGTTTAGCGAACGGTGACGTGCGTCACAAAATTTCTGTTCAAGTGCTGTAAAATCGTCCCGACCTGCAACAAGACACTCAATGGGCGAAAAGAGCGTTACGACCAAGGCAGATGAGGCCGAACTTCGTGCATTTACGACGGCGGTTCTGAACGACCTTCATGCTCTTGAGAAAATGCTCCAGGAAGGGACGCTCGAAGCAGACACAAGCCGAATCGGAGCCGAGCAGGAGATGTTCCTTGTCGATTCGTCGATGCATCCGGCGCCGCTTGCGGTCGAGGTCATCGAAGCTGCTGCGGACAAACGTCTCACGACCGAAATAGGGCGTTTCAATCTTGAAGCCAATCTTACACCGCTTGCGTTTGACGGCGACTGTCTGAGTAGGATGGAGGCGGAACTCCACGAGATCATCGGAGTGGTGAAACGAACGATGACACTGTTTGGCGGCGGTGTCGTCTTGTGCGGCATCCTGCCGACGATCCAGAAATCTGATCTCGTCGAGGACTTTCTTACGCCGAGCCCGCGATACGCGCAGCTCAATCGTGTATTGACCGCCCTGCATGGCGACGACCGGATGGTACATATCAAGGGCCTCGATGAGATACGCCTGCATTTGCACGATACGTTCATCGAGTTTTGCAATACGAGTTTTCAGATACACATTCAGGTTCCGATCGCAAATTTTTCGCGATATTACAATTGGGCCCAGGCCATTTCGGCGCCGGTGCTGGCTCCTGCGGTAAATTCCCCGCTTCTTTTAGCTCACAGGCTCTGGCACGAAACGAGGCTTGCTCTTTTTCAACAATCCGTCGACGAGCGCGGTCCGGCACATCAAGAGCGAAGCCGTCCTGCGCGTGTCACTTTCGGGCGCGAATGGGTTGGCGATTCGATCCTCGAGGTCTTTCACGAAGATGTCGCGCGTTTTCGAATAATCCTCACACGCGAACTTGACGAAGACTCGCTGAAAGTACTAGAAAGCGGCCGTATTCCGCGGCTTGACGCCTGGCGAATGCACAATGGCACTGTTTGGCGGTGGAATCGGGCATGCTACGGCATCTTGAATAACTTGCCGAGCCTAAGGATCGAGGCCAGGTTTCTGCCCGCCGGGCCAACAGTCGCAGATGAAATGGCCAATTCAGCCTTCTTTCTGGGACTGATGAGGGCGTTGCCCGAAGCATATGGTGATGTTAACAGCTTGATGTCGTTCGACGATGCGAAATCAAATTTCTTCAGTGCGGCCAGATTCGGCCTGCGTTCGCAGCTCACGTGGCTCGATGGCCGGACGTACAGTGCTCGCGACTTGATCCTCAGCGAATTGCTTCCGACCGCCCGTCAAGGCCTAAAGAATGCAGGTATACTTGCGGCCGATGTCGAGCGGTATACCGGTATTCTCGAGGAACGGGTAACAGCCGAAAAGACCGGTGCGAAATGGGTCCTTGATTCGCTTGCCAGCATGGATAAAGCAGCAAAGACGAATGTCAGAATGAGGACGCTTACATCCAGCATGATGAGCAATCAGGACGACGGAAGGCCGCTCCATGAATGGCCTCTTGCAGCGATCGCATCGACCACCGAATGGGTTGACAATTATCGGACGGTCGAACAGTTCATGTCGCGAGACCTGTTTACGGTCAGGCCTGACGATGTCGTCGACCTTGCGGCAAACATGATGGATTGGAAACACATCCGTCACATCCCGGTCGAGAACGACAAGGGCGAATTGGTCGGGCTGATCTCACATCGCGACCTGCTCAGTTTTTTTGCGCGGCAAAAGGAGCGCGTCTCAGCTAATTTGATCGTCAGGGAAATAATGAATCCTGAGCCGATCTGCATCGAGCCGGAATGCAAAACGCTGGATGCGCTTTATCTGATGAGAGAAAAGAAGATAGGATGTTTGCCGGTCTGTACGAACGGCAAGCTGGTTGGCATCATAACCGCCCACGATTTCCTGACCGTTTCGACTCGTTTGTTTGAAGAGAGGTTAAAGGCTGATTCGAAATAAGCGTCGACGTCATCAGGCCTCCAACAGTAATTTCTCGATCTCAGCCATTTCTCGATTTAACGAATCGACGAGTCCGAGCGTCACTTCCTACTGTTCCAGCTGTATCGATCTTTCGTCCGGATCGCGATCTAGTTCCGCATTCATTTCATGCTCTAACTTCGACAGTTGCGCGCGGATCTCATTGCGACGGGCGCGAAGGTGTTCGTGAGTGATCTTGTTTTCTGGCATCTGGACCTTCTGATTCGGAACGCGTTCATTGTAAATGCAGAAGATCGCCTCGGAAAAGCACATCCGGAGAATAACTGTCGTACGTTGCTGAAATAGCATCCTGCAAGCGAAATACTTCGGTTCATCACACGTGTGTTGCCAAGCATCGCAGATCGATGCTACAAATCAATGCGATGGCTGAAGGTGCTTCGGCAAAACGGGGAGTTGCAAAATGGGCTGCGATCTGGTGTGTCTGGACGCTTTTCGCTTTGTTTTTTGCAAGTCAATTCGCGCTGCAGAATCAGTTTTCGCGAAACCCGGTGCCATTCTGGCAGATCCTTTCATGGCAAATGGTGTCGGGATATGTTTGGTTCGGCTTGTCTCCATTGATATTGTGGTTGACAAACCGGTTTCCGCTGGATGAAGGCCGCTGGCGATCCTCGTTGCCGACACACGTTGTGGCATGTCTATTGATTGCTTGTGTTCAACTAGCGATCGATGCGTTTATCCTGATCCGACTTGGGTATCCTCCTGGCCGCGAGTTTGCGAGCTTCGCTGAGGCCTATAAGTTTTTCGTATTCATCAATTTGCATCTCAGCATACTCATTTATTGGGGTGTAGTTGGGATAAAATCAGGCTTCAATTATTACCAAAAATATCGTGAACGCGAGCTTCAGACGTCACAGCTTGAGGCACGCCTTGCCCAATCGAGGCTGCAGGTCCTGAAAATGCAGCTTCACCCACACTTCTTGTTCAATACACTTAATGCGATCTCGGAACTCATCCACCATGACGCTGACGCAGCCGATCGGATGTTGAATGACCTCAGCGATCTGCTGCGGATGTCGTTTCAAAATCTCGAGGTGCAGGAAGTCTCTCTCAAACAGGAACTCGAGTTTCTGCGAAAGTACCTTGAGATCGAGCAGATGCGTTTTCGGGACCGGCTTCATGTTGTTGTCGACGTCGGCCCCGACATTTTTGATGCTCAGGTCCCGAATATGATCCTGCAGCCATTAGTTGAAAATGCGATCAAGCATGGCATTGGTCCCCGTGCCAACGGCGGCCGGATAGACATTGGCGCAATGAGGACGAACGGCCATCTACAGGTAACGGTTTGTGACGACGGCATCGGGCTGCCCGAAACCGGACTGACCAGGCCGCCTGAGGGTGTCGGCCTCTCGAATACTCGGCGAAGGCTGAAACACCTCTACGGAAAGGATCATCGATTTGATCTTGAGCAAAACGGCGGCGGCGGGGTCAGAGTAAAGCTGGAAATTCCTTATAAGGAAAGCGTGGTCGGATGAAACTTCGTACTCTCGTGATCGACGATGAGCCACTTGCCCGCGAGCGTGTGAAGAGATTTTTGCGCGACGAGCCTGATGTCGATGTTATCGGCGAGTGCGGAAACGGTATCGATGCAATTGCCGCGATACGCAGCGAAAAGCCCGATCTCGTATTCCTTGATATTCAGATGCCTGAAAAGAATGGGTTCGAAGTGATAAAGGCTCTCGGCCCCGGAGCTTTGCCAACGATCATCTTTGTTACTGCTTACGACCAATATGCATTGCAGGCTTTTGACGTCTATGCGCTCGACTATATTTTGAAACCGTTCAGCCGCGAACGCATCCATCGCGCCGTTGCACGTGCCCGGGAGAATATCGAGCACAAACAAATAGGGCAACTCGACGAAAGACTTACGTCGCTGATCGCAGGCCTCAAAGCCGAAAGGCGATACCTCGACCGGCTGGTCGTCAAATCAGTGGGACGCGTTTTTTTTCTGCGAACAGACGAGATCGACTGGATCGAGGCAGCGGGCAATTATGTAAAACTTCATGTCGGCCGCGATTCACATATGATCCGCGAAACGATGAACGGTATCGAGGCTAAACTCGACCCTGACAAATTTCTTCGAATACACCGTTCGACAGTTGTGAACATTGATCGGATCAAGGAACTTCATCCAATGTTCAGCGGCGATTATTCTGTGATACTCAGGGACAATACCGAGCTGTCATTAAGCCGTAATTACCGCGAACGCTTTCTCGAATTATTCGAAAACGCGGCATGAACGCTGATGTTTCGACTATTCGAGTTCAACCACGCTCGAACTTTTCCGTTTGCAATGCCGCTTGTCCGCGTTTTTTAGATCAACTCGTCACACCGAAGTGCGTTTCGTCACAATTTTGTGACGAACTGATACGCATTTGACTAAAATCCGTTTACGGTCATTCCTTTCAGGACCAACATATGTCGAAAAAACAGAAGCTCGTCGCCATCGTATTCCTCGGTTTCTTGATCGTGTTCAAGAACTACACCGTGGTTATCGGTCAAACAAAGCCGGTCCTTGTGGTACTCAACAAATCGGACGCAACAATGGCGATACTCGACCCGATGACGCTTGCGGTCCGGGCAAAGGTCGCGACAGGAGAAGGACCGCACGAAGTGGTTCTTTCGGAAGACGGCAAGACCGCGTACGTGGCAAATTACGGCGCGCAGACGCCGGGAAGTTCGCTTTCGGTGATAGATATTGCGACCGCAAAAGAAACGCGGAGAGTAGATCTATTACCACTAATGAGGCCGCATGGCATTCAACTGATCGGTGGAAAGCTCTATTTTACGGCCGAGGTCAACCGCGCGATCGCACGATACGATCCGGCCGTGAACAAGGTCGATTGGATGATGGGCACTGGTCAAAATGCCTCGCATATGATCGCCGGGAGTCATGATCAACGACGGTTCTATACCGCGAACATCGGTTCGAATTCGGTCACTGCTTTTACACTGCAGAATGTCCCGCCGGCCGCATCGACTATCGCGCAGATACCCGTTGGACGGCAGCCTGAGGCGATCGACATATCACCGGATGCGAAAGAAGTCTGGGTCGGTCTCAATCAGGACGCCGGGATCGATGTGATCGATACGGCCACGAACAATGTCGTTAGACGCGTTGACCTGGGCGGCAGGCCGTATCGCGTACGTTTCACGCCTGACGGTAAACACGTTATCTGTTCAATGATCGCAGCGAAAGAGCTGCTCGTGATCGACGCGGCGACCCGCAAAGAACTCCGCCGAATGAAACTCGACGGCGTGCCGCTCGGCATCGTGTTTTCCGCAGACGGCAAGACGGCGTTCGTCACGATGGTCGAGCCCGACGCCGTGCTCAAGATCGATCTTGAAAAAATGGAGATAACCGGCCGCGTCGATCCAGGCAAGGGCCCCGATGGGATAGCCGTCTTTGGAATTTAAGAATCTGACGGATATTTCGAAATCATTATGTTAAGACGATCTATTGCTCTTTTCCTCGTCGTGTTCATGCTCGCCGGAACACCGGCGGTATATGCTCAAAAATCCGGCAAGGCGGCCAAGCAATCGACGCCAAGCTTTGGAAATGTCGAATCCATAACCGCAAAACAGTTGAAAGAATGGCTTACCTTTATCGCGTCCGATGAGCTTGAGGGACGCGATACGCCCTCGCGCGGCCTTGATATTGCTGCGATGTACATCGCTCAGCATCTGGCAGGCTGGGGCATAAAACCGGCAGGCGATAACGGAAGCTACTTTCAAAAGGTCCCATTGACGCTCGATAAGGTCGTCGCTCGCGATACGCGGCTCGATCTTGGCGGCCAGAGTTATGAGTACGGAAAGGATTTTCTTACGTCGATCACGGGCGCCGCGATAAATGATGCACAAGTTGTGTTTGCAGGCTACGGTTGGGTGATCAAGTCCAAGAATATCAATGCTTTTGAGGGCATCGATGTAAAGGACAAGATCGTCGTTGTCGTTAACAGCCTGCCGAAAGGCATCACATTCAACGACCTGAAAGGCCCGCCGGGAGCAGACTGGATGTCGCCGGCATTTTATGCGCAGACGAATGGGGCCAAAGCGGTCATCAACTTTCCGACCTTCAACAACCTTATCAACTGGGAAGGTAGCCGGTGGAATCAGAGCGAAAAGGGCTCGGTCTCGTATGGGAATCAGCCACCGTTGATCAAGATACCGACGATAACTGCGAGCCCGCGTCTGCTCTCGACACTTTTCTTTGGCGAGAAGGCAACTGCGACGGCGATCTTCAACAAAACGCAGGCGCTTGCCGACCACACGGCGTTTGACCTAAAGCCTGAGAAGAAGATATCCGCTAAAGTGGCGACAAAGACCGAGGTTATTCACACGCAGAATGTGGTCGGCATTCTCGAAGGCTCAGACCCTGTCCTGAAAAATGAATATGTTGCCATCGGGGCGCATTACGATCACATCGGAATGAACCCCTTCGCTCCCGGCCCGGACAAGATATCGAACGGCGCCGACGACGACGGCAGTGGGACCGTAGCGGTAATGTCCATTGCTGAGGCATTTGCCAAAGGCACGCAGAAGCCGAAACGCTCGATTCTCTTTATATGGCACGCGGGTGAGGAAAAAGGGCTGTGGGGCAGCGAGCATTTCGCCAACAATCCGACCGTGCCGATAACGTCGATCATCACCCAGTTGAACATCGACATGATCGGCCGCTACCAAAATCCCGGCGACGAGAATCATCCGCAGAATAAGGACTTGCCAAAACAGAACGAGGTCTTTACGATCGGTTCGCGCATGATGAGCACCGAGCTCGGCGAATGGAGCGATGCGGTAAACAAATCATTCCTCAATCTCACGTTTAACCTCAAATACGACGACCCGAATCACCCTGAGCAGTTCTTTTACCGCTCTGACCACTATAACTACGCGAGGAAAGGCATACCGATCATTTTTTATATGGACGGCAGCCATGCTGACTATCATCAGGTCTCGGATTCGATCGAGAAGATCAATTTCGAGTCGATGGAAAAGGTCACAAAGACCATCTTTGCCACCGGCTGGGACCTCGCAAACCGGCCCGTGCGGCCTAAGGTCGATAAGCCTCTGAAGGAAACCGGGAATTGAGCTATGGGCTGGATCCAAAAATGTGATGTTGACGACCGGCTGCTGCCGATACCGACGCAGATCGTGTCGAACGAGGAGTTTGCCCCGCCGGATCAAACGCCCGAGCAGCGGCGCGTCGAACATCGCCTGATCGAGATCGCTACTGAGAGCAGCCAGCGGCTCGGCGTCTCACGGCGGCAATTTCTCGCCGGAACGGGCGGAATGGCCGCGGCGTTTCTCGCAATGAACAGCGTGTTCGGCAATTTCTTTGATGTTGCGACGGTCGAGCTTTTCGATTCGTTTGCGACAGATGAGAAGTTTCCGAAGAGACCGTTCATTTTCGACATTCACACACATCACGTCGGGGCGAAGAAGATAATTCAGACGCCGCCGCTCATTCCCGGATATCGCGCCGCCGGGGCGGCGTGGGGCAACAAAGCGATCGAGGGCCGCGAGCATAAATGGGAAGATCTCTATCTTGCTAACTATATCAAAGAGATGTTTTTCGACAGCGACACCTCTATGGCCGTTATCACCGGACTGCCTGCGAAAACGAATGATCAGAATGTGCTCACGCCCGCCGAGATGATCGAGACTCGCACAGAGATCAACGGCCTCGCAAGGTCAAAACGGATCATCGCCCACGGCCTTTTTTCACCCGATCTCGGCAAGCCGAATCTAGAAGAAATGCAGCGCCAGCATGAGCAGTTGAAGGTCGAGGCTTGGAAAGGTTACCCCGGACAGCCGCTCGCAGACGGCAGTGTCGGATGGTGGATGGATGATGAAAAGGTGGCTTATCCGTTTTACGAATATTCGCGAAAGATCGGCATCAAGAACATCTGCGTGCACAAGGGCCTGCCTCTACCCGGATGGGAGGTCGACCACAGTTCGCCAAAAGATGTCGAAAAGGCGGCGAAGGACTTCCCGGATCTGAACTTTCTGATCTATCATGCCGGGCTGAAAGGTGTCCGTGACGCAATGCCCGCGGTGAACGATGGATTCAGAACGATACGCGATGTTCCCTGGGTCTCGGATCTCTGTTCGATGCGTAAGCGAAATCCAAAAATGACGAATGTCTATATGGACCTAGGCACGACGTTTGGGATGACCGTGATAACACAGCCTATGCTGTGCGCATACATGCTCGGGATGATGATCGATGCTTTTGGGGAAGACCATGTGCTTTGGGGCACGGATTCGATCTGGTGGGGCTCGCCGCAATGGCAGATCGAGGCATTCCGCCGACTGCAAATGCCCGATGACCTGCAAAAGCGGTTTGGCTTCAAGCCCCTTACGGATCCGGTGAAAGAGAAGATCTTCGGTCTCAATTCGGCAAAGGTCTACGGCATCGACGTGAAAGCAAAAATGAACGCGATCCCGTCCGATTATGTGACCGAGCTGAAATCAAGATACAAGGCGGCCGGTGCATCGCCGTCGAACACGCAATATGGGTGGATTCGAACTTAAAATATGAAGAAACTGATCCTCGCACTAGTTGTTGGCTTGGCCTCGATCGGCGGGTCGGCGCAGACGACCGCGTTCGTTGGCGTGAACGTCGTACCGATGGATCGGGAGCGTATTCTCTCGAACCAGACCGTGATCGTGAAGGACGGTGTGATAACCGAGATCGGTGACGCCAAGAAAATAAAGGTGCCAAAAGGAGCTTTCCGGGTTGACGGGACGGGAAAATACCTTATTCCCGGCCTTATCGATATGCACACGCATTTGCTGTCGGATGGCAACGAGTATCCTGATTCTATTGCTCCGGACGAACTTCGCGTGATGGTCGCAAACGGCGTTACTACTATCCGTTTTATGATCGGCACGCCCGAGTTGCTCAAATACCGCACACAGTCGAATATCGGCGAGATCATCGCTCCGACGATATTCGTCGCGTCACCGCACCTGACCGGCCGTGAACAAGGCAACAACTTCGTCGTCAATACGCAAGAAGAGGCGCGCGAGGCCGTACGTCGATCGAAATCCGCTGGATACGATTTCATAAAGATCACGACCTTCGTCAAAGCTGACGTCTATGAAGCCGCGATCGATGAGGCCGCAAAGCAGAACATCCGCGTCGTCGGTCATGCTGACCGCGAATATGTGACGGCACCGCGAGCTTGGATGGCGAAGCAGCAGATCGATCACCTTGACGGATACATGGAGCAAATACTCCGTGACGACGCACCGATGAAAGGCTCGGTTTCGGACCTTTATATGTCTGATCCGAAGAACTGGGAGAGCATTGACTTCATCGATGAAGCAAAGATACCGATGGTTGCGAAAAGGTCGGTCGATGCAAATCCGTTCTCGAATCCGACCCAGCATTTCTTCAAGAACACATTTGCTCTGCCTCGAAGCGAAGAATCGATCCGTTCGCAACCGGATTTTCGATTCTACCCGCCAAAAGTTCAGGAGCAGTGGTTGAACTGGTACAAACGCTCGCGGCTGATCACACAGGTCTCTTCGGAACGCAAGCTGAAATGGATCGATGCGCGGAACAAGCTGATAAAAGCGATCCACGACGCGGGCGGAAAGCTAATGGCAGGTTCTGACACGCCGGAGTTCTTATGGCTATATGGCTTCGCAATGCATCATGAACTCAAGGCTTTGCGGGACGCGGGGATCGGAAACTATGCCGCACTTGCTGCCGGAACCCGTAACCCATCTGAGTATTTGGGGACGCTCGACAAGGTAGGGACAGTTGAGAAAGGCAAACGGGCCGACCTTGTACTTCTTAATGCCAACCCGCTCGATGACATTTCGGCAACCTACGACCGGGCCGGGGTGATGTTGAAAGGAAAATGGTACACCCAGGCAGAACTTAACCGGTGGCTCAATGAGATCGCCCCAAAAATAGCGGGTTCATATGTTGAACACAAATAGACCAAAGGGGTAACAGGCAAAAACAAATATGAAAAAAATACTTATTGCACTAATTCTGTCGGCTGCTGCAGCCGGAACTACGTTCGGCCAGAAATCGGACGACCATGCGGCTGTTCTAGCAGTCGTGAACAGGCTATTCGACGAAATGGCCGCCGCAAATGCAGCCGGAATACTCGCTACTGGAACGGCCGAGAATCAGCTCGTCGCAATTCAGAAGACCCGCGACGGCAAATCGCGGATCAGCGTGATCAACGGCGAAGCCTTCACCAAATTCTTCACTAAGCCCGGAGCGATCAAAGAAGTGATGTACGATCCAAAGGTCGAGGTAAGCGGTGATTGGGCAATGGTCTGGGGTCGATACGTATTCTATTCAGCCGATAAATTGTCGCATTGCGGTATTAATCAATTCAATCTGGTCAGAACCGAAGCAGGTTGGAAGATCGCGAACGGCGCGTCGACCATCGACCCGGGAGATTGCACGGAAAAAGAAAAAGCAATGAAGATCCCGGTCAGCAAGTGACCGGCTCTTTGAAAAAAGGAGGATCAAATGCGCAGAAAGATCGTGGTTATTTGCTTGTACGTTTTTGCCGCAGTCCCTCTAAACGCCCAATCAGCCGGCGTCGTTACACCGGAAATGCGTGCTGCGGCTAACGACGCCTTTCAGAAGCAGGATTGGGCTTCGGCAGTTGCGGCTTACGAGAGGATCGTTTCGGCAGAGGAGAAGAACGCCGGCGGGCGATATCGCCTGGGATTGTCGCTCCTCGCATTGAAGCGTAACGATGAAGCGATCAAATATCTCGAGGCAGCCCAAACTATCTCGCCGAACCCTGTGTTTGCGCTTGCTCTCGCTCGAGGCTACGCGCGAACCGGAAACACTTCAAGGATGTACGAAGTTCTCGACGGCAGCCTGAAGCTTGGCGGCATCGCTCCCGAATCTATCACGGCCGAAGCCGACTTCGCTCCATTCAAGGCCGACCCGAGATTCCTCGCGTTCGTCGATAGATCTGACAAGACGGTCAACCCTTGTAAAGCAAGGCCGGAGCACCGCCAATTTGATTTCTGGATCGGTGAATGGCTGCCGAAAAACACTCAGGGCATCACGGTCGGGACGAGCAGCATTCAGCTCATTCTGGGTGGATGCATCATTTTTGAGAATTGGTCAACGCCGGTTTCCTCCGGAAAGAGCTTCAATCTCTATAATACAAGTGATGGAAAGTGGCACCAGACCTGGGTCGATGATAAGGGGCGATGGACAGAGTACGTCGGCGGACTTGTCGATGGAAAGATGGTCCTCGATTCGGTTTCGACCCAAAATGGAAAAAAGGTCATCGCGCGAATGACCTTTTCCCAATTGCCGAATGGCGACGTTCGTCAGCACGGCCAAAACTCGTCGGATGAGGGAAAAACGTGGACGACCACATTCGACTTTATTTATGTTCGAAAGCCCGGCACAAATTAAATGATCGGTGAAAGAATGAAACGATCCGCCAGATATATTTTCGTCTTCGTTGCGGCGTTGATGATCCCGCTCGAACTTTCAGCTCAGCGATCTGTCACGGCGGCTGGGACGAACGTCCTTAAGAAAGGGATCCAACTCAAGCTGGACGAGTGGCACAAGGCGGGCAAGTTCCCGGGGGCGACGCTGGGTGTCGTGCTGCCTGATGGCGAGTCATTCGGGCTTGCGATCGGATATTCGGACCGGGAGGCCAAGACGCCAATGAAGCCCACCGACCGGATGCCGGCAGGGAGTACCGGTAAGACATTCGCGGCAGCAATGGCGATGCAGCTCGTCAAAGAAGGCAAGCTTAACCTTGATGACAAGATCGAGAAGTTCTTTGGCAAGGAACCTTGGTTCGCGCGCTTGCCGAACGCAAAGGAAGTAACCGTCCGCCAGTTGATGAATCACACAAGCGGACTCGTTCGATATGAGTTCAAAAAGGAATTCACGGATTTTCTGACCGCCAACCCTTACAAGGTCTGGACTCACGAGGACCGTCTCGCATATTTGTTTGACGAAAAAACACCTTTCGAAGCGGGAAAGGGTTGGGAGTATTCGGACACGAATTACATTGTGCTCGGAATGATCATCGAGAAATTGACGGGCAAGGAGTTCTATCGCGAGGCACGGAGGCGATTCATCGATAGGTTTAAGCTAACGAACACTATTCCGCAGGAAGGGCCGGTGATGAAGGGCGTGGTGCAGGGCTACGCCGGGCCGAATAACCCTTTCGGTGGAAAGGACAAGATGATCGAGAACGGCAGATTCATCGTCAATCCGCAACTCGAATGGACCGGCGGCGGATGGGCCTCGACCGGCCGCGACCTCGCGCGTTGGGCAAAGGTGATGTACGAGGGAAAGGCATTCGATGCTTCATTGGTGCCGCAAATGCTCGAAGGCGTTCCGGCGAAACTTGGACCGAATGTGAAGTACGGATTGGGCGTCATTATTCGCCCAACGCAGTCAGGTATTACCTACGGTCACAGCGGATTTTTCCCCGGATATATGACGGACATGATGTATTTCCCAGAACAAAAGATCGCAGTGGCAGTTCAGGTAAACACAAGTGCACCTGGCACGCTCGGGGGCAAACCGCTCGCCCGATTCCTGGTCGAGATCTGTGAATTTGTACGAGCCTCCGAGCAGTAGAGTCGATCTGAGATTGAGCGTCGTTCCGAATCGGCTGAAAATTCGGGAACCTGAGAACATCGAAATTCGTTCCAACTCTAATCGCGCGAATACCAAGCTATCGTTCAAGTGAAGGCAGGGAGTCGCGATCAGATCTCGATCGGAGGTGCTACATGATTCGTTCGTCTCGCGTGACCGTTCTTACCCTTTTAGGCGGGTTGATCCTCGCCGGCTTTTCCATACTGGCCAACGGACAAATTCCTGGCCAGTTGGCTCAGGATTTTGTCGCTGGCAGTGTTCCGAGCCCGGAAGATATCGCCAAACTCGAAAAGGAAGTCGGTGCTAAACCCGACGACCTTCATTTGACGCGAAAACTGGGCAAGGGCTATTTTTTCCAGTTTTTTGGCGAAGGAGACGCTGACGCGGCACCAAAAGCGGAAAAAACTCTCGAGCGTGCTCTTGCGATTAAAAAGGATGATGCTGAAGCATTGGTGTATCTTGGTGCGCTTCATATAATCCGTGCCCGCCGTCTTGAAAAGAATGATGCAGCGAAGCAGAAGGCGAGTTTTGACCGCGGGTTCGAACTAGTTAAGCAGGCTGAAAAGGTCGACGCAAGAAACGGAGCTGTCATTTCGATCGCAAGCGCCAGTTACCTTTGGCTTCCTGATTCATACGGTATGGCTCCATACGTGGTCGGAATGCTCGAGGGAATGCGCAAGGGAATGGGACCGATGTTCCTACAGTTCTCACACCATGGGCAACAGCGGCTCTTATTGACGTTGGGACAGGCATTGGTGAAGACGGGCCAACTTGATAAGGCCCGCGCCGTCTTTGATGAGGGTCTGAAAGTGAATGAAAGGTCACTGGAAGCCGGACTAATTCGAGCGGAGATCGCCAAACTCAAAGGTTGATCATTGCTTGGCCCAACGGCAGCGGCTGCGTTGAACTGCGGTTTTGTTTCACCTGATGCGTTTCGGAGGGCTGAATGAGAAAAAGAAAGAGCTGGGTGATGAACGGTCTCATAGCGGCGGTCCTATCGACATTAGGAACCGCGATGTTTTCTCCGGTTCCAGTCATTGAGCGGAGCTTGTTCGTGCAGGCGGAACCGTCGCCGTCACCATTACCCGAGTTCGATCAGGCTGCGGAATTGGCGAAGCTACGTGAAGCGATCAAGGGTAAAGAGAACGAGCGCGCGGAGACGGTCTTCAAGAACCTGCAGATGACGAGTATGAAGGCGATGCCTGCTGCTCGCATCCTGGCGATAATGGAATTCGGCTACTCGCGGTCGCTTGGTGTGAACTGTACCCACTGTCATACGGCCGGTCGATACGAAGCCGAAGATAAACCTCAAAAACAGATAGCACGCGAAATGGCACGAATGGTCACGGACTTGAACGGGACGACGCTTAAGGGGATCAAAAATCTAAAGAGCTCATCGCCTGCGGTCAATTGCACCACTTGCCATCGCGGCGAGATCAAGCCCGCCCTAAATCTAGGCCAGCGAAACTAAACGGGGGATCTATGATCTTTGGTCGAACAGTGAATGCCATATTCTTCGTAACTCTACTCGCGATACACGGAATTGCGCAGGAGGCTACTCGCGAAGCGTTTGCTCAAGGTAAGCGTGTGCTCGACCGGTCAGTGAACGCGTACGGCGGTCTCGCAGCATTGAATGCGATAACGAGCGTATCGATCACCGTGGAAGGCGCATCGGTTCACCGAAACCAAAGCCGCAAACCCGACACTTTCGACCGTACGCCGTACACAGGCGAGGTGATCATAGACCTTAAGAATGCCCGCACTTTTCAAACTCAAAGGGGACAATACCCCGGCGGATTCAGCTGGCATCAAGGTTTTGTCATTGATGCCGGCTCGCGGACGAGCTTTGACCTGATCCGAAAGACCGCAAATCAGGCGGGCCCGGCTGGATTGGGAATCTTTAGAGCCAGTACAAGATGGCTGCCGCAGATCGTCCTGCTAAATGTTCTGGAACGTGCTGAGAGCCTTCGGTACATCGGCACCGCCACATATGACCGTCGAAACCACGACCTGATCGATTTTGTCTCGAGCGATGGGGCCCGTTTGACACTCTATGTCGACCAAAAGACCGGCTTGTTATCAAAGTTCGAGACCTTCATTACCGATCGGTTTGCGGGCGATTCGGTTCTCGAAACGCTCTTTACAGGACAACGCGAGGTTAATGGCCGCATTGTTGCCTCAGGAAGAGTGACCGCAGTGAACGGAGAGATCACGAACGACTTTCGCATTGCGAACGTGATATTCAACGCTGAAATTCAGCCCGACCAATTCAAGATACCGCCTGGTCTGCGTGCTGTGACAATCGCAACCCCGGCACTTGTCACGAAACACTCCGACGGTATTTATACGACCGTTGCCGGTGGATACAATGTGCTTTTTGCGGATCTCGAAGACAGTATTTTTGTGATGGAAGCACCAGGGAACGACCGTGTGTCACAACAAGCGATACAGCAGATCAAGAAAGCCATCCCAGGAAAGCCAATCAAGTACCTTGCCGTAACGCATCATCACGACGATCACGCCGGCGGGATCCGGGCCTATATGGCGGAGGGATCGGCATTGATCGTCGCACCCGGCGAACGTGCTTTTTTTGAAAAGGTGAGCAAGGCCGCATTCACTGCGGAACCTGATTCGTTTTCTCTTGCTCCGAAGCCGCTGAAGATCGAACCGTTAACTAACGGAAAGCGAGTCTTGGAGAACGGAAACGCCGTTGCGGTCGAGATATATGACATCGGGCCCGGTCCGCACGCAGAGGAAATGCTCGTTGCTTACATCCCCGCGATCAAGGCCGTATTTCAAGGAGATCTATTGAATCGGCCTGCGAATGGCGATTACCCGATCGCGAACGAAACCTCAGCGCATTTTCTCAAATGGATCGATTCCAGCGGCCTGGTGGTTGAGACGATAATACCGGTTCACGGTCCTGTAACTACGATCGAGGAACTACGAAGGGCCGTTGCGGATATGAAGAAGTAGGCGTTTGCATATTTCACCGCTCCGATTACAATTGATTCACCTCAATTTTGCTGGAGAAAAATATGAAACGCATTACTCTTTCTGTATTCGTACTTCTGTGCTTAAGTATCTCTGCGTTCCCGCTCGACATGAGCCGCGATATTGATGCGGCGACCGCCAGGCTAATGCCGAGGATAATCGAATGGCGGCGCCATTTGCATCAGTATCCTGAACTCGGCAACCGCGAGGTCAAGACTGCCAAATACGTCGAAGAACATTTGAGGAAACTCGGCCTTGAGGTCCGAACGGGAGTTGCGAAGACAGGCGTCGTCGGCATTTTGAAAGGGTCGCAGCCGGGGCCTGTGGTCGGCCTGCGTGCCGATATGGATGGTCTGCCGGTAACCGAACGTAACTCGCTGCCCTACGCTTCGAAGGAAACCGCGGAATATAACGGCCAGAAGGTCGGCGTGATGCACGCCTGCGGCCATGATACGCACGTCGCAATGCTGATGGGTGCAGCCGAGGTTCTTGCCGGAATGAAGGATCGAATAAAGGGAACTGTCGTGTTCATCTTTCAGCCTGCTGAGGAAGGTCCGCCTGCCGGCGAAGAAGGTGGGGCTCCGCTGATGGTAAAAGAAGGGGTGATGGACAACCCAAAGATCGATGCTATTTTCGGGATACACATCAATTCGCAAACGCCGGTCGGTACGATCAAATACAAATCGGGAGCAACAATGGCTGCGAGCGATTGGTTCTCAATAAAGATCAAGGGCAAACAGACGCATGGTGCATATCCGTGGCTGGGTGTCGATCCGTTCGCCGTGGCAACGCAGATCTACACCGGACTTCAAATGATCGTCGCCCGCCGAAGTGAATTGCCTAAGGCTCCTGTCGTAATTACGGTCGGACGCGTTATGGGCGGCGTCCGCGAAAATATAATACCCGAGGAAATGACGATGGCCGGAACGATCCGCACGCTCGACGCCGAGATGCAAAAGGACGTACACGAAAAGATCCGCCAGACCGCAACGAATATCGCCGAGAGTATGGGAGCCGCTGTCGAGGTAAACATCGAGAATAAGGCCCTGCTTACCTATAACACTCCGGAACTCGTGGAGAAGATGCTGCCTTCGCTTCAAAAAGCTGCGGGTAAGGAGAATGTATCAGAAGCAAACTGGGTTACGGGTGCCGAGGATTTTTCATCTTTTAGCACAAAGGCCCCGTCATTCTATTTCATGGTCGGCGGGATGCCAAAGGGAATGAGCGTTGCCGCCGCGGCACCACATCACACCCCGGACTTCATTATCGACGACAGCAGGCTCGATGTCGGCGTGAAGGCATTCGCAAATATCGTCTTCGACTTCACGAAGTGATTCGTCCTTATTCGGAAGAACGAAAAGGACATTGACCGTGATCAATGTCCTTTCCGAATTTTGATATACCCAAATTAAAGGTCTTTAAGCCTGATTGTGGGCTTCTACGAACCAAAGCAGTTTGTCGATACCGCGCGAAATACCTGTAAAAAGATCGGCCGTGTCGGCATCGCCGAGTTCGTCTGTGGCGTCAATGTTCTTTCGCACCTTCTTGCCAAAATCAGCAAGGGCCGTCGAAAGTGCATCCACATGCGCCGTACCATCGATTATCTCCATCGGATACTGCGAAAGTGATGATCTCTCGGCAGCGATCCGAACCGTTCCCATAGCCGTTCCGCCGAGCGTTGTGACCCTCTCTGCAATATCGTCGACATGGACCTCTACCTCGGTTGCGACGCGGTCAAAAAGTTCATGTAGAGCAATGAAATTCGACCCCTTAACATTCCAGTGGGCCTGTTTTGCTTGTGACCTCAGATCGATCGCATCGGCAAGCGATTGGTTGAGTAGAGCGACGAGTTTTTCTCGCTTTCCTTTTGCAAGGTCGATTTTGGTGTTATGAAGTTCCATGATGCCTCCTTTTGAGCTTAGAATTATTCTAATTCAAATAACGCAAAATATCAACCGGACCATTAAACAAGTATGGGCAATTTGATATCGTAGATGCGAAAAGACCAATAATATCATGAACCTCGCACTGCAAGTTTCGACATGGGGCGCTTGGATAGTTCAGTTAGGCACTGAGATCAATAAAGCCGTTTTCGAATCTCTTGATCGAATGATCACGTCATTCTTCGGCCGCTTACCGTTCTTGCTTGCCGGGCTTATTGTCCTTCTACTATTTTGGATACTCTCGAAGATAATTCGCCGGATCTTTCTTGCGGGCAGCAAGAGGACATCGATCGATGTTCGGCTGCGAATACTCTTTGGACGACTGATCGCCGGCTCGATCATCGTTTTGGGAGTATTTGTAGCGATGACGGTCGTAATACCGTCGTTCGATCTTGGGAGCGTTATCGCCGGGCTCGGCTTCACATCGTTTGTTATCGGCTTTGCCACAAAGGATATTCTCAACAATTTCCTTTCAGGAATACTCATCCTCTGGCATCAGCCGTTCAAGATCGGCGACTATATATTTGTAGGCACGAATCAAGGTAAGGTCGAGTACATCGGAGTGCGCGCCACTTCGTTGAGAAAAGACGACGGCGAGCTTGTTCTTATTCCGAACGGCGACATGTATTCGAGTGCTCTGACGATCAGAGGCGCTGGTTCGAAACGCCGCCTGACGTTGAGATTCAACCTGGGTTTTCATGAGGATATCGATCGAGCGAAAGAGATCGTCCGAATCGCGCTGACCGAAACCGACGGTGTCGTAGCAGAACCCTCGCCGAATGTGTTCGTTACAGATCTGACAGACAGCGGTGTGAGCATTACCGCGAATTTTTGGCTCGATACAACGAAGAATAGGCCGATGGGTGTATTTGACCGCGCCGCGATCGCTGTCAAATCTGAACTTGAGGCAGCAGGCTTCGACCTGTTTCCGACTTCGCCGCCCGCCGTGAAGGCCGCACCTGAGGAGGTTGTAGAAAACAGAAAGCACGGGTCCGAATTCGATTGAACCTAACCTCACTGGGGCCTAAGCGAACGCAAACGACCGTGCTTCAGCGATTTGAGTTAGGTGCGGCAGGCCTGGGCGGCCCGGGAGAGTTGGCTCCGCCGCCGCGGAAGAGTGGGGTGAAGACCCATTTGGAGTGGTTTTCGATACCGTAATAGGTCAATACCGATCGGCTTCGACTTTGACTCGCGACACCGATGAACGGGGCGTTATCGGTCACGATATCGAAGTCATCAGGTTCGGTAAGGTCGTCCTCGCTTTCGGTGTTCAGCGAGTTGACGATAATGATCGAATATTTGTCGAACAATTGCGATGGATTCGTCGGGAGCAAACCGTTGTTGTAAGTCTGCACGCGTTTCGCAAACGACGCGAGGACCTGCGGTTCCGGTTCGATCAGCCGCCATTTGCCATCTTCGCTCAATGGGTCGATAGCGGCGGATGGACGAAGAATCATTCGGGTCTTGGTTCCCTGCGGAAGGCCTTCGAGAAGTTCGTCGATCGACTCAGGCAGTTTAGTTCCGCGGTGGTGAATTACGAATTCGCGGATCGCGTTCGCGATCTCTTCACCGCGACGGATCGCTTCGAGTTCTTTTTCCCGCTGTACCTCCTGCTGAACTGACGGTGCAACTGCGAGGAGTGCGATCGCAAGTATGGTCATGATCGCCATGACGGCAATCAGCGTCATACCCGCTTCTGGTCGCCGGCTATCGCGGTTTTCCATCGGTGTCATCGTCATCATCCTTTGGCCGATCCTGCGGCGGTCGTGTCGGTCGCGGAGCCGCATTCGCGGGCGGGATGTACCGCGGTATGTTATCCGGAATGCCTGGAATCGAACCTGGGCTGACATTCGCTGGCGGCAGTCCGCCTGACGGAAATCCCTGGTCAAATCCTCCGGGCCTGCCACCGGACGGCGGACGGCCGGTTGCCGGCAACGAAGTCGTCACTGATCCCGGCGGTGGGCGAAACAGCTCGAGTTTGTGTCTGAAACCAAGATTGGTGTCTTCGACGATCACTTCTGCAGAAGAAATACTGATCAGCCTGAATCTGCCCGCGATGACGTCATTGAGCCGATGACTGAATTCGGTCGGCTTTCCTTGTTCGCGAAAGACCGCCGTGTCGTTGTTGGCGAGCCGCCGTGCGATCATCCCGACATACTGGAACTGCGGCCGAGGCGGTGCCTGGACAGAGAGCATTATCTGGTTGGAATATTTCGTACCGTCGAGGGTTTGAACGATTATTTGCCTTGGACCTTCGGTCGTAATAAAGCTGGCCGGAATATCGGCGACGAGCCGCTGCGGGCTGACGAAGGTCGTCGGTACCTCGCTTTGGCTGAAATAGATCTTGGCATCCGGCGAGAACTTGTCTCCGTTTATCTCAAGCCTGAATCCACGCGAACCGGCATATACGCTCTGCGGCGTGACGTATGCCACCAACATATGAGGTGTCGGTGTCGGGATCGGCGTCTGGATCGGTGTCTGAGGCGGAGGTGTCGGGACCCACGGCGTTGGCAGAGGCGGCTCGTAGAAAGAAAAGATATTCCGCCCCGGATCGGGTGCTGAAAAACTGCCAGGCCGATAGAAGATCGGCGTCGTCTGCCAATCAAAGTTCTGTTCAGATGTGGTTGGCATTTTGACCGCGGTCAGGTCGCGTTGCGTCGATCGGCCGGGCGATGCGGTCGGTGTCGGTGTGGCCGCAGTTCTCGAACTTCTGCCGAAAAGACTTGATCCAAAGGCCATATACAGCGAGAACAAAGCAAGCACGCCGAGAACCACGGCTGCGATCAGCTTGTTTCGTTCGCTTGGTGATCTGCCTTCTAAAAATGCCATCTGATCGTTCTAAATTCAAACACGCGACGACGTCGAAAAAGTTCCCGTCGCGCGATATGGTCGGGCCGTTCTACTGGCCCGGCTCCGATTCGGCAGCCACGTTCTGACGCCTAAAATATGCCGCCATTTCCAAACGGAGAGCCACACGTTCACCGAAAGTGCGGCCGCGAGGTGCTTGAGCCTGCGGCGTTGTCTGAACGGGTTCGCCGGTGATCGGATTGATTGTCGCCGTGCGCTGTTCGACCGGCGGCCCTGTTGCGGCTACCGACTGGTTCGTTCCGGCGGTCGACTCTGACGGTGCAAGCTCAACCGAACTGATCACAATGAATTCGTTCCCGGTTTCGATCTCGCGGATGAACCGCCGCAGATTTTGGTACGGCCCTTCTACTGTCATTGTCACGTAGACGCCGGGAAATAGACTTCGAAAGCGTTCGCGGCCGCGTTCTTCATCATTCTGGTTCATCTGATCCTGATCGGCCAACTCAAGCGGCGCGTAAGCCGGCCCATTCGTATTTACTAGACCATACCCAACGATCAAACCGTTCAATCGCTGATAGAGCGATGTTCGACCGTTTGCCGCGACCGGTAGATAGCTCGACTCAAACTCATCGACGCTCGAAACCAGTTTCGCTACCTGAGTCTCGGTACTTGTGATGTTACCGTATTTCGATTGAGCTGAAATGAGCTCAAGCTCGAGACGGTCGCGTTCGGCCTTGTTTCGTTCGAGTTCGCGCGCTGACGGGGCAACGAACAACAGGTAATAGAGAAAGACTCCCAGAAGTATAAGTAATGCGGCTCCGAAAACGCCCAATTCAAGGGGGCCCCACATTCCGGCATTAACCTTTCGCGGCCGGTTTGACGGAGTAATGTGAAGCTCGGCCGGTTTATCGATAACTATCGCAGTATCATCGGTTAGGATCACACTGCGGCCCGGCTCGTCTACTACAACGGTCGTATCGATCGTCTTGCCGTAATCGTTTACCGTGATCTCCGCAAGATCATGTTCGCTTTCAGAAGTGTTGGCTTTTTTATCGGTCATTCGACACCGCCTCCTGAATTTGTCTGCGCGATGTCAATGGACGATTGACTGACGCCTGCCGGCGGAGTATAGATCAATCGCAATGTGTACTCAGAGAAGGTCATTCTTTGATTCGACTGTAGATTCTGTCCCCTGAGTTCGGCCTGAAAGACGCCTGAGCCGTTCATGTTCGCGATCATTGCCATCACTGCTTGATAGTCACGGCTGACGACCGTGAAGTCCAATTCGGCCTTAACACGGTCGCCTTCGCGAAAAACGTTCTGAACGACGATCCTCGAAGCACTGACACTGCCGGGGATCACCGACTCGATGTCGTAAAAGAGACGTGACCACCCAAAGGACTTGTTGGCGACGAGTTTATGTGAAGCGACAAGCAGGTCGCGCTGCTGAGGACTCAGCTGCTGCTGCACTTTTTCGCCCTCTCCTTTAAGACGATCGACCTCAGCCTTCATTTCACGGATCTGATTTGTCGCGACTTCGTTAAGCTTGCGGTTCTCGTTAAGTTGGGAATATAAAAGCAAAGCGGCAATGAACGATACCGCCAGCAAAAGCATGGAAACAAGGTACGGTGTCGTTCGGTTGCGAAACGGATCTGAAGCTAGGTTAAGTTTGGTTATCACTCGGCAAAAAACCCTATAAAAACTCGAATAAATCAGTGTCGGGCGACAGCCAGAGTTTACCACAAAAGAAAACTCCGCGTCTTACACGCGGAGCTTCGATCTAATGTTGCAAAACTTAGTCGCGACGGGCCGGCAAATCACGTTTGACATCATCGGGCGAAAGTTCGCGATAGGCACAGACCCGATTGCGTCCCTCGCGTTTCGCTCGATAAAGGGCAGAATCGGCCATTTCGACCAATTCGATCGGATCGTTCGAATCGTCGGGAAAGGTCGCAATGCCGATACTGATCGTAACGCGGTGTTTATCTGTTGGTTTTCCCTGCCGGATGACCGAAAAATCGGTCCCCGCGATGGTCGCACGGATTCGGTCGGCAGCGACCATCGCTTGTGCAAGGTCGGCGTCTAAAAGAAACGCTGAAAATTCTTCGCCGCCGAATCGAGACGCCGCATCTCCGCTGCGCATACTGGCGATAATGCAAGCGCCGATCTCCTCAAGCGTCTTGCTTCCGGTAAGGTGTCCGTATTTGTCGTTGACGTCCTTAAAGTGATCGACATCCATCATCAGGACACAAAAGGTCCTGCCTTCGGAAGTTGCGCGAGCCGATTCGCGTCTCAACTCCGAAAAGAATGAGCGACTTGACAGGAGCCCTGTAAGGTCGTCGTGAGAAATGAGGCGATGTATCTGCTGCTGGTATTCACGGTCGATCTCGTCCAAGAGGTCAAATCGGAGCAGGTGCTCGCCGATCAGTATCTTGTCACCATTGCTCAACACCTCTTCTTCTATCCGCTGACCATTAAGAAACGTTCCGTTTCGTGATTCAAGATCCGAAAGCACACACCTCGTTGCGCCATCGGTGCCCGAACTGGTAGTGACGATCTTAGCGTGAAGTCGTGAGACCTTTGAGTCGTTTACGCGGACGTCAGCCTCTACCGCCCGTCCCAAGACCACCTCTTCGCGCTCAAGCGGGATCGGTACGGCAATAAGCTCGCCGCTTAAAAAGACGAGTGCCGGACGGAGATCGCGTTGCTTTCGTTCGGGCTTTTGCATAGAAAAGGAGCGGTGGGCTGCGGAGACACCTATAAATAGAATAACTTAACGACGCGTGATTTTTCTAGTAGAATTTTGAGGCCAACGGATTTGACGGTAGAAATATCGCCTGCATTCGGCTATTTCGACTTAGCGAGATACCATAGACGTCGGTGCGGATCCTAATCGTAAAACTATCGGCTATTGGGGATATTGTCCACACACTGCCTGCTCTGAATGCGATTCGAACGGCCCTGCCAGATGCATCGATCACTTGGGTCGCTGAGGCCAGATCTGCCGAGATACTTCGCGGCAATGAGATGATCGACAATCTGTTGGAGATCGACACAAGCTCGCTGCGTGGCGGAATGGTCGTCGAAGAGATGGTGCTCGAGATCGGACGCTATGCTCGAATGATCCGCGAGCGGGAGTACGATGTAGCGATCGATTTTCAAGGTCTTTTAAAATCGGGGGCGGTGACGAGAATATCAGGTGCGAAAAAGCGGTGGGGATTCTCGCGAAAACAGCTCCGCGAACCGACGAGCAGGGTATTTCTCACCGACGCGGTGAAAATACCGCCTAAGACGCACGTTGTCAGAAAAAACCTGATGCTCGCCAACGCCGCGTTAGGCATCGTTGAAGATCCAGAAACGATCGAGTTTCCGATCTTTCCCGATAGATCTCATCGTGACGAGGCTGACGCTATAATATCTGGCGCAGGCGGCCGATTTGCGATTCTGAATCCCGCCGGCGGCTGGGTAACAAAACTCTGGCATGCGGAGAAATTCGGCGAGTTGGCAGACCGGATCTCAGAGCGGTTTGGTCTCGTATCGTTGGTCGCGACGGGCCCGAATGAGGTCGAACTCGCTCAACGAGTTTTAGCACACAGCAGGTCCGGCAAAGCGATCGCGATACAGCCAAGTTTGCGTGGCTTTTATGAGGTCGCAAAGAAGGCGGCGGTTTATATAGGCGGCGACACGGGCCCAACACACCTAGCGATCGCTGCCGGAACTCCGATAGTGGGCATTTTCGGGCCGACCGAATGGTGGCGTAACGGCAGTTTGAACGAGAACGATATCTGTGTGGAACGTTACGATATAGGGTGTCGGATAAAGTGTCACCGACGGACATGCGGAAATTGGATCTGTATGGACATCAGTGTCGATCGGGTGTTTCAAGCCGTCAGCGAGCGGTTAACGAACTCCGAGACGGACCGTGACCGACAATGAGTGACCTAAAATCGAAATGATCTCAAAGAACAAAAGAATGCTGCAGAGATTTCGCGTCCCGCTAGGATTCGTGCTTTCAGCCGCTTTTATTTTCTTCGCTGAGCCGACCGCCTCGACACTTGCAGTCGGCGGTGTGATCGCAACGATCGGAATTTTGATCAGGGCATGGGCCGCAGGCCACATACATAAGTATGAAAAGCTTGCCGTCACCGGGCCGTATTCGTTCACGCGGAATCCACTTTATCTGGGCAGTTTTTTACTGGCAGTCGGATTTACGATCGGGGCCGGAGTATGGTGGCTCAGCCTGATCACCGCGGCTTTGTTCCTTGGCATCTATTTGCCTGTTATGCGCGTCGAAGAATCAGACCTGAAAGAACGATTTGGAGCCGAGTTTCAGGAGTTTGTTGATAACGTGCCGTTGTTTCTTCCGCGACTGAGTCCATGGAAAAAGATCGACGCGAATTTTGATTTTCAGCTATACTTGAAACACCGGGAATATCAGGCTGGATTGGGTTTGATCTTTGGCCTGTGCATTCTCGCTGCGAAGATGATCTTTTTCTCCAAGGTTTGATGAAGCGAACGATTCTTAGATTATTCAATGCTGCTATTTTTCTGATCGCTCTCTGTGGCGCGGCGTTCTCGCAGCCCAATACAAACGTGCCGCGGGCCAAGGCTCCGTTCGAGGTCGGAGAGGTGCTGACATTCGAAGGAAAATTATCCAAGATCATCAGCGGCATTTCGGTCGCGGAGCTTACTTTCACCGTTTTGGATTCACCCGGCGGTGAAGACTACCTGATCAAAGCCGAGGCTCGGTCTAAAGGCACACTTCTTAAACTATTCCGATTCAGTTTTCTTCAACGTATCGATTCAACCATAGACCGCGAGCGTTTTTACGCCCTTAAGACAGTCAAGCACGATGTTCAGAAGGAACGGGTGCGTGACTCGGAGGCTTTTTTCGACTACGGCGGACGAAGAGTGACCTACACCGAAACCGATCCAAAGGATCCGATGCGACCTCCGCGGAGGATTGCTTCTGAAATAGAGGGCTCGACTCATGATATTATTTCGGGCATATACAGCCTGAGGCTGTTGCCATTGGCGGTCGGTAGAACGTTCGAGATATCGGTCAGTGATTCGGGGCTTGTTTACAAAATACCGGTGAAGGTCACTGCTCGTGAACGCATCAAGTCGGCGATCGGAAGGGTTTGGTGCTTTCGTGTCGAGCCTGATGTCTTTGGCCAAGGACGTTTGATCGAGCGTGAGGGCTCGATGGTGATATGGATCACGGATGACGCTCAACGCATCCCGGTCAGGTCTACGGTCAATGCATCGATCGGCAAGGTAGACATAAAGCTGCGATCTGCTACAAGATCGAAATAATCCACTAAAATCGACGTTAATTCTTGTCCTCCGGCTTGTATGTTGCATCCGGAGGCGTCATAATTTTCATTTATTTTTACGAACGCTTTATAACGATATGAGTAATACGAATATCAAACGACCTAATGACGGAATTTTACAGCCTCAGGAAGAGGTGATCGAGTTTGTATTGGACGAAAAGGATCGCCCGACCTCGAGTGTCTTTATTTCCGAGCGATCTGCTGATGCGCCCGAGGAACCTACCCTCCAAGCTCAAGAGGACGAGGAAGCAGTTACGATCGATGCCTCGGAAGAAGCCTCTTCGGTATTCAAGGAACTGGCATTGCCTAAATTGCCGGCATTGAACCGCGAAAATCGGGCTTGGCTGCAGATGCAGTCACCGAACAAGCTTTATTTTTACTGGTCGATCAGGAACAATCCGTTCCAGCGTCTAAATAGGGCATTGGGCACCGAATCGAGCAAATATACGTTCGTGCTAAAACTGATCGATCTAAAGCGCGATTCGGAGCAGTATCACGCGGTCGAACCCGAGGGCAACTGGTGGTTCAACGTTGAGGCGGACAGCGAGTATCGTGCCGAGATCGGATTTTATTCGCCGAGCCGACCGTTTGTGAGAGTGATGTACTCGAACACCGTTCAGACGCCGCGAAAGAGTCCGAGCCCCCGAATCGCGACCGATACCGATTGGCGTATCCCGGCCCAAAAGTTCGCGCAGGTTCTGGATGTTGCCGGATTTAGACAGGACGCTTTTGACGTAGCGATCGCAGGGGACGATCCGGTTCAGGCAGAAGATGCGACGCAACGGGCATTCGGCCGAATGACGGGAAACAAAGGCTCGTCATTCGATGGGATCGATGCCGATGAAATGCGGTACGCGATGCTTTCATTGGCTGCCGGTGCGACGCTTGAACAGCTGCGTTTTCGGATCGGTGACCGATTGTTTTCATTGCTTCAGAAAATGATCGACAACGTCACCAAGGAAGATGCCCTCGCAGCATTGAAGTCAGAATTCGAGATCGATGAGGAAGAACTCATGGCAGAGGAAGAAGAATTTGGCCCAGCCGTTTTCGGTTCAAGCCTTGTCAATTTTCCACGCCGGACGCGGTTGAGGACGAAACCCCGCGGATTTGAAAGATCTGCCAAATTTGAACCACTTGGCTCTCATAGCGTCATAGCCGGGTAGCTTGCGGTGATTTCAAACAGGAAGCACGGGATGATTAGGTTAAATGTATTGACTTGTTTATCCTGTTCTTCCTGTTAATAATTGCACCGTATGCCAGTCGGATATTTCAGCCTGATCCTCCACGCCCACCTGCCATACGTCAGGCATCCCGAGTATCCCGAATTCCTTGAGGAAGACTGGCTATTCGAAGCGATCACTGAGGTCTATCTACCGCTCATTTTCATTTTTCAAAATCTCCACGACGCCGACGCTGCCCCGCGGGTCGCGATCAATGTCTCGCCGCCTCTTTCGGAGATGCTTGCCGATCCGCTACTGCAGGAACGGTATACACGGCATCTCGAGAATCTTCTGGACCTGGCCGAAAAAGAGGTCAATCGGACGAGCTCTGAGGCAATTGAGTTTCAGGCTGTGGCGGAGATGTACGCTGATAATCTGCGGCACTCCCTAGGCCTTTGGAACGACAGATACGGACGGAACCTGATAAACGCATTCCGGGAGCTTCAGGACGAAGGCGTTCTTGAGATCATCACTTGCTGCGCGACCCATGGTTTTCTCCCGCTGATATCAACGCCCGAAGCCCGTCGGGCGCAGATCTCGATCGCGGTCGCAAATTACAAGAAGCACTTTCACCGTCAGCCACGAGGTATCTGGCTGGCAGAATGTGCGTATGAGCCGGGTGTCGAGAAGATCCTTAAAGAATTCGGAATTGAGTATTTTATTTCGGACACACACGCAATTCTATACGGCGATCCGCGGCCTAAATACGGGGTGCATGCGCCGGTCGTCTGCCCGAACGGAGTTGCGACGTTCGCACGCGATATCGAGACCAGCCAGCAGGTATGGTCGGCTGAGATCGGTTATCCGGGAAATGACGTGTACCGCGAGTTTTACCGGGATATCGGCTGGGATCTTCCGATCGACTATTTGAAACCTTATCTGCATGCGGATGGCAATCGACGGCATCTCGGGCTGAAATATCACCGCATCACCGGACGTAATGTTCCGCAGCAACACAAACAGCCCTACATTCCGAAGCTCGCAACCGAGAAAGCCGCTGAGAATGCGATGCATTTTATCGGCGAACGGATAAAACAGGCACACAAACTTCGAAAGACCTTTGACGGCCATCCGCCGCTCGTCACGTCGCCCTATGATGCGGAGTTGTTTGGGCATTGGTGGTTCGAGGGGCCGCAGTTCATCGACTTTTTGTTTCGGAAAATGCATTGGGATCAGAACGAGATCGCGGCCGTGACGCCGGGCGATTTTCTGGACAGCGGTATCCCGATCCAGGTACAGCAACCGACGGCATCATCGTGGGGAGAGAACGGCTATTACAAAGTCTGGCTAAATGAGAACAACTCGTGGATGTACCCGTACCAACACGACGCGGAGCGGCGAATGACAGAATACGCAGACCGGTTTGCAGCCGCCGAGGCGCCGTCGGTTCCGGGTAATATGGTGCACGATGGCGCGGATATATCGGTCCGGTTACTTAACCAAATGGCTAGAGAACTGCTCTTAGCGCAGTCGTCCGACTGGGCATTTCAGATCTACCAGGGCACGACGGTCGAGTATTCGTCGCGGCGCTTTCAGTCGCATATCCACCGCTTCGATCTACTTGCCAAGATGCTGGACAGCGGCAATATCGATCACGAGCTGCTTGCCGAGATCGGGGCTCGTGACAATATCTTTGCAGAGATCGATTTTCGCTCATTTTGTACATAGAGTCAGCGGCGATAATGTCTCATGAATAACATAAATGTCGGCGACAGATTCTCGCGCACACGCGACGTGACTGAGGAGTTGGTCCGCAAGTTTGCTGAGATTTCGGGTGATTTCAACCCGATACATCTGGATGAGGAATTTGCGGCGAAGACGCGGTTCGGCCGTCGGATCGCGCATGGGATGCTGACCGGTGCGTTCATCTCGGCCGTTCTCGGGCAGGAGTTTGCCGAGCGGAAGATAGTCTATCTTTCACAGACCATGCGGTTTGTTGCCCCGGTATTTGTTGGGGACTCAGTTACCGTCACGTCAACGGTCTCGCACATCCGCGACGACAAAGGCATCGTCACGCTTCAGACCATCTGCACGAATCAGAACGCCCAAGAGGTCGTCACCGGCGAATCTATGGTGATGGTGCTCTCTTAGTCGATCTCTCGCCTTCCGATCCACGTTTCAGTAGGTATGCTCGACCTCGTTTGCTAATGCAAACCGCTAAAGCTATGCTTTTTAACTTATCGCGGGGAGGAAAAGATGATCGAAAAGGGTGTTGTGATCGAACCGGCCGAGGGAAAACTCGGTATTTTGCTTGTTGGCCTTGGTGCAGTAAGTACGACACTGGTCGCCGGTGTTGAATCGATCAGGCGTGGTATTTCGAAGCCGGTCGGCAGCCTCACGCAGATGGGGACGATCCGGCTTGGCAAACGGACAGAAAACAACGTCCCGAAAATAAAAGACTTCGTGCCGCTGGCAACACTGGACGATATCGTTTTCGGCGCATGGGATATCTTTGCCGACAATGCATTCGACGCGGCGATGAAAGCAGGGGTGCTCGAAAAGGACCTGCTGAACCAGGTATCGGAACAGCTGGAAAGTCTCAAACCGATGCCGGCCGTCTTTGAGCAGAATTATGTAAAGCGGCTCCACGGCGACAACATCAAGACCGGTAAGAATAAAATGGAGCTTGCCGAACAGTTGATCGACGACATCGCGAAATTCAAGTCTGAAAATGGTTGTGAGCGGCTTGTCATGGTTTGGGCGGCCTCGACCGAGATCTTTCTTGAGGAATCGGAGGTTCACGGTACCATCGAAGCATTTGAACGTGGACTATATGACAACGATGCTCTGATCGCTCCGTCAATGATCTATGCCTATGCTGCATTAATGTCCGGCGTACCGTTTGCAAACGGGGCACCTAATTTGAGTGTCGACATACCCGCACTCACCAAGCTCGCGGAAACGAAAGGTGTTCCGATCTGCGGCAAGGATTTCAAGACCGGCCAGACGCTGATGAAGACCATCATCGCACCCGGCCTGAAATCGCGAATGCTAGGGCTCGACGGGTGGTACTCGACCAACATCCTCGGCAACCGCGACGGGGAAGTATTGGATGATCCTGAGAATTTCAAGACCAAAGAAGAGTCGAAGCTATCGGTTTTGGGGCATATCTTTCAGCCTGAGATCTATCCCGACCTCTACGGAGAATTCTCGCATGTCGTCCGGATCAACTATTATCCGCCTCGTGGCGACAACAAAGAAGGATGGGATAGTATCGACATCTTCGGCTGGCTTGGATATAAGATGCAGATAAAGATCGATTTCCTTTGTCGCGACTCGATATTGGCCGCGCCGCTTGCTCTTGATCTTGCATTGTTCATGGACCTTGCACAGCGCGCAGGGATGCGCGGGGTTCAGGAATGGCTTTCATTTTATTTCAAAGCTCCGCAAACTGCTCCAGAGCTCTATCCTGAGCACGACATTTTTATTCAGCTCATGAAACTAAAGAATACTCTGCGGCACATGCGGGGTGAGGAATTGATCACACACCTCGGCCTCGAATATTACGATTAACCATGGAAATCCAGAAAACGTTTGGATTTTTCTTGCAATGCAGTCGAGGATTGTGTTAATAATTCAAAAGGACGGTGCCGTCTTCGGCACATTACCTCAAAGTCCTCTGGACCTTTCCTTCCAGATTCTAAAGTCCAGCCAACGTATAATATATTGAAATCATCATTAGTGACGACGGTTTTGCCTCAGCGGTTTGTGCAAATCCGGTTTTGAAAAAACGTCAAGACGAAGTAAGGGGCCTGGTTTGGGCGTTCCGGCAAGGAGTCAGGAAAGATGAAAAACGATACAGCAAAAAAGAGAGAAAACGCGGAAAAGGGCATCTTGCTCGATCCGGATCGAAAGAGTCCGAGAGCGGCGGAGTTCGAAGACAAGCTTTCGCGGCTGATCGTTGGACAGGAACGCGCAGTTCGCAGAGTCAGCGGCCTTTTCCAGATTTACCTTGCGGGAATGAACAATCCTGCCCGCCCGATCGGGACAATGTTGTTTCTTGGGCCAACAGGTTCAGGAAAGACACGGGTTGTCGAAGCCGCCTCAGAGGTGCTGTTTGCGGATCCACATGCGGTCGTCAAGATCGATTGCGCTGAGTTTCAGCATTCGCACGAGATCGCAAAACTTATCGGGTCGCCTCCAGGTTATCTCGGTCACCGCGAAACATCGCCGATGCTGACCCAGGAGAACCTTGATAAGGCCCATACCGAAGAAACAAAGCTGACCTTTGTCTTGTTTGACGAGATCGAGAAAGCTTCGGATTCGCTGTGGCAACTGCTTCTTGGAATACTCGACAAAGCGACGCTGACATTGGGTGACAACCGACGCGTCGACTTTTCGCGGACCGTGGTCATCATGACATCGAATCTCGGTGCCCGTGAAATGTCTGACATGATCTCGGGCGGCATCGGATTTGCGCCTGTCAAACAAGGTAAACCGCAGGAAGACACTGAGATCGATACTAAGATTTACCGCACGGCACTCGAAGCGGCGAAGCGAAAGTTTTCGCCCGAGTTCATGAACCGGATCGACAAAGTTGTCGTGTTCAGAAGCCTGAAAGAACACCACCTGAGGCAGATCCTCGACATCGAATTGCGGTCGGTTCAAGACAGGATCACCGAGTCAGCCGGCACCAAGTTCGTTTTCGAGTGTACTGACGCCGCGAAGGAGTTTTTGCTCGGCGAGGGCATCGATCTGAAGTACGGAGCGCGGCATCTTAAGCGGTCGATCGAACGATTTCTGGTCTACCCCTTATCAAACCTTGTCGCGACGCAGCAAGTAGAGACCGGCGACTTTGTAACCGTTGACTTTGACACTGCCAAATCGGTCCTTATTTTCACAAAACATGCCGGCAAGATGATCATCAGCGATGCCTTGCCCGAAACCGATGACGAGTCGCCGCTAACGAAATCCGACGCGGTCGGGGCCCCGCTCCCCCAAGCTTCGGCAGCTCCGCAAATGAGCAAGTCAAAGGGCGAGAACAACGAAGTCTAGTTTTGATTCAATTTCCTTTTTTGGGGACGCTCTTAAGCGTCCTCTTTTTATTTGTGCCATCGTAAAGATCGGCCGACGGCATCTTTCCAGCGTTCCCGAAGTTCATCTGACTCTGAAGCTTCGATCAGTGGAACGAACCGGCGTTCGATCGTCCAATGGTCCTCAAGATCAGCGGTAGAGGACCAGAAGTCAACTGCCAGTCCGGCCAAGTATGCTGCTCCGAGTGCGGTCGTTTCTGTCACCTCTGGCCGAACCACGGGAAGTTGAAGGATATCAGCCTGAAATTGAAGAAGTGAATCGTTGCGTGCAGCTCCGCCATCGACCCGAAGTTCGTGCAATCCTACACCGGAAGTCGAGCATAGAGCATCGAGAAGATCGGCGGTCTGGAACGCGATCGAACGGATCGCAGCTTTGGCAATATGTGCCCGTGAAGTGCTTCGTGTGAGGCCGATGATCAGGCCTCGTGCATCCTGGTCCCAATGCGGCGTTCCAAGACCGCTGAATGCGGGCACGAAGTAAACACCCGCGCTGTCGTCGACCGAATTCGCCAACTCCTCAGCTTCGCTCGACGATTTTATGATCTTGAGCCCGTCGCGAAGCCATTCAACGACCGCTCCGCCGATAAAGACACTGCCTTCGATCGCGTAGGTCGTTTGACGGCCGATCTTCCAGCCAACTGTCGAAAGAATTTGTGCGGATGGCGTTGCCGGGGAATCGCCGGTGTTTTGGAGCATAAAACACCCGGTACCGTAGGTGTTCTTGACCGAACCCGGCAAAAAACACGTCTGACCGAACAGCGCGGCTTGTTGGTCGCCAGCAATGCCTCCGATCGTGATCCCGCTCAGTTCCTCAGGAACTTCGATTGCACCATACACCTCGGATGAAGAGCGAATTTCAGGAAGAATCGCCTTTGGTACATCAAAAAGAGATAGGAGTTCGTTGTCCCATTCAAGAGAGTTGATGTTAAACAACATCGTCCGCGATGCGTTTGAAACGTCGGTGACATGCTCTCTGCCGTTTGTGAGTTTCCAAACAAGCCACGAATCGATCGTACCAAAAGCGAGTTCGCCATCCTCGGCTCGCTCGCGAGCGCCCGGAATGTTGTTCAATAGCCAATTTACTTTGCTCGCGCTGAAATAAGCATCAACCTCAAGGCCGGTCTTGTGCTTGATCTCGTTAGCATGTTCGGCTTTTATTTTGTCGCAAAACGCCGCGGTCCTTCGGTCTTGCCAGACGATGGCGTTATATATCGGGAGTCCGGTATCCCGTTCCCAGATCACTGTGGTTTCTCGTTGGTTGGTTATTCCGACCGCTCTGATCGCCTTTTTCGGAAACTCGCGGATCGCTTCGGTCGCCGTATAGATCTGAGCCTGCCAGATCTCGACCGGATCATGTTCCACCCAACCGGGTTGAGGGTATATCTGTCGGTGGGGTTTTTGACTCAACTTTACCGATCGACCGTCGTGATCAAAGACCATCGAACGGCTGCTGGTCGTGCCCTGGTCAAATGCGAGAATGAATGCCATCTCTTCGCGATTCTACAACCCGAGCACATTCGGCACAAAATCACTCTTGATATATACCTCGATCTTGTCTCTAACGTTGCGGAAGGCCTCGACCCTGGTTTCCGGATCGCCTTCGATATCGGCAGGGTCATCGAAAGCGTGATGCACGAGTCTGGTCTTCGCGGGGAAGTATGGACAGTTTTCTTTCGCATTGTCGCAAACGGTGAGGACGTAATCTATATCACGGCCGTCGAATTCATTGACGGATTTTGAACGATTGCCGGAGATGTCGATGCCGACCTCTGCAAGCACGGCGATGGCCTCTGGTCGGACGATGCTCGGTTGCGTGCCTGCGCTGAAAACCTCAAAACGGTCGCCGAGATGAAATCGCAAAAGCCCCTCAGCCATCTGCGAACGGGCGGAATTTCCGGTACAAAGTACGAGAATGCCCGGTTTGTTCGTGTCTGCCATTTATGCCACGGCCTCCTTGAATTTGCTGCGTTGTTTGAGCGCGACATTGACTAGCAAGATCAGCACCGGCACCTCGATCAGCGGGCCGATGACGGCGGCGAACGCAACGCCGGAATTGATGCCGAAAACGGCGATCGCGACCGCAATGCCGAGCTCAAAATTGTTTCCAGCTGCGGTAAATGCCAGCGACGTACTTTTCGGATAATCCGCTCCGGCGCGCTTTGCCAGATAGAACGCCGAGAAGAACATGATGACGAAATAGAACACCAGTGGTATCGCGATCCGGACCACATCGAACGGTATCTCGACGATCAACTGCCCCTTGTAGCTGAACATCACGACAATGGTGAACAGCAGTGCGATGAGCGTAACGGGGCTGATGCGCGGGATGAAAACGTGGTCGTACCATTCGCGGCCCTTTAGACGAATCAGCACAAAACGCGTGATCATGCCGGCGAAAAAGGGAATGCCGAGATAGATCAGCACACTTTCGGCGATCTGCCGGATGCTGATGTCAATAGTCGCGCCCAAAACGCCGAAGAGCGGCGGCAACACCGTGACGAAAATGTATGCGTAAACGCTGTAAAAGAGCACCTGAAAAATGCTGTTGAATGCGACCAGCCCGGCGACGTATTCATTGTCTCCGCGGGCGAGGTCGTTCCAGACGATGACCATCGCGATGCAGCGGGCGATGCCGATCATGATCAGACCGATCATGTATTCCGGCTTATCGAAAAGGAAAAGCATTGCAAGGCCAAACATCAACAGCGGCCCGATTATCCAGTTCTGCACCAGCGAAAGGGCAAGTACCTTTGTATTACGGAAAACGTACGGCAGCTCTTCGTACTTAACCTTTGCCAGCGGCGGGTACATCATCAGGATCAGGCCGATGGCGATGGGCAGGTTCGTCGTGCCGACCTGGAATTGGTTAATGAAGTCAGCCGTGCGGGGCACAAAATAGCCGATCCCGACGCCCAACGCCATCGCCGCAAATATCCACAGCGTTAGGAAACGATCGAGAAACGAGAGCTTTCTCACACCACCCAGAGGCTCAGATGCGGTATGTGACATATATACCAATATCATATGCGTATTACCGCATATGCTCAAGGTTCACAGCACGAAAATCCTTTGCAATCGACGATCTCAGACAGGCTCTTGCAGCTAAGTGCGGCGATGCGTCGGTCCAGTAAAACGAGATGCAATATACCGACCGCAATGCTGCCGATCATTACTTTGAGGGCGATAATCTCGCCCATGAATCCATAGCTGCCGAGAACCAGAGGCGAGGAAAGGCTCCACGCCGCGGTCGGCTTCGATGCGAAGATGAATGCGAATGCCGCAACCTTTAGAATGGTTAACACGACGTGGAGAGCATATTCCGCGGTGGAAAGCCCGCCGAGCGATGCACGGCTGTCGTTCTCAGAAAATACATCGAGAAGCTCAGTTCCGAGTGCCGCGGCGACAGCGGCGACGCCCGCCCAGAGAGCCCAACCACCGAAGTCCTGATAGAAGAGCAGATAGGCGACCGGCACCATCAGAAAAGCAAATGCCATATGAAGCTTGTGCTCATAGCGGCTTTCGACGCGAGTGTGCAGGCGGTATTTCCAAATGTGGAAATAAAAGAGATCGACGGCGCCGAGCACCATGAAAAGGTTCAGGAAAACGAATGCGAGTACGACGAGATGTTCCATGTTAGTAGTTCCTCCACTAACCTAACGCGTCATATATGTCACGACATATATCATCAACGTGCTCAATTCCGACAGAAATTCTCAAAAGCCCGTCGGAAACGCCGGCCTTTGCCCGATCTTCCGGCGAGAGCGTGGCATGTGTCATCAATGCGACTGGCTGGATGAGCGTTTCGACGCCGCCGAGGGATGTGGCAAAAGTACATACTTTAAGACTATTTACGACGGATTTTGCGGCTTTGACCGTACCGACATCGACGCCGAGCATCCCGCCGAAGCCATGCATTTGACGTTTTGCGATCTCGTGGTTGCGGTGAGATTCAAGGCCAGGGTAATGCACGGACATGACCTTGGGATGCTCGCATAACATATATGCTAATGCAGATGCATTGCTGTTATGTCGTTCCATCCGGAGTGCCAAGGTTTTGATCCCGCGGAGCACGAGCCAAGCGACCTGCGGAGCGATATTGCCTCCGTAGTATTTCGCAGCTCCGTGCCGGGCCTTTTCGACCAGATCGCGGCCGCCGACAATGATGCCAGCAGAAAGATCGCTGTGTCCGCCCAGGTATTTGGTCGCGCTGTGAATGACGAGGTCTGCGCCGAGTTCGAGCGGCCGCTGGTTATACGGCGTCGCGAATGTGTTATCGACCACGGTGGCGATCCCGGCACGTTTGCCGATCGCGGAAACCTCGGCGATATCGGTGATCTTTACCAGCGGATTGGAAGGCGATTCGACCCAAAACATCTTTGTGTTGGGACGGATAGCAGCTGCGTAAGCCTCTGCGTCCTCGGCATTGACATACGTCGTTTCAATGCCAAACTGCTCGCCGATGTGGTTAAGGAAATTCGTCGTGGTGGAATACATCGATTCCGGTGCGACGACGTGATCGCCCGAGTTTACCAACGTGAAGGCCGCTGCAGAAACAGCAGCCATTCCGGAAGCAAGAGCGAGGGCGGCCTCGCCGCGTTCGAGTTCGGCCATCGCCTTTTCCAGCGCATCGACAGTGGGATTGCCTAGCCGCCCGTAGAAATAACCAGGCTTTTCGTAATTGTGAATGGCGACGCCCTCATCGGCGTCAGAAAAGGCGAAGACCGACGCCGGATAGATCGGGACAGAGAGTGCACCGAAATTCGCGTCGCGGTCCTCGCCTGCGTGAACAGACAAAGTGAAGAAAGAGTGTTCGTACATCGGGCCTCCGATCTAGCAGCAAGGTGCCGCTGTCGCCCCAATGGTAGACGCCTTTTTGCCCGGTGTGCAACACGCCGCGGTTGATAGCTCGATATGTGCCACCTTTTCACCGCACCCGCACGCCTCGGCGATGGGCTCGGTGTTTTCAAGCACGACGAAGACTTCCCATTCGTTGCCGTCGGGATCGCGTGCCCACGTCTTGTCCTGCAGCGCGTAGCAGCAGTCGACCTTCATTTCGTCGACGGTCAATAGTCCCGATTCGGCCCATCTTTCGCGGGTCCTTAAGACATCCTCGGTTGTCGCGACCTGGATCCCCAAGTGCGAAAGGCCACCGCCTTCTGTATACGGGACCTCGTTAAGGACGAAATTCAGCGGTGGGTCCTCGACATCAAACTTTGCGTAGCCAAACCTCGGCTTTACGCTTTCCTCCCCGCGCTGCTCCTTAACGGCCGAGTGGGTGGTCGTATCTCCCTTGATGAACTTCATCGGTTCGATGCCAAAGAGTTTTGAATAAAACTCCACGCTGTCAGAAACGCTTTTCACGTTCAACGATATATGCGGTTTAAGAGATGTGATCGATTTTTGCGACATTTTGTTACTCTCCTTTTGAACTTCATATACGCATCAACATATATGTATGAGCGAATATATTCTGAATGTCCATATATGTCAAGACAAAATTCCCGATCTATGCTATTTTTTTCTCATGGGAAGTTCAACCGATCTTGATCACATGGAACGGTTCTACATGGCGCTCGCCGACAAGACGCGTCTCCGCTTGCTGAACCTCATGCGTAGGAACGAAGTCTGTGTCTGTTTTTTCACTGAGGTACTCGGAGACAGCCAGCCGAAGATATCGAGGCATTTGGCATATCTGCGCAATGCCGGCCTAGTGGAAGCCAGACGAGACGGCAAATGGATGCACTATCGAATCCTCTGGCCGACGGACGCGGGCGGCCGTGAAACCCTTGAGTCCGCATTAGACTGGCTTGGAGACCGTGATGAAATGCGGCTTGAACTGGAAAAATATGAAAGGGTCTGCTGCACTCCGGAGTTGTTGGTGCAAATTGCTCGGACGCCGATCGACTTTCTCGACATACCTGTAAAATCAGAACCTGCGGTGACGCCGAGACCGGTAGAAGATCGCCCAGCGGGGCTGAAACAAGATACCGCGTCAACAGAAGCGGTCGTCGAGTACACCGCGCCATCTCACAATGAACTCGAAGAATTCTTGCTTTGAGTAGAGGTCATTGCGTGAGCCTCGTACGGACAATGGCGGCACCTGTTGCCACAACAATAACCTCGGCGTAGCAGGTATTCGGCAGTCATGACAAGCAGGCCGTTTTCGAAATAGTAATCGCGGCCTTCGACGAACCGTGGCTCTGTTTGCTCGTCAGTCGAGTTCATATAAGGCAAGAAATTCCTTGTTACCCTCTGCTCCAAGTATCGGTGATTCTATCAACCCGGCCGGCGTCATGCCGATGGCACGGGCAAATTCATTCACCTCGCGAACAACGCGGTCGTGTTTTTCCGGATCACGAACGACCCCACCTTTGCCAACCTCACCCTTACCGACCTCGAACTGAGGCTTGATCAAAACGATGATTCTACCGTTTTCGATAAGCAGCGGCATCAAGACGGGCAGGATCTTCTTGACTGATATGAATGAAACATCCATCACAGCGAGATCGAACGGCGAGAAAAACTCCTCACGCAACAGTTCACGGGCATTGGTGTTTTCACGGACGTCAACACGTGGATCGGAGCGAAGCCTCCAATCCAGCTGGTTTGTTCCGGAATCTATTGCGGTAACGTGTGCCGCTCCGTGCTGAAGTAGACAGTCTGTAAAACCGCCCGTGGACGACCCGATATCCAAGCAGGTCAAGCCCTGTGGATCGATGTTAAAAGCATAAAGAGCCCTTTCCAGCTTCAGACCCCCGCGACCGACATACCGCGAATCGGGCGTGTCGCCCTTTATTCGGATGTTCGAGTCAGATTCGAAGGTTTGCGACGGTTTCTCAACCCGGAAGTCGTTGACGAGCACGACGCCCGCCATCACCATCGCCTGTGCTTTTGTGCGCGACGGCGCAAGGCCGCGGTCGGTGAGTAATTTGTCGATCCGTTCCTTCATTTAGACAAACTAATAATAACGCTCTTTTGAGGCTGAGTGCTCGTGGTGTAAATTGAAACTAGCCCTCGTTCCGACAGAACATTATGATCGAAAACAACAAACTGACGGCGTTCGCAAAGTATGCATGGTTTGCTCTCGCGTACAACCTCGTCGTTATTCTGTGGGGCGTTTTTCTCAGGGCTTCCTACTCCGGCGATGGTTGCGGCCAACACTGGATAACATGCCATGGCGAGGCGATCCCATCCGCTCCTGAACTCAAAACGCTCATCGAATTCTCGCACCGGGTGACGAGCATGCTCGCCGGACTTGTCGTGATCGGTCTCGTAATATGGGCATTTCGCAAATTCGAAAAACGCCATCTTGTACGGCGACTTGCCTTGCTATCGCTCGTCTTCATTCTTATCGAAGGGGCGATCGGAGGCGGTTTGGTGCTAACGGGAAACACCGCCGCAAATTGGACGCCATCAAGGCCGTATTGGACGGCCGGCCATTTGATCAACACCTTCGTTCTCATCGGGCTTCTTGGACTCACCGCATGGTTCGCGAGCGGTGACCGACGATTCGTCCTGCGAGGGCCAGCCAAGGTCTGGATCCTATTGGCGTTAGGGATCGCAGCGATATTCGTTACCGGTATCAGCGGTTCGATGGCCGCATTGACCAATATGCTTTTCCCGAGCGAGACGCTCGCGGAGGGCATCGCGAAAGACTTCGATCCGAATTCTCACATTCTTTTGCGTTTGCGGATCCTACATCCGATATTTTCGATCTTTACGGCCGTGTTTCTGATATTTTTGTCGGACATGATCAGAAAAGCTGCGAATAAGGATGCTCTCGTCTCCAAATGGGCAAATGTCGTTTCGATACTGGTTATCGTGCAGATCATATTCGGCGGAGCGACACTTTTGCTGCTTGCTCCGATCGTGATGCAGCTAGGACACCTGCTGCTCGCTGACCTCATTTGGATCTCATTTGTGTTGATGGGTGCCAGTGTGTTTACCGCCGGTCGGGCGGATCAGCTCTGATCGGTTCTCCATTTCTCTCCGCGAAGGACAAGTTCATCAAGCGATGTTTGGAGTTCGACGATCTTTGCTTCGAGTTCTTTGTCGCGAGCCCTTGATTCAATAAAGATCGGCTCACCAATGATCAGGTTGGCCTTTGTGAACGGCTTCGGGATCTGCAAACGATCCCAACTCTTCAACGTCCAGTAATCTTCACATTCAATGACAAAAGGCATCAGCGGATTTCCGGTTTTTTTGGCAAGAATGATCGGGCCTGATTTCGCTTTGTATCGGGGCCCGCGTGGCCCATCGATCGTGAATGCCATTTCGAAACCGCTCTTCATCATTCGTATCATTCTGACCAAGGCTCGAGCGCCGCCGCGGCTTGACGAGCCTTTTACTATTCCAAACCCGAGACGCTGGATACAGCGGGCGGTATATTCGCTGTCAAAGCTGCTAGATGAGAGGACGATTATTCCGTGTTCACGAAAAAAATATGTCCCGGCTATGATACGGTCATGCCAAAATGAATAGATCGGGATCTTTCCGGCGGCCTTTATAGCCTCGAAGTTCTCCCATCCGGTCTTTTCAAATCGGATCGTCGATCCGATCAGCCGCACGATCAGATACCCCAAGTATCCGACCGTCCGGATGACGATACGTTGTTTCAATGTAAATCGATCAAGCGAGTCGAACTGATAGGCTTTCTGGAAATCTTCCGACATAATAGAAAATTGTTAGCAACCTAAGGTATCATTTGCAACATGTTAAAGAGTCTCATCGTATCTATTTCTGTCGTTTGCCGGCGTAATGCATAGACGTATCCTGATAATTGATGACCATGATGACCTCGCGAGTTCGCTTGACGAAGTCTTCTCACATGATGGTCATGAAGTACACATCGCTCAGACCAGAGCCGAAGCAGTTGCTTTCGATGACATCGAGAAATTTGATCTCGTGATCACTGATCTGGATGTTGAGAAGGCGGCATGCGAGACCCCTGCCAACGGCGACGGACCGGTCTGCTTACCTCAATTGCCTGCGGGTATCACTGCTGAACATATCAAAGCCTTCAAGATCTGTGCAGCAAACTTCAGACGCGACGGTTTCAACGAAGACGAACTCAAGGAGATTGTTGCAACGATCCTGGACTACAAGACGCGTTTTGTAGATAAGATCGAGTTTGTCCAGGATCTTCACGAGTATATTGAATTCGAATTCCCGAGTGCCATCTCGCTGATGCATGTGATACTCGAATACCTGATGAAGCGGGTTGAAAAACTCGGAGTGATCAAGCCGGAGCAATCAAATCTGTTCATTGCCCTGGACGAAGCTTTCGTGAATGCCGTCAAGCACGGTAATAAGTTCGATGCAGAGAAACTCGTTCGCGTTTCCGCTGAAGTTTCGAGCAAGGAAGCTCGGTTCACTATCGAGGACGAAGGCGAAGGGTTCGATGTCAACAACATCCCAGATCCGCTCGATCCCGAAAATCTTTTCAAATCCTCAGGCCGCGGCGTTCTTTTCATTTACAACATAATGGACGAGGTTGCCTATAATGAGCGCGGAAATCGGTTGACAATGGTCAAGAAGAAATCTGAGGACTCGGCTGTCTGAAACATGACCGTGAGTACACAGGTCATTCGACCAAGTTCAGGCGGTTTTGCTTTACGTGAAGCCGCCTTTAGCTTCATTTAATTCGACGATGCGAGTCACTATCGCCCAGATCAACACGACCAACGGCGACATCGCCGGAAATACCAAAAAAATTGTCGATGCTATCGCGAAAGCTAAGTCAGATCGATCTGACCTTGTCGTGTTTCCCGAGGTCGTAACGCACGGCTACACGTCGCAGGATTGGTTTCAGGACCACGACATAATCGCGTCGGCGGGCGAACCGCTAAAGGCGATAATCGAGGCGACCGGGGGCATTACCGCGGTTGTTGGTACGATCCGCCGAAACGAGGACAACGACGGACGTCGTTTGTATAACACGGCGGCGGTAATTCATGACCGCCAGTTGATCGGATTTGCCGATAAGACGCTGCTGCCCGAATACGACGTTTTTGACGACCCGCGATATTTTGAACCGAGCCAACATCGCCGCCTGTTCGAGGTGAACGGCACAAAGCTGGGTGTGGTGGTCTGCGAAGATTTCTGGAACGACAAAACGTTTTGGCGAGACCGTTTGTACGAGACCGACCCGACCGATGAAGTGATAGCGATGGGCGCGGACGTGATCGTTTCGGTCAATTCATCGCCGTATAACAAGGGCAAAATAAAGCTCCGTTGCGACATGGTCGCGCATCGTGCGAAAGCCAACCGCGTACCGATAGTCTTCGTGAACCAGATAGGCGGGAACGACGGAATAATCTTTGACGGTGCGAGCCTGATCGCCGACGAAGAAGGCGACATCATCCTGCAGGCTGCGGCGTTCGAGGAATTTGTCGAAACGGTGGAACTTGACGTCCGCATGCCCGACGCACGCGGTATCACGGGCAGTGAGATCGAGGCGATACATCAGGCACTCGTTCTCGGCATTCGCGATTATGCGGCAAAGAACGGGTTCAGGAAAGCGGTCCTCGGGCTTTCGGGCGGGATAGATTCGACACTTGTCGCGGCACTCGCGGCCGAGGCGATCGGGCCGGAAAATCTGCTGTGCGTGATGATGCCCTCGCAGTTCTCGTCAGAGGGCAGCATTACGGATTCCGAAGAACTCGTGCGAAATATTGGCTGCGAGAGCCGGATCGTGCCGATCTCGGACGCGTTCAATGTGCTGGTCGATCAGTTGAACCTGAGCGTTCCGACAAAAGGCGGAGAATCGCTCGCGGCGGAAAATCTGCAATCGCGAATACGCGGCGTGATATTGATGGCCATCTCGAATTCGGAAGGCCGGCTGGTGCTCTCGACCGGGAACAAATCGGAACTTGCCGTCGGCTATTGCACGCTTTACGGCGACACGAATGGCGGGCTTGCAGTGCTCGGTGACGTGCTGAAGACGGAGGTTTGGGAGGTCGCGAGGCAACTTAACGAACGCGCGGGCCGCGAGATAATTCCGGTTCGCGTGATCGAAAAGAAGCCGTCAGCAGAGCTCGCCCCGCACCAGTTTGACCAGGACAGCCTGCCGCCTTACGAGGTAATGGACCCGATCCTGAAGATGTATTTTGAGCAAAAGGCTTCGCCAGCGGAGATCATCGCCGCCGGTAACGATCCCGACAAGGTCTATTGGATCCTGAACAAGGTCGAGCATCCTGCGAATGAATTCAAACGCCGTCAGCTCCCGCCGACCCTGATCATCTCGAAGAACGCCATCGGCGTGGGACGAAGAAGACCGGTGACACACAAATTCCGGCGGACAATTTCGGAATAGATTTTCCTGCAAGTTAACGTGACGAATGACGTTCATTAGGACAGCAGCGAATGCTGATGCCATTTCGAACGGAGTTTTTCTATGTCGAATTTTAGAGTAAACGTGCACAACATCAAGATAGCGAGCCCGTGCTCGGCCGATTGGGAATCGATGTTCGGGAATGAGCGAAAGCGTTTTTGCGGCCAGTGCAAGTTGAATGTTTACAACCTTTCGGGGATGACACAGCGTGACGCCGAGGACCTTTTGCAGCAAAGCGAGGGAAGGCTCTGCGTACGGTATTACCGGCGTGCGGACGGAACGATCTTGACCACGGACTGCCCGGTCGGCTGGGCAAGGGTGAAAAAGCGCGTTTCATCCTTCGCGACGGCGGCATTTGCGATATTCGTGAGCGCATTTAGCGGAGCATATTTCTCAGTGAAAGGTGTGAACGGTGCCGAGATCGGAAAGTTTCTGCCGATACCACTGACTACACCGACGCCGGATTATGAGCCGTTGATGGGGGCGATCGCGATACCGACGCCAACTCCGAAATCGTCACCTTCACCGACGCCGAATCCTAAGGTTCGTCGAACAGCTGAAATCCGCCAGGCGATATGATCGGTCGAGCAAATTGTATGTCTCGCCTGATCATCATAAATAGTGCCGATAAAACAAAAGAGCCGCACACTTCGGCGGCTCTCGCAGCAAACAATTATCTGGCTGCTTCAGTTCTTAACGTAATATCCTTGTCGGGCCCTGACTCTGACGCCTGCGCGATTATTCACAGCGACATTGAGCTTTACAAATTTCTCATTCGGAAATTCAGATTCTGAATAATATTGAACCAAATATTGCGCCCGAAGTTCGTTTCCAAGCTGACGGAAGATCTTCTCAAGAAGCTCGGTGTTCAGTCGCATATTTGTGCCGTTTTGATACTGATCCGGTGTATCGATCGGCAAGAATTTAGGTAAGAATGCAGTGCCGCCGGTCTCATCTGCAAATTTTTGCATATTTTCCTGGCCGAACTGACTCATTGAATTAAGCTGCAGAGAGCTGCCTGCAGGATTGATCGAATAAAAAACGGTATCGGCATCCTGGAGCGATTTCAAGACCCTTATTTGTTCCATTACTTTAGCCGTGTTTCGAGCTTTTACTCTCAATTCGCGAAGTTTTGCCCCTTCGATATTGCTTGTCAGTTTACGTTCTGCGTTCCATATCGCGCGCGTCACACCTTCGCTATTCGTATCTTCACCGTCCGAAATGATCACAAGAACCTTTCGCCGACCCTGCGGCGCATTTTTATTCAGATGGTCGGCTGCAGCTCGTAATGAATCGTAGAACGCCGTCTGTTCTTTGGTTGGCGTTATCGATTTGACGGCGATCACCGAGCGTTCGGCTGTATCGCGCGATTGCACTACGATCGGTTTCTGTCCGACAGTAAAGATCGTTGCCCTGTCGTCCGGACGGAGGACTTCGAGCAGAAATTTCGCAGCAGTCTCCTGCTGAAACTTGAACATCGAATCCGTGCTTGCTGAAACGTCAAAAAGCAAAGCGATCTCAAGCGGAACACTTTCAGCAGAACCGATGCTTTCGATCGTCTGTGCACGGCCCTCTTCGGCGAGCCGAAAGTCGGGAAGCGACAGGCCAAGAACCGGTTCGCCGTTTGAATTTACGACCGAGACCGGAACAACCACCAGCCTTGAATTGACCTTGATGACCTCTTCTTCCTCAGCGATCTTGGGCGTAGGTGTAGCTGATTGCGCGGCCGCAAATATTGACAAAAACAATATTATTATCAACGAACTGAAAAGTGCTGTCGCTTTATTGCTTCGCATAGTAACTTGGGTTTGGGAGAAGAAAGAGGGATCGATCCGGAGAAAGGATTCAGACACGAGAACGGTCACCCGCTCTCGTGTCTTCTTCGGGAAAGGCAAAAAGGCAACTATTCGTTGTCAGTATCCGTCGCTACCTGACGAACCTCAACGTTCTGGTTCATGCCGCGGCTGACGAGGAGCTTGACCTCAACACGACGATTCTGTTCGCGGCCTTCGCGAGTCGAGTTGTCGGCGACCGGCTGCAGGACACCGTAGCCGTATGACGTCCCGATCCGACGAAGCGGTATGTTGTGCGTCATGATCAGATAATCTTTTACAGCCTGTGCTCTTCGGTCACTGAGCTCCTTGTTCTTCTTTGCTGAGCCTTCTGCTGAAGCAAATCCTGTGACCTCGATGACATATCCCTTGAGGGTCATCGACGCAGTTGCAACTTCGTCAAGCTGCGCCTTCGCTTCCGGTGACAATACAGCACTGTTGACCTTGAAGTTTACCGTAGCCGACGACTGCACGACATATTCATCAAGTGCCGAAATGCGCTGATTGGTCGCATTAACGCCTTCAACCGCGGCATCGGCGGTATCCTGAGCGGCCTTTGCACCACCGCGAGCGGCATTCGAAATAGCCATCAATTCATCGATCTGGCCAGAAACACGCTGTGCATTCTGTTCCGCAGCAGTCAATCGCTCTTCTGCCGGAGTTACACGGCTGTCGATCGATTGAGCTGTTTGCAGGTTGCTCTTATCGAATCGGATCTTAGATGCGGCAAGGCTACCGCTTGCGTCTCCGCGCCCCTCGGCCTCGAGGTTCAAACCACGGACGATCGAGTTCACGGGGTAGCGGTCACCACCAAACAGAGCATTATTCTTGATGCTTGCTTCAGGTGCAACAACAACTCGCGTGTCGACCCCGACCGCATCGCGAACAACAAACGTACTGTCATTCTCTTTCGCGACTACAACGCCTTTGATCTTATATTTTTGCCCACTGACGAGGTTTCGGGTCTGAGCATCCTGAGCGAATACACTGACCGAACCGATCGTAAGTGCCAATACAAAAAGTGAAATTTTCTTAAACATAACTAGACTCCTCTGCTGAAGTAACATTCCAAAAACCCGAAACCGCACAATAGACGTAGGTAGAACCTGTATGGTTGCTAACGTATTGAGAACGTTCTTACCCGTGCCCAACTTTCAATTTGTGAAAATCATCTGTCGCCATTTCCGTGCTCGATCGAATTTCTCCACAGACAGTCATATCAAGTATCGTGCCACGAACCACGAAGTTAGAAAAATCACACAACCCCTTATCTATGAACATGTTAGAATGGCTGAATTTAAGGGAATGACATGTCTGTAAACTATACAGAAATATGATGGCGACTGAAATGTGTCCGAATTCGATACAGGGAAATTACTCAAAGCCAGTAGTGGCAAAATGGAGAAGCAACTGCAATACCTCGAAGAATACAAATATACAAACGGTTTGTCCACCGTTTTTTTGTTAAAGCGAGAAATTCCCGGTTTCAAGATCCGCTTTCAAGAAAGCGAGGAAGCGTTCCGCATCGGCACCGTCGACGATCCGATGATCGTAGGTCAGCGCGAAATAGGCCATGTGCCGGATAGCGATATAGTCATCCCCGTCCGGGGTCGAGAGAACTTTCGGACGTTTCTCTATGGTCCCGACGCATAGGATCGCGACCTGCGGTTGGTTTATGATCGGTGTCCCGTAGAGACCGCCGAAGACGCCGGGATTTGTTATCGTGAATGTCCCGCCGGTAACCTCGTCAGGACTGAGTTTCTTAGCTCGAGCTCGATCCGCAAGGTCGTTCGCGGCCAACGCCAAGCCCGATAACGATAGAGTGTCGGCCTTCTTGATCACAGGTACGATCAAGCCCCAATCGAGAGCGACCGCCATTCCTAAATTGATGTCGCCCTTATAAATAATGCTGTCGCCGTCGACCTGTGCGTTGACGATCGGAAACTGACGTATCGCATTATTGACAGCCTGAAAGATGAACGGCATGTACGTGAGCTTTGTGCCGAACCTTGATTGGAATTCAGATTTCTTGCTCTCGCGGAATTTTGCGACTCGTGTCATATCAATCTCGTAGACACTCGTGACGTGCGCCGACGTGTGCTTCGAGAAAGTCATGTGTTCAGCGATCTTCTTCCGCATAACGGACATTTTCTCAACGCGATCACCAGCGGCAGGTGTTACTCGAGACTGCGCCGATTCTTCCTTTACTGCTACTGCCGTTTGCATGGTCGCCGGAGTCGCAGATGGCGGCCGTACCAGCAGGTCTTCCGGCCGAAGGGCCGCTCCCGTCTCGATATACGAAAGAATATCTTGCTTCGTAACACGTCCGCTCAGCCCAGAACCATGGATACGCGAAATATCGATGCCGTGCTCTTTCGCTATGTTGCGAACCAAGGGACTCGATTTTGCACGGCGCAGGTCTTCTACGGTCGAATCGCCGTTGGCGACTTTTGGCATAACTGCCGCGACGACGGGTCTATCCTCTTGTGCCACGGGAGCAAGGCTTGCGGCTGGCAACGGATCCTGAGCTGGTTTCGACGTCACTGTTCCTTCAGCCCCGACCAAGGCCAAAACCGAGCCGACCTCGACGGTCTCTCCCTCGGCTACCAAAACGCTCAGAAGTTGTCCTGCGGCGGGAGAAGGAACCTCGGCATCGACCTTATCGGTCGATATCTCAAGTAAGGGCTCGTCCTTCTCGATCCGATCACCCACAGATTTGAGCCACTTAGAGACAGTTCCCTCCGTTATCGATTCGCCCATCTGTGGCATTACGACCTCGGTGGCGCCTGCGGTGTTCCCGGATTGAAGCGTCGATGGGATTGCCGGCGGCGGGGACGGAGGTGCCGATTCGGAGAGAATCTCGGGAACCGGGGCCTCGATAACCGCTGCGACCGCAGATTCCGGACCTTTGATCTGAACGTCGCTGGCGGCCTGCTCACCAGCCGATCCGATCACTGCGACAACTGAGCCTACCTCTACGGTTTCGCCCTCTTGGTGCCTTATTTCCAGGAGAATGCCTTCGCCCGGACTTGGAACTTCTGCGTCGACCTTATCTGTCGAAATTTCAAGGATCGCCTCGTCCTTGTCGATCTTATCGCCGACTGCCTTGAGCCATTTTGAGACTGTTCCTTCGGTTATCGATTCGCCCATTTGCGGCATTACGACTTCTATGCTCATAAGTTCTCCGTGTCCGATCCTGAGGGCCAGAAAGGTTATATCAAACAATTAGAATACTAAACTGCTGAGCTAAAAAAAAGCAGACCGGCGGAGCTAATTACCTGTCGGTGCAATGGAGCGGACTTTGTCGGCGATTACGGCGAATGCGAAAAGCGACCGCGGTATGATCAACTTCTTGCCATTCGTGCTAATAATCTCCAAACCGGCCGCTGCGCTTTCCCTGGCCAATGAAATGTCTTTCCAGGCCACAAAACTCTGACGACAGTAAAGTCCGTTTTCGTAGAGCTTTACTGTGTTTCGTTTCTGCAACCAGATCCCCGCAAGTGTTGCGAGATGAACGATCAGAAATGCAGACCCCAGCATGAAATAACCGATCTGCTGGCGAAGGTAGAAAGTAAGCAGCATAGCGAGAAAGAACACAAAGGAGAGTGCGGCAACGATGGAGGCTCGTTGAACCAAAATCGGTGATGTTGGATGCACGCTGATCAATTTTCCCGGATCTATTTGCATCGCTGCCAGGTCGATACGTCGATAAGCAAAGTTGTGTTTTGCTGCGTGTAAAGAATAGAATACAGCAAAAATCATGAACAAAAAATCACTTCGACGCGCCGTCTTTTCGCTCATCTTTCTGACATCGGTTGTTGTAGCACAAAATGCGCAGCCCGCACGTGTGATCTCGGCAGAAGATTATGCACGCGCCGAAAAAATGCTGGCATACGGCACAGCTCCGCTGATCGACCGCAGCGGCGTCCGGCCGACATTTTTGCCGGACGGGCGATTTTGGTACCAGGCCATGACCCCGACCGGCCGTGAGTTCGTACTTGTCGACCCGGTCGGAGGCTCAAAACGTACGGGTGCTACGCCCGCGGACATTGGAATAACAATCCCTGCGGCTCCGGCAGGTCCTGCACGGCTGGTCGGTGCGAGCCGGTCGCCCGACGGCACAAAGGAAGTATACATCAAGGACTGGAACTTGTGGGTTCGCGACATCGCATCGAAAAAAGAGACACAGCTGACGACCGACGGTGTAAAAGATTTCGGCTACGCGACCGACAATGCCGGCTGGCGCAAAAGCGATCGCCCGATCGTGCTTTGGTCACCTGATTCAAAAAAGGTCGCGACCTATCAACAGGATCAGCGGCACGTCAGCGAAATGTACCTTGCAACAACGAACGTCGGAGCACCAAAACTCGAAGCTTGGAAATACCCGCTGCCGCAAGATAAAGAGATCATCAAAATACATCGTGTGATCATCAATGTGGAGACTGGCAGGACGATACGTTTCAAGATCGGCTCAGATGACCGTCGTGGAACGCTATGCGATGACATCTCATGTTCCGGTGCATTCGATGATAATGAGTGGAGTCCGGATTCAACATCGCTTGCGTTCGTCTCCAGCTCACGCGATCACAAAGAAGCGCGGTTTCGCATTGCGGATGCGGCAACCGGCGATGTCCGTGAGGTCTTCGAAGAAAAAGTTGCGACTCAGTATGAATCGGGCCAGGGCGAGATCAATTGGCGTTACTTTCCTGCAGCCAAAGAGGCGATATGGTATTCGGAACGCGACGACTGGGGTCACCTCTACCTGTACGACCTTCAGACCGGGCGCGTCAAGGGCCAGATAACAAAGGGGAACTGGGTCGTGACGCGTATTCTGAAGGTGGACGAAAAGGCCCGAGTCATATGGTTCGAGGCTAATGGACGAGAGGCCGGCCGCGATCCGTATTTCAGCCATTTTTATCGGATCGATTTTGACGGCAACAACCTTCGTTTACTAACGCCCGAAGACGGACATCATCAGATAACGCTTTCACCGGACGGGAAGTATTTTATCGACAACTACTCGAAACCCGACGTTCCCCAGGTCGCGGTGCTTCGCGATATGGCCGGCAAGCTGCTAGTCGATCTGGAAAAGGTCGATGTCTCGCGGCTCAGAGCAGCAGGCTGGAAACCGCCCACTCCGATCACGGTCAAATCGCGGGATGGCAAATGGGACCTTTACGGGCTGATGTATACTCCGACGAACCTCGACCCCACCAAAAAGTACCCGGTCGTAAATTACATTTATCCCGGTCCGCAGGGCGGAGGTGTCGGCAACCGGTCTTTCACAGCCTCAAGAAGCGATCACCAGGCGTTGGCAGAACTAGGCTTCGTAGTTGTCATAATAGATGGAACTTGTAACCCCGATCGTTCTAAGTCATTTCACGATGTCTGTTACGGAAATATGGCCGATAATACCCTCGAGGATCAGATCTCCGGACTTCGGCAGCTTGCCGCCAGGAACAGCTTTATGGATCTGGAACGGGTCGGAATTTGGGGGCATTCGGGCGGCGGTTATGCAACGGCCGCGGCGATGTTCCGGTACCCGGATTTCTACAAGGTTGGTGTTTCTCAGTCGGGTAACCATGATAATCGGAACTATGAAGACGATTGGGGCGAGAGGTACATCGGTCTCTTAACAAAGAATGAGGCTGGTAAAGACAATTACGAGGATCAAGCGAATCAGCCGTTCGCAAAGAACCTGAAAGGCAAGCTCATGCTTGCGCACGGCAATATGGACGATAATGTGCCCCCGTATAACACTTACCTCGTTGTTGATGCGCTTATCAAGGCCAATAAAGATTTTGACCTAATAATCTATCCCAATGCGAGACATGGATATGGCGCGGACAACTATTACATGATGCGACGGCGATGGGACTACTTCGTTAAACACCTGATCGGGTCCGAACCGCCTAAAGAATATAAACTAACTCCAAAGCAGGACCCGCGAATGACTGGAAACAGATAGAAAATTCGGCAGAATAAGGGGTGCAGTTCAAATACCGAAACCAGGATTCTGGCGGCGAAGCCGTACTCACCGTTGGCGAGTCAGGCTTTGACCGCATGTTCTATGTTCGCGACCGAGCCAATAAGTTCTTGACTATCGCATGGAACAAGGGAAGAAAGCAGCGTGCAATTATCGACGAAGTCGAACAAGACCTGCCCTCGAACGCGATCCTTCCGATGATGGTGAATCAATCGTTTCGTTTCGCGCGTCCGGAAGACATTGTTGCATGGCAGTTCAACAGGGAGTTTTATTGCATAGTTGACCACGATCGTGAAGTGAGTTGCGCCGGCTTCCTGTTCTACGGCTCTTCAGGCAATCTGATAGTTCGGCCTGACAATTTCGAAACGCGAAAACTGCAACTTTTGCTGGAAGTATTCAAGGACGAATTCCAGAGTTCCGACAGGATCCAGGGTGAGATGATCAGAATATTGCTTGTCCGTCTGATCATCATATTGACGCGTATCGCCAAGCGTCAGTATCTCGATCGAATACCGATAGATGACAATAGATTTGAGATCATACGGTTGTTCAATCTGCTTGTCGAGAACCACGTCAAACGTGAGCACCGTGTCAGCTATTACGCCTCGCAGCTGAACAGATCGCCTAAGACACTCGCTAACTACTTCGCCCTGCTCTCACACCCGTCGCCATCTCAATTGATCCAGGAACGGATCATACTTGAAGCTAAGCGGCTGATCTTTTATACGAAAATGAGTGACAAGGAGATCACATATGAACTTGGTTTCGATGATCCGGCTCATTTCAGCCGGTTTTTCAAGAATCGAACCGGCCTGAGTCCGACAGTGTTCCGTGAGTCAGCAAATAAATAGGCACAGGGAAATTTCGACATGTATTCGGGAACTTGCTCTATTCCCCAGAAAGGGTTACGTCGGTAGGATCGTAAAAGGTCACAACGACCAAAAACGAAAATACTGAGGAAGAAAAATGATCGAATTCAACGTGCCAACCAGGGAAGATGTTTCAGAGGGGAACAAGCAGATCTTCGATAGGCTGAATAGCATGCTCGGCTTTGTCCCCAATCTATATGCGTTCTATGCCAAGAACGAAACTGCTCTTAACGATTATCTTACCATTCAAAATCGCAAAAGCACCCTTCGCGCTAAAGAGCGCGAGGTGATCAATCTCGTCGTAAGTCAGATAAACAATTGTGAGTACTGCCTTGCTGCGCATTCCACGATCGGTAAAATGAGCGGCCTAGAGGACGATGAGATCATCGAAATCAGACGCGGGACGGTTGCCTTCGATGAAAAAATCGCCGCCCTTGCCGAGTTCGTACGAGAGACAACCCAGAATCGAGGCCGGCCGTCAGACGAGGCGAAGCGGAATTTCTTTGACGCCGGTTACACTGAGGCAAATCTGATCGACGTACTCATCGTTATCGGTGACAAGACCATCAGCAACTATCTCCACAGCGTCACACAAATCCCGATCGACTGGGAACCCGCTCCATCGATCTCCATTGCAAGTTCGACGTGAACGGCCCGGATCGTCAGAGTAGCTTTTCGATCTCGGAGAAGATCTTTCCAAGTTCGATGTCGGAAGCGGCACCGGTCTCTTTCATCAGAACGGTGCCGTTTTTTCCGATCAACACGACCAAGGCTTTGTCCTTCTCATATCCAAAATTTGCGGCAACTTTCCCGCCCCAGTCAAGAAGTACGGGAAACTGGGTCTGTCTTTTGATCAGACGGCGAACGAGCCCGCGTGCGTAGCTCGGCACGCCGCCAAGGGACGCAATGCCGAACATGTAGATCTTTCCGTCGAATTTCCTAAAGATCGGAGCCGACCAACCCTCGATCTGCTTCGACCCTTTTCGATCGCCGAAGATCAAGACGACCGGCCGATCGCTTGGGAAATTGACCTCGACGTATTTGTCGCCCTGATCCTTTAAACCGAAATTCTCGACTCGCGATTGTGCAGCGGTTGCCAGAAACGAAGCGGCGACGATCAAGACGGCGAAAAGAACGCCTCTGCCGGAGACGGGTGAATGGCGCATTGATTTTACTCCAGTCCGAAAAATGATAGCTTCTGAACTTCTTTAAGGTGTTCGCATTGCTTCAGTCATCGGTTTCGCTCTGTCGTAAAAATCAATCGATAAAGGTTAGGTCGGCGGCGTTCTCGCAGTTGCTCAACCCGCTCGGGTGGGGTCGATGATAGCTTTCACTTCCGAGATACGATTTGCTGGAAAGCCGCTTTCGCGGGCATGTTCCTCGATCAAATCGGCGTTGGGTGCAGTATAAATGCAGTAGATCTTATCATCGGTAACATAACTGTGGATCCACTGTATCTCGGCGCCGAGTTTGTTCAGTACACTGCAAGATCTGGCCGAGGCTCCCTGAAGGTCATCAGGCGACATGGAGCCGGCTCCGGGAATATCACGTTCGATAACGAATTTCGGCATGGCTTTCTCCTATATGATGGGATTTGTGAGCCTTGTTCCTTTTGAAAAAGACTCTAAGTGCCCAGCTTTCTGGTTTCTTGCTCGTCAGGGTCAGATTCGGAAAAGACCTGCGAAAGCGGCGTGTGGGCCGGCGGAAGTTCGGCCTGGAATTCGCCGAGATTCCGCTCGAGTTCCTCGACGGCCGCTCGTCCGCGTTCCCAGTCTTCCCTGGCCAGCTTGAGTGTCAGCTTGCCGTCCTGATTCGGCAGCTCGGCGAGTGCGGCCATCGTTTGCGTGCGAATAACGATCTTCGCACCGCGTTTCATAAAGCCCTTGCGGAAGCGGATGTCCATTATCTCGGCCATCGGAAGGCGGACCTCTTTTACTCCGCCGCCAATGATGCCGAAAAGCTTTGCCTCGAACTCAAGCACGACGCCCGCCGTTGAGAACTTTGCGATCCCATTGACCGACGTAAAGCCGTGGTTAGTCTCCGTCTTGAAAGGAACGCTTGAGAATCCGTTTGCCATAAGTCAGGCGGGTTGTTCCTCGCCATTGTCGGCTTCGTAGTCCATTGTGTCCATATCTACATCATCGATGTTCGGTTGGCCAAACAGCTTGAGGAAAAGGAACCCTAGTGTGCCAGCCGTCAACGACGCCAATAGTATAGCCATCTTCGAATCGTTGATCAGGTCGGCCGAGCCGGTAAACGCAAGATTCGTGATGAAGATCGACATCGTGAACCCTATCCCTCCAAGCATACCCGCACCGAAAACATGCTTCCAGTTGAGGTCGAGCGGAAGCTTGCAAAGCCCTATCATAACAGCAATGAAGGCGAGAAGCGTTATCCCGAATGGCTTGCCGGTGACGAGCCCGAGGATGATCCCAAGGCTATTCGGAGAGGTCAGGTCGCTTGCCCAATCCGCAGTTAAAACGATGCCTGTATTTGCCAAGGCAAAGATCGGAAGTATGAAGAAGACGACCGGCTTGTGAAGCGCGTGTTCGAGCCGGTAAGAAGGCGAATCGGCGTCATCCCTCTTGTGCGTAAAGGGAATCGTGAAGGCGAGAAGGACGCCGGCGATGGTCGCGTGTACGCCGGACTTTAGCATAAAGAGCCAAGCGACTGCGCCGAGGATAAGATACGGGATGAGGGACATCATGCCAAGGCGGTTGATAACGACGAGCAATCCGAGAACTCCGAGCGAAGCTGCCAAGTATCCGACCGAAAGCTCAGACGTGTAAAACACCGCGATCACAATAACAGCGATCAGGTCGTCAATGACCGCCAGGGCGACCAGAAATACCTTAAGCGAAGCCGGAACACGCGAACCGAGCAGGGCGAGCACGCCGATGGCGAAAGCGATGTCGGTCGCCATCGGGATGCCGATACCGGCCTGTGTCGGGAGCCCCGAGTTGAAGCCAAAGTGGATAAGGGCGGGAACCGCGACACCGCCGATGGCAGCAAAGATCGGCAATAAAGCACTCCTAAAGTCCGATAGCTCGCCGGCATATATCTCTCGTTCGAGTTCTAGGCCAATCATCAAAAAAAAGATCGCCATCAGGCCGTCATTGACCCAATGTTCAACGCTCAACGGCCCGAGATAGCCTTGCCAAAATTGAAGATAGGAAGGTCCAAATGCGGTGTTCGCAACAGTAAGCGAGATGAGCGTGCAGATGATAAGGATGATCGCACCGGCCCGCTCGTTCTCGAAAAAATCTTTGAAAGCTTCTGTGAGTCTTACACTTCGTTTCTTGACCATTGGCTAGATTTTATCCAACAAACGCCGGAGAGAAAATCGCGATCTGCCGATTTTTCGGGGAGATACAAGCGTCGGATTTTGAAAATCAGTGCAAATTAAATGCTTCGGAGCCGCGGATGATCAACTTGAAAGGCGGTAAACGGCTCCGGCGGGACCCACTGCCCAGACCGCACGGGGGCCTTTGGAGGCGACGGAATTGAGGTTCTCATCGCCTATCTTTTTCCACTTTGCACCTCGGTCGCGCGAGATGTCGGTGCCGTTGGTGCCGACTGCGATGATCGTTGTGCTATCGATATAAGCAACGGCCGAACGATATCCGGAGAGCCCTTCGCCAGAGTACCAGGTCTTGCCGCCGTCGCGAGTAAATGCGAGGTTATACGTGGCTTCAGTCGGCTTTTCGTAGTTGCCGCCGACCGCTGTTCCGTGGAGCTCATTGCGAAAGGCGACGGAGAAAATTCCGCCGCCCGGGGAGCCTCTGGTTATCGGCGTATCGGCGACGAACCATGAGAGTCCGCGGTCGTTCGAGCGAAAAACGCGAGCATCGCTGCCACCGGTCGCGAGAAATACGTCCGTTTTGCCATTGACGATGAGGCAGGTGCCGCTCGCCGCAAAAGCGGCCTCGCCGGCCTTTGCCCGCGGCATCTTGTCGGGCCCAGTGAAGGTCCAATTCTTCCCGCCGTCTTTTGTAACGATCAATTGATAAAATTCATTGACCGGATCGCTCATTGCTATGCAGTTATTCCGGTCCCAGCAAGCGATCGCATCGTAGAATGCCTTCTCGTCCTTGTTCGTGAATTGTAGTTCCCATGTCTTGCCCCCGTCTGTTGTCTTGTATATCCGCGAGGCATCGCCGTTGCCGATGCTGAGGATGTATGCTGTATTCGCGTCAAACGCCTCGATGTCGCGGAAGTCGAGTTTTTCGGCACCGGGCACAGTCATAACTGTCCACGTTTTGCCGCCGTCAATTGTCTTGATCACGGTGCCGCCAGTGCCGCTTGCCCAGACGATCTTTTCATTTACGACCGAAAGCCCACGGAACGAGGCCGTCGTATTGACCGACTGTTTTATCCACTGTGCTTCTGCGGTCATGGCCAGCGCGAGAATGCACAGTCCCAAAAATAATCGCAACATATTATTGATTCTCCTTTCGCCAACGCGAACAAAGGTCGCGACACGCATATTTCCACTCGGGGAACTCGAATGTAAAGCCGGAATCCGTCATCAATTTGGGAACGACGCGGCGGCTCTTTAAAATAAGCTCGGTTTCGGTTCGCATCAAGAATGCCCCGAGGGCGAGCTGCCACTCGAAGGCCGGAAGCCCGAACCGTGTTCCCCAGGCCTCGCGAAATATCTGCATGAACTCACGGTTTGGAAGCGGATTTGGCGATGCGATATTCACAGGCCCGGAGAATTCATCGTGTTCGATCAACCAATAGACGGCCCGAATGAAGTCAACTTCGTGTATCCACGAGATATACTGTCGGCCGCTGCCAGCCGTGCCGCCCAGGCCGAACCGGACGATGCCTAACATGGTGTCAAAGATCCCGCCACGGGCCGGCCCCATGATCATCGCGGACCGCATCAAAATCTTACGCGTGTTCGGCGTATCGGCTTGATTCGCGACTCGTTCCCAGCTCTTCGCAACGTCGATGCTGAATCTCCAGGTATCAGGGGCGTCAGGCTCGCTGCCGCCGAGAGTTCCCGTAACATCGTCGTTCGGATGGTCGAATGAATGGGCGTAGATCGTTGCCGTGCTCGATTGCAGCCACACCTTCGGTGGGGTTGAAGCCTGAGAAATCGATTCGCCGATGATACGGGTCGAATCGATCCGGGAATCCATAATAAGCCGGCGGTTCGCTTCGTTGTATCTGCAATTAACGCTTCGTCCGGCAAGGTTGATCACAACATCAGACCCATCGATCTCGTCTTTCCATGGCCCAAGCGACTTGCCGTTCCATTTTACGCTTTTCCAATTGCTCTTAGCAGGCGAACGGGCCAATACCACAACCTCGTGGCCATCTTGATGAAATGCACTTGCCAGCGCCCTTCCAACTTGTCCGCTTCCGCCTGGTATGATGATCTTCATCTCAATAGACCATTCTCACACGCACGGTTCCTTGCACGTCTTTCAAAAGCTCGAAAGCCTCCTTTGAGAGCTTTGACTCAACATCGAGAATGACGTAGCCGATCTCCGGGGACGTGTTCAGATACTGGCCGACGATGTTTATCCCGTGAGCTGATAGTCGTGAGTTTATCTCGCCGAGCACGCCCGGAATATTGCGATGGATGTGCAGGATTCGATGAGTGCCGGACTGTGGAGGTAGGTTGACCGGCGGAACGGTGTGCGAGCCCTCGCTGGTTCCGAGATCGAGATACTTTATCAGCTTGGCCGTTACATCGAGTCCGATATTCGACTGTGCTTCTTCTGTAGATCCGCCGATATGAGGCGTAAGGATGACGTTCGACAGGTTCTGCAAGATACAGTCGAAATGGTCACCGTTCTTTTCGGGCTCTTCAGGAAAGACATCTACGGCAGCGCCAATGAGTTTTCCGGAAAGAAGTGCCTTCTTCAATGCAGGCAGATCGACGACATCGCCGCGAGCATAGTTGAGAAGGATACTGCCCTTCTTCATTGCTTTGAGGGTCTCGGCGTTGATCATGTTGTGCGTCGTCGCGTCCGATGGTACATGCAGCGTGACGATGTCAGACTGTCTAAGCATCTCTTTCAAGTCACGAATCGGCTTTGCGTTGCCGTGCGGCAGTTTAGTGGCGATGTCGTGGTAGATAACGTGCATCCCCATCGCTTCTGCCATGATCGATACCTGTGAACCGATATTGCCGTAGCCGATGATGCCGAGGGTTTTTCCGCGAAGCTCAAAGCTGCCTTTCGCATCTTTCATCCACGTGCCGTCGTGAGCGGCAGCATTCTTGTCCGGGATTCTTCGAATTAACATCACACAAAGCCCGATGATAAGCTCTGCGACGGAACGAGTGTTTGCGTGCGGGGCGTTGAATACAGCGATGCCTTTTTCGGCGGCCGTCCTTAGGTCGATCTGGTTTACGCCGATGCAGAAGGCGCCTATCGCAATAAGCTTATCCGCGGCATCGAGGACGGCTTTTGTGATCCTGGCTTTTGACCTGATGCCGATCAGGTGGACGCCTTTTACTGCTTTGATCAACTCTTCTTCACTAATAGCTCCGCCGAGACGTTCTATTTGTGTGTAGCCGGCGGCCTCGAGTTCATGTACAGCAGCGTCAGAAATATTTTCAAGCAGTAGGATCTTGATCTTGGCTTTTGGATAAGATGTTTTAGTAGCGAGCATAAAAGCCCTAATTTTCTTCTTAAATGGCCACTATTTCAAGTACCGTCAATTCAGGCTGACTTAGCTAGCGATCTTACTTTCTTTAGATGTGCGACACCCCACTCAGCAAATTTGTCGAGAATCGGGCCGAGCGTCTTACCGAATTCCGTAAGCGAATATTCGACCTTAGGCGGCACCTCGCGATAGATATGCCGTTTGATGAGACCAAGCGATTCCAGTTCTCTAAGCTGTTGTGCAAGCATCTTCTCGGTGATCGAACCAAGCGAACGCCGAAGTTCGCCAAAACGCATGGTCGGAGTGTTATAGAGCTTCCACAATATCCGCCCTTTCCATTTGCCGCTAAGCATTTCGAGACTTGCCTCAACAGGGCAGAATCCTTTTGAATTATCGTCGCAGTCCTTTTTCATACTTACTATTTGGATAGTATATGCCGCTGTACGCCATACTATCATTGATACCAGAGGAGGATATTTCAATGAGCCTTAAGAATGCAAACGTGGTGAATGCGTCAAAGCCGAAGAGGGTAGCAATGGTAATAGCAAATCAGGCTATGTCCGATACGACCGGTTGGCCTGTGGGCTTTTGGTGGTCGGAACTTACCCATCCCTATTTCGAATTTACCGAGAAGGGTTATGAGGTAGAGATATTCTCGCCTGCGGGCGGCAAGTGCGTCGCGGACGCGATGAGCGACCCTCGCGACCCGAGCGGATATTCCGCCTCCGACCTTATCACGATGGGCTTTATACATACGCCCGCTCTCGCCGAACTGGTCGAAAACACAAAAAGCGTGGGCGAGATCTCGGTAGACGATTTTGACGCGATCGTCATCGCCGGCGGTCAGTCGCCGATGTTTACCTTTGAGGCGGATGAAACCCTTTGCAGCAAGTTCGTCGAATTTTATGAAGCAGGGAAGATCGCGGCGGCACTTTGCCACGGCGTAGCGATACTGAAATTCGCGAAGCTCTCGAATGGCGAGTATCTCGCAAAGGGCAAAACGGTCACGGGCTTTGCGAACGTTGAAGAAGACTTTGCCGACCGTGCCGTTTGGGACTACGGGATGCTTCCGGAAGGACAGCATATAATGCCCTGGCGGGTCGAGGACGCGATGAGAGAGATCGGGGCAAATTACATCCAGGCCGGACTGTGGCGAGGGTTTGCGGTTCGCGACGGTAATCTGATCACCGGCCAGCAGAACTTTTCGGGCAGCGAGACGGCCCGGCTGATAATGCAGGCACTTGGAGAATAACTATGAAAATAGCGATCATTGGGGCAGGAAATGTTGGAGCGACGCTGGGCCGTCGCTTTGTTGAAGTCGGGCACAACGTCACTTTCGGCGTAAATAAGCCTGCAGATTACAGCGACGGTCGATTGGCCGGGCCGGCGATGTCGGTTACCGATGCGGCGGCCGATGCAGATGCCATTCTGCTTGCGGTCCCGTACTCTGCAGCAAACGAAGTCCTCTCGCAATGCGGAGACCTTGAGGGCAAGATCGTCATCGATGCAACGAACCCTCTTGCGATGACCCCAAATGGGCTTGACCTCACGGTCGGTTTCACGAGTTCGGGTGCTGAGGAACTCGCGGCCGCTGCAGAAGGGGCAAGGGTTGTGAAATGCTTCAATCAAACCGGTTTCGCAAATATGGCAACACCGGGCGGATCGATGATGTTCGTCTGCGGTGACGATGCCGAGGCGATTGAGACGGTCCGGAAACTCGCCGCGGATATCGGCTTTGACGCCATCTCGATCGGCGGCCTTGCTAGGGCACGTCTGCTTGAGCCGCTCGCTATGCTCTGGATACACCTCTCGGCAACGACCGACCTCAAGCGCGAATTCGCATTCAAGATCGTGCGAGCGGCATGACGATGACCGACTGACCAAATGGCAAGAAAGATAGATACTTTCGCTTGTTTTGAGCCGCATGACCGAGATGATTGGGGCACATGGCTCGCGAACAACCATCTGGAATGCAATGTTGTCTGGCTGGTTTATTACAAGAAAAAAAGCGGCCACCGCAACGTTTTGTATGATGAGGCAGTCGAAGAGGCTCTTTGTTTCGGTTGGATAGATAGCCTGCCTCGAGCGCTTGATCGTGAGCGTTCGCTCCTTCTTTTCACACCGCGAAAGGATAAAAGTGTATGGTCTGAAGCGAACAAGAATCGAGTCGAACGCTTATTGACCGAAGGATCGATGGCCGAAGCGGGAATAAGAAAGGTCGAAAATGCGAAGAGGAATGGGTCGTGGGATGCATTAAACCGAAGCGACCGACTTGAACTGCCTTGAGACTTGCTCTAAGCACTCGCCACAGATGCGGGCGCACAAACGAAATTTCTAGGTTTTTCCCCATCTGTACAAAAGGACATCCTGGCCTGGATATTCAGCACAAAGTGCCCGGAGACGAGAAAAAGGCGTATCGCCGAAACGGTACGCCTAGCTGGAGATGGCTTGAAGGCAGTTCCGTTTGCTGCCCGGAAGCCAAAATGACAGCTACATATGAATCGTCAGATCGTGAACACCTTCCGCGGCTTCCATAACGGATTCTGAGACGGTCGGATGGGCGTGGATAACCCGTCCGAGTTCGTCGGCGGTGGTCTCGAGTGCCATGGCGACGCATGCTTCGGCGAGAAGTTCGGTCGCGTGCGGGCCAATGATGTGGACGCCGAGGACCTCGTCGTATTTCTTTTCGGCGACGATCTTGACAAAGCCGTCAGTCTCGCCGAGGATGCGTGCTTTGCCCGATGCTGAGAACGGGAACTTGCCGACCTTGACGTCATAGCCTGCCTCTTTTGCTTTCGCTTCGGTCAGGCCGACGCTCGCTACTTCCGGATCGCAATAGGTACAGTTTGGCACGAGGTTCTGCTTGATCGGTTCGACCTTCTTGCCGGCGATCTTCTCGACGACCAGAATGCCTTCTTTCGAAGCGAGGTGAGCCAGCCAGGCAGTGTCGATGACGTCGCCGATTGCGTAAACACCCGGCTCGTCCGTTTCGCAATAATCATTCACCTTGATCGTCCCTCGGGGGTTTACGACGACCTTGGTCTTCTCAAGGCCCAGGCCCTCGAGGTAGGGCATTCGGCCGACGGCGACGAGGAGCATCTCGGCTTCAAAGGTCATGTCCTCGCCTTTGGCGTTTTTGCCGGAGACCTTAACTCCTTTCTTGTTCTTTTCGAGCTTATCGAGCTTGATGGCGGTCTCGCATTTAATGCCCTGTTTCTTAAAGGCACGTGCGAGTTCCTTTGAGACATCGGCGTCCTCGATCGGCACGATCCGGTCAAGCAATTCAATGACCGTCGTCTCGCAGCCAAAGCGGTGATAAACGCTCGCAAACTCAACACCAACGGCTCCCGAGCCCATGACGACCATCGATTTCGGGACGCTCTGGAGTTCAAGTATCTGATCTGAATTGACGACCTGCTTGCCATCAACCTCAAAGCCCGGGATCGGCCTTACGACCGAACCGGTCGCGATAATGATGTTCTTGGTCTCGATGGTCTCTTTCTTGCCGTCTGCGAGGGCGACCTCGACCTTGCCCTTTCCGGCTATCTTTCCATGGCCGTTGAAGACGGTGACCTTGTTTTTCTTCATCAAATAGGTCACACCGGCGGCGTTCTTGTCGACGATTCCTGATTTATAATTTTGAACGCCGGCCCAATCGTATTCAAGGCCTGAAACCTTTAGCCCAAACTTTTCAAACTCGCCTGCCTTTTGATAAAGATGAGCCGCGTTCAGCAGCGCTTTTGTCGGTATGCAGCCACGAAGTCCGCAGGTTCCGCCGAGCTTGGCGTCCTTTTCCTTTTCGATGATAGCGACCTTTAGTCCGAGTTGTGCTCCACGAACCGCAGCGACATAGCCGCCCGGGCCGGCTCCGATGATAGTGACGTCAAATTGTTCTGCCAATGTCTTATGCCTCGTCTAGTTAAATGTGTGCCAAAAGCCTTATTATAACGGTAAGATGGAAACAAGCAAAAAGTCGGAGGTGATGGCTGCTCTTGAGCCGTATTGCCAAGACAAACAATACAATGCAGCACTCTATTGAATTTTTGGCGATAGTTGATGATGCAAAATCGAGGATCACCGAGATCTCTGTCGTGGATTCTGTCGATCGGCAGCGTGCCGGGGCCAACTTGATCGACGTCCGGGAGGATAACGAGTGGCAGGCGGGCCATGTTGCTGGAGCAGCTCACATGGGGCGCGGCATAATAGAACGCGACATTGTCCAGAAAATACCCGACAAAGATGCCGAGATCATCCTCTATTGCGGCGGCGGATACCGCTCGGCACTCGCGGCGGATATGCTACAGAAAATGGGCTACACGAATGTCCTTTCGATGGCCGGCGGCTGGAAGGCATGGAACGATGCCAAATTGCCGATAGAAACGGAGACGCCTTTCGAATGACCGAAACGAAGGAAACCGAGATCGACCGCAGAGCAAGGACGAAGGAACTTGCCGCGCAACACCTCGAGCGGGGCGATGCACTTGGATGGTTCGACGCATTGTATAAGGAGGCCGCGGGCGACAATGAAAAGATCCCGTGGGCCGACCTCGAACCGAACAGGTATTTTCGAACGTGGGCCGAAGGGACCGTGCTCAAAGGGGCGGATCGGAAAGCACTTGTCGTCGGATGCGGACTCGGCGACGATGCCAGATATCTCGACGATCTCGGATTCAAGGTCACTGCATTTGATATTTCTCCAACCGCGATAGAATGGGCGAAACGCCTCCACGCGGATCGAGATATTCAATTCGAGGTGATGGATGTTTTCGAACCATTTCGAGAATGGCTCGGTAACTTCGATTTTGTCCTTGAAGTTTATACGATCCAGCCGTTGCCGTTAGAGATGCGTGCTCGAACGATCGACTCGATTGCGGCATTCGTCGCACCTTTTGGCGAACTTGTCGTTGTGACTCGCGGCCGCGAAGATGATGAAGAACCCAACGAGCTTCCGTGGCCAATGTCGAGAGCGGAATTGGGGCGATTTGCGGATAACGGTCTTAGGCAGATCTCTTTTGACGTAATGCCGGGTGACGACGAGACCCCGGAGCAGAGGTTCATCGTCGCCTATCGCCGCGATCATTGAGATCGTCGGGAACGGCATTTGCGTATAATGCCGTTGAGACTAGTCACAAGACGGTTATGCGTGCGAAATTTCGCGTTCTTACCCTGAATATGCTCAAAAAGCTTCAATCAAATCGAACAGCATTACTTTTATTAGCGCTCTGCTTGCTCTTTATCTATGGGTGCTCGACCGGCCCGAAAAGGACCGATACGCCGCCTGCAGAGAAGCCGATTGCCGCGATCACCGATATCTCGCCGTCAGATGCGGCCGAGAAGACACGGCTCGCCTATGCACAGTTCGTTGACGTAAGGACCACAGCAGAATACAAGGCCGGGCATGCGGATCGGGCGGTCAATATTCCGCTCGATACACTTGAACAGAATCTCGACCGGATCGAGAAGAATGAGCCGGTCTATATGATCTGCGAGACCGGGCGTCGATCTAGGGAGGCCTCCGAGATATTGGCGAGAAACGGTTACACGATGATCTACAACGTCACCGGCGGAACCGCGGAATGGCGCTCGAAAGGCCTGCCGATGAAGTGATCGAAAAGGCGAAATAGAGCCGCTTGCGATCATCGGTCACGATCTTACTGTGTCATTCGATACAGCCGCCCCCTATAATGTTTCCGGAAGCCGGGGAACCGACAGTTTCGTCTAAAACCTGGCGAATAACGACCTAAAAGCGATGAAATCGAGCGGCTTCGATCCTAGTAATGCGATCCAGGATTATCTGGTCTTTGGTGAATTTGGCGATGTTAATCCATCGATCACGGATTCATCGACTTACACGTTCATTAGCCCGGACAAGATGGAAGAGCTTTTCGAGCACGAGATCGAAGGCTGCTTCCTTTACTCGCGGCATTGGAACCCGACCAATAAGTTTCTTTCCGATGCCCTCGCTCGAATGGAGGACAGCGAGGCGGCTCAAGCAAAGGCTTCGGGAATGGCGGCGATATCTTCAACGATATTGCAGCTTTGCGACACAGGTGATGAGATCATTTCATCGCGGACGATCTACGGTGGCACGTACGCATTCTTTAAGAATTTCCTGCCGCGACTTGGAATAACGGCCCACTTCGTCGACCTTTCCGATTCGACGGAGGTCCGCTCGCTCATTAACGGGCGTACGCGTGCGATCTATTGCGAATCGATAAGCAACCCGTTGTTGGAAGTCGCTGACATTACGGCTCTTGCGTCTTTATGCAAAGAGCACGGCCTAAAACTCGTTGTTGACAACACGTTCAGCCCGATGATCCTTTCGCCAATACGCCTCGGTGCCGACATTGTCGTCCACAGCTTGACCAAGTTCATCAATGGTACCAGCGATTGTGTGGCCGGGGCCGTTTGCGCCAGCAGTGAGTTCATACACAAACTCACGGACATCAACGCCGGGGCATCGATGCTGCTCGGAGCCGTTCTTGACAGTACACGTGCGGCGAGTATCCTGAAAAACCTTCATTCGCTTCACCTTAGAATGAGGCAGCATAGCGCCAACGCATTGTTTCTGGCTGAAAGGCTCAAGAAACTCGGCCTCAAGGTCTATTATCCCGGACTGGCCGACCATCCCCAGCATACTCTTTTGAAAACGCTCATGAATCCGGGCTATGGTTATGGAGGGATGTTGGCTATTGACGTCGGCACACTTGTAAATGCGAATGATCTGATGACGCGTATGCAGCAAGAAAAGGTCGGCTACCTGGCGGTCAGTCTCGGATATTTCAAGACCCTGTTCAGTGCTCCGGGACACAGTACGTCCTCGGAGATACCTATCGGAGAACGCGAGGCGATGGGCCTTAGCGAAGGACTTGTCCGGTTCTCGATCGGGCTTGACAATGACATAGAACAAACGGTCGAACGAATAGAGCGCTGTCTCTCGGAAACCGGCCTATTGTGACCGGGATCCCTGATCACTTGGATCAGCGTTGCCCGATCAGATCGCTTTTGGTGATAATGGTAAAGATTCAAAACGTGGTGTCTTTGTAGAAAGTAGATATGGCAGAAGCAAAAGAAACGGCGGCGGCAGCTCGGATCGAAACTGACTCGATGGGTGAGATCGAGGTGCCCTCGAATGTATATTGGGGAGCGCAAACGCAGCGTTCGCTGAAACACTTCAACATTGGCTTTGACACTATGCCGAGAGAGGTGATCCGTGCCCTCGGCATCCTGAAAAAGGCGGCGGCGATCGTTAATTGCGATCTTGGAAAACTGCCGCAAGATAAGTTGGAGCTGATCGTGAAGGCGGCCGATGAAGTGATCAACGGCAAGCTCGATGCTCACTTTCCGCTGCGGGTTTGGCAGACAGGGTCGGGAACTCAGACGAACATGAATGCCAACGAAGTGATTTCGAACAGAGCGATCGAGATCGTTGGTGGAGAGATGGGTTCGAAAGAGCCGATTCATCCGAACGACGATGTCAATAAATCGCAGTCGTCGAATGACACATTTCCGACAGCGATGTACATCGCGGCCGCGGAGCGACTGACCGCATTGATCCCGGAGGTGCAAAGGGTAAGCGATGCGATCAAGGCAAAGGCGAAAGAATTCGAAGGTGTCGTTAAGATCGGCCGCACTCACCTCCAGGATGCAACGCCGGTGACCGTAACGCAGGAGTTTAACGGCTGGGCGAACCTCATCGACCGCGACATTGAAAGATTGAAGATCGTGCTTCCCGGCCTGATGGATCTTGCAATAGGCGGTACAGCGGTCGGGACGGGGTTGAACGCTCATCCGGAATTCGCGGAACGGGCCGCCGCAAAGATCGCCGAACTTACCGGCTTGCCGTTCAGGTCGCATCCGGACAAGTTTGCCGCATTGTCTGCACACGACGAAGTCGTCTTTGCATCCGGTGCATTAAAAACGCTCGCCGGTTCGTTGATGAAGATCGCAAACGATATTCGCTGGCTCGCAAGCGGTCCGAGATGCGGGATCGGCGAGATATCGCTTCCGGAAAACGAACCGGGCTCGTCGATCATGCCCGGGAAGGTCAATCCGACCCAGAGCGAAGCGATTACGATGGTTGCGGTTCAGGTGATGGGCAACGACGCAGCGATCGGGTTCGCAGGATCACAAGGAAACTTTGAATTGAATGTATTTAAGCCTGTCATGATCCACAATTTCCTGCATTCCGTCCGGCTTATACACGACGCGTGCCACGGTTTTGTGGACTATTGTATCGCCGGGATCGAGTTGAACCGGGACCAGATCGATGAATACCTTAACAATTCATTGATGCTTGTTACCGCGTTGAACCAGCATATCGGATACGACAACGCCGCAAAGATCGCTAAGTTTGCACATAAGAAGGGAATGTCATTGAAGGAAGCGGCAGTTGAGCTTGAGCTGCTGACGGCGGAAAAGTTTGACGAGCTTGTGATCCCCGAACGAATGACGCGGCCTTAGGTAGATCAACAGTAAGAACGAAAGAGGCTGTCAATTTGCTGACAGCCTTTTTTCTATCCGCCTATTATCACGGTCATTTCGCCTTTCATTATCTTGTTCGGCGGGCCGAGAGGTTCGATGATCGTATCGCCCATTCGGCAAGCCGGCATATTATTGATCATTACGGTCGCCGAACCGTCGATGACAACACCCGGGCCGTGAGGCGGTACCGGCGACGGCGTTGTGCACGCGTGAATGTCCGACATTCCGGCCATACCGCTGATCGTTGCACTCAACGCGGCGAGTGCGGCGGTTTTGGCCGCCTGTTCCGCGGCGTATGCCGCCGGCCCGCCAGGCGTGCCTGCAGCTGCCATCGTGGCCGCCTCAGCGGCCTGAATCCCAATATCCGAGGCCTGCTTTGCCGCCTGCAAAGCGGCCGCCGCGGCTGCGGGTATCCCCCGCCACGCAGGCAAGAATCCGATCAGCACGTTCATACTTCCCGGTCCCGGCGTTAACACCGGCGGGAGCGGGTGGACAACGTTGTCGGTAATTCTGGCTGCTGGTCCTGTCGGCATATTTGATTATTAACTCCTACCAACTCGAAAAAACAGAGGTGTTTATTGTTCCAAGTCTCGCCGCTGACGAGTATGTCAGACTCTGCGTTGGATTCGGATCATTAACAAAGTCCTTACTTGGGTCATAATCGCCAAAGGTTGCAGTGATCGGATCGTCGCAAAGTCGCTTGGTTCCGTCAACAGCGGCACTGACGGATGTGCCGCCGCCTGCCATGAGTTCGGACCTTGTTGATGTGTGAAAGCAATCCAACAATGCGTGACCGAGTTCGTGCGGAAAAGTGTACGGCAAGTTATTACCGCCGTCCATAACGGCGCCGCTCGAGGAGGTGACACCCATTACGCAACTATTCACGATCTCGGCAACCGGCCGATAGTTACCGGGCATGTTTAGGCACGGCGTGTACGAACGCCCGCGCGTGCTCGCAGTACCCTTGAACTTGCCGACGACGAAACAATCCATACGGTCAGACCCCGTATCGTAGTTTCGGATCAATTGGCGTTCATGAAGCGTACCGTTCTCCATGTCATCGCCATCCGAGTTCTGATATCCATTAAGGTTCACGTTGGCCATGGTCAGCGTAGCTCCAGTGTCGGTACTCAATACGGCCGAAACGGTAACACGTCCTCCAAGTTTGTCGCTCACGAGAATATCTGCCGATCGCGATGTTGGAAGCGAACGGGTCGAAGCGGCATTTACAAACGCTCGAGCCGAGAAATTCACATCGTTGATCAACGCAACGATCTGATCGGCTACCTCTTTCGGTTTGAGCCTCGCAGCCGGTGATGCGGCGCGGGGGATATTGAGCGTTACGCTTTTGTTTACAGATGTGCCATCGCTTCGGTTCGTCGTAACGGTGAACGACATTCTGGAGCTTGCGGCCCCGGCGGCGGTGGTTCCCGTGGCCGGCAATCCGTTGATATCAGAGACCGTCAGCATATTGCGCGGCGGCGGATCGAGCATCCTTATCTTCGGATCGACCAATACCGGGGCCATATCCGCCTGGGCATAGACTCGCCGGAGCCAACGGAAGACCCGATGACGGATCATCGCTTCTGTAACCCCGTTGAAACCGGTCGCATCTCCGACGTTCTGGCGAACGATCCCGACCGTGACCTTTATCCGCTTTTTGGACCTATCGCGTCCCCCTACAGGAGCCTCGGCCGTAACGCGGCAACGGGCGTCGCCTCCCGCCGGACATTTTTCGATCATGTAGGTCGCACGTACCCGCTGATCGAGAATCTCTACCTTTTCTTCATTCGGCTGGTCGTCAGTTACAAGAAGCGTTTGCTGTGGTTTTGCGGCCTTATCCGTCTCATCCACAACGAGCCTGAGGTACGGTGAACGAAAACGCTGGTCGGGCACAGGTGTCGCCTTATGGACCTTGACCGCAAGCTTTCGCTTATCGCGCTCGGCCGCACTTGACCAATTTAGGTCGTGACCGACAAGCAGCTTGCTTTTGTAGACCGGGTGAAGGGCCTGGAGTTCAACGTCGAGAGTAGCGCTTGTCGCTCGCCGGTCAGAGACCTCGATCTTGAATGAATCAGGATCGGCGAACGAGTTTGCGTCGAATTGCCACTTTGCCGGCCCGCCAAATGCCGCTGTGCCGTCTGCTCCCGCCTTGTCCGTAGGGAAATTGCTGATCTGCAAACGACTTATCGAACGTTCGGTCTTGATCTGATTGTCCCGACCGCCGCGGACGAACCGGATGGTCGCGAGCCCGCCTTTTTTCACGTACGAATGACGTTTTTCTGTTGCCGCTGTATGCTGGTCAAGCTTGATGTCGGGAATGAAGACTTTATCGCCCGCCTTTATTTGACGGTTCTTCAACTCGGCATTCGACTCATGGTCGCGAAGCGATTTACAATCAAGAAACCCGTTCTTTGAGGCGAGGCCGCAGAGAGTGTCGCTTGATTGTGCTGTTATCCACTTACCCATCTAATACGACTCCTAAAAAAGATCCCTATCGAGATAATCGACCTGATACTCGCTGCCCGCGGCGACGAGTGCTTTCTCATCCGCACTCAATTCGCCTCCAAAGAATCGGACCGCCCTTGCTGCACGCAATAGGAAACTCTCTTCTTCCTCCTCTTTGAAACCGCCTGCCTTTATGGCAGCCGCAGCCTTTCGTATGACGGCGATTATCGTTTCCGTTTGCCCTTCGCGAGATAATCGTCTCAATTGGCGAGCCGACCAGCGTTCGAGTTCCGGCGATGTCAGGTCATCCTGGCTGAGGTAGATAGCGGTCAGTTTTGCGATGCGATCTTCGGGTTTGGCTATATTCAGAATGCTATTTCGGGCATTGATTTGGTCGACCAATTGCGGAAGCCGGCCGTTCATCAATGAAAAGACCTGCTCGGCAACCCCGTCGATGTAGTAGTCTGTCTTTCCCTTTTCTTTCAGCTTCGGATATTGCCGTTTTAATGTGTCCAGCAAGGTTGCCGGCGAATACGACGTGCTGAATGAACTTGCAGCTTCAACAAGCGCCTCATAGGCGGTTTCTGAAACAGGGTGCTTAACGAGGTACTCGTAATAATCGAACGCCTTTTTCTGCATGTTCCCGTCGCCTTGCTCCGCAAGCAGCCTGACCGACTGGATCGACTGCAAGATCCCGCGTTCGTCCTTCTCGTCGCGGACCAATAATTTGGTAAAATGGTCGACCACAGTTGCGAGATCGTAAATATCGACGACATTCCGAGTGCGTTCGAATGATTGAGGCTCCTTCGTGCGGTCGACCTTTTCCCGAATGAACTCCTCGACGTGAACTGGATCTAGGTTCTTCGGTTCCGATTTCCTCCCGTAATGAATGTCGAAGATATAAGAGTCAAGCTGTCTAAAGGCAGTTATCTTGTCGACTGTCGGGTATTTAAGTTCTGCGCTCATCTTTTTTCCTTTAACGTCCGGAGTGGCTTTTGCAGGTTGCCGGCTTCTGTTTGCGTTATCTTGCGAATGAACGGTCGAACCCGAGCAGCCGGTTAGCGGCAACAGGATCGCAAAAAAAGCCAGTGTCGCGGCAAACGCCGATGTGTAATTCCTTTCTGTCATTACTTTGGATCCCACGAAGAATCATCCAATCGCGGGAACGTGACCTGACAGCTGCCAGGGTCGATATTGGTCACTTTTGCAAGCCCATTCTCGTCAGTGGTTCCTTCCGCGATCGTCGAACCGTCGGGCAACGTCACGCGGTAACGCTCGCCCGCGACCGGATTGTCCAATTCGTCCTTGAGTTCGATCTCGATCCAAGATTTCTTATCCTTGTTTTTCGGCGACTTTGGATTATGCGTCGGCTTTGTGTACGAAGGCACCCTTGCCGGCGGCGTCGCGCGTCGCTGATTTCTGTATGTCGGAGCATCGCTCCCCGGATCTGCATTGTCTGCGATCTCGGCTTCATCCGGAGGCAACGGATCGACGGGTGATCCCGGAGATCCGGGCAATGCAGCTCCGCCGGAATTGATCATCACCATCGTGCCGTTTATCTGCACACCGGCAGAATTGATGGTGACAAAATTTCCCCCTACTTTGATCGTGAGTCCCGTGGTCGCCTCGAGTACGATCGTATTGGCTGTGATGGTGTAACTGCCTGAAACATCGACAGCGTAACTGCCGCCGACCGATTCAGCCAGGCTGCCGCCGATCTTGTGGGTGACACTGCCCGTTGTGTCATATGCGATCTTTCCTTCGACCTTGCGATGTTTGTCGCGTTCTATCTTCTCGATCTGATCGCGTTCGATAATAATGTGCTTATCGCGTTCGACCTTTTCGCGTTTGTCTCTTTTTACGATCAGGTGACGGTCGTTTCCGATAAGTTCGCGCCGGTTATTTCGGATTCGAATATCCTGATCCTTCTGGCCATGAACGAATATCTGCTCCGAACCTTTCTTGTCCTCGAAGCGAAACTCGTTGAACCCTTGCCCGCCCGGCGACGAATTTGACTTGACGGTCGATTTCGTTTTTTCATCCGGCAGCGTATAGGGCGGCATTGTTTGCGGATTATAGACACAGCCGGTGATGATCGGCTGATCGGGGTCGCCCTCAAGGAAGTGGACAAGGACCTCCATTCCGATTCGCGGAATGAACATCGCACCCCATTTGTTTCCTGCCCACGTCTGAGCGACGCGGACCCAGCATGAACTGCTTGCGTCGACCTGGCCATCGCGGTCCCAGTGGAATTGAACCTTGACCCGGCCATACTTGTCTGTAAATATCTCTTCTCCCGTTGGGCCGACAACGATAGCCGTCTGGCTGCCTTGAACGATCGGTTTAGTGGCCGTCTTTAACGGACGAAACCCGGGTTTTCCAGCACCTTGTTCGATGCACGTAAATGTATTGGTATATGGGTCATTGACAGCCTGATCGGATACGTAATCCGGGCTTTGTTCGGCGGAATGCGTTGCAGTTACGATGGTGTGTGTCTTGTTAAGATCACGATTCGGGTGGTCGATAAGATTAAAGCGATGGCCTGCGGTGATCGAGCAGCAATCAGACGTGCCTGTAGCCTGAGTTACCCTCGAATCGAGAGCTTCCATCAGATTTTTGACCGTTCGCTCGCGATCCGGAAAGACCTTCTGAAGGTCGCCTGACTGTTCGCCGCCGCTCGTTTTAATGCCATCGTATTTCCGACCGTAACCTGCGGGATAATCATAGAGTTCCAGCGACTTATTGTCGCCCAATGTGAATTTGCTCGTTTCTTCTTTCTCAAGCTTTTTATCGGGAAGCTGAAAATTATGACCCCAAAGGGTTACTTTTCCTGTCTGAAGGTTGTGGCCGCTGAGAAATGAATTTATCGCACCGACAAAGTCCTGCTTTTCGCCGACCTTGACAAAGAACGGAATGTCTTTTTTTGATGGACAATCGCGGTGAGATTGAGGCGTGTCGGCAACGATCATAAGATCTTTGCCATCCTTATGTTCGAAATAATAGAAGATCCCCTCTTCTTCCATCAAGCGAGAGGCGAAATTGAAATCTGATTCTCTGTACTGTACGCAGTAATTTCGCGGCTCGTAAGTCTCCTGGAATTCATACTTAACATCAAAGCCCGTAAAGACCTTTTTCAGGATGTCCGGAACACTCATCTGCTGGAATATCTGGCTCTGCGAATTCTGGGTCAGCAGCCAGATATGAGGGACAATAGTGATGCTGTAATGGGAAAAACGAACGTGGCGATTCCCCTGCATAAAGCTATTGACCATGCCCGAGAAATCACGGGTTGTACCATCAGGCGAACCGACCGAGATCGTCACGCCTTTACCGATGATATTCTTGGGGTCGATGATCGTGGGATTGAACGAATTGTCCGTCTCTTCGTGCAATAGCTCGGCGCTGATCGAGAATAACTGCGATAACCCCTCACTAGCCTTGAAATTGTCCAGGAGCAAATAGTCCTTTCCTAAAGGCGTCGCTATTCTCAATAGCCGATTGTCTTGCGTGGTGGCCATATTCTCTGATGCAGAGTGCACCGCATCTTAAACGATGCACTCCACCTTCCTTTAACCTCAAGCTCTTTGCATCGACCGTTCACACAAATGCCATTCGTGTGACAGTCCGTGAAAGAGCCAGCAATCGTCGACGCGATTAGGTAATTTCGTACGTGAACGACTCACCTTCGCCGATCGACACGTGAACTCGTTTCAGCCCCTCACCGGAGGCCATTCTCGAAAGCACTTCACCGCTCATTTCCGGCAATAACGTTCCCGTCAGAATGTTATAAACATTTCGGGCTCCGCTATCGACGTCAGTGCAGCGTTTCGCTACCGTTTCTATGACGGACTCGTCATAAGAAAATTGCGCACCGTGATTGTCCGCGATGCGATTCTTTATTTTGCCTAACTGCAGCCTGATGATCAGTCGCATGATCTCGTCCGAGATGGGATAGTAGGGAACGGTGACAAGCCGCCCGAGAAGTGCGGGTTTGAAGGCCGCATTCAATTCGGGTTTGATCGCCTCTACTATACCGTCCGGATCGGGCATTGTATCCGGATCTGCACAAAGCTTCATAATTGTGTCTGTGCCGACATTCGACGTCAAAAGGATGATGCAGTTCTTGAAATCGATCTCACGACCTTCGCCATCTTCCAAAACGCCTTTGTCGAAGACCTGGAAGAAAAGCTCCATTACGTCAGGGTGAGCTTTTTCGACCTCGTCCAAGAGAACGACCGAATACGGTTTCTTTCTTACGGCCTCGGTCAAAACGCCGCCTTCCCCGTAACCGACGTACCCGGGAGGCGAGCCCTTCAAACTCGAAACCGTATGGGCCTCTTGATACTCGCTCATGTTTATCGAGATCAGGTTCCTCTCTCCGCCATAGAGTGATTCGGCCAGGGCGAGTGCCGTTTCGGTCTTACCTACACCTGAGGTTCCAACCAAAAGAAACACGCCTATCGGCCGCTTCGGATCGGTCAAGCCGGCCCGAGCCGTCCGGATACGCTGCGAAATCGCTTCGAGAGCATGATCCTGCCCAAGAACGCGTTCGCGAAGCGTCGAAGACAGATTGAGCACCGCGTTGATCTCGTCCGCGACCATCTTTCCGATCGGAATGCCCGTCCAACCTGAGATGACTTCGGCGACCGATTGCCCCGTGACGACGGGTTGCATCAACGGATTTTCACCTTGAACGTCCTTGAGCTCGGCGTTCAACCGTTTGAGTTCACCCTTCAAGAATTCGGTGTCGATCGGTTTCGTGGCTTCAGGTGCAGTAGCCGCAGCCGCACCACCAGTTTCGTCACCAACTGTACTGTCCGTTTCGGCGGTTGCAGCAGCTGCGGACGCGGAAGAAGAGGCATCGCCTGATGCGGCGACCAGATCCGCCAACTTACCTTCGTGCCTCGACATCTCGAGTTTTGTGCGGATGTTCCGGATCTGTTCGACCAGTTCTTTCTCCTTGTTCCACTGTTCAGTTAGCTTGGCAAGTTCGTCTTCTGTCTCGGCACGGCTCGCCTTTAGTTCGGTCAGCCGATCTTCATGTTCGGCTCCGGTAACCATTTCGCGCTCGAGCGAATCGATCTCGGAAGTCAGATTTTGAATTCGCCTGGTTGCATCTTCTACCGAAGCCGGGGTAGCACCCTGACCGATAGCTACCTTGGCGCAAGCGGTGTCCAGGACCGAAACCGACTTGTCCGGTAACTGACGGCCCGTGATGTAACGATGAGAAAGCTTTACACACTCAACGATCGCTTCATCCAGGATCCGGACATTGTGATGGCCTTCCATTTTGTCGGCGATGCCGCGCATCATTGCGATCGCCTTTGGCTCGTCCGGCTCTTCGATCTTTACGACCTGAAATCTGCGGGCGAGAGCTGCGTCTTTTTCAAAATATTTCTTGTATTCCGCCCAGGTCGTTGCCGCGATCGTACGAAGTTCACCACGGGCAAGCGCTGGTTTAAGCAGATTTGCCGCATCGTTCTGCCCGGCAGCTCCACCGGCGCCGATCATCGTATGAGCTTCGTCAATGAACATAATGATCGGCTGCGGCGACGCCTTCACCTCGTCGATCACGCCCTTTAAGCGTTGTTCGAATTCTCCCTTGATGCCGGCACCAGCCTGCAAAAGCCCGAGGTCGAGCGATCGAACCGAAACGTTCTTTAGCGGATCGGGCACATCACCCTGAGAAATCCGAAGTGCAAACCCTTCGACGACCGCGGTTTTGCCGACGCCTGCCTCACCTGTGAGTATCGGGTTGTTCTGACGCCTACGGGTCAAAATGTCAACGATCTGGCGAACCTCAAAATCGCGCCCAAGCACGGGATCGATCTTGCCGGCGGCCGCTTTTGCGGTAAGGTCCTCGGTATACTGATCGAGAGCTTTGGTCTTGCCGGGAACTCCCGACGCGACCGGTGCTCCACCCGAAACGCCCGACGTTTCGCCAAGAGCAACTGCATCCCGAGCCTCAGCAGAGTCGGCAGTTATATCAGGAAGATTGGTCTGCAGGGATTCGAGTGAGATGTGACTAAACTCTTTGGAAATTTCCCGAGCGATACGGGCAAAGCTCTCGTTCGCAAGCAACGCGAGCAGTAAATGCCCGGATCTGACACGTGCCGCACCAAAATCAACCGAGGCGAGCAGCCATGCGTCCTGGATCCATCTTGGGATCCGGTCGCTCAACCCGGGCGTGCGCGAGTTGCCGCTCTTAAGCCGATCGAGGGCGACACTGACATCCTTTGTAAGCCTGTCGATATTCACCTCATAGTGTGAACATATCTTATGGAGATCGGTATCATCCTGTTCGAGCAACTTGGCGAGAATATGTTCGATCTCAACGTCGTAGTTTGTGCGGGAAAGACAAAGACCGGCCGCTCCTTCGAGTGCGTTGCGGGACACGTCGTTCAACCGGCCGACCAGTGATTTTAGATTAACATTCATAACTTTTCTCCTAATTGTTGAGATTCTAGTAAAGCGAATTTCTTGAACACATAATAGTTCGAAAAACCGATCGATCTGAAATTCAATTCATCGACAAGACCACCTGTTCGTCATCCTGATTGAACGGCTTTGTCTTCAGCCAAGTTGTCCAGCCTAGCATCGGTTTGCGGACGGCTCGGGTCGTCAATATCAAGCTCGGAACCTGTTGAGCCTTGAGCACAAGTTTTGCGTCAAAGTCGTATTCGAGGCCGACCATAAACTTCAGTATCGACCTAAATGCTGCATGAGCTGATCCGCTCGGCAAAAATGCCTGAAACTTAACGAACGAAAGGGGGCCGAGCTGCACGCGAAACTTTGACTGCTGATCCCAAACCCGCGAACCGATGATGGCGGTGGTACCTAAAGAGCTATTCTTTACGCCAAGGTAAGTAATGTCGTCCTTGGTAAGGTCGAGCCATTGTCCAAAGAACTGCAGCACGTTCGCTTCTATACGAAAATAGTCGCCAAGAACATTTTCGATCGCCGTCGCGGAATGGGGCTTTTGCGAAATCAAGCCACTATAGGGCAGGAGCGACTCGTCCTGTAGGCCCATGCGGCCGCGCAATCCGTCAGTTCCCAAGCCGGTGATGTCGAATAGGTATGCGGTGAAATCGTCGTGTCCGCGTTCGTAGGCAACCGGAAACCGGTATTTCGCCCATGCGCGAAAAAACATCGAAACACAGCGGTGGGTAAAGATATCCAGGAACGCCCACATTGCCGTGTCTCGATGACGGATGCGATCGAGTACGAGTTCCGTATAATGCGTTGGGAGGGCACCGCTCGGGCCGACCATTCCCATAAAATTGATCAGCATCTCGACCAGCGGCTTATCGGGATCCTCGGTGTTGTCAACGTGGATCTCATGTATCTCGCTCGAGGGAAAATCCAATGCGATCCGCGATCTGAATCGAACCGGCTCTTCGGCGGGTAGAGCTACGCCGCCGACGGCCTTGCGTCCCGGAAATAGTCTTTCGAACAGCCGCGCGGCCTGAAAGAACTCGAACCGGTAAGGTTCGTCAAACAGCCGTTCTTTTAGTGTTCGATTCTCCACTTGTTGCTTGAAATAGCTCTATTCACGTCCCGATCGGCTTCCTGGCCGGATCGACGAGCTTTGCACACCGGACGAATGCCCGATCCCGCGTGTGCAGGTTGCTTCTGCTTCGTTCGTCTAAAGTAATTCCTGTTCCCCGGCCCGCGGCGGAAAGGTCTTTATGTCCTCTTCGCGTTGAGCCGACCTGATCGTCAACTGGTTAAACGAATTCAGTGATGCATAAAGAGCAAGGAACCGTTCCAAAACGCTGGCAAACAGGAACATCCCGCTGCCGACATATTGTTCCTCGTCGAATGTGATCGTCGTATGCAGGCCGCGGACAAAGCCGGTGCCGATACGTCCGCCGATCTGTCGAACTGCTTTTTTGGACTCGATGCCAACGATACCAAGGATCTGCTTTCGAGTAACGGCGGAATCGCCGATATTGTAAAGATGCAAGATCTCTTGCAATGCCTCAGGTGTTCCGTCGTCGCCGTTCACCAGGGAGAGGTAGTTCAAATTCAAATGCGAAATAAGCCGCCACTGTGCCGATCGCTTTTGCGGCGGGCGCAGGGTCTCAGTAGGTTTGGTGAGACATCTCACCCGCGAGACAAGAGCCGTGCCTTCAACCTCGAAGTCGCCTTCTTTTCCGCCAAATGGCAGTTTTGCCGGAAGGTCGCGGTTCGTACATGTCGTTCTCACATTAAGCACCTCGACCGGCGGCGCGAACGGATCAAAATTGGCGTCCACCAGCGACATGTGTATTTCCGTTCCCTCATCATCGGGCCTCTGTGACTGCCTGCGAACGGCATACCAGAACGACTTTTCCATTTGTTCACCGTATGCATGCCTCAACGAGTAAAATGGAGAGAATTCGCGAGTCGTGTTGGTCCGTGGATCCGAAGCAAACACACCGTCGATCGAGTAGATCTCGGTTGTCGACTGGCGATGAATGTCGGGGATTATATGGTATTCGTATTTCTGCTGTGAAATGTAAACCGGGTCGGCAAGACGCGAAAATAGATTCACGATCGGCGTACAGCCCATTCGAAAGGTCTCGGTAACGACGGGGGCAATGGGCGGCGTTACGTCCTTGAGATGGATATAAACATCAAAGTAACCCCCGAACTTTGCAGCGATCGCCTTATCGACCCCAAAGATATCGAAGAACAAAAATTTGAAGGGAAAGGAAAAGTACTCGGTCAAAAGGCGATAGCCCTTGAACGATCGCTTTGTGAACGGCAAAAGGCTCTCCGAATCACGAAAACCTACTTGCTTTATCGCATCTTTCGCCGGAATTACGATAGGATCGGGAAGCCTCAGCTGAATTCCCGTCAAGGTCTTCATCGTGCCGGCGCCGAACGGCGGATCTTTTGGCCGAAACTCAACGGAAACTGCCTGGTTGAAAATGATCTCATAAAGCGGAAACACAAGCTGTGGATCGCCGTCGAGATAAAATCTGAAAAACTCGGGGGGCGTTTCGCCGCCGATCTTGATCTCGTGCAGGTTGGCTCCGCCATAACACTGCATGCTCAACTTAATGGCACACTCGGCGTATTTGCCTTGCGAGTTTTTGGGCGCGGGCGAATCGAGCGAGGCAGACTCGAGCTCTATTGGCAATAATTGAACGTCGTAGGCAGTCGTGAACTGGCACGGCGTCCCGTCAACCGGCCGAGAATTCAGCTTCGAACCCCGCGGCAGAACCTGTCCGGAAGTGATCTTATCGTTCGGTGAACCGAATGACATTTGCGAGATCGCCATAGACGGGATCGGGGCAAGATAATGTGGATAGAGAACGTTTATGAACGATTCGGTAATTTCGGGGAGTTCGTCTTCGAGCTTTAGGCCGATGCGTCCGGTGAGAAACGCAAAAGACTCGATCATTCTTTCGACGTGCGGATCCTCGACCTTTTCGCCTTCGAGCAAAAGTCTGCCGGCTATCTTTGGGTATTTTCGGGCAAACTCCGCGCCCATACGGCGCAGAAAAACGAGTTCGCGTTCGTAATATCCTAAGAGTTCATCGCGCATCTTTGTCCGTGAGGCGGCTTTCCGCTATGGGGCACAAGGCTATTTCGCGAGCGGACATTCCACTTGCGGCATCACTTCTCGACGACTGAGAAGCCGCCCGTACCTGCCTGCAATACCGAGTCGAAGACTATAGGTTCGGGCGTTGGCTCGATATCGAGTGTTGCTTCGATCCGAAAACGCAGTTGGCGGTCGATGTTATCGACCGGTTCGAGCTCAACTCGAAGGTCGAGGAAACGCGGTTCAAAGGTCTTTAGTGCCGATTCGATCGCGGCGGTCATTCGCCGCTGTTCGATCGGGCTTTTTACGCTTACGCCGGTGAAATCGGGCAATCCGTAAAACGCGACCGAACGCGGAGCTTCCTCTAATCGATCATCAAGCGTCTCGATATGGCAGCGGGTGTTCAATAGCCATTCAAGGTCACGTCGAACCGCCTGTTTCAACTCGGCGAGGGAGGTGGAACGCGACTTTGGCGGCTCCTGAGACATACGCGGATCCAGATCGATCAGCCTATCCAGAAGCGATGGTGTAACTCTTGTTTCTAGATCACTCCGAGACATAGGCTGAAATCAGAAAAACACGCTCCCGCCGGTATGGCGGGAACGGTTACTTTTCGAGAAACGAAATGTTGCCTGCCGCTCCGGTCTGAGCGGCAGACAGATCGCTGAACGAGCAGGTTTAGGCTCCGGTGCCTTCGACCTTCTTGATGTCGTAGCTGGTCGTATTGGTCAATGCCACCGTTCCGTCCTTCTTCTGTTGGAAGTACTCCATTGTGATATTGGTGAAGTTGAACGAGATCTGCTCCATCGGCAGGATCGAAGAACCGTTCGAACCACCGGTCTGGAACGACGAGATCACGATGTCGCCGAAAGTGACCTTCGTGTACGTGAACGGGTTACCGTCACCACCGGTCTTGCGGCAGGAAAGGATCGCCTGCGGGATGTGGTTGCCTTTGGCACAAGCGAGGAACAATTGCGGCGACGCTTTGCCGTTCTGGACAACGAAGTGAAAGTCCTGAAGGCTGACCTTACCGACGCCAAGACCAGTTCCCTGAACTGCTGAACCTGAATTACTGGCTCCGAATGACCACGACTCGATCTGCATCTGCTTTTCAAAACCGACGGCTTCCGATTCGCCCTCGATCGTATCGATCTTCAAATAATAATCTGCACTTGCCATGTTGTATCTATGCTCCTTTTAGATTTATCGAAATAATCCTGTCTCTCCAACAGGTCCATCGTAGGCTTTCGTCCCGACTCGTTGTGGTCCCTACTCGCTTACAGGATAGAGACGACGCGAAAGCCTGCTTTTGCCAAATAACCGCGAAAATTGCGGATATCCCACAATTTATTTCGCCGGTGGCGGAAGATCGGCGACCAATCTCAGACTGACCGAGAGTTCGTCGAGTTGGAAATGCGGCCGCAAGAATGCAACGGCACGATAACAACCGGGCTTTCCAGGTATCTCCGCGACGTCGACGCGTGCTTCGCGCAGCGGATACTTTGCCTTTTGCGAGGCCGGGGCAACATCGTTCTCAAGTACGTATTGAGATATCCATTTGTTAAGGAACATCTCTGCCTCTTTCCTCGACATAAATGAACCGACCTTGTCACGCATCATTGCCTTAAGGTAATGGGCGAAACGAGAAACCGCGAAAATATACTGAAGCTGCGACGAAAGCCGGGCGTTCGCATTTGCGGCATCTGAGTCGTACTTCTTCGCTTTGTTTGCCGACTGGGTCGCGAAGAATGCTGCGTAATCGGTGTTTTTGCAGTGTACCAACGGTATGAATCCGTTATCCGAAAACTCCTTTTCACGCCGATCGGTGATCGCGACCTCGGTCGGACACTTCATAGCGACTTCGCCTTCGTCGGTCTCGAATGTGTGCGTCGGAAGGCCCTGGACCAGGCCGCCGCCTTCCACGCCGCGTATGGCTACACACCAACCATGCATGGAAAATGCCTCTGTGAGCCTTGTTCCGAGCGCGTATGCAGCATTACCCCAAAGATATTTCTTGTGGTCGGTACCGTCAACGTCTTCTTCAAAGCGGAACGATTCTGTCGGTTTTGTTGCTGCGCCATAGGGTTCACGCATGAGCACGTGCGGCAACGTAAGGCCAACGTAACGCGAATCTTCCGATTCCCGAAAACTGCGCCATTTCATGTATTCAGCACGCTCGAAGATCTTGGTAATATCACGGACCTCCGTCATTTCTGAATACGTGTCCCATCCAAAGAGATCCGCCGAGGCTGCGCTCAGAAACGGGGCGTGGGCGGCCGCAGCAACTTCCGAAACCTTTTCAAGCAAGGCCATATCCTGCGGGTGGTTGCCAAACTCAAAGTCGCCTATCATCGCACCATAAGGAGCGCCGCCAAACGTTCCATATTCGTCTTCGTAGATCTTCTTGAAGAGGGTCGATTGGTCAAATTCGAGGGCTCTTTCGAAATCTTTCAAGAGCTCTTTCTTAGTAACGCTCATCACACGTATCTTGAGCTGGGGCCCGGTGAGCGTGTTCTTGATCAGGTGGTGGAGACCGCGCCACGAACCTTCGAGTTTCTGAAAATCTTCGTGGTGCATGATCTCGTTCATCTGGGCCGAAATCAGGCGGTCGATCTCTGCGATGCGAGCATTGATCGCCACATCCATATTCTTGGTCATGGTCAGTTCGCCGCTCATTACCTGATTGACGAACTCAGCGATCATGTCTTTTGCGCGTTCTTTCTGAAAATCGTCACGCGCCATTTTGCCGTCAGTCAAGATCTTGTCGAGCAAGCTGACTTCGCCAGTGGTTTCGACGGTTTCTACTGCGGCTTCTTTTCCTTTTTGTGTAGCCATTTTCGATTAGTCCTCCTTCGCATCGATACCGAGCGCCGCGCTCAGTTCTTTTTGTTTGTCGGCACTTGAGATCACGTCTTCGAGCAGTGTTTCAAGCTTTTCATTTCCGTCCATTTTCGACCTCAGGTCGGCCAGTTTCTGCCGGGCTTCAACCAGCTTTCTCAGCGGTTCGACCTGTTGAGCGACATTGTCAGGTTCGAAGTCCTCGATGCTGTTGAACTTAAGCTCAATGCCCATCTTGCTCCCATCATCCTGAAGCTTGTTGTCGATAGTGTAGGCAAGTCGCGGCTTCATTCCGGCGAGCACCTGGTTGAAGTTGTCAGGATCGACTTCGACGAACTTGCGGTTCTTGAAAGCCGGCAGCGGCTCTTCCGGTTTACCGACGAAATCGCCCATTACGCCGATCACGAAGGGAAGTTCTTTGAGTTCGATCGCGTTGCCGACCTCAACATCGTAGGTGATCTGGACCCTTGGCGGCCGCACCCGGTCGATCTTATGCTGTAAACTCTCTTTTGTTGGCATTGACTTATCTCCTTTAGTTGTAATATTTCAATTCAAAATGTTACTCACATTTACAAATCCCGGCAGATGCGGAACTGCTGCTGACTACCCCTGATTCGTTTGAGCATTCGGGTCGCCGGATGCAGTGTTGAAGCCTAATGTTTGACGAAGCTGATATAGGATAGTCTCGTCCTTGATGACATCCTGGAGCCACGATTCAAGCGGCATGTGGCCCCATTTAACGGCCCGCTGAACGAGGTACGAAACCGGACTATGCGGCTCGGTCTTCTGAAAGAAATCGGCGACATCGGCCAATCGCTTTAACGCGTCTTTACGGTTTTGTATCGGCCCCGCAGGGCCTCCGCCTGCTCGTCCGACTGCGGCTCCGTCGGCGGATCCTTCGCCGTCCGCGGATTCGCTTTCTTCGACGTCGGATTCGTCAGGCTCTTCTTGCCGCTTTTCTTCAAGGAGCTTCTTGACCTGCCCGTGGATGTCCTCGAGTGATTTACGCAGCGTACTCAACCCAGGCGTCTGATTGCGGTCGTATTTTTCCTCGGTAACTTTATTGAGGGCGTTAAATGCCTCCCAGCATTCTTCGAGCGTGAAGTTTACCTTTTCACAGCTTGCACGCCGAGTCGCTGCTTTCTCTTTTCGCCACATTTCCGCCGTTACGCGGCGTTCGTTCTCGGCCTGCGCCTTTAATTGCGCGTATCGGGCCTGATCCTCGGTGGCGAGGGTCTCAAGATTGTCAGGTATGTCAAACGTCTTCGAATCTTCCCAATCGATAAAGCTGTAACCCTCGCCGCCCGTGAACGGTGCTTGCTTCGCGGCGAAAGCTCCGGTCGTATCAAACCATGAGATTGCGTTTGCACGCCCCTCCATGTCGCCTTCATCGATCTCGGGGTGCACGGTTTCCCAAAAGATATCGTGAAAGCCGGCGAGCATTTTCAGGCCGTCGCGAAGTCCCGCAAAACCATACTGCTTGAGCAAAGCCTCTGCCAGCCAAACCCCGACCTGAAGATCTTTCGTCTGAGTGGTAAGGGCCGGTACAGCAAGATCGATGACCCTACGGTAATCAGCAACCTTAAGTTCCGTCTGCCACTCGCCTTGATTCAAAACTTCGTCCGCACGGCGGGCCTCTGAGATCTCGTCGTAAAGTCCGGAGTAACGGAGCGATTCGCCCGAAGGGTTCTCATCAGAGATCGGACGAAGTAGTGCCTCAAGGTCGACGACCGGTGGCTGTCGTAGTTCTTCACTCATCGAAAAAAACTCCTAAGATTACTCAAGAACTCGGGCGAATGCTGAAACTCACTGGGATTTGTGCCCTTATAATAAACGAAAACGCGAAATAAATCACTAAAAAACTCAATCGGCCGTTTCGCCAACTTCGGCCGCTTTCGGATGCTTAAAAACGATAGTGTCAAGATCCAGGATCGACCGATCTTTGCCGTCCATCCAAAAGAGTTTCATTCCTTCTCCGACGAAGAGCTCTTCGCCGAGGTCTTTCCATTCAGTCATCCTGCCTAACCGAACTAGATCGTTTTCGCTTTTCCATGAACCCGCATATAACGCCGGGAAGAACATCTCGCCATTGGTACCGTTCGTCAGTTCGACCTTCGCCTGTATCCAGAAAAGATCCCGCAGTGATTTCGGCTTAATAAATTCGATCTTCTCGACATGTTCGAATGGCAGCCAAATATACGCATCCTTGAAAAGGACCTCGAACACGCAGCTGGTCAGATCGTTATAATCGCGAAAGTCGGAGTGATCTTCGCCGTTGATCGTACATGCGTACGCCGGCCGACTCTCTTCGACACTATCCAATATCTGACGTGCCTCGGCAATGTTTCCTTCGCGAACGCGGTTGTTCGCGTTGTGCATGTCCGCGAAATGCGGCGGCGTAGCCGTCATCGTCTCGGGTTTGACCCCGTCGGCGAAATAGGCGAGCCGGTCGCGCTCCGCCTTGAAATTCTGTCGAAATATATTTGCGCCGATCATCGCATTTACGTCTTGATGCCCGATGACCTCGAGTTGTTTTTCGGCCCGTTCCCATTCTCCCGAAAAGCAGCACAGCTCGAACAAAAATGTTCTGGCTGTAGCGTTCGTCGGGTTTGTCTTGACCAAATTCAGCGCGCTTTCGACCGCAGCTTTTAGATCGCCTTTATCGAGATTCAATTTTGCGTCATTCATAATCTGGCATCCTCTGCATTGATCCGGTCACTTGATGAACGTCTGTGGAGCTTTTACCGATCGGAACGTATTTTTGTCAAAAAGATCGCCGCCACTTGGTTTTATCGTCGCCGTTACTGCTTTACCGCTGACCGAAAAACTCAACAGATATTCGCCGCCGGGCTGTTTCTCGGGCCTCGAAGCATCGACAAATCTGAACAAGCCCCAGTTGCCCTGGAACGTATTCGGGATGGCCGACGGTGCAGTCGTCCGGTTAGACGATGGCGTTTCAGATGTGTTCGATCCTGAAGACGATGTCGACGTTGGTGTCGAGCCCCCGCTAGTTGAAACCAGGCTAAGCAGAACGCCCGTTTCGGCGGATTGGGCAGCGGGGAAGGTTCCTTTGATCGATCCGGTGCCTTCTGACGTTATCTTTTGACCATCGATCTTGACCTCGACGATCGCGTCCTTGACCGGGCGGAGTGTAAATTCGTAATCGAATTTGGGTGTCGGACTTGTACCGAATAGAGCCTTTCTGAGATTGATCGCACTATTCAGATATGCAACGAATTCATCGCTGAACTGCACTTCGCTAGTGGCCTTGACCTTAAGCTGTCCACCGGATTCTTCAAAATACTTGCTCAAACGATCCTCATAGAACTTTGAGAATTTGCCGTCAGATGGATTCAGATATGCCGTGAGCTTGGTCAGGTCGGCTTCGCCTTGGCCATCTTCAAACGGGTATCCTTTCTCGATCTCGCGAGCCGCGGGGATGATCTCATCGGTCCAGGCTTTTGCCAATTGGCTCTTCGCATCAGCTCCGAGCAGGCCCTTTAAGTTGCCGATCGGACGCTGCAAAAGAGTTGCCAATTCCTGCCCGGACGACGATTCGCTGAATGTGCTCAACAGGCCAGTGATCGCCTTTTCTCGAGCAAGGATCTTGAGCGGGTCTTTATCATTTGCCATTTCTTCGGCTATCCGCTTCATTCTGTCTTCTGAGATCCCGCTGAAATCATTGAATGCCTTGCCCATTTCGGCCTGGTACTTCTCGATAGGGGCGTTTTTGGGATCTTCAGCGGTTCCGACGAAAACGAACAACGGCCGGAACTCCTTTTCCGGTTGGGTCGCCGTCGCGGTCTCCGTTTTCCCCTTTGAAAAAAACTTCATGATCCAGTCGAGCCATCCACCCGTATCGACCGCTTTTGAGAAATCAGTGTTCTTCGCGATCTCAATGACCAATATTTTCATTGGCGAATTTGCCGACGAAAAAACACGAAGAGCGTCGGTAGCGTCGTCCTTGTTTTTGTACGGCCTCACCTGCACGCCCTTTACGAACGTTCGCCACTGATCCGCGTAATCGCGATGATACCGGTCATCAAGTTTGGCGGCATCGGTCGATTGGGCGAGTTCGCGTTTACCAAGTTCGCCCATTACCCAGTCGTCTTCGCTAAGTTTCTGATCCGCTTCCGCGATAGCTTTTTTCATCAGGTCGTAACCGACCCTTGTAAACGCCCCGGGGACGCGATAAGTGCCTGAAACAAATCCCGCGGGATCATCGGCCCCGTATTTTGCCTTTATGGCGTCAACGGTTGTCGGTCCGGTTTCATCGACCTGACGCGAGATCTCGGTGATCCGGTTACTGTAATACCTGTAAACCGCCGGAAAGGCCTGTAATTTGCGTCGCGTATCTTCGACCAATTTCGCGTTCATTTCAATACGCGGAAAGTTGCCGTCATAAAGATCGCGGTCAACCTGCTTTGCCCAAAACTCGAGATGCTGCTCGGCCGTCGGCCGCATATCGGCCGGCACCTTTGATTCCGTTACCCAGTATTCCTTCAAAGTGTTTGCAATATGGGTCGCCTCGGCCTTTTCCTTGTACTGTCCCGAGATCATCAAATATGCCTTGAGCAAGTTGTAATGCTTGTCGAGCAGTTGCTCATCCTTTTCTGTCAGTTGCCCTGGGTTCGAGACGCCCTGTCCGTCGGCGAATTTGCGAAGTTCTGCCTCGATCCGCCTTACCGTCGGGGCTTTGTAACGACCCTCAACAAGGTTAAAGTAAAGCGGCAAAAGGTGATTTTCGTATATCTTCTCACCTGAATACATCCCGAACCGCATGTATAACGGAGCACCATCACGATCGTTGGTATCCAACATCGTCAATAGCGGCATCATCTCATCGATAGTTCGGATCTCGCGCCTGACTTCCTCTTCATTCTTCGCAAGGATATCCTTTCCGGCATCTGAGCGTCTTAAAACCAACGCTTTCTCACCGATGACGATCGCCCGATCGAGCATCGCCTGATTTGAGAACAGAGAGACTCCCGCCATTACCAAAACTGCCAATACAGCGAATAATCCAAGAAGGGTCATGAACCATCCGAAGATAGGCACCCTTTGGCGTTGAGCAAGAAACGTCTTGACAAGGTCTTTGTCGCGAAGAATGACGTCACGGAACAAACGCTGAGTAAAGTAGCCGCTGCCGGCGGTTTTCGGTGATCCAGGTGCGGCCTTTGTCTCAGGGACCGCGGTAAAATAAAAGCCCCTCAGAAACGGGTTTTCACTGAACGGGTTAGGACGGAATAGAGCGTTAACAAAACCGCCGAATTTGCGGCGCGCCGAGCCGAAATGCAGCGGAAAATTGAAGATCCTGAGCTGGCGAACGGGAGCGAATGGAGCCGATAGGCGAATAAGACGACGCTTCATCACCGAGTTATGGAGCAACTCGTATTCCCCGTCGAACATAGCTTGCGCGTTCTCGCTTTTTTCCAACGGAATCGTAGCACCCCAAACCAAGGTGCGGTCCTCGTTCTTCGAGCTCGAGAACGAATCACGAAAGCCCTCTATCGAATCGGCGTTCGTAAATATCAAATAGACCGGGAACCTGACCTTGAGTCGCTGAATCGCTTCATCAAGCCGTGCGCGCAGCACTTTCGCCAGTTCCTCGTTTTGACGTTCATCGGATTTGAGTATGTCTTCAGCATTGACGATCAGCAGGAAGCCATCTAAGGGCCGATTAGAACGATACTTCTTGACATTTTCGATCAGCGAAGCCCATTCATCGGCATCAACTCCCTCGGTCTGATATCGACCCGCGGTGTCCAAAAACACCGCGTCGCTTGTTACTCGCCAATCGACGCTCTGCGTCGGCTTTACAAATTTCTGCTCCGACTGTCGTTGACTTGGAAGTGTTTGAAAATTGAGATTCGAACTGATCACGAGCGAGCTCTTGCCGGCCTTCGGTGCACCTGCGACCAAATACCAAGGCAACGAGTAAACCGCGTCTTTACCGCTTTCGCCAAGATTCGAACTCTTTAGGAATTGAACCGCTTCTTCGGCTCTCGATGCCAGATCTGCATTTTCACCGACCGGAGCTGATACCTCTGCGGCAGCTTTTTCAGGTACAGCTTTTTCTCCGGCGTCCTTGCCCGCCGCAGCGGCCTCTTCTTTTTCCTTTTTCCTTTTCGAGCGGCGAGCGGCGAGAAAGCCGACAAGCATCGTAAAAGGCATCGTTAACAAAACCAGAACGATGACGACGACCTTTTGATTACGGCCAACACTGCCTTCGGGCATCATCACCACGATCATCGTGACAATGCCGTAAAACGACATGATACTGCCAAGACCGAGTGCGTATTTTAGTTGACCAACGTGCCAGGACGACATAATCCGTTAAAACCTGATGAGTTGAGCTAAGTCCAATCGAATCCTGAGAGTTCATCCGATCGGTTTCCCAACAGTCGAAACACCGAAGAGAAACTCGGTCGTAAAAAGCGCAAACTACAGTTGGAGCTTTTCCGCCGCGTCCCAAAAGAACTTCATAGAAAGCAAGAACATAACGAAATAGACAATGATCCCTAAACCTAGACCGCCGGCGGCGCCGAGTTTTGCCCAAACAGGCATTCCTCGCTTTTCAGGCGGCTTCGGCTGATCATTTGCAAGCCAATGCGGTGAAAGCTCGACCGACTGTATCTTTCCGACCTTTACCAGTGCATTAGCGGTACGCTGCATTGTTGCCAGAAGCTTATCCTGTTCATAGATAGCGTATCGCCCTTTGAACCCAAGCAGCATACAGAAATAATAGACCTCGACCGCATCCTGCGTCGTCTCGATCTGCTTTAGCATCGCGTCCAGTTTGTCGAAAAACTTATTGCCCGCCAATTGTTCGCCAAAATATTCGAGCTGAAGCGGATACTTTTCCCATTCGTTCTTTAACGGGAAGTTGTTTGTGAGGACGACCTCGTCGACAAATGAAGCAAGAGCGAATTTCGAAACCTGCACGATCTTGTGATTGAACCGATATCGTTCAGCACGCTTCTCAAAATCCTGCAGCATTCCCGCGATCTGCGGGCGAAGTTCATTCGAGGGAACTACGATTCCGGCCTTTAACCTCAAGATCAGGTCAAATACCGGCCCGGCAAAGGTTATCAGATCATTTTTGTTAGCGGGATCAGCCATATTTCTTATGGTTTGACAGCGTATAGCTCAAGTTTTTCGTCCGGGATCTCGTTCGGCACGTAAACCGCGATTACCTTTGAGCCGGTAATTCCGTTCCAGTAAGGCCCAATCGAATCGAGTTGGAAGTATTTGAAACCGACACGCGATGGGATCGGAGCCGGCGGAGGATTAGTGTAGGTCAGCACGACCCCGGGCAGCGCAGATCCGATGACCGAATCGATCACATCACGTGAAGCGATCTTTACGACCCGCGGTACTCCCTCGATCATCTTTGACTCGGGCATCTGTGCTCGAACCGCAAGGTAGAACCCGGCTTCCTTGAGCAGCCTTTCATCTTCAATTCGGCCGACATATAGTGTATCGCGGGTCTTTTCGAGCGGAATCGCGACACATCGGCTCGGGATCACGGTCTCGAGCAGGTCCTTTAATTGAGTCGATAGGTTGTAAAACGTGAAATAAAGATCGTCGTGATCATATTTCACAATGTCTTTCGGGTGCGACTCGAGAGCGAATGTCATCAGTTTGCCGACGAGTTCTCCCATTTCAAGATAAAGTCGCTCGGGGTGAAGAACGGGCGACCGAAAGAAATGAGACATCGTCGGTATCGACGAGTTGATAGTATGCAGCAGCCAGAAGACGGCAACTTCCGATGTTGTGAAATCGGCGAGGGAGGCATTGCTCTGCCGTCGTTGTTCACCAAGGCTGCCGCTTTTGGTGATCAATATCTCGACCATCTGCCGGAGCATATTGACGAGCCAGCCAGATGCCGACGACTTCAAAATCGGCGGGATGTACTCATCCGATATCTTTAGCTGGCCCGTCGGGGTTCGCTGAAGCTCGGCGATCTTCATTGATGTGAATCCGTCGCGCAGTTCGTCGTCAAAGATTATCCTAAGGTTGCTTTTTGCATAAGCGATCGGCTGCTCGTTCGACCCTGTCGTTTCGTCCTTGACCATCGAGCCTTCCTGGTGAAAGCGAAGATTTGACCCAGCAGACGCACCACTTGCCTGAAAATTGGCTTCACCGGCTTTCTTGGCCGGTATAGCCAGATGAACGCCAAGCCGTTCCTGTTCGACCTTGAAGTGATCGCCCACGGGTCGCAGGTCAGGGACTGCCTCAGCGTCAGGCACATTGATCATCAAGCCGTCCTGCATAACGGCACGGCAATTCGTTATTTGAAAGTTGCCGTTGGCTATAGCTTCATTGTTTACCTGAAGGTCCAATACGCCATAGTTAAACTGCATCATCGACTGGGCACGCGAATGCAGCAGCTCTTCATGATAATTGTCCCACTGCTGAAAATGGTGCGGAGTCAGGAGCATCCCCTCGTTCCAGACGATTTTGCGGTATTTGCTCATAACAAGATTTAGACGTAAATAGTAAAACGAGTTAGCGAATTAGTAAACAGTCGGGCGCAGGTTTCTTTTGCAGCTCGAATACCGCCGTTCTGTTAGTAACATTACAGTTATGACGACAAAGAGAAATGCACCGATAAATCAACTTTCCGGTATCGGTGAGCCGGTCAGGACCGTAAAAAACTCGGCCAGCCAGCGCTCACCGGACTTTTCAGGAAGGACTTCCGACCCGGCTTCTGCGACCGCAAGCGACTCGATCAATGGAATAAATCTGACCGCGGCCGGATCAACGCCGAGGAACCGGATCGGTTTCGACGGCTTAAGAAAGACATTCACCATGTCGATACTCGCATTGGTCGGATCAGCACAATTTTCGGCCGGCGAGGTCACGAGATACTCTCGACATGCCAAAGGTCGATCTTCATGGATCGTACAAGACTCGTTTTCGAGAAACGGACATTCGATCGACTGACCGAAATATTCCATGACCGCTTCATTGATCTTCTTTTCAAGTTCGTGTTGCGGATCCTGACGACGGTTTTCCGAGAGATCGCGGATTCGGTCGAACCAGCCGATCGCTTCGAAATGGGCCAAACTGTCGGCAAACCGCTTCTTGACCAATGTCTGCCTTTCGATAGGCATGGCTTCGACTACTTCAGCCAATCTGATGGCCTCGATCACCGAAACCGGTACGGCCTGTCGGCAGCAGGCACCGCAACCCTTTGCACACGAGACCTTTTCGCCGTTAGCGGCTGCCGCGGCAACGCTCATTTCCACAAAGCTATCGGTCATTTTTTGAAATACGGGCAGCATCCGATCGGGCCTCACGGGACCTGAGGGCACCGTTAATTCTAGATCGAGGGGTTGTCCGGCAACTTTCAATGTTATGTTACCGGTGATCCACTGTTCATTTTCCATATTGTTTCTCTTCCGGCGAAAACGTCGATGGTGCCGAGATGTAGATGAAAGGTGAACTCATAGAACCAGAGTCTCGGCTGTGACGCCAAAGTCCTTTGGATTTTGCGCTATTATTCCCACCGCGAGAAATGTAAGAGCGTTTTCGAACTCGGCATTCGTGAGTTTGCCGTTTTTCTGCAGAAACCAAATCGTTCGAATCGAACGCGAGCTTTCAGGGAACTTATTAGAGAGGTCCTGAAGCATGTTTCGCATTTTCATTAATTCGCCCGCCTTTCCCTGATCATAAGCAGCTATCATCAGCAATGCGTCATCAGCGAGTTCGTTGCCGATCTGCGTTCCGAGCTTGTCGAGAACGTCGACCAGGGATTGCGCGGTTTGAACTACGTCGCCCTTATTGCTGCCGAGCCTGGCAATAGCAGCGACAGCCAAGAACTGCGGCTTGAGGTTTTTGGATTGAGCGAGTGCCGCGAGTTGGGACGAACTCCTTTTCGCCGAGTTGATATTTGCCGCAAGCGCAGACGATGAGCTGATCTGCTTAATCTTACTGTTGACTCTCGCAGCCTGTTCGCCGGTAAGAAACGCTTTCGGGTCATTGATCGCGATCCGACGCAGAAAGGCTGCACCGTGTTCCTCCACCTTTGACGTCTCGCTTGTGCCTCGCGGCATCACCGATTCGCTATTCCCCGAACTCAAATTCGACGGGGCCTCGGTCGGACTCGATTCAGGCTTGGAGGTTGATGTGACATCGTTCGACCGAATTCGGCGATCTCGGGTTACCGGTTCGTCGTCGATCTCGATCGGATCATCACCATCGTCGGTAGTTACCTGATTGTTCGACGAACTTCCGCCGTTCAATACGAAAAACAGCCCGCCTGCAAAAACCAGAACGATCACGGCGACAAGCGGCCCGATCAGCAACAGGGAAGTCGGAAATCCGCCTGATGCTGACTTCGCGTGTGGATGCGGCGAAGTCGCGCCACTTTCAGAAACGATCCCCGATCGTTCGGCAGCGACCGGCTTCGCAAAAGAACCGGTCGTAACACGCTCTCGATCGGCGAATAATTCGGTGCGAATGATGACACCGCCCCCGAGGTCCAAGACGTCGCCGCTCCGGATCTCGACCGGCTCGAAGATCTCCGTTCCGTTCAATCGTGAACCATTACTGGAACCCTTATCTTCGACAAAATACGACCCGGAAAGACGTTCGATATAAAGATGTTCGCGGGAGAGACGGGGATCGGCGATACTAAGATCAGTTGCAGAATGGCGTCCGATCACGAATCGATCCTGATCCACGACGACCTCGCGTTCATTACCGAATTCGTCACTGAATATGAGACGCAACAACTGCATATACGGTGTTTGGGTTTGTCAAAAGGTCAACCGGCAGATCGCGGGCTAACCACCTTCGTGACCCGGCCGATCATCGAGTATACGTTGAGATCGGTTGAAGCTTCATCCCAAAATCCTGCGGATTCTCGCCGACGATCGCGGCCGCAAAAAACTTAGGGACATATTTGAAATTCTCTGATTGAAACTGCTTTGACAAAATATCGCCCTTTGAGATCAGGGACCAGAAGTCGCGCGGCAACCCTGAGTTCGATTCAAGGGCTTTGGTAAGATTCGAACTCAATCCACCCTCGCCGCTGTTGTAACTGCCGATCGCAAGCGGCACACTTGCCGGGCCCGTGCCATAACGTCCCGTGAGAGCCTTCATGTATGAGGCAGCCGCTTTCGCTGAGGGCTCCGGTTCGCAGCGCTCATCGGGATTTGTGGGAGAGGCACCTTTTACGGTCTTTAGACCATGGATCTCGCCCGTTGCCTTTGTGAACTGGAACATCCCAAGCGGACCCGTCGGGCTTTGAAGGCAAACACAATGCTCGGATTCGATCATAGCCAAATACAAACCTATCCGCGGGTCGATCCCTTTCTCGTTGAATGCCTTGACGATAAACGGAGCGTTTTTTGATGCACGGGCGTAAGTAACCTCGAGATTATCGCCAAATTTGCATCCCCCTAAGGGCTTTACATTTATACGTTTCGCATACGCGTCAGTAAACGACTTGATCTTATCAAGTGCGGCCGATGGAATCTCTTCGCTTCCGCGATTGCCTATAACCTGAGCTATCCGCATCGCTCTATCGCTGAGATACTGGCGTTTCTCAGTCTCCGACATAGCGAGATAGTTCTTTCCGCTTGGCTGAGTCGAAATTGCCGTTGTCTGACTGGCCTCAGGTGACGGGCCGGGTGTCGGAGACGTCAATTCGGCCGAGTTTCTCGCTGGCTTGTCTTCTTTCGAGTTTGTTTTCATCGATGGTTTCGGCGTCGGTCGTTCATCGACATCGTCAAGGTCAGTATCGTCGCGAACCACTTCCGGCTTACCGATCCCAAGAGCTTTGTAAACGATGAAGAAACCCGAAACGCTGAATATGAGAAACGCGAATGCTATGAGCGCGACCGGCAAAATACTGGCAGGCGACGCCGAAGCAACGGTTACTTTGGAACGTTCAGCCGGCGGCGTGACGGCGGCCGCCGGGGCGGCCCTTTCTTCGGCATGCACGCGTAAGATCGTTTCGTTTCCAAGACGAATGGAATCACCATTCTTAAGCGGCGTACCCGACGGATTTACGGCCTCGCCGTTAACGAACGTTCCGTTTGACGAATGTTCATCAACGATCCATACGCGGTCGCCCTCGCGGTAGATCGATGCGTGCACCCGCGAAAGACTATTATCTGCAAATCGCTGATCGACGTCCGTCCCGCGTCCAAGCGTGATCCTGTCGCGGTCGATCACTATCTCTTGCGAACCATCCGGCGTCGGGAATGTTAACGATATATCCAACACTTCCTATTATATTACAATGCCAGCCTGAACAACTCGGATAGTTGCCGCTCGCTTTTCAACCCGAATTTCTGCGGGTTCTCAGCGACGATTCCGGCAGCAAAAAAGCGAACGATCTGTTCCCGTTCCGGGGCTGTCTTTATCGAGTTCCAGATATCGGTTCGATTTGCCGGCAATGTTGATTTCCAAACACTGGCGTCTTGTGGTGATTTCCCAAATGCCCCAACGCTGTAAATAACATCTCCATCAAATACGCCGAAGACGAGAGCCTTCATATATAGTGACGCTGCCTTTGCTGCACAATTTTGCGAAGCCTCGGCAAGCGTTTCAGTTCCGCAAAGCCCTGTATAGCCATTTGAACTTGCAAATTCGCTGGTCATTCGCCAAAGGCCTTCGTCATTTCCCTGTTTATCAGGGACAAATCGGCTACGGCTCATCGCCAAAACAAAACCGAGCGGAGCGTCAAGATTTTGCTCACGAACGAACGCGACGTTGATCGCATCGCGATATCTGGCGGCGCGATCGTAATAACCCGGTTGGGCATATTCGGCGGTCTTTTTCTGGATTTCCAGCAAGAACTGTTTATTCGACACACTATACGAGGAGCTCGCCGGAAATTGCTTCAAGAATCGCTTTGACATCTCGTTGATCTCGATCAAAGTAACGCTTTCCGCCTTCGGCTCTGACGGGGTTTGGCGGGGATCGGCAATATTGGCCGGGACGGCATCCCTGGGTTTCGTTATCGACTTGGTCTCGAATGCTAGCATTACAGGTTCGTTCTGCTCGATTCGGTTTCCCTCTTCGTCCTCAAGGACGATCGCGAGCCCATGGTCGTAACCATCTGCGAACTCCGGAAAATCATTAGGGTCGATCGTTGCGGTGAATGGTATTTCATCCGTGCTGGCAAACTCGATACCGTCGATCGTAAATGCAGCCCGTGCGACACAGCCGCCATTCGAAACGTCGACCTCGATCTCGGTCGGGGTTGAAAGTGTGTCGCCCGGCTCCGGCGAGACGATCACCGCTTTTGCGTTACATGCAGACGAACTACTGTAATAAAGGATGCCGGCCCCACCGGCAAAGACAACTGCCAGGCCGAATACGCCGCCTGCAGCAAGCAACATCTTCTTTGACCCCACAGGCTGCTCCGCAGCAATGGCGCTGGCGGACTGAGCAGTTGCCATATCAGAGCTGGAGGCCGCATCAGAAAGACCCGGTGCTGAGCCGTCAGCGGGGAGTTCCGCGAAATCGCCACTCTCATCAGCGAACTGAACAATGACCTCGGCTGATCCACCTAAAAGTATCTTTGCACCGTCCCAAAGGTAGATCTCGCCCTCGACCCGCTGTCCATTTACGGTTGTTCCGTTACTGCTTCCGAGGTCAACAAGGCAGTAATAATCGCCGCGTTGCTCGATCTCGACGTGATTTCGCGAGACGTTCGAGTCATCCGGAAATGAGACGGAATTGTCGGGGGCTCGCCCGATCGTCGCGACTCCCGAGCCCAGATAGAACTCACGGCCATCAAAAATTAGTCTTGCCTTTGGCATCTGTCAAAATACTGAACGGCGAACACTCGAAATAAACCGCCAGAACACGACGGTTCCAAGACACGTCGGCCTGAATCTGGTCCGATGGTTGACGAGGAACTGCAGAGCGTTTTGCCTTCAAAATGCCGAGTCAACAACAGGAGCTTTGAGAAAGAGAAAATAAACGACCGCCAAAAATAACGCGATGAATGCAACGATCACGACCACGCCGAACACTAACATCACCGAGCGCATCGCACCGCGTTTTGGCTCGACCTGAGGGACGGCCGTCTCAATTGTGGGTTCGGGATCGAGAAGCTCCGAAAGCTCGGGCTGAGGCTCGACCTGCCCGCCTGCAGCGGCGTTCATCGACGAATCACCCGCCGGCTCTTCGTAAAATTGGTTGACGCCGTTCGATTCATTAACGGGATCGAATTCCGGTGCGTTCGGTATGGCCGTCACATCTTCAGAGCCCTCGATCGCGCGATCTTCACGATTCGCCGGCTGGCCGCTGCTCTGCCTGAATACAGGCTTTGGCATCGTCCAACCATCTTTGTTTTGAGACGGCGGCGACGGAATCGCAGACGATGCCGGGTTCGGCGGAGTAGTATTCAGTTCGTCTTCGACGTCGGGTTGTACCGTGCTATTTTCCAGATCGTTCATAGCTAGTTCCCTCCATTCAATAAATGGTCGTTAACGTTGCATGTCAAGAACATCGGAACGTGTGATTATTCCTGTGATACGTTTGAAATCTTCGATCAAAACGGCCGGCGACTTCTGAAGCTTTGCCTTGACGTCTTTCAGCGTGGTATCTACATCAAGGACGGGAAAACTAGCTTCCATCACATCACCGACCTTCGAATCGAGAAGATCTCGGTCAATCAAAAGCTTCGCCAGCAAGCGGCTTTCGCGAATGCTCCCAACAGACCGATTATCGTCCAAAACAGGAATTTGAGTAACGCCGGCCTCATTCATCTTTGCCAAAGCTATGCTCACGATCTCGTTCGGCGTTACAAAGATCAATTCCGCCGGAGCGCCGGAATTCTTTGTTTCGGCGATCAAGCCGGCGGTCATCCGCTGCGGTTCCAATAGTAGTTTTTCCTTCATCCATTCGTCTGAATGGAACTTTGTCAGATAATGCTCTCCGGTATCGCAAACGATGAAAACGATAAGTCCGGTTTCATCGAGGTCCGCGGCGACCTTCAAAGCGGCGGCAAAGTTCGTTCCCGTGGAGCCGCCGCAAAAGATCCCTTCGCGCCGAGATAACTGTCTTGCCAGGTCGAACGACTCTCGATCGGTAACGTTGATGATCTGATCGACGATCTTCATGTCGGCATTTCCGACCGGAAGGCTTTGCCCTATACCCTCGACCAAATATGGTGTTGCCTCGGGTACATGTCCCGAATCCTTGAACGTTTTGAAGATAGAGCCATACGGGTCAGCCCCGACGATCTGGATCTTAGGGTTCATCTCTTTGAGAAATCTCCCCGTTCCGCTGATAGTGCCGCCCGTTCCGATACCCGAAACAAAATGTGTGATCTTGCCGTCAGTGTCTTCCCAGATCTCGGGTCCGGTGGTCCGATAGTGGGCTGAGGGATTAGCTGGATGATTATACTGATCGGGGTAGAACGAATTTGGTGTCTCGCCTGCAATACGTCGAGCCGTTTCGACGTAATGATCGGGTGTTCCGTGTTTTGCCGCCGAGGGACAAACGACGATATCAGCACCTAACGCTTTCAGATATCGCATCTTTTCGACAGATACTTTGTCGGTAAGAACAAAAATACACTTGTAGCCACGAACCGCGGCCACAAGAGCGAGGCCAATGCCGGTGTTGCCGGAGGTTGCTTCGATGACAGTGCCGCCCTTCTTTAATACTCCTTCCTTTTCGGCCCAGTCGATCATCGAAACGCCGATGCGATCCTTTACAGAATAACCCGGGTTGAGGCTTTCCATTTTGGCAAATATCTGTGCCTTTATTTTATGCTGCCGGGTCAAATGGTTGATCTTGACCAATGGTGTATTTCCGATCAGATCTAATACGGTGTTGTAATATTTCATTCGTTATAGCCGTCAGGCATTTTTGTTGTTTATGATTCGTCAATATTAAACCCAGATTAAATCTCAGCAAAATTGAAACGGATGAAATCGAGATGACGTATAAAAGATCAGTCTAAGTCGAATACTCATGAAACGAATTATCTTTATTCTCGCATTCGTATTTGTATGCTATCTAATTCCGGGTGTAAGTGCTCAAACCACGGCGGTAACGTCGAACCGAGCCGAAATGTCACCTGCGGAAAAACGGCGTGCGGCGTTCGAAATGGTTTGGAATACGGTCAATGATAATCATTACGATCCGACTTTCGGCGGTATCGATTGGAAAAGTGTACGCACAAAATATGAACCGCAGGCTTACGCAGCAAGAACCGATGACGAATTGTATCGGATACTGAGACAGATGCTCGGTGAACTAAAGCTATCTCATTTTGGCATTTTTGCAGAGGATCCGAACTTCTCCTCGGCTGCTCGCGGTTCGGGCACGGTCGGGGTGGAGATCAAAATGATAGGCGGCGAACCGGTCGTGTTTCGCGTTTCGGATGGTTCGTCTGCAAGCGCATCGAAGGTCCGGCCGGGAATGAAAGTAAGAGCGGTCGACGGCAAGTCGGTCGCATCGATACTAAAACCTCTCGAGGATGCAATGAAAGGACGCCAATTGACCGAAGCAAGCAAGAATGTCTATCGTGAGCGTACGATCGAAGCGGCGATCGAAGGCGAACCGGACAGCACCGTCAGGCTCGAATTGGCGGTAAGATCTGCCTCCTCTGTACACGACTTAAGGCGGGTCAAGTTTTCCGGAGAAATGTCTCAGCCGATGGGTAATTTTCCGGCGCAGGAGGTCGTCTTCGAGTCAAAACGGCTCGACGGCAATATCGGCTACATTCGATTCAGCATGTGGGTTATCCCGCAAATGACGAAGATCCGAGCCGCGATGCGAGAATTCAGCGATGCTGCTGGTATCGTAGTAGATCTGCGGGGCAACCCGGGCGGCGTCGGCGGTATGGCAGCCGGATTTGCAGGACTGCTCGTAAAGGATCGCGTTTCCCTGGGATCGATGAGATCGCGGGCCACTTCGCTCGAGTTTATCGTTTATCCCCAAACCGAACCATACCTCGGGCCGGTCGTCGTTTTGGTTGACCACGGTTCAGGATCAACAAGCGAGATATTTGCTGCCGGCCTCCAGGAAATAGGTCGAGCGAAGATGATCGGCTCGAAAACCGCAGGCGCTGTCCTTCCATCGGTTTTCGCAAAACTGCCGACCGGTGCGACCTTTCAGTATGCGATCTCAGACTACAAGTCGCCTAAATCGGTCCTGATCGAGGGCCGTGGAGTCTTTCCGGATGAAACCGTGGAACTCGACCCCAACCTCTTGCTCGACGGAGTGGACACACAGCTCCGGCGTGCAATGGACATAATCAATAACCAGAAGGGAGATCAATAAATGGGAAAATACATTTCAGCATCATTTTTCATTATCTTTTCGTTCGTATCAGCTTTGTTCGGTCAACAAGCCGCAGTTCCTGAGACTAAGCCTGCTGAAAAACCGGCGTTGCCGAGCGTACGGAATGTGATCGATAAGTATGTTGCGGCCATCGGTGGCAAGGAAGCCCATCTGAAGTTACGATCACGACTTACCAAAGGTAATGTGGAGCTCTCACCGATGGGGTTAAAAGGGACCTTCGAATTGCTTCAGGCGCCCGAAGCTAGATCGGCGTCGCGGATGACGATTGCGGGTGTTGGAGAGTTTGCTGATGGTGCCGACGGCAAGACCTCGTGGACTGTCAATCCTATACAGGGTGGAAGGGAACGGACGGGTCTCGAACTTCAGCAGAATCTATTGACAAGCAATTTTTACAGGGAAGTGAATCTTGAAAAGCTGTACACAAAACTCGAGGTCACAGGAAAAGAGACCGTCGCCGGTCGTCCGGCATTAATTCTCGCGGCGACATCCGAAGGACTGCCGGCAGACATAATGTACTTTGATGCAGAGACCGGGCAGTTACTTCGAACCGACTCAACCCTGGTCTCGCCCGAAGGGAATCAGCCGGCGAAGATATTTTATGAGGACTATCGTGAGATCGACGGAATCAAGATGCCATTCAAGGTACGTACGGTGCTTCCGCAATTCGAGATCGTAATGACAACAAGCGAGGTCAAGCACGGGGTTGAGGTCGATGAGGCTCGCTTTTCGCGTCCTAAGTAAGCGGCGGATCACCGACATAACAATTCGTCTCGCTTCTTCAAAAGGCGAGCCGGATCGTTTGTAATAATGGCCGTCACCCCAAGTTTCAATGCGCGCTTTACCCATCGCGGATTGTCAGCGGTCCAGATCGCTACAGGCAGTCCGCGATGTTGAGCTTTGTCCATCAGTTTTCGCGTTGCAAGAGAGTAATGCACTGAGAGTTCGTCAGCGCCAAAATCGACGGCGATCTTGACCATGTGTTTTTCCTTTCGCAGCACTGTCATGATCTTCGGGGCAAATAACGCCGCAGTTGTTACTTTTGGGCACGATCGCTTGATGTGCGGTATCACCGATAGTTTGAAGCTCTTGACGATTATTTGTTCTTCTTTGCCATACAACCTTAGGGACCGAGCGACCGCCTCTGTAAGACTCTCGACCTCGGAGTCTTTACACTTTAGTTCGATATATATCCGGCCGGAGTATTCTCCTAAAAATGACAGAGTTTCATCGAGAGTCGGTATATGTTGACCGCGAAACTCGGATGTTGAACCGTTGCTACTGTCGAGATCGAACCACGTCCCGACGTCAACAAGCGACAATTGGCCAGATGTCATTTTGCCGACTTTGCCCGAGATACGAGCCGTGCGTATCAGATCGGCGTCATGAACGACAACGGCTACATTGTCATTCGCAAGCCGGACATCCATTTCGATGCCGTCGGCCCCGTCATCGATCGCACGACGAAATGCTGCAAGTGTATTCTCGGGTGCTAGAGCGCTCGCACCTCGGTGCCCTATGATCAATGGCGTTGGTCGATCGTTTGGTATGTTTGCACCCACAGGAAAAGGACAAATAACGGCCGGTTCATTTTTTCTCGAGCAGGAAGATCGTCTTTGACCAGGCGATCGGTTCTTTTAACGGAAATTCATGATTGCTGACTATATTAAAGTAACGCTCTGAAGTCGATCGTACATTTTCGATCGGATGTATCTTGAATTTATACAGATACTCCAGGACCGAGCCGACGATCGAAGGTTTGACCGGGATCAAGACCAATTTTTGGCCAGGTCTTAATACCCGGGCCATCTCTGCCAAACCTGCGTCAAGCGACACATATTCAAGCACACCGCAGGTCAGGATAAGATCGAAACTCTCGTCCGGAAACGGCAATTCGAGAATGTTTCCCTGCACAACTTCGACGTAACTGGCGCCGCGTTTCGCAAATTGTTCCGATGCCAGTTTGAGAGACTTGTGCGAGAGATCAAAAGCGATGATGTTTTTGGACAGCAAACCGGAATCAAGATAACCAAGTGTCACGATACCGGTCCCGCTTCCGGCGTCCAAGATCATCGAGTCAGTGCTCACATCAAGGTCTAACGAACGCAAATATTTCGCGACCGAAGCGCGATAGCCATTGAGCTTGAGAGCGATATTATGAAAATCCGCAATACGGTCGTAAAACCCCTGAGTCTTGCTCTTGCTGGCCTTTGCATTGTCCTTTGCCATCTGATTATCGTTCGGCTAGTAGTTTCACGACCATTTGGCGCATCTCGTCGAGACGGCTTGAACTGGAACCAGTTTCGATATAACGGATGATACCTTTGCGATCGATCAGTACCGCGGTAGGCAATGCCGTGGCCGCATACTGTAATTGAGCCTGTTGGTCCTTAGCGACAACGAGATCGTACGGCAGGCCGTGCTTAACTCGAAATCGCTTTAGAAACTCGATCTCGGTCTGATTGTCGACAGAGGGTCCATCTGCCCTGCCGTAATAGCGTGTGACACCGAGAACGACGAATCCCTGGTCGGCAAAATCACGATGCCACTCGGAAAGATGAGGAAATGCGTCGTAGCACGGGGCACACCAGGTAGCCCAGAAATCCAGCAAGACCACCTTTCCACGCATTGATGCCAGGGTTCTCGCTTCCCCGGGAAACCACTTATCAATGTTGAGCAATTCGAATGCGGGATCACCCAGCATCTTATAGTGTTTCTCGCGTTTTTTCAGACGCTGCAATACATCATTCTGCTGCCCCTTTATCTGGAAAGACCTTCCGGCGTCGATAAGCGTTGAAAGGTAAGTTTCAAGCGCGACTGGTTTGCGGCCACTCTCGATCTGATAGGTGATCAGCTTGTCGGCTGCATAAAAATAGAATGTCGGTGATCCAATGGTTGCCGCGATCATACGCATATCTAACAGAACTGCATCGGCCTGTTTTATGTTCGATTGTTCCCGATAAGCCTCAAAAACCAGCATGCCGGCATCGAGCAATTCATCGAGCCCGCGAGATCGAGCTGCCGGTTCGGTGATCAGTGCCTTTGCCGCGCGATACGCTTGTTCAGCGTAAGGGCCGGCGTCCTCATATTTTCGCTCAGCCAGATACGACTTCGCGATCTCGCTATGCATTCTCGCGACTTCCGTGAGCTTTATAGGTGTCGACCGTTGGTAGTCATTCAATACACTGACCGCACGATCGAGCCGTTTTGATTTGGCATTCGCTACGACGATCAATGAGCGGCCGCGCTGTGATTTTTCCGGCTCACGGCCCCCCGATCGCAGATATCGCTCGAATGTCTCAGCCGTAAACTCAAGATTTTCGGCGATCCAATGCAGTAAACCGAGATAATACAGATCCTCGGCGGTAACCTCGCTGCGTGCGTTAAGCATGGCTGCGTACTTTGCAGCCAACTGTTTCTTTTCGCGTTCCGTCTGCAACCGCAGAGACTCGCTTACAGGGATCTTTTTCTGTTCAAATTCCGCAAACTTAATCCGCGAATACGCATTTGCCTCATCAAACATGTCCTTAGCGGATAGATCTGATCGAATGTTGCTACCGTCACTTAAGGGCGGAACGGTCGCCGGAGCAACACGCCGAGACTGCGGGCTTGCGGACAACACAGCCAGTAGCAGAAAAGCGATCGGGGCACAACGAAACATATTTCAATTTACTAGTTTATAGTGACGTTCTGCTTTGACCAGAATCGCGAAGGGCTAAATGCTCCGTTGAAGACCTGATTCGAGCCATCTAGAATTATTTCGACCATTAGCTTTGCTGTTATCGGCGCGAGCAAGATGCCGTTGCGATAATGTCCAGAAGCAACAAACAGGCCATCCAGACCTTCGATTTTACCAATAACAGGGAGTCCGTCAGGAGCAAACGGCCTAAGGCCCGCCCATTCTCCCGACGGTGTGAGAGGCGAAAGGGCCGGAATGATCTCTGTTGCGGCCCGTTTCAGCATGACAGATTCCAATGGATCGACCAGCTTGTTGAACCCAACATCGCCGATCGTTGCCCCTGTAAGAATACGCCCGTCTCTTCGAGGCACTACGTAACCACGAGGACTGTAAACCACGTGATGGACATTGATCTCGCCGGACGGATAACACTGCATTTGTCCACGGATCGGTTTCAACGGAAGCCGGCAAAGATCTGGACCAAGTTTGATGAACGAGGTCCACGCGCCCGTTGCCAACACGACCACATCGGCTGCAAAAGGTTCCTCTGACGAACTTACGGCCACCACCCGCCCTTTTTCAATTTTTATCGAATCGACCGAAATATTCTCGACGATATCGATCCCGTTCGACTTGGCAAAGACGCAAAGAGCAGCAAGAAGCTTACGATTCTCGACATGTCCATCCGATGGATAGAAAATTCCACCTCTCACATTTGGTGATAGAAATGGCTCAAATTCGAAAACTTCCTGCCGCTCCAGCTCAATGGCGTCGATCCCAGCCTTTCTCTGATCTTGAATGCGAGCGGCGAGTTTGATCTCGTCCTCTTCAGTGAAGCCAAGAAAAAGTGTTCCGTTCTGATCGAGCTCGATATCGATGCCGGTCTCGCCCATCAAGCAATTGGCAAAACCTGGGTACATGCTATTCGATTCATTGCATAGGCGGTAAAAGTCGTCAACGACTTCTGTTTCAGAGTTCGGTGCCAGCATTCCCGCAGCGGCCCATGACGCCTCTAAGCCGCATCTGCCTTTTTCAACTATAGTGATTTTCCGAATCCCGCGACGGTGCAGTTCTCGGGCTATACTGAGTCCGATCACGCCTCCGCCAACGATCAAAACGTCGGTGATCATCGTCAATGCAATTTGCCCTTTTTGGAAAATCGTTTGCAGACCATAAAATGATTGTAAAGGAAACATACGATCTTCTGAATTTATGAAACACACAATCACACTTATTCCGGGAGATGGCATTGGCCCAGAGATCATTGCAGCAACGGTTCGCGTAATCGAATCAACAGGGATCGACGTCGAATGGGAGACCCATATTCTCGGGGCACAAGCCCTCGAGAAATACGGGACGACGTTGCCCGACTCCGCGATCGATTCGATAAAGAAGAATCGTGTCGCACTGAAAGGCCCGGTCATGACACCTGTCGGCAAAGGATTCACATCGGTCAATGTTGGCTTGCGAAAGGCTCTGGATCTATATGCAAACGTCCGGCCCGTTAAGGCTCTACCAAATGTCGAATGCCGTTATCCCGAATTGGATCTGGTGATAGTCCGTGAAAACACCGAAGGACTTTACTCTGGGATCGAGCATGTCGTCATTCCAGGTGTGGTCGAGAGCCTGAAGGTCATCACGGAAAAGGCATCAACCCGTATCGCACGTTATGCATTTGAATATGCGCGCGATAACGGACGAAAGAAGGTCACAGCCGTTCATAAAGCAAATATCATGAAGCTTTCTGACGGGCTTTTTCTCGAGTGTTTCCACAATGTTGCCAAGGATTTTCCCGAGATCGAAGCCGACGATAAGATCATTGACAATTGCTGTATGCAGCTTGTAATGCGTCCAGAACAGTTCGATGTATTGGTAATGGAGAATCTCTACGGCGACATATTGTCAGATCTTTGTGCGGGCCTCATCGGGGGACTCGGGCTTGCACCGGGTGCAAATATCGGCGAACAAGGAGCGGTTTTCGAGGCGGTCCATGGCTCAGCTCCGGACATCGCCGGCCAAGGGATCGCAAATCCAACGGCGATAATGCTTTCGGCGATCCAGATGCTCCTGCACATCGGAGAGCGAGAGGCAGCACGGGCCTTCGAATCAGCGTTGCTTGAGGTATTTGCTGAAGGAGCTACGATAACTAAAGATCTGGGGGGAACGGCAAAGACAGCTGAGTTTGCGAACGCAATTATCGCGAAACTCCGATCTGGCGGAGCCGCAGCAACGCAATAATGGTATGTTAGACGGTCGATGCAAAGTCGGCGTACGGGTTAAAGATTAACCTGCAAACCTCGAAATAGTCTGCAACCGTGAAGCGATCTTCGCCGTCTGACCTTTTGGAGCGATCCGCCCAAAGGCGTCCCAACACTATGAAGCTACTTGCACTCACGATCGTTGTGGTTCTTTCCCTCGCATCAATGTCTACGCTTGCTCAAGACGCGAATGAACTGAAGGTCACCTTTGGCAAGACCAAACGATTCGATGGTGGTAAATTGAAGATAAAATTTCTTGACGTGATCGAGGATTCTCGATGCCCGGAAGGAGTGAATTGTATTTGGGCCGGTACTGCCAGGATAAAGATCGCGATAATTGAAAATGACAACAGCTGCGAATATGAGATCGAAACCAATGGATCGCATCAGTCGATCGAATACGATGGCTTCGTGGTCGAACTAAGGTCGTTGGAACCGAATAGAAAGGAAAATGATGCGACCGTGAAAGAGCAGTATATCGCCACGATCTCGATCAAGCCGAGATCAAAAGGTTGATCAAGCGGGTGGAGGGTGGAAAACGGGCGACTTATTAAGGGCTTTCCTCTTTAATTCGGCTTGAACGGGTTAGACAGATACATCATCGTAAGCATCAACAAGAAATAAGGCACAAGAACCGCAGCACCGGGATAGTCTCTCGCTACACGTTGTCCGAAGAACAGTGCGGTCAACGTGGTCGCTCCAACGATCGACGCGACGAAAACCAGATAGGCAGATCCGGTCGCGATCTGATAGATCAGGCCTGCGGCGGCGAGGAAGCCTGTGGCGATCTCTAACAGTGTGAGCGTTGCCAACATCATCGAAACCGATCCAGCGAAAATTGACTTCGCGAAGTGTTCTGTCAGCCAATCGAGATTGCTCTTCCAATCAAACAGCTTGTCGAATCCGGACTGCAAAAAGAGGATCGCAACAAACAGCGAACAAAATAACATCGGCAAGTTTGAAGCGATAAGGCTAAGGTTCATTACGGATTGCGGCTGCCGAGCAAATAAGAAAACAAAACTCAAGACTCCGATCTAATTATTACCACGGATCACTGACAAAATCGATGTTCGATAGATTCTCGTTCGCAGTTACAAATCGCGTTGGCTCTTGAAAGGAATGACGTTTCGATTCAACAGAAACGATGTATGCACCGCCCGATTCTAAATCCCGGAACGCATAATATCCGAACGAGTTCGTGATCGCGTTTCGCTGGTATTCGCCGTCTTGACCTTGGAGTCGTACACGAGCATTCGGGATCCCCACACCGTTGGGTCCTAACACTCTACCAGAAAGCTCGACCGCAGCCGACGTCGGCCCGACATTCGAAACAACGACCTCGTTCGAATTGCCGCCAACAACAGAGTTGCCGGAAGCACTGACGACGAAATAATATTGCGAAACCGGGAGGTTCATTATTGTGGCAGTCGTCACACTTCCAACCTGAACGGTATCAGTATAGTTTCCAGAAGACGTCCCGTATTTGATCGTATAGCCGGTCGCACCAAGGACTGGGATCCACGAAAGCGTCACTTGGCTTTGTCCACCGTATGATTCGACGATCAAAGGGGCACCAAGATCAGATCCGTATTCCACTCTCACCATCTCGGCTACCGACGGTACACCACTCGAATCGATCAAAAAGAGCATGTAATAGCCTGGCGGCGCGATATTGGAATTTGGCGGAGCCTTTACTGTCAAACCTGTTCCGATAGCGCTTTCTCCAGCAAGGTTGAAGAAAAGCGGGACTCGGCGTTGTTCAAAGTCGATCGAGTGAGTTACGGACGATACACGCATCATGACTACCTGAGAAATCGTCTCCGCGTCGGGCGTCGCGATGCTAAAAGACTGATCGTAAGTAACGGTTGTTGGTGCAGCAGCGATCGATGGGCGAGCCGCGAGATTACCTGAACCGTCCTGGTCGAAAAGATACGGCGGTGTATAGATCTCCAAATTCTTCTCAAGATAATTGTTATCAAAGCAGTCGCCGCATATTCCTCCTCCGCCTGTAAAAACACGGGCATCGGGCAACAAGATCGCGGTTGAATGATATTGTCGGATCTTATCGGCACTCGAAAGTGCCCGCCAAGTCTGCGTCACTGGATTCCACAATTCCGCCTCGTAAACGTTGTTATTGATATCCAGGAGATCCGCACCCGAGGAATTTCCTCCTGTAGCGAGCACGGATCCGTCAGGCAAAATCGTCAGATTATGCTGGCGTCTCCGGTGAATCATATTCGAAGGATTTGTTACGACTGGTGGAATGTTCGGATTCCGGATGTCAATATGCACGGTCGTCCGACTTGAACTATCGCCGCCGCTTGCTACGATCTTGCCGATGTCATACATCGCATACGAACCATATTCACGCCATATTCCGTCCCGTGACCAATTCGATGACCATGCACCGGTTCCGTTTGGATCCAGATAGCGCATCACATCGTTCGGCCCGAAATAAAATGCCTTCCCATTCGGAGCCGCCTGAAGCCAGGGATAAAGCGGCATCCACCATGTTGCAGTACTCAAAGTTCGCAATGTTCCGCTCGTCGAATAAACCTCGTGCGTATCAGGGTAACCAGACGTGATCAACATTTCGCCATTAGCTAAGGGGGTTACTGTTGGATACCATCGGTAGTTGCTCATAAACGGACCCAATGACCATGAATTGGTCGACTGATCAAAAAAGTGTGTTGTGTTAGTTCCATCTAGAAAACGGCTGCGATTTCCGCCTGCTAGGAATGGCGTTCCGTCTGGTAAATGAGCAAATCCTGCGCAAAAAATATTATATCCAGATGTGTTGTTGACTGTCGTAACAAAGTTAGTATTCGGATCCCATATTGCGGCGCGCGTCTGGTTGTGTTCCGGATAATCTTCGGCCGGGAGGTCGCCAACGGAATCCCACATAAGAAGCTTGCCGTTGGTGAGAAGCATCACATGTATCGGAACAAGCGGAAGTGAAAACGTCGGCGACCAGGCACCGGTCAAATGGCCGTTAAGACTAAACGGTGACTGATGTGTGTTAGCCGCGATCGCGAGATTTTCACGGTTATCGAATGAAAGAAAATCTTCGTGCAGCTGCTTGTTAAGTTCGCGAAAGCCCTTGAATCCGAAATCGGTCTTTAGATGCTCCTCTACCTTTGATCCACGGCCGTTTCGGTCACGGTGACCCTCATGTGCTCCAACGGATATCGAGAAACCGAGAAGGAAAAAGCAAGCAAAACAGACACGCCTAAGGCGGGAACGTCGTGTGGGCATAACAGCAATCCTTAATAAACTCAATAACTAAAAAACAGTGACTCGCGATAAACAGGGGAAAGCCGCTTTCCGTCGAAATCACAAGAAGTTGCAGAGCATTTGGAAATGATACAAATAAAACCAACAATGTTCCAAAAAAATCGACCCCGATCACTGCAGGGTCGATGAAATGAATAATTGGGCTAAAACTATCTCCGCTTCGAGTTCATAAGTGCTTCGATCTCGTCAGGATCTTTTGTGACCTTTGAAGTTAGATTTCGGTTGCCGTCTTCCGTCACGAGTACGTCATCTTCAATCCGGATCCCGATCCCGCGATACTTCGCCGGAGCAGACTTATCATCCGGTGGTACGTAAATTCCGGGCTCCACGGTCAGAACCATCCCTGGTGCGAACGGCCGTGAGTGCTTTGCTTCCTGATCGGAAAAGTAGCGGCCCGCATCGTGGACATCGAGGCCGAGATAGTGGCCAACTCCATGCATGTAGTATTTCAAGTAGGCCTTTTTCTTGATAAGGTCTGCCGTTTTGCCCTTTAGCAATCCGAGCTTTACCATTCCTTCGGTCAAGAGCTCGATCGAAAATTCCTGTCGCTTTTTGACCGTGTTGCCGGTCTTGGTCGCTTCGATGCACTTCAGCTGAACATCCAACACAACGTCGTAAACCTCGCGTTGGGCCGGCGTGTACTTACCATTTACAGGGAAAGTCCGCGTGATGTCGGACGCGTATCCTTTATACTGCGCTCCAGCGTCGATAAGGATAAGATCGCCGTCTTTCAGCGGCATGTTGTTCTCGATGTAGTGCAGGATGGTCGCATTAGCTCCGCCGCCGACGATCGAGTTGTAAGCGACGCCCGACGCACCTTTGTCTTTCATAAACGCTTCCATCATGGCTTCGACCTGACCCTCGTTCATTCCAGGTTTGACCTTTTTCATCGCCAAAATATGTGCGTCGGCGGCGATGTTGGCCGAGACCTGCATCAGTTCTACCTCTTCGGGCGATTTATGGAGACGCATCTCTCCGGTAATGATCGTCGGGTCGATAATCGTATGCGGCGGATAAGCGGTCTTGAGCCGGCGCACACGCTGGCCCGAAAGGTGCTGCAAGATCTGCTGGTCAAGTGCTTTATCGACCGCAAAGCGGTAATAGAGTTTTTCGCGACCATCAAGGATCTTAGGCAGATCGGCGGCAAACCTATCTATCGAAATTGCTCGGCTGGCGCCATAATTCTTTACTGCTCCTTCGACTCCCTCGCGGCGGCCGTACCATGTCTCCATCAACGGATCGCGCGGACGGACGTAGAGCGTGTATGGCGACTTTGAATTCTGGGGGTCGACAACCGCGATCGCATCAGGCTCGGGGAAGCCAGTCAGATAATAGAAATCCGGATCTTGATGAAACTTGAACTCCGTATCATAACTCCGCGTTACCTCGTGTGCGGCTGGGAAAATGGCGATGGAGTTCTTCTCCATTTGCTCGATGAATCGTTTTAGCTGCTGTCGCATATAACGGAAGTGTATCTGAAACTGAGAAAGCGGCAAAGAGCGGCGACTACAATGAAGTGAATCGGTCGATAAAAGTATGGACGGCCCGCTGTTGATCTATTACCAACGATAGCAGCGTCGGTGTTTTGCTTGTTTCGTTTCACCGCGGAGTACGTGTGTTTCCATGAAACATACTTTGCGACTGAAACACGTGAAATCGAGGCGTATTTCATCCGCCAAATTTTCCGTTCAACTCTCACACCTCGATCTTGGACCATGTCGCAGCCAGATCAATTGCCGATCTGCGCGATCTGCAGCGATTTTCATGATCTGCAATGGGCCCATGTAATGTTAAATCGGCGGGCGTAGATAGGCCGCGAGCGGTGCTGCGGTGGCCAGGCCGTCTCATCGGCGACGTGGTTCACGCTCGGCTCGGCCTCGAGGACACAGATCATCCCGTTCGGCGCCGCCACCGGCCGCCCGATCCCGAATACGTTCGTGAGGTAAAGTTCGGTGTTGCAGACATAAGGAGCTATTGAAAGCAATTCTGCTTAGGCTCTTCTAATTTTGAAACCTCCATTTGTGCTAAGCTAGTCAGCAATTTTGACCGAGCTTCGAATAACCGAAATATTCCTTTCGATTCAGGGCGAGTCGTCGCATGCCGGCCGTCCGTGTTCATTCGTCCGGCTGACGGGCTGCCCGATGCGGTGTGTCTGGTGCGACAGCGAATATACTTTCACAGGCGGCGAAAGGATGTCGTTCGAGGCGATACTGACACGGCTCGACGAATTCGGATGCAACCTTGTAGAGATCACCGGCGGTGAGCCGCTAGCTCAAAACAATGTATTTTCGTTCATCACTTCGCTTTGCAATCGGAATTATGAGGTTCTGATCGAGACCGGCGGTTTCGTGTCAACGGAAATGGTCGATTCGCGTGCAAGTATCATTCTCGACGTAAAATGCCCCGCTTCGGGCGAGTCCGACAGAAACCACTGGCCGAACCTGGAATGGCTTCGGCAGGACAAGGATGAGGTGAAGTTTGTCGTCGCAGATCTTGCGGATTGGGAGTATGCGAAGGACATTATAGCTAAATACGCACTTGAGACCCGGGCAAAAAACGTTTTGATATCGCCGGTTTACGGCATTGAGAATCTTGCCGAGATCGCCGAGGCCGTTTCTCGCAGCCAGTTAAGGGTACGCCTGAATCTTCAATTGCATAAATACATCTGGGGAGCGGACGCGAGAGGCGTTTGAATTTCACGTCCCAACGTACGATCTATATGAATATGAATGTCTGGAGATCAACTTGCTTAGTCGCTATCTTAGGGATCCTGAGTTCGATCGGTTCTGCTCAGTCGAGGCCTGGATCTGCCGCACCGCAGTCGATCGACGCAAGAGTCCAAGCCGCGATCGGTGATTTCAAGGGCAAGGTTTGGATCTATGCGAAGAACCTCGACACGGGAAAGGATTACGGCCTGCGGTCGGATGAACAGGTCCGTACGGCAAGCACTATAAAGCTGCCGATAATGACCGAGGTATTTCGGCAGGTTGCCGAGGGCAAGATCGCCTGGACCGATGAGATCGTAATCAGCAAACAAAATAAGGTCGGCGGTTCAGGCATCCTGGGTGAATTCACTGATGGTTCGAAGATCGATCTGAGAACGGCGACCAACCTCATGATCGTCTTGTCGGACAATACGGCGACGAACATAGTGCTGGACAAAGTTACAAGCAACGCGGTGAACGACCATATGGCAAAACTCGGCCTGAAGGACACATTGTCCCTGCGCAAGGTCGGCGGCGGAGGCGATGCGAAGGCGTATGACGAACCCTTGAACAAGCTTTTTGGTATCGGCCGATCGTCCCCAAAAGATATGGTGAGGTTGTTGGAAATGCTCGAGCGCGGCGAGGTCGTTTCGAAAGAGGCTTCTGCAGAGATGATCGCCATCCTCAGACGACAGCAATACAAAGACGGCATCGGCCGGAATGCGCTTGATACCGTGCCGGTCGCATCAAAATCAGGTTCGCTTGACCGCCTGCGATCTGACGTTGGCATTGTCTATACCCGCCGGGGGCGGATTGCAATGGCGATCACCGTCGATGATATGCCGGTCGTACAATACATAATGGACGACATGGGCAACGAACTGATCTGGCGGTTGTCGCAGATATTACAGGAAGGGCTTGCCAGGTGACAGCGATCGTTCTTGTGTCAGGAGGGATGGATTCGTGCGTTACGGCGGCAATGGCTGCGGCCGAGAATGACGTGTTGGCGATGCTACACCTATCTTATGGCCAGAGGACGGAGGAACGCGAACGCCGGGCGTTCAATGAGATAGCGGACCACTACGACGTCGCGATCCGTCTGGACGTTTCGATCGAGTATCTGGCTGAGATCGGCGGCTCGTCGTTAACGGATCCCAGTATCGATGTTTCTGAGGCCGATCTTGATTCGACGAAGATCCCAACGAGCTATGTGCCGTTTCGCAACGCGAACATGCTTGCAATAGCGACGAGTTGGGCCGAGGCGATCGGCGCGACGAGTATCTACATCGGCGCGGTCGCGGAAGATTCGAGCGGTTATCCGGATTGCCGGCCGGAGTTTTACCAGGCGTTCCAAAAGGTGATCGACACCGGAACAAGGCCCGAATCCTGCATCGAGATACGGACGCCGATCATCCATTTCTCCAAGGCTGAGATCGTAAGAAAGGCGGTCAGCCTGAATGCCCCGCTGCATCTTACATGGTCGTGCTACCGAAGCTCGGAGCAAGCCTGCGGAACATGCGATTCGTGCGCACTTAGACTCCGCGGGTTCGAACAAGCGGGCATAGCCGACCCGATCGACTACGCTAACTGACCTCTGATCTTGAATCGTCCTCTGGCCGTTCGCGAACGAGTGAAGCATTTCGCTTTTCCTCGAGTTCGACGATCTTGACTTTCAATCTCTCGATCTCAGCGTCGATCTTCGCGAGATCATCGTCACCCGCACTAAGACGGTGAAAGACCGGCGTGACAACCGTGAGTGCGGCAACCACGATCGAAAGCACTCCCATGATGCGGGCAAGCATCGTCTCCGATGGGTCAATGTGAGCCCAGATGACCCACAACGTCAGGCCCGTGAGTGACCAGACAAATACGTGGACGGCGATAAGCGACCAGGCGAACCGGCGGTCGAGCGTTGCGAGCGATAGAAGCGAGACGTGCGAGCAGGCAAATGCCAGCAGCGTCGCGGACATCACGAAATGCGGAAAATAGTGGGCTTTGGTGTCGAAAGCGCTCCACAGCATGATCAACCAGAGAGCACCCGATATCACCGCGAAAACGATACCCGCGATCGGTATAATGCGGCCCTTTCCTGCTTCTATGCATGCGCCGCATGCGAGGCCGAGAACACTTGTCACCGTGACCGTCAGCGTTGTCATCATGATCTTGGTCTCAAACTCGCCAAAATCGCCGAACAGCATTACACCGATGCCGATGATCGCGCTAAGCAAAACTGAAGCAATGAACAAGTAGAGGAATAACCGCTTTGTGGTCATACGAACGCCTCCAGCGGAAACATACTACTTTTCTACTTAAATGCAAGGCCTGAAATGTCGGGGATTGAATCGCTATATCGTGAGTCGGTCACGGTCGATCTTAAAGTCACTAAAGTCGCCGATGGCAGCGAATGCAACGGCCTCGGTCTGAAAAGAATCGCGTGCGATCGCGACAATGTCGTCCATCGTGATCGCGGCAAGTTTCGCGAGCGATTCTTCAAGCGGTATCTGGCGGCCGTGCGTCATCTCCATATGAGCGAGCGTCGCTGCACGCGTGGCAGAATCCTCAAGGCCGAGGAGGACCGAGGCCCGAGCCTGATCTTTCATCAGCTGAAGTTCTTCGGCGCGGATGCCGTTCCTGACGATCGAGCGCATCTCATCGATGACAATATCCACTACCTCGCCGACCTGTTCGGGCGACGTTCCGGCCGAAACCGAAAACATTCCGCAGTCGCTGAAAAGCACTGCAGATGAGCCGACGCTGTAGGCGAGGCCGCGTTCCTCACGAACCTTTTGCCATAAACGGCTTGAGGTGCCGCCGCCGATGATATTTGTCAGCAGATCGGCAGCGTAACGGCGATCGTCCCGGGCGTTAACAAAAGGCGACGCGATTATAAGATGCGCCTGTTCGAGTTCCGATCTGTGCTCGACGATGATCGGGGCGGCAGCTGAGGGCAATGCGATGTCGAAAGGGTTCGGCGTTTCGTTCGCGGCAAACCTTTGAAGATCCATCGCAGAAGCGCGTTCGACCAATCGGTCATGCGAGATATTGCCCGCGGCCGTAATGACCAAATTCGACGGGCAAAAGGAGCGCCGGTGATATTCAGACGTCATTGCGCTGCCAAACTGTTTTACGGTTTCGGGCGTTCCGGCGATAGAAAGCCCGAGCGGATGGTCGGGAAAGAATGCGCAATGAAAAATATCACCGAGATATTCTTCGGGCGAGTCGTCGATCATCTTCATCTCTTCGATGATCACGCGCTGCTCGCTTTCGAGATCGATCTCGTCGAATCGCGGAGAGGTCAGCATATCGGCGATGAGGTCGAACGCCTGATCAAAGCGGTCATCTATGATCTTCATCGCAAAAGCCGTATCTTCGTGTGTGGTGAAGGCATCAAGATTGCCCCCGAGCCGATCGGTCTCAACGGCGATCTCTAGGGCTGAACGGCGTTCTGTGCCCTTGAAGACCGTGTGTTCGATGAAATGTGATATCCCGTTCAGTTCGAGCGGTTCGTGACGCGACCCGACCCTGTAAAAGAACCCGAGTGTCACCGATCGGACACCGGCCATCTTATCGGTCAGGATCGTCAGGCCATTTTCCAGACGTGTTTCTCTTATCTCTTCCCTCATTGTACGAAAGGATAGAGACTAGCACGGCGAAACGAGATAATCGACCCGAAACGCGCGACTGATGGTCGATGGGCTGGCAAAAACGAAGCGGAAGCTGAGCTTCCGCTTTCTTGACTTGGCTAATCGGCGACCGGTTTCGGCGGCGGAGGCGGTGCCGTCTTTGGCGATTCTTTTGTCGGGGAAACGCTTTTCTCACCGGTTTGCTCGATTCCAAGCTGCGCAAGAACATCGGGCCAATTAAGTCCGAGCGCCTGAAGCTGCTGAAGCAGCGAGAAGATCACGGTCGGGCCGGTCTGAGCAAAACGATTAATGCCGCTCTGGTGACCGTCGCCGTTGCCGCCCTGATCGATCATCACGACCTTGTCGATATTGCCAAGCGGCTGCGCGACGGCCTGAAATACCGGTGCCGACGATTCGATTATCGAGGGCAGCTTTTCGAGGATCGTCTGAAGGCGGGCAGCATCGTTGAACTCGCGCCACGCGGCAGCCTTCTCCTTGATCGCGGCGGCTTCGGCAAGGCCTTGTGCCTCGATCGCTTTTGCTTCGGCCAAGCCTTTTGCCTGGAGACGCTCGGCTTCGGCGAGGCCGACGGCGCGTATCTTTTCTGCTTCTGCCTTGCCCTCGGCGGCGACCGCGGCTGCTCGGCCCTGTCCCTCTCGTTCGAGTGTCTGAGCCTCGGCTTCGGCGGTGGCGATCTGCGCCTGTTTGCGGCCTTCGGCTTCGAGGATCGCTGCTTCCTGCAGGCCTTGGGCACGAAGAACCGCGGCTTTACGGTCGGCTTCGGCCTGCTTGACGACGGTCGCCTCGAGTTCTTTCTCTTTGCGCATGACCTCCTGTTCCTGAACAGAGATCATTTCCTGCGTCCGGACCTTTTCGACGCGAACTTCTTCGGCGGTCACCTGCTGCTGTGCCTTGGCGTCGGCGAGCGGACCGGCCTGGCTCGCTTTTGCACGTTCGGCCTCGATCTCGGCCTGCACTTGCGCCTTTTGTATTTCGGTCTCGCGTTGCGATTGGGCGATCTGGGCTTCGGTCTCAAGCCGGACCTTTTCGCCCTCTTGCAGTGCAAGCGAGGCCTTTATCTTCGAATCGCGATTCGCCTCGGCCTGGCCGATCTCAGCATCGCGTTTTACTTCGGCAGTTCGGCGTTTGCCGAGCGCGTCGAGGTAGCCTTCTTCATCGGATATTTCCTGGATCGTCAGAGCATCGAGCCCGATGCCCATTTTCTCGAGGTCTCCGGCGGCCTCGGTGGTGAGCTTCTGCGCGAAAGACTGGCGGTCGTTGTTGATCTCTTCGACGGTGAGCGTGCCGAGGATCGCACGAAGGTGGCCCTCAAGCGTCTGGAAAACGAGCCGATGAAACTGCTCTTGCGGCATGCCCAGAAAGCGTTCCGCCGCCGATCTCAGAGACGTGTCGTCGCCCTTTATCTTTACGTTTGCGACTGCTTTTACGCTGACCGGTACGCCCTGCACCGTGTAAGCACGCGAGGTTGCGAGCGGGACGGTGATTACGTTGAGATCCAGATACTCGACCTTTTCAAGAAAGGGAAAGACGAGCGTCGCACCGCCGCGAACCAGGCGATAACCGGCGATCGAGCCATCGGCAAGTTTTCGTTTGCGGCCCGAAATTACGGCCGCTTGATTTGGCGACACCTTGATATAATTGCGGCTGATCAGCATCAGCGCGATCAGGGCCGCAACGACGATCACAAGGATCACGATCGGTATCAGCAGCGTCGAGTAGTCAAACAAAAGGTCCATAGCAATATTCCTCAGGTAAAGGGCTTAAGATCGTAAATGTCGCGGCTGGCCCTATTCAGAAGATTCCTCAGTGACGATCACCGAGTCGCCGGCCACGGCCGTAATTTTAACGACGGATCCGGGCCGGATCTCTCCGCCGCTAGACGTCCGGGCAAGCTTTTCGACGCGTTCGTCGCCGACGCGGGTCGTAATTTGGCCGAGCTCGCCGGGTTTGATCGTGACCGTGACCTGTGCCGTTCGCCCGACCAGATCTGAGTCGGTAACGGTTGTCGAGGCCTGCTGGCCGACCAGGAAGCGGCCGAATGCCGACACGACACCACCGAACACGACACCGCCGAGCAGACCGGCGATCGAACTTGCGACCGCACCAAATCCGGACCAAACGGCGATCGATCCGAATCCGCCAAATGCCGTGATAAAGACGGCGATCACGCGGCTATCGAGAAACCCAAAATCAACACCGCTGTCGCCTCCGAGATCCGCTTCGCCGCCGAACATCTCGAAAATGTCGCCGAGGACGAGCGATGCGAGCAAAAACACAAATCCGACGCCGCCAATTATCGCAAAAAGCAACAATAGATTCGTGCTCGAAATAAAGTCCATTCAGGGCTTCTCCTCAATTCGGTTGGTGAACGATCGCAGACATAATACACCGAAAACTCTGCTATTGCGATATCGCGTTGAACAGCAGCGGGAAGGTCGCCAGGCTCTGCCCACGGTATTGCGGGCGGAATCCGAAGAGGACGATCTTGCCTTTTCCGACCTTGATCTCGACCAGAGCGGCTTTCCCCGCTATCTTTTCGGCTCCAAGCGCCCAGCCGGAAAGGAGGATCTGCTTCGGGTCCGAAGGGTATCGGGCGATGACCTTGAAGTTCTCTCGCGGGAACACGTCCCACGCGGTTGGCGGACGGGTGCTCGTGAATGAGTGCGGAACGAACTCAAACGCGGGCGAGTCCTCGAACCAGGCGATCGACTGCTGGGGCATACCTTTGGCGATCGGGTGCGAGAGGTCGAGTTCGGTACGGAGGATCGAGCCGGGTATGTAGAATTCCTTTCGGCTGAGGCCGCGTGTTACGTCTTTGACCGGCAGGTTGAACTGTTCGATCGCGAACTGCGACGAGCGGTTCAGGAAAACAAGCGTCCCGCCCGCTTCGACAAATTTCTTCAGATTCTCAACGCCTTCTTTCCCGACCCCGCCCGTATACTCATCCGGCATCGTGCCTTTCGCATAGCCGTTGAGGATCTGGTTGGGCGATTGGTCGGGGAAGATGATCGTATTCACTCCAGTATTAGCGAGACCGAAAACAATCTCACGGTTCCGAATAGGACCTTGCGACACTCTGCATCGGTCGCGTAGGTTCATTCGAATAACATGTTCATTCTCTTTGATGACCCAACGTGTCCAACCTTCGTCCATCGAAGAAACCTCTGATCGATAAATGCGATAGTCGAAATCTCCTGCACAAATGGCCGACCCAGCGCCTGTCCCAGATCCGAATCCAGGTTCCGTAACAACTTCAGGGAATTTGAAGGGTGCTTGAACAGGCCAGAGATTTGTTCCAAACAGTAGGGGCAAGCTATGAGCTGTTACGTCATAGGGAGCGATTGGCTGTCCTTTTGAATCGAGAAGGTCTGGATACTTTTGCCGTTCGAGCAGTGCTTTTGCAAACATTCCGTACGGTTGGTCTAGGCGAATTACTTTTGTTCTGTTTGGGAACTCGCGACCAGAAGCCTCGAACTTGCCAACTTGGCTAATTTCCACACCGCCCCTTTTGAGGATGCGTTCAAGATGCCATTGATTCATGCTAAAAAGCGGGTCTAAAACAAACGCCTCGAGTTCACCTTCTTTCCTCGGTCTCACCGCTTCTTTCCCGATCTCATAAAACCTCGAGAGCCAGCGTTCGCGGTTGTCGCTAGCGTGGGTGAGCAGCGAGAACGCGGCGGAGGTCATGTAATCGGTGATGTTGCGGAGTTTCCATTCGCCCCCTTTCCAGAGCGGGCCGAACTTGTCCGATTCCTTCTTTGCGTCGAGCCCGCCGGAGGCACCGCGGAGGTCTTCGAACTTGACGGTGATCGGCGTGGCGAGCCGTGCGGATGCGGTTTCTGAAAGAATCCTCACGCCGCCGTGATAGTGCGAATAGGCGCGTGCGGGTGTCCAGGCGTCGTAGGTCGTTCCGGTCGTTATCCCCTGCAGGCCTTTCTTGCGGAGGTCGTTGGCCATCCAAAGCCCAAGTTCCGTGTAGCCTTCGACGATCTGTTTTGGCACGTTCGGTTCGACCGGATCCATATATGGCGGCAGAAAGAGCCGGGCTCCGTTCGCTCCCTGCTGGTGGACGTCGTGGACGATCTGCGGGTGCCAGACGTTGTGGATCTTGTCGACGGTGAGCTGCGTCTCGACCTGCGTGAAGGCGTACCAGTCGCGATTGTTATCGTGGCCGACGTATTTGTGATAAAGCTCGGGCGGATTGGTGCCTTCGTACGGCGTGCCGAGCGTTTTGTCGTACCAGTTTTTGACGATGTCCACGCCGTCGGGGTTGAGAGAGGGCACGAGCAGTATGATCGTGTTGTCGAGGATCTTTTTTATCTCGGGCTCGTCGGAACTCAGCAGTCGGTGGGCGATGAGCATCGACGATAGGGTCGAGCCGACCTCGGTCGAGTGGATCCCGAACGTGATCAGGACGATGGTCTTGCCATCGGCGATATATCGCCGAACGCGATCTCGTGGTATCGAGCTTGATGTCAATTCCCAACGCGGGTCGGCAAGTTTGTCGTTGATGCCTTTGTATTTCTCGAGGTTTTTAATATTCTCGGGCGAGCTGACGGTCGCATAGACGAACGGTGCACCCATCGTGGTCTTGCCGATCTCTTCGAAGATCATCCGATCGGAGGCGGCGTCGAGCTTTTTGAAATAGTCGACAACCTGGGCCCAACTGGCGAGCTTTCGGTCATCACCAGGCGTGAAGCCGAGTACGTCCTTCGGCGTCGGTACCTGTGAGACGGCGGCGATCGTTACTGCTAGAAATATCCCGCAGAGCCGCAAAGCCGCGATCGTCAGGACCGCACTTCGCGAAGAACGGGTTTTAAGTCGATCGCCGGCTGACCTGCAGCCAAAGAGCAATCGCAGGGTGAAGTAAGATCGGTTCATGCAGAAAAGCGCAGATTGGTGTTTCATCTATTGGTAACTCCGCTGAAAGGTTTCTGTGAGTTTAGCCGATTTGCAGATAATTGAGAATGGGGCGTATAGTTGCGGGGAAAAAGTTCAAAACCGTGAACCCTTATGAAGAACCCATTTCTCGAGAATTTTAAGCCATATATTCCCGATTCGGTTACGAACCTCCGCGAGTTCTCGCCCGGGCCGCTGATCGTCGGCGTACTGCTTGGGATCGTCTTCGGCGCCTCCTCGTTGTATCTGGTGCTCAAGGTCGGGCTTACGGTCTCGGCTTCGATACCGGTCGCGGTGATCTCGATCACGCTTTTCCGGATACTATCGAAACTCGGTGCTCGTGATGCAACCATCCTTGAGCACAACATTGTTCAGACGACGGGATCTGCAGGCGAATCGATCGCTTTCGGTCTCGGCGTGACAATGCCGGCGATATTGATACTCGGGTTTGACCTCGAAGTATGGCGGGTGACGATGGTCGCAGTTCTCGGCGGGCTGCTCGGCATTTTGATGATGATACCTCTGCGGCGTGCGCTTATCCGCGACCAGCATGGCCTGCTGAAATACCCGGAAGGCACGGCTTGTGCGCAGGTGCTGATAGCAAGCGCTTCAGATGAATCGAAAGCGCATTCCGAGATCGCAAAAAAGGGCGAGGCGGCAGACACGAATGGTGGTCTGATAATTGCCGCCGGCTTCGGTATCGGCTTTCTCTACAACATCGTGATGAAGGTCTTTAGCGGCTGGCGCGAATACCCGACCAAGGAGTTCAACGAACCGTTCAAGGGCGGCAGCGTTTCGCTCGAGAACAATCCGGCCTTGCTCGGTGTCGGGTACATTATTGGCCCGCGGATCGCCGGCATCATGTTTGCCGGGGGTGCCCTTGCCTATCTTGTTCTGATCCCGATGATCAGATTCTTCGGCGATGCCCTCGCTGCTCCGCTCGCACCGGCACGAACGCTGATCAAGGACATGCCGATCGAAGGCGCCGGAAGCATACAGAGCGAGTACATTCTTTACATCGGTGCGGGAGCCGTGACAGCAGGCGGCATCATCAGCCTGGTGCGGTCGCTGCCTACGATCTGGCACGGCATTCGCGGCGGCATTGCCGATATGCAGGCGAAGCGGGAAAACGGCAAGAACGGAGAGAAGAATACCACTGCGATCCCGCGAACCGAGCAGGATATCTCATTGAAATGGGTGATCGGCGGCATTCTGGCCCTTATCGTGGTGATAACATTCCTGCCCGCTCTCAAGATGAACATTCTTGGGGCAATATTGATCATAATTCTCGGTTTCCTGTTCGTGACGGTATCGTCAAGGCTGACGGGTGAGATCGGCTCTTCGTCGAACCCGATATCGGGGATGACGGTCGCAACGCTTCTCTTTACTTCGCTGGCATTTTTGCTGCTCGGCTGGACGGCGGCCGACCCCTATTTCGTTACAGCGCTCAGCGTTGGCGGCATCGTTTGCATCGCCGCTTCGAATGGCGGCACGACCTCTCAGGACCTGAAAACGGGTTTTTGGGTCGGCGGAACTCCGTGGAAACAACAGTCGGCTATACTTATCGGCGCTCTCGCTTCGGCCCTCCTGCTTGGGCCGATCCTTATCCAGCTCAACGACTCGTCTTCGGTCTACCAGACTGTCGAACCAACAGCATTCGCGGCGGATTTTCGGGTATCGGAACAAGACCTTGTCCGTGAAGGCAGCAATTTCAGGTCAGAGACCGTCGGCGGGTATTTTGGCGAAAAGGACAAAGCAAATTACCGCGTTTGGCATAACACCGACGCGAACCTCGGGCCGGCCGGAAAGTATCTGATAAACATGCAGGGCAAACCCGCATACCTCGTAGATCCGGGCATAAACGGTGTTATCAAAGAAGCACAAACCGGCATTGATGCGGACGGAAATCCCGTCTATCAGCAGGTCGAAAAATACCGGGCGCCGAAGGCGACACTGATGAGCTATATCATCAAGGGTATATTGAGCCAACAGCTGCCGTGGGCGCTCGTCCTGCTCGGCGTAATGATCTCAGTCACTCTTGAACTCTGCGGCGTGTCGTCGCTGGCGTTCGCTGTCGGGCTTTATCTGCCGATCTCCGCATCGTCGCCGATCTTCTTCGGCGGGCTGGTCCGATGGGGCGTGGATAAATATCTCAAGCGAAAATTCCGCGATAAAGATCTGACGGAAGAGGAGTTTATCGCTGAAACCGACAAGAGCTCAGGCGTTTTGCTTGCGTCGGGCTATATTGCGGGCGGTGCATTGGCAGGCATTCTTATTGCTCTCTCTGCGGTATATTTTGGCGGATTCGTCGAAACGTTGAGCGAATGGGCCAAGGCAAACAATCCATTCTATGACGGCCCATGGGCCGACCTTCTCGGGCTGTTGCCATTTGCAGTGCTTGCCGGCTTCTTGTATCTTGCTGGTCGCGACCTGATCTTCGGCAAAAAAGACGAGGAAACGGCGTTACCGTCGGATTAAACAAAATTTACACCTTTTGAAATTTTGTTTTACCTTTTTATAAAAGACACGCTATAATCCCAACGGCGTGTCTTTTTCCCTTTTTTGCTTCCAGCACGCCGTTTCCGGAGGCAAACTTTGCCCTTGGCACCTAAAGGGCATTCTGCCAAATATCGTTCGGCGAATTGATCATTACCCTCGGAGTCAATACTTGATGTATCCAAAGTTGATGAAGCCCTTTTTCCTTGTTGTGTCGATCGGTGTCTCGAGCCTAATGGCTCTGAGCTGTTCGGTCGCGGCGTCAGAAGCTGAGATCGAAAAAGCCGCGCTCGCTGAAGCGCAGAAGAAGGTTGCAAGCCAGCCGGTAGCGATGTCGCCAAGAGGTGCGACGATCGAGATCCTCCCGAATTCTCCGGCCGATACGGTTCGGGTATTTTACGCCAAGCTTCGCGAGAAGCGGATCAGGGAAGCGATCCATCTGACCAATTTGAAACCTGCTATCGAAGGCCTCACGGACGAAGAGCTGAAAGAATTTGCCGTTGATTTCGAAGCGATCGCAAAGCTGATTCCGGCCGAGATCGAAATAAACGGTGAAATAGTCTCGGGCGACAACGCAACAGTAACAGCAAAGTTGCCGAGTGCGGACGACGAAAAGCTGGAACTTCAACAACTCGAGCTAAAGCGTTCGGGCGATCACTGGATAATCCTCAGCGTCGACGCGGAAACCGAGAAAAAGATAAAGCGGGAAGGGAAGAACTACTTCTATGCGCTCAAGATCGATACGCATCAGGAAGAAGCCCGAAAAATGCTCGAGCGTATCGCGAAGGCCCAGATGGCACATTCGCTGCAAAATCACGGCCGCTACGGCGATATCAAAACGCTCATAGGCGTCGGGTTCCTGCCTGCCGACATCGAGACGAGCGAGTCGACGGGCTATGTCTATGCCGTCGAACTTGGGAACGAAGGCCGGACCTATCAGGCGACAGCGACACCCGCGGTTTACGGCAAGACCGGCCGGATTTCGTATCTACTTAAACTCTCGGACGGAACACCGCGTGTCACGTCCGCGGACAAAAAAGGGCAGCCACTGAAGTGACCTGCATTACGGCGTTAATCATCATGTAACCGAGCAAGAAACGATGATCAGAGAGCTAATCGGAAAAATCACCGGGATTTTCGCAGAAAGGTCGCATTCCGCCCGAAGAAAGCACAATGCTCCGATCAAAATCGTCTTTGCACCGACACTCACAACCGGTAAGCTTCGTTCCTCGAGCGACTCGATCTACATAACTGGAGAGACGTTTGACCTTAGCCGATCAGGGATCGGCTTCGTTGTCTCGTCGATCCGCGTTCGCGAAAATTATCTTGTTGGCCAGGATCGCAGGCTCAACGCCGAGATCGATCTGCCGGGCGGAAAGGTCAAAATGACGATCATCGGGCGGCGTTATGAGCGTGTCGGGCTGCATCTTTCGAGCGAAAGATTTTTGATCGGTGCCGAAATCGTCGATATCAGCAATGCAGATCGCGAGGCTTACGACCATTTTCTACGCTACGGCAGTAAACGAAAGAAGGCTGCGGAACCCAGCCTCGAGCTTGGCGGTAATTGACCCATGCTCCACAATTCGAAACCCGGATCGTCGGCTTAAAACCGGCGATTTTTGTTTTTGACCAACGGATATGTCTTAATTCTCATAATGAAAGAGAAAGTAGGTATTGGGATTATCGGTGCCGGGTTTGCGAGGAGAGTACAGATCCCGGCGTTTCTGGCGTGCGAGAATGCCGATATCGTATCGGTCTCAAGCCGCACGATCGCAAATGCCCGCGCGACGGCCGCAGAGTTTGGCATCGCGCATTACACCGACGACTGGCGCGAAACGGTCGAACACGATGCGGTGGATCTGGTTTGCATCACCACTCCGCCGAACCTGCATAAGGAAATGGCCTTGTTTGCTCTCGGGTGTGACAAGCACATTCTCGCCGAAAAGCCGATGGCGATGAACCTCGCGGAGGCAGAGGAGATGGCAGCCGCTGCAACCAAAGCAGGTGTGCTGGCGCTGATCGACCACGAACTGCGATTCCTGCCTGGGAGGCTGAAGGCGAAGGGAATGCTTAAGAAAGGGGCGATCGGTAAGGTCAAGCATGCGAAATATCTGTTTCAGGCACCGCACCGCGGCGACCCGACGCAGCCGTGGGATTGGTGGTCAGACATTACCTTCGGCGGAGGAGCCTTGGGTGCGATCAATTCTCACGTGATCGATTCACTCATATGGTTTCTCGGCACAGAAATTTCCAGTGTGATCTGCCAGTTGCATACGCACGTCAAACAAAGGCCGTTCGGTGAGGGCTTCAAAGACGTCACCACCGATGACGAAGCGAATATGCTGCTGCGGTTCGCTGATGGCGATCTGACGGAAGATGCGACCGGGCTTGTCTCAGTTTCGATGATCGAAGGGCCGACATATCTGAATCAGATCGAGTTTGTCGGTAGCGACGGCTGGATGCGGGTCGGGCATCGTGGAGATATTTTTGTTGCGAAACGCGGAGAAAGCGAATGGTCCGCAGTCGAGGTCGAGTATCCGCCAAGCATTGACGGGATATTTGAATCCGGATTCCCGAGCGGGTTCATGGCGTTCGCACCGAAGATCGTCGAAGCGATCATGACCGGAAATCACAGTATCGAACACGCCGCGACATTTGCTGACGGCGTAACGATCCAAAAAGTTCTTGACGGCGCACGCGAATCCAACGCAACCCACAAGGAAATATCAATATCGCAGGTGAACGACTGAAAACGGTCGTTGAACTGCCTTTACTCGTTATATCGAGGCCATACAGCCTGATCATTTCATGTATTTGTCGAGAAAATCGGCAACGAGCGGATAAAGATCGAGCCGGTTTTTCAGTTTTGATATGCCGTGGCCTTCGTCGTCGTATAGCTTGTATTCGACGATCGCGTTGCGTTTCTTGAGAGCATCAACGACCTGCTCGGCCTCGGTGTAGGGAACTCGCGGATCGTTCTTACCGTGGATGACGAAAAGCGGTGCCTTGATCTTGTCGATCTTGCGGATAGGTGAAACGCGGCGTAAGAACTCGATATCGCGATCAAGCCTGCCGTATTCGACCTCGCGTTGGCGGCGGCGATAGCCGGAAGTGTTCTGCAAGAACGTTTCCCAATTTACAATGCCCACCGTATTCACGGCCGCAGCCCAAAGGTCTGGATATAGAGTGATCGCGGCCATCGTCATATAGCCACCGTAGCTTCCGCCCATAACGGCGATGCGTTTCGGATCAGCTCCACCCTTAGTGACCAGCCATTCATGTGCGGCGGCAAGATCTTTCACCGAATCTTCGCGCTTCTCGACGTCGTCGAGGTGTGTGTAGGTCTTACCGTAACCGGTCGAGCCGCGGACATTCGGGTCTAGTACGGCGTAACCGCGAGAAAGGTAATATTGGAACAACGGATTGAATCCCGGACGCGATTGACCTTCTGGCCCGCCGTGGACGGAGACTATGACGGGGACCTTTACCGCCTGCAGCCGTGTTCCAAGATTTTTGGAGAAAGCGAACGTGCGCTTCGGCTGGTTTCGCATCTTGAGATACTCCACGCCCTGCGGCGGGTAATACCATGCCGGGATCTCCTTCCCGTCAAACGTGGTGAATTTAACAAGCTCCGGCGTTACGAATGTTCTCGGATCGATCCCGGCACGGTCGCTTTGGGTTATCTGCGCGAGTTTCTTTGTGCCGATGTCATAAAGCCATATATCACCGTTGTTCTTCGACGAACTGAATGAAAATGCGAGTTTGGTCTGGTCTTTCGAGAATGTGACCCCGCCGACAAGACCCTGCGCCGGGAGAGCGACCTTTGTCGGCTTTTTCGGGAATGTCGTGATCAGCGGCTTTCCGCCCGTTTCGATGTCTTGAATAAAGACTTCAGAAAAACCTTCGCGGTTGATCACATATGCAAACCGAGCTGCCGCATCCGGCAATGCTACGTCGCTGACATCCCACTGTGTGTCGTCGAGAATTCTGACCTCGCGATTGTCCGGTCTCCAATCGTTAGCATTCGCCGCGTTCCTAAGCCGCAAATTCGCCAGGCTATAGAATTCGCGATTATCGTTATGCGCGAACAGAAGCGATTTGCCGTCGGGAAGGAAACCGGCATCGCCGAATTGGGCCGAATTTTCGTGCGGCGTCAGCAAGATCTCGATCTTCGACCGAACGTCGACCAAATAAAGATTGTTGTCGAGACTGAGCTCGCCGCCCGACCTCGAAATGATCAGTTTTGTGCCGTCAGCATTTGCCGCAACGGCACTATTATTGCCGTCCTGCTGGTACTGAAGTTCTTCTTTCGCGGTCGCGATCTCCATTGCATAGATATCGAAATAGCTGCGGTTGCGTTTGTTTGAGGCATAAACGATCCATTTTCCGTCTCTGGAAACAAAGCCGAAGTTGTGTCGTACCTTTGGGTCGTTCGTCAATGCGCGGACACCACTGCCGTCCGGCTTCATCCAGAAGAATTGTGTATTCTCGTCACCGCCGCGGGCCTTGCCGAAAATGAGCCCGGTCCCGTCCTCGAGCCAGCGGACAAAACTGATGTTGTCGTCGTAATTCGTAAGCTGCTTTGTCTCGCCATTCGGCAGTTTCTTGACCCAGACCTGCGACGTGCCGGTCACGTTGGTCAAATAGGCCATCGCCTTCCCGTCAGGCGCAAAGGCCGGTGAACCGGCAGATTTGACGCTCAAATATTGTTGGATCGAGTAAGGCTGAGAATAGCCGGCAACTGCAAATAGAGCGATCGAAAGTAAAACGGCGAGTTTTTTCATTTAAGACCTCGGAAATTGATGTGAGATCCTTGGAATATAGACCAATCCGAGGCTTCCTTCAAATCGTGCTCGACATCATTGCATCGCTGAATCGAGAAACGCCGCAACATCGCCGATGATAGCGGGTGTCATTGTGTGGCCAATATTGGCATATAGCCTGAATTCAGCCGAAAGCTCTGCGTCGGCATAAGACCTTTTTGCTGTTGCCCAACGCTCGAGCGGCGTCTTGCCGAAAAGCTCAAAGATCAGATCTGTGTCCTCGGGCTCATATCCATCTTTGAAAACCACTGAATCATTTTCGTCTTTGTCACCCATGAATATCAAGAACCGCACCTTTCTTAACTGATCGATGTTAAGCTTTCTGCCGGCCACCGTTTCGAGATCGGCAGTTCCGATCGGAAATCGCAGCATCCGGCTCTTATGTTCGCCTTTCGGAATGATCGGCCAGCCGCCCGGTGAACCGATCGCAGCTGCCTTTACACGTTCTGGATGAAGGAATGCGAATCGATTTGCGAACATACCCGCGGCAGAAAAACCATAGATCAGTACGCGCCGGTCGGTCGGCATCTTTTCTTCGGCAAGGCGTTTTCGAGCGTCGTCGATCATCGCGGCCAACTGCAGATCGAGCCGTTTTAGTTCTTTTTTGTCGGTGATCAGGGTATCGCGGTCGAGCGCATGTGTGTAGATCGTCCATTCGGAGCTCGAACGCGGAAACACGGGCATGAGTATCGGCACGCCAAGCTTGCCGAAAGCCAGCGCCATTTGTGCGATCCTTCGTTTTACATTTGCTTCATGAACCGAAAGATCGTCGTTCGTTGTTCCGGTATTATTGGTCGAGACCAGGATCGGCTTTTCAACTTTCTGCGATCCCGCAGGTGCCGCCGTTTTTGGCACGAAAAGATAGTACGGGTAGAAAAATCCGGCTGACGGGTCGGCAGATATGACCCTCGTTGACGAAGGCTCAATCTGGCCAAACGTCGGAACTGAAATGACAAGGAAGAAAGACGCAGCAAGAAATACTCTTTTCATCTCAAGGACGAAAACGATGGCAGAAATGAAAAGTTCCAAACAACCGTCGCGGCAATGAAAAATTCAGGATCACAACATGGGCCATTTGCGAAGCGGCGGCTCCGCGGGCGATTCATTCGGCTCAAATTCCAATCTCAGCTTGTGTGATCGTGGATGATCCGCCATCCCTCTTTCAGCCGGCGAAAGATCAGCGTAAACTTACCCTTTGGATTATCGGCGTCACGCGTGAGTGCCCAACTGCCGAGAACGACCGCAGAATCCTTTGATAGGGGCGCCACCTCGATATCAGTGAACGCCAGTTTGCCCATTTTCGCGGCGGTGTTGTAACTGCTCTTGTAATTGCTCAGCGTGGCCTGCCATCCGCGTGTGACCTTGTCCCCTGAGACGAACACCAGGGCATCGGATCGCCAGTAACCGGCCATGAAGCCCTCGATGTCGCCTCGGTTCCATGCCGCGGCCTGGTTCATCATTACCGCCAAAACCGAGACCTCGATCTGTTCAGCCTCTTTCTGCGACTGAGCGAGTGCGACCGATGCCATAGCAAGAATAACAGCCAACACCAATGTAATTGCTTTCATATTGAATTGCACCGATCGAAATCCTAAATCAAACATGAAGCGGCAGACGGGAACAACAGTCTGCCGCACCTGGATAAAAGAGCGATTTTTCAACGTTCAGTTCTGCGACGTTGCGTTCTCTTTCTGTTTTTCTGTCAGTTCGATCCCCATTTTTTCCAGGGTTGCCTGATTTAGCGTACCGGTCACCTTTAGCGAATTCATTTCTTGATATTTCTTCAAACCGGCACGAGTTGCCGGGTCGAGTTTTCCGGTCGCTTCGCCGCTAAGCATTCCACCCGAAATCAACTTCTCCTGTGCTTCGGTGATCTGGCCCTTTGTGGCACTGAAGATGACTTTCTTCGGCTTGCTGGTTGTTGCCGCGGTTTTCACGGTCTTTGCTTCAGAGGTCTCGTTTGACGCATATGAATTCGGCGAGATCGGTATCTGCTTTTGCGAGTCGGTCAGTTCGACGCCCATTTTCTCAAGCGTCGCCCGATTCAACGTACCGGTCGACTTGAGACCATTGTCTTTCTGATAGATGCGAATGGCGGCTCGTGTGGCGGTATCATATTTGCCGGTCGCCGAGCCGTTGTAAACACCTTTTGACTTAAGCATTTCCTGCACCTGGGTGATCTGTGCTTTTGTCGGACGAAAGACTGGTGTTTTTGGTTTGGCATCGTCGGCCGATGTGGCTCCGTTTGCAGCAGTCGATTGCGCGGCGGCTGAGATACAGAAGATCAGGGACAGCAATACGAAACAAGAAACCTTTCTCATTGATATTTCTCCAGGATCATTATTGAAGCTGACCGATAATGAACGCGTTCCGTTACAACGAAATACGGACGAAAGATCTGATCAGCCTTTATTTGTTGGTGACGCGACGATTATGAATGCGGACGTTTGAAATTGTCAACTTTTTTCGTATCGGGAATACGAAATCAGCTTGCTGAATGAATGTTCATTCAGTTATACTAACTGGACTTTCAACACAACAGATCGATCCGGAGAAGATATGAATATCGGAAAAGCCGCAGTCTTAGGAGCCGGCACCATGGGCGCAGGCATTGCAGCGCATTTGGCGAATGCCGGCATACAGACCTTGTTATTGGACATCGCACCGCGCGAACTGACTGCCGATGAAGAGAAAAAGGGTTTGACCCTCGAATCGCCAGTGGTGCGTAACCGTATCGTGAACTCGCTATTTGAGGCTTCAAAGAAACTCAAACCGGCGCCGTTCATGCTCGGCGACAACGCAAAGCTGATCAAAACAGGGAATTTTGCCGATGACATGGCGAAACTGAAAGATTGTGATCTTGTGATCGAGGCAGTCGTCGAAAACCTCGAAATAAAGCACAAGCTTTTTGCCGAGGTCGATAAATTCAGAAAGCCCGGTGCCGTGATCGCCTCGAATACGAGCGGTATTCCGATCGATTCGATCGCCGAACCATTTTCAGACGATTTCAAACAGCATTTTGTAGGCGTACATTTTTTCAACCCGCCCCGTTACATGAAACTGGTCGAGGTGATCCCGGGCACAAAGACGAGCGGCGAGATCGCCTGTGCGGTTTCAGGTTTTCTCGACCAGCGATTGGGCAAAGGTGTCGTGCCGGCAAAGGACAGGCCAAACTTTATCGCTAACCGGATCGGTGTTTTCGGGATGATGGCGACGATTCACGAGATGATCGCAATGGGTTTTACGCCGACCGAGGTCGACCAGATGACCGGCAAAGCGATCGGGCATGCATCATCGGCGACCTTCAGGACGTCAGACCTCGTTGGCCTCGATGTGACTGCCCACGTCACCAATAATCTGTATCCTGCAGTTCCGGATGATGAAGACCGTGACGTCTTTAGGCTGCCTGAGTTGATCCAGACGCTGCTCGACAAAAACCTGCTAGGCGACAAGACCAAGGGCGGATTTTTCAAGAAATCGACCGACGCCGAAGGAAAACGCCAGATACTTGAGCTCGATCTGACGACCTTTGAATACAAGCCTCAGGTCAAGACGAAATTTCCTTCGCTCGATGCGGCGAAGGCGATCGACGACAGGGCTCAGCGAGTGAAGAAGCTCGTTTGGGGAGAAGACCGTGTCGGAGAATTCCTTTGGAAAACGACTTCACGAATATCACGCTATGCGGCAAACCGAATTCCAGAGATCGCAGACACGATCGTCGAGATCGACAACGCGATAAAATGGGGATTTGGATGGGAGATCGGGGTCTTTGAGGCCTGGGACGCGATCGGCCTGAGGAAATCGGTCGAGCGGATGAGGGCCGAAGGCCAGGCTGTGCCCGCGAACGTCGAAAGAATGCTCGATACGGGAGCCGAGACGTTCTATAAGAATGAGAACGGGGTCGCGTGGTATTTCGATCTCGTTGCTGGTGGGTACAAAGAGATACCGGCTCGACCTGGGGTCATTGTTCTAAGGTCGGTGAAGGAGCGGACGGGCGTTATCAAATCGAACCCGGGTGCGTCGCTCGTAGATCTCGGCGACGGCGTCGCATGTCTTGAGTTTCATTCTAAGATGAATTCGATCGGCGGCGACACGGTCTCGATGCTCAACTTTGCCATCGATGAGGTCGAAAAGAATTTCAAAGGCCTTGTCGTCGGTAATCAAGGCGGTAATTTCTCGGCCGGTGCGAACATCATGATGCTCCTGCTAGCCGCTCAGGAAGAAGAGTGGGACGACATCAACATGATGGTCCATGCGCTTCAGCAGGCGATAATGCGGCTGCGATATTCGTCGAAACCGGTCGTGACCGCGCCGTACGGCCTCACATTGGGCGGCGGATGCGAGATAGCTATCCACGGAAACCGTGTGCGGGCGGCGGCAGAAACATATATCGGCCTTGTCGAGGTCGGTGTCGGGGTAATCCCGGCCGGCGGCGGCACCAAGGAAATGACGATGCGTTCGATGGACGCTGCGGCGAGAACACCCGACGCCGATCCGCTGACGTTTTTGAAGAAAACATTCGAAATGATCGGCATGGGCAAGGTCGCAACGTCGGCCCAGGAGGGCAAGGCCTGGGGATTTTTCAGGGATATCGATTCGATATCGATGAACGGCGACCGCTTGATCGCAGATGCCAAACAGGAAGTGCTTTGTCTCGATTCTGCCGGCTTCGTTGCTCCGATTCCGCGTACCGACATTATGGTGATGGGCGAATCGGCCGAGGCCGCGATGAAGCTTGCACTGCATATGATGAAGCGAGGCGGATTTATCTCGGAGCATGACGAATTGATCGGCAAAAGGCTTGCACACATCATGAGCGGCGGTAATATCAATCACACTGCCTTCGTAAGCGAACAATATCTGCTTGATCTTGAACGCGAAGCATTTGTGTCACTTTGCGGTGAACGAAAGACACAGGAACGAATTGCTGCGATGTTGAAGACAGGAAAGCCGTTAAGAAATTAAGCGTACAAGCAGGGTGAGTTTTTCGCGTTTGAATAGCAGGAGGCGAAAAATGGACGATCGAATAAACTTCATCACAAAGGAAATGCGGCGCGTCGCCGAAGACGCTAGAGAGTCGTTCGGTTCGCTTTCGGGCGAGCAACTTAACTGGAAACCAGCTGAAAACAGCTGGAGCGTCGCCCAATGCCTAGACCACATAATCAAGACCAACTTATCGTTTTACCCCGAGTTTGACCGTCTCGCTTCCGGAAACAGAAAAAACTCGTTTTGGGAAAATTGGTCACCGTTCACAGGATGGGGCGGTCGGTTTCTGGTGAATGCCGTCTTGGTCGATTCGAAAAAAGCAAAGGCCCCGTCTAAATCGATAGTTCCGCCAAGCGAAATAGAAGGCGACATCGTGAATCGCTTCATCGACCATATTGCCGAGGTAAACGGCAAGGTTGAGGCTTGTGCAGAGGCGGATCGGCAAAAGACAGTCGTCACGTCACCCTTCCTCGCGGTTTTCACATACAAACTCGACGATGCGTTCACTGTGTTGATCGAACATTCAAAGCGGCACATCCGTCAGGCAAAACGTGTGATGGAGGCTGACGGTTTTCCGAAGTAGCCGTTTCAGAAGATGCCGGAGAGTTTCGAAAGCAAACGGTTCAGGTGGGGATTCAACCTTTTCCCTGCATATCGCGGCACCGGTGGGCGGGTAACATACATTGCTGACGATTGGAAAGAGGTCCGGGTAAAATTGCCGCTGAACTGGCGAACTCGAAACTACGTCGGCACCATCTTTGGCGGAAGTATCTACGGAGCGGTCGATCCGATCTACATGCTGATGCTGATAAAGATCCTCGGCCGAGGTTACACTGTTTGGGATAAGGCCGCGACCATCAGATTTCGAAAGCCCGGAAAGGAAACGCTGTATGTCGATCTTACATTGAGCGAAGACGAAGTGGACGAGATCAAACGCCTCGCTGAGGACGCAAGATCGATCGACCGGATCTACGAGCTTGAATTGAAGGATAGGTCAGGCGATGTCTGTGCCCGGATCGAAAAGACGATCTACATCGCAAAAAAACGCGAGGGCAATCTATGAAAACGATTTCGTTTCTTATAGTGCGACACTGACGCTCGTTGCGTCGTCGTGCGACACAGTCGGCGAGCCGGTGGAATTTTCAAAGGCTTGCTGTCCGCAATATGAGAAGGAGACGGTCGAGATGAGCGGTTTCCAAAGCGACAAGTGCCGCGTCTTTTACTTGAATAACGGTTGTGGGCCGGTAAAATGCGGGCTCAAACTGACCGGAACCCCAGGTGGCGAAAAGAACATTTCGGCGGATAATGTTCAGGGAACGTCCGTGCACAACTTCGAGAAAATTGAACCCGGTTTCAAGAAAAAAAGACATAAGGGTTCGCGATAACGGCCGCAATTTCGTCAATCTGGCTGATAGGTAAAGATCACAGGCGAACCCAAGACGACCGACGATCCGAATAGGTGCTTTGTTAAAATGGCAAGGATAACCAAATGAAGCGGTGCGATTGGGCAAAGAACGAGCTTGCTATCCATTATCACGACACCGAATGGGGCGTGCCGGTGCACGATGATCGTTTGCTCTTTGAATTTCTGATCCTTGAGGGTGCACAGGCCGGATTAAGCTGGGATACGATACTTGCCAAGCGTGAGAACTATCGGAAAGCGTTCGATAACTTCGACCCGGCGAAGGTCGCAAGGTATTCCGAGGCAAAGCAGGCGAAGCTGCTCGAGAATCCGGGCATCATCCGCAACCGACTGAAGATCGCATCAGCAATTTCAAACGCGAAGGCCTTTCTTAAAGTGCAGAAGGAGTTCGGCTCGTTCGACGTCCACATCTGGTCGTTCGTTGGCGGAAAGCCCATCGACGGTAAGCGGAAGGTGCTGGGTGACATCCCCGCAAAAACCGAGATCTCAGACGCCCTCGCAAAGGACTTAAAGAAACGCGGATTCAATTTCGTCGGCTCGACGATAATGTACGCGTTCATGCAGGCGACTGGGATGGCGAACGATCACGTTGCGTCGTGTTTTCGCTATAGGCAATGTCGAACGATCACCCGATAACACCAGCGATTCGGTTTCTTCGCGAGAAGAAGGTCGAGTTTGTTCCCCACCTATACGATTACGTAGAGAAAGGCGGGGCGAGGGAATCGGCGAGGCAGCTGGGTGTGGATGTCCACGCGGTGGTGAAGACGCTGGTATTTGAAACGAACGAGAGGAAACCGCTGATCGTGCTGATGCACGGCGATCGCGAGGTCTCGACAAAGAATCTTGCACGGTTTCTCGGGGTCAAATCCGTCGAGTCCGTAACGCCGAAAAAGGCAACGAAATTGACCGGTTATCTGGTCGGCGGAACATCACCATTCGGGACGAAAACGAAGATGCCGGTTTACGCCGAGCGAACCATATTCGATATTAAGCGAATCTATATCAACGGCGGCAAACGTGGGTTTTTGGTTGAGATCGATCCAGTCGTTTTGCGTTCCGTGGAGGTCGTCGAAGTTGAGGTCGCGATATGACGGACTGGCGTTTACTGGTGGACGAAGGGCGATTTGAAGAGGCGGAACCGGTAATGCTTGAAGCGACGAGCAAGCCGGATCCATACGGCGATCTTCTGATCCAGAAAGCCGCATTCTACGAATCGTGGGGCGATGCTCTGGGGCATACTGAAGAAGCCGTTCGGAAATATTGGCTCTCACATGCCGAGTGGGCTTGGTTCGCCTCTGGGGCCACAAGCGGCGGCGAGGGAACGGCGAGGATGTTGGACGTGAACCGCGTGTTGAAAAAGATCGAGAATGTATCAAGTAGATAGAAAAGATAAAGTACTCAATCTCGAAAACGTACCGCAATCTTCGGTCGGTGCCCCTATGCCCGTTGTCTTGAGCGACGAAGGAAAAGTTGTTTTGGCCTACTACATTCAGGACACCCCTGAAGGCTGGGATGGAAGTTCCGTGCGGATAGTAGACGAGGCGTCGGACGAACCCGTGGCGATTCTTGAAATCGAAATTTGCTATCACTACATGTTTGGTTGGCCAAATGACGAAGCCTTTAGTGGACATCCTTTGGCAAAACGAGGTCTGACGCCTTACGGCGCGTTCGAGGTACTTGATTCTTCCTGGATACGACAGCTTGAAAGATTGAATTCTGCTCACCCGTATCATAAACCGGAAACGTATTGGCGTCGCCATCACTACGTTTTCTCCTTCCACGATTCAACATTTGAGTGTGTGGCGGACGGTTTTAACGTTACGGAGTCACGCGGATCACTGACCTCGATATTGCCGTTGATGGCGGAAAAGCTTTGGACTAGATAAGGAAAAATTATGAAAGAAGCAGTTATCGTATCGGCCGTGCGGACGGCTGTGGGAAAGGCGCCGAAGGGCACGTTGAAGAACACGCGTTCGGATGAAATGGGCGCGGCCGCTATCAAAGATGCGGTGGCTCGGGCAGGCGTGGATGCATCGCTGATCGAGGACGTGATAATGGGCTGCGCATTTCCGGAGGCTTCGCAGGGAATGAACGTCGCACGGACCTCGGCAATATTGGCCGGGCTTCCGGTCGAAACGTCTGCGATGACGGTCAACCGTTATTGCTCGTCGGGCTTGCAGACTATCGCGCTTGCGGCTGACCGCATCGCGACGGGCGGCGCCGATGTGATCGTTGCCGGCGGGCTCGAATCGATGACGGCGATCCCGATGGGCGGGAACACGTTTCGCCCGAACCCGCATCTCGCCGACAGCTATCCCGACTATTACCTGAATATGGGACTGACCGCCGAGAACCTCGCCAAGAAATACGAGATAACCCGCGAGCAGGCGGACGAATTCTCTTACAATTCGCACCAGAAAGCTCTTGCCGCGATCAAGGAAGGCAAGTTCCGCGACGAGATCGTGCCGATGACGATCAGCGTCGATGAATTCGACGAAAAAGGCCGCGTGCGCCGAAAGGAAGTCGTGTTTGAAACGGACGAAGGCCCGCGTGCCGATACATCGCTCGAAGGCCTTGCGAAGTTACGAGCCGTCTTTCATGCGAAAGGAACAGTCACCGCCGGCAACTCGTCGCAGATGTCAGACGGCGCGGCCGCGGCTGTCGTGATGTCCGCTGACAAAACAAAGGAACTCGGCCTGACTCCGATGGCTCGCTTCGTTTCATTCGCCACCGCCGGATGCCTGCCCGAAGAGATGGGGATCGGCCCGGTCTATGCGATTCCGAAAGCGCTGAAACTCGCGGGACTTACCCTCGATCAGATCGACGTTATCGAACTAAACGAAGCATTTGCCGCACAAGGATTGTCGGTAATGAAGGTGCTGGAAATGGATCCGTCAAAGGTCAACGTCAACGGCGGTGCCGTCGCTCTCGGCCACCCGCTCGGCTGTACAGGTGCGAAACTGACTGCGACGATCCTGCAGGAAATGAAACGCCGCAATGCCCGCTACGGCATGGTCACAATGTGCGTCGGCGGCGGCATGGGAGCGGCCGGGATCTTCGAGCGGATCGATTAGAGTCACTCATCGACAGACCAAGCACGTCGTCAATGGAGTTAATCAGGTTACGGTGAGCGTTGAAATCGACGAAAGGACGGCCCAGTTGCTGGCAGAAAGGCATTTCGCCAATGAGCCTGCTTACGATTGGGCCGTCAAGTGTCTCGAGGCTGGCTTTGATAGTTCGAGTCTTCGAATGCTTGCTTCAATGACGGCAGCCGATTCGCCATCGGAAATCGACAACATGGTCGGGCGGGTGTTTCGGGAGAATGGCTGGAATGAGATCGACCCCTATCTCTACCTTATGCGATATGCCAGGACTGTCGCAGAGGGTATTTTGAGTTCGAAAACAGATCCGATCCAAGGTTCGCACGAAATTTACCGGATCCTACGGGCCACCGACGGGCACAGTGAACTTTCGGCATGGTGGGACATCGATGAGATGATCTCTGCCCGGGATCATTTTGCTAAGACGGGTACAACAGACTACTACTACCGCGGGGATGCCCAGCTTTTCGCTGAGATCAAGAATGCGTGTGCAGACTTTCTTGTGCGTTCTAGATCAAGCGTTGGAGTCCTGCCCGAAACATCGTTTGACGAGGCGGAGGCACTGTTCAGAAGATTTCTGAGCGAGAACGGGCATCCGCCAAAATTGAAATGGGTATTTGCCGAAGATGTCTTGCTTGATGGTCGAAGCGTTATTATTCGCGTCCCATTGCCCGACGAAAATCACGCGAGGGCGAGGGAGTGCTACGAGTTGGGAATTGCGCGCAATCTAGGAATCAATATCCACGGTCTTTGCCTATCGGACGGAGAAATTTGCTGCTATGTCCAACTGCCCGAAGATGACGTCGACGCTCAGTACAAGCTACTTGATCCGAAGTTCGTAAGGTTTTCCGTCGTTATCGATCCCAACGAGGCTATTCCGTGCCGGAGCGGCATTATCTGGAAGTTTTGGAAGATTAAGTTTTCCAACAAGGACACAGGCTACGAAGGTCTGATTCCGTCACGGAAAACTCTCTTGCCCTTGACATATAAGACTCAAGTCTAGTGGACCAATATGAAAGATGGAAAGATGTTGTGGAAATTTAGGTTGACTGAATGAACGTTCATTCAGTATTATAAGGAGACCAAATCCACCTAGGAGCCTAAGTTAAAATGGACGCGAAAATGGAAAAAGAATATATGAAAGGCGGCGAGTTTTTGATCGCTGAACAGACCACTGCCGAGGTGTTTACGCCGGAAGATTTTACCGACGAACATCGAATGATCGGCGAAACCTGCCGCGAATATATCGATAATGAAGTGGTTCCGAATCTCCCGGAACTTGAAAAGCACAATTGGGAGATCGCTCGAGGACTTTTGAAAAAAGCGGGCGAACTTGGTCTTCTTGGTGCGAACATTCCCGAAGAACTTGGCGGAATGGAGCTCGATCAAACGACCGGTGCGATCATTGCCGAAATGGTCGGCCGCGGCAGCGGTTTTGGTTCGACCTACGGTGCTCAGACCTCGATCGGACTGTTGCCGATCCTCTATTGGGGCAGCGAAGAACTAAAGAAGGAATGGATTCCGGGTATTATTTCCGGCGAGATCGTTTCGGCGTATTGCCTGACGGAATCGAGTTCGGGCTCGGACGCTCTCGGTGCAAAATGCGTCGCAAAGCTTACGGAAGACGGCCAGCATTACATCCTGAACGGCGAGAAGATGTGGATCACGAACGGCGGATTCGCCGACGTGTATCTCGTCTTCGCAAAGGTCGACGGAGAGAAAGATAAGTTCTCGTGCTTCCTTGTTCCGCGTTCGGAAAATTGTCGTCCGGGAGCAGAAGAGCACAAGCTCGGGATCAAATCCTCATCGACCACGGCGGTTATCTTGTCGGATGCGAAGATCCCTGTTGGCAACCTCATTGGAAATGTCGGCGACGGTGCGAAGATCGCATTTAATGTTTTGAATGTTGGCCGGTTCAAGCTCGGTGCATCGGTCACCGGCGGAGCAAAACTCGCCATTCATGAGGCCGTCCGATACGCCAACGAGCGTCACCAGTTCAACAAGCCGATCTCGTCGTTCGGCGCGATCAAACACAAACTTGCCGAGATGGCGATCCGAACCTGGGTTGCCGAATCGATCACATACCGAACGGTCGGGATGATCGATGCCTTGATCGGCGATGGTGCCGATGGCGCAAAAAAACTTCAGTCGATAGAAGAATATGCGGTCGAATCTTCAATAAACAAAGTCGCCTGCTCTGAAGCCCTCGATTACGTGGTCGACGAAATGGTCCAGATCTACGGCGGATATGGATATTCGGCCGATTATCCGGCGGAGAAGGCATATCGCGATTCGCGCATTAACCGTATCTTCGAAGGGACGAATGAGATCAATCGAATGTTGATTCCGGGGCAGCTCATGAAGCGAGCGATGAAAGGAAAGCTCGGCTTGCTGCAGGCCGCAAAGGCACTACAGGATGAGATACTTAATCCGCAGATGTCATTCGATGAGGACACAGGGTTGCTGGCCGCCGAAAAGAAGCTTGCCCAGAATGCGAAGAAGATCGCACTGATGACGCTCGGTACCGCCGCGCAAAAGTACATGATGGCTCTAAGCGACGAGCAGGAAGTATTGATCAACTGTGCGGACATCATTATGGATGCGTATCAGATGGAAACGGCGATTCTAAGGGCCCAGAAGTATGCCGAGAAGAACGGTGAAGTTGCTGCCGGGCGACACGTCGATATGGCTGCCGTGTTCTGCAATGATGCCATTCAGCGAATCGAAGCCAAGGCGAAGAATACCATCGCCGCCATCGCTGAAGGGGACGAGGGCCGCACGCTGTTGGTCGCCTTGAAAAGGTTTACCAAGAACAATTCGCCGGTCAACACCATTTCCGCAAGGCAGCGGATCGCCGACGCGATGATCGATGCCAACACATACGTATATTGAATGCGGTGAAGCTTGGTAAGTTCTGCAACCGGCAAGCTCGGGCCCATGCGATCATGCGGCCCGGGCTTTCTTTTGTTTCGGTGTACTTTCGCGAGCAGAAATTCTCAGTTGCTCAGCCTGCCAGAGTTCGAATTTCTTTCGCGCGACCACTTGCTAAGGTAGAATCGTTGCTATGAATAAGTCGTATCGAGTCGATCGCTGGCTGCAACCTTACGCGCCGAATCGTGCGATGCTGCGGTTCGAAATGACGTCAGAGGGATATACGGTCTTTCAATGGTCAGATCGACCCGAAACGGTTTATGGCCCCCATTCCCATCCGGAAGATCAATCGCATTGGGTGATATCAGGTTCGCTCGAATTGACTATCGAACGGGTCGGGACATTTGTGCTCTCAGCCGGAGACCGCGATTTCATGCCGGCCAACACGATGCATTCCGCACGTGTTGTCGGGGACGAACTGGTACTCTATCTTATTGGCGCATTGAAGTAGAAGCCGCTTGGCAACAAACGATCGACAGGCTGCCGTAATATGAACAAATCACGAACATTGGGCGAACTACGAACAAGCGGATACGCGGCACGTTCCGTGAAGGACGAGATGCGGGCGAATCTGATCGCGAAACTGCAGAACGGTGAAAGGTTGTTTCCGGGAATTCTGGGATACGACGAGTCGGTCGTTCCGCAGATCGTGAATGCGGTTCTTGCCAAACATAATTTCATTTTGCTTGGCCTTCGCGGCCAGGCTAAATCGAGAATAATTCGTCAACTGACCGACCTACTCGACCCGGAGATCCCGATCATCGCCGGATCGGAGATCAATGACGACCCGTTTGAGCCGCTGAGCGCTTACGGCCGGCGGCAGATCGAACTGCATGGCGACGAGACCAAGATCGATTGGATTCACCGGGACAACCGATTTGTAGAAAAACTCGCGACACCCGACGTTACGATCGCCGACATCATCGGCGACGTCGATCCGATCAAAGCCGCGAAGGGGGGCCATTTACTGTCGGACGAACTGACCATTCATTTTGGCCTTTTGCCGAGAGCGAATCGAGGCATTTTTGCGATCAATGAACTGCCCGACCTTGCAGGAAAAATACAGGTCGGCCTTTTCAACGTGATGCAGGAAGGCGACGTACAGATAAAAGGGTATCCGATACGCTTACCGCTCGACGTGATGCTTGTTTTCTCGGCCAACCCGGAGGACTATACCGCCCGTGGCAAGATAATCACACCGCTTAAGGACCGCATCGGTGCCGAGATAATGACTCATTATCCCGAAAGCGTCCTTCTCAGCTCCGAGATCACAAAGCAAGAGGCCTGGATCCAGAGGGAAGGTACAAAGGTCGCGGTTCCGGATTTTATCGCCGAGATCATCGAGCAGATCGCATTCGATGCTCGCGACGATCAGCGGATCGATAAGCGCAGCGGCGTTTCACAGCGTTTTTCGATCACCGCTCTCGAACTTGCGATCTCGAACGCCGAGCGGCGAGCCCTGATCACCGGTGAGCCTGAAGCTGTGCCACGAATATCTGATATTTACGCAGCGATCCCGGCAATGACCGGAAAAATGGAGCTCGAATATGAAGGCGAGCAGATGGGCGCGGCCAAAGTGACCCGTGATCTGATCAAGCGCGCGACTGGCGTGGTCTTCGACGGCTATTTTCTAGGGATCGACTTTGGACCGGCGGTCAAGTGGTTCGATCAAGGGAACAAACTACTGTTGTCCGATACAGCGTCGGCATCGGAATGCGCGATCCTCCTCGACGCAGTCCCCGAATTGATCGAGACCACTCTCGTCCCTTTGGAATTCGATCGTAGCGAAACGGCAGTGCTCATTGCTGCCTGTGAGTTCGTTCTCGAAGGACTGTACGCTCAGAACAAGATCTCGCGAAATGAGGACGGCGGATTTGAGGCAGTCACGAAAGCAAAGCAGGACAGGCGCGGAATGATCTACGAAGACCTGACGGATCTTGAAGGACTGAACTAAAAAAGAAACCGTGACGGGCCTTTCGACCCCTCACGGCGTTCTCCTCCCCGGCTCGACTCGTTTTTAACGGTAGTACACTCGCTCGTAGCGTTTCGTTTTCGGATTCAGCTTGTAGGTGTAGAGTGCCGAACCACCGGCACCGACGGCCGCTCCGATAAGTGCACCTTTCTTTCCGCCCAAGAGGCCACCGATCAGTGCTCCGGCACCTGTTCCGATCCCGATATTTATCAAATTGCGGTGTCTCTGATAAACGTTGCGGTCGTCATAGCGTTCCGAGTACTGATCACGTGTACGATAACGTCGCGTTTGGGCATCTGCCGATCCGGCGAAGATCGGAATCATTACCGCCATCATTGCCATCATCAAAAATGCTGTTAGATATCTTTTCATTGTTCCTTTTCCCCCAATTACTTGTTCTTTGCCTTTTGGGCCTTCCAATCGGCTGCATTGAACATGGCAATGAGCGTGCCACAAACAGTAAATATCAGTAAACAGGAACTTTAGTGCTATGTTGTTGTGAAATGCCGAAACCATGGTTTCACGATTTCGGCGCCAACCAAACGCTTTGGTGTGTTTGAAGGCAATGCAATTCTTTGGGGGGCGGTTTCTCGTGTGTTAGATTGAGTTGAACGAATGAAATTCATCCGCTATTCCAGGTTCCGGGGTTTCGACGTCTTCTGCGTCGATCTCGGCGAACTTATGGAATCTTTATCTGATCGGATGCTCGATTCCGGGTTTCATGACGATTATTGGTGGACCCGGCGACGGTCCGAAACGGACGACTCGCTCGACGCATTGCGTAAAGCGATATTGCAGGCATTGCTCGACAAAGAGATTATTACCGAGCACGATGTTGAGAAAATGCTCGCCGAAAACGACGGAAAGTTTCGCGGGTCGCTGCTCGAAGAACTTCTCAATCAGCTTATCGAACGTCTTGTTGAACATGGCTATCTGACGCTTAAAGATGAACCTGAAGAACGACGCCCCGAACTTCGGCACGGCGGCCGAGGCGATGTGGGAGATGCGGAGCCCCGGAGTATCCGGTTCGAGGTAACGGAAAAGGGGCTCGATTTCCTTGGTTACAAGACACTCCAAAAACTGTTGGGCTCGGTCGGAAGATCGTCGATCGGGCGTCATGAGACACCGCATCTCGATACAGGTGTCGAAGCAGCATTGGGCTCCAAGCCTTACGAATTCGGCGACACGATCAACCTCGACGTCAATGCAACGCTGCTTTCGGCGATCACCCGCGAAGGTCTTTCGGTCCCGCTAAATCTCGAATATCGTGACCTGCATGTGCATCAGCAGGATTACCGGTCATCTTGTGCAACGGTCGTCATGCTCGACTGTTCGCATTCGATGATACTTTATGGTGAGGATCGCTTCACACCGGCAAAAAAGGTCACGCTGGCGCTTGCTCATTTGATACGCACACAGTACCCCGGCGATTCGCTAAAGATCGTTTTGTTTCATGACGGCGCGGAAGAGTTGCCGATCGCTCGACTAGCGACCACCCAGGTCGGCCCATATCACACCAACACAGCTGAGGGGCTCAAGCTTGCACGCCGCATCCTCAATGCCCAGCGAAAAGACATGAAGCAGATCGTCATGGTGACCGACGGGAAACCGACCGCCGCCTTTATCGAGCCTTCAAATAGTGCGTATTTTGAGTATCGGCGGTATTCGGATGCGGTCCCGGGCGATCAGCGGCTGCTCTACAAGAATTCGATGGGCAACGATCCATTCGTCCTGGCCCAGACGTACAAGGAAGTACAGGCCTGCCGCAAGTCCGGGATAATGATCAATACATTCATGCTGGCTAGCGACCACTACCTGGTCGATTTCGTCAAACAAATGACGTCAATGACCCGCGGCAAGGCATACTTTGCAAATCCGAATAACCTCACACAGTTCGTATTAATGGATTTTCTGAAGCGGCGAACCAGCCGCGTGAAGTAAGCTGATGAGTTCTGTATAATCGCGGTCAGATGCTAAAACAAGAGATACATGAACGCACATGGTTTTTTGATCTGGAATGGGTGCCGGACGCTGCCGGAAGTATAAAGCTCTACGGACTGCCCGAAGGGACGACCGAAAAAGAAGCGATCGAAAAGCTATGGAGTGAAACCAAGGATTTTGATCCGGCAAGTAATCCAAGGCCGTTTGTAAAGTATCTTTTCTCGCGAGTCGTCTCGATCGCATTTCTGTCTCGTAATTCGGTGTATCGAGATGGTGAACGCGCGATCGACTTCGCGATCCATTCTCTCCCAAGAATTCCGATTGACCCGTCAGAGGCTGACGAAGCCTACATTATAGATCGATTTCTTCATTGGGTGGGCGAACGCGAACCACAGCTTGTCGGTTTCAATTCGCTTGAATCCGATCTTCAAGTACTGGTGCAGCGTGGGATCGTTAACGAGATCACAGCCCCGGCGTTTTGCCGCAGGCCAGCCAAGCCGTGGGAAGGCCGTGATTATTTCGACTCGAAAAACAGTGAGTGGCACTTAGACCTCTTGCAGCGTTTTTCAAGGTTTGCAATGACGCCCAAACTCAACGAACTTGCGATCTTATGCGGGTTTCCGGGAAAGATCGACGTTGCTGGCGATCAGGTGGTCGATCTATGGCTGGCTGGCGATCTAAAACGGATCGTAGAATACAATCAAACCGACACATTGAACACATATTTGATCTGGCTGCGAACCGCATATTTCGCGGGAAAGTTGGCCGAGGACGAATATGTTGACGAGATCGAGCAATTTCGATCGTTTCTCGAGACCGAGTCGGAAAAAGCCGACCGCGAACACATCGCGAAGTTCCTTGAAATGTGGGCAATCTAGACTCCTCCGACAATGTTGTTTCGAACCCAATTGCAGATCGAGCTTAATTGCAAAGCTCACGATTTCAGGATCGTTGCTGAAGATCAGCGAGCCGAGATCGCACACTATCTGACTGCCCTGGATAAGCTCTGTCGGACGGATGGCGAAACTCTCGATCGAATGTTCACTTTGCATGAGAATCCGGGAGCGGTTCCTTCGGCAGAAATCACACGTGAAAGCGGCTTTGCAGTCGATTTTGACCGTTCGTGGACAAACCACGAGCAATCACGAGAATGGGCCAAGACGGTTCTCGAAGGAAGAACGACCTTTGCGGCTGATGGCAGCCAGATCTACGCGGGCAAAGAGACGTTCGCTCCGGTGGCGGCAGTTCAGATCGGCTGGTTCGAGAATCCGCACAATTCTAAAGTTCCGTATGAAAAGAACGCATCATTCGAGGTTCTGACCCCAACGGACCTCTTTTGCGAGAATGACGAGCCGATGAACCCCGACGTTCGCGTGGAGGAAAGACGCTTTCTTGGCGAGGTCGAAAAGATCGAGGAGTTCCTTAGGGCAAAAAAGGGATGGCTCGAACGCGGCGAGCGAATGCCGGCCGCTTTTTTTGACAATCCGTTGCTTGTGCCGTTTTCCCAGAAAGGACTGCAAAATAGTTTTGTTGAAGCAACCGTCAGACTCGTCGAGCTCTCGGCCGAGACGATGGTTCCCGTCATCGGGTACGTCGATCGGAGTTTTGCGCGTGACGTTCTCACAATGCTCGATGATTTTGCCGACAAGAGCCTTCATACTAGGTCAACGATCTGCGATGCCTCACTGGTAGCCAGCCTGATCGAAAAATGGGGTTCGCGTACATGCTTCTGTTTTTCAAAACGCCGCGGACTCTCACGATTCCTTGATCGCTCAACTGGGCAATCGAAGGTCGGATTTGTTTATCTACGGATGGCTTCAACAGGTACGCCGGTCAGACTTGATATCCCAGCGTGGGTTTACGAAAGCGGCCACATCGAGGAAGTTGTCGATGTGGTCAGGGCAGAGTGTGTAATAGGTGTGGGTTACCCGTACGCGCTCGAAACTGCCGATCAGACGGCCGTTATCTCGACCCGCGACCGCGAGATCTTTTTTGCTGCTTTACAGGATTTCGCGAACCGTGAAAAACTAGGTTTCGAGGTATCGCGGAAAGACGGTAGCAAGAGCCGACGACGATGAACTCAACGGCCGTAAGCCAAAACAGGCCTTGACGACCCGGTGATCGCCCGCACATGAAAGGGTTAAATCCGTTCTGATTGACGTACATTTTATGATCATCGCAAAAATAGCAGGATCTAATTCGCATATCGACTATTTCGCGCGTGTGATCGACAGTTTGGACGTTGAAATACCGCCTGATCCCGGAGACCACGGATTTGGGCAGTTTGTCTCGATGGAACTCGAAGGCGAGAGAGCCGTCGGGGTAATTTACAACTCGAGGCTTATCAATCCGGAATATTCAAACTTCGGGCCGCGATTGAACCCAAAGCCAGCTGCCGAAATATTCTCACCGGACTACCTAAACGAACAGGGCGTTCTGATCGGGATCGCGATGTTGGGCACTTTTTCTGCGGTTGGCGATCCTATTCATGGTATTCCGCGGTATTCGATCCCGGCAGGTCATGATGTACATCTGCTGGACAGCGATGCGGTTAATTCGTTTCACACTGACCAGAATGGCGGTGTACAGATACGATATTTTTCTCAGGTGCTTGCGCATTCTGGCAGTCTCGGTGTGCCGTTGCTCGAAACGATCATTGATCGGCTAAGATCAAGCTTTTCTGCATCAGAGCAGGCGAAGCTCGAAGTACTGCGCGATTCGCTGAAATGGCCTAGCACCTTCGCCAGCGTAAAGCTATGAAATGAAATGATCGAAACACGAAAGATCTATCAGGAAAACTGTATCGATACGCTTCGCCGGATGCCCGACGACGTAATAGATATGACGATCACGAGTCCGCCGTACGATGACCTACGCGATTACAACGGTTATCATTTTCCGGTCGACGAGATCGCGGGAAGGCTATTCGCGAAAACGAAGCCCGGAGGCGTGGTGGTTTGGGTGGTCGGTGACCGTACATTGAACGGCGACGAGACACTCTCGAGCTTCCGACATGCATTTGCATTCAAGGAAGCAGGGTTCCGTGTACACGATACGATGATCTACGCTAAGAACAATCCGATCCCAAGCGATTGCGGCAAAAGATATCGCCAGTGTTTCGAATATATGTTCTGTTTTTCAAAGGGTCAGCCTCAAACCTTCAATCCGATCATGCAGCCGATCAAACAAGAAAAAGCATTCAAGTCGTTCCGGATCACCAAGGTCGGACGCAACGACCTTGCTCACGATCACATCGCCCCAAAAGAACGAAAGGTCAACAACATATTTTTTTATAACGTAGGCACATCGAGCTCGAAAGACAAGATCGCATTCGAGCATCCGGCCATATTTCCGGAACAGTTGGCGGAGGATCAGATAAGCACCTGGACGAACAAAGGCGACCTGGTTTACGACTGTTTCATGGGAAGCGGTACGACCGCGAAGGCAGCGGTCATGCTCGATCGCGACTGGGTCGGATCTGAGATTTCGGAAGAATATGTGCGGATCGCGATGGAACGTTTGCGATCATATACAGGCAAACTGGAACAAACCGTCCCCGGATGACAACCAAATGCTGCGGAAGAGCGTCTATATCACCGAAAGCAATCAAGAAGCTGATGTTGGGGATGAAAAAAAAAGGAATGTATAAAGCACTGATGGTCATGGTGGCAGGCGTCGTTGTGGCAATTAATGGCTACTCGCAGGTTCGTCCGATCGAGAGCGACGCGGCATCGTCAAGAAAGCCGGCCGCACCGTCCTCATTCGCGGCAAAGTACGAGGGCGGCATGTTTGGGTTCAATGAGCGCGAGGTCGGGACACTGAAATTTGACGAAGAGAACAAGCGGCTCGTGTTTTTCGGCAAGGATCAAAAAGAAAAGTTCTCATTTGCATACGATGCGATGCAGGTGATCTATCCCCAATCGAAATCCGTGACATCAACGACAGGGAACGTTGTTCGCAATATTCCATTGCCAGGAGCGATACTTGGCGGGTTCATCAAAGAGAAACGTCAGTATTTGGTACTGCATTTCGACGATCCGGATTTTGAGATCAAAGGCGTCGTCAATTTCAAGCTCGATAACCGCGAACTCCTCGATTCGGTCATCCAAACACTTGGCGAAAAAGCAAAACTCAAGCAACGCGGCGATGCATATTACCGACCGCGTTCCTCACGGACCGAGATCTAAGATTCTGTTCTCAAAAGCGATCCGCTCGAGTTGAATTGCCCCGATGTATCATCGGAGGTCGCCAAAACGGTGCTGAAGTATCGCAGTGATCGCGATGGCCGCAGTTTCTGCCCGCAAGATCCGTCCGCCCAGCGTGATCGTTGTCGCTCCGGCCTCGCGTGCATACGAGAGCTCTGCGTCGTCCCATCCCCCCTTTGGACCGTAAATAGCTGTGATAGCTCTTAGGTTTTGATCGGCCTTCAGTTCCTGGCCGTCCCGCTCGCTAAAGAGGAAAAGGCTTGCGCTCGGGTCATCCCCGTCACCAGTTTCGAAGACCTCTTTGAACTCCCCAATATTCCCGACTTCCATCAGAAATGCGCGACCGCACTGTTTTGAGGCCTCGAACGCGATCTTTCGCCAGCGTTCGACGCGTCGCAAAGCATCCTTTGCTCGAACCTCGCATCTCACCGTCGTGATCGGGGTGAGACGGCGGACGCCCAATTCGACGGCTTTCTGAACGACCAGATCAAATTTCTCACCCGGCGTTATTGCTGCGGCGATACAAAGCTCAAGGGTAGATTCCGGTGCCGTCGGCGGAACCTCGGATTCAACGTGCAATTCGGCAAATCGTTTAGCGATCCTTTCAACGCGGCATGCGTATTCAACGCCGAGTCCATCGAAAGCATGAACTCGATCACCGGCGGACAGCCTCAATACGTCGCGGAGGTGTCGCGTCTCGCTTTCGTCCAGGAGGATAACTAATTGGCCGATATTCTCGGGCCTAGCGTAAAACCGTCGAATGGTCATTTAATTTGAGACGCCTGGGCCAAATCGTCGAAGATAGTCATCCGATCTCTGCCTTAGGCTTATCCAATGTTCAAAGACCTCCGGAGACTGAAGCCAGATCGTCAACCATTCGGCGATCTCCGCAGCCAAGGCCGGATCGATCTTGGTACTTTGCTGACTGAGACGTTTCTTGGCGGCGATGGCTTTCTCTCGAAGCAACCTAAGTCCTTCTTTGTCCCCGTCTTCGGTAAAGCGATGCCGAAGATTTTCCATTCTGCGAATCGAGCTTCGAGCAGACGCAAGGTCTTTGAGGTCAAGGATATTACGAAGCGGTGCCTCGTACGGAAGGAAGGCATTCCGTTCGATGAACATCTGCATTATCTCGGAATGTCTGAGTTCCGCGCCCTCATCGGCGAGCAAACGAGCGATCTTCATTGGCGAATCAACAGCAGCCGAGCCAAATCTCTCGGTCAATGCTGTTTCGATCGCCATCAGTTCGGCAGCTCCAACGCTCTCACAATCCAGCTTTTCCCAAACCTCGATGATCAGATCGGTCTTGGTAGTTGCATCGAACATACGACGAGTGACAGACCAATTCATCCGGTGACGATCTGTCGCAATATTTCCGACGACGAATGATCCTTTGGATCGCCGACGATCGCGACCTTCCCGCCAACGCTTGCGATCGTATGTCGCTCGGGAACTGAGTCCTCGGTGTAGTCGGTTCCTTTTGCGTGGAAATCAGGGCGGATGTCGAGTATCAATTGCTCGACGGTCGGCTCATTAAAGATCGTTACCGCGTCGGGATATCGAAACGCCGCAACGATCTCGGCTCGTTCGTTCTCAGGCATGAACGGACGGCCCTCACCCTTGAGTTGTCTCACATGATGATCGGAATTAATACCGACGACGAGAAATCCGCCAAGGGCCTTTGCCCCTTCGAGATAACGAACATGTCCGACATGTATAAGGTCAAAACAACCGTTCGCGAGTGTGATCTTGGAACCGGAGGACCGAGCCGCGGCGACCGCCGAGATCAAATGTTGCCGATCATAGATCGGTGCCGATGTCGAAGTTTCGTTCATGCTGTGGATTCTACTGGCCGGCCAAGTGCAAATTCATTCAGGGAAGCGACAACTTCTGATGAGGATGCCGTCGCAGTACCTTTTTTCATAACCACGATCGCACCGGCGTGATTGGCGATGCGGGCGGCATCGAGATGGTTCAGGTTCGAAGCAAGCCCAAGAGAATATGCAGCGATCACGGTGTCACCGGCACCGGTCACGTCAACGGGTTCACTCGATCCGACAGCATCGATCCGCACCACCGGTTTGTTCCGCTCGAAAAGCTGCATACCTCGATTTCCGCAAGTTACAAGCAGCGCTTCGTAGCCGATCTCTTCGCGAAGTCGGTCGCAATCTGCTTCCGAAAAATCACTGCCGAGGATCTGTTCGACCTCGTCTTGATTTGGGGTTGCTGTCGTCGCTCCTGGAAAACTCCGCAGCGAGAATCGAGAATCGACAACAAGCGGTATACGCCGGCGTAAAGCGATCTCGAGGGCCGTGTTGAATATCGGACCTGACGCAACTCCATAGCCGTAATCTGACAAAATAATAGCGTCGGCGGTTTCGCCGGCGACAAGCAGCGACCCATTCAGGCTGTCTTTGATCGACTGGTCAGCCGAAATCTGGTCCTCATAATCGATTCGGATAACCTGCTGACGGGCGGCATAATGCTGTCCCGCCAAAACACGGACCTTAGTCGTGGTCGTATGTCTATTTCCCACTACGATCTTGTCGCATCTTACTCCGCCGGTCTCAAGACTGTCGACCAAGAGTCGGCCCGCAGCATCATCGCCTATAAGGCCGATCAGGATCGGAGTGCCGCCCAGCGAGGCGACGTTTGCAGCGGTATTCGCTGCACCGCCGGGGCGTGTCTCGGTGGCGTCATGTCGGAGAATGAAAACCGGGGCCTCCCGAGAAACACGGCTTATCGTGCCGTTAAGGAACTGGTCGGCGACCATATCGCCAATAATGACAACATTTCGACCGGGAAAATGACTCTTGACCTTGTCAGCAAGCAAACTCATGTCGTTAATGAGAAATTACAATAGTTCTTCGCAATAAACAAAAAGGTTGGGAGCCTTGGCCCCCAACCTTCGATGCAAAGATGGATCTAAGCCCTAGTGAGAATCGTACGCTGCGACCGGGAAGTCGTTCGGCAATCCCCATTGAACGACTGCGAGCACGCCGTCGAGGCTGCGGAGAACGTAGAACTGGCCGTCGGTATTGCGCCAAATCGCAACGTCGGTCTTACCGTCACCGTCGTAATCGTTCTGGACATTCAAGTCCGAGCTCGTGATGCCGAAGGTCAAAGCAATAAGGCCGCCATCAGTGCTCCGGCGTATGAACCACGCGAGGTTGGACGAAGGTGTCGAACCCTCACGTACAACCGCGATGTCAGTCTTGCCGTCGCCGTCGTAATCGCCCGGGACCACAAGATCATTGCCCCAGCCCCACGGAATGATGTCGAAACCGCCTGTGCTGCGTTGAACGTAGAAAGTCGCCTGCGACGTCGAGGTCGCACCCGGACGCTGGATCGCAAAATCGAACTTATTGTCGCCGTCGTAATCGCCCGGTGCCGTAAAGTCGGTCGAAAGCCCAAACTGTTGGGCCACGAATCCACCGTCAGAGCTTCGGAGAACATACCAGATCATTGCTCCATTGGAACGACGAGCGACTGCAGGGTCGGTTTTGCCGTCACCATCGTAATCTCGAGCGACCGGTTCGTCCCCGGTAAGACCGAATAAAATGCCGTTGAAGGTGCTGTCAGAACTATTTAGCCAATACCAAGCTCCGGTCGTGTCACGCCAAACAGCGACATCGCCCTTGCCGTCACCGTCAAAATCGCCTGGCGTCATAAAGTCCTCATTCGCCAAACCAAAGGTCTGGATAGAGACACCGCCTGCTGACTTGAACGTGTACCAAGTGTTGTTTGTCGGCCGGAACACCGAAAAATCAGCCTTTCCGTCATTGTCGGTGTCGATCGCCTTACGCAATGACAGTTGTGCGAACGAGGGAATGCTGAGTAGAAGGGCTATTGCGGCGGCGACGCCAAACTTGCCGACGGTTACAAATTTTCTCATCTTGTGTTTCCTATTAAATATCTCGATTTTGATCCGCTGAAGCTTCAACGGAGGGCGGAACCTTAAATATACTACTTTCGCATTTAACAGTGCAAGAAATTACTGCAAAAAGCTACCTGGCGGCGAGAAATTGCCAAAAAGCTCGGTTTGCAAACAGTATGCGTTGTTAGACGCACCTATTAAAGGAATAGTTGGAAATCACCGAAAATTTCAAAAAATTCCGGTTCTGGACTGAGTAACCGTGATCGGCGACCCATTGACCCTGACCGTCCCTGATCGCGTTATACCAGGATTAACCGTCACCCAGAGGCTGATCACCGCGTTGCCGCTCATTACCGCCGGCGTTAACACGCTTATCCACTTCGAATCGCTTTTGACCGAGAAATCGCAATTCTGCGGTGCAGAGACGGTGATATGTACGGCGCCGCCTTTTGTCGGAAGCGTTACCGAACTTGATGAAAGCTGATAGCTGCAAACCGTTGGGTTCTGCAAAGCGTTTGCTATATTCAAACGTCCGCCGGACTTCACCATCGATTGCCACGCGGGCAGCTGATCGACCGTATTCATGAGCGTCGCTTTTATCGAAGCGCTTGAAAGCGACGGATTGTGCGCCGCCAGTAATGCGGCCGCTCCCGAAACATGAGGTGCCGCCATCGATGTTCCACTCATGTTGCCGTAGCCGGAGTTTGACCCGAATGTCGTACTGTAAACACCGGAACCGGGGGCGGCAAGATCGACACTCACCGTCCCGTAATTCGAGAAACCCGAACGAGTGTCGTCGGAAGTCGACGAGGCGACATTCAAGATACTGGGCGAATTGTAGCTGCCGGGAAAGAAAGGCGTCGTTTCGGTGTTCTGGCCGGAATTTCCTGCGGCAAAGACATTAAGCACGCCGGCGTCGCCTAAGGCATCAATGGCGTCTTTGGTCGCCTGGTCGTACCCGCAGGCCTCTTGGCATCCGCCGTAAGAATTGTTCGAGACACGGATATTGACACCGCGAAGCTTCATCATTCGCACGTAATTGTAAGCGTTGATCAGCATAGCGGACGTCGTATCATTTCCGGCTGCATTGTATATCTTGATGACCATCAAACGGACGTTCCAATTCACGCCGACGATACCGACGCCATTGTTGCCCGCCGCTCCGATCGTCCCACCGGTATGCGTTCCATGTCCGTGCTGATCGGACGGATCGTTGTCGTTAAACCGAAAGTCCCAACCGTTCATATCGTCAACAAATCCGTTGTTATCGTCGTCGACACCATTACCGGCGACCTCGTCGGGATTCGTCCATAAGTTCGAAACGAGGTCCTCGTGCGTCAGCCGCATTCCTGTATCGATGTTGGCAACGACCACAGATGAACTGCCTGTTGCAATATCCCATGCAGACGGCGCAGATATCCGCGAGAGCCCGTAAAGTCCCGGATTTGAATACTGTGGGTCGTTCGGTGTAGCAAGAAGCCGATAATAAAAGTTTGGTTGAGCCTGGACAGACGGGTCTGAACGCTGATATCGGGCGATCGCTTCCATCAGATCGAGACCGTCGCGAATTGTTACACGCTGCCAACCGCTTTCGCCGAGCTGTTCGACCACACGCGACCCGAGACGGGCATGCAACGCCTCGGCCGCAGCAAGCGAGCTTCCAGACTCAAATTTGACCAAGAGCTCGTTCTTAACGAACCGTTCCTGATCCTTTTGCCCAAACGCGTTCGGCAACAAAGTCAAAAATACGCCGATAAGAAAAAGGCCGGTTGGGATTTTCATAAACGTTTGCAACGTAAGAGCGCCCAAGGTATAAGAAACGAACAAGGGCCTCCCTTAGATTATAGGGAAGCCCTTTGACGTAAGCCAAGACCTTTTTGTGATCTGCCGGCAAGAAAATGAAATGGGGCGGCTAGTGGGAATCGAACCCACGACATCCAGAACCACAATCTGGCGTTCTAACCCCTGAACTATAGCCGCCATAACCGACGTGAAAGATGACACGAGAGGCTGCAAATGACGTCGGGACCCACACAATTTGAATGGCGATCGATCTTGCCCCCGGCACGACTCGAACGTGCGACCCACAGCTTAGAAGGCTGTTGCTCTATCCGACTGAGCTACGGGAGCATAACAAACAGCAAAACGAAATGTTACCGATTGACGAAAGCTTAGTCAAACAATTCGAGAACGGTATAGGTTATCGCAAATAGAATACCAACAGCGATCATCCCGAAATGAATCGCCGCCAAGAGGTTGGCCTCGCGTCTGAAAGTGTACCTAAGCCTTCGCACTCATGGTTTCACGGATCTTGCCCATCATTTGTTCAAAAACTTCGGTCAGATCCAATTCGCTTGTGTCGATCACAATGGCATCAGCAGCGATGGTCAGCGGCGAATCGTCGCGAGAAACGTCACGTTCGTCGCGTTGGTTGATCTCGTTAAGGGTTTGGTCGAATGTTGAAGATCCGCCTTTTGCCCGATCCTCTTCGAATCGCCGCATTGCGCGGGCGTCGGGCTTTGCGGTAAGAAAGAACTTAAGGTCGGCGTTAGGAAACACGACACTGCCAATATCGCGGCCCTCAAGCACACAGCCGTTTTGAGCAGACCGCCCGATCTCGCGCTGATGTTCGACCATTACCCGTCGCACTTCGGATACCGTCGAAACGACCGAGGCGGCTTGAGCGGCTTGAAGGGTTCGGATCTCGGATGTCACGTCTTGTCCGTCAAGGAAAACGCGCATTGCGTCGGGACTGCCGACAAGTTCGATCTTCGACGCTTCAGCGATATCCGCTAATCGAGCAACGTCGTTAAGATCGACATTCTGCCGGGTCGCGGCGAATGCAACAGCCCGATACATTGCACCGGTGTCGAGGTAAAGCAGGCCAAGTTCATTTGCGAGCATTTTACCCAACGTTGATTTTCCGGCGCCCGACGGCCCATCGATAGCAATTATCATCGAGATAATTCTACCGAAAAAAAGCCGAATGTCATTGTATGTGAGCTATTTCCGAAATACCTTGACGGCTCGGTCAGGGTAATCCGTAATGATGCCGTCCAGATCAAACGTCCTCATTCTTTCGAGATCCGCCACGTCATTTACCGTCCAGGGCACGATCTTCATTCCATTCTCTCGGCAATACTTTACGAGAGCCGCGTCCACGAGCGAGAAGTGTGGACTGTATGTGTCTGGAATAAATCCGAGCTTCGCAAGATTTGCGCCGACACCTTCAGGGTTGTTGACCAGCAGAGCGAGCGGAATATTGCCGTTCGTGCGTTTTATTTCCTGGAGCGGCCGAACGTCAAACGACTGGATAATGACCCGGTCTTGCAGTTTGAATTTTGAAACATCTTCTAGCAATAGTTTTGCAAATACCGATGGCACCGGATGGAACGAATCGTCGCCTTGGGAGTGAGACTTTATTTCAATGTTGTACCTCACCACCGGAAGCTTCTTTGAACTCGTGTATTTCTCGACAGACTTAAAAACATCCGTTAGAAGCGGCTTTGCGATCTTCACTGGTCTCTGCTCAGGAAAACCGGCATTGCCAATTCGGCCCACATCATATCTCGTTGTTTCGGAATAGGTCATCTTGAAGATGTTATGCTCTCGCTCTTTTTCCTTAGGGATCCTCTGGCCATTCGGGTCAAGCGAGATCACAGATGAGAACCAAGGCTCGTGTGAGACCAACAGCTTATTGTCTCTGGTAACGACGACATCCAACTCAAGCGTGTCCGCTCCTTGATCGATGGCCAGAATAAAGGACGGGATCGTATTTTCCGGCGAATAACCGCGTGCACCGCGATGGCCCTCAATGGTAAACGATGAGCGGTTCTGCGGGAAAGTCCATGCGGCAAAAATGGAAAGGCAGACCATCAGACAGATGAATCGCATATCGATAGTTCTTTTCAATTCTTGAAGTGAAGAACCTTTTATGATCGGCCCATTTGAATTTGATGTTAAGTCGCCGGACAAAAGGCCCGGTCATTTCCCAAGTGAGTTTCGGGTTTCCTGAGGAAGATTTTCCAGGACCAGCATGTATGATTTTGTGATCAAGTCCTCAATATCGTCGCTGTCGAGGACGTTGGGGTCCTGAACCGCGACCCAGTGATATCGGGCAACATAAGGAGCCGGAATGATCCCCTCGATCTCGACAAGTTCGGCAAATTTCTCAGGCGTGCACTTGAATGAAAACTGCCATCCATCGCCGGCGTCCAACCCGCAGACACAAAAGAGCTTCTGACCAATACAGAAACAAAGGTCCTTGCCCCACTTTACGTCCTCGGTGGCATGAGGAAAGGAGAGACAGATTTCGCGGAGTGTCTCGATATCCATAGTTGGTCAATCAAAAAAACTAACAGAACCGATTTTACCCGAAAATGGCGGAAAGCGCTCGAATAGTTTTTTCTATGTCCGAAGCGGAAATGTCCACATGAGTGACCATTCGGATATCAGACCCGAATCCGATGGCCAAAACTCCGTGCGATCTCAATTCCGAGCACACTTCGGCCGATGTCATTCCAGATTCTCTGATGCTGAAGATGACGATATTTGTGACAACTCGCCCCTCGTCGATCTCGACTCCGGGAAATCCGTCTAATGCTGAGGCAAGGCGCTTCGCGTTCGCGTGATCCTCATAAAGCCGCTCGGGAGATTCCTCGAGAGCTATCAACCCAGCCGCAGCCAGAATTCCAGCTTGGCGCATCCCACCACCGAATCTTTTGCGCCAAACACGAGCTTCGGTAATAAACTCCTTCGAACCGACGAGGATCGACCCAACTGGGGCCCCAAGGCCCTTGGACAAACAAAACTGAACCGAATCACAATGCCGTGTCAAATCTGCGACGCGAGTCTCGGCGGCTACAGCCGCATTGAAAATACGCGCGCCATCCATATGAACCGGCAGCCCGACCTCATGGGCACGTTCGCAGATATCGGCGCAATGCTCACCCGTCATCACACTTCCACCGGCGAAATTGTGGGTGTTTTCGAGACAGATAAGCCCGGTTGGGCAGGCATAATACGGCTGATCGATGTGCAGGACGGCGGCTATTTCGTCCCATGTGAGATGCCCTGTACCGTCAGAGCTTTTTACCGGGCGGATCGTCACACCGGATGCGAGCGCGGGAGTGCCCATCTCATAATTGAAGATGTGGCCGCGTTCCTCGATTATGACCTCCTGCCCTGGCTGCGTGTGAAGTTTTACGGCGATCTGGTTACCCATCGAACCTGTTGGCACGAACAGGGCGGATTCCTTCTCGAACATCTCGGCCGCGCGGTCCTGCAGTCTGTTAACCGTCGGATCCTCACCATAAACGTCGTCACCGACCTCGGCAGATGCCATTGCTGCACGCATCGCCGCTGTTGGCCGAGTGACCGTATCGCTTCGCAGGTCTATCATGTTTAGAGTGGAGCGAGCATGAAGTGTTCAGTGTCCCATCCGGCGCGTTTAGCACCGGCTTGATACGCAGACTCGAGGAACCCGAGAATGGCCGTGTTCGGATCAGCGACCGACCGAACGTCTTCGTACATCAACAACGCAAGATGGGCGCCGTTCGATTCATTCCATCGGGCCTCGGACGGGGACAACGGTTCATCGGCCAAACCCTCCGGCTCGGGCGCGGTGTACGAATAAAACGCAGGTGCCGGAACTTTATCATCGCCAAACCAGAAGCCGAAGCTAATGACCTCATGCGAATAAGCTTCGCGTTCGACCCGATTCGCACCCTGGCGCACCGCAACTCGTTTGCCGGAAAATCGCGTTAGAGCCAGGTCGAAGCTATGCCAAAACATGTGTACCGGAGTTGACTTACCGAGAAACCTTCCTCGGAACTCATTTAGGACCTGGTCGACCGCGACCATTGTTTTGTGAAACCGCCCAACATACTCCTTGTCATAGGATCTATTTTCAGTATCGTCCGGAAACGGGGTCGTCGACGGCGCTTCATATGGTAAGGGCTTTATCGACACGTCGATGCCGAGCTTCTTCAGATTCGCGAAAATACTGCTGTAGAAATCAGCGACCGTAAGCCCATCGAAAAGTGAAAAGTCCTCACGACCGCCGCCTGATGTACTTATCAAAATTCTGTGATCAATAAGATCGAACTCGATCTCAAAATTACCATCATTGTATGGAATCGTTCTTGTCGAGATCCCTCGGGGTGTGACATACAACGGAACGTGCCACCAATGATTCATTCTGGGATGCATTGCAAGCCGTATCTTGCCGACTATCTGAAAATACAAATGGATCGTGTTTTTGGTCGGACGCCATGCTTCAAGAGGTATTTCCGGGAAAGAACTCATATTATTAAATAGCAGCGTTCAAAATGCCGATGCCGCAATAATTACTCGATCCTTGAATACTACGCTTCCGACAGGGCCATTTCAAACTGCCTCGAAACCGATTGACAATCGAATTGATGGGGAATAGATTTGTGCAATTCCGATCTTGAGGAGGGAAAAACATGACAAGCACCATTAGTCCGATCCCACAGGGTTATGAAGGCGTCACTCCATATCTAATTTGCAGGAACGCCGAGGCAGCGATCGAATTCTACAAACGGGCGTTCGGAGCGGTTGAATTGTTTCGTATCGGTCAACCAGGAATGGTCGGCCACGCGGAGTTGAAGATCGGTAATGCGGTCGTCATGATGGCGGATGAGTTTCCTGACATGAATGCACTAAGTCCGCAAACAATCGGGGGGACGCCGGTACAACTTATGATCTACCTAGAGGACGTCGACAGATTTGCGGAAAGGGCTGTTGCTGAGGGGTTGGAGGTGCTTCGTCCGATCGAGAACCAGTTCTACGGCGATCGGTCGGGACAATTTCGCGACCCGTTCGGACACATATGGGCTTTCGCGACACGTGTCGAAGACGTATCGCCGGAGGAAATGAACGCCAGGGCGGCTGCAATCTACGGCTAATGCGAGCGTTATTTTTGTCCATCCCGTGATCCGAATACGCGAACGTCGTTCCCGATCGGCAGGACGAATATACGCTTCCCGTCCGGGCTAAAGTGAACGCCGTAGATCGATTCGTCAAACGGCATCGTCAGAACGGCTTCTCCGGTTACTGTATCCCATAATTTCACGGTCTGATCGGATGAAGCTGATGCGAGCCGGCGGCCATCCGGGCTGAATGAGACACCGTACACACCTTCATCATGGCCTACCTTAAAGATCGCCTTCTGTGTATTTACGTCATATAGTCCGACAGTTCGACCGCTGGCTGCGGCTAATAGCTTACCATCCAAGCTGAAAGCGATAGAAAGGACGCGGCTTGTGCCGGAATGGATCGTTCCAACATTTCTACCCGAATTCATTTCCCAAAGCTCTATCTTGCCATCGGTGCCTCCGGTTGCGATCGTTCTTCCGTCGGCTGACAGAGCAATGAAGGTCACTCCATTCTTGTGGTCAATGTTGCGAACAAGTTTACCGGTATCAGTATCCCAGATCTTTGCACTCTCCATCGATGACGTCGCGAGGACATTTTTGCCATCGCGGCTAAAGCCGACCGAGATCAACTGATTGCCTTTTGCTTCTTCAAATGTGCGTAATTCCTTTCTGGAAGCGATATCCCAAAGTTTGATCCTGTTGTCATTTCCAACGCTAGCAAGTCTTTTTCCGTCAGGACTGAACGCCACGGCATTTGCTGATTGGCCGTGAGCTTGCCAGACGGCGATCTCGTTACCGGATGCGATATCCCAAAGCCTAAGTTTTCCTTGCCATGCGGCCGTAGCAGCTGTTTTTCCGTCCGGACTGACCGCAAAGCCGTATACCGAACCGTCGTGCTTCCACAGCCGAGCGTTTACATCGGTTGGAGAGAACGTCCAAGCCTTTATCGTCGTGTCACCGGATGCGCTAAACAGGTTTCGTCCATCAGGGCTTACAGCGACTGCGTTGATACCCTTTATGTGGCCGCGAAATGACATAAGCTCTGTGCCGGAAGCGACGTCCCAAACCTTCAAAGTCTGATCTGTTGAGGCTGAAACAAGATCGCGTCCGTCGGGCGTGAATGCCACACCGTTGACCCACTTAGCGTGACCGCGTCCAGGCCCGCCAAGCTTTTTGATCATTTTGCCGTTTGCTGAGTCCCAGATGCGGATTGCATTGTCCTTTCCCCCAACGGCGAGCGTCCTGCTATCGGGGCTGAAAGCTATACTTTGTCCGGCCTTGTAAACTTCGTCTCCCTCTGTCTCCATTACGCGTGGGCCCGACCAGTTCGATGTATCCCAAACGGCCGCGATCTTATCTACTTCCCATGAAGCGACCGCTAACTGCTTACCATCCGGACTAAAGGCAATACCAACAAGCGGCTTGATGCCGTATTCGAGTTGCTTGGTCGGTTCGCCTGTCGCGGCGTTCCAGATCTCAACGATGCCCCAGACACCGCGTTGCTGCGACACATTCCATGAACACGAAGCGATCAGCTCGTCATTCGGACTGAACACAGCGGCCGTGATCCCTTTGCCCTGGCCCTGGAGTCGGCTCACTTCGCTCTTTTTTGCAAGGTCCCAGACAATGACCGTATGACGCGAAAATGCTGCGAGAAACCTTCGACCGTCAGAGCTAAAGGAGACCGACTGGGGAATCAGTTTAGGGTCGCTGAACTTGAATATCTCGTCACCGCTTTCTACGTTCGTTACTTTCACCGTTCGATCTGCGGATGCGGAAGCCAGGAACTTTCCGTCTTGACTGACCGCTATAGCAGTTACCGGCGCATCGTGAATGGTCCTCGACATTGTGTGCTGATTTGCCAGCGAACTTAAATACGACCATTCCCAACCGCGATATCTGACTGGTGCGCCATCGATCCAGCGTTTGGCCTCCCCAGTTTCGTTGACGCGAAGCGCGTTCGATGCTGCCGCGATATGCGCCAGATAAGACCGATATTCGATCTCCGAACCCGGCTGTGCCTGCGCATCGATGGTGTTCGCTGCCAGAGCAACGACCAGTACGAAAAAAACTGCGAAAAAGTCTCTAGAAATTGTCAAATTTGTCATGATCGCCTTAAATCCTGCTGTGCTAATATACGCAGATTATGTTGTCGAAAGAAACGATCAAATTTCTCAAAATGCTCGAGAAGAATAACGAGCGCCAATGGTTCAATGAACACAAAGATATGTTTGTCCGGGCAAACGACAACATTATCGCTATTACCGGCGATCTGATCGACCGGATATCGAAGTTCGACTCAAGTGTTGCCGGTATCGATCCGAAATCTTGCGTTTTTCGGATCTATCGTGATGTCAGGTTCTCAACCGACAAGAGCCCATATAAAACTAACCTCGGAGCATTCATCACACCCGGCGGCAAAAAGAACATGCTGCCCGGATATTACTTCCATATTCAGCCCGGGATGTTCTTTGCTGCAGCCGGCAAACACATGCCAGACGGAGCTGAACTGCAAAGGATCCGCTCTTACATTGCGGCGAATGGTGACGAGTTTAACCGGATCGTCAGCGGTAAGGCGTTTAGCAAACGTTTCGGTGAACTCGACGGGGAACGACTCTCGCGGCCACCTAAGGGCTTTGACGCAAATCACCCCGCGATCGAATTTCTCAAACTAAAGTCCTTCACAGTAAGTGAGAATTTTACTGAGAAAGATGCCGTCGCTCCCGATTATCCTAAAAAGCTCGCTTCAAGCTTCGAAACAGCGGCTCCATTGGTTGAATTTCTTCGCAAGGCCGTCGCTTAGTGGCATCTATCGTGCGATGTTTTCAACAATTCAACGATTTCCGAATCCAGCTGTTTTGCATCGGTTAGCACGAACATGTGCGAAATCCGTGGCATCGGCCCCGAGAGCTTTGCTTTCTCGATCTTTTGATCGAACGGGCGGTCACCAAGATCCAGCCCGACCCTGAGTTCTTTTGGCTTTATGTTTACCGCTGCGAACTCTCGATTTACCAGGATCGAAACGTATGTTTTTTTCGGCAGGATACTCGCGTCAGGAAAATTCCGCTTGATAAACACAACAAAGTCATCGTACAACTCCCGCATATCCGCCGCTTTCACAAACTGATTCTCGAGAAGGTCGTCGGTGCTGGCATACACGGGCTTTCCGCCGTTTGCGTGAACCCCGGCGAGAAGCGAGGCGTTCATATGGCCAAAGCCATGCTCTGTCTTTAGCCACGCGATGACCTCGTTTCGCTTTTTGCTGGCGAATGAATCTAACGTCTTTAACCAGGAATCAAGATCCCGCCCGGTCGTTTTGGCCAGGCCGTCGATGAATTCTTTCTCAAATTCGCCCGAAGTTTTTTGAGCCATATTTTATCTCCAAATACCTAAAATAAGACCGATGAACGCAAAGTAGACGATGATATAACCGACGTTTATCGCGATGTACTTGACCGAACGCATTTCAAACAACGCGATCACGATAAACATCGCCGCCACCCACCCGACTCCTGTAAGCAGGCCTGCGGCCAAACCCCACTGCCAGGTCGTATCAGGCGTACCCAGAAAAAACGCAAGGTTGTACGACATTATCCAGGCGAGCACGAACGAGAGGCCGAAGTTCTTGACCGGATTTGCCTTAGCAAGCTGTTCGTCAGAAAGTCCGTTCTCCTGTTGCCACGATTTTGCAAATAGAAGCGGCGACCACCAAACGGCGCCGATGATGAGGCTCATCACTGCACAAACGAATACGGCGATGTGATTGATCTGAATATTCTCCATAGGAAAATGAGAATAATGCCATACCCAAAGATCGTATTGGAAAAAATTTACCTAACCGACGGGAATGTAATTCTGGTAGTTTGAATGGATCGCAGAATACTGTTCTGGCGTAAAGCCCGAAAAATGTTTGAAGTCGTTTATGAAATGCGCCTGGTCATAAAACCCGCATTCCTGGGCGATCTGGCTCCAGTCCATCGAAACGGCCGCGTCGATCGTCCGGATCGCTTTTTGAAAGCGCATGATCTTGAGATATGCCTTTGGGGTTACTCCGATCGATCGGCGAAAAAGCTCGATAAAGTGTTTGTGTGAATAACCGATCTGATCGTTCATCTTCCGAATGTTTGTCGCATCCGGGCGGTTGACGATCTCGCGTACGGCGAATGCGACGCACGGATCTATCTCCAACCGCGAGCCATAGCTCAGAAGCAGGAATTCTTCGACCATTCGAAATCTCCGATCGATGTCGTCCGTTTCAAGCAAGCCCTCGCGAAGATGGACAAAATCGTTCCCCCAGACAAGATCGGCGTCAACGACGCTATCGGTGATCTCCTGCATTGGGAATGGAAAAAATGGAGCAGCCATACCTTTTTTGAACGCGATGACCATCATGGCGGCACCATTGCCCGACGGTATGGTTATTGGTTCGGTACGCAACCCTGAAGTCCAAACATGATTGCAGGCCTGTATCTCTTTCAACGTATCGTTGTCGTATATGAACTGCGGCGTGTCGTGAAAATCGATCAGGATCTCGGTATCACCGTTCGGAAGAAATCGGTCGACGGCATGTTCATGTTCCACGCGCTCGAAATAGACGAATGCGTCGACGAACTGATTTAACGGAAAGGCCGGAATGTAAATCCTATAGATCATGCTTTGGCATTTTGACCCGAAGAATGCTCGATATCCTTGATCTTCTCGACACGTCGTTTGTGACGGCCGCCCTCAAATTCGGCCTCGAACCATGCTGTTACGATCTCGGCCGCTTCTTCTTCCGTAGTGAATCTTGCAGGCAGGGCAAGCACGTTTGCGTTGTTGTGTTCGCGAGCAAGTCGTGCGATCTCCGGATTCCACGCGACAGCGGCTCGAACACCTTTGACCTTATTTGCAGAAATCGCCATTCCTGTGCCCGATCCGCAAAACAACAGCCCCTGTTCATATCTGCCGTCACCAACGGCCTCAGCGACGCGGCGCGCGTAATCGGGATAATCGACAGATTCAGGTGAATCAGTACCCATGTCGTCGAAAGCGATACCGAGCTTGTCGAGCGTGTGTTTGATTCGTTCCTTCTCTTCGAATCCGGCATGGTCTGCGGCGAGCGCGATCTTTCTTGTCATGATGAAATCGTTATAGCACTAACTAACGCCCGCTCGCAAAGCAACCATTCACCTCTGCGAGTTGTCAAACGAATAACGTTTTGAGATCGCAGATGCTGGAGTAAGCTTATGTTATTAAAACGATTTATCGGAGCCGCGGTCATGCTTGCTATTTATGCGGCTCACACGATGGCCAACGGAGTCACTAAAGAGGAACTGGCGCGGGCAGCCGTCTCTGACGATGCTGAAGCCTCGCGGACTGCGATCGCCGAACTGCGAGGGATGGGTCAGAAGGGCCTGGACGCGATTATTGCAGTGCATTCATTGGACATTGAGCGTTTTTCGGCGACTGGAGATAAGAGCGGCAACTGGCAGCGTTTAGCCTCGGCGATCGACAGCGTAGCAATGCAAAAGGACGCCTATGCATCAGGACTTTATTGGTACACAGACCTAGAAGAGGCGAAGAATGTCGCTGACGATCGAAACCGTCCGATCCTCTCGCTGCGGCTGCTTGGCAACCTCAACGAAGAGTATTCTTGCGCGAACAGCCGTCTTTTTCGCTCGATCCTTTATGCAAACAAGGAACTGGCAGCGTACCTTCGCGAAAACTACGTTCTCCATTGGCGGTCGGTCCGGCCCGCACCGCGGATCACGATCGATTTTGGTGATGGACGCAAGATCGAACGAACGATCACCGGTAATTCGATCCATTACGTTCTCGATGAACACGGAATGATCATCGATGCACTGCCAGGACTTTATGGTCCGAACGCGTTCCTGATCTACTTGAAACAGGCCGCTGCCGTAAACCGATCTATCGACGGACACCCAGCGGCTGACCGGCATCGGGCATTATTGCGATATCGAAAACTGAGCTTTGACAAGATAAAGGAGCGGCGCAACAACGCGTTGAAGCTCGCCGAGATCTCATTGAAGGAAACAGGCGGCGGAACCGATGCGTTAAGCGCTGCACCGATAGCAGCGACCAAAATGGCGGTCGTCGACGAGATCTCGCTGCTCCGTGTTTACGATAATTTTGCCCGCTTCGAGCCGCAGATAGATCTCTCGGATTGGCAAAAGGTATCGGCGATCTACATCAAAGAGAACGGGCTAGATGCAGCAAGCAAGGCATTCATACGTCGACAGAACCGAAACTCAGGCAGGACCGAAGGCGAGCTTGCGGGTTTATTTGAGAAGCTGGGCCGATTTATCTCGCTCGATACCACGCGGAATGATTTTCTGTATCGGACACAGATCTACTCATTGCTGAACAGAAGCGAGGTTCGCGACCTTGAGCAATTCAATGACAGGGTCTATGGCGAGATCTTCATGACGCCTAGCTCCGATAGATGGCTGGGCCTTTATTCGACCGATGTGTACACGGCCCTTGACGGCAACGGTGTTGTTCAATAGTCCGCGTGAGGACTAGGCCGCACGAATTAGTTTGTTACGGCACATTAAAGAGCATATAATTCGGTTGTTCAACGCGATCGACCGTATGCGCTTTTCTAAGCCAAGAGCACTGCTTTTCCTTTTCGCCATTTTCTCAACGGCGTCCGCGGCTTTAGCGCAAGACACCTTGCCTGACCTGGTTCGCCGGATCAAACCTTCATCGGTCGCGATCGAGAGTTTTGACGCTCGCGGCAATCTGATATCACGCGGGAGCGGCTTTTTCATTGGGTCGGAACGCATCGTAACAAATCGCCATGTCATCGAGAGATCGGCGCGTGTCGAGGTGCATCTGCAGGACGGAAAGAGGTTTGTGGTTCGCGGTGTGCTTGCGATCGACGGCGAAGGCGATCTCGCGCTCCTGCAAGTCGAAGTGCCGCGGGGAGTTGCGGTCCCGCTGCCGATCGAGCGGACGGTTCCGCGCGAAGGCGAATCGATCGTCGTCGTCGGCAACCCCTTCGGTCTCGAGGCATCGATCTCGAACGGCATCGTCTCTGCCGTTCGCGAGATCCCCGGTTATGGCAAGGTCATTCAGATAACCGCGCCGATATCGCCAGGGTCAAGCGGTTCGCCGGTGGTTAACATGTACGGCCAAGTCATTGGCGTTGCTACACTTCAGGCCGCCGAGGGCCAGAGCCTAAATTTCGCGGTTCCGGCGGAACGGATCATGCAGATGCGCATCGGTGCATTGCAGACGGTATCGAACCTATCGGCCGAATCGCTGAAGAACAAGCGTGCGGCGGCCGAACGTGCGTATTCACAAGGAGTTGCACAACTTTCGCGTGACGATTTCGAAAGGGCTTTACCCTATTTTGAGCGTGCCGCCGAACTCGATCCGAACTACACCGAAGCGTGGTATCAGGCAGGATTTTGCTACGGTGTGCTCGGCCGTCACGCCGAAGCGTTGAAAGCGTCGAAGCAGGCGGCGAAACTGCGGCCCGATTGGTCGGCGACGCATGTGAACATCGGCGCGTCGAGCTATGCCCTCGGGCAGTATAAGGAATCGGTCGATGCATATCGGCAGGCTATAAGGCTCGACGATGATAGTGCCGAGACCCAATATGCCCTCGGGCTTGGTCTGAACAAGCTAAACCGCACCGAAGAAGAGGCACTTGCATATCGGCGGGCGATCGCCTTGAAGCCCGATCACGCCAATGCGATGGAAAAGCTCGGTGAGGCTTATTTGAAGCTGAAGAAATGGGCCGATGCCGTCGCCGCATTCGAGCAGCTAAAGACCTATAAACCGGACGCCAAAACGTACAATGCGCTAGGCGAGGCTTACCTTGAGCTCGGCAAGCCCGACGAAGGTCTCGCTGCGTTTACGACCGCCGTGGGGTACGATCCCGACCATGACGGAGCGCGGTTCAATCTCGGACGAGCATACATCAAACAAGGCAACAAAGACCTCGCACTAGTTCAGTACGAGATACTCAAGAATGCACGTTCAGAATGGGCCGACAGGTTATACGTACTGATCCATCCATAGGCCGTTGACGGCCTGCATCGCGCACAAAATAAGGGAATTTTACGGTTTGTCTCCGATGGTCGGCACGTCGTCGGGCGTGGTCGGTGTGCCGCAGCCGATGGTCGGGCGTATTCGGGCCGTCGCAGCGGGCAGTCGCCGACGGCGGATGATAGCGCGGCGGATGGCAGCATCGCCCGACGCCGATGTTGCGGCCAAACCACCGAGATGGCGATCGACCGGGCCAGAACAGCGACCATGCAAATAAACGAGCCAATAAAACGAACATTTTACCTTGCACGGCGACGAGCCGAACGACGAACAGCATACAAACAGCCAGTAACCGGCCACCAGCGGAAATCTCAGGCTAGACAAAATTTCGCTCTTGACACATCATCCGTTTCATATGATACTACGAACGTATGATGACGACAACAAAAAAGCACATCCGTCGAAAATGGGAGATCTTTCCGAATGACGACCGGCTCGGCCGCTGGTGCAAGCTTTACGCGACGCTCAACCGCGACGGCGACATAATGCTCAGCCGGTTCACACACGAAGCGTTGGGCGCGCCCGAAAGCGTCCTCGTGATGTACGACAGCGAAACGCACGTCATCGGGCTCATGCCCGCACGCGTCACCCAAACCGACGGGTTTCCCGCACGCATCCGCGGCAGCTACGGCGGCCGACGCATCCGCGCCTACCGGTTCTGCCGCCGGCACGGGATCAAGATCGAAGGCACCGTCCGCTTTCCCCGCGTCGAGATCGATGCCGAAGGCGTCCTTATCCTCGACCTCAAAGACATCGAGTATTTCAAGATCCGCCGCCGTCCCCGCGCCCTGACGACCGCTTCCCAAAACCTCGACCGATAACGACCGGAGCAACTACGTCAGCAAGAAGATTGCCATCTCGGTCCACGGCCGTCGCATGTCAGTAGCCCGCACGTAAGTAAGGGCTTATCTCGCCAATATTCGATTTTGGACTATTCGAAATCGGACTATACCTTGCCTTTAGAACACAATCACCGATGGAAAAATCAATTTACTCCAAGGAGTACTCCCTGTTCCTCGAACAGCTCCGAAATGCCCGTGAGGAAAAGGGTTTAACGCAGACCGAGGTCGCCGAACGCCTCGGCCAATCACAGAGTTTCGTCAGCAAGGTCGAACGCGGCGAACGTCGCATTGACATCGTTGAGCTTCGAGCGTTTTGCCAAGCGATGGGAGTTGATTTTCTCAGTTTCATCTCAGCTTTTACTGATCAATAAGGGGCCACACCGGCGACTCTCGGTCTTCTTTGGGAAACGCGCCGTCTATAGGGGGTCCGGTTAAGCATTAGGCGGTATCCAACTTTCGTTCGCAGCATGATGTCCATTCCAAACGACGAGATCGGAATTGACGAAGTTCGAAGAATCTTTGAACTCGATGTAAACGAGTACTCACGTGCAATCGAAGAGCGGACTTCAAAAACAAAAAATAAAAGGTCAAAGGCAAAAAATTGTCGCTTGAAGTCCGGTCAGACCCAACGAAAAGAATCTAAAGAATCAGGGATTTTAGAAAGTACGGTTGACGCTTTCACCTTTGTCGATTTGTTTGCCGGAATCGGGGGGTTCCATATCGGTTTGCAGGAAGCGGGTGGGCGATGCATTTTTGCGTCGGAGATTAATTCACACGCCCAGGAAGCGTACAAACTAAACTTCGGAATTACTCCTCACGGTGACATTACGAAAGAAGAAGTTAGAATGTCGGTTCCATCGGGTATTGGGGTTCTTTCTGCTGGTTTCCCGTGTCAGCCATTTAGTATTTCTGGCAAGCGAAAGGGGTTCGAAGATACTCGGGGCACCCTCATATACCATGTCTTCAAAATAATCGAGGAGCGAAATCCGGAAGTCGTTTTTTTGGAGAATGTGAAGCATTTAGTGCATCACGATCGCGGAAGGACACTGAAAACCATACTCCACCACTTGGAGGCCCTCGGGTTCAAAACCGAATTCAAAGTCTTGAACGCGGCGGATTTTGGCGTTCCGCAAAACCGAGAACGAATAATCATTATCGGCAATCGCGATAAGCGCTTTGATTTTTCAAAGCTCGAGCGGAAGCCTTCCAAGGTTTTAAGGGATATTCTTGAGGAAAACGTTCACTATGAATACTTGGATGAAGAATATACCCTCCTTTCCGATCCCAAAGTGCAGCCGTCAGGCCTAATTTTTGCTGGTTACAGGAATAAGCGAATTAGGAAAGCGGGTGTGCGCCCGGGAACCGAACATTTGTCGCGAGTCCACAAGCAACCAAATCGAATTTATTCTGCCGACGGCGTTCATCCCGCGCTCTCATCCCAGGAGCCGACAGGTAGATATTGGATCCTGCACGAAGGGGAAGTCAGGAAATTAACTCTGCGCGAATGCTATCGACTGATGGGGTTCCCAAACTCGTTTAAGTTTATCGACAAAAAAACTGAATTGTACAAGCAGATTGGGAATTCGGTCGCTGTCCCAATGGTCGCGGCGATCGCAAAAGAAATTCGGAAGCAATTTTTTTAAAGGCTTTTTAATGAATCCGAGAGTATTCCTAGAGCGTCAATACACGCAAGCTGTGGGCAGAGTCGTCGGGGAGAAGCTCACGGATGAAGGTCAGCTTCGACGACAAGATCTCGACGATCTTGATACCGTGATACGCCGCGCGGAAAGCGCAAAGGGTGTTTTCACGGTTTTGGTTACGAGTGTGGTATACAAGGCTTTGTGGCCTTCGCAAGATATTCGACTTCATCAGGCGAACATGACAAATGGCTATTCTGGTCGGGGATTTGATTCTACATACATAACCCCGTTCCTAAAGGACCAACGCTTTCCTGCGATGGCCGAAAGCGGCTGGTTAACAAGATCGCTTGAGCAAAATAGCCCTTATGATCTGAATTATGGTGGTCAAATAAGGCCGCAATCGCTAAAGGACGCTTTTTTACGTCTACTAGATAGTCTGGAGAAAGGGACCGGCGATCCTGAGACTTTTCTCGGATACATTTTGGAACAATCGATCGTGGTTCGCGACAAGCAAAAATTAGATCTTGCAAAGCCGACCGCTCTTCCAATTGCAAAAATATTAAAACTTATCGAGCAGCACTTTGACGCGGCTTACGACTCGGAAGGAGCATCTCGATTGCCTGTACTTGCAGTTTACGCAACGTATGAGTGCATTATGGGGCAAATGGAAAGGTACCGTGACAAGCAACTTCTTCCTTTAGAGAGCCATACTTCCGCTGACAGGCGTAGTGGACGAATTGGCGATGTTCAAGTTGATGGTCGGGACGCTCCCTTCGAAGCTCTGGAAATAAAGTTTCGGATACCAATCGGTGTGAGAATGGTCAAGGATGCCTTTGCAAAATTCAGTACGACGCAAGTAAATCGGTACTATATCCTGTCGACGGCACCACCATCGAAAGACGAAATTGTTCTAATGGATGCAGAAATTGAGAACATCAAAAACGTCCACGGATGTCATGTCATAATTAATGGCGTCACGGAGACAGTCAAATACTATTTAAGACTACTAGACGATCCTGCAAAATTTATCGCAAAGTATGTTGATCTCATCGAATCTGATGGGGCCTTAAAGTATGAACACCGCGAGCGCTGGAACACTATCGTTGCTTCCAATTAGTCACCGCGATCCTACGCTTCGGACCATTCTCTCTACGACGTCGCCGCATTCTTCGAGACGACCTGCTATCTCGTGTTCCCAAAATCTAACTACACGGAAGCCCATTTCCTCAAGCTGTTTTGTGGTTTTTAGATCCCGACGAATGTTTGCTTCGATCTTTTCGATCCAATACGCGCGATTAGATTTGATTCGATTTTTCCGTGACTCCCACTCGTATCCGTGCCAAAAATCTCCATCACAGAATACAACTAACATTGCGGAGCGGAAGACGATATCCGGTTTTCCGGGAAGTGATGATACGTTTTTACGATAACGAAGACCGCGACGCCAAAGTTCGGACCTGAGTACCCGTTCTGGATTAGTATCATTGGATTTAATGCTTGATGCGACGAGGCTCGCCCTCTTTGATGAAGATCTGAATGAATCGAATCGCACAGTCTAAATTCCCTCAAGGTCAGCTACCTACGAAATAAGCAGTGTGACTCCCTACGCCCTTTATGCAACCTCAAGTCTAGCACGTCTAGCACGACGAGAAATTCGACTCGACACTTAAGTTTAGAAGTTCGATCATGCCGATGTAGGTGCGGTGAAAGCCGGTTAGTTCGGCGAGTTTTTCCTGGGTTAGGCCGCGGGCGGTGCGGAGAGAGCGGATGCGGTCGCCGAACTGTTTGAGCAGCTTTTTGTTGACGGGATGCGGCATTATCGGGAGTGCGGACCTGGGTGTCGGCTTTCCGTCAAAGGCTATACGCATTGTATGCAGCGATCAACAGACAATGAGTAGCAAATGGGAATGATGAATGATGAATGATGAATGGGGAATGATGAATGATGAATGATGAATTCGAGATTCCGGAATCATCATGCATCATTCATCCTTTAAGAGACACCCTCCCTACCGGTCGGGTTTCCGCCTGTGCGTCCGCTAGGCGGGCCTCTGCATTTGCACTACTGACTTCTGGTTTCTGAATTCTGACTTCTGTTGATCAGGCTGGCGGAGAAGGCGGCGCCAAAGCCGTTGTCGATGTTGACGACGGTGACGTTTGACGCGCAGGAATTTAGCATGCCGAGCAAGGCGGCGAGGCCGCCGAACGAAGCTCCGTAGCCGACCGAGGTCGGGACGGCGATGACCGGAACGCTGACGAGGCCGCCGACGACCGAGGGCAGTGCGCCTTCCATTCCGGCGCAGACGATGACGACGCGCGACGCCTGGAGCCGCTCGCGTTCGGCAAGTATGCGGTGAACTCCGGCGACGCCGGCATCCCAGATGCGCTGGACGCGGTTGCCCATCGTCTCGGCGGTCAGGGCGGCCTCTTCGGCAACCGGGATGTCGCTCGTGCCGGCGGTGCAGATGGTGATCTCGCCGGTGCCGAGCTCGGTGCGGTCGCGAAAGACGCGTATGACGCGCGCCTCTTCGTGCCATTCGGCGTCGGTGTGGATGTTGCGGATCAGCCCGTAGACCTCGGCGGTCGTCCGCGTGATCAGGACGTTCGGCGAACGCTCGACGATCCGCTCAAAGATGCCTGCTACCTGCTCGGGCCGTTTGCCGAGGCCGAAAATGACCTCGGGAAAACCCTGCCGCGAAGCCCGTCCATGATCGACGCGGGCATAGCCGATATCTTCGAATGAAAGATGCTTGATGCGTTCGGCGGCGTCCGTCTCGTTCAACTCGCCCGCTTTGAACGCGGCGAGGATGTTTTCCAGGTCTCGGATGTTCATCGAACCGATAGATTAACAGGTTTGAGCGGCGAGTGACGAGCGAAGCCGGAAGTGCCTCTTTGGCGAAAGGAAAAAAGGCGGGAAACCGTTCCCGCCGAGAAGAGGACTTAGGAGGAAAATGAAAGATCGTTAAACGAGCATGCCGGCGTATTTGTATACGGACGTCAGCCTTATGATGACCGCCGCGACCACGTCATTACTGACAAGATCGAGCAGGAATATACACGTTCTGCATGACAACTCGTTCATTTCTCACCTTCACACTGCTTTGATCGCGTGATCGGGGGCGTTTATTCCCGCCGGTGTTATCACGCTCCGACCATTAACGCGAAGCCGCCGCCCGATTCGTATCACAAAAGGCAGGCGGGCCTCGGCGCTGCGGTCTTTGCGTTCGGCGGCCCAGGGGCTAATATCTTGATATCGATATGGAGATCACAGTTGGCATCACCGGTGCATCCGGCACCATCTACGCTTACCGGACGCTGCAGCTGCTGGCGGCGAGCGGCGCGGTCGAGACAATAAACCTGATAATGTCGGGCACGGCCGCCACCGTCGCACAGGTAGAGATGGGCGTAAACCTCAAAGACCCGACGCCCGCCCGCATCAACGAATGGCTCGGGCTCGACGCGGCGTCGAAGCTGATAAGGTATTGGCGGCTGGACAACCTGGCGGCGAAGCCTTCGTCGGGTTCGAACAAGCAGGAAGGAATGATCATCGTACCGTGTTCGATGGGAACGCTGGGTGCGATCGCATCGGGTGCCGGGACGAACCTGATCCATCGTGCGGCCGACGTATGCCTGAAAGAAGGCCGCAAGCTCGTCATCGTCCCGCGTGAGACGCCGTATAACGCCATTCATCTTGAGAACATGCTCAGGCTCTCGCGTGCGGGTGCTAGGATATTGCCGGCCAGTCCGGGTTTTTATCACCGGCCGAAGTCGATCGAGGACCTCGTCGAGCATCTGTGTTTCAGGATATTGGACCAGTTCGACATCCCGCATTCGAAGCGTTCGGCGTGGACCGGCGAAGAGGTGAGTGATGAATAAGAAGATAAGCCTGATCGCGACGGTCGTTTTGATCGCCGCGTCATTTTTGACGGCGGCCGGACAGGAGCGGTTCGTGCGGCCGGTGGATGAAGCGGCGAAAGACAAATCGTTTCTGGCGTTTCGCATCAAGCTGATCGCCGCTGCCGAGCGGAAAGACCTTGACTACGTCGTCAGCATAATGGACAAGGACATCAAGTTCAGCTTTGGCGACACCGAGGGCGTCGAGGATTTTCGCGAATTTTGGAAGGACGCCGACGCTTTCTGGGCCGAGTTCATCCCGGTGATAAAGAACGGCGGTTCGTTCTCGCCGCCGGCGGGTGTGACCGGACGTATGTTCATGGCGCCGTATACGTTCAGCAAGTGGCCCGATCAGATCGACGCATTTGAACACGCGGCGATAATCGGCAGCAACGTCAACCTTCGCGACAAGGCCTCGACCGACGGCAAGGTGCTCGGGCGCCTTTCGTACAACGTGGTAAAGGTGACCGAATCCGTGTTAAAGGGCGAGAAGGCCGAATGGCACAAGGTCAGGACGCTCGGCGGAAAGACGGGCTGGGTAAAGGCGGAATACGTCCGCAGTTCGATCGATTACCGCGCCGGGTTTGAGAAAAAAGGCGGCGTCTGGAAGATGGTCTTTTTCGTTGCGGGCGATTGACGGATGAATACGGTCGAGCGGTTTTCGAACCGCGTTGCGAACTATGTAAAATATCGCCCCGGCTATCCGGCCGAGATGATGGCGTATTTTCGCGACCGGCTCGGGTTGACCGCGGCTTCGGTCGTGGCGGACATCGGCTCGGGGACCGGGCTTTCGGCACGGCCTTTCCTCGAGGCCGGATGCACGGTCTATGGCGTCGAGCCGAACGCGGCGATGCGGGCTGCGGCGGAAGAATTTCTGGCCGGGTTTACCAATTTCAAAAACATCGACGGCACGTCGGCCGCAACCACGCTGCCCGATGCTTCGTGTGATCTTGTCGTTGCCGCGCAGGCGTTCCATTGGTTCGAACCGGAATCGACACGCCGCGAATTCAAGCGGATCTTAAAGCCCGGCGGCCGGGTCGCCCTGATATGGAACGAACGGCAGACAACGACGACCGCCTTTCTCCGCGAATACGAACAGCTGCTTCTCAAATACGGCCGCGATTACGCCGAGGTGAGGCACGAACAGGTGAACGAAGAAGTGCTTGCGGCGTTTTTCCTTACCGATTTTCAGCGTCAGACGTTTGCAAACGAGCAGGTGTTCGACTTTGACGGCCTAAAGGGTCGGCTGCTCTCTTCATCGTACATGCCGGACGAGAATGACCCGGTTTTCGGGCCGATGATCGAAGAGCTCGAAGCCCTGTTTGCCAAACACGCCGAAAGCGGTAGAATAAAAGTTTTCTACGACACCAATGTCTTTGTCTGTCAGTTGTAATATATGACGTCGAAACCCGAAACATCCCCTGAAGTAAGAACCATCACCGTCGCACATTCGCCTGATTCTGACGACGCATTCATGTTTTACGGCCTCGCGACCAACAAGCTCGAGACCGAGGGCCTCAAGTTCGAACACACGCTGAAGGACATCCAGACGCTGAACGAAGATGCGATGAACGGCGTTTTTGACGTAACGGCGATCTCGTTCCACGCTTACGCCTATATTTCGGATAAATACGCTTTGCTGCCTCACGGTGCGAGCATCGGCGACAAATATGGCCCGATCGTCGTTTCAAAAGAACCGCGCGACGCAAGCGAGATCGGGCGAATGAAGATCGCCGTTCCGGGCGAACTGACGAGCGCTTATCTCGCACTGCGGCTGTACGACCGCGATTTCGAACATGTCGTCGTTCCTTTTGACGAGATAATCGACGCTGTGCAGAAAGGCGACGTTGATGCCGGGTTGCTGATCCACGAAGGCCAGCTTTTTTACAAGCAGATGGGACTCGACAAGGTGCTCGACCTCGGCGAATGGTGGTTCGAAAAAACGGGTCTGCCGCTGCCGATGGGCGGCAATGCGATCCGCCGCGACCTCGGCCCCGACCTGATGAAACAGGTCTCGAAACACCTCCACCGCAGCATCATGTACTCGATGGAAAACCGCGAGGACGCGCTCGCCTACGCGATGCAGTTCGCACGCGATATGTCGCCCGAGCTCGCCGACCGTTTCGTCGCGATGTGGGTCAATGACCTCACGCTCGATTACGGGACCCGCGGCAAGGAAGGCGTCCGCCGCCTGTTGCAGGAAGGCGTCGCCGCCGGCATCATCCCGCATGAAGTTGATATCGAGTTCGTCGACTAGTTAAGGCAACTCACATTTTATAGCAACGGCTCGGAACCAAACCGGGCCGTTTTTTTATCACCACGCACGCGGGGGGACATAGACGAGAACGCCGTTTGATTCATCTGTTCACTTACGTTACCGTTATGGCTAGTCCACTGAAATACAAATTTGGAGTTTAATGCAGAATGTTGGTCTCCCTCCGATTCACACTTTTCATTTCCCTAGCGACGATCTTCTCCCTAGCGACGGTCTTCCGCACTGTCTACTCTTTCGCGGCGACCGCGATCGACATTTTACCGCCCGCCGGCAGCGGGTCGTTCGGCAGCCATATCAGGACATTGCCGAACGGCAATTTCGTAGTTACTGATCCGACATTCGACATCCAGACCCCAAATTTTGTGGCGGATGCGGGCGCGGTTTACGTTTTTACGCGAAATGGCGAGCTGATAAGCAGAATCACCGGCAAGTGTCAAAATGACAATCTTGGGTCGAATGGCATTACGGTGCTTCATTCCGGGAATTTTACGATCAACAGTCCGAATGTGGATCTTCCGGTCCCGGAAAGTCAGAACCAAAACATATGTATCGGTGGCCTGACTTATGTGGTTCCGAATGTCGGCACTGTCACATTAGGGCTCGGTGCGACCGGAATTGAAGGCGTCGCATCTGTTTCGAACAGCTTCATCGGAGATCACGTAAATGACCGGGTCGGCGATTCGGTTGCGCTGCCCAACGGTGATTACGCTGCGGTCGCCATATTTTGGAACGGCGGTCGCGGGGCGGTCAGCAAACGCAGCGGAACAGTCGTCGGCGGGGAATTTGTGACCGATTCGAACAGCGTTGTTGGAGTTTCAACGGTCGACTTCGTCGGTAAGGTCACGGTCCTTCCAAATGGAAACTATGTTGTTTCCACAAATCGGCTCGCCAATGGCCAACCGGCCTCGAGATTATGCATCCTTTCAGAACCTTGTGTCGGTCCCATGTCCGATGTCAACAGCCTGATCGGATCGCCGGGTGTTGGTGTCGATTTCGACGGTATTTATCCTCTTGCCGATGGGAATTACGTTCTCGTAAACCGCGGTTGGAATGGTGAACGGGGAGCAGTTACCTGGGTAAATGGTACAACCGGCCTGACCGGGCAAGTCTCATCCGACAACAGTCTTGTCGGCGGAACGGTACGAGACTTTGTTGGAAGCCGCGGCGTAAAAGCCCTGACGAACGGCGGATATGTTGTTCTAAGCGAGATCTGGCAAGACGCTACAGCAACTCGGCGTGGGGCGGCGACATTTGGTCCGCCCGGCGGCATTTCCGGTGTGGTCTCATCTGTCAACAGCCTTATCGGGGCCGGTACCGGCAGTTTCTCGCAATCCACGATCGTCCCATTAACGAATGGAAACTACGTTGTGAGCCTGCCGAACGCGATCCTTCCCGGCACAGGGTTTCTCGGGGCGGCTATTTGGGGCAGCGGTGTCACCGGTATCTCGGGGCCGATCTCGATATCGAACAGCTTGTACCGCGGTGCCAATATTGTGGTGCCGCTTTCAAACGGAAACTACGTAGTCGCCTCGACATCGGGATTTGGCGCGATAACTTGGGGCAACGGGCAAACAGGGATCACGGGCGAGATCTCCTCGGCAAACAGCATGGTGGGAACGGACATTGATGACCGCCTCGGCTTTGGCGGCGTAACGCCGTTGGCGAACGGGAACTACGTGGTCAGCAGTCCTTACTGGGACAATAACGGAATTCAGAATGCTGGAGCCGTGACGTTGTGTAACGGCAGCGCTCCCGTGCTTGGCACGGTGACGACTTCCAACAGTATCGTAGGAACAAAAGCGATGGACCAGGTCGGCTGGGGCGGCGCCGTTGCTCTTCCGAACGGCAATTACGTCGTCCGAAGTGACCTTTGGGATAACGGAACAACTGCAAATGCCGGGGCGGTTACATTCGGGAACGGAGCAACCGGAGTTACGGGAGCCGTCTCGGAGCTTAACAGTCTGGTTGGCAGCAACATCGAGGACCGAATCGGCAATTCCGGCATAAAAGTCCTGCTGAACGGAAACTATGTTGTTACTTCCATTTCGTGGCAGAACAAAGGCGCAGTAACATTCGGAAACGGCATCACGGGAACGTCCGGAGCAGTTTCCGCCGCCAATAGCATTGTTGGCAGCACGAACGACGATAGGGTAGGCACGTATGGCAACAATAATTCCACACGCGTTTTCGCTGATAATACGTATGCGTTTCATAGTGCCAACTGGGATAACGGCGGAATTGTCGATGCGGGTGCGGTTACATTAGGCAAGGGCAATCGTCAGGTTAATGGAACGATCTCGAGCGAAAATAGCGTTCGAGGTACTTTTACAGGTCAGGGCACGAGTCTGGTTTTCGACTACAGCACTACAGCAAAGTATATGGTGGTGGGTCGTGGAGCAGCGGTTTCGATCTTCAAGTACGAACAAACTGCCGCGCCATTCGACTTTGACGGGGACGGGAAGACGGATGTTGGTATCTTTCGTCCGGGGCCGGCAGAGTGGTGGTATCGGAGAAGCTCTGACGGACAGGTTCCGGCACTGCAGTTCGGCACGTCCACCGACGCGATCGCACCGGTGGATTACACGGGCGACGGAAAGTCGGATGTGGCGTTCTTCCGTCCGACGACGGGCGAGTGGTTCATTTTAAGATCGGAGGACGGATCGTTCTATTCGTTCCCGTTCGGCGGAGCGGGCGACACACCCGTCCCGGCGGACTACGACGGTGACGGCAAGGGCGATGTGGCGGTCTTCCGTTCGACCAACAACACATGGTACATCCAGCGTTCGTCCGACCTCGGGGTCTCGATCATCACCTTTGGAGCCTCGGGCGACCTTCCGGTGACGGCCGACTACGACGGCGACGGCAAGTCGGACATCGGCATCTTTCGTCCGGGCCCGGGCGAATGGTGGTATCTGCGGTCGTCTGACGGCGGCAACCGTGCTTTCCAGTTCGGGACATCGACCGACAGGACGGTGGTTGGCGACTACACGGGCGACGGCAAGGCAGACGCGGCGTTCTTCAGGCCGACCACGGGTGAATGGTTCATCCTGAGATCGGAGGACGGCTCGTTCTACTCGTTCCCGTTCGGCGGAGCAGGCGACACGCCGGTTCCCGGCGACTACGACGGCGACGGGAAGACGGACGCCGCGGTCTTCCGTCCGTCATCGGCGACGTGGTTCATGCTCGGCTCGACCTCGGGCACGCAGATCATCCCGTTCGGTGCCGCCACCGACCGCCCGATCCCGAATGCGTTCGTCAGATAATGCTTGAAATGTGTCAACCGAAACCGCGGTTTGTGCATCTATCTTCCAGGACTTAGAATCGGGAGTTGGATGATGAAGAAACATATCGGGTTTTTGGGTGCGTTGGCTTTTGTCGTTTTGACGGCTGTTTCGGCGGCGTTCGGCCAGCAGACAGGTTTGGTAAAGACCGACCCGAGCCGGTTAACATTGTCGTAACCGAGCACCTTCGTGCCCGTTAGTTTCGCGATCATCGGGGTTGATTCTTTATGAGGACCGCGTTTCGAATGGGATAGCCTCGGGCGACAACGATATTGCGACCGTCAGCCGTGAACGCAAAATTGTGAATTTCGCCGCTGGTAAAGTCGGTCAAACGGGTCGGTTTCGATCCGTCGATCGGTTGGACGAAGATATTCCCCGCTGACTTCTGATGCGAAATATAGGCGATGGCTTTCCCATCGGGCATCCATCGTGCACCCACATTCAATGATGCATTCGGAACGGTGCGGAACCGTCCGATCACCTCCCCACTTTTGAGCGCCATTACTGCGATGGTATTGTCGCTCGCCGCATAGGAGATGAATTTCCCGTCCGGAGAAAAATGCGGCGACTGCGCATACGATTCCGAGATCTGCATTACTTTACTGCCATCCGTCGCCGCTATTCGTATCGAATTCTTCACGCCCGATCCACCGCCGACTGTCGAATTGTAAGCTATCAGCGTGCCGTCAGGAGAGTAGGAGGAATCCACATCGAAGGTCGGATCGTCAAGTATCTTACCCAGCTCGGTGCCATCGACACGGCAGCTAAAGAGGCTCGGCGTCCCGTCGACCTGCGTCGAAAAATAGAAGCGAGATCCATCGGCAGATGCACGAAGTTCTTCGATCTGATCCGGCTCACTCGTTACCTGTCTTGCATCCGAACCATCCGGGTTCACGGCCCAAACATGCGAAAAATCGCCGGTTCGTGCGATATAAGCGATGCGGCCGTCGGGCAGCGGGGCGATCCCTGCCCGGCCATCGGCAAGCCCTCGGGTGATCTGAACAGCAGTATCGGACGAACCGTTCGCATCCATTATCCAAAGCTGCGACGAGCGATTGAAGGGCACGATCAGAACCGAATCATCACTCGTCAAACCAAGACTCGAAACCTGGAGACGATTCCCGTCCGTCGTTATCCTGCGAGCCTCACCGGATTCCAGTGAGAGGTAATACAACTGGTCGCGGCGAGTCGAAAGAGCTTCACCACCCTTGGTACCAATAAAAAACAACCCGTCGCCGTGTGCGGTCCATGCCATACGTCCACACGTATCCCACTTTTCCGGCGATAGTTGGCGTATCGATCCGTCAAAGACGTTCAAGGCCTGGATCGAACAGATACGCGCCGAGGTCGGGGCCGCGATCTCGACGGATCCCATCGCTATCGAGCCGCCGTCGGGCGACCATGAAAGGCCGCCCCAGATCACACTACCCTCAGCACCAGTAAAGACGGTACGCGCGTTCTCGCCATTCGAATCAACGATGATCACGCTCGATGCTGCCGCCGATTTCTCATCACGGATAAAAGCGATCTGAGCGCCATCTTGCGAGATCGCCACAGTGGAACCGACATTTTCGATGAGCTTTGTTTCAATGCCGCCAAGTGTCGGTACGCGAAAAAGCGACGCTGTGCCGGTCGTTGGGTCTCCAGCAATGTAATAGATCGACTGCCCGTCGGGTGCGAAGGTCTTCGACGCTATCGTACGCGTGGTCGGCGGCACGACCACGATCCGGTTCGATTCGCCTACCTGCTGGACGAACATTGTAAAAATGCCAGAGTCGATCTCGTGGTAGGTCAAATATCTCCCGTCCGGGGACACCGTGGCGTCATTGACATCTCGCCCGTCTGTTAGTTGGACGAACGTGAGTTCGTTCGCGGCGTTCTGCGACGTTCCGCCACCGGGGATCTTGAATAAAGAAAAGGCGACGATCACTATCAGCGAAACACCAAGAACGATAGCTGCCGAGTAGAGAAGGTTTCGCCGAACGGGGAAGTTTATCGGTCCTGGTAAGTCGGCAACGGGCTGTATACGGGTTGTTTCCGCAGCGTTGTCGTTCCGATGGTTCTGCCAGTCCAACACCGAATAGATATTTTCTTTTCTTTCGACGATACGGACGGGCGAGACATTCATCGAACCTGCGGCCTGTTCCGCCACATACGAAACCTCTGCCGTAAAGCGATATCCCCGTCTTCTCAGCGTTTCAATAAATGGCGGCCCGTCGGACGATGCTCCCAGAGTTTTCCTGAGCAAGTAAAGGTTTTGGGTCAGGTTGCCTTCTTCGACCTGCGTATCCGGCCAGACGATCTTCATCAGATCGTCCTTGCTTACTATTTCGCCGCTTCGTTCAACAAGCGCGAGCAGGGTTGCGACGACCTTTGGAGTTAGCGGCAACGGCTCGCCGGAGCGAAATAAAAGCAGACTATCAGCGTCGAGGCGAAAATTCTCGAACTCATAAACCCTACGCTCGCTGAATTCCCGCATATTGAGACTAAATTGATGAAACTTTGAAGATAAATCCGAAGACATCATAGCCGCCCCCGCAATAATTTCGATGTGCGGGGACGATCGTTTTAACCAGAGCGGCTACGGTTTCGGTGCGACGAACCAGATTGTAGCGCGATTTCCCAGAACGGGAAATAGAGTTTTGGTGCGAAAGCGTTTCGTCCCTTCATAGGCAACTTATGAAAGTCAAAAGAATTACCGGAGTTCCCGTCTTGTTGCTTTTGGTGTGCGCACTCTCAATAGGGCAGACAACCGCATTCAACTTCCAGGGCCGGTTGAATGACGGCTCGAGCCCGGCGAACGGCAGGTACGATCTGCAGTTCAAGCTATTCGATTCGATCACCGGAGGAAGCCAGGTCGGTACGACCGTCGATCGGCCGAATCTTCTGCTCATCAACGGTGTGTTTTCGACAACTCTTGATTTCGGCTCATCTGCCTTTACGGCCGGCGACCGCTTCGTCGAGATCTCGGTCCGTCCAAATGGCAGCCCGAACGCCCATGTAGTTCTCGGCGCGCGTCAGCAGATACTGTCCGTACCGTTTGCCGTTCGCTCAGCGAACGCGACTAGTGCCGACACTGCGTCAAACGCTGCTAATGCGCAGAACGCTCAATTTTCAGAGGAAGCGACGAACGCAAATCGTCTTGGAGGAGAGCTTGCGGGTGAGTTTGTTCGTCGAAACGTACCCGTTCTCGGAACCGTTACGGCCACCATTCTTGCGGCGAACCAGGGCCTCTCGGTTCAGGGGAGTGCGTCGTTGCAGGGAAACGTCTCGGTCGGTGGACGGATCACGCAGCCTCTTATCTCCTCGTATGGTGTTCCGAAGGCCATGCTGGAAGTTAACGAAGATGCAGGTATCAATCGCTGCTACAACGGAGTGACGGGCGATTCTACCCCGCCATGCGGCTTCACCGTTACGCAGCCCGGCGGGCCGGTCGGCGTTTATCGAATTAGCTTTGGGTTCAGCGTAGCCGATCGGTTTGCTCAAATTACTCCCGGGAACCTTCAGTCACCATATCGGAACTGGGGAGCAAACTATCGGTTCATCGCACCTGACTTTCTCGAGGTCTTCTGTTTTCGCGTGGAGAGTCCTAACGACACTTTTACAAATCGGTTCATCGTCATCTTGTATTAGGTAACGGCTCTGAAAATATGAAAAGACACACACTCGCAATTTTTGTCGGCATGGTTTTGTTATTGTCGCTTCAGTCCGCGGCCCAAACGACGGCGTTCAACTTTCAAGGCCGTTTGAACGACGGTTCGAGCCCTGCGAACGGCAGGTACGATCTGCAGTTCAAGCTATTCGATTCGATCACCGGAGGAAGCCAGGTCGGTGCGAGCGTCGATCGGCCGAATCTTCTGCTCATCAACGGTGTGTTTTCGACAACTCTTGATTTCGGCTCATCTGCCTTTACGGCCGGCGACCGCTTCGTCGAGATCTCGGTCCGTCCAAATGGCAGGCCGAACGCCCATGTAGTTCTCGGCGCGCGTCAGCAGATCATGTCTGTGCCGTTTGCCGTTCGCTCAGCGAATGCGACTCAAGCCGATAACGCGACCAATGCACAGAATGCTCAGCTTGCATCCGATGCTTCTTCGCTCGGCGGTGTTTCGGCCTCGAACTATGCCCGACTGAATTTCCCAAACACCGGAAATCTACAAACCTCAGGCAACGCAGGATTCGGCAGCGTTGCGCCGAATACACGCCTGACGCTCAGCGGCGGGCCACTATGGACCTCGAGTCAATGGACAGCGTCGCTGAACATGCAAAACGCTTCCGCGCTCGGTTGGGAAGCGAACAGTTCGGGCCAACGATTCGGCATTGGGCAAGCCACCGGCGGTCTGCATTTCTTCAGGACGATCAGTGGGTTCGGTTCGACGCTGACGCCACCAAACGTGGATTTGCGGATCACCGATAATGGCGACATCGCACAGCCATTGGAAAGAAATGGGGCCGTCAAGGCAATGGTCGCCATTACTGCCGGAGGAGTGGTCGCCCGCTGCTATAACGGTGTATCCGGCAGCTCAAGCGGAAACTGCGACATCTCCGTCACTCAAAACTCGGCAGGCGTAGTTTATGTAAATTTTCCCTTTCAGATCACTAATCGATTCTGGCTGGTTACGACGGACGCATCGGGGCAGCAGGCGGGTGTTTTGACTGCATCGGTGGTACCACATGCGGCGGTTAACTCCAGGCTGATCGTGATTACCAAGCACGATGGAAGCCTTGAGTATCTACCGTTCCATTTGTTTGTATTTTGATTCCGCCTCTGAGGAGCCTTACCCATGGAACGCACGCGATCGATCGGAAGTATATCTATTGCCGTATTCGTCATTGCAATGGCAACTGCTGTCGCTTCTGCTCAACAGCTAAAACCGACGGAGATCGTCTACAGCCGGATGCCGACGAATATTTTTACATCGCCGACGGGCGCCAACTCTCCCACTATCTGGGTTGTCGGTCAAGACGGCTCGAACGACCGTTTTATCACCAGCGGGACGATGCCGCGAATCTCGGACGATGGCCGCTTCCTCTTGTTCAAACGCTTCTCGCTAACTTCCCACTTCGATCCCTTTTGGATCTATCCGGAGTTCTTTGTTCGAGACCTTTCGACCGGGCAAGAAACTTTGATCATCCCAGCTAGTTTCGATGACGTCTCGGGCGGTCACTTTTTTTCGCCGGCAAGCAATCAGGGCAATCACGAAATTGTGTACAACGCTATTACTTGCTTGAGCAGGATCAACCGCGACGGTACGAATCGCCTGCGGTTTCCATGCGCGGACGCGAACCATAATGATAAGTTTCCCGCCATCCGGCGCGGTGGCGACCAGCTCATCGCATTCAGCAACAACCTCATCACGCCGGGAGTGGGCGGGCTCTACACTGTCGAGATATCCAGTTCCAATCGTCAGAAGATTTCGAACACCACATGTCGCGACTTTCATCCGGCGTGGTCGAATGACAATGAGTTCATTGCGTTCGGCACGATCTCCGTGAACTGCGACAACAACTTTCCGGCCATCTCCACGTATCCTTACTGGGTCTCGAACCTCGTAAAGATCAAACCCGACGGCTCGGGCCGCCAGACGCTGACAAACTATCCGTTGAATCAGGATTGCACGCAGACGGCCGCGAATTGCTTCACGCTCGGCTACGTGTGGACCGAGAACAATTCGAAGGTCATCGCCGCCGGGCGTATCAACGGGGTGAAAGGCATCTTCGCCGTTAACGCTGACGGCAGCGGCGCGTTCTCGCAAATTCCCATCTCGCCAGGAAACGCACCTGATTTTGTCGGCGGCATCGTGCAGCCGCGTGTCGAGCAGCACGTGGTTTCGATCGCTGGCGGAGTAGCGGCAAGTGGAAACTATACGCTTGTTTCGACTATTGGGGAGCCGATCGCGGGAATCACTTCGACGGGCGGTCCGTTTAGCTTCGAAAGCGGTTTTTGGGCAGCACCGTTCGCGTCACGTCGATCGCCGTTCGACTTTGACGGAGACGGGAAGACGGATGTAGGGATCTTTCGTCCGGGGGCGGCTGAGTGGTGGTATCGGAGAAGCTCTGACGGACAGGTTCCGGCACTTCAGTTCGGCACGTCGACGGATGCGATCGCACCGGTCGATTACACCGGCGACGGAAAGTCGGATGTGGCGTTCTTCCGTCCGACCACGGGTGAGTGGTTCATCCTGAGATCTGAGGACGGCTCGTTCTATTCTTTCCCGTTCGGCGGAGCGGGCGACACACCCGTCCCGGCCGACTACGACGGCGACGGCAAGGGCGATGTCGCGGTCTTCCGTTCGACCAACAACACATGGTACATCCAGCGTTCGTCCGACCTCGGGGTCTCGATCATCACCTTTGGAGCCTCGGGCGACCTGCCGGTGACGGCCGACTATGACGGCGACGGCAAATCGGACATCGGCATCTTTCGTCCGGCCGGGCGAATGGTGGTATCTGCGGTCGTCTGACGGCGGCAACCGTGCTTTCCAGTTCGGGACATCGACCGACAAGACGGTGGTCGGCGACTACACCGGAGACGGCAAGGCAGACGCTGCGTTCTTCAGGCCGACCACGGGTGAATGGTTCATCCTGAGATCGGAGGACGGCTCGTTCTACTCGTTCCCGTTCGGCGGAGCAGGCGACACGCCGGTTCCCGGCGACTACGACGGCGACGGCAAGACGGACGCCGCGGTCTTCAGGCCGTCATCGGCGACGTGGTTCATGCTCGGCTCGACCTCGGGCACGCAGATCATCCCGTTCGGTGCCGCCACCGACCGCCCCATCCCGAATGCGTTCGTCAGATAATGCTTGAAATGTGTCAACCGAAACCGCGGTTTGTGCATCTATCTTCCAGGACTTAGAATCGGGAGCTGGATGATGAAGAAACATATCGGGTTTTTGGGTGCATTGGCTTTTGTCGTTTTGACGGCTGCTTCGGCGGCGTTCGGCCAGCAGACAGGTTTGGTAAAGACCGACCTGAGCCAGGCCGAGGTCGACCGGATCGTTAAGGCGTTCACGGCGAACGAGGGCGAGTTTCGCGAGGCATTGAAGATCTACGCCTTTGACCGAAGCGCGACCGTACACACGATAGGAATGGGCGGACAGGTGACCGGCGTATATCGCCGCGATTCGTTCATGACGTTCAACAGCGAGGGCGCGCGGTTCGAGCGGATCACCTATTTTCCCGTCCCGACGATCAGAGAACTGACCATCACGCCGGCCGATATCGAAGACCTTGGCGGCGTCAACCCGTTCGCTCTCGAACCGCAGTTCATCTCGCTCTACAACTTTACATATGTCGGGAAAGAGAAGATCGATGACCTCGATCTTTACGTTTTCGACGTTTCGCCAAAGGTGATGCCGGATGCGAAAAAGACCAAGCAGCGCTTCTTTACCGGACGCGTCTGGGTCGATGACCGCGATTTGATGATCGTCAAATCAAAGGGCAAGGGCTTGCCTGAGGATAAGAACAATAAATATCCGGTGGTCGAGACGTGGCGCGAGAACGTTGACGGAAAATATTGGTTCCCGTCGATCTCGCTCGCCGATGACGAGCTTGTTTTCGACAAGGGCTACTCGGTGAAGATGAGAATGAAGGTCAAGTACGAAAACTATCGTATCGGCCGCAGCGACGTGAGGATAGTCGAGGATGAGGACGTTCCGGCCGAGCCGACGCCTTCGCCGACGCCAAAGAAACCGTGATAAGTTGCAGCAAGTGACAGGTCAAGAGTCGGGCTTCGGCCCGGCTTTTTATTTTGCCTGACCGGCCATTTCGCGTGCGATCGCGGCCCGCGTTTCGTTGAGGATATCCATCAGCTCGCGGCCCTTTGTTTCGACCGGCGGGAGCAGCGACATCTCGATCGTGCCGGCATAAGCGACGCCGGTGCGCTTGCCCATCATCCAATCGGTCTGCGTGATCGCGACCGGGATGATGCGGGCCTCGGTCTGAAGCGCGAGATGGAACGCACCTTTTTTGAACGGCAGAAGCTCGCCGGGCATTGCCCGCGTGCCCTCGGCAAACACGCCAAAGGAAAAGCCCTCTTCCATCACCTTGCGTGCCTTTTCCATCGATCGCCTCGCGCTCTCGGGGTTTGAGCGGTCAATGGCAAATATCTTGACGTAATGCATCCCCTGGCCGAGCACCGGCGCCTTTAGCAGCTCCTTTTTTGCGACGAGGCCCATCTTGTGGCCGGTGAAAAAAAAGAGCGTTGCCGTATCGAGATAAGACCGATGATTGGAGACAAAGACGTACGATTCGTCGTCCGCGACGTTTTCGCTGCCCTTCACGGCGACCTTCGCGCCGCAAGCTTTCAGCCACATCCCGGCTCCCCAGCGGGCGATCGGGTAAAGCCACATCTTTTTGTTGATGATTCCGAGAACGATCAGCGACGGGACGCCAAGGATAAGAAGCAAAAAGCCGGCGACGAACCAGCTCCACCAATATCGCAGTTTGCCCGACAAACGGGATTTGTTAGACTCGTGAACAGGAAAAACAAGCTTTTGATTCTCTCGGATCGCCAAGGCGATATCTTGCTGCTCATGATCAGACATAAATATTTCGGTCGCCTGCGGGGCGGCGCGCGTTTCGGTTCGTTACTGCGTCTCAGCGGTCTAATTCTACTTCTTTCTCTCGCGATTGTCGCACAGTTGCCGACGCCGAAGTCGGTTCTCGGGTTTCACCCGACCGATGAGCGGACGATCGCCGATTGGGGGCAGATCCGGGGTTATTTTACGAAACTCGATGCGGCAAGCCCGAAAGTAAAGGTCGAAGAGTTTGGCAGAACGACCCTCGGCAAGCCGATGATCGTCGCATATATCTCGTCAGAGGCGAACATCCGCGACCTCGAACGCTACAAGTTGATAAGCCAGAAACTTGCCGATCCGCGAACGATCGCAAAGGACGGCATCATCGACGAAGAATCGCTCTATCTGACGACGGGCAAGACGATCGTTTCTATATCGTGTTCGATCCATTCGAACGAGATCGTCGCGTCACAGATGTCGATGAACCTGGCGTACGAGCTTGCCACGGGAACCGACGAAGGCACGGCCGAGATCCTCAACAACACCATCCTGCTGCTGATACCTTCGTCGAATCCGGACGGCATCGACATGGTCGCGGAATGGTACCGCAAAACGCTCGGGACAAAGAGCGAGGGAACATCGCCGCCGCAGCTTTATCATCACTACGCAGGCCACGACAACAACCGCGATTGGTTCATGCTCAATCTCGCCGAAACGCGTGCGATAACCCGGCTGTATTGGCAGGAGTGGTTTCCGCAGTTCGTTTATGACGTTCACCAGATGGGCCAGAACGGCCCGCGTTTTGTGATCCCGCCATTTCACGATCCGCCAAATCCGCGAATTCCGCCCTCGATCGTGCGTGAGGTCGGGCTGATCGGGTACAAGATGTCGGCCGACCTGCAAGCCGCCGGCGTCAAGGGCGTTGCCACCAATACGACGTTCGATATGTGGTGGCACGGCGGCTTCAGAACGGCTCCGTATTTTCGAAATTCGATCGGCATACTTTCTGAGGCGGCGAGCGCCGACCTGATGACGCCTGTCACGATCACCCGCGAGAAACTGAAAGAGACGCGCCCGGTTCGCGGGCTCAACTCGCCGCTCGAACCGGCGATAAACAACCCCGAGCCATGGCAGGGCGGCAAATGGGGCCCGGGCGATATCGCGAGGGTCGAGATGATCGCAAGCCGGTCGCTGCTGCAGATGGCGGCGAAATACCGCGAGCGATACCTGCGCAATTTTCTAGCGTTGAACCGGGCGACGCTCGTCCGCGACACGACCGAGCCGCAGGCTTTCGTGATGACGGCCGGACAGCCGAACTCGGAAGCGATCGCACGATTCATCGAGATCCTTTTGTGGCAGGGCATCGAGGTCCACGAGTTGACGCACGAGCTATGGCTGAATCATTTCTCAGACAAGGTGGAATACCACGAGATGCCGTTGGGCAGCTTTCTGATATTTGTGAATCAGCCGGCGAAGGCCAACGTGCTCAGCCTTTTTGAACGGCAGGTCTATCCGAACCGCATCGGAGCCGACGGCACGCCTGACCCGCCGTATGACGTTGCCGGTTGGACACTTCCGCTGCAGATGGGCATCCAATCGGATACGATCTGGGACATCCGTGATCTCGACCGATTTCGAGATACGCTCAAGCCCGTCAGGAACGTCGATCAGGCTCGTGCGGTAATGAACCTTCGGCCCGCGGCCGAGGCGTTTGCGAAATTCCCGAACCCGCTGCGTAAACCGGCCCGGATCGGGCTTTACCAGGGCTCGATGGGCTCGATGGACGAGGGCTGGACGCGGCTCGTTCTCGACAACCATCAGATCAAATATTCATCGGTCAGCGACAAGGAGATGCGAAGCGGCGGCCTCGGCCGATATGATGTGATCGTCTTGCCTTCGATCAATGAGAACGGCCTGCTTCGCGGGCTCTCGGCAGACAGATATCCGCAGGAACTGACCGGCGGCATCGGGACCGAAGGCATTGCTAACCTGAAAAAGTTCGTCGATGACGGCGGGCGGCTGGTGTGTTTCGATGCCTCGTGCGGAACGGTGATAAAGGAATTCGGGCTGCCGATCAAGAATGTGCTCGCAGGCGCCGGCCGAAAGGAATTTTACAATCCGGGCTCGATCGTAAAGCTCGCGGTCGATACGCGTCACAGGCTCGCGCGAAACACGCTCGACGAGATGCCGGCATATTTCACCAACAGCTCTGCATTCGAGGTCGTGGATGCTTCGAAGGTCGGGACCATCGCCCGATATGCCGAGAGTGACGCCTTGATGTCGGGCTGGATGTTGGGTGAAAAGCTGATCAACGGCAAGGCCGCCATCGCCGAGGCGGCGTACGGCGACGGGACGATCATACTCTTCGCCTTTCGGCCGCAGCATCGCGGACAGACGTGGGCGACGTTCCCGTTCATCTTCAATGCGCTTGAGAAATGATCACTTGAAGTCCGGAATTTCGTCCGGCCGTGCATAGGGGAACTGCGCAAATTTGGTTACGCGATAGTAACTGTTCAGGCCCGATATGCCGACTGCCTCGGTCGTTTCGAGATCAAGATGGCCATCGCCGGAATCGGCCTCGTCGGGTATGATCGCAAGCCGCACCGAACCGATGATCAGCGTCGTGCCGTTGCGCGCGATCGGGATCTCTTCCTCAAATCTCATTCCGAGTTTTACGGTGCTCTCCTGCACGAAAGGAGCGTCAAAATCGCTGACGTATTCCTCGGTCAGGCCGCACATCGAGAATTCGCTCGTTTCCCTTGGGAACTTTGCCGACGAGTAATGTGCGCGTTCGGCCATTTCGGGGTGAACATGGTTGATGGTATATTCGCCGGTCTCGAGGATGTTCTCATATGTGTTTCGGGGTAATTTGCCCGCCGGACGGACGATGAAGCCGAGTAACGCCGGGTCGCTTCCGAGATGAACGACCGAGCTGAAGATCGCGACGTTCGAAATGCCGTCCGTCGAGCGGGTGGCGATCAGGTTAGCAGGCTTTATACCTGATACCGAGTTGATGATGTTGAGCCGGTAGATCCGATCGAGCTGCCGAAGTTCGTTTTGGTCGATTCGCATATGATCTAAAGATCGAGGCTGAGCTGTGAGCCTTTCAGCTCGATCTCACATTTTTTCCAAAAGCCAAAGAAAGATGGGTAATAACCCGTCGCCGAGAACATCCAATCGCGGCTTTCCTCGGTGCCGGTATAGTGTCGGTTCAACGGATGCTCTTTGTAATAGATCTCCCCGCCTCCGAGAATTTCCTTCAGCTCGGAAAATTCGCCGACAAATATTTGCAGACCCGAAATGTACCTCCCGAGAGCGAGAATGAACTCGAGCACGTTGGCGGCGATCGGATACGCGGCAAAGTGCGAGGGTTCGAGCAGCAGGACCCGATTGTATCCGGTCTCGATCTTCCACGTCGGGTCAAGATTGTACGAATTGTAGATCAGGGTCGGCAGTAATGGGTCGAGCGTAACATCGACGCGTTCGGGTAGGACGGTCGTCAGCGTGGGGGTGATCGTCTGCTGGAGGACTGCCGGAACGGGCAACGATCCAAACTCGTCATAGGCAACATCGAGAAAGGTTTCGGACTGCGATGTATAACAGTGGCGATCGACGTTTGCCTGATCGGCGAAATACTTTTTGGTGCTGGCCGCCCCGGCGACCCATTGCCAGCTGATAGCGTTGCTGGCCCAATCGCCATCGAGCAGGTGGTAATACATCCAGCGGGCGGGCGTCAGCCAATGGCTGCGGCCGATATTGCATGTGATAGATGCCGTATACATTCGAATGTGATTGTGCATATAGCCGGTCGAGTACAGCGAGCGGATCGCCGCGTCAACGGCATCTATACCCGTCTCGGCGGAGATCACCGACCCGGGCATTCGGTGATTCGCGACATTCGCCTGTGGATGGCGGAGATCGGAGTTGATGGCATCACCCTTAGCTTGCCAGACCCTCTGATAATAATCGCGCCAGGCGAGTTCCTTAATGAACTTCTCGATCTGATATGGTTCGAAACCGCGTGCGAGGGTCCGGTCAAGGACGAATCTTGTCGAAATGACACCCCGGGAAATGTAAGGCGAGAGCCGCGTGACGGCTCCGTCGGTGAAATTGCGAGTGCGTCCATAGCCGATCGGATCGATCTCATCGACACGCTGAATTATCGACGCAAGATCGGTCGGGAATAATGACTCGCGCTGAAATGCCCGGTGATGTGACGAGTAAGATGTGTTCATAGCAGCAGAACCGTGTAAACTCGTGTTCGACGCTTATGCTTGTGTGGTTTCGCCAGGCGACATAAGTCACCGACCGACTTTCGCGAAGCCATCGCTCCAAAATCTGTTATTATCATCTTTGTGCGAGTTCGACCATTTTTCACCGCCTTTCTTTTTGCTCTCATTATTTCGCTCCCGACGGACGCCGGTTTACCTCTGATTCCGCTGCTCCCGGCCGAACCGGTAATACGTATCGGCTTGCTGACGAACACATCGTCCGTAACCATCACCACGCCCGATTCTCAGCTTGTCGCGCGATCACCCGAAGAACCCGATCGGCTTTTGGCAACAAACCGTGTGACGGTTTCGGCCCGTGCTTACAGGCCTGACGTCGTGGATCAGTACATTTTCGAGATCAAGGACATAGCTACGTCCGCCGAAGCGAATGAGATCGCCGCCGAGGTTCGCGAGGCAACCGGCCAAAGCGCGCTTGCAAGCATCGACGCAAAGACGAACACCTGGAAGGTCTGGATCGGCGAGCCGAAGGAATCGAAGGAAGAAGCAGATGCATTCAAAGCCGCACTTGCCGAACGTGGTTTTGAGGACGTTGTTGTAACGATAGAAAAGAAGACGGTACATTCGCCCGACGCGGTCGCACTTTCTCAGCAGGTCAGGACGGCGGGCCGATCGCAGGTCCGAAGCCTTATCCGCTCGACGGGTTCGGCGCAGCCGGCGGCCGGCACCGACATCGTCGTTCCCGGACTTCGCGAAGTGATAGTCAACGGCCCGAGCGAAGCCGCAAAATATACTTCGTTGAAATCGGTCTCTTTCGGGTCGTTCGACGAGCGGGCAAATCCGGTCAGGCTGAACGGCAAAGCGTATCGCGGGAAGATCGAGGTCTTCGTCAATGCAAAAGGAGCACTGACGGTGGTAAATGCGGTTCCGCTCGAAGATTATCTGTTGGGCGTGGTGCCGGCCGAACTCTCGCTGCCGAGCCTCGAGGCGCAAAAGGCGCAGGCCGTCGCCGCCCGGACGTATGCGGTAGCGAACATCAACGGGTTTGCGACCCAGGGATTTGATATGCGGCCCGACGTCTGGTCGCAGGTCTACAAAGGTGTCGCGATCGAGACGCAGATGGGGACACGGGCCGTTCGCGAGACCGCCGGAATGATCGCGACCCACAACGGCAAGCCGATAATGGCCTACTTTACTTCGACGTGCGGCGGTCGGACCGAAAACTCTGAGAATATCTTCGATCACGCCGAGCCGTATCTCCGCGGTGTCGAATGCTCGCTCGAAGGCCGCAGGCATTTCGATCCGTTCATCGTGAAGACGGTTCGGACGCCGGCAAAGCTTCGTGACGAAGCAAATCTCGAACTCGTGAGACTGGTCTCGATGCTTTCGGTGAATGGGTTTGCCCTGGCCACCGACCAGATCAGCGACGAGTGGCTCGAGGACGCTCCGACGGCTCCGGAGCTTTCGAATTGGTTGAACAATCTTGCCGGCAAATTCGGAAAAACGTTTCCGAATGTCACGCGCGAAACGGCAAAGCCGATCGAGCTGGCAGCCCTGCTGGCAAGTTTTATCTATGTGCCGGGTGCGCCCGACACGCTGCTGAGCGATTCTGACATAAATTACCATCTTGCTTTTGACGATGCATCGCAGATACCGATGAACCGGCGTGCCGAATTGGCAATGCTGCTCCGCGACGGTTACTTTACCCTCCGGCCTGATCTCACACTTCAGCCGAACCGTCCGTTCTCGCGCGCAGCCATGTTGCGATTGATAAGGCAGATCTACGAAAAGAAAAAATGGATGCCGCAGCTCCAGATCGCGGCTGCGAGGCCGTCGGTCGACGGCAAGCTGGTGGTTCGCGCAGGCAAGACCGATCGTCCGTTAACGGTCCGGCCCGATGTGTTCCTTTTCAGGCAATTCGGCGGCGGGATGTATCAGGTAAAAGAAGCAGCCCTTGTCGGCGGCGAAGAAGTGCGTTACCAAACGGACGCGACCGGCTCGGTCTCGTTCCTCGAGATAGTCCCGACAGCGATGCCGACAGTTGCCGAAAATATGTCGCCCTTCACCAACTGGTCGCAATCGCTCTCGGCCGGAGCTGTCCAGCAGCGTCTGTCGCGTTACGTTCGGGGTATCGGCACGCTTTACGACGTGAACATAAAGTCGAAGGGTTATTCGCGTCGGGCGACCGAAATAGAGATCGTCGGGTCGAACGGCGTAAAGACCCTGAAAGGAGGCAAGATCCGCTCGGCATTGCGGCTTCGCGAACAATTGTTCGTGATCAACAAGCGTTATTCGGGCGATCAGGTGACGAGCTACACCTTTACCGGGCGCGGTTGGGGCCACGGCGTCGGGATGTGTCAATACGGAGCATTCGGCTTGGCAAAAATGGGCGTTAAATTCGACGACATCATTCGCCACTATTACACCGGTGTCGAGGTGACGAAGGCATATTGATTCACGGCGGACCCAACAATTTGCTATTGACGCCAGCACCACAAACATTGTTTAATTGATTAGACCCGTTGGGGTTACCTACCTTCCCGAATCCTCACTGATGAATTTCCCCAAGCTCATCTTGATCAGTGTTTGTCTGCTTTTCGTTTTGGCAGATTCAGCCAGGGCGCGCGAACACTACCGGTTTGACACATGGTCGACCGATAACGGCCTGCCGCAGAATGGCGTACGTCGGATCACACAGACTCCGGACGGCTACCTCTGGTTTACGACCTTTGACGGGCTGGTACGATTTGACGGAGTGCAGTTCACCACGTTCAACAAAAGCAATACCAAAGGGATAATCAACAATCGATTTACCCACGTCTTCAGCGACACGGACGGAACGCTTTATGCGACGACGATGGAAGATGGGATATTGACCATCGTCCGAGAAGGCGTTTTCTCGTCCTACACGTCCGATCAGATCCCCGGTCATTACATTGACCGGATCGAAAAGGACGCCGACGGAAAGCTTCGGTTCCTCGTAGAGGACGACGACCGCACTTCAAAAAGCTGGTACGAGTTGGCTGAAGGCCAGTTTCGTTATATCGAAAAGCAGGTAAAGGCTGAGCCGACGCGAACGGCCACGGGGCCCGACGGAACGGTCTGGAAATTGAACGCCGAAGGCATTACGCGGACCAGCGACGGATCCGAATCGTCGATCGCGATGGATCTTGCTGACAAAATGGGCAGCGTCAGTACGTTCGTCGATTCGACAGGCGCATTGTGGGTCGGCGAGAACCGAATACACCGGATAACCAGAGAAGGCATCCGAACCTTTGGCGAGGCTGACGGCCTGCCGGCGAACGTCGTCTATCACAAATTTTGGGAAGAGGCCGACGGCAGCATCTGGGCGATGAGCGGCGGTTCATCTAATCCGGGCGTTGGCCTCGTCCAGATACGCGACGAAAGGACATATGTCTGGGGAACCGAACACGGGCTCGCGAGCACATCGGTTCACAGCATCTTTCGTGACCGCGAGGGCAACGTCTGGCTTGCGACCGACAAGGGCCTGAGCCGGCGGCGAAAGCAGATCATTCAAGGCTTCTCGACAAAAGATGGCATCGATCATTCAGAGATATATCCGATGATGCGCGATCGCGACGGAAATATCTGGATCGGATCGACCAAGGGTCTGAGCATCTGGCGAAACGGCAAATTCGAGCCTGTCGAGATGCAGCCGCCTGAACCCGGAACGCCGGTGAATCGGACGTGGCGCGCAGGCAAAATGTCGGTCCAATCACTTTGGCAGGATCCGAAGGGAAAGATCTGGGCCGGCCTCAACGGCGGAATATTCACCATCGAAAACGGGAAGGCAGAAATACTCCTTGACGGATCGCACGTGTTCGCGATAAGGGGCGACCGTTCAGGCAACGTTTGGGCGGCGACGAACAAAGGGCTGCTGCGATTTAACAACTATCAAATAACTGCTCGCTATGCGACCGGCGAAGGGTTGCCGAACGAATTCATGACGTTCATTTTCGAGGATTCGAAAGGAGGACTTTGGTTCGGCGGCTACGGAGGGCTGAGCAAGTTCGAGAACGGGACATTCGTCAATTACACGACCCGCAACGGACTGACCGGAAACTACGTCAGGACCATTTACGAGGATTCCGACGGTACGCTCTGGATCGGAACTTACGACGAGGGAATGAGCCGTTTCAAAGACGGACGGTTCGTGAACTTTCGCGAGGAGAACGGCCTGTTCAACAGCGGTGTCTTTGCGATCGAAGAGGACGATGCGGGTTATTTTTGGATAAGTTCGAATCGCGGGATCTACCGCGTGAACAAGGATGAGCTCAATGCATTCGCCGAAGGCCGGGCGGCCAAGATCAACAGCGTCGGCTACGGGAAAGAGGACGGAATGCTATCGACCGAATGCAACGGCGGACGCCAGCCCGCAAGCCTTCGTGATCACGAGGGCCGATTCTGGTTCCCGACGCAGGACGGCGTGGCGATCGTCGATCCGCGGGTCGAGCGGCCAAATCCGCTCCCGCCTTCGGTCGTTATCGAAGATCTTCTGATCGAACGCGAAAGTCGGCCGTTCCGTGCAGGTGCGACCGTCGAACCCGGCAGCAAGGACATCGAGATACGCTTTACGGGCATCAGCCTGATCAAGTCCGACCAGATCAAGTTCAAATACAAGCTCGAGGGCCACGATGCAGACTGGAAGGATGCGGGGACACGGCGAACCGCACATTACTCGTACCTTCCGCCGGGCACCTACAATTTTCGCGTCATGGCGGCGAACAGCGACGGCGTATGGAGCGAACAGGGAGCCGGAATGGCGATCGAGCTTCAGCCGCACTTCTATCAGACCCGGCTGTTCGTTTTCTCGTGCATTTTTGCCGCGGCGATCATTTTGCTGATCGTATGGAAGACAAGCGTGCATCAGCTTGAGGCACGAGAGCGCAAACTCGAGCGGCTCGTAGCCGAGCGGACCTCGGAACTCGCCGAAGCCAATGAGGCCTTAAAGACACTTGCGAATTCGGACGGGCTGACAAAGATCGGGAACCGCCGCCGTTTTGAGAGCTTCCTTTCCGACGAATGGCATCGCGCCGTGCGCTTCAGGACAGAGATCTCACTGGTCCTTATCGACATCGATCATTTCAAACAGTACAACGACACGTATGGCCATCAGGCAGGCGACGAATGTCTGCAAAAGGTCGCCGAAAGCCTTGCCGAGACGATCAAACGCCCGACCGACCTTGTGGCTCGATTTGGCGGCGAAGAGTTTGCGATCATTCTCGGCGGAACTGATGCGGCAGGAGCGTTAACGATAACCGAGCAGGGAATCGACAACATAAAGCAGCTGAATATCCCGCACGACGGTTCAGAGACCGGGTCGACGCTGACGGTGAGCGCCGGTATCGCGACGATGATGCCGAAACTCGATTCGTCAGAGACCGACCTGATCAAGGCGGCCGACCGGGCATTGTATTGCGCGAAAAAGAATGGCCGAAACCGGATCTATGTTAACGACCATTTCTCCGGCACCCCGATAAATGCCGTCGTTCTTGATCAAGAGATCTTTGAGACGTGAAATGCCGCCGGCATCGCTGAGCCGTCAGCGACGAGAGGGTCGTGATGGTCGCCGGATCAAAATTCGGCTACAATCGTCGGCATGACGACGCTCTCAGCCGCACTGCTTTTGTTTTTGGTGATGGATCCGCTCGGAAATATCCCGCTGTTCATGACCACGCTGAAAAAGGTCGAGGCCGGACGGCAGCGGTTCGTGGTCGTCCGCGAATTGATGATCGCGTTCGGCGTGCTCGTTGCGTTTCTGTTCCTGGGTCAATATCTCCTTCAACTGCTGCACCTTTCAGAGACGGCTTTGACGACTGCGGGCGGCATCATTCTAATGATCATCGCGCTAAAGATGATCTTTCCGAGACGCGACGCTTCGCTCCAGGAAGATGTCGAGGGCGAACCTTTCATCGTACCGCTCGCGATCCCGTATGTTGCAGGGCCGTCGGCGATGGCGACCGCCCTTTTGCTCATGAGCCGCGAGCCGGGCCGATGGCCTGAGTGGCTATTGGCGGTTTTCATTGCCTGGCTCGCTTCGGCGGTGATCATCTATTTTTCGAGTTATTTTGCAAGATTTCTCGGTGAGAAAGGTCTGGTTGCGATCGAGCGACTGATGGGTATGCTTTTGATAACGGTCGCAGTACAGATGCTCCTCAACGGCATCGGTGAATTTGTGGCGAAGACCAATGGTTAGCTTGCCAAGTTCGCTTGGGTCGATCTCAAAAATGCGCAAAGTCGTCCTCTTTTTTCTCCTTTTCGCCCATCTCTTTCCCGGCGATGCCGCGGCTCAGACGGGGGCAGCAGCCGAGGTTCGCGGATCGATGACGGCCAAGGGCGGATTCAGGAATGAGGACGAGATCCGCGACAAATTCAATAATTGGCGTACGGACGCCGACGCGCGAGCCTGGCTCGAGACAATGGGGTTCGCCGCCGGTTCGATCTTGGGCGTGTCTGCCGAGAAACCGCACGGCGACAAGGCCGATGTGATCGTCAACGTCCGGACGAACAAAGGCGAATCGAAGCAAGGCATCTCCATAAAGCTCGTGAGCAGCCCGACCGGATTTAACCAGGTAGATAAGCGATGGCTCAGGCAGTATGCGGCAATGTGGGGAATGCCCGCGATTGTCGTCAAAGCGCTACGGTTATTTTCTGGCGAGGAGAGGCCGGTCGGGAGGTCGCGCCGCCCGGACCGAATGTTCCTAAACGAATTCGACAAGGATACGCAGGCACAGGTGGTCGGGTTCTTTGAGGCCAACAGGTCGGCGATCATTGCGGACCTGATCGAGGGCGACGGTGAGAACAAAGCCGAGTGGTTCATGGTCGCGATGAAGTGGCAGAATAAGACGCAGTGGATCCTGCGACCGGTCAGCGAAGCGATCGGGTTCTTTGGTGGCGGGAATGTCGAGATAACCCGCAGCGGCAATCTGAGAATAGGCCGCATAACAATGCAGCGAAAAGGCGGCGATGGAGGTCGCGAAACTGCGAAGATGCTGCAATTCAAGCTGAACCCGGCACTTCTTTTCGAAGCCAAATGAGGTTTTCGAGGCAGCAATTGATCGGAGCGATCATTTTTTTGTGTTTGATCGCGGTTGCGGCATTGGTCAGGTTTCTGTACTGACCGGCGGGGAACGAAGTCTATTTCATCGCAAGACCATTGCCCGCAACCGTCTCGCGTCTAATGGTGGTCTGGTCAGATCGTGGAATCTCTACCTGATAAAAAGCCGATCTATGCTATTTCGGGCCCGACGGCATCGGGCAAGACCGCTCTTGGTGTCCGGCTGGCGAGGGCGGTCGGCGGCGAGGTAATAAACTTCGATTCGGTCCAGATATATAAAGGCATCGAGATCGCTACGGCAAAGCCCTCAGAAGAAGAAATGCAGGGCATTCCGCACCATTTGATCGGTTACGTCGATCCGAACATCAACTACACCGCGGCCGATTGGGCGCGAGACGCGGCGGCCGTGATCGGGGATATCGAAACGCGGAAGCGAATTCCGATCCTTGTAGGCGGCACGGGCTTTTATCTCCGGACGCTCCGCCAGCCGCTTTTCGAGAGCCCGCCAACCGACATCAAGATCCGAGAACGACTGAGATCGGCAAGAGAACGCCGAGGGGCCGAGTATTTGCACCGGATGCTCGCCCGCGTCGATCCGAAGGCTGCGGCCTCGCTTTTTCCGCGCGATTATGTACGCGTGATGCGCGCTCTCGAGGTCTATTTTCAGACCGGCCAGCGAATATCGGAAAAACAGCCGGAACGCGCCGAACCGCCCGAATTTGCTTCGCGGATACGGCTATTTGTACTCGATCCGCCGCGTGAACAACTTTACGGAAAGATCGATCGGAGGACCGAGGGGCACTATCAAGCCGGCCTCATCACCGAAGTGAAACAAATCAGAACGGCGGGCGTAAAAGATGATAGTAATGCACTTGGCTCGCACAGCTACCGGAGGGTTTGCGAGTATCTGCGTGGCGAACGGACACTCGAATCGGCGATCGAAAGATCGAAACAGGACGTTCGAAATTATGCAAAGAGGCAATTGACGTGGTTTCGACGCGAAACGGACGTCGTGTGGCTCAAGGGGTTTGGTGACGATCCGGAGGTCGCCGCGTCGCTTTTTGCGGCGATAAATGCACGAAATTGAATAAGTTACGGTTTTTTTTGAGTGAGACGTATCATTTCAGTCCACATCTGTTATAATCATCGCCGTTAGCCCTGATACCAAGAGGATCAAGAACAGGTTTTATGGATAAACCAGCTGCCCAGAATATACAGGATGCGTTTCTCAATTCGGCCAGGCGAGAGCGTTCCACGGTTGTCATAAATCTGCTTCACGGAGCGGCTCTCGCGGGCAGGATAAAGAGTTTCGACAAGTTTTCAGTGCTGATGGATGTCGGCGGACAGGATTATCTGGTCTTCAAGCACGGCATATCTTCGATCGCACAGGAGCGAAAGGCAGAAGCAGCACAGTAAGGTATTGCAAGGTAAATTCATCACTTTCGAGGGAATTGACGGAAGCGGCAAGTCCACTCAGCTTCGTATGCTCACGGGTGACCTGCGCGCCCGAGGACTCGACGTGATCACCACGATGGAACCGGGCGGGACCCCGCTTGGGCGACGTCTGCGCGAAGCGTTTCTTGAGACCGAAGAAAATGTCGCTCCGATCGCCGAGTTGCTGCTTTTTGCGGCTGACCGCGCCCAGCACGTCGAATTATTGGTAAAGCCGGCATTGGAACAGGGCCGGATAGTTATATCCGATCGATACGCTGATGCTACGTTCGCATATCAGGGAGCGGGCCGCGGCTTTGATGAGAAAACGGTCAGCAGCGTGATAAAGCTTGCGACGGGCGGATTAAAACCTGACCTTACTCTTTTCTTTGATATAGCGGTCGAAAGGGCGATCCAGCGGACAAATTCGCGGGACGGCAACGGCGGTCCACGCAATCGCATGGATCTCGAAACGGCCGAATTCTATACTGAGGTCCGCAAAGCTTACCTGCGGATCGCCGAGAAGGAACCAAAACGCTTTAAGGTGATCGATGCCAACGGCTCGCTTGAAGAGACGCATCGGAAAGTGAACGAGATCATCGGGACATTTCTGGACGCGAAGAACTGATATTCCCGACAGCCGCTGTCAGTACTTCCTGACAAGGATCACACCTGCCGTGATCAACAAAATTCCCCCAAATCGAGCAAAGGTCACCTCGCGGACCGGCACGCCCAACAGCCCAAAGTGATCCATTACAACGCTCATCAGCATCTGGCCCGCGATGATAAGGCTGACGGTCATTGCGACGCCGAGCTTTGGTAAGAGGATTATCGAAACGGCCACAAAGAACGCTCCGAGCAAACCGCCGACCCAGGCGACCGGCGGTGCGTTTCGCGCCTCCGCCGCGTTCGCCAGCGGGACACCAGCGATGATGATATAGGTGAGCAGAGCAAGCGTCCCGACGCAAAAAGACAAAAGCGCCGAAAGGAGCGGACTGCCGACCGAATCAGCCAGCTTTGAATTCACACCTACCTGAAGCGGCAAAACTGCACCGACAAGCAAGGCGATCGCGATAAGAATATATTGATTCGACAATTTTGATCAGTACTCCACTTTGTCGGGTTTAGCGATCCATTCGTCAAATACCGCAACGCCCGCTTCGCGAAGCCTTTGCTCTATCGGTACCCGGCGGACATCGGGGTTCGCGGCAAGTTCGTCATAGATATAAGCATCGTCAAAACCGGCACGGGCGGCATCGTGACGGTCGCATGCGATATAGATCCGGTCGGCACGCGACCAGTAGATCGCGGCAAGGCACATCGGGCAGGGCTCGCACGAGGCATAGACGATACAGCCTTCGAGCTGAAAGTCGTTCAGCGACCTGCAGGCCTCGCGGATAGCTACGATCTCGGCGTGGGCCGTCGGGTCGTTTGATGACGTGACGCGGTTGTTTCCTTCGCCGATTATCTCGCCGTTCCTGACGATCACCGAGCCGAACGGGCCGCCCTGATCGGCCTCCATTCCGCGGCGGGCAAGCTCGATCGCCCGCTTCATGAACCTCTCTTCGAACGCTGTCATTTATTGTTTCGGCTTGATCTTGATCTCGAAGAGCCTTCGCCACATCTTCCCGGTCACGAACAGGCGATCTCCGGCCTCGTCATAGGCGATCCCGTTAAGGACGTCGGCACGCCTATTCTCTTTGGTCTCGCTCTCGACGATGTCTCGGAGGTCAATCCTGCCAAGCAACTTACCGTTCGCCGGATCGATACGCATTATCTCGTCGCTCTGCCAGACGTTGGCCCATATCTCGCCTTTCACCCATTCGAGTTCGTTCAACTGCATCAGCGGCCGTCCGCGTTCGTCGTTGACGACGATCGTGCGTTTGGTCTTGAACGTCTCAGGGTCGATGACGCGGATCACATGGGTTCCGTCGGACATATAAAGGTCGGTGCCGTCTTCGGTCAGCCCCCAGCCTTCACCAGAATATCGAAATTCCTGAATGGGTTTGAAGCCTTTGATGTCGTAAACGAATGCCGTTCCTTCGCGCCAGGTCAGCTGATAGATCTTTCCGTTGAGCAATGCGATGCCCTCACCGAAATACTGCGGTGCGAGACTATGGCGTTCGAGGACCTTGCCGGTGGTGATCTCGACCTTGCGAAGCGAAGAAAAGAAATCGTCCTTTTTACTCTCGGTCTGTTGTCCGCCGGTGCCTTCATAAAGGAACCCCTCATGAAAGATCAGGCCTTGCGTGAATGCCGCTGGGTCATGCGGGTATGTGTTCACAATATCGTATGTAAAAGCCGGAACGACGGCGGCGGTCTTTACGGCGGCGTTGCTGACATTGCGGTTCGGTTCCGGCGTATTGCTTGTTGTACCGCAGCCGAATGCAAGCAATGCAGTGATCATAAGCATAAATGATCGCATAATTCTATTTCCCAAGGGCACGCTCGATGGCGCGGCGAAAACTCGGAGCGGATAGGCGGTGGACCTTCACTCCGTTCATAAAAATGGTCGGCGTACCGGCGACGCCGTACGAATCGCCGTCGGACCTGTCCTTGCGGATCTCGGCGGAAGCGGCCGGATCGGCGATATGCGCGTCAAACTTCTTGAGATCAAGCCCCGTTCGTTCGGCAAAGCCGCGAAGCGACCGAGCATCGAGCGAATCCTGATCGCGATACAACAATTCGATATAATCCCAGAATTTTCCCTGCGCGTTCGCGGCATTTGCTGCCAGCGCCGCACCGAATGCATTTTCATGGATAGATTCGAGCGGATAATCGCGGACGACGAGCCGTATTTTTCCGGGGTATTCGCCGATCACACGCTTGAGGGCCGGGTGCGCAGCGGCGCAAGCCGGACACTGAAAATCGCTGAACATCACTATCGTCACCGGTGCATCGGCCGGGCCAAACGACGGATCGTCATCGGCCGAGACGTTCACGACCAACGGAGGAGGCTCGGCAAGCAGGACCTTTGCGTTGTACTTTGCAAAGAGCTTTTTCTCGAGCCCATATTCGAGATCGATCCGTTCTTCGTCCGAAAATTCGCGCATCCGATCCGTCACCTCGGCGGCGATCACGCCGCTCGCATCGGTCTTCCGCTCCTTTGCCTCGATCTCAAGCAATGCCGAAAGCAGAGCGAGCTCGATCTCAGTTCGGGCATCTTCGTAAATATGCGCCTTTGCATCACTCAGTTCAAATCGCTTTTCCTTTTCGAACTCGCCCGCCGTGATCGCCCTGGCGCCAATTTTAGCGACAATGTCAGCCGGTTTGAGATCGGGCGAGTTTACGTCCTTGCCCATCGAAAGCAAATACTTTTGCTGAAGCGACCCGACCTTATCCTGCAAGGCCTTTTGCTCAGGTTCATTTCGAAGGAACGCGACGATCCGACCGCGTACCTCGGCGAGCGGACGGTCACCTAAAGCCGACCGATTAGCATCATAAACAGACCGAATGGCCTCGGCCGAAGGCTCGGGCACGGAAGCCTTGACCTCGGATTCGAGCGCTTCGACCGTCAGCTTGCGTGAGGCCGCCTCTGTTTCGAAAAGCAGATCGGCGAGATATGACGACAATGCCCGCGAACGCGAGGCTGCGATCGCCGACGCGATACCATCGTATGAGCGCTTCGCTTCGGCCGAAAGGCTTGCGGGCGTGATAGTAACGCCGGTGGCCGTTGCCAGGACGTCGTTGGTCTTTTGGGCGGCCGTCTGCGAAACGCAGAAAATTGCGGACGCCAGGGCTATAAGAATAAAACTTCGCTGCATCGATATTGGCAGATAGATATTAGCAAATTTCAAAGTAAGGTGTAGATCGTCAATGGCTTTGATGTTCGCCGGTCTGCTAAAATTGCCTGTCGAGGTGAATATAAATGGAAGACCTACGGTTTACCGGCAGCGTCGATCACATCGCCGTCAAATGCGACGATCTGGAACATGACGTCGAGGAGTATAAACGGCTCGGCTTCACGGTCGAAACTATCTATGAAGACTGGGCGATGGTACGCGACGCGCGTGGATTCGGCGTGGCTCTGCTGCCGCCGGGTTCCAAACACCCGCCGCACATCGGGATGCGCGTCGACACGATGGCCGAACTCGAAGCGGCTGCTGCGAAAGAAGGCAGGCCGATAAAGCTACATCGCGACGGCACTTCGTCGTTCTACACGAAAGGCGTCGGCGGCCAGATCGTCGAATTGATATATTATCCCGAAGATATTGGTGCGTCGGCCTGATCGCGCCGCTCGATCGTCATTCTCATGCCGTATCGCGGCCGCAGCGTGATCATCGGCCTGACGTCGATCTGTTGGTTCGGATCGAGAATGAATCTCCAATTGCGGGCGATCGAGGCAATAAGCAAAATACCTTCGGCCCATGCGAAACCCTCACCGATGCATCGTCGCGAACCGCCGCCGAACGGGAAGTAGATATTTCGCTGTCCGGCCTCTTTGACGCTCTGCGATTCCCATCGTTCGGGCTTGAACCGGTCAGCCTCTTCCCAAAACCTCTTGTCCCGGTGCATCACCCATTGGCTCGCCATGACCATCGAACCTACCGGGACCTTGTAACCGCCGATCTCATGTTCGGCGATCGCGAGCCTGCCTAAGGTCCACGCCGGCGGATAGAGCCGCATCGATTCTGCCAACACCGCCTCGGTGACTTTCAGATCCGGAAGGTCGCCGATCGAAGGCGGGCGGCCATCCAGCACCGAGTCCAATTCGGCGTGTAACCGAGATGCGGCATCCGGATGCTGCGACAAAAGATACCAGGTCCAGGTCAACGCATTCGCCGTCGTCTCGTGTCCGGCGAGGAATAGCGTCAGCACCTCGTCGCGAACCTGTTTGTCGGTCATCGCCGTCCCGTCGGCTTCGTCCTGCGCGGAAAGGAGCATCGAGAGCAGATCGCCTTTGTCGATGCCTGAACGGCGACGTTCGTCGATGATCGAGTACATTATCCGGTCAAGCGCATCGCGGGCGTTCCTAAAGCGCCGCGAGTGAGGCAGCGGGAGCCTCTCGAGCCACTCTGAGAAAGGCAGCATCAAAAAATTGAACAATTCGACCAGAGCGGTAAGCGCTTCGCCGATCTCGTCCGCGTCGTCATCCACGTTCGAGCTGAACAGCGTCCGGGCGACGATCTGAAGCGTCAGGTGCATCATCTCGCGATCGATGTCGCGAACCTCGCCGCTCGTCCAGCCGGCGGTCATCCGCTCGGCATATTCGACCATCGAACGCGAATAATCGGCGATGCGTGCGCGGTGAAATGCGGGCTGTATCATTCGCCGCTGGCGCAGGTGAAACTCGCTCTCGCTCGTCAGCAATCCGTCGCCGAGCAGCACCTTTGCCCTTTGAAGCGCACGCCCCTTTATGAATTTGTCGGCGTTGACCACGAGCAGGTCGCGGATCAACTCGGGATGGTTCACAAGATAGACCGGCTGACCGCCCATTCTGAAAAACGAGACATCGCCGAGCGCTGCCTGCCGGGTCAGGAAACCCGTACGGTCGCGCCAAAATTGCCGGATATGACCGCCGATCAGGCCCGAAGGCAGCGAAGGCGGATGCGAGGCGTCGGCGAACATGTTTTTCTTGACCTGCATTTAGAATTCTTACCGAAAAGCTGTTATTTTTAAGCTTATGTCAGAACCCGGAGTAAAAAAAGTCAAGCCGGATATCCGCGCGATAACCCGACTCGTTCCGCCAAGCGGCAATTTGGTGCAAGGCCAATCGGAATTACCCATCCATCCGCAATTAGCGGCCGAAGCGGCGGCGGTGATCGCAGCCAGCCAGAATCATTATGGCGGCAGCGAAGGCGACGCCAACCTGCGAAAAGCGGTCGCAGAAAAGATCGCACGTTATAACGCGATCGACGTCGATGCGGACGCGAGGCCTTTCGAATTGATGATAACGAACGGCGGGACCGGAGCGCTGATCGGGATCGCTCAGGCCTATCTTCGCGGAAGGTCGGCGCTGGTCTTCGAGCCATACTACCCCTATCACCGACGGATCCTGGAAGAATTCGGCGCGAAGAACGAGACCTTCGAACTTGATGCGAACCTCGGTTTTGAACGCGACGCCCTGCTTGCCCGCTGTAAGGAACTGGTTGGGCGGAACGAGTTTCCCCTCAAGGCGATAATAGTGTGTTCGCCTGCGAACCCGAGCGGCAAAGTAATGTCGCAAGCGGAGCTTGAGGCGATCGCCGATGTAGCAAAGGAGCTTGACCTTCTCGTCATCTCGGACGAGGTTTATGAGCATTATGTGGTGGGCGAGAATCCGCACACTCCGATCGCATCGCTGCCGGACATGCGCGAACGCACCATCACCGTAAACTCGTTTTCAAAGTCGTGGAACATCTCGGGCTGGCGTCTTGGTTACGCATTCGGGAAGGGCGAATTGATCGCACCGATCAATAACGCCGCGAACGTCATTTATGTCTGTCCGGCCACACCGCTTCAGGCGGCCCTCAGCAAAGTGCTCATGGCGGACGGCGAGTATTACACCGGTCTTCGTGACAAATTCGACGCGAAACGCCGTGCGTTCTCAGAGGGTTTGACCGAGCTTGGTTTCGATATCTACAACTCAGGCTCGGCATTCTATATTTGGGCGCGGATCCCGCAGCAATACAACGACGCTATCGCCTTTAACGAAATGCTCATGCGTGACGCGGGCGTCGGGATGACGCCGGGTTCGGCCTTTGCCGACACGGATACGTGGGACGCTCATGTGCGGATCTGCATCGCACGCGAAGATACGATACTCGAGGGAGCGATGGAGAAATTGAGAATCGCGCTCAAATAAGAAGGTGATAATTATGAAACGAATTCTCGGCCTATTCCTGATTTTGGGTCTGTTGATCAGTGTCCCGTTAAACCGCGCTGATGACGGGATGTGGACGTTCGACAATCCGCCGCTCAAACAATGGAAAGAGAAGTACGGTTTCGAACCCTCAAAAGACTGGCTCGACAAGGTGCGGCTCGCGTCGCCGAAATTCCCGGGTGCGTCAGGTGCTTTTGTCTCTCCGAACGGTTTGATCGCTACTAACCATCACGTCGCGTCATCGATCATCGCAAAGCTCTCGACCAAAGAGCGCGACCTGATGAAGACTGGTTTCTATGCCCGGACGCAGGCTGAGGAATTGAAGGCGCAGGACACCGAGATCGTTGTGCTGATGTCGTATGAGAACGTAACCGACCGCGTTCATGGCGCAGCAAAGTCGGCGGCCACCGATGCCGAAGCAGGAACGAAACGCTCGGCAGAGATAGCCAACATCGAAAAGGAATGCGGCACGTCGACCGGGCTCAACTGCATAGTCATCTCGCTTTACAGCGGCGGTGAATACTGGCTCTACCGCAACAAGCGATATACGGACATCCGGCTCGTGATGGCTCCCGAGGAGCAGGCGGCATACTTCGGCGGCGATTACGACAATTTCACCTATCCGCGCCACGACCTCGATTTCACGTTCCTGCGTGCTTACGAGAACGGACAGCCCGCAAAGACGCCGAATTTCCTGAAATGGTCGCCGACCGGCCCGAAGGACGGCGAGTTCATCGTCGTTTCCGGATATCCGGGATCGACCGCTCGCTTGCTGACCGTCGCGCAGCTCGCTTATCAGCGCGATGTGGGCAATCCGCTTCAAAAGAAGGTCTGGGAACTTCGCAGAAATGCATTGGTAAAATACTCAAAGCTCGGCGCCGAACAGATGCGTCAGGCATCGCCCGGAATGCGTTCGTTCGCGAATTCGCTAAAGCGTCTGGACGGCCAGCAGGAAGGCCTGCTGAATCCCCGCAATTTTGCCCGCAAAGAGGCGGAAGAAAAGGAACTTCGCGACAAGCTTGCAGAAAACCCCGAGCTCAACAAGCTTTATGCACCTGCCTGGGAGAATATCGCCAATGCCTATAAGGAGCTTCCGGCAATGGCAAACCGGCTGGCATTCTCGAATCTCGCGGCTTCGCGGCTGGCGACCATCGCTTCGCAGCTTGTCACCTATCACGCCGAGATCGTAAAGCCGAACGCTCAGCGTTACGCAGAATATCGCGATTCGCGTCTCGATGCGTTTCGTACCGGATTGCTTTCGCCGGCTCCGGTTTATGTCGAAATGGAAGAAGCGGCCCTTACGGCCTGGCTCGAGGACGCACTAAAGGTTTTGGGGCCGGACGATCCGTTCATCCGGGCAGCCATTGGCGACGCCGAACCGAGCGAGGTCGTCCGGCGGGCGGTCCGTGAGACCAAACTGACCGATCCGGCATCGCGAAAGGCACTGCTTGAAGGCCCGGCATCTGCGATCGAAGCATCGACCGATCCGATGGTGATGCTTGCCCGGAGAGTAGATCCGGTCGTCAGGGAATTACGGTCATGGAATGAAAAGAACATTAGCAGCGTCGAGACGGCGAACGGAACCAAGATCGCCCAAGCCCGGTTTGCGGCCTATGGCAAGACAAAACCGCCCGACGCCAATGGTCAGCTTCGTCTGCAGTTCGGCGTTGTAAAAGGATACGACGAAGATACGACGCTCGTGCCTTACAAGACCACATATTTCGGCCTTTACGACCGGGCATTGAGCTTCAACGAGATGCCACCCTACGATCTTCCGGCAAGTATCAGGAACGCACGTTCGAAAATAGACCTGGCTACGCCGCTGAATTTTGTCTACACAGCGGATACGATCGGCGGCAGTTCGGGATCACCGGTCATCAATCGCAACGGCGAACTCGTCGGGCTGAATTTCGACAGCAACCTGCAGAAGCTTTCGAACCGGTATTGGTATATCGATGAGGCTGAAGGTTCGCGTGCGGTCGGCGTGCATTCGGCGGGCATCATTGAAGCATTGCGAAAGATCTATTCGGCAGAGCCGCTCGTCGCCGAACTGCTGGCAAAATAGAACGGATCTGATACCGCGGCGGCGCGAAGGAACGAGATCATTTACAGACGCTCAAAATTCCTCGAAGTACTGCTTGCCATCCGTCAGGATATGGCACGCGAAGCCGATTACGACGTAGACCTTTACTCCGAAATGGTTCGGACAGGGCGAAAGCCTGCGTCAAAGAAAAGCTATGCCCTGATAGAAGCGCCCGAGAACGGAAAAGGAAAGGGACGAGAGCGTCGGCGAACCCAAGACTAGTGATGCCGATACCGTTTCACGGTCGCGCCGGTTGCGGGCAGTTGATGGAATTGTTCTAATATCGCCATCGGAATCGAAATCGACGATCTCGTCCGATCGCAGTCTCACCCTTTAGCAAAATGTTTCGATATCTCATTTCGTGCCTGATAGTAACGGCCGTGATCGCGGCATCGGGCGCGTTTTTTTTTCGGGATTATTGGGAACACCGTTTTGACGATCTGATCGCTCAGGAAGCAAGGATCTACCGCATCGACGAAAAGCTCGTTTGGAGCCTGATCTACGAAGAGACCTATTTCCGCTCAGCGGCCCGCGGCGATGCCGGCGAGATCGGCCTGATGCAGGTAACGCCGCTGGTAGCCCGCGAATGGGCGAAAGAGACCGGGTTGAGCGAATTCGAGCGGCAATCGAATGAGAATGTCGGCGAACTTCTGGGCGATGCCCGCCGCAACATACAGATCGGCTGCTGGTATTACGAAAGGCTCCGCGAAAAATATCGCGGACGACTGTCTGAGACCGCGATGACGCTCGCCGCATACAACGCCGGTCCGAGCCGCGTCGAGGAATGGACGCGTGACACCGACGCGGCCAACCTCGCCGAAGCTGATTTTATCGAACGGATCGGGATAGCCACGACCAGATCATACGTAAGTTCGATCCTCGTCAGGTACCGCGCCAATTCGACCAGCAAACCCAAATGAAGATCCTCACAGCCGACTACGTTTTGCCGATCGCATCGGAACCGATCCGCGACGGTGCGGTCGTCATCGAAGGCTCGACCATCATTGATGTCGGGCCAGGCGTCGCGATGCTCGAACGGTTTCCGGAGGCTGAAGTAAATGCGTTTGGCGAGGCTGCGATCTTGCCGGGCTTTGTGAACTGCCACTCGCATCTCGAGGTGACCGCATTGCGTGGGGCTTTGGACGGCGTCGAGCACGACTTTCGGTCATGGCTTTTGAAACTTAACGATCTGCGTGCGGCCATGTCTGACGATGCGATCGAGGAAGCGGCATTTCGCGGCGCGAGAGAAGGAGCACGAGCCGGCGTCACCTGCTTCGGCGACATCGGGCGAAACGGCCGGGCTGGCCTCAACGGACTGAAACGGGCCGGTCTCCGGGGGATCGTCTTTCAAGAGACCGAGTTCTCGCCGGATAACCGGACCGCTGAGCGCGATCTTTCTTATCTGGTGAAAAAGTTCGAACTGCTTCGGGCGGACGAGACCGAACTTGTACGGGTCGGGCTGTCGCCGCACTCACCATATACGGTAGGGTCGAGGCTATTCGAGATGATCGCTCAGATGTCGATCATCGACCGCATTCCGATAACCATCCACGCGGCCGAATCTGCGAACGAAACGGAACTGATGATGCACGGCACGGGCTTTTTCACAGAGGTCTACGAGAAATTTGACGTCGAGTGGCAAAGCCCTCACTGCACGACGATCGAATATCTCGAACGGTTGGGCGTACTCTCGGCTCGGCCGTTGCTGGCACATTGCGTCGAGGTTTCGGATCGCGACATAAGCCGCATCGCCGCCAACGGAGCAAAGATAGCGCATTGCCCGAAATCGAACGCAAAATTCGGCCACGGCTACGCACCGTTCGAGAAATTTGCGGATGCCGGCATCGCGGTCGGGCTCGGCAGCGATTCGGTGGCGAGCAACAACGTGTGCGACATGCTCGAAGAAGCCCGCTTTGCGGCCCTGTCAGCCCGCAATCGTCCCGACAGCAAACGGTTCGTAGGTGCGAGGGAAGTGTTGCGGGCTTCGACTCTTGGTGGTGCTCAGGCTCTGGGCATGGAAGACATTGTCGGCACTCTCCGATCCGGAAAGCAGGCTGACATTGCCGTTGTATCGCTCGAAAACATCGCCCAGCAACCTGTCAGCGACATCGAGGCCGCGTTGGTCTTTTCGTCGAACGCCCGCGACGTCATGATGACATTTGTCGCAGGTGAGGCGGTCTATCCTTTCAACAGTTGACCCGCGATCTACTTTGCCAGATCCGACACGTTCTTCAATTCCCGCAAAAGGTCATCTGTCGTCCAACGGTTTCCAGGCAGCATCTTTGCCACCTTGCCGTCCGGCGCGATCACGGCAGTAACGAGATTGTGGTTGATCTCGGCCTTGTTCTCAGCGTTGACCTCGTACTTCAGCCCAAAGAAATCGGCCAAAGTCCTAACATTTTTGTCGTCGCCGACGGCGAGCTGCCAAACGGTAAAGTCAGGTTTCGCGGGGTTGCCCAGATAGCCGATGCCGTACTCCTTCAATTTCGCCGGCGTATCGCGGGCTGGGTCGAACGAGATCGTCAGCAGCCGCATCTTGTCCTTGAACTCGGCATTGTCGTTGAGTTGGACCGCGGCATTGCTGAAATTCTGAGACATCCTGATGCAGTAATCCGGCAGCGGACACTCGCGATAGATGAATGTGACCGCGAGAGCCTTGCCGCGGTAGCCGGCCAATGTAAACTTGCGGCCGTCCTGATCTGTGAGCGATACATTCGGTACGTCTTTGCCAACCTGGTCAGCCTCTTTGGTTGGCGGCGGAGGTGCGTCGGGGTTCGGTGCGGCGACTATTCCGATCTTTTCAAGCCAATACGGATCTTTTGCGGAACTGTCGACCACCAGCTCGGCACGGATCTCGGCTCCCGGAGCAAGCTCTTCCCAAACCCAATCTTCTTTGATCGGGAAATCCATGGTCATTTTTTCCATGAAGCCGGGGATCTCTTCGTGCTCGATCTTGGCTCGTTTTCCGGCCTTATCGACCGAGATCACCTTGCCTTTGAGGTCATATCGTTTTGCGTTAGCCGTCGGTTCGTCGGCCGGTGCCGTCGAGCACGCCGCAATGGCCAAGGCCATCATCACAAGTATTGAAATATTTCGCATAAAGGATCGATCTGAGTTCAAAAAATCCGTGTTCACTCGATCGTTAAAGGAACCACGATACCTCTTATTTTGGCCTAGCTGATACAGACACGCAATCGACGGAAGTTAGTTTGCCAAGTGATGAAGCGGGTCATCTGAGCTTGAGCTTATCGTCATACAGAGTACGGTAAACCCGGTAATTTGCCATCACCTTATAGACGTAGTCCTTCGTCTGCGAATAGGCGATCTCCGGAACGTAGCGGTCGGGCAGGTCCGAGCTTGCCCGGCCTATCCATCGTTTCATATTCTCTTCGCCGCCGTTATAACTTGCGGCCGCCGCCTGATACTGGTTCGGAAATAATCGGAGAAGGCCGCCCGCATATTGCGAGCCAAAGAGGATCGCTGTGGCCGGATCGTAAAGGTCGTCCTGATCGAAATTCTTTCGGCCGAGCTCACCGGCGATCCTTTCGGCCGTGCTCGAAATGAACTGCATCAGACCGCGGGCGGCAGCGTTGGATCTTGCGTCGGGCCGGAAGCCCGATTCCTGACGCATGATAGCGGTGATAAAACGCGGATCGAGGCTCTGCGGCAGCGCGCTCGCAAGAATATGATCGGCGTACGGTACGGGAAACAATAATTCGGCGGCATCGGCAGGAATGAGTTCGATCTGAAAATCGGCCGGCACATTTCGCCATAGCGGTTCGATCAGATCGAACCCGCGATATGCCTTTCCGCCACGAGTGTAAACTACTGCCAGCGTGTACCGATCGTCGGGCGAGGCCGGCAGCCTGCCTGCTTCGAGTTCGGGTGCGGCCTCATCGTATAACCCAAGAAAAAGCAGCTCTTCGGCAATGCGTCTATGTCGTGCGGCGCCCGTCTGCCGTTTGGGCTTTTCGGCCGGCTCCTTGCGCGACCTATCCACAAAAGTGAATCGCGGGAGTTTTGAGTATGCGGGCAGTTCTGCATACACCTCTCGAAGTGAATTCAGCAGCCGCTCGCGGGCACCCTCATCGATCGTCATTCGGATAGCTGATTGGATCGCTTTGCGGCGAGTATCAGCATCCTTCGAGTTGAGGTCCGCCGAAAGAGCTGCCAATGCGGCGGTGACCGCCGGACGCGTCGATTCGTTCACCGCAAGTTCGCGAAGGCGTTCGGTCGCCCGCCAACCGTAATACTCCCTACGGCCATCGGCTATCGCAAGGTATTGCGATATGGCCTCTGAGACACGTCCGACCCTTTCGAGCGAAAAGGCGATCAGAAAGCGCACTTCGGCACGGTTCGTTCCTCCCGGGACACGCGCTTCGCCAAGATCGGCAAGCGGCATCGATCGCTGAAGCGTGTCGATGGCCTTTTCCCAGTCTTCGCGAGCGAGATAGATCCGAGCTTCGGCAAACAGAGCCTGAGCCTCGCCGACCTTTCCGCGAAACCTCGCCTGCGTCTCTGCTGCTCGGCGCAAAGCTTCGGTATCCTGACGCTGATCGCGCAAGATATCGACCGGGTTGAGATATGCCCGATCAACGCTCGCATCATCGGGGTATCTTTCGATATACCGCTGATAGCGTGCGATCGATTCACGATATTTTCCATTTCGGGCATACGCTGAAGCGGCGTGCAGCAGGGCATCTTTTGCCGACGGGTGATCGGGAAAACGTTCGAGCAGCCGCTCGAACCACACGATCGCATCGGCAAATTCGGACCGTTGAGCGTGGCCGCGGCCGATCATATACATCGCGTCGGGAATGCTCTGATCGCTTGAATGATCATTGACGACGGCGAGGTAATGGCCCCGGGCTTCGACGAATTGGCGGTTGAACTGATAAACCGCCGCTCGGCGCAAATGCTCTGACGCGGCAAGCCTCGGCGTCTTCAGACCTTCGCCGCCGACCGTACGATCGATGACGTCGAGTCCGCGAACGCCTTCGAGCGCCAGATCGTCCGGCTGGCTGGGGTCGTCCGTGCCTTCTGTCAGTTCCGCGAACGCCGACCGCGCACGCTCAGTGTCGCCAAGCTGAAGATGAGCCTTAGCCCTGATCGCAAGCTCTTTGCGAATAAGCGAATTCGCCGTTACGGACGGAAAGAAGTTTCCCGGATCGGCTGATATTGCCGGTAATCTGCCGCCATCAACGACGAACCGGTAGTTACCGCTCTCGGTATAGCTGCGGGCGAACCTCGCATCAGCGGCACGAGCGAGAAGGCTCTCGGGAAAGATGGCGACCAACTGCATCAGAAACAGTCGTTCAAGCATGTGGTTGCCCGAGGCGCCGGCGATCATCGCCATCCGATACAAAGCGTATTCCTTAAGTATCGAACCGCGGTCAGCGACCGATTGATAGCTCGCCATCGCCGCCGCAAAGTCGCCCGTTCGTTCGGCCGTTCGTGCCAAAAGATAGTCGTAATTATTTGCGACGAACGATCGAGGGTCCGCATCCCGAAGTTGGGTGAGTTGAAGCGTGACCGCGGCAAGATCATTGCTTGCATATGCTTCGCGGATAGATCGATGGGTATCTTCGGCGGGTGAGGCTGATATCTGGAGGTTAAAGGTGAGGATGGCCGCGATGCAAAGAAGCCGCATGCTCTGATTCTAACCAATTATCGGTCAATCGAAAAAAAGGGAGCAACCCCGAAGGGCCACTCCCAGGCGGAAACCGCGAGTTGGGGGATCATTAGGGCACTCCTACAATGCTCGGCTTCGTTTTTAGCGAAGCGAGCGGAATATCGGTCGCGAGTCCGAAGGTGTGACTCACGATGCTCGCCGTCGAGCTTTGAAATACATACCACGTTCCCTGGCGAAAAACTGCGTGATCGGCCGTACCGTCGGCATCATAATCGTCGGGTATCGCGATGCTGTCCGGAAAGCCGAAATGAAATGAATCGATCTCGCCGGTCGTACGGTCGAGCGTGTACCAGATGCCATTTCGAAAAACGGCCGGATCGGTTCGCCCGTCGCCGGTGTAATCCGCGGGCACCAGGCGGTCATAACCGGCAATGCCGAAGTTTCGGATGTCAACCTTTTGCGTCAGGCTTTCGAGGATGTACCAGTTGCTTTCCCATGAGCGGAACACAGCAACATCGGTCCGTCCGTCGCCGTCGTAATCGGCCGGGACGGGAATATCACCGAGCGTGCCCCAATAGTAGTATCGAGCTTTAGCAACATTATGATCTTCGGTCGAGAATAATACGTACCAAATGCCTGTGTCCGGACGCCATACGGCTATGTCAGCAAGTCCGTCGCCATCGAAATCCGCCGGCACAGGCACGTCCGGCAATGCACCGGTGGGGTAATAGGTCGTTTTACCCCAATAGTGGTAAATCGACGCCCCGGTGCTGCTCAGCTGTATATGCCACACCCCCGTTTCGGGCCGCCAGACCGCAACATCGGTGTCTCCGTCACCATCGTAATCGGCCGGAACCAGAACGTCTGACTCAAGGCCCCAATTTACGGCCGAGAACGAGCCGGTCTCATCCTGCGAACGCGAATACCAAACACCTGTCGACGGCCGGAACACTTCCAGATCGATCGGTTCGGTCGGCTCGCCCTCGATGCCGGCGGCCGAAACAGCCGCAGCGGCGATGCAGATCAAAAGGGCAGTTGCCGTAGATTTAATGATAAGTGACATTTACAAGTCTCTCGTAAATCGGCTCGGTTCGTAAGTTCTTCGTCTATCACGAGACGATGTACGTCCGGCTCTTTTGCGGTTCATCCAACGGTTCTGCCATACGAAACACGGAATCGGCAGATATTCCCGAAAAAAGCCCGACGATCGAACGGCATACGAATTCGACGAATGCATCGCGGCCGTCCGCCTGACTGACAAGTCGAGCAGTATCCTGTAAAATCAACGATATGGCAGCGCGAGCATTGAGCGGGAAACCGATAGCCGACGCTATCAAGGACGAAGTCTCGGCCGAGGTCAAGAAACTCGGTTTTAGGCCGGGACTTGCCGTTGTTCGCGTCGGAGAAGATCCGGCCTCAGCGGTCTATGTCGCGAGCAAGGTAAAGACGACAGAGGACCTCGGGATGCATTCGGAGCATATTCACCTCTCGGCTGAGACCTCGCACGACGAACTTCTCGCGATCATCAAAGGCCTGAACTGCCGCGACGAAATCGACGGCATTCTCGTACAGCTTCCGCTGCCGGGACATATCGATGACCGCGAGATACTCGAAGCGATCGATCCGGCAAAGGATGTCGACGGATTTCATCCGATGAACGTCGGACGTCTGTCGCAGGGACGCGAGGCTCTGGTTCCGTGCACGCCCGCGGGCGTGATCGAGATCCTGAAACGCTCAGATATACCGATCGCAGGTCAGCATGCCGTTATCGTCGGGCGAAGCAACATCGTCGGAAAGCCGATGGCGATGCTGCTTTTGCAGGAGAATGCGACGGTCACGATCTGTCATTCGCGAACGCGCGATCTTGCATCAATAACACGTCAGGCGGACATCATCGTTGCGGCGATCGGGCGTCCCGGATTCATTCGCAGCGAGCATATCGGCGAGGGTGCGACCGTCGTCGATGTTGGTATCAACAGCGTCAGCGACCCGGCAGCGGCCGCTGAGCTTTTCTCGGAGACCGACCTGCCGAAGCGTCTTGCCGCGATCGAGAACCGCGGAGCCACGCTGGTCGGCGACGTCAACCCGAAAGAGGCAAATGAAAGAGCGGGAGCGTTCACACCAGTTCCGGGCGGCGTCGGGCTGCTCACCGTGGCGATGCTGATGAAAAATACCGTCGACGCTGCCAAAATGCGAAGACGTTCTTGACCAATTCTCGAAAAGACGTGGATCGGACCGCTGATCCGCCTCAGAACCCCGTGTTTTTATTTGTAAACTTTGTGCGAATCAATATTTATGAACTTTGACGAATATCAGTCGGCGGCGAGCAATACCGCCTTGTATCCAAGGCGGCTCGAAAATCTGGAATATCCGACGCTCGGGCTTGCCGGCGAAGCGGGCGAGGTGGCAAACATCGTCAAGAAGATACAGCGTGACCATGGCGGGGTCGTCAATGACGACATTCGCTTAAAGCTCAAAGACGAGCTCGGCGATGTGCTTTGGTATATATCAGCCTGTGCGGACGAGCTTGGCCTGACGCTTGCGGAGATCGCAGCGTTCAACGTCAACAAACTGGCAAAGCGTCATGGCCGCTGACCGTTAATGCTAAAAGTAGGACTGACAGGTTCGATCGCGGTCGGCAAGACCTTTGTCTGCGGCATCTTTCGCGAGCTCGGCTGCCATATTCTCGATGCTGATCAGGTGGCTCGTGATGTCGTACGACCGGGAACCGCCGGCCTTCGGGCGATCGCCGAAGAATTCGGTCCTGACGTACTTAGTTCGAGCGGCGAGCTCGACAGAAAAAGGCTTGGGGCGATAGTTTTCGATAATGGCGAGTTGCGTCAAAGGCTCAATGCGATCGTTCATCCGTTAGTGAGGTCAGAGCAGGATAGATGGCTGGCCGAACTCGAATCGAGCGTGCCAAACGCGATAGCGATAGTTGACGCTGCTCTGATGATCGAATCAGGCGGCTACCGAAGGTTTGATAAGCTGATCGTAGTTTGGTGCCGGCCAGAGATTCAGCTCGGCCGATTGATGAAGCGGGACGGCTTGACCGAGGCCGAAGCCTTGAACCGGATAGAAGCCCAAATGCCGCAGAACGAAAAGAAAAGCTATGCCGACATTCTGATCGATACTTCGGGCACCGCAGACGAGACAAGAAAACAGGTAGAGTCGGCCCATGAACTTCTGCTGCGGCTGAGATGAAGAACCGGTGACGCGTTTTACGAACAATCATTCGTTTGCGATCCGACTAACGCGTCGGGCGATCGTATATTGTCTGGCTGGCGTTTCGGTGGTCTCCGTTGGGTGCAACGAGATCAAACAGGCGACACCCGAGCCCTATTTCGCAAGTACTGCTCGTCCGCTCAAGCAGGAGTTTCGATGGAGCAACGGCAAACTCCCCAGCACATCCGATCCTGCGTTTGCCGCGGCATCGCCCGAGACCGATCTTGTCCGCGCAGTATACGAGGGTCTGGTCGAACTCGACGGTAGAACACTTCGCGAAACACCGGCCGCCGCCGAATCGTGGACCGCCGCCGACGATCTGCTGACATGGACATTCATTATCCGGGAAAACGCACGATGGTCTGATGGTTCGCCGCTGACGGCCGAGGACTTTCGCCGGTCGTGGATACGTGCGGCAAAGCTTGGCAGCTCGGCTCCGCATTCTACGCTTTTCCGCAACATCGCCGGCCTCTCTGCCCCTGAAAAGGTCGAGGCGTTACCGATCGACGCCCGAACTTCGAGGATGCTCAATAGCGTCCGGTTTGGCCCGACTGGTGCGGCGACGCCGCAAACCGATCCGGCCGATCCGCCCCGAAATGACCCTGATGCACAAACGGAAACTAACACGGTCGGGACGCCTGAGCCGTCCGGCATAGCGCCGGCAAACGACATTGAGGGCAAGGTCGGAATCACGGCTACCGATGAACGGACGCTTGTCGTTAAACTCATCTCACCTGACCCCGATTTTCCGAAGCTTACCGCACATCCGATCTTTCGTCCCGTTCATCAGGACGACCTGGCACGGTCAACGAAGGGATTGTCGACAGTGACGAACGGGCCGTTTCGTATCGTCAGTTTCAATTCGGACGGCATCGGGATCGAAAGATCGGATACGTATTGGAACAGAAACGCGGTCAAGCTCGAACGCGTCAAATTCATTCCCGCCGAATCTGCCGAAAAGGCGCTGGAAGCATATCGGACGGGTGCGATCGATGCGGTGACGAATGCCGATTTCTCGCCGCTCGTGCTAAAGCTGCTGACGCCGTATGACGATTTTCGAAAGACGACCTTTGCAGCCATCAACTTTTATGAAGTGAATGTCGACCGGCCGCATTTGAATGACCGGCGTGTGCGCGAGGCCTTGGCTATCGCGATCGAGCGCGAACGTCTGACGGATGGCGAACTCGAGGGGACGACGCAGCCTGCTCTCACTTTCACACCATTCGGGTCGGCAACCAGCCGGAGGCTTGTGCAGGACAAAGAACGGGCTCGTGACCTGTTGGAAGATGCAGGCTTTCCGAACGGAAGGGACTTTCCCACGTTGAAACTGGTCGTTAACCGAAACGATACTCAGCAGCGGATCGCGCGTTCGGTGGCGACGATGTGGAAGCAGGTGCTCAATATCGATTCTGAGATCGTGATAAAGGAAGCGTCCGAAATGGACAAGATAAGAAACGACCGCGATTTCGATCTGCTGCGCCGCGGAGTTGTGCTTCCGACGATCGATGAAAAAGAAAGTCTGTCTGCGATATTCGGAGCCAGCCTGACTGCCTATCCCGCTAACCAGGCGACAGCCAGGGGCGACGAGAACACCACCGAGAACGGCGAAGCTGCGAATCGCAGCACACAGCGCAATTCGAACTCTAATACAGGTGCGATATTTCCCGACGGCGTCAATAACGGTCCTTTCCCGATCGATTCTCACGACACAGCTTTGTACGAACTTCGGGCGATACCGCTCTACTTCCCGATGTCCTACTCGCTCGTCAGGCCTTACGTCCTCGGTTTTGAAACCAACAGCCTCGATGCCCCGTATTTACTCAATGTTTCGATCGACGAAACGTGGAAGCCGTAAGTCAGCGGCAGACCGTCCGATGAGCGGCAATACCGCGCGAGATCATCAAAGCATTGCCCGTAACTGTTAACTCATGTTAACTTAAGGGCATTCGATCTTGATGGTCGACTCTCATAAGGCTCCGGATCAACCGTTTTACAATCTACGCTGGAGGATCGATGTTCCCAAAGACCGGCCCTGGCCGAATGATCGCAGGCATTTTGACGGCCGTATTGGTGTGCAATCTGACCGGATGTGTGACGCAGTCGTCAAACAGGTATTTTGGCAGGACCGAAGTTCCTTCCGACAACGTCTTTCGCTATATTTCGGGTTCTGAACCTGAATCGCTCGATCCGCACATCTCATCGGGACAACCCGAGGCACGAATATACTCCGCCCTGTATGAAGGGCTCGTCGATTACCACCCAAAGACGATGCTCCCGATCCCGTCGATCGCAAAGAATTGGCGGATAAGCCCGAACGTCGACGAATTTCTTTTCGAACTTCGCGACAATGCTAAGTGGAGCGACGGTACTCCGATAACGGCCCGCGATTTTGTATATAGCTTTCGCCGCGGCTTCGCCCCCGAAACGCTTTCGAGGACGTCGAGTCTCGGGTACGTAATAAAATATGCCGAGGCTTACAATTCGCACCAGGTTTTTGTTAAAAAGAACGGCGAGTTCGTATTGAAGCGAGACGTGGTGGAGATGAAGACCGTGAATTCGCCCGAGGGCTCGGTGATCGGGCCTAAGACCGCGTTTCACGAATTCATCTCGTCGCCCGAACGGCTGACCGTCGATGAAGATGAAAAGGCCAGGACCAAGGCCGCCGAAGCAAACCCGAAACTAAAGTCGGCTCTCGACGGTGCGGAGCTTGTGCCGGTCACGGCAAATGATATCGGCGTCGAGGCGGTCGATGACTACACATTTCGCATTACGCTCAAGCAATCTGCTCCATATTTTCTCGGTCTCCTCGCACACCAGTTCTTTCGTCTCGTTCCTCAACATACGATCGAAAAACATGGAGCCAATTGGACGCGTCCCGAGAATATCGTCACCTGCGGCCCGTTCAAGATCAAGACCTATCGGCCATATGACATCCTTATCGTTGAAAGGGACAAGAACAATTGGGACGCCGCAAACGTCCATCTCGACGCGATCGAGTTCTTGCCGATCGAAGAGAAATCGACGCAGATGAATCTTTACAAGGCCGGTGCGATCGACGCGTTTCTCAATCACACCGTTCCTTCGCCTTGGATCGACGAGATAAAACAGTATAAAGACGAATGGATGAACCTGCCCGAAAATGCGACGGCGTACTACAGCATGAACCTGCAAAAGCCGCCGTTTAACGATCCGAGGGTGAGGCAGGCTTTCAACAACGCAGTCGACCGCGTCGCGCTCAGCGAACTTCGAAAGGTAACAAAGCCGCTGTATGACCTGACGCCGTCGGGCATATTTCCGGACTACGATAAGGCGAGGGCAAAGGTCAGCGAGGAGATGCGGACCGCAAAGGGCGTGTCGCAGGAAGAATGGGCGACCCGAAACAAGCTCAACCCGGAGCGTGCCCGCAAGCTGTTGACCGAGGCCGGATTCCCGGTCGTCCGGATCGGCGACGACTACGCTTGCCCGACGTTCCCTACCGACAAGGTATCGCTGCTGTTCAACACCAACGAATCGAACCGGCAGATCGCCGAATTCGTCCAGGCGCAATGGAAGAAGCACCTCGGCATCACGATCCCGTTGAAGAACATGGAATTCAAGACATTTCTTCCGCTGCGAAACTCGCTCGAATACGATGGGTTTGCCCAGAGCCTGTGGTCGGGCGACTACATGGATCCGTACACCTTCCTGAGCCTTCACTACGGAAAACAGAACGACGGCGGAGCCGGATTTGCGGATCCTAAATATGACCAGATGCTGGACGATGCAAACAGCGAACTGGATGAACAAAAGCGATACGAGCTGCTTGCCCGCGCCGAGTTTTATGTTATGGAACAACTTCCGGTGATCCCGCTGACGATAAACGCGACCAACTGGATGAAAAAACCCTATATCAAAGGCCTTTATCCGAATCCGGGCACGCTGCATCCGTGGAAGTTCGTTTATATCGAGCGCGACCGGACGAAATGGGACACCGACGTCGAGAACATAATGGAAGTCGCCGACCCGCAGGTCGAGGCTGAGTTGAAAGCCCTTTCAAGCACGCTCGAAAAACCGGCCGCCGCGGCAAAGTGACCGATCATATGCTTAGCTTCATCCTGCGCAGATTGATAATCATCATCCCGATGGCTTTGCTCGTCGTGACGCTGACGTGGGCGCTCGTCCGTGTCGCGCCCGGAAATTTTTACGATAACGAAAGGAACATTCCGGCGGCTGTCCGCGAGAACATCAAGAAAAAGTACGGACTCGACCAGCCGTGGTACAAGCAGTACTGGACGATGATCTCGAACGTCGCTACCGGCGATTTTGGCGAATCAGTAAAGTATCAGGGCCAATCGGTGAACGAGATAATCGCACGCCATTTGCCATATTCGGCGATCATCGGCGTTTTTGCTTATTTTCTCGCGCTTTCGGTCGGTCTGGTCGCGGGCACGACTGCCGCATTGCGCCAGAATTCGTCGTTCGATTACATCTCGATGTCATTTGCGATGCTCGGGCTTTCGGTGCCTAACTTCGTTCTTGCACCGATCCTCGTCCTGGTCTTCTCGTTTTGGCTTTACTGGTTTCCGCCTGCGCGTTTAGGCAGCTATTGGGCTCTCGTTTTGCCGGTCATCACGCTTGCCGCAATTTATACCGCCTACATCGCCCGGCTGACGCGGGCCGGAATGCTCGAGGTTATGCGGTCCGATTATATCCGCACCGCTCGTGCTAAAGGCCTCGACGAACGGACGATACTTTTCAGGCACGCGATTCGCGGCGGGATCATTCCGGTGGTCTCGTTCACCGGGCCCGCATTGGCGGCCTTGCTCGCGGGAACGGTCGTCGTCGAAAAGGTATTTGCGATACCCGGGCTCGGGAACATCTTTATTCAATCGGTCTTTAACCGCGATGAACCCTTGACGCTCGGTATAGTTGCTTTTATCTCGATCCTGATCATGCTCTTTAATCTGATCGTCGACATCTCGTATGGGTTTCTCGATCCGCGTATTCGTTACGAATGATCTGATATGACGGAAAACGTTGAGCTAGCAGCCGGCACTTCGCTCTGGAAAGACGCGTGGAAAAGGCTGGTCAAAAACAAACTTGCCGTGGTAGGGATGGCGGTGCTGGGCTTAATGGTCGTTGCCGTCGTGATCGGCCCGGCGATCATCAAGGCCCTGACCGGTCTCGAATACGACACGATGCCTGCCGAGGGCGAACTGCTTCGGTCGTTTCCGCCATCGCTCCGGCATCCGATGGGAACCGACGATTCGGGCCGCGACCTCTTCGCGCGAGTGCTGCAGGGCGGACGCATCTCGCTGATGGTCGGCATCATCTCGACGATCGTCTCGCTCGTTGTCGGCGTGTCGTACGGTGCGATCGCGGGTTACCTCGGCGGCCGGATCGACAATGTGATGATGCGGATCGTCGATATCATCTATGCGATCCCTTACATCCTGATCGTCATCGTGCTCCTTTCGGTTTTCGGCGGGCCGAACACGCCGGGCTGGATACAAAAGATCTCGACCGTATTCGGCGGTGCCGGAAATCAGGGCCTGAATCAGATATTTCTACTCTTTTTCGCTCTCGGGCTTGTCTCCTGGCTGACGATGGCGCGCGTCGTCCGCGGACAAATATTAAGTCTCAAGAACGAGGAATTCGTTCTTGCGGCAAAGGCCTCGGGCGTCTCGACTTTTGGGATCATCTTCCGACATCTTGTTCCGAACGCCCTCGGCCCCGTCATCGTTTATGCGACGCTGACCGTTCCGAGTGTCATGTTGAGCGAAGCCTTTCTATCTTTTCTGGGTATCGGCGTTCAGCCGCCTTATGCTTCATGGGGCAGCCTTGCAGCTGAGGGGATCAAGAATCTCGCGATATTTCCGTGGCAACTGATATTTCCCGGCGTGACGATGGCGTTGACCCTATTCTCGCTCAATTTTGTGGGCGACGGGCTGCGCGATGCGCTCGACCCGCAGACGAGGAAGTTCTAATGAGCAATATGACGCGAACCGGCGCTATCCGAATGTGGTTAACGGTCATCCTGACTGCGATGCTGATGGGCGGCATTGCCGTGACGGCCGCGGATGATGTGATCATCGAGGGCGACGGCATTGCCGGAATTTCGGTCGGCATATCGACTGAAGAAGACGTCATAACTCGGTTCGGCAAACCGCCAAAGACCGAATCGCACAAAACGTATTCGACCGAGTTGATCTACCCAAAGCTCGGTATGAGTTTTTACTATTGCCAAGCCGACCCGCGAAAAGAGATCTTCGTGATCGAGCTGAAAAAGCCGTTCAACGGGGCGACGACAAAGGGTATTCGGATCGGTGAAAGTACGTGGTCCGATGTGCTGCGGGAATACCGAAACGTGGAGAACGACGATCCGAAAGCAGACGACATCGATAACGAGCCGACCAACGATCCCGAAGATGGTAATGACATCGAACTTGAAGGGATAGGATTCAGGTTCAAGAACACCGTTCGAAACATGCCGGATGGCTCTCGATCGGCGGCATACGTTGTCAGCGAGATCGACATTATCGAGCGAGACGGCCTGCGGCAATGCGATTCTAAGTTCGGCACGAGAACAAATGACCAATAACGGCGCAATTCTCTCCGTCAATGATCTGAAGACCTATTTCCACACCGACGACGGCGTGGTCAAAGCGGTTGACGGTATTTCTTTCGAGCTGAGCAAGGGCGAAACGCTCGGCATTGTCGGTGAATCGGGCTCCGGGAAATCGGTGACGAATCTATCGGTGATGCGGCTCATTCCCGAACCCCCGGGCGAGATCGCGGGCGGCAGCGTCATTTTCGACGGCATCGACGTGCTCGGGCAGCCGATAGACGAGGTACGAAAGATCAGAGGGCGGCGGATCGCTATGATCTTTCAGGATCCGATGACGTCGCTTAACCCGTTCCTCAAGATCTCCACGCAATTGATGGAGGTGACGCAGCTTCACCTTGGCCATTCAAAACAGCAGGCCAGGGAGCATGCCGTCAAAATGCTGAAGACCGTCGGGCTATCGGATGCCGAGGAACGGATGGAGAGCTATCCTCACGAATTTTCGGGCGGCATGCGCCAGCGTGTGATGATAGCGATGGCATTGAGCTGCGATCCGGAATTGCTGATCGCCGACGAGCCGACGACCGCTCTCGATGTAACGATCCAGGCCCAGATACTCGAGCTTATCAAGGACCTCAAGGCCCGAATGGGCACGAGCGTCATCCTCATCTCGCACGACCTCGGTGTCGTCGCGGGAATGACGGACAAGATAATCGTCATGTACGCAGGAAAGGTCTTTGAGCAGGCTCCGACCCGCGAGCTTCTTGCCGCTCCGGCCAATCCGTATACGAAGGGCTTGCTACGGAGCGTGCCCGACCCGGCACACGAGCAGGGCAAGGAACTCTACCAGATCCCCGGCCTGCCGCCGGACGTCGCGCATCTGCCGCCGGGCTGCCCGTTCGCCGAACGCTGCGATCGGGCCGAGGACATTTGCCGCAATGAGTTTCCGCCCTTCGTTGAGTTGAATGCGGGTCACCATTCATTATGCCATTTCGCGCAGGACGTTTACCGCGAGTCGCTTGGTGAAAAAGAAGCATCGCGAAATGGCCGGGAGCAAAAGGTATGAAGAACAGGGAACAGTTTATCATCGCGGCATTGATCCTGGGCGTCATGGTCATGGGATGCTCGATGCTCAAGCAGGACGGGCCTGCGGCCCCGAACTCAAACACCGCTTCGGCAAACACAACGACGGCCAACACCGCCGTGACCGATGGACCAACGTCACTATTCACGCCCGGTTCGAACGCAAAAGACGATCTCGAAAAGATCGCCGACCGTTTTATGGCATTGAGTTCGTTCCGTTCGACGATGAAAGGGACTGGCAAGAACCCATTCAATTCGGTCGTCGATTTCATCGCGCCGGACAAGTTTCAGATCCGGTCCGATCTGCCTAACGGCAAATCGATGGAGATGCGGATCATCGGGAAAGACACCTATATGAATGCGAACGGGAACTGGCAAAAGGTCCCGATCGATGTCGGGTCGCAGATACCGAACTTCCGCGAAACGTTCACTCGCGACGAGATCAATCGATTCAAGGAGATCGAATATGCGGGTGAGGATCAGGTTGACGGGACACCGGCCTATCTTTACAAATACAGCGGAGCGGCAATGAAGGGCGGCTCAGCATATACATCGAAAACCTGGGTCTCGAAGACCAGCGGACTTCCGCTGAAGATCATCGCGAACTACGAGACCGGCGATCTCAAGACGATGGAGATCGCTTACGACTACACGACGAAGATAACGATCGAAGCTCCGAAGTAAGGCTTTGTCAGACACCCTATGCTGATCGCACTAAACTGCCCAAAATGCAACGCAACGCTCGACATTGACGAGACGGCAAAGATCGTCGAATGCGGGCATTGCGGTGCCGTGTCGATGCTGACGGCCTCTGACGATACGCCCAGGCTTGAGATGCAAGCGACTCGGGAAGGGGCTAAACAGGAAGCGGGATTGATCGATCTGGTAGACCTGAAGGTCCATTACAAGATCGGAGGCGGGCTTTTTGGTACGCAAAAGATCGTAAAAGCCGTTGACGGTGTATCGTTCGGGATAAGAAAGGGCGAGACGCTTGGCCTCGTAGGGGAATCCGGCTGCGGCAAATCGACCTTGGGGAAGGCGATCCTGCGGTTGACCGAGCCGACCGGCGGCAAGGTCTTTTACAATGGAAAGGATCTGGCACATCTGCCGCATTCGGCGATGCGCGAACAGCGCAAGCATCTGCAGATGATCTTTCAGGACCCGTATGCCTCGCTTAACCCGCGGATGACCGTAGGTCAGATCATCGGCGAACCGCTGCGTACATTCGGCCTTTTTTCCGGATCCTCAGCCGATCTACGCGTTCAGGAACTTATGGAAACGGTCGGTCTCAGTCGCCGTTTCATCAAGCGGTACCCGCACGAGTTCTCGGGCGGCCAGCGCCAGCGTATCGGCATCGCCAGGGCGCTTGCGGTCGATCCGGAATTCATCGTCGCCGACGAGCCGATATCGGCTCTCGATGTCTCGATCCAGGCTCAGATAATGAACCTGATGGAGAAGCTGCAAGCCGAGAAAAACCTCACATATCTGTTCATCTCGCACGACCTGCGTGCCGTCCGTCATCTCTCTGATCGTGTAGCCGTGATGTACCTCGGCAAGATCGTTGAGCTCGCATCAGGCAAGGATATATACGCTGATCCGCTGATGCCATACACAAAGGCATTGATCTCTGCGGTTCCGCTGCCCGACCCTGAGATCGAGGCGACCCGCGAACGGATCATCCTTAAGGGCGACGTGCCGTCGCCGATCAATCCGCCGAACGGATGTCATTTTCACACACGCTGTTCTTATGCGATCGATGCCTGCCGGCAGCAAGTGCCGAAGCTGGTAGATATCAAGCCAGGTCATCAGGCAGCGTGCATCCGGATCAGCCCGGAAGCTCCGGATATCGATGCGAATGCAGATGCAGGCCTAGGGGCGATCGGCGCGTGACATTCTCGTTCGACGCCACAGATCGAAAGTCATAAGCAAAATGAAGGCCCGCTAAGTGCGGGCCTTTGTAAAGGACGAGCGTTCGTATGAATATAAAATTAGAAGCCCGTCCGAGCTGTTGAAGCATTCTTGCCGGGTGCATTGTCGCGTAGTGCTTTCACCCGGTCATGAGCGTCTTTGACCGATGTATATTGCGATTGAACGGTTTGCAGAATGTAAGCCGGGAGCGCCGTTTCGAGAGCCGTTTCGTATTGCTTCTTTGCCGAATCTTCCCCACGCTCGCATTCATTCAGGATAGCCGTTTCGTCGCGGCCGGTTACCACAGATTTGATGTCGATCCAACCTCGGTGGATCGAGCCGGCAAGGCTGCCCGTGTTCTCAGGATCGCCGCCAAGAGTGCGGACGATATCCTGCAGTTCGCCGACGAAGGTCGCCCGCTGCTGCGAGAATTCATAAAATAGCGATTTGAGATCTGAACGATCGACGCCGTCGGCCGCTTGTGCGAAGCCCTGCTGTCCATCGCGACACGTTTCGATCAGCCCATTGATGGTCGCGATCACTTCGTCGTTCGTCGGCTGTGCCGCCGGCTGTTCGCCCACCGGCATCTTTCCCTCGGACATGTTCAGTTTTTCATTGTTCATAATAATTACCTCTTCACGGCCCCGATATCGTCTGATCTGGTTGTGAGGCCGTAATTTCAACAATTCAACTTGCGTGCCACTCGAGAAACCCGCAAAAAAGCAGGTTCGAAGCTTTCGATCGACCGAAGATGATGCATTCCGGGCGAGCAATGCGCATCGATGCCCTACGGTTCAGATCGCCAAGCCACGCTGACCGAGCCTGCATGTCTGCGTGTCGAGGTGCGAACGTTATGCGATAATAAGAAAAACCTTTGACGCTGCCGGTATATTTTGCTGAAAACGCCAGTCCATTGGCTGTATTTAGCAAGCATGTAAAACGTCTCGCGTGCTCGCAGACCGGTCATAGCGGACTGCTGCGGACAGGTTTGTTTCGAACCAGATGGCCGAGAACCCTGAAAAAAAGGCTAAATTTCTTGACCGCATCGCAAACGAAAGCGGCGTAGCGATAGTTGTGCTCGATGAACGGTCGGCGATCGTTTCAGAATCGAATAACAACTCGATCTGCGTTTCGTTAAATGCCTCGCCAGAATTTTCGCCGGCATGTGCCGCGGAATGCGGTCGGGCCTTTGAAAATGCGTTCAAAGAAAGAAAGGCATTCGATTACGAATGTCATGCCGGGCTTCAATGCAGGGCACTTCCGGTGCAGGACGCCGGCAAACCATTTGTTGCGATCATTGGGCGGACCTTCGTCAAGGCCGCAAATTACCGAAAGACAACTGAAAAGGCGATCTCCGGCGAATGGAACTCTTTGCCGCCGAGCGCGTTCTTTGACAATGTCCTGATATCGGGTTCGACCTCAAACATCGAAAGTGTCAGTGAAAAGCTGGCAAAGTTCGCGGCTGCCGAACCCGAGAATGTGCTTGAGTTAGAGGCTCCGGTCAAAGGTCCGGCCGAAAAACCGGTTTATACGACAGAAGCAAGGGCGTTGCCGAAACGGGCCGAAAGCGAATCAATAAGCCGGCTGATCGAGAAGTTTAACCAGGAGCGCAACCGTGTTCCCGGACCGGCGGAGCCGAGTCGAGAGCATGACGATGAGCCGCGACCTGACAAGTTCGAACGAGCAGGCGGATCGATCGCCGGACGCTCGGCACGGCCGACCGCTGAGGTGCCGCCGGTGCAGGATGCGATCGCTGCGTGGCGGTCGCACATGGGTTCACTTATGACGCTGCCCTACCCGAGAGCGTGCGATGCGGTGCTCGCATTCCTCGCGGTCCGGTATAAGGTCGATTCTTTGATCTGGCTCGAACAGAGAAACGGATCGTTCGCATCGGTCGCTTCGCTCGGGGCGCTCAAAGGCAAATCGGTACATATCAACCTGCGGGCCGATAACCAACGCCTGCTCGATGCGGTCGCCGATCAATTTCCGTTGGAGCTTCGCGAGCGTTCCTCGGCAAAGCCCGCGGCGGATTGCCGAAAGCTGCTGATCTTTCCGGTGCGTGTCGGCCCTGACATCCGTGCTGCGATCGGGATCGAAGTGCCTGCGGACAGTGCTATTGAATTGAAAGATATTTCGCGGTTCGCGGGAACGATAGGACCGCAGATCGAGATCCTCAGGCTCAGACATGAAGCGACATCGCGAGACTGGCTGGCACGCGGTGTCCGCCGGTTCAGCGAGAGTTTGAGCCAGATAGACAACGACGATTTTTGGACACAAATGACGCGGGCGACGGCGGAATTGCTACGGGCCGAGCGCGTTTCTCTCCTGCTTCGTGACGAAGGGTCGGGCCAGTTGCTTCCGAAGGCATCGATCGGTTCGGCGGTAGACCTTGCGACGACCCCAGAGATCGGCGACAGAGTTGCGGCAAGAACGCTCGAGAGCGGATCGACGCTGCTGGTCACCGACCTGGACGCGGCAAAATTGACACCGGCACCGGCCGACTGGCGATATCGAACGTCGTCGTTCATCAGTTTTCCGATCATGATCGGTGACCGTAGGCTTGCGATCATGAATTTTACGGACCGCGCCGAAGGCGGCGTGTTCGGCGAGAGCGACGTTGAGCTGCTCGAGACCATTGCGCCGCAGATCGCGGTGGCGATCGACCGGGGAAAGCTGAAGCTCAGGGCGGGCGAACTCGAGAAGCGTTCGATTACCGATTCGTTGACCGGCTTGATGAATCGCGGTTACATCGAGGAACGCTTGATCGAAGAAATGAATCGGGCAAGCCGCCATCGTTTTCCGATGAGCTTGCTGATGATCGACGTAGATCATTTCAAAACGTATAACGACAGCTTCGGACATCCGGCGGGCGACATCGCACTGCGTCGCGTTGCCAACGCGCTGAAAGAAACCCTTCGTGCAGCTGACGTTGCCGCCCGATATGGCGGCGAAGAATTTGCGGTGCTTTTGCCGCAGACGCCGATCGAAGAAGCCTCGGCAATTGCCGAAAGGCTTCGCCAGCGTGTCGAACGGACCGAGTTTCCCAAACGCCAGGTGACGATCAGCATCGGCGTTGCCAGCTATTCGAGCGAATTCACCGAGCCAAAAGACTGGATCACGGCCGCCGACATGGCACTATATGAAGCAAAAGAACTCGGCCGCAATAACGTCCAGCTATATGAGAATCTTGGCCGTTCGTTCAGAGAGAAGATCCATTAGATGACAGCCTTGCAAGACAACAGAATATTAGGGCGTCGCGACCCGGCGGTCTTTATCGGTCGCTCCGGAACGATCGAAAGCCTTATCGCTCATGCGAACGGGACGGGGTCGTCAGGGGGTCGGCTGCTTCTTCATGCGCCGCGGACCGGAGCTACCGAACTGTTGCTTCAAACCTATGACCGCATTTTCAGCGGACAGACCGATGTCTTTCCGGTCTACTTTTGCTTTGATGGCCGCGATACCGGGATCGAAGCGGCCGGCAAACGGTTTCTCCGCGAGTTTTTGACCCAGTTCGCTGCGTTTCGCCGGCGCGATCCTCGGATCATCTTTATGTCGCCGTCGATCGCTGAACTCGCCAAGCTGGTTCCGCCGGCCGATTCGCAGGCCTTCGACGAGATCGTGTCGGACCTGTTGGGCGGCACAAGCGAATTCGACGCATCGGAATTGCGGAGCCGCCTTTTCAGCGCACCGGTCCGCGCGGCATTTCGCGGGCTGCGGCCGTTCGTGATCTTTGATTCTGTCGACGCGACGGCGTTTATGGAAGGCGGAACGACGTTTGTCGCCGACCTGGTCTCGAGTTATTCGCGCGCCGGTTTTCCGTATCTTCTTGCGGCTCGCCGGCGTTTCGGTTCGGGCACCGACGGCCTGGGCCGTATCGTTCTCGAAACACTTCAGGGTTCGGACCTCGAAAAGATGATCGAAGCGACTGCCAAAAGCATACCAGTCGATATTTCGGACGCGACGCGCGACCTGATGGCCCTGCATTGCGGCGGTGATCTGGCGGCGGTTCATTCGCTGCTTTCGCACGCGGCCGAAAGCGGCCGATCTCTTGACGACTACCGTGGTTTTGCCAGGATCTACACAGATGTATATTTTGGCGGAGCGATCGCCGAGGTCTTTGACCGCGAGCTTGAAGCCGCTGCAGGTTCGGCCGATGTTGAAAGACAACTGGTGAGCCTTCTAAATGATCTTGCAAACGATGTCGCTCGGCAGGTTTCGATCGAGACCTGGGAAAAACGGCTAGGCGTCAGCGGATCCGAACTTCTGCGCCTCATCGAGCATCTGGACATTGCCGAATTTGTCCGCACGACGTCGAACCGGATCGAATCGATGTCCGGAAATCGATTGCTCACCGATTACATTCACGCCAGGTTCCGCCTTGAGGTAAAGGCCGAAAATCGAACTTCGGTCTACGCCGACGCGTTGACCGAACTCCTCGATCGTGCCCCGCATGCAATGGCTGAAAGCTATCGTAGGCATTCGGCTGTCGGGCTGCGCGAGATGATGGAACATTTTGACGGCAAAACGGTCCCGATCACGCTGCTCGACTACGGGCGATTCAAATACGAGTACAAGGGCGTTTCGGAGGACGAAGTGATCGAACAGGTGAGATCCGCCAAGGAAACCTATGTATTGCCGCAGATAGTCTTCTCGGCGCCGACCGAAGCGTTCTACAAAGCGATCGGCCTTTTGACCGAAGCTGAGCGTTCGGCAGTGGCGATCGGGTTTGAGGATCAGGAGCCCGGCAGCGAACGGCGGATCGCCTGGATCGCCGCCGAGGTCGATTCGAAACTCGAGGCCGCTCGAGACACTGCCGAATTCTGGTGCGACCGACTCGAGATGGCGGCCATCATGTGCGGCTTCAATCGCTACCGCATATGGCTGGTCTCGCCTGAGGGATTTACGGACGAGGCACTCGAGGTGATCGCCGACCGCGGCGGGTTTGGATCGAGCCGCCATCAAGCCCGGTTGTTGTCGCGATACCTCACCTCCGAAAGACCGAAAGAAGATCTCACCGGATCTGAGACTTACGAGATCGTGATCCCGATGACCGACGAGGCCGAAATGGTCTCGGCCCGAACGCTCGAAGAGATCGCCCGCCGTCATAACATCGGCTCACGCGATATCAATCAGATCAAGACGGCGTTGGTCGAAGCGTGCATCAACGCCGCCGAACACAGCCTTAGCCCCGATCAGCGGATACATCAGAAATTTGCGGTTTCGCCCGAGCGTATAAGAATAACCGTCATAAACCGCGGCGTTCGCCTCGTTGACCGGCCGGCCGACGGTTCGCCTGCCGGCGAGGGCCGACGCGGTTGGGGACTCGATCTGATGCGTAAACTAATGGACGAAGTGACCATCGATCAGGTAGACGATGGAACCAGCATTACAATGACCAAATATTTGCAGCCCGCCGTCTCTTGAACCGAACGAATATTTCTGTTGTCTTATCTTTACGGTTGTGTTAAACATTTAAGTAATTGCTCTGCGCACGTACTTTAAGTAAAACAAGGACAACAAGTTAAACGATGACCGAATCGCAAATTGCGGGATCAGTCCGGGCTGACGGCGGAACAGCTACGGTTTTTGCGGGCGATTACCTTAATAAGCTCACCGGCGAGACGATCGAACGCGAATGCCGCAAACGGCTCGACGAGGGATGCCGCGAGATAATCGTCAATTTTTCGCAGACCGAGATCGTGAACTCGATCGGCGTTTCGATCCTACTCGGCGTGATCGATGCGGCCGCCAACAGCGGTGCGAGAGTCGTTTTCTCTGACGTAAAGCCGGATACTGCAGAACTTTTCGATCTTTTAGGCGTGACGCGTCATGTTGACATTCGCGAATCGTGATCTCTAAATAGTGAAGATACAGGACTTTAAGACATCAAACTTCAACCGGCTCGCCGAAGAGCGAACGAAACTTGTTCACACCTTCGGTGCGCTCGCCGAGCTTGGCCAGGAAGTCTCGAATAAGCAGAATTTCCACGAAACGGTTCGGACGTCCCTCCACCTGCTGCTCGGTTCGCTCGCGATAATGCGCGGCGGCGTGGCTCGATATTCAAGATTCGGACATGAATTCAACATGGTCGCTGCACGCGGGCTCGGGGACGAATTTCCGCTCGCCCTTTCGCTTTGTCATGAAGACGAGCGGCAATTTCTGGCAAGCGGCCTCTACCCGATCGAAAATGCTCAGGCGAAGGTTCTCCCGTTCTTTCAGATCTACGACCAGAGCTTTGAACGCGGGCGAATCGAGCTTGTGCTGCCGCTGGTCGTCCGTGACGAGTTGCTGGGTGCGGTCTTTCTCGGCGAAAAAGCAAGCGGACAGCGCTATTCCAGCTACGACAAAGACGTCATTTGTGCGATGGCCCGTCACATAGCCGTGGCCATTTCGCAGCGTAACATGCTTGCCGAACTCGAGCGTCGCGCGGAAGAGAACAGAAAGCTTTACGACGGGTTGCGGATGACCTACAAAGACACTGTGAAGGCATTTGCAGCGGCAATAGACCGAAAAGATAAATATACAGAGGGGCATTCAGTTCGGGTCGGCAAGTATTCCGAGATAATCAGCGCCGAGCTTGGCTGGTCAGACGAAGAGGTCGAAGGTGCGGCCGTTGCAGGATATCTTCACGACGTCGGCAAAATTACGGTCGAACGCAAGATCATAAATGCTCCGTACCGCATCAACGCCAAGGAGTCTTCCGAGCTTAACAAACATCCGGGCGTCGGGTTTGAGATCTTGCAGCCGATACATCATCCATACGCAGATGTTCCTTTGGCGGCGAAATATCATCACGAACGGTTGGACGGACGCGGCTATCCGGACGGTCTTTACGATCGCGAGATCCCTTATATAGCCAAGATCGTCAATCTTGCAGATGCCTTTGACGCGATGACGACCGATCGTCCATACAAAAGGCGAAGGCCGGTCAACGAAGTTTTCGAAGATCTTCAAAGGAATGCCGGGAAGCAGTTTGCGCCTGAGATCGTCACTGCGCTCTTTCGCGGGTTACTCAAAGAACTTGCCGGCGAATCGAAAGAAAAGAGCTTCAGAAAGCTTCTTGGCCGTGAATACATGGAGGCCGAAGGCCTATCCACGATGCTACGCACGGCACTTAGCGGAATGACTCCCAGTTCGCCGATCGTGCTAATGAGCCAGAATTGACCTTTTACCGAGGCAGGTAATAGTTCGGGACGGCAAGATCGCTTGCGAGGCCGAATTGCTGTATCGATATGCCGGCAGTCGACCTGTTGATGTACCAGATACCTTCTCTGTAAACAGCAGTATCAACCCTTCCATCGCCATCGAAATCACCGGGGACGGGCACATCGCCGGCGGCGCCGAACCTAATATATCCATTACCGCCGGAACTTTGACGGACATACCAGGTTCCGTCTGATGGCCGAAAGACGGCGAGATCGAGCCGACCATCCCCGTCATAATCCGCCGGAACCGGCAGATCTGCATTTATTCCCCAATTCTCGATCAAGCCGGACGAATGAGCGGAAGACGATAGAGAGAGGAACCATTGCCCGTTCGAAAAAACGCCGAATTCTGACCGGCCGTCGCCGTCAAAGTCACCGGTCACCGGAATTGTTCCCGGAAACGGCCGCGATGTGAACGGAGCCCCATCGATGCTCCGCAGGACCCAAAAAACGCCTGTCGAGGGGCGGAAAATAGCGGCATCGGAACGCCCGTCACCGTCATGATCGGCGACGACCGGAATGTCGCCTGTCGAACCCCACGGAATAAATCCGAAGGTCGAGTCTGAGCTCCTGAGGATATATAGATCGGGCGATCCGCCATCATCATTTGGCCTGAATATCGCAACATCGGTCTTATCGTCACCGTCAAAATCGCCGGGAACGGGTACGTCGCCGGCAAGCCCCCATCGGACCGCCCCGAAACCGGCGGTTGAACGGTCGAAATACCAGATGCCTTCCGAAGGCCGGTACACCGAAACGTCTGATCGGCCATCACCATCGAAATCTGCCCGGGCCGATGCCCTGCAAGCGACAGGCACATCAAACGCTTCGGTCACGACAGTATTGTTCGAACCCGAACCCGCATTTTGGATCGACGCCGAGACGCCAAATCCGCGGATCGCGAATCCGCGCCAGATCGGGCAAACGTCCTCCGGTGCGGCCGCTTGTGCAGCGACGATCATCGCGTCCCGGCCCTGCAGCATCGTCGGGTTAAGCGGCGACAACTTCATTCCATCGGTAACGTATTGCAGTGAGCGGCGATTTCCGTCCTCGTCACCACGTGTATCGATCAGCTGTCCGCGTACCTCCCACAAAGCACTTGCCCAGATCTCGCCCGCATTCAATACCTGATCGCAGTTGCCCGTACCCAACGGGCCGCGAGGGTATGCGCTGTTCGGGTTAGTTGTCTGTGTACCGATCAGCAAGCCGCATCCGGAATTTATGTATCGAAAGGTCAGCGGGTTGTGCGGCCGACCATTTGGACCCGTACACGCGCGGCGGGCGTATGGAAAACGCCGCAGTCCGTAATATTGGAGGACCTCGGATCCGGCGATGACATTCTGTATCGAATAGGTTCCGATCGGATAGTTGCCGCATTTATCGTCGGCGGGCTCGGCAAGCATTGCAAGAGCGAAAAAGTCGGACCATCCCTCGCCCAGACTTCGCGACATGTTTGATGAAAGTCCGGCCGCGTTTCCGATCAGGCGATTCGATAGACCGTGGGTCAATTCGTGTATGACGATCTGACTATCGAGTGCTCCATCGCGCGCCGGGTTGGTTCCCGTCCAGACGAACAATTGCAAACGCGGCCGCGAGCCATCGGCCGGGGTCGAAAAATTTGCACCGTTCGTTCCCGATCCGTCCTGAACCTCGACAGATATCGAATCGTTACCTGCTCCGCCGCGGCCAAAATTGTCAACCTGGAAGTTTCGCGATGCTTCGGTAAATCCAAGCCGGTATGTCTCGTCATGCCAGCGATTTACGGCGTAGAATGCATGCGTGACCGAACCTTGCTGAAACTGCGACGGCGGATAGGTCTGCGTGGTCGGCACCGGTGCTTCGCCGGGCGGCGGTAAACCCGGCGAGGGATTATAAGCGTAAACAAAACTGCGGTCGGGGCTGCCGTAAGCCCAGCCATTGGGATCGATGCCCTGTGTCCCGTCGCGGTCGATACCAGCCTCAGCATTATTCCCGATCGTCCGATTTTCGCCATCCGGGATCCAGCCGAGGTTATTGAATGTATAAGGCGGTTCGTTTCCGATAAGCGTGAAAGTCTGGCGTTCGATCATCGCGGGTTGTGGGCAACCTGGTGCCGAACATCCGGGCGTGCCCGGGGTTGGGCTGTCGGCCGTCCTGGTGAATCCCGAACTGTTGCCATAGACATTTAATGAGGCCGGCTGCGACTGATACTCGGTCAAACGCTTTCGCCACATTAGGTCGCCGGAGACGGCGTCGACCACTACGTAATATGCGACGCCCTTCGTCGAGATCAGAAATCGCCACGTCGGGCGGAGGGTCGAACCGGGAAGAGGAAAGTAGAACCTTTCCGCAATAGGATCGGCATCGAACCCGTTGTTTTCTGTTCTGAGGCGGATACTGCCCGATTCGTCAGAATCGGAACCGATCGAGGCATTACCGATCGAGATGCCGACGTGTAACGCGGCGTTTCGCAGGGCGGTCGAGGCGTCGCCAAAATCCTTAGAGAACACGGAGGCCGATCGCAGAGGTGCAAGATCGTTGATCACGCGAAAGATCTGGTTCTGCCTGTTCAATCCGGCCGTAAGTTCGCCCTGAAAGACCGCAATGCCGTCGATCTTTTGACCAAGCCGTACAAACGTAAGCCCACGGTCGTCGTCCACCTGTTCTGACAGCAAATCGAGGTTAGCGGCGTCGGCAGCGTCGATCCCGAACAACTCGTTTCGGGTTCTGATGAATGACCGAAGAGCTTCGGTCGGACTTCCACCTCGCGGCGATGTCAAAAGCGCACTTTCTTTGCCCGCAATCCCGATCGAAATGATCTCCGGAAAGCCTGATCGCGAACTCCATTCGATCGCCGAACCCGGAACTTCTTGCTTCATCCGCTCAGCCTCGGCGGCAGCGTCGGCCAGATCCGAGTGTGCCGATCCATCATCGGGAGCGCTGAGCTCATCAAGCAGGCCGCGGGCCTGCACGCTCGTGTCCAAACGGATGTCATAGTTTTCGAACGAAGATCCGCCGCCGTCCGACTTTGCAGATATCGCCGATCGCGACGGCGTTAACAGCGAAATTGACAAGCCGACCGCAAATATCGTTATCAATAAAAAGATCGTTCGTTTCATAACTTTGAAGGAAGCCGAAGTATCAAACAGCCGCGTGACGAACCGAAATAGAGTGTTGGGACACTATAACCAAAAATGGCAAAGTTGGGAACATAAAAAGACGCCGGAACAAATATCGTTTACTTGTTTCCGGCATCGTTGATCGACGCGACCGCTTTTGATCCCGAAGAGCTTTCTAATCGCTCTTCAGAAGTTGAATGAATTTTTTGGCGGCAAGCGAAAGGTCGCGGTCGCTCCGATAAATTACCCCGACCGGACGGCTCCATTCCTTTTCGGCGAGTTCGACAACGGCCAAACGTCCGGTCCGCTGTTCGTCGGCAACAGCCGGAAGCGGCACTATCGCAAGTCCAAAGCCGACCTCCACCGCGCGTTTGATGGTCTCTATGTTGTCGAATTCCGCGATCTTTTTGACCTCGACACCCTTTGTTTTCAGGATCTTGTCGGTTGCCTTTCGCGTCGGCGTATCGCGTTCGAACAGAACGAAATCCTGTCCGTTCAGATCACTTGTCCGGAGCTTCGATCGCGCGGCGAACTTGTGATCGGGCGGGCAAACAAGAACAAGTTTGTTCGGCGGCATTTGAACGATGCTGAGGCCGCGCCGCGGTTCCGGAAATGCTATGACGCCCAATTCGACCGAACCGTTCAGAACGTCACGGACGACCTTTGTTGTTCTGGAATATTCGAGATCGATCCTTGCGGCCGGAAATTTCGACATAAAGTCGCCTACGATCATCGGCAATTCGTGAAGGCCGACGCTGTAAACCGTAGCGACCTTTACGGTTCCGCCGATCTTCCCGACGACACCGCGAAGATTCTCCTGCAGCTGATCGTATGCGGCAAGCACATTTTTTGACTCGCGATAAAAGACCTCACCAGTAGCGGTAAGTTTGACCTCGCGTCGGCCGCGGACGCGTTCAAGCATCCGGCGCTTGAATTTATCTTCAAGGGTCTTGATCTGCTGGCTGACGGCCGATTGGGTTATGAAGTTCCGCTCGGCGGCGAGCGAAAAGCTTTGAAGTTCGACCAGATCACAAAAGACTTTCAGCGTTTCGATGTGCATATCTACAATATTAGCGGTGCTGAATAATCGACGCAACCGAATTCATTTTATCTTATAAGAAAATGTTTCTAATATTAAATCCACGCGATCGCGATTGCCGAAAACCACAATAGGAATTAGAATTTGTTGGTCAAACCCAATCTGTTGCGAACGATCGGATCAAACGAATGGCTATCAAATATAGCAGCACTTTCTTGTTGAGAAAGCTCCATCAACTGACGGGCATCGTTCCGTTAGGCCTTTTCTTTTTCGCTCATATGTTCACGAACTCAAAGGCCGTGAATGGTGAAGCTCAGTTCGAAAAGGCGGTACAGGACCTGCATGACATTCCGTACCTTCTCTTCGTCGAAATATTCGGAATATTTCTGCCGCTTTTGTTCCATTCGATCTACGGTGTGATCATTTCGGCAGAAGCCCGGCCAAATGTGCTCGGGTACAATTACGGCAGGAACTGGTTCTATTTTCTGCAGCGGGCGACCGGCATGTTCCTTTTCGTTTTCATACTTTTTCACGTTTTGAATCTGAGGTTCGGCCTCGTTCCGGGACTTAATCTGACGCCCGTCGCGGGTAATGCCGATCTTGCCTTTGACATCGTTGCCCGCGAGTTCTCGATCCCGTGGGTGCTCGTGGTCTACATACTTGGGATCGCCGCTACGGCATGGCATCTTGCATACGGTTTCTGGTTATTTGCGGTCGATTGGGGGATCGTCATCGGCGAAAAGGCGCAAAAATATGCACTTTACGGCTGTGCAGCTCTCGCGTTCGGACTGTTCGGCGTCGGGGTCAATGCTGCATTCGCGTTCGTTCGGCCGTGCGGCCTGCTGCCTTCGGCACTTTGCGAACAACCGGCGAGATCTGTGTTGCCGACACCCAAAAAGGTTTGAAACTGGGCAGCATCATGCACTAGGCCGACACGCGGAAATTCGTCAGCGGGACGTTTTTGAAAATTATCAATATGGCTTCAAGTGGGATAAAAATTGCGATCGTCGGCGGCGGCCTCGCGGGGCTTGCGGCAGCGATGAAGATCGCTGAGGCGGGCCACGATGTCGACCTCATCTCGGTCGTTCCGGTAAAGCGTTCACACTCGGTCTGTGCGCAAGGCGGTATCAATGGTGCGGTGAACACCAAAGGTGAGGGCGATTCGCCGGCAAAGCATTTGGACGATACGGTTTACGGCGGCGATTTCCTTGCCAACCAACCGCCGGTCAAAAGGATGACGGACATGGCACCCGAGATCATCTACTTATTTGATCGGATGGGTGTGCCATTCTCAAGAACCAAGGAAGGCTTGCTTGATTTTCGCCGATTCGGCGGCACGCTGCACCACAGGACGGCATTCGCGGGAGCATCGACCGGCCAGCAGCTCTTGTATGCTCTCGATGAGCAGGTCCGCAAGTTCGAGGTTGGCGGCTCGGTCAAAAAGTACGAAGGCTGGGAAATGCTCTCGCTGGTTCTGGACGACCATCAGGTTTGCCGCGGACTCATCGCAATGAACCTGCAGACGCTCGAACTAAAAGCATTTAAGGCCGACGCCGTTATTATGGCGACCGGCGGACCGGGCCTGATCTTTGGAAAATCGACAAATTCAATGACCTGCACAGGGTCGGCGGTTTCGGCGTGCTACCAGCAGGGTGCCCGGTACGCCAATGGCGAGTTCATTCAGGTCCACCCGACATCGATCCCGGGCGAGGACAAGCTTCGGCTGATGTCCGAATCCGCTCGCGGTGAGGGCGGCCGCGTTTGGGTGCCGAGAAATGACGGCGACGAGCGAAATCCGAAGGACATTCCCGATGCAGAACGCTGGTATTTCCTCGAAGAGAAATATCCGGCTTATGGAAATCTTGTTCCGCGCGATATCGCGACCCGCGAGATCTTTCAGGTCTGCATCGACGGTCACGGGGTGGGCGGTGAGAATCAGGTTTACCTCGACCTGACCCACATTCCGGCAGAGACGCTGACGCGAAAGCTCGGCGCGATCCTCGAGATCTATGAGATGTTCGTAGGCGACGATCCGCGTCACGTCCCGATGCGCATTTTCCCGGGCGTCCACTATTCGATGGGAGGCCTTTGGGTCGACTTCGACCAGAGGACCAACATTCCCGGCCTTCTCGCGGCAGGTGAATGCGATTATTCGATCCACGGTGCGAACAGGCTTGGTGCAAATTCGCTTGTTTCCTGCGTTTACGGCGGATTCGTCGCTGCCCCGGCGGCGATCGAATTTGCCAAGAATGTCGAAAGGGGCGAGACCGAGACCAACGGTTTGTATGACGCCGAATTGAAAAAACAACAAGAGATAAACGATTCGATAATCAAGAGCGAGGGCGGCGAGAACCAATACAAACTCCACGAAGAAATGGGCAAGTGGATGACCGACAACGTGTCGGTCGTCCGCTATAACGACAAGCTCAAAGCAACGGATGAGAAGCTGCTTGAACTTCAGGACCGTTTGAAGCGGATATCGATCAACGATTCGAACCTTTGGGCGACGCAGGCGATCCCGCACGCACGCCAGCTCGGGAATATGCTTGAACTCGCCCGTGTCATCACACTCGGTGCATTGAACCGCAACGAATCCCGCGGAGCACATTACAAGCCGGAATTCCCCGAACGCGACGACGAGAATTTCATGAAAACAACGATCGCTGAATATTCGGCCGAGGCCCCGGTACTGAGCTACGAGGCTATCGACGTCTCGTTAGTCGAACCGAGGAAGCGTGATTATTCGACAAAGAAGGCGAAAGGAAATTAGTTTGAAGTCCACGCTTTGGCGTGCGTTTAAGAGAAAAACCGCAGTTTTTGCTCTGACCATTTATGACACAGAACGGACACATCGAGAAAAAACGGCTTGATAATCCGCCGCCGAAATTCAAGCTGAAGATCCAGAGGCGTGAAAAAGAGGGTGCGCCGGCAACATGGGAAACATTCGAACTGCCTTACCGCCGCAACCTCAATGTCATCTCGGCGTTGATGGAAATTCGTAAGAATCCGGTCACAGCAGAAGGCAGGACAACAACACCGCCTGTTTGGGATATGTCGTGTCTCGAGCAGGTCTGCGGCATTTGCACGATGGTGATCGATGGCCGTGTGCGGCAATCTTGCTCAGCGCTGATCGACGATCTGATGCTCGCATCGGGTTCGGACACGGTGACGCTCGAGCCTATGTCGAAATTTCCGAATGTCCGCGATCTGAAAGTTGACCGATCGAAAATGTTCGAACATCTCAAGCAGGTGCATGCATGGGTCGAACTTGACGGCAGCCACAACCTCGGGCCGGGACCGCATGTGCCGAACGACGTGGCGCAAGAACGTTACGCGCTTTCGCGGTGCATGACCTGCGGCTGCTGCCTGGAAGCGTGCCCGCAGTACGGGGATGACAAATATATCGGTCCGCAGGCTATCGCTCAGGCTCGGCTATTCAACATGCATCCGATCGGGAAAATGGATATCGACGAACGGCTCAACGGACTAATGGGTGACGACGGCATTACGAATTGCGGAAACGCCCAGAACTGCGTTCAGGTTTGCCCGATGTCGCTGCCGCTGACCAAGGCCATCTACGAAACGAATCGTGACATTACGGTGAACGCTCTTTTCGGTTGGCTGAAGAAATAGAACGCCGCGACGCGTTTTGCGTAAAGCAGTTGTCTTACAAAGTGATGCCCGTCATACCGCATGGTTCGACGGGCATCTCGTTTCAGGGTCTTTGATATCGAAAACAGTATTTCGAAGCGGTGTTTCGCGGGCTATTGTATGGCTGAGATCTGGGGAATAGAATCGGGATGCGAGGAAGGTATGATCGGCCGCTCGGCACCAATCAAATACTTGTACAGCTCGTTCTGGTTCATTGGCTTTGCCAGCAAATAGCCTTGGCCGCCTTCGCAGCCGAGGCTTTTCAGTGCCTGAAGCTGTGCGTTGGTCTCGATACCCTCGGCGACGACAGCAAGGCCAAGATTCTTTGACAGAGCGATGATCGTTCGGACAATTTCGGTGTTTGCGCCATCGTCGTTTATCGGACTGACAAATGACCTGTCGATCTTGAGCGTCGAGATCGGTAGTCGGACCAGATAGCTCAGATTCGAATACCCGGTGCCGAAATCGTCGATGTCGATGTCAATGCCAAGTTCGCGTAGCTGGCCAAGCATCGCGACGGCACGCTCCTGATATTCGAAGAAGATCGACTCGGTGATCTCGAGCTTTAACCGCATTGCCGGGAACCCGGTTTCGGTCAGTATGTTCTTCAGATTTGAAACTATCTCGGCGGCGCCAAACTGACGGCACGACAAATTGACACTGAGCTTTATCGGAGTTGTGGCCGGAAGCTCATCGTGGATCTCGGCGATATCAGTGCATGCTGTACGGAATATTTGTTCGCCAAGCGTATCGATCCAGCCGATCTCCTCGGCGAGCGGGATGAATTTGGACGGCGGGATGTGGCCATACACCGGATGATCCCATCGCGCCAACGCCTCGACGCCCATGATCTCGTTCGAACCGAGCGCGAAGATCGGCTGATAGACGACCGAAAACTCTTTGTTGGCCACCGCGTGTCGCAGGTCGGTCTCGAGCTGCAGCGTCTCTTTTGCCGCCGCATGCATGTCGTCATTAAAGACCTCATGTCGGGCCTTGCCTGCCCGTTTCGCCTGATACATTGCCGTATCGGCATCTCGCATCATCTCTTCTGAGGTCGAATGGCGTTCCGAGGCGTGCAATATTCCGATACTCGCCGAGCTGTAGATAACATGGCCGCGAATATTGAAAGGAATGCTGAATTTCTGCTGTATCCGCTCGGCAATTCGCGTAACTTCGACATGATCGTAATCGCCTTCGACGAGGATGGTGAATTCATCACCGCCGAGCCTGGCGACGATATCGCTTGGCCGCATACATTCGCGAAGACGCTTCGAGATAGATTCGAGCAGTTCATCGCCGATAACGTGGCCGAGGCTGTCGTTGACATACTTGAAACGGTCGAGGTCGATAAAAAGTACGCTCACTTGATGGCCGCTGTTCGATCTTGTGTTCTGCAACGCCTCGGTCAGACGCGTCATGAACATCGCCCGGTTGGGAAGGCCGGTAAGTGAATCGTGGCTGGCCTCGTAAAGCAACTTCTCCTCGGCGATCTTACGATCAGTGATGTCCTGGATCTGAAAGATCATATCGGAGTTCTCTGACGAAGCCTCGCTTGCCGCCGAAACGCTCCAATAGGTCCAGACCGTCCGGCCTGATTTGTGAATGAATCGCTGCTCGTTCTGGTAGCTCTGTATCTGGCCTGAAAGGAGCTCACCGATCTTCAACAGGGTCTGTCCAAGATCCTCGGCAAAGATCACCGATTCGAATTTGAGTTCTTTGAACTCGGCGGCCGTGTATCCCAGAATGCCGCAAAGCGCACGATTCACTTTGAGCCATTTACCTGAAGGTGACACAAGCGCGATCCCGATAGGTGCGTAATTGAACGCACTTCTGAACCTTTCCTCCGACTCACGCAATGCCAGGGTTCGCTGCTCTAAGACGCTGGCATACTGCTCGGCCTGCTCGGCCTGCTTGATCGACATCTCGACGTTTTGCAGATACATCCGGTACGTGAGGAAAACGAACAGCATTACAGGAAACGCGGCAAAGACGACGCCGAAACCGGTATAATCGACAAGCTGGATCAGAAGGCCCGCCGCCGCCGCACCGACAAAATATGAAAAAAATGTCCAGATGTACTTTTCCTTCCACGTCGTCCAGAGCGGAATGCCCTGCTTGAGGGAATCGAAAATCGCGGCGATCGACGTGTTCATCAAAAACTGCGTCAAAGCGATCAGCGAAAGAGCGATCACGAAATCGCGCATCTGTTCGGCATGGCCGTGAAGTTGACCTTCGGAAGTGATGCCGATTATGCGAAGTACGAGGACCACCGTTGCGGTCGAGATCGCCAGCGTGGCGGAATTAAAGAAAATGGTCGAGTACTTTGTGCAGAATCGCTTTGACGAAACGAACGCTTCGATCGCCGCGAGAATGATCGCGGCCTCGCCGCCGTAGAGGAGCAAGGTCAAAAATATGAAAGTGTCGGAAACGGAAATGTGCGACTTGAAACGCGGGATCGGCAGCGTGATCCGCGAACCCAATCCGACGGTACATGCCGCGAGGATCAGGAAACTGACATCGAGGTTCCTGAAAGGCAGCTGAAAGAGAGCCGCGCCGAAGACCACGGCTCCCGCCGTGATGACCGCTATCACATATGTATGCATAGCTTTAGCGGAATCGATCTTGCCTTTCAGAAGCGACTGCATTGTAGGGTGTTTGTGAGTTGAGATCGCGAAGTTCGCAAAGGCGATCGAAGACGCGGGATGAAGGAAAACAAAAAGGGTTCAGCTCGCGGGAGTCGAGACCAAACCCTATTATCCAACCTATTGCGTTGCAAGTAAAGAACTTTTTCAAAGGAAGATGGTCGTACAGGAACCTGCATTTTCCATTCCGGCCTTCTGAAAAGTCCGATGAGCGTGGGTAAAATCGACATTGCTGAGCAGGCAGACATTCGACGCCCGACCGAGCAGATCAAGACAGAGCTTGGCGAGGCAGCTTGAACCTACACCCATGCCCCGGAACTCGCGGCCGACGTATACACCTTCCAGATAGATCACATCTGCAGCTTCAGCAATGATATCCGCCTTGAAAACCAGCTTGCCATCCTCAAATACGACGAACGTCCTGCCCTGTTCGATCCTTCGGAGGACGCGTTGGATAAAGCCCTCGCGGTCGCGAGCCATCGGGTCGATGCCGGATTCGAGGAAAGCGACCTCGGCATGCGCCCGAGCGATCTGTTCTACTTCTTCTGGCCGGGCGTTTCTGACGTCCCATTCGCAGTCCTGGACCGGAAAGGGAAATCCGATCTGGAACAGAAGTTCGGTGCAAGACAACCGGGGCAGCAGTGTTCCTTTGCCATAGTGGTGGAAGAATGCCGCCGCGTCGTCGTCGGCCGACATTATCAAGTGGATCGGCGTTGAAGACCTGCGTGCTTGATGTGCCAATGCCCGTAATGCTGCGTCGGAGCGTGCTTCGACAAGAGTTGAATGTCCGATCAAGGCAATGCCTTCGATCTCGCCGTTGACGCCGCAATAGCCGTAAAACTCGCCGCGATTGAGCCGGCTTTCGATGCCGTTGTCGATGATCATGCTCGTCATCACGACCGTATGCACCGGACGACGATTGAGAAATGCAAGAACATCGTCGGTATCGCTGTCCGTCAGCCTGACCAGCCGCGACATGTCGGTATGGTGCGGCATCGGCACGTATTGGGCGTAGCTCGAGCCTGGTACTGTTCGTGGATCAAGTGTAAGCATTTGTTCTCTCCTTCCTTTTGGATCGAGAAGTAAGACTGTGACTACTCCATTCCCGGAGTGTCGTCGCCCAATAAGATGCTGTCACCTATCAACACACCATCACCGATAAGCACGCCGTCGCCGATGAGCACGCCGTCGCCGATAAGCACACCGTCGCCGACAAGCACACCGTCGCCGACGAGAACGCCGTCGCCGACCAGCACGCCGTCACCAACGAGGACGCCGTCGCCGACAAGAACGCCGTATGAAAGAACCGGGGTACCCGAACCGACCGCACCGCCGTTGCTCAGCATGACGGTCTGGCTAAGCGAAAGACCCGACGTGTAGTACGTATTCGTATTAAAGACCAAAGAGGAACCGCTGACCGTCAGGCCAAGGCTCGCTATATTCTCACGTTTGTAAACCGTCTGGAACTGTGAGATCAGATTTTGTCCCGAGATGAATGCATGATTCGCAAACATTATCTGCGACCAACTGAACGTATTTCCCGCGATCGTGGTCGTCGGGGTCGGAGCGGTCCAACCGGACGGGACCATCGATGAGCCTTTCGCTAATGTCTGAAAATCGACATCAGCCCGGAGCGAACGTGCGAGCCTGACCGCTCCCTCGATATTGAGCTGGCCTGCACCCTGCTGATACATATCGGCACCGGCGAGCGGCCTGGCCGTGTACTGAAGGATCATCTTGACCATACCGGGCGTCAGTTTTGGATTCACATGCATCAAGAGTGCTGATGCACCGGATACGACCGGAGCAGACATCGAAGTGCCGCTCATGTACATCATTCTCTCTGACGAGGGCGTCAGAAGATCGTTTGCGAGATTCAGGGTCGGATTTAGGACCGACATCAGATTCCCGTTGGATTTGTGCGAAACGATCTTGTTGCCCGGAGCCACGAGATCGGGCTTAAGCAGGTTGTCAAAAACACGCGTTCCGTTCGAGTTGATATACGAACTGCGGGTCGGGCCGCGCGAACTGAACGAAGCGATCGAATCATCAGCAGGCGATGCCGTGCCGTAGCTGTTGCTCGCGCCGACAGTTATCACATACGGACTGTTGCCGGGCGACTTTATGCGGCCGTAAGCTTGTTGACCCGTGCTGGTCTTCCCGAGGTTGCCGGCTGCCGCAATCACAACGATCCCGGCGTTCACGAGTTCCTTGACCTTGACGCAAACCGGATCGTTCGTGTAGGTATCGAGAGCCTCGGTCCCAAGGCTAAGGTTGACCACCTTGATGTTATGGGCGGCACGATTCTGGAGAACCCAATTGAGTCCGTTCAACAGCCAGGAGGTCTGGCCTTCGCCGCTGTCGTTCAGGACCTTTACGCTGATGATCTTGGCTGAGGGAGCGATCCCGCGATATGCACCGCTGTTGTCCGACGAGCTGCCGGCTGCGATACCGGCGACGTGCGTTCCATGTCCGTAGTTGTCCGACGTTGCCGAAATGTTCGACGACGTGAAATTGACATTCGCCGCGATCCGCGACGTTGAGCCGTTCTTGAATCCTTTGTGATCGGTGTAGATACCCGAATCGAGTACCGCGATACCGATCCCATTGCCATCGAGCGTGTAGGCCGAACGCGAACCGTTTGCCGGCTGTGACCGTACCAGGGTCGCGCCGATCGTATCTTCGATATGGCCAGTGGTCTGCGTTTTGCGGTCGGGCGAGAGGTAATTGATCATCCCGCTCTGCGAAAGCGAAGCAACGGAGCGCAGCGGCAATTCAATAACGAGCGTATTGCTCGTCCCGATGCGATCGGTGATGCGGACATCGCTCGCCGCGAGCATTGCGCGGAACGCCGGGTTATCAGCATTCTTAGCTTGCAGGACTGCACCGATCCGCTGGTTCCCATCTGAACCGGCATCGATCATGGCGCGGATGTCGCTCGAGATGTTATCGCCGCGGTAGCTTTCTGCAGCATTGCCACCCGTCGGCTCGGCATCGTTTGCCGCCGACTGCCCGCCGAGGATCTCGATGGCTTCGAAGATGCTATTCAGCTCTTTGTCAGCTTCGATCTTCTGTGTATAGTCTGATCTCGAGCTGCCGCCGATAATGCGGATATCCTGTTTTGCGATGGATCCGATGAGCGCTGCGGATGCCTTTTCAAGTGAAAGTACATAAGGAAGCTCGTCAACAAAGAGGATCGAACGCTCGCTGCTCGCGGCAGCTGCCTCAAGAGCTTCTGCTATCCGATCTGCGATCTCGGACTGGCTTTTGGCTGTCGCATAGATCGTATCTATCTCGAGCTTCTTGATCGAAAAACCGGCAAGCTCGCTGCTCGAAACGCCTTTGGCGATGCGAAGCGCAAGCTGCTCGACGATCCGTTCCTGATACTCGCCTTTTTCGTCAACGATCACGGGTTGACGCGAACCATTACCGGCTAAAGCCTTCATAAGGCGATTGGTATCGCCCTCGAAGCTTAGGTCTTCCCGCAGTCTTCCTTCACGGCCAAGCTGGGTAAGATCGATGGTGTGGTTAACGTCGGCCGCGGTGGGGGCGGCTACGGGGTCGTTATGACGGACGATCGCATTAGCGAAGATCACGTTCGACATAAAGAACGCGACGATCAAGGTGAGGGAAATCGTCTCTCTGATCTTGGAAAGATGATTTGCTGACAATCTCATGGTTAAGCTCCTGTTTCGAATCACCAACGTGGCGACATACGCCATCGCGTTTTCTATATCAAGGAGCGTGCCATCATCGTAAATGCGACAAACACTAGGGTTAGCATTTTGCGGACGGTCAGGGGCAAGGCCGGGTTGATGCAGGTTGAACGGAAGTTCCGGTCAAATTGACCGAATGGAAATGAAAAAGGAAAGCTGACGGCAGCTTTCCTTTTTCGATAATGAGATCGGGGCGTTGATCAGATCTCGAGGATGTCGACCAACTCCTGAACCGCAGCCGCGCTCTTGTGCAGAGCGGCTCGTTCTTCATTCGTCAGGCTGATCTCGATGATCTGCTCGACACCGTTCTTGCCGAGCTTGACCGGTACGCCGACGAAGAGATTGCTGACGCCGTATTCGCCCTCGAGGAAGACCGCACATGGAAGGATCTTTTTCTTATCTTTAAGGATCGCTTCGCACATTTCGACAGCACCGAGCGACGGTGCGTAGTAGGCCGAACCGGTCTTGAGCAAACCGACGATCTCAGCGCCGCCATTCGCGGTACGCGTAACGATCGCGTCGATCGTTTCTTTCGGAAGCAATTCGGTTATCGGGATGCCCGCACAGGTCGAATAGCGCGGCAGCGGTACCATTGTGTCGCCATGGCCGCCGAGTACGAAGGCCGTTACATTCTCGACGGAAACGTTCAAGGCTTCGGCGAGGAAACACCGCATTCGTGCGGCATCCAGGACGCCCGCCATTCCCATAACGCGATTCTTCGGGAAGCCCGAGCGGCGGAATGCCACCTGGGTCATCGCGTCGAGGGGGTTTGAAACGACGATGATAAATGCGTTTGGCGAATACTTTGCGACCTGATCGGTTACCTGCCCGACGATATCCGAGTTCGTCTTCAACAGGTCGTCGCGGCTCATTCCCGGTTTACGGGGAAGTCCGGCCGTGATGATGACGACATCAGAATCGGCAGTCGCCTCATACGTGTTCGACCCAACGAGCTTGACGTCAAAACCGTCGATCGGTGCGGCCTGAGCCAGGTCAAGCGACTTGCCCTGAGGCGTTCCTTCGACGATGTCGACCAATACGACATCCGCGAGTTCCTTACTTGCGATCCAATGTGCGGCGGTCGCACCGACGTTTCCGGCGCCGACGACCGTAACTTTATGTCTTCCAGCCATTTTTAAACCTTCCTGTTAAGTAATATTCGGTTGTGATAAAGACCTAATTTTGGCATAGTTAGGGCGAAACATCAAAAACGTTGACGATCGGCGGTCAGCGACCCGGGTTTTTGGCGGGATGCCGCATGATCTAAGCAAAACAACCGGAAAAATATGAGACGAACGTTCATGCAATGGGCCGGAGCAATTGCCCTTGCCTCACTCCTGACCTGCAATTCGGCATTCGGACAATCAGGACCTTTGTCGCAAAGCGGCAAACGGCTCAAGCGGATCGTTGTTCGCAATGCAATGGTCGTCGACGGAAGCGGAAAGCCCGCGGCTGGCCCATTTGACATCGTCGTTGAGAACGATCTGATCACGCAGATCGTCGGCCTTGATCCGGTCGCGGTCAAAGACGGCACCGCACGGCGCCCGGCTGCGGGCGAACTAGATATTGATGCAACCGGAAAATATGTCTTGCCGGGACTGATCAACCTTCACGGCCACACCCATGATGAGCGGGGCGGCAAGCCAATGCCGGTCGAATATGTAACGAAACTCTGGCTCGCCTGCGGCATCACGACGGTCCGCGATGCCTGGGCAACGCAGAAGATACTTGGTTATCGTGATCGGATCGCTGCCGGAACACTGGTCGGGCCGCGGATATATGCATACGGCGGCTTTCCGGCGCCCAACCTTCATACTGCTGAACAAGTACGACAGCGCGTTCGCGACCTCAAAGCCGCGGGATATGACGGCATAAAGCTCTACACCATCGACCGCGATCTGATGACGGCAATGATGGACGAGGCAAAAAAGCAGGGCATGCGTGTGATGCATCACGTCGGGGTCGAGGAGACGAACGCGTGGGACGACATCAAATTGGGCACGGCCAGCATCGAGCATTGGTACGGCGTACCGGATGCTGCGATCGAAAGCGGCCGACAGAATTTTCCGTCGAGCTACAACTACAACAACGAAGTTGACCGGTTTCGGTATGCTGGCCGGCTCTGGCGCGAGGCAAACTGGGATAAATTAATGCAAGTGTTGGATGGCATGGCAGAGGCCGGTGTCGCCTGGAACCCGACACTTGTGATCTACGAGGCATCGCGAGACCTGCAGAGGGCTCAAACGAATCCGGCCTTTAAGGACTACCTTCACCCTGTCCTTGAAGAATATTTCCGGCCAAATCCTGCAAATCACGGCTCTTACTTTATCGGCTGGAGTTCGACCGACGAGGCGTTTTGGAAGGAGAATTACCGGATCTGGATGAAGGCACTTTACGAATTTGAGCGGCGAGGCGGCGTCATCGGAGCCGGTGAAGACGCCGGGTTCATTTACCAGCTGTACGGCTTTGGTTTGATCCGCGAACTTGAACTCCATCAGGAAGCCGGTTTTCATCCTCTCAAGGTGATACAGCATGCAACGAGCAACAACGCAAAGATATTGGGTCGGGAGGCGACGATCGGGCGAATCCGCGTCGGTTTCAAGGCTGACCTCATTGTGGTGAACGGAAATCCGCTCGAGAATTTCAAGGTATTGTATCCGACAGGGATCGAGGAAATTCGGGACGGGAAGATCTTCAAGACGGGCGGCATCGAATGGACATTAAAGGACGGCATTCCGTATCACGCTCCGACTCTCGCCGCCGAGGTGCGCGATATCGTTGCAACTGCGAAAAGCGAAACAAAATGATCGCCTGGCAAGAATAAAAACACGTGTACGTTCGATCGAACAGAAAAAGTCCGGTGTGCTCTCCCCTTCACACCGGACTTTCTCGATCTGGCCGTAAGTTTCCTGGCGGCCAAGTCTTTTGTCAATATCTAATAAAGCAACGTGTGTGCCAAAGCCTTTGCGGGTCGGGGCGATCCAAGATTGCCGATAATTACGCTATCTCACCACTCCAGCGATCAGTTGGTCCTGCACAAGCTAAACAATATCGTCTGCCGACTGCACCATTTCGGGCGATGCGGACCGCGGGACTATTGCAGGATCGGATGCCCTCCGCCCTGACTGTGGTCGGCGGTCTGAGCGTATCGCCGGCGATCGTTGTGATAGAGCACCAGATGTTCGCCTTCGAACCGAACAAGGTCCGAGACGCGGCCAAATTCCTTTGTATGCTCTGCGATCACAAATGCCATCGGGTTGTTGGCGATGACCATCCCCGACGCGTATATATATCCGCCTTTGTCATACTCGGTTCCTGCATACTGTGCCGCACCTACCGCGATGTCCGGTGAATAGTTTCCCGCACTATCTTTTATCCGGTCGGCCTTGCCTATGAAGATCGAATAGTCAGAGTAGTTCAATCGCCTGTTATAACGGTTCTTTCGTGAAACCGCGAATAGATCGGTCAGGCCCCTGTCGATCGCCGCCAACATCGCCGCGCTCGGCCTCGAGGTCGAATAAACGTATGCGCCACGCGGAGTCCGGACAGCGACCCTGAATTGGTCACCTGTCACCCGTTCGGCCTCGGCGAGCACCGCCCGATTCTGTCCGGTTGCCCCGTCCGCAAAAGCGCCAACGGAAAAGAACACTAAGCTAAATGAGAGTAAGTTTCTAATCTTCATATCTGCGCTCCTCGTTGATGTATACGATAATAGCAATCTGCGAGCCAGAAAAAGAAAGTGCTGATACGGGAGCAGCACTTTCCAATTGAAAACGATCTCCGAAGCAAACACTGTGTCATTTGACCGTGTAACCCTTCGGGTGCAATAGGTTTACGTCGAAATCTGTCGTGACCTCGATATTTCTAAACCCTTTCCCGCTCGATGAGCTGCGATATGTGATCAGCCACTGATGGCGAAGCAGATCGTTAAGCTCGCGGAAATAAGGCGAAAAGGTGACAAAGTCCATCCCTGAAAAGAATGCGGCCCCGCCCGTCTCATCTGCAAGCCTTAGAAGAGATCCCTGGCCGTAATTCACGGCCAGCCGGCTAAAACTTGTGTATGCGACGGATGGAGCGTAGAACGTAAAGACGGCAACCTTTTCTCGCTGAGCAGTAGCGATCGCCCGATCAAGGCTCAGCGACGAATACGGCGATCCGAATCTTATTCCGCCCGAAGCATCGAGACCATCAGAGATAAAGAGAACCACGTTCGGGCCTTCCTTTAGCGATCCGAATTGCTTGAGTACCTCGTTCAGACCATAGTATGGAGTTGAACCTGCAACCGAAATGCTGCTAGCCAGTATCCTGAACGATGCGGCAGCCATTTCCATATCCGTCGTAAATTGTTGACGAACCTGCATATTACCGCCGGAGATATGCGCGGTCATTATTTTTGACCCGGCCGGCAGCGACTTGATGAATTCGCGAATCTCCGGAATTTCGTTGTTAACATGCATGACCAAATCATCTTGAATGACAACTGCAATATTGATTGGGGTAGCGGACACCTTCCGGACGTCAACGATCGTCTGGTCTTTCTTATTCTCAAGGACCGCAAAATCCGTTGGTTGGAGATTGTCGATGATCGCCCTTGAACGGTCGCTTGTCGGAGCCGCCGTCACAAGAATCGATACGTTGTTGGGGTCTTTTCTGCCCTTTTCCTGAGTAAATGCGGGAACGACCAGAATCAACAACAACAACGCGAGAACCGGCAGAAACCCCTTTGAGGGCGCTGAGATCATCTTGTTTTTCATTTCACACCTCCTAACTTAGAAGGGCCGCCAATGCAACCCTTCTCCTTTTGCTTACTCAATGCCGTAACTACTACCTATCTCGGCTGACATTTGTCGGCACATGAGCCGAATCACGACGGGTTGCCGTCGTTTTCCGACCCGCGCATGACTAATTTCCTGCCCCTTCATGTTCCATTTTGTGATACTGTTCCCGCCATTCCTTGATCGCCTTTTCGATCTCGTGAGCCCAGGTTCGCTGGCGGATTCGGTCGAACTGGCCCTTGTTCATTTCTTCCTCCATGAGCTGCAATCTGTTTTCGATTCGCTCCCGCCTCTGTTCCATGTTCATTATCCGCTTTTCCCAACGCTGCTTCTGCTTAGGGTCAAGGCTATTCATGAAACGCTGGTGCTCTTGTTCCATGTTCCGCACTTGCTCACGGATCCTCATATGATTCTCCTTTCCTTGTGCGGCCGTGAATGCGGCACCGTCATAGTCCCGAACCATTAACTTCACGCGGTCACGGCTTTGATCGGTAAGTTTTATCCGATCGCGAAGCTGATCCAACTGTTTGTCGTCAAGACGTATACGATCACGGTCCTGATCGCGATCCATATCCCGATCAGGATCTTGTGTTCGATCTCGGTCCTGCGCCTTGTCGCGATCCTGCTGTTGAGTCACCTTGCCCTTGTCGGGCGTTGATTTACCTTTTCCTTGTGAGTAGGCTGTCCCGAACACACCGAACGAGAGTATTGCGACGACCATTAGTATTTGCGTAATTCTATCTTTCATTTTTGACACCTCCTTGATGCCTCGCATTCAGTTCAGAGCCCGCCTCGTTCAGATTCCCTATGACGCTGATAATGGCGGAGCCTGATACTGAATATCGGAGCAAATGTCGTACCGAACACATGCGTTCGAACAAGTGCTTTCGACATGGTGTTTAGCACCACAGGAGTTCAAATTTAGGCAGCGTCGGTCACCTGACTGTGAAAAACTTCACAAGTGGGGCGCGTGAATTTGCGGTTGGTCGCGTTCTTATTATTCGAAATCGAAACAGCCCAAGGCTCTGGGGCAAATGTGACCAAATGGTTTCGGAAACTGATTGACAGTTGGGAATCAACTCGATCGGAACATGAAGAATGGTGCTGAGGGCGGGAATCGAACCCGCACGCCCCTAAGGACACAGGATTTTAAGTCCTGGGCGTCTACCAATTCCGCCACCCCAGCGCGCCTTCGAGATTAGCACAATGCAAAACTTCTTCAAAGACGCTCGCTCTTGGTGCGAGAGCTGACGATCTCGGCTAATGCCCGTACGAATACCTATGGTAAGATTGGCTCACCTGACAGGTGGTATATACGAATGGAACAGCTTTCCTGGATCTTTTGGTTATTGCTAGGTGTCGGCCTGATAGTTGCTGAGATCTTCACACTTGGATTTGTGTTGTTTTGGTTCGGCATCGGTGCGATCGCCGCCGCGCTCGTCGGCCTGATGGGTTTTGGGTTTGTGTGGCAATTTGCTGCGTTCGCGATAGTTTCAACGATCCTGACAGTGCTTTCCCGATCGATCTTTTCGTCTCACCTTTGGGGCAAAGGCGGCGACGAGGTAAAGATGGGAATTGATTCGCTGCCCGGACAGGTCGGAACGGTAACGATCGGCAGCAATGGTGCATTGAACGAGGGCGCGGTGCGTGTATACGGTTCAGTTTGGACGGCGTTTCCGATCGACGGAGAAACTTCGCTGGCAGAGGGCGAAAAGGTCGAGGTAGTGAGTGTGAAAGGTTCGTCGATCTACGTTCGCAAGGTTCGCAGCGAACTTCCCGGATGGAAACAGGAATAGAAGCCGTTCGCCGAGCTAATCGATTATCTCGGCCGTATCCTGGTCAGCCGTGTCGTGTATGTTACCAAGATCGACGAGCTCGAGCTGGACGTCCTCGCCGGTCGGTTCTTCGAGCCCGTCGCCGGTCAGCTTCGCGATCACCACGGTGATATTGTCCTCTCCACCATTCGCGTTTGCCTCAGTGACGAGTTCAGCACACGCAAGCTCGAGCGAATCATAATTATCGACAATTATTCGCTGTATGCTTGCCGGGCTGACCTTATTCGAAAGCCCGTCGCTGCAGAGCATGACGACATCGCCCTGTCGGGGAGCCAGCCTTGCTGAAACAGGATAGATCTCGTTCTGAGCTCCGAGTGCCTGCAATATCACATTCTTAAGCGTATGTGTTTCGGCTTCTTCGGGCGAGATCTGCTGAGCATCGATCAGTTGCTGAACGAGCGATTGATCCTTGGTCACCTGATAGATCTTGCCGTTTCTTACAAGATACGCACGGCTGTCGCCGACCTGGATCAGATCAACTCCGCGAGGGGTCACGCCCACGCCCGTAAATGTGGCACCCATTCCCTGAAACTGCGGGTCCGAGCGGCCCTGCTGATGTACAAGGTGATTTGCGTAGAGCGTCGCGTTGTAGAGCTTTGCGATGAGATGATAATCGTACGCCTCAGGGGTCAAGGTGGCTTCCAGGTCTTCTTCGAGCAGTTTTTTGCAGACGCACTCGACGGCCATTTTGCTGGCTACTTCGCCGGCCATTGCGCCGCCCATGCCGTCCGAAACGGCAACCACCACGCCGTTGTCGTCAATATCGAACTTCTGGCTTTCGATGATGAACTCGCCATCATTCTGATCGCTCGTCCAAGAGCGCGAATTTGTGATGTGCAACAAAAGGTAATTGTCCTCGTTCCCTTTACGAACGCGGCCAACGTGAGAAGTTGCATGAATCTCGACAGTTAACATAAGTAATCTCGGTCCCCAACGCAACGCTGCGACAAAAGGCGGCTCTTCGAAGCGATGAGACCGAACAACGCCGGCTCAGATCTATCCTAAGGCTTGATCCAGATCCTCCAAAATGTCTTCTACATCCTCGATTCCCACGGATATTCTAACCAATCCGTCAGTTATGCCAAGACGTTCGCGGGTCTCGGCCGGCACCGATGCGTGGGTCATGGTCGCTGGATGAGAGATCAGCGTTTCGACCCCGCCGAGACTCTCGCCGAGAGTACAAAGCTTGACGCTTTCCAATACCTTTTTTGCATTTTCGAGCGATCCCGTTTCAAATGCTACCATACCGCCAAATCCGGTCTGCTGCCTTTTTGCAAGCTCATGCTGCGGATGCGAAACAAGGCCCGGATAATAGACCGTCGTCACCTTGGGATGCTCTGCCAGAAAGTTCGCAACGACGCGGCCGTTCTTATCGTGTGCTTCCATTCGCACGGCAAGTGTCTTGGTTCCTCGCAGAACGAGGAACGAATCAAAAGGCGAGAGGATCGCTCCGATACCATTCTGAACGAACTTTATCCACTCGGCATCCGCCTCGTCATTAAGAGCAACGAAGCCGCCGACGCTGTCAGAGTGGCCGTTGAGATATTTGGTCGTGGAATGAACAACGATATCGACACCAAGCTTGATCGGCTGCTGAAAATATGGCGACATGAACGTGTTGTCACAGACCACCTTTGCACCGTTCGCGTGTGCAAGGTCGGCAACGGCCGCAAGGTCCGTAACCGTCATTACCGGATTCGTCGGGGTCTCGACAAACACCATTTTGGTGTTCGGCTTGAACGCTGTCTCAAGTTCGGCGACATTTGACGTATCGGCAAGATCGAACTCGATCCCGTAATCGACAAGTATTCGGCTAAAGAGCCGATAGGTGCCGCCGTAGGTATTGTCTCCGAGAATCACGTGATCGCCGCCTTTGACGAGCTTCAAAACGGCATCGATCGCAGACATTCCGGAAGCAAAAGCATAACCGTATTTCGCATCTTCGAGCGCGGCGATATTTTTCTCTAGAGCGAGGCGTGTCGGATTTTGCGTACGTGCATACTCAAAGCCTTTATGCTTGCCCAATCCTTCCTGGGCGTAGGTCGACGTCTGATATATCGGTACGCTGACCGCGCCGGTTGCGATATCGGGCTCGTTGCCAGCGTGGATTGCGATTGTCGAAAAGCCCATAGAAACGAAGCGATGTGGTGAAAATGTTTGAATGCAACGATCGCCGGTACCGCGAGGATTTTGTAACCAAAACCACAGATTTAGCGACCTTTAATGGTAACTTGAGGAATTGAAAAATGCAAACAGTAGGGAATTGAGGATTTAGCGTGCAGAGTTGTGCATCGAGCGAGTCAAAAAACCGCGTTCCCGCCGCTCTCGAAGTTCATATTCCGCGATGCTTTTTTCGTGCTGCAGCGTGAGCCCGATATCGTCCAGCCCATTGATCAGACAATGGCGGCGAAACTGGTCGACGTCAAATCCGGCGGCAATTCCAGTGTCGTCCGTAACGGTCATATCGATAAGGTTCACTGTGACCTCGTAAGCTGCTGAAGCGATCGAGCGGCCGATCATTATCCGAACGATATCGGGCGGCAGGGCTACCGGTAGAATGCCATTCTTCAGGCTATTATTATAAAAAATATCGGCAAAACCCGGAGCTATCACAACCCGGAAGCCGTGATCAAGCAAGCTCCAAGGGGCGTGTTCGCGAGACGATCCGCAGCCAAAATTGTCGCCGGTGATCAAGATGGTTGCACCGCTTCGCTCCGGGTCATTCAGGATGAAGGTCTCGATCTTTGAGCCGTCGGGGCGATAGCGCCAATCGTGGAAGAGGAATTCGCCATAGCCCGTTCGCTCAATGCGAGTAAGGAATTGCTTGGGAATTATCTGGTCTGTGTCGATATTCGCCATATCGATCGCTGCGGTCGTCCCGGAATGTACGGTGAAAGCTCTCATAGACTGATCAATTTCGCACTTCCCAGTTGCGGACATCGACAAAATGGCCGGCGATCGCCGCCGCCGCCGCCATTGGCGGACTTACCAGGTGTGTCCGGCCGCCGCGTCCCTGCCTGCCTTCAAAGTTCCGATTGCTCGTCGAAGCACATCGCTCGCCGCTGCTTAGGACGTCCTCGTTCATCGCAAGGCACATCGAGCATCCCGCGTCGCGCCACTCGAAACCGGATTCGATGAAGATAGATGCGAGCCCCTCGTCTTCAGCCTGTTTCTGCACCTGCATCGATCCGGGAACGACCATCGCATTAACACCGTTTGCGACCTTGTAACCTTTCGCGATGATTGCAGCTTGTCGCAGATCTTCGATCCGCGAGTTCGTACACGACCCGATAAATGCACGGTCGATCGATATCTCTTCGATCGGCTGCGACGGCTCGAGACCCATATATTCCAAGGCACGCGTTTGCGAGCGTCGCCTTTCAACGTCTGTCGATGCTGCCGGATCGGGAACCGAATCGGTGATCATCGCAGACATTTCCGGCGACGTTCCCCAAGTAACGAATGGAGCGATCTCTTCGGCGTCGATCGAGACCGCTCGGTCGAAGGCAGAACCCGCATCGGTCGGGAGTGAACGCCAATGATCGACGGCGCGATCCCAATCTTCACCCTTGGGTGCGAACGGTCGGCCTTCAAGATAATCGAATGTCTTTTCGTCCGGGGCTATCAGGCCGGCCTTTGCTCCAGCTTCGATCGACATATTACAGACGGTCATTCGACCCTCGATAGAAAGCTCGCGAATCGTTGTACCGGCATACTCGATGACATGGCCCGTCGCACCGCCGGTACCGATACGGTTGATCACGGCAAGAATAACGTCCTTTGCGGTCACCCAGGGCATCAGATCGCCGTTGATCTCGATCAGAAAATTCGATGCCTTGGTCTGCTGAAGGGTCTGGGTTGCGAGTACGTGTTCTACTTCGCTCGTTCCGATGCCGAAAGCAAGGGCACCGAAGGCGCCGTGCGTTGATGTATGCGAGTCACCGCAGACTATGGTCATACCGGGCATCGTCAATCCTCGTTCCGGCCCGAATACGTGAACAATGCCTTGTTCCGGACGGTCGAGGTCGAAAAGAGCGATCTGGTTGTCACGACAATTTGCTCGAAGCGTTTCGACCTGCTTCCATGCAATGCGATCTTTGAACGGCAAATTCCGGTTCCTTGTCGGGATCGCGTGATCAACGGTCGCGAACGTGAGGTCGGGCCTGCGCACGCGTCGGCCCGCCAGGCGGAGCCCTTCAAATGCCTGCGGTGACGTGACCTCGTGGATGAGATGCAGGTCGACATAAAGGACCGCGGGCTGGCCTCGCCCCTGGCAGACAACGTGATGATCCCAGATCTTGTCGTAAAGCGTTCTCATTTGACGTTAGACCGCGTGATAAGCGTGTGCGATCTCAACGCTTTCGATCGCAAAATGCAAAACTGCGTCGCCCATTTCGGATGTCGAAATGACCCGCGACCCACCGGCTCCGGCAATATCGGCGGTTCGATAGCCGGCATCGAGCGCAGCTCGGATCGCATTTTCGATCGCCCTTGCCGCCGTTTCGTTATTGCCCGAATATCGCAGCATCATCGCTGCCGAGGCGATCGCACCGAGCGGATTTGCAATGCCGCGCCCTGCAATATCCGGGGCCGAACCGTGCACCGGTTCGTAAAGGCCGACTTCGCCGCCGATCGTCGCCGACGCCAGCATGCCGAGCGAACCTGTGAGTACGGCGGCTTCGTCCGAGAGAATGTCGCCGAAGAGGTTTTCTGTCAAGATCACATCGAAACGCGTCGGTTCGGTAACGAGGTGCATTGCGCAGGCGTCGACAAAAAGATGTTCCAACTCGATGTCAGGATATGACGCGCCCACACGATCGACGGTCTCGCGCCAGAGACGCGATGTTTCGAGGACGTTCGCCTTGTCAACGGATGTGACCTTTGTTTTGCGTTGACGTGCGGCCTCGAAAGCAACACGAGCGACCCGTTCGACCTCCGACATATCGTAACGCATCGTATTGAAGGCCTCACTTCGATCGTCGTTAAATCCGCGGGGTTCGCCAAAGTAGAGTCCTCCTAAAAGCTCGCGAACGATCAAAAGGTCGGTCCCGGCAAAGATCTCCGGCCGCAGCGGCGAGGCAGAAACCAGTGCCGGAATCGCCGCCGCAGGCCGCAGGTTCGCAAATCCGCCAAGGAGTCGCCTTAGTCGCAGCAGCCCGATCTCGGGCCGAGCCTCGGGCAGCAAATGATCAAACTCGGGCGAACCGACTGCACCAAGCAATACGGCATCTGAACGCAGACAAGCCTCGGCAGTCTCGTCGGGAAGCGGCGAACCGGCGGCTTTGATCGCAGCAGCGCCGATAAGGGCATATACAAATTCCGTCGAGGTCCCGAAGACCGGCCCAACCTGCTCGATTACCTTCACGGCCTCGGCAGTAACCTCGTTCCCAACGCCGTCTCCGGGCAATATTGTGATCTTCATAACGATGTGTTGTGCTATGCGGCGATCGCCGTCGGCATACGGTCAGGAACGATCGAGAGCAGATCCTGATCGTAGATATTCTTCTTGCGGTCGGCGAGAGAAACAAATCGCGAATAGATCTCATTTATCTCATCGGCATCGAATGCAAATCCGAGTTCGCCATAGCGAGCGATCAATGCATGGCGGCCGGAGTGTTTACCCAAAACTATACTGTTCTTGGGTACGCCGACGGATTCGGGGGTCATTATCTCGTAACAAAGAGGATTGCTGAGCACGCCGTGCTGGTGTATACCGGCTTCGTGTGCAAATGCATTGCGCCCGACGATCGCTTTATTTGGCTGGACGCCAAAGCTGATTATCGATGAGAGCAGCTGGCTCGTCGGATAAAGCTGGGTCGTGTCAATACCGGTCGTGACCGGAAGTTTGTCCGACCGGACGGCACATGCCATGATCACTTCTTCGAGCGAGGCATTGCCGGCACGTTCGCCGATCCCGTTGATCGTGCATTCGATCTGCGACGCGCCCGCCCCGATCGCGGCAATGCTGTTTGCGACCGCGAGGCCAAGATCGTTATGGCAATGAACGCTGATCGTTATACTGCGATCGCCAACGACGCTTTCGCGCACCGTTTTGACAAGCTCCCCAAATTCGGTCGGAAGCGTGTAGCCGACCGTGTCGGGGACGTTAAGGATCGTCGCGCCTTCATCGACAGCCGCACTAAAAACCTCGCAGAGAAATCCGACATCGCTTCGCGTTGCGTCCTCGGCCGAAAATTCGACCTCTGCCGCGAGTCCGCGGGCGAGCTTCACGGCGTTGCGCGTCATAGCGATCACCTCTGAACGGGTCTTCTTCAACTTGAATTCCAAATGAATATCCGATGTAGCGACAAAGGTGTGTATCCGTGGATGCCGTGCGGAACGCAGCGCTTCGGCGGCGCGGAGGACATCGTCCTCAACCGTCCGGCAGAGTGCCGCGACCGTCGCCCGGCCGCATTCGTCGGAAACAGCCTTGACGGAGCGAAAATCGCCATACGACGCGATCGGGAAACCTGCTTCTATGACATCAACTCCGAGGTTCTCGAGCTGTAATGCGAGATCGATCTTCTCGTTCAGGTACATCGAACAACCGGGCGATTGCTCGCCGTCGCGAAGCGTCGTATCGAAAATAGAAATTCTCTTTGTTTGCATCAATACTCCTTTGTGAATAAACGAGCCGTTCGAAAAGGGCACAAAGACCGAATGCCGAGATTTTATCGTGACGAAAAGAACAAAGTCAAGCTTATGTATTTGCAAAATACATAAGAAAGAATGATGACGCGATAAGTACGATCTGAACGTTTCAGCGGCTTTTCTGGAGCGCCGGCCTTGTCAGCAATTCGCTCTTGCTGAAAGATTTAGTAGAATGATGACCACACGGATCTTAATTCCAGACCGGAATATGGATATCAATCAGCTCGAGGTTCTAGTTGTAGTTGCGCGGGAGCGGAGTTTTTCGCGTGCTGCTGAGGTATTGGATCGCACTCAGCCGGCAGTCAGCCAGGCTATCAGCCGTCTCGAAGCAGATGTCGGCGAAAAGTTGTTTGACCGATCATCGAAAGACGGTACCTTGACGTTCGCGGGCGAGATACTGGTCGATTACGCCAAGCAGATGTTGAACCTTCGGCGAAGCGCTCAGACAGCGGTAAAGGAACTCGTAGACCTGCAGCGGGGAAAGGTCACAATAAGCGCCAACGAACATACTGTATTTTACCTGTTGCCGGTCATTCGCGAATTTCACGCTCGATTTCCGTCAATAAAGGTCGAGGTAAAACGCGGCGTGGCGAGCCGCATTCCGAAGGAGATCACTTCCAGAGAAGTAGAATTGGGCGTCCTTTCATTCAAACCACCAGACAATGCACTGCGTTCCGTCTCGGTAATGACCGACGAACTCGTTTTGATCGTCGCTCCGGGGCATCGACTTGCAAAACGCAAGACCGTCTCGGTCAAGGACCTTGGCGACGAATCGTTCATCGCTCACAATGCGAAATCGCCGTACCGTGAGAAGGTGATCGAGACTTTCGAGTCGAACGGCACGCCGCTAAGGATATCGGTCGAACTGCCGTCGCTCGAGGCGATCAAGAAACTTGTTGAGAGCGGCATCGGCATCGCACTGGTGCCAAGGCTGACAGCTCAGGCCGAGATCGCCGACGGACGACTGGCCGGACTCTCGGTAACCGAAATGAAGCTCGAGCGAAAGCTGAATATCGTATATCGAAAGAACTCGGTGCTTTCGCACGCGGCCGCAGCTTTTCTAGAGGTTGCCCGAGAAATGGCCGGAGGAACTATCACGCGTCGAGCAAAGACCTAGATCGTTTATTTCTAGCTGTTTTTTATCGCGATGTGGTTAGGTTAGAATAGCGGGGTCAAACCCGAACCCGAACAATAAACTTTCTACGCGGCATGGATCCGCAACCTGCAAGGAGCCATATGTTCAAACAATTCACGCTCGGTATTGAGGAAGAATTTCAGATCGTCGATCCGACAACGCGCGAGCTAAAATCTCATGTTTCCGAAATACTCGAGGAAGGTAAGCTGCTGCTCGGCGAGAAGATCAAACCCGAAATGATCCAATCGATGATCGAGGTCGGCACCGGGGTTTGCGCGAACATTCAGGAAGCCCGCGAAGATATCACCAAACTGCGTTGCATCATTTCGGGCCTCGCACGAAAGAAAGGTATGGTCATCGCGGCCGCTTCGACCCATCCGTTCTCAAAATGGTCGGAACAGACCATTTACGAGCACGACCGGTACAAGCTTCTTGTCGATGAACTTCAGATGGTCGCTCGATCGCTGCTGATTTTCGGCGTTCATGTTCATGTTGGGATCGAGGATCTCGACCGCCGCATACATATAATGAATGCCGCCCGGTACTTTTTGCCCCACGTACTGGCAATGACGACCTCTTCGCCTTTCTGGCTCGGATTCAATACCGGCCTGAAATCTTACCGGTCGGAGGTTTTCAAGAAGTTTCCGCGTACGGACATTCCGGATCATTTTGAATCGTTTCAGCAATACCAAAGCTATCTTGATCTGTTGGTAAAGATGAACTGCATCCAGGACGGTACGAAGATCTGGTGGGACGTAAGGCCGCACTGCAAGTTTCCGACGCTCGAATTCCGGATTTGCGACATCCCGACGAGGGTCGACGATACTATCGCGGTTGCCGCTCTATTCCAGGCGATCGTTGCTAAATTGAACGTATTGATTGACAAGAACCTGGGCTTCCGTCTGTATCATCGACGGTTGATACAAGAGAATAAGTGGCGGGCCGTAAGGTACGGGCTTGATGGGATGCTGCTCGACCTTGGCAAGCAGAAAGAAGTTCCGGTAAAGGATCTCATTCGCGAACTTCTTGAATTTGTCGACGACGTTGTTGACGAACTCGATTCAAGAAAGGAGATCGAACATATTCATACGATCCTCGACCGCGGGACGTCAGCCGATGAACAATTGCGAGTCTACGAAGAATCCGGCAACGACTTCAACGCCGTTGTGGACATGTTGGTTGCCAACACCATGGAAAATGTGCCCGAAAACTGTTTTGACTGATCTGACCTAATTCCGAGACCCATAACCCGCCTTGATCAAATACTGGAATCGTTCCGGCAATGTAAGTTTATACCCAATGTGTTTAACGTTGTTCGACAGTGTCGTATTTTGACTTGCGAGGCAAAACAAACATTGACGCCTTTGTGCACGATATGTTACAACTGGAACGGGTCGAAAGGCACCGCGGGGCCGTTTTCTACGAATCGATCCATCCCTACTGATCATGAGCCTTGCGGCTCACACCCTCTGCAATAAGACCACAATGCGGGACAAATCTCTATGATAGTTTCGGCTCGAAATCAAAAAACAGGCTGCTTGCGACCCGGTAAACTCAGCGACTCGCGCGGATTCTCACTTGTTGAGCTTCTGACGGTCGTGGTCGTGCTTTTGGTGCTTAGCGCCATCTCGCTTCCTTATATCTACAACTACCAAAAGCTCTACAAATCAGAAGACCAGGCTTTAAGGGTGATGGATCTAATGCGTGAAGCAGGGCAACTGGCACTGACAAAGCGGCGCACCGTCAGGCTCGAACTCGATCTGACCGAAAATGCCGTTCTTTTGATCGACGAAAACGGGGCCGGCCCTGACACACGCATCAAGACCGTTCCGCTCGAATCAACGGGTGACGTTCGACTCGATATCGCTCCGAGCGGCGTCACGCGGCCGACACCGCCCAATTACAACGACGTCGCTTACGCGAGCGACAATATCGGACACGACAACGGCGGCACCTCGGTCACCGGTCACAATGTGTGGCAGGCTCGGTTTCGAAGCGACGGTTCGGTCGTTAATGCCGCGAATACGCCGATAAGCGTAACCATCTACTCATGGCCGCCCGCGGCATACGGAGCAACGACCGCCAGAAACAATAAAGAGATCAGGGCAATAACGATGTTTGGCGGCAGCGGAGCCGTTCGGTATTGGAAATATGACGGCACGACCTTTAAGCCGTATCAATAGAACATTAGAAGGAAAGGCGTTATGAACCACAGATCAGATGCAGGCTTTTCGTACGTCGAAGTCTTGATAGCTGTTGTCATTCTGCTCGTCGGCATCCTTGCGATGCTGTCGGGTATTTCGGGCGCGGTGCTTCAGTCGCGCGGACAGGAGCAACAGCTGACAGCCCGTCACATCGCCGCTTCCGCGATGGAATCTATCATGTCGGTCAAGGAGACCGATCCGAACCGGCTGGGCTGGTACGCTGTCGGGAATGTCGGAAGCAATCCGGACGTCAACGGGAACCCGCTGGGGATATTTGTTGTTGGCCGTCAGCCGGTTCTCAGCAACTCAGGGCCTGACGAGGTCGTCGGGACCGCTGACGATACCGGGCCGGCAATAGATGGATTTGAACGCGAGATCATTATTACCGATCAGTGCGATCCGGAACGGCCGTCACCGAACTGCGCTCCCCCAGGCACTGCGCCGGTGAGAGTAAGGGTCGTCGAAGTGCGGGTATTTTTCCAGGTGGGGCTGACCGAGCGAAGCGAGGTTCTAACAACCGTGTTGACCGACTATTCGGTAACCGAGTAGAGGACGATCTATGACAGACATGACGTTACACACAGCAGTTGAGAATGCCGGATCGAAAAAGAACGAGCATGGATTTTCGATCATCGAACTCATCGTCTCGATGGTGATATTCATGATCGTCACCGGATCGATCTGGGGCGTTTTGCAGATCGCTCAACGGAGCCGAAATGCGGTCAGTGAGAATGTGCAGCTGACCAAGAGCGTTCGGTTCGGACTAAATCTGCTTGGGCGCGACACCTACAACGCGGGATACGGATATCCGCTGCGGACAACGGTGGTCTTGCCTGACAACCGGATATCGGGACTGTTGGGCATTCCGAACGATTTTGACACAACTCGCGATACGATCCCGCCGATCATTGTCGGCAACAATGTGACCGTAAACACGTTCAATACCACGGCAGGCGTACGAACTGACCAGGTTACGTTTCTTTTCAAGGATACGACATTCAATCTCGTCGGAGCTCCGGGGAGCGAAGTATCTCAGTCTCTCAATATAAACGCGGCCACCACGACGAGCGGCATCGACGAGATCGTTCCGATCTCGGGGAGCAACTCAGCTTGCCGCATCAACGACATTTATTTGGTCTCGGGCAATACGGGTTCGACGTTGGGACTCGCGACCGGTCTTAGTGGAACTGACAAAGTGCAGTTCGCAAACGGTGACGTACTGGGCTTCAATCAAACCGGAGCGTCGGGCCCGCTTCGGGGTATAACAACCCCGGCAAGCATGATGCGCGTGCTAATGGTCACGTATCACGTAACGGCGGACGGAACCCTGATGCGGCGCGAATATGCGAACGTCCCGCCGGCGGCACCGGCAACGCCATGGGTTGACGAACCTCTTGTTTACGGAGTCGAGGATTTTCAGATCCAATATCTGATGGACGATGGGACAGTTTCTGATAACCCGAGCGCAGGGCCGGATGGAATTCCGGGAACACCCGACGACGTTCAGGCGAACCTGGCCGCGATCCGTCAGGTGCGGTTTACGATCAGCGTTCGCAGCAACGAGCTAAATGCTGCCGGTCAACCGTATCGTGCATCGATGACGTCGACCTTCAGCACCAGGAATTTAGGATACGAGGCAAACTGAAGTATTGGTGAGGCAGACAGTTATGAAAAAGACAGTTTTCAGACCGGACAATTCGAATACGGAAATGATCGAGAACGGACAGAAAGGCTCGGCTCTCGTCATAGCGCTTTTCGTATTGGCATTAATAGGAGTTTTTGTAGCTCTTGCTCTGTCACGGACCGCCACTGAAGCTGCGGCCGTCGGTAACGAAGCTGCTGAAGGCCGAACTTTTTATGCAGCGCAGGGAAGCCTGGAAACGATGACCAGAAACTTTAACAAGGTCTTTGATATAAAGCTTAACCCCTCGAACGCCGATATCGATGCCGTGAGAAACGGGACGGTTCCCGGACTCACCGGAACGTACACTTTCGGTCAGGAGGTCGATCAGATCTCGAACAGTACGACCAAGGTTCTGAACGGCGGGCCATTCTCTGGGTTATATGCGATCCAGGACAATTGGCGGCTGCGAACCACTGCGACCGACGATACGGGAACTCAGATCCGGCTGACGCGCAACATACTCAACAATCGTATACCGATCTTTCAGTTTGGCATTTTCTATGACGACGACCTGGAACTGTATCGTCCACCGCGTTTTAGCTTTGGCGGCCGGGTTCATTCTAATCGTCACTTTTTTGTGTCGCCGGGAGCCGAAGGTGTCTATTTCGACTCGCGTGTAACTGCCGCCGGCCACGTCGTCACGCAGTCGTGGCGAAACTGGTACACCGGTGACAGCGCCAATAATCAGACCTGGATCAAGAATGCGTCAGGGGTTTTCAGGCAATTGCTTCCCGGCGAAGGCAGTGTATTGAACGGAACACCGAATATCTTTACCGACCCCGACCTGCCGCAGAGCCGACGCAATCCGAACTGGACGACACAGAGCGCAAAGTTTGACGGCAATCTGCAGAGCGAGGTGAGGCCATTGCGGCTTCCGCTCAACGTTGGATCGAAGGCCGATCTGGTAGAGATGGTCAAACGCGGCAAACAGGTCGGCGATATGCTTGACAGCACGACGCCGGTCGACGCGACTACGGCAGACTCGATGATCGTTACAGCCGAGCGGTTTGCAAACAAGACCGGTATCCGTGTTTCGATCGCAGACAGCAAGGCGAAATTGCCCGGGTGTGCATCGGGAACCGGAAACGTCCCGGTGGCAGGAAGATGCGGCGTCAGGCTAGATGGCCGCAGGGACGGACTCGGCCTCGATCGAGATACGGCAGCTGCCGTACTTGCGGACCGGTCACGCGGCTATCAGCCGAAAGCGATGAAGCTGACATCAGCTGGATCGTTCACCTACGTTCCTACACGTTTGAACGGCGAACGCTTTCACACGCCTGGACGCGAGATATGGATCAAGGTCGAGACAGTCGCGACCAACTCAGCAACCAATGCCATCGAAACGATGGACATCACAGAAGAATTCCTCAGCCTCGGCGTGACCGAACAGCCGCCCACCGGAGCCAGCGGTATCGATATCGTGAGCTACGATGAGACGCCGGCAGACAACCGAACCGACACGGCCGGACGTAACCTTTTGCAGACATCGCCACAAACGCCATCGGCCGGAACGGACAGCCGTTCGATAATCAAACTACAGCGGTTTGCGATACCGGGCCCGGCACCGCTTTCGAGCGGCGGCAACTATCTGAGCACGTTCTCGAATTACTCGACCGTCATTCGCTATAACAGCGTCGACGACCTTGAGATCGCCGGAGCCTGTTTGTTCGGCTGCACCGCACAAAATAACGATCCGAATTCCAGTATGGAGAATTACGGTCACCTCAAGCGGGCATTCGTCGGCACGGGCGGCACAGACAAGGCGATCGTCCCGTTCCCGATCAAGATGTTCGACACCCGGGAAGGGCTCTATTACGACGAGCGAAACACGACCTATTATCCCGCGGCCAACTATGGTGCGTTAACCGGCACCAACTTTGCGCGGATCTCGCGCAACGGCATCATGAGCATGGTGGACATCGATATCGCCAATCTCAGAAGGCTCCTCCGCGGCGATTTCAACGGGTGCTTCCCGACCGATACACCGTTTGCACTCGCGAATGGCGGATCGAGTTTGACCAACGCCGACATTCCGAACCGAGGCGGATGGGTCCTTTACGTTTCCGACCGCCGCGGCGACGAGGATTTCGACGGCGAATTTGACATGGAGGATATCTACGGCAGTTCGGCAACGGGCGGCAATGACGGCATCCTGCAGAAGGGTGAAGACCTGCAGCAGGTCGGTGCTCCCGGCAATGGCGTACTGAATACGCTGTTCGGAACCGAGGCCGAACGTTATCGCGACAACACGGTTCCGCCCGATCTGGCTGCTGTGACCGACCACAAATACTTCCGACGCGGCGTAAGGCTGATCAACGGCGTCGTAGTTCCGGGTATATATGACTCGGTGGTTGCGGCAAATACAATGGGCTTTACGGTGGCCACAGAAAACGGCGTCTACGTCAAAGGAAACTACAACGCGACGCATGTTGTTAACATCCCGACGACCGGCAATACGACGTTCGACAATTACCGGCCGTTCAACACTCCGACGCATATACCCGCTTCGATCGTTGCCGATGCGGTCACGATACTTTCGAATGCGTGGGTAGACGGCCGGAGCTTCAGTTCGCCGTATGACGAGGGCAATCGGCTCGCGTCAGATACGCAGATGCGTTTTGCGATGATCGCCGGCGACACGATCGCGACTCGCGAGGTCACACCAAATCAGGGTGGTATCGGCCCGCGTATGAACGGTGGTGTTCACAACTTCAAACGGTTCCTGGAGCGATGGACGGGTAATCGTCTGAACTATTCTGGTTCACTCATCAACCTGTTCTACTCGCGAAACAACAACGGTTCGTTCAAATGCTGCAACACGGTTTACGATCCGCCGATCCGTGACTGGGTGTTCGACAGCACGTTCCTCGATCCCGCACGCCTTCCGCCCGGAACGCCGTACTTCCAGTACGTGCAAACGACCGGATTCCAGCGTTCGACCGATTAGCGAACTGCGAAAGAAAGCGGCCGCTCTGACCGCATCGTATAGGCAAGAATTTGCCCGCACCTGCAAGCTATGCAGAGGCGGGCAAATCTTTTGCCTATCATCGAACGCAAGAAAACTAACTATGGGCCAGCGACAGCTTTAGAAAATTCTCAAAAAGTATCCGGCCGTCGCGCGATTCATTCGGATGCTCCCACCGCGTCGGGTTCTTTGACCAGTCTTCGAATGATTTTTCGAGGTGGAACTGAACGCAGTAGATCATTTGCCCGTCAGACCGTTTGACCATCATCTGATTGCGACATAGATACGACGTCGCGAGCAGTCGGAACCCTTCAGGTACACCATCTACCTGCACGCCATGATTCTGCCAGACCCTGAGGATGTCATCCTCTTTGGTGTAATCCTGCCAAATTCCCGAAGTTTGGTCGTCGACGCCGTCGAAGATCGGGTCCGAAGTGTCGACGATCTTTACGAACCGATACTGATATTCGACGATCCGATCCGATCGCTTTTCACTCAACTCACGCCCGTCCAGCGTTTTTAACCCCGCCCCAAAAGAAACGCCGACCAACTGATGCGATCCGCAGATCGCGAGCACGGGTATCTTGGTCGCGCGGATGAACTCGGCGAACGATGCAAGTTGATCGGAATTGTAGTAGTCGAAGTCGCTATATGTCCCGCTGATCACAATAGCATCGGGTGCGAAATCAGCGGCGGCGGCGGCGATCTCGGAGAGATGCACGGTAAGTGTCTTAGGATTTTTGACCAGACGAATGACGTTCTGAGCGATGTTATTGCAGGCCAGCGACGATACCTTGCGTTCGAACTTCAGCTTCGATTCGAGTGTTTCACCCCATTCAGCCAACGCGAGCGGCGACACGTCCGATCCGTAACGCAGAAGACTGTTAACGATCAGGACCCGAGCGTGCGACACGGTCTTTTCGATAGGCTCGTAAAGGCAATAGGCCCGCTTATTGTACGGAAACGGCAATTCCTCGAAAATTGGATTTTTGACGGCCGCGTCGAACATAAAACTAAATAATATGCGAAAAGTTTCGGAAATCGAAACATCGATTTCCACTTACTTTGATGATTATATCAGTTTTGCCTTTGTCTGGTCGATCTGTTGAATAATGGCATCATCTCGCCCGCACCGATCCGGGCGATCTCGATCCGGATGGTTCGAAGGATCGCAGCTCGTCTTTTGCCGATGGTCTGGGGCGAAGCATCGCGATCGGACTCAGCAAATTTCCGGTCCATTTCACGCCATGCGTCCTCGAGTACGGCAGCAAGCGGCCCGATCTGTGTAATGTCATACGGAACCGCAACCTTTGCGCACCCGAGGATCGCAAAGATCGCGAGATAACGTGCGGTTTCGATATCGGGGCATGCAATGCGTTTTCGTCCGACGCGAAGCTCGACCCCCAGCAAGGTCATCTCGATGGTCGGGTCGTTCTCGCGTTCCGGAATGTCGAGCTCGAACGAACGGGTACGCAGTTTGCGTATCCGGTCTTCGTAGATCGTCGGGATCCAACTATCACCCAGCGAGTTTCTAAATTCCGCGGCGGAAGTCATAAGCCTAATGAAGTTCCTGCAGTTGAATGGTCACTTGCCGAGGTTCGACATTTCGTGCTGAAGAGCCTGGAAATATCGCCCGACGTGAATACCATCCATCACCGCATGATGCCCTTCGACCGAAACCGGCATCTTTACCATATTGCCATCAGTGAACGTCTTGCCAAACACGATCCGCGGTACCGTCTGACGATTGTCCATTCTGGATGCATGTTTGAACGCGGTGAACGAGACCCAGGGAATAACAGAATAGTAAATAAGGTCGATCCGGTCCGATTCGACATCGAATGTCCGCAGTTGTTTATACCGTTCGCGCGACGCGCTTCCGGCTTTGTCATATTCAAAGACATCCGCCGCATTCTCAAAATAGCAGAATGAAAATGTCTGATCGTCGTTGAGGATCGTTTGGGTGGCGTGTATCTCGTCAAATTCGACGACGTCGCCGCCGAGCATTCTATGCCTGAACTCGGCAACCGAGTTTGCCGCACGTTGAGAACAAAACAAACATGCCAATGAAAATGAGAGTTTGTTTTGACGACAGAGACTGCGAACACGGGTCACATCGACATTGGCGCAGATATTGAAGAAAGGGTCAGCGAAGTCTTTGAAAAAAAAATAAGTATCTCTTCGCGGCCAGGTTTCGAGGTCAATACGGCTAAACATCGCGGCTAACGGATATTCACTACTGCCGGCCCGATCTTTTCCGAGAATTTCTCGATCACCCTGTCGCCGAAGATGCCGAAATAAAAGACGCCCAGGACAGTGATCAGGATGACCGCGGCGAGCGCTGTAGGGATCTGAGGGGCGAGCCAATCGGTCGTACGCTCTTTGAAGAACATCACGACAATTAACCGAAGGTAATAGTATGCCGAAATGGCAGTGTTTATGACGGCTACGACGACCAACACGGTCAGCAGAGCACTTCCAGCTTCCAATGCGGGCCGGAACACAAGCACTTTGCCGACAAAACCTGCCGTGAGCGGCAAGCCGAAAAGGCTGAGCATGAAAAGCGAAAGGGTGAATGAGAGTACCGGAGCTTTGAAACCGATGCCGTTATAGTCTTCGAATTCGGTCCGTCGATCGTTCTTTTGGCCGATCAGTGTGATCACGGCAAACGCACCGAGATTGGCGACCGCATACGTCAGCATGTAGAAGGCCACCGCCGCAATGGCCGAATCGCGGCCGGTGATCGTGGTCGCCATTCCGGCTCCGACGAATCCGACCAAGGCATAGCCTGCATGCGATATCGACGAGTAAGCGAGCATCCGCTTAATGTTGTTCTGCATTATCGCCGCAACGTTGCCGACCGTCATTGTGATCATCGCCATGATCGCAAGCGCCGATATCCACGAATCATGCAAATATCCTGCTGCTTGCGCACCGGCAACGAGAGGCAATCCGATAACAAAAACGCGAAGGAATGACGCAAAGGCGGCCGCCTTTGGCCCGGCGGCCATAAAGCCCGTTATCGGCGAAGGGGCACCCTCGTAGACGTCCGGGGTCCAAACATGGAACGGAGCAGCGGCGATCTTAAAGCCGAAGCCGACCAACATCATTGCCCCGCCGACGAGCAAGAGGGCGGGGAAATTCGCGTCAGCGAGATTGGCCGCGATGACGCTGATATTTGTCGAACCGACCGCGCCATAGATGAGAGCCATGCCGTAAAGCAAGAACGCGGAGGCAAGCGAACCCAGAATGAAGTATTTCATTGCAGATTCGTTGGATTTGAGGTCGCCCTTTCGCAATCCCGCCATCACATAGGTAGCGATCGAAAGCGTTTCGAGACCAAGGAAAATGACCACGAAGTCATTACCCGAGGCCATCAGCATCATCCCAAACGTCGCAAACATCAACAACGCATGATATTCGCCTGCTGCAATGTCTTCGCGATCGACCCAAACGGTCGAGATAAGTATCGTAAGGGCCGAGACGAGAAGGAAGACGAATGAAAAGCTAAGACGAAGATTATCGTGAATGATCATCCCGCTCCACGCCATCGCGGGAACGCCGCTGTCCGCGGACCAGATCATCGAGAGAAAGACCGCCGATGCAGCGAGACCGAGAAGCGAGATCGTGCCGGTCACCCCGCGATGCCGGGGAAAAAAACTGTCGTAGAGCATCACGATGATGCCCGTAACGGCGACGATCATCTCGGGAAGGATGATTGAGATATTTACGTTAGGGTCGACCAATTGCATAGCAAAACCAACGAACAGCCGAACGTTGCCGCTGTCAGATCAAGATTTCGGTCAAGACAAACCTGCGGCGGATCATAAACCGTCTTTACTTGCCTTTTCGACCGAGCCGCCGGCTTGATTCATCACGCGCTCCTGGATCGCGACCACAGCTTCGCGCGACCGGTCGAGGAACGGTTTGGGATATACACCCATGAAAACCATCAAAAACAGAAGCGGGGCGATGAGCCCGATCTCGCGCCAATCGAGATCTTTCAGACCTCGATTCTTATCGTTCGTGACCTTTCCGAAAAAGACGCGTTGGATCATCCAGAGCAGATATACTGCGGCGAAGATGACCCCGGTTCCGGCCAGCATCGTTGCAACATAATTCCAGTTCACCGTGGCGGTAACGCCAAGGATCGACGATTTCCACATGCCGACCATTATCAGAAACTCGCCGACGAACCCGTTTAGAAACGGAAGTCCGACAGAGGACATCGAAGTGATGACGAAAATCGTCGAGTAGACCGGCATCACATTGGCGAGCCCGCCAAATTCGCTGATCGCCCGTGTATGTCTGCGTTCGTAAATGAACCCGACCAGAAGGAACAGTGCACCGGTCGAAACGCCGTGGTTGAGCATTTGATAAAGCGCTCCCTGCATTCCCCATTCGGTGAACGAGAACATCCCGAGAATGACGAAGCCCATGTGAGCGACCGAAGAATAGGCGACGAGGCGTTTTACGTCGGGTTGGACCATTGCGACAAGCGCACCGTAGATTATCCCGATGATCGCCAGGACGATAAAGACCCATGCGAGTTCGCGGCTGGCCTCGGGGAACAACGGAAAGTTGAAACGCATCAATCCGTAAGTTCCCATTTTGAGAAGCACCGCCGCGAGGATCACCGAACCGGCCGTAGGTGCTTCGGTATGAGCATCCGGAAGCCATGTATGGAACGGGAATAACGGTACCTTGATAGCGAACGCTAGTGCGAACGCGAGGAACAGGAGCATTCCGACCTGCGGCGTGAAGACCAGCTCACCGGACCGGAGTGACTCGAGAAGCGTTACGAAGTCGAACGTCCCGCTTCCTGTCGCGGTCAAATGCAGATAATAGAGACTGATGATCGCCACCAGCATCAACAGACTGCCAAAGGCGGTGAAGATGAAAAATTTGATCGCCGCATATATGCGGTTGTCGCCGCCCCATATACCGATAAGGAAGAACATCGGAACAAGCGAGGCCTCGAAAAACAAATAAAACACAAGCAGATCGAGCGATACAAAAACGCCGATCATCGCACTTTCGAGAAGAAGGAGGAATATGTAAAAGGCCGTCGGGCGCTTTTCGACCGCGTTCCAGGTGGAAAGCACAGCGATCGGCATGATAAAGGTCGTCAGAATGACAAGCCAGAGGCTCAGTCCGTCGACCCCGACATGATAGTTGGTGTTGATCGCCTTGATCCAAGGTACGTTCCTTTCAAAATAAAAACCGCTTGCCGACGCTGCGCCCTGATCGGCTAGCAACATCAGAGAGATCAGGAATACGACAAGAGTTATCGCAAAGGTCACCCATTTCAGATGCGATTCCTGTTTCCAGAACATCTGATGCCCGAGCAGCCCGACCGCACCCAACACTGGCAGCAGTATCAGGATGGTCAGTATATTCTTGATAATAAAATCCATGTCTATTCTTAAAGACCGCTTCTGGTCATTTGGGTTCGGCAGCATACAGCGATGCGGCCAGGATCCAACCGGACGTCGAGCGGCCGGTTTTCGATGTATAGGCCACTTCTGCCCAGTCGCCCTTAACGTTCAATAACTTGACAACATCGTTCTTGACGACGAACGCCTTTTGCTTCGTCTTTGCGTCCGCCGAAGTATGAAAGAACGCTTTGGCCGACGCGATCATTCTGACGCTTTCCCATTCACCGGGTTCAGTGAGTTCAAGGTCGAGCCCTTCCTCGTCCTTCAGAACAGGAGCGACATTCCAACAGCCGCCGTGCTCGCCAAAGAGCCTGATGTTGATGCCACGCTTTCCCGAGATCTCGGTGGCTGTCAACTCACCGTCGATAAGGTCGTCTGCGAACGCCGGATGCCACGTTCTTATCTCGTATCGGCCTTCGCCCGAGGGCGTGCCGAAAATGACGAACCTGCACGTAAAGCGGGGATTTCCTTTACCATCATCCCCGGTTCCCTGGTCGAAATAACCGGTCAGCCGGCCTTTTGAGTCGACCCCGATCATGAGTCCGTCGTAATCGCCGGAGACGACCGCAGACTGAGCCTCAACCGAGCAAACCGCGCCGCCAAGCCAAAAAACTATCAAACAGAAAAAAGATAATGCCGAGTGCATTCGATCAACTGACCAGCCTGATCCCGTAGTAAATGAAATAACCCAAAACCACGAGAGCTCCAAAAATGATCATCGCCGCATACGACCGGATGAATCCCACCTGTATCTGTCGGATCGCCGAGCCGACTTCTGCAACAAAGCTGCCGATTCCGTTAACGATACCGTCAATAAATCCGAGATCGAATCCTTTCCAAAGAACATTCCGAGAAAGATCGGTTAGCGGATCAACGATATAGCCGTTGTAAAATTCGTCGAGCCGCCACTTCTGTTCAAGGATCTTGGGCATTTGCCGGAGCGGATTGTTGCGAAACAGGGCAAATCCGATGCCGATGCCGACGATCGCGAGGACGGTCGAGAGCAAGGCGAGCCAGCGTTCGGTGCTTACGGCCTCGGGCGAATGTGCTTTTGCGTTTTCGCGTGCCTTTTCCGCAGCCGGCGTCGCAACATCAGCAACGACCGGTTCGAGAACGTGCTCAAATGCATTTGCGTCCTTGATGCCGACCAAAGAACTCATTGCATAAGGGATGCCGACCAGGCCGCCAAAGGTCGAAAGTACTGCCAGTACGATCAGCGGAACGGTCATCGACCACGGCGATTCATGCGGTTTGAAATCATGCGGTAGTGCGTGATGATGTTCGTCGTCATCGTCAGCATGAGCTGCGTGTGAACCGGCGTCGTGATCCGGCAGATCGTGATGTTCTTCGCCGGGGAGAGCATCATGAAACCGCTCTTCGCCCCAGAATGTCATTATCATCATCCGCGTCATATAGACGGCGGTAAGTATCGCAGTGATCACAGCGACGACCCAAAGATATTCGTTGCCCGGAAAATAGCCGTTCTGAAAATATTTGTCCGCTGCAAAGGTCTTGTAAAGGATCTCGTCCTTTGAGAAAAAGCCCGAAAAGATGGGTATGCCGGCGATCGCAAGCCAACCGGTCGCCATCGTTATGAAGGTGATCGGCATGTATTTCCGAAGATTTCCCATCTTCCGCATGTCCTGCTCGTGATGCATTCCATGAATTACCGAGCCCGAACCAAGGAAGAGCAATGCTTTGAAGAAAGCGTGGGTCATCACATGGAATATCGCGACGACGAAAGCACCGACACCCGCGGCAAGGAACATAAAGCCGAGCTGCGAGACGGTGGAATATGCAAGCACCTTTTTAATATCGTTCTGGGCGATCGCGATCGTCGCAGCAAAGATCGCCGTTGCGGCGCCGATCACAGCGATGATCCACATCGCCGTCGGGGCAAATTGATAGATCGCGTTTGAGCGGACAACGAGGTAAACGCCCGCGGTGACCATAGTTGCGGCATGGATCAGGGCAGACACCGGGGTCGGGCCGGCCATCGCGTCGGGCAGCCACGTCAATAGCGGGATCTGCGCGGATTTACCAGTAGCACCGATGAACAACAAAACCCCAACCGAGGTCAGGCCGCCGGCTATGACCGCTCCCCACGTGAACGGATCGGCTGACATGAAGGCAAGCACATAACTGAAAACGCTCTGAACCTCGACGCCCTCGACGTTCTTGTCAAAAAATGAGATCGATCCGGTCAGCGTGAAGATGAGGAAAATTCCCATCAGTACGCCCCAGTCGCCGATCCGGTTCATAACGAACGCTTTCTTCGCGGCTTCGCGTGCTTCGTCTTTCTTGATGTAGTAACCGATCAGAAGATATGAACAAAGCCCTACGCCTTCCCAGCCTACGAACATCAGAAGGTAGTTGTCCGCGAGCACCAGCGTAAGCATCGCGAACATGAACAGGTTCAGATACGCGAAAAAGCGGTAGAAGCCCTTATCGCCATGCATATAGCCGGTGGCGAAAATGTGGATCAGAAGGCCAACGAACGTAACAAAACAAGCATAGACCGCAGAGAGCCGGTCCATCCCAAGAGCAAAGTCGCCTCGAAAGCCGCCAACATTTATCCATGTCCAGATATGGTCGAGGATCGGCTTGTCGATGAACATCGCGCCGCCGTTGGCAACAAATGCCATGTAGAATGCGACAACGCACGAAACCGCGATCGCCCCGCATGCGACGACGCCACTGAACATCTCGTTCTTGAGACGTCCGCCGACGAGCCAGTTGATGACGGCTCCGACTAGCGGAGCGAAGATGATTATGCTTAGAAGGTTATTCTCAACCATTGCGCTCTAGTACCCGATGAACTTACCTTTGCGGTAAACATGAATACCACCAACATCTGACTCGCACCTAAAATCTGCAGGTGCATCGGTCTTCAACTTCCAGGGGTAGCTAGCGTCGTATTTTTCACCTTTCTCGAAAAGCAGAAGGTCGGAAAACTTCGCATCCTCAACATCGTATATGTGCAGAAAGAATGGTTTCCAACCGACTCCTTCTGACAAAAACGCCATCATGAACCCCTTCGAACCGCGAACAAATTTAACCGCGTAGTCCCGTTTCCCATTGCCGTCGAAGTCACCGACAAGGATTCTCTTGTTCTCGTCTGGCTTCTCATAACATTCGCCGGCCAACTCCCAGCCTCGATAGTTTCGGTCAAGATATGCCTTCAACGATCGAGGCAATGTCTGTGTCAGACACACTTGCGACATTAAACCCAAGAGAAAAAACAACAAAAGCCAATATTTGCCCATGGGGACAACTCAATTCTTCAAAATACTCGCATCGTCCACATCGATCGATATCCGATTGCGGAAGAAGGCGATCATAATGCCCAGACCGACCGCTGCCTCGCATGCGGCGACCGCCATCACCATAAAAACAAAAAGCTGAGCGGTCGTATCCGCGTAATAACGCGAGAACGCAACAAACGTAAGGTTGACGGCATTGAGCATCAACTCGATGCACATGAACATGCCGATCGCGTTGCGTTTATAAACGACACCCACGGCACCGATCGCAAACAGGATCCCGGAAAGTGCGAGATAATTTTCTAAACTTGGTTCCATTTGAAAAAGGCCTTCGGCGATCGTCCAGGCTCCTATACCGGTTTCTTATCGTCGTTATCCGCCACAAGTTCGAGCCGCGGCTGATTTGCTTTGCGTACCAAATTTACAGCTCCGACCACCGCCATCAATAACATCACGCCCACGATCTCGACCGGCAAAAGATATTCGGTGTACATCGCCGTACCGATATTCATCGTATTGCCGACCGTTGTATTTGCATCGATCTCGACTTTCGGAGCTCTCAATACGGCATAGAAAATAAAGAAAGTCTGGGCGAGCAGCGCGACACCAAGGCCGCCGCCGATGACGTAAAGATACCTGAGCCGGTCGAGCGGTTTCTCTTCGTCCAAATTGAGGAGCATTATCACGAAAACGACAAGGACCATGATCGCCCCGGCATAAACGAGGATCTGCGTTATCGCAATGAACGGTGCCGCCAGGGTCAGATACAGACACGACAATGCAATGAACACGCCGATCAGCGAAATCGCACTGTAAAGCGGATTGCGGTGGTAAACCATCGAGATCGCACACGCGATCGCGAATCCCGCAAACAGAAAAAACAAAACGCTCCCTACCATAAAGATCTTCCGCTAAAATCCGGAAACCCCAAGATACTGAACTCGATCAAGAACGGACAACGTCACATGTGACATCAACCTCGCCAATGATCACCGATTGAGAAAATAAACAACAATGATCGTGCCTATGACATTCGCGATCGCTACGGGCAGCAAAAACTTCCACCCGAAATTCATGAGTTGGTCAAAACGGAATCGCGGTAATGTTCCGCGAATCCAGATATACAAGAACAAAAAGAAAAATATCTTTAGCAAAAACCCGACGTGGCTGACGATCGCATATGGTATCGAGCCATAATCGAAAACGTGCGTCAAACCAGGGATATACCATCCGCCAAGGAAAAGCACGACGATCATCACCGAAACCGTGAACATGTTCACGTATTCAGCCATAAAGAACAGGGCGAATTTCAGAGCGCTGTATTCGGTATGAAACCCTGCAACTAGCTCGGTCTCGGCTTCCGGCAGGTCAAAGGGAACCCTGTTCGTCTCGGCGAAAGCCGCGATCAGAAATACTACAAACCCGATGAACTGCGGAATGATGAACCACTTGAATGTCGATTGTCCCTGTGCCCAAATGATCTCATGTAGGTCTAGCGACCCCGCGAGAATCACAACGCCGATGATCGAGGCTCCCATCGCAAGTTCATACGAGATCATCTGAGCCGATGAACGCAAACCACCCATGAGCGAATACTTGCTGTTGGACGACCAACCGGCAAGCGCGATACCATAGACGCCGACCGATGTGATCGCCAGTACGTAGAGTACGCCGACGTCGAGCCGGGCAATCGTCAGCGGCACCTGCTTTATCGTGTCGCCGAGGCCGTAAGGCAAAAAGCTGAGGTCGACATTTATTGGCGGCCCGAACGGATAAACGATCATCGGCAGAAGAGCACACGTGATCGCGACAAGCGGCGCAAGGAAATAGACGAACTTCGTCGACTTATCCGGGACGAGGTCTTCTTTGAGAATGAACTTCAACAGATCTGCGAACGGCTGAAGTACACCCCAGGGCCCGACACGATTCGGCCCAACGCGTCCCTGCATCCACCCTAAAACTTTGCGTTCAGCAAGGACGGTATAAGCGACGATCATCAGCACGCCCTGGAATGCGAGCAAAATAGCTACGCTGTAAACAATGAACGGAAAAGCTGTTTTGATGGCCTGTTCCATAAAAACTAGTTCTTCGAGCTGACGTTTGAACGATCGCCAACCCCGACAGCCGCAGCATCACTAAGCCCAGCCTCTTTTTTCGTACCGTCAAGCTCAAATTGGACGAGCGGCGAAACGAGCAGGTTCTCCGGCTTCGGATTGCCGTGGGCCAGAAGATGAAACTGCGGCGTCTTGCCGGTCAAGGTGGTTATCCGGTGAAGCTTGTGTCCGACGGCGGGGGTCTCCATGATCTTCTCAACTGTCGGGGCCATCGACCCTACCATTTCCCGCAAGGCAGCGATATTAGCGCTGACGTCACGGTCGTTGGACACCGGATGGCTTACCTGAACCGGAGCCGATTCGTCCTTCAAGGCTGGATACCTCAGGCCCTGATAATGCGATATATCGTCAGCCAGGGCTTTGAAGACCGCTGTTGCCGATGTGCCGAAACCGAAATCGATCCCCATCTCGGCCGCGATCAGGCTTGTGATCATCCAATCAGGCTTTGACTGGTGCACCGGATCGATCGCCTTTCTTACACGCTGGACGTTACCGGCATTGTTCGTGAATGTTCCGTCGACCTCGGCGAATGACCCGGCCGGCAGAACTACGTCGGCGTAGGCCGTTGTTTCTGTTTCGAACAATTCCTGGACGACGACAAATTCTTTGTTTTGAAGCAGGTCGGGCTGCTGCAGGCTTCCGGCGATCAGCAAGTAGCCGCAGTCAAGGGCAACTTCTTTGGTCGAACTGGCGGCGGGCAGCATGTCTATCGCGCCGACCGAATTGTTATAAAGCGGCAGCGGATGAAGCAGGACCCGGCGTCCTTCGCCCGCAAGACTGCCGGCCGTACCGGCAATGACCGCTTGGGCATAAGGCGAAAGATCGGAGCCACACATGATAACGATATCACCCTGGGTATCGTTGAGGGTTTTGCGCAGCGCTTCGAGTTCGCCCGCGTCAATTCCCATTTTGTCTGCGGCCAGTGAGTCATTCGAGGCGCCGGTCGCAGCCAGTGCGAAGGCGTCGATGGTACCAGTGTTGACATGCACGAACTGTGATGCCGTGCGAACGAGATTGATCGGCCGCTCGTTCACGATCAGCAGCTTAGCACCGCCGTTCTTTACTGCCTGACGCGCCTGTTTTGCCGTAAATGTTTGTTCTTCTTCGGGTTCGCCACCGACGATCACGATCGTCTTGGCATATCGAATATCACGATGAGTGGCAAGCGGAGCACTCAAATTCGCAAAAAATGCCGACATATCGGCGCGGTCGTCGATTGCGATCGGCCCCTTTACGGCATCGTTCGCAAAGCGTCCGAGGGTGTAGATCGACTCGTTGGTCAGCCGCGGACTTGCGATCACACCGACCTTTGCTCCTTTTGCAGCGAATTTCTCGGCGATCAACTTTATTGCGGCATCCCACGTCGCCGGTATAAGTTTGCCGCCCTTTGTATACCGTATCAAGGGTGTTTTGATACGATCGGGATGATTGATGAACTCGTGTGCGAACCGGGCCTTTACGTCCAAAAACTCACCATTGAGGCCGTTCACATACCGGTCGCGGGCGACGATCCGGTGCACCTCGCCTCCGCGCGAACCGATCGAAAACTGCATTCCGTCTGAACCGTACACGTCGGTCGTTATCGTCTGATCCAGCTCCCAGGGACGCGTCGCATGGCGGTAAACGCCGTCAAGGAGCGTTCCCGTCGGACAAACCTCGATACAATTGCCACATTGCGAGCAATTGAGCCAGCCGCCATAGGTGCCGATCACGGTATTCACGCCGCGATTGCCCGCCTCGATGGCATCTTCGCCCATCCATTCGTCGCAGACACGGGTGCAGCGTTTGCAAAGAATGCACCTCTGCGGGTCATTGGCCACGATCGGCGAAAGATACTTTTCGGGTTGGACGTTCTTTCTTTCGGTAAATCGTTCTTCGACATCGCCCCAATCGAAGATCACTTCCTGCAGTTCGCATTCGCCGCCGCGGTCGCATACCGGGCAATCGAGCGGATGGTTGGCAAGAAGAAATTCGCCCATTGCACGCTGGGCCTTTTCGATCTCGGGGCTTGCGGTCGTTACGACCATGCCGTCGGTGCATTTGATCGTGCATGAGGTCTGGAGCTTCGGCATCTTGTCGATGCGAACCAGACACATCCGGCAAGACGCCTGCGGCTCAAGATCTTTGTAATAGCAGAACGACGGAATGTTATTCTCGTTCTCGCGGCATACATCGATGAGCACAGAGCCCTTTTCGACTTCGAGCTCTTTGCCGTTGATCGTGACTTTTATCAGTTCTGTCGACATCTAATATCTCGGGCCGCAAAGGCCGCTGGTGAGCCTATTTACCCTTTTTCTTGGCCGGTTTCGACTCGACAGCCGGTTTGACCGCGACTGACTTTTTCTTGCTCTTCGGCCGTGTCTTGCCAAAACTTCCGGCAAATATCTTGCCTCTTCTGCTTCGTTTATCGCCTTTTCCCATAATTACTCGTTACCTCAAAAACCTAGTGTCCGGCCTGATCGCCGCTGCCATTGGTCTTGTTCAAGAGCCATTTTTTGAAATCGTCCGGAAATTGCTTTACGGCACTCTGGATCGGCCACGCGGCCGCGTCGCCGAGCGGGCAAAAGCTTTTGCCCTCGATATTGTCGCAAATATCAAGCAGCAGTTGCGCATCCGAAGGCTTGCCGCCGCCAGCCGCGATACGATCGAATATCTTGACAAGCCAGTCAGTCCCCTCGCGGCAAGGCGTGCACCAACCGCAGGATTCGTGCTTATAGAACTCGGTTAAGTTCTTCGTCGATTCCATTATGTCGACGGTCTCGTCCATCACCATCATCCCGCCGGTCCCGAGCATCGAACCGGCTGCGACCAAACCTTCGTAATCGAGCGTGACATTCTTGCCGAGGATCTGGCCGGCGTTCATTATGTAAACGCTGGAGCCGCCTGGGATGACCGCTTTAAGCTTTTTATCGCTCCGGAGCATTCCGCCGCAATCTTCCATAATGAACTTTTCCATATCAGCGTAGCCCATCGGAAGTTCATATACGCCAGGCTTCTTTACGTGGCCGCTGACGGACCAGAGCTTGGTGCCGCCGCTTTTTTCGGTACCGAGGTCCCGCCAGGTTATGCCGCCCATTTCGATGATCTGCGGAACGGAGGTGAACGTCTCGACGTTGTTAACGACGGTCGGACACGCATATAGGCCTTCGACCGCGGGAAATGGCGGCTTCATCCGCGGATGGCCGCGATAGCCTTCAAGCGAACTGAGCAGTGCCGTCTCTTCGCCGCAAATGTAAGCTCCCGCACCGGTGTGCGTGTGAATGTTCATAGCGAAACCAGAGCCGAGAATGTTCTCTCCGAGCAGGCCGGCTTCGCGGGCCTCTTTCAGGGCCTCGTCCATTACACGGATAAGGTAATTGTATTCGCCGCGGTAATAGATATACCCCGTTGAGGCACCGAGGGTGTAACCCGCGATGATCATGCCTTCGATCAGGGCGTGCGGGTCGCGCTCGAGCAGATAGCGATCCTTGAACGAGCCCGGCTCGGATTCGTCGGCATTGCAAACCACATATTTCGGCTTTGGCGAATCGCGCGGAACGAACGACCACTTCATCCCGGTCGGGAAGCCGGCTCCGCCGCGGCCTCGCAGCGACGAGTCTTTAACCTCCTGAATGATCGCGTCCTGCGTCATCCCGAACGCCTTTTCGAGCGACTTATACCCGCCGGTTTCGCGATAGACCTTGAGCGTGTGGCCATTTTCAGTATGGACACGTTTTAGCTGTAAAGGTTCGCAGCCGATTGCTTTGATCTCCATGCGGCTATTTATTTATCCTTTTATCTACTTTTCTCACCAGCCAGAGGAACAATGCGATTCCTCCGATCACGGCCATGCCTATCAGAACCTTGACCACCAACTGCAAGATACCGTCGCCGATGGCTTTTCCGACAATTTCTGCCTGGATGAGAGACAGCATCTTGTACGACGTTATCACGACAAGTTAGAGACCGAGATCCCTTTCGATAACGGCGGTGTCGGTATGTTGGCGAAATTTTACTACCTTTCCGTCACCCAGTTCCCATTCATGTGCGAACGGAACGCTTATGCTCTTGCCCGTAGCCAGGTATTTGCCCGAATAGGTGCCGAACGCGGCGACATTGCCATCGCCGCCGTCAACGATCTTGCTTGGAACGGCAGAAAATCCTTCCCATTCGGTGCCGAGCTTCATAAAGACGTTCTCGAGAACGGCATTCGGGCCGTTGTATGTTCCGCCATACATAAAGCCTTCGGCCTCGGTCCACGAAATGTTCTCGTCGAACGCTCCCAAAACTGCAGGGACGTCGCCTTTGGCGAATGCGACGTAAAGCCCACGAATGATGTCGGCGTTGGTCATAGCTATACGTTGAGCCCTTACTTACGTGCGGGCTACTGACACTCCTCCAAAATCTTGTCCACCTTATCGATTGTGAGATCCTCGTGATAATCGAAGCCGATCTGCATCATCGGAGCCGTGCCGCAGCTGCCGAGGCATTCGACGAGCGAGACGGTGAACTTGCCGTCCTCGGTCGTTTCGCCGGGGTGAATCCCGAGCTTCGAGCAGATATGGCCGGTGATGTCGGGCTCGCCCATTATCTTGCACGAAAGCGTCTTGCAGATCTGTATGTGGTTGCGGCCGACCTTCCGAAGGTTGAACATCGAATAAAAGGTCGCCGTTTCCCAAACGTCGGTCACCTCGAGGTTCAGGAACTTAGCAAGAAAATTCACACCTGCGTTATCTACATAGCCGCGCTCTCGCTGAATGACGAAGAGCAGCGGAATAAGTGCCGAGCGGCTGCGGTCCGCCGGGTATTTCTCGAGGTGTGAACGCATTTCTTCGACGACCTCGGGCGAAAACTCGGCCACCTCGCTCGAAACAGTGATCTTATCGGTGTAACTTGTCGGTGTTGCTGCTGCCATAGCCTTCAATGAGCATCTTGCTCTAAAATATCGACCCGATTTTCAAGTAACGTTAATCGTTGAGTATCCTTGATCACTACACCCGCTACGTCTTGAAACTGTCCGCTGACCACCCTAACTTCACCAGATATTTTTCGAATCTCCGCAGAATTTTCATCTACCTTTGCTTCAAGTCCATCGAACCTTGACTCAAGTCCATCGACTTTCGATTCAAGGCCGTCAACCTTCTGGATAACGGTTGAAAGTAACCGCATCACCTCAGACTTGAATCGATTGTCCGAAATCTCTTCCGCCATTTTTCCCGTTTAACGGTCGATCTCCCCCAACACAATATCCAAACTCCCAATGATCGCCACAACGTCCGCGACCATTTCGCCTTCGCTCATAACGGGAAGAGCCGACAGGTTCACGAAGCTCGGCCCGCGAAAGTGGACGCGATCGGGCTTTGGCCCGCCATTCGATTTCATATAAACACCAAGTTCTCCTTTTGAGGCCTCAATTGCGTGGTAAACCTCGCCGGGCGGAACGTTGAATCCTTCGGCAACGATCAGGAAATGGTGAATTAGCGAGTCCATATGCTTACGCATATCGTCCCGATCGGGCAGAACCACTTTTGGGGCATCGGCCTTGATCGGCCCGGGTTTTAGCCTTTCAAGCGCCTGCCGGACGATCTTATAAGATTCGACCAATTCACGCATCCTGACCTTAAATCGCGACCAGACATCACCGTCGGGCTCGGTCGGGATCTCGAAATCGTACGTTTCGTAGCCCGTGTACGGATTGTGCCGCCGAAGGTCAAGTTCGACGCCCGAACCGCGAAGGCACGGCCCGGTGAGTCCCCAATCGATGGCATCCTCTTTTGAGATGATGCCGATACCTTTTGTCCGATTCTGCCAGATGGTGTTTCCGGTTATGAGCGTATCGAACGTGTTCAGGGCATCAGGGAAATTCTCGAGGAACTGCGTTACACGATTCTCAAAACCGGCGGGCAGATCCATCATCAAACCGCCTATGCGGAAATAGCTCGGCGTCATGCGTCCACCCGAAGCCGATTCGATGATATTAAGGATCTTCTCGCGTTCCTTGAACGTGAACCAGAACGGCGTCATCGCTCCCATGTCGAGACACGACGTCCCGAACCAAACCATGTGCGACGCGATCCTCTGAAGCTCGCACATCAGGACGCGAATGACCTGAGCCCGCTCAGGTATCTCAAGCCCGAGAAGCTTTTCGGCCGCCATCACATATGCAAGGTTGTTGCCGAGCGGATTGAGGTAATCCATCCGGTCGGTGATGACAATGCCTTGCTGATATTTCTTATATTCGAAGAGCTTCTCCATTCCGGTATGGAGATAACCAATATCAGGGATGGACTTTATGACAAGTTCGCCATCGAGTCTGAGATCAAGCCGAAGCACACCATGGGTCGAAGGGTGCTGCGGGCCCATCGACAGAGTCATCTGCGACTCAAGCGCAGTATCCATCACATCGACGTCGGATTGAAGATTTTCAACTGCAGTTGCCATTGATCGTTATGTATCCATCGTCACGACGATCTCAAAGAAGCACGGCCCTTTCTCAGGATCGAGTTTTTCATTCGTAAAGGCTGCAATAATGTCGAGAGAATCGAAGCAGCCGCCGTTATTAGTGAATTGTCCGTTATCGAACGCTCCTCTCAAGTCGTCATGCCATTCGGAACCGTCGACGATAGTACCTGTTAGCAGCCTCTTACCGTTGAAGTCGATGTGCCGGTATTCAAAGGTTAACAGAACCTTTCCCGCGGTATCGATTCCTAGCTGACGCTTGGATTCAAGTTCAAACTTGCTGCTTCTTCGTGGATCGGCATCTACACTCTTCCATTCGATTTCCTGTGATCCTTTCGGAGCAAACAGTTTGATTATCGATTTAAGCGAGTCGCGAACGCTGCTGACGCCCGGTTCGGAAACCACAAAGACTCCAAATCCAAACTCGGAGTTCTTCGCGAAAAAGAGCCGATCTTCAGTTTTGCCGGCAGCCAGAACTTTATATCCTTCTGGACACTTGAACGTAAATGTTCCGCTGGCACAACCAGAATTCCTAGTCGACGTTTTTGCCTGCGCGAACGCGCCTGAAGCAACCGCGAACACGAGTATAATCAAGAGTCCTGTGTTTCTGATCCTCATTTAGTTCATGCTGTACGGCTCGTAGCCGCGGAGCGGATAATCTTTCCTCAATGCGTGTCCGTCAAAATCCGACGGAAGCAGGATCCGACGCAGATCGGGATGTCCCTCAAACTTTATACCGACGAGGTCGAACGTCTCACGCTCGTGCCAATCTGCAGTCCGCCAGACACCGGTCACACTCGCGACCGTTGGGTCGTCCTCGGAAAGCAATACCTTTAGCCGCAGGCGGCCATAATGCCTTGTTGAGAACAAATGATAGTTCACCTCGAACCGCGGATCTTCCTCGGGTCCTCGATCACAGCCGCAAAGGTCGGCGAGCATATCGAAATCGTGTTCGTCACGAAGGAAATAACACGCCTCTCTAACGCTCTCGCGCGGAACGAAAACTGTGACCTCGCCAAATGCTTCGACAACGCTTTCGACGTACGATGGGTCCCTTTCCTTGAGCTTTTCTACGATTGCGATGAGCTTTTCAGTCATAACACAAAAACCTGTATCCGCACACGAAAATGTCCTTTCCTAACAGCTCAAACGCTTGCTATATGTAGCGTGAGCCTGCAAGAGAATCTAGGACGACCGCCGACGTTCATGACGCGACGGGATCGAATACGGCCGAGAAACCTGATTTTGGGCGACTTCGATCTCCATTTCACGTTCGAGAGCCGTTCCCTCTGTGACGGGAAGTGTTCCCGGAACGATCGATTCACGGGATTCGGCCTCATAGGTGTCAGGGCGATCCAGCACCGACTCCTTCATTATTTTTTCCTGGAGCATCGTGATCGCATGGACAAGCATTTCAGGTCGGGGCGGACACCCCGGAACATAAATATCTACCGGAACGATCTTGTCGACACCTTGTACGATCGCGTAATTATCAAAGACACCGCCCGAGGTGGCACACGCTCCCATCGAAATAACCCATTTAGGCTCAGGCATTTGATCGTAGATACGACGCAGGACGGGAGCCATCTTTCGCGACACTCGGCCCGATACGATCATCACGTCGGCCTGCCGCGGCGAAGCCCTAAAGGTCTCAGCCCCAAACCGCGAGAGGTCATTGCGAGCCGAAACCGTATTCATCATCTCGATCGCACAGCATGCAAGGCCAAATGTCGCCGGCCAAAGGCTGCTCTTTCGTGCCCAGTTGACGACGGCATCGAGCTTGACGGTCACAACGTCAGGCAATGATTCGAAGATCTTGTTTTCTAAACCCATGGCATTCTAGGCGGCCCTTTTCTCTGTTTCTACTGACGAACGTCTTTGCCGCGACATCTCTTTAGCCTCAGCACGAGCTTCGGCTCGCGCCTGTTCGCCCCAATCGAAAACGCCCTTTTTCCAGACAAAAATGTATGCAACTACGAGCGTCCCGAGGAAGAACATGATCTCGAGGAAGGCGATCGTGCCAAATGCGATACCAGAGATCTGCTCCTGGCCGAGCAGGTATTTGAACGCTACCGCAAATGGAATGATGAAAAGGACTTCGATATCGAACAAAAGAAAGATAACGGCAACGCTGTAAAACTTTATAGAGAACCTGCTTCGTGCGCCGCCGACCGGATCCTTGCCGCATTCATAGGGCATCAGCTTGGTGGCAGTTCGCTTCCGCGGCCCGATCAACTGAGTGACGATCAATTGGCTGGCGGCGAAGCCGATCGCAACAACGAACATTAGCCCTATTGGGGCATAATCCATCAGGCTGAAGCTAGACATTGATCTCCTCTGAAAGGTGCTCGAGCGAACGCTGCACGAATGAAGATGTGCAGCGGTTTTCCTCTAAAAGCTTGAGAATTTCGGCGCAAATTCAATCCTAAGTTAAGCAGCCATTAGTGTCAAGGCAGTCGGCAACCGTTCAAAACCCGACCTATTACCCGGCCTTATGTACGGAGTATTGGCGGCTAATGATAAAGCCCGCGGTCATAATTTCATTGACCGTCGATGAAGCACTGTGTTAACTTTAATGGTGGCAAAACCGCCGCAGTCTCACCTCGCAAACTCGCACCAATACTCGCTCACAGCACGTGATCACAGGCTTCAATACAGACATCGAATTCGGCGGCGTGACCTATCACGTGCAGACCGAAGACAAAGGACTCGCAAAGCCGATAATATTATCGCTGGTCTATGACCGCGGGACGATATTGGCCAGTAAACGGCTGCCCTACGACGACCTTTTGAAGGGTGACTTTGATGAGCGCAAATTAGAGGAAAGGCTCCATCGGCAGCACAAGCTCATATGTGCCGCTATCCGAGCAGGCCGGATCGATGAACTAAAGAAGCTAAACAAACGCGCACCAGTATCAGCCGTCGCTCTGGCCTCCGATGTCGGAGAGGCCGAACAGTTGGCCGGTCTGATCGAGGTCGAATCGTCGATATACGAGACGGCTCCGATACGGATGCCGGATACTGACGATCAGGCGATGCCCATCCCAAGGCCGGACATCGACGGCGAGATCGACCTTGATGATGCGATGGCAATCCCGATTCCCGTCGTCGAGGCCGTTAGCATAATCGAAGAGGTCGTTGTGGTCCCCGACAACGCCGTAGAGATCGTTAGTGACATGGCGGGCCGTGACCGTCCGAAAAATGATAAGTTGAGCATCGAGCTGCTTGGCGAGGTGAGTTTCAAAGGCGGCGACAGAAAGACCGTGGGCGTAATGGTATGCCGCGGAAGCGAACGCAAGGTGATCGAGAACGCTCAGATAATGATCAAGATCATTGGTTCGAGTTTCAGGCCGCTCATCTTTCACGCCTCTACCGATGCGAATGGCATTGCCCGTGTAAACCTGCAATTACCGAAGTTCAAATCAGGGCGAGCCGCGTTTCTTGTAAGGGCAATGAGCAGCGGCGAAGAGATCGAGCTCCGTCGGCCGATCGCTCATGGGTGACGGCAGTTTGAATTACGGCAGGAATAAGCGAAAATTATCGTAGCGATGGTTACGATAGTTTTGAACGGCGAGCAAAAGAAGATCGAGGCCGAGGTCACGCTTGACCGGCTGCTCGATCTTTTTTCATTGCCGCGACAGCGCGTGGCGATAGAATTGAACAAACAGGTCGTTCGCAGGGAGCAGTGGGAAACAACGAAGCTGAAGGACTCGGACCTGATAGAGGTCATCCACTTCGTCGGCGGCGGCTAAGATTTTCGCCACAGAGCGCAGAGAGATAACGGAGAATTTTGCGAATGCATTTCATAACTCTGTGTTCTCTGTGCCCACTGTGGTAATTTCCTTATTAATGTCAGACAAATTTGTTTTATCAGGTAAAGAATTCACCTCGCGACTGATCATCGGAACGGGGAAGTATCGGTCGTTTGACGAGATGAAGGCGGCGCATCGGGCTTCCGGGGCGGAGATGGTGACGGTCGCGGTCAACCGCGTCCCGCTTGACCGAAAAACGGAGTCGTTTCTCGACCACCTTGACCCCACGATGCAGATCTTGCCGAACACTGCCGGATGCTACGACGCCGATCACGCGATCCGCACAGCACGGCTCGCACGCGAGGCGCTCGATACCGAATGGATCAAGCTCGAAGTCATTGGCGATCCAGTAACGCTTTTGCCGGACAACGAGCAGACGCTCGAGGCCGCACGCGTTTTGGTAAAGGAAGGCTTCATCGTGCTGCCGTATTTCTCGGACGACCTGATAATGGCGAAGAAATTGCTCGATGCGGGCTGCCCGGCGGTGATGCCGTTGGCGGCGCCGATCGGTTCCGGGATGGGCGTGCAGAACCCATCGAACCTTCGCATAATGCGTGAGCAGCTGCCGGACGCGACGATCATCGTCGATGCCGGGGTCGGCGTGCCCTCGGACGCGGCGATCGCGATGGAACTCGGTGCCGACGCTATCCTGATGAACACCGCCATCGCCGAAGCCGGCGACGCGGCCCAAATGGCGACCGCAATGAAGCTCGCCGTCGAGGCCGGCCGCTTGGGCTACCTCGCCGGCCGAATGCCAAAACGCCTCTACGCCTCAGCCTCAAGCCCGATAGCAGGAGCGATCAAGTAGTTGCCTTATGTTAAGATTCAGCCCAACGTTAGTAATCCTACTGTTGTGCTGTGTCATTATTGCGTGCTCAAAGAACTCGACCGAAGTTCAGGAGCCTCCAGTTACTATTGCAGATGTCGCACCGTCCCCCGAAAGCCCTACTCGAGTGTTTTCTGAAGATGAAATCGCCCGCCGCAAGGATGTTGAGACAAAGATGCTTCGTGGTGAGTATCTGCATGATGGTGCAATTGCTTTGGGTCACGTCGGTGACGTTAACTCCGTTCCTGCGTTGCTTGTGGTTCTTGAGAAACATCCCCCATTCAACAACGGAGCAATGGTTTGTACGACTGCTCACGCGTTGGCCGCATTAAAGAAAATCACTGGAGCGGACGTTGGTAATACGCACGAGGCTTGGAGTTCGTGGTGGGAAGAATACAAATTGGATAACTCGCTTCCAGAAAGATAGCCGATCACGTGTTGTTTGGTTCAAATCAGCCATATGACAGTAAGAGTCCTATTCTTCGGAGCCGCTGCCGATTCTGCCGGCATCCGTGAAGCTGAGGTCGAGGTCGCGAAGGGCTTGACCGCGGGTGAATTGGTCGAAAGCCTCAAAGCTAAACACCCCGGACTCGCCGGGCAGAAACTCTTAATTGCCGTAGATCAAGAATACGTTGCCGCCTCAACGCCCCTCGAACCCGGCTCTGAAGTAGCAATCTTCACACCTGTCTCAGGCGGATAGTTTCAAATTTTCCGTGCCGCACTGCGGTCGGGCTATTGCCAGACCGTCACGCTTCAAGAAGTAAGTATCGGCAAAATATAAGTGCAGTCGTCAGACTGTTTTGAGGTAAGATATCGGCAGTAGATATGACCGAGAAGCAGTTCTATCAATGGCAGACTGAAGGCGGGACGGACGATGTAATGAGGTTCGTTAACGCTCTCGAGGCGGCCGATATTTTGTGGTGTACCATCGGCGGAATCGCGGTAAACCACTGGGCGTCCGAACAGATGGTGACTTTGGATGTTGATTTTGTCGTCGCGGCCGAATCGATCGAGAGGGCAGAAGCGGTACTCATCGAAGCGGGCTTTACATCGGAGCATCATGAGTGGTCGATAAACTTCAAGGGCCGCTCGAAGGTGAGTATTCAATTGACGACCGAAGAAGGTTATCGTGACTTTGCGGAGCGAGGTGTTGCTGCCGATGTACACGGTATCTTGATGCGGGTAGCTTCACTCGAAGACACTCTCACCGGGAAGATCCGTGCTTGGAGCGATCCGAAACGAAGACAGAGTAAACGGCTGAAAGACCTTGCGGACATCGCCCGGCTCGTCGAGGCTCATCCAAGTATTTGGGAGCTCTTGACGGCGGAACTCAAGACCGAGATAGAAAGGCCCGGGCTGTAGAAATTAACGCAAACAGGATTTACCAGACGGACTAGATAGATCGAATCGTTTGATATCTTGTACATTCTGTAAATCCGATTTGGAAAAATGTCGGACAGATACTTTTACGAACTCACAACCGACCCGATCGACATTGCTTCCGTGGCTCGGCGGGTGGTGCCGCTGGAGTGCGGAGCTACGGTCACGCTTGATGGGTACGCGCGGAGGTTTACGAAAGACAAGGCGACCGGCGATACGCGGGAGACGGAGTATCTGGTTTACGAAGCCTACGAACCGATGGCTTTGAAAGAAATGGCGAAACTCGCAAGCCAAGCGAAGTCGGAATTTGAGGTTTCGGCCATCGGCATTGTGCACCGGCTCGGTCGGCTTGAGATCGGCGAGACGAGCGTTGTCATTTCGGTCGCCGCACCGCACAGAAAGGCTGCATTCGCCGCCTGCGAATGGCTGATCAAGGAACTCAAGCGCACCGTTCCGATCTTCAAGAAAGAGGTGTACGCCGACGGCGAAGCCTGGGCCGAAGGCGATTCGGAAGCTTTCGCTTGATACTTTGCATCCGCCTTTTTCGCGTTATGACCAACGGAGGGCCTTCGATGCGATCTATTATTCTCGTTGCATTACTTTCGTTTGCAGTATCCGCGGTTGCCCAGTCGCCGGAGCCGGTCTCGCCGCCGCCTGCCAAGTTGGACGCGACCGGCTTCGCTCTCGTGCACCCGCTCTTCGATGCTGACTATATGTGCAGCGAGCATTTCGAGGGGCAACTGAAGTATCCCGGCGACGATTTCGGCGCAGATTGCATCGTCACCGGCGGCCTTTCGGGAGACGAGAGTTCCGGGTTTTCAAAGTTCTATAGAACCGATGGAAAGACGAACGAAGATTGGTACGGATGGAACGTGCCGGTGCTCGCCCCGATCACGGGAACCGTAGCCCGCATCCACATCAACCCTTCTATCAATAAGCCGGGCGAGATGGGCAAGCCGCCCGCGAGTTTCGTCGTCTTCAAGCATGACGACGGCCTAATGGTATTGGTCGCCCACGTTGCTGAGGTCGCGGTCAAGGAAGGGGACAAGGTCACTGCCGGACAGCCCTTCGCCAAGGTCGGCAACAACGGCTTTAGCCGCTCGCCGCACATTCACATCGGTGCATGGCGCGACAAAACTCCACTTCAAATACGCTTTGATCTTCGGGCCAAAGGGCTGCTCAGGAAAAAGGACTAGGCGAACTTCGCACGAGCCCGTGCGGCCGCTTCATCGAAGTACTTTTCGAGTTCGGGGTTCACGCCGCGGAGTCCCGCAACGACCCGCTCGGCCCTATCGATGTATTCCAACCGCTGCTCCTGCGGCCAATCGGACGGCGGGTGATCGGTCACATCCTTCACGTTGCTGATCTTGTCGGCGAGTTTGATCAGCTTTGCGTTAAATGAAAGCTGCGGAGAATGCTCGATCTGCCGTTGTCTACGGACGTTTTCCGGTAGACCATCATCATCGGTCACCTCCAACACCAGCGAAGCGATCCGTTCACCGAATAGTTCGCGCAGTTCGGCCGCCGTGGTCTCGGTATCTTCAAGTGTGTCGTGGAGGACGGCCGCGGCTAGGATCTCCGGGTCGCCGATGCCGCCAGGATCCGCAAGAAGGGATGCTACTTCAAGCAGGTGCTCGATATATGGGTGCGAAAGATCACCCTTTCGGTGCTGACCATGGTGGCGGTTCGCAGCGAATCTTGCGGCAAGAAGCAATGTCGCGGCGTTTGTCACGAAAATTCCCTTGAAACGTTGAAAAAGTAACGGCCAAAAGCTTTGTGCTTTCAGCCGGATCTTGAGTCCCAAAAAAGATCAGCGAACGACAATTATGTTCAGGGTCTGCTCTCCCGTTACAACAAAATCTGCAGGCGGAATGGCTATCTCATTCAAAACAGATTGAACTGCTGGTTTTACGCCTCCGGACATTCTGTCGTTGTTTATCGTTGCAAGCATCGATGGCGGGAGGTTAGGCATTTCGTTCGAACCGATGATGACGCCGGCCGATCTGCTGAAAATTCGGGCGTAGAGCCGATCGGGCATTTTTAGGCGATTCATTGTTCCGACAAGATCCGTCAGATCACTCGGGACGAATTGCTGGATCGCGTCATTTTTCTGAATCGATGTGCCGTCGCCGATGATCACCGTGATAGGGCCGCTCGGTGTGTCTACAGGGATCGTTAGCCTGACCTTCTGAACAAAGATCCGGCCGGCACTCGTCCTGGCGAAAAGTTGAAGATCTAGCGAGTCGCCAGCCCGCACTTCAGTACGGTCGACCGAGATACGTTCCAGCGTAGCCGAGTTACTGCCGTCAACTGTCCGCAGATCAAGTTCAATACCGCTGATATCAAGATCTGCAAATCTGCTCTTAAGCAACGTGTTTACGGGAAGTGCGACCGAACCAGCTGCCATCATTGTTGCTTGTCCGCCGGTGAAGCGCCTTTGAAGCTTGACGGCCCTGTTACCCCCGATCGAGATCTCGCCGTCGATCAAAACCGTTGTGTCGCCGATCGTCCGCTCCTGCGCGATCAAAGTGTTGTAGATCGCGATATTGAGCAGCAAAGGTGTCAGGAAGTCGTCCTTCGCGACTTCGAAATTCAGAGTTTCGGTTTGTCCGCGGCTCGAGACCGACCTGATCTTCACGGGGATCATTTTCGGGGCAACCCCAAGTTTGCCAAAGACGCCAGTCGCACGATCTTGAGTCATTGCCCCGACCATTGCATGCGGAACGGCTAGCTTGAACGAATTATTTATGTTCGGGATCACGGTAACGACGCTCGATTCGGCCATCGGGAGGTCCGACGTTCCGAGACTCAGGAACGGATGTCCGAAAGCATAGATCTTGTCGCCATCGCGCAAAGTTACGGTTCCGGCAGCCGCCAGGCTGTAGTCGCCTCGAGTGAGCTGCATCGAAACCGATGCGCCGCCCTGAAGCGTGTTTTCGTCGGCGGGCTTTAGCGGCCCGATGGAAGCGGCACCGCCGACTGCCGAAACCGGGATCATCCCGACTTTCAACAGTTCCGGAGCAAACAGATCAAGAGCCTCCTGGCGGATCCCTGTGAACGTCAACGGCGTACCTATTGGCCGGAATGTCTGACCTGCGACCGCCATAAGCAGCGAATTGGGTGAAACGCCTGATACAAGCGAGCCTCCCGAGAAAGCCGCACGCGGCAATTCCGGCTGCCATTGGGTTGACGCCAGTTCGGTGAATGAAATTGGACGCGGCTCCCGCGCCGTACTATTCGTATCCGCGCGTTGTTCAAAGATCGATATCATTTGCTCGATCGGGGTGATGCCGCATATCGGTTCTTTTGAGAACGGGAAGCTGTACGAGATCGCCCCGACGAGGCGACCATCGATGTAAACCGGCGATCCTGACATTCCCGCAAACACGGAAGTCCGGTCAGCCGACCCGCCGCTGATGCGCCCAACGATCAGATCTTGTTTTGGGCCGATCCCGCCGGGAAGAACGCCGAGGATCTCGACACTGAAGTCTTCCGGAGTGCTCCCCTTGAACACTGTCCTCGCAGTGCCCTTCATACCTTCGCGAACCTCGGAAAGCGGCAAAAACCTTTGCTTGCCTACTTTAACGGTTGACGATGCAGCCGTCGTTGAGGCCGTGCTTTGGGCGCTGGTTGGCAAAATGTTTAAAACAACTGTTGAAAGTAGAAAAGCGAGGCGAATGTTGATCATTGTTAAAAAATACTTCCTTTCGATGCCACAGCTATGGTAGCATTAAAAGTGGCATATCTGCAGCCTTTTTCCGGGCTCTTCGTAGGACTCCTTCCAGCTCTTCCGCGTTGCATCAATGTTCTCAATCCCAACCTGAATTATGGCAGGAACAAAGCGTTTAATTAAGAGTTTTTATCGGTTACTGTCTCCGCCGGTGATCCTTTCGTTCATCTCCATCGCGGTCGCTTCCGTTTGGCTCGTTTATGAGGCGTCAAGGCCAATGACGACCGTCTATCTGGTCACGCCCGAGAAATATGGCCAGTTGAGCTCACGCGGCGCACAGGTGACGAATGAAACCTGGGCCAATCGCGATGGTACACCCGCGAGGGGATGGCTGCTGCGCGGCATCCCGAATGCGCCTGCCGTCGTGCTTCTTCACCGCTACGGAGCTGACCGGTCACACCTTTTGAACCTCGGCGTAAAGCTCAACGAGGCGACGAACTTCACCATTTTGATGCCCGATCAGCGCGGCCACGGCGAGAATCCGCCGGTCGAGCATTCGTCATTCGGCGGATGTGAAAGTGACGACGTTCTGGCCTCGATCGATTATCTCCGTGGTCTGAAATCGCCTGAGCAGGTTCCGCTTGTTGGCAAAGATATCGGCGTATACGGGATCGAAATGGGTGCGCTGGCCGCTTTGAATGCAGCCTCCGCCGACAAGTCGATCAAAGCACTTGTACTCGACTCGGTACCGACGGACGCGGACGGACTGATGTCGTCAGTGATCGGGAAGCGTTACCCGTTCGCAAGCTTCGTGACGGCGAGATTTGCATCCTTAGGAACATATCCGTTCTATTATCAGGGCTGCTATAAACGCCAGTCGTCATGCGAGATCGCCAGATCGCTTTCTGACCGAAGATTCTTGCTGCTCGGCGGCATCGACGCTCCGGAATTCCAGGATTCGACCTCAAAGCTTTCAAAGTGTTTTCCGGTCAATACGGCCGTCGATACTAAAACGGATCTAAGCCCTTCCGGAATGGGAATGATCAGCGCTTCGATAACGCAATCCGAGGCTTATGACCAACGAGTTATCGATTATATGAAGCAGGCGTTGACGATGCCTTGAAGAGAGTACTGAGGCTCTTTGAATCAAATGTCCAGTTTCTTTTTGCTGTGACCGTTGGTTTGCGAGATCTTTTGAATTTCGGCGCTCGATTCCATTTGACCTACGGCCTGGTTCAAAAATCCGCGTAGTTTCTTCAGCCTTTCAGAGGTCGAGGTCATTTTAAGCAATCCGTATTTCGCCTCATTGTCCAGATTAAAGGCCGCTGTCACCAAAAATGAGAGCGGTTCGGGTTCGGCTCGCTGGATCTCGGGAAAGCGGCCCCGGTTACCGCTTAGCTTGAAGGCGGCCTGAGCGATCCGCTCAAATAGCGAAAACACCTCGTCCGCAACTTCAGTCAATCCCTTTTCACTTTCGATCTCGTCCTCAAAAAACTCGACCTCAGCGGTCAAATAAGGTGTTCCCAGATCGATATAATCCACCAGCCGATAGCGGATCAGCCCGACCGTAAGGATGTTCGACCGTTGATCAGGCATTGTCTGAACCTCGCGGACCTCAGCGACGCAGCCGATCGAGCCGATCTCGGGCCTGGTTTCGAAACCCTCTTCAGCATCAAAGAACGAGATGCCGAAAAAGCTCTTTTTCTCCTGGACGTCGTCGAGCATCTGGCGGTATCGCGGTTCAAAGATGTGCAAGGGCAATAATTCATTTGGTAAAAGGACAAGCGGGAGCGGGAAGATCGGAAGATATTCGATACCGCTTACCTTTTCTGACGCTTCAGTCATAATTTCCAGAATTTGATCGGCCTTTGTTAAAGAGCAGTTGACCTGTTTTTTTTCTGATCACTTGCCGGAACCGGCCATTTCGGCAGCCTTGAACGAAATGAACTCGGCGATCTTCTCCGGTTCTTCATCGCTCAAAGCCAGCCTTTTGGCACCTATCACCGCTTCTGAGATCGAACCACGTTTTGTGGAAAATCTCTTATCGCGCGCGATCAGGTCTTCGACGACCCTTCGTTCGAGCACCTCGCGGCCAACATCTTCGGCCGTATCCACGGCGGCCGCATACTCGATCGGCACAGAATGATTCCTGACACGCACGTGCATGGCATTCGTTTCGGTTTTTGCCGAATCGCGGATCTTCTGCATCTCCAGTAGCGAATTTGGAAACCCAAGTTGACCGCGAAGCGTGATCTCGAGTATCGGTGCCCGACCTCCGGCGTCAACGGTTTTGAAATCGTTTCGCACCTTGTCGATGACTGCCGGCGTCACATCTTTCGGTTCGGCAATGCCCGTAACTTCGAACGTTATGCGTTGAAACGGACGGTGCACGTAATCTGTGACGTGTTTCGCGTCAACGTTGTTCTCGTTGTCGACCTCGACAAGAAACGCTCCTCGCGTTTCGCGGTACTCAGCGATATTAGTGACCTCGATCGAGCCGGGATTGAATGCCCAGTTGTCGATCTCATAGTGCATGTGCGTATGCCCGAGCCCGACATAATCGGTAACCGATCTGAGCTCTTTCAGGGCCGACAGTGACAGGGCAGGTATCGGATGCGTCTGATGTCCCTCGACGTCGGTGTGAAGCATCAGGATATGAAACGCGTCCTCGCGGTGATTGTCCCTGATAGCTTCGGTCAGCATCGGGATCGCCCAATTCGCTGAAGCTCCGTACCAGTGCGAACCAAAGATGCGGGCACGTCCGATGTCAATGAATCCGCCCTTGCCATCGTCCTCGTTCCACGGTTGGTAGATGATCCGCCCGTCGCTATTCGAGGGTTCAAGCAGATGGACAAGATTCCAATTGGCGAGCGAACGAAGCCAGCTGTAATCACTGTCCGTATGTTTTTGATCGTGATTTCCCTCGATCGTTATTACCGGTATATTGCTGTCCTTCATCAATTGAAGCCCGGCAACGGCATAATTCATGGTCTCCGGCGGAACGCTCCGTTTATGGAAAAAATCGCCGCACATCAAGACAAAATCGACATTCTCACCGATCGCATATCGCTGCAGGACGTCGATCCACGCGTCGAAAAAATCGCGCGGGCTCTCCGGCAACTGGTACCGGGTACATCCAAGATGCACGTCCGCGATATGCAAGAACCTCATACTTCGATTATAGGCGATTACCAGAGAACTTGCTTATCCGAGCCGGTTATTTTCTTTTGTTCCATCCTGATTTTTGGTTAAATTAGACCCAATGGAAAAAGTAATTCTGATCACTGGGGCGTCAAGCGGGATAGGTGAGGAAACAGCAAAATTGTTTCAGGCAAAGAATTGGAAGGTCGCGGCGACAATGCGGTCGCCCGACAATGCTCTCGATCTGAAGAAGATCGTCGATATAGAATGTTTCAAACTCGATGTGACCGATCCGGATTCGATCCGCTCCGCGATCGCAGCAACGCTTGAGAAATTTGGCCGGATCGATGTGGTTGTGAACAACGCCGGCTATGGCTTGCTTGGTGCTTTCGAAACCGCATCTGACGAACAGATCAGGCGGCAGTACGAGACAAATGTATTCGGCGTAATGAATGTCTGCCGCGAGATACTGCCGTACTTTCGCGAACAGAAGCGGGGTATGATAGTCAACATCTCGTCTGTCGGAGGACGGATGACCTTTCCGGTGTCAAGCCTTTACAACTCGACGAAATGGGCGGTCGAGGGATTCTCGGAGTCGCTTCATTACGAACTCGAGCAATTTAACATTCGCGTCAAGATCATTGAGCCGGGGCCGATCAAAACCGATTTCTACGGCCGATCTATGGATGTTTCCAGAAGGGAAGGCCTCTCCGATTACGATCAATTTGTTGATCGGGTTCTGAAAAACATGGGCGAGGCGGGCCAAACGGCACCAGACGGAAGAGTAGTAGCCGAAACCATTTATGATGCGGTCACCGACGGTACAAAGCGGCTGCGGTATGGTGTAAATACGAAAGGCATTCTACCTATGCGCAGACTACTCCCGGATCCGCTTTTCTTTGCACTGATCAGAAAAGTGATCGTGAAGTAGCAAATTTCCGGCGATGGTGCGATAATCACTGTTAATTGACCGAGTTCGTTCTCTCCGCACAAGCCTGCGTCGTTTCGGAACATTGTCCACGTCTCCGTTGACGCCTGAAGTACCGAATGAAAATTTTACTTTACAACCCTGATAACGGGATCACGCGGAACTTCATGCCGCACCTTTGGATGTTCCTTCTTCAGTCGCTAACGCCCGATGAGCACGAAGTGATCCTGATCGATGGTAACGCCAAAGCGATGACCCGACCCGAGCTCGTCCAATTCTGCAAGGACGAGAACATCGGGCTCGTCGGGATCGGCGCGATGACGCGAATGGTGGCTCGTGCTTATTTGGTCGCCGACGCGTTACGCGAGGCCGGGTTCAAAGTAGTAATGGGCGGGCCGCACGTTACAGAATGTCCGGACGAAGCGCTTGGCCGTGACGGCGGGCCGCGGCACGCCGATGCGGTCGCTTTGGGCGAGGCTGACGAGACCTGGCCCTTGATCGTGGCCGATGCCGCACGCGGTGAATTGAAAGAGGTCTATACACCTCAGCTGGACGCCAAAGGGAACGACATCAAACCGAGCCTTCAGCCATACCCGCATATTCCGTGGGAAACATTGGACCTTGAACAGTTTTCGCTCGTACCGAAATTTCTCCGTCCGATCATGTCGAAAATGGGCGCCGGTTGGGGTAAGTTCTTCGTTGTTCCCATCGAGACCGGACGCGGATGTCCCTACGGTTGTGAATTCTGCACTGTCACTGGATTTTTTGGCGATTCGATAAGGTTTCGCAGCAATGAAAGTGTTATCGAAGAACTTCTTCGGCTCAAGGCCAGGGCGAAAAGAGAAAAGGGCCAGATCGCCGTTTTCTTTATCGATGACAATCTTGCAATAAATAAGAAAAGACTCAAGGGACTTTTGCGCGACATGATCGCCGCCGGGGCTACTTTGCCTTGGGTCGCTCAGATAAGTGCGAATCTGCTGGGTGACGAAGAACTTGTCGATCTGATCGCTGATGCTGGCGGGAAATGGATATTCATCGGGATGGAGTCGATCGACCCGGCGAACATGGCGGATGTCAATAAACAATTTTCGAAGCCTTCAGACTACAAGGCGGTGCTCGACGGCCTCGCACGCCGAAATATCTTCGCGATCACTTCGTTCATTTTCGGGATGGATAACGATACTCCGGGAGTCGCGAACCGAACCGTGGACCAGATCGAAAGCTGGGCGCCCGGTCTGCCGGTATTCGGTCAACTGACCCCATTCCCGGCGACACCGCTCTACGAGCGTCTCGAAAAAGCTGGCCGTTTGAGAAGAAAGAAACACTGGCTCGACTTCGCACCGTTCGTAATGGCTCACGATCCATTAAAGATGACGATCGAGGAAGCAAAACAAGAGACCTTTGATGCCTGGTCGAGGTCTTATAGTCCGGAGCGAAATTGGGAAGCGATCGAATCGATCCGTCATTCGCCGATCGACGTCAGGATCGGACACATCGTTGCCCGACTATTTTTCCGGGGGATCTATTTTCCTCAGATGAGCAAACGAGCATGGATCAAACTGCTTTTCGATAATCGTAAGTCGATATTGAGCCTTACGCGGGAAGGATTTTCGACTTACAGGGCATTCAAGAAGCGGAAACGCCTCGAATCAAGTAATGTTCCTGTAGTTCAATAACGAAATAAAAGTACTAAGAGATCTTCGGCCGGCCATTCAACGTTTTGAGCCGGCCGAAGTCGTTCAATAGCGGAGCCAGCCTTTCGATCGTTTCGCGATGGAACAGCCCGTTCGTTGCGACGATGCCGCCCCAGTTCTGAACATCCGCAACATCATAGCGGTAGCTTCGTCCCCAAAGATCCGTTAACCTTCCGCCGGCTTCCTCCAGTATTATCTGCGGTGCGCAAGTATCCCAGAGCTTGGTTCGCGGACTCAGATGAATATAAATGTCACATATTCTATCGGCGATCAGGCCGATCTTTAACCCGACGGAACCGCGTTGAACCTCTCGGCGAAATCCGAACTCATCGACGATCTTTGATATCTTCGGGCTGCGATGATTTCTTGAGACAGCGAGGTCCATTTCAGACGCATCGGACTTGATCGAGACCGCGATACGTTCCCGCACGGCCGACCCGCGTTCTGCAAATGCACCTCCGCCCTTCACGGCGAGATAAAGTACATCGTGGAAAGGCAAAAATACAACGCCAAGCACCGGCGTTCCGCTTTCGGCAAGACCGATCTGGACAGCGAAGTCGCCGTCTTGCTTGATAAATCCCGAGGTCCCGTCGATGGGATCGATAATCCAGACCCTTTCGGCGGCAAGCCTCCGGTCAACGTCATCAGTCTCTTCTTCGGACAAAATTCCATCGTTCGGAAAATCGGCAGTCAGCGTGTCGATCACGATCGCGCTTGCTTCACGATCGGCAACTGTCACCGGCTCGGCGAAGCTGTCAGGTCCGATCTTGCTTTCAACGATCACGTCGCCTTCGTAGTGCTCGAGGATCGCATCGCCGGCAATCCGGGCCGCCCTGATCGCTGAATCAAGTTCTTTTTCGTACATCAATTCGAATTTATCACATCAGGCAGGAGTTCAGGCCACATCGACCGGCTCGGTGATGCCGCACCTCGGACAAACAAGCGTGCGTCGGGCAGGATCGGCCCAACGGGCCAAAGCCTGATTGGCCAATTGGGGGATCTTTGATTCCGCTTCGCCTTCACGAAATACACGCGACGAACCGTGTTCGGCAGCACCAACTTTGGCGAGCTCGATGTCGCAATGACGGCAGTACCAACCAAAACCATCGTTACGAAAGTCGTTCAACTGAGGCATATCGTTTTGGCAGCCAAGCAACAAAGCCGGCTGCCAAACAAGGTCACTACTGCAGCCGTCTTGTAGTTCGCGATTGAGACGGCGGAGCGGTCAAACGGACGGGCACCGTCGTGGTCGAACCAGCACGGTAGATCTCGACCTGGATCGTTTGCCCAAACTGCTTTTTGTCGAGGAGTCGGTAAAGATCATCGGTCGAGTTCATCTTTTCACCGTCGACCGATACGATAATATCGCCGAGCAGCATCGAGCCGTCAGAATCACGAGAAAGGCCGCGAATATTGGCATTTGCGGCCGCCCCGCCGGGCATGACAGCGGCAACCAGCAGTCCTTCGCGCACCGGAAGCCGGTAACCCTGAGCCGCAATGTCCTCGACCGGCCTTAGGTCGGCACCGAGCTTCGGACGGCGAACCTCGCCGAACTGCAGCAGCTGCGGGATGACGCGCTTCGCGGTATTAACGGGAACGGCGAAACCGACGCCGACCGAACCGCCCGCCGGTGAAAGAATCTGCGAATTGATACCGATCATCCGGCCATATTTGTCGAGGAGCGGTCCGCCGGAATTTCCCGGGTTGATCGAGGCATCGGTCTGGATGGCGGCATCGATCGGCCGGTTGTTTCGCGCCCTTATCGGTCGCTGCAAGCCTGAGATCACGCCGGTCGTAAGCGTCCGATCAAGGCCGAACGGGTTTCCGATAGCGAGCACCTTTTGACCCACGGTGAGTTTGTCAGAATCGCCAAAGGGCACAACGGTCAGCGCACCCGCCGGGGCATCGACCTTGATCACCGCGAGGTCGGTGTCGGGATCGCCGCCAACGACCTTAGCCGGATAAACGCGTTCGCCCCCGAAATTCACGGTAACCTGTTGAGCGCCTTCGATAACGTGATAGTTAGTGAGAATATGGCCCTCATTATCGATCACCGAACCGCTTCCGTTGCCGCGGCCCTCCTGAACGTCACCCCACCAATTTTGCGAATAGGACGTCGTGTTGATAAATGCGACGCCGGGCGATATCGATCGGTAAACCTCGATATTGTTCTGTTCATCAGAGACCTGCGACGGATCGGTAATTGCGGCCGGAGCCGTTTCGGCAAGTGTCCGGCCGGGACCTTCGCTGCTCATCCAGAGATCGTTGAGTTTGTATAAAAGTGCGGTCACTCCGACTGCGATGAGAGCTGTGGCAAATGCAAGCAGTAATATCTGGCGTGCTGATAACTGATACACGGGTTTACTGTTCATGATTTTTCTTTCCTTCGATATTCGATCTTGCACTTTTGATGCAAAACAACGGCAAAATGTTGTGCTGTTCATTACGTGGCCATGCGTCCGAAAGTTCTTACAGACAAGGGTCTATAACAATAGCTTACCGCATTCGGTCCGCTTGATCATTTGTGTATTCGCGTCAGGCGAGGATAGAACGGGCGTGAACTGCGATCGATTCGAGACCAAAAGCCATTGATTCGAAATAGAATCCAGCGGCATATACCCCAGTGAAGAGGTGGATGATCATCACTCCGGTATAAACGAGTATTGCCAGCGTGATACCGTATCGGGCGATCTGGCGATCACCCCACATAAGAAAAACGACGGCGGCGATGATCCCAACGCCGATCTTTGCTCCGATGAACGCGTGGTCGCCAACCTCGAGCAATTTCGCCATCAATAAATTCGCTTCACCGGCAACGCCGCTTCGGACCCAAACCAGAGTCAACAATGCGTCAAGCAAATTAAGGGCGAATAGAAGTAGGGTTTCGCGAAAGAGATGCATAGTCCCAAGACCGGCGGTGAGCCGTGTTCAACGGGCCCGACGAAAAACATTACCCCCGAGATCTAACCCCGGGGGCGGAGCCAACTGGTCGTGAATCGAAATGTGATTGTCTGGTGAATTATATTTCCAATAGCAGAAAATTTCAAAAGTATTTTCCGCAGATCAAGAAAAGCTCAGTCGGTTTCGGAAATGTTATAATTAGGGTTCTGAAGCATTGATTTGAATTATCCGGACACCCAATGGGAGCGAACCGCCATCGAAGGCACGGACCGAAACGGCCGGTTTGATAGCGCCTATGGGTCGGATCAGGTTAGGAGGAACGTTATGAAGGCTTATTTTAGAGCGACTTTTGTTACGGCGATCGCAGCGGTTTTATTGACAGGTATCTCGATGGAAGTTGTCGGGCAAACAAAACGGCCCGCACTTCGAACTGCGACAAAGCGTCCGGCGACTCAGTCGCTTTTCACGGTGCCGAGCGGTACCCGGATGCGCGTTCGCATGAACGAAACACTTAGTTCGAAAACGGCGAAGGCAGGCGACAGATTCACGGTGACGGTGCGGGAACCGGTTTACGCCTCGAATGGTGCGATCGTAGTTCCGATAGGGAGCGAGGTGATCGGCAGGGTCGATTCGGTCAAACCCGCCGTCAAGGGCGGAAAGGTCGGAGAGATCGACGTAAGTTTTATCCAACTCGTCCTGCCGAATGGCACAAAGCGGACGATCAACGGTTCGTTGACCGAGCTGGTGAGCGACGATGCGAAAAGCGATGCCGAAGGTACAGCCAAGGGCGACAAGACCAAATACCGTAAGGTCATCTTCATCGGTGGCGGCGGAGCAGGCGGTGCGATCTTAGGGGGCGCCATCGGCGGTGGAAAGGGCGCCTTGATCGGAGGCATCATCGGTGCCGGTGCAGGATTGCTCGGCGAAAGGCTTACAAAAGGCGAAGAGGCCGAAGTGAGGTCGGGAACTGAATTCGGCGTCTATTTGAATCAGGGGATCTCACTGCCTAGGTTTGCAGAAGCAGAATCGCCGGCCGAGGTTCCCACCGGTGAGGGGCGGACGTACGTCGTACAGCCCGGAGACACTCTCGGCAGCATCAGTCGGAAGTTCTACGGGACGTCGGCGCGTTACATGGATATTTACAACGCTAATCGGGACTCCCTCGCAAGCCCTAACGCCGTAACGGTTGGCCAAACACTGATCATTCCGTGATCGATGATCGCGGCAAATCGACGAAGGCCGGGACTGAATGCCCGGCCTTTCTATTTCTGAATGCTTAGTTTCTACGCGAGGGCCATGTCTTTGGTCCCGTTAGGATTGATAGATTCGAGGTGCTTGACGACCTTTTTGATCAGCCATTCCGGAGTTGACGCACCAGCCGTGACGCCGACGGTCTGTGCTCCGAACAGATCCGCAGGATCAATGTCGTCTTCGGTCTCTATCAAGAAACTCTTTTGACACTGCTCTTTGCATACCGCGTGAAGTTTGACGCTGTTGGAAGAATGGGTCGCCCCGATTATATAAAACGCATCAACCATGCCGGCAAGCGCTCTTGCAGCCTCCTGCCGATCCCGGGTTGCCGAGCAGATCGTGTTCACTATCTCGACCTCATCGTCCGTTTTTGTCTTGATAGCCTCCGCAGTGTCGAAGAATGTCTTTGCCTTGATGGTCGTTTGCGATACGACCAGCGGATTTTTCAATCGCGGAAGCGCGGCAACTTCGGTCTCGTCCTTGATTATGAACGAATGATCGGGAGCATAACCCCTAACGCCTATCATTTCCGGGTGATCAGCACTGCCGACGATGATGACGTGACGATCCTGAGCGGCGGCACGCGACGCGAGACGCTGCACACGAGTGACAAAAGGGCATGTCGCATCAACCACCTTTCCGGCTTTTTCTTTTAATTCCTGTTCGACCTGCGGAGTTACGCCATGGGCACGTATCACCGCGGTTTCAGAACGGCCGATCTGGACTGGTTCGCTGACAGTAACGACACCGTGGGAACCTAGCCGTTTCATTTCCTGCTCGTTGTGGATCAAAGGCCCGAGTGTGCGAACGGTCTCACCGGCACTGACCGATTCTTCGACCATCTCGACCGCCCGCTCGACTCCGAAGCAAAATCCGTATTCATCTGCTAGTAAGACCTTCATACTTATTTGTTCGTTACAAGGCACGAATTGGTTTTAGTTTAGCAAATGAAGGCGGCCTTGTGAATGGCATCTTGCCCAACGCAAGAACGAATGCCGTCGGGCCCGCCCGGATAGACAACAACGGTTCCCGAGTTTTACCTTTGTTCGTTGACCGTCTTGCCGAAACGGACGGTCTCGTACCCCCGGCGTTTCGCAACAATTCGATAATCGAAACTGATGTTCGAACGCCCGCCCGAACTTTCGCGGACCTCAAATGAGGTCTTGGTCTTTTTCGAAACGTACAATCCACGTGTATTTCCGTTCGCCGTTAAGAACACCTTGTAGGGGACATCCGTATTGGTGGCCTCGGCAAACGTCGGATCGATATTAATGACCGCCCTGCCATTCTTGAGCGAAACGGTACCGAAATCTTCGAACCAATAATCAGGTGACTCGTTCGCATAGAGCAGAGCCTTCGTTCCGTCTGCGAGTGAAATAACGTTGTTCTTCGAACCTGTGACATTCAGATTACCGTTCACGGAGATCGACTGGGTTGTCGTCTGGCCGGTAACCGCGAGACCGCCCAACTGAATAAGCAGTCCATTAGTAGTAACGGTCAAGCCGTTCACGATCGCGCCATTCTGAACCGTCAACCCATCGCGAGCAGTGATCCGGTCGAAAGCATCGATCTTACCTTGTGTCTCGACGTCGCCGTTGCTCTTTACAACGAAAGGCGCTGAACTGCCATTGCTTCCATGAAAAAGATATCCATTGCCGCCGGCTGTGACCTGTGCATCGACCGCAATACCATCCGGACTAACGGCCTGCCCAGAAATGCCAAGGGTCCGTCCCGTCGGGCTTGTTGCGATACCGATGACGCCGATCGCTTCGGCCTCTTTCGCTAACCCGGTACCACTCGCAATTCCGACCACACCAACGCCGTTCTGAGAACTGGATATTCCCAAAAGTCCAGCGGTCGTGCCGGTGGGCGAGGTCGAGCTTCCCTTTACGGCCGCGGGTGGAAGATTTGCCGGACTTGGGTTTGAAATTCCGGCCTGTGTATTGGTGACGATCAGCCTCGCCGCCGGGTCGGCTCCGGTCAATGGGCCCGTTACTGACACTGCCGTTCCCGCTGAATCGGCGGTTCCGGCAGACGAAGACCGGATCGCATAAGCTGCGGCCGCGATCAGCGTTCGCGGTGACAACGAAATGCCCCCGACGGATACCTGCAGATATCGATTCGGACCCGAAAATACGCCACCTCCGAAATCAAGCTGTACGGTAAAGACCCCGTTTGTCACCTGCACCGCGTTGATCGTTATCGTGGAACCGACCTGTCCGCCGCCCGACTGTGCGTCGAATACGGCAAATTCCATCGCGAAACTGCCGGTTGCGGGTTGTCCGGCCTGGGTGAGATAGCCTTGATAGGTGAAGATCGTCGGTTGTGCCAACGCCAATGCGGGCAACACGGCGATTACGGTAATTGCAGCGAAAACGGCATTTCGGATCAGTCTTGACATGCGCAGTTCCTCCTTTTGCGCGCGCAGTTATAGCACAACTGGAATGAATGTCAACGGTTCCGTTCACCAGCTCTGATCGATCAATGGCAACTAACGAATAGGTTCGCGTAGGATCGTCTCGGCGGTAAGTCTGGCGGCTGCGGCCACACGAGGGTTCGAATCCTTTAAATTTGCGATCTGCATCAACGCTTCGCCGGTCCGCGAAAGCAGCCGAACGAGGTCGCCTTCTTCGGCTTTGGTTCGCTGCACGAGTACGTCCCATTCCATTCCGCCGGCCCATCGCTCGGCCGCAGCGGCGGCTGAGAGGTTGATCTCTTCGACGGGTTCCGTGCCGAAACGCCATTCTACGCGTGAGACCTCGTAAATGATGTCCTCAAATCCGGCAATAATATCAAGAAGTTCATTCGACAGATAAAGGTCGCCGTAGTTGCGGTCAGGATCGGCGGCCAGCGAAGCCATCAAACCGGCAACGGCCTTTGGTTGGATATCGTCAAAGATACCGTTCTTTATCGCCTCACCGACAAGCAGCGGCCTGTCGACACGAACATCGGCCAGCCATTCGCCGCTTGGCTCTACGGTCTCAGAGGCGAAATCGATATAGCCGAAATGGTCGAGCACCCTTGCGCGGTTCTCGAACGGTTTCCAAATGTTATCGCGAAGGTGCTGAATATCTCGGTCGATCTTTTCGAGCGTCGACGCGTCACGAGCACTTTCCCACAAAAATTCCGAGGCCGGCCCGAAATCCGCGATCAAACCGTCGAGTAGCACGGTCGCTGCATCCGAAGCCCTCTCGGACGAGAGTTTTGGTTCCATTATCGGCGGATTTTTCTCTTCGAGTGTTTCCATGAACGCATTCTCGATGGCCGCCTCGTTCAATGTGTATGTCCGTTCAAATACACGATTTACGCGGTCGAGCGGAAACGTTCGTCCAGCGCCGTCGTCACGCATTGCGCTGACCGCATCAGAGCGAACACTGACGACCATGAAGAAACGCTTGGAACTGCGGCCCTGTGTCACGATCCGGCCAGGGATCACATTCTCGGTCAGCCAACGCCTTCGAAGGTCGGCTCGCGTTGACGGCGATCGCTCGTCCAACCGCCGCCGGGCACTCGTAAGCCTCTCAAAACCGCGAATTTGTTCGAGATCCATATCCGCCGATCTTGCTGAAGCCGCGTCTATCAGTTTGTTCTCAAGTTCGGCTCGCTGACGACGAAGACCGTCGATCCTGTTTGCGGTGTCTTGAAACGCAAAGCTCTTTTCGGCTATTTCGCGAAGCTGCTCAAAGTTGCCGAACGCATCCAAAAGGTTCAAGAGCGACGTATACGTTGCACGGAATTTCGATTCAAGCGGATCCGGCTTGGCTTTCAGCAGTTCAGCTATCTTTTTCGGATCCTGGAACTGTCCGGGTGCAAGTATCGCAAAGCCGACATTGTCTTTACCGCGCCGGCCGGCACGTCCGGTCATCTGCTGAAGCTCGCTTGCCGATAATGGACGCCATCCGTCGTTGCCGCGCGTGTCGGCATTACTGATAACGACGGTTCTAGCCGGGAAATCGACACCTGCAGCAACGGTCGAGGTAGCAAATATCGCATTTAACAGCCCTGCTGACATCATCTTCTCGATCACAAGCTTCCATGAAGGGATGTGGCCGGCATGATGTGAAGCGACGCCCGAGTTGACGAGTATTTTTGAATGCTTGTGCGAAATTATCTCGGGGGTCTCGGATGCCAGTTTTTCGAATAATTCTTTGCGCAGTCGAAATTTCTCGGGGTCACCGGTCTGGCGCTTGTCTGCGGCGACCTCCGCGGTAGCTTCGTCGCATTTGCGCCGCGTCGGAAGAAAGACGATCGCTGGCAAGAGATCGTATCCGCGGAGAGCGGAAATGAGCTTGTGCGGCGGGATCTCGGGCGGGCGTCCGTTCATTCGCACATTATCGCACAATTACTGGAATGCCCGGCCGCTGCGTAGCGGTTGTCTGATAGGTTCAGTATTCTTATAGTTGGAAAGATGTTGAAAGTGTTGTTGAAGATAGGCGGTGTACTCTTGATACTGTTCGTTGTTCTGATCGGCGCGGCATTCTGGAGCGATTCCGATGAGGCCATTTTGACGACCTATGTACGCAATGAACAAAAGCCCACGCTAAAGCCCGGATGGAAAGGAAACCCGGTCGATCAACGCGGACGATTCATGAATGATGAATTTCCGTATTTGCCGAGAACGGCTTCGCTGCTGAAATGGCAGACGAGCACAAATCGATTCAAGGCTGAAAAGGAGGCCGACACGTATCGGCCCGACGTTCTTGATCCTTCGGCTTTCCTTGCGGGCGATCAGGACGGAATACTCTGGCTCGGTCACGCATCTTTCTTCGTTCGGCTGGCGGGTAAAGGCATATTGATCGACCCTATCTTTGGGACGCCGCCTTTCGTTACAAGATATACCGAGGTGCCGTCGCCGCTCGATAAAATACAACGAGTCGATTATGTCCTCAATACTCACGATCATCGAGATCACACGGATGAAACGACGCTCAGGCAGATCGCGGCCAAGTTCCCAAATGCCAAGTTCATCGCCGGTCTGAACTCGGAAGATATTTTGCGGGAATGGTCGAAAGCGTCGAACACGATCGCGACGACCGGATGGTTTCAGGAGTTCGAATTGAACGACCCTGACATAAGAGTTTATTTCGTGCCGGTCCGCCATTGGTCGCGCCGGGGCCTATTCGACACGAATCAAAGATTATGGGGCGGGTTCGTAATTGAAAGTGGAACGACCAAGATCTATCACGGCGGTGACAGCGGGTATGGCCGTCATTATCGCGAAACCGGCGAGGTATTTCCGAACATCGATTATTTTCTTGTTGCAGTCGGCGCCTATGAACCCCGCTGGTTCATGGAACCGGTGCACACCGATCCGAGCGATGCGTTGCAAGCGTTCCGCGATATCGGAGCGAAGATGCTCGTGCCGATGCATTATGGAACGTTCGATCTCTCAGATGAACCTCCGGGAGCACCGCTTCGTGAACTTTTGCAGCAGGCCGAAAGAGACTTGCTGCGTGATAAGATACGCGTGCTCAAGATCTTCGAACCGATCGAGATCGACCGCTCAGCCGTGAAATGAACCAATGCAAGGGTGATTCGGAGACCGTGATACCGGTAATTTGAGGAGAACAAATATGGTAGATCGTCGTGAGTTTATCGGAGCTGTTTCGGCGGCCGGCATCGGACTCGTTTCTACGAGCAAGGGTAACTCGGCGTGCATGATGGAAGTTCCCGTCACCAGCTTTGAGGAAGCAACGATCGCCGATCTAAAACGAATGATGGAAACCGGCGAGGTGACCTCGGTCGATATAGTTCAAGGATATTTGCGCAACATCGAGACGTTGGATAAAACGATCAACGCCATCATCGAGGTGAATCCAGAGGCCGAAGAGATCGCTGACGCCCTCGACCGAGAGCGGAAAGCGGGCAAGATCCGCGGCCCGCTGCATGGGATACCGATCGTTCTCAAGGACAATATCGACACGGCGGACAAGATGAAAACTACTGCCGGAAGCCTCGCATTGTTGAATTCTCCTGCACCTGAGCGAGACGCCTCGATCGTAGAACAGTTGAGAAATGCAGGTGCCGTAATCCTCGCAAAAACGAATCTGAGTGAATGGGCGAATTTTCGATCGACGAGTTCGATCAGCGGCTGGTCCGGCCGCGGCGGGCAGACAAGGAACCCCTATATCCTTGATAGAAATCCGTGTGGTTCGTCATCGGGGACCGGGGCGGCGATCGCATCGAACCTGGCCGCGGCAGGCATCGGAACCGAGACCGACGGCTCGATAGTTTGCCCCGCATCGATATGCGGGATCGTTGGTATTAAACCGACTGTCGGATTGTTGTCGCGGAGCGGCATCATACCGATCGCACATTCGCAAGATACAGCAGGACCGATGACGCGCACGGTTGCCGACGCCGCAATGCTGCTATCAGCGATGACCGGTGTCGATACGCGTGATTCAGCAACTGCGCAGAATGTGCGAAACGCAAGACGTGACTACGAGAGCTTTCTGACCGCCGATGGTCTGAAAGGAAAACGCATCGGCGTCGCAAGGGACTTCTGGGGCAAAAGGCCCGAGGTCGACGCAGTGACAAATACAGCTCTTGAAACGATCAAAGCCGGCGGTGCCGCATTGTTCGACGTAAAGTTTCCGACGCTCAGCGAATTTGGCGAAGCCGAATTTGAGGTGCTGCTTTTCGAATTTAAGACCGACCTCGAAAAATACCTGAACGAACGCAAAGCAGAATACCGAACATTTGCCGAACTCATTCAATTCAATATAGACAATGCCGCCCGCGAGATGCCGTTTTTCAAACAGGAAATATTCGAAATGTCGGCCAAGAAGGGGCCGCTTACGGACCGCGCATACCTTCAAGCATTGAAGAAATGCCAGCTGCTGTCCCGCAAAAAGGGAATCGATGCTGTGATGGATAAATTCAAGCTCGATGCGATCGTTGCACCTTCAAATGCGCCGACCTGGATGATCGATACTGTTAACGGCGATTGCGGCAGCAACTATGTCTCTAGCTCCTCACTCGCAGCGGTCTCAGGGTACCCGAGCATAACGGTCCCGGCCGGATTTGTGCGCGAGCTGCCGATCGGCATATCGTTTTTCGGACGAGCGTGGAGCGAGGCGTTGCTTATTTCCATCGCTTACTCGTTCGAGCGATCGGCGAAGGCGAGAAGGAAACCGCGATTCATCGAGACAGCAAAATAACTGGGCACGATTTACACGATCCGTTCGTGGATCATGCGAAGGCCGTTCAACAAAAGATTTTCATCGACAATTTCGATCACAGCCAATTCCGAAGCCATCATTTTTGCATAACCGCCGGTTGCGACGATCTTCGGCTCATCTTTCATCTCGGCCGCAATCGACTTGATCAGGTATTTCGCTGCTCCGATGTGACCGTGGAAGATGCCCGACCGGATCGAAGATTCGGTCGAGGTCCCGACAACACGATCGGGTTTCGAGATCTGCACGAGCGGGAGTTTCGAGGTCTTCAACTGCAGTGAATGTGACATCGTCCCGACACCGGGAAAGATCACACCACCAAGAAATTCTCCATTTGAGCTGATCGCGTCGATGGTCGTCGCTGTCCCAAAACTGCAGACGACGACCGGTTTGCCGTGAGTTTCAGCTGCTGAGAATCCGCTTACCAATCGGTCGGTACCGAGCGATTCAGGCGGATCATATTTGATCGTAAGACCAAGGTCGACGACATTGGTAACAAAGACCGGAGTAACATTTAGGAATTCCTTGCAAGCCCCGGTCAGGACCGGTTCGATCGAGGGAACAACAGATGAAGCGACTACGGTATCGATCCTAATGAACCGCTCTTTGACGTAGCGAAACCGTTCGAACATAAGTTCGTCCGGATCATAGTCAAGCACCGTCGGAATCGAAAATTTGTGGATTAGTTCGGAACCACTGAAAATTCCAAACTTGATCGTTGAATTGCCTATGTCGATGGCCAGAAGCATCGTTGATCGGATCGCCGTGCCGAATGACAGTGAGCCACGAATTGTGCGCTTGATTATGACGGATCCGGCTAGCCCTGCAGCGGCAGACCATCGTAGACGATGTTCCAACCGTTAGCTTTGCTGGTGCGAAGGCTCCGTGAAAACCAATGCAGGGCTGCGGTCGGATCATCATATAGCTGGACTGCAGGCAGATTCTCACGCGGGTCGACGCGGCAGATCGCCGCCCCAACAGGAGCGCTTTTGATACAGAGCAGCGCAACCATGTTTTCCTTTTGCAGAACCGCAGTTCGCAAAACTACATCGTCGTTCTCGATATCGAAATCCTCGAAATCCGCAAGCTCGTCATAGAACTCACGTTCGAGGTCAAAATCCGGATTAGGATCAAACTCACTGCTCATAAGACTGATTGATAATACATCCTTGAAGTTACACCGATACGGATCAAAATTCAATCTTATGCGGCGGGAACGTTAGGCGGATCGTAAAGCACTTCGGAAAAATTCGCGACAATGAGTTCCTCGCGCTCGGTTTCGCCGGAACGGCGGTCGACCACATTCCGCCAGATCTCGTTTTCGCGGAAGTTCTTTCCGTTCTTGACGAGAAAACGATGGCCTTTCTCGAATATATGATAGCTATATATGGGTTCGATGTCTGAGAGGATCGATCCTTTCAGGTGATCGTCGGTTATCCAGAGCTTGATCTGAAAGGTCGATCGCGTCGGATTGAAAAATCTGAGGTCAATGTAATTGTAAAAGACCCCGGCTCCGCTCCCGAACGGAAGCACGCGATTGTCGTCCGGAAAAGGATCGAAACTGTGATGGTGCCGTTCGATCACCGCGAGTGATGTGTGTAGCGCCATCCAATAAAGCAGATTTGCAAGCTGACATAGCCCGCCGCCTACGCCGCGGACGACCCTGCCTTGAGAGAGCTGCATTCCCTCTAGATAACCTTTATCGGCCGTCGTTTGTCCGACCTGCCTCCAGAACGAAAACGTTTCGCCAGGCCGGATCATCAGGCCATCGATGGTCGGGCACGCGATGCTTAGATTAACCACCTTGTTTTCCTGCAGTTGCGGATCACTGTCGCCTAATTTTCGACGCAGCAGCGACTGGTGCCGGTGGCACGCAAACGGCAGCTCGGCCGCGCTCTTCTCCGCGGCGAAGGTGGTTCGCCTGGTGATGTCGTCCAGCCGCCGGAAAAGGCGTTTCTGCCGGATCCGGGTTTTGTAAACGATCGGGTGAATTTCAGAAAGTCGTCTTCTCATTTCATTGAACGCGGATACGTTCGACGTCGCCGGACTGGATCAGCTCGACTTCACCGTCCGAAAGCCTGAGCCGAAGAGCTCCGTTTTCCTCCAGGCCCTCGGTCATGCCCTCAAGCATACCATTCTCGAGGGAGACGCGTACCTTCTTGCCTGAGAAATAGGTTGACCGCTTTCGCCACTCATCGACGATCTTATGCGTGCCATCGGGGCCGGCGAGCGACTCGTAAAAATGCACAAGGAAATTTGTCAGTACATGTGCAAGCTGCTCAGGGGACGGAACCGTCCGTGATCCGTTACTGATATGGATCGATGCATCTTCGATCGATGTCGCAGTATCGGCGATCTCCGGGGGAAAATTTGATGAGCGGATATTGATCCCGATGCCCAGAACGACTGCTAAGCCCTTCTCCGTTTCGGTCGTTTCGGCGAGAATGCCGCTGATCTTCTTCTCGTTCACGAGAACGTCGTTCACCCATTTTATGTCGGGCAGCAGGCCAAATTCCCTGAGAGTGTCATGAACTGCGACCCCGGCCATCAAAGTGATCAGCGATAGAAACTGAGGCTCGATGTTCGGACGAAGGAGCATGCTGAAATATAAGCCTGCGTCGTTCTCCGAGAACCAAACCCGTCCCTGCCGCCCGCGACCGGCGGTCTGCTGCCGGGCGACGACGCACAGGCCTTCCTCCGCACCAAGCCGGGCCTGTTTCAGGGCCTCGGTGTTGGTCGAGTCGATCGTGTCGAAGCTGAGGGTCGTTATCTTCATTGGTGCATGGACAGCCGAACTACATCGGCCTCCATAGGGAATCGATGTAGAAGTCGTCGGGGTTGTGAAACTCCTGTTCGATCTCAAACCCACTATCTGAAGAAAGTTCTTCGATCATTGCGCGCGTGTATTTCTGCGAGATCTCCATAAAGATCGGTTCCCATTGATCGAAGTCGAACGAGCGGTTTAGAGCCTTGATCGTCACTGTCTGCCTTTCGCGGCTGATGAGGAACGAGCGCGCGGCACATTCGACCGGCCGGTACTGAGCATAATGTGAGAACTTTGAGAGGTCGAAATCAGCCCCGAGTTCGCGATTTATCCGCGAAAGTAGATTGAGATTGAAAGCCGCCGTGACGCCTTCAGGATCGTCGTATGCCGCGACAATGACGCGCGGGTCTTTCTGCATGTCGAAACCGATGAATAGTCGGTCGTTCGCGTTCATCACGGCGCGGAGTTCGCGAAAGAAACCGAGTGCTTTGTCCTGTTGAAAATTGCCGATATTCGAACCCAGGAAGAGAAGAACCTTGCGTCGACCGCTGCCGTTCTTTAGCGATCCGAGAACCTTGAAATAATCACCGGTAAGAGGGCTGATCTTGAGGTCTGGGAACATCGTTTTGAAACGTGTCGAAAGCGCGTCGTTCGCTTCTTGTGAGATATCGATCGGGGAATAGGTAAAATCGATGCCCTCTTTCAGGAAATGATGGATCAGCACCGCGGTTTTGGCACCGTCACCGGCGCCTAGCTCGATAAGGTCGATCCCGATCGCACCGTCCGTGAATGCCCGGCAGATCTCATCAGTTTGCTCTTCGAAGATCTTGAATTCAGCACGAGTCGGATAATATTCGGGCAATTTCATGATCTCCATGAACAGGCGCGAACCTTCGTCGTCGTAAAAGTAACGCGATGAAAGCTGTTTTGGTGTAGATGTCAGCCCCGCAAGTACGTCTTCAGCAAATTTCGTTAGTTCCGGAGAAGTGCAGGATTCCATATGATCTTCTAACGAGCCAACCTGATACCCGTGAACTGCCAACGCAGGTGAGGGTGGAAAAAGTTGCGGTACGTGGGGCGGCTGTGGCCTTCCGGTGTTGCTACCGAAGCTCCGCGAAGCACCATTTGGTTCATCATGAACTTGCCGTTGTATTCGCCTACGGCCCCATCCGGTTTCGAGAAGCCCGGATACGGCAAGTATGCGGAGTTGGTCCATTCCCAACGCAATCCCCAAACGAATTTCTCATTCGCGGCTTCCCATTCGAACTCGGTCGGCAGCCGCATCCCTTTCCATTCTGCGAAGGCCGCGGCTTCGTAAAGCGAGACGTGGCAGACAGGCGCGTCTATCCGAATAGGTCGAAGCCCGCCGAGCGTAAAGTGCTGCCATTCGCCGTCTCGGTCGTGCCAGTAAAGCGGCGAGGCGACAGATTCGCGATTTACCCAATCCCACCCTTCGGAATGCCACAGCCGATGATCCGTGTATCCGCCGTCGTTGATGAATTCGAGAAACTCGCCATTCGTGACGAGGCGGTTCGAGATCGAGAAATCGTCGATCCAGACCTTGTGGCGGGAGCGTTCGTTGTCGAAGCAGAATTCGACACCGTTGTAACCGATCTCGCAGATGCCGCCGGAAATGTCGGTGTAGCCTTCGGAGCCTGAATCTCGGGTCTCTTCGGGAAAGTGGTTTTCGCGGTAAACCGGAAAAAGAGGGTTTACGCTGAACGTGTATTTAAGATCTGAAATTAAGAGTTCCTGATGCTGCTGCTCGTGGTTAAGACCCAAGTCCACGAGCTCGGCCAAGTCACCAGGCACCTCCGGCCCGTCAGGCACCGACGATAAGCCCTCAGCAACTACCGAGCGACCCAGGCTTCCAAGCAATCCGGTCATCGCTTCGTCGACGTAAGCTCGATATGAAAATATCTGATTCACCGTCGGTCTTGAGAGATCGCCGCGGTGGTCGCGCGCTGTACGGTTGCCGAGGGTGTTGTAGTAGCTGTTGAAAAGAAAGCCGAAGCTCGGGTCGAAGACGCGGTAATTCGAAGCGAATTTCTTGAGGATCATTTCTTCAAAGAACCAGGTCGTGTGCGCAATATTCCATTTAGGCGGCGAAACGTCGACGATCGGTTGGGGAATATAATCCTCGATCTCCAGCGGTTCACACAGATTCTCGGTATATTTGCGAATACGCAGGTAGCGGTCGATAAGCGACTCAGTGTGCGAACCAAAAGAATGAACTGCCTGCATTCGACTATTAGAACAAAAAAGGGCGGGGAATCAAAGAAATTCCATAAGGATGAGGTCTGAGGTCGGCATAGTCACTCCGGAATGTTCATTCGGATCAGTGCTTCGCGGCAGATCTCGGCAAGATACGGATCTGGGCCGCCTTTCTGCGCTCGGAGGACGGCCACTGATGATGGGTTCCCGATCGCACCAAGGGCAAAAGCCGCCTCTCGTCTCGTGTCGTCCGTTTCTGACCGATCAAGAAGGACCCTCTTAAGAACTTCTTCGGATGACCGGAAGACCGGGAAACTCTCGGCAACATCCGTTATATCCAGCATCGCCGCGGTTTTATAACGCTCGGGAAGAAAGCTCTCGGGCGTCTGGCTGCTTTCGTTAAGGCCACGGACGTTTTCGGCAAGCTGCCCGATCGACCTCGCAGCAGATCGGCGGATGAATTCGTCGTTTTCTGTTGGTTTTTTCTCAAGCGCCGCTGTTAATGGCCCGACAGCGTCAATGCTTCCCGTCGTGCCGAGGGCAAATGCCGCCGCTGCCCGAACTTCTCGATCTTTGTCGCGCTGCATTGATCGGATCAATTCGACCGCCGCAAGTGGGTCGCCGACCTTCCCGAGGGCGTAGGCCGCTTCCTTTCGAACGAATGGCATTTTGTCCGACAAAAGAGGCCGCAGCGCGGTCACGGCTTCTCGCGGACGCATAAACACAACCGATGACGCAGCAGTTGCACGGACAGTTTCGTCGCGGTCTCGTAAAGCTGGAATGGCGATCGCGGATGTCCGCTCTGAACGGAAATTACGTATCTCGAACAGAGCATTTCGCTTTTGTTCGGTGGTCCCGCTCGCGATCTCGCGTCTGAGACGATCTTCAATGAAAAGCCTCTCGGGATTTACTTGGTCAGGTATGACCTGTCCGTTTATCGCGATCAGAAGCGATAGATGAATAAGGGCTCCAAGGAACGGTATTCGTCGGAACATGAGGAATCAGTACTCTCCTGAGACCAAAAGGGGCCGAATGGCAGACGTCTTTACGATGCACGTCGAACGCTTTGGTTGCGAACCCATTCGACGACCTGCCGCGCACGTTGATTCTCATACGAATCTGAGAGCGAGACGATGACGTCATCCACTGAATTCTTTGTCAACTTGGAAGTGCGGTTCGAGGGCGCGAATTCGGAAGCACGAGGGCGTGGGTTCTGCAATTTGCCAACAGGATTGTTTACGGATTGTTTGACCATCTTCTTGCCTCCAATTCGGGGCAGACGGTCATACCGCAACTTTCGAGGTCAAGCCGGAGCCGTCTGCGCTGGTATATTGTTAATCATCAATACGATCGTTTGAAACTACACCTACCTTTTAAGGTTCAAAAATGATATCACAAAAGGCCAATTCCGGACAAGAAAAATGGACATCTACGGACCGATGGTCTAGAATCCCCCTTATGGACCCGTGCCGAAAAATGCTCGCCCTTACCTAGCCACTCGCGACATACCTCGCGACGTGGCGTCACCTCAAACGCAATAATTTCAACAAGATAATTACGTGGTGCATTGGATAGCCGGGTGGTTATCCGATAAAATTCCGTTTTCTGAGGCGTTTTTATGGACGAAAAATATTTTGCAAAGAAGATCGAGGCCAAATGGCAAGCAAAATGGGCCGAAAACCGAACCTTCGAGACCCAGATCCGCAATGACAAGCCGAAATTCTACCAGTTGGAAATGCTCCCCTACCCATCGGGCAATCTCCACATGGGCCACGTCCGGAATTACTCGGTCGGCGATGCGGTCGCCTGGTACAAACGTCTTAAGGGATTCAACGTTTTGCACCCGATCGGCTGGGATTCCTTCGGGCAGCCAGCAGAAGATGCTGCGGTAAAGCGCGGTGTCAACCCGCGTAACTGGACCGAGGAGAACATAACCGTCATGCAGGGCCAGCTGCAGCGTCTCGGGTTAAGTTACGATTGGTCGCGCCAGATGTTTGCCCATCGGCCGGATTACTACAAGTTTGACCAGTGGTTCTTCCTAAAAATGTATGAGATGGGCCTTGCGTATAAACGAATGACGCAGGTCAATTGGTGCGAGACCGATAAAGCCACGCTCTCGAACGAACAGGCCAGCGGCGGGCTTTGCTGGCGGTGCGGGAATCCGGTCACGAAAAAAGACCTTGAACAGTGGTTTCTGAAAACTACAGCGTACGCTGACGAACTGTTGGACGGCCTTGATCAGATAGAGGCTGGTTGGCCTCAAAACGTTCTGAAGCGTCAGCGTGACTGGATCGGCCGATCGGAAGGCGCATATGTCGATTTCAAGATACGGATCGCTACCGGAGCACTACATCGTTCGACGATCGACGCACCAGTTTCGATCCGCGTTTTCACGACCAGGATCGACACGATCTACGGGGCGAACGCCGTTGTGGTTGCCGCGGGCCATCCGGTCATTTCTGCTTATAGGGAATCGTTTGCGCCGGATGTTCGAGCCAAGATCGACGAGATCGTCCTTGACTCGGCCAAACCGAAAGATCGCGAAGGAGAGGGCGAGAAAGACGGCATCGATACCGGCCTCAAAGTGATCAACCCATTCAGTAGCGAACCGCTGCCCGTCTGGGTCGGCAATTACGTGATGATGGAGTACGGGACCGGCGCGGTGATGAGCGTTCCGGCTCACGACGAGCGCGATTTCGAGTTCGCCCGGAAGTTCGGCCTCCCGATCCGTCAGGTGATCTCGGAACCGCACCTGGTTCATGAACATCACACGATGCAGGCATTGGCGTTGGAGGTGCCGTTCACTGAGAGCGGCGTTCTTGTTCATTCCGACTATTGGAACAACAAAACCAGTGATGAGGCGATAAAAGAGATGACCGCATACGCCCATGTCCACGGTTTTGGCGAGGCAGCAACGACGTTTCGTCTGCGCGATTGGGGCATTTCACGACAGCGATTTTGGGGAGCGCCGATACCGATCGTTTACTGCGGGAAGTGTGGGGTCGTGCCCGAGAGATTCGAGAATCTACCGGTCGAATTACCTGAAAATGCACCGATCACCGGAATCGGCGAATCGCCTTTAGCAAAGGCTCCCGAGTTCTACGAAACAACTTGTCCGCAGTGCGGCTCCGCCGCAAAGCGCGAGACGGATACGATGGATACTTTCATCGACTCATCGTGGTATTTCTTTCGATACACCGACCCGACCAATGAAGTGATGCCATTTTCACCCGACGTTGCAGAGTATTGGACCCCGGTCGACCAGTATATCGGCGGCGACGATCACGCTGTGATGCATCTGATATACACGCGTTTTTGGACCAAAGTGATGCGCGATATCGGCTTGGTCAAATTCGACGAGCCGGTGACCCGTCTACTGACCCAGGGAATGGTCGTGGGTGAGACATTCTTCGATGATTCGACAGGCAAACGGATATACGAAGTCCCAGCGAACGTCAGTATCGATCGCGACGAAAAGGGCCGAATCACCGAGGCCCGTGATGCTGCGGGTAAAAAGCTGAAGTTTGCCATCGAACGGATGTCGAAATCGAAAGGCAACGGAGTCGATCCTGACGAAATGGTCGACATATATGGAGCTGATGCCTCGAGACTATTTGTGCTTTTCGCTGCGCCGGTCGAGAACGAGCTTGTCTGGAACGAAGCCGGCATCGAGGGCGCTCTGCGATTTCTGCAGCGGGTTTGGCGGTTCGTATATAAATGGCATTCGGCCTTAGCGGACGAAACCGGCGAAGAGCGTCAATCCGACGATTCTGCAGAGGCCCGCAAGCTCCGCCAAAAGACCCATCAAACGATCAAGCGCATCGATCAGAGCCTCGATACTTTGCAGTTCAACACGCCGGTCGCAGCTTTGATGGAGCTTTCGAACGCACTTTACGAGTTCAAAGGAGAACCGGAAACGGCCGCCAGTCAGGATGTCGAGGCCGTAAGGGAAGCAGTTACGAGTCTTGTCCTGATGATGGTTCCGTTTGCACCACACACGGCTGAGGAACTTTATTCGATCATTATCGGCAACGAGAACGGGATCATCGGCAACGAAGCAAGGTTCCCCGCGTATGACGAAGAAATCGCGCGGGCGGATGAGATCGAGATAGCTGTTCAGGTGAACGGCAAATTGCGGGCGAGGATATTTGCCCCGCCGGATGCCGAGGATGAAGTGCTGAGATCGATGGCCATGGAAGACGAAAAGGTCCGCGAATATACCGGAGGGAAGCAGATGTTGAAGGTCATCGTGGTTCCTAATCGACTGGTAAATATCGTCGTTCGATAATCGATCACAAAACTGCTCGATCTTTGCAAATTACTGCAATCTAAGGACCATTGTGTTTATACCTTGCTTGAAGTCTGTAAAAAAACTAGAATCAAGAGGCGCGAACGGAGCAAAAGCTTACACCAGATGAAGTCATTGTAGTATTCGGAACCTCACCCGAAGCAAGTTCTTGTGAGCGTGTCAGCGTGAAATGAAAGAATGCCAGCTTTGTAAAAACTGCTATTCCGACGATGTCGGAACTTGCCCCAAAGACGGAATGCCGACGATGCACACGATCGCCGGTGAACCGATCTTAGAGGGCAAGTACCATATCGAATGCCGACTCGGGCAAGGCGGAATGGGGGTCGTTTACAAAGCACGGCACGCTTACCTCAAGACACAGCTTGCGATTAAGATAATTCTCCCGGATCTGGTCGGTAACGACCCTCAGTTGGTAACGCGATTCAGGCAAGAAGCCCTGGCGGCAGCGGCGATCCGCCATCAGAATGTTGTTGCCGTTACCGATTACGGCGTGATCGGCGGTTCTATCCCTTTCCTGGTGATGGAGTACGTCGAAGGCGAATCGCTTCACGACCTATTGACCCGAGAAAAACGATTGTCGCCTGAAAGGGCGTTGGAATTGATGTCGGCGATCTGCTCAGGCGTCGGTGCCGCCCATCATCAAGGTATCGTTCACCGCGACCTCAAGCCGTTGAATATCATGATATGCAGCGATAAGCCGCATATCTCACAGGCAGTAAAGATCCTCGATTTCGGCTTGGCGAAGATAAAGTCCGGTGAATTGCTCGGATCGTTCATACAGGCGCAAACGACCGGATTAATGGGCTCGCCATATTACATGGCCCCGGAGCAATGGGCTGATGACGAGCCCGATTCGCGGTCGGATATTTACAGTCTTGGCGTGATGCTTTATCAAATGCTCGCGGGTGATGTGCCTTTCAAGGGTTCGTCCATTCCGGCGATCATGAAGAAGCACATCAGCGATCCGGCTCCGCGGTTCGCCGAAATGGGCGTAAGTGTTTCGCCAGAGGTCGAGGCCGCGGTACTGCATACTCTTCAAAAAGACAAAGAGAAGCGGACCCCGTCGGTCGAGGTGCTGATCAGCGAATTGAAGGAAGCTATCTTCCCGGCATCGATCGGTATTCACACGACCTCAGGCGGCATTCCAAAAGTGCCGGCCGTCAATATCAAGACCGATCCGCCGCACTCGATGGTCTTTGTGGATAACGTCCCGGTCGGGCAAAGCCGCGATGATGGCTGGATAACCCTGAATGGCCTGCAGACCGGCAGCCACAATTTGCGAATAAGCAAAGAGGGGTATGAGGACTGGATCGGCGACGTGAACTGTGACGGCAACCCCAAACAGGTCGTTGCTGAGTTGAGATCGGCGGCCGATGCGATACCAAGGCCGCCTGCAGCGACGATCGCATACAGCGGAGCGATATCGCCGAATACGCCTCAGAATTTTTCGACAACGCAGGACAACTCGCCGGACATGCTCAAGACCTCGGTTCAGGCGTGGGATACTGGCCGGCATACCGTCGATGTCGGATCGCGGCCGCAAAAGAGATCGCTGCTTTCGCCGCTGGTACTGACTGCTGCTGGTGCCCTGGCGTTTCTTGTAATTGCCGTTGGCGGAATTGGCGGAGCGTATATGCTCGGATTCTTTGAATCAAAGCCCAAACCGCCTGCGAATGTCGCCAACAGTACGACACCAACGCCAACGGAAACACCTGTTCTCGTCAAGAAGGCCGAATTAGTGCAGATCCCGGCAGGCTCATTCATGATGGGGCGCAATGACGGGCGCGAGAACGAAAAACCAGCTCATAAACGCGACGTGCAGGCGTTTTTGATGGATAAGACAGAGGTAACCAACTCGGAGTATCTGGCTTTTGTGCAGGAAACAGGTTATCGACCGGTTCCTGGGCATTGGGTGAACGATAAACCTTTGCCCGAGCACTATGAGATGCCCGTCCGCCTGGTCAGTCTCGACGATGCAAAGGCCTTCGCCGCGTGGCGCTCGAAACGTGACAACGCCACGTACAGGCTTCCGACCGAGATCGAATGGGAATACGCCGCCCGCAATGGTTCAAAGAACAATCTGTATCCTTGGGGTGATACTTACGACCCGAAGTGCGCGGTCCTGGATCAGCCAAATAACGAACCAAAGGCGGTCGGTAATGCCGGCTGTCCGAACGACTGGGGCGTCCGAGATCTGATCGGGAACGTCTTTGAATGGACCAGTACGGAAATTTCGTTATATCCGGGAAGCTCCGGAGAGATCGCGAAACTCGCTGAACCGCATTTCATGGTCCGTGGCGGCGGTGCGATATACAAGTCGTCCGGGCCCGACGGGATAACCGCGACATTCCGCCAGGAGGTCCCCGCTTCGACCAAGAGTCCCGGCCTTGGTTTCCGGCTTGTCCGATCTCAATGATCAGATCGGATCGGGTCTTGTTCGTAAGCGTAGAGAGGCATCTCATACGCTTTTTGTTTTTTCATACTACGTAAATTGCCGTCTTTTCGGCATCGGATAAAAAGAGCACGCAATGAACATCATCCTTGCCGAAGAGAGCGCCGGACAACAAAACGCCGAACGGTCTTTTGGTCAGGACGTCATACTCGTCGGGCGAGACGCCTTTGAGTGCGATATTGCCTTCGACAACGCGCAATATCCGATGGTCTCGCGAAAACACGCCGAACTTCGATGGGCCGGCGGTCAATGGGCGATCATCGATCTTAACTCGAGTTACGGGACATTTGTGAATGGCGTTCGGATCTCGGGTAGCGCAATTCTTGAGGTCGGCTCGTCGATTCAGTTTGGCCAGGACGGCCCGATCCTGCGTGTCGTTTGGTTCGAACTTTCTCAAAGCAATGCCGATGTGGAGATCGCGGCGGCTTCACCCAAAGTGATACACGATCCGTCTCCGCCTGCGGAAGCCCGTCCTGCTGTTTATAGACTGGAATTTGTCGACGAGTCACAACGGCCGCCGCTATCGGTATCGGACGGAAGCCTGTGGCTCGGCCGCGATCCGTCGTGCAATGTTGTATTTGATGCTTCTTCGGCAACGGTCTCGCGGAAGCATGCAGAAATAATCGCAGGTCATGATCAGCTTTCGGTCGTCGATAATAACAGCTTTAACGGGACTCTAGTAAATGGACATCGGATATCGGCTCGGACGACGCTTTCCGATGGAGACACGATCCAGCTCGGGATGGGCGGCCCGCGACTCTGCGTGGTTTCAGCGGCACGGCCAACGCCTGAGGTCGCGGCACGCGTTCAGCATGCCATCGCCCCGCCGACACAGCTGAATGCCCCGACCGATCCGATCTCGTCGAAAACCATGGTCGTCAGCCTGCAGAGTGTCGCTGGCAGTGCAAGAGGGAAGGAGTTCAATGAACCGCAATTGTTGATGACGGCCTCATTTCCGCAAACTGGAACGCTCATCATTGGACGCGACGAATCGAACGATATCAGGCTCGACGGCCTCCAGATCTCAAAAAGACACGCGAAACTGATTCGGACATCGGCGGGCATTGGGGTTGAGGACCTCGGTTCCACAAACGGCGTATTCATCAACGGGTCGCGGGTAACCCGAGGCGAGGTTTCATTCAGCGATTCGATCCAGATCGGATCGTTCGTGATCCGGGTCGATCAGGGTCATCAGGTATTGGTCTACGACACCCGCTCAAAGACCCGTATCGACGTTATCGGCGTCATGACCGAAGTGAAAGACAGATCGCGCGGCGGAAAAGTGAGGTTGCTCGACGAGGTGTCGCTATCGATCAAGCCGAATGAATTCATAGGCCTTATCGGGCCTTCGGGAGCCGGTAAATCGACCTTGATCGAAGCTCTGAACGGTGTCAGACCGGCGACATCCGGTTCGGTGCTGATAAACAAATTGGACCTGTATCGGCACTTCGATTCGCTTAAGCAGGCGATCGGATACGTGCCGCAAGACGACATCATCCACCGTGAGCTGACCGTATACCGAACGCTTTATTACGTAGCAAAGCTTCGGCTTTCGCGCGATGTGACCTCGAATGAGATCGCAAAGATGATCGATGAGGTCCTCGACGTGACAGGCCTTGCCGAACGGCGCGATACGCCGGTACGACAGCTTTCCGGCGGGCAGCGTAAACGCGTTTCGATCGCCGTTGAACTCGTGACGAAACCATCGGTCATATTCCTCGATGAGCCGACGTCCGGCCTTGACCCGGCGACCGAGGGAAAGATAATGCGGCTTTTCAAACAGATCGCCGACTCGGGCCGAACAGTGGTGATGACCACCCATGCGATGGGCAACGTGAAGCTCTTCGACAAGATCGTCGTACTGGTTCGCGGCCGGCTGGTCTTTTACGGAGAGCCCGACGATGCGTTGAAGCATCTCGGCGTAAAGAACTTTGACGAATTGTATCGCAGATTGGATGACCCGAGCGAGACCGGCGCCGATTCGCGTGATTCGATAGATCGGGTCAGTGCGATCGAACGAACGGCCGATGAGTTGAAAAGAAAGTATCAGGCCACCCCGCAGTTCAAAGAGTTGATCGAGGAACCGCTGAAAGAGCTGTCTGCCGGGCATGCCTCGGGCACCGCAAAACGTCGTCGGCTCGGCGTCTTTGGCTCTATCAGGCAATGGCTCACGTTATCGCGGCGGTATATCGAGGTTCTATTGAAGGATCGATCGAATCTCTTTATTCTGCTGGCGCAGGCCCCGATAATTGCTGCAATGACCTATTTGATAATGGGGGCCGAGCAGCCGCGTGATTTCGTTTATTTTGTTGTTTCCTTGGTCGCGCTATGGTTTGGCACGTCGGTCGCGGCACGAGAGATCATTAGGGAACGCCCGATCTATAAACGTGAGCGGATGTTCAACCTCGGCATCCTGCCGTATCTGGGATCAAAGATCTTCGTGCTCGGTTTGATCGTCTCGGTTCAGTGTTTTCTTCTGTTCGTGCCGCTGAAGTTACTTGATCTTTCCGGTCTGATGCCAATGCCCGGCGAATTCGGGGGCATTCCACAATTCTGGGCGATGCTCCTGACCTCGAGCGTCGGCGTCGCGCTCGGGTTGCTAGTTTCGGCGTTCGTAAAAACGTCTGAGATGGCCACGAGCCTCGTCCCGCTTTTACTGATACCGCAGATCTTGTTCTCAGGATTGGTCGGGGTCCCGACCGGATTGAACAAGGTCGTCGGACTGACAATGCCGTCAGCCTGGTCGTTCGACACCATGAAACGATTTTCGACGCTCGATACACTTGAACCGGAAGGTGCGAATCCCAGGGGAAAGACCAAGGGCATGGGACTGTACAAGTTCGTCGAGACCGAGAACGAAAAGATAATTTCGAACGCAAAGCGGGACCTGGAGGATTTCAAGCGCATCGCCGGGCCAAACTATCAGGCTGACACCTCTCAGGAACCGAATCCGTTGTCCGACCGCCTTGAAGTGCCCGAAATGAAAAAGGTCCCCGACGACCTCAGTTCTTACATCTCTTATCTGCATCCGTGGATGAATGAAGTTTTGAATCAGGTTGTCTTAATGCTAATGTTTGGAATAATGACGATCCTTTCGGTGATCGTATTCAGGTTAAAGGATCGGTCTTCTTACTAGATGTTCAAGAAAGTAGTTCTTCAAGTCTCATTATTTGCCGTCCTGTCGGTTGTCTTATCAAGTTTTTCGGGTTGTGCCTCGCTGCCGTCTTCCGACACCACGAGATCCGACTCTAACGGAACTGACAAAACACCGACGGGATCAGCACCCGGCTCATCCGGTTTTCCGCCGCTTGCCGAAAAAGCCGCCCAGGCCGAGATGAGACATCTTGATGGTTCGACGTCACGCGTCGCAGACCGCAAGGGACGCGTCGTGCTACTGAATTTATGGGCTACCTGGTGTAAACCATGTTTGGCCGAAGTGCCGGCGTTGGTGAAGCTGCAGGAAAAATATCGCGATCGGGGTTTCGAGATAATCGGCCTTAACACCGATGATGGTGACACGAAGGAAATGATCGACGATTTTGCAGCGAGGTTGAACGTCAATTATCCATTGGTTTGGGCAAGCACGGAGATGCAGTCGACGCTGATCCGTGTTAGCAAATTTGAAGGGATCCCGCAGAGCTTTCTTGTCGATCGCGACGGCAGGCTTCGCGGCGTTTTTCGCGGAGCAAATCCGGCTGAGATAAAGAAGATGGAAAATACCGTTGCAAGGATCGTCAGCGAGTAGGTACTTCCAACTTAAGCGAGATCTTCGGCTCGACCAAGATGGTCTTGAAACTCGCCAAGCTGACAAGCCCGGGCGCTGCTCCTTTCGGTTTATTTACAAATTTCTTTTGTGTGTAATGAACAGCCGCCTTTGGTTGTTTATTTCCCTGACTGTAAAAGGCTGCGATCTGAGCGGCCTCGAGAAGCGTCTTTGGTGGGATAATGCTGCGTCCTGGGTTGCGGATCACGACGTGCGAACCTGGATAATCAGCAGCGTGCATCCAGGTGTCGAGCGACTTGGCGATCCGAAACGTTAGCTGATCGTTATCCTTGGCCTTTTTGCCGACCAGTATCTCAAACCCATCCGACGAAATGAATTTGCGTACCCCGCTGTTCGTTCCGGCCGCCTTGCCTTTGCTCGCTATTGCCGGCTCCCGTTGTGCCGGATTCACATATCTCTCAAGCGTTTCTTCGTCCGATTCCTCGATCGCCTTTCCGATAGTCGCTTTGGTCGATTCGAGCCGTGCAACGTCCGACAAAACGGCCGCGCGTCTTTTCGAGATCTCTATCGCTGCGTTTCGCGACTTCGCGTATTTGCGAAAGTATTTTTCGGCCGTTTCGGTTATCGAGTCGTCATTGACTGCTTCTATTCGGATCAACGGTTGACCCGGATCAAACAGATCGGTGACGACAAATGCATTCGATTCGCGAACAGCGTTTCTGACGTTGGCCAGGAGCAGGTCACCGAAGCGTTTCCAGGTCTCAGCATCGCCGTGGTCACGCAGATCCTGATCGAGGTTTTCTAAGAGCTTACGCTTCTTTTTGATCTCCTTTTCGATCTTGCTCGAGGCGAGAGCACCCAGTTTGTTAAACTTGGCGACCGCGGCTCTTTTCTGATAGTAACCATCGAGCCTCTCTGATAGCGATGCGGCTGTGTCGCCTGTAAGAAGATCGCCGGTGTCACTAGGCGGTGAAGACGGTTCGTCAGGCTCTTTTCGCTTTGGCGGTGCGAATCTATCCCCAACGCATTGGCCTTCATTACCCGACTCGCGGGCGACCATCACAACGTTCGATTCGTTGTCGAGCAGCAGGATATTGGCCGAACGGCCTGTCATCGTCACCGCCAATGAATTGCCGCCGATAGTGTCTGCTGTATCAGCCGGCTCGAAATCGATCAGGATAACATCGCTGTCTGCGAGAATCGTGACCGTGAGTACTGCGGTATCGAACAACCGTGCGTTGATATTCTGGACGAAAGGGCTGGGTTTCAGACTCGCTTTCTCGATCTCGCGAAGCTTTCTGCGGGCGAGATAGGTGCGAGGTTCGGCGGGGTCGATGTTTATCAACAAATATCTTGAACCGGATAGTCGGAGATCGAAAATAAATTCAAAACGTGAGAGTTGAAACGCACGACCGTAACGCCGTCCGGCCAATGCCGGAGCGATCTCTCGTCCGATCTCATCAAATGCCAATCGGTCCATCATTGAGAGTCTAGTCGGTCAAATGAAAACGTCCAAAGTTGTTCGTTGACAACTTTGGACGCTGAGCAAACCGACGATACGGATCAAACTTCGCGAATGAGGAGTGTTCCCGATACGATATCGTGAATTGCGCGTCGCTCCTCATTAAACAGAACGGTAAGAAACCCTAAACCGCCGAACGCGATAGAAAGCAGAAAAACTGCCGAGCTGACTGCCGCCTGATGGACAGACGGATAAGCGTTCTGTTCGGCGTCTATCAGTTCGAGCGAGAATAGCCGCATTCCAAATGTCCTGCCCCAAAAACTGATCGAGGCCGTCAGATAAAAGAACAGGAATATCGACAAAGTCGCAACGAACGTTAGAACTCCCGAAAACGAGAACCACGTTCCGCCGCTTACCATAAAGGGCGACAGAATCACCATTGTCGCGATCCCGGAAAGAATGAAATCGAATACCCCTGAACCAAAACGCATCGAGAAGGGAGCCAGATCGTCGATCTCGTCAGTCTCAAGCGGGCCGTTAGCGACAGCAAGCCGTTCGTCAGCGATGCCGGCTGAATTTTCGACCGGTCCCGACCTCGGAATTGCAAATTCCTCGATCGGAAGCGGTTCGTCCTGTGAATCAAAACTCGACGATAGCGATGCAGGCTTCGGAAGCGGCGGCAACTTGTTTGTGTCAAACCCTTTCTTTTCGATCCGCAGCGACGAAACGAGCTTTGGCTTGCGAGGAACTTCGACGGCCGGCCGCGCTGCGGCTGGAGCTGCGATCGACGGCTGTGTCCGCGAAACGATATTGAACGGGTGATTTCGATTTGCGGCAGGCCTTTTGTCGACCGGAGCCGATGGTGCTTCGGGCAAAAACGTCCGTCGCGAGGCCTCGATACGCTTCAATGCATTGGCGACGCGAGCATTCGAATGCGCCGTGGACTCAGGTGAAGGTGAGGTTTCGGTCTTTAGTGCTGTCGCGCCATGCGTAGCAAACTGCGGTTTCTGAACAGGTGCGACTTCGGCCGTCTGAGCTTCTTGTCTGGCTCCTCCGGTACGTTGACGAACCGTGTTTTGCAGCTGAAGGCGCCAGTCGGGAAGCGTTGCATTGCGAGACTGAAATTCGACCAGTGTCGGGCTGGTTTTCTTTGACGGAAACTCACCGGTAAACGCTCTTACCGGAGGTGGCGGGGCGATCGGTCGCGGTTCGGATTTCGTAACAGCTTCACGCGGCAATTGCGGCTTTGGCTCAGCCGCACCTGCCAATGGTCCCGAGATCCTGCCGATCTTCGACTCCAGCTCTTCGCGAACGGTATCGTTCATCATCGCGCCGCACGTCAGACAAATGGATAGAGTTGGTGCAAGGTCGCGTTTACAAACGGGGCACATCATAGGCGTGGCAAACTACAATTTTTCGTGATTTCGAGCGCGAACGGGGCAAAACACGGAAATAGTATCAGAAGTTACTTTAACTCGTCAACAGTAAAGCGCACAAATAGATACACTTTCGGCTTTCCTGCCAGCGAAGCGCGCTAACTCGTTTAAACAATGGATTTACAAATATGTTACAAAACCGTTCACAATGGCTGACGGCCCGCAAAACCCGCATCGATCTCGTGCCACCAACCGATCTCATCGGGTTCGCCTAGTTGCCAGCAAAGGAGGACGACTCGATCGTCCCTCATCGATGGAAAATCGATCAGTCCGCGCGTGTAGTCCTTGATCTGGACGCCTGTCTCGCCGATCTCCGTGGTCAGTTTTCCGATGTCGTAAAGCGATCGGACGTACTTCGAACCGCCGATCATTCCGCCGCCAAATTCTGACGCACCGGCCGCCGCTCGCGCCGGCTCACGATACCGTGACACGTTTTCATAAAGCCGCTTGATCATTTCGAGCTTTAATCTGACACGCGGTATCAACAGATTTGCTTCTTGGACCGTAAAGAGCTTCATCGATCACCATTCGGATGGCGAAAGCCCGTGATATCGTCACGGTCGTCGTCTGAGAATACTGAATCGATCGGCGGAGTTCTCACACCGCGAACCAACGGCTCTCGCGATTGTCCGCGAATGATGTCGGGAACCGGCATATCCTGGCTGGAGATGAACGAACCTACTTCGTAATCTTCCTGCAGACTGCCGTCCTTTCGGATCAGCTCCGCGATCTCGCCTAGATCGATAAAAAAGTCGGCAACGTCGATCAATCGAGGAGCAGTGTTCGACCGGAACCCGGCAACTTCGACACGGCAGCCTTTATACGCGACCGCATTTACGGCGTAAACGAAGTCCTCATCGCCCGAGACAAGTACGGCCGTATCGTAGCGGCCCGCCAGGCTGAGCATATCGACGGCGATCTCGACATCGAGGTTTGCCTTTCGCGTTCCATCGTAGAACGTCTTTAATTCCTTCTGTACGACCCGAAATCCATTCCGCCGCATCCACAGCAGGAAACCCTGCTGGCGTTCGGCGCCGGCGTCTACGCCGGTGTAGAAGAAGGCACGCAGAAGCCTGCCATCGCCCAAAAGTATTCGAAGAAGCTTGTTGTAATCGATGTCGATCGTGTGAAAACGAGCAGCGTGAAAAAGGTTGTTGCCGTCGATGAAAACGGCTACACGTCCGCGGTGACCGAATTTCCACGAAGATCCCGTAGAGGTATCGAACTGCATGATCTTGACCTCAAATATTCAATTTACTTGACTATTTTGAGCGGACAAGCGGCAGGAAAGGCTGGGGCTAAACAAAATAACGAACTGCAAAAGTATCGACTTCGTCAAAAAGCGTATCGAAAATTATTTTCAAACTATCAGCTTACCTTAACAAACATCTGACCATCCCAACGAGCTGCAAATGCACCCTCAAAATAGACTGTCTCTTAGTTTGCATCGACAATCTCCATCGGTCAAGCATTTCTCGTGACTTGATGATAAAATCGCCCCAGCGAAGATGAGCGATGACATAGTTGAAAACGAGAATAGGCCTGTTTCGCCGAACGACGATGTGCTTCCGCGGGCGATAGGCTTTACGGCCGACGAAATGGCGTCGTGCGGCCGCTGCGGCAAAGCGAACCCGCCGAACAGGCTGAAGTGCTTTTATTGTGCATCTGAACTGGAGTTGCCCGTCGGTTCGACGGTCGCAGTCAGGTTGAATCTCCGCACGCTCGAGAAATGGGAACGAGGCCTCAACGTCATCATAAACCGAAATGATCGGAGGACGATCGAACCGGCTACCGAGAGATTATGCAATTCGGTCGGTCTTGATGCCGCATTACTGTCCCGGATACTCGCGTCAGGTTCGGCCTTGCCGTTCGTGCGTGTAGAATCAGTTCGAGAATCCGATATCGTCGTCGGCATTCTTGCCGAGGCCGGGATCGATGCGATCGTGGTCGGCGACAGTGAACTTTCATCTGATATTTTGCCAGTTCGACTTCGATCGATAAGATTTCTCGACGGTCAGATCGAATTTACGGCCTTTAATGGCGACAATACATTTGTCCACGATACCGGTGAGATCGAGTATGCGGTTCTGGGGATGATCGTAGAATCCCAAATCGAGGCTACGACAAGAAAGAAGAAAGGCGAGGTAAAGACGCTCGAAGAATCGGCAACGTCGTCTGACCAATTGGTGGTCGACATCTACTCATCCGGCCATGATCCCGGCTTTCGTATTCCGACAACCGGTTTTGATTTTTCCTGTCTTGGAAATGAGAAAGGGCTGCTTGCCGCAGACAATCTCGAAAAGCTCTTGCGTTTGATCGAGGTGAGATGTCCCGATGCTTCGATCGATCGATCGTATCGGGAAAACCGATCGCTGCTCGACCTTGTTTGGGAACCCGAGCGAACACGTCACTCTGCAGGATTCCAGCGTTCGGGGTTCGGCCGAAAGGACCTTGCTCACGTCGATACGACGAATAATTTGGAGCAATTCACAAGATATTCGCGGATGCTCCGACATTTAAAATGAAAAGATCAGGGCCACGTCAAAATGAAAAGCTGCGGGATGATACTGGTCGGGCCAAGCGAGATCTGCCTCGGCCGAAGTTCGAGCGGGCGGCCGCATCCGCTCATTTGATCTACGGAGTTTTACCGGTTCTGGAAGCGCTGCGGGGAAACGCTCGCCGGATCGACAAGGTCTATATCACCGACGGGGCAAGGGAGCACCGTCTTCGCGAAATAAGCGAACTTGCAAGAAAGAACGGCATCGCGGTGAACCTGATCTCGCGCGATAACATGTCGTCAATGGTTCCGGCTGAAGCGAACCATCAGGGTGTCGTCGCCGCCGCTTCGGCGGCCGAATATACGTCGGAGACCGAACTGTTGGAAAGCGCCGGCGACGGAGCATTGTTTGTGATTCTGGACGGGATCGAAGACCCGAGGAACTTTGGAGCGATACTTCGTACGGTCGAGTGCGCCGGAGCTGACGGCATTTTCATCCCGGAACGGCGAGCGGTCGGTTTGACCGAAACGGCGGCAAAATCGTCTGCGGGCGCGACTGAATACGTTAAGGTTGCGAAGGTCCCAAATGTGAACCGACTGATCGAAGAACTGAAAACCCGAAACGTATGGGTCGTCGGGACCAGCGGCGATGCTTCGCTCGATTACACAGATTGGGACTGGAGCCAGAATTCTGCACTCGTTCTCGGGAATGAGGGAAGCGGGCTCCATCGCCTGGTTGCCGAAAACTGCGACGTCTTGGTCAGGATCCCGATGTATGGAAGAATAGATTCCTTGAACGTATCTGTGGCAGCCGGCGTAATATTGTTCGAGGCACGACGACAGAGAGCCGCGAAGGCCGAGCACGCGCTCGAGTGAATTCGTATACGATCTCGTTCATGAGTAGTTCGATGGTATTCTTCAATTGAATTCGAGACAATTATGTTTTGTCCAAAATGTGGAACTAAGAACCCTGACGACGGCAAGTATTGCCGAAGCTGCGGAGTCGATCTAGGGAATGTTTCGGCGGCATTGGCGGGCAAAAAGCCATCGATGCTTGGCGACCTCGATCAAGATCTTGGATTAGGTTTGGCAAGCGACGATTTTGCCGAAAAGCGGCGTCGAAACGATCCGGATGAGGTCTATGGAGATGGTGTAAAGGCTATAATCAGCGGCGTCGGCTTTCTGATCGTATCGATCGCGTTGTTTACAACGGGCGTTGCGGGTGGTCATGCATGGTGGTGGGCAATGCTGTTTCCGGCTTTCTCGTTTCTGGCGAAGGGAATCTCGGATCTCGTAAAGGCGAAACGAATGGCATCGTCGAGGGCGCTTTCATCAACAGTTCATCAAAACACCATCGGAGGCCCACAGGCATCGGAATCGCTGCCGCCGGCGATGACCAACTTTGTCGCGCCGGAATCCCGATATAAGACGGGCGACCTGGTGCCGCCAAGCGTCACAGACAGTACGACAAAACTTCTCGAACTCGACACTGAGGGCCAAACGATGACATTGCCCAAAAAATAGGCCTTCACTTTTTCCGAAGGCTCATCTTGTGGCCGTTGAGTCTCTCAATTATCCGTAGATACCGTTTCGGGAACATCCTGGAAATATGGCTTATTGATCGAGCGTCTTTCCCTATCAATATTCTCGTATCGCGTTTCGCTATTCCTTCGAAAATTACATTCGCCGCTTCTTCACTACTCGTCTTCGCGACCTTTTCGAATAGTTTCGTGCCCTGCTGCTTCCATTCATCGGGAGCGTCTTTGCCGACCCGCGAGTTTCTGACGATGTTGGTCCTTATGCCGCCGGGATGGACGCATGTGACGAAGACACTTGTGCCCTCTAGCTCGTGCCTGAGGCTCTCAGTGAAACCGCGAACGGCAAATTTTGACGCTGAATAAGCGCTCTGCTCCTCGGGGGCGATCAGGCCGAAAACGCTTGAGATGTTCACGATCGCAGATTCAGGCTGATCCAACAGCGTTGGCAAAAAGGCCTTGCAGCCATTCACGACACCCCAAAAATTAATGCCCATCAACCATTCAAAATCGTCGATCGAGAGCTGATCGAATCGGCCGATCAATCCGACACCGGCATTATTCACCAAATGCGAGACACGGCCGAATCGTTCGAGAGTGCGATCACGAAGCGCGTCAACCTGAACTCGATCGCTGACGTCGGCTTTCTGCGCAAGGACGGCAACCCCAAGCCTCTCGATCTCATCGGCCGTTTCACTTAGTCCGAATTCGTTTACGTCGGTGATCGCAACGCCACCGTAACCGGCGCGTCCAAATCTGATCGCGAGCGCCCGACCGATACCCGACGCCGCACCCGTTACGACTGCTATCTTCCGCTCATTCGTCGTCATCGTGAAACGGGCCGTTGCAGTCATCGCAATGCGGCACGACCTCCTGGACGACCTCACTCGCGTCGCGAACCAATCTTCCGCACGACGGGCACTCGGCGTTCCGATGCCAGCACTTCAGGTCAAATGCCTGAATGCCGTTTCTTTCGGTGACGATAGTGACGGTCGTCTCTTTGCCGCATATGCCGCAGGTTGCCGAGTCGCCTTCTTTCAATGTGAGCATATTTTTTTCTCCAAGAATCACGGCTTTCTAACCGTCGCCCGAGCACTGCCGGCGTTTCCGTTCGAGTCATAGACGCGCAGCGTGACGGAACTCTCATTGCCGGGCCGAATTGGGACTTCCACCGTGAAGCGTTCGTCGGGACCGTCAGCGATCCCGTCATCCGGGAAAACGGTCAACCACGTGCCGCCGTCGATGCTGTACTCGGCGCGTGAAACGTAACTGGCCCGATCAGAAGCAAGAAATACGATCCGCGCAAGATCACCGGCGACCTGCGGTTGTCCGGAAACCAAAACACTCGGCTGCGTGTTATCGATAGTAAATGCATCGCTTACCCGTTCACCGGATAGAGCCAAACTCGCCGGATTTGTTACCGAATCTCGAGCAACGATCTTGATGGTGTATCGTCCGTCCGCAAGGCTCTGGCCATCGAGCGAATAAAAATTATCGGCGATATTCGCTTTTAGCAGTTTGTAATCGCGGTCAGCGGCCTCTTTGAAATATATATCGTAAACGAGTTTATCGCCGTTCCGATCTTCAGCAAGCCATTGAAAGGCGGCTGCACCGCGTTGATAGGCGCGACGTGGCGGCACCTGTTGTACAGGGATCCCGAACACGGCAGGATCGATACCCGACAGTTCGATATTCGGGTCGATCTGCATCGGCGGATTGGCTATCAAGCCGACATTTGGCGGAAGCATCGTTATCGAGAGGACCTCGGGGGCGATATTGCGGCCAAGAAACGCTACGTTGACTTCGTTCAGCGTTGGACGCGGCGTGGCTCCTTTGAGTGTTGCCCGCCACTGAAGGAAACGGGATATGGGGCTTGGTACGCGGCTGCTCGAGCCTTCGGTTCGTACGGTTTCCCAGCTGCTCCACGTCTCATTCGGAAGTTCGGTGTTGCCGCTACGGGTTTCGAGCACAACACTGCCTGCCGATCGCCACCAAATGCGGCCCCAGGAAGCGCTGGATCTTGCGTCCAGAATCGGCGACTCGTAGCGGCCCTCGGCAACTGGTTCAGGTCCAATTTTGAATAGAATGCCTTGATTGCTCGAGGCTGCGTAAAGGTTGCTTCCTGTACTGAATATCGTTGAAACCTGACCCGCATCTGACTGCGAGACCAAAGTCTCACTGCCGTCATTTCTAACACTGTATATCCGACCCTTTTCGGATGTACCGATAAGCACACCATTTCCGGTCTGGTGCGCGTATATCGAAAAGCCGGTGACCGTTGGTGACGACCAGATGACGTCGTTCGCGCCGTCGGCGTAGATCCGATAAACAGCGGATTTGGCAGCCGAAAGGTCATAACGGCTTTTCGGAGGTGCTTCGGCCTGAGCAGGATTTGGTTTGTCGACAGAAACCGAGTTTCCGGCAGGTGTTGCTGATGGCGTCGGTGCATTGGCGACCGATTCGGCAATGGCGAGTGCATAAATCGAGCCGTCCGGACCGACCGAGACCTCGTGTATCTCCCGCAGCGGGGAGTCGATAAGGGCGAATGGCCTTCCATCCGGGCCGAATCGTATCACCAGGCCATTCGGATCGGTCCCTGCGAAAAGATTCCCCTTCTGATCGGCTGCCAGCGAGATAATGTGTGTCTCACTCGTGTCGAACATCAATGCTGCTGCCGGCAGAGCACCGGCGGCCCGCACCCGATATATCTTTCCGCTCTCACCAGTTCCTACTGCAAGGCTTCCATCGGCCATGACCGCGAGCGACCAGATGTATTTTTCTTTCGGCTCGAAATAGACGTCGGCCTTCCCTCCGGCATCGATCCGGTAAACCTTGCCATCGGGCGAGGTCGCGGCGTAAAGTTCGCCATTTCGCCCAATTGCCAGGGCCGAGACGTTCAATTCCGCCAGATCGGTGAAAAGCGAGCCGGTGCCTGCCGGAGTTATCTTAAAGACCCTGCCGTCTCCACCCGTTCCGAGGTACACATTTCCGCCGGCGTCGATAACGCCTGACCATACGAAAGGCTGTCCGGTCTCGAACATCCTTGAGAGTCTGGGCGCTATCGAGATCGTCCCGTTCGATTCGATCGAGACGCCCTGCGAATCGCCTTTCAAAACCTCGGCCCGCGAATCTATCGACCAGATCGACGTTTGGCCTTGGACTGTCGATATTGTTGTAAGGACAAGAACTGCAAAGAGGGTAAAAAGATTTTTCATGAGCAATTTAGGGAAACTTAATTGCTCTAGATATTAGAATATTATCTTGTAAAAAGACACAGCAGAGGATGTTTGATACGGTTCGGCGACGATGCGACGTCCTCGTCGCTAGAAGTCTGGCTTAATGCCTAACACCTGTCAAGCTTTCGAAGGAACCGGTCGACAACGTGCAAGTCCGAGGCTGTCTGAAAAAGTTGAAACACTTTTCCAGCCAGCCTCTTTCTCGCGACCGTTTACGGAATATAAGCACTCGGAACAGGCTTATCGCCGGCCGTACCGAAATTCAATATCGCTACTCCATCGGTTGATCGATTGATGAACCATGTCGCTGTCGAGGGCCGAAATACGGCAGGATCCACAACTGCGTCGCCATCGTAATCGGAAGGAGCTGGAATGTCGCCATTCGATCCCCAGGGGAACGCGAAAAACGAGCCGTCCTCGGAGCGAAGCACAAACCAAAAACCGGTGGAAGGACGCCAGAAAGCAATGTCGGCTTTACCATCGCCTGTATAATCGCCCTGCACCGGAGAATCGGTCGATGATCCGAATTGCGCCGCCAGAACTTGACCGTCAGAACTTCGGCGATGCCACCATTCAGCGACGTTCGGGCGGAAAATCGCGACGTCATCGAGTCCGTCGCCGTCATAATCGGCGACCACGGGCTTGTCCTGGGTTATTCCGAATGGAACTATCGCCGTTTGCAGGTCGCCCGAACGAAGAATGAACCATGTCCCGATCGAAGGACGAAATACCGCCGAATCGAACTTGCCGTCGCCGTCAAAATCACCGGGTGCAGGAATGTCGCCGTTCGCTCCGAAGGGGAATGAATAGAATGTTGAGTCTTCTGAGCGAAGTATGAACCATATCCCATTCCCGGGTCGCCAGAATGCAAGGTCGCTCACACCGTCGCCGGTGTAGTCGCCCGGTGTGATCCGGTCGGTGGACGTGCCAAAACTTGCGGCATTGACAACTCCGTCGACACTCCGCATGAACCACCATTCTCCGCTCGACGGGCGAAAGATCGAAACGTCAGCCTGGCCGTCGTTGTCGAAACTGTTGGCCACGCTTCTGATACGGACGCATCTTGAGAACTCCGAAGTGTTGCCGTCCGTATCCGTCGCGGTTGCCGAAACGCACCGCGCCGATGAAGGAATGATAGGCACGGTTGCGGTGAAGTTCATCTGACAGCCGACGGGAACGGCTACATTGATCTCTCCGAGGCTTCTTTCGCCTTCGCCGAAACCGGAAGGGTCAGCCGTTTCGTTTCCGTAGAATCGTAAACGATAATCCGGACCGACCGCGCTGTTGAACGTGCCTGTAACTCGAATGTTATTTCCCCGCCTGATGGCAGAGGCTATGACCGGGTAGTTCTGCAGGTGATTCGTGCCGTTTTCCGGATCGCAGGCGTCATTCGGCGTCACGCCGTCATCGCCCAGATCGATCCCTAAACCGTTATTGTCCCAGATCCGATTGTGGGCGACGAAGTTCTCCACCGAGAAGATATCGCTGGTCGCCAGATTCACCCCGTTTCCAGCGTTGCGCGTAATTCGATTGAAGGTAACATCGTTCTGACTAAAGGCAGTGACAAAACGAATTCCGTCGCCGCCGTTTCCTAAGTTCAGGCTTCCATTGACGTTGGTACCAATGAAATTGTCCTGAAGATCCAAATTATACCCGCCGTCGATCAATATGCCGTGACTGCCATTGGCGGCGATGGTGTTGCCAATGATTCTGCCGTTTCCCACCGCTCCGCCGCAGCTGGTCGACAGACCAACGCCGCCGTTCCCGAGCGGGTTGTTGCCGCCAGCGTCCGTTCCGATAAGGTTCTGTGCTATGGTATCGCTGCTACCAACAGTGTTACTGCAATACAGAATGCCGCCGCCCGTGTTGCCGGAAACTACGTTTGAAGTAAGCAATGCAGCGATCGAACCGCCAAAAAAGATTCCGAAGCCCCCGTTTGGAATTGCCCCGCTTCCCGCCGCGTTCGTGCCGACGAAGTTCCCGGCAATTAACGGAGTTAATGAGCTAGCCCCCGTCGTGCCGGTTTCGATACCGTGAATGCCGTTGCCGGAAATGATGTTTCGCGCCGCCGGATTTACGCCGCCGATGGTGTCAAAAGGCACTCCGGTGCTTCCGTCGATGCCGAAACGTGCATTTGGAAGAGCGGCTGTTCCGGCCGCATTCGTCCCGATCCGGTTGCCCTGGATCAGTTTTGCCAAGACGCCGCCGTCGCCGCCAGTTCCTCGAATTCCACTTGCGCCGAAAATTGCGTCGCCAGTGGTCCCGGAAATAACATTGCCCGCTCCCGCCGTCGTTCCGCCGATCGTCAGATTCTCGCCTTGAATACTGACTCCGCTGCCGAAATTTCCCAAGGCAACCGTACCGGTAATGTCCGTGCCGATAAAATTTCCCTGCACGAGGAGGGGGTTTCCGTTAAACGGCCCATAGGCCGCCACGCCTAATCCGGTGCCGGTCGAAATTATGTTGCGGGCTGCGGGCGCCGTGCCGCCAACCAAATTTGCGCCCTGGGCGGCGATGCCGCCTGTGTTGTTGACCGGACTTCCCGCAGCGGCGGTTCCATCGGCATTCGTGCCGACGCGATTGCCTTCAAAGATGTTGTTTCTCCCTTGCGGATTCATGTAATAATTTCCGCCGACGCCATTGATCACCAATCCGCGAAAAACACAATTGTCGGTCTGCGAGCCGGTAAAAATGTTAGCAGGCTGATCATTCGTACCGGTGATCTGGACCAAACCTCCGGGCTGCGATGCTGCGTTAATTACGGTCGGAGGAGATAAGCTGTATGTGCCGCCCGGTATCGTCGGTACGCCGGCGATCTGAATATTGAAATTGATCTGCTGCGCGCCCCCCGAAAAATTAGCTTGTTCGACTGCCGCCCGCAGACTGCAGGCTCCAACCGGACAGGCTCCCATGTTCAGCGGAACCGTGCAGCAGACATTGTTTGAAAGATCTTCGTCGGGGGCAAGGGAAGTACTATCCACTATGAGACTCGCCATCGGCGCGGTCTGCACGACAGTCGGTGCAACCGAGTTATCCTTCATCACGACCAGATCGCTGAGGGCGTCGATGTTGAGACGCATCGGCAGGATCGCCGTGATCTTTCCCGTCGAATCGAGCGAGGTTTGCAGATCGAAGTCTTGCCCGGCATAATTTACGGCCTCCGTTTCACTTTTCGGCGGCGTAATGTCGCTCGTCAGAAGATGGATCGATTTTTCTACACCAATCACCAGGGTGTCGACCGAGCGGGCCGAAACGCGTGCAGACAGTAACCTTGGCGTTTCTGTGCCCGAAAAGTACTCTGGCAGGGAAACCGACGATTGTACGTCCCATTCGGACAACGCTGTCCCGCGCTTCTCTAAGAGATGAACTTTTCCGTCGTTCGAAAGAAGAGCGATCTCGTGTCGAAATGATTCGCTCTTGATGAATTCGCCGACTGCGACTGCTTCGATCCGAAAATCGAAGGTCCGGCGGGACAGAGTTACGGCCTCTGCCGAATTTCCGGTGCCGTCGAACAACAATTTTCTGTCGCGTCCTTGCAGAACGGCGAGTTCGCTGCCCGCCGCCACGACCAGATCATAATGCGCATCACCTTCGATCGAACCGATCGTCAGCGAAGTTATCGGCGCGTCGAATTCGTAAACCTCCGGCTTAGCCTTCATCACCCCGTAGGGATCTTCAAAGATCAACAACTGCGATCCTTGCCCGGTTCGAATGCCGACGATCAGATCGTTCGTTCCGTCGCGACGATTAAGGTCGTCCGCCAGGAACGCCGTCACATTTCCATTCAGCTCAAGAGTTTTGACGAGGACAAGATCGCCTTTGCCATTGCCTCTAAGAAAACGAACGGAACTACTGTCCCGTGCGGCAACCGCAATGTCGAAATGACCGTCAGCGTCAAAGTCGCCCGCAGCGATAAAGTCCGGCACGAGGCTATTCGTCGAAAAGACCCGTGCCGGTCCGAGGAAGGACGCACTGGTGAATACGCCCTTCGCAAGACGATCTTGTGCTTCGGCGGTGTTCGGAAAGACCGAATCGACATTTCCCCGAAGTAGCGAAATGGCACCGGTCGAGCCGATCTTGCTGCCCGTCACCAGGTCCGGCATTCCATCTTCATCAAAATCAGCGGTGGCTGCCGACAGCGACCGAGCATTGCCGCTATCGATCCCTGCGATCAGTTCCCGCGGTCCGTCAATGGCGACCTTGATCTCTTTGCCATCGCCAAGGTTTATCCATGGGTTTCCGCGTTGCGATGCGAAAATGTGAATATTGTCGCTCCAACTAGCAGTCGGAACAGAACGGACTTCAGTAGCGTGCGACGTGGTACCCCGAAAGAAATAGGACCCGCTCAGCGCAATCACCAGAAGTAAGGGAAGCGTCAAAAACCTGCTGTTTTTCTCCATTACCTTGCACCTCAAATTTTAGGATTCAAGCCGATCAACTTGTTGGTCGAGATTAGGCTTAACACATCTCAAAAATCCTCAAAATTCATATCAAAAATTATCAAAATTGATGTAACATCAACGGATGCCTGCAAATAGCGCTACCGGGATCTACGAGTTTGAGGAGTTTAGGCTCGACACGGTCAACCACCGGCTTTACAGCCGCGCCGACGGCGGCCCCGTCGAACTTTATCCGAAGGCCATCGAATTGCTCGTCTATTTGGTGCGCAATAATTCTCGCGTGATCTCAAAGGAGGAACTGCTCGAATCGCTTTGGCGCGGAGCAGCCGTCGAGGATGCAAATTTGCCGCAGACCGTGTTTGTGCTGAGAAAAGCTCTTGGCGAGAGCCGATCAGATCCGCGATTTGTACTTACCTATCCGAAGCGGGGTTATCGGTTCATTGCTCCGGTGCGGGAACTTGACCGATCGGAGATCGTCGACGTCCAGCATCGCCACCGTGTCGAACGACGCGGGACCATAAACGATGAGGCTTACAGGGCATACGTCCAAGGACGCTTTTTCTGGAACAAGCGCACAAGCGTTGGGTTGAAGAAAGCGGTCGAGCATTTTGAACAGGCGATCGAGAATGATCCGGGATTTGCAGATGCGTACGAGGGCCTGGCCGAATCTTACCAACTGTTATCCGAATATTATTCGTCGATCGTGCCAAAAAAAGTCCGAGGCCGAGACCGACGCAGCGAGATAGATTCCCAACTCGCCGATGCCCATGCATCGCTCGGATATGCACAGGCGTTTTACGACTGGGACTGGGGAGCAGCTGACGTGTCTTTCAAAAAAGCCCTCGAGGTTGACCCGAATAACATTTCGGCCCTCCAATGGTACGGCGAGTATCTATGCGTGATGGGCCGGTTCGAGGAGGCTCTGGCGGTGCTCGACCGTGCGGCCGAGATCAGGCCAGACTCACCGGAGCTAATGACCATCAAAGCGGTCTTGTTTTACCTCCGCGGTGACGCGGACATGCTCGTAAAACAGGCGCGTTCGATAGTCGCAGCAGACCCGGATCACGCTTACGGTTATTTCTACTTGGGTTTTGGCTACGAGTTAAAAGGTCAATACAAAAAAGCGGTCGATAATTTCGTTAAAGCTGCTGTAAAGTTCGGCGAACCCCAGGAATGCGCTGACGAACTGCTTGATGCGTTCACGCGAAACGGCATGGACGGCTTGTGGGCCATGAGGCTCGAGCAATATGAGACCAGGCCACATTTGAGGGACTATCCTGCCTACCTAAAATCACTTGTGCCGGCGCGACTCGGCGACGCCGACTCATCATTCGCCCATCTTGAACGAGCTTACCAACAACGCGACCGGGGCATCATTTACGCGCGTTTTGAGCCTTTTCTGGAGCCGATCCGCCATGATCCGAGGTTTGGCGATCTGATCCGCCGGATCGGGTTCGATGGCTGAAACGATCGATCACCTTGACAGCTTCGGGGCCCTCCAGAAAGAGAAGTGCGTCTCGGAGTTCGTGAGCGTCACCGGTTATCAGCCGGGCGCTTCGTTCACGTGTGAGATACGCCCAGAACCACGATGCCAGTACCACCAACCGATTACGAAAACCGATCAAAAAGAAGACGTGAAGGAAAAGCCAGAAGAGCCACGCGACAAGGCCGGTCGTTTTGATGCCCGCAACATCGGCGATCGCTTTGCTGCGGCCGATCGTCGCCATTGTTCCTTTATCGACGTATTCGAAATCGGTACGGGGCCTTTCATCGATATCAGCAAGGATGTTCTTAGCGGCGTGCGTCCCCATCTGCATCGCCGCCGGGCTGACCCCGGGAACGGGCTCTCCGCTCCGCTGCATAAGCGAAGCCATGTCGCCGATCACGAAGATGTACTTTGCGGATCCGAGGCTAAGGTCATTTTCGATCTTCACCCGACCTGCCTTGTCTGTTTCGACGCCGAGCTGTTTGCCGAGCGGCGAAGCGGCAACACCGGTCGCCCACAGAACTACCTCGCAGTCGATGCATTTCTCGCCGACCTTAACGCGACCAGGCTCGATATGGGTGACAAAACTGTTCAAGTTTACCTCGACGCCAAGGTCCTCAAGCTGAGTCTTGGCGCTTTCGGAAAGTTCGCTCGCAAAGCTGCCGAGCACGCGGTCGGACCCTTCGAAAAGCATCACTCGCGCTTTCGTCGTATCAATTGCTTTAAAGTCATTCTTAAGAGCCTGGCGGGCGATATCCGCAATCGCACCGGCGAGTTCTACGCCCGTTGGGCCGCCGCCTACGACGACGAAATTGAGCGGGTCGTGTTCGCCGGTTAGCGCGGCCTTTCGCTCGGCGAGTTCGAAGGCAAGGAAGATCCGCCGCCTTATCTCGACAGCATCTTCGATCGTCTTCAATCCCGGTGCAAGTGTTTCCCAATCGTCGTGCCCGAAATAAGCGTGCCGGGCTCCGGCAGCGACAATGAGGTAATCGAAGCCGACCGTCGTGCCGTCATCGAGAGTCACTGATCTTTCAGCAATACTGAATCCCGTGACCTCACCAAGAATGACCTCGATATTGTCGGCTTTGTTTAAGATCCGTCGGATAGGATATGCGATCTCGCCAGGCGACAGAACTGCGGTTGCTACCTGATATAGAAGCGGCTGAAATACGTGATGGTTCTTTCGGTCGATCAAAATTACGTCGACGGGCCGATTCGCCAGAGCCTTGGCTGCCCAAAGGCCCCCAAATCCACCGCCGATGATGATCACTTTTGGCTTTGTCCCCATATTATCCAACGCGAAAACCGACAAGAGTTTAGGTCAAATCCACCGGCATCAGGTTCCGATAAATCGTGAATAAAGCGACCTTGCCTCTGACACATCATCAGTGCCCTTGATGATCGCACGTCCATCGCCAAAGATCGTGATCTCCGTTCCGCCCGTGGTGAATCGGACCAAATATTCGTTCTGTTTTACTTCGCCCAGAGGGCCGAGACGCGAAGCTAACCCATCAAGGTCGAATTTTGTCGGCTGCGGCGGTGCGATCTGGACTGCGTTGCGGCCGCACAGAACGGCAGAAAACTCATGCGATTCGGCGTCGAGAAATTCAAACCGTCTCTGCCGGCAGCTGGGGCAATCGGGCGTCGGGCCCGCAAGTCTTATCTTGCGCCAGTCGTTCGCCCAAACGTCGATCTGCAAAAGCGATCGATGGAGCGAAGCGTTGTCGCCGACGAGCAGCTTGATCGCCTCAGCTACCTGAACGGCTGAGATGCTTGCAATGATCGGCATTATCACGCCGGCCGTGTCGCATGTTGGTGAACTTCCGGCGTCGGGCATTTCCTCAAATATGCATCGCAGGCATGGCGTTATGCCCGGAATGATGGTCATCGTCGTACCGTAACTAGATACGGCGGCGCCGTAGATCCATGTCGTCCCGTGCTTTACGCATGCGTCGTTGAGCAAATATCGGACCTGGAAATTGTCGGTGCCGTCCAAAACCAGATCGCAGTCACCGATCAACGATTCGATGTTCGAATTATTTACGTCGGCTACGACCGCCTCGATCTCGATCTCCGAATTTATCTCAGCGATGCGATGCTTGGCGGCGACCGCTTTGGGAAGCCGCTCGAACGCGTCAGCTTCTTTGAAAAGTGTCTGCCGCTGCAGATTGGTAAACTCGACAAAATCCCGATCGACCAACCGGATATTCCCGACGCCCGCGCGCGAGAGCATTTCAGCATGCGAGGCTCCGAGCGCCCCACAGCCGACGATCAAAACGCGGGCGTTGAGCAGCCTTGCCTGCCCATCACGGCCGATCGGGGGAAACAATGTCTGGCGGCTGTATCGCTCGTTCATTTATTAATCGAAAAGCAGTTCAATAAACTTGCCAAGCCTCGAACTTTCGGCAACATCGTCATATTTGGCTATACCGGCGCGCCGCTCGATCAAATCGAGGCGTCTTTTATCATCTTTTAGTTTCATTCGTTCATCCTCGATCGCGATCTTTTCTTTCTCGCGGGCACGTGCCATTCCGCCTTGGCGGATGAACGCAATAATTTTCGGCAATTCGTCGGCGTCGAACCAAACGCCGTGCTGCTTGCAGATGTCGATGATCACACCTGAGGATCGAGCGAAATTGCTTCGGTTCATCAGTTGATCACAATCCGGGCAGGGCACATAGCTAATCGTTGCCGGATGCGAATCAGGGTGAGCATCACTTTTAACGAACCCGAGAACGGACGCCTGACTCTCGCGGTCCGCACAAATACTTTCAAATGTATCGATGCCGGACCAAAATCCGCCGCACTTCCCGCAATCACGGATATAGACATTGTCGATCTTCAGTGATTGCAACCCTATCCTGCATCTTGGACATACTCCTGTTTCCTTATCATCGACAACCGTCACCTCGCTCGCCTTGGTGCCGCAGTGTGTACAGTACTTGCTCCCAAGAAACATCGATCCTAGACAGGATGGACATCCGACCGTTTTCAATCGCGAACGGCAAAATTCACACTGTGTGCGGTCACTCATAACGGCACCGCCGCAATTTGGGCAATTAAGTGCCTCGGGCTTTTGTGGTTCGTTCATTTGGATAAGCGCTTTCGGGCCGCAGAAAGCATCACATCAAGCGACGGTGTGTGGCCGGTCCACATCTCGAACTGGTGCACCGCCTGACCGATCAGCATATCAAGGCCGCCGAGCGTTTCGCATCCCGACGCTCGAGCTTCTCTAATGAGCAGCGTCTCTTCAGGATTATAGATCAGGTCGTAAACGAGTTTGACACCCTTCATTTGATCACCTTTTACGATCGCCTCGCTTTCGAAGCGGCCTTTTGTCCCGACGGGCGTCGCGTTGACCAGGATGTCGGCCTGCAAACTCTGCCGCGTTGCCGGAAGACTGCTTGATCTGCAGCCGAATGCTTCAGCGAGCTTTTTAGCCTTTGTTTCATCTCGTGCAAAAACCGTAACCTCCGCACCGGCTTCTTTCATGGCGTAAATGCAGGCGCGTGCAGCTCCGCCCGCACCAAATAGTGCGACCCGTGCGCCTTTGATATCTCCGAACTTCTGAGTCAGAGGCAGAATGAACCCGGGCGCGTCGGTGTTGAATCCGACCAGTTTTTGGCCATCTATCCTAACGGTATTGACCGCGCCGATCGCGGTTGCCATGTCGTCGATCTCATCGAGATACGCGATGATCGCCTGCTTGTGGGGATTCGTGACTGAAAACCCACGAAAATTCAGATCAAACTCGCGTGTTTCAAGCCGCACCATCCGACGTATGAACTCGGCGACATCTTTGACCTGAAGAGGGACGAAAACACGGTTCATTCCTGCCGCTCTGAATGCCGGATTGTGAATAAACGGCGACATCGAATAACTCGTATCACCGGCAATAATGCCGTACACCTCAGTATTGCGGTTTAGGTCCTTGACGCCGAAAACCTCGATCATGTCCTTGGCAGTTATCTGGCCAGGAGCCGTCTCGGAGCCTTCATCGAGAGCCGCATAGGTCATATATGCTCCGTGAGCAAGCCCGAGTATCCGTGTCCATTTGCCGGCTTCACCCATCGCGATCGGGATGAGGTTCCGGCTCTCGGCTACGGCACGTTCCAGCAGCTTCCACAACGGGATCGCGTCGATCGCATCGTCTGCCGTTTGCGCAAGTTTCAACGCGAGGCAATCTATCTTTGACAGCTCGGCATAAAATATTTCGAGATCGGAGCGAGGCGTGCCGAAATCATGAAGTGAAACGACCGTCACTTTATCAGGACGGTTCTCAGGCCACCGCCAGCTGAATTCCTGATCGAAGATGATGTTCTGTTCCTTGAACCGTTCGACCGCTGTTTTCCAGAATGCGGTTCGCTCGACCGGATCGATCTCTCGCCGACCTCCCTGGTTCGCCGGACGAAATGTCAAGAGGAATTGCTTTGCGGTCTGGGGCAACCCGTCGAGGACAATTCCGATCTGTATCGGTTCGAGACAATCAAAGCGTATTTCAATCACATCTGCCAGTTGTTCGGCGGGTCTGATCTTCTCGAAAAGCTCGGTCGCGGTCTCAGCGCAGATTGAAATGCAGATCTTGCCTTGGTTCACGGTGATGTGCGGCCGATCAGACGGCTATTCGGCGTTTCGCGGCCGGTCGGACGACGGAAGGTTGACGACGAAGCTGAGCGTTGCAATAAGACAAGCTATGACGGCGATCGCAGCTGCAACGACTATCGCCGTCTTTCCGCTTTGCTTCACGGCGATCGCAGTCAAAGCCCACGCAATAGCTAATGGATAGATGTAGTTCGCCATTCGGAATCTAACGATAATGCCAAGCGCCCCGGCGATCATGATCAGAACGACAGCTATGACGGTATTTGCCGTCGCCGACAATTCGACCTTCAGGTAGGCCAACATTATCGAAAAATTCACAAGCGTTGCCGCGGTGACCCACCCGAAGTATATTCCAAAAGGCGCCTTTGCCAGCCAATACTCCCCGACAGCTGCTTCGGTGCTGCGAAGCTGCCAGTTGATCAGGAAAAGTGAAGCAAGCAGCGCTGCGATAAGGCCGAAACAAACAACGATCTGGTCGGAATGCCACATATAGATCCATGAGCAGTTGAGAACGCACGAAATGATATAGAGTGAGCGTATACTGCGAAATCGGACCAGATTAGCCGGCAGCAGTTGGTAAATGCTGAAAACGATTATTCCAAGGTAGATCAGGCTCCAGATGGCAAAGGCGTAGCCGGCCGGTGTGACAAGGGTTTGGTACTTTTCGGATATTTCAGCAGGTGTTACACCGCCGATATAGCCCATGGCGGCGAGCCAGTTAAAGATTATCGTGCCGATCGTCGCCACCAGCACGAGGATCGCACGAAGGCGTTCGGTACCTGTCGCAGTTTCGGTCATAATGATGAAATTGTAACAATAAAGCAGCTCGGATCACTTGAAATATTCACGTTTTCGTATGAGAATCGCCGAAAACGTAAAGTTTTGTAAATGCCCGGTCAGTGGCTAAATGAACGTTTCCAACTAAAATGGTGCGGTTTGCGTCATACGATGGTCAATGGCACTGCGATTGCCTTAGAGACAAGCGGGACGCACTTTCCCTCTTCCCCTGTTGCGTTAGTAAATGGAAGAGAGAGTTGTAGAGCGATGAATACACTAAAAAAGACAATCTTCACACTAGTTGCGGTGGTCGGGCTTTCGCTCGCCGTTTCCGCACAGAGGGACGATCAAAAAAAACCGCCGCCAAAGGATCCGGATCGCCCGGTCGTGACCCCGAAGGATAAACCTCCGAAGGATCAGCCAAAAGGCGGCGACAAGCCGAAGAAGCCGAGCTTTGCCCTTTATTTGGCGGCGAAAAGAATCGAAACTGAAATCGCATAAGCGAAAATCAAAAATGAAATGGTCAGCCCTTAAAAAAGGGCTGACCATTTTTTTCGGTTGCGGTCTCGTCGAGCGGCCGGCAAGGTCATGGCGATCTCAGTTTGTCCTGTGAAGCGATCAGGTCAAATCCTGTAACATTGTCGTTCGGAACGATGAACTGATCGGTAAACTGATAGCCTTTTTGGGCTGCCGAAACTGTATATGCGCGGCTCGCCTCGAGGCCGTTGACCATGTAGTAGCCGAATGAATTCGAGCGGGCAGTTAACATGTTTCCGAATGCATCGGTGACCACGACCCGGGCGTTATTGATACCCCTTCCATCAACTGTCAAGACGCGCCCGCTTAGCGAAACCGCGGCCGCCGTCGGGCCAAACTGCGTGAAGTCCAGCCCGCTCATATTGCCTGTCAGAGCATCTATCGACTGGCTGGGCGGGAGAAAAACATATCCCGGCTGGAACGGCGAAACCGAATATGATCCGTCAGCAGGGAGGCTTGTAAAGACAAAAAGACCACTTACATCGGTAACCGTCGTGGATGGCACCGAGCCTTCAAGGCCAACCTCAACTCCAGCGATCCCGTTGCCATTGTTATCGGTGACTCGACCCGAAATATCGAAATTCGATTGGGTTCCGGTGAAGACCACAGAGTTCTCGGCGGTGACCGCAATAAAGTCGGAACTGTATTCATTAAATAGATAGCCGAGCGATTTTGGCTGAACCGTGTAGCTTTCGCCCTCGATAAGGTTGACGAAGGTGAAGAAGCCGTTGATATCAGTTTGCGTCGAACGGTTCTCGGCACCGGTCAACTGGATCGAAACTTCAGCCATTGGTTCGCCATTCGAGTCCTCAACGTATCCCGTGATCGATGGCAGCACCGGATCGATCTGTTCGGCGATCACGAATGGCGAAAGCGTCGTTACGCTGCCGCAGATCGTCCGCGTCGGAAAGTCGCGGCTGGTGGTACGATTGATCAGCAATCCACCTTCATTATGCATCAGGTTTAGTGCATTGAAGGCTGTTTGCGTGGACGCGATCGACATCGGTACGTTAAAACAGATGGTCACCGGCGCTGTGTATGCGGCGGTTGTCGTTATCTCATACGCCAGACCGCCAAGAACAAAGCCGTTCGGGGCGGTGCCGGCGGAAGAAGGCGGGATCTGTGTCACCGTTGTAGTGCCCGCAGTCGACACGCCTGAAAATGTGATATCAACTCCGCCGGCCTCGACCGGAACGTTTGCTCCGGTTTGGGTCGCGATGTCGAGATCTGGGGCCCAGTCAGGAGTGCTAAGAAATTCATTATGAATTACGGCCACCTGGCTGCCGGTTGCGGCGTCTATCGCAACTCCGCGGTAGCCCGTGCCGGCTATGAACCTCGTAGCTGCAAGCATCGTCCCGTCCGGAGACCAGGCTGCATTCTGGTACGCAACATCGTTGCGCAATACGATCTTGTTAGAACCGTCGGCATTCATTGTTGAGAGCTGATATTGGCCGCCACTTACCTGCGACGATATATAGGCGATTCGCGATCCATCATAGGATGCGGTCGGATAACGATCATCGGTGGTGTTGTCGGTGAGATTCAACAGACCTGATCCGTCAGTATTCACGGCGTAGATCTCGCTATCGCTTTCGTCGTTCGCCGAGAAGACGATCCGCTCGGAACTGAGCCAGCCAACGGAGCTTGTTTGGCTGAGACCTGTTGAAATGTCGACGATGGCTCCGTTCACTATGCTTCGCACACGGATCTTACGGGGCTCACCGCTGGCGGGGAAATACAAATAGGCGATCCGGGTTCCATCAGGCGACCATTTGGGATAGAGAATATAATTCCCGCTATCGACCAGTGTCTCACCGGTTCCGTCTGAATTAGCATAAAAGAGTTGTCTTGGATCCTGCGGGCCTATCGTATAGGCTATTTTACTGCCGTCAGGCGAGGCATCGGCCGGATTATAGGTGAACCACCTGGTGAGTTGCGGAATGAACGCCGTTCCATTTGCGTTCATCACCCCTAGATTTCCGCCACTCGCGCCGGTCGGATTCGCGGTCGCATTCGAATGGAGGATTCGACCCTCTAAAGCTGAGGTCTGCGCAGCGACATGGGTAAGCGAAGCGTCGGCTAGCGTCAAGTTCACATCGATCGATAGTGGGCTGAATGTCCAGCCATCCTTGATCGCGGTCACGGTGTATGGGCCTGGCGGCAGATCGTGGAACGCATATGAGCCATTGGCGGTTGTCGAGCGGCTTGCAGTACCGCTTAATGTCACGGTAACACCGTTTAGCGAAAGCGGTATTAGTCCCGCTAATCCGATCAAGTTTCCTGTGATCGAGGAACGTGTCTTTGTTCCAACAAAATTCTGATCTGTCTGGTTCGAGGGGATGTTCGAATAACTTCGAGAGGGTGGTGAAAAGTCATAGTTGGTCAGCGAGGGCCTCACCGTGTAGTTGCCCGTGCTCGCGATCCTGTCTAGAACATAACTTCCATTTTTCCTCGTTAAGGTTTCGGTCTTTGCTCCACCAGAAAGTTTAATCGTCACTTTTTCGAGCGCAGTGCCAACACCATTTGTCGCCGTACCGGATATCGAGACCTTTGATGGTGTTACGACGCGGCACTGCGAGAATTCCGATGTATTTCCCTGAGAGTCGGTTGATGTTGCCGTTACGAAGTGGCCGATCGGTGTATTCGTCGGGAACGAAACATCGAATGCCGCCAAATTGCTTGCATTAGTTGTGACATTTGTCGAGCCAATGTACGTTCGACCCTCGCCAAATCCCGACGGGTCACACTCCGGACTACTGTAAAAATCGATCGTGTGTACAAAAGCAGGCGAATTGTTCAGCGTTCCTTCGATCGATGTGCCGCCGCCGCCCGTCACGAAATCAAGCACCGGATAATTCTTCAAGAAATTCGGTCCGGAATCTGGATCTCCGGGATCATTGAGTGTCGGTCCGATGGGAAAAAGATCGATTCCAAGCCCACCGTTCGAATGAACGACATTTCCACGTATTCGATTGCTTGATCCGTCACTGACTCTCACACCTTGTTGCGAATTAAACGCGATCAGATTTGCCTGACCCGCCGATAGCCCTCCGATTGTCGTTTGGCTGGAGACGATGATGATTCCCGAATTATTCGGAAGCGGTGCAGTGCCTGCTGCATCGGTGCCGATCAGATTGCCAACAACCACGTTTCCGGTGGCTGCCCCTGCATTTGGCACCAAGCCGATCTGTATTCCGCTGCCCTGATTCCCTGAAATGAGGTTTCGTTCAGAGGCGGTTGACCCGCCGATCAAGTTGTTCGGGGTTCCGATCACGATTCCGATTCCATTCGGCAGAGCCGTGTCGCCGGCGGTATTTGTACCGATATAGTTTGCCTGAATCGTGTTTCCGCCCGTCATCGCCGACGATATTACGATGGCTGCACCGTAGAATCGATTGATCGAAAGGCCTTTGATCGTGTTGTTTCCTGAACGTAAATCAAGTCCGACGGGAACTCCCACCCGATTGTTCCCAGTTAGCTCGATTATCGGCGTTCCGGAAAAGCCAGGCTGGGTCGTGGCATCAATGGTCAGCGGATCGGAAACGGCCGGAAACGCGGTTATGGGCTCAATTCTATGTGGTCCTGCGCCCGGGAGGTTAAAACTGATCGTCTGCGCGCCAGTCGTTTGGTTCGACTTTGTTATCGCATTTCTGAAAGAGCCTGGACCGGCGTCGTTAGTATTTCGAACAACGAAAGGCGAAAGTAGATTGAACGACGCGCTTGTCGCTCCAGTGAACCCTGCCGCGGAGGCTTGCAGAGTATATCCATCTCCAGCGTTGTTGATCTGCAGATTGTTAAAGGTTGCAACGCCGCCGACGGCGTTTCTTACTGTTGTACCGATGAGTAGGCCGCCCGATGGATTATTGCCGATCGTTATTGTGACCTGATTCGTCGCGCTCGTCACTGTATTGCCCGCCGCGTCCATGATCACCACACTGATCGGTGGAGCGATCACTGTTAGCGCTTCGGTATCACTCGGTTGGACCAAGAACCCAAGTGCCGTTGGCGGGCCTGGGACGACGTTGAAGTCCGCACTGTTCGTACCGACAAGGCTGCCAGACGAGAATGCAAACGAATAACCGACGCCCGGCCGGTTGAGACTGATGTCATTAAAAGTCGCGATGCCGTTTTCAGCATTTCGAGTCAGCGTACCTGAGAGTGTTGAGTTGCCGGGATTGCTTGCAAGCGCGATAGTCACGGCGTTTGTCGCGTTAGGGATCGTGTTACCGTCGTTATCCTGAAGCGCAACCCGGATCTGCGACATTTGAATGCCGGCTTGTACAACCGACGGCGGCTGAACGGACATGGCCAGTTTCGTCGGCGGGCCTGGAATCACAGAGACCTGAGCATCAGCAAACTGGCCGAATGCGTCGGTCACGCGAACTGTGTCGGCCACGTTGATCGTGTTTCCCGGTGTGTAAAGGCCCGTGGTGGGGTTTATGGTCCCGCCCGAATTGTTAACCGGAATGCTGAACGTCTTGTTTCCGAAGCCTCCACCCGTCGTAAACGTCTGGTTTTGATTTCGATAAATGCTTAAAACCTGTGGGCTGATAAAAACGGCCGGCGGGCATCCGGAGTCGAACGTCCAGTTCGTACCATTGTTTCCACTGTCTGTGCTGCTGTAGGCGATGATGGGTGCGGTGCCGGCCATGTCGCGTATGTCGGCATCGGCGATGGCAAAGTTGCCTACGCCGCTCCAGTTTCGCTGAGTCCCTGCAACGCTTGAACGGATCAAAACCGCATCGGCCTGAGGACACGCGGCACCGGGGCCAAGCAGAAAGATATTTCCCGCGTTTGCGACATTGCCGCCCAGAGTAATGGTCGTCGATGAATCATTTATGAGGCGGCCCGCCGGTCCTACCGTGATCGGGCCAACCGTCAGGTCGCTGCTGTCCGTTAGATAAAGTGTACCGGACGTTATGTTTAGAGCCTGCGTCGTCTCGAGGAGTAAATCTGAAGCTGCAGTGAGCGTTCCGGATGGCTTGTTCACAGTCCAAATGCCACGCGGATTTACGCCGCCGGCATTTGTATACGTCTGGTTGGCGGAACCCGAGAATGTCAGTCCCGCAATTCCCCCGTCAAATGTCGAAGCTATCGAAACCGGTCCCTGGGCATTGAAAGTTGAGAGGCTAGTGTTGTCCTGAAGCCCTCCGTCCGTCAGCGTCAGCGTTCCCGCGATGATCAGGTTCGTCGCACCGCCGGCAAAAAAGAGCACCGTTCCGGTCGGTTTGTTCACAGTCAGATTGTTGAATGTGAGAGTGCCTGAAGTGACCAATCCCTGGTTGCCGGTGCCGTTGAAGAGCAGCGTGCCGGTACCGGCGTTGAATGTCGCAGATGCTCCGACCGTCAGGTTCCCGACTAGGCTCATCGCTCCGCTTGGTGTATTGAACGTGCCACCGTTGACCGTAACATTGTCGCTGAAACTAAGGGCTCCCGTGCCGGGACTGAAAGTACCGCCCGTTTGAGTGTAGGTCGAGCCGAAGCTCACATCGCCGCTGCCCAACGTAAAGTTAGTGCCGGCGGTATAGGTGAATGCCTGCGTAAAGACGAAGTTCACCGGACCATTGGTAAAACTAGCGCAGTTAGTCACGGCGAACGCCTGAGCAAAAGTGATGGTACCGGCACCGCTCGTGTCCAGAGTGACGTTGGCCGCATCGACGGTCATTCGCGGGATACCTGCTCCTACAGGAAGCGTGACAGTTCGTATTGAGTCTCCGGAAATGAGCAACGGACCGTTACCCCCATCAAACGTCGGGGCGAACAAGACCGGCCCCTGAGCGTTGAACGTAGAGACGCCGGTATTATCCTGAAGCCCCCCGTCCGTAAGAGTCAGCGTTCCCGCGATGATCAGATTAGTCGCTTGGCTGGCGAAGAAGAAGCACCGTCCCGGTCGGTTTGTTCACAGTCAGGTTGTTGAATGTAAGGGTTCCTGAAGTTACCAGTCCCTGGTTGCCGGGGCCGTCAAAGACAAGCGTGCCGCTGCCCGCATTGAACGTCGCAGATGCCCCGACCGTAAGATTACCCCGCAATTGCAGCATGCCGTTCGGTGCATTGAACGTGCCGGCGCTGATCGCCACATGGGTGTTGAAAGCAAGTGAGCCTGTTCCGGGACTGAATGTGCCTCCGGTCTGAGTGTAAGTGTTGCCGAAGGTCACGTCACCGCTGCCCAACGTAAAGTTAGTGCCGGCGGTATAGGTGAATGCCTGCGTAAAGACGAAGTTCACCGGACCATTGGTAAAACTAGCGCAGTTAGTCACGGCGAACGCCTGAGCAAAAGTGATGGTACCGGCACCGCTCGTGTCCAGAGTGACGTTGGCCGCATCGACGGTCATTCGCGGGATACCTGCTCCTACAGGAAGCGTGACAGTTCGTATTGAGTCTCCGGAAATGAGCAACGGACCGTTACCCCCATCAAACGTCGGGGCGAACAAGACCGGCCCCTGAGCGTTGAACGTAGAGACGCCGGTATTATCCTGAAGCCCCCCGTCCGTAAGAGTCAGCGTTCCCGCGATGATCAGATTAGTCGCTTGGCTGGCGAAGAAGAGCACCGTCCCGGTCGGTTTGTTCACAGTCAGGTTGTTGAATGTAAGGGTTCCTGAAGTTACCAGTCCCTGGTTGCCGGGGCCGTCAAAGACAAGCGTGCCGCTGCCCGCATTGAACGTCGCAGATGCCCCGACCGTAAGATTGCCCCGCAACTGCAGCATGCCGCCACCAATGAAAGCACCTGAATTGTGTGTAAATCCTGATGTGCCCACCGTTAGGCCTCCGCTTTGCGTGATCGTTCCGGAGTAACCGGCATTTGTGGTCAGTGAAGCGATGGCTGTCAACGAGTCGATGGTGGCGTCTTTGGTGCTTGTGCCATTAAAGATCACAGCATCATCAGATATCGGTATGGTGTCGTTGCACCAATTTGCGGCTTCCGACCAATTGTTCGTCGTTCCGCCGCCATCCCATACTTTCTGGCTACCGGGGCACGAGATGTTGTTGGTCACATTCACGACAGCGTCTGCCGAATTCATAAATCCGTCAGTTACACGGACGGTGTCGGTCCCGCCGGCTGTTCCGGCTGTGTAAAGCCCTGTAATGCTGTCGATGGCTCCGCCACTGTTGTTCTGAATGATGCTGAATGTCTTTGATCCGATACCGCCGCTCGTTAAGAACTGCTGCGTTTGGGTGACCGCAACTGTCAAGTTTTGCGGTGTGATCGTCAAGGGTTCGCTTCCTCCGCATTTTCCGACGCTTCCAGCATTAAAAATGGCTTGTATCTCTGAGGCCGATAACGCGCGAGTGTAAACCGTCGTCTCGTCGATATCTCCGTTGAACGCATTTACGAGAATTGAAGGAAGTCCCCCGACACCGATAGACATAAACGTGCTGTCGGAATTGGTAAATGTTCCAACGGGTCCGGCAAGCGACCCTGTCTGGCTGCCGTTTATGTAAAGGCGTAAGCCGTCAACGGCGTCCCATGTAGCCGCGACGTGCGACCATGTATCCAACGGGATCGTCTGCGTCGAGAAGAGTTCCGTAGGATCGCCTGCTTCGCTCGCCCTTCCTCGCGCAAGTACGGTTCCATCGTTGAGAACATTTAAACCGAATCGTGTGAAGCTGAGAGTCGATGTGTTCTCCAAAAACACCTGTCCGCCGTAGCCATTTTCATTCGAGTGCGGTCCGACCGTGCGGACCCATGCTTCGATGGTCCCGCCGGACTGTCCTTTGAAAATGCCTGGGGATGGTAACTGTACACCATCGGTGCCATTCGACGGATCGAATCTGACGGCCTGGCCGACTTGCCCTTTAATAAACAAAGGTGAACCGATCGGAGTTCCATTGTTTATTCCCAATATGTCGTTTGCATTACCGTCACTCTTCCACCAGCCGTCGATATCTGGGGGAAGTGATGCACATGTCTGCCCCAGATCGGTCAACGTATATTGGCCGGTCATGAACTGAGCGTCCATGTTCGCGTTGCTCGCTGCCCGAATGCGAATGTCTTTCGGGCCGCTTGGAACCAAAAAATTCACGCTTGGGCTGAGGGGATCGTTGAATGTAGCGATCGGTGTCCCATCAGTTTCAAAGACCGACGCTTCGATGTCGATGTTTCCACTCGTAGCGGCCAGCGTAGTTCCAGTGGTCAGATCGACGCGTATGAAATCCACGTCACCGGATTCGCCGAGAACTCCGGTCACGGGTAATGTCGTGGTTCCTTCTGGCGATGCAAGGCTGGCTGAATTCGGAAAATCGTCGGGCAGTAGCACGACCTGATTACTTAACAGCTCGAAATCATGGAGCGGCCCACCGTATTGTGGATGCGGGCATTCTTGCGACCACCAATTTGATATGCCTTGATACAGATTATCCTGAAGGCCGAATCCCATGATCTGTCCGAAACCCAAGGGGCCGGTACCGATTGTGGGGTGATACTCAAAAATAAACCCGCAATTCGCCGTGAAATGCACCTGATGGGCAAGACCTAACGTGTGCCCAACCTCATGCGAGATCGTATCGGCGACCGCTATTGGGTTGTTGCCCCAACCCTGTGCAAATGTAAAAGAAGGGTTCGAAAACAGCCGTGTTCCAATGCCGGCCCACGGAGCAACGCCACCGGTATCCGACGACATGCCAAGAACGCTCGGCAGCGTCGTTATAATATTTAGATGCTTATTCGCAATGGGATAGCTTAGGAACTCGTTATAATTGGTTGTTATTCGAATATTGAAGGGTGCAAAGTCATCTTTTACGAGGTCGATGGCTTGCGAGATCTGCTGCGCGGTCATGGTTGGGGCTGGGACATTTCGATTAGCGTTTACCAATGGCGATCTGAATCCAGTGGAATCTGCGTTTCCAGGCCTTATCGTGGCCGGGCCAAAATGAAGGTAAAGCAGTAGTTCGTTCGCCGGAACAAGCGATGTTACGGAGTTTCTTAGTATCTCCTCACGTTGTTCGGGCGAAAGATTTGCCATTGCTGCCGTGGTGCCGCAAAAATCCTGTGCGTTTGCCGGCAAAAAAGACCCGACCGCGATTACCAGACCAATAAAAAACGCCCTTGTGTGCATACTTACATTTCTCCTGCCTAATCCTCACCCTGAAACAACAATAGAGATCACCTATCGAAGGTTTGTATGAAACTACGCGAATATAAATTCAAACTCAGCCAGAATTAGTTTCGGCGTTCATCATTGACTACCTGAAGAGGCTTCTGACTCGCTACATCGGATCGGACAGCATGGCGATCTCGTAATATCCCACCAACCGCTTGTTACCCTATTTTTCTTTTCGTTGAACCAGCGAGTCGATCTCAGGTATATGTGGTTCCGACCTAAGTTCTTCCTCAGATACCATTCGAAGCCTTGCCAGACAGACCGGGCAGATCTTTTCGAGATCATGGTCGTCTCCGGCAATGATCCTTATCGTTTCGCAGGTCTCAGTGGTGATCAAAAACTTCTTTGTTTTTATCGGCATATGCACTAAAATCGGCTCACAGACGGAAAACATCAACCTAAGAGATCGCTTCCGCCCGTGTTGCCGGTCAACGTTCTGGTGTTGATCTGGAGAGTTTAGATTCGGGCCGCATGAAAGGTCTTAAATCTTTTGTCAATTTTTTCTGGATTATTTCTTGAGGCAGGTATGGCAGCAGAATTCGGCAACCTGAGGACTTTCGGCCAGTTTCGACTGGATCCCGAAAGGAAGGTTCTGTGGGCTAACGATCAGCCGGTCGAGATTCCCTTGAAAGAGATCGAGATCTTGTGCGTCTTGATCGAAAGCGTAGGAAACGTCGTCACAAAGGGTGAACTTCTTGATCGTGTCTGGGCCGATTCGTTTGTTGAGGAAGGCAATCTTGCGCAACATATTTACCGGCTTCGACGGACATTTCAAAAGTACGGCGAGAAGGATGCTGTGATCCAGACGATTCCGCGGCGCGGATACCGTTTTGTGCGCGACGTTATTACACAACCGCCTCCCGAGTTGATAATTGAACGCCGCGTGTTGACTCAGACACTTGTCGAAGAGATCCACTCAAGTGATCCCCAGACCGAGCCAATCGTCGATGCGAAAACGCTGAGCAGCAAGACTTCGTTGTACAAACGCGTTCAGACCCCAGCGTTCGCCGCGCTTTTGGCAGTTGCCATCACTGTATTGGCCGGATTTGCTGCTTATCGCTATGGTGCATTTGGTGCAGGTTCGGGATCTGAGATACGATCTGTCGCCGTGATCCCGTTCCGGGTCGTTGAACCGAATGATCAGAATCGGCATTTGGGCGTTGCCTTCGCCGATACGATCATTTCGAGTCTGAGCAGCACCGCGGGTCTCCACGTACGGCCGACAAGTTCTGTATTACAGTTTGAAAACTCGTCCGTGGAACTTTCTGAAATAAGGGAAAAACTATCGGTCGACAGTGTGATCGAAGGTACGATCATTGAATCGCCAGAAGGAATGCAGGTCGCCGCAAGGCTTGTACGGCTTTACGATAATGCGACGATCTGGTCGCGGCAGTTCAGCGGATCGCTGAACGAGCGATCGCGTTTACAGTCGGAGCTAGCGCAGGCGATTGCCAGCGCGCTCGGTCGCGGGCTCGAAAGCGTTGACCGTGGATCGGTTTCTCGGCGGATGTCCCCAAACGCAGATGCCGTAAGGCTTTATCAGGAAGGACGTTATCATTGGAACAAGCGGAACAACGAGGGGCTGACCGACGGCCTTCGGTTGTTCCGAAACGCCGTCAAAGCCGACCCTGACTTCGCACTCGCTTATGTTGGAATAGCAGATTCTTCGATATTCGCACCACAGGCAGGCGAGGCGTTAACGGCCGTGAATCGGGCGATCGAACTTGATCCAGATCTGGGCGAAGCGTACGCGACCCGTGGATTTATCGAGATGTTCCATAACTGGGATTGGGAAGCGGCGGAAGCAGATCTTCTCAGGTCGATCGAACTCAATCCAGGGTATCCGACGGCGCATCAGTGGTACGCAACGCTGCTGATGATCCGCGGCCGCCCGCTTGAGGCTGAGGCAAGACTCAAGGAAGCTCTGCTGATCGATCCGGGATCTTATAACTTGTACGGTGATCTAGCACAAGCTCAATTTTTTGCCCGGAAATATGACGAGGCAGAACGATCGGCCCGTAAGGCCCTTGAGATCTATCCGAATTTCATTTATGCACACGCGCACCTGGCTTCGATATATCTACAGACAGAGAGAATCCAAGAGGCGATATCTCAACAAATGCTTGTCGGGAATGAACTCAACCGTTATTCCCCAACAAACGGTGCGGTTTCAGTCTCGGCCAACGACGAACCAAAGAAATCGCCCGATGCAAGCCTTGATCCTGAAGTAGTTGGGTATTGGCGCTGGTTGGCAAAGAACGCTTCGCAAAATGTACGGAGAGATCCCAACGGACATATTTCGATCGCGACGGCAGCGATCAAACTCGGCGATAAAAGAGCTGTATATCACAACTTGGGCATTGCGATCGACCAACATGCTTTTATGGCCCCTTTTGTGAATGTCGATCCAATGTGGGATCCGGTCAGGAACGAGCCCGAATTTCGCGCGCTGATGAGAAAAATGGGATTGTGACCGAGACGATGGATGTCGAAGGCGATGTCCTGCCGAGAACAAAAGGGCCGCGAGGTTATCGCAGGCCCTTGATCTGAATTTGAGATGATGTTGGTGCCGACTAGAAGATTTGAACTTCTGACCTATCGCGTGTGAAACGGCCGGAACGTGATGAAAGGCGATGGGAGGATTTGTTGCAATCTCGCATATTCTACCGCCACATACGGTACCGGCGACCGCGGCCGATTGCACGTTGATGTATGATGTTGCGAACCAAAACGGACGCGATTAGGCTATCTATGAGGCTACGCTTTCACGAGCTTCGGCAAGTCGGTCGCTAAATCTCGTTAGCACATATTCGCTCCAATCATCCACCAAAAAGGTCGTATTATGCGGGATAGTAACCGTCAAAGGATTGAAGTCCGGCCGTACCGTCGCTGTAATGCGAAGAACGCCGAACTCGTTTCCATTCCTCAGTGCATCGACAGCAGAACTCAAATCCGGCAGCGGGACACGAACGTCTCCAAAGTTGATATTAGCAATCCAGACAAAGTCTGCGTTCTCAAGAATCTCTAAATCGGTCACTTCCATGATTTCAATATACTACGCAGAACGGGAAACAACTAGAGCGAATTCGGCGGTTTCGCAAATGGCCCTTCGCTTCTGTTCGGATTTACTACCATCGCCAAGATCGCCTGCTGCATCGCCGCCACCCCGTCCGAACGACATTGAACCATGGCGGCCCGACAATGAGGCCAAACAAGAGGCCACAGCGAAAATGCTGCGGCCTGTTATTTTGCGTTTCGCCCTTTATTAATGGTATGCCGACTAGAAGATTCGAACTTCTGACCTATCGCGTGTGAAGCGAGTGCTCTACCACTGAGCTAAGTCGGCTTTTTGAGATGTTAGATCGACGGGTCATCGGCTTTTGCCGGCCGGTTCTCGTCAGTCCCTTTTATCGTCCCGATCGACGAATCGGTATAAAAATGCCTTGTACCGGTTGCCGTCACGCCCTCGCCGACCTGCGGGTCAGCGGTGATCGAATAGAATCCCGGTCGAGCGTCCGACGGCTCTTCAAGCGTTAGTGTAAAGATATATCCATTCACCACAGGACGTTCACCTGCGAATTTCTCATCCAGGCCCGAAACGCGGATAAGATCATCGAATGTTCCGAATTTGCCCCGGTTTCGAGCAGCGTATTGTGCTTGATAGGTCCTGATACGGTCGATCATTTGAGCTGCCGCGGTTTCATTCCCGGACCGGATCATCGCACCCCACGCGACGGCCCCGACGCCAATGAGCAGTCCGATGATCGCAATAACGATCATTAACTCGATAAGGTTAAAACCACGTTGATCCCTGATTCTGTTTCTCATATACGTTCGATTTCCCGCGTAAAACTCTCCGCTTCGTTCCACGAAATCGATAGCAAATTGTTTCAAAAGTTTAGAACGACGGGTTGCCATTATGCAAACAGTCGGCCACCGGTCGTTAGCCCCGCTTTCCAATAGCCTCTTTAGATTCGGCCGATCTGCGAGGATATTGCACGCAAACTTTAGGCTACTGCAGTCATCGATAATCTAGTAGAATAAGAGTTGTAAGCCCGCTGCCCTCGGGTTCGGGCGATGTGTACCATCGAAATGAAGTCTGAAACAAGGATGAGAGACTGGATCGCCGACAATACCGCTACCTCCGCCGAGGCCATTGTTACAAAGTTCGACGCGGGCGCGAAGATCGCTGAATTGCAGGCGGCGATAGAGAGCGTGATACGCGGAAAGTCGGAAACGGTCAAGTTTGCCCTTGTCACACTGCTTGCGAAAGGCCATCTTTTGATCGAGGATGTGCCGGGAATTGGAAAAACAACACTTTCAAACGCCCTCGCCAGGGCGCTCGACCTTTCGATCCAGCGTATTCAGTTCACTTCTGACCTGCTTCCGTCTGACGTTATCGGACTTTCGATCTTTGATCAGAAGAGCGGCGAATTCGAGTGGAAGCCCGGCCCGATCTTTTCGAATGTCGTGGTTGCGGACGAGATCAATCGAGCTACGCCGAAAACGCAGTCAGCGCTCCTTGAGGCAATGGCCGAAGAACAGGTTACCGTCGAAGGGATATCGCGGCGGCTTCCGCTGCCTTTCATGGTCATTGCAACACAGAATCCGTCGGAGCATCATGGGACCTATCCATTGCCGGAATCGCAGCTCGACCGTTTCATGCTGCGACTGCACATGGGTTATCCAAGCCTTGAGGATGAAAGATCGATCCTCCATGACCGGGAGCGTATCAACCCCTTGGACCTTATACGTCCGGTGCTCGACCAGGGCGAGATCATTGAACTTCAGGACATGGTGACGTCCGTTCGGTTTGACGAGGCACTTGTCGACTATCTCTTGCAGATCGTTGATGAAACACGGCATTCGGAGGTACTCGAACTCGGGATCAGCCCGCGTGGCAGCCTTGCACTTTTCCGATCCGCGCAAGCCATGGCGCTTATCGAGGGGCGCAATTACTGTATTGCAGACGATATCAAACGGCTCGTTCTTCCTTGTTTCGCCCATCGGGTGATCGTAAACTCGAGATCTTCGGGACTCAAGAATCGAACGCGCGAAGCCGAGGCGGCGCTTCAAGACATCCTTCAAAAAGTTGCAGTTCCGGTGTAAAAGATCGATCTCGGCATCGGCGACATTTTCGTGAAATTCAGCAAACTCCGGCAATTATTCAGCCTTCGCGACCTGCGAAACGGCTTACTGGCGTTCCTCGTCATTGTCGGCGGTGTCGGGCTCGCCTTATTGACACTTTACGCCCATCGTACGGAGCAGCCGAAACTCGCCGGCATCGCCGCTGCGGTGTCGCTCGTTTTCGTTATCCTGATACTGATATTCGTAGTTCCTCCGCTTGCCCGCAATGCCAGCAAAGAAGCCAATCAGCTGAACCTGCCCTTCGAGATCACCATCGGCGGGGCGATCATGATCGCTCTTATCGTCATAGTCGCATTTTCTGCGTGGAACACCGGAAACAATCTCTTGTTTTTGGTTTTGTCGTTCTTGACGGGTGCGATGATGGTCGGGTTTATGGCGGGGGCGATAATGCTGAAAAAACTCGACGTAAAAATGCGTTTCCCCGAGACCATTTTTGCAGGCGAAGAAACGCCGATCCTGGTCACGCTTAACAACAGAAAAAAGGTGCTTCCAAGCATTTCGGTCGTTGCCGAAGTACGAGGCAATGAACGCGAACGGTCGATCGCAGCGGAAGATCTGCATGATATTTTGCCCAAACGCATCGCTGAGCGGCTCTCCCGTGCCCCGATCGTTCGTCGAACGCTCGACTACTTTGTCCACGTTCCTCGCAGCCAGATGACCGAAAGCCGCACGTTTCACGTTTTCCCGAACCGCGGAAGGTTCTTGATAAAAGACTTCGAGATCTCGACAAAGTTCCCATTCGCCTTTTTCAGACATCGTCGACGACTGCCGGCAAAAGAAACAGAACTAATAGTATTTCCGCCGATCGATACGCTTGATAACGAGATCGACAGCGTACCTCTGGATGCGGGAAAAGTGATGACGAACCTCAAGGGGTCTGGCCAGGATCTACTTGCCCTGCGCGATTATCATCCGAACGACGACCTCAGACGCGTAGATTGGAAGGCGACTGCCAGGTCAAGGCATTTGATCGTGCGTGAATTCGCCGCCGAGGATGACAAGAAGATCACCGTATTCCTTGACCGTCGGACGACCGACGATCCGCTGGCCAAGCTGACAATAAGGCAGAAGATCGACGCGGAGCAAGACGGAGCAGAACTCAAACGATCGGAGGATTTCGAACGTGCCGTCAGAAAGGCAGCCTCGCTTATCGCCCACTTCACCGAGGAACAGGCAGAGATTTGCCTGATAATTGACGATGAAGAGCGTGAGCCGGGAATCGGTACGAGACATCTCCACGACTGTCTTAAGCGGCTTGCGGTAGCCGATGCCAGGCATGTGGATCTGATCGGACCGGAAACCGCTCGATTCGAAGCTCTGGTTCGACGTGCAAGTCACGACTCCAACAGCCACATTTTTGCCGTTACGGCCGCACCGGCATCTGATTTTCCGCCGGAGATCGCAGATGCTTTGACCGTCGTCCATTTTTGAACGTAATTTATGTCACAAAAGCCACTTCTGTGGTGTATCTTTATTGAAAAAGCATTGATCAATGCTGAAAATGAGCAAAGCGACGGAAACATTTGTGGACTCGATGTCCGAACAAGCAACTGCCGCGGCGGCGAAAGAAACGATCGAATTCGAAGAGGCTTTTTCGCTTCACCATCGAACCGTATTTCGCGCCGCACGGTCGGTGGTGCGGGACGCTGCTCTGGCCGAGGATGTGACACAAGAGGTTTTCGTTAAGCTTTACAAGAATTTGAATTCGATCAATGATCCGGAGATGCTTCGGCCGTGGCTGATAAGGGTTGCATTGAACTTGGCCAAGAACACGGTTCGCGGGAATATTAGGGCGAACACAAGAGACGAGAATTACGTCAAAGAAACAGTAGAAAACAGTGTGATCTCGGTCGAATCGGAGTATGAACAAAAGAGCGAACTTAACGAAGTGAATCGCGCACTGAGCAAAGTCAAGGAACCGCTCAGAAGTTGTCTGGTTTTGAAACAGCAAGGCCTGTCCTACCGCGAGATCGCGGAAAGCCTTTCGCTCAACGAGACGAGTATCGGCACCTATGTGGCACGTGCGAGGCAAGAGTTCCTCAGATTTTACGGAAAGGTCGGGAGAGAGACGTTATGAGCAAAGAGTGTATTGACATTGGTAAGATCCAGGAATTTTTGGACGGTGAAACGCCACCTGAGGTCGCGGTGAAAATGGCAGGCCATTTTTCGGATTGCGACAGCTGCGCACTCTTGCTGTCACAGGCCGAAGACGAGAACGCCTTGGTCTTTTCGGCTCTCGAAAATGAATTGAATTCGCTGGTCCCGACCCAGCGTTTATGGAGTCGTATCAACGAATCGATCGACCATGAAAAGGAAAACGCTTCGATATGGAAGAGAGCTTACGGAGTTCTTGCCTTTTATCTCGCGAATCCGTCGCTCTCCGCGGCTGCGGGCGTTCTTGTTATTTTCGCATTGGCTGCCGGCGTCTGGACGCTCAGGCCGTTGGGCCTTGATAGCGGCTCAGAGATCGCCGCGGTTCCGATCGTGGAGAACGCAGCAGTTCCGGCTAGCTCGGACGTTGGCTCCGCAAACGGACCTGACATCTCTGTTGCGACTTTAAGCGAGCCCGATCTGGTCAGAAACGAACTTCCGCCAGTGGTCGATCGCGAGGTTCGGCGTCCAGCAGTTATCACAGCCAACTACTCGAGCGGCTCCGTACGTCAGGCACAGCCGCAGCCCGAAGCGAGGCCAATGACGCTGCAGTATATTGCCGGCGAGGAAAGCTACGTCCGGACCATTGCTCAGCTCAGCTCATCGGTAGATGGACAAAAAGATAGGGTTTTGCCGCCTGCGTCACGCGTGGCCTTTGAACGCGACCTTGCGGTCGTCGACGATTCGATCAAACGTATGAGGGAATATGTGCGCAAGAACCCGCGAAATCAGACTGCGAGGCAGGTTCTTTACGCTTCGTATCAGGACAAGATCGATCTCCTGAATTCCGTTGGTCAACGCGAGGAGTTGATGGCAAGCCTTAGATAGATCGGTTTAGGGGATCGGATGAATTCAGCAAATTGTAAAATTACGTTCGCAATAGCGGCCCTGGCAATTTTGGGGGTGACTTCGGTGCCTCGCGTTGCCGCACAGACGCCGACAGTTCCCGAACCGCCGCGAACACGAGTCGAACCGACTCGGCGCGAGCCGCCTGCAGCCCCAGTGGTCACTACCGCCGGACGCGGCGATGGTGAACTGCGAGTTGCCGCCGATCCGAACGTGAACATCAAATTCTGCGTTTCCGAAGGTAATCTAAAGATCAATGGCTGGGACAGGAGCGAGGTAAGAGTATTTGTGCGCTCCGGCCGCAAGTTTACGATCCGCGTACTGGAACGCGATTCGGTTTCAGGAAAAGCGAATTGGGTATGGATCGCACCTGCACTCGCCGATGGAGCTACTCCGGCACCGGCGGCAACGTGCCTGTCTGGGGACAGCATCGAGATCGACGTGCCGAGAGGTGCTACTGTCGATCTCGAAGGGCGTTCGACCGATGTCTCGATCGATTCTATAAAAAAAGTTCGGGCAAAAATCGTTGAGGGCAATATTTCGCTCAACAATATATCCGGCGGTATAAACGCGGTTGCGCTGCAGGGCGACCTTTTGGTCGAGAGCTCGGCCGGAGCTATTTCGCTTGAAAGCACTACGGGCAACATCGTTGCTTACGATGTCACCCCCGGTCAGATCGGCGAATTGTTCCGTGCAAAAACGAACAGCGGAGCTATCTCCATCCAGCGTGTCGAACATCGTCAGATCGAGGCGAATACGATCACCGGTTCCGTGGCATTCGACGGGAAGTTTCTCGTCGGCGGGATCTACAACTTCAAAACCTCGAACGGTTCCATTCGTCTGCAGCTTCCGGCAGAGACTTCCTGTTCGATAACCGCATCATACGGTTTTGGCAGTTTTAAGTCTGCGTTGCCTATGACGATCACATACGAAACGGTCTCGCCCGGCGGCAAGAACCTTAATGCAACGATCGGAAAAGGCGAGATGTGCAATCTGAAACTTACCACCACCAGCGGCAGCATCAATATCGCTAAACCGGCTCAATAGACCCTCGCTACGGGCCGATCAAAACTCACCTAGGCTCTTTCCTATTCGTTTCTCAAACTGTTCGGCCATCGAAGGATGGCCTTGCGATGACGCGTCGAGCGTAATGCGTTCAATACGCCACATCGGAAGAAAGGTCGCATCCATCGGCAGATATGGTTCGCCTTCGGTGATGGATCGGCACCAGTCGTCGAAGTAACCGAGATCGATGGTTCGGGCAAACACGCCGGCCGGGCTGATCTCATCGACTATCGCGAGATATTTTTCGCGCGGTGTATGGAGCACGATTATTACACTTTCGCCCGGGCCGATCTTCATATTTTTTGACCATGATCGCTGATTGAACTGCGTGATCGATGTCAAAGCCCCAAGCTTCGATCATATTCAGCGGCCATTCTTTAGCTTTCGTCTCTATTGTCCTAAAATCTAGTGTATCCGACATAGAGTGTTTTCACGAACAGCTTCGAAAGAATGCATATAACAAAGATCGAACTTGAGAATATTAAGTCTCACGTTGATTCTAAATTCGAGTTTTCCCGCGGCTCGACCGCGATAACCGGCCCGAACGGTGCCGGAAAGACCACGCTTATCGAAGCGGTCGCGTGGACCTTGTTCGACCTGCTCGACTACAAGAAGGATGACTTTGTTCGTCGAGGAGCGAAGAAAGGCGTCGCCCGGGTTAGATTTGAAAGCGGCCTCGATGAGCGTGAGTACACGGTCTATCGCGATACGGGAACCGGATACTATGTTTACGATCCGGGATTGAAGATCCGTATCGCCGACAAGAAGGAGGAGGTGCTGCGTTTTCTCTGGAATCACCTCGGCGTCGAACCCGGAACCGATCTCCAGTCGCTATTCAAACAAGCTATTGGCGTACCGCAGGGTACGTTGACAGCGATATTTCTTGCTACTACAGCAGATCGCAAACGCACGTTTGACGCCCTTCTCAAGGTCGAGGAATACAGACGCGGAGCCGACGAACTCCTTAAGACACAGCGCGTCGTTGAAAGCCAGATCTCTCTTGTTCGGGAAAAGATCGCTCGTTCAGAGGGCGAGTTGAACCGGCTCGATGCGGTAAAGGAAGAGAGCCGGATGGCCTCTGCTGAAGCTGCAAGATTTGTCTCGGAACAGGAGGCGATAGCGGCCGCGGTTGCCGAGAAAGCGAGTTCTGTCGCTTCGATGGATGAACGTGAGGCTGCCCTCGCCGAACTTGCATCGGAACTCCAAGCCGTTTCGAATGAGAAATTACGGATCGAGGCCGCCGTCGAGCAAAAGCGATCGGAGTTTGAAGAGTCGAAACTCGCCGCGGCAAAGATCGAAATGGTCCGAGATGATGCCGGCAGGCATATCGCGGCGTTGGGCCGCTTGCAGGAGTTAGAACGCGAACGTGCTGAAAGAGACCGCCTCAAGACAGAATTGCTAAAGGTAGAGAATGCAGAAGCTGCGGTTCGGGCGGAGGAGCGCCACATTCGGCTTCAAATGGCGGCGATCGAGAATTCGCACAAAGAGATCGTTTTACTTCGGCCACTTGTCGATGAACAGACCCAGGCTGAAAAAGAGATAGCGGAGTTGCGAAGCAAGCAAGCGAATCTCCGGTTTCGGTTGGATCAGGCCGCTGAACTTGAAGAAAAGCTCAAGGCCCTTCGCTCAGCCTTTGCTCAAAACAAGGCGGCCCTGGAACAAGCAGTGGCCGCGAAGGCGACCGCCGCGATGCTTCCGGAACAGCAGAGAAGGCAGGCCCTGATCGTTACCGAACTTGCAAATCTGCGAGCCGGACTTGAACGCGATGAGCGATTCCAGAGCGAAATAAAGAACGGGTTGTGCCCGATCCTTTCGGAAAAATGTCTGAATTTGAAAGAAGGGCAGACGCTTGAAGGGTTTGTTAAGACGAAATTCGAAGATGTTCGTGAAAGGATCAAGGTGCTCGAAACCGAACATTTGCAGCTAGATCGTGAACTTACGGTTTCGCGCGATGCCGAACGCGTCGCAGTTCGGGTCTCGTCACTCGAAGAAAGAGCTGTCGAGATCGAAGCCGAGGGAAAACGCCTTAGAAGCGAGCTCGATGCGATCGCGATCGCAGGTGATGAAAACGCGGCTCTCGACGCGACGCTGCGTGATGCCGAAGAGCGGCTTCAGAGCCTCGACGATCCGCGCGGCCGGATATCGATTCTTGAGCGTGACGCTGGTAAAGAGACGGAAGTTCGCGAAACTGTGACCAAGATCGAAAGCAACATCGAACGTCTCGAAAACGATCGGCGATTATTGGTCGAGCAGCTTGACGATTTCAAAGAACTGGACAAAAACCTGGCCGGCACGATCATCACCAGAGACTCGACCTCAGAAGCGCATCGAACCTTTTTGGTTTTCGAGTCGCTGGCCAAGGACCTAGAAGCGAGAAAGGCCAACCTCGACAAAGCGAATGCTGATCACCATGCGATAATGGAAAGGATCCGAGCGATCGAAGCCGACGTAGAATCGGCGAAAGGATCATACGACAGGGAGGTCCATCGCGCCGAGAAAGAGCGGCTTGCGGCCATGCGTCTTGCACAGGCCGAGATCGGTGTGCGTCTTGAGAATGCGGTTCGACGTCAAAACGAGATCAGGGCCGAAATGGACCGGCTTGAGCAGATAAAGGTCGAACTTGGCGACGTTATGAAGGAACGCGATCGTCTTGAAGGCGTTTTGGGCCTGACCGTTTTCATCCGTGATACCTTAAAGGAAGTCGCTCCGCTGGTCGCTCGAAACTATGTATTCCACGTTTCGCATGAAGCTAACCAGTTGTTTCGCGAGATCACCGGGAGCGCTGAAAGGACGCTAAAATGGGCTGACGATTACGGTATAGTCTTGGAAGAAGGCGGCTACGAGCGGCCGTTTCAGAGTCTTTCCGGCGGCGAGCAGATGGCGGCGGCATTGTCGGTCCGGTTGGCACTGCTGAAACAGCTTTCGGACATTCGCATCGCTTTCTTCGACGAACCAACGACGAACATGGACGCCGAACGCCGCGAAAATCTGGCACAGCAGATCGGGCAGATCACATTTTTTGACCAGCTTTTTGTAATTTCGCATGACGACACATTCGAAGGGTATATGGATCACGAAATAAGGGTGGGCGAGTGAAGCAAGTCACTATTGTTTGCGACGGTTCGAGCCTCGGCAACGGAAAGGGGAATCCGCGTGCGGCGGCTGTTGCTGTACTTGGCTTCAAAGGCTATTGGAAAGCGGTCGGCGAATATCTCGGGAGTGCAACGAACCAACAGTCTGAGATCGCCGCCGCAGCGATCGGTCTTGAGAATCTGAAAGAACCTTGTAAGGTGAAATTGCTCTCAGATTCGAAATATGTAGTTGAAACAATGGGCGGAACCTGGAAGCGCAAGACCAATCACGAATGGTGGTCTCGGCTCGACAAGGCAGCCGCAAAACATACGATCGAATGGGAATGGGTCAAAGGCCATTCCGGCCATGAGATCCAGGAAGTTGCCGACACGGCGGCCAGAAAGATCGCGAAGGACGGAAAGGTCGACCGCGAACTCCTCGACGAACTCGTCCTCAGTATCGGTGTACTTGAAGTTTGACGGCGACATCTTCGCTTTGCCGCCTTCGATCAGCTGGATGAACTTTGTTCCACGTATTACAAATTTCTGCATGCGTTCATCGCTTTTGCCAATAATGTCGAGACGCCTGTACGTGATCTGTCAGGTCATTGTCTTTTTTGCATTCACATCGCCGTTCGTATTGGCACAACGCGGTGCCAACGGTTGGGTTTGGCAAAACCCCTTACCCCAGGGAAATCCATTATCTGCCATCCACTTTTCAAAAGACCGGACGTTCGGTCTGGCCGTCGGTGCCGACAATTCGATCCTAACGACAGAAAACGGCGGATTTGAATGGCGGATGAATTCGGTTTTGGGCGGAGTGAATTACAACGGCGTATTCGTACGTAATGGCAAGAACGCGATCGTCGTTGGCGTTCGCGGTGCAGTACTCATCACCGATAATTCGGGAAAGGACTGGAAACCAGTCGATTCCGGAACTCGGGATCATCTTCTCGACGTAGCCTTTGCCGGCCCAAACAACACCGTCGGGTGGGCGGTCGGCACCTATGGACGGGTCATCAAGACCACAGACGGCGGCGAGACATGGAGCTTGCAAAAAACCGGGTCTCGAAACGACCTTGCATCGGTCACAGCGTTTGATGCCGCGAACGCGGCGGCCGGAGGTTCAGCCGGGACGTTCCTTCTCACAAGCAATGGCGGGGCAACATGGAAAAGCTCGGCCCCGTGCGGGGTAGCCGCAGTGAATGCGATCCAGTTTCTTACAGCAAGTGAGATCGTAATTGCGGGCCAAGCCGGATGTGTTGCCCGCACGGTGGATGGCGGAGCGACCTGGAGCCGGATCGAGATATTCTCGCGCGGCGACCTTCTTTCGATGTGTTTTTCTGATGGGCGAAACGGGTCGATGACGGATTCGAACGGTCTTGTCTGGATAACCGGTGACGGCGGCCGCACCTGGCTTCCATTTAACGTGCGTACGAATCCTAAACTTGTTTCCGTACATTTTGCCGATCAGTTCACCGGTTGGGCGGTCGGCGAAAATGGCCTTATCGTCCGCACCGACGACGGCGGATATAGCTGGCAGCGGTTAACACAGGGCGGCCGTGAAGATGTGAACGACCTTGCGTTCTTAAACAACGAACTCGGTGTCGCCGTCGGGTCGAACGGCCGGATCTGGATCACGAACGATGCCGGCAAAATGTGGCTCCCTGTGTTTTCGAATACGGCCTCAAACCTTAACGCGGTTCACTTCTTTGACGGTCAAAGGGGTTGGATCGTTGGTGACAGAGGTGTCGTTCTGCGTACGATCAACGGTGGGGCAAGTTGGGGGCAGGGAATATCCGGAGTGACGGAAGACCTTCTCGGAGTTCACTTTGTCACCGACCGACTCGGTTTTGCTGTCGGTGCAGCCGGTTTGATCCTGAAGACGACGTCTGCGGGAGCGTACTGGGAACGTGTTGAATCGGGAACGCGATCCTGGCTCGAAGACATCGAGTTTCTTGATGATAAGCATGCTGTTGCTGTCGGCGACAAGGGGACGATAATTCGCACCCTGAACGGCGGCCAAACATGGGCAAGCGTGAGGACGAACGTCGCTGAAGATCTCTTTTCGGCCAGCTTTAACGATGATCGGATCGGATTTGCCGTCGGAGCCAACGGTATTGTCTTAAGTACCGCGGACGGCGGTGCAACGTGGACAGACAATGAAACACCGATCCGAGCAAATCTCTTTGCAGTGACCGCTTTAGGCAAGGATTCGGCGATCGCGGTCGGTGAGCAGGGAACGATCATTCTGACGGAAGATGGCGGCCGTTCATGGAAGAGCCAGCGGAATATTACCGGCAAGGTGATGCAGGCGGTCGTTTACCGCGGCGGACAGAACGTTTGGATCGCAGGCCGCGGAGGCTCGATATTAAAGCGAACCGAGCAGCTGTCTCCTGCTGACATCGCGTCACCTCGAATCCCGCCCGTGCTACGATCGCTACCGCGAAGCCGACCGACAATCCGTGAACCGATGATCACCATCACCGATGACGGCGACATTCCCGTCGCGGTTCCTCAAACGAAGAACAACTAGTTTCTGATCAGTTCAGGGTTTTTATGATGCGGCAGTTGGGCGTGCGACCCGGATCAGTACCGATATCCACTCTCCTGCTCGTCCGACCTCCGCGGCTGAAAATCCCCGCTCGGACAGAGCACCGATGATCTCGGATTCTTGAGTCACGAGTATACCGGATAATAACAACGTCTTTTTTGCTCGAGCAATAAGCAGGTCAAGCAGCGGCACGATCACGTCCAGCGTCAGATTTGCGCACACAAAGTCGGCGGGAAGGGTCGAATCTGAGATCGAGCCGACAAAGAGGTCTATATTCTCGCCGACGCCATTAAGCGCCGAATTCTCGCGGGCGATCGCGATAGAATCGACATCGGTATCGCACGCGACAATTGTTCCGATGCGACCGCCGCCATTCGAACGTCGCTGCAGCAGAGCGACTCCGATCGCAAGAATTCCGGTGCCTGTACCGACATCCAGGAATGTGTCCCGCTTATCGATATTGGCCTCGATCGCGCGCAAACAAAGCTGTGTGGTTTCGTGGGTGCCGGTTCCGAAGGCCATGTTCGGTTCGATGCGGATCAAGATCTTTGACGTGTCATCGACCGTTTCCCACGAAGGTGCGATGATAAATCCGCCGACTTTCGTCGGTCGCCAGTGCTTTTTCCATTCAAGCAGCCAATCGGTCTGTTCGACGTCGCTCTTGGCAATACCGGACACGACGTCTTCACCAAAGCCGTAGGCCTCCAGAGCAAACCTAACCTCAGCGTCGATGACGTCGCTTTCGGGCAACTCGGAAAAATAACCAGCAACAATTACCGTGTCGGCGTGCGCATTACCCAGTCGGTTGATCGCCGTACCCGAAGCGTCAAGCGAATTGAACGCAAATTCGATCGCCTCGGCCGCTTCAGCACTTACTGAAACCTCGATGGAATGCCATTTTTCAGCGCTCTTGGTCATTTAATAAATGCGAAGAAAACAGCTCCGATCAGAAATGCGTATGAGACAAAATGGTTCCATTTGAGGGTCTCGCCGAAGAGCAGGAATGCGATGATCGTAAAGACCACAAGCGTGATCGCTTCCTGCAGTATCTTTAATTGCGTAACGCTCATCACTTCAGACCCGATCCGATTCGCAGGCACCTGAAACGCGTATTCGAACAACGCGAGTCCCCAACTCAATATCACTGCCATCCATAACGGGCTTTGTTTGAATTTGAGATGGCCATACCATGCCAACGTCATGAAGACGTTCGAGATAACCAACAATAAAATGGTTGTTGCAGTCATTCCATGATCCCCATTTCGTCAAGTTCTCTTTCCTTATTTCGCCAGTCGTCGACGACCTTTACGAACAACTGCAGGTGGACGTGGCGCCCTAAGAGGGTTTCGATATCACGGCGGGCATCTATGCCGATCTGTTTCAGTTTCGAAGCTCCTTTGCCGATCACGATCGCCTTCTGTGAAACGCGTTCAACGTAGATCGCGCAAAATATCTTGAGCTGTTCCGGGTCGCTTTCGTCCCATCGTTCTGTGATGACCGCTGTAACGTAAGGCAGTTCCTCGCCCGTTGTCCTAAGTATCTTTTCGCGCACCATTTCAGCGACGATGTTTCGCAATGGCTGGTCGGTAAGCTCGTCTTCATTAAATAGAGGTTCGCCTTCCGGCAAATGCTTGATGATGTTATCAAGCAGTTCGCTGACCGCCTGGCCTTTCAACGCAGAAACCGGAATGATCTCAGCGAAATCAAATTCTAGTGAATAAAATTCTATGAGCGGAAGAAGTTTGCCTTTTTCTTTGACCTTATCGATCTTATTCAGAACGAGGACGGCGGGCTTTGCTGCGGCCTTAATGAGATCGAGGACAAACCTATCGCCGTTGCCGGTGGAGACACTTGCGTCACGCATCAAAACAACAAGATCGACAGAGAGTATAGCGTCATGAACCGCCGACATCATTCGCCTATTCAGCAAAAATCCGGGCTTGTGAACGCCGGGCGTATCTACGAAGACGATCTGCCCCTCGTCTGTCGTAACAATTCCTTTGATCTTGTGTCGGGTCGTCTGGGGCTTGTTCGAAACGGCGGCGATCTTTTCACCGACGAGGCGGTTGAGCAGTGTGGACTTGCCGGCGTTCGGGCGGCCGATAAGCGCGACGAGCCCGCTTCGAAAGTTCTTTGGAGACATCGGTTAGACGTTATCAGAACGCATCCGAAAACGTAAGAGCCTAAAGCGGTTCTTTTGTCAGGGTCACCGAGAAGCGCGGGTCATTGGTTCTTTATGAGCCGGCCTTTTGCAGCGACCGCTTCATTGAACGCTCCGCCCGGCACGTCACCGATCTTTATTGCCGCTTCGTAAATGCCAAGTGCATACGAGTTCTCGTTGTAATACTCGTAGATCTTGCCCAGGGCCACATAGGAAAGAGATACCAGGGCCGAATCGATCCGCTGTACCGTCGCGATCCTAAGTACGTTCTCATAGGCTACCTTTGCTTCAAGCAGTTTCGCCTTTTGCTTATCATCTTCGGCGATGTTTTCAGCTGAAAGGCTGGCGACACGGCCGATGTTGTAATAGATACGAGCCTCACCGGGGTTCTTCTCGAGAAGCGCTTTAAGATCCGTCTCTGCCTGTTTGTAATTCTTCGCGTTTATCGTTTCCTGTATCTCGATCAGCCGGCTTGTTATCGGGTTCTCGATCACGGCCGTCGTTCCGGTGATTTTGCGGCCTTCGCGAGCTGCAAGAGCGCGGTTTCGTGCCGCTGCATATTGTTCCAGCCGGCCGGTCTCTTTCGCCGGATCAAAGGAAAGCAGCATCTCACGCATGGACGCAGCAATATCGAAGCCCGAGTCCTCGATACCTTTCAGTTGTTCGGAAAAATAGAAAACGAGGATCGCACCCTTTTCGTAATCTTCCGACAGCCGAAGGGCAGTTTCGTCCACAAAACCACGCTTTTGTTCATCCAGTTCTCGTGAAACAGCGCGACGTTCGTCGTCTGTCTTCATCTGGGCGATCTTTTGGCGAGCCTGTGCGGTCGCGATCTCGATCCGTTCGCGTTCGAGCTGTTTCGAATCGATAGCGGCAACCAGAGACCTTGAGATCGTTAGGTATATATCGGGTGAGATCGATGGATTTGTCTTTCGCCGTTCATCAAGCAATTTTTTCACGGCTTCGCGGATCGTACCGATCTCTTTTGAGTTGCTGAGTATTATCGGATCGATGATGAACTGCAGGTAGCCGCGCCTGACCTCAGAGAATCCGATATCGGTGTCCGGCGGTAAGATGACGTAATAGTCGTCCTTGATATTTACAAAATTGACCGTAGCAGCAGGAGCAAGCATTTCCGGCACAATGAAAAACCGCCGCTCGCGCTCGCGGGTTACGATGTTCGATATGCGCCCATCTTTGCTTCCAGACTTCTGGGTCTCGGTCCTGATCTTCTCGGAAAAATATAACTGCGGCTTTGTTTGAAGATATGTGAGAAGTTCACTGACCATTTCCCGCGCCGAACTTCGAAGCCGGCCGTCTGCCACCGCGAGATAAGATCTTGCATAATCGTTAGAATTGCCCGAGAAACTTGACCGGCGATAAAAATCCCTTACAAGCGGCGCGAAATCGAGGACGTCAAGCAGCGACCCGGGAAGATCGGAGGTAACGACCGGATCGGCGAGGTCGGGGTAGGCTGACAATGTGTAAGCCATTGAGATAAAGGGTGCGACGAGTTCGGAATCGGTCGCCATTGGCCGGCTCCGCTTATAGCGAAGGACGAACGACGAAATGCGGTCTCGAAGTTCGGGGTTCAAAGCTGCAAGATCGCTTCTAAGCTGGTCCCGGAACCTGCTTCCCTCTGCCGACAAAGGCGAGTTGATGACCGGGACTGATTCGCCCGCTGCGTTTGTCGTTCTTGCTGCATCAAGTGTAGCTAAAACGATCATGACCCGTTTGTCCGGCTCTATTCGTACACCATGGTTCGTGAGATCGAAACCAGTGGGGACGTTTTGACCGACGATAATACCGGAAAACGCGAAAAGTGCCGCAATAATAACTGACTTTTTCATCTGCTTACGATACGGAACCGGCTCGGTACAAAGGAAATAAGATGATTATCGTCCAAACCGAGATGTATGCAACCCAAACAATTAAAGGATAAAGGAACGATAATGTCCCTTTATCCTTAATCGAAATACGAAAAGCCCGAGTTCCAGCTATTCAAAACTCGCCAATGCGTCGGCCTCGGCCTCATAAACATCGAATACCGTGAGGAGTTTGGTGATCGCCAGCAGATCCTGGATCTTTTGGGTCAGATTCAGCAGCTTAAGCGTCCCACCTTCCTTGTTGACAGCGGTGAAGCTCGAGACAAGTTCGCCGATACCGCTCGAATCGATGTAACCGACGGATCCGAGATTCAGAAGGATCTTGCTTTTGCCTTCTCCAAGAAGACGGCGGATCGCCGTTCGCAATGCGACACTTCCTTCACCGATCGTAACCTTACCGTCAAGATCAAGGATCGTGACGTCGCCGGCCTGGCGTTCCGAAATATTGATATCAGACATTTTTATCTCCTCAGTTTATGTGAAATTGCGTTGAAAGCAGATTTTAGACCAACACATTGGCATTTGTCCAAGAAACGATGACTTTTCAATGTTTCTTGATCATTCTTACGACCATCCCTCCACCTTCGTGGTTCGTCCATTCGACAACGTCCATGAAGGACTTCATAAAAAGTATGCCTCTGCCGTTGGCTTTTAGCAGATTTGCGGGATCAGTAGGGTCGGGTATCTCATCGATATCGAACCCGGGGCCAAAATCACGTACCGTAACCTCAAATCCGTCGTCCGTGTTTTCGAACTTGACCTCGACAGTCTTGGTCTCGTCAAATTTATTGCCGTGCTTAACGGCATTTGCGACCGATTCGCGAACTGCGAGATCGATAGCAGAGAGATATTCGTCGCCAAGGCCGATCTCGATCGCAAACGTCTCGGCCTTCAATGCGGCTTCATCGACGGACTCAATCCGGCTCGGCAATGTAAGTTCTTTGGTCTCAGTCACAATACTGTAGAAGTAAGGTATAGGTTTGTTGCGATCTATGTCAAGACAACGGTGAGTGAATAGTTCTACAATCAATGCGATGAGATTAGGTCGAGCTAAATCGATACGCGGCGAGGCGGTTCTGCCCGGTGATAAATCGATCTCGCATCGGGCAGCCATGATGGCGTCGATCGCTGAGGGAGAATCGCAGATCAAAGGTTTTGCCGAGAGTGCTGACTGTGCTTCGACGCTGAAATGCCTAATGCAGTTAGGCGTCGGTATCGAACGAGATGGAAATGACGTGAGGATCAGGGGCAAGGGCAAGGGCGGATATCTACGTTCTGAAGCATCCCTCGATTGCGGCAATAGCGGGACGACCATGCGTTTGCTCGCCGGTCTGCTGGCGGGGCACGATCTTGAGAGTGTCTTGATCGGCGACGAATCGTTGAGCCGCCGCCCGATGCGTCGGATAATCGATCCGCTCAAGCAAATGGGTGCAGCGATCGAAAGCAGCGGTGAGATGCCACCGCTCACGATCATAGGCAGGAGGGAGCTTTTGCCGATCGACTACGAAATGCCTGTAGCGTCGGCGCAATTGAAGTCATGTATTCTGTTTGCAGGCTTGTATACAAGCGGCACCACTACGGTCTTTGAACCCACGCCTACAAGAGATCACACCGAAAGGATGCTTGATTTCTTTGGAGCAAGCATTTCCAGCAGTTCGACTGACCGCGGACGGCGGATATCAATAGACGGTGCATCTCTGCTTACGTCCCGCGAGATCAACGTGCCTTCGGATATTTCATCTGCCGCGTTTTTTGTCGCGGCGGCATCTTGTCTGCCCGGTTCCGAGCTTCGCCTTTCCGGAGTCGGCCTAAACCCAACACGCACGGCGTTTGTCGACGTCCTTAGTTCAATGGGCGCCGAGATCAGGATCAGCAACCAACGAATCGCTTCCAATGAACCGATCGGTGATATTACGGTGGTTCCCTTCGATCCCAAGGAAATGCGGGAATGCATTTTGGCTGGGCCGGTCATTGGGAATCTAATTGATGAGATACCGATCCTCGCGATCGTTGGAACTCAGATCGAAGGCGGTCTCGAAGTTCGGGATGCGGCCGAACTAAGGATAAAAGAATCTGACCGGATCGCTTCTATCGTCGCGAATCTTAGGAAAATGGGGGCAAAGATCGATGAGTTCGATGATGGCTTCCGCGTTTTCCGCTCGGAGCTTAAAGGTGCAGTGGTCGATTCGTTTGGCGATCACCGAATAGCGATGGCTTTTGCCGTTGCCGCGCTTATTGCGGAAGGTGAGACGGAGATATTGAATTCTGAATGTGTCGACGTTTCATTTCCCGGATTCTTCGACACACTGCGTTCAATAACCTTAACGTAGGGATGTGAAAGCGACGGCTATGATTCGTTAGCTTCAACTTATACCAATTTGACATCGACCGGCCCGAGGGTAATAATCGCTCACTTGTTCTTTTACATTCTTAAGCGTTTCAGGTGTCGTTTTTTCACGAAACGGCAAAATAGGGAAGTCGGGTGCAAATCCCGCGCGATCGCGTCACTGTAAATCGATCATTTCGATAGAGCCAGAATACCTGCCTGCTGCGTTTTTGCCGATAGGATGTTTCGCGTCAAAACATCGGAGGCAAACACGGTATCAATGGTGCCCTGTTTTCACGTCCCGATCGTTTGGGATGATGAAAACAGGGCATTTGCTTTTTGTCCGACAAACAGATGAAACAAGATGACCGAGAGCAAAGATCACGAATAACGAAGCGGGATCATGCGAGACAACGGTTCGCTGTCACAGCATCATTTGCTGTGGTCTTAGCGGCCGTTCTGTTCGGCTGCTCGAAGACCGCCGAGGTGACGAAACACGCCGTCTTTCGGGTGGTTGAAGACGATCTTGGGCGTGCCGTAAACCTGCCGCCAGCCGTTGAACGTGCGGTCTCGCTGGCGCCCAGCATAACGGAATCGGTTTTTGCTGCCGGTGCCGGCGACAGGCTTGTCGGCGTGACGACCTACTGCAATTTCCCGGCGGAGGCGGCATCGATCCGTAGGGTCGGCGATACCCAAACGCCCAATATCGAGAATATTCTCGCTCTGAAGCCGCAAGTGGTTCTGGTTTCCACGGATTCTCAGCTTGAGGCATTTACCGCGATCTTACAGCAGCAAAACATTTCGGTCTTTGTGCTTGATGTGCGCGGTCTCGATGGGGTTCCGCGAAGCCTTCGTCAATTGGGTTCGATATTTGGCAGCGAGACCGCAGCCGACAAAGCAGCGACCGAACTTGAACGGCGAATTGAGACGGTTGCGGGTTTGCGCAAGGCCAATGTCGCGCCGCGTGTTTTTCTTCAGATCTCAAAGGAACCACTATTCACCATCGGACGCGGCTCATTTCTGACCGAGGTAATTGAACGTGCAGGCGGCGTCTCGGTCACAAAGGATGTCGAGAGTTCATATCCGAAGTTGAGTAAAGAGTCTGCGGCAGCATTGGACCCGGAAGTGATCATCCTCTCCGAAAGCGAGGATAATATGGAGCCAAATGAGGTTCTCAGAAACTCGCCGGCGTTCAAGAACGGCCGCATTTATCGGATCAACGCTGATGTTATCTCGCGCCCGGGGCCGAGACTAGTCGATGCTCTGGAAACGATCGCAGAGGCTCTGGGCCGTGAATAGACCGATCGTCAACGGAATGTCTAAAAACGTTACGGAGAGAAAAGATTGAATCGCAGGATAGGAACCTGGTTACTGCTAATTGCTTCGCTTGGGTCTGTGCTAGCGCTGGCTGTCTCCATCGGCGCCGAGCGATTCTCGGTTTTCAGTCTATCCGAAGAACACAGAGCGATACTTTTCCAGATCCGTCTACCGCGAGTTCTTCTCGGAGCGTGTGTCGGAGCGAGCCTGGCCGTGGCAGGCGCATCGCTTCAGGCTTTGCTGAGAAATCCGCTGGCCGAGCCGTACCTCCTCGGAGTCTCCAATGGGGCCGCATTAGGAACGCTCCTCGCATTCGTTTTCCTTGATGGACTCGGGTTCGCCCGGCCGCTCCTGGCTTTCGGCGGCGCGGCGGTTGCGACCATTGCGGTTTACCAAATGGCCCGAAGTCGGGCGGGAATGAACGTCGAACGCCTTGTTTTGTCGGGCGTTATTATTACCACATTCTTATCATCGATCATCGTATTGTTGACAAGTCTGCTCGATGCGGCCCGCCTTCGCGGTTATACGTTTTGGCTATTAGGCGATCTTTCACAGGCGACATTCGACGGATTTTATCTGACCCTTGTGGCATCGACGGTCGGAACGATAGTTCTCGCATCGCAAGCTCGTGCGCTCAACCTGATGATGATCGGCGAACGCGACGCATTTGACCATGGCGTCGAGGTCGGCCGCGTTCGGATCATTGTTTTCGGGGCGGCGAGTGTGCTGGTCGGCACCTCGGTCGCGGCGAGCGGTTCGGTCGGCTACGTTGGGCTTATCGTGCCGCATATCGTTCGGCTCGTTGTCGGGACCGACAACCGTCTCGTGGTGCCGATGTCCGCCTTTGCCGGTGCGATCTTCGTGGTGCTTGCCGATACGATCGCCCGGACGGCGATCGCCCCGCGGGAACTTCCGGTCGGAGCGATTACGGCATTGATCGGCGCTCCACTATTTATCTTTTTGTTGAAGCGATCGTAAGACACCTTTTTTCGTTTGATCGGTAATTAGTAATTGGACAATTACTAACGAGTTGGTTCTGAAAATGCTCGAAGCTCGCACTATCTCAGTTCGTTACGGCCCGTGCGATGTGCTTCGCGAGGTTTCGCTGAGCCTTGGCGAGGGTCGGCTGCTGGCGTTGCTCGGGCCGAATGGCGCAGGCAAGACGACTTTGCTCAAGGCACTCAATGGCACGCTGCGGGCGGACAAGGGAAGCGTCTTGCTCGATGGCCGTCCGCTCTCGGAGCTTTCGCGGCAAGAGGCGGCAAGGCGGGTCGCGGTCGTCGCGCAGGAGAACGAGACGAAGTTTCCCGTAACGGTGCTTGATTTTGTGCTTTCGGGGCGATTCGCCCACGGTGGAGCGTTTGGCTGGGAGCGCGCAGAGGACGTCGCGGTCGCCGAGCGGGCGCTTGCCGAGTGCGACCTGCAGAATTACGCCATGCGATTGATGAATCAGCTTTCGGGCGGCGAGCGGCAGCGGGTCGTGCTCGCCCGGGCGCTTGCGACCGAGGCGAAAATTCTCTTGCTCGATGAGCCGACGGCCAATCTTGACCTCGCCCATCAGGCGATGATCTTCCGGCTCGTCCGCGGGCGGTGCGACGCCGAGGGCTTTGCGGCGGTCGTGATAACCCACGACCTGAATCTCGCCGCCGAGTTTGCCGACGAGCTTGTTTTGCTGCATCGCGGCGGGCTTTTCGCGGCCGGAGCGGCGGAAGAGGTGCTCAGCGAGGCGAATATCGCCGAGGTTTTCGGCGTCAGCTCGCTCCGCGACCGAAATCCGGCAACCGGAAAGGTGCGAATTACGCCGATTTTTTGAAATACGGGCCTTGAAGACGGTTGTCTGGTGGTCTCGGACGGTTGTCTGAGGGTCGGCGGCAATTGTCTGAGGTTCGCGGACGACAGGGTTTTTATAGGCGCCGAACGGCGGTGCCTTGATTTTCGGCATCTGCTGCAATGGAAGTCCGGTGAAAATCCGGCACTGCCCACGCAACAGTGAGTCGATTTGGGATACGGGAATTCGGAGTTCGGATCTGTGCAGATGCCAGAGACCCGCCATCCGATATCACATATCCGAGATCGACGGAGTCTGGAACTTTGCCCGGATGCCTCGGCTTATGAACCATTCTGCGTGTGGGCAGAAGAGGAAAAAATGCGATTTATTTTAACGTGTTTATTAACGGGTATTGCTTCCGTGGGTGCCTACGCACAGAATACGGGAGGGATGTCTGGGGTCGTTCGTCAGGAAGGAAAGCCTGTTGTCGGTGCTGAAGTTCGTGCGACGATTCACGATCCGGCGGGCAACATTACGTATAGGGCGGTGACCGATGAGAATGGCTTTTATAAGTTTGAAACGCTTCGGGCCGGAAGCTACATGGTCACTGCCGAAGGAGAGCGGGGAAAGGGTATCGCTTATGTCCCGAGTTCCGTTGTAACCGCGGGCTCAACGACGACGCTCGATCTAACCTTGTCGATGGAAACCTATGCTGTTTTCAGTTCGCAGCTCTCAATACGCGAGTCCGTACAGATCGCAGCGGATTCACCTCAGCCGATCGATGAAGTTTCCAAGACCGTGAACGTCATCAGCGGGCAGGAGATGCGGGAGCGGGCGGATTTTTCGCTGGTCGAGTCGCTGCGTTCGATCCCCGGTTTTCGCATTCAGCAGCTCGGCGGATTTGGCCGGACGGCGAACATCAAGACACGCGGTCTCCGCAATCAGGACACGGCCGTGCTGATTGATGGCGTGCGGCTCCGCGATGCCTCGGCGATCACCGGCGACGCGACGCCTTTCTTGAGCGACCTGACGCTGACGAGCGTTTCAAGCGTCGAGGTGCTTCGCGGCTCGGGGAGCTCGCTTTACGGGACGAACGCCATCGGCGGAACGGTCAATTTCATTACGCCTAACCCGAAGGCCAGCCCGAACGGACAGCTTTCCTACGCTGCCGGAGGACTCGGGCTGCAACGCTTTCGCGGTAATTTTTCTGACGGCACGCGGGACGGCAAGTTCGGCTTCAACATCGCCCTTGCCCGTACGGCCTACACCAAAGGCATTGACGGCAACGACGACGCCTTCAACACGAATTTTCAAAGCCGGCTGCTCTTTCAGCCGACCGCAAATACGAATATCTCCGGCCGCTTTTTTGTTTCGGATGCTTACGTGCGGCTGAACTCGAACCCGGACACGTTCGGCACGCCGCCGGCCACGAACCGCGGAATCATCGACGCCGCGGCGGGCGTCAACTTGGTACCCGATGCCGACGACCCGGACGCCGTGCAGAAGTCGCAGTTCTTCCTCGGCCATGTTTCGCTGACGCAGATCCTGCGGCCGGATATGAGCTTTACGGCGAATTACTCGGGGCTTCGCACGTCGCGTAAGAACGAGAACGGCCTGCTTGGCGTCGGATTCCAATCGGCCTCGACCTCGGTTTTCGACGGCATTATCCAAACGGCGAACGCCGCGATCAATTGGACGCCGAGCAATCAAGACATCAAGTTCGGCTATGAGTTTGAGCACGAGAAGTTCGGCAACGAAGGGTTTACGCCGAGCGGCTCGGGCAACTTTGATACGCGTGTTACGCAGCAGAGCAGCACGCTCTTTGCCCGCGACCTGGTGAGTCTTTTCGACGACCGGCTTCAGATCGCAGGCGGCTTCCGGGCGCAAGTTTTCGGGCTCGGCACGCCGCGGTTCAGCCTTGCGAATGCGCCGTATTCGGGCGTTGCAGTTTCGGACATTCCGGCCGCCGTTACTTTCGACGGAGCGGCCTCGTACTTTTTCCGGTCGAGCGGGACGAAGCTCCGTGCACACGTCGGCACCGGCTATCGCGTTCCATCGCTTTACGAGCGTTTTGGGACCTTTTTTAGCTCGTTCGGCACGCCTCGATTCGTCGCTCTCGGCGATCCGGGACTCAAACCCGAGCGGTCCATCGCCTACGACGGCGGCATCGAGCAAAGCATCGCAGGCGACCGCGTTCGGCTCTCGGCGGTCTATTTTTATACCCAGCTTACCAATACGATCGGCTACGGCAACATAGTGCCCGACATCGGCACGACAACGCGGCCCTTCGGCGGCTACATCAACCAGAAAGGCGGTATTGCCCGCGGCGGCGAGTTTAGCGGCCGGTTCGCTCCGACCGCCTCGACCGAGCTTTTCGGTTCGTACACGCTGACAAAAAGTCTGCAACGCCAGCCTCAAGTGACGGGAAGCGGCGTCATTGAAACACTTGGCATTCCGGAGCATCAGTTCACGCTTGTTGCGACGCAAAGGTTCGAACGTTTCTGGGTCAATTTCGATCTGCTCGTTTCGTCGTCGTATCTCGCCCCGATATTCAGCAATTCGACGTTCTCAACATACGTTTATCGGTTTGACGGCAATCGGCGCGGCGACCTGACAGCGGGATATACGTTCAAATTGAAAAATGATAAGTTTGACCTTCGGCTTTTCGGAACTCTCGAAAACGTTTTCGACAACGGTTATTACGAAAACGGCTTTCGTACGGCCGGACGAAACGGGCGTGTCGGGCTGAGCTTTGGTTTTTAAAGTGACCATAAAGAACCGAACATATTTTTCAACGAAGATCCTGGGCATGTTTCCATTTGATTTTTCATCTGCAATGGTCGACTGCGTGATAACATCGAAGGGATAATGAGGTTTCGATACATGAAGAAAGCTGTGTTGTATGCATTCGGAGTTTTGATGCTAGCCGCGATCGGCGGTGTTGGGCAGCCAAAGACCGTTACCAATGCCGATCTTGAGAAATATCGTTCCATCAGGCTAAAGGCCGAACAGGACTATCGTGAAAACTACCAGAAACTCGGATTGCCATCGCCTGAGGAACTTGAACGTCAAAGAGATCAGGACGCTCGGGAATCACAAGAACTGTCGGCGAGGCTTAGAAATGACCGTTTGTTGCGGGAACAGGCAGAGTTTGAGAGAAAGCAGGCTGCAGGATTTTCAATAGCCAGCCAGCAGCAGTATCTGGTCGTTGATGGGAATTATGGTTCGAGGCCGATCTATGGCTATACGTATTACGGCAATCGATGGAACAACCAACGATGGCCAAATTATAGGAATCAAGTGATTTATCGGGCAACTCCGGGCGGGGTTATCTATGAACCGGGCGGCCGTTCAAGTTATGTTTGGAGCCTGAGAAACACGAGGCCGCGGCCGGCATTCAGGTTCCGAAGGTAGTGGACAACTGAAATTTTGATTTAAGCCCGGTGCGGATTATGATTGAGGTCGATCCGCACTTTTTTTGTTCGGACAGTCGAGTAAATGTCTATGAAGAACGGTTGGGAAGCAGTAATAGGAATGGAGATCCACACGCAGCTGGCAACGGAGACAAAGATCTTTTGCGGCTGCAGGGTGGAGGTCGGCGGAGAGCCCAATACGAACACGTGCCCCGTTTGCCTCGGACTGCCAGGTGCATTGCCGGTGCTGAATCGCCGTGTGATCGAACTCGGTGCCCGAGCGGCATTGGCTTTGGGCCTCGAGATCCAAGAGACCTCGATATTTGCCCGCAAGAACTACTTCTATCCGGACCTGCCCAAGGGGTACCAGATATCGCAGTACGATCGTCCGTTCTCGGCAAATGGCCAATTGAAAATTATGACCGCAGAGCGTGACGATCATGGCCATGCGAAAGACTGGAAACCGATGACGATCCACATCGAGCGGATGCACCTAGAGGAAGACGCAGGTAAGAACGTTCACGAAGGATTGCCCGATACCGACAAGTATTCTTACGTCGACCTCAATCGGGCCGGAACGCCGTTGGGCGAGATCGTTACCTCTCCCGATTTTCGAACGTCCTGGCAGGCGTACGATTATGTCAATCATGTACGCCGCGTGCTGCAATGGGTCGGTGCGAGCGACGCCGATATGGAAAAAGGCAATCTGCGGTGCGAGGCAAACGTTTCTGTTCGAAAGGTGGGTGAAACCGGTTACAACAACAAGGTCGAACTAAAGAATCTGAATTCCGTCCGCTTTATGCAGAAGGCGATCGAGTTTGAGATCGAACGGCAGATCGCGGCGCACGAATCGGGCGAGGGAGTCCGGCAGGAAACACGGCTTTGGAACGAACAGGCAAACGAGACAAGGATAATGCGGTCGAAAGAGGACGCCCACGATTACCGCTACTTTCCAGAACCCGACCTTCAGCCGTTAAAGGTCTCGCAGGAGTTTGTCGATGCCGTCCGTCGATCCATGCCGGAATTGCCTGACAATATGCGTGACCGGTTCATCGAGGTCTACGGATTGAGCTACGCTGACGCCTCGCAGTTGGTCGCCGAGCGGGAACTTGCGGAATTCTTCGAGACGACTGCTAGGCTCAGTTCAAGTCCAAAAATTGCGGCGAACTGGGTGTTGGGCGAGTTTACCCGCGAATTGAACAACTCGGGCAAAAGCGTTGCCGAATGCCTCGTTTCCGCAGAAGATCTGGCTGAGCTGATAAAAACGGTTGAAGCCGGTTCGATCAATAATAATCAGGCAAAAGAGGTATTGGTCGAGATGTTTGTGAGCGGAAAACCTCCTGTCGGCATTATTGACGAGAAGGGATTCGAGCAGGTCTCGGATGAGGGTGCGATCGCGAAGATCGTCGAAGAAGTGATCGCCGCAAATGAGGCACAGGTCGCGGCATACCGCGGAGGAAACGAAAAGCTCTTCGGGTTCTTTGTCGGCCAAGTGATGAAGGCGTCGCAGGGAAAGGCAAACCCAAAGGTCGTCAATGAGCTGCTGAAGAAGGCTCTCTGATCCGTCTTGACAACGGCAGGTATAATAGGGCAACGCCGGTAAAGCGCTATGGGAATTTCAAACGTGGAGGAGTAAATGTCGGTTTCTCTCGATAGGCTTCGCTCGGGATCCTTTCGGACCGCCTGTTTAGCAATTGGTGCAGCTTTTGGGGCGACGTTCTTTTCAGCAACGCTCGCCACTGCCCAAGGGACTCCGCAGCGCAGGCCGGGACAGGAAATTGCTGATAGGGCCGAGATCGCACGGCAGATGAGCGATTATCTGCGCCGAATCAAAGGGCCGTTTCGTACGGGGGAAGGGCTTGGTTACTCGTATAGTCGGCCACTGGTTCCGATTCCAAAGGAGTTAAAGGCGAGACTGGAAATATCTCCTGAGGTAGAGAGCGATTACGCAGCGTTCCTCAAAACCCGCAAAACCGGCGTCTTTAAACTTCTTGGCGATGGACCAGAAAAAGACCCGCTTGCCGACGAATTGGTCGTTGTAGAAGAAGAAAGGCAAGCGATATTTTGGCAAACGTCAACTTTTTCTTTCCGCGAGAAAACACTGGGAACCTGGCTTGCGGATATTTCCTACACTGAGGGGAAGATCATTGGCACTGCGGCAACCTCGCACCTGATCTTTACTCAACTCCAAACTGAAGACATTGCTTCTGTTACGGCAGAAACACCCGGAATGCCTTTCCTCGCGAGTTTCGTTCGGGCGAAATCGGCTGATGAGGTGGTCGAGATCGGCAAAAGGTTGGCCCCCGGAATCAGCGACGGCGGGTTTCGTTACACGACCTCGACGTGGCCGCGGGTCGGGAAGGTTTACGGGCTCCGTATCGTCGCTTACGGTTACCGACGCGGGATCTCAGTCACTCTCGGCGAGATGGATCTTTTGCTTACATTCAAGATCGCCGAACGCGATGAGAATGGGGATCTCACTTTTGTCTGGAAGGAACTTCATCGAAAGAGGGGCCCGGTTTTCTATCTTAAAGACAAGTAATGAAACTTGAGAACAAGGTCTGCTTAGTCACCGGCGGGACGAAAGGGATCGGTTACGCTGTTGCCGAGGGTTTGCTCGATGCCGGCGCACGCGTTTTCATCTGCGGCCGCGACAAGGGCGACCTTAAGCATGCGCTCGAACGGCTTTCGCAGAAGGGCGAAGCGGCCGGCGAGGTGTGCGACGTTCGGAGCGAGGAACAGGTAAGGATGATGCTTGCCGAGTGCGAACGCGTTTTCGGCGGGCTCGATATTCTGGTCAATAACGCCGGCATCGGCTATTTCGGGAAGACGGTCGAAGAGCTTTCGGGCGAGGAGTTTCGGCAGACCATCGAAACGAATCTTTATGGCGTGTTTTACGCCTGTCATTACGCTATACCAATGCTCAAGAGCCGCGGAGGCGGTTATATCTTCAACATCTCTTCGCTTGCCGGCCAGAACGCCCATCCGCGGATGGCGGCTTACAATGCGTCGAAATTTGGCCTCAACGGCTTCAGCGAAGCGCTGATGCAGGAGGTCCGCCAGGATAAGATCAAGGTTAGCTATATCTGCCCCGGCAGTGTCAATACAGCATTCGGCGGAGATATGCCGAGCGAGGAAAAGAGGTGGCAGCTCCAGCCGGCCGATATCGCACAGGTCGTGATGGACCTGCTTGCAATGCCCGAGCGGGCGTTGCCTAGCAAGGTCGAACTCCGTCCGAGCCGTCCGCCTGTAAAATGACCTTTGTCGAAGTCTGAAGAACTATCAGACCAGCATAGTCAACGTCTGGATCTTCTCGATCAGTTCGGCGTCGCTGTAGGGTTTTACCAGGTAGTCCGTCACACCATTCTCGAATGCCTTTTCACGATGCTTATCGCCGCCGCGTGACGTAATGACGATCACCGGGATCGGTCTCAACCGTTCGTCTTTTTTCAATTCGGCCACGAATTCATAGCCGCCCATGCGCGGCATTTCGATATCAGTAAGGATAACGTCGGGCAGCTTGGCTGAATTGTTCAGCGACTCAAGTGCGTCGATGCCGTCTTTCGCGACCATTGCATTCCATCCGGCGTTCATTATCACTTTTGACGTCAAATGACGGACGCTCGGACTATCGTCGACCGCCATGATCGTAAGTGTTTCCGATCTTGAGTCCTGCAGAGCCGTCACCGGTTTTTCGCGGCGCCCGCGAGCGAAGAAATATGGCACATCGAGAATCGGTGCCAATTCGCCGCTTCCCACAACGGCTGCGCCAAGCACGCCACGAAGTTCGGACAATGGTTTTGCGAGAGGCTTGATGACGATCTCTTCCGACTTAAGGACCTTTTGCACCGAAAGTGCCTTTATTCCGTCGGCCGTTTCGATCAGCACGACCGTGATCGGGCCTGTGCCGAGATCGGGTTCGTCGGCAAAACCGAGAAATTCATCGATGAAACGCAGTTCGTAGATCGCGTCGCCGATCGCGACCTTGTGATCTGAGCCATGTGCTTGAATGTACGTCTGGTCGACCTCGACTATCTGTTTGACCATCTTGATCGGGATCGCATATGTGTCGGTCGCCGTGCCGATCAAGAGCGCTTTTGTAAGCCCAAGCTGAAGAGGCATTCTGACGGTAAAAGTTGTGCCGCGATGAGGTGACGAATCGATGGCGATCGTCCCATTTCGCGATTCGATCGTCTTTTTGACGATGTTCATTCCCACGCCGCGTCCAGCATTAAGATTGAGGCGTTCGGCCGTGGTCAGGCCAGGTACGAAGATGAGGTCGAGGATCTCCTGTTCTGACATTCGATCGCCTTGCTCAACGGTGATCAGCCCATTTCCGATGGCTTTTTCCTTCAAGGCAGCCGTGACGATTCCGCCGCCGTCGTCCGATACCCTAAGTACGATATGGGTTTCCTCGTTATCGAGCCGTACGTCGATCCGGCCGACCTCAGGCTTTCCGATCAGTCGGCGAGTTTCGGGGTACTCGATCCCATGAACGACCGCATTCTTCAATAGGTGCATGAGCGGTTCGATAAGGAAATCAAGGATCTGAGTATCGACCTCGAGTTCACCGTTCTCAAGATAAACATCGGCCTTTTTGCTTTCGTCATCGCAAGTAACGCGGACGGCTCGTTCGAGCCGCGTTTTGAGCGTGCCAAAGGCTACCAGCCTGATACGCATGATCTTTTCCTGAATACCGTCGATAAGACGTTTTTGCTTATCGAACAACGATTGAAGGTCGTCCTTTACGGTCTCAAGCGCAGAATTGATCGCGAATGTATCGCCCGAAGCCTCTGACAATTCAAGGACAGCTTCGTGAAATTCGGTATACCGATCGAACTCAAGCGGGTCGAAATGATCTGCATCCGCGACAGACCGTCCGTCTGTTGGGTAAGCAGGGCGTCCGAAACCCTTTCCGGGTGCTCGGTCGGCCTCAAGCATAGATGCACCCAGGTCGACCTCAAAGCGACTGTTCGTCGACTGAAGGCGGCGGGCGGCATTGTGCAGTTCGTTCACCTGACGGTCAAATTCCTTGAGTCGCTGTTCGAACATCGACCTGCTGACGACGAGATCACGAATGACGCTGACCATATCGTCCAACCGATCAAGCGAAACACGAACGATCGCGCGTGAATCCGGTTTTTTCGTGATTTCAGCATCCGGCTGTGACGAGACTTCGGCTGCCGCCTCGGTGACAGGCCGTGTGAGCTGCTCGGGTTGTGCAGGGGCTTCGATGATGGTCTCAAGAAGATGATCGAAATCGGCATTCAGTTTGGAAACTGCCGCGACAACGATGCTCGAATTATCTCCGCCGATCATCATCTTGAGGCATTCGGTCGCCTCGCGAAGTACGGGGAAGATCCGATCGTTCGAAACCCGATCAGTGTCATGGATCTGGTCGAGAAGATCTTCGATCCTGTGAGCAAGCTGGCTCGGTTGTTTGAGCCCGACAATGCCGGCGGATCCTTTGAATGTGTGAGCGTTGCGGCGGATCTCCCACAAAGCATCCTTGTCACCTGGTGTCTTTGAAAGAATCTCAAGATTGGCCTCGATGTTTCCGATGAGTTCATCGGCTTCGGCTGCAAATATTTCGAGCAATTCAGCATCGATCTCAAACTCTGCTTCAGCCACCATGTCGTTTCTGCGGCTATCGGTTTCGAGAGACGCCGAACGATCAAGTTCGCCGAAAGAACGATCGACAAGCTCGTTGAGGCCTGCTGAGAACGACTCTTCACTCATGCGAATTGTCGCGATCTGCGATTCTATCGTCGAAACGCCATCCAGGAGCGAGCGGAGCCGATCCGGTGAGGCCGGCTGTTGATAACTAAGTATCGACGCGAGGTCACCTTGAAGTGCGGCCGAGGTCGATTCGATCTCGCGGAGCCCGACCTCGGCAGCGGCCAATCGGAGGGCCTTGATCCGTTGAACCGGAACGTCGAGGACCGCGATCGAGGCATCGCCCTGTGTATAGACCAGTATTCCGCGACGGATGCCGCTTATCATGATCTCTGCCTCATCAAGGAAGTTTTGCAGTTGCTCGCGTTCCATTTGTTAGAGTAGGTATTTCGGCTGTTCGGCTTCGGGCGGTTTCGGCATCGGCGTTTCAGACGGAAGTCGAAATCCGGTGAGCACATCTCTCAGCTCATTCGACTGTTGGTCAAGAGTGCGTCCCGTTTCCCCGGCTTTTCGCGCGGTTCTAAGGAGATCGTTTGCTAGCTCGCAAACACCGGACATTAAAGCTGAGAGTTCCTCGGACGACTTTGCCTGATATCGGGTCGATTCGGTAATTGACCTGAGAACAACGGCGAGTTCTGCAACGCTGCGCTCAGTCTCGGCGGCTGCGCGTCCGGTCTTGTCAGTGAGTTTCGATCCGGAGATCACCTCGCGGATAGTCTCATCCATGGTTGCTGAAAGCTCTTTTGTCTCGAGCATGATCGATTGGGTCAAACCGGACAATTGACGACTGAGCTTTGATGCTCGTTCTGCCAGCTGTTCGATCTCGCCGGAGAATGGTGAGAGACTCCCGGTTTGGCGATCGGCCGAACCTGATTGCAGAGCAGTGTTAAGTCCGAGAACACTGGTCCGATCGGAAATATCTTCGATATGGGCAACGATCTGACTGATCTCCTGCGAACGTTCTCCAAGCCGCTTTGCCCTTTTCGCCGTCTCCTGGATCTGAAGCCGTATCGAGTTAACGACGTCGAGGACTTCTTTCGAACCGCTGAAAACAGATTGCGCAGCGAGCGTGGCTTCGCCCGAAAGCCGCTCAGCCAGGAACGAGTTTTGAGCGACCTCAGAAACCTGAACAGCAAGGCTCGCGATACCCGTTGCTACACGCTCGGCGGCTGCTGCGTTCTCGATACTTCCTTTCTCAAGGTGTGTATTGGTCTCACCAACGGTTCGTGCGGCGGTCTCGATCCGCGCCGCCGATTCCTTCAGCTGCCTAAGGCGTAAGCGGAGCGCACGGCTCATCGCGTTCATCGCTTCCGCGAGTCCGCCGGTGTCATCCTGGGGCGTGTCTGATTGTGTTGTCAGGTCACCTTTTGCTATCGAGGTCACTTCTGCCGTGAGCCGTGCTATCGACCTCTGAAGCGCCGCGCGGTCTTCATTCGTTCGGGATGTCGAACGAATACTCTCGATGAGGCGTGCGACCGATCGGCCGAGCATGTCATTCTCGGAGCGCGATGCGTTGGTTATGCGAATGTCTCCGGCGGCGATGCGGTCGATCAGCTCTGCTTTATCCTTCAAGTATGCGGATGTCCGTCGCAATGATTCGACGGCTTCGCTGTCCGCCTGGCCGTCGAAGGGCTGCCCGACCGCCAATCCATGGGCTGCCTCCCGTACTTCAGCGAGCTCACGAGACGCTTTCGCCAGCGCGAGGTTCATGGTCACGATCGAGAACGATAGCAGAATCACGGCTGCTGCGATCGCCATCAATCCGCCTGACCGGTCAGACATCAATCCCAGTTCAGTACCAAACAACAAAAACGCACCAAGGATCAAGAGCAGACCGCCCGTCACCGAGCAGATCTTCAAGATCAAATTCCAAAGCGCGTTTTCCATTTTTCTTAATTAGTTTTCACCCGGCAACTCGAGCATCTCCGGATCGCCGACCGTATCGAGGCTAGGGTAGTAATCTTGTGTGTCAGAAATGTCCGTCGGGCCGAAAGGAAGGGAGGCTGCCTTTAACGAACCGAGATCATCCGCCGCGACAAGCGACGACCGAATCGAGTGTTCGAGTAAACGGATAGACTCTTCAGACTCTCGTAGAAGAACCACGCTGCTCTCCATTTCGAAATATGAATTTGTCAGAGAACGAAGCAGGTGCTCTTTGTCCTTTTCATTGTCGGCCGCTATTTGTGCCAGCCTGCCCGGCAGATCGGAAAGCTGACTGATCATTGGCTGTATCTTCGAGAGCGATTCAAGGGCGGACGATGTGTTGTCGGCGACGCCGACCGTCGATGTGACAATGTCGCGGATCGAGGCATCGGTCTCCTCGATGTCCTGATCGAGACATTTATTGACGCCGACGATCTCCTTCTGCAGCCTGAGTGAACGGTCGGATAGAGCCGAGAATTCGTCAGCTATCGTGGCCAGATCGCCGCCGGATCGCCCGTTCGCACCGATCGACGAATTCAGCGAGATCAGATTGGATCGCCGGGCGATGTCTTCGGCGAGGCGAACAACTCCGTGCAAAGCCTGAGTCGTTTCGCGAAGTTTTTTCCACTTGCGCTGGAGGTCGACGGTGTGCCGGCGAAGCAGACTGACGCTTTCCGAGACCTCGATCGTGCCGTTTCGGCCCGATCCGAAAAGGGCGTCGAACCGATCGACCGAAGAGACAAACGGAGTCAATTCGGACGCATATTGCTTTGTTCGATCCTGCGATTCCTTTACTAAACCGATCGTTTTGTTGATCGATGCGGCACTGGCGTCGGCAGCATCGCTTCCAAGACGCATTTTCTCGATCGCAGCGGGAATTGCGTGACCCGCTTCGTTAAGATCGATCCTGATCGACCGCGCTATCGCTTTACTCTGGGCGAAAAGTATATTGAAAGCCGCGGCGATCTCTTCGGTCAAAGGTGAATCGCTCTGTATCTCGAGTTCGAGACTGCCGGAACGGATCGCTTTGATATCTTCATTGATCGTTTTCAAAGATCTTGTCAGATTCTCAAGTTCTTCCTTTGAATCGATCGAGTTTGTGACCTTAAGGACGAGTTTCTGAAAAGCTGCACTAAGCCTATCTGATTCTCCAAGCGGCTCGACCGCGACATTCGTATTGCCGGCAGCAACATTCTCCATCAACGAAAGAAGGTTGTTCATCTGACGGCTGCTTCTTTGCAGGCTATCGAGTATCTCGTCAGTCTCGGTCGAACCGGTTGTGGCCGGCAGGGATGCCGAGGAACTTCGTTCAAGGCTCTTTGCCGCAAGATTGACCTTCTCTACCGGCCTGACCACTTCGTCGGCAAGCCACCGTCCGTAAGCGATGGTCACGATCATCGAGATCGCAAATCCGGCCGCGACCGGGATCATCGGGTTAGAGAAGATGTAAGTAGAGGCCAGGTAGGCGGTCAGTCCGGCGACGCAGTTGATCACGGCGAGCACGCAAACGGCAAGCCATACGCGGGAGCGCAATGAGCTCAATACAGAATCGGCGTGTCTATACTCCATTAATTGAAAATCGATCCGGTCGGATCTAATCGGAATGTTCTTGTGCAAGAACATGCCGCAGTTTATCGGGGTCGATCAGGTTAAACTCCGTATCGCCCACTGCACCTGACCCGAAAAGAAGGGTGTCGGTCGCATTGGCGGGAACGATGTTATGATCCAGGTCGATCTCGATCATCTCGAAAACCCGATCGACCGGAAATGCAACCCGCATGTCCGTACCTTCGGTTCGCGAAATGATGAATTTAGAACGGTTGGTCGTCGTGAGGTTCCGTTCATTCAGAAGGCTTCTCAGGTCGATCACGGCAACAATGTCGCCTCGAAGCGGGGCAATACCGGCAACCCCCGGCGGCGTTCCGGGAAGACGCGTCGTCGGCAGGGGATTAGACACCTCTTCGACAAGTTCCGCGGGAAGACAATACGTTTTGGATCCAAGGCCAAATGAAACGAATTTGTGAAGTGACGTTGATTCGGGAGCGGTTCCTGGGGCATCGTACGTCGCCTGCCCACGCGTTTGTCCCGGAGGAACAAGTTCTAATTCAAAATTCGAAAGTTCCATTGGGAGTGGCTCAGTGTCCGTTATTAAGGTAGCCTTCGACGACCTTCATCAGCGTTTCGGGTCCGAAGGGTTTGGTGATGTATCCTGACGTGCCGGCCATCCGTCCGCGTACTTTGTCAAAGAAACCGTCCTTGCCAGAGATCATCACGACCGGGACGTCTTTGGTCGCATCGTTTCCGCGGATCAGCTTGCAGACCTGATAGCCATCCATTCTTGGCATCGTGATGTCGAGGAGGATCAGATCGGGCTGCAGAGCCTGAAGCTGTTCCATCGCATCAACGCCGTCCGACGCGCAATAGACCTCGTGGCCGCTTTTTTCGAGTTTGCCCGTGATCAGCTTACGGATCGTCGGACTATCATCAACGACCAGTATCTTCTTTCCTTTCGCCATCCCGTCGTGCAGGGTCACTTGTTTTCGGATCTCTTCGAGACGGATGTGAAGAGCATTGACCTGACCCGCAAGGATAACGTTGTTCGGATTTGCACGGGAAGCTTCCTGAAGGTAAGAAAACCCGGTGTCGAGGTTTCGCAAATTCAAGTGTCCGATCCCAAGGGTCGTTAGCTCCTGTTCGCCGAACTCACGGGTATTTCTTTCGAATTCCATCTGCTCGACCGCATGGCGAACAAGTCCCTTGTCGGCATTCTGATTTGCGATCAGCATCTCAATGTCTGAGAGAGTCAGAACCGACATACAGCGTTGGCAAGAGATAGCATGCACGTCGTTGGTGCCATTACAGAATGGACAGTCTTTGACCTGTGGTTCGATCGGAGCCGGCGGAGCTATCGTCGTCTCAAACCCTGTGCGGGCTTCGATCACGGGCGTTGAATCAAACTCGACTGCCGGCATCGGAATACCAGGCTCAATGGCTTCAGCGTCGTCGCCATCAGCCACGGGCATTGGCATCGGGATGTTCTCGTCGGACGCCCGGGCGTCAGCTACATCAGGGATGTTGTCGAGTTCGTCAGCCTGAAGCGTGAACATCAAAGTATTGCCAAATGGCAGCGGATCGTCTTCATCCTGCACAAACGCCGAGGCCTCAGCCTGGGATTCTTCCATTACCGGTTCGAACACTATCGGCGTCGGCGAATAGAATGTCATGCTCGGGTCGAACGGAACTTCGGCCGGGAACACCGACTGCTCGTCGTCATGAGCGGCGGCTTTCGGCTCTTCGTTCGGCCTCGTTTCTTCGATCGATGCGTCGTCAAAAGCTGCGTATTCAGTTTCGGCTGAATACTCGGAAACAGGCGTGTGATCGACCGCCGGCTGATCGAATGGTGATGCACCCGACTCGTAGCTCGGCGTCTCGGGAGCGGCTTCCACGGGTTCGTGCACCTCTTCCTGAGCCTGGTCATAGGTGTACTCGGGCTCGTAGTGATGCTGACCGAGATCTTCTGCAGCCGCGACCTGCATTTCGGGTTCGCTTTGTTCGATGAAGGCCTCGGCAGCACCCTCTGGCATTTCCAGGTCCTGCGTCGGGCTTTTTTCGATCTCGATCTTGTGGCTTTCAAATCGGCTCGCTTCGGCGGACGCGAAGCTGTCATTCTCTTCGAATACTGTTGGCTCCTCGACCGATGCAGATGCTTCCGATTCGATGGACGGAGCTTCAACGGTCGGCCCAACGAGCGATCGTAGTGATTCGAGGCTCGAAGAGGCAAGAAAGTTCTGGGGATTTATCTCGAGTACGCGTTCGAACGATCGGATCTTCTCGGCAAAATTGTCTGCGAAGTGTGATCGGAGCATCCAAGCATCTTCTGAGTCAGGCATTTCTTCGAGTACGGCCTCGACCAGATTCTTTGCATCCTCAGTTCGTCCGGCGACGGCCGCGGCTTTCGCATCAGCAAGATGACGCGACGTGATCTCCCGGCGGACCGCCCTGTAAGCATTCTGTGCGGCTTCGTTCTCAGGTTCGATCGAGAGGGCTTTTTCAAGATAAAGGAGTTGCCCGTCGTGAGACTCTGAAAGCGATGCCATCCACATCCACGCCAAAGCGTTGTTCTGGTCGTATTCGAGTGCCTTCGAGAAATAGTCAGAGGCGTGTTCTTTCTGATTTTCGTCCACTGCATCGATCCCGCGTTGGACGAACGTTTTTGCCAAAAGCGAATTGGTCGCCGCCCGCCATTCCAGTGCCCGGCTATTTTCAGGATTGATGTCAAGGACATTATTCAAGAACACCAGCAATTCTTCCGGATACTCGCTGATCGACGCCAGCCAGAGCCAAGCGTTCTCATTTGAAGGATCAAGTTCCGTGCTGCGAAGGAGAGCGACTCGGGCCTGAGCGCGGTCGCCCCGCTGAGCCGCCTTGATGCCCATCGATAGATGCTCTTGGGCTTCCGAACTGTTACGATGTTGGATACTGTCGATCTCCGCAATTTCGTTGAAAGGCGGTGCGGCCGGGGTCGATTCGGTTTCTAATCTCATAAAATTTGTTGAGTTGTCGAAGTGCTTGGTTCCGAACGGAACTAGAAGGGAGCGCGGGCACAAAAGCGCAGTACCCACTTTCAAGTTGAATCCGGAAGCAAAATTGATGCCATAAGAATTTCAGTGTCCTGTTTGTTGTCGAATTACGGATTCGGCCCTAAAATACTGCCTCGATCGCGTTTTGGGCCATCTATCACAACCAGTTCAACGCGAATTCCCGACTTGGAATTGTGACAAAAATCGGCATTCGCGATTGACAAAAAGTCGCAGTATTCAGTGTCAAGACTCGATCGAATGGATCTAAAGATGATTGAAAAACCTGTCGTGATAGTTGGCGGCGGACCTGCGGGAATAGCATCGGCGATCTGGTGTTGCGACCTGGGTTTGAGGACGATCCTGCTTGATTCCGAAGACAAGTTCGGCGGCCAGCTGTTTCGGATCCACAATCGGATCGCAAACTATCCGGGAATCGATGCCGCGAATGGCGAGCAACTTCGACTAGCGATGCTCAGAACAGCTGATTCATTTCAGTTCGAGCAGCGACGTAAGACTGAAGTTCGAAAGATCGAAACGGATCCACTGAACGTGGTGCTTGCAGACGGTGAGCGGATCGAGGCAAGTGCGATCATCATTTCGACCGGAGTTAGACGACGCTCTCTTGATGCTAAAGGCGTCGAACGATTTAGGGGTAAGGGCGTCATCGAGTCAGGAGTGAAGGCAAAGGACGAAGTGCAGGGAAAAAATGTATTGATCGTTGGCGGCGGTGATGCAGCGGTCGAAAATGCACTGATCCTTCGCGAGAATGCAAAGAGCGTAACCGTGGTGCATCGGCGAAACAGCCTGAGCGCCCGCACAGAATACGCGGAGCCGGCGTTGATCGATCGGAAGATAAGATTCTTGTTCAACTCGAAAGTCGAAGAATTGATAGGTAGTGAGGATCTTGAAAAAATACTTTGTCGGGATCTGGTGACCAACGACTTTATTTCAGTCGATGCCGATGCCATCCTCATCCGGATCGGCGTCGAGCCAAACTCGGAAATCTTCGCGGGAACGATCGATCGTGATGACGGCGGTTACATCATCACCGACCGATACGGTAACACGAATGTCGAAGGGGTTTATGCTGTGGGCGACGTTGCAAATCCGGTCGCCCCGACCATCGCTACGGCCGTCGGAACGGCCGCAATGGCGGCAAAGCAGATCGTCGCAAATTCAAAGAAAAATATGGATATTTTACGAAAATTTGAATAATCGACGGTTTTCTGATTTAATCGGCACTGAAGTAGTCCGCAATTCCAAGAACAATTTGAAGACAACAGGCCGATTTTTAGGCGTTCCGACAGGGTTTTCCCCAGTTTTGCCGCTTGACGGGCAATATCGGGCATATCGTTATTTGTTGGCACAATATCTGCCTTACACATTGTCGGCATTCACTTCTTTTCGAACGACAGAGCGAAATCACCGATGCCTTTATCGGTAAATGCTAACTTCTCAATTCACTTGCTAGGAGGAATCTATGTATCACAAAGTGACTCTTCGAAACGGGATCAGCTCAGCATTGTTGAGCCTCGTTTTGGTGGCTTTGTTGGGACTGAACGTTCTTGCTCAGGCCGGTACCGCAAATATCAGCGGAACGATCTTTAACGAGCAGAACGAGGTGGTCCCCGGAGCTACGGTTACGCTGATCAGTACGAGCCAAAACACTCGTCGAACGGCCGTGACCAATTCACAGGGAAACTATTCATTCAACTTGGTGGCGCCGGGCATGTACCGGATCGAAGTTGAATCGACCGGTTTCAAAAAGGCTGCAACATCTGAGTTCCAGGCGTTGGTCGATAAGACCACCCAGTTGCCGATCACTCTCGAAGTCGGGCAGGTGTCCGAAACTGTCACGGTGACTACCGCGGGCATCGAGAACATTATCAACACTCAGGACGCAAGTCTTGGTAACAACTTTGTATCCGAACAGATCGTTCAATTGCCGCTTCAGGGCCGCAACGTCGGTAACCTTCTCAGTCTTCAGGCTGCGGTTACGCCCGACGGTTCGGTTGCAGGCGGACGCAGCGATCAGGCTAACATCACCCTCGACGGTATCGACGTGAACGAACAGCAGAATGGTACTGCTTTTACGCCGGTCATCCGTGTTACCCCCGACTCGATCGAAGAGTTTCGCGTAACCACGTCGAATCCGGATGCGAGCCGCGGCCGCTCATCGGGCGCTCAGATCGCTTTCTTGACCAAGAGCGGAACCAATGAGTTTCGCGGAAACTTGTTCGAATATCACCGCAACACGATCACCACGGCGAACAACTTTTTCAACAATGCATCTGGCATCGACAGGCCGAAACTGATCAGGAACCTCTTCGGCGGTTCGATCGGCGGCCCGATCGTGAAGGATCGCTTGTTCTTCTTCTACAACTACGAAGGCATGCGTGAAGCGAAAGAAACAACGGTCAACCGTTTGGTTCCGCTAGCCAGCATGGGCCAGGGCCAGCTCCGATACCTTAATGGTGCAGGAAGCCTGGTCACGCTTTCACTTGCCCAATTGAACGGACTTGTCGTTCCGGGCGGTTCGGCTCCGGGTCCGGTCGTTGACATGAATCCGGCCGCGATCGCGGTATTTGCCTCGGCGGCCTCCAGATACCCTTCGAACAACACGACGTTGGGAGACGGACTTAACACCGGCGGCTATCGGTTCAATGCACCGCTTCCGGTCGATCTTAACGCTCACACAGCCAATTTCACCTGGAAGATCACAAATGACGAGAAGCATACGCTTCAGGTCGCTGGAAACTATCAGCAGGATCTGATCGCTAACGCTCCTCAATTTCCTGATACGCCGAGTCCGAATACGTGGAGCCATCCGCTTCGTGTATCCGGAACTTACACATGGCTTATCAAGAGCAACCTGATCAACAGGTTCAGCTATGGTTTGACGCGTAATGCTTTCTCGAACCAGGGCGACTCGAACGAGAACCAGATCACTTTCCGTGACGCATTCTCGCCGAGCCTTTTCGCCCGAACCTTTAACCGCGTCACCCCGGTACAGAACATCACCAACGATGTGAACTGGACCAAGGGCGACCATACGTTCCAGTTTGGCGTTAATTTCCGCATAATCCGGAACGAACGCACCGATTTCGGGCTGGCATTCGATAACGGCGTTGCGAATTCCTCGTTCTATCTCGGAGCCGGAACTCAGCTTACTCAGGCAGTAAACAACCTCGGTGCGGGTTTTGACGTCGGACCTTCATTCACACTGGCTGTGCAGCGTGCCCTTGCGAACTTGATCGGGCGGCTTTCTCAGTACGGAGCTAACTTCAACTTCGGCATCGACGGTCAGCCATTGACCGGTGGTGTACCGGTAGTTCGTAAGTGGGCTGCTGAAGAATACGACTTCTATGCTCAGGATTCGTGGAAAATTAACCCGAACCTGACATTGAATCTCGGATTGCGCTACGGCCTCAGTACTCCGGTCTATGAACAGGAGGGCTTCCAGGCAAAGCCGAACATAACCCTTCAGACATACCTTGATCGTCGTGTCGCAGCGGCAGCTCAGGGTCAGAATTACACCGAACCGCTACAGATCGTCCTGGCTGGCCCGGCAAATGACCGACCGGGATTCTATTCAATGGATTGGGACAACTGGCAGCCGCGTATCTCGGCAGCATGGTCGCCTAATTTCAACGGTGGAATACTGGGCAAGATCTTTGGCAACAACAACGATTCGGTCATCCGCGGCGGCTTCGCCATCACGAACGACTATTTCGGACAGGCTTTGGCCGTCAACTTCGATGCCAACAACCGTCTCGGTTTCGCGTCGAACCAAACGATCTCAGCCAATACCTACAACATCACGACCAACCCGGCTCCGCTTTACACGGGGTCGTCGATGGCGATCCGTACGCTGCCCGGAATCACGATACCTGGGAGCATTTCTTTCCCGCTTCAGCAGCCGCTCGACGATCAGCGCAGGATCGAAGGTTCGCTTGACGACAACCTCGTCTCGCCGATCAACTATTCCTGGAACGTCAGCTTTGGACGCAAGTTCGGCTGGGGTATTTATGCAGAAGCATCGTATGTCGGCCGTATCGCCAATAACCTGTTGGCGGCACGTGACGTGATGCAGCCCAATGATATCCGTGATCCGATATCGGGTCAGACATATAACGAAGCAGCTGGTGTTTTGGAATGGCATCGCCGTAACCGAACGCCGGTCAACAATGTTCCTAACCAGCCGTTCTTTGAAAATATGTATGCCGCAGGCAGTATCGATGCTGTTCTGTTCGGTGCCGGACTCTCGAACACCCGTGCTGCGTACGGCTTTATGGCTGTTACGTCAGTAACACCTGGCTGTGCCGGGCCGCCGCTCTTCGGCTGCTACGACAGCGGCAACGACTGGACGTTTCTGCAGGATATTTTCGATCGATTCGTCGGTCCGAGACTATACTACAACCGCCAGTACGGCGCACTATCGGCTTACGGAACGATCGCGAGTTCGAACTATCACGGTGGCACCTTGTCGATCCGTCAGCGTTTCAAAGGCCTTACGTGGGACATGAACTACACGTTCTCAAGGTCAATGGACGATGTTTCGGGTCTGCAGACCAGCGGCGTTTACGGAAGTGCGTTCATCCTGAATGCTCTCAGGCCGCAAGACAACTATTCAGTGTCGGATTTCGATATTCGTCACATCGTTAACGTCAACGCGATCTGGGACATCCCGATCGGCCGTGGCCGCACGTTCTTTAGCGGAATGAACAAGGTCGCCGACGCCTTTTTGGGCGGCTGGCAGCTGAGCACCATCTACCGCTGGAACACGGGTTATCCGAACGGGTTCTTTGTCGATGTCGCCGGCTGGCCGACGAACTGGAACGTCCGCAGTGCGGTCGTTCAGCTTCGCCAACTGGTCCCGACCCCGACGAGACTCGGCGGCCCGAATAACAACAGGCCGAACGCTTTCACGGACAGGCTCGCTGTTTATCGCGGTTTCCGCAGTCCGGGACCGGGAGAATCAGGCGACCGAAACATAACTCGCTATCCGAACTATGCGGTTCTGGATGCTGGTTTGCAGAAGTCGTTTGACATGCCGTGGAACGAAAAGCATAAGATCAAGATCCGCTGGGATGTCTTTAACGTCACGAACTCGGTACAGTTTACCGGCAATGCTGACACGACATTCGGTCTCGATCCGGATCTTATCGGCTCGCCAAGCCCCTCGTTCGGTAACTATACCGCAACACAGGGATCGGCCAGGATCATGCAGTTCGCTTTCAGATACGAATTCTAATTCGCATCCGAAACATAATAAAGCGGGACGTTCATAACGAACGTCCCGCTTTTTCGTTTAGATCGAGTTGTTTTATTTCGGCGAGTTCTCTTTTATATAAGCCTCGATCTTTTTAGCTTCGGGATAGTCCTTTACCTTTCCGAGGAACGCTTTGTATTCGGCAACTGCCCGATCCTTCATTCCAGCCGCATTGTAAAGCGTTGCCAGACGGAGATGAACCTCAGCCTTTGCCACCGGTGCAAGCTCGATCGCTTTATTCAGATGACCAACGGCGAGCGATCCTTTTCTTGCCTGCAAATAAGCCTCGCCCAAATAATGATGAGCTTCGGGCGAGTTCGGCTCGGCGGCAACGGCCTTGGTGAGCGTCTCGACGGCCGGATCGATCTTTTTCTCGCTCAAATACAATTTCCCGAGGTTGACCAACGCGATCGCGAAGTCAGGTTTCAATTCCAGGGCTTTTTTATAGGCCTTTTCAGCGTCGCTTGCCTTGGATGACCCAAAATAAAGTGTTCCTAGTTCTGTCCAAGCTACAAAGTCATTCGGGTCGGCGGTAACGATCTCATTGAAGATCTTGATCGCTTCGCCGGTATTTTTGTCTTTTGCCGCAGCCGATGCTTTGTCAAACCGTTTACTATTTTCGGCGCTCCGGCCCGCGTACGCCTCCTTGACCGATACGACGCCAGGTTCGCCTTCGGCGCCGAGCCCTTCGCTCCAGTTGATGACCATGTCAAAACGGTCGCCTCGCGAAGAATAGATCGGCTGGCGGCCGACCTCGGTTCCCCCGACGGTAACTACGAGAAACGCACCGTCTCGGGCCTTCTCAAGAAAATAGTAATACCCCTGATCGTTAAGTTGCGAACGCCCGATCTCGACCCCTTCGGCCAAAAGGAGAACGGTCACTATCGGCCGTTTCTCTTTTGGCTTAAGACCTTTGATCTCGACCTGGCCCCAGATGACCGAAGCACCGACCGGGATCGGCAGCCCGATCGCCGACCTGACGTCGCCCTGCGCGGATAAGTTACCCGCGCCGATAAATATCACGATCAAGATTCCCAGTACTGCAAACATCTTATTCATAGCGATTCCTCAAAGTTTTGGATTTAACAATTGATAGACCATATACCGAGCCAAGTCAATAGCCGGTTTCGGTCTCTAGCGGGCAGCAAAACTGTCGTAGCCGGTAAGTTCGTTAAGATGACGCGTGTCGTTCAACGCGAGGACCCGGACGTTGCGTCTGCCGCGGATCTCGAACCGGTTGACGCCGCAATTTGCCGTCACGAGCCATGGCGTTTGTTTTGTATCGCGGCGGATCGCTCCCATTAAATGCAGCGTCATAAAGCAAATTGCGCCAGTATGAGAAAAAACCGCGATCCGGCCGCCTTCGTGCCGACGGAGGATGTTCCATAATTCGCCGGTCGAGCGGCTCAGCAACTGCCGATAGCTTTCGCCATCTTTGATCACATGGTGGACACTACGGTTTACGAGCGCGTAGTAATCGTCCGGGTGATGTTCCTTCGATTCGTCAAAGGTAAGTCCCTCAAGCACACCAACGTGACGTTCGCGAAAGGCAGGGGTCGCAATAATTGGCAATCCGGCGATCTCGGCAAGTTTTTCTGCGGTCTGCACAGCTCGCTGAAGGTCGCTCGAATAGATCGCCGAAACGCCCTCCTTCGCGATCGCTTTTGCTGTGTACTCTGCTTGGCGTATGCCGAGATCGGAAAGTGGTGTCGGGCCGTGTCCGCCAAACCGCCCCTCGGCGTTGCCGGCCGATTGTCCGTGTCTGATTAGATAGAGTCTGGTTACGGCCACAAACAGTTAAAGTTCTAATAGATCAGGAGCAGATATGAGCGTGCTCTCACAAGCGAATAAGATCTGTCTTGCTTTCAGCCGGATGTTCCTTCGGCCTTTAGCTTCTCAGTTTGAAAGTGCGTACGAAGAGCATCGATGAACTCATCGAGTTGGCCTTCCATTACAAGATCAAGCTGATGGACGGTCAGACCGATACGGTGATCGGTGACACGATTTTCCTTGAAGTTGTATGTTCGTATCTTTTCGGACCGGTCACCGCTGCCGACCATCGATTTTCGTTCAGCTGATTGAGCGTCGTGCTGTTTCTGTTCCTCGATCTCCTGTAAACGGGCACGCAGGACGCGCATGGCTTTTTCACGGTTCTTGATCTGCGATTTCTCGTCCTGCATCGATACGACCAAACCAGTAGGCAAATGGGTCAAGCGAACCGCCGAATATGTCGTATTCACCGATTGGCCGCCCGGGCCCGAAGAACAAAAAGTATCGACCCGAAGATCGTTTTGATTTATCTGAATATCGACCTCTTCGGCCTCGGGCAATACAGCTACAGTGATGGCGGACGTATGTATTCTGCCGCTCGTTTCGGTCTGCGGCACACGCTGGACACGATGAACTCCCGATTCGAATCGTAGTTTCGAATAGACGTTTTCGCCTTCGATCATCGCAAATGCTTCTTTAATGCCGCCAACGCCAGTGTCGGCAGCGTCCATGATCTCCATTTTCCAGCCCTGTCGTTCAGCATACCGGGCGTACATCCGGAGTATTTCAGCAGCGAACAATGTCGCTTCATCACCGCCTGTGCCGGCCCGGATCTCAAGGATGACGTTCTTTTCGTCATTCGGGTCCTTTGGAAGTAGGAGTACTTTCAAAGCCTCCTCGGCATCAGGGAGTTTCGCCTCGATCTCGGCAACCTCACCCCACGCCATTTCTTTCATCTCCTCATCTTCGGCCGATTCGGCCAGATCCCGTGCACCTTGAAGGTCTTCTCGAAGCTTCTTGACCTCACGATATTTATCGACGATCTCACCCAAACTGCGATGCTGTTTCATCAACTTCGCATAGGCTGACATATCGTTCATGAACTCCGGAGATGAGATCTGAGCGGTCAGTTCTTCGTAGTTCTTTTCGATTTGAGCAAGTTTTTCAAACATTGATAACTGTCACTTTATATAAGCGAGTCAAACGGTATGGGGCTCGAGTTTGAGCGATTCGTTCAAAGCCTCGATCGCGACTTCCAATTGTTCGCCGTCGGGTTCCTGCGTCGTGATGTTCTGGAGCCAAATGCCCGGCAGCGTCATGAACTTAAAGATCGCACCCGATTCTTTCTTGGCCGCGTATCTGATCACTTCATAGGAAAGTCCCGCAACCAGGGGCATTAACGCGATCCTGACCGCGAGATTCATCCAAAGGGCATCAAATTTGATCACCGAAAACAGGACGATCGCGACGAGCATCACGACCATAAGGAACGAAGTGCCACACCGGGGATGCTGCCGCCTCTGCGGTTTCGCGTTGGCGACGGTCAGCGCAAGGCCTTTTTCCCACGTAAACACGGTTTTGTGCTCGGCACCGTGATATTCGAAAACCCGTCGAATGTCTTTCAGGAACGACATCGAATAGATCATGATCACAAAAAAGATCATTCGAATAACGCCGTCGATGAGATTGAATGCAACCCAGGAATGCGGCTTGGTCTCCCAAATATAGGCCGCAGCATTCCGCCACCAACTTGCATCGGCCGCTAACAGCGGTGCTTCGGCCCAGCCTAGCCAGATGAACGCAATGTTGGTTAGAAGCAACGGCGCGACAACGAAGAGCAAGATATTGAACGCCAGAGCAAAAATTATCGATCCGATCGCGCTGGCCGATTGTCCGCTGGTCGCGGGTTTGGTGCCCGTCGGCATTATCACCTTTACAGGGGCTTTCGAAAAAGACTCGTCGAGCGTTCCATCGATCAGTACCGATTCAAGCTCGCCGGTGCGGTCTCTTGAGATTTCTTCCTTTGCTTTCTGATCGTCTTCATAGACCTTCGCAGAAAAGTTCAGGGCCTTTATGCCCAATGCCATTGTTTGGATCAAAGTCGCTCCGCCTCGAATGACAGGTATGTTCAGCCACTTGTACTTATCGCTCCATTTCGGCAGCTTTTCGGCCGTTGTGACGATCGAACCATCTGACTTTCGACACGCGATCGCATAAGCCGAGGGCGTCCGCATCATCACCCCTTCCATGACCGCTTGCCCGCCGACTATCAGGTCGCGCTCCATTGCAAAAACCGTGTGAAGAAATCGAAGTTTCCGAGACGATCTCATTTTGAATTACCTGCCTCTAAGAGCGCCGAAACTCGCCTTTCGGCACAAATGGAACGACCGCAAAATCAATTGACGCCGGCTTTCTCATGCCTTTCGAGAGTTGATCCGGACACAACTCCTGCGATCGGCGCTAAAAGCGACGGCGTCAGATTTTACAAGGCTAATGACGATTAAGCGACACTATTTTGTTGCTTGAGCACCCCGAGCGTATCGCTTGTTGAAACGGTCAACGCGTCCGGCCGTATCAACCAGCTTTTGTTTGCCGGTAAAGAACGGATGGCACTCCGAGCAAATTTCTATGTGCAGCTCTTCGCCCATTGTCGACCGCGTTTTGAACGAATGGCCGCATGCACATGCAACGGTGATCTCTTGATAGTTCGGATGAATTTCAGCTTTCATAACTATAACCTCGCCGATTTAAGGCAATCCCCAATTGTACGAATATATTTGGATTTGGTCAACATTGGCCACGCCACCCGGCCTGCGTGCCGCGTTCGGGCACTTCAGGATCGAGGTCGGTCCGAGGCATTCATGAGAAATTCGTGAATCCGGAACCTGCCGTCAAGCGAAAAACCATCCAGTCGAAAAAAAAACAAATTCAAGGAGACCTTCATGAGAAATCTAGTTTTGGTTCTTGCAATCCTCACACTTTCAGTGGCCTCCGTTGCTGCTCAGAAGAACAACGAGCCGATCGTAAAAGAAGCACCGACGACTGAGGTCGTTGATTCGCAGATACACTTTTTCGGCGGTGCGACCAATGTCCGCCTGAGCAATGCGTTCGTCCTTGCGGTCGGAAGCCTCAACATCAATGTCTCGCCGCTTTCGCGAATTCCGATACGTCGAGGTCGCGTAACATTTCCGATCACCTCGGGAACACTTGACGCCGCTAATCTCCGAGGTGAGATCCTTCATTCGAATGGACTCATATTTCAACGCGGATCGGCATCTGTTCGGATCGAAGGATTTGCTATCACAACACTCGGAGCTGAGCCGTCGATCAACGGCTTGGCATCCGCGAACGGCAGTGTGGTCGACCGGATCCCGCTTTTTGACCTGGACCTGAGCAATGCGGAGGTCGGACGGTTCGGGAACTTTGTGACGATAAACAATGTCGGCGTTACCCTAAGTGCGGCGGCGGCGGGAGCATTAAATGCGGTCTTTGAGACCACAGCCTTCACTGAGGGGTTCAACATCGGAAAGGCAAACGTAACTGGCTTCACTCTGAATTCCCACTAATTTCCAGACCATAACTCAGCAGATCACCGGGTTAGCTTCGACGGCTGCCCGGTTTTTTTATTGAGCTTGAGCCGAAAATCGAAGCCGGTCGAAGAGCCTCTGATGTGTGATACCGAATTCTTCTAAGATCGTCGCAACCTGGCGTTCAATGCTTTCGTAGACGTTGGTTCTCCCCGAATTAACGGCAACGAGCAGGTTATTCTTCGGCGTGTGTTCGCTTGAGACGAACTCGAACAGCTTAGTTTTGTAGCCGCGAGATTCCAAAAGCATCGAACGAACACCGTCTGTAACGGTCTCAGCGGTTCTTTCATGTAAGACGCCATGTTTAAGCATCTCGTTGAAAAGGGCCGGCGCCTTCATCTGCTGTTTTACTTCGTGGTGGCAGCACGGTGCGACAACGATGATCTCGGAGCCGATAGTTATCGCTTTGAACAAGGCATCGTCAGTAGCGGTATCGCAGGCATGCAGGGCGATAAGGATATCGGCATTGTTGACCGAAACATCGTTGATCGTTCCTTGAACAAAACTCAATCCGTCGTAGCCGCCTGCCTCTGCCACCTCATTGCAAAGGTCGGTCAGATCTTGACGCGTCTCAATACCGGTGATGGTGGGCCTTACCCCTTTCCTGTTGCGAAAATGATCATAGAGGGCAAACGTGAGATATCCCTTCCCTGAGCCCATATCGACGACCGTAAAGTCGGATCGGCCGCGCAGGCTAGAACGTTCGTACAGCCCATCGACGATCTCGACGAACTTATTTATCTGCTTCCACTTGTCTTTATTCTGCGCCCGGACCTCACCGCTGTCGGTGGTGATGCCCAAAGCCTTGAGATAGTAAGCATCGGGGTTGACGATCGTGGTCTTGGGACGGTCATGAACCAGGTAGGAAGACGGAAGCAATGTCGGCCTCCCAACCCTTGCTCGAGAATTTCGTTTCCCGATGGTCAATTGAATATCGTTCTTTGCGGTGAAAAGGTGGGCGCTCCGGCACCCGGATCGCAGGTGATCGATAAGGACAGGTACCGCTTCTGCCGTTTCAAAGTTCTTCGTGACTTCCTTATTTGTGAACTTGATCCGCACCAACACGCGCTTCCCGCGTTTCGTCTCCACCATTCGCGCGAGGATCTTTTGCAGTTGGTCACTCGTGCCCTTATAATTACTGAGTGTAAGCTTAATAAAATCGCCCGAGGCAAGGCTGCCCGTCAGTTCGTCGATGAATTTCTGAATGTCTTCGGCCACGGAGCCAAGGTTAGCATATATGGAAAGCGATCAGAATACCGTCTCGAAGCTGTATTTTCGTGAGTCGGTCGCATATTTGCTGCGCGAAACGTTCGAAGGACCGCCTGAGGGGATGCCTTCGGCATTTCTCGACCGTGGAGCAGGACTTTTCATTACGATCGACGAGCTATCGGCCGACGAGGCATCGAAGGATCGATCGGGTACGACGATCGCCGCGCAGACCGAACATACAAAGTTCTACCTCGACCGAATGTGCGAATTCATCAACGGACGAACCGAACAAGTAAACTGGGAAGATAGCTGGCTGATCGAGACTGTGAACGAAACTGAATGGGCCGCACTTCGCGACAGCACCAGGCGTTCGTATGAGAATCTGCTTCGATGCATCGCCGGCGTTGAGGAATGGACACAGGACCGGGTTGGCGAAGCGATCGCAATGATAGCCCATACCGCGTATCACCTCGGTGCGATAAGACAGCTCGTCAAGAACCGCTCATAAACACTCTGTATGAAAAATTTGTTTCACCTCGCCTTTCCGGTTCATGATCTTAATGCCGCCCGTCGGTTTTATGGAGGCATACTCGAGTGTAAAGAAGGACGAAGCTCGGATAGCTGGATCGATTTTGATCTATACGGCCATCAGATCGTGACGCATTTGGCTCCGGAATCGGTCGGGATCAGGGCCGTCAATGACGTCGATGCCGACCACGTTCCGGTGCCCCATTTTGGCATCGTCCTTCCGATGGATGATTGGAAGGCGCTATCCGAAAAGCTGCGAGCGAAGGGTGTCGAGTTCGTCATTGAGCCAAAGATCAGATTCGCAGGTGAGGTCGGTGAACAGGCAACGATGTTCTTTCTTGACCCAAGCGGAAATGCCTTGGAATTCAAGGGATTTAACGATCTTTCTACGGTTTTTGCGAAATAGCCACTGCCGTTCCAGCTCGCTGCAAGCGACCGACTTTGCTGCAAAAAAGGGCTTGGCGCTCGCACGAAAGTTCTGAATTGGTCATAGATTTATGTTCCTACAAACAAAAGCCTCTCCGGTCGGCTGGCTCGCTTTCGAGATCAATGTGCTTCGTCGTATGAAGTTCACATCGGTTGCGATGCCATTTACTCCGACGCCGCATCTTGGCTGTAGTTTGAAGCGATTTGGGATCCGGGTTCTCTCGAACGACCTCCTACAGTCTGCCTGGACACGGGCATTGGCCACCATCCAAAACAACGCCGAGCGTCTTACTGCAGATGATATCAACCTTATCCTCGATGACGCCTATGTCCCGGGACACAAGCTGCAAAATCCTTCGCTGAGAGCATATTTCGGTGAGACCGATTCGTGGTGGTTCGATAATGTTCGCCGAAATCTCGATCGTCTGCAGTCGCCTTTCGCGTTTGCGATCGCTGCGGAACTCGTGATGGCGGTGGGCGATTATGTGCTTTCTTTCAGCGAAGATACTCGCGAGTTGCGACAGCCGCTTTCCACAGTTTATCGCCGGCTATGGACGATGCTTCCGGATCCGGTCAACAACGGGCAGAACAACAATTGCCAAAACAAAGCGATCAATGAATTTCTTGCTGAAAGCCGATGTGAACTTCTGTTTCTGAGGCTTCCCGCAGCTCGTTCGGGAACTCGTTCGGGTTACTCCGAGCGGGTCGTCTGGAAAGAAGAGTGGCTTCGAGGCGGAAGTGAGTTCTGGCCCGAGCTGCAGCGGATCCGAGATGGCAAACTCGGCATGCCGGTCGAGACCAAATCGCAGTATTTGCAGTTGCTCGAAGATTCTCTCAAGACTGCGGGCCACATCCGAAAATGGGCGATCGCTCATGTCGAGAGCGGGTTCGTTTCGACCCAGGACATCTCTGACGTGATCGGCAGAAAGGTCGAGGCAATTTACACCAAGGATTTTTCAGAGCTGACCGGAACGAAGGCCGTGATAATCACCGCCTAGATCTCGACCTGTTCCCCGAGCTCGACCACGCGATCGGCTGGAATCCTGAAATACGAAGTAGCACTTCGAGCATTACGTGAAAGGAATGCGAACAGCTTCTCGCGCCATCTTGCCATTCCAGCGATCTTGCCCGAAGCTATGATCGTCTCGCGACCGAGGAAATAGGTCGTTTCCTCTGGACGAAAGACAAAACCCGGCTGATCGACAGCGGCAAGGGCGTACGGGATATCCGGTTTTTCCATATAGCCGAAGTAGATGCGGATACGACTGAAGCCATTTCCCAAAGCTTCGAAACGGGATCGTTCGGCGGCATCAACATAGGGTATCGGCCTTGTCTTCACCGTAACAAAGATAACGCGTTCGTGAAGTACCTTGTTGTGTTCGAGATTGTGCAGCAATGCCGGAGGGGTGCGGGTTGCGTTTCCGTTCATAAAGACAGCTGTACCGGAAACCCGCATAACATGTCTTCGTTCGATCTCGTTCAGAAACTCTTCAAGTTCCTGCGTCTCGGCCTGGATCCGGGCCTGCAAAAGGCTCCGGCCTTTCTTCCAGGTGAACATCACTAAGAACACTGTACCTGCGAGCAACAGCGGGAACCAACCACCGTCAAGGACCTTGATGATATTTGCACCGAAAAACGCAAGATCGATCACAAGGAACAAACTGCATAATGCCGCGGTCGGGGCAAAACCCCATTCCCAGCGTTCCCGGGCAACGAAGTAAAAGAGCACAGTCGTTATCACCATCGTAGACGTTACGGCGATGCCATATGCCGAAGCCAGCCTGCTCGATGTCTGAAAGCCTAGCACGACCGCGATGCAGCCGATCATGAGCGCCCAATTGACCGCCGGCAAATAGATCTGGCCGATCTCTTTGCTCGATGTGTGCAAGATCCGCAGGCGTGGAATCAGCCCCAATTGGATCGCCTGCATCGTGAGGGAATATGCCCCTGAGATGATCGCTTGCGACGCGATGATCGCCGCGCACGTGGCCAAGAACACCATCGGGTAGAGCGCCCATGACGGGGCGAGGAGATAGAACGGATTTTCTGCGAGTGCAGGATCTTCAAGAAGCAGAGCACCTTGTCCGAAATAGTTAAGAAGCAATCCAGGAAGTGCGACCGTGAACCACGCAAGCCGGATCGGGCGGCGTCCGAAATGGCCCATGTCCGCGTATAGTGCTTCACCGCCGGTGACGACCAGAAATACTGAACCGAGAATGACGAATCCGTGCCAGCCGTTTCGGGCAAAGAAGTCGATCGCCTCCAGCGGATTCACGGCCGTGAGTACTTTTGGGTAGGATATGACCTGAGCGCCGCCGAGTACTCCCAGCGTCAGAAACCAGACAAGAGTGGCTGGGCCAAAGATCCGCCCGATGCCGGCTGTTCCGCGGCTTTGGATCGCAAAAAGCGCGATGATAATTGCGATCGTGATCGGCACGACCAATGGTGTTAGCCTTGGGGTTGCGACGGTCAACCCTTCCATAGCGCCAAGTATTGATATGGCCGGGGTCAGGATCCCATCACCGTAAAGCAAAGCGGCTCCGAAAACGCCGAGGGCTATCAACAGCCGCTTTTCCGATTTTCGTGACGGCGTGATCGGCGTCGTGAGTGCGGCAAGAGAGAGTATTCCGCCCTCGCCTTGATTGTCGGCTTTCAGCACAAAGACCAGGTATTTGACCGAGATGACGATGATCAGCGACCAGAAGATCAAAGAAAGGACTCCCAAGACGTTTTCGCCGGTTGGTGTTATCGCATGCGGGCCGTGGAAACACTCGCGAATCGCATAAAGCGGCGAGGTTCCGATGTCGCCGTAAACAACACCGAGAGCCGCGAGCGAAAGGCCGGCCAAATAGCTGCCCTTCGGCGACTCTTTCGGTATTTGTATATCTGCGTATGTTGAATGAATGTCGGCCGATGCGGATGGGTCGTGCATATTTCCGTCCTGCTTTGCTCAAGCAAAGCAGTCAGAATTACACACAGTTCATAAAGATTTCGTAAAGATTTCCTTGCCTAATTGCCGTTATCATCCAGCGGCACTACATGAACAGCTGCGTCTCGTACCTCTTTGAGGAACCGATTTATGACCGAACCTTTCCAAATTATTTCCCACCGTGACCTGGCCGATTGCCCAAAGATCACGTGAGTCACCTCATGTTCGCGCGCAAATTGTAAAAGCTCATCTGCGACATTTGTACCTTTGAGCCGAACAACTTCGGCACCGAGCGAGCTGGCAAGCTTTATGTTCTCCTGAAGCACCGCGTAGGTCGCAGGTGCGATACGGCCGGGTTCTTCGTCCGGTGTTTCGACATAAACGGCGTACCAGTCCTTGTAGGCATGTCTTCCGACGATCCGGGCACCGGTTCTCAGAAGTTTTGCTGCGCTGCCGCGGCTTGCCATGCAGACCATTACCTTTTCGGGAACTACAAATTGCTCCAATCCCTCGCGTTCGCGGTAGGCGTGGTCCTGAACGGATTGATGCAAAGCGACCTGTCGAAGCGCAAGTTCACGGAGTGCGGCAAGGTTGCCCTTCCGGAAGAAGTTATTCAGTGCCTGTTCGATCTTTTCGATCGAATACACCTTACCCTGGCGAAGCCGAGTTCGGAGTGTGTCGATCGATACGTCGACATCGATGATCTCGTCGGCTCGTTTGAAGAACGAATCAGGGATCGTTTCGCGCACCATTACGCCGGTGGTTCGCGAAATTACATCATTTAGCGATTCGATGTGCTGAATGTTAACGGCCGTTATGACCGATATGCCGTTTTCTACTAATTCAAGCACATCCTCATAACGCTTGGCGTGCTTCGAACCCGGGATGTTCGAGTGTGCGAGTTCGTCCACGATCGCGACCGCCGGACGCCTTTCAATTACGGCCTCCAGATCCATCTCGTCGAATTTAGAGCCCTTGTATTCGACCCGCCGCAGTGGGATCTGTTCGAGGTCCTTTATCTGCTCTTCCGTCTCAAAGCGGCCGTGGGTCTCTACCACGGCGATCACAACGTCAATGCCTTGGTCGCGAAGCTGATGAGCATCCTGAAGCATGCGGTACGTCTTTCCGACACCCGCCGCCGCACCTATATATACTCGAAGTTTCGCGCGTTCGCTTTCATCGACCATTCTAAGAAGTTGATCGGGCGTCGGCCGCGAACTGTTACGGTTTGGAGAATCAGTTGTTTCGGTATCGACGAACATTTGCGATCATTGGGGTATTTTATCGAGTTCCAAGTTCAGCATTACGACGTTCACTCGCGGTTCACCGAGCAAGCCGAGTGTTCTCCGATGTGTGGATCTCTCGACCAATTTGCCTATTTCTTTCTCGCTGATATTACGGGCCTTCGCAACCCGCGCAATTTGAAATTCGGCCGCAGCAGGAGAAATATGCGGATCGAGGCCTGATGCACTTGTGGTCAGAAGGTCTGCCGGAATAAGCGACCCGGGCCCATGGACCGAGATGCCTTGAACATCCGCGGTGACGCGATCGATCAACTTCTTGCTCGTTGGGCCAAGATTCGAACCGCCAGAAGCCGCTGCGTCGTATCCACTGCCTGCAGCCGACGGCCGGGAGTGAAAGTACCGCTCGGATGAGAATCTTTGTCCGATCAGCTCCGAACCAACGACGATTCCGTCTCGTACGATCAATGAGCCATTCGCTTGCCGAGGAAATACGATCTGAGCGATACCGGTTACAGCAAGCGGATAGATAAGACCGACAGCAAACGTCAAAACGAGCATTGTCAAAATCGATGTCATTAGATCTTTCATTGAATTGTCCTTCGCCTTAAGCAAGCCCGACGGCTGTGATCAAAAGATCGATCGCTTTGATACCGAGAAATGGCGCCAGGAGTCCTCCCAATCCATAAAGAAGCAAATTTCGTCTCAAAAGGCTTGAAGCAGACATTGCCCGATACCCAACGCCCTTTAGAGCCAGCGGGATCAACGCAATTATAACGAGGGCGTTGAAGATCACCGCCGAAAGGATCGCCGACTGCGGCGTCGCGAGGTTCATTATGTTGAGGGCGTCAAGTACGGGAAACGTCGCAACGAACATCGCCGGCAAAATGGCGAAATACTTCGCGACATCGTTCGCTATCGAGAATGTCGTCAACGCTCCACGCGTCATCAGCAACTGTTTGCCGATCTCAACGATCTCGATCAGTTTGGTCGGGTCGCTATCCAGATCGACCATATTTCCTGCTTCTTTGGCAGCCTGCGTCCCCGTGTTCATCGCGACACCGACATCCGCCTGAGCAAGTGCGGGGGCATCGTTCGTGCCATCACCGGTCATGGCAACAAGCTTACCGGCAGACTGCTCTCGTTTGATAAGCGACATTTTATCTTCGGGCGTCGCTTCGGCAAGGAAGTCGTCCACGCCCGCTTCATTGGCAATTGAAGCAGCTGTTAGCGGATTATCGCCCGTGATCATCACCGTCTTGATGCCCATCTGCCGCAGCTGGTTAAATCGCTCTCGCATCCCGCCTTTCACGATGTCCTTCAAATAGATCACACCCAACGGCGACCGATCGTCAGCAACGACCAGCGGTGTTCCGCCGGCCTTCGCGACCCGCTCGACGATCTCCTGAAGCTCATCGGTAGCCCTATGTCCTTTTTCGCCGAGGTACTTAGCGACCGCATCGACGGCACCTTTTCTTATCTCACGGCCGTTTATATCGACGCCTGACATTCGGGTCTGCGCGGAAAAACCGATGAAGTTCGCGTCTGCGCCGAGTTCGGCTATCTCTCGGCCGCGAAGGCCGTATTTCTCTTTTGCGAGGATAACGATCGAGCGTCCTTCGGGAGTTTCGTCCGCAAGCGAAGAGAGTTGTGCGGCGTCAGCCAACTGTTCCGCAGAAACGCCAGCGAGGGGAATGAATTCGGCAGCATGGCGATTTCCAAGCGTGATCGTCCCGGTCTTGTCCAAAAGCAGCGTGTTCACGTCGCCGGCAGCCTCGACGGCCCTTCCCGACATAGCGAGGACATTGTGCTGGATCAGCCGGTCCATTCCAGCGATCCCGATCGCGGATAGCAGGCCGCCGATAGTCGTCGGGATCAGACAAACGAGGAGTGAGATCAGGACGAACACGGTCTGACCTGCTCCCGAGTAGATCGCGAACGGCTGAAGTGTTACGACCGCGAGCAAAAATATGATCGTTAATCCGGCAAGCAGAATATTCAACGCGATCTCGTTCGGCGTTTTCTGCCTCGCCGCTCCTTCGACCAACGCGATCATGCGATCAAGAAAGGTCTCTCCGGGATTTGATGTGATCCTCACTTTGATCCAGTCAGAAAGGACCTTGGTTCCGCCAGTAACTGCCGAACGATCTCCGCCCGATTCTCTTATCACAGGGGCCGATTCACCTGTGATCGCGGATTCATCGACGGATGCGACGCCTTCAACGACCTCACCGTCGCCTGGGATGAACGTGCCCGCCTCTACCAGGACAATATCATTCTTTCGCAGCTCAGATGCGTTAATCGACCTGGTTCCGCCGTCAGGAGTGACCAGCTTGGCAACCGTTTCGGTCTTTGATCTTCGCAGAGTATCAGCCTGGGCCTTTCCTCTCCCTTCGGCCATTGCCTCTGCAAAGTTTGCAAACAGCACCGTGAACCACAACCAAAGCGTAATCTGCAGTTCAAATCCGGCATTTTCAGTCAAACCCGCAGCCACAAGTTTGATCGTCAAAAATAGAGCGCCCAATTCAACGACGAACATCACCGGATTCCTGATCATTCGTCTTGGATCGAGCTTTTTTAGCGAATCCACGAGTGCCTGCCGCATGATAGTAACGTCCCAAATGGAAATTGCTTTTTTCATATTGTCAGAAAACCTGCCCGGCGTTCATCTGAAAATGTTCCAGAACCGGCGAGAGGCTCAAAGCAGGAAAGAACGTAAGTGCGCCGACGATCAAGATCACGCTAACCAAAAGCGCGGCGAACAATGGTGTGTTTACCGGGAATGTGCCGAGGGTTGCCGGAATCTGTTTCTTTCGCGCGAGATTACCAGCGATCGCCAGCATCGGAATTATCATCAAGAATCTCCCTAGAAGCATTGCCGAGCCGAGCGCCGAATTGTACCAGAGCGTATTGGCGTTGAGCCCGGCGAAAGCCGAGCCGTTGTTCCCGGTGGCAGATGCGAACGCATAAAGCATCTCGGTCAGGCCGTGTGCACCTTGGTTGTTCAACGAAGAAAGGCCAAGATCTTCTGACATCGCCGAAACCGCGGTCAGAAGAAGGATGACGACCGGGAAGATCAGCGTGTAAAGCATGGCCATCTGAACGTCATAGGGTTCGATCTTGTTGCCGAGGTATTCCGGCGATCGTCCGACCATCAAGCCCGCAATAAAGACGGTGAGGATCACAAAGATCAGCATTCCATACATTCCGGCACCAACGCCGCCGAAGATCACCTCACCCAGTAAAATGTTTACGAGCGGGATCATCCCGCCGATGGGTGTGAATGAGTCGTGCATGGCGATAACCGCACCGCACGACGCAGCGGTCGTTATCGTTGCAAAAAGTGATGATCCTGCTACCCCAAAACGCACTTCCTTGCCTTCCATATTTCCGCCGACGATCGCCTGATCGACCGTGGCTGGAAAAAGCGGATTTCCGGCGGCCTCTGCGATATATGTGACGAACGCACCGGCTAAAAAGAGCACGGCCATCGCACCAAAAAGCGCCCACCCATGGCCCTGTGAGCGTACCATGAGCCCTAATGTGTAAGTGAAGCCCGCGGGGATCAAAAAGATAAGCAGCATCTGGATCAGGTTCGACAGCGGCGTGGGATTCTCGAACGGATGGGCTGAATTCGCATTGAAGAAGCCGCCTCCGTTCGTTCCGAGCATCTTTATCGCCAACTGCGAGGCGACGGGACCCTGAGCTATCGATTGCGTATCCACCAACGTGGCTTCAGTCACAGCTTCACCATTCAGATCAGCGATCGTGTTTCCATCCGAGTCCTTCTTATCGATTTGAATTGTGAATGGATCTATCAGCCTCGCTGAATCATATTGATTGAAATTCTGAATAACGCCCTGTGATACGAAAAAGATGGCTGCAATGAATGACAAAGGCAGTAACACGTACAGCGTCCCTCGAACCAGGTCGACCCAGAAGTTGCCGAGATCTTCCGTCTCGAAGCGCGAGATACCCCGGATGAATGCAATCGCTAAAGCCATGCCTACTGCAGCAGAGGCAAAGTTTTGAACCGTCAGGCCTGCCATCTGTGTCAGATAAGACATCGTGGTCTCGCCGCCGTAGCCCTGCCAATTTGTATTGGTCACGAACGAAACAGCCGTGTTGAACGACGACGCCTCGGAAGGAGCAGAGAGACTCTGTGGGTTTAGCGGCAGAAAGAACTGAAGCCGTTGAATGATATACAGCGAAACCGATGAAACAAGGCTGAAGAGCAGCATTGCCACGCCGTACTGCTTCCAGTTCATGGGTGACTCCGAATCAACACGGATCGCTTTGTACACAAACCGCTCAATGGGACCAACAAAACGGTCGAGAAGGGTACGCTCACCGTTGTAAACCATCTTCAGATAGATGCCCATTGGTTTGGTGATCAAGAGGATCAGGATGAAAAATAGCAAGATCTGAAGGAGTCCGTATAGTGTCATAAAAGCACCGCCCGAAGGTCTAGAACTTTTCAGGTTTCAGCAAAGCAAAGACCAAATAGCCCAAGAGAAAAACAAAACACGTCAATGCTGCGATCGTTTCAACGGTCATTTTTCACGCTCCGCGTTGCGAAGCAACGAACAAATGCTCAAGTAGCCGAGAGCAAACATAAAGAACAAAGCAATCGCCGTTATAAAGACAAGATCGGTCATTTCATTCGCCTCACTAATTAAAGTTGTAGCCAACCTCGAACAGGAAGAAATGGTTGCCGTTCGAGGCTCCGGTATTCCCGATCGAGTAGCTCCAATACGTCGTAACCTTCGGATGTGGTTTGTATATCAAACCTGGCGTTAAATACCCACTTGAGTGTTTGCCGGTGATCCAATCTGCAGCGATCGTGACTTTATTGTCCAGCGTTTGTTCGATTCCAAACTGGGCACCGGCACGAGTTGCATTTGCTGCAAATACGTTCTTGCTGGCAACGAACCCGCCAGCTGTAAGCCGTGTTTTGTTGAGCGTTTTACTTACCGCGGCATAGCTGTATGTTCCGAAATTGTACGCCCTGTTACGGACAGGAATGTAAAAATGGGTTCCTGCAAACAACGCGAGGTCTTCCTTTTCGTTTTGATAGAACTTCCACTTGATCGTGGGAACGATCGCTGTTGAATCAGAACCGGGCTGGATGTTGCCGGTAACGTTCAAGCCGACCTCGACATTGCCGCCCGTTCCGATCACGACTCGCGGCACAAAACTCGAGAATCGTCCGAATTCCTGTGTCTTGTCGAGTTTGAACGCGGCATCAAGTTCGACATACACCTTCCCGTTTTCTAGAACGTCGGATGTCGGTACGTTGAATATTGTTTGCTGTGCACGCGTCTGAACGGCCAAGAGCACCGAAAATATGAAACTGAAAATGAAGAAGCAAATGAGAAATCTTTTCATTGTCTTGCAATAACGACCCGGGTTCGTTTTTCCCTCATGCATGCAACTCTGTCTATAAAATAAGGAACGGGCGGATACAGGGATCTCACGATCAAGACACTACTTTCGTCGCGAAAATCTGATCCTCGCAGCGGTTAGATCGACGACCGGACTGTCCCGGACGTAGAACGTCTTGCGGTCTTTCGCCCGGCGAAGCTCGTCACTTCGATCCATCGCATGAGCACCAAGAAATGCGAGCAAAAATCCCATGAGGAGAAAGGCTACATCAACGGATGCCACGGCGCGTGACGACGCGAACAAACCAACAGACGTCGCTGCCGACAATAAAATTCCAACGATGAAAAAGATCCCGCTGCCGAGGAGGCTTGCGGTAGCAGCTGTCGGCCATATCGATCTCCCGTTCGTCGGCTTTGTCGTGCCGCGAGTCAAGGTTCCAGCAAATTTTGTTTTGATCACATTTGCACTCATAAAAACTCCCGGCGGGATGGCCCGCACAATTTGAGATTACGAGTGCTCGCGTAAAAGATGGATAAAGACCGAATAAAAAGTTCGTAAAGATTAAGGAGCGGGGACACACCGATAACCTACCCAAGGCTCGGTAACGATGTAACGGGGCTTTGACGGGGCCGGTTCTATCTTTTTGCGGAGATTGCCGATGAAGACCCGAAGATATTCCGTCTGCTCGGTGTAGTCTCCACCCCAGATCTTCGTCAGCAGCTTTCTATGAGTTATTACACGGTCATGATTTTCGATGAGATAGGCCATCAATTCAAATTCCTTCGGTGTCAAATGAACATCCTTCCCCATAACGCTGACGATCCTTCGAGAATGGTCCAACTTCAGATCGCCGACCTCGACGATCGCGGTTGGTTCGCTTTCTTCAGGCACACGTCGAAGCGATGCGCGAACGCGGGCAAGCAGTTCATCCATTCCGAAAGGCTTGGTTACGTAATCGTCTGCGCCGGCGTCGAGCGCAGCGACCTTGGTCTGTTCTTCGCCCTTGACCGAAAGAACGATTATTGGCGTCCTTGAGTGTTTCCGTATCGCGCGGCAAACATCGATCCCGCTCATTTCGGGCATCGAGAGGTCGGTGATAACAAGATCAGGATCAAAATCGCGAAACAGCTCGAGGCCCGATTCGCCATCAGCTGCCGTTCGGACGTCATAACGGTGAGCACCGAGACTTCGTTTCAATACGCGTGTGATCTGATATTCATCATCGATCACTAAGATTCTTTTCGGCATGATCGTGTGTCGATATTACGTTTGTCTCAGCCCTCGTGTCTATCGCTTCTTCCAAAACGGGCAGCGTGATGACAAACTTGGTCTTAAATCCCTCATCCGCGTCCTCGACCCTAATGCTGCCGCCTTGCGATTCTAAAATGCCGCGGGCGATCGCCAGCCCGAGGCCAAGACCGCTTCCGGTCACATGCACATCCTGCGCTTCAACCCGGAAAAATTTATCGAAGACCCTCTCACGTAATTCCGGAGCGATCCCTCGACCCTGATCCTGTACGCCGATGACGACCGTACTTTCCGCGCCCGGTCGGGCGTCGAGTGCGATCCGGCTTCCGGGCGATGAATACTTTGCGGCGTTTTCCAGCAAGGTAAATACGACTTCAGAGATCGATGCTGCATCTGCGTAAATATTCGGAAGGTTCGGATCAACGTCGATCTCGAGTTTACGCCCCTTGATCCTGCGATTGGCTCGTTCAACCGCGTTTGAGACGATCTCATCGACCGATGCGGAACGTCGATCCGGTTTTGACGCTTCAGCTTCGATCTTGGCGATCGCAACCATTTCTTCAATGAAATTGTTCAGCCTGTCAGTTTCTTCTTCGATCACTTCGAGGAATTCGCTTCGTGTCTCGTCGTCGAGGAGGTCCTTTCCGCTATCCGCTCGAAGTGTCGAAACCGAGGCCTTGATCGAGGTCAGCGGGGTTCTTAGATCGTGTGTTACGGCGTCGAGCAACGATGATTTGAGTCTTTCGCTTTGCCTGAGAGCCTCGGCCTGACTCGCCTGTTCAAACGCGCTTTGAAGCTCGGTATAAAGCCGTTCTATTTCGGCCTGTCTCGCTTCCGATTCTTCGGCGCGACGCTTTGCAGATCCTGATAACTGACCCGTTATGAAAGCCGTTACAACGAAGACACCGAACGCGATCCAGTTCTCATGGCCAGATATATTGAACGTATGATATGGCGGAAGGAAGAAGAAATTAAAGCTGAGAATGCCAACGACCGAGGCAACGAGTCCCGATGTGCTCCCAAAAAGGGTCGACGAAAAAAGCACGGCAAGAAGAAGCGTTAGAGCCACCTCGGTCTGATTTACCGAATCGCGAAATGGTAAAAATACTGCAGTGACCAACAAGACCGCCGCCGCCGCAAAAACCTGACGCAGCCCGAACGCGGTCTTACCGAGATCGACAATAGCCATACGTCGAGAGTGTCCATCAAAAATGCCTGCCAATCAACTTCCGGCGTCGCTGATCTTTTCATTCGTCACCCCTTGCCGCCAAAACCATAGGATACCGGCCGCCCCTGAAAGCACTCCTGAGATCACAGTCAGGGTCATCGGTGAGATAAAGTACATCAACTCGGCTGAAAGATAACTAGACACTCCGAACACCGTAAGTTCCGCACCACGGTCGAGCGTCGAGATGCGTCCACGAATATGGTCAGGCAAGCTGCGCTGAAAAAGCGTTTCCTGAACTGCGTACTCTACACCGATCAGCGCACGTGAAATGAATGTAAAAAAGGCGAAAAGCAGGAGTGTAGGCATCAGGCCTGCAAATGCAAAGAGTATCCCGTGTACTATAAGCGACCAGCCTATGAACCAGCTATGACGCAGCCCGCGATCTAGGTAGGCAGATGTCCGGTGTGCGATGAGCATTCCGAAGGTCAGGCCCAGACCTGCTGCCCACCAGAGAATGCCGACCGCCATGTCAGGGTTCCAACCTTCGATCCCCGCAAAATACACGCCGCCGACCCGCTCGAACACCACGTTTATGGCACCACCGCCGATTGCCCACATAACGTTCATTAAGAGGATAGTTAGGGCAAAGTGGTTCACGACCGTATAATGCAGACCCTCACGTAGTTCGGTGATAAACGATGGCCGCACCGCGCGACGTTCCATGCGTTCGGCCGTCAACTCGTCGCGAGTTGCTTCTTCAGGTATCAGCCAGACCGTGTACGCCGAAGCAATGAACGACACAGCATTTATTACAAAGGCCGCTTCATAACCAAAAATGGCCGCCGCCCAACCGCCTAGTCCTGAACCAATAGCCATCAGGAGGAATCGCGTTGAAAACATCAATGCCGTTCCCGCGAGCAGACCGTCGCGTCCCGTGAGGTTCGGTGTGGTGGCGTTCTTTGCTCCATCGAAAAAGGAGCCAAATGTTGATAACAATACCGTTGCGATGTAGGCGATCCACAGATCTTCGGCGCTTGTGACAAGCAGGAATGTCAAGGCGACAAACGCACGGGCAAGATCGGTCCAGATCATAACCTGGCGTCTCGAGAATCGGTCCACGAACGTACCTGCGATCGGCGAGACAACAGCGAAAGGCAGCACCCTGCACAGAAAAAAGATCCCTGCTGCTGACGGCGAGGCGTCAGAGATCAGCCGGACGAGGCCGAGGCCCGCAATAAAATTGAACCAGTTTCCGAGCTCTGAGATGAATTGGCCGGCAAGCAGATTGCGGAAATTTCGGTTACCGCGGATCAATTGGCCATAGGTGAGCGTAGGCATTTGTGTCGGTTCACTCCTGGACGGAAGACGTTTTTACGCATCGTAACCGGACAAAGTTCACGGGCATTGTAACGACCTTAATCCTGTCGCAAGATCTTTGCCCGGAGCCATTCGCCAAAAAGATCGAGTGTCGTCACAAGTATCAGGATGAATAGCAGCACGGTCGAAAAGCGAGACCATTGGCCAAACTCCTGATACGTATGAAGCAGCAGACCGATGCCTCCGGCACCAACATATCCGATGATCGCCGCCGACCGAATATTATATTCCAACATCCATAGCACATGACTCAGGACAAGCGGCTTCAACTGCGGGAGCATTCCGTATTGAAACGCTTGGATGGGATGAGCGCCGATCTCGCGAAGTCCATCCGAGACCGACGTGTCTACAGATTCGAATGCATCGGAGAAAAACTTTCCGAGATAACCGATACTATAAAAGGTCAGTCCGATCACACCGGCGAGCGGGTTGGGGCCGACGACCGCGACTGCGACGAGAGCCCATATCAAACTGGGCAGCGTGCGAATAAAGTTCAGAACAATGCGTATCGCGAAATTGAGCCATTTCGGTGCTATCGTGTTCGAACCGGCAGCCGCGAGCGGCAACGCGAGGGAAGCGGCGACAAACGTGGCCATTACCGCGATCTGGATCGTTTCCCACAACGCCGTGAGTACCTGCGGCGCGATCGAAAGGTCGGGCGGAAAGAACTTTGCGGCGAATTGATGAAGATTCGCAAAGTAATCGAGATCGCGTCCTGATCCGGTCAAAGCCGGTAGCGAGACGACGATCGCGATCACAAAAAGTACGAGCGTCGCACGGAAGGCCGTGAATCGTTCGCGAAATGTCAGCCTTGGAATTGCGCTCATTGTCATTTCGGACGTTCCGTCTCGCGAATCTCCCATCCGATTTCGTTCTGAATACCGAGCCGGAGTTCTGCATCAGCAAACCTGTCGACGAACTCGGTATCGTGAAGCACACATATCACCGCGCTCCCGGCCGTATCGCACTCGTTACGAATCGACCTCATCACCCGCTCGGAGAGCGAAAGATCAAGGTTGGCCGTCGGTTCGTCGGCAAGGATAAGGCCGGGCTGTTGAAAAAGCACCCGGGCGATCGCGGTTCGCTGCTGCTCGCCGCCCGAGACCTTCCGGACCGGTTTGTGACACAAATGATCTATTTCGAGGTTTGAGAGTACATCGAAAGCCCGTTCACGCTCGGGCGCTGAAAAGCCTGCTAGGGTTGACCACCAATTCATCCGTCCTAGACCGCCGCAAAGTACATTTGTAAGGACCGTCAGCTCCTTCGTTAGCCTCAGATCTTGGAAGATTATCCCTGACGTCTGATCGGCCGGCCGGAATATCCTGCCCGCTGCCGCCGGCAGCCTTCCGGTGACAGCAGAAAGCAGGCTCGATTTACCGACGCCAGAAGGCCCGGTTATTGCAAGTAACTGGCCGCGATCCAACGCCCACGACATGTCGCTGAAAAGCCTTCGACCGTCGCGCTCGACGGTCAGGCCTTCGACTCGGACGGCCGGTGTTGTCGCGATCTGGCCGTTCTCAAACATTTATCTTGGAACAACGATCAGAGCTTCCCGCAAGGGCCTGAGGTGTGATTCCTGATCTGTCTCGACCAGCCTCGACGTGAACAATTTATCGCGAAGTTCGGTGTTCGGCGCGTCGTTCATCGATAGCAATGCGGTCTTAAGCCGGTCTCTATCAGCCCCGGTCAGGTTCTTTCGAACCGCGATTATGTGGGTAGGCACGTCGCCTTGTTCAGCAACCTTCTTCAATTTGCCTCGCTGCTCTTCGGTGAGGTGTTTGTTCTCATCCAGAACATAATAGCTTACCGCAGCAGCCTCGGCCTCACCCGAAAGAACACGTTCGACGGCGGAAACATATCCGGTGCCGAAGAAGACGTTTCCTTTGCCAAAGAACTCTTCCGGATCTGCTTTTTCTGAAACAAGGCCACGCTTGCGCAGATCCCACAACGGAATGATGAATCCGGATGTGCTCGTCCTGCTGGCAAACGCGATCGGCTTTCCCCTCAGATCTTCGACACTATTGTATGGTTTGTCCTTAAGCGCCAACCAGTAGCTCTTATAGGTCGTCTTTCCGTTTATCTCGCCAACAAGCAAGGCGTCGGCATCCTTTGCATTTATGAGGTCATTCGCACTGAGATAGCCGATATCGATCGTGCCGTTCGAAAAGCCCTCGTTGATCACAGCAGCCGAAAGCGGGATGATGACCTCAACCGGGCGGCCAAGCTTTTCTGTCAGGAACCGTGAGGCTGAATCACGTTCGGCAAGCATCTGATCTGGGTTCTTGTCCGGCTTTAATGCAACAACCACCTTTTGCGTGCCGGGTGACGCGGAATTTGAAGGTGTTTGCCCGCCTCCGCAGCCGATCGTGATCACGGCCACAACAACGACGAAGAGTGAAAGTGTTTTCAACATAATGATATTAAAATTAGCATTTCCGGGTTTCCGAACTCTAATCCTGTCAGTGCGCCTCGTCATAGGCAAGCCCGCCCGGAAATTTGTCCATGCCTAGCGTTTTTGACCGATCGACCTGCAGTCCGTTCGCGAGCCGATCACCACAATAGATGCTGGCCACTGCTTGGGTAATCGACTCAAATTCCGCTGTTTCAAGATCGAGCCGGACGCCGCCGGCCTTTAGGTGCACGACGCCGCATCCCAGAGAATTCCATATCTCAAACCCGGTTCGGTCCGGACGATTCGCTTTAGTCACTTTACGTTCCTCCGGGCGCCTAGAAATTCAAACTGAAGCCCGCATGGATCAATCGTGGACTCGACGGCAACAGTCCGCGGACCCGATCGACTATGAACGTCCGATCCGCGATGTTCTTGCTTGTGACAAACAAGGTGGTTCGCCAGGCTTCGATCCGGTAATTGACCGTTGCATTCCAATAGACCTGAGATCGTATCGGCCCGATCTGACCATTGGCCGTCGGGAATCCGGCATTCAGGTCATCCCCGAACTGCTTCGACGTAAATACATTCTCAACGAATGCTGAGAGTCCTTTCGCGTGAGAGTACCCGAAACTCGTAACTGCAGTTGTTTTGGGTACGTATGGAAGACGATTCCCGCTGATCGAACATTGTATCGCGGTAAGCCGCCGCTGCGCCGGGCAATAGAGATTCAACAAGGCAGACGATGTCGTTGTGCTGAGCCTCGTTCCGCGGAATTCGGCGATGGGCAAAAGCGTAATGGCGGTTCGCACAAATACATTATGGCGAGAACTAAAGTACTTGTCGGAATCGAAATGTCCGGAAAATTCGACCCCCTGGTGAAGCGTTCTGCCGCCGTTAGTAAGAACTGCCGCTGCTCCGCCCGCAATACTCGCGGGGACTATTTGATTCTGGTAATCAAGCCGGAAAAATGTTGCTTCAAATCGAAGGCCGCGAAGAGGAATACTTCGAATACCTGCTTCATAGTTCCAGCTTCTCTCCGGATCCAGTTCGACGATACCACCGTCGTTGGTGATAATGTCCTCGGCGCGTGGGGGCGAAAAGCCGCGATGTACGCCACCGAAGATCGTCGTTCGCGGCAACCCGGCCCATGCGACCCCGATTCCGGGGATCGTCTCGTAGACGATCGTCTCGCCTTCCGATATCGGCGACGTCAACAAGTTCGTTCGAGCAATTTTGATACGTTCGATACGAAGACCGGGCGTGACGGAGAATCGGCCAAAGACGAACTTGTTTTGAACGAATCCGGAGGCCGCGAAATTGCGGCGGACGTTGATCTCCGAAGCGATCCCGCTTCTGCTCGTCGGAACATCGCCGTTCTCCTGCCGACGATCCTGAAATTCCCAGTGGATGCGAAAACCGCCGCGCAATTCACCGCGTATGGATGAAGACGCGTTATAGGTATAGGTTATCTGCGGGTCGATACCGTATGTCTCGTATTTTCTTAAACGCCCCTCGTTGCCGCAGGTGGTATTCAGGTCGGCCATACTCAGACAGTCGGGGTCAACGTTCAGCCGATTTGGGCGCTGGCCCGAATTTGACGACTGCCGCCACCAATCTCTGTCGAAAAGATTCGCATAAACGTTCGTCATTATGGTGATCGACGGTGAGATCACAGCTGAATGGCCAACCGAAAAGCCAAAGCGGTCACCATAAAAATAGTCGTTTCTGAACGGATTTTGCCGCGGGTTGGCTTCGAACTCCGATTCGGTCAAACCCGAATAGGTGACATTCGAAACCTCGCCAAAATAGCTGAATTTGAGTGTGATCGCGTTTCTAGTATTCAATTGCTGAACGACCTTGGTCATTAGGTCATTCAACTTGGAATCGATGTTCACCCGTGAACCCTGCCCGAGCTTTAGATTGTAACCGGCAAAAATTCCGGTCCTGCCGATCGTCCCGCTGCCGGTAAGGGAACCGTTGAAAAAACGCCGGTTTCCGCCGGTCAGCCGGACTCCGAACGACGGTTTATCGGTCGGGTTCGGGGTGATGTAATTGATGACACCGCCGATAGTCTGCGGGCCGAATGCTATCTGGCTCGAGCCTTTTAGAACCTCAACCTCGGTGTATCGTTCGATCGGCGGATGATAATACGAGGCATTGTCGCCGTATGGAGCATACGCCAGCGGGACCCCATCCTCGAGAAGCAGCACTTTCGTCGAACGCGTCGGATTCGTTCCACGGATACCGATGTTCGGGCGCAGTCCGAATCCCTCTTCGTCTCGAATCGTCAGCCCGCTGATCTTACGAAGAGCCTCAGAAAAATTGAACACCCGCGAATTTTCAAGTGTTAAGCGATCTAGCCGATCTACCGCTCCAGGAACCTCGTCCAGGCTGCTTACCGTACCCGCAAGATAGCTCGACGCGATCATCACCTCAGCCGCTATGGGTGTCGGAGAAAGCTCGGTAGTCAATTCTAATGCTGTACCAGCGAGGTATATTTTGCGTTCAACGGGCGCGAAGCCTTCGGCACGGATCGATAGTATATAACCACCTGGCGGGGCCGAGAATTCGAACCGGCCGTCTGGGTCGCTTGCGGTTTCGAGCCGTGTTGAACGTCCGGCAGAGTAAAGTCTTACACGGGCGCCGGGGATAGATGATCCAAACGTGTCAATTACGCTGCCCTTTAGTCGGGACATCTCTTGCTGACCGAAAAGCGATCCGGCAAACGAAATGACAAGAAAGGCAATCGTCAACAGGCGAGCCAGTCTATTTCGGCGGGCCAGTCGGAAAGGTCGGTGCGGCAGGTTCATAGATTTCTTATTGAAAATGATTTTCAAATGCAATAAGAGTATCGTTACACCGATCGCGTGTCAAAGCCGGCAATAAAGATTTTCAGCGTAAACAAAAAAGGCCGCCCGCGAACGAACGGCACTGGACTCAAATTTGATCGGTCTGATGCTATTTACCCGTGAAGACCGGCGGACGCTTTTCAAAAAAAGCTGCGACACCTTCGCCAAAATCGGATGACCGTCCGGATTCCAGCTGTCGATCGGCTTCTAGATCCATTTGCTGCCGTAGATTATTTGAGAAGGTCGAGTTCATCAATTGTTTGATCCGGCCGATCGAGCCGGTCGGTCCTGATGCAAGTCTAGCGGCGAGGGCGAAGGTTTCTGATGTGAGTTCCGACGGAGCCACGACGCGGTTGATCATGCCGATGGCCGCGGCGCGTTTTGCATCGATCGACCCACCGGTCATGAAGAGTTCTGCGGCCAGCTTTTCACCGATCGCACGCGGTAGAAAAAAAGTCCCGCCACAGTCGGGGGAGAGTCCGATTCGGACAAAAGCTTCGTTGAAGGTCGCGTCTTCTGCAGCTATCACGAGGTCGCAGGCAAGGGCAAAGTTGGTGCCGGCACCTGCACAAACTCCGTTTACGGCAGCAATGAACGGAATGGGCGTTTCGCGGATCAGGGCAATGACGTCATGCAGGGCCTTAAGCGGCGTATCGAGAAATGTCTCGATCTTACCTTCTTTTTCGCCGAGGGCCTTCATTTCACGAAGGTCTCCGCCTGAACAAAATGCGCGTCCCGCTCCGGTTAGTATGATCGCACGCGAATTTTCGCGAATCGCAAGTTCGATCGCGGAGCGAAGATCCTGAGACAATTGAAGCGAAAGGGCATTCAGGGCGTCCGGGCGGTTCATTGTGATCGTCGCGACCGCGTCCGATCGTTGATAATCAACAGTTTCAAAATTCATATCAGAAAGGAATTGAGTTTCTTTTGTCACGGTTCACGCAAAGCGCGCTCGCGAACGGCTGGCTTCGTGACATTCGCGACAAAGTATTGTCCTGCCGACCTTGGGCTGAAATGGCACCTGATCGTGTTTCCCGCAATGGTCACATACGATCTCGAACTTGGCCGGAGCATCCTCGCCAACAGCGGCCTTTTTAGAACGGCATTTTCCGCATCTCTGCGGCGGCATCATATTGCGCTGATAGAATACCTCCTGCTCTTTTTCGGTAAATAAAAACGATTCTTTGCACTGAACGCAAACGGTCTCGATATCCGGCATTGCAGTATCTCCTGTTCGAAAACTATCCTTTTGACGTTTTCCGAATGTTACCACATAACGCCGGGCGGACAAGAACTAGTTTGCGGCATTCAGTTCGATCACGTGTTCGTGAACGGTTTGGCCGAGCGTCTCAAGATTGTAGCCGCCCTCGAGGCACGAGACCAATCGGCCTTGACATGCCTCGTCCGCCCAGTCCAGAACTATTCGGGTCATCGATCTGAAATCGGGATCTTCGAGCTGAAGTTGTCCGAGCGGATCTGACCGATGAGCGTCGAACCCCGCTGAAACAAAGATCATGTCTGGAGTGAATCTTGAGGATATCTCGCCGATCGCGGCCTCGAATGCGGAGAGTTGATCTTCCGGTTGAGTAAATGCTTTGACGGGCAGGTTAAGAGTCGAACCGAGGCCTCTTGCGTGTCCTGTTTCACCCCGTGACCCTGTGCCCGGATACCACGGATACTGGTGCATCGAGAAAAAGAAGACGCTTGGGTCGGTGTAAAAAATACCCTGTGTTCCGTTACCGTGATGTACATCCCAATCGATCACGGCGATACGTTCGATCTCCTTATATCTGTTCTGCGCATAACGCGCGGCGATAGCGACATTGTTGAATATACAGAAGCCCATTGAATGTTCTGCAGTTGCGTGATGTCCGGGCGGCCGAGCTGCAACAAACGCATTTGAAACAGTTCCGCTCATGACCGCATCGACCGCAGCGATCGCACCACCCGCCGCATAAAGTGCTGCATCGAACGATCTCATTGAGATCGTCGTGTCAGCATCGAGACGCTCAAGTCCGTGCTCGAACGCGCCTTCGCTACGCTTAAAATTGTCTTTGCTGTGTGCCGCTAGAACCGAGCCCTGTGATGCTCTATCGGGTATTATCTCCAGCATGTTGTTCCATAGTTCGACGTCTGCCTTCAATGATTCGATCACCGCTTTATAACGTGCTGGTGTCTCTGGATGCCCGTAGCCTGTATCGTGCTTTTCGTAAATTGGATGGTGAACAATCGCCGTAGTCATATTATGAATTTAGCACATCGATGCAGGCGGCGGCCGATATGGGATAACTGCCGCTAACGATGATCTGCGGTCGCGGATAATAACCGGATTTAACGGATCGCACCCATCATCGACAGATCAAATAAATGCAGTTTCGTGAAGCAATTCGCCTTTTTCGAACCGGTCGAGTGAAAGCATCGAGACATCGAGAAACTCGGCACGTCCGTTAAGGATGATCTCGGCAAGGGCACGGCCGGTCGCGGGCGAATGCATTACGCCATGGCCTGAAAACCCGTTGGCAAAATATAGGCCCTCGATGTCGCAGCCACCAAGTATCGCGTGGTGATCCGGCGTTGTTTCATACAGGCCGACACGGCATTTTTCCCGAATGACATTGGTTTCGTACAGCCATGGTGCTCGTTCTCTCGCCTTTTCCCTGATCGTCTCGACGAATCGGTCATCAAGATCACGATTGAAGGATGGCGGTTCATCGGGATCCGGATATGCGAACATAAGTTCATGCGTCGAATCTCTCGCCGGGCGAAAATGAAATCCGGTTCCGAGGTCGATGACCATTGGGAGTTTCTTTGCAAAAGGCCGATCCGACCTTGCCCAGACTATTTGCCGGCGCATCGGTTCGACGGGAAGATCAACGCCGGCCGTCGCAGCAAGCAGTTTTGCCCAGGCTCCGGTACAAAGGACCGCTCTTTCGCAAGTGATGCGGCCCTGGTCAGTCTCGACGCCGATGATCTTGTTGTCTTTGACAATTATCTTCGTGACCTGTGTGCCAAAGCGAATTTGAGAGCCGCTCCGCAGGGCTCCTTTGGTGAATCCCTCCATTACGGCAAGCGGATCGATGAAGCCATCGTTAGCTCCGAAGCTGCCGCCGAGAATATCGTCACAGTTCATCCCAGGTACGAGCTCGCGGATCCTTTCGCGATTGACCAGACCGATATCACGTACTCCGAGCGATCGTTGTGTTTCGACATTGCGTCGAAGGTATTCGAGCTGATCGTCAGTCGTCGCAAAAAAGAGGTATCCTCTCGGCTGATAGCCGCATTCGTGATGCCACCGGCGAAAGAAGCTGAGCGAATAGACCGACATCAGTATGTTGATCTCAGTCTCAAACTGAGCGCGCACTCCGCCGGTGGCAGCACCGGTCGATCCGAGGCCCTGTACCGTCTCGCGTTCCAGGATCAAAACGTCCGTTGCCCCGCGTTCCGTTAGATGATAGGCGACGCTCGCGCCAACAACACCAGCTCCGATGATGACGGTTCCTGCATTCACCATTTCCAAATAAAACTATATGATGCTTCGTTTCTAATCAAACGTCGTTCGAATCTCGGCGTTTTTGCAATTTCCAACGCGCTAATCGACAATAAGTTTTCTCTTCACTATGCATTATCATCTCATTGGAATTTGCGGGACGGCGATGGCTTCGCTTGCCGGGATGCTGCAGGCTAGCGGGCATCGCGTTACGGGTTCGGATCAAAACGTCTACCCGCCGATGTCTACGCAACTCGAATCGCTCGGAATTGAGATCCTAAATGGATATAGAGCCGAAAATGCGGATATCGGAGCAGATTGCGTCGTTGTCGGCAATGCGATTTCGCGAGGCAACCCCGAACTCGAAGAGGTTCTGAAGCGCAAGATCGTATACCGCTCACAGGCGGAGATCGTTAAGGAGCTATTCATTCGCGGTAAGCGTTCGCTGGTGGTTGCCGGAACTCACGGAAAAACAACGACTACGAGTATCGCTACATGGGTATGTGACGTCGGCGGCCTGGATCCCGGCTTTCTTGTCGGCGGCGTTGTTCAGAATTTCGGCGCAAGCTTTCGCGTTACAGAAAGTGAGTTCTTTGTCATTGAGGGAGACGAATATGACACTGCATACTTCGACAAAAAACCGAAGTTCATGCATTACCTCCCCGAGATCGCGATCGTCAACAACATCGAATTCGATCACGCTGATATTTATCGCGATCTTTATGAGATCAAATTCCAATTCTCGCGCTTGATGAACCTTGTACCAGGAAATGGACGCCTTATCTGCGGCGTCGATTCGCCCGTTGTGAGGGAAGTGCTCAACGAGATGCAGGGCAAACTCTTCACGCAGGTCGAGACCTTCGGCCTTTCGGATGACGCGAAGTGGCAGGCCCGATACATCGATTTCACCGGCGACTTGACGCGATTCACCGTTTTCAAAGACGCCAGCAGTTGGGGCGAATTCGAAACGCATTTGATCGGCGAGTTCAACGTCCGCAATTCTCTTGCCGTTATCATAGCGGCGGATGCTTGGGGTATCTCGAAAGAGAAGATCCAAAAGGCGTTTGACACATTCAGATCAGTAAAGCGGCGGATGGAGGTGCGCGGTACGATCGCGGGGGTAACGGTGATCGACGATTTCGCCCATCATCCAACGGCAGTCGAGGAGACGTTGAAAGCCCTTCGTATTAAGTATGACGGCCGACGGCTGATCGCGGTTTTTGAACCGCGTTCATGGTCGTCGCGGCTTGCAGTGTTTCAGGAACCGTATTCAAAAGCGTTCTCTTATGCCGATCATGTGATCATTTCTGGCGTCTATAACACTTCGAAGGCAAGCGAACTTGGCAAAGTGCTCGATGTCAGTGAACTCGTCAAGGACATCGAACTTCAGGGCAAGAGGGCGTTTTCCTATCCTGATGCCGACTCGATCGTCGAACATCTGAAACCCGAACTCCGCGAGGGTGATGTCGTGGCGATCATGTCGAACGGCGGTTTCGGCGGGATCCACGAAAAGATACTCGATGTCCTTCGCGCTTAAGGGTATGCATTCGGTCCAGGTAGGCCTATGGGCGGTTTTCACAAGATCCCGAGCGGGCTGAAGATACTGATGATCGAGATGGTAGCGGTCTTCTTTTTTCCCATAACCATTGCAGGGATAGCGAATCAGGTAAGCCATGGACTCTTTCCGGATCGGTATGAACTTCAGGGCACCGAAGACTGGATAATGGCCTTTGTCGGGCCGCTGTTCGTGACATGGGTCCTTTACGATATTTTCCGGCCGAGGGTCAAAGACCAAATCTGGGGTATATTTTTTCGGGTGAAGTTCAGATTCTGCAGTACGCATCCGTCCTACGTGTTGATCGATCTGATTACGATCATCTTTACCGTTTTATTTTTGGTCGTTGGCCGGGCAGGAGAATTTGATACAGGCGGCTGGTGGTTAATTCCGGCAACCGCGGTGTGCATTCCTGTCGTCCGCCTATTGGCTTGGTACGTTTTCGGCTTTAGGATCCAGGACACTGAAACGTACGATGCCTATCAGCCTGCTTTATGGGTGTTTTGCATTTTTGCATTAATATTTGGAGGAGGATCGGCCGTAGTCTTTTTAACTTAGACTCGGAAGCAGGAAACTGAAAAATGAGTCGGTCAAAAACCCGTATACAACGAGTTCTCTGCGGTCTGTAAAAGAAGCAACCCTGATCACATGCCTTCATGTAAAGTCGAAGAGATCATTCCGGCATCGGCACAACGCGTTTTTGATCTTGTTCACGATTATGAACGCAGATTGGAGTGGGATACGCTCCTTCGCGCAGCATACATCGAACCTCCATTCAAAGCGGCGGACAAAGATGTTGTGACGGTATGCAAGGGCCGGTGGATGGTAGGCGGCATTGCAATGCGGACGGTATACGTCAGCTTTCGCCCGGGTCGAACCGCGGCCGTCAGGCTGCTGGATCCAGTTTTATTTTTTGAGACCTTCGCCGCAAGCATCCGACATTTTGATATCGAGCACGGCGGCTCGACCGTGATCTATCATTTCAACTTCACTTCGCGACCGCAATTCCTCAGACCGGTCCTCGATCCTTTGATGATGCTCGTCCTCAGGGCTGAGACACGAAAGCGACTTCGATCGCTGCGACGATATTTCACAGCATAAGAGCCTTCGTTCGTTGCTGAGATTTTCATTGAATATTTCTCGGTGAGAATGTCTTTCGAGTTTCACCGTCCAGCAGCGAACGCGTAGAGCAGACGCGGTCGTTGGGCATCTCGAACCTCGGTGAGAAGCGGTCAAAGTGCGGGGTCGATCGTGCACTAATCCATGGGGTCGCGAATTTGATCGCGAATTTCGATGATCAAATTTTCAGATTCTCGTTAGTGCTTCCGACAATAGAATTAACACCGTTGGAACGCCAAAATGACCAAAACAAAACATCTTGCCTAATTTCGGCAAAACGTGCATACTTTTTCTTGATTTTTTGGCTCTCGACAGTATCTCGACAGATGCGCCCGTCCGGTATTTTTGAGCGACGCTTTTTCGGTTCGGTATGGAGAGTTTGGTTTTGGGACACGAAGCACTTTGATTTTTTAGAGTAGGGCGCGTCGCTGCGTTATCGGAAAGTTCGGTAGAGCGTTTTCCACTTGACCTGCCTTCTTTGCTTCTTTTGGACAAAAAGTAAATAGAGGAAAATGAGTAATAAACTATACGTCGGAAATCTGTCTTTTCGCGTGACCAGCGAGGACCTGCATGATCATTTTGCGACAGCCGGAACGGTCGAATCCGCAAATGTCGTCTTTGACCGGGAGACCGGACGCTCACGAGGATTCGGTTTCGTCGAAATGGCAAGCGAGGACGATGCGAACAGCGCGATAGCACAGTTTAACGGTACTGAATATGACGGCCGGAATATGGTTGTGAACGAAGCCCGTCCGCGTGAGGACCGCGGAAGCGGCGGTGGGGGCGGCCGCAGAGGCGGCGGCGGTGGTTACGGCGGCGGAGGCGGTTACGGCGGCGGAGGCGGAGGCCGTTGGTAATATCGTAGCGAGCCTAGCGATAGAGCAAAACGAGCGAAAGGCAGATCAGCCATCACGGCTTTTCTGCCTTTTTCGTTTCTCCGGTTTGGACGCTCAGTCGATCTTACCCGTAAAGTTCGCAAGGTCAAGAACGATCTCATCGATCAAAGCGACGCGAGTCCGAGTCTCGGCGACACCGTTTACAAGGACGGAAAATACGAGACGCTCGCCTCCGGCGGTCGTTACGTATCCAGAAAGGGCGGAGACCTGATTGATCGTGCCTGTCTTACCGCGGACATTCGACGCGCCCTTGGTTCCGATGAATCGATTCCTAAGTGTGCCGTCGACCCCACCGATCGTAAGGCTATCGTGCCAGGTTTGGGAATAACGGCTTTTCGTGGCCATGTATGTGTATAGGCGAACCACGGCGTCAGGTGTGATGAGATTGTGGCGCGATAGCCCGCTTCCGTCGTATTGAATTACCGACTCCTCACCGGCACCGACCTCAGCCATGAACCCCTTAACCGCATCGATCCCTAACTGAGAACTGTCTCGGCTCGGACCAGCTGCAGGTTCGAGCTTCCGACGGGTCTCTTCGCCCAAAGTCCAAAGCAGCGTTTCGGTATACACATTCTGGCTCGGCTTCATCGTTTTTGCAGCGATCAAGGCAAGCGGCGGCGATTCGATCTTTGCGATCTCGACGTTAGTGTCGGCCGGCAACAAGCTCTTTGAGTTCACGGCGACAGCTCGTCCGGTCACTACGACACCTTTTTCGACAAGCCTTTGCTTCAAAAGCGCAACGAACATTTCCGCGGGTCTTGTAACCGCTACGAACCCGTCAAATCCCTGGTTCCCAAGCGGCAATTCGCCGCTTATCTCAATAACGTTCTGCCCAAGCGGCTTGTGAATTCGCAGCGTGCGGCGTGTTCCTGAAGCGGTTGTCACGCAGGAGTTTACAACACGCATCAGAACAAATGCGGGTGTCAGCTTGGCACCGCAAGGGAAGCCGACCGGACCGGGCGTCACCCGAAGAGCGACGACATTATCGTTTACCGGAAGTGCTGACACCTCTGCTCCGTAATAGAACTGGAGGTCGTCCCATTCCCAACCGGATGGGAGCGGATCACCAGTGAAGTACGTCTCATCGCCAATGATGTCGCCATCGATCTTTCTTACTCCTGATGCGACCAATGCACTGGCCAGTCTGTCGATTCCTCTCAAATGATCGCCCTCGTTGAACGTATATGAGACCGAGACATCTCCGCGACCGAGGATGCGGACGGGGCCTCGAACGGTACCGTCCGCGTCAGGCATAGACGTGGCAAAAACGGAAGTGACGAACCGAAAATCCGGCGACAGCTTTTCGATCGCTGTTGCCACTGTAAAGCTCTTCATGTTCGACGCAGGCATGAAATACTTGTCGGCGTTTTCCTCGAGTATGACCTTACCCGAGGCGAGCGACACGACCTTGATCCCGATCTGGCCGCGCCTTACTTCGGGCTTCTGAATTCGCTGCCGGATCGATTCAGCCAAATCCGCTGGCGTTGCAAGAACGGGTTTCGCAGGTGACGAGCTTTCAACACGCGTCGACCCTTGGCCAGAGACGGCGAGCGTCGCGAAAAGGACCGCACACAAGATCGTCAGATGCATGGCAGCTTTATTCGAGATTGAGTCGGGTTTCATTATCAAAATCTTACTTTAATTACGCCGGCTTACAAAGCTTCGCACGGTCGAGGCGGCCTCCGATCGAGTTCCTTGAGCACCGGTCAGCACGATGATACAATCTCAGTTTGTTCACGTAGTCATTCCCTGCAAACACAATTTATCCTAATCCTTTACGGACCGAGGGGGGAGTTTATCTAAATGCGTCGTGCCAAGATCTTGATCATTTTCGTTTTTCTGGCTTCAGGAGCGGCTTTTGTCGGCCAGCGATTTATGGCAGTTGTGAGTGCCGGGCAGAGCTCATTCGGATCGATATCTGCTCCGACAGGCGTCACAGCGTCGGACGGGAATTATACGAACAAGGTAGGTATCAGATGGGAGACCGTTCGCGGGGCAACGACGTATCGCGTCTTCCGCAGCACGACGAGCGACCCCGGAATTGCGACCGATGTCGGCACAACGTCAGCGAATTATCTTTATGACCCGACCGCGACCGCACTGCAGCAATACTTCTATTGGGTGCGAGCCGAAAATGGAGCCGTGGTCAGTTCTTTTAGCACACCAGATCAGGGAATCCGGGCCGTCGGGACGCCGCCGGTCGGACCGTTCTCACCGCTTGAGCCGCCGCCGGCACCGGCCGGCAATCCAATAACTGCGGCAAAGGCGTCGCTGGGAAAAGCACTTTTCTGGGACGAACAGCTTTCGTCCACAAAGACGGTTTCCTGCGGGACGTGTCATCGCCCGGCCGAGGGCGGTTCTGATCCGCGGACGGTTATCGGCGACATCCGCTCGACCAATCCGGGGCCGAACGGTTCCACAGGCGACCTCGATGACATTTTCGGTTCACCGGGCGTTCCAAGGAACAACTTGGACGGTACCTATAACGTCGATCCGTTTTTTGGCTTCAGGCCGCAAGTGACGGGACGCAAATCTCCGTCCTACCTCAATGCGGGTTATTCTACGAGCGGCCTGTTCTGGGATGGCAGAGCGAGCGATGTTTTTCGTGATCCGATAACTAACGCGATAATTCTAGGTGAAGGCGGAGCACTCGAAAGTCAGGTCATCGGCCCGCCAGTCTCGAGCGTCGAAATGGGCCATGGCGGGCGCGATTGGACGCAGGTTGCCCAGAGAATAGCCTTATCCAAACCGCTTGCTGTTGCGACGAATATTCCACCTTCACTTCAGGATTGGATCGGCGGACGTTCGTATCCCGAACTCTTCGAGGAAGCGTTCGGAACGCCCGAGGTGACACCGGTGCGGATAGCATTGGCAATAGCAACGCACGAACGCCAATTATTCTCCGACCAAACCCCATTCGATAAATGGGCGGCAGGTATCGAACCGCTTACGCCGCAGGAAGAGGCCGGGGCCATATTGTTCGGCGGGACAACGTGCATACAGTGTCACGACGGGCCGTTATTTACGGACCATCTTTTTCATAATATCGGTGTAAGGCCGCAAAGCGATGATAGGGGCCGCGGCATTGTCACGAACGACCCGAAGAATGATGGCCAGTTCAAAACGCCAACGTTGAGAAACGTCGAACTGCACGGGCCATTTATGCACAATGGCCGTCTCTCGACCTTGGAAGAAGTGGTCGAGTTTTACAATCGCGGAGGGGATTTCAATGCACCGAATATCGACCGCGGCGTGATCCGTCCAATGGGGCTTACACCAGCTGAAAAGGCGAGCTTGGTCGCTTTTATGAAGCGGCCGTTGACCGACCCTCGCGTTCGGGATGAACTTCCTCCGTTCGACAAACCTCAGTTATTTACCGAATCGAATAGAGTTCCGCAGATCAGCGGAGTGGGCCGTTCAGGGACAGGCGGGATCGTTCCGAACGCGATCGCGATCGAACCGCCGCTTGTCGGAAATCCGAGTTTCACGGTAGCTATCTCATCGGGGAATGCAGGCGCTAATGCGGTCGTGGTCATCGATGCTGCCGATCCGGGCGTTGGCGCGACGATACCGGCAACCGGTTCCTTTGCACGTCAAACGGCCGTTTTGACGGGAGGCGGATTTGGCTCGGTCAGTCTCTCGATCCCTGACGAGGCATCGCTTGTTGGCCAGACGTTTTACGGCAGATGGTATGTGACCGACCCCGCGGCTTCGAATGGGTTTTCCGTGTCACGATTGTTCACCTTTACGGTGTTCGGCGAAGCATCAGTTCCGCAAAATGCGGCACACATGGATTTCGATGGTGACGGAAAGACCGACATCGGTATTTTCAGGCGGCCTGTTGGTCAATGGTGGTATTTGCAGAGTTCGTCGGGCGAAAACCGCGCATTCCAATTCGGCGATTCGCTCGATCGCATCGTGCCGGCCGACTATACAGGCGATGCTAAAACAGATGTTGCCATTTGGCGACCTTCGCTAGGTGAGTGGTTCATCTTGCGGAGTGAGGATTACAGTTTCTATTCTTATCCGTTCGGTAACGATGGTGATGTTCCGATCGCTGCGGATTTTGACAACGACGGGCAAGCCGACTCGGCCATTTACCGGCCAACGTCGTCAACCTGGTACATAAAGCGATCATCCGGCGGCGTCGATATCATCACCTTCGGAACCGCAGGCGACCAGCCGCAAGTCGGTGACTATGACGGTGACGGGAAGGCCGATATCGCGGTCTATCGCCCGACGGGTCCGGGAGGCGGCGAATGGTGGATCAATCGTTCGAGCGGCGGTGTCGTCGCGGCGCAGTTTGGAGTGGCGACCGATAAGCCAATCGCATCTGATTTTACCGGCGACGGTAAGACCGATATCGCGTTTTGGCGTCCGACAGACGGATATTGGTACATCTTGCGTAGTGAGGACGGCAGTTACTTTTCGCTTCCTTTCGGCGTGACGGGCGACATTCCCGCTCCGGGTGATTACGATGGCGACGGAAAGACAGATTTTGCGGTTTTCAGACCATCGAACGGAACATGGTATGCAAGCCGTTCGACACAGGGATCAATGATCGTCGCGTACGGTGTTGATGGTGATTATCCGTTGCCGGCGGCGTTCCTGCCCTAGATTCAATATCGCAAAAAAATTAAAAAGGCCGAACCTTCAAGTTCGGCCTTTTTTGATCTCAACGATTCAAAACACGCTTTGTTTGATCATTTGCACTTTGAGTAACCACAGTCGCGGCAGAAATCGCAGCCCGATGCATGCTCAAGCTGGCCTCTGCATTCCGGGCACTCACCGACAAGCAGCGACATCTCGCCGAATGATTCGATCGGTGCAGTCTGCGCAGACTTTCCGATCTGTCGATGAGATTGCGGCAGATTCTTAAGGCGGCGGTCGATAAGAAGAAGACACTCGGCGACGGCTTGTTCGGGTGACGTCAATAAACGCTCATTGAACCAGACCGCGTTTGAACCAGTGACCTTGTTGAGGCTTCGTGCGACCTCGTGAACGCCAAAACCACCTCGGAGCATCTTCGATGCAAGCAATCCGACGCCTTCGCTGATCGGGCCAGCGGCAAATACTTCTAATATACGTTGACCGTCGTGGTTGACGGTAACGTATAGGTTTTGCGTGTCGAAAGGTATGCGCCACGTCGAGCCTTGCAATTCGCGGGGCCGCTCGACACGCTGAGTCGAAGCGTTGGCGGTCTGACCGATATCGTTGAGTTCAAATGCGGCTGTAACGTCTTCCGTCCGTCCTTTTTCCTCAACCTTCATCGCGTTGAGCACTTGTCCCTCGCGGCTGCCGTCGCGGTAATAGCTGACCGCCTTGCAGCCCAGCCGACGTGCAAGATGATAGAGTTCGTCAACCGATTCGATCGTGTCGTCTTTAGCTCCATTGCATGTTTTCGAGATCGAATTGTCGACGTGCTTTTGTGCCGCGGCAAGGACCTTGACGTGCTCAAGCGACTTGATCTGCATAGCCGAAATGAAGTGCGGCGGCAGTTCGGATTCGTGCTCGACCACATATTCCGCGGCAGACTTTATCGATTCTTCGTTAGTCTGATCAACCTCGATACCAAGAGCTTCAGCGGCCAGCGACTGAACATAGGTTCTTGTTCCTAACGTATCCTGACGGACATATGCCCACGAAAAGTTAGGCTCGATACCGGAGGACGTCTCGGCGACAAGCGATATTGTCCCGGTTGGCGCGATCGTCGTTACTTCGTAATTTCGCGGCGTCAGCGGCATATCGCGTGGGAGGCCGATCTCATCGTAAATGAACGCGGCATAGGCATCGCGATTCGGTTCGAGCTCCGGGAATGTTCCCTTTTCAGCACCGAGCTTCATCGAGGCGATCCACGCTTCGCGGCGAACAAAGCCCATCACCTTTTCCATAAGGTCGAGAGACGAATCCTCGCCATAGGTGATCCCGAGCCTGAGACAAAGATCCGCGAAACCCATTATCCCCAGCCCAACCGGCCGAGTCCTCTTTACAACATCATCTATCTCGGGCAGCGGGAAATGCCCGGCATCGACCACATTGTCAAGAAAGCGCGTGCTGAGGTGGACGACCTTTGCCAGTCGATCCCATTGAATACTCGTCTCGGGGTCGGAGCCGCCGGACAGGCGATCATAGAATTTTGCAACGTCGATCGAACCCAGATTGCACGAATTGTTAAAGTGCAGCATCTGCTCTCCGCACGGATTACAAGCGAGGATCGGGCCCATCGACGCCATCATGTGATTGTGGCGGTTGACTTCGTCGATAAAGATTATTCCCGGTTCTGCATATTTATGGGCCGATGCGATGATCCGCTTCCAAATGTCCGGAGCGTAGACCATTCCCGCCATCGGCGGTTGCTCGATCGCGCAATCAGACAGATCTGCCGTTTCGAACGCAAGCCGGTCAGCAAACACCGCGGTCGATCCATCAGGACGGCGATAAACGACATAATCGGAACCCGTGGCCGGATCGAAGATCGGCTGCTGCCACGGTTCGCCATCGAATTCGGTTTGAAACCACACGCCGCTGTCGACCGCATCCATGAATAGATCGGTGACCGTGACCGAGATATTGAAATTCGTCAGACTTGTCTGATCGTTCTTGGCATGGATGAAGCGAAGAATGTCTGGATGGGAAACAGCCAGGATCCCCATATTGGCACCGCGACGGACGCCACCCTGCTTTACGACCTCGGTCGTCTGGTTGACGATGTTCATGAAACTGACCGGGCCTGATGCGACACCACGGGTTGAATTGACCATCGAACCAGCCGGGCGAAGAAACTCGTAGGTCATACCTGTCCCGCCGCCGGTCTGATGGATGATCGCGACGTTCTGTGCGTGCTCCATAATGCCCTCGATCGAATCAGGCACACCCAAAACGAAACACGCCGCGAGTTGTCCCTTCGGCTTTCCGGCATTTACCAGGCATGGCGTGTTCGGGATGAACTCGCGATTGAGCATGACGGCTGTCATTTCCGAATAGAACCATGCTCGCTTTTGTTTATCGGTCTCAGCGGTCGAAACGTGGCTGACAACGCGGCGGACAATGTCGGCCCAAGCCTCGAGAGGTTCACCATTCTCGTCTTTCAGCGAATATCGCTTGGCGACGACCTTTTGGGCATTGAGGCCAAGCGGGGCAATATCAAAGCCGACGGCTGCTGCGGTGCCGTTTCCAGTGGTTTTTGGGGCTAGTTCGCCTTGCGAGACAGGTTCAAAAACGGTGCTCATCTTCGTTCTTTTCTCCTTTTCGGTTAGAAAGACAGAGGTCTGCTGTTAGCTATATGTTAACACCCGGACAAGCGATATGAAATCTTGGATCGATCGGATTCGGTCACATCTTCGGATGGTGGAAAACGGGAAAATGATGACCTACTGGCTCCAATCGTAACCGCGAAATCTGGGTTTGTCAAGGAAATTATACGCTATATATTGTGGGTTAAGATCATTATCTGCAATATCTGCGATGTTTAGTTAAAGTAACGCATTAGCGTCGGTGATCGTGTTATCGACTGGTGCGATCAGCGTGTTCGAGACCATTTAGACCCCGACATCAATAGGCTCGGCGTCCTGCGATTTGACTTTCATAAACCGCATTTCACACACTCTGAATTATGGACAAACTTATCCATGGTACGGCCGCCGACGACACGATCCGGGTTGTCGCCGCGATCACGACAAACATCACGTCCGAGGCGGTGCGGCGTCATCAGACTTCTCCTACCGTCTCAGCTGCCCTCGGGCGGATGCTTACAGGAGCTCTCCTACTCGGATCGACCCTCAAAGACTTTGATCGGCTGACGGCAAAGATCGAAGGCAATGGGCCGGTTGGCGGAATCGTTGCCGAAGCGACAAGCGACGGCAAAGTACGAGGCTACGTAAAAAATTCGATCGCGGAACTTCCGCCGAAGCCGAACGGAAAGTTCGACGTCAGTGGGATTGTAGGCGAAGGGACGTTTTACGTTATTCGCGAATCCGGTTTCGATATTGGACTACATCGTGAACCGTACGTTGGTTCGGTGCCTATCGTTTCGGGTGAGATCGCCGAAGACTTTGCATTTTACCTGGCGAGGTCCGAGCAGATACCGTCAGCAGTTATGCTCGGCGTTCTGCTTGAGAATGTCGAGCCTTTTGTAGCAGCTTCGGGCGGCGTTCTGATCCAAATGATGCCCGGTGCAAACGAACACATAATTACTATGATCGAGGACACGATACGAAATGCTCCGCATATTACGTCGTCGATCAAAGCGGGAGCAACTCCCGCAGACCTATTGAAGATCACGCTTGGCGTCATCGACTTCGAGATACTCGATGAACGCACCGTCGAATTCGCATGCAATTGTTCGATGGAAAAGGCGATCAGTATGATCGCGGCCCTTGGAAGACGCGAAGTTGGGTCGATGCTTGCGGACGACAAAGGTGCTGTCATGACCTGCGGCTTTTGCAACGAAACTTACCGCCTTGATGAAAGCGACCTTCGGCAGATCATTGCCGCATACTAACGGTTAACAAAGATCGGCTGGGTCCAGGCGAGTTTTCCGTTTGATTCGTAAACCTTTGCCCGGACGTAAAGCTCATTTCCCTTGAATCGGTAGGTCGCCGGACTTTGTGCCGACTCTGCAAAGACGCGGCCGCCTCTTCCAATAAATTCTATTCGATACTTGCTTCCGCGTTGTTCCTTTATCTTCAATGCGATCCCAGATCCATCCGCAGAGTATTCTTCGAGCTCGACCCCCGTAGATGCATAAAAATCCCCCCGGTCAAGAGCCGAGAGTACGGCGGTAGGCGTCAGTTCCGATGCACGAACGTAAACCCATGCCTGTCCGGGAAGGGGTGCGGTCTTATCACCAGGACGCTTGAAGTAGTGTGAATCGTCGTCTGCGATACCGTACATAACACGGCCTGAGCTAAGAACGTCATCCCAAATCTGCTCTGCCGACGGCGATCCGCCGCCGCCGAGATTATTGACCAACGGGTGACCGTTAAAGATCTCGACCAGAGTGATATTCTTCAGCTGTTTTATTTCAGCAGCCGTCAATGCCCATCCGAAATTTGGATGGTTCAGTTGTGGTACGCCTCCTTTTGCTCGAACATCGTCGATGTTCTTTTGAAGCGTTGCAACCGAACCGGCGAGCGCGTTGGGCATGACGACCGAGTCGATCCCGAGGGCGTTGATGTGAAGCGGCTTACTATCGAATCTGTCGGTGACTTCCTGGCCGCTGATCACGACGAACGAACCGGCCTTGCCGAACAGCTCGTTCAAGACCCCAACGTTCGTAATGTACTCGTGATCGGTAATGAAGACGAAATTGTACCCGTGCTCGCGATACCACTTAACGACATCATAAGGCGTCGAATCGCCATCGCTATTCAGCGTATGGGTATGAGTATTTCCTTTGAACCATCTTTGCTTTTCGGGGGCCGCCGTCTGTGAAAGAGCTGCTACGCACACTACAAACGACAGGGTGATCAAGACCATAAAGCGCCGCATTGTTAAGTGGCCTCCTGTTTCGGCGATAGTTCAAAGCAGTTGAGGATCCTTGATGTATCGCGGTCAAAATTCTCTGCAGCTCGAATATTGTTGTCAAACCATTGCTGTTCGTAATACGCCGGGTCGAAGTCGAGCACATTTACAAATGCCGAGATCTTCAGCAAAACGATTGCCTTTTGCGAAAGCTCTCCACGTTCTTTGACGAAACCGCTTCTCACCTCGAGATCCGCCCTGGTGTATTTGTAGTCGAAGGAACGATCTAGTGACGCACCGATCGGCGGTTGAAAAAACAGCCAGTTCTCGATCAGATATTCGAGCCGGTCGTCCTTCAGCCTGAGATTGAAATGTGGCAGGCGCCGTCTTTCATTCGCACCGCTTTCCCTGTGGCCTTCGCAGATGCTTATCAGATCGAACGAACTCAGGTCGTTCAACCTCTCGAGCCATTCGTCCTCGAGACTGCGGTCGACGCAATAGGTCCGCCACGGGCGTTCCCACGACTTGCATTGTATGGTCGGATAAGAATTTGGCGATGCCATTCTATGTCTGTCCGATCGACGTGTAGGTTCCCCGAAAGTAAACGAGCGGCAAATCTTCCGATACGTTGCTCGATTCGATCTCACCGACAAAGATCGTATGGTCGCCGCCCTTGATCTGTTCTTTGACCCGGCAAGAAATATTCGCCAACGAATCGGTAAGTACCGGGAGACCATGTTGGTTCAGCGAAAAATCCACGCCCTCGAACTTTTCGTCAATCGGGGATGCGAATCGCTCTGAGATCTCCGACTGGTTTGCGTTCAGAACGTTCACGGCAAACAAACCGGTCTCGGCAAACGCATTATGGCTGGCTGTGTTGCGGTCGATACATATCAACACCATCGGAGGGTCCAACGAAACCGAACTGAAGGCTGATACAGTTATCCCATGAAGCCTACCGTCCGCATCTCTTGTAGTAACAACGGTTACGCCGCTTGCGAATCGTGATAGGGCGGCACGGAAATCGTCGGGGCTGATCGGCATATATGAGAGTGAATCTACAATAATCGAACGGAATACGCAATTTTTTGGGCTTTGGCCAATAGATTTGCGGTCAGGTTTGATAAAGGCGAATCGATGACCGATAATTTCACGCTGAATGACCCTTCTGGACGATTTTTTTCGTGAGGCTGCAAATGAAGTGGACCGTGTGCTGGAACGGCTCGTCCCGTCGAGCAGCGGTGCGTCGAGCAACCTGGTCGAAGCAATGCGATGGAGTCTTTTCGCCGGTGGAAAACGTCTTCGGCCGGCGCTTGTATATGCTTCGGGAAGGGCTTTCGGTGCCGATGACCGGTCTTTGGCGAAGACGGCAGCAGCGGTCGAAATGCTTCACACATATTCGCTGATCCACGATGACCTGCCTGCGATGGACGACGACGACCTTCGCCGAGGACGCGAAACCTCGCATAAGAAATTTGGCGAAGCAACAGCGATACTCGCGGGCGACGCTCTGCAGGCTCTTGCCTTTCAAACGATCGCTGAAGACGACCATTTGACGCCTGCGGTCCGGCTCGACCTTATTTCGGGCCTCGGGAAGGCGGCAGCGTGTATGGTTGCGGGCCAACATTCTGATCTCGAGGCGGAAGGCAAGGCGATCGGGCTTTCGGAGCTTGAGGTGATACATTCGAACAAAACCGGGGCGTTGATCTCATTCTCGCTTCGTGCCGGTGCGCTGATAGCACACGCCTCAGACGATGACATCCGGGCAGTGACTTACTACGGCGAAACGATCGGGCTATTGTTCCAGGTGGTGGATGATGTCCTAGACGTTACCCAGCCAACTGAGACGCTCGGAAAAACGGCAGGGAAAGATGCTGCATCGGCGAAATCAACCTATCCGTCGTTAATGGGCTTGGAAGCTTCGCGGAAGCTGGCCGCAGGATTGTGTCGTGAGGCTGTATCGCTTTTGCCAGAAAGTGTTGATAGCGGTCATGCTTTGCGTGCAATACCAGAATACCTGCTCGATCGTAGTTGCTAATGATCAAGTCAGCCGGTCGAGCGTTTGCATGCGCCTCCAGAAAATCGCATGGATCTCGGCGAAACGCGTTATTATTATTGTTTGGAGCATTAATATGAACAGACGAACGTGCAATTCTACTCGGCCTTTGAACACGATCGGAGGAGAACCGAAAATGCGCGATACCGCCTGGCGGTCCGTTTTTCTCGCGATCGTTACATGCGTGTTCATTTTTGCTGCCGGCGGCGGGAATTGCATCAAGGCCCAAGCCGCGGCGGCCGGCGGCCTCGGAAGAGCTTATGAATCAGCGGGAAAGTCGGCGGCGACGCAGAAGTTGCGAGCTGGTATGGGATCGACACTTCAGAAAGCTGTCGAACGCAGCCGATCGGCAGCGGCAGGGGCAAGATCCCGAACGGGAAGTTCCAATACCTTGAAGACCAGCCCGGCACCACGGAAGACGACGACAAGGAATGTCGACCCGGCTCCGGAAAAGGCCTATGACGATACATTTTTCAAGCCTGATGTTCGGATAAATGTCTTCAACGATCTGGCAAATTCGCTCGGTGGAAACGTGGAAGAGAAGGCCGCACTTCGGGCCTTGTTTTCTGCTACGAAAAGTGCCTTTGAAGCGGAAGTAGCAAATAAAGGCCGAACTAACAACCTGGCGGCGGCGTTCACTTTTTTTGTCGCAGCGACCACGACTGTTTACCACAACGATCCAGAACCTTCGGATGAGGCGATCGACCAGCTTTGGGACGGCCTAAATGCGGTACTCGATGAATCGGGCGAACTCGAGAATATGTCCGACGGCGAAAAACAGGAGATCTACGAGACGCTGATCGCTCTCAGCGGTCTTGTACTGGCGGGCCATATGGAAGGAAAAAACAGCGGCGATCAGCAAACGACAAACGCGTATCGTGTCATAGCCGGGGCATTGATCGAAACGGTGTTGAAAACCTCTCCGGACAAAGTAAGATTTGACCGCTCAGGCTTGGTCATCAAGCCCTGAACGAACGATAGAGAGCGATCTTATGAGGCGCCAAACTTGACAGATAGCAGCTAATTTTCGTAGGATTTCAGTTCGCTCCTGATCTCTCAGGAGCGACGCTTTTTTGAAAATCGGATAGGGCAAACGTGCCGCCAAAGTTGTTTCATCAAGGTTCTCGGGCATGTACGTCAATTGGTAGACAGCCTCTCTTACAAGGAGGAAGTTAGGGGTTCGAGTCCCTTCGTGCCCACCATTTACCTGAATTTCTTTCGAGAGATTCCAAACGCGGGGTCGTAGTTCAGTTGGTTAGAACGCCAGCCTGTCACGTTGGAGGTCGCGGGTTCGAGCCCCGTCGGCCCCGCCACTTATCGGAAAAAGCCATGACGCTTTCAAAGCGTCATGGCTTTCTTGTTTTCCCCGCATCTTCAGGGTCTAGTTTTGAGCTGGTCCGACCGTCGAAAGCATGACGGCATCGGTGATCGTTTTCATACGCACAATAGCAAAACGGCTTCCGTCGCGTGAGAATGAAAGATCCAAAACGTCGTCCGGTTCGGCAGATACAAACAACTTCGGTTCCGGGTTTTCCGGGTTCAGCAGAAAGACCTTCGCAGGTAAATTCTCACCTCGCTGCCGTTCCTGATACACGATCGAATTTCCATCCGGCGTCCACTTAAAAATACGAGATGGCCATATATCGATCAACTTGGTTCCGGCGTCAGAATTCAACGGCCTGACAGCTACCATTACACTTTCAGCGGATTCACCGCTCAATGTGTAAGCGACGTATTTACCATCCGGAGACATGGCCCAGTAATAAGCAAGGGTCTTCGGCAGATAGTCGATCCCGGCCACTGGTCCGCCGTCGATCGGGATCTGACCCATTGGGGGCGACCCCTCGTTGAACCACCGGAAGACTACTGTCTTGCCATCTGCGGCGAATCGAGGAGCCTGGGCGATGCCCTCCACATCCGCTAGAAGAACCGCACTGCTGCCGTCGATGTTCATCCGCCAAATCTGATTATATCCGGCACGGCGCGACGTGAATACGATCTGCCGCCCGTCTCCGGAAACTCGCGGTTCCGAGTTGTCCGAATCCGACGGCGTCAACTGCATTGCGTTCTTTCCATCGGAATCGGCGATCCAGATACTCCTTCGATTGTTCTCGTACACGTCAAAAACTACGCGGCCGTCAGGTGTCCAGTCCACGGCCTGGTGTGCCAGCGGTTCACGAGTGATCGGCGACATCGAGGCCGGATCGTCCACATTGCCTATCCAGACACGGCTTTCATCGGAGCGCTGGGCGGTAACAATATTGCGGCCTTCGCGATCGATACTCACACCGATATAGTTGTTCAGGTCATTCGTCAGGCGTGTGGTTTTTCCGTCCGGAACCGTTACCTGGAATAGCTGCCGACGGTTTGAACCAGGATCGATCGCCGTCATCAAGAGGCTCTTCGTCCTTCGGACCTCCGACATCTCCCAGATACGTTCCTTCTGGCGAATGATCAACGATTCCTTGCCGGTTGCTGTATCGAGCATCGAAATCGACCAAAATTCAATGCCCCCATCCAACTCTCTCTTAACAAAGAAAACGGATCTACCGTCCGAAGCGAACCTCGGCTCACGGATCACCGATTCGCCGGCGACGGCAGCGTGTTCGAGTTCGTCGCTTCCGTCAACTGAACCGGCTGACATCAACCGCGCGTCGGTCGTGTTGACAGATCTGTTCGGATCGGGACCGCCATAGCGAACAAATAACACGCGGCGGCCATCAGGCGAGAGATTGCCGAGGTGATTCACTCTTTCAACGATCTTTTTCGGCTGACCGCCTAGCGTCGGGACGCGGTACATTGTTCCATGCAAAGCTGACCGCTCTGCCGTTATGAAATATATGTGTTCCCCGTCGTTGCTGAAGATCGGGCAATCCCAATACAGCAATTGCTGCGGCGGAACGATCTGAATAGCATTCGGATCGGTAACGCGCCTGAGCCAGAGTGCACGGTCGCCGTTATCTTCGTAGGTCACATATGCGACGGATCGTCCGTCCGGCGAGATCGCAGCAAATGCAACATTGTTCGACTGTGAAAGCCGTCGAAACTTCAGATCCTCCAAGGCGATTGTCGACGATCGTTGTCCGGAAAAATTATACCAACCTGCAAACGCGACGATCGCCACAAGAACTATGGCGAACGGCATCCATCGCGCTGAAGGTGATCGGGCTTCGCGAAAAAGGCGGCGCTGTAAACTTTCGAATGAACGCCCGCTTCTTGCGAGAGACCGAAGTGCAAGGAGGGAATCGGCGACCTCTCGCATTGATTGATACCGCTCGCTCTTAGGCTTTCGGATGCAGCGTTCAACGACTCGACGAAATGGATCCGGGACATCGGGGCGGAGGCTTTCTAGCGGCGCCGGATCGGATTTCAGCAGATTGCTCACTATCTCGGCATGGCTGTCGCCCGCGAAGGGCCGACGCCCTGTGAGAGCCTCGTACATCACGACGCCAAAACTGAAAATGTCGCTTCGGTGATCGACCGCCTTCCCTTCTGCCTGTTCGGGCGACATATACGATGGCGTCCCCATCACTTGCCCTGGCGTCGTGATGTGTATATCGGCATCGCTCTGCTCGAAACGCCGCCGATCGATCTGCGCAAGCCCAAAATCAAGGATCTTCGGGATCCGACCGCTTACGATCATTATATTTCCCGGCTTTACATCACGGTGGATGACGCCCTTATGATGTGCAAATGCAAGGGCGTCGGCGAGCTGAGCGAACCAATCGGAAAACGTTTCTAGCGGAAGCCCATCGAAGGGTATAGCGCGGTCAAGCGTTTGCCCGTCGATGTACTCCATTGTGATGAACGGCTTGGAACCGGCTTCTTCGACGGAATAGATCGTGGCAACGTTGGGATGATTGATGTTCGCTGCCGCGAGGGCCTCGTTTCGGAAACGTCTTAAGAAGCTCGGATCATCCGATATCTCAGCCGGAAGTCTCTTTATCGCGACCTTTCGGCCCAACCGGGTATCGGTTGCCAGATACACTTCGCCCATTCCGCCAGACCCTATCGACCGCTCGAAACGATAATGGCCTATTAATTCACCCGGTTTCGGTTCGCTGTCCTCGGAATCTGATGTAGTTGCGCTGTTGCCAACGATCGGTTCGGCAATGAAGTTGCCGGCTTCCTCGTCGGCACGGAGAAGAGACTCGACCTCATTTCTCAGAGTTGCGTCCGAACCACAGGCCTCATCCAAAAAGGCCTCTCTCGGTTCAGCTTCAAGCTCAACGGCCTTATGATAGATTTCGCCGACCTTTTCCCATTGTTCCGGGGTCATTGCTGATCTTTTCGGTTGAGTTCGCGAAACAGCCAGGCTCTGGCCAGATTCCAGTCGCGCCTGACCGTTCTGGACGATATCTCCAATGTGTCGGCGATCTGTTCTTCGGTCAGGCCGCCGAAATAACGAAGTTCGACGATCTGGCTTTGACGCGGGTTCAGCTCTGCCAATAACGACATTGCCTCGTCGAGGGCGATTATATCGGTCTCTTTCTCGTCCGACACGTTCAACTTGTCGTCAAGCGTTACCTGAACTCGCTCACCTCCACGTTTAAGACTGTTCTTTCGTCGGGCGACATCAACCAAAACCCGCCTCATTAACTGGGCTGAAATTGCAAAAAAATGATTCCTGTCCTGCCAGTTTACTCGGTTCGAATCAACAAGCCGTATGAATGCTTCGTTCACAAGAGCCGTGGTTTGCAGCGTATGGCCCGGATTCTGCCGCCGCATGAAGTTACGTGCGATACGGCGCAGTTCATCGTGAACAAGTGGGACGAGTTCATCAAGAGCTTCTGCTTTGCCTTCGCGCCATTGAAGCAAAAGCTTTGTTATTTGCGGCGATCCTTCTTTGCTCATTTCACCCAAATCGATGATCTCAACGGTTTAGCACTTCCTTTAATGCCCGGCATTTTAGCATAGAAAACGATCCGACCTTAACTTTCCGCGGCTGCCTGTGTCCGCGTTTTTTAAAATGTTGCGTCTCTTTCATCGGGGTCGCATTGAGCCCTCGATTTAATGGTCGAATTCAGAACAGGAGCAATTATATGGCGAAACTAGAGAAGATCTCGGGCATTGTCCGGGTAAACGTGGATGGCTCGGTGGGATTGAACGGTGTTAATTCGAAAGATGACGTCGTTGCAGTACAAGCCCTTCTCAAATATGCGATGGCCGAGCGTCCGCACTGGAACAAACTAACATTTCCGGAGCCGAACGGAGTTGTTGACCGCATCACTTTGTCGTTTATTCGGAGATTTCAGAAGCACGCCCGAAGCATCGCCGGTGGAGGCGTGGCGATTGACGGAAGGATCGATCCGGCGATCGGCGAGCGAGCGTTCGGACGGCGAGGCATGTGGACGATGGTTATGCTCAATATTTATGCACTCGAGACATGGTTCTACAAGGGTTCGAAAAACTCAAACTACATCAGGGACATCAGACTTCGATTTCCGGCATTTAATGCCGCAATTGGAAGCGACGGTGTCGGTTCGTTAGATCTCGAACTGGAACCATCAGTTGCCGGTATCGGAACACTCGGCCTGTCGCTCGAGTAATCGACAGGACGATGCAGGGCAATCGATAGAAGCCAACTTGAATAACAACAGTACAGATATCAAGTGAAAAGGAGAAAAAGATGTTGAGTGAAGCAATCACGGTCGAGCAGATCGACATGAGCTATGCCGGGATCGAGACAGTTCAATCGAATTCCGGCCCACACGCAGAACTTGCGACCGCGGTAATCACGGTCGCGTTCAGCACGGACCCGATCGCCCGCTGGGTCTATCCGCAGGCCGACGATTACCTTCGGGATTTTCCAGCATTTATTCGCGTGTTTGCCGGACGCTCATTCGAGAACGGAACGGCATACCTTGCGCCAAGCGCGTCCGGGGCCGCTCTATGGCTTCCTCCGGGCGTAGGTCCCGACGACGATCGAATGATCGATCTCATTTGGTCGACCACGACCGAGGAGATCCAAAAGGATCTTTTTCCGTTCCTCGAACAAATGGGAATGTTCCATCCCGAAGAGCCACATTGGTATCTGCCGATGATCGGTGTTGAGACACATATGCAGGGACGAGGGATCGGTGCCTCATTGATGCAGCACGCGCTCGCAGTATGTGACGAAGAAGGTCTGCCAGCGTATCTCGAGTCGTCAAATCCGCGCAACGTGCCCATGTACGAGCGATTCGGATTCGAGGTCATTGGAACGATCCAAGCGGGAAGTTCGCCGCCGATGTATCCGATGTATCGAAATGCTCAGAGATGATCGGTGTCTGGTTCGAGCGAGATCAAGGCCAAGACAGGGATCGAGCGAAAAGGGTGGTCATTTTATTCGCATTCAAAAGGAGAAATATATGTTAGACGCAATAGTTTCAAATAGAAATACAGGTGTGATGTCGCGATACGATTATCGGGAAACGATAGTTGCTTCCAGGCGAGTCAATTGGGCGATCGAAGACATAATCGGCGGCGACAAGAAGCTCGACTTCAGTCGAAGATTCATGCCCGAATCGCTCGCCAGAGTCGAGGGGCTCGCGTTTCTGAACGATGATGAAAAGCGCATTCTCAATCAGATACGTGCTCACGCCTATCTATGCATATTCGGGCTCGTCGAGGAATTCATCCTCCCATTTGTGCTGGATCATGTTCGTCCTTCATTGGATCAGGACGATTATCGGGTCCGGGCCTTTCTACAGTTTGCAAGTGAAGAGGCGAAGCATATCCAGCTTTTTAAGAAGTTCAGCGAAGAATTTCAGGCGAGTTTCGGTTCGGAGTGTAAGGTTATCGGACCGCCGTCTGAGATCGCTAAAGCGGTTTTGGCCCATGAGCCGCTTTCGGTCGCACTTGCCATACTACATATAGAATGGATGACCCAGCGTCATTACATCGAGAGCATTCGCGACGACAACGACCTCGATCCGCAATTCAAGAGCCTACTCAAACACCACTGGCTTGAGGAAGCTCAGCACGCGAAACTCGACACGATGATGGTCGAATCGCTTTCGGCGGATATGGGGCCTGACAAGCTGCGGAGCGCCGTCGATGGCTATCTGGACATCGGCGGATTTCTGGACACCGGGGTGCGCAATCAAACGCTATTCGATCTCGAGGCATTCGAATCGGCAACCAAGCGCGTGCTCAATACTTCCGAACGCGAGGAATTTATCGAAAAACAGCATCAGGCCAACCGATGGACCTATTTGGGAACCGGAATGACCCATCCGAAGTTCATCGAGACGCTCGACGGTTTGGGTCGCGCGGAGCGTAAGAGAATTGAAGAGATCAGTTCGGTGTTTTGTTAACTTTCGTGCGGAGTGAAGGGCTTTCCCGGCGCTCCGCTTGTTCCCACAATTCGTGATCATAATAAGGAGAAACCAATATGCAGCAAACAGCAATTCAACAGAAGGCCTTAAATGGCGTAAACGTGACCGAGCTTTTCAACACGATCGGTGCGATTCAGGGTAACGCAGATATCGCCCGGTTCAACTTTCGGGCAACAAACAAATGGATCAACGGTGGATCGAACCAGACGACGATCGATTCTTATGACGGAGCATGTCAGACATTCAGCCGTGAAACACCGTTCGTAATTCAAAAGGACGAGCCGCCCGTCCTGCTAGGAACCGACACTGGAGCGAACCCGGTCGAATACGTACTTGCGGCTCTCGCCGGTTGTCTGACCACTAGCCTGGTTTATCATGCTGCGGCAAAAGGGATCAAGATCGACGAAGTTGAATCGACATACGAAGGCGACCTTGATCTACACGGATTTCTAGGCCTCGACGGGAATATCCGAAACGGATACAAAGATATAAGGGTATCGTTCAGGGTCAAAGGCGAAGCGTCGGACGATCAACTGCGCGAACTAGTAGAGATCGCCCAACAACGGTCGCCTGTTTTCGACATCGTAACAAATGGCGTGCCGGTGGTTGTCGGCCTTGCAGAGTAATGAACGAATCAGCAGCAACCTGCTGCTTTCCTTCGCTGAGGCCGTCAAGGCGAAATGCCTCGACGGCCTCAGCTGTCTGTATTCACTCCTGCTTTTTTCGTAAAAATCATGACTTCCGGTTCGTACACACCTCTCGATTGACAAAAAAACAGAAAAAAAATTGCAATCGCTGAATCCGATCTATCGCCAAGCACGAAAAATCAATCGTACGGTCAAAACGGCCGCGTCTGATCTGCCACGTCGGACGTCATCATTTGGCCCTTTCGACTGTTATTAACGCTCCAAGCTTACGAACAAGGGAAGGTAAAAAGCCGCTCGGATCCAAATGATCAAAGCGGCTTTTTTCTTTTCTGTGTCCGGATCAGCTCTTTCGCAGTTCGGTCAAAACCTGCTTTGCAACAGCTTTCAGCGTGTCAAAAACTCCGGTTCCGTTCATTGCGACTGCTTCGAACACCGGCTCTCCTTTCTTTCGCAATTCATACGAGAGATCCTCGGTTGGTATGACATTGGGCAAATCACGCTTGTTAAGCTGCAAAACGTATGGAAGCTGGTTTAGGTCGTATCCCTGTGTCTGCAAGTTCTCTTCAAGGTTGTACAATGATTCGATGTTCGCGTCCATACGCTCTTCCTGGCTGTCGGCGACAAAAACGACACCATCAACACCTTTGAGAATGAGCTTACGCGAAGCATCGTAGTAAACCTGTCCCGGGACGGTGTAAAGGTGAAATCGCGTCTTGAAGCCACGGACGGTACCGAGTTCCAACGGCATAAAGTCGAAGAACAGTGTCCGGTCCGTCTCGGTCGCGAGGCTTATCAGCTTACCTTTCGCCTGAGGAGCCGTCGAATCGTAGATATACTGCAGGTTCGTCGTCTTACCGCACAGTCCGGGACCGTAATAGACTATTTTGCAGTTTATCTCTCGTGATGCGTAATTGATGAAGGTCATGGCTTTACTTGGGGAATTCTATAACAATGTGTATCAGCTGAAAAGGCTATCGATGTCTTCGTCAGTGATCTCGGCAAACACGGAATTTGCACCGACATTGTATGCGGTCGACTCACGAACAGCCTCCTCCAGGATCGCTGCGACATCATGACTTGCCCGTTTTGTACGGAGCTTTACGAGGCCCAAGGTCGACCGTTCATCAAAGACGACCACAAGGAGGCTCCGGCCGATTACGCTGATAAAAATGCTCTCCTTTTCACCTTCATGAAAAACGGCAGGGAAAACGTCCTCGCCGATCAATTTTGCCATGCTGCTTGTAGCGGCGACATTGCCCGCAGCCAATGAAGAAAAGCTCGTGGTGTCCATGTCTCCGATATCGCCATGAAATGCGATCGTTTGCCCATCGCGGTCGACGAGAAAGACCACACGCCCGGCGCATTCAACGCAAAGGCGCGCAAGCACAGATTTGAGCTTTTGAAACTGTTGTTCGTGTAAGATGAAAGGCGACTGTGCCATCTGATGAACTAGTGGGGTCGAGAATTAGTCGTAAGATGAAGATGCGTCGGAATGTTGTGAATATTCGTTGGCGGGGCCCGTGGAATGAGCCGCAGATACAAAGTTAGCACATCAGGCATCGCGGTAACAAGACTTTTTTGCGGAAAATGGCGTGTTATTCGCGTTAGTCCATCGTTTCGATCAGATCACCTTGAACCGAACGGGCTAATCATTTAGATTCGGCTTAGATATGCTGACAGAGTACAGGCAGTTCGGGCCAAAGAGGGTGAATGTCGTAACGATCGGCGGCGGCACCGGTCTGAGCACTTTGCTTACCGGCCTCAAGACGTTCGTCGGGCCAGAAAGCCTCGCCGGCATTTCGATCCGCAACTTATCTGCGATCGTCGCGGTTTCTGATGACGGAGGAAGTTCCGGCCGGCTTCGTGACGAATTTCAAATGCCCCCGCCCGGCGACATCAGGAACTGCATGGTCGCACTTTCTGAAGATTCAATGCTGCTCTCGAAGCTGTTTCAGTACAGGTTCAGAGGCGAGGGTGATCTCGGAGGACACAGCTTTGGCAACTTGTTTCTGGCAGCACTTTCCGAGGTCACCGGTGATTTTGCCGAGGCGGTCCGGCTTTCATCGGAAATTCTTGCAAGTAAAGGACATATTTACCCTGCAACGGTATCAGACGTAAGGATCGCGGCTACGCTGACCGACGGGACTACCGTTCTCGGAGAAACGAACATCAGCCGTGTCGGCGGATCGATCAAACGGCTCTATCTCGACCCTGAAGAATGCATGCCAATGCCTGACGCACTTAGGGCGATCGGAGACGCGGACATCATTACCCTTGGTCCAGGTTCGCTCTATACAAGCTTACTTCCGCCGCTGCTTGTCCACGGGGTCGCTGAAGCGATAACCAGATCGCCTGCCGTAAAGGTTTTCATATGCAATCTGATGACACAGCCCGGCGAAACCGATGGGCTCTCAGCTTCGCGTCACATCGAGATAGTCAGTGAATACGTGCCGGCTCTAAAATTTGACATCGTAATAGCCAACAGGCAGCGCATTACCGAAGAGCAGGCATTCAAATATCGGCAGGACGGAGCGGAGCAGATCGGCATTGATACACACGGATTACTATCAGCGATCGGGACTGCTGAAACCCGCTACGACGATCTGCTCGACGACGGCGAGAAAGTTAGGCACAATCCCTACAAACTTGCGCGGGCGCTGCTTGAATGCCTGCACAAAAAATGAAACGAAATAGTGTCAAAACGACGGTATTCGAACTTTAACATTGTAACCAGGGAGTTGGGTTCGTGCCTCCCGCCGTTTCTGTGGCAAAATTTGGGTAATGGATGTGTCGACAGAGATCAATAAGAAACTGAACGTTCTTGTGCTTGCGGCCGGCCTAGGTACGCGCATGCGCTCGGATCGCGCTAAAGTGCTTCACGATCTCGATGGCCGGCCGCTCATAAGCCATGTCTGCCGAACCGCTGCTGCCTTGGCCCCCGACAAGATATTTGTGATCGTCGGACATCAGAGCGACGATGTCAGGGAAGCTGTCTTGAAGGAACTCGACGAAGACCAGGCGGAGTTTGTCTGGCAGCAAAAACAACTTGGCACGGGCGATGCAGTTAACGCGGCCCGAGAGTTCCTTTCTGATACAGACTCAACGCTTGTTGTTCTTTCAGGCGATGTGCCGATGATCCGGCACGAAACGCTTGCCGCCCTGATCCAACAGCATCGTGGACATCGGGGCCGCGGCGCTGCATGTACAGTGTTAACGGTCGTGCTGAAAGATCCGAGTGGTTATGGGCGTGTAATTCGCGATGCCGACGGTTTGTTCGAACGGATCGTCGAACAGAAAGACGCCACCGAACAGCAAAGAGAGATCCGCGAGATCAATGCCGGTATTTATTGCTTTGAATCGCGGAAACTCTTCGCTGCCCTTTCGCGGGTCAAGAACGACAACGCACAGGGAGAGTATTATCTGACCGACGTGCCGGCGCTTCTTCGTGAGGACAATGAGGATGTCGCCATATTTCAGCACACCGAACCGCGTGAGATCGAGGGCATCAACAATCGCGTTCAGCTTGCCGAACTTGAGAGGATCTTGAACAAACAGACGATTTCGCGATTGATGCTCGATTACGGCGTTTCGTTCATCGACCCAAGAAATACTCATGTCAGCTCTCAGGCTAGATTTGGCCGCGATACGGTCATTTATCCGAATGTAACGATCGAGGGCGAGTCCGAGATCGGCGACGGATGCGTGATCAGGCAAGGGACACGCGTCTCGAATTCTAAGATCGGTGACGGTGTTGAGATACTCGACAATTGCCTCATTACCGACTCTGAGATCGGCAATGGTTGCAAGGTCGGGCCGATGGCTCATCTTCGCGGAAAAGCCGTGATGAAGGACGGAGCAAAGGTCGGGAATTTTGTTGAGCTGAAGAAGACCGTTCTCGGACAGGGTTCGAAAGCAAATCATCTTGCGTACCTCGGCGATGCATCGATCGGCGAGAATTCGAATATCGGAGCCGGCACCATCACCTGTAATTATGACGGAAAAAAGAAGCACGAGACCCAGATCGGTGATAACGTCAAGATCGGCTCTGATACGATGCTCGTGGCACCGGTGAAAGTCGGGGACGGTGCAGTCACCGGCGCGGGGAGTGTGGTGACCAAGGATGTCGACGAAAACACTTTGGTTGTAGGTGCACCAGCCAGATCGATTCGAAAGCTTGGCTGACGCCGGACACCTACATCAACTGATCGGAATTAATCACTTATGTGCGGAATTGTTGGATATGTCGGGAATAAACAGGTCGTGCCGTTGATCATTGAGGGCCTTCGCAAGCTTGAGTATCGCGGATACGATTCGGCAGGTATTGCGGTCGTGGATGAGGATCATAATCTCTCACTTCGGCGTGCCGAGGGCAAACTCCGAAACCTTGAGGAGGCGATACGGCTAAATCCTCTTGACGGGAATTACGGCATCGGCCATACCCGTTGGGCGACGCACGGCCGCCCCACCGAAGAGAACGCACATCCCCACCGCGATCAATCGGGAAGGGTCGTTGTAGTGCATAACGGCATCATTGAAAACTACCTTTCGCTTAAGGAACGCCTTGCCGGCCTCGGAAGCGAATTTAAGACCGAGACCGACACTGAAGTAGTCGCTCATCTGATCGGTTTTTACATCAGCAACAATGGCCTATCGCTTGAAAAGGCGGTTCAAATGGCTGTCAAAGAGCTTCGGGGTATCTTCGCCTTGTCTATCATCTCGGTAGATGAACCAGACACCGTGATCGCCGTTCGCGAGGGTCCGCCAGTGGTCATCGGGCTTGGAGACGGCGAATTCTTTGTGGCGTCGGACATACCACCGATCCTTCAACATACGCGTGACGTGTTTTTCTTGGGTGATCGCGAGATCGCGGTACTGACAAAAGACTCTGTTCGGGTCACTGATTTCGACGGTAATGTTGTCGAACCGCAACTCCAACGGATAACCTGGGATCCGATAATGGCTGAAAAGGGCGGCTTCAAGCACTTTATGCTGAAGGAGATCTACGAACAGCCGCGTGCGGTTCGCGATACGGTTCAGGGCAGGGTTTCTTTGGATACCGGCAAGGTCTATCTTGACGAAATGGACATTTCGGCAGAAGAATTCAGAGCGATAACGTCGATCAAGATCGCCGCATGCGGAACTTCGTGGCATGCGGGCCTTGCCGGGAAGTACATGCTCGAAAAACTTGCTCGCGTCCCGGTCGAGGTCGATTACGCGTCCGAGTTTCGTTACCGCGACCCGGTGCTGAAAGAGACCGACCTTTTGATCGTGATCTCACAGTCGGGCGAGACCGCCGACACCATCGCCGCAATGCGCGAAGCTAGGCAGCAAGGCTGTAAGGTGCTTGCCGTCTGCAACGTCCAGGGCTCGATGATCCATCGCGAGGCTGACGGGACGATCCTGACGCACGCCGGTCCCGAGATCGGCGTTGCCTCGACGAAAGCGTTTACGGCTCAAATGATCGCGCTCTACCTGTTCGCGCTCTATCTTGGCGAACTTCGCGGTGCAGTTACTGAGAGTGAAGGAAAGGATCTTGCTCAAGATCTTGCCGAACTGCCGTTAAAGATCGAGCAGCTTCTGAACGACGCGGATTCGATCGAAGAACTTTCCAAAGAATTTTTCCGGGTTCAGGACTTCCTTTACCTCGGCCGTGGCATCAATTTTCCGGTCGCTCTTGAAGGTGCGCTCAAACTGAAGGAGATCAGCTACATTCACGCCGAGGGCTATCCGGCGGGCGAAATGAAACATGGCCCAAATGCCCTGATCGACGAGAAACTGCCGGTCGTGGTCGTGAATACGCGCGAGAGCGGCAATGCGGCAAGCGAGCTGCGCTACGAAAAGACGCATTCGAACATCGTCGAAGTGAAGGCTCGAGACGGCATCGTTATCAGCGTTCTTACTGCTGGCGACGGTATGAGTTCAAAGGTTTCCGACCACATCATCGAGGTGCCAGAGACTTCCGATCTTCTGGCTCCGGTACTTTCGGTTGTTCCGCTACAGCTGCTCTCGTATCACATTGCGGTTCGCCGCGGATGCGATGTCGATCAACCAAGAAATCTGGCGAAATCGGTCACCGTTGAATAGATCGACGGACGATGCGGCTTTTTTGAGAAGGATCCCAAAGAAATGAAGGCGATCGTTGTAAGAGAATTCGGGCCGCCCGAAGTGATGCAGATCGAGGATGTCGACTTGCCTGACCCGACTGGTACTCAGGTGTCTGTCAAGATCGCGGCGGCAGGGGTCAACCCTGTTGATACATATCTTCGTACCGGCATTCATGCACATGCGCCGAAGTTGCCGTATACACCAGGCAAAGACGGTGCCGGAACGGTCGAACGGGTCGGCGGGGCCGTTAAGAAATTCAAGCCGGGCGACCGCGTATATACCGCGGGTTCGATCTCTGGCACCTATGCCGAATACTCGCTATGCGACGAGTCGCATCTCGGCGAGCTGCCCGAAAACACCAGCTTTGAAGCCGGAGCGGGCGTCTGGACACCCTATGCGACATCGTTTCGAGCGTTGTTCCAGAAAGCTGCGGCCAAACCCGGAGAAACGGTACTTGTTCACGGGGCATCGGGCGGCGTCGGTATCGCGGCCGTTCAGTGGGCAAAAGGTGCGGGACTACGAGTAATAGGGACGGCAAGCTCTGAGGAGGGCAAAGCACTTGCGCTGGAAAACGGCGCCGAAATGGTCTTTGACCACACGGACGAAGACCATTTGTCTGAGATCCGTGAAGCGGCGAACGGCGTCGATATCATCATTGAAATGCTCGCAAACGAGAATCTTGAACGTGATTTTGAAGCTCTTGCTATGTTTGGACGGATCGTCGTGGTCGGCAACCGCGGAAGTATCCAGTTTACGCCACGCCTTGCGATGACGAAGGACGCCACAATTTTCGGGATGTCGCTTTTCAATGCCAAACGCGGTGACTTGGAGCAGGCACGTACCGCGATCTTTGACGGTTTGAAAAAGGGAACCCTTCGTCCGCCTGTTTCAAAGTCATTCTCACTATCTGAGGCTCCTCTTGCCCACCACGCGGTCATCGAACAAAAGGCCGCCGGCAAGATAATCTTGTCACTTTAAAAGGGTCCCGTCCGGATCTGGACGGTTTCTTCTAAACTCTGCCCACGAAGCCTTTCCTGTCGGTTTTGGGACCGCCAACGGAAACGTGTGATTTCCAAATGGTGAAACGAAAGAAAACGGTCCAATGGTCTTTTGATCAAACTTACAGCTTAGAGTCTTTTCCTGAGGAGCGGAACTCTTCGAGCACATCGAAAACCTGCAAAGCATATTTAACGTTGCCGAATGGCGCCGACACCTGCACACCTGCAATTATGTCCCGCACTTCAAGAAGCGATTCGCGGGCAATAGCAATGCCTTCTTCGCGCGCATCTTCCTTGCCTTTCTCGGATGCCGCCCGCATACGTTCCAGGATCTCGGGCGTGACATTTACGCCGGGGACCTCATTATGAAGGAACTCGGCATTTCTGTAGCTGACCAATGGCCATATCCCGGCAATTATCGGTACCCTAAGATGGTTGATCTTTTCGATGAAAGAACGAAGCTGGGCGGTATCGAAAACCGGTTGAGTGATCGCATACTCGGCCCCTGCTTCGACCTTCCATTCAAATCGCTTGATCTCCTCATCTAAATTGACCGCCCCAGGATTGACGCCGACGCCGATCGAGAACGCAGTCGGTTTTCCGATCGGGTTATTTCCGATATCGAGCCCGTGGTTGAGCTTGTTCGCCATATTGGTGAGGCCGATCGAATCAATATCAAAAACAGCAGTTGCGTCCGGATACGGTCCCATCTTTGGCGGATCACCGGTAATGATAAGCAGATTGTGCAGGCCCAACGCCGCGGCTCCGAGCAGGTCGGACATCATCCCCAAAAGATTTCGGTCGCGGCAGCAATAATGTAATACAGATTCAATTCCTATGTCGCGTTCGACTAGGACCGCGGTTGCCTGCGCCGACATTCTTGTCTGGGCCCTCGGCCCGTCGGGGATATTGACAGCGTCAACACCGGCACTCTCCAGCAGGCGGATCGAATTCATCGTGGCTTCGGCATCGCAACCCTTCGGAGGAAGCACTTCGACCGATGTGACGAATTCGCCTCTTGCGATCTTCCGTGACCATCGAGAGCGATCTTCGGGATCGACAACCAGCACGTCGTCCGGCTTTAGCTCGATGACCGGAGCAGGGCGTGCCCCTGTAGATGCGTTCGTCTGCCGCGGACTGATCGAGCGGATCGAATCTGCGATCAATTTGACATGTGTTGGCGTCGTCCCGCAGCAGCCGCCAACGAAACGGGCTCCCGCCTGAACAAATCTCTTTGCAAATGTCGCCATGTATTCCGGCGAGCCCATGTAGAATTGACGGCCCTGAACGTCTCTCGGCAAGCCCGCGTTCGGCTGTGCAGACAACGGTTTGTCGGTGACCGACCGCATCCTTTCGAGCGCAGACAGCAGATGTGTTGGGCCCATTCCGCAGTTCAGACCGATGACATCCACACCGAGTTCATCCAGTCGTTGTGTGAACGTCTCAGGCGTCGTGCCGAAGGTCGTATTCAAGTCCGCCTGGATCGTCATTTGAGCGATGATCGGCAGATCGCAGATCTCCTTTATGGCGCGGATCGCCTGTTCGATCACCGGCAGTTCCGAGAAGGTCTCGAGGATGAAAAGATCTACGCCGCCTTCGAGCAGTCCTTTGGCTTGCTCTTTGAACAGGTCTCTCGCTTCGTCAAAGGATGTCGGCCCGAAGGGTTCGATCCTTATCCCCAGCGGCCCGATCGCGCCGGCAACGAAAACCCTGTCGCCAGCGGCTTCGCGTGCGATCCTGGCAGCCGCGGTATTGATCTCGGAGAGTTTGCCCTCGAGTCCGTATGGCTGCAGTTTGTTTCGTGTAGCGCCGAACGAATTGGTCTCGATCACATCAGCGCCGGCCTTGATGTACTCCTCGTGGACGTCCCTTACAAGTTCAGGATTGGTCAGGTTAAGTTCGTCATAACTTCGGTTGATGTAAATACCCTTGTCATAAAGTCGGGTACCCATAGCGCCGTCAAATACGATCACCTGATCGGAAGCCAACAATTCGCGGAAATTCTTCATAAAAAAGCCTCGCCAAACAGCGAGACCGTTAATGGGGATTCATTTGATCGGCTGTTTAGCAGTTTATTTAACGTGGTCGCAAGTCGCAATAACTCACCACGAACATTTAGACGAATGATGCGACTTTATTGAATTGCTGTCAAGCAGAAGCCCCCTCTGTCCTACGCTCTCTAGCGTTGGCACTTACGGCAATAATACGTCGATCGGCCGTTTTGCCTGATCCGGACGATCGCACAGCTGCATCGTGGGCAAGGGAGACCCTCACGATCATAAACGAGCCATTCGGCATCCGTATCGGTTCCATAAAAATTGCCGCCGATGTTCGTCGGGTCGACAACGACGGTTCCGCCGATCGCCAGCGATTCAGAAAGTACATCGCGTATAGACCGATGAAGGCGCCCAATTCGCTTTGGACCCAGTCTGGCGCCTGCCTTGAGCGGGCTGATGCCGGCAAGGAACAGGGCCTCGGCAGAATAGATGTTCCCGAGTCCGCACACCTTTGTTTGGTCGAGAAGAAAAAGTTTTATCGCAACGTTAGAGGATCTCAGCCTGGTTGTTAAGTAGTCTATCGAGAAAGCGTCAGAAAATGGTTCCGGTGCAAGTTTGGCTATCTCGCGTGTATTCGTGAGCTTATCGGTATCGACTACCTTCATTAACCCGAAGTGTCGCTGATCCTGAAATACAAGTTTGGATTCGCCGTCAAGGTGGAAGCGGGCATGGGTGAACTTTGGGTCGTCAAGTTCGGTCGGAAACAGCGAAAAGCGACCGCTCATCCGCAAGTGCGTGATGAGCGTCTTTCCGCCCTCAAGTTCGAAAAGAATGTGTTTTCCGCGACGACTGATCCGGTTTATGATTCGACCGCGAAGCTCGTCAGCAAAGACCTCGCGTGAAATATCGGGCGCGAGCTTTTCTCGCAAAAGATCAGCCCGTTCGATTCGCCTGCCGCGAACGAGGATATCGAGATGATTAGCGACGACTTCGACTTCAGGGAGTTCGGGCATAGAGAAGTTTCTGGGTCGAGAATGACCTTACGGTCAAACCGCCTGAGTTTTGACCCGGACGATCAAACCCGGGAATAGTCGGGCAACGAGGTCTTATCGCCCAATACCGTCTCTTCGCCAATGCTGACGTTGCGTCCGATATGACAGCTTTTACCGATTATTGCACCTCGTATTTCAGCCAGTGTCGAAATGCGTGTGTAAGCCCAGATCACCGAATCTTCGATCAGCACCTTTTCCTCCACGTGCACGCCAGGGCCAATGACCGAATTCTTGATCTGACAATTCGGCTTTATAACAGAGCCTTCTCCGATCATCGAAACTTCGTCGACGATAGCTGCCGTAGCGATGTCGGCTCCAGTTTTACCAGGGAGTTCGAAACCCTTGATCATGCCGCTAAGAAAATCGCGATGGGCCTGAAGGTAACTCGCAGGGTTGCCTATATCACGCCAATAATTGCCATCGAGAACGTACGAATCAAAATGCATATTCGATTCGAGGATCTTCGGAAATACATCGTATTCGAACGATCGATTCTCATTACGCGGAATAAGATCAAGGACAGATGGTTCAAGTATATAGATTCCCGCGTTGATGGTATCGATACCTGATTCGGCGATCTGTTCCGGTGATGGCTTCTCAAGAAATCTCAAAACCCGCCCGTCGTCGTCGGATTCGACAAGACCGAAACGCGACGGATCGTCAACGCGGGTCAAAACGATCGTCGCATCTGCCTTGCGTTCCTGATGGCGAGCGACGAGACGACCAAGATCGACGTCGGTCAAAATGTCGCCGTTGAACACGATGGTAGCTCCGCCTTCACGGTCGGCCGCGTACTTATAGGCGCCGCCAGTCCCCATCGGATTGGGTTCGGTGATGAACCGCAGATTTACCCCGTATTCCGAGCCGTCGCCGAGGACATCTTCGATCTTTCCGGGCTGATAGCTTAATGAGAGTGTGATATTTGTTATCCCGGCCCGTGCCAGGAGGTCCAGCTGATAAAGAAGAAACGGCCTGTTCATCACAGGTACGACGGGTTTTGGAGTGTATACAGTAAGAGGCCGCAGTCTCGTTCCTTTGCCGCCAGCCAAGATCAGTGCCTGCATAAAATAAAGCGTTCCTCGTTCTGTGAAAAAAGATAGTACGCAATCAGGTCGCCAAAATCAAAGAGTCCGAAAAACGCCAACAATTACAAAAATTGTCAAAAAATGTTTGACACTTTTTTGCACGCTGTGTTAGTTTAGCGGTTGCAGGTATTGTATTCATTCGCCTGCCCTCGCCGTCGGGTTTAGGTAAAATTTACCGCTTGTATTGAGGTTTGCCCGCTCCTTAACTTCTTCGTGATCTGCTGATTAACAATGGCCTTTGATAAAACAATTGCAATGCGCAATGCCGAGAGATATCTGTCACAGGGCAAGATACGATTGGCGATCGGCGAGTACAAACAAGTGGTCAAGCATGATCCGACGGATTTCGGGACCACGAACATGTTAGGCGATCTCTATGCCAAGAGTATGGAGACGAAGGAAGCAATCGCCTGCTATACCGCCGTGGCTGAACACTACAGCAACCAAGGCTTTGCTGCAAAAGCGATAGCGATCTATAACAAGATCGCGAAGATCATCCCTGATTCACCAGAGATCTCAAAAAAACTCGCCGAACTATATGTGCAAAAAGGCTCTGTAAAGGACGCCCGGTCACATTATATCGCTCTCGCCAAAAGCTATGAGGCAAAAGGCCGCAAGATCGAGGCTCTTGCCATTTGGAAGCAGATAGCCCATCTTGACGCCAACAATACCGAGATCTACCAGACACTTGGCGAATCGTTCCTCGCTGAAGGCCAGAACGAAGACGCGGTCGAATCATTTTCTTTGTTAGGTGAACGGTTGGTCAAACTAGGCCGCAACGATGAGGCCATCGTTGCTTACGAAAAAGCGCTGGCCATCGAGGGAAGGTCCGAAAGAGCTCTGAACGGATACCTTGAAAGTATGTTTGCCGCTGACCGCGCCGCCGAGGCCGCAGCCAGGATCGAAGAACTCCGAACGTCTGAACCGCAGGATCGCGACCTTTCCCGACTGGCGATCGAATGCTATCTAAGGTGCGGAAACACGGAAGAGGCCGAAAAGGCGATCATAAAGCTTGTTGAATACGAGCCATCAAACTATCTGATGTTCACGAGGTTGGCTCAGCTTCAGTTAGAAAAAAATGATACGGTTGCAGCCGCTCGAGTACTTTCGATGTCTTCCGAGCATCTTCTTGCCGGCGGCCAATCCGAAGAGCTTCAGCGATCGGTGACTGTTTTGCTCGAGAAAGATCCGGATAATATTGAAGGACTTCGGCTTCTTTGCGACTACTGTGTCTGGCAACGGGACGAAACCGCCTTGCTCGACTCACTAAAGCGGCTTTCCACGAGCGCTCGAAATGCAAATGCGGTTCAGGATGAGCGGTTCGCTTTGATCCAATTGCGAATGATCCTTCCTCACGAAACCGAGTATACGGAACGACTCAGCGCGATAAATGCGGAGCACGGATTCGACGATGAAGAATCGTCTGTTTCACCGGCAAACAGCGGGCTCGCCAAGAAACTTTTCGGTAATTCGGTCCCGAGCGTTGTTGGAGCCCCGCTCGTAGCCGAACCGATCGCCGAGGCGTTCGAGATCCGTTCGGTACTTAACGGTCCCCCGATCAATGGCGTCAAAGGAATTCCGCAGACCTCAGAAGCCAACTTCGAAGTCTCGACACTTAGTGGTTTCGAGGTGGAATCGGCAAGAGTGCTGGACGACCATTTTACGGTCGAACCTGAGGACGACGAAGATCGGATGAAGAAAGAGATCGATAGTATCAAGTTCTATGTTGAGAGCGGATACATCGACCTTGCCGAAAAAGCTATCGCCGAGTTGGTCGGTGACTTCGGGCTGCGGCCGGATGTTCAGGAATTGAGGGCGTTTTTAGATGCAAGTCGGCGAGATTCCTCAAAGACGATCTCTGCTAACGGAGAACATAAGAACGGAAACGGAAATGGCAGTTCCGTATCACAAACTCAGCGTCCCGAGATCTTCGACATTAACGACCTTCGCAGCGAACTGGGACTTGAGGATGCAAATCAGGATTCCGGCTCAGATTACGATACTCACTACCATACGGGCATCGCATATCAAGAGATGGGATTGCTGCAAGAGGCCATTCAGGAATATCAAAATGCGGTCTCCACCGTTTCGAACAACGATGGAACCCGGCGATTTTTCCAATGCGCGAATCTTCTTGGACATTGCTTTATGTCGATCGGGAAACCGCATTTGGCATTGACGTGGTATCAAAGGACGCTCGACACAAATGGACTCAGCGACGAAGAAAAACAGGGACTTTGGTACGAACTTGCCAACGCGTTCGAGGCTGACGGCGACCAAGAAAATGCGGCGAAATATTTTGAGATGGTCTTCGCGGAAAATATCAATTTCCGCGACGTTGGAGAACGCCTGAAGCGAATGACCATTGCGGCCTGACAGCTGACGACGAAAACGGTTGTTAGCTCGCTAAATGTAAGGTTATACTTTGACGGTATGGTTGAAAAACTGACCGTCATTTTCTTTATTATATTGTGCCTGCTGCTTGGTTTCTATCTTATCCTTTCGCCGTGGGATACGATCTTCGGCAATTGGAGCGAAAACTACCTTTTGGTATTTGCCGCCGATAAATCCGGCATTCCGGGTGTGCAGCGGACGGTCGCATCAAATTGGTTCCGCGGGGCGGTGACGGGACTTGGCGTTTTGAATCTCGTCATCGCGTTCTGGGAGGCCGCTCATTTCAAACAGAGTGTCGCGATGCTGCAGGGTAAACAGTCAGAGAGCCAAAAGTGATCCACTTTTCTCCAAGTCCCTGGCTATATCTGATCACCGGTGGCCGGTCAGCAAAAGAGAATTTCGACAAAACGAAAAGGGACACACTGAGGATCATTGCGACCGCGGTCGAAGCAGGTGTCGATTTTGTTCAGATAAGGGAAAAGCAGCTTCCTGCAACACTCCTGTTTGAACTGGTGAAAAGTTCGGCTGAGATCACGCAAACGACGTCCACCATGCTCTTGGTTAACGGGCGCCCGGATATCGCGATCGCAGCTCAGGCGGACGGGGTGCATTTGCCCGATAGCGGTTTGCCGGTCGAAGTTGTTCGCCGTACATTTTCAGAATCACTGATGATCGGACGTTCGGTGCATTCCGCAGACGAGGCCGCTAGAGCATTTCGGGATGGCGCAGACTACGTGATTTACGGCAATGTATTTGCCAGTCCCGGCAAATCCGAGCCAAGAGGGATCGCGGAGCTTGAACGTGTGTGCAGAAGCGTCGGTGATCACCCAGTGATCGCAGTAGGCGGCATTGACAGAATGAATTTTCAACAGGTTATGGGAGCCGGCGCGGCGGGAGTAGCCGCGATAGGAGCATTAAGCGATCCGGCAAGTATTCGATCGTTTGCCGCGGCCTTCGAGGAAGAGAAGAAAAAAGGACAATAGCGACATTGGAAAACTCTCGTAAACAGAAAATATGCCTCACGATCGCCGGGCTCGATCCTTCAGGCGGAGCCGGCATTTTAGCTGACGTACGGACTTTCGCAGCATTCGGCTGTTATCCAGCGGCAGTTGTCACATCATTGACCTTTCAAAATACCACCGGTGTCTTTGGAGCAGACAATGTCGATAAAGAAACGCTTGTTGGGCAATTACGCCCGGTCTTGGAGGATTTCCCGATCGACGCTGCAAAGACAGGCATGTTGCCGACGCTCGAACTGATCGAGGCAGCTGCCGATATACTAACGGAGTACGGAATCGAACGCATCATTGTCGATCCCGTAGTGCGTTCAACGTCTGGTTTTGATTTGATCGACAACGCCGCTCTGAGATCATTGGTCAAGCGGCTGTTCCCGATCTCCGCTCTTGTAACGCCGAATCTTCCCGAAGCCGAACGGATCACCGGTATCTCGATCGAAGAAATCGATGACATTATCGCCGCGGCCAGGTTGATCGGCGAGATGGGTGCTAGAAACGTTCTGATCAAGGGCGGGCATTTTCTAGCCGAAGATCCGGAGATGGCCGGGGCAAGGGATTTTCTCTTTCTTGATGGTGAGTTGATCGTGCTTGCCGGTGAGTATTACGAAACTACCGCGACCCATGGAACGGGCTGCGCACTTGCAGCTGCGATCACAGCTGGACTTGCATTGGGCTATGGTTTGGAAGATTCGGTCAGGACAGCAAAAGCCTTCGTTAATAAAGCGATCCGCACCGCTCCGAACCTCGGTCACGGGCATTCGCCCATCAACATCTCACCTATTTAGCGATCGGAAGAAATGCGGGCGTTTCGTATGTGACGCCGAACGTAACCCCACTTCGAGGGCTGAAACGGGTCAATCCGAATACGGCAGCGGTATCAAATCGCAAACCCGAAGCGCGTATCTGGGCTCCCACGCGAAATTGCCCAATGCTTTCGGTGCCCAATGGGGCCGCCGCGTTTCGAGTATTCACCCGGCCGTTCACTTCACTTACCAGGTTTACATGATCCGTGAGGCGGAAAATGCCCGCCAGCCCATAAAGAAGCACATCGTTTTGGGTGAACGTGTTCAGCGGAGCGTTCATTATTCCTAGACCGATGTTTCCGTATATGTTCGCATTTGCGGCTCGTCCAGCACGTTTACCAAATTTCTTCTGAACGATAATCTTGCTGAAGATGTTGATCTGATTGGTGCCGATACCTCTTGCCTGGTCGGTATTCGGCATCTGGTAGCCAAATTTCATACCGATCGCCGGCAGATTCTTAGTTTCGCTGAACAGTTTTACTTTCGCTGATATCGTGAAGTCATCAAAATCGTTGGTCGAATTTCCTGAAATGTTCAAAGGGATCGGCGGAGGGGTCGTTTGCGAGTTTATCGCTAGAAAATTTTGGACCGTTCCCTCGATCTGGAGTTCAACGTTGGATGCAAATCCCTGACGGATCCGTATATCACCAACGCGTGTAAGGTCGCCCTTCAAGCCCGAAAGAGGAAACTTCATGTTCTGCAGAAAATCGACACCGACGCCGATCTCGATCGCACCTTGAGGAACGATGTCGATATCGTCTGTGAGCAAAGGCCGTTGCTGGGCATTAGTGCTAATGCCAAGAACGAGCAGGATCAATATCAAAACCGCCGATGTCTTCATCGCGAACATTCTTACACATCATCCAAAGATTATCCAGAAAAACAGCGGCGGTTCCCAGGCATTATTGCCTAATCACTCGCCGCTGCTAACCAAACCCGTGGTCAATTATCCCCAAAACTAACGGGCGTCGAACTGATTTACCGCGAAATCTCCGGTTATCCCCCAAGGAATTGGCGAGATCGAATTGCTAAGACTGTTGAAGACCCAAAATGTGCTCGATGAAGACCTACGGACTGCGATATCAGTCCGGCCGTCACCGTCATAATCACCCTGTGTAGGGACATCGGAGGAAATGCCGAATGGTTGAACGCGGGTTTGTCCGTTCGAACTTTGCCGTATCCACCAGACCATTTGTGTGTTGCCCGTAGCTCCGGTTCGGGCGACGGCCAGATCATATCTGCCGTCACCGTCATAATCACCTGGTGCAACGTAATCGGTATTGAAATTACCCCATTGCTGAAAAGTCACTGATCCGTTCGAGCTATTGAGGATGATGAAGGTGTTTGCAGGCGTAAGCCCAAAGCGATAAACCGCAATGTCAAATTTGCCGTCGCCATCATAATCGCCGGGAACCGGAACGTCATAGCTCGTGGTTCCGTTACCCGTCGTACCGAATGGAACAACGATGTCGCCGGTGCCAGCGCTCGGTTTGATCCACCAAGTAGCCTGATCCGTCGCGGTTGCTCCGCGTCTGTAAACAGCCAGATCGGTTTTACCGTCGCCATCAAAATCGCGGCATACATTGGTGTCGGTGTTGATACCATAACCGATCACCTGAGCGGTGTTGTCCGAGCTTCTGAGGATAAAAAACCTACTTGGATCCGAGACGGTCGCTCCGCGGCGGAAAAGTGTGTAGTCGCCTTTTCCGTCACCGTCAAAGTCTCCGGGCGCCGGAAAGTCGGCGTTGGCATCGCCGAATTGAAATGTCGAAACCCCTTCAGTACTGTTGAGGTTCCAATAGGTTATCTGAGCTACTCCCGGCGGTGCGACATTCGGAAATCTCAAAATACTAAAATCAGAACGGCCGTCTCCGTCGTTATCGACCGGTCGCAAAACCGCGATCTGCCCTCGGATCTCGCCGCCGGGAAACCCGGTCGAATGTACGTTCAGATACGTCTGCTGCGAGCGCATCAGTGCGATCTGCGCCGTAGTGATCGGGGAAGTGCCGCTTAGTGTCCCGCCAGTTGAACCGGTGTTTCCCGTGTCGATGATCACAGGTCCATTGACGCCACGGGCAGCCGGCCCGTGTATGTGTGAGGCTGTCTGATTGCTTCCGAGGCCGCTGAAGGTGATGGTGTAGCTTATCGTACCCGCGCTTTCATTTAGAAAGATGCGAGCGAAGCCACGGGCATTCGAAGCATTGACAGGGACCTCTTGAGCCGAGGTCAGGTTCGCCGTAAACGTTTCCGCTGCAGCCGCTAAGGGGAAGGCGAACGCGAGCAACGCGATAGCGATCGAGGTTCTGATCGTGTATTTTGGATTCATATTCTATTTGCCGCCACAATTGATGATTTGATTGTCGGTCCTGGCTGACAGACACTCGTTAACTATCCGGAACCGAGCGTTTTTTCTTCTGCGAGCCGTATCGATGCAATATTCCATGATTCGCCCGCATGACTGAGGTCGAAACGTCAAAAAAACTTTTTGAGATCCCAATGATGTTATGCTTGTCCTCTAACCAAGTCAATCAATTTCTTCGTTCCGCATCTCAGATACTAACCTTCGATTTGGACATACGATTTGATTCTTGTAACAATAAAGCGGCGGGATCCGATAAGCTTTTTAAGCAAGTGCATTGTAATTCTGCCTATCCAAGAGAATTTTGATGGAAATCGTGAATCAACCGAAGGAGCCGATCGACGCTGGAGGCCTGCGACTCGTTGAAGACAGCAAGCGATGGAGCGTTGCTCCGGCCGCCGAGCGACAGTTCGTCAATTTCATGTTTTTTCGGGTGAATCCTGATTGGCGAAAGCTCGATCCGGCGACAAAACGCGACCTGAAAGAAGAGTTTCGCTCGGCATACGATTCGTTCGATGAGCATTTCCTTCTCTTTAGTTATTCTCTCGTCGGTTTCGATTCGAAAGCCGATCTAATGTTATGGCGGATCGGATCTTCGATGGATAAGATCCAGGAGATGACCGCGAGGCTTTATCGGACTCAGCTGGGCAGCTTCCTCGAGACTGCCGACAATTATTTAGCGGTGACAAAGTCGATGATGTTCGTATCGGACGGTATAGAAGACCGAGCTCATGTGAAGGCCGGCTTGCATGGTTACCATTTTCTTTATCCGTGTTCGAAGAATAAGGACTGGTACGAAAAATCGGCCGAAGAGCGAGATGCGTTGATCCAGGAGAATTTCATGGTCGGTAAGAAGTTCCCGAACATTAGGATCCATCTGACACATGCGTTTGGTTTTAGTGAGCAAGATTACATTATCTCGTTCGAGACCGACGAGCCTAAGGACTTTCTTGCATTGGCCGAAGAGCTTAGGCAAACCCCGGCAAGCAAATTCACTCTTCGCGGAATGCCGATCTATACCTGTCGAAAGCGGCCGCTGCTTGAATGTTTGGATGCTCTGGGCTGACAATTTTACCGGTCTTTCGAACATGTTTTCGACTTCGATATAAAGACAAATGACGATCGCCCGAAAGTTTTTTGTTAGCGGACTCGTTCAAGGGGTAGGATTTCGCTATTTTGCTCAACGGGCGGCGGCAAAGCATCAGGTAACCGGTTATGTCAGAAATATGCCCGACGGCAGGGTCGAGGCCTTTGCGCAGGGAAACGAGAAAACCGTCGAAGCTTTCAAACACGACCTGACAGCGGGACCGTCTTATTCAAGGGTCGATGTGATCGAAGAGATCGTACTCGAGCCGAATGGAATGTACTCAACTTTCAGGATCGAGCGTTGAGATCAAAGCAACACATAAAATCAACTTAATGGAAGAACTTAAAAAACTGATTCGCGAAGTGCCCGATTTCCCGAAACCGGGCATCAATTTTTACGACATAACCACACTTCTTAAGGACCCCTCCGGTCTCGAACAGACGATTGATGCGCTGACCGAGCAATGCCGCGGCCTCGACATCGACACAGTGATCGGCGTCGAGTCTCGAGGGTTCATTTTTGCGGCGCCGCTTGCATACCAGCTTGGTGCAGGATTCGTTCCGGTCAGGAAGCCAAAAAAGCTGCCGTCAGATACCGTGTCGGTATCTTATGAGCTTGAATATGGTCAGGACACGCTCGAGATCCACCGCGATGCGATAGGCGAAGGGCACAGAGTGCTGATCGTCGACGACCTTCTGGCAACCGGCGGGACGGCAAAGGCGGTCGTCGATCTGGTCGAGGGAATGAACGGTAAGATCGTCGGGCTGCACTTCGTAGTGGAACTCGATTTCCTTCATGGTCGCGACAAGTTCGATGGTTACGAAGTAAGGTCTTTGGTAAGATACGATTCGTAGATCGGGTTCCCGTAGCTCAGCAGGATAGAGCGTTCGCCTCCTAAGTGAAAGGCCGCTGGTTCGAATCCAGCCGGGAACACCATATCTAATTTTGGAATCCATTGCGTAATAGGCTTTTGTAATAATTGAACGGAAGTAAACGGTCAATCAAGCACAGTGGCAAGCAATAATACCGCCCTGACTGCCGTCGAGGTCTATTCATAATCTCTATGTTTTGCAGGAACCGCACCTTCAATTGGGTGCGGTTTTCGCATTTTCGATCGTCCGCGTATGAATTCAGACCAAAAGTAGCTTTGTCTGAGTACAAAAATGTGGCAACTTAAAGCTGTATGCAAAAGGTCCTGACAGCCGCCCAAATGCGCGAGGTCGATCGCCTCACCACCGAGCGCTACGGCATCCCTTCCATCATCCTCATGGAAAACGCCGCCCACGCCGTCGCGCGCGTCATCACCGAAAAACTCGGCGGCTCGGTCAAAGGCAAGTCGATCCTGATCCTGTGCGGCAAGGGGAATAACGGTGGCGACGGAGCCGCGTTGGCGCGAATTCTTTGGCAGCAGGATGCGGATGTCTATTTGATCTTATTTGGCAAGATTGCAGATACGAAGGGTGATGCGCGAACCAACTTTGAATTCATCGCAAACCTGTCCGAACGCGCCGCACAATTCATAGACTTCTGGGAAATCGACGACTTTTCGGGATTCCATGCGCTTAAAGAGGGATTTCTCGCGCAGCAAAGGCTTGATTTGATCGTTGATGCGCTTTTTGGAACTGGCGTAACCCGACCCGTTGATGAGCCGTTTCCCGGCATTGTGAACAGCGCAAATAATTGGATTACGCAATCAAGGAAACTTCCGGTTGTATCCGTCGACTTGCCTTCGGGGCTGGATGCGGACCAATCGAATGCGATTGGTCCGCGGATTGACGCAGACTGCACCGTATCAATTACATCGCCGAAGGTCGCCAACGTTATTCCTCCAACCTCGGAAGCCAACGGCCATCTTGTGATCGTGAATATAGGCTCCCCTCGGGAACTGATTGACGAGCAGCCCTCGAAGTTGTTCGTTTCCGAGGCATGGGATGCCGAGTATTGGTTGAGGCGGACGAGGTTTTTCGACGACTCCTTCAAAAACAAACGCGGCCATGCCCTCGTCATCGCCGGATCCGAAAACTATTCAGGTGCCGCCGTGCTCGCGGGAAACTCGGCGATCCGCTCTGGCGTCGGGCTGGTGACGCTCGCGTGCCCGGGCGAAGCAAAGACTGAGATCGCAAGCCGCATTTTGCCCGAAGTCATTCTCGCGACACTCGGCTCAAAAGAGTTCGACGAGCTTGCACCGAAGGCCAACGCGATCGCCGTCGGCCCCGGCCTGTCCGCGACCGATCCCGACATCGAATCGCTCGTGCGGAAGATCGTCGAAGAACGCACAACGCCGGTCATCGTCGATGCAGGGGCCTTATGGTTCTTCTCACCAATGCGGAGGCCCGCGCGTGAGCAAGGGCTTAACTCCCAAGTTGAGAGTCAGGCCCTTACTGACGTGCGGGCTTCTACATCCAAGGCTCCACTGATCCTCACGCCGCACGAGGGCGAGTTCATGCGTCTGCTCGGTACCGACGACAAGGAAGCGATCAAAGACCGAGTTGCCGCCGTCCGCGAGTTCTCGCAGACCAACAACGTCATCCTCGTTCTCAAAGGCGAGCGGGTCCTGATCGGCCATCCCGACGGGCGTGTGGTAGTCAACCCGACGGGCAATTCGGGACTCGGCAAAGCAGGCAATGGCGACACGCTCACCGGGATCCTCGCTGGATTCTGTGCCCAGGCCGCCGCGATGGAGATCGACATCTTCGAGACCGTCGTCGCTGCTGTTTATATCGCCGGACTCGCCGGTGACATCGCCGAAGATAAATACGGCAAACGCGTGATGACGGCCTCCGACGTCCGCGAATGCCTGTCGGAGGCATTCGAGACCATCGGAAAAGATGTGGAGTGATTTTTGCGATACCGTGCGTTGCCTTTCATTCGCGGACACAACCTCCGAAATGGTAATCCACGAAATTCACGAAAAAAGAAAAAAAGAATATATGGATTCGAAACAACTTCTCCAAAACTGGATCAACGCATTTCAGGCGTGCGACCCGGAAGCGGTGGCTGAATGCTATGCCGACGATGCCGTCAATCTTCAGGTGGCGATCGGCGAGCCGGACGTCGGTAAAGAAGCGATCCGAGCGGGCAATAACGCCTTCTTCGCTGCGTTCCCCGATGCCTGGTCGCGGGTTGAAAACCTGATCGGCGACGGCGATCGGGCGGCGTGGGAATGGATAGGCGGCGGAACCTGGACGGGCGAATTTGCAGGCCATTCGCCTTCAGGGAAGTCCTTCGAGATACGCGGATGCGGATTCTTCCGTTTTCGCGACGGAAAGATAATTGAGCAGCACGGTTACTGGGACAAGCTATCATGGTTCTCGCAGATCGGATTGCCGACGGAATGAAAGAACTTCGAAAATGCAACACTCCGTTCGAGACGTTCGAGCTTGGTCGGGCGATCGGCGAGCGATTGCGGGCCGGCGACGCCGTGCTGCTCCATGGCGGACTTGGAGCCGGCAAGACATTGCTAACAAAGGGAATGATGGACGCGCTCGGCTATGACGTCGACGAGGTGACCAGTCCGAGCTTTGCCCTTGTGAATTTATACAAAGCCAACGATCTGCATGTTTACCACATTGATCTTTGGAGGATCGACACAGGTAGTGACGCGGCCTTCGGAGTTGGCCTGGGCGAGATCGTGGAAGATCCGAACGCAATAGTGATCATCGAATGGGCAGAGAAGCTCGGGCCATTCCGATTCCCGTCGCGGGTCTTTAATATCAACATCGAAGGCGACGGCTACGAACCGAGATCGATCATGATCGCCGCGTCGGAACAAAGTTCGAAGTCCAGTATCTAATTCAGCAAGATGCGATTCCTCTATATAATGGCGATAGCGTTGTTTGCCGCGGGATGCGGATCTAACAGCGAAATCGCATCTAACTCGGCCGCTCCTGGAAAGGATGCCCGGGTCGAGAAACTGGAACGTGTTCGCGATTCATTAAAGCCTTTCTTCGAACCCATGGAGGTACGAGACGGCGACTGGCTCGATACGCAAAAGGAATTTGGCGAGACCTTCGAAGAGTACGTCCGATCAAACCCGACATTGCCAACCCCGAAGCGACGCAAGATCTACATACAACCGATAGGGACTTTCTCGCACGAGCAAAGAAATGCGATAAAGCTCGCGGCCGAATACATGAAGGCGTTTTATGATCTTCCGGTTGAGCTTAATGCTGACAGGCCGCTTGGAAGTGTGCCGCGAGACAAAATGCGAAAGATCGAATACAAAAACAACCTGCAGATCCGCACCGCTTATTTTCTCGAGGACGTGCTGCCGAAACTTCTTGAAGATGACGCGGCGGCACTGATCGCCCTTACTAATTATGATCTTTACCCGGGCGACACATGGGCCTTCGTGTTTGGCCAAGCAACTTTCAAGGATCGTGTCGGCGTTTGGTCGCTGTACCGGCTCGCTGACCCGATCACGAGAAAATACGATCCAAAACTACTTTTGACGCGAACGATCAAGGTGGCGACACACGAAGTTGGCCACATGTTCTCGATGAAGCATTGCACGAAATATGAATGCCTTATGGCGGGCACAAATCACGTCCTGGAAACCGATCGGCGACCGATCGACAATTGTCCGGAATGCACGGCGAAACTATCGTGGGCGATGAATTACGAACCGCTCAAGCGATACGAAAGGCTTACAGAATTTTGTAAGAAACAAGGTTGGTTGGACGAGGAAAAGCTTATGCGCGACAAGGCGAATGCTATACGGGGAATCAAATGAAACTTCCGCCCTTCGTCAGGGGCATTTCTTGATGACCGTGGCTGTAACTTATGATTTTCCGACCTTCGGATCCTATTCTCATCTTTTACCGAAATGATTGAACATTCTAAGCTGCCAAATTTGGTTCAGCCGAAGATCGTAGTAAAGAAAAGCTTGAGAAAGCTCGAGCTTCTGGACGGCACCGCGATGGTCCGCGTTTACGATGTTGGTCTTGGGCGATCGCCTATCGGTGATAAAGAGATCGAGGGAGACGGCAAGACACCCGAAGGCGATTTCTACATTTTTGGAAAGAACCCGAAGAGCAAGTACTCTCTCGGGCTCGGGATCAGTTATCCGAACACCGAAGATGCGAGACGCGGCCTCGGCACGTCTTTGATCGAAAAGACCGAATTTGATGCCATCATGGCAGCAATTGAAAATTTTTCAATGCCGCCGCAAAAAACCCGACTTGGCGGCGAGATCTATATTCATGGCGGCGGCAGTCACGATGATTGGACCCAGGGCTGCATTGCGATGAGTGATGGCAATATGCGGGAATTGTACGATGCGGTCGATGTCTCAACGCCGGTCGTTATCCTTCCGTAACTTTAATCTTGCTCGCTGCGTAACAACTTCGTAACATTAAGTTAACATCGGTCACGATGGGTCTGGACTATAATTCTGTTCAGCCCCTATGATTCACGCCGAAAGCACCACATTGAAGAAATCCACTCCATCGGTAGTCGAAACCAGTTCAGATCCCGTATTTGACGGCGTGACTTTATTTAATCGCGAGTTGAGTTGGCTCGAGTTTGACCGACGTGTGCTCGAAGAGGCGATGGACGAGAGCAAGCCGGTGCTCGAAAGACTGAAATTCCTTTCGATCTTTGCGACCAACCTCGATGAGTTTTTCATGATCCGTGTTTCCGGCCTCAAGGAGCAGATCGAAGAGGGCGTACTCGAACTTTCGCCAGATGGGTTGACGGCCGGCGAGCAGCTCCGCGAGATCGGAAAGCGATTGCGGCCGATGCTTAAGAAGCAGGTCGCCTACCTGCGTGACAATGTTTTCCCGGAGCTAGAACGCGCCGGCCTGACGATCGAACCATATCGGTCACTTGGTATCAAAGACCGTAAGAAGCTCGATAAATACTTTCGCGACAATTTGTTCCCGATTCTGACACCGCAATCGGTCGATTCGAGCCATCCGTTTCCGTACATTTCAAATCTTAGCCTCAATCTCGGACTCTTTATTGAACCCAACCGGCAATTGACTCAAAAGAGCCTTAAACATCTTTTCAGGCAGAAGCGCTTTACTCGTATCAAGCTGCCGCCAACCGTACCGCGTTTGATACCTATAAACGAAAAGCGCGGCCGTTTCGCACTGCTCGAAGAAGTGATCTCGGCAAACGCCGCCGACTTGTTCCCGAACATGAAGGCTGGCGAAGGATTTCTTTTTCGTGTTACCCGAGACGCCGACATCGAACTGCGCGAAGACGAGGCCGGCGATCTTATGCGCACTCTCGAACGCGAGCTTCAGCGTCGACGGTTCCGGTTTCCTGTCAGGCTCGAGGTTTCGGCAAACATGCCCGAAAAAATGCTGAAACAGCTGACCGACGGCATTGGGCTTACCGAACAGGACGTTTACCGGATCGAAGGCTTTGTCGATATCCCCGATCTGATGCAGCTCTATTCGCTTGAGCAAACGGCGTTGAAGGAACGGCCGATCCATCCGATCCATCCGGCAGCGATCCGCGACAAGAAGAGTATTTTTGACGTCTTAAAAAAGCGAGACGTTTTGCTTCATCATCCGTTCCATTCGTTTTCTGTCGTTACGGACTTTATCGCCGAGGCTGCTGAAGACCCGGATGTACAGGCGATCAAGATCTGTCTTTATCGGACGGGTAAAGATTCACCGGTTGTCAGATCGCTGATCAGAGCTAGCCGCCTAGGCAAGCAGGTGACTGCGGTCGTCGAACTCAAGGCCAGGTTTGACGAAGAGAACAATATCGAATGGGCTCGCCGATTAGAGAATGAAGGCGTTCATGTCGTATATGGAATTCACAGTCTCAAAACGCATTCAAAAGTGCTTCTAGTGGTTCGACGCGAAAAAGACAAACTTTGCCGATACGTCCATGTCGCAACGGGTAATTACAACCCGACCACTTCGCGACTTTACACGGATCTAGGCCTGCTAACAGCTGACGACGAGATCGGGGCTGATGCGACCAATCTTTTCAATTTTCTGACCGGTTATTCGCAACAGGATGAATACATGCGGATGTTGGTCGCACCTCTGAATCTTCGCGAACGGTTTATCGAACTCATTCGGCGTGAGGCCGCAAATAGAGCAAACGGCAAACCGGCGAGAATAATCATCAAGATCAATAGTCTGACCGATGTCGAGGTCATCGAGGAGCTGTACAAGGCATCGTCGGCCGGCGTCGATATCGATCTGATCGTTCGCGGCATTTGTTCTCTCAGACCGGGCGTGAAAGGCCTTTCCGAGACCATCCGTGTTCGATCTATCGTAGGGCGGTTCTTAGAGCACAGCCGGATATTTTACTTTTCGAATGAAAGCGGGGCTAGCGACGAGGTTTATATTGGGAGTGCCGACTTAATGCAACGAAATCTTGATCGTCGCGTAGAGGTCGTGGTGCCAATACTTGATCCCGAGATCAAAATATACGTAAAAGAGACCCTGATCGAAAATTACCTGAGGGACAACGTCAATGCACGGACATTGAAGCCCGATGGAACATATAGGAAGATCGCCGCAGGCAATACAAAACCCTTCGATGCCCAGATGTCGTTCGTCGGAGAGGACCTTCCCGGTTAGGCTGTAGCTTTTCGTTCAAATCGTGCTTCGGCAACTGTGCCGTTCAATGTCCCGTATTTGATCGTCAATCGCGGATACCCTCTCGGCTCTCGTTCGATCGTTGCGAGACCGAGTTTCTTTTCAGCCTTTTCGATCGAATCGATCGTTCCTTCGATCTCCATGTACAGTCCGAAAGGTAGTTCATCCAGGACGATCTCAACATCATCCAGATGCCAGTATTTACGACGCTTTTCGTAGACCGCCGTAAGGCGATAACCCAGGCGCTCGATGATCTTCTCCGTCGATTCGACATCGCCGACCGAAGTTTCGTATTCGATCTTCCTTTTCGCACCCGAATCGGTCTTTATCTTCTCCTTGTAAGTAAGGACGGTGTGGTCACCGATCTTTCGCAGTCGGAGGGTCGCTCCACGTTCATCCATTTCGCCGCCACGATGTTGATAGTTGACCTCGAACACTTCTTTGTGAAATACGGCGCCGAGATCGACGATCTTCTTGGTTATTTCGTCGAGTCGTTTCGGGCTAAGCCGGTACTTGATCTCAGTTTCGATGTTCATTGATTTTCTTATATATGAAGTGCAACAGAGAGAGTTTATGCGTTTGGCCGACACGTAGCAAACCAGCCGCTCGAACAACATACAGACTTGACGAAACTTCCGCCGTGATGAATACTTGAAAAAAAGGTCAGGATTCACTGACGGATTTGTGTAAACGATAAATGAGGTAATTTTATGCCATATCCAGAGATAATGATCCACGGAATGCGGGCGGAACTGGCGCGGCTCGGGATCGAAGAAACGAAGTCGAGCGAGGCGGTGGTAGACGCGGTGAAAAACACCGACGGCACACTAATGGTCGTCGTTAATTCAGTTTGCGGTTGTGCTGCAGGAGGCGTAAGGCCCGGGATAGCAATGGCGCTGCAAAATTCCGAATCGAAACCCGATCGGGCGATCACCGTATTTGCCGGTGCCGATATCGACGCAACTGACACCGCTCGCGAGTTCTTTACTGGTTATCCGCCTTCTTCTCCGGCGATCGGATTGATCAAGAACGGAGAACTGGTTCAAATGTTCGAACGAAAGGATCTCGAAGGCCGCCATCCGATGATGATCGCTGACGCGCTTACCGAGGCTTTTGAAAAGCACTGCAGAAGATCGGACGCAGCTGTAAGCTGAACAAATATAGTCATTTAGATTGAAATGAGGCGGCAGATTGCCGCCTCTTTCGTTGTTTTGAGCGATCGTAAATATTTTGTTGCCTAAAGCGATCCGAAATCTGTAAAATATAGGAGGCAAGTCAACATCCCTTCGGTTCATTCCTCGCAACTCAGATGTCGATCAATCAACGAAAACACACCCGCTTCTCTTTGGATATACCTGCGACGATCGTCACAAAATTTGGCGATCGCCAGGAAACGCTTTTGCAGCAGATAAGCATCGGCGGCTGTTTCACAGATTGGGAAGAGAATATCTATGCCGGCGATGAGTTTCGGTTAGAGATCGAACTTCCGAACAAAAACAGGCTTCCGCTTAAATGCAAGGCGATCTACCGCTTTGAAGACACGGGGATCGGAGTTCGGTTTTACGAGATATCGCAGTTCGAACAGGAACTTATATCGAAGATCATTTCAGAGCGAATGATCCGCGAGGGCCTGCCAATATTTCCTGACCCGTTCAATCAGCCTTCGAAATACATCGAAGAGGACGAAAGCCCAAAGATAACCAATCGCAGGCATGAACGGGAGGAAATGCTCGAAAAGGCGATGTCAGGTGAAGAAATTGCCTGATCAAATCGCTTGCCGGCGCCCCTCGATGATCTGTTGAAACGTTTGCCCCCTGAACTCTCCTTCGGTAAGACCAGTGGCAGATGCGACATCCGAATCATTGAATGCCCCGCAATCGGAACCCCGACGTAAGAAATTCAATACACCCTGAGCCGATGCCGCATCGTCAAAAGTGTTGCCCGAAAGCATGGCCCTTGATGCACCATCAATAAAATCGCGTAGACGAGCTGTCTGTGAATCGAAGGTCCGGAGGAAGAACGAATACACCGCGGCGTAGCGAGCCGGCAGTTGATTTGGATGAAGATCCCAGCTTTGGTAAAAACCATTGCTCATCGAATATGTGACGTTCTCGAAATGAGTTCGCCAACCTTCGAAGATCCGACGGCGGTTATCAGCGGTTTGCGACTTACTCAACCGTCCGCCATTGTGAACCGTCGTCGGAATTTGAGTTGTCACCGAATCTGCAAGCCGAATTCCCATCGGCGACAGCGTTAGCAGCATCAATTGTCGGGCCAAAACGCAGGCTTCGTGTCTGAGGCCCTGAAAATCGGCAGCTATGCCGAGGGACGACGTATAGTCGTATGCCCCAAAATGAGCTGCAATGACGCGCCCCTTGCCCGCATTCACCAGGTCGCGAAGTGCGAAATTACCTTTTGGCCCAATGATCGCAGCCGGTGTTTCGATCATCAATTCCAGCTTGATCGACCCATGGGGTAGGTTCGCCTTCTTTTCGACCTTTGTCAGATGGCTGTGAAGTTCGCGCACGTCCTTATGGGAGCTAACTTTAGGGAGTGTGACGACAAAATTGGGCGGGATCAGTCCGGCCGTCGATTCCAACAGTGTCGAAAGGAAAATATTCAATGTGCGTACTGATCGCGAATATGTCTCCGGTGCAAATGACTTGACTCGAAGGCCTGAGAAATAGGTGTTCGTGCCCTTTATGTACGTTTGTGCAAGTTCCTTAGCAGTGCGAAATGCATCTGCGTCTTCCTCGTCATCCGCTCTGAATCCGTAACCATCCTCGAAATCGATCCGAAAATCCTCAACAGGTTCGGTTTTCAGTTTTTCGACGGTCTTCTGATAAACGGTCCAGGCGAACCACGATGCATGGTCGCTCGATCTTGCGGTTGACGGATCCTTAGCGATCTGAAGATCGAGCCTCACGACCGCCTCGGGGAAATTCGGCAATGACTCGGTGCCCGGCAGACAAAACGCGTTCGCGAATTCGACAAAATTTGAAGCGTAGGTTTCGAGCGTCTTCAATGCGATCGATCCAAGCTTCGAAGCTATCGATGCAGAAAATCGATCTGCGCCGCCGTAAACGACATGTACCGGCATGCGCGTCGCTAAACGAACATTGGGAGTGTCCTTTTTTCTCCGCTTAACAATAAGCTTGACGCCCTCATCGCCTTCAGTTATGACCGTCTTCGACATAGCCGCTTCTAGTTAAATAGTTCGCCAAGAGCCTCGTCAACGCTTCGAACGCCGACCACACGAACACCAAGCAGTTTCTCTAATCCTTTGCGATTTGATTCGGGTAGAATGAGCTTTTTAAAGCCCATCGACTGTGCTTCGCGAGCCCGGGACTGAGCCTGCAAAACGCCGCGGATCTCACCAGTGAGTCCGATCTCACCGAAAACGGCAACATCCGGACCAACGGGCAGATTACGAAAGCTGGATGCGATAGCGGCGATAACGCCTAGATCCGCGGCCGGTTCGGTCACTTCCACGCCTCCGGCGATGTTGATAAACACGTCGTCGCCTGCAAGCTGCATTCCCAGCCGCTTTTCCAAAACCGCGATCAGCATAGACGTACGGTTGTAATCAAATCCCTGGGCCATTCGCCTGCCCGATGCCGAACGTGTCCCGCTTACAAGAGCCTGAACCTCGACCAGCATCGGACGAGTTCCTTCCATGCAGACCGTGACGACCGAGCCGCTTGCGCCTTCGGGGCGTTCCTGCAAAAAAAGTTCTGAAGGATTTCCAACGGCGACCAGCCCCGCGTTCGTCATCTCGAAAACACCGATCTCATTCGCCGCACCGAACCGATTCTTCGTGGCTCGGATTATCCGGTGATTGTGATGGCGGTCGCCCTCGAAATAAAGCACAGTGTCAACAATGTGCTCAAGAGTTTTTGGACCTGCGATCGAGCCTTCTTTCGTAACGTGGCCGGTGATGAAAACAGGTGTTGCCGTCTGTTTTGCAAAGAGCATCAGTTGCGCGGCGACATCGCGAACCTGTGAGACGCTTCCCGCGGCAGATTCAATCTTGTCGCTATGGATCGTCTGGATCGAGTCGACGATCAAAAAGTCCGGCCGAAGACTATCGGTTTCCGCAAGGATCGATCCGAGATTCGTCTCGGGAAGCAGGAAAAGCCGCTCGGCGTTGATGCCAATGCGCTCGCCGCGCATTTTGATCTGTCTCTCGGATTCTTCTCCCGATACGTACAAAACGATCGAGTCGTTGACGGCAAGCCTGTGAGCTATCTGCAACACGATAGTCGATTTCCCAATTCCAGGCGCGCCGCCAATAAGAACAAGCGAGCCAGCGACGATACCGCCGCCGAGAACGCGGTCAAATTCCTGGATGCCCGACGAAATACGGGCATCGTCCTGTGATTCGACTTGGCTAAACGCGATCGGCTTCGCGGCAGATGTCCACTGGGTTTTCCCGAACCCGGCGGCGACTGCCTGCGCTGCCGGACGAAACCTTTCCTCGACAAGCGTATTCCATTCTTCGCAGTCCGGACATTGACCGAGCCATTTACGCGATTGCCCGCCGCAATTCTGGCAAACGAAAATCGTTGAGGGTTGTTTTGCCATAGGCACTAGCGATCAGAACCGGGCTCAGAAAACACGTATGTTCCATCCAGAAAAAAGTAGTTCAGACCGATTTTCTCGAAACGAATTCGAACCGTTCCTGAACCTTTTGTTCGAAGATTCAAGTTATAACGGCCGTACGTCGACGTGGTACCGGTCATCGAAAACGGCGACTCGACAGTTGCTATGACCGGTGAATCGACCGTTGCAATAGGCGTTATCACACTCGCATTGAGATTCCACCGACTCTCAACATACCAAACCGGATAAATATTCTGGCCATTGATAAAAAGCGATTGCGGCCCATACGGCATGATCAACGAATAATCATAACGGCCGTCTGGTTTGATGGGATGATCGAGATAAACGCTATAGTACTGGGTCGCTCCAAATCGATAGGTTCTTACCGGATTCTGCGCACTGCCGGTGACGTCGAAGATCAATATGGTTTGATAATCAGGACGCGAAAACGAGTCTCCGCCGATGAAAATACTCCCCGAAGTAAGGGTCAAACGCTGAGCATTCAACCCGGCCGGAAGGAATATTAGTAGTGCTGTCGCAACGAATTTAGTTATTTGCCTTTTCACGATGTCGCCCCCTTGTCTGCGTGTACTTCGATCCTGTGAAATGGTATCAGAAAGACCGGTTGAAAAACACCTAGACGATCTTTGTGGTGAAGCTCGGTCGTTTTCGCTATCCTAAGGCCGTGAACGTAACTTCAATTCATGCATTTTCGGAAAAGGTCGCCCTAGTGACTGATGGCACCACCCCGATCGGAAAGGCCGTTGCGTTGCAGCTCGCATTACAGGGTGCATTCGTCATCGTGGGGGTCCCACCGTCAGGCAAAGGCGATCCGGCCATCGAAGCGTTGCGTGCGCTCGGCACCCTCGCATTTGCGGTCGACGCCGACGCCCAAACGCCCGACGGTGCAAGAACGCTGCTAGATAAGGTCGAGACCGAGTTTGCAAGGCTTGACCTTCTTGTCAATTGTCTGAAATCGGCGGGCGAATCGACGTTTCTGGTCAATTGCAAGGATGACGCCCTCGATTATTTTCCCGAGGGGGTTCGGCCAAGCTATTTGGTTACAAAGCTAGCGTCGAGACTGATGTCAAGCCGCCCGAAACCAAAGATCGTTAACGTCATTGCCGAACCTACCTCGGAAAGTGGCGATAGTGCAGTGACTGAAGCTTCATATTCGGCGGATCTTGATACGACGGAGTGGTTCTCGAGGAACCTACCCGACAGCTTTCGTGTAAATGCGGTCGTCGTAAAGGATGCAAATGAATCGGATTATTTGGACCATCCGGAATTCTTGCGGCCGAAGGGCACGGTCTCGCCTGATGACGTCGCACGCGTAGTATTGTTCTTGCTTTCGCCGGAAGCGGTTGCGGTCAACGGGAATGTTTTGAGGCTTGGTTAGGTTTCAGTCAGGCCAAAAAATGTAAACCATTAACAACACACGCTAATTCGTGCTAAGATTTCTCAGATGAAGCTCGACATACTCACAATCAGGATCGCCTTTGTCGGGTTACTGGCAGGAATTGGCTTTTTGCTGAATCCGCTTGCTCACACCGCGCGTCTTGATCCTATCGATGAACCGACGCGTAGATTTGTCTCGGCGGCCATTGGAGTCTTGATCGCAATTGCGATCATTGGTTTTGAGCTACGTGTAAGACGGGCAACGCTGAAGACATTGATCGGTGCGGCTGTTGGCTCGATACTTGGGATCGCCGGCGCATTTTTGATCGGAGTATTGATCTCGATCCAGGAAGTTCAGGCAGTTCCGGCTGAAATGAAGACCTTCCTGACGATCTCATTGGCGTTCTTTATGGGGTACGTTGGCCTAATGGTCGGTGCTGCGAAAGGCGATTATCTCGATCTCACTGCTCTTGGCGGCATTTTCAGCGATAAAAACACACCGCGTGACTATAAGATCCTTGATACGTCTGTGATCATTGACGGCCGAATCGCTGATGTTGCCGAAACGGGCTTTTTGAGCGGGACACTGATAATTCCGAATTTCATTCTCGCGGAACTGCAGCAGGTAGCCGATTCGGCAGATTCGTCAAAGCGGCAACGAGGCCGCCGCGGTCTGGACATGCTACAAAGACTTCGGAACAATAGTAAGCTCGATATCCAGATCGTCGAAACTGATTTTCCGGCAGTAAAAGAGGTCGATCTGAAATTGATCGAGCTCGGCAAACAGCTCGAGGCCGTGATCGTTACGAATGACTTTAACCTTAACAAGGTTTCGCAGCTCCGTGGCGTTTCCGTGCTCAATATCAACGAACTCGCAAATGCCCTGAAACCGGTGGTGCTGCCCGGCGAGGCGATGCGTGTTTTCGTGCTGAAAGAGGGCAAGGAATACAACCAAGGCGTTGCTTATCTAGACGATGGGACAATGGTCGTGATCGACAACGCCCGCAGGTTAATAGGTAAGACCGCCGATATCGCAGTAACCAGCGTCCTGCAGACGACCGCAGGGAAGATGATCTTTGGCAGGCTCTGGGAAGAGAAAGAAGACAACGGCGAGCATTCGAATGTTGCGATCCACGATTCCCGTTCTCTTGGCTTTCGAAAGGCAACTCGCGAACTGCGACAAACGACGATCATCGAGGAAGTCGATTAACCCGTCGCGAAACGATGAAAACTACAGCGATCATCGTTGCTGCCGGCTCCGGTTCACGTTTCAATTCCGATAAACCCAAACAATTTCTCGAGATCGGTGGAAAGCCGGTCATCGTTCACACACTGGAGCGATTTCAAGCCTCGCCGTCGGTTGACCATATCGTTCTTGTTCTTGCCGGTGATCAGATCGAACGTTTTGACCAACACTGTGTACCAAAGATCAACTCAATTGTCAGCGGTGGGGCGACGCGTGCACAATCGGTTCTCAACGGGCTAAACGCAGTCGACACCGAGACATCGATCATTGCCGTTCACGATGGGGCTCGGCCGTTGGTAACAGTCGAAGAGATCGAGCGCACGATCGAGAGAGCAAAGCACACCGGTGCTGCTTGTCTTGTCGCAGCTGTCACGGACACGATAAAAACGGTCGTGGGTGGCCAAATATCGGGAACTCTTGATAGAGCAAAACTGCGACGGGCATTTACTCCACAAGTATTTTCGGCCGATCTATTGAGACGGGCGTTCGACGACACCGATCTCGGTGAATCAGTGACCGATGAGTGTTTTCTTGTTGAAAGGCTGGGCCATCCCATTGCGGTAGTTGAGGGAAGCTCTCGCAATATTAAGATCACCTATCCGGAGGATCTCGCATTCGCGGAAGCTCTTTTGATGAAGTGAACCACCGGTCAAGATATTCCGGCGTTCCACATACTTTTGATGAAAAGCAGATGTACAGGATCGGACAAGGAAACGACATTCACAGGCTCGTCGCCGGGCGTCCGCTGATCATCGGGGGCGTGCGGTTAGATTCTGAGCTCGGTGCTGAAGGGCACTCGGATGCCGATGTGTTACTACACGCAGTAACCGATGCAATTCTCGGAGCACTGGCACTCGGGGATATTGGTTCGCATTTTCCGAACAGCGACGAACGTTGGCTCAATGCCGAAAGTTCGGTGTTTCTCAGATACGCCGTCGGACTCGCCAGGGAACGCGGCTACAAGGTTGCGAATCTGGATGCGACCGTTCATCTCGAGTATCCAAAATTGCGCCCGTACATCGAGGATATTCGCAGGGGACTCGCCCTTTCGCTCGAGATCGAAACCACCCAGATCAGTGTGAAGGCCAAAACAAGTGAGGGCGTCGATGCTGTCGGTGGTCGGCAAGCCGTTAGGGCTGACGCGGTCGTGCTGTTAGAAATAAGCAGCAGTTGATGGTCCGACATTGAATGTAACGTCCTCCAACAGATGGACTTGCTGACTGCCCTTGTGCGAAACTTGGGCAGTTTTTGTTTTCCATATTCAATGCGGCCACAAGAGATCATCGCAATTAAACGAGACGGCGGAGAGCTTTCGCATTCAGAGATCGGTGCTTTTATCGATGGTGTTTGCGATGGTTCTTGGGCCGATTACCAGATCACTGCAATGGTCATGGCGATGTTCATTCGCGGGATGAACCTTGCCGAACAGGACGCCATCACTGATGCAATGCTTCGGTCCGGCGAGGTACTCAGTTTTGAAGAGATCGGCAAACCCAAGGTCGACAAGCATTCGACCGGCGGGGTCGGGGATAAGACGTCCCTGATAATCGCACCACTTGCCGCAGCGTGCGGTCTGGCCGTCCCGATGATATCAGGCCGCGGCCTCGGACATACCGGTGGAACTTTGGATAAGCTCGAGGCGATACCGGGATTTAACGTTCGCCTTTCGAAGCAGGAGTTTCATTCTGTCATCGACGATTGCGGTTACGCGATGGCTGGTCAGACAGCTGAGATCGCTCCGGCGGATCGAAAGCTTTACGCTCTCCGCGATGCGACTGCAACGGTCCCATGCATCCCACTGATCGTTGCATCCATAATGTCAAAGAAGCTCGCCGAAGGGCTCGATGTACTAGTTCTGGACGTGAAGACCGGGTCGGGAGCATTCATGCAGAGGTTCGAGGACTCGCGAAAGCTCGCTGAGGCAATGGTAATGACCGGCACCAACTTTGGCGTCAGGACCGAAGCGGTGATCTCGGATATGGGCCAGCCTCTCGGCAGATTTGTCGGCAATGCGCTTGAGACGTATGAATGCATCAAGATACTTAAAGGCGAGCCATTACCGGGAAGCGAATCAACATTTGAACTTTCTCTCGACCTGACTTCGCGCTTGCTGGTGCTAGCCGGTGTATCGGCGGACCTCGGTACTGCACGACGGTTGGCGACAGCAAAGATAGATAGCGGGAACGCATTCGAGCGTTTTTGCCGCAATCTCGAACTCCAGGGCGGCGACCTTTCCGTTTGTGACGATCCGGAAAAGCTTGTCGATCCAACCCTGACCAAGGTCGAGATCAAGGCCGAGAATTCAGGCTGCATTTCAGAGATCGACACGCTCGCAATAGGAAATGCGATCGTCGAGATCGGCGGCGGCCGCACCCGCGCCGAAGATAAGATAGATCATGCAATAGGTTATGCGAGCATTTCACGGATCGGTGATCGTGTGATTACGGGGCAACCGATCGGCGAGCTATATTGCAGATCTGAGGAACAGGCCGATTCGATTGCGGCAAAGTTGAGACGTTCCTACCAAATACTTGACACGCAGATCACTCCTCCGCCGCTGATCCACAGGACAATTTCCAACTGAATTTCTTCGCAAGTATTCCACTTCCCGAACGTTCGAACTGCAGACGATCTCAAAGGGCGGCGATCTGAGCATATTTAAGGAGCGAACGAAATGGAACATAAATTCTTCAAAGTCGCGATATTGTTACTCGCATTTGTTGTGGGTGTTGCATTTGCGGGTATTTCATACATCAACCGCGAGATCCCGCGGGTCGAGGTTGAAGAGATACACGAGGCCGGACCTGAAACAAACGAGCCGACTCAAGGCAAGACCCTCGAAATGGTATTTGTCCTAGATACGACCGGGTCAATGGGCGGCTTGCTCGACGGAGCTAAACAAAAGATCTGGAGCATCGTTAATGAAGTGATGCAAAAACAGTCAAAGCCAGACGTTCGCGTCGGCTTCGTTGCGTATCGAGATCGGAATGATGAGTATGTCACCCAGATCGTGCCAATATCATCAGATCTCGACGCGGTCTATTCTAAACTAATGGACCTGGAAGCCGGCGGCGGTGGTGACACGCCTGAAAGCGTTCGGAAGGCGTTAGCTGAAGGTGTGGAAAAGGCAGGATGGTCGAAGTCCGGGGCAGCGAAGATCATCTTTCTTGTCGGCGATGCTCCTCCGCAGAATTACAGCGGCGAGCCTGATGTTCTCGCAACGACGACGGTCGCTGTTCGAAGGAATATTGTCGTGAACACGATACAATGCGGCGATGACCACGAAACACGGTCGATCTGGCAACAGGTTGCAAGAGCAGGACAAGGCAAATACTTTGCGATCGCACAGAACGGCGGGGTTGAAGAGATAAACACGCCGTTCGATTCGCGAATCGCAGAGCTCGGTCAAAAACTCGGGGGTACATTCATTGCCTACGGCGCACCGACACGACGTGCCGATCTCTCTATGGCGGCTGCAGAGACGGAATCGAAGATGGCGAATGCGGCGTCCAATACTGCGAGAGCCGACCGGGCGCTGAATAAAGCGGTGAACAAAGACGCTTACAATGGCGATCTGATCCAGGACATGGAGCGAGGAAGAATCAAGCTCGACGAGGTAAAGGCTGAAGATCTGCCGGACGATCTGCAAAGGGTCTCGCCGGCAGAGAGACAGCGGCAAGTGGATGCCCGGATCGCAGAAAGAAAGAAGATACGGCAAGAGATCCTCGAACTATCGAAACAGCGAGAAGCATTTCTTCGGGCTGAGGGGACGCGTTCAGGCCGCTCGGGCGGGTTCGACTCCGCAGTTCGAGCGGCACTTGCCGACCAACTGGCTCGACGCGGCATCGAATAGATGGTTCGCCTTCGATACTTCCTTGCCCAAAACCTTAGATGTTTGTAAGCTAATGAGGCTGACCACCCTTTGGTAAGCAAATAGTCTATGAACATCAACACGATAAAAATGGCGATGCTCGGCATGATCGCCATTTTCACTGTTTCGTCGTGCGCAGTGCGTTCGGAGACAAAGCGAGTTGGCTGCAGCACGCGTGTCGGGATAGTTTTTGACATTGGCGGTAAAAATGATCGTTCGTTCAATGCGGCCGCCTGGGAAGGCGTAAAGCGTGCAGAAAAGGAATTGAATATCTGCCTCTACGACGTTGAACCGGGAAATCCGACTTCGATCGAGCCTGCGATGCGCGCCTTTGCAGAGAAGAACTTTGACCTTGTCGTCGGGGTGGGCTTCGCTCAAGGGCCGATCATGCAAAAAGTCGCGATCGACTATCCCGAAGTGAAGTTTGCGATCGTGGACGGTGTCATCTTCGAAAAGGACGGGAAGACACCGAAACGAAATGTAGCTTCTCTAGTTTTCCGTGAGCACGAAGGCTCATATCTTGTGGGCATGATAGCCGCGGCGAAATCGCGGACTGGTGTCCTGGGCTTTCTGGGCGGAATGGACATTCCGCTTATTCATCGATTCAACAAAGGCTACGAAGAAGGAGCAAAGGCGGTAAACCCGAAGATCCAAATAGTGACAAACTATGTTGGCGTGACCGACCATGCATGGAACAATCCGGGAAAGGGCAAAGAACTCGCCCTTTCGCAGATCGAGAAAGGTGCGGACGTAATCTTCACCGCAGCCGGGAATTCCGGGCTTGGTGCCTTCGATGCTGTTGAGCAATACGGTCAGAACATGGATGGCCAGGCGAACCGATTCGTGATCGGGGTCGATTCCAATCAGAACGGCGTAAAACCAGGATTTGTTCTCACCTCGATGGTAAAACGGGTCGACAACGCTGTCTATGACGCCGTCAAAGAGGTGATCGAAGGTAAGTTTCAGGGCGGGTTCCATGTATTCGGACTCGACAAGGATGGCGTTGCATATGCGATGGATGAATTCAACGAACCGCTGGTCCCGGCGAACGTTATCGAACGTGTAGAAGCAGCAAAAGCAAAAATAGTTGCCGGAGAGATCAAGGTGACCGACGCGATGGCGAATTAGGAAAGCGATGCTCGAAGTACGAAACGTCAGGAAGGTATTCGGAGATTGTGTCGCAAACGACGATGTGTCTCTAAAGGTCGAAAATGGCACGATTCATGCCATCGTAGGCGAGAACGGGGCAGGCAAATCTACCGTGATGCGCGTGGTTTATGGGTTTTATAACCCGGACGCCGGCGAGATATTGGTGGACGGAAAGCCGGTTGCGATTCGAAATCCACACGACGCTATCGCCCTCGGCATAGGTATGGTGCATCAGCATTTCTTGCTGGTCGATACGATGACGGTCGCGGAGAATATTGTCCTCGGCGCAGAAACCGGCTCGACGGTGAACCTCGATCTCGATAAGGCCGAACACGATATCAAAAAGCTATCTGATGATCTGAAACTCGATGTTGACCCAGCCGCGTTGATCGAGGACCTCTCGGTCGGGGCTCAGCAGCGGGTCGAATTGCTAAAAGCCCTATACCGCGATGCCAGGCTGCTGATCCTGGATGAGCCGACTGCGGTGCTGACACCGCAGGAGGTCGAAGAGTTTTTCAAAATACTGCGGCGTATGAAGGCGCAGGGCAAGACCATCATCATTATTACCCACAAACTTGAGGAAGTCCTCGCGATTTCCGATGAGGTTACCGTCATGCGCGATGGCAGATCGGTGGGTAACGTGAGAACCTCTGAAACGAACGCGAAAGAGTTGGCGAGGATGATAGTTGGCCGTGAGGTGCTTCTCCGGGTCGATAAACCGGAGTCGAAGCCAACCGATGTCGTTTTGGAAGTAAGGAATCTGTCGGTTCGGGGAAAGCACGATGTGGCGGTCGACGACATTTCTTTCGAGGTCCGAGCCGGCGAGATCGTCGGGATAGCCGGGATCGAGGGTAACGGCCAGACCGAGCTTGTTGAGGCCCTAGCTGGTTTGGTGCGTTGTTCGGGTGGTTCGATCTGGTTTGACGGACGGGATGTGACATCTCTTGATGCCAGGCGGAAGAAGGAACTCGGTATCGCGCACATCCCGGAAGACCGACAAAAACGAGGACTCCTGCTTAATTCTGATCTTGCCGAAAACGCGATCTTGGGCGTCCATTATCGACCACCGGTCACGTTTGGCCTTGGCATTATTGACAACAGCGTTGTCAGATCGCGCGTTGCACAGATCATCGAAGATTTTGATGTACGTCCGCCCAATCCGTCCTTGACTGCAAAAGCACTGTCTGGCGGCAACCAGCAGAAACTGATAATCGGGCGCGAATTTGGCCATCAGCCGAAATTGCTGCTTGTTTCACAACCGACCCGCGGGGTCGATATCGGGGCGATCGAGTTTATCCATCGAAAATTGATCGAAATGCGTGATGCAGGCACGGCTGTCCTGTTGATCTCGGCAGAGCTCGAAGAAGTGACGGCACTTGCCGATCGGTTGATGGTCATTCGCGAAGGGAAGATCGTCGGCGAGGTCGATCCGACGAGTACGACCAGTGAGTCCATAGGTTTACTGATGACCGGAGGTTAGCCGGAATGGTCCTAACCTGTGAAAATGGTTGAGTTCAAAAGCGTCGCGCCGAATTTTGTTGTCGCTGACGTTGTCGCAACAGCGGAGTATTATCGCGACGTGTTCGGTTTTGAGATACTTGGTTTCTTTGGCGAGCCGCCGGTGTTCGCAATGGTAGGCCGAGGCGGCGCGGAATTTCATTTCGGAAAGGCGGACGCCGAACCGCAGCGGACAAACCTCGAATTTCGTCAGATCAGCAGTGACGCATATATATGGGTATCGGACATCGAGGAATTGTTTAAGGAGCTAACAGCCGCAGGTGCGGACATTATCCTTGGCCCCGTTCGTCGGGTCTACGATTGCGTCGAACTTGAAGTACGGGACTGTAACGGATTCAAACTAGTTTTCTCACAAGGGTGATCACGCTGCCTTGACGTCCTTCACTCCAAACATCGAAACAAGCCTCTCGACGGCCTGATGCAGATTTTCAATTGACGTCGCATACGAAAATCGAAGAAATCCGTCGGCACCAAAACCAGCACCGTCAGTCACGACCGTAAAAGCTTCGTTCAACATTGCCTCAGCTACGTCCGCCGAATTAGCGAATTGCTCCCCGAGCATTTCGCCGACATCAACAAAAGCATAAAATGCTCCCTCGGGCATCGGACATCTGAAACCTTTGATCGTGTTCAATGCTGGGATCAACCAATCGCGCCGACGATGATATTCAACGAGCATATCATTTACAGCGTTCATCGAGGCATCATGATCTGCCATCGCCATCGCACAAGCGTATTGTACGAACGACGTTGGGTGCGTCGCCGAATGGCTTTGGAGCTTTACCATTGCCTTCGTCCATTCCGGGCTGGCGATCGTGTACCCCGCCCGCCAACCGGTCATAGCATAAGTTTTTGAAAAGCTGCCCGCAACGCAAACGAACTCGCGGAGTTCCGGCGGAAGGCTCGCCGACGAAAAGACCTCACCTGGCGGATATGCGAAGAAAAGATAGCATTCGTCCGTTAGGACATAGACGCCGTTTTCCGCACACGTCTCGACTATCCTGACCATTTCGCGCGGAGGTATTACCCTTCCGGTCGGGTTGTTGGGCGAATTGACGATCAGGAGTTTGGTCTTATCGGTGATCGCCGCCTTGACCTGTTCGGCAGTCAGCACGAACTCGGTTTCTGCTGTCTCGATAAAGACGTTCTTTGCCCCGCAAAAAGCACCGATCTCGGGGAATGTGACCCAATATGGTTTAGGTATAAGCAATTCGTCGCCGGGATTGAGTATCGTGCACGCTGCGTTAAAAAGGGCTTGTTTACCTCCGCACGACGCCGCGATCGATGACACTGAAAGTTCGGCCCCGAACCGCTCGGCATAAAAGGACGCGATCGATTCCTGAAATATTTTGAGACCGGAACTTGGTGTATATTTCGTAAGGCCCTTAGCCAGGCCTTCGACAGCGTATTCCTTGATAAAGGCCGGCGTTTCAAAGTCGGGTTCGCCGACCGTCAGGTCGATAACGCTATGCCCTTTTTCACGCAGATCCGCTGCTGCCTGAGCCGCTAGAAGCGTTGAAGAGCCCTTCATCGCCGCGACTCTTTCAGAAACAGGAAATGATTTCGACATTTAGGTATCTTATCCTATAGCGAACTAGTCAATGAACAGCCGGTATGCGGGCCGCGCTTACCTGCCTGATTTTTCACGCATTTTGGCCTCGACCAGCTCGGGAATCAAGCCATCGACGTGACCTCCGAGTTCGAAGACCTGCTTCATCAGCGTCGACGAAACGTATGAATATTCCTCGCCCGCCATTAGAAAGACCGTTTCGATCGAGGGTTCAAGTTTGCGGTTCATCAACGCCATTCGAAGTTCATATTCGTAATCGCTTACGGCGCGTATGCCGCGAACGATCGCAGTTGCATTCTTTTCCTTTGCAAAATGAGCCGTGAGGCCTGAAAAACTGTCTACGACCAATCGGCAGGAGTGCCCATTTAACGAGGGCAATATTTCGGCGATCATCGCACATCGTTCTTCGACCGTAAACATCGGATTCTTCTCCGGATTGTTCAAGATTGCAATAATTATTTCGTCGAATAGCGGAAGGCTGCGCTTGATGATATCAAGGTGTCCGTTCGTAAGTGGATCGAAAGAGCCCGGGAAGATTGCACGACGCATAATTGTAGGGATCGGATAATTAGAACGCGTTCTGGTTCGTGCGTTCGGGATGCTTAAAAGTTCATGGCTAACAGCTTCTTTCCCTTTGCAACTGCTTCGGTATGTTCCGGGATGAATGCGGGGTCTGGTTTGAGGTCAAACAACGCATCAAGCTGCTTGCGGGCATCCGCGTCACGCTTTACCGCGAGATATGCTTCGGCCAGGTGCAGCCTTATATTCGCGTTGTCTTTGTTAATGCCGAGCCCTTTTTCCAAATATTCGACCGCCTTCTCTGCTTTTCCGCCCTTCAGGTTGCGTGTCTCCATTTCAAGCTGGCCCAGGGCATCAAATGCACTTGCACCCTGATAGCCCGGATCGATCGCAACCACTTTTAACATCGCCTCTCGTATATCGTCGACGGACTTGATCCCGACCGTGATCGGACTGAGCCTCGAAAGCTCACCGAGATTGGCCGCGTACCAAAAATGTCCTTCCGGGCTGGATGGTTGAACACGCGAAGCAATGCGGCCCGCGTCGCGCCCGGTTTCGAAGATCTTATTCGCTTCGTTTTCAGATTCGGTACGTTTGCCAAGGAAATAGCTGAATTTTGCAAACTTCCATTCAACTTCATAGTTTCTTTCGGCCGGATTGCGCGCCTCTGATAGTACTTTTACCGCCTTTCTCAAACTCTCGATATCCTCCCGGGCAGCAAACAGCTTCTCAGCCGTCTCAATTGCCGGTCCGATCGTGATAGCACCCGGCGAGCCCGGCGAGGTTTCGCCGTCCGCACGCATTGAACATGACGACTGTAGGCACAATGTAATTACAAATGTAATTAAAACGTAAAGTTTGCACGAATTCATGTCGCAATTCCTCGCCAACGTGCTAATATTCTCCGCATATAGAGCGGACATCAAAGTTGCGACTAAAATAGCACAAAGCCCGTATGAATAAAAACGGAAATGCAGCGGCGTTCTACGATCTCGAAGGCACGCTCGTCAGCACAAACCTCGTCCACACGCTCGCTTTCTATGCGAAGCGGCAGCAAGGCATTTGGCAGACGGCCAAGAAAAGTGTCGGAACGCTGGCTAAGTTGCCGTTTTTTGGCGTAACGGATCTCTATTCGCGCAATGTTTTTAACGAAGTGTTCTTTCGCAGCTACTCGGGTTTTTCGCAGGATAGACTTCGTTACTTTTCCGAGGAGCTGTTCGAAGATGTTCTGAAGCCGGCGATCTTTCCGGGTACCGCAGAACTGATAGCTCAGGGCAAGAAGATCGGCCAGCATCAGGTCGTACTGACGGGGGCTCTTGATTTTACGATCGAGAGGATGATGGATTATCTCGGCATTGATGATTACGTTGCGAACCGGCTCGAATTTGTGAACGGATACGCGACCGGCCGCGTACTGCCGCCGGTAATGGCATCGGCGACGAAGGCGAAGTGGATACGCGAATACGCGGAAAAGAACAATATCAACCTCAGCGAATCTTACGCTTATTCAGACAGCATCTCAGATCTGCCAATGCTGTCGATCGTCGGTCATCCGGTCGCGGTCTGCCCTGATTTTCGCCTCAAGCAAACTGCCCGCCAGCATGACTGGGCAGTACTGGATTTGAAATAACAATCGAAAGAAATGACAACGGAGAAGCAGTGAAGGACTTAAAACGAACCGGGGGATGGCTGATAGTACTTGCTCTGATCGCGGTCACAACGGCCGTCGGACAGCTCGCGGTCGGCAAACGGAACGAGGACGCTAAAAAGCCAAGTTCGAAATATTTCGACGCCGTCAAATTGCTGAATGACGTTGAGTATCTTGCATCGGACGAGCGTGAGGGACGCTCGCCGCTTCGGCCGTCGATCGAACAAACCAGGGCGTATGTCGAAACACAGTTTCGCAGGTCCGGCCTGGTGCCAATTCGCGATTCGTTTCGACAAGATTTTCAGATCACAGAACGCGGCACCGAAAGAAAGGTCGCGGGCGTCAATTTTGTCGGGCAGATCAAGGGCAAGAAGCGATCGGACAAGTATATTGTGATCACTGCTCACTACGACCACCTTGGGATTCGCAACGGCTCGGTCTATAACGGAGCTGACGACAATGCCTCGGGGACAGCGGCTCTTTTTGCGATCGCAGAGTACTTTGCGAAGGAAACACCACAGCACTCATTGGTCTTCGTAGCTTTTGATGCTGAAGAAATGGGACTGCTCGGAGCAACGGAATTCGTCGCGAATCCGCCGGTTGCGAAGGAAAATATCTTGTTGAACATAAATATGGATATGATCTCGCGGAGCGATAAGGGCGAATTATACGCGGCAGGGACCTTTCATTATCCCCAGTTCAAGCCGGCACTCGAAGCCGCACAGAAAAAAGCGAAAGTGAAACTTTTGCTTGGACACGACCGGCCCGAGCTTGGGATGGGCGACTGGACGAACCAATCTGACCATGCCGCCTTTCACGCAGCGAAGATCCCTTTCATCTATTTCGGCGTTGAGGACCACAAGGACTATCACCGCCCAACCGACGATTTCGTGAACATCCAGCCGGAGTTTTATGTGAGGGCGGTGGAGACGATTATTGAGGCTCTTCGAAGCTTTGACAAATAAGTGTAGAGCCGGCGATTTGGAGATGAAGGCAACTTTTTTCATATTTTTGACGCTCTTCGGATTTTTAAGCGGGGCGTGTATTGATTATCGTTCTCGGAACGATGCCGCAGTTGAGCGACTAAGACAGGCATTCCTGCAAGATGACTTCAACCAGATTTACAACGAGGCGGACAGCATCACTCGTGATGGACTTTCGCGGGATGAATTTTCAGCTCGTTTGCGTCCTGCCGTGCGATTGCTTAAAAGTATCGATCCGGAGCTGAACTGGCGTCGCGATGAACGTGGTTCTCCGGAAAAGGCGATTTACCGCGACGATAACTGGTCGGCCCTGATTCTGGAGAGAAATGATCGGAAGGTGGCCATAACACTTGATTGGGGCGACCAATTTCGATTGTGCGGGATGGCGATATCCGGTGATGTTCCGGACGGAGGTAATCGGATTTTTCGAAATTGCGATTAACGATCTTTAGGATTATGGCACTTTCACTAAGACGCAAAACGCACGAATCGATCGTGTATATCGACAAGGACTCGGCACCGCGGATCATGCCGAATGGCGAAGATTTTATCCTTGAGGACATTCCGATCGGGACACGGGTCATTTATCCGAATCCGCCGATCAAGGGTTTGCCGAATCGCGAGGCGGCGATCCGGTATGCCGTAAACCACCCTATCGAGATGGAGCCGCTATATGCACTGCTCGAACCGGGGATGCGGGTGACGATCGCGATGGACGACATTTCGCTGCCGCTGCCGCCGATGGCGACGCCGGATATGCGGCAGACGATGCTTGAGGTCGTGCTGGATATGTGCGGCGCGAACGGCGTCGACGATATTCATCTCATCATCGCAAACTCGCTGCACCGCAAGATGACGGCGTGGGAAATGAAGCGGATGGTGGGCGATGCGATCTATAACGAATATTACCCCGACCGCTATTACAACCACGACGCCGAAGACGACGACAATCTGGTCACGCTCGGCCACACGCGCCACAACGAACCGCTTCGTGTGAACAAGCGAGCGATCGAGAGCGACCTGCTGATCTATCTGAACATCAACCTTGTCCCGATGGACGGCGGGCATAAGTCCGTGGCGGTGGGGTTATGCGATTACGAATCCTTGCGTGCTCACCACGAGCCGCAGACGATCCGCGATTCGCATTCCTATATGGACCCGCCTGCATCCGAGCTGAACCACAAGGTCATCCGGTTGGGCAAGCTTGTCGATGAGCAGTGCAAGGTGTTTCATATCGAAACTGCCTTGAACAACAGGATGTTCCCTGAGGGCTACGACATCCTGACGCGGAACGAGGACGAGTTTTCGTTCATGGACCGGATGAAGTGGGAAGCGATGGCGAGAACATTCTCAAAAATGCCGCGTGCCGCACGCAGGAAGATGCTTCATGCCATCCCGGCCCAGTATGAACTGATAGGCTGCTACGCGGGCAAGACCGAGCCGGTCCACGACAAGATCCTCGAGCTCAACTATAGGCAGTACGAAATTCCGGTAAAGGGCCAGTGCGACATCCTGATCTCGGGCATCCCGGACATCTCGCCGTATAACGTCTATTCGGCGTTGAATCCGCTGCTCGTGCAGGTGATGGCGCTCGGGTACCACTTCAATATGTACCGGAACAAGCCGCTGCTCAGAAAGGGCGGCGTGATGATCATTACGCATCCGTGTTTCGACGAGTTCGATCACAATTTTCACCCGTCGTACATCGAGTTTTTCCACCGGCTGCTGCCGGAATCGCGCGATGCGTTCTACCTTCGCGAAAAATACGAACGCGAGTTCGCGTCGAACCCGGCATACGTCGAGATGTACCGCCGCGGCAACGCATATCACGGTGCGCACCCATTCTTTATGTGGTACTGGGGCGAAAACGGCCGCCAGCACGTCGGCAAGGTCATCGTCGCCGGAGCCGAAAACGCCCACGTCCCCGAAATGCTAGGCTGGGAACGTGCCGACAACCTGACCGAGGCAATCGCTATGGGCCGCTCGTATATGGGCCGCAACGCCGAGATAACGATGCTGCATCAGCCGATTATTGGGTTGTGTAATGTGAGTGATTAGACTCAGGCGGTCACGGTTTGTGACCGCTTCGATTCCAACGATGCTTGAGATTGAATTCGAAGAACCATCAACAATCACCTGCGAATGCTGCCAGGGAAGCACGACTCGGTTGACTAGGTTTGTATATCAGGATGACGATGCGTTCGCGGTTTATTATGCGTTGTTTTCGGATAAGCACCGGCACGACGGAGTTGTCGGCATCGTGAGCTTGGGTGAGTGGGACGACGATGAGATTCCGCCATCGCGCGTCGCCTTTTCATTCCGACTCTGGGAAGGCGAAGACAACTTTAACGTCACGATCATCGATGCGAACGAGTCTGAATGGTCGGACGTCGAAATACTTGGTCGCAAGCTTACACGTGAGGAGGCCCTAGACCATCCATGGGTTAAGGATGTCTACCACATCATCGACCATGTGATCGATGAGGATCCTGTGATTCGAGAGTTCTTTTCTTCGGAACCAGTTCATTGACGAAAGTAATGAAACTATCACCATCAGAAATATTTAAGGGCAAGAACATCTTCTTTATCGGCGGGACGGGATTCGTCGGGAAGGTGACTTTGTCGATGCTGCTGCACAATTTTCCGGATATCGGAAAGGTTTATGCGACGGTGCGGGCGCGGGATGAGAATGAATCAAGGACGCGGTTTTGGACGAGTATTGTCACGTCGCCGACGTTTGATCCATTAAGGGAGAAGTACGGCGACGGGTTCGACGACTTCATTAAGTCAAAGGTAGTTCCGGTCAACGGCGACGTAGGCAATGAGTATCTCGGGCTTGACGAAAAGGAAGCTAAGAAGATAATGCGCGTTACCGACATCATCATAAATGGTGCCGGAAATGTAACGTTTAATCCGCCGCTTGAGTCGGCATTACGTACAAACGTCGTAGGTTCGAACAACATTATCAAGATGGCCCGAATGATGAAGAAGCCGCGGCTTGTGCACGTTTCGACGTGTTTTGTTGCAGGGAAGCGTTCGGGAGCGATCTGGGAGAACGAGCCGGTCGTCGGTTATTTTCCGCGAAAGAACGAGCTTGTCGGCACGACCTTCGACGTGAATCGCGAGATCGAGGATTGTGCCCGCTTGAGCGAACAAGCACGTCAGGAAGCCGACGACGCGGTCCAGGCCGCAAAGTTTCGTGAACAGGCCCGCAATCGATTTATCGAAGAAGGCCGCGATCCGGACGATGAGGCTGAGCTGAAATCGGCGATCTTTCGCGAACGCAAAATGTGGATCCGCGAAAGGACGACGGAACTTGGTGCCGAGCGAGCCGAGTATTGGGGATGGACGAATATTTATACATATTCGAAGTCGCTCGCCGAGCAGATCATTGCTTCGCAGGACGACATCGTGAAGACGTTGGTGCGTCCGTCGATCGTCGAATCATCGAATCAGTATCCGTTCCCGGGCTGGAACGAGGGATTTACGACCACCGCACCGCTGATCCTGATCGCACTTCGCGGACAGCCGATAATTCCGGTCAACGAAAAATTGATCCTCGATATCATCCCGGTCGACATGGTAGCCGGCGTGATAATCGCGGCGGCAATGAATGCACTGGTCGATGACGATCCGCCACTTGTTTTCCAGGCATCATCGGGCGATTCGAATCCGAACGATATGAAACGCATCGTCGGGCTTGTCGGGCTTTACAAGCGACAGCATTTTGACGAAAAGGAAACAGGTAACAAGATCATCAACAAGCTTGCCGGAATGGTCGAGGCCGTCCCGGTGAAACAGCGTACTTACGAACTGACCAGTGCTCCGATGCTGAACAAGTTAGCGAAAAGGGCAGACGATCTGATGGATCGTGCAACACCGCGTTGGGGCGGCGGGCGGATCGGCAATATCATCTCTGACCTCAAAAGATCGACCGAAGATTTCAAACAGGCGACCCAGGACACGATGGACGCGTTTGCGATGTTCAAACCGTTCATGATCGATAACGAATATCTTTATCGATCTGATAATGTTCGGGCATTGATGTCTGTCATTAAGGAGAAGGAAAAGCATCTGTTGCCTTGGTATCCCGAAAAGCTCGATTGGTATGACTATTGGTTGAACGTCCATTTTCCGGGAATGCGAAAGTGGGTTTTGCCGACACTTGAAGAAGAGCTGAAAGCGGTCGAAAAGCGTTCGTACACCTACAAGGACCTGCTTGACCTCTTTGACACCTCCGTTAAGCGTTTTCCGACCCGTGTCGCAATGCGGATCGAGCGAAACGGACGACGTGAGCAATATACATATGATGATGTCCGCGAACTGACGATGCGCGCGGCCGGCTTTCTCGCAGACAAGGGCATCAAACCGGGCGATCGGGTGATCTTGTTCTCGAACAATATGCCCGAATGGGGGATGACCTATTTCGGGATCCTCAAGGCCGGTGCGACGGCGGTCCCGATCGACCCGGCGAGTTCAGTTGATGAGATCGTCAATTTTGCAAAGGCGGGTGAGGTCTCCGCGATAGTCGTTTCGCCGAAGCTGTCAGCTGAGCATCCGGAATTGAAAGCAAAGCTCGATGAGGCGATAGACAGCCGGAAAAAAGGTGGCGTTTCGGTTTGGACGTTCGATGAGGTCTTCGAATTGCCTGACGAGCTTGAGGAATCCAAGCGGCTCGCTCTGCTGCCTGCAAAAGTGCTCGGCAACGCGGTCGCGTCGCTGATCTTCACCTCGGGCACGACGGGCAAGCCAAAGGCCGTGATGCTCTCGCACAAGAACTTTACGAACATGATCTCGATGCTGTCGTCCGTACTTGATATGGATCTGACTGACGGCGTGCTCTCCGTCCTGCCGATGCACCACACGTTTGAATTTTCGGCAGGTTTTCTCACGCCGTTCTCAAATGGTACGCAGATCACATATCTAAACGAACTTACCGCAGAAGATCTTTCACGTACGATCGAAAACGGCCATGTTACCGGCATGGTGGGCGTTCCAGCTCTTTGGGAAATGCTACACAGGCGGATAAAGACCCGACTTCGTGAACGCGGCGATTGGATCGCCGATCTGGCTGACAATATCATCGAGTTCAACGCGTGGATACGCGATAATACGCCATTCAATCTGGGGCCGATCGTCTTTTTCCCGATCCATCAGGGAATGGGCGGGAAGATGCGCTATTTGATATCAGGCGGTTCGGCGTTATCCGAAAAAGTTCAAAAAGACCTGCATGGTCTGGGATTCACGGTGCTCGAGGGCTACGGCCTGACGGAGTCCTCACCGGTTTTGACCGTCGCCCGGCCCGGCAACAAATTGTTGAGAGGCAGTGTCGGTAAACCGCTTCCCGGGGTCGAGGTGCGGATCAATGATCCTGACGAAAGCGGTATCGGCGAGGTGTTGGCGCGCGGTCAGAACGTCATGCTTGGCTATTACAACAATGACGAAGCGACCGAGGAAGTCCTCCAGGATCGATGGCTGCGGACGGGCGACCTCGGCAGGCTCGACGAAGACGGAAATCTCTTCATCGTCGGCCGTTCAAAGGACGTTATCATCGATTCTAACGGAAAGAATATTTATCCGGATGAGATCGAAGAGATATATTCCAAGTCCGGGTTCATAAAAGAACTGAGCGTGGTCGGTCTGCCCGAGGACGACGGCGGGGAAAAGATAGCGGCGTTGGTCGTCCCTGATTACGAACACGATATCGCTCTGTCCCGGGCGGACGTCAACAAAAGGATCGAAGAGTACTTTCGTGAGATCGCGGCCTCGCTGCCCTTCTTCAAACGGATCAAGGTATTTCACATAACTCCGTTCGAGTTGCCGCGAACTGCGACCCGGAAAGTTAAACGTCCAGAGGTCGTCGAGATGCTTCAGTCACTCGAAGAACGTTCAAAGAACAAAACGATAGCCGCGACGGAGTCAAAGAGTGACGACAATCTATTGTGGATCCGGAAGATCGTCGCAACCGTTTCAAGCAGGCCATTATCGGAAATCGCCGTAGAAGATAAACTCGCGAATCTCGGTTTTGATTCGCTGATGTTCGTCGAACTCCAGGCGGCGGTCGAAGATGCCGGAGGCCGTGTGCTTTCTCCAGACGCGTTGAACGAGGTTCAGACGGTCCGCGAATTGTTGACCGCGGTCAAGCGAATAGATAGGTCTAAACGTCTTGCAGATGAGCCAAAGATCGAAGAGAAAAAAGATGACGAGGACATTTTTATCCCTTCGCTGGTCCGGAGAATAGGGAACGCCGCAGTCGATTTTGCTCAGGAACGTCTTTACAAGAACGTCCTTGATACGACGATCGAAGGGCAGGGCAACGTGCCTCAGCATGTAAATTTCATCGTTGCGCCGAACCACGCATCCCATATCGATACCGGACTGGTCAAGACCGCCCTCGGCAAGGCCGTTGCAGAACAGACCGTAGCGGTCGCCGCTGCTGACTACTGGTTCGATACCAAATATAAGCGGGCGTACATGAACAACTTTACGACGCTTGTACCTATCGAGCGAACGGGAAGTTTGAGGCAGTCGCTGCGACATGTTACGCGGATCCTGAACGAGGGCTATAACGCGCTGATATTTCCGGAAGGAACCCGCTCGCTGACGGGCGAGATCGCCGAATTCAAACCGGTGATCGGCTATCTTGCCCTCAATCAGAAGATAGGAATACTTCCGATACAGCTCTGGGGAACATTCGAAGCATATCCAAAGGGTATGACGATCCCTGCCAAGCAGAGCATCGGAGCTAAGATCGGGGCTCGGATCGGTAAATTCCTTTCGTACGAAGAGCTTCGCGATATGACCAAAGGTGTGCCTAACACAGAGGCTTACAGGCTCATAGCGGCCCGCGTCCAACACGAGGTCGAGAATATGCGTGATGGCAGGCGAGACAAGTTCGATGTCGTTTCGGTAAGAAAGGCTTGGAAGGCCGAGCGTCGTAAAGTTCGGAAACCGGAACCAATGATTGATGAATAAAATGGGAGGTCCTAAGACCTCCCGACGGACCTCTCTAGCGAGCGTTTTGGATCGCCGGAAGAAGCAGGCCGATCAAAACCGGTATTGATGCCGAAACAACAAGAAGTTCGATGAGTGTGAAACCCATGATGCCTTTGAGTCGATTAGTAGTGTTCTTCATAATTAGTTCTCCTTTGTTAAGTATCTCGGATGTCATTATCGTCATCCGATAGAGAATGCGTAGCGATCAGGAAAAAACTATCATCGAATAGACAATTTTTAAGCTTAACGTGAAAAACCGCACCGGCGTCCGGTGCGTACAATCAATGATCTTTGTTCGGTTCGGAGCCTAATACATATGTTGAGAAAGATATTTTCACTCGCAATGATCGTTACACTCGTTTCTTCGATCGGTCTTGGCCAGCGAAAACCTGCGTTCAAGATCGATTTCGAAAAGTTCACTTTGCCGAACGGGCTTGAGGTGATCTTTCACATCGACCGTTCCGATCCGGTCGTGGCGGTTTCGTTGACCGCCCATGTCGGTTCGGCCCGAGAAAAGGCGGGTCGTACCGGATTTGCACATATGTTCGAGCATTTGCTGTTTCTCGAATCGGAGAATCTGGGTAAGGGCGGGCTTGACAAATTGACCGCGCGAATCGGCGGTTCCGGTGCTAACGGTTCCACTAGCAGGGACCGTACGAACTACTTGCAGACGGTTCCTAAAGATGCTCTCGAAAAGATGCTCTGGGCCGAGGCTGACAAGCTCGGGTGGTTCATCAACACTGTCACCGAAGCCGTCTTGGCGAAAGAAAAACAGGTCGTTAAGAACGAAAAGCGTCAAGGTGTCGACAATAACCCGTACGGGCATACTTCCTACGTCATTGATAAAGCTCTTTATCCGGAAGATCATCCCTACAACTGGCAGGTGATCGGGTCACTTGAAGATCTTCAGAATGCCGAACTTGAGGATGTGAAGGAGTTCTTCCGCAAATGGTACGTACCGAACAACGTGACGCTAACCGTTGCAGGAGATTTCGACAAGGCGCAGGCGAAACGGTGGGTCGAAAAGTATTTCGGTGAGATCAAGCGCGGAGAGGATATAAAACCGCTCGAAAAGCGGCCGGGTGTCGTCAAGGAAACCGTCAAGTTCTATCATGAAGATAATTTTGCCCGGCTTCCCGAACTAACGATGGCTTGGCCGACTGTCGAGGAGTTTCATCCGGATTCGTATGCACTTAGCGTGCTTGCACAATATCTTTCACGAGGAAAAAAGGCTCCGTTTTACCAGGTCCTGGTCGAGAACAGGAAACTTGCTGCAAACCTGAGGACTTCGAACGACACGTCGGAGCTTGCCGGTCAATTCGAGTTGTCTGTCAGAGCATTCGCCGGGAAAGATCTTGACGAGGTGGCAGCTGGAGTGGACGAAGCATTCGCGAAGTTCGAAAGAGAGGGTATTTCGGAAAATGATCTGAATCGGATCAAAGCGGGTCAGGAGACACAGTTCTACAACTCGTTATCGAGTGTTCTTGGAAAGGGCGTGCAGCTTACGCAATACAATATTTTTGCGGGGGATCCGGGTTTCGTAGAAAAAGACATCGCCAACATTCTCGCCGTGACATCGGCGGACGTACGCCGAGTCTACGAAAAATATATCAAAAACAAGAATTATGTCGCGACCTCGTTCGTCCCGAAAGGGAAGATCGAGCTTGCCCTCGAGGGGTCGAAGATCGCGGCTGTGGTCGAAGAGCAGATCGTGCAAGGGGCAGAACAAGAGGTCGATCCAACGATCGCGGCAAAATACGAACGAACGCCGTCAAGTTTTGACCGCACGGTCGAACCACCCTTCGGCCCCACTCCAGAGGTGAAGCTTCCGATCATTTGGGAAAGCAAGCTCTCGAACGGAATGCGTGTCTACGGTATAGAAAACGTTGAGGTTCCGCTTGTCCAGTTTGAGATCGTCATGGACGGCGGGTTGCTCTTGGAGGATATCAACAAGGTCGGCGTTTCGCAGCTGCTTGGCCAACTCATGACGCAGGGCACGGCGAAACGCACCCCGGTCGAGCTCGAGGAGGCGATACAGCAACTCGGTGCGACCATCAATGTTGGAGCCGGAACTGAGGATTTCAGGTTTCGCGTCAATACACTCGCTAGAAATTTTGCTCCAACGCTCGCATTGTTAGAAGAGATGTTGCTCGAACCCAGATGGGACGCGAAAGAATTCGATCTGATCAAACAACGAACGATCGCATCGATCCGGCAGCAGGAGGCACTGCCGAATTCGATCGCGCAGATCGAGTTCAACAAGCTGGTATACGGCGAGAGCGATATTCGTTCGAAAAACCCGCTTGGTTCCATCGCGTCGGTGAACTCGATCACAATGGACGACCTGAAGGCGTATTATGCCCGAAATCTCTCGCCTTCGGTTGCCCGTATGCACCTCGTTGGTGCGATCGACAAAAAGCAGGTGGCCGGGGGGCTTAAGAGCCTGACCTCCAGGTGGAAGGCAAAGCCAGTGACGCTGCCGGTGCTCAAAGCTCCGTCCAGGCCGGAACGTTCGCAGGTTTATTTTTACGATGTTCCCGGCGCAGTTCAGTCGGTCTTACGGATCGGTTATCCGTCGATGGGTATGAACGATCCCGACCAATATCCCGCCGTTGTGATGAACTACATCCTTGGCGGCGGCGGATTTGCCTCGCGGCTGACTCAGCAGCTCCGCGAAACCAAGGGGTATACTTATGGGATCAATTCATCGTTCTCGGGCACTCGTGATACCGGACTCTTCTCGATCTTCAGCGGTGTCCGAAGCAATGTGACGCTCGAATCGGTTCAGCTGATAAGGCTCATCGTCGACAACTATGCTAAGGATTTTTCGACTGACGATCTGGCAACTACAAAGAGCTTTCTTACCAAGAGTAATGCTCGGGCATTCGAGACCTCCGGAGCAAAGCTAAACATGCTCGAGAACATCAGTAAGTATGGTTGGCGACCGGATTATGTAAAACAGCGTGAGCAGATAGTTCGGGAAATGACGGTCGAACGAATTCGAGAACTTTCCGGAAAGTATCTCGATAGCGGCCGAATGTATTGGCTTGTGGTTGGCGATGCGAAATCACAGTTACCGAGATTGAAGGAACTTGGATTCGGCGAGCCCATCGTGATCTCGTCAAAGAACTAAGGGACGGATCTCCGACGGCCGCCGATTGCGGAAAGACGGTTTGTAAACTGCATCGCAAGCGTAAAATGGCGAAGAAAAAGGCGATAGCCAAAACGGAAAAGAAGATATTGATCACGGGTGGAACCGGATTCCTTGGTGCTGAGATCGTCCGTCGATTGACCGATGCCGGAGCACGAAATCTGCGTGTGATGGCATCGAGAGTTCCCGACTGGATGAAGGAATCAGGGGTCGAGCCGATGCTTGGATCGGTAACAAGCCGCGAAAACGTTGCCGCAGCGGTCGCGAACGTCTCGGTTGTGCTCCATCTCGCGGGGAAGGTTTCGCGTAACAATGACGACGCGGCCGCAATGAACAAAATCCATGTCGAGGGTACCAGGCTGCTTTGCGAAGCAGCGAAGGTAGCCGGAGTTCAGACCGTTGTTCTGGCGTCTTCGAGCGGCACGATTGCCGTCAGCGAAGATCCCGAAGAGATCGACGAGACCTATCCTCAGCCCGTTGATGTGATCTCTCGCTGGGCCTACTATTCATCGAAGTATTATCAAGAGCGAACTGCGCTTGAGAATTTTGACGGTGATGGACGCAAGCTAGTGATACTCAATCCGACACTTTTGCTCGGTCCTGGAGACGAAAGGTTAAGTTCGACCAAAGTCGTTCTCGATTTCCTCGGGCGCAAGATACCATATTGTCCAAGCGGCGGGTTAAGTGTGGTCGACAACCGCGATGTTGCGAAAGCGTTCATAAATTCGATCGAAAAAGGACGCCACAAAGAGAAGTATCTTCTTGGGGCAGGCAACATGACATTTGCAGATTTTTTTGGCAGGCTTTCCCGCTTGTCGGGCATTTCTCCACCGATGCTGCGCGTCCCGAAGAAGATCGCGGTTGCTGGAGCCGGAATCATTGATTCGGTATTTCGGAATTGGAACAAAACGTCGCCGATCGAACCGGGCGAGGTCGAGCAGGCGGAATACTTCTGGTATCTGAATAGTGCGAAAGCCGAAGAAGAACTGGGATTTGTGCCTCGCGATACGCAGGAAACGCTTCAAGATACGATCACCTATCTAAGAAAGAACTTTCTTGGAGCAGATGTCTTTAGTTAAGAGATCTGTCAAATTGCGCGTTTGACCAAAAAAGATCGCGTCCGGCCATATTGACTTTGTACTCATCACAAAGCCGATCCTTACGCTACAATACAGATCTTAAGAACCACGAGCTTTGACTATGAGAGATCAGTCATTTTTCGCGACTTCGCGTCTACCTTTCAGCCAACCCGAAAAGAAATAAATGATCAGTCCGATAACTATCGCGATCAGTATCGGAATTCCTTCCTTCGCAAAATCCACACGCGTCAATAGCCATACGATCAAGCCGATAGATAGAATGGCCGCCAAAACGCCGAACGGTGCGGAAAACCTTGCTTCAGGCGCATCACCGCGCCGTCTAAAAACGGGCAGAGCAAGACACGTGGTTGCGTATACGAGCAATCGGGTAATAGTTGCGATCGCAAGTGCAGTAAGAAAGGTAGAGAAGATCGTCAGAATAAGTATGACCACCGAAGTCAAAAGTATCGAGACCCACGGAGTCTTGAAGCTTTCATGGGTACGACTCAGCGTCGACGGAAGGTCGCCGTTCTCAGACATTGCAAACAGCAGCCTCGTACTTCCAAGCAATCCGACATTTAAGTTCCCGAGGATAGACACAAGTGCCCCAACCGTGATGAATGCTGCTCCGTACGTCCCCAGAAAAATGGCTCCGGCGTCAGCAAGCGGCCGCTCCGATTGAGCGAGTCCCGAAAGTGTCCCGATGCTCACAACCTGGATCAAGATATATAGAACGGCAACAACACCAAGGGCGACGAAGAGGGCAATTGGGGTGTTTCGCTGCGGATCCTTTGTCTCACCGCCCATCACGACCCCGACCTCGAAACCGACAAATGCATAGATCAGTAAAAGCACGGCACTTGAAAATGCTCCGTACTCGGGAACAGTGTCGAACGTGAAGTTTTCCGGCTGAATAAAAAAGATGCCTACAGCGACGAAAACGAACAACGGTATCAATTTACCGGCAGTGAATATGTTCGTCATCATGGCCGATTGCTTTACGCCGATCAGGTTCACAACGAAAATCGTCAGAACCACAACGCTGATAGATGCGACACGAAATGTTCCTTGGCTGGCTTGCGGGACAAAAAAACCGAAATAGGTGATCAGGAGATTGCAGTTTGCCGCAAATGTCGTCACACGAACGATCCAATACAGCCAGCCGACCTCGAAACCCACTACTGGTCCAAATGCTTCTCGAGCATACAGATACGGTCCGCCAGTGGCAGAAAACCGACTCGCGACCTCTGCGTAACAAACGACAATAAAACTGATGATCATCGCACACGCGAAGAAGGCGACAAGGCTCCACGTGCCGATCAACGCATGAACCTTAGCCGGCAGTCCAAATATGCCGGCTCCGATTATTGTGTTTATGAATATTGCGGTAAGGTCCCAACGGCCGATGCCGCGGATCAGCTTCTGTTCGTTCATTATGCGTCACTTTTTGGCCAGCTTTTGCGGGAGATGATTTTCGTTTATACTCTGAAAATCAACTCACGTAAAGAAAGCAGCAAATAAAAATGATGCCCGTCATTAACCGATCGAAAGCGGCAGTGATCACACTGACCTTGTTTCTGACAGTCGCTGCGGCGGCGAAGATCGCGCCGAAAGAAAACGAGATCGTTAAACCCAAGGACTATCGTCCGCTTGAGATGGTCTCTTCAAACCGGCTGAAATCGGCATTGGATTCGGTAGTCGGCGAGGTGATCAACTCGTATCGTCAGCAGGGAATCAAGAATGAGGAACTCGCCGTTACGCTGATCGATCTGAGCGATCCTGCCAGACCTCAAATCGCCGACCATCGAGGTGAAGCAAAGATCTACCCGGCGAGCGTCGTCAAGATGTTCTATATGGCGGCCCTGTATCAGCAGCTCGAGGACCGAAAGGTCGCGATGACCAAAGAGCTTGAGCGTGGATTGAGGGATATGATCGTTGATTCATCGAACGAAGCGACTCAGTACATAGTCGATGTCTTAACGAACACCTCCAGCGGAAGCGAACTTTCGCAGAAGGAATTCGATCTATGGGCCTTTCGCCGCAACCGAATGAACCGGTATTTCGCGTCAATGGGTTTTACAAATATCAACGTCAACCAGAAAACCCATTGCGAGGACGCATACGGAATCGAACAGCAGTTTCGCAATTACAAAGGTGAGAATCGGAATATGCTTACGACCAACGCGGCTGCTCGCTTGATCGCCGAGATCGCTGTAGGCCGGTCAGTGAGTGCCGAACGCAGCGAAATGATGCGTCAGCTATTGAAGCGCGATCCGTTCGCAACCGGAAAAGACGCCAACAGCCAGGCAACAGATTTCTCAGGAATGGCACTATTGGAGAAAAAACTGACCGGTGCAAGGCTTTGGTCGAAGGCGGGCTGGACCAGCCGCACTCGACACGATGCGGCATACATTGAAACACCGGATGGATCGCGGTTTGCGATCGCCGTGTTTACCGAGAATCATGCCAATGAAAAAAACGTGATCCCGATGATCGTCAGTCGGATAATAGACAAACTGAGAGAGGTATAGGACAAAATGAAGCATCTAAGAAATACGCTTGTAACACTTTTGCTGTTCAGCATCGGAGCCTTCGCACAAGGTTCATATCAAAAGCCGCCGAAAGAGATCTTGGACGTACTGAACGCGCCTGCAATTCCTTCGACATCGATATCACCAACCCGCGACCGAATAGCGCTCCTTGAGATACAGCGGTATCCGCCGGTCGCGGAGCTTGCCGAACCGATGCTTCGTCTTGCCGGTTTACGGATCAATCCAACGAACAACGCACAGCATAGACAAAACTACTCAGTTGGCGTAACGCTCCAGAATATTTCCGACGGTAAGAGGACGGCTGTGAAGCTGCCTGCCGGTGCAAAGATCGTTTCTCCACAATGGTCGCCGGACGGGAAGTACATCGCCGCTGGCAATATCACTCGCTCGGGCGTGGAGTTGTGGCTGATAGAAACGGGAACCGGACGAGCGACACGGGTACCAAATATATACGTCAATACCGCATTTGGCGGATTTGGCTGGGAAGGAGCGTCGATCCTTATGGCAACGCTCGTTCCCTCAAACCGCGGTCCGGCTCCGGCCTATCAGGATATTGCTCCAATGGAACCGAACATTCAGGAGACGAGCGGGCGAAGCGGCGCTGTCGCGACATTTCAAGACCTCCTTAAGAGTCCGAATGACGAACGACTTTTCGAGTACTATACAACCTCTCAGCTCGCAACGGTCGACACAAGCGGTCGTGTTCGGACGATCGGTAAGCCCGGTATTTACGATTCGTTTTCGCCCTCACCAGACGGAAAATACTACCTCGTCTCGCGAATAAGCCGGCCGTTCTCTTACCTTTTCCCGTTCTCGCGCTTTCCGAAGGTCGTCGAGGTGTGGGATACAAATGCGAAGGTTGTTCATACGCTGGCGAACATTCCACTTCAAGATGCGCTCCCGGTTCAGGGTGTGCAGACTGGGCCGCGCGGTTACGGATGGATCCCGACCGAAGCCGCGACGCTGATGTGGGTCGAGGCTTTGGACGGTGGTGATCCGCGGACAAGAGTGACCCCGCGAGACAAGATCGTCAAGTTAGCGGCACCGTTCAGCGGGGCGCCGGTCGAAGTCGTTAAAACGGAACAGCGCTATCAGGGCCGCGCTTTCGGCGAACGTGACGGGCTGTTATTGTTTTTTGATTTCAACCGCGACACACGTAAAAGGCGGATCTTCATGACGGATCATCGGAACCCCGCAGAAGTGAAGTTGATATCCGACCTGAATGTCAGCGATAGATACAACGACATCGGAACACCTGTCACGAAAACGCTTCCAAATGGTAACAGCGTTATACGTCAATTCGGCGATCAGATCTTCTTGACCGGAGCCGGAGCATCGCCCGAAGGCGACCGTCCTTTCTTCAGGACGATGAACCTCAAAACGTTGGAAATTAGAGAGATCTTTCGTTCCGGGATCGAGGAGTACGAGTCGTTCGTCGGGATGATGGACGATGAGGGAATGAACTTTATCACCCGAAAAGAATCGATCTCTGAGCCGCCAAATCTCTTCATCAGACAAGTGTGTCCTCCCAATAAAGTTTGTACTGCGCTCGCCTACCGGCAGATCACGGATTTTAAGGATCCGTCACCACAACTACGTGGCATAACGAAGCAACTTGTAACGTACAAACGCGCCGACGGGGTCGATCTTTCGTTCACGCTTTATCTTCCGCCCGGCTATACAAAGGGAACTCGCTTGCCTACGGTTGTCTGGGCATATCCGCTTGAATTCACCGATCCCAGTGTTGCAGGCCAGGTTTCTGGTTCGCGCAATCGTTTCACCCAGATCGGCGGTTATTCTCATCTCTTCTTTCTGCTCCAGGGCTATGCTGTCCTCGATGACGCGACAATGCCTATCGTGGGAGATCCTGAAACAGTCAACGATACTTTTGTTAAGCAGATCGTTGATTCGGCAAAGGCCGCGATTGACAAGGGAGTTGAGTTGGGTGTGGTCGATCCGGAGCGCGTTGGCGTCGGAGGCCATAGCTATGGAGCATTCATGACCGCTAATCTGCTTGCTCATTCCGATCTATTCAGGGCAGGTATCGCCCGAAGCGGCGCTTACAATCGGACGCTAACGCCGTTCGGTTTTCAGTCAGAACGTCGGACCTTTTGGGAAGCTCCGGATCTGTATGCGAAGGTCTCTCCATTCTTCTACGCTAACAAGATCAATGAGCCGGTGTTGTTGATCCATGGGGAAGCTGATAACAATCAGGGAACGTTTCCGATACAGTCTGAGCGATTGTTTGCTGCGATCCGCGGAAATGGCGGCACTGCTCGCCTCGTAATGCTTCCGCTTGAATCACACGGCTACGCAGGACGCGAGTCAATAGAACACACGCTTTTCGAACAGATAAATTGGTTCGATAAGTATGTTAAAAATGCGTCTCCCCGCAGGTCTTCTCAGACCGCTTCAAGGTAGACGTCCTATTTCGATCTGAACGATCCGGGCCCGAACAAATGCGAGTTCGGGACGGGTCGTTTTTTATTGGATATTTGTTACTTCCAGAACGGGAGTCGAGATGTCGAGATGCGAATGAAGTTGCTTAATATGCAATGGTCGTTTCTTGAGCAGCTTCCGGGCCTTAGAAGCGTCGACCGGACGGGAGAAGAGATATCCCTGACCGAGTTTGCAGCCGAGTGTTCGCAGCGATTCGAGTTGCCTCTCGGTCTCGATACCTTCGGCGACTACGTCGATACCAAGGTTCTCACCGAGCATCAGGATCGTTTTGACGATCGCTCCGCTTTTTTCGTCGTCGTTCATTTTATCGATAAATGACCGGTCGATCTTGAGCCGATCAAACGGGAATCGCTGCAGATAACTAAGACTCGAATATCCAGTTCCGAAATCGTCTGTCGAAAGTGAAACGCCTAGTTCGTCCAGCTCGCTGAGTACGCTTAGAGATTTGTCACTGTGTTCCATAACGGTGCTTTCCGTTACCTCGAGCTTAAGCTGACTTGGTTCAAGACAGGTCTTACGAAGTATCTGCCGGATCTGGCCCGAAAGCGACGGGTGCATAAGCTGTTTGGCAGATAGATTTACGCTTATCGATAGACGTTTGGATGTGCGTTTCTGCCACTTCGAGATCTGTTCACATGCTTCTTCGAGTATCCAACGGCCGATCGGGATAATTAGCCCAGTTTCCTCGGCTACTCCGACAAATTCATCAGGTGAGATGAGACCAAGCGTCGGATGTCGCCACCGGATAAGAGCCTCAAACTCACTGACTTCGCAGGATTCGAGACAAACGATCGGTTGATACAGGACCTCAAATTCGTCTCGGTCGACCGCATGGCGCAGATCGGTCTCGACCTGCAGTTGGTTCATATTTCGGACGTGCATCTCGCGGTCGAATATCTCGTATCGTGCCTTTCCCGCCTCTTTTGCGCGGTACATTGCTGAATCGGCGTCGCGAAGAAAGTCCTCTGGCTGCCTGAGTATCTCGTCTGAAACTATTATCCCGATGCTCGCCGACGTGAAGACCTCGTAACCGTCGATCTGAAATGGACGAGCAAGGTTGCGCTGTACTCGCTCGGCGATATGTGCAACATCCTCAGGCCCGCCGGTCCGATTCAGCAATATAGTGAATTCATCGCCGCCGAGCCGCGCGACGACGTCTCCGGGACGAACCTGCGAATTTAGTCGGTCGGCGATGGCGCGCAAAAGACGGTCGCCTACCACATGCCCGAGGCTGTCGTTGATCACTTTGAATCTATCGAGATCCAGGAACAGAACGGCGAAACGCGTCAAATGGTTGTGCTCGGCCCGATCGATCGCGGCTTTGAGATGAGCCATGAATTCTGCGCGGTTCGGAAGGTCGGTCAATGGGTCATGGCGTGCGAAGTAATTCAGTTTTGCTTCGCTTTGTTTCTGATCGTCGACGTCGGTGTTCGTACCGAACCATTTGATGATCCGGCCGTCAACATCTCGGCCAGCATTTGCACGGGCTTTATGCCATCTATAGACACCGTCGTGACGACGCAGTCGAAATTCGGTCTCATAAAAATCCCCGGTTCTGATCGAATGTGTCCATCGTTTCAGGCATTCACCAAGGTCATCCGGGTGGACGACATCCTGCCAGCCGAAACCGATCATTTCTTCGCTTGTTTTATTGAAATACTCAAGCGTACGCGCATTTACGTAATCGAGTTTGCCATCAGGTTCTGCAGTCCACACTTGATGAAATATCCCCTCACCCAGTTGACGATATCTATGCTCGCTTGCTTTCAGTTCTTCCTGGGCACGTCGTCTTTCCGTGATATCACGTCCAATACCTTGGACACCGACCGGAATTCCCTTTCGAACGATGAGCCGTGTGCTTAATTCGAGCGAGACGCGTTTGCCGTCCTTTGCAATGATGTTGATCTCGTAGGTAGTTGGCCTATCTTCAGCTAGTTTTCTTGCCGTCATTTCTCGCGCAGCCTGAAGCGATTCAGGGGCAACTACCTGAGCGATATTCATCGTGACAGCCTCGTCACGTGTATAGCCCGTGATCCTCTCGCCCGCCCGATTCAACGACGTAAAGTTGCCACGGAGATCATGGGTATAGATCAGGTCGTTCGCATTCTCGAACAAGTCACGGTAACGAACCTCGCTTTCACGCAATGCCTCTTCAGAATGTTTGCGTTCGGTAACATCGCGAGCAATTCCCTGAACAGCGACCGGCACACCGTTCTTGGTAATGATCGTACTGTTGACCTCGAGGGTGAGTGTTGTGCCATCCTTCTTTACACAATCGAGCTCATATGCAGTTTGTTTCCTGCTGCCTTTTATCTTCTCGCGGAGTTTTTCCCGGACAAGTTCGAGCTGCTCGGGGACAGCTATGTCGGACATGTTGAGCTTAAGAGCTTCCTCGCGGGTATAACCGAAGATCCTCTCCGCTGCGAGGTTCATAGATATGTAGTTACCCTGCAGGTCATGAACATAAATGATGTCGTTGGCATTCTCGAACAGGTTGCGGAATCGCTCTTCACTCTGCTTCAGAGCTTCTTCAGTTTGCTTCCGGACAGTAATGTCGAGCATGATGCCTTCCCGGCAGATCACATTTCCGCTATCGTCCTTGATCAGGCAGCCGCGGTCACGAACCCAAAGCATATTGCCGTCGGCGTCGAAAATTCGATATTCGTAGTCGACTTCCTTGCCGCTTAGGGTCGAGGCTGTGGTTTGCTTGAATACCCATTCCCGGTCGTCCGGATGGATCACCCGTACCCAGATATCAGGGTCGTTAAGCCACGCCTCCATCGGGTATCCGAATCGTTTGAATGCCGGGCTTACGTAAAGTGGTGTATAGGGCGGAGCAGAATCGACGACATAGAACAACACCGGCAGGTTTTCAATGAAACTGCGGTAATTGGTCTCATCGAGTTTTGAGCGGCCCTCATCCGTCGCAGACTTGAGGCTTTTCGGGCTTTGCGAACTCTCGGAAGCGGCTTCTTTTTTGCGTTTCGAGGTCGATGGCTTTCGCGTCATATTATGGTGATCGGGACAAAAAGTGCCGCAATCTGTCACACGTGGAATGACGAAATCTGTTACCGGCTGCAACGTTGTGTAGGCGAAACGCAGGTAGGATAAGTGGGTAACCACCAATAAATCTTTGAGTTAGCTCATGCGCCGGTTAACGTGAGCACCGTCACGTCCGCAAACGCTATGCCATTCGATCGCGTCGGGTTTAGTGATTTCGCTCTCGATGCCTTTTGGACTATTCTTAGAAAGATAATGCACGACGATCTTTCGGGAATTCATCAACCGATCGAATTTAGTCTACCCGATCAGCGGCAGAAAGATCTGTTTGCGATCTCGGATGAGCAGGTAGCGTTTTTCGACGATAACGGATATTTAGCGGACATTAGCATCCTCGATGAAAGTTTTGTTGCTGCGCTCTGCGACGACCTTGAAAGATTAATGCAGCCGGAATTTGCCGAGGATCCTCGGTTTTACGAATATCATCAGAACGAGGCAACATCAGGCAATGGCATTCTTTTCCATGCCCTTGGCGCTTGGCGGCTTTCAATCGCATTTCACGACCTCGTCTTCCACCCGGCAATGTCGATGCCTGCTTCGCAGTTATTAAGAGGTCCTGTACGTTTATGGCATGACCAGGTCTTCGTAAAGCCCAAATTTGACGGCGGTGTCGTAGCCTGGCATCAGGATTATTCGTATTGGACACGCACAAAACCAATGGCGCATCTGACCTGTTGGATCGGGCTAGATGATTCGAATGAAGAGAACGGCTGCGTTCACTACATTCCCGGAAGCCATAAATGGGATCTGCTTCCCAGAACGGACCTTGCGAATGATATGGACGCGGTGCTTTCTGTGCTTTCTGACGAACAACGCGAGAGCTTTAAACCGGTTCCGATGATTTCAAAGGCAGGGCATGCCAGTTTCCATCACCCGCTGATGCTGCATGGCTCTTTCGCAAACCGCTCACCACGGCCGCGACGAGCCGCAGTGATCAATTTTATCCGTGACGGTGTGGTTTCCGACTCTGATCTTCCGCTTTTGGACGGCGTTCCGCCCGTTCCCGTGGGCGACAAGATCGAAGGCCGGTTTTTCCCATTGCTGTCGGAGCTTCCCGCGGGTTCAAACGTGAGATAATATAAATAAGATCTCTCCCTGCAACTAATATTATGAAGTTTCTAACATCGACGCTCGCGATCGCGGCACTTTGCTTTGTAACCGGAGCGCAGACGATGCCGTCTGACGCGGATCCGTTGATCTGGGCGAAAGCGCTGAAAATACACAAAAAGGCGATCATTATCGACGGTCATAACGATATCACCGGACCAATGGTCGATCAGGATTTCAACCTCGCCGACGATTCGACCGGACGTCTGCAGCTCGGCGGCGATCCAATGCACACAGATCTAGCGCGGCTAAAGAAAGGCGGTATGACGGGCGAGTTCATGTCCATTTACGTTTCCGGGGCAACTCTACGGACAGGCGGCTCGATGCGGCGTGCGATGGATCTGATCGACGCCACGTATCGTGAAGCCGAACGACACGATGATCTATTGACATGCACTACCGCGGCCGAAATTCGTCGGGCCAAGAAACAAGACAAAATTTGCCTTTTGATGGGTATCGAGGGCGGATACGCGATCGAAAATTCGCTTTACGCATTGCGAAACTTTTACCGTCTTGGCGTTCGCTACATGACGCTTACGCATAACGTTGCCCACGATTGGGCAGATGCTCATCGAGATATCAAACACAACGGCTTGACCGAGTTTGGTAAAGAGGTTGTCCGCGAGATGAACCGACTCGGCATTCTCGTCGACATATCACATGTTTCCGAAAAAGTGATGAGCGATGTCCTCGACATCACAAAGGCACCGCTGATCGCGTCGCATTCGGGAGCCCGTGGCGTGAACGACCATACCCGCAATGTGCCGGATTCGATCCTTCGGCGTTTGCCTCAGAACGGAGGCGTAATAATGGTCGTGTTTTATCCTTCCTTCTTAGATGAACGGACCAATCGTGAAGAGAACGAACGCTCGACACGACTGCGTGACCAGATCGCTGCATTGCGAGAAAAATTTAAGGACGATCAAGCCGGATTCGTGAAAGCTGAGAACGAGTTGATGGCAGCAAATCCGATATACATCGCAGATTACAGACGCATAGTCGATCATATCGACCATATAAAGAGGGTAGCGGGCATCGACCATGTCGGCCTTGGTTCAGATTTCGACGGGGTGCCGTTTCTGCCGCCACCGATGAAAGGCGTTGAGGACCTAGTCTTGGTCACGTACGAGATGCTGCGTCGGGGCTATACCGAGAAGGAAGTTCTCAAGGTGCTTGGTGAAAACATGCTGAGGGCGATGGAACAAACCGAAAGAATCGCCGGCAATCGACAGATCAGCGGCCAGGGAAGTCTGAAAAGGATAAAGTAACACCGCATCATCGAGTTTGGTCGCGGCCCATTGCGTATTATGCATGGGCCCATTATTTTGCTTATCGCGAGCTATTGCGGAGCAATATATTCAAACGAATACGGCCTTACATAGTTCTTATCCTGATAGCTGAACGAAAACTTCGTGTCCGGAATGACGATCTCCTCTTTTGGCATTCCTCGCAGCATCTCGGCGATGTCGCTTTCGATCTTGTCCAAATATTGCGATCGCAAATACATGACCTCATGTTGGCCGCGTTTGAAATCGTAGGAGTTTATCAAGTAGTCAAAAAAGATCTTTGCCATCTGATTTGGGGCAAGCGATTGTGAGTTCCAATTGTATCCGTAGGGAAGATCGCCAAGCCGGTATATCCGCGAGAAAATACGTCGGGGTTCAATTGGGTACCTCTTTCCAGTCGCATCATCCCAGCCCTTTTTGCCAAACCCGTAAAAAACAACGAACAATGCCTGCTTATCGAAATTGGGCACCGTTTTAGGGTCGAAGCCATATTGAATGCCCTTCATTCGGTCGGGGAGAACTGGATCAGCAGGTGCCACATTCGCACGGGTCCCGCTGTACGACGCTCCGATGCACAGCATTAGAGCGAAGAGTATTTTCAAACGTGTATGTGTAGTTTCTGTTCTCATGGTCTATCTAAGAGCGATATGATCAGGGCAAGCAAGATCCGCCGGCGACCCATTCGCAGTTCGGCCAAGGACATTGTACATCATCAAAAAATCCCGATTCACGACAGCCGTGTGAAAGCCGGCTCAAATGTCGAATCGCCTTCATTTCGACACGCTTGACAGTCGCCCGTCATGAGCGTATAACTCGCTTGTCTTTCAACAACTCCATCCTCACAGAGCTCACGAGCGTGATCCCCGTAAAATGATGCGGCGGCGATCCGAGTTGCTCTAGTCACGCATCTTCATCGATTGCGAGGAGACACTATGCTAAAGATCTACTTTGTATCAACGATACTGATCGGAGCTTTGCTGCTTTTTGTATCATGTGGCGACCAAGGCGGCAACACTTCGAACAAACCAGCGAATACAGCTAACAATGCGTCAAATGCCGTCCCGGCAAACACCGCGGCTGTCGAAGCCGACATTAAGAAACTGGTCAACGACACCGCTGCGGCGCTTGCAAAGAATGACGTAGCTACCCTCGAAAAGACCTACAGCGACAATTACATGCTTGTGAACCTTGACGGTTCGGTGCAGAACAAAGCTGATCGGCTTGCTTCGTTCAAGTCGGGCGATACGAAGTTTGAATCGTTTGTCTACGATGAAGTGAATGTTCGAACGAACCCCGAAGGAACCGGTGCAGTAGTTATTGCTCGGGCGACAGCTAAAGGTACGAACAGGGGTAGGGCGGTATCCGGTTCCATCCGTGTGACCCAAGTTTGGAGTAAAATGAAAGACGGTTGGCGACAGGTAAGCGGACACGCCACTACTATCTCCGACGCTGCTCCGGCAAAGCCTGACGATAAACCGGCAGCGGATGCACCGGCAAACACATCGTCGAATTCGACGGCGAATAAGTAATTCGAGTTTTGAATATTATCGAGGGGCAATGTGCCCCTCGCTTTTTTACGCCTTAGCTCGCCCGAGAAATAGTAGTGGCGACATTCGGGAGGACCAAATGAAAAGTGTTTTGACAACGGTGGCGATCTTCATTGCCACCGCAATTTCGATCAACGCACAGTGTAGCGAAGCCGACAAAAATGCCCTTAAAGCATTCGATGCCGCATGGAGTATCGCCGGCCTGAATGGCGATCGTGCTGCTCTGATGAATATATATGCCGATGATTACGTCGGGTTTCCGGGCATGATCGGCAAAGCAGCGACGATCGACAATACAATGCGGACATATGAACGGAACAGGGCTAATCCCGCCGGTGCGGACAAAGTGACATACGATCACTACATGATCGCATGCACGGCCGCTAGCGCTACCGTCACACACCGGAATACCGTTTGGACGCCGACAGGCGAAGGTGGAAAGCCTGAGACCTTTTACTCCCGCAGCGTCCATTTTTTTGAAAAGCGAAACGGCAAATGGCAGGTCGTAAGCAACGCAGGCAATGACCTTGATGAATATGCGATCGTCTGGTATCTCGAACAAGACTGGAACAATGCGATCTTGAAGCGAGACAGGGCATGGTTCGAAAAGAACTTTGCGGACGATTTCAGCAGCGTTAGCAGCACTACTGCAAAGCTTGCCGATAAGGCGGCTGAGATCGAGGATACGGTCAACGATAAAGGAACTCTGGAACTCGTTGAAACGACGGATATGAATATCCGGATCGACCGTGATATGGCGGTCGTTACCGGCATTTTCCGGACGAAGGGCAAGGACGAAAAAGGCGTGGCATTTGATCGCCGTTCGCGATATACCGACACATGGATAAGACGCGACGGACGCTGGCAAGCCTGGGCGACAGCGGGAACCATCATCCCATAGTCATAGCCCCAAAAAGGAGAAATGGGCAAGGACGGAAAGTTCCCGCCCTTGCCCATTGTTTGATTCGGCCTGGACTACGCGCCGGCTCCGTGACATTTCTTGAATTTCTTGCCGGAGCCACAGTAGCATGGATCGTTCGGTTTCATTTTGGGGGTATCGCGGACATACGGTGTATGCCGTGCGGCTTCGGCTCCGGCGGCTTCGGCCGTGCCCATGGCGCCCGTGAACGCCATTCCGGCTGCCTGCCGCCGAGCCCGTTGCTGAGCAAGACGCTCGAGGCGTTCGCGTTCATCCTGCTCGTCGCGAGTTACAACCTCAAGGTGGAAAAGCGCTTTTGTCGTATTTGTGTCGATCCTGTCGAGCATATCCTGAAACATATCGAATGACTGTTTCTTGTATTCGACGAGGGGATCTTTTTGTCCGTAGCCCACCAAACCAATGCCCTGTTTGACCTGATCGATCGATGCCAGATGGTCCTTCCATTGCGAATCGATAATGTTGAGCATGATGTAGCGTTCATACGCACGCAACGATTCTTCGCCGGCGATCTTTTCCTTCGCGGCATAGTTGGCTGAGGCCTTTTTCCAGATCGCTTCTTCGATCTCTGATGGATTCATCCGGCGAAAGTCGACATTCGCGTCGCGGGCAGGATCGATCGCATAGATGCTCTCGATCTCAGCGGCATACGTATCGATCTCCCATTTATCCGGCCCCGCTTCGAGGCTAAGGAAACTTGCGGTAAGATCGCTCAAAAGATCGCGTGCGACACCATTTTCACCGAGCAAATATTCGCGGTGCTCAGGTTCGAACATCAACTGACGACGCAATCCGTAGATCGTCTCACGCTGTTTGTTCATTACATCGTCGTATTTGAGGACGTGTTTACGTGTTTCGAAGTTGCGGGCTTCAACCGCTTTCTGCGCCCGCTCGATCTGTTTCGAGACCGTTTTGGATTCGATCGCTACGCCTTTTTCCATGCCAAGCCATTCCATCATCGAACGAACCTTGTCACCGGCAAAGATACGCATCAGATCGTCCTCAAGAGACAGGACGAAACGTGACGAGCCTGGGTCGCCCTGTCGCCCGGCGCGTCCGCGAAGCTGATTATCGATGCGGCGCGATTCGTGTCGCTCGGTGCCCAGAATGTGAAGGCCGCCGACCGCCACGACCTCTTCGTGCTCTTTCGCAACCACCGCTTTCGCCTTTTTGAGCTGCTCTTCAAATTGCTCCGGCGTCGCCTCATCCGGATTTATCTCCATCCGCTTCAGGTATTCGTTCGCGAGAAACTCGGGATTGCCGCCGAGCAAGATGTCGGTTCCGCGGCCCGCCATATTGGTGGCGATCGTGACCGCACCCTTGCGTCCGGCTTGGGCCACGATCTCAGCTTCGCGTTCATGATACTTAGCATTCAGCACGTTATGCGGAATACCGATCTTTTTAAGCCGATCAGCGAGAAGTTCTGAATTTTCGACCGAAACCGTACCCACGAGCACCGGTCGTCCTTCGGCATGCAGTTCCTTGATCTCATCAACTACGGCTTCCCATTTCTCGGGCAGCGTTCGATAGATCATATCGGGATTGTCTTTTCGGATCATCGAACGATGGGTCGGGATCATGACCACATCGATGTTATAGGTTGTGCCGAATTCTTCCGCTTCGGTTTCTGCCGTGCCGGTCATGCCCGAGAGTTTCTCGTACATTCGGAAATAATTTTGCAGCGTAATCGTTGCGAGGGTTTGATTTTCGCGTTCGATCTTAACGCCTTCCTTCGCCTCGACCGCCTGGTGGAGCCCGTCTGACCAGCGACGGCCCTGCATCAATCGGCCCGTAAAGTCGTCAACAATGATGACCTCACCATCTTGAACGACATAGTGGTGATCACGCTTGTAGAGCGTATGCGCCTTCAATGCCTGCTCAACGCAGTGCAGCAGGTCCATATTCGCCGGATCGTAGAGGTTATCAACACCCAGGAGCTTCTCAGATCTAGATACGCCCTGCTCGGTAAGCACAGCCGAATGGTTCTTTTCATCGACGAGGTAATCGCCTGTTGTCACTTTGGTCTCTTCGTCCTTGTGGCCCTTTTCGAGACGCGGGATAACCTCATTCGCTGTGTAGTACTTGTCGGTCGCTTCGTCGGTCGCACCTGAAATGATAAGCGGTGTCCGGGCCTCGTCAATAAGGATCGAATCAACTTCATCGACGATAGCGTAATAATGATCACGCTGAACCAGCGACTCGACGTCGAACTTCATGTTGTCGCGAAGATAGTCGAAGCCGAATTCATTGTTCGTTCCGTAAGTTATGTCACATGCGTAGGCGTCTTTGCGTTCGACGTCATCCATGTCGTTCTGTATGCACCCGACCGTAAGCCCAAGGAACTGATGGATCTTGCCCATCCATTCCGCGTCGCGCGAGGCTAGGTAGTCGTTGACGGTGACAACGTTGACGCCGCGTCCGGTAAGGCCGTTGAGATACGAAGGCAGGGTAGCAACGAGCGTTTTGCCTTCTCCGGTTCTCATCTCGGCGATGCGGCCCTGATGCAGCGCAATCCCGCCGATCAATTGGACGTCGAAATGCCGCATTCCTGTAACCCGGCGCGATGCCTCGCGGACGGTCGCGAATGCTTCGGGTAGCAACTCGTGTAGGATCTCCTGCTCGGCCTTGCGGCGCGCATCCCTCTCGTCGATGCCGTCGAGATGACGGGCTATCATCTCCTTGAATTTGCCCGTCTGCGCTTTCAACTCGCTATCCGTGAGCTTTTCGATAGACGGCTCGAGATCGTTGATCTGGGCAACGATCGGCTTGACCTTTTTTAGGAAGACATCGCTCGACGAGCCGAATATCTTCTTTACCATCTTGTCTGCAAAACTGTTGACTGCCATTTTTTTCCTCTATTGGAGAGCTTACGCCCAAAACGTTCGAATCGCTTGTTCAGGTAAATCTAAAAGATTGCCTGAACGAACTTTCAAGCGCAACTCTCGAACTATATATGATTATTGATTATGGCGAGAAGTGAAGGAATGAAGTTCCGGCTCGCCTCTACTTTGCGTCTCTGGCAAGCAGGGCGTCGAGGCCGGCCCGAGGCAGGCGGGAAACGGTGAATATTTGTGCCCTGGCAAACGAAGGAACCGGACGGGCATGATCCGCCGACGGTAACGTCGGGCCGATTTCATTTGACGCTGCTCCGGATAGGAATACTGAACCGTCTGACGTTGCCGATGGCAGCGAGCAGATAAACCGAGCAACGGATTCCTCGACGAGATGATCAAGGCTCGCTGCATCAATGCATTGCGCAGCAAGATCACCGGCTGGTTTCTTCTCAAGATCATCAGTTACATCGATCTCTTCGCTCAGCTCAAAATTCCGCGTCATTGCGGCTTGCTGGGCGATCACACCCGGCGTCGCACCGGCCATCAGCAGGCCGATGTACACGCCCAGCGTGGCGATGAAAAGGATCGAGTTTTTATCAGTCCTATTGGTCAAGTCTTATTTCGCAGCCGTATTGTCGTTCGGCTTGATCATTGCGTTGCCGCTCGGTTTTTTTGCTTCGGCGGCCTGTTCCGCGAGTTTTCGCTGGATCATCGGATGCGCCACCGCTTTAGGGACGGCGAAGCGAATGATCACCTTCTTGCCGTCTACCTCGACCTTTGCGTTTTCGAGAAGCAAAAGATCGTCTTTGTCGTTCTGATCGGCGTCGGCTGCGGTCTTCCGTGTTTTAACAATGCTGATAGCGAGATCTATCGCACTCTTGACCGAACGGGCACGGGTGTCGGTCTCCATCTCGGATTGTACGACCGCCGATATATTCTCGGCATCCTGCTGAAGCTGCAGCCTGAAATCCTTTCCGCTCAGGTCCTTTAAGTACTGCAGATAGCCCGCGACGTTGATCGCCTCGATCGATTCTTTCACGACAGCGATCATATTTTCGTCAACGCTTTTTGCTTCGACAAAGCGAAAGGTCTTGGGGTCCAGCCTCCCATTCTTATCTAGTTTTCCCTGAGCATTGACGATAAATTCGCTCTGCAGGTTGACCTCTTTGTTTGCTTGGAGTTCGTTGACAAAGTTGCCAAGATCGACCATCGGCCGTTTGTTGATCTCGACGCCCGAAACCGGGTCGGTCGGATTCACGGTCGGAGTGTTCGAATTCGAGTTTGAATCGGCCACTTGCTGGTCGACGTTGGCATTTGCGTTTGTCGGATCACCAGGCAGTTTACCGGGACGTCCGCGATTTCCAGCTTTACCAACCGTCTCGCCTTCGTCATCCTCGATAGAAAACGGTGATTTTGGAACGTCACCCTTGACCGCATTAGGGTTAGCACGCGGCAATTTTGGAACCGTGCTCAGCATGTTCGGGCCGCTCGAAGGCCCGGCCGGAATCCCGGGCGCCAGGTATCCCGAACCCGGATTTTCTGACTGAGCCTTAAGCATCGCGAATTCTTGCGGATTGGCGATCTGAAAATATCCCTCTGGATAGGATAACGGAGGAGCCTCTCCGCTGACATCGATCATCGTAATGTCAGCGTCACCGAGATCGATCCGCTCGTAAGCGGCATCAACATAATCGCGTTCGGTTCCAAACATCACGGCTCCGATGTACGCCATGTCCAAAACCTGACAAACACGGCCAACGAACGGACTGTCGCACCCTTTCATGGTCAAGAGATTGGTTTGGCCAATGATCACGAATGCAAGAACGTTAATTATCACAGACGACGCAAGGATCTTATATATCCGGGGCGAAAATTCCCAGCTCTTGATCTCGTAATTTTGAAAGAGATCGCCGGTTTGAGGTTCCGGTGCAAGAAGCTCCTGTTCGTATAAATGCTGCTCAAACATAATGCCAGATTAATGAAACAAAATTCTGCCTAAATGGCTTTACGTCAACATTAGACGCGAAACACCGCAATTTCGTTGCGGAGTAATCCACTACTTTACCATTTTCGATACCTGTTTGGAAACATTAGACTTTGGCTCTCCTAAAGACTAATATTCTGCCAATATGCCCCGACGACGTGACAATAAACCAAAAAAAAAGCGACCCCAAACAACACGAACCAGGGACAATAGGGAACGAACGTTTAAACGAGAACTTGCAATAGAAAGTTCCGCCGCTCGTCCCGAAACACGCCAGACCATGCGGCAGCTTGAAGCGGTCGAGCATCTTCTCAAAGGCATCGGCGTCCCTGACCCGTTACCGTTCAAGCCGGATGACTTTCAGCTCGAAGCACTCAACGCAATAGAGAGTGACGATGTTTTGGTTACGGCCCCAACCGGCAGCGGCAAAACGTGGATAGCTCGGGAAGAGATCCGGCGACTACTGGCGTCGGGTAAGCGGGCATGGTACACGACGCCGCTAAAAGCTCTGACGAACTCGAAGTACGCCGAGTTCGCTGCCGAATTCGGGGTAGCGAATGTCGGTATCCTCACAGGTGACCGGAAAGAGAATTATGATGCTCCGCTTATTGTCGGCACGACCGAGATCTATCGAAACCAACTTTTTGACGCGATGAGACAGGGAGACCAGGTTCGAACGGATCTTTGCATTCTCGATGAGGCCCATTACCTATCGGATGATGAACGCGGTCACGTTTGGGAAGAGGCAATAATCCTGACCCCACCGCGTATCAGACTGCTCTTGCTATCGGCGACAGTTGGCCGGGCTGAAGAGTTCGCGGGCTGGATCGAACAAGTGCGCGGAACCAGAGTCAGGGTGATCAATAGGGCAGGAACGCGTCCGGTCGAGCTTCGGGCGGCATATCTTTCGAGTAACCTTCAGCTTTATCCACTTTTCGAACGAGCCGGGAACATCAACCCTGATATCGAGCAGTTTTCTCGCGAACGCAGCCGGGGATTTCGTCGTCGGCGATAAGAGCAACAAGAAAGGCCGGACATTATCGCGTCCGGCCTTAGGATCCTGTTTTTTTGCTGTTTATTTTATCAAGATGCCCATGAGCATATCCATATCGGCCTTTGGGATTTCGAGGTCGAGGCTGACCTCAGACCCCGAACGCCCAAACTTCACTTTCTCGATCAGCCTCGCGTAAAGCTGCTGATCAGGCCGTTTTGAACTGCCGAGTGCCATTTTACCCAGGCTTTGCAGAACTTGCAGCGTATCGTGCAGCTCCTGTGCCTGACTGCTTTGGGCGGTCTTCGCTGTCATGCTGAAAAGAGCTTGCTCTGCGACTATGTCCATGTTACCAAAAGCGTATTGAATAGAATCGACACTCTTTCCGAGCTCATCATTTTCGAGGGGCAAAAAGACGCTCATCCCGCTGGGGATCTTCGCGGCAAAGTTCACGACTGAGAACTCCTTGCGGTTCAGTAAAGTAGTGATCTCGGCTGAAGGCTTTGAACGACCCTCAAGGGTCTGGCGAACGCGCGTGGCACCTCCGAAGACTATGGTGTTAGCATCGATCGCAGCAATCGCGAGATCGGACGACAATTTTCCGTAAAATTTGTCTGTTGCCTTTTCGTTCTTTGCGTTGCCGGCATTATCGGCGATCTTTGCTGCGATCTCCTTTGCTGCGAAAGTGTACATCGTCTTACCGCTGACAGATTCCTCTTTGAATTTGTTGTCAGCTGCAGTCTTAGCTGCGGCAATGATCGTGGCCGAATTGACCCCCCCGCGGGCGATCATTACAGGATCGACATCATGCTTATCACCGACCTTATTCGCTGCGATGCCGGCTACAATGAACTCGAACTGTCTGACGTCTATCCCCGTCCGTTCCTGCATGGCGGCGACCTTCGCGAGTATCTCATTAAGCATCGTTGGCTTTGCGGCGAGTACTATCGGTAAAGCCTCGCCAAAAAAGCGCTTCACATCGAGCGTGACGATGCCGTCTGACGCCGGAAGCATCGAAACCAATTGGTTGGTCTTTGCCCGCTTCACACTTCGGACGGTGGGGTTAGCGGTTGAGACTAGTACGAGATTGGAGAGTAAGAGAATGGCGGCGAAAAAGGAAAATACTCTGGTTTGCATGGTAAATACCTCAAAAAGATCTAAAAAGCAGACAACCAAAGATAACAGATGTTTCCGATATACGAAATAGTTGGCTAAAAACGTGAAGTAAATTTTTTTTAATTCCCGACATCGCAGTAATTAGCGGCCGCCGGTCATTCGGTTCTAATTTTGTCGGACATATGTGAGAATGAAACCTGCAACTCAGCCAAAGCCGAGGTTCGGGTGCCGACAACCCAAAGAATTCCAAGATGTTCAAGATCGACATCCACACGCATATAATTCCTGCGGACATCCCAGATTGGAGGGGTGCCTTTGGATACGGCGGGTTCATCACGCTCGACCACTACAAGCCGTGCTGTGCGACGATGGTGAGAGACGACGGCAAGAGATTTCGCGATATCGAGGCGAATTGCTGGGATCCTGCCGTGCGGATCGGCGAAATGGATCAGACCGACGTTGACGTTCAGGTACTTTCAACAGTTCCGGTCATGTTCAGCTATTGGGCAAAGGCCGAGGACGGCCTGATGGTTTCGCGGTTTCTTAACGACCACTTGGCCGAGATCGTTAGCGAATTTCCGTTGCGGTTCGTTGGACTCGGAACGCTGCCAATGCAAGACACGGCATTGTCGATCAAGGAACTCGAGCGCTGTAAGCAGATCGGCCTGCTTGGTGTGCAGATCGGCACGAATGTGAACCAGCGCAATTTAGGTGATCCGTCGTTTTTTGAACTCTTTGCCGCTTGTAACGAAATGGAGATGGCCGTTTTCGTTCATCCATGGGAAATGATGGGTGAGGCAGACATGCAAAAATACTGGCTGCCTTGGCTCGTCGGCATGCCTGCCGAGACGTCGAGGGCGATATGTTCGCTTATTTTCTCAGGCACACTCGAAAAATTACCTGGTTTGAAGATCTGCTTTGCTCACGGCGGCGGCTCGTTTCCTGCGACCTTGGGGCGGATCAGGCATGGATTCGATGTTAGACCGGATCTCGTGGCGGTAGATAATCCGAATGACCCGGCGAAATATGTCGACCGGGTCTTCTTTGATTCTCTGGTTCACGACGAGGCGATGCTTCGCCACCTTTTGAACATTGCAGGGCCGGGCCGTGTCGCACTCGGGTCCGATTATCCGTTCCCGCTTGGCGAGTCAAAACCAGGTTCGATGATCGAATCAATGGGATTCGATAAAGAAACAGAGGAGCAACTATTAAACGGTACTGCTCTTAAATGGCTCGGGATCGATGGCTCGCGTTTTGGCCTTTGACTACTCAAACACGAAAAAAGGGCATGCGCTTAAACGCAGCCCCTGGTTTGAATCGATGTCCTGCAAACGTAATTACTCGCTTGCGTTCACCTCGACGTACCATTTACCCTTGCCGTTTGTCGGAAGCGTGACTCCTGAATCGCTCATCGCAATTCCGCTAAGAACGCGTTTTTCACCGCTTCGGTCAAATACGAGCTCGGCCTTACCTTTAGCTGTTGATCCGTTGATCATTGCCATTACCGAATGGACTATCCGTCCATTTTCGTTAACTATGCTAACGGCGGCACCGCCGGCGGAATTTTTCGTGACCCGGATCTCGTATCTTCCGGCTTCAATGGTCCTGTCGCCGACGCTGAAGTCAAAAGCGATATCGGCGTCTAGTTTTGTCACCGACTGCGCGCTCGCTGAGATAGAAGTGAATATCAAAGCGAATGCGAAAAGAGATGTTATCTGTATGAATCGTTTCATTATAGCCTCCGTATTGTCTTGTAATTTGAAGAAAGCGAAATCGCTTTCATCGGTAAACGCGAATTCGCGGAGCATTTCGTATCAAGTAATAAATGGATCGACTGCCGCGTCGCAGTTCGGATTACGACCCGGGTTCGACTTTTGTTCCTCATAAGGTAAAGTGTTCACGAAAACCTATGGTGGCCAACGGTGAATTGTTCGAAAATGATATCGAGTTTGCAGCAGATGCAGATCGTCATGATGATCTAGGCCTTTTCAGAGACCGTTTCCACATCCCAAAGGCGTCAGACGGCACGGACTCAATTTACTTCACGGGGAATTCGCTCGGTCTCCAACCAAAAACCGCACGCGTATACATTGATCAAGAACTCGATGATTGGGCACGCCTTGGCGTAGATGGGCACCTGCACGCTCGTCATCCCTGGCTTCCCTATCACGAATTTGTTACGGATCAGATGTCTCGGGTCGTCGGGGCGATGCCGATCGAGACCGTCGTAATGAACTCGCTTACGGTTAATCTTCACCTCCTGATGGTCTCTTTCTACCGGCCGACCAGCGAGCGCTTTAAGATCGTGATCGAAAAGGGAGCGTTCCCGTCAGACCGATACGCCGTAATATCGCAGCTGAATTTTCATGGGTTAGGTAGTGCGGCACTGATCGAACTTGCTCCCCGCAGTGGCGAAACGACGCTGCTGACCGAAGACATAGTTGAGACCATCGAACGCGACGGCGACAAGATCGCATTAATACTGCTTGGCGGAGTCAATTATTATACGGGTCAGGCGTTCGACATCCCGACCATCACCGACGCAGGTCACCGAAAGGGATGTGTTGTCGGTTTCGACCTCGCTCATGCTGCAGGAAATCTCGAACTGCGTCTTCACGATTGGGAGGTCGACTTCGCCGCCTGGTGTTCTTACAAGTATTTGAACGCCGGACCGGGCGGAATCGCAGGTGTATTTGTTCACGAAAAGCATGCCAGTTCTTTTGATCTTCCTCGTTTTGCCGGCTGGTGGGGACACGACAAGGATACACGGTTTTTGATGGGACCGGAGTTCAAGCCGCTTGCGGGTGCCGAGGGATGGCAGCTTTCTAACCCACCGATATTGCAACTTGCAGCACTCCGGGCCTCGCTTGAGATCTTTGACGAAGCCGGTATGCCGCGACTCCGGCAAAAGTCAACTCGGTTGACGGGTTACCTTGCTTTTTTGCTTCGAACGATCGAAGACGAGCGTATTTCGATGATAACACCGCCGGATGTCAGTGGACGCGGATGTCAGATCTCGATTCGCGTAACTGATACTGGGAGGAAATTGTTTGAAGCGTTGACCGAAAACGGGGTCATTGCCGATTGGCGTGAGCCTGATGTGATAAGGGTTGCCCCAGTGCCGCTTTATAACTCTTTTTCCGAGGTTTACCGGTTTTACGAGATTTTGCGGTCAGCATTGCGCTAGACTGTCGTCATATCGTTTTGGCTTAACCTGCAAATAGGCCCGGTCCCGAAAGTTTTTGAATATCGTTCTATCCGGGAGGTCACATGGTCAGGGCGTCGATCAACGGAAGTTTGTTTGAATTCGAAAGCGGTATTTCGGTCCTTGATGCAGCGCGGAAAGCAGGGTTTGTTGTTCCAACGCTTTGCAATGACGCGCGTCTGAAGCCGGCTGGTGCGTGTCGGCTCTGTCTGGTGAAGGTCAATGGCTCGGAACACCAAACGATATCGTGTAAAACAATGCTCACGGACGGCATGGCCGTCGAAACCCATGATCCAAAGGTCGAAGAAGCTCGACGCTGGAACCTGAAAATGCTCGCCAAGGACTATCCGGCCGAGGCATTCGAGCGATTTCCCGAAAAACCCTTTCACAAACTTGCTCGTCAATACGGTCTGACCTCCGAAGATTTTTCGGCTCAGACGAATGGATATCGTAAAGACAACTCGCACACTTATATTCAAGTCGATATGTCGCGATGCATCGATTGCTATTCGTGTGTTCGGATCTGCGATGAGGTGCAAGGACAGTACGTTTGGCAGGTCGTCGGACGCGGCGAGGATTCTCAGATAGTGCCCGATTCATTCGGTGCGTTTGGCGATAGCAGCTGCGTTTCGTGCGGTGCGTGTGTTGACGTTTGCCCCACCGGAGCTTTGGAAGATCGGTCTCTCATCGAACGCGGACAGCCGACAGTCTGGACGAAGACAACCTGCCCTTATTGCGGTACCGGATGCGAGATGTACGCCGGAACAAGAGACGACCGCATGGTCCAGATCAGGCCGGCAGGCGAAGCACCTGTAAATCGCGGGCATCTGTGTGTGAAAGGCCGATATGCATTCGACTTCGTCGACGCAGCCGACCGAGTCACGCAACCGATGATCCGAGAAAACGGTGATTGGCACAATGCAACCTGGGAAGAGGCCTTAGAGTACTCTGCAAAGCGCCTTATTCGGATCATCGAAGAGAACGGACCTGATAGCGTCGCTGTACTTGGTTCTGCGCGAGCGACCAACGAAGAAAACTACCTTGCACAGAAATTTGCTCGCGTCGTATTTGGAACAAACAACGTCGATTGTTGTGCCCGAGTTTGCCATACGCCGTCTGCAGCAGCCATGAAAATGATGCTTGGTACAGGTGCTGCCACGAATTCGTTCGACGACATCGAACGAGCCTCGACAATACTTCTTTGTGGTGCGAACCCGACTGAGAATCATCCGATACCCGGAGCTAGGATAAAGCAAGCGGTGCTAAAGGGAGCGAACCTTATTGTGATCGATCCGCGCAAGACGGAGCTGACCAAATTTGCCGATGTTCACCTGCAGGTTCGACCTGGTACCAATATCCTCCTTTTCAATGCGTTGGCACATACGATCATTGACGAAGAAATGTATGACCAAGCATTTGTGAAAGAGCGAGTAACCGAATTCGAGGAGTATCGTGATTTCGTCGCTGACTACTCGGCAGATGCGGTGGCCGAACGCTGCGGCATCGAACCCGAACTCATTCGTCAGGCTGCGCGGCTGTATGCAACCGCCAAACCGGCGATGTCTATGCATGGCCTTGGTATGACCGAACATCTTCAGGGAACTGAGGGTGTCATGGCGGTCGTGAACCTGGCATTGCTCACCGGCAACATCGGCAAGCCGGGCTCCGGCGTCAATCCTCTCCGAGGACAAAACAACGTACAGGGTTCGGCACACATGGGCTGTGACCCAGGAATACTAACCGGCTCGATCGCGGTCGAAGCGGGTCGCGCCGCCTTTGAGTCTGTTTGGAACGTAAAGCTTCCGATGACCGCTGGTCTCGACCAATTGCAGATGATGGACGCCGCACGCGATGGGAAACTCAAAGCACTCTGGACGATCGGATACGACGTTTTTCTCTCAAATGCTAACTCGCACGAGACGGAACGAAGCCTCGGGAATCTCGACTTCATGATCGTGCAGGACCTTTTCCTGAACGAAACGGCAAAGAGTTTCGCTAACGTCTTTTTACCGGCCGCATCTTCCTTCGAAAAGGACGGCACATTCATGAACGCCGAAAGGAGGATACAGCGGATCAGGAAAGCTATCGAACCGCGGGGCGACTCACGTTCAGATCTGGAGATAATTTGCGGACTTGCCGGTGCCATGGGTTACAGCGAGCACTTTTCCTTTGGCACTTCGAAGGATGTTTGGGATGAGATACGTAACGTCTGGCCGGGCGGCAGCGGCATTTCCTACGACCGGATCGATCGATCCGGAATTCAATGGCCATGTCCTGACATTGGACATCCGGGGACCGAAATCCTTCATGCCGACGAGTTCTCGATCGGAAAGACCGCGTCCTTGCGTCGGATCAAGTACCGTCCGACAAAGGAGGCCGTTAACGATCAGTTCCCGTTCCTTTTGACGACCGGGCGGACGCTGCATCAATTCAATGCGGGAACAATGACGATGCGAACGCCAAATGTCGAGTTGCGGCCAACCGACCTGCTGATGATATCCCCAGACGATGCCGAATTATATGGGATCGAAGACGGAGACCCGGTGCGGCTAGTGAGCGCATACGGTCAGGCAGAGCTTCCGGCCGAAATCACGACGGCGGTCAAGAACGGACAGCTTTTTGCGACGTTTCACGACGCGAGGATATTTCTGAACCGGATCACATCACCTGTACGCGACCGCTTCACTCACGCACCTGAATTCAAGGTCACTAGTGTACGCATCGAAAAGACCCAATCCTAGATCCGTCGGGATTCGAACCTCTTTTATTTGGTATAATTCCCAAACGGCTTTCATCCGAATTGCCGTACAGCGATTTTCAAAAAAATGAGCAATCAGAGGGTGATCATCATCGGTGCGGGGTTGGCAGGATCACTGCTGGCGATCTTTCTTGCGAAACGCGGCATCCAGGTCGATGTATTCGAAGCACGCGGAGACATGCGGAAGGAGCAGGTGGCGGCAGGACGCTCGATCAACCTTGCGTTGTCTGATCGAGGTATCGCCGCCCTTCGTCAGGTCGGAATGGATGAATTCATGCTTGCCGAGGCGATGCCGATGCGTGGCCGGATGATCCACTCTGTCGACGGCTCGACGAAACTCCTTCCCTACAGTGGTCGCAAAGGTGAGTACATAAATTCGGTTTCCAGGGCCGGACTCAACATCGCTTTGATGAATGAAGCAGAGAAGTATCCGGGAGTGCAGTTTATCTTTGGCGAGCGATGTACAGATTTCGACTGCAAATACGGTGAGGTGACGTTCGAAGGCGGGCGCACTCTTAGATCCGATACGGTGATCGCGACCGACGGAGCCGGCTCTCAGGTTCGACAGGCGATGCAGAGACAGATCGCGGAATTCGAGTTTTCATCTGAATTTCTGGAACACGGATATAAAGAACTAGTGATACCGCCTGCTTCCGAACTGCCGGAAGTGTTGGAAGGTGCGAGCCCGCGGAGCGGGAATTTCCTGCTCGAGCCGAATGCACTGCATATCTGGCCGCGGCATAAGTTCATGATGATCGCACTGCCGAATTTTGACGGCAGCTTTACTTGCACTCTTTTTCTGTCACATAACGGAAACGGCGAAGCTGGGTTTGACCAACTCGTTGACGATGCCGCGCTTCTTAACTTCTTTCAGCGTGAGTTTCCCGATGCGGTTCGGCTGATGCCGTCGCTTGTCGAAGATTTCTTTGCAAACCCGACCGGTAGCCTTGGCACGATCAAATGCTGGCCTTGGAACGTCGGCGGGAGATCGCTTTTGCTCGGCGATGCCGCTCATGCCATCGTTCCTTTCTATGGGCAGGGAATGAATTGCGCTTTCGAAGATGTCCGTGTGCTTGATTCGCTTATCGAGAAACACGGTGCCGCTTGGGAATCCATATATAAGGAATATGGAGCATTAAGAAAGATAAACACCGATGCGATAGCTGATCTCGCCGTAGGGAATTTCTACGAGATGCGTGATGCGACGGCCGATCCCGTCTTTCAACGCAAGCGCGAATTGGAAACCCTGCTCGAGCAAAACTACACAGATTATTTTTCCAAATATTCGATGGTCACCTTTCGCGAAGACATACCGTATTCGGTCGCGCTATCGAAAGGTAACGCGCAAGATCGATTGCTTATGGAGATTTGTTCGAAAACTCAAGATGCCCTCGAACTAGATCTCGGAAGCATTGCAGCACAGTTGAAAGAGGCCGGATGAACCTTGAGGGCGTGAAATTTGTCGCTGATCTCTCAATTCCTATGAGGTTTGGCGGCCCGCAGCCGAACGCATATGGTGTGCACGAGGCGCGTTCGGAGCCCGTTCGGGCGGGAGATCTGATCGGCGATACGCGGCTCGGCGGGAGCGTGAATTTTGAGCAATATACTTTTATTCCACATTGCAACGGGACCCATACCGAGTGTGTTGGCCATGTAACCCATGAACGAATTTCGATCCGGGATTGCCTGAAGGATTCATTTACCGGTGCGGTCCTTATATCGGTAGAACCCAAGTTTGTAGACAACGAACCGCTGATCACTGAAGACGACCTGCGGATCGCGTTAGCAGAGCAAACCGCAGTTTCAGGCGATGGCAGAGGTTTTCAGGAAAAGTATGCGTTGATCGTCCGCACTTTGCCCAATGATGACGACAAACTGACCCGCAAATATGGCATCGCGGATCAAAACGCTGTCAGGATACCTCCGTACTTCACGGCTGAAGCGGTCCGGTTCATCGTTGAAAGCCGGTTCCGACACCTACTTACAGATCTGCCGTCGATCGACCGGCTATACGATGACGGTAAATTGGTTAACCACCGAATCTTTTGGAACTTAGAAGAAGGGAGCTTTGAGCGCAACGCATTGACGAGGGTAGATTCGTCAATAACAGAATTGATCTACGTTCCGGATGAGATCGCAGATGGAGAATACCTTCTGAATCTTCAAATTGCCCCATTCGATTCCGATTGTGCGCCAAGCCGACCAATACTGCTGCAGGTCAAATAACAATTTCTTTCGCAAAGCACACGCTGTTTTCCATCTCGGCATACTGCCCGTAGTTCGGAATCAAAGAGTAACCGCATTTTGTGTAGAGCCTGATCGCCTCCGGCTGTTTTTTGCCTGTTTCAAGCACACATCTGGTGCAGGATAATTCGAGCGCCCACTTTTCGAGCTCGTCCAATACCATTGCGGCAATGCCTTTTCCGCGATGGTCCGGAATAGTGAACATCCGCTTTATTTCCATTGTTTTCAACCCAAAGTGCTTTATCGCTCCGCAAGATACGGATCTGCCCCCAACGCAAGCGATCACAACATGGCGGATATTCTCGATCTTATTGAATTGGGCATAGTAGGCATGTTCGGTTCCGTCGCGTTCAGCCAATTCGGTATCAAGAAGCTCGACCAACTTGAAGAAATCTTCGTCGCTCGCATCGGTTCTGCGGATCTCGATCATGGACTATTTGAGTGCTTGTTCGAGTGCAATTTTCAGTGCGGTGTGTTTGAACTTGTATCCCGCGTCGATCAGCCGCTTAGGGATCACTCTCGTCGAATCGAGCAGCAATGCATCGCCCATTTCTCCAAATACCATATTCACTGCGAATTCTGGCAATGGCAGAAATGTCGGGCGGTAAAGGACGCTGCCGAGCGTTTTGGTGAACTCTTCATTGGTTACAGGATGCGGTGAAACGACGTTCACCGCACCGCGAAGCTTTTCGTTCTCGAGCGTATACTCGATGATGCCGATAACGTCGTCCAGCGACACCCAACTCATCCATTGTTTTCCGCTGCCGACGACACCGCCAACGCCAAGTTTGAACGGCGTCAACATTGTCGCCAGGGCTCCGCCATCCTTCGAGAGAACTATACCGGTCCGCAATAGAACTGTCCTGATCCCCATGTCCTCTGCCCGTCTCGATTCGGCTTCCCATTCTTTACAGACTTCGGCCAGAAATGTATCGCCCGCCGAGCTCGTCTCGGTCATTTCGTCATCGTCGCGGTCGCCATAAAATCCGATCGCGGAGCCCGATATGAAAACCGTTGGCTTCTTTTCGATCTTTGCAAAGGCTTCGATGATGGTCCGCGTACCGAACACGCGGCTGTCACGGATCGCCTTTTTCTTTTCGTCGCTCCATCTCAGGCCCGCGACGTTTTCACCGGCCAGATGAATGACCGCGTCGAGTCCCTCGAGCCGAGAGAGATCGATATCCGCAAACCCCTCGTCGATATTCCAACGAATGTGATCGGTGTCTTTCGGTTCACTGCGCGAAGCAAGCAAAAGCTCCCATCCCGATCCTTTCAATACGGGCTGCAAGGCCTTCCCTATTAAACCGCTAGCGCCCGTTATCAATGCCTTCATATCTTTCTACTGCCTCCGCAGGTCTCGTTTGACAAGGTCGACCATCAGCCGAAGTTCGCGCTCGGTCAACTGTTGCCGAAAAGGAAGCATTCCGTTACCGCCGTCGGCTATCTGCCTATAAATCTCATTCTCCGTCTTCGCCTTAAACTCGCCGTTTCTGAGGCTTGGAACGACCGTCCCGTCGTCGAGGGTCTTGCCGTTGCCTTCGGTTCCATGGCAGATGGCACAATTTTGACGAAACAGCGTTGCCTCGTAAGCCTTGCTTTCCGCAAGGACATATTCGCCCGAAGCGGAACCAAAACAGCCCGATAGGCCGATCACTGCAAAGATCGAAACAAGCAAGACCTTGAACCGGAGCATCTATTTTGCCGCAACCTCCTCGCGGAGTGCTCGTTTGAAGATCTTGCCGGTTGCTCCGATCGGCAAGCTGTCACGAAACTCGACGTAACGCGGGTACTTGTTTGCAGCAAACTGTTCCTTGCACCAATCGATGAACGCCGCATCGGAAAGCTGAGCACCGTCCTTTAGTACAAGATAAGCCTTAACCTCTTCGCCAAGCCGGTCATCGGGAACGCCGATGACCGCACATAGCGAAACCGCCGGATGGGTCATGATGACCTCTTCAAGTTCCCGCGGGTAAATATTGTATCCACCGCGAAGGATCATATCCTTTTTGCGGTCGACGATCGCGATGTATCCGTCATCGTCCATGATCCCGATATCACCGCTGTGAAACCAGCCGTTCTTGAACGCCTCAGCCGTCGCTTCAGGGCGTTTGTAATAACCTTTCATCACGTTTGTTCCGCGTATCACTATCTCGCCGCGGGTTCCACGAGGAACTTCGTTATCGCTTTCGTCCACACATCTCACTTGAACACCGAAGATGGATTGGCCCACGGTGCCAGGTCGCGACGGCTTTTCAAAATGATTAAAACAGGCAAGCGGTGAGGTCTCGGACAGGCCGTAGCCTTCGAGGACCCTGACACCAAACCTTTCTTCGAAAGCCTTCATCACTTCGACCGGCATGGGTGCTCCGCCCGAAGTACACACTTTCATCGTGTCCTTGATATGGCTAATGTCAAAGCCGGTTTCCTCGGCGAACTTAAGAAGTGCCCAGTACATTGTCGGAACGCCGACCCAGAAATTCACGCGCTCTTTCACCATGGTTTCGAGCGTGGTTTGGGCATCGAATCGCGGCAGAAGGACGACCCGATTACCAGCGTAGAGGTTCGTGTTCATCTGCACAGTCTGACCCGTCGTATGAAAAAGCGGCAACGTAATTAAACACGTCATCTGCTCGCCCGACGTAAAATCCAGCATCGGCAGATGGATGCTGTAGGTAGTCACCACATTTGACCACAGGTTTAGATGAGTCAATTCGGCGCCTTTTGGTTGTCCGGTCGTGCCTGAGGTGTAAAGGATCGCGCATGTATCGCCCGGGGCGGTCGGGTAGGTCACGAACGTGTCCTTTTGCGGAAAGATAAGGTGACCAAGTGTCCGATGTTCAGCATACGGACTAGGTCCTGCAGGATCCTTGGTCATCACGATCATTTGTTTGCACGATTCGACTTCGTCAAACCCGGCTTTGACCGCCGCCGCCAGTGGAAGTTCGTCGGTGCCCTCAAAGACAAAAACCGCTTTCGCGTCGGAATCGGAAAGATGATAGGCGATCTCACGCGGCTTAAAAAGCACGCTCAACGGAACTACGGCTGCCCCAACCTTCATGATGCCGTAGTAGACGATGGGAAAATACGGGATATTCGGACAGCTGAGTGCAACCTTATCGCCATGGCCAACACCCATCTCTACAAGCGCATTGGCGACTTTGTTCGACATTGCGTTCAACTGCCCGTATGACATACGGACGTCATTCCAAACGATCGCTTCTTTCTCAGGGGCAAGTTTTGAGTGATGTTCGATGAGGCTCGCAAGGTTGAGGGTCGTCGCGCTATATTCCATAGATTTTCCGATTTAATTTTTTGGGATTTGTATCGATGATAAAGGTTATACGCCAATTTTCATAGCCGCAGGGTCAAAGGCGATCGTTGTTTCGGGCCTTATTGCCGAATCGATCTGTTGAACAGAATGTACACGAAATCGATCGACCTGATCAGGAAAGTCGGTCCGAAAGTGGCCGCCGCGGGATTCTTCACGCCAGAGTGCTGCAGTTGCGACAAGTCTCGCAAGTGTGACGAAATTTCTAGAGGCCGTGGTCAGATCGGCACGAGAGATCTGCTCGAATTCGAGGATCGCTCGCTTTAGCGACGCGCTGTCACGAAGGATTCCGACGCGTTCCCACATTACGCGTTTGACACGTTTTCGGACCGCGGTCGTAAGAGCAGGTCTTGAACGGCCATCAAAGATTTTCGAGTCGTTGTCGGGCTGGCCCTTATGAGTCTGCAATGGCGAAGTATCTCTCGCGGCTGCCTCGCCGGCACGCGCGCCCCAAAAACCAAACCCTCCAATAGCGAGTTGGATGCCAAACGATTTGCGCCGTGTACTCCTGTGCATGTTACTTCGCCTGCAGCGTAAAGTCCCGGAACCGTCGTTCGGCCCCAGAGGTCGGTTCGCACGCCGCCCATACAGTAATGCGATGCGGGTGAGACCGGCAACTGATCTTTTGCGATGTCAAGGCCGTAATATTTGCATGTGTCGTAGATCTTTGGAAATCGATGACGAAGAAATCCCGCGTCGAGCGCGGTCATGTCAAGATACACGTGTCGAGAGCCCGTGCGACGCATTTCCGCGACTATTGACCGCGATACAATGTCACGAGGTGCCAATTCGAGCCTCTCGTCGTAACGCCCCATGAACCTCTCGCCATCGATGTTTCTGAGTGTTCCACCCTCGCCACGCATTGCTTCGGAAAGAAGGAAGCGCGGTGCCCCTTCGATGTTCAGCGCCGTCGGGTGAAATTGGATGAACTCCATGTCTGCGATTTCTGCGCCGGCAAAGTACGCCATTGCCATACCGTCGCCGGTCGCAACCGAGGGATTTGTCGTGTGAAGGTAGAGCTGGCCTGCACCGCCTGTGCATAGGATCACAGCCCTTGCAAAGATCTCACGAGAAGCGCGAAGTATCGGATCAAGAAACCCGACTCCGATACAGCGGTCGTTCGAAAGAAGCAACTGCTCGGTATTTGCGAACGGAAGCAAATTGATCGATCTTTCGGCCGCGGCCCTGGCGATCAGCGAACGGACGATCTCCTTACCGGTCGAATCGCCGTGAGCATGTAAGATCCGTCTGCGGGAGTGAGCTGCCTCTTGGGTAAAAACGAGTCGCCCAGCCTCTTTATCGAACTCGGTGCCCCAATCGATCAACTCTTTGATATATCGGGAGCCTTCGGTGACAAGTATCTCAACGGCCGGTTCGTCACAGAGGCCAGCGCCTGCAATAAGGGTGTCATCCTCATGCAATTCGGCGTTGTCGTCATCGGAGAGGACAACCGCAACACCGCCTTGAGCGTATTCGGTATTAGACTCGCTCGCTTTGTCCTTGGTCAGCACAGTGACCCTTGCACCCGCCGCAGAAAGCGCGATAGCTGCCCTGAGACCTGCTACGCCGCTCCCAATGACGACAAAATCTGTTTCCAGTGCCATTAGAAGCAATGTAGCAAATTCCGTTTAATGTGTCGCGTTCATCCGTTTCCGGTTCCGTGATGGTCAGCGGCTTTATATAGGCCTTCGTATGCTCCTTTCCTCAGATCGATTCCATATTCCGTGTACGCCTTCAGGCAACAGAGCATTTGCCCCCATCCGAAGCAATTCAAGTATGAACTGTTAAGATCATCTTGATTTTCTCGCCAGCCTGTCTCGCGAATGCGAACGATGGTGTCGTTACCGATCGGCTCAAACTCGATTTCGACGACGGTTTGAAGGTCCTTCGCGCCCTCCCAACCCAGAACGATAAGCTCGCCGGGGATGACCCTTGTGACCCTCACCGGAAACACCAGCTTTTGGTCACCGGGATTGTCCGCGAATGCCCATTCTACTGTAGTCCCCTCATCGAGCGGGGCGCTTGCACCGCCATTTGTAAAGTAACCGCTTAGCTTTACTGGGTCATATACGGCGTTGAAAACCTCGGCGACCGGCTTTTGGATCCTGGTCTGAACTTGAAATTTGAGCTCCATATTCTAACCTCTGAATTTTGATTCGAGCAGGAAGCATATGTTATAGATTTATAACATGTCAAGGAAGAGATCTCACGATCTGGTTTTCAAAGCTCTCGCTGACGCTCGACGCCGCCAACTCCTGGACCTTCTCAAGGACAGACCACGAACAACTTCGGATCTATGCGATCATTTCAACGCGTTAGATCGATGCACCGTTATGCAGCACCTCAAAGTGCTCGAAACGGCCGGACTGATCTTTGTACAAAAAAAGGGGAGGTTTCGATGGAATTTTCTCGATGTTACGCCGATCCGCGACATTTACGACCGCTGGATCAGTCAATACGCTTCGCCTTCGGTCGAATTGCTTACAAAACTCAAACACGATATCGAAAAAAGATAAGGCCCGCCGGATATCTCCGAACGGGCCCGTTTATCGAACAACAAGACGTTTATTGCGGTATCTTCAGTTCCTGTCCGGGATAGATCTTATCCGGATGGTTGAGTATATCGCGATTATGGTCCCAGATCGCCTTCCATTGAATACCGTATTTGTTCGCGATCTTGGTCAAATTATCTCCCGAAACAACCGTATATGTCGGCATTCCACCGCCGGCGGCAGCTGCTGCGGTTGTGATGTTAAGAACAAGATCGCCTGACCGGAATTCCGGATCGAGACGCTCGTATTCGTCCCACAAAGCGTTCTTTGCCGCATCGTCAGGGGCCGTGCCGGTAACGTAAAGCACATCGTCGCTTTCGTTAAGCTCGTAAGCCGTACCATTTTGATTGGCAAGATCAAGAAGTGTTTGATATTTCTCTTGAAGTGACATTTTTCCTCCCTTATCCGCCTACTTGACGGTCAACTTGTTCTCAACTTTCTTGGGTTTGGCTTCGTTCGCCGCCTGCATTACCTTCGCAAGGTTTTCGCGCCCGGTGACCTCTCCGCTAAGCGTTACGACACCGTCTGCTACTGTCACCGTAACGCCGGTAATCCCGAGTTTCTTGATCGCTTCGTTCACAGTTCCCTCGATCATCTTATCCGGCGACGGCGGCGGGGGCGGCGGAGCCTTGACCGTTACATTGTTCGTTACGGATTTGATGCCCTCGACGGCTTTTGCTGACGCCTCAGCCTTGTTCTTCACGGTGATATCCGTTACTTCACCAGTAAGTGTGGCGACGCCGCTATTTACGGCAGCCGTAATTCCGGTGACCTTATCGGCCGCAAGTTTGTCATTGACCGCTTTCGCAAGGTCAGCATCGCTTTTGCCGCATGCGGCCATAAAGGCAACCGCTGCAACAGCTAGTAATGTTAAGAATTTGATCTTCATTTTTCCTCCTGAAAGTTCGTTCTCAGATCCGATAATTAGTTATGCCCGCAGTGTCCAAACAATACACGCGATCGTTTCATAAACTGATTTCCGCAAACTACGCGTAAATGCCGGTGTAAAGTCTTACCACCATATTGGTGCATCCTGAGCTATTTTTCAATACGAACATCATCGTTCAGGAAAAAACCTGCTCACGGATCTGCTTTGCAATATCAAATGACGTGAATTCGGGCCGGACAATAAAATGCCAATCTGCAAGACAGTAAAGTTTTTGTCGCTGTTCGAACAGCTTTTGGGCCGTCTCGCGGTTACGGGCAAGCGGCCTTTCTTTTCGGGACTTGCGAATATTCTGCCAGCAATGATCGAAGGTAGATTCGAGCCACACGCTCGTCAGGCCGCTCTCTTTGATCAACAGGCGATTGGTCTCGATCGTCCACGTTCCGCCTCCAAGCGAAAGGATCCGGCAATCCGGATCGGCCAAGGCGGTTCGCAGGCATGCCGTCTCGATCGTACGGTAGTTCGCTTCGCCATCGTTGTCGATTATGTCTGCGATCCGCCTTCCATCGGTATTTTCGATCAAACTGTCCAGATCCAGCCGACGGTAGCGAAGAAGCTGTGCCAGATGGCGGGCGACGCTCGATTTGCCGACACCCATAAAGCCGGTCAGTGCGATTCGGATATTTCGTTCATTCGAGGCAGGCGGCATGAAGTGTCAACCTGACATACTTGCGGTCGAAATGTCAAAAAAGGCCGATTTTGCGGCGCGTATCGTGTTGCAGTGTATCTCGACCGTATCCGTAATGCTGGTCGCATATCCGCCGCTCATGGTCGTCACAATTGGAACTCTCTGGGATCGTGAGAAATCCATTACCATTTGATCCCTTCGTTTGAGTCCGTCGATCGAGACCGACAATCGGCCGAGTTTATCATTTTCGTAAGGATCCGCTCCGGCAAGGTAGAAAATGATGTCGGCCTGATGAAGTCTGATACGGTCAAGGGCGTGCTCCAACGTCTCCAGGTACTCCTGATCGCCGGTGCCGTCGGGCAACTCAATGTCAAGCGATGAGGCCTGCTTGAAAAGTGGATAGTTTTTTGCTCCGTGCATCGAAAAAGTGAAAACCTCGGGCGACTCCCTGAAAATGAACGCGGTCCCGTCGCCTTGATGAACGTCACAGTCGATGATCAAAAATCTCTCGGCGAGTTTTTCCTGCTGCAACACCCTGATCGCAATCGCAACGTCATTCAAAACACAGAAACCCTCGCCACGATCTGGATATGCGTGGTGTGTACCGCCCGCGAGATTGGACGAAATGCCATCGGCCAACGCCATGCGGGCCGCGTTTATAGTGCCCGAAATCGCATGGAAAGACCTGCGAACCAACGACTGAGACCACGGCAGGCCGAGCTTTCGCAATTCCTTCACGGTCAACTCGCCAGAAGCGAGCCGTGAAATATAATCTTTTGTATGTACCAGATGCAGGTCTGCGATCTTTGCGGGTGCCGGCTCGATGAGTTCGTCGGCCGAAATCGTCCTTTCTGCCAACAGTCTATCGCGAACGAGTTCGAACTTTCTGATCGGGAAAATGTGCCCTTCGCCGATATCAGCATAGTAGTATGGCGAGTAGAAGATCGAGTAGCCAGACATTTGCGAATTCATTCTGCTGTATCCGGCAGTTCGGATTTAACGACTTCGAATTCAAAACGAAGCTCTTTTCCGCGCATCAGGAAACTCAAATACTGCTCCCAAAATTTTCGAAGAAAACGCATTGATGGCGACCGTTGATCGAGATTAACAAGGAACTCGATACCTAAGGACCTCCAGAGCCCGGCAAGTGAGACGTATGTCGAAACTGGCTTCAGCTGAACATCGGTGTAAAAGTCAAACACCTGCCGGCCGGGCTGGAAAGTATTGAAAGTATAACTGTTTATATGGTTACGATGGGTCGGGTCGTTGGCCCAGTCGGCGTTGGTATAGTGTGGCGTCAAGAGGCGGATCGTGCCTCCGGGCTTCGCGATCCGGTGCAGTTCGCTGATGAATGCCATCACATCCGGTACGTGCTCGACAACATGGCTCGAAACGATCAGGTCAAACTCGTTGTCGGCGAACGGATATGGAATCTCGCCAAGGTCGTGGATAACATCGGGATTTGTCCGCGGATTGTGATCGAGCCCGATCGCACCTGGATATTTGTTTGCACCGCAGCCGACGTCCAAGATCTTCATTGTATTCAAAAATTATCACACCGAAGACAGAAATACGACCAACAGCCACGACGTCGGACAACGCTTACTAGAGCTCAAATTTTGTTAGGGCGTCGCTTCTCGCTCAAGTAAAAATGCCAGAGAAGTCTGGCGGCTACGGACCGATATGGCCGCCAGCGATTGGAGATCTGCAAGAACTCGTTCGCGCTCGGCTTGACCTCGCCTGAAACGCGTTGCCACGCGGCGTGAAGCGCAATATCGCCTTTCGGCATAACGTCCGGGCGGAGCAGTGCCATTAGTAGGTAAATGTCGCTGGTCCATTCGCCGACGCCCTTCAGTTTCATAAGTTCGGCCTTGACCTCGGCGTCCGGCAAATTCCGGAGTCGCCCAAGGTCGAGGCGTTCTTCGATTATGGCTGCCGACAAATGCCTTGCATAAGCTGCCTTCTGCCGGCTGAAACCTATCGATCGAAGTTCGACGTCATCGAGCTCCGCGAATCCTTTGGGCGTCACTTCGCCGATCTGTTGCGACAGTTTGTCGAAGCAAGCCTTTGCCGAGGCCAGCGACACTTGCTGTTCGAGAATTATTTGCAATAGCGTCGCAAAACCAGGAGGCCTGTCCCAAAGCGGCGGAGTGCCGTACCGGTCGATGATAAAAGACATATGCTCATCGGCCGCAAGCGATCTGCAGGCGGCGACTAACTGACTCAGATCTAGCTGTATGGACATCGTTCGAATGCGCTGTTACATTTCTGCTCGACACGATTGTATCAACAAGATGGAAAAGGTCACACGAAATGCTGCGGTTTACTTTTTGGCACAGGGTTTCGCTGTTGCGGGCTGGTGGGTGGTGCTTATAACGGTCCCGCGATCGCGCAGCTATTTTCAGCTTGAGGCCGATTCTTTAACGACGCTCTGGGCGTTTTGGCTGCCCGATCTGTTACTTATCGGCCCGCTTTCGATCGTCTCAGGGCTGTTGATAACTGTTCGGAATCGCTTCGCGTCCTCGGCGGCGTGGATGGTCACAGGTGCGGTTTCGTATGCGACCCTGTACACGCTGGCAATGGCAACTATGACCGACACCGGATGGCTCGGGGTCGTGCTGATGCTCCCGGCAATGCTCTGGTCGGGTGTATTCGCTACAGCGCTCAGCGTCCGCAGCGATATGTTTCGCGAGGCGCGGCCGAGCTCGTCAAACTACGTGCTTGTCAAGACTTTCACGCAGATCGTCTTGGTCTGGTCGGTGATACTCCTGATCTTTCCTTATCTCATCACTATCGTCGAGGACAAAATCGGTATCGTCCGCCTCGAATTTGCGGGACAAGGGCCGATCGCTTTGCTGTTGTTCGTTTTACTAAGTATCCCCGGCATTTGGTCAGCTATCGTGATGTCGAGAATCGGAAGAGGGACGCCGCTGCCTCTTGACCACGCCAGAGAGCTTGTCGTACAGGGGCCGTATTCATTCGTACGCAATCCGATGGCGCTGTCAGGCATTGGTCAGGGCCTCGCGGTCGCATTGTTTCTCGGCTCGCCGCTTGTTGCAGTTTATGCGCTGATGGGTTCGGCTATCTGGCAGCTTATCTTCCGTCCGCTCGAAGAGGACGATCTAATGCGACGGTTTGGCCCGCCGTATGAAGACTACAAAAACGCAACAAAGTGCTGGGTGCCGAGGCTCAGGGCCTACCAGATCGACGGAACCGCAGATTCGTCGAATTCGGTCGATCGCCCATCGGGTAGTATATGAATGATCCGGTCAATGCCTTTTGCTCTGATCAGAGGAGCGAGCAGTCCGATACGGTGACAATTCGCCCTTGGTATCTTGTGCCGCGAAAGCGGGTGCGATTCCGAACACATTAAAACGGTCGCGACCTCGGACGATATCTCGACGATCCGGTCGACCCCCCAGGCAAGATCGTCAGGTTTCGGTTTCGTTCTGCCGCCGCATTCGGGCAAATGTTCATATCCGATACCGTTTTCCGTCAGAAGTTCTCGCAAGACCATTCCGTTGAAATGCGGCCACCGTGAACGAGCGACGCTCCGGACGTCGCAAACGAATTTCACTCCGTGACCGTTCAATAGCTCGAGAAAATACCCGAAATCGTGCCGGCCATGGCCGATCGTATATATGTCAGCTCCGCTCACGTTTCGATGCGATTCGGTTCGGGAACGCCGGTTGTTTCGATCGCCGGCTGGCCATCGCCAACGAGCCGGTGCAAGAAATCGTTGACCTGCCATTGATCGTAAAGCTCCAGTGCGGAGCGAAACGCTTTGCTCCGACGCCGAACGAACTGCGACATCAACCAAATGGCGGCGTGTCGTTCCGGAATTGACAAGTGATCTGCGTTTCGTGCTGGTAAGCCCACGTTTCAGATCGACGATCCACACATCGCAGTCGTGAACTTCGCCCAGATACGACTGCATCGCTGCGATCTCTTTTGCGGCTGCCGGAAGATCTGTCTCTTCGCCGAGAGCGAACAGTTCCGCTGCATAACGCAGATGTTTTGCAGCAATACGCAGCTTATGATGCCGCCGGACCTGATGCGGGTCAAAGAGAGAATCGGCAAGCTTGTGAAAATCTTCGACGCGTTTCTGCAAGATCTCACCTTGGGCATCTTCGAGTGTCGCTGCCCCGAAAAGGCTTCGTTGACCAAGCGAAGTATTTAATGCCTTTTCGAAACGATGCGAGAGTCTTTCGACAGCCGCTGGTAAAAGGTGAGGCCGCAACGCATCGAATTCCTCACTACGACGCTTGCGAAACTTCCGCACGATGTCGAGGACGCCGGCGGAAATATCAGGGTCGCGCGTTTTTGCTGCGAGGCGTTCGAGTGCCTGAATTGCGACATCAAGATCGCGTACCTTGCCGAGGGCGTCGGCTAGTTTCCCAAGGTCCTTTCTGAGGGTCTTAAGAGGGAATTTATCGGCAATATCGGCAAAATCGCGGATCACGCTGCGAAGCCGTCTGATGGATACCCGCATGTCGTGAATGCCTTCGACCTGGCTTTCGTTCAATGCGGAACCCCGATTCGAGATCACCTCATTAAATCGAGTGCGCAGCACGGCGGCAAGCCATTCCTGCGGGTCTGCAGCCCGAATGGGAGCTTTGATCTCGATCGCTTGTGCCACGGTTTCTTCAGTCTATCAGAATTTCGGAGCGTCAGCCTTTAAAACCTAATGTGCGAATTTCGTCGACGGCCTGTGGATTTTCGAGAGCCGAAAGATCGCCCGGATCGTCGCCAAGATAAGCCGAACGTATCACGCGTCGCATCACCTTGGCATTGCGGGTTTTCGGCAATGCCGAGACGAAATGGATCTTAGAAGGAGCAAGCGGCTTGCCCATGTCTTTGGCAACCAGGGCCTTTAGCTCTGCCTGCAGCCCGGTCGATATCGCTCCCGGTTCTGACAAGACTACAAACGCCACCATCGCCGTGCCTTTAACTTCGTCGGGGACGCCGATGACGGCGGCTTCGGTGACGAGCGGATGGGCGACGAGCAGGCTTTCGACCTCGGCGGGGCCGACGCGTTTGCCAGCGACTTTCAGCGTGTCGTCGCTGCGGCCGAGGATGAACCAGTGGCCATCCTTATCACGCATCGCAAAATCACCGTGGACCCAGATGTCTTTGAATCGCCGCCAATAGGTGTCGAGATAGCGTTCCTTCTCCTGCCAAAATCCGCGAGCCATCCCGATCCAGGGCTGTTTGATGACGAGTTCGCCGACCTCGCCGGGTCCGACCGGATTGCCTTCTTCATCCAGAATATCAACGTCCATTCCCAGACAAGGAGCAGGGAACGAACAAGGCTTTATCGGCAGCAGCGGATTGCCCATAAGAATACCGCCCGCGATCTCGGTGCCGCCGGAGTAGTTGATGATCGGTAGTTTGCTGTTCCCAACTTTCTCAAACAACCACCACCACGGCGCAGGATTCCATGGCTCACCGGTCGAGGCGAATGCCCGCAGAGAGCTCAGATCGTGCTTTTTCGGCAGGTCGTCACCGCAATTTGATAACGCACGGATCAGCGTCGGCGATATCCCGAGGATCTCGACCTTATGCTTCGCACAAAATTCCCACATCCGGTCAGGCTGCGGATAATCCGGAGCACCGTCGTAAATACAGATCGTCGCACCGTTTATCAACGCCCCATAGATCAGCCACGGCCCCATCATCCAGCCGATGTCCGTGTACCAAGAGATCCGCGTGCCCCGCCCCACATCCGTCCCAAACGCCATATCCTGCGCCGCCTTGATCGGAAAACTCGCATGCGTGTGGGCAATGCCCTTAGGCTTGCCCGTCGTGCCGGAGGTGTAGAGAATAATGAGCGGGTCTTCGGCGGCGGTTGGTTCCGGAGGCGTTTCAATACGAGGACTTAGCTCTTCGATGACTCTATCGATTAAATGAGGTACGAAAGTTACTTTGGGATTCGAACTCGCTCTAGCATCAGGAACCCATTTTTCATCGACCGTGAGGCTGCGATTCACAACAAGGATTGATTCCACAGTTGGACACGCCGCTACTGCTTGTTCGGCGATTGCATACGCATCAAAGAACTTTCCTCGGCGTTTGAATCCTTCAATCGTAACAAGCGCCTTTGCCTTAACCGCATTTAATCGGCTGGCAATCGCGTCCACTCCATAACCTGAGAAGACAGGAACAGCGATGGCCCCGATTCGCCCAATGGCTAATAATACTTCCACCGTCTCGTCCGACATCGGCAGATGTATCCCGATTGCATCACCTCTTTTTAGGCCGAGCATCATCAAACCCTCAGCCAAATCTTCCACGTCCTCCATCAATTCGAGATAAGAGGTCTCCCGAGAATTGCCCTCCTCGTCTTCCCATATGACCGCGGGCTGGTGTTGCATCGCGTCTGTCTGCCAGCGGTCGAGGCACATCTCGGTGATATTGAGGCCGGCGTCTGAGAGCCACGTTGGCAGTTCTACGCCGTTTGAGGTGTCGAGGAGTTTTTCGTAGGGCGGGTCGAATTTGATGTCGAGGAATTTCAGGACCTCTTCGGTGAATTTTTCGACGTCGCGGATGGAGAATTGATATAGCTCGTCCCACGTCGAAACGCCGACTTGCCGCATGAACTGCGTTAGCCGCGAACGTTCGATGACCTCGGGCGTCGGTGTCCAGGCGATGGGCTGATCTTCGAGGAGGTTTTGATCGTTCATAAGACTCGGATTTCATTCAAAAATATCACGAAAGCGACAGCATAAAAACTTGTTGATTCGGTAAGACCTTAAAACGTATCATTGATATGGAAATGCCTCAGTCCAACCCACCCAAATGAGCAAAATTAAACTTGACGATAGGATCGAAAACGCAGTGAATGCGTTCTTCGAAACGCAGCCCGAACCCGGCTCTTTGGCGGTGAATTATAGCGCTCATGATGAGCTGATGGCCTCGGATGAACCTGCTTTTTCCGAAAAATTTGGGAAATGGTCGACGATATTAAGAGAACTACTTTTGTTCGGCCCCGGAACGCTTTCTCTGTATTGGGTTACTCTCGTGCTGATATTCTTTTATCCGACGCTGGGTCTTCCGCTTCCGGGCCTATTGATGCTCGCAATGACCGCGTTTATCACTTACGCGGGTGCTGGAGATATCAGAAAGGTTAAAAATCTGGCCGTGCCGGCGACGGTTATCATATGCGCGGCCGCAGTTTCGGCTGTGAGATCGATCTTCCCGGTGCCAGAAATCCTTAGCCCCTATTTCTCTTGGGCGATATATATGTTTCCCGTTGCGCTGATCGCTGCAAAGCTCGTTCAAATGTGGCTTAAAGATAAATACTAGACGTCGGCAAAGCATTTGAGCGGCGGCGTTTATCAATGCCGCCGTTTTGATTTTTAAATGCCTTTGCGGCTATCTTATTTTCATCAACTATTTTTAGGGAGCATCATCCAAGCTTCACGCGGTTGCGTGAAGGTATGAAAGTTCCTGACCGCAAAGGCCTACGAGGACCATGACGGACAACACACCTACGATCTCGTTTCCAAATAACCTTTTTGCTGGGAAAACTGCGGTCGTTACCGGTGCGTCGCGAGGTGTTGGGCGGGCGGTAGCTGTACGTCTCGCTGAGGGCGGGGCAAATGTTGTTGTGAACTATCTACAGCAGCATGCCGAGGCTGATGAAACCGTTCGGCTTTGCCAGGAAAAAGGCGTGAAAGCGATCGCGGTTCAGGGCGATGTTTCCAGCATAGTTGCGGCGACCGAGATCGCGAGACGCGCGGTAGAGGAATTTGGCGGCATTGATCTGCTGGTGCTGAACGCCGGGATCTGGGAAGGTGCTCCGATCGAGGAAATGTCCGAGGAGACCTGGAACCGCGTCCTTAACACAAACCTGAAAGCGGCGTGGGCGATGTCGAAGGCGTGCGTTCCCGCGATGAAGAAACGCGAATCCGGTGCGATCGTCCTGGTCTCTTCAACCGCCGGCCAACGCGGCGAGGCGAATTATTCGAATTACGCGGCGTCAAAAGGCGGCCAGATCAGTTTTACAAAGGCACTCGCATCAGAACTTTGCCCAAAGATACGAGTTAACTGCGTCGCACCGGGCTGGATCGAAACGGCAATGGTCCGGCCTGTGTTTGAAGACAAGGAATATCATCAAAGCGTTTTGAAGACGATCCCGCTTAACCGCGTCGCCACGACCGACGACGTTGCCCTTTCAATATGTTTTCTCCTCTCGCCATGGGCACGCCATATCACCGGCGAGATCATGAACGTTAACGGCGGCGCCGTGCTCTGCGGGTGAGAAGCCGGAATTGTGACCTAACGCACAGCGAGATGCCTTTCAGCGTGATAAGCGATAAGTAGCCGGCCCGGTCGGCTTGATCGCTTATGAACACGAATAGCCTCAGCGATTTCCAGAGCCACTTTGCCGCTCTTCCAGCCAGTCGGAATTACGTCGAAAACCTGATCGGCAATACCCCGCTTCTAGCCATTCACTGCCATTTTAAAGGCTCGCGTCGGACCGTTTTCGCAAAGGCCGAACACTTGAATCTGTCCGGGAGCATTAAAGATCGGATGGCGTACCATATCCTTCAATGTGCATACCGCGACGGTGCAATCCGTAAGGGCGACATCATCGCCGAGGCGACCAGCGGCAACACCGGCATCTCGTTCGCGGCTATCGGCCATGCATTCGGAAATCCGGTTCATGTATTCATGCCTGAATGGATGAGCCAGGAACGCATATCGCTGATCAAGAGTTATGGGGCCGAAGTAACGCTCGTGTCTCATGAAGAGGGCGGCTTTCTTGGTAGTATCGAGATGGCTGACGCATTCCGATACGAACATGGCAGGGTTTTTCTGCCGCATCAATTCTCGAATCTCGCCAACCCCGAGGCCCATTACGAAACGACGGCGCCCGAGATATGGGCCCAACTCGCTAAGGCCGGATTTGAGCCGGATGCCTTTGTGGCAGGGGTTGGAACAGGCGGGACCATTATGGGATGCGCGGCGTACTTTCGCGAGAAAGATCCCAACATCAAGGTCTATCCGCTTGAACCGGCCGAATCGCCGACGCTGTCGACGGGCCACAAGGTCGGCAGCCACCGTATCCAGGGCATCTCGGACGAGTTCATTCCGCCGATCTGCGATTTAAAGAAATTGGACGAGGTGATCAGTGTTTCGGACGGCGATTCCATCCTGATGGCGCAAATGCTTGCAAAAGAGCTTGGGCTCGCGGTCGGTATCTCGTCCGGAGCGAATTTTCTGGGAGCACTGATCGCTCTCGAAAAACTTGGCCCCGAGGCCGTCGTTGCCACCGTGCTTTGTGATGACAATAAGAAATATCTGAGTACGGACCTTGTTCGTGAGGAACCGATCAAAGACGGCTATCTTTCGCCCGATGTCCGACTTTTTGGATACCAAACGATCGGACGGGTCACTCCCTAGATCGAAACGCAGGCGAGCGATCGCAATCCATCAGCTAAGCTTGACAATGCTATAAGAAACGGTTGAACTTCTCAGTTATTGTGAGCGCAAGTTCGGCACCGACAGTCATGAAGTTTGGCGGCACGTCCGTCGGCGACGTCGCCGCGTTCGAACGCGTTCTTCACGTTGTTTCGACCCAGGCCGAAAGGCGTCCGATCGTTGTAGTCTCGGCGATGACCAGAGTAACTGACGCATTGCTTGCGGCTTTCGAGATCGCTAAGAAAGGAGAATTTGCCGGCGCGATATCTTCGCTCGAACCGCAATACGAACGGCACATCGAGGTCGCAAGACATTTTATTCCCGAAGGCTCGCCGAACCTCTTTGACGCCGAGCTACAATTTGCCCGCGACGAACTTTCTGATCTTTTGATGCGTGCTGCACGGCGTTCGCTCCCGCTCTCGATGCTTAAAGACGCGATCGTTTCCTACGGCGAGCAACTTTCCTCGCGACTCGTGGCCGAGGTATTGAAGGTGAAAGGCGTCAACACAAGGCATGTCGATTCGCGGCGGCTTATCGTGACAGACGACGAATTCGGCGCGGCCCAGCCGATAATGGAGGAGACGGCCGATCTTGTCCGGCTCGAGCTTGAACCCGCGATCGACGAGGGTGAAGTGCCCGTAATGGGCGGCTTCATTGCCGGCAACCGGGCGGGTGAAACGACGACTCTCGGCCGAGGCGGTTCCGATTATTCGGCGGCGATCGTGGCTGCGTCGCTGAACGCCCGTGAATTGCAGATATGGACCGATGTCACGGGCGTGATGACGTGCGATCCGCGGATCTGCAGCAACGCTCGCACGATCCCTGTACTGTCTTACGAAGAGGCGGCCGAGCTTGCTTATTTTGGGGCGAAGGTCCTTCATCCGAAAACGATCAAACCGGCGGTGGATCATGGCATCCCGGTTCGCGTCTGCAACACATTTGAGCCTGGAGCGGTCGGCACGATGGTCGTTGCCAAATCGGGCGAGGCTCCGAACAAGATCAAATCGATAGCAAGCAAAAAGGGTATAACGATCTTGCGGGTAACCTCGGCGCGGATGCTTGGCAGCTATGGTTTCATGAGTGCGGTGTTTCAGGTATTTGACCGCTACCGTACGGTGATCGACGTGATCTCGACATCAGAGGTCTCGATCGCGTTGACGCTCGACAATACCGCTTCTTTAGAAAAGATCGTTGACGAGCTGTCGAGGCTTGGCGATGTCGAGGTCGTACCGGGTTACGCCGTCATCTGCGTCGTTGGCGAGGGCCTTCGAGCCTCGACCGGCCTTGCATCCAAGATCTTTTCAACCATTGATGACGTCCATATCGAACTCGTCTCCCACGGGGCATCGGCCGTGAATCTAACTTTTGTTGTGAAAGAAGAGGACGCGGCCGGCGTCATAAGTAAGTTGCATTCAGAGTTTTTCATTTAACTGACAACCGAAATGAGTCTTTTTGAATTAACGAAGTCATTAATGAACATTCCGTCCGTTTCCGGTAACGAGGAAGCGGTAGGGTATTTCTTGCGCGATCATCTGGAAACGCTCGGGTGGACGGTCGAGCTACAGCCGGTCAGCGAGAATCAAAATAACGTCATCGCAACTCTGAACGACACCCCGCGAGTATGGCTTTCGACACACATGGACACAGTGCCGCCGTTCATTCCGCCGACGGAAGATAACGAGAAGATCTATGGCCGCGGGGCGTGTGACGCGAAGGGAATAATTGCGGCCCAGATAACTGCGGCTGAGCAGTTACGAAAAGAGGGAATTACGGACATCGGCTTGCTCTACACGGTCGAGGAAGAGCGTGCGAGCACCGGTGCGAAGGCGGCGAATCTGCACCCGCTCGCGGCGAAATGCGAATACATGATCAACGGCGAGCCGACCGATAACGACCTCGCGATCGGCTCTAAGGGCTCGTTCCGTCTGATGATCAAAACAAGCGGGAAGGCCGCACATTCGGCGTATCCCGAAGAAGGCGATTCGGCGATCGAGACGCTTCTGGACATTCTTGAAGACATTCGGCACACGCATTTCCCGCATGACGATTTCTTTGGCGAGACGACTGTGAATATCGGCACGATAGACGGCGGCCTCGCCCTGAACATCATCCCGCCAAAAGCGGAGGCCGGCTTGCTCATACGCCTGACAACGAAAAGAGAGCCGATCGAACAGGCTCTCGAGAGTGTCATCCGCGGCCGCGCCGAAATAGAGGTCTTATCGTGCAGCGAACCGGTAAAACTATTTCCTGTGGAGGGCTTTACACAGAAAGTGGTCCGGTTCACCACCGACATCCCGCACATGTCCAACTGGGGCAAACCTCTTCTCCTCGGCCCCGGATCGATCCTCGTCGCCCATACGAAGGATGAATTTGTTTTGAAGAAAGATCTTGAGATCTCCGTTGAGTTTTACATTAATTTGGCTAAGAAATTATTAGCCACGAATTACACGAATGTCACGAATCAGGCGGTCTGATCCGTGACATTCGCGTAGAGTCGTGGCAAAACCGCTTTGCTTTATGAAAATCGCACTTATAGGCTACGGAACGATGGGGAAACTCATTGAACGTCTTGCCTTAGAGAAAGGACACGAGATCGCCGCCATAATTGATGAATCCGATGCCGAACGTACGGCTGCTGAGATCGCGGGGAAACTGCACGGATGCGATGTTGCGATAGATTTCACGACCGCTGAGGCCGTTCGGCGGAATGTCGAGGCTTGCGTGCTTGCAGTTGTTCCGTTGGTCGAGGGCACGACGGGTTGGAACGCGTCGCGTACTGAGATCGAACAAATTGTCCTTGATGGCAACGGGTCGATGGTTTACGGGGCGAACTTCTCGATCGGTGTGAATCTGTTCTATCGCATTGCCGAATTTGCCGCCGAGCTTTTCGCGAGGTTCCCGGAGTACCAAGCCTTCATCGAAGAGCAGCATCATTCACGAAAGAAAGATGCACCAAGCGGAACGGCGTTAAAGCTCAGAGATCTGTTGTCACATTACGTCAATGCTGGAGATATCGCCTCAACTCGTGCGGGGAGCATTCCAGGCACGCATCGTGTCGGATTTGACGGGCCGGCGGACCAGGTCCTGCTTGAGCATATCGCCCGTTCGCGTGAGGGGTTTGCATTAGGGGCCGTGATGGCCGCCGAATGGGTCGTCGGAAAGAAGGGTTTTTTCGAGTTTAGTGAAGTGATGGACGAGATAGTTGGCAAAAAAACCGCGAATTAAGGTCTGCTGTATCGCCGATGCTCAAGAGGCGGCCGATGCGATCGCGTATGGCGCCTCGGCTATCGGGTTGGTAGGAGATATGCCGTCCGGTCCGGGGCCCATATCAGATAGAGAAATATTCAGGATCGCCCAAACTGTTCCGCCGCCAATAGCTACGTTTTTGTTAACCAGCCAACAAACTTCGCAGGGAATTATTGATCATCATCACCGTACGAAGACGAACACGATCCAGATCGTCGATGAACTGACGGATCGTGCATATCACGACATCAAGGCGGCGTTGCCAAATGTGAAGCTTGTGCAGGTAATTCATGTCATCGGCGAAGAATCGGTGGACGAAGCGGCTGAGCTTGCCGAATATGTTGACGCGATCCTGCTGGACAGCGGCAATCCTAAATTAGCGGTCAAGGAACTAGGTGGAACCGGGCGTCGGCATGATTGGAGACTCAGCAAAAAGATAGTCGAAACGTGTGGAAGGCCAGTGTTTCTTGCCGGCGGGCTGAATGCCGACAACGTCCGAAATGCGATCGAAACCGTGCAGCCGTTCGGGGTCGATCTTTGCTCCGGCGTTAGGACAGACGGAAAGCTGGATCTGCGAAAACTAGAAGCGTTTTTTGACGCGGTATCGGTTTGATGCTGACAGGGCACACGCCCGACCAGTCGTGTTTCCGCCGTTGATTCTGTGATAATCTTTGCCGTATGACTACGAAAGTTGACTGGATGCGGGGGTGTGCGACCGCGCTGGTGACGCCGTTTCGAAAGGACGGCTCGATAGATGACGAGTGCCTTCAAGAGCTTGTTGAGCGGCAGATAAAAAGCGGTGTAAGTCTACTTGTTCCTTGTGGCACAACAGGGGAAAGCGTCACGATGAGCGAATCGGAACGGCTGCTCGTGATTCGATCGACGGTTGAGACGGCTCATAAGCACAAGGCAAGAGTCATTGCCGGAACTGGGAGCAATAATACTGCCGCGACCATTGAATTTACCCGAAAGGCTCGCGAGGTCGGAGCTGATGCCGCATTGCTCGTTGCCCCGTATTACAACAAACCGACCCAGGCGGGCATGTTCGCTCATTTTAGCGAGATCGCAAAAAGCGTGAAAGGCTTCCCGATAATGTTGTATAACGTGCCGTCGAGGACTTCTTCGAACATTTCGGCCGAAACAACGCTGCGATTGGCAGATAAATTCGAAAACATCATTGCGACCAAAGAAGCCTCAGGGAATTTCCCTCAGGTTATGGAGATCTTGCGTGAGCGTCCGAAGAATTTCAAGGTTTTTTCTGGCGACGACGCTACTGCATTGCCGCTGATAGCGTTGGGCGGCGACGGTTTGGTGTCTGTTTGCTCTAATGAGATCCCGAAGGAAACCTCGAAAATGGTCGAGTATGCACTAAAAGGGTCATTTCACTTCGCACGCAAGATCCATTACAAAATATTGCCGTTGATGGAAGCGAATTTTATCGAATCTTCGCCCGCTCCGTGCAAGTTCGTGATGAAGGAAATGGGCTTGCTGGAAGAGAATTTGCGCCTGCCGTTGGTTCCAGTAACTGCGGAAACACGTGCAGAATTGAAGTCGATAATTAAGGAACTGAAACTCGTCGGATGAGTTAAATTGTCAATTGTTAATTGCCTAATTGGCAATTGAAAGAGGATGTTTCTTACCCCCAATTAACAATTCGACAATTGCCAATTTACAATTCTTATGGAATTTGACGATCTAAAAAGGCCGGGCGGGACTTCTGGAGGTTTGGCGGAGTTCGTGATCGGGTTCATCATGACCATCGCGGGCGGCTATATGCTCATCAGCCGCGTGATCGTGACCAGCGGCTTTTGGAATTGGGGTGGTTACAACACTTTTGGACTGTCGCTCGTGCCGCTGATCTTCGGCATCGCGTTCGTTTTCTTTAACGGCAGATCGATAATTGGCTGGATCCTGATCGCGATAAGCTTGATCGTCATCGCGGCGGGGATTTTGATGAACCTGCAGATATATTTTCAACCGACGAGTCTTTTTAACACGATAATCATGCTGGTTTTGTTCGCGGGCGGGATCGGATTGATCGCGAAGGCAGTTATCGGAAACCGGGACGAAGTTTAATATGCGGAGAGTTTGTGAATCTACAGAGTGAAATAGAGAGGTTATTTGAGGAGTCGGAATTTTCCTCTGATGACCGCGAAATCTACGAAACGTTCAAAACTGCGCTCCGTCGCGGCGAGATACGTTCAGCGGAGAAAGGTGCGGACGGCGTTTGGCGGGCGAATTCTTGGGTAAAGCAGGGAATTTTGCTCGGATTCCGCATGGGAAAAATGGTCGAGATGTCTAAGCCGACCGAGACATTACAGTTCTTTGACAAAGACACATTTCCGCTGCGGCCGATGACTTTGGAAGACGGCGTGAGGATCGTGATGGGCGGCTCGGCTATTCGCGACGGTTCGTATGTCGCCCCGAGCGTGGTTGTGGTGCCGCCGGCTTATATCAATGTCGGCGCGTATGTTGACGAGGGAACGATGGTCGATTCGCACGCGCTTGTCGGCTCGTGCGCACAGATCGGGAAGCGCGTTCACCTTTCGGCAGCCGCACAGATCGGCGGTGTGCTCGAGCCGGTCGGCGCATTGCCTGTGATCATCGAGGACGACGTACTCGTCGGTGGTAACACGGGCGTATATGAAGGAACGATCGTTCGTGAACAGGCGGTTCTCGCTTCGGGGGTGATCTTGACGCGGTCGACACCCGTATTTGATCTGCCGAACGAGCGAGTGATCAAGTCAACCGACAACTTGCCTCTGGAGATCCCCGCCGGAGCCGTTGTTGTCCAAGGGGCTCGTGCTGTCTCGGCCGGTTTTGGCAAAGATAATGGCCTTTCGATCTATTGCCCGATCATTGTTAAATACCGTGACGAGAAGACCCAAACTTCTACAAGACTAGAAGACTATTTGAGATAGAGGAATCTGGAGTCCAGCAACGACAGGATGATTGGAGCTTATCGAATTCGCTGTTAGAATCGGAGTGTATGATCACAGAAAACGAAGCTCCTGAGGGAAATGTAAAGGAATCGACCTCGATCAAAGATTCGATATCCGCTCTTGGACAAAAAATAATCGGAGAGGTCGAGATGATCGGCGGCATACTTACGGCTGATCCGAACACTGCCGCTGAAGGAGAGTTTAATCTCGAAGTGGCTGAACTGCGCGGGGAGATCGAAGATGATCTCGAAAGCAGCGATTCTCAACCCGATGCCGAAACTGATCCTGGAAAGGCGACCACTGACGGCGAATGACAGCAAGTGTAGAAAAGACCGAAATTCCGGAATTTGAACTGCCGGCTAGGCTCCGCGGTCTGCAGCCGACGCTTATACGTCAGTTCTTTGAGCGGGCATTACCCGATAGTATCAATTTCGGCCTCGGCGAGCCGGATCTTCCGACCCCGGAGTTTCTCCGGGAAGAGGCGTCGCGTGTTACGCTACACGAGCAAAATGGTTATACGTCCCATCCGGGGATTCCGGCCCTCAGGGCCAAGATCGCTGAACAGTACCCGCACCTTGAACTCGGGCTGAGCGACGTCGTCGTAACTTGCGGTTCGCAGGAAGCTATGACGGCCGCATTTCTTTCGATCGTCGACATAGGAGACGACGTACTCTTGCCAAATCCTAGCTTTCCGGCCTACGACGCATGTGTCCGCATTTCACAGGGAAATCCGGTCTATTACCGTTTGCCGGCCAACAAGGAGTTTGCATTCGATATTGAAGAGTTCAAGAGTGCGATAACCCCGAAGACGAAGGCTGCCGTCGTGATCTCGCCATCAAATCCGACGGGCAAGATCTTTACCGAAAGCGACCTCAGGCAGATCGCAGAGGTGCTTGACGGTTCCGGGGTATATTTGATCTCGGACGAGATTTACAGTGATCTTTACTTTGGCGAGCGTCCACGTTCCGCCTCGGAATTTTACGACCGAACGGTGATCGTCAGCGGCCTTTCGAAATCATTGAGCATGACCGGCTGGCGGCTTGGTTGGGCGGCAAGCTCCAGGCCCGAGGTAATGAAAGCGATCCACGTGCTGCACGGGTTTCTGACCGTCTGCACCTCGACCATCACCCAAAAAGCTTCTCTGCTCGGATGGACCGCCGAGGCTGAAAATTGGAAGCAGCATTCGCGGGATGTTTATCGGAAACGCGGCGAGTTTCTGGTGAACCTGTTCAAGACCGAAATGCAGCTCGATGCTACATCGCCCGAAGGTGCTTTTTATACGATGCTTGATGTCCGTACGGTCGGCGATGATATGGAGGTCGCGGAAAGATGTCTTCAAAACCGGGTCGTGACCGTTCCGGGAACGGCTTTTGGGTCTGAGGCGAAGGGTTTCTTACGCATTTCATTCTGCAACACTGAAGAGAAAATGGTTGAAGGCGTTAAGCGGATGAAAGAAGCCTTGTTGACGAACATTTAAGAAATACCCCGGCGAAATTTTGCACCTCGCCAATTCGTAACGACCTAATTTACGGACATGATAGACAAATTCGTGCAGATTCGTTCGTAAACCGAAATAAGTGAAAAAATACCGTGTAGGAATATTGGGAGCAACAGGAACTGTGGGGCAGCGCTTCGTGCAGTTGCTTCAAGGGCATCCGCAGTTTGAAATAACCGCGCTTGCCGCTTCTGACCGCTCGGCAGGCAAATCGTTCGCGGAAGCTTGCGCGTGGAAATTGACAGGCGACATCCCTGAGAATGTACGTGAGATCGTTGTTCAACCGATCGAGCCGCCTCTGGATTGCGATATCGTATTTTCGAGCCTTCCATCGTCTGTCGCACGCGAAACCGAGGAATCGTTCGCACGGGCAGGATTTCCGGTGATAAGTAATTCCTCATGCTATCGGATGGATGAGGATGTGCCGCTGCTAATCCCTGAAATCAATGCAGATCATTTAGGCCTGATCGAGGTCCAGCAGCAAAAGCGGGGATTTGCTAAAGGTTTTATCGTGACAAATCCGAATTGCGCGGTGACCAGTATTGCTCCGCCCCTTGCCGCACTTCACCGTCGGTTTGGTGTCGAATCGGCAGTTGTGACAACGTTGCAGGCAATTTCCGGAGCTGGATATCCGGGCGTCGCATCTCTGGATATCATCGATAACGTTATCCCGTATATCGCAGGCGAAGAACCGAAGGTCGAGACCGAATCCCAAAAGATCTTGGGGGAAATGGTCGGCGGTGCAATTCACAAGGCGGACTTTACACTTTCGGCACAGTGTTTCAGAGTGAACGTGATCGATGGTCACACCGCCTCAATAAGGGTCAACCTTCGCAACACGGCCACGCTTGAAGACGTGGTTGATGCGATGAAGAGTTTTCCGGTGCTCGATCTTCACTCTTCACCCGATCGATTCATCGACGTTCTTGACGAACCATCGCGGCCGCAGCCTAGGCTCGATCGAGATCGAGGTAATGGAATGACCGTAATTGTCGGTCGCGTTTTTCCAGACAATGTTTTTGACTATCGTTTCGTATCGCTCAGCCACAACACCGTCCGCGGGGCGGCAGGTTCGACCATTCTCAACGCAGAACTGCTTATAGACAAAGGCGTTATCTGAAAATGGGACCTATCTCAGCCTCTGAAAGAACGTTTGCCCAAAAGGTGCTGATCGTAATCGGCATTGTCGTTCTCACCATAATGCTGATCGCATTGCTCTACTATACGATCGACATTCTGTTATTGATCTTTTCTGGTGTCCTTATCGCGATCTTCTTACGCGGTTTAGCCGTTCCGGTGGCGTCGCGGTTCAAGATTCCCGAGGGATTGGCGGTGCTTGGTATTTCCGCCGTATTGTTGGTCGTTCTCGCCGGGGCGGTCGCATTGCTTGCCCCAAGCGTTGCCGAACAGGTCCAACTTCTTAGAGTAAAGCTTCCGCAGTCGGCTAAGCAGGTTGGCGATTACGTCGGGCAGTTTGGATGGGGCCAGGCGCTTATCCGCCAGATGCCGAGCACAGAAGCGATAATGGAGAAGATCGACACTGGCCAATTGATATCTGGTGTCGGCGGCGTCTTTTCTTCGACCGTAGGAGCACTCGGAAATTTTTTTGTGGTGGTTCTTCTCGCGGTCTATTTGGCTGCCGAACCGCGCTTGTATTCGAACGGATTCGTGCGATTGTTTCCGATCGGTTCAAGGGCCCGAGTAGGCGAGGTGATGGACACGATCAGCGATACACTTAGCTGGTGGCTGATCGGGAAGATCGGATCGATGGTCTTTATAGGGGCATTGACCTGGGTCGGGCTTTCGATCATTGGCGTACCCCTTGCCCTCACACTCGGGCTTATCGCCGGCCTTCTGTCATTTATCCCCAATTTTGGCCCGATAATTTCGGCGCTTCCCGCATTGCTCTTAGCATTTATAAACAGCCCGATAACAGCCTTATACGTACTGGGACTTTATGTCGGGGTTCAGCTGATCGAGTCGAATCTGGTGACGCCGATAATCGAACGTGAAACCGTCGAATTACCGCCTGCACTAACGATCATCTTTCAACTCGTTTTCGGTGTGACACTTGGCGGCCTCGGCCTGGTTCTGGCAACGCCGCTGCTCGCAATGATGATGGTCGTCGTCCAAATGGTTTACGTTCAGGACGTTCTGGGAGACAGCGGGGACTTCGATGGCAGCGCGGTGAATGCTGATAGCGGTACCCCCGAAGAAGAAACCTGAAAACTATGATCGAACGCTACACATTGCCCGAAATGGGCGCGATTTGGTCGCAGCAGAACAAATTCCAGAAATGGCTGGATGTCGAGATCGCCGTTTGTGAGGTTCATGCCGATGATGGAACCATCCCTGCTGACGCACTCGCTGAAATAAAGGTCAGAGCTGCATTCACGCCTGAGCGTATCAGTGAGATCGAAAAGACGACCGATCATGACGTCATTGCGTTTACGACCAATCTTGCCGAAAATATCGGCCCGGCATCTCGCTTCGTTCATTACGGCCTGACATCGAGCGACGTTGTCGACACCGCAAACGCGATACTTCTGCGGGAATCGTGTGACTTGCTTATCCAGAGGATCGACGCAATGCTGCCGGTACTGAAGCGACGAGCATACGAATTCAAAGATACACCGCAGATCGGGCGAACGCACGGCATTCATGCCGAACCCACCGCATTCGGGATGACATGGGCGTTGTGGTTTTCCGAGATGGAACGTAACCGGCAGCGGCTTGCTCAGGCTCGAAGTATCGTTGCCGTCGGCAAGATCAGCGGTGCCGTCGGAGCCTTTGCCCATTTAGGGCCTGATATCGAGGAACGCGTTTGTGCGAAACTCGGACTTGCGGCTGCCGATGTCTCAACACAGGTCATTCAACGGGACCGTTATGCTGAATACCTATGTACTCTTGCGATAGTCGCTTCGACTCTTGAAAAGATCGCTCTCCAGGTACGCCATTGGCAGCGAACAGAGGTTCGCGAAGCTCAGGAGGCCTTCAAGAAGGGTCAAAAGGGCTCGTCGGCCATGCCGCATAAACGAAACCCCATACTGTCCGAGCGGATCTGCGGTATGGCTCGAACAGTTCGCGCAAATGCGATCGTAGGGCTCGAGAACGTCGCTTTGTGGCACGAACGTGATATTTCACACTCTTCGGCTGAACGGATAGTCTTGCCCGATTCCTCGGCAACACTTGATTATATTCTTGCGAAAACAACTTCGTTGCTAGACACGCTGGTCGTATTTCCCGATAACATGCTAAAGAACCTTTCGATATCGAAGGGGTTGGTCTTCAGCGGGCAGTTGATGCTCGCTCTGACGCAAAAAGGCGTCTCGCGTGAAGATGCATATGTTTTTACTCAGCGAAATGCGATGAGGGTCTGGGACGAAGGCGGTGACTATCAGGACCTGGTTATGAAAGACGCGGACATCTCTTCGTATTTGTCACCCGAAGAAATTGCCCGCGTCTTTGATCTGAAACATTATCTACGCAATGTAGATGCCGTTTTCAAAAGAGTATTCGGTTAGGCCCATTTTTCGGCCATATCACCAACAATTGGGAATTTGAATTTCTCGCCCTGATAGCCCTTGATGCATCCGTATATCATTGCACCCAAGAATGCGATGATCACAACGAAACTCAGAAGGCTGAAGAGTGAACCAAGCGTCCCGCTTACTACCGCGCCGATCACCCCGCCGATCACGGATATCGCGATAACCAACACGATGTAAAGCCCGGTTAAAAGCAGCGACTGAAACGCGTGGAAGCGCATCGTCTTGTTGTCCTTATCCGATACGAGAACGATGATGCTGTAAACCAGGCTCACGAGGCACACCGGCAAGTAGCAAAGCAATGCACCGACATTGGTGTCCAATCCAAGTGCGGTCTTACCGCCTCCCATGTTTTGCATATTCTTTTTGATTTCTCCTTTTGAGGTATTGAAAGATAAAAGCGACTGCAGTGATGACAGCGTGAAAGTTAACACAAGATGTTGATAAATACAACAAATTGCGTAACAATCTACAATTTATTTCGGAGAGGTAAATGAAAGCAAAAGTATACGTTACGCTCAAATCGAGTGTTCTCGACCCTCAGGGCAAAGCCATTCATCATTCCGTCCAGACTCTCGGGTTCGACAGGATCGCGGACATACGTCAGGGCAAGTATTTTGAGATAATGCTCGATGGAGCTTTCACTGAAGACGAGGCCCGACGTTCCGTCGAGCAGATCGCCAGAGACGTGCTTGCAAATCCCGTTATCGAAGAATATCGAGTGGAGATAGTTGACCAATGAAATTCGGAGTTATCGTATTTCCAGGCTCGAACTGTGATCATGATGCATATCATGTGATCTCGAAACACGTCGGACAGCCTGTTGATTTCGTCTGGCATAAGGAGACCGATCTTGGTGGGTTCGATGCTTTGATCATCCCCGGCGGATTTTCATACGGCGACTATCTTCGTGCCGGTGCACTGGCTCGTTTTTCTCCGGTGATGAATGCGGTAAGGGAGTTTGCGTCTGAAGGGAAGTTCGTTTTCGGGATCTGCAATGGGTTTCAGATACTTTGCGAGGCGGGGTTGCTGCCCGGAGCCCTGATGCGAAACGCCGGCCTTCATTTTGTTTGCCGGCACGTCAACGTTCGTGTAGAGAATCAGAATACGCCATTCACCAAGGTCATCGAACCAGGCCGCGTCTTGTCGATTCCGATCGCCCATGCAGATGGCAACTATGCGTGCGACGACGAGACATTTGATTCACTCGAAGAAAACGGCCAGATCGTTTTCCGGTATTGCGAACAAGATGGTGAGATAACGGAAGCCGCAAATCCGAATGGTGCCCGCTCGAACATCGCCGGGATCTGCAATCTTGATCGAAACGTACTAGGGATGATGCCGCATCCCGAACGCGCTTGTGAAGAGATCTTGGGCTCGAACGACGGCCGCGACATATTCCTTTCGCTTACCAACGCGATCGCGGCGAATTAGAATATCAGCGAATAACACTGCGTGTGAAAAAGAGCCGCGAGATGCGGCTCTTTTTTGCGTTAATGTTACTTCGATCATCAGTACTTCTTGTCGCCATCGGTGGTCTCGATCTTTACTCCGCCGTTCGTGGTTTTTACCCGTATCGGTGCTCCGCCACCGTTGATCGAAGTGTTGATCTGCTTTGAGCGATGGCGTCCGTTCCACTCGCCTTTCTCGTCTTCGGTTGTAATGTTCAAGGCCGGAATATCGCTTTTGTATCCACCATTCACCGTTCCGGCCTCGATATTTGCCGCGTAGTTAACAGGCAAGTTGAGTTTTACACCGCCATTCGTGGTCGAAACGTCAAGGCCGTTTCCTCTCCAGCTCGACCCGGTAAGGCTTATATTGATTCCACCATTCGCAGTGCGACCGCGTACGTTGCCCGAAACGTCGCTCAGGCTTATGCCGCCGTTTACCGTAGTAAATTCGAGATTGCCGTCGACGCCCGCGATCGAAATGCCGCCGTTTTTGGCCGTAAGTTCGAGATCGGTATTGCGTGGGACCGTGATCTGATACGAGACGCCCCAGTTGCTATCATCAGATCTGTTCTCTGCTACGATCGTACCGCTCGTTGAGATCTTGATATTCTCGGCGTTCGCACGAGCGTTTTGTTCGGTTGTTCCCCAGGCATTGACACAGGCCCGGACCTGGATCTCACCGACGTTTCCGCCTTTTACTGAGATCCCGCCGTTTCGTTCGCCGTCAACTCGCAGAGTCCCGCTCGCCGGTACAGTAAACTCACGCAGTTCGCGGTGGCCAACTTTATCGCCGCCGTAATTACTGTGGGCGGAACAGAATTCGTGAGATCCCTGTGATCTCGACTTTGTCTCCTGTGAATATGCATCGTCGATCAAGCCGCCAGTAACAAAAAGAAGAGTAGCTAGAAAAAACCTACTGAACTTTGGTGTAATCATTAAGAAGATCCTCCGGTTTTCTGAATATGAAAAATGCTTTTCTGTATTCAAAACACCGTGAGGATCGAACTTGTGACAAAAACTTGAAGGTGTGTCAACTCCAGGAAATATCGAGGAGATATTCTCCTGCACCACCGCGGTCATCCGTTATCTCAACGATTGCCGTAAAATCGTTTTCGGCCGTCGGCTGCTGAATTACCGCAATTCTACCCCGACCTTCGACCCTTGCACCAACAACGGTCACAGGCACTCTAGGCAGCCGAGCCGTGAAACTATGATTGCCGGGTGCTGCCGCCCGACCGGTTACTGTCTTTACTTCAAGCGTGAGGCCCTTGATCACGAGGTGAACTTTATCATCGACCGAACCTCGCCAATAGACCCTTCCGTCTTTTCTTTCGGCTTGAGCGATGACCGAAACACTGAAGACCAGTATCGAAAAGACGACCGGAATTATCATTCGTTTCATAAAGGAACCCCTAAATCTGATTTGGATGACAGCCGGAATATCAAATCAGCCGCGACAAATACGAACTTGAGCGAAATTCTAGCGCCAGCATCGGGCATGACGCAACGGGCATCATCGAATGTCGACCGTTAGGCCGGTCGTGTTCATCTCCCAATTAAGTACTTCAACCCCATTTTCCGATCCTAGAGCTGACTCGACATCAGACCTGCGGTCAGCTTCGCAGAAGAAAGCGATGCATCCCCCGCCGCCCGCGCCGCACACTTTCGCTGCTAACGCACCATTTCTGGTGGCTTTGTCGATAAGCTCATCCATGTGCGGTGTGGTAATGTTTGGCGAAAGCCGTTTTCTTTGAGGATGGGCCGAGTTGAGAAGTTCACCGACCGCTTGCCAATCGTTTCTCAGCAACGCCTCGCGCAGACGCAGCGAACCATCGCGGATCCCTTCGAATATGTCGAACAGCTCCCGATCGCCGTCTATATGTCGTTTGGTGATCTCCCAGTTGTTCGTACCCGAATTCCGCGGCTCGCCCGTGTAACATACCACGATCCGATCTTTAAGCTCAGAATGATCGAAATCGAGTGCTTCGCGCTTTATACCCTCCGGCGAAAAGTGTATGCACGCCGCACCGCCGTATTGCGCGGAATAATAATCCTGGAATCCGGTCGGGACACGTATCACCTGACACTCAACATTTGCCGCGATCGGTATGAATCGATCGGCGGTGTAACGTTCGCCAACCAGGGCGTTAAGTGCGCCAATGCACGCGATGTTAAGAGTCGACGAACCGGCAAGACCGGCGCCTGCCGGTGCCTCCGATTCTGTTGTCATGTGAAAACCGGTCGTGGGCTTGAAGAAATGAACGAGCTTCGAAAGCAGTTCGAGCCTTGGTTCATTTCGAAGTTCGTGAATGCGGTCGATCGTCGTCTCAAAACCCACACCACGGTCGATCGATTCGAGGGAGATGACGTCATCGTCGCGTGTCTCAATGCGGCATTTGGCGAGCAGGCTGACGGCAAAATTTACGGTCGCGGCTCCGTCGTGAAACAGAAAAAGCGGTGGAATATCAATTGTTCCTCCGGCAAGATCGACGCGGGTCGGCGCGGACGATTCGATTATCACAGATTACTTTCCTCGAGAGTTTTTCGAAATATGGACTATAGGATGACGTGCTATATTACAGCAGGTTTGTGTGAAAGATATAGCCGTACCATCATTTTTTGGCGGCAGCACCGGATCTTACTTTTGGTTTTCCATTCGGACCCTCCAGCTCGTCTCTGTTTGGCTCACGCGTCAGATGAAGACGTTCGGTCAGGTCATGGAGCTTTTCCTGAGCTACCTCTTCGACCGCATGGAGTTTTTCTTCTATTTTGAGTATCGTTTCGGGATCGGCCTCCTCGACCTTCTCCGAAAGCCAATATCGCTCAACGGCATAAAGGATGATCACGGCGAATAGAATGACGAAGAACAATGCGATGCCGATCTGCTGAAAATCGCCTATGATCGACGTTATCGCTCCGCTAAAGAAGTAGCCGGTTCCCGACAGCACCAGGACCCATGTGAAGCAGCTGATAGCGTCAAGAACAACAAATCGGGCGAACGGCATTCGGCCCACACCATAGAAGACGCACATTGCCGCACGAATGCCGTATATGTATTTCGAAATGATGATCGCAAAACCGCCGAATTTATCGATCAATTTGTCGATACGCGGCTGAGCCATTTTATAAAAGCGGTAGTGTTTTGCCTTTTCGTGGAAGATCCGACCAATGCCGTAGCCAATATGGTCGCCAACCATCCCGCCGAGGGTTCCGAATATTACTACCTTGGCAAAGCTGTAATCACCGAAAAAACCGCCCTGAGCCATTGCTCCAGAGATGAGCAAAGTGATGTCACCCTCAACCATACAAAGAGCGAAAACCGCGTAAATGCCATACTCCGCGATTATTCTTGAGAGCTCATCCATAAAAAAGTGACGAAGCGCGACCGCTTCCGGGGCACTTGTCAGGTTAACGCCCTAACGCATATCAGTCAAACTTTCGATATCACGCGACCAGCAACATCAAGCGCGATCGCGAGGCTGCAGAAACGCGGCTACGCACGGAAGATGATCTACTTATTCGTTTCTTGGCCAATGATCAACAGCTTTGACGCTACGGATCAAATGCCAGGGCGGATCTCGACCTTTACGCTGAACGCACCAGTATTGTCTTCCAGATTACCTTCGTTGATGCCGAGAAACAGGGCACCATCTCGTTCGGCTGTAAACTCTCGCTCGGACCCGATATAGATGAAATCGTTGTTATCGTCACCGATCACAGCTATCAGGGCTCCCGTCGGTACCGCTTGCATCAGTTTGCCTTTGTCGTCGATCTCGTAGCGGCCCGACGGACCGGTCATCTGCCCATTCCCGAGCGACGCTTCGCCGTCACCAATTATCTTGATGCGCTGTCCCTTCTTTACAACCCAACCCGAATTGGTCCAACCGTTTGAAGTGTTGTCTGCAAGTACTTTTACATTGAGTTCGATCGGCTTCACCGCTGACGCTCGTTCGCTTGCAACTGTAGGATACTCGGCTGGCGGGTCGGACCGAACAACTTTCGGTTCGGACTTGATCACTGGTGGTTTTTGAACGGATGCAGTACTTGTATCTGTCGTTATCACTCGAGGCACGCTTGCTGGCCGCGAGCTCGCCGACTGAGGATTCGAACCCGCATTTCCCGCGACAGAGCGTTCCGCGTTGGTGTTTCCCGCATCGAACTCGACCGATTCGACTTCATCTGCCTCGAAAGTCAGGGTTCGTCGACGTTGGCCCTCGCCGATCGTCACGGTAAACCTGCCGCCGCTGAAGCCCGTGATCTTTCCCTTCACGATACTACCGTCCTTGAGCCGGATAGTATCTGCGAATGCTGTGGATAACATGACGCCGATCAGCACCAATATACTTAGTTGTCGAAAGATCTTTTGCATCGCTTTAATTCTCCAAAGAGGCCTATCTTTTCCATGTTCCGGCTTGACTCACTGAACCCGGTTACAAAGTTCATTCAATGACCGGAAAAAAGATGTCGGTGCCGCCTTTTCAGTTGCAAGGAATCTGCCAGACGCTTCTCGAAACGCATTATACTATGCACTGCAAGCAATCTGTACGCAGAGCTTAGCAATTAGCGCCGGAAAGCGGCGAAGGTGACGTGCAAGTTCACCGCGCTCAGCCGTTCCAATTGCGATGAGGAACGGTGGATCGCGAATCCACATCCTGGATGCAGTAGACAAACGAGTAAAGGGAGAGTTTGAAAATGAGAATAGTTGCATGTCTGATCGGAACGATCATTGGGTTTGGGGGATTTGCAGTGAGTGCACAGGATAACGGACTGTCGGGAACCGTATGGCGACTGACGGAAATGAACGGGGACAAAGTAAGCAATTCGCGCGCATTTATCGAAGTGGACAAAGGGGCATCGAAACTTAGCGGCAACGCAGGATGCAATCGGATCTTTGCTGGTTTGACGATCGCACGGAGGACGATCACAGTTTCAGGGATCGGATCTACGCGCATGGTGTGTCCTGACCAAATGTCTGCCGAAGCCGAGTTTATTTCCGCTTTGAGGAGCGTAACAAGATATCGCCTCGATGGCGATTCGCTATCGATGTTTGCGGGCCGAAAGGTGGTACTTCGTTTTGGCACGATCAGCACAGATGATTCGACCTCGGACGACATCAGCGCTCTTGCGGACAAAAAATGGGTGCTCGATTCCGTAAAAGGTGAAGCTGTGGGACCCCTCGGCACGCAAGCGTTTATGATCTTCGACCCGGCAAAATCAAGCCTTGGCGGGAATACGAGCTGCAATGTCTTTGGCGGAAACTACACGATCGACAAAGGCAAGTTCGAGTTTTCGCAAGGCATCTCAACAATGCGGGCGTGTATCGAAGACGAGCGAATGAGCATTGAGAGGTCGTTTCTCGACGGACTACGAACGGCAGACCAAATCGAAATTATCGAAAACAAACTCACGCTTTTTCGTGACCGCGAGGCCTTACTGACCTTCGTCGGGACCGAAAAATAACTGCTTCGATCAAAGAAATAGAAAAAGATGCCGTTAAACCTGATCGGCATCTTTTTCGTCTTTAGGAGGGGAGTTCGAGAGAAAGGGTATCGTCTATTTCACTACGATCTTATCAATCTCTTCTTTGAGTTTTGCAATAGCCGTATTCGAAGGCTCGACAGCCTCAAGCCTTTGGAGAGCGGCAGTTGCCTTTGCTGAGTCGCCTTTCTTGGTAAAGGCGATCGTAAGATTTTGAAGAGCCTGAACGTGATTAGGCTCCTTCTCCAACGCCGTATTGAACTCTTTTATCGCCCGGTCATAGTCCGGCTGCGGCCGGAACACGAACGTCAGTCCGAGATCGGTGCGAACGTTCAGGTCATCAGGCTTCTTTGCCAGTGCCGCTGTATAGCTTTTCTCGGCGTCTTCATACTTACCAGAATCAAAGTAGGCGTTACCCAAGTTTATGATCGTGTCCAGATCGTCCGGTTTTAGCTTCGCAGCCTGTTTGAGGAATTCGACCGCTCCCTCAAACCGTTGGATCTGATAGTACATCTCGGCCGCTTTGATCTGCGCCTCAAAATTGTTAGGCTCGGCTCGGGCCTTTTCGATCGCGGCCTGAACCTCAGGTATCGAACCGCCTTGAGTTCCTGTTGGCGGATGGCCAGCCGGCATGTTCGCAGAAACGGCGGCCGGATTTATTGCCGTCAAGGCAGCACTTTGGTTTACCGAGTTGGCAAACATGAACCCGATTATGGCGCCGGCAAAAAGTCCGACGAGGCAAAACAATACATTTTCTTTATTTATCATTTTTCTTATGCGTAAGAGTGTAATCCCGGAAGGAGATAACTTACTCCAAGATAGGTGAATATCACAAACAGGAACGCGACCAGTGCGAAATAAGCCGAACGCCGTCCACGCCAGCCATAAGCGATCCGGGAATGCAGGAATCCTGCATAGGTAAGCCAAGCCACCAAGGCACCCGTCTCCTTTGCATCCCAGCCCCAATATCTTCCCCACGATTCATTTGCCCAAACCGCACCGGTGATCAGAAGAAGCGCTAAGCCCGCGAAAGCTATGCCACCAAGCTTGTACATCAACCCGTCAAGGGTCTTAGCAGACGGAAGCGACTCCCGCAGCCTATCGGTTTTAATACTGAAAAGAAGAACAAAAAGCGTTCCCGAAAATGCAGTGATCAATGCGGCAAGCTCGACCGGGTTCGCATTGAGGCTCAAATGCAGCCGATCGCCGTTTTGTTGGATCCAATTAGCAGACATCCCGATCAGCTGGTCTGCTGGGATCTGCGATATCTGCTGCTGCGGCACGTCCTCTTGCTGCAGCATCCAAACCGCGAACCGTTCATATTGCATCGGATCTATGAGCACGAGCACATTCTGGATCGTTTTGATCTGATAAACGAGTGTCGCGATCGCAGCGGCGTGTGCGATTAGAGATCCGAAAAGCATGCCAAGGCCGATCCTTTGGGAAGCCCTGTCATCTTTGGCCAAATATACACCGAACGCGAACATAGCTCCGATCAGCAAAACGGCCGCGGCGACCAATATCCATCCGACATACGGAATGTCTGCCCGCAGTGCGAGCGACATACGCGAGTCGCCGACAAACGTCGACGCGGTGTATGTGCCAAAAGACGCCGGAGCGAACACGCTAAATTTGCTGATCGTCGCAAATACCGAAAGGGCAAAAATACCGGTCCAGAGCGTCATTTTCTCGACTTTCAGGCCGTCTTTCAAGAGATACAGCACTGCCGCCGCAAAGCAGACCAACGCGACTCCATAGCTGAGCGACGCGATCCCGACATGGATCGGACGCCAGTAAGAATCGAGAACCGGCGGAAGATCGAGCAGATCGTCACCGATAAATCGGGCAAGTACAAGGATGATCGCGGCAAGCGGCAATGAAACGCCCGCGATTATTCGGAAATCCCTTCGCCGCATCACCAGAAGCGTTGTTATCCCCGCTCCGAAAGCAAATGCAAGACTCAGGTCGTAAAGGTTCGCAAATGGCACGTAACGGAACAACCAGGGCATTTCGGCTGCATCTCTGCCTTGGCTTCTGAATATCTCCAGTTCGCGATCATGAGCAGCAACCCATCGGACCAGCCAGCTCGAGAGATTAAAGAAAACACCGAGCGTTGCGGCCCAAAGGCCGAGGCTTTCGGCAAACCGGAACGGTGCGTAGAAATTGGTCAGGTAAAAGACCGCGGCGATCAAATATGCTGCGAGAGCAAGCATCATCAAAGCGCCGTCAGAGATAAAGGCCGCACCACCGAAGTAGATGCGAGCAGCGACCAAGATCAGCGAACCTGCGATCGAAATTGCAAACGGTATGTACGTCTGTGCCGCGTCATCCGCAATAACAAACGCTTCGCCTGTATCTCCGGCAACGACAGGTGATTTCAAAATACTTTCACTCATTTGGAATTTGTCCCTTCATTTCATCGACGATCGCCTTTTCGATCCGTTCAAATCTCTCGTCGAATCCGTTTTGATTCCGATTCGCGTGTCCCGCCAAAGTTATTTCGATTTTTCCGTCAGGCATTTCATCGATAACGGCCCAAACCCGTTTGTGTGAGTACATGAAAACACCGACAAGCGTGATGAAGAGCATCGCAAATCCTACATAAACGATGTTCGAGCCCGGATCGTGCTGGACGGAAAGCACGTGTTGATCGGAAACCTTTTCGAAACTATTCATTTTGAAGGTGTACCCGCCGACCGGTTTTTTCGCGATCGGGATCTCGCCCACCTTCGGGCCAAACACGGTCGCCGTCTGAAGCACTCCACCTGGAGGCAGCACTTCAAGGATCGCCGCCGGATTCTGATATCCGCTTGTGTCTTCATTCGGATCTTCGGGACCGATCCGAAAGTTGCCGCGAAATTCTTTCAAGATCAGCTTTGCACCGTCAGCGAGACTTACATTTCCGTTGCGGGCTAATTCGACGGTTTCCGTTTCGCCGCCATTGACAGGCGTGGCTTCGATCGTTACGGTGCGAGCCCTTCCGATGGGTGTAAAACTTGCCTGAAAAAAACGATATCCGCGAAAGTCGAAAGGGCGGTTCATTTGGACAAACGCGTCGTGCGTTCCGGTTTCGTCCGTGATGCGGAAATAGGTCAACCAATCTATCGTGTTGTTGGCGGCCAGCGATCCGTCATTACGGATCAGTATTTGCCGAATATCCGTGCATTCGACCGTGAATGGCAGCTGCTTTGTGACCTCAGTCATTTTGTCCAGCTCGAACGCCGTGTCGAAGATCAGATCAGAGCTTTGCCCCGGGGCTAGCGGTAAATTACCTGTGTTCCCAAGCTGCGCCGTCAGGAAACCTCCGAGAAAGATCGTCAGCAACGCGACGTGTACGGCGCAGAACATGAAGCGATTCCACACGCCGGACTGGCCGAACGCGAACGTTCTGCCATTCTTCACTTCGACCGCCGGCGAGCCGAGTCCATGCTCTCGAAATGCCTGCGAGATGCTCCTTAAAGCAGATTTTTTATCGACCGATGTAATTATCGAAACGCAGTTAGATCGTTCGCGAAGCCACCTCAATGGAACGGTGACGGTCGGTTTCGAGACAAACGGCCAGATCTTGGGAAATCGCTCCAAAGTCGCGAGTATTATATTCAGCGAGAGCGCTGAGAGCAGAGCATTAAAATACCAAGAATGGTAAATGTCAAAGAAACCTAGTCTGCCGTAGACAAGACGCTGGGCAGGCGTCAAAGATGCGAAATAGTTGCCGAAGCCGGTAACATTCTGCTGCATGACGAGCATCCCGATCATGCAAGCTACGCCAAGCAATATGAGCAACGCGACACCGAGCCGCACGGAGCCCGCATATCTGAGAACCATCTCGAAGTACGGTTTTGGCCTCGCAGAGCGAACTCGCAATTGAGTAGCGGCGATCGTCTCAACTCTTTCAAATGCAGCCATATTCGTGTTGCCGTCGACCACTCGTGAGAATGCGATCGGCATGATCAATGCAGATCACGACCAGCAATCAGCGTGCCGTGTCCGGGCGAAGGCGATCGGTGCCTGCGTTAAGATGCGGTCAATTACGGGAATTCGCACATTCATTTCTGTGAAATTACGTCAGATCAAATCGACCGGATCGTGATCTAAACAATCAGTGACTGCGGAATTATTCGCATTCCATCATAGTTTCTTTCGCGACTGGGGCAATGTGACGTGAGTCACAGTTGCCCTGCTCGCTTTCTGATAAACTCAGCTGATTCTATTGAAAAGTGAGGTTATGAGGCTGACGCGGCTCGAAAGATGTACAAGGGATCGAACATCAAACTGATTTGTTGCGGAGCTTCTTTTGTCGCCGCTCTGATGTTCATGCTTGGATCATGGCCAGCGAAGACCGTCAACGGTTCGAACCGAGCTATTGTGGCTACTGCTACCCCGACACCTAAACGGATACGATCGGTCGCCGCAAAGCCGAAATACTCAGAATTTTCGCACAGCGTAAAGGCCCATAGCGTTGGATGTAGTTCGTGTCATGCCTTCCCGTCGTCGAACTGGAAATCGGTTCGAGCAGAAGATAAGGCATTCCCCGATATCACGGAATATCCGAAACATGCTTCGTGCGTCAATTGCCACAAGCAGCAGTTCTTCAGAGGAGCAAACCCCGCGATCTGTTCGATCTGCCATACAAACCCGTCGCCGAGAAACAGTAAACGTCACCCGTTTCCGAATCCGCGTGAGATCTTCGACGAATCGCCAAAGGGCAAAACGGCGGATTCTGATTTTCAGATCCATTTCACGCACGACATTCACGTTGAGATCGTTTCGAAGACGACGGCAAATTTACCGGCATTCGTCAATGCATCGTGGTCAAGGGGGCGGCGGGCCGAAGAAAGCTGCAGCGTATGTCATCAAACCATCATGCCGCAGGGTGACAGTTCGGACGAATACCTTGTCAAACCGCCTGCGGATATCGGTGAGGCATTTTGGTTGAAGAAGGGAACTTTCAAATCGTCGCCGATCGGTCACACAACATGTTTCACCTGTCATTCGGCGGATTCTGGAATGAGCCCGTTACCGACGGATTGTGCGGCCTGCCACAAACTGAAAGAGAGCTTCCCTCCCGGAGATTTTATTGACGTCAACGCCGAGAAAATGGGAGCTTCGGCGCGAATGATGCGCGATGCATGGCGAACACGCACGTCTTCAGGGACCTTTCGGCACGAGTGGATGAGCCATGCCGAGATGAGTTGCTCATCCTGCCACAATGTTTCGGCGATGGTGACGACCGATCAAAACACCAGAAAAGTAGCGATCTCGTCATGTAACACTTGTCACATAACAGCGACGTCGGACGACGGCGGAATACTCAATTTTGAGATCGATCAGCGGAAAAAGACTCCAACGTTCCAGTGCGTGAAATGCCACCTTTCATTTGGCACCGGGCCGATACCCGAATCGCACCTAAAGGCGATAACTGCCGCGGCCGGTAATTGAGCCGCTTTTTGAGATGACCCAAACCGGTGAAAATGTCAGAACGCCCTGCGAGCCGAAAGCGGCCTCACCCACAAAATTGGTTGCGGTCGCAGCGTGGTTCCTTTTGCTGGTGATCTGCATTTCCTCCTGTCGAGGTGACGCTTCAAAGATCGATCCCTCGGACGTTGAAGCCCCGAAGCCCGAACCAACCGCGAGCGTTGTAAAGTTCGAGTTCCCGGATAAGGACTACGGGAAGTTTGACCACCAGAGCGAGCAGCACGTTCGCCTTCCATGTCAGGTTTGCCACACGAATGACGGTCAGGCTGCCAAGGTGAAATTTACCGGTCACATTCCGTGTTCAAGCTGTCATACAGAGCACTTCGCAGAGAAGAACGTAGCCCTCTGTTCGATCTGTCACACCGATGCGGAATCGGGAAACATGAAGAGTTTTCCGCCACTTCGGTCGTTCAACGCACGTTTTGATCACGCCCGTCACACGCCGCACGCTAATTGTGCGACCTGTCATTCGCCAACGCAGCGAGGCACGGGTTTTTCGGTTCCGACAAGGGCCAACGCGCACACGACTTGTTTTCAATGTCACGGGGCAGACGCTGCGATCGCAAAATCTGAGATCGCCAAAGGGAACAATATCGATTCCTGTGCGACCTGTCACCAACAAGGAACTCCGGGGGCGGGACGTGCATTTGCGAAATACGCAGGAGGATTTTCTCATGCAAAACATGGCGGCCCGCAGCGACTTTCGTGCAATAGCTGTCATACGATCCAAGCCGGCGCGAGACGCGACCGACAAGTCTCGGCACCAGAAACTGCGATGCACTTTGCGGCCGGTCGAGGTCAATCTTGTGCAACGTGCCACAATGGCAAGCGAGCTTTCGGCGGCGAAGATTTTAGCAGCTGCAAACGATGTCATCAGGGCGATTCTTTTAAGTTTTAGGGTTGAAACTAATTGCCGCGAAGTTTTTCGCGGTCATGAACGGCAGTAATGTGGTATTTCGGGGCATTTGACTCAGATGGAGCACGAATATTGCCCTAAACAGGGCTGTTTCTTGACTAATGAGTTGGCACGTCCTTTGCTTGATGAATAGTTGACGGCGGGAAAATGCCCGTCGATCGCAATGATCAACAAACATTACTTTCGGAGTACTTTCATGAACAACTATAAACTCAAGATCCTCACAATAGCCCTTTTTGCTGTACCTATCATCTTCACGGCATCGTATAGCGGCGTCGTAACGAATGCCATGCCGATTGCCGATGACGACTCGGCGGCGGTCTATAAGGCGAAATGCGCAATGTGCCATAGTCCAAAGGCGGAAAAGCACTTTGATGCCGCCTTGGCCGATGAACACCACGTTAAGGCGATCCTTGAAGGACAAAAGGGCGAAAAGCCGCCATTCATGCCGGCGTTCAAGGACAAGGGCATCGATGCCGCAAAAGCACAGGCGCTTGTTGCCTACATGCGGTCGCTGAGGACCCCACCCGCTGAATAAGCGTTGAGGAGGCGGGTCAAACGAACGGTTCAGTCGCTATACGGCGAACTCAGATCAAGTGCTTGATCGAGGGCTGTCGGTGATGCCGGTCAGCGTCCGGTGCGTCATTGTAACGAGAATTTCATCTACGAGATGAAAGTTCGGAACATTGTCGGCCGGAGCTGACTTGTTTCCGTTTAGCGATCGATCAGTGCGGTCGACTTTGTGGTGCCGAACTCTCTGTTCAAGAACGAGGAGCAATTGCAAACTATGAGCGAAGAAGAACTAACTGAAAACAAGGAATTGCCGTCAGAGAAAAAGGCGGTTCCCAGCCTTTTTAGGAACTTTATCAGCTTTGCGGGGTTTGCGATCGTCACTGCCGCGCTGACGAGCATTGCCCTGCTTTTCCTTATCGAGATCTCGGGGACGTCAGACAATCCATACACGGTCTTGGTGACTTATATTCTACTACCGAGCGTGATGCTGTTCGGTTTAGCGGTCGCCGGGATAGGGGCTTTGTTGGAAAGACGAAGGCGGCTGCGATCGCCAGGTATGGATATTACGCCATACCCGATCATTGACCTGAATGATCCGGCTCGACGACGCTCGCTGCTCGCTTTCATTGCCGGAACCTTCTTCTTCCTTTTTATCAGTGCGTTCGGCAGTTACCGGGCGTTTGAGTATACCGAATCAGTTTCGTTCTGCGGCCAACAATGTCATACCGTTATGAAACCGGAATTCGTCGCATTCCAGGCCTCGCCGCACTCGAGTATAAAGTGCGTTGATTGCCACGTCGGCGGCGGGCCGGAAGCGTATGTGCGGTCAAAGCTGAACGGTATGCGGCAACTTTATGGCGTTGCTTTCAATTCGTTCGATCGTCCGATCCATACACCTATCAAGAATATGCGTTTGGCCGAGGAGACCTGCGCAAAGTGCCATCGACCTGAAATGTATTACGGCGATCAGCTCAAGGTCTTCAACCATTATGGGTTCGATGAGAAAAATTCGCTCCGACAGATCAGAATGATGATAAAGGTCGGCGGCGGTACAGCCGAACGCGGTCCAACCGGCGGCATCCATTGGCACATGAATCTCGACAACGAGATCACATATATCGCGACCGACGATAAGCGCCAGAATATTCCATGGGTGAGGATGAAGACCGCTAATGGCGAGGTGGTTGAATACCTCGCCGAAAACGCCAACTTCACTTCGCAGCAGATCGAACAGGCAACGAAAAAGCGAATGGACTGCATCGATTGTCATAATCGTCCGACGCATATCTACCTGTCGCCGAACAAAGCGGTCGATCAGGCACTTGCAGCCGCACGGATCGATCAATCACTGCCGTTCATCAAGGCCAAAGCGGTCGAGGTTCTCTCGAAAGCGTACAACACAAACGATGAAGCCGTTGCAGCTATAAATGCCGATCTGGCGGAATATTACCGAACGTCGCATCCGGACGTTTATGCGTCACGGAGAGGCGTTGTGGACGGTGCCATCGCAGAGATTGCACGGATCTATCAGACCTACTTTTTCCCGGAAATGAAGACCAACTGGTCAAGCCATATCGACAATATCGGGCATTTTAACGCGCAAGGGTGTTTTCGATGTCACGATGGGCAGCACAAGAGCAAGGAAGGGAAGGTCATTCGAAATGATTGTGCTATTTGCCATACGACGCTCGATCAGACGTTTGCCGGCCAGACCTTCACCCCGCCTAACGGTATGTTCAAACATCCGGTCGATCTCGGCGACCGCAACACATGGCAGTGTGCGGCGTGTCACACAGGCGACAGCTCATTCAAACATCCGCTGAATCTTGGTGATATATCGAGGTTCCAATGTGCGGAGTGCCACAAGGGCGAGAGCTTTAAGGTTGCTCGTTAGCTGGACCAAGAAAAGAAAAACCGCGGCGATCAGTCTGGACTGATTCGCCGCGGAACTGTTTTCCCACCTGAAAAAACTCTAATTGCTATCTGTCGGCTCCACGTCCGAGATAGATCCTCAATGACATATAGGGCAAGTGGGCGTTGTAGTCCTGGGTGTTTTGGAACTTTTCGGTATAACCGAAATACTGATATCCAATATTCCAGTCGATGTATCGCGAAAGCATTACCGACATTCGGAATTCCGGCATCTTGAATGTCATCGGATACGAAGTGATTATGTTCTGAGGGAGCGTCGAGACAAGATCTTTCTGTCCTTGGTCGTTGCTGAACCGATAGCTTCCAAAAAGTGTGATCCTTTTTATCGGCCGAGCTGTTACATCGACGAATGCGTAGTGGTCACGCATATAAAACTCGCTTATCCCTTGTAGACGCTGACCGCTAACCGGGACAATGATCGCCGACTCGCTCTTGATATACGTGTATGTGTATCCACCGCTGAGGCTAAACTCAGGGATCGGATCCCAATCGAGGCTGCCAGAGTAGGTTCTGTTCCTGACATCTGCACCAAAATCCCTTGGCGGAACTTCGATGGACTGCGCCGGATTGGTGTTGTTCTTCACGATCGCAGAAAGATTTGCAGCGACCTTGTTGAAACTCCACCTACTCCGAACTCGGAAGTTCGTGAACCGATAGTTCGCCAGCCGCGTGAATACGTTGTCGGCACGACCGCGTTCGACATCAGCGAAAATAGCCCAGTTCTTCATCGGTTTGATCTTCGTCCCGGCAAGGAATGTGTGGGTCGAATTCGAAAACTCGTCCACCTCAGTTGTCGGGGTAGCAGAGGCGAAATTGCGGTCGAACAATTCGAGGACGGACTGACGATGCGTATACCGGTAACCGATGTTGAAACCGAACATGCTATTGGCTTGATAGTCGGCCTCTACGGTATTGACATATCGTTTGTAACTCGTAAGACGATGTGAAAGCGTATTCGTGAACGTCGTCGGCCGCGGAGCTCCTGCCGATGTCCTTGAGTAGACTGCCTCAGCAAAAAGATTGCCGCCTGTGATGTTGAACTGATCAAATGTAAACGTGTTCGAGATCCGGAACTTGTCCGTTACCATGTAGGTCAACCCGAGATCGGCACGTGTCTGCGGTCGTTTTGAATCTCCACGGATCTCAAAACGGTCGAGGTCAATTTGGTTATTCGAGTTGTCGCGGCCCGTAAGAGCTTCGAAAAGCGTGAAATTGGTGCGCGAATCTGAATATGAGATGCGCGCTGTCATGTCGAGCTTCTTAGCGAAGGTTCTTTGAGCAGTAAAGATACCGAAATGGGTTTCGCCGAGAACCGGATTTTGCCGATCGAATGTAAATAGCCGCGGGTTGTTTGTTGGGTTGTTTCCTAGATTCAAACCAAATTGAGTGAACCGCGTATGGTCGTCAAAGTTCCGATAACCGTATGTACCCGTGAGATTGAACCCAAGCAGCTTGCCGTCTATACCAGCCCTCAGATCGTGAGCCTCGGTACTGACAAATGAAACAACGGGGAATTCGTCGCTATACGCCCGAGTCGTGTAACCACCAGTACCGCGGACGGTGTTCAGCGAATATCCGAACCGCATCCGAAAATCAGGGCTTTCCGGAAATACGATCAGATCGATATCACCGAGTGTCCGGCGAGAATCCGCATCGTGCTGGCTTAGTGCATGATTGTTGAGGTTGTTGTAAAAGCTCACTCGGCGAACATTTGTATCGAGCCTATATTTGCCGGTGCGTTCCATATTGATACGCAGGAAGCCCGACGGGTCGGCTCCCCAACCCGACGAGATAATGAGGGCTGAGTCGAAAACCTTGTAACCTTTACCTTTGTCTTCGACGACAATGCTCGAATCGAATACTCGAAATCCGTTTCGGTAATTCAAATCGCTGCGAAACTTTTCCCTATTACCATCAACGCTTACGTTCCGGGCACCGATCTCTGTGCTCACAGAGATCTCAAATCTCTCATCCGTCGCCGGCGTTTCGGAGGTCGGTGAGTTCTGTCCGATACCGGAAGTGGTCATCAAAGCGGCGGCAACAAGAACAAACGTCGATCTTATCCAAATCCCTCGTGTTGCGAATAGACTAATTGTGTTGATCATGATCGTTGTCTTTTGCCTCCTAGCGGAAGAAATCTTTGTTAGTATTTGATCCGTGTATTGCAACGTGGCAGATAGTGCAGTTCTGATATCTGACTACTGCCTGGTTGTGGAACGATGGTGTGTCCGGTGCCAACTGCTCAGTAATGCTGCTGTGGCATTCGAGACAAAGCTGGCGAACAGAATTGCGTTTGAGCATCTTCGGATTGCTGGCGCCATGTGGTGTATGACATGCCGAGCAACCCTCGAGGGTTAACGGGGCATGTTCGAATACGAACGGCCCTTGCTTGTTCGTGTGACACCGAACACATGCATTGTCCGCACCAAACGTTGCGCGGGTCTGTTTACTTTCGAAGCCACCATGCGGGTTATGACAGTCGCTGCAGCTCATCTGGCCTTCAAGGACCTTGTGATGGAATGGTTTTGAGAACTGAGCCTTTGTTTCGGTGTGGCATCCAATGCAAAGCTGGGGTTCGTTGGACTTTAGCATTGCTCGGTTTGCAAGATTGGGCCGTTGAGCGGCTGCATCACCGATATTGGTTATCGACCCTGCTTTGAAATCGCCAAACTTAGAGCCGTGTGCTGAATGGCAATCGGTGCATCCGACGTTATTTCGCCAGTGTTCGCCTCTACGAAAATTGTTGTGGTTCTCCTTACCCGCGTGGCAGGCCAAGCAAGATTCGGAAACGGCCTTGGCGTCCATTTCTTTAAAGATCTTTATTTTTGTCTTATCGCCGCCGCCATCCACATGTTCCTTACCAGGCCCGTGACAGGATTCGCAGCCGACCACTTTGTTTTTCCAGTCCGGAAGTTCTCCGAGTTTGCCATGAGTTGTTTGGGCAACGTCGTTGAATTGAGACTCATGACACGCCTTACAGGTTTCACTGCCAACGTAATTGTCGTCTTTACCATACCCTTCGATGAGTAGGGTTTCACTCACGGCCGAAGCCGATGTGCCGGCTACCGGCGAGGTCAATCCGACAACGAACCAAACCGAAAGAAACAGAACGAAGCCGACCAGTAAGACAAGTTTAAAGTTTTTTGCTGAAGCCATATGAATTGCCTCCCCAAGTACTTGGTCTGCCGTAAGGAATTGCTATGCGGAGATCCGCGAGAACGTTAACATCAGTCGAACTGCCCAACTGTGATAAGTGTCACAGAAACACGGAAAATCGCACCTTTTTATTGATCTCGGGCCCGTCTTTGGCGGAGTTGGAGGCCGATACCGAGAATACGGATCAGCCGGGAGCGTGGCACTTCCTCGTTTCGCAGGAATTTATCAAAGTCGTCTCGCTCGATCCGTTCGACCTGGCAGGTCGAAACGGCCCGAACACTGTAGGTATAACCGACTTCGGCGAACATTTCGGTAATACCGAAAACCTCATGCGGATCAGCGTAGCGCACCAGTACGTTTTCGTTCTTTTGTGTGTCGGAAACCAGCACTGCCCTTCCTTCGCAAAGAATGCTGACCGATGATGGGATATGGCCTTTTTCGACAAGCAGTTCGCCTGCCTTGATCTCGCGAATTAAACGGATCATCTGCAAGGCCTTCCGGGTTCGTGACGAGAGGTCGCGAAACAACCCTTCGTCATTTATTCTGGTGCCCGATACTTCGGCTGGATTTATTACGTATTCTGGATAGATTGGCCTCACCCCCACTGACTCCGCGGGTCAGGCCAAGAATGTCACTGATGCGACCTAGAGATAGGATTTGAGTCACATTCGGCTGTGACGGCCATCACAACTTTGCCCGAGATCCTCTTGGCCGGCCGATCATCGCCTCAAGAGCCTTTGTGTCGTGAATGTGCAGATCAGAACCTTTAAGAGTTATCAGGTTGCGCTCACGGAAGTCTTTTAGCAGACGAGTCACGGTTTCACGCGACGTGCCGATCATCTCAGCGACCTCTTCGTGGGTGAATGGCATCTTGATCCGAACAGGTCCGTGCGGTCGGCCGTTGCCATTGCCATTGCCATTGCCGTCACCATTGCCGCTCCATTCGAGCATCAACAGTGCAAGTTTGTCGGACACCGAGTTTGATAACCCGAAAGACCGTATCTGGTTATATGCATCGTGATACTGGCTGCAAAGATGTTTCACCGCATTCATCGCGACGTCTGAACGCTGCATCAGCCGCATGAAATCAGATCGGCGGACGTAATTGACCTGACATGGCTCGATCACCTCAGCAGAAACCTCGTAGTTGCCGCCCGAGACGATCGCGCTAAGCCCAAGCAATTCGCCGGCGGCCGCAATGTGAAGTATCACTACCTTTCCGTCCCTTGAGCATGTAAAGAGTTTTACGCGTCCCTGACACAGCATAAAAACGCCATTCGCGGGCTGTCCTTCGATAAAGAGCATACTCCCGGGAGCATATGTGTTGGTTATTTTTACTTCTTCGAAGGCTCGTAGGCTATCCGGCTCTAATCCGCAGTAAAAACTCTCGGTCGGCAGGCAGCATTCGACGCATTTATTCTGGATCTTTAGGTGATTCGGACTCATTGATTTTGCTCCAACGTCGTCGGGCCGAGGCCCTGGCCTCTCACAACCAGAACCGAACATGGTGCATTGTGAACTACTGAGTTGGAAACAGAACCCAAATACACGCGCTGCCAAAATCCTCGGCCATGCGAACCCATAACGATCAGGTCAGCATTCCACTCTGCGGCCGTTTCGACCACGGCTTGCGCCGGAGATCCAACCGCAAGTTCCGTTGTAATGTTCTGATCACCCTTGAGGCAATCAGAAAGCATGGACCTGGCTTTGTCCAGATTGCCAGCAGCCTCATTTCGAGCCTCTCTAATATACGTATTGTAGTACTCATCGACAACCCCGAACGGTGCCCCGACAATGTGTGTCATCGGTTCGACGACAGTGAGTATCTTGACCTCGTCGTACTTTCCAGCAAAAGCACTGCAGTATTTGGCAACGGCAGCGTCGCTGAATTCAGAGCCGTCGATCGCAATGATTATTCGCATTTTCCATACCCCTCAGGCTGCTGCTTTTTCTAAAGTATCAGCCTCAAATTCCCCTGATTCCGGCTCTTTGACAGTATGATCCACTACCTGAAGTACCCCATCGTGGCCGATGATGCTGAGCCGGTCGACGAACCGCGTTGCATTTTCCGGATGATCCGAGACAAATGTGAATACAGGCAACGCAGAGCGGGTGTCGTTTAACACCGCATGGCAGATCTGTGTGACGCAGGCCGCGAGATCATCTGGCGAGCGTTCAGATCCTGGCATTCCCGAAGCACATATGCCCGGGCTTACTAAAATGTCTTCAAAATAGGGACAATTTGCTGTGCAGCTATCTATGTACCGGACGTCAGCAACGCTCGCGGTGCACCAAATACCGTGCTTGCCCGGTTCGTTCTCTGACCGTGTGAGCTGGTTGACCATAGGTGCGGCAAATTTTTCAGCTGAACTTATGTTTGATCCAGCCCATAAGCCTATCACCTTTCCTCGAGGTAGGTTCGATTCCGCTAAAGCAATTGCCGCGAAACGTTCTACAGGCTCGTGAGTGACGATCATGACACCTCTAAATCCATTGTCCTTAAGTTCGCGGACGATAGCCGCAAACGACGCTTCAGGGTTCGAAACATCATCGGTACTTGCCAAGATCGCAACATTCGCTTCAGCCGCTTTATCGATGCGACCGATCACGATACGCGGAAGCTTACCGAGCGGAACCAATTTCAGTAGGTCCGCTAATTCGCCCACTCGTGAATCTGGGGCGGATCCGACAAGTATCAGTTCGTCCATCACTACACCTGCAAGCAGGGCATAAAGATCTGTTGCGCTGACATGACCCGTACCGATCACAGCAACGCTTGCTTTTGTTTTGTCCTTTGTCGCCATTCTCGTGCTGGAAATGAAACGAATGTTAGTACCGCTTACGAATTCAACAGTGCAAAAGGCGTGCCCGTTAAGGCCGATATCCTGAGGCCCGAAAAAAGGGCAGTTATCACACTGCCTTGTGATCATGAACACAAAAATTACGCGGGTTGATCGAATCAGGTGTGTGAAAGTTCGCGCATTCGCAACGGCATCACCTCCGAATTCGGTGTCAGATAACAAAGAGGAGATCTGTCTTGGATGGGAAGCTCGGAAATATCGGAATAAATCGACCATCTAAAGTGATTTACGGACAGACGGCTGTTCATCATTTATTAAGATCTCTTTAACCGTCCGTTTATCGAAATTCGTTCTAATTGTGTTTGCAGCCGTCAAAGCTATGAGATCAACACCTGGATTTATGGCACTTGCGGGGCCGTCAGGCGATCCGTTCCTCAATCCCGGATTTACCGGAGTTTCGGATGGGCGCTACACGGTGCGTCTCGCTGAAGACAGCAACGACGTCGAGTCAGCGCTGCGATTGCGTTACGACGTTTTCAACGTGGAGCTTGGTCGAAGGGGAACATCAATACACGACGCGGGGCTCGAATTCGATGCCTACGATCTCAAATGTCGTCACATGATCGTTGTTTCAAAAGCGACGGGAGAGACCGTTGGTACTTATCGCCTGAATTCGATCGAGACCGCCCATTCGACCTACGGTTTCTATTCTTCGAACGAATTCACGATCGAAGATCTGCCGTATGAAGTGCTCAACGACGGGATCGAGATCGGTCGTGCGTGTATAGCCAGCGAACACCGGAACACCAAGGTTCTCTTCCTTCTCTGGAAAGCCCTGCTTGCGTATCTCGAACAAAGCGGAAAGAGGTACTTTTTCGGATGTTGTTCAATTTTCACGGACGAACTCAGCATAGGACGGAGAGTGTTCAGACACCTGGCCCGAGCTGGCCACATCCACAGAACATTCGCAGTTTCGCCGTGCAGAAACAGTCTTAGCCTGGTCGAAGAAGACGGCGGCACGGATGAGGTCAGGCTTCCTGCACTCTTCGATATGTACCTTCGAATCGGCGCACGGGTATGCGGCCCGCCTATGGTGGATCGCGAATTCGGGACCATCGATTTCTTTGTTGTATTTGATGTTACGGAAATGAATGAGAAATACCGCCGGCTGTTTTCTTGATGTGCGGTCGAAATGATCGACCGGCAAGTCAAACATAAACGCGTTCCTCAAAACTCCATTCCGAGTCTCGATGAAATCGCAGCACAGTCGAGCAGCGTGTACCGTAATTCGGTGTCTTTATGAAGATTGCCGAGACCGCTTTTTCGGCTTCATATGGGAGCCCGGTCGATGGCAGATCGTCGTCGCTGGCTTGTGATTCATCCGACAAAATATCGAAGAGTTCATCGTTCGACGTTCCGAGCGATCCGATCAGGTTCGCCAAGCGCGATCTTCCTTTTGTGACCTTCGGCCATGGCGTATCGAGCAGGTGATTACTTAGACCGTAAATGCCGGGCGACAATTCTCGAAACCCTTTGACCCTGTTCGAGGAATAAAACAGCTCCTTTCGCCTGCCGATCTGGCCAACAAGCAAGTTGAAGCCCGAATATTGGTGTCCTTTCTTCTCGACATCCGCCAGATGATCCTCAGCCGGCCGATCAGATCGGAGAAATGCAGCGACCAACTCGCCTCGTGAACGTGATCCCGCCGGAGTTCCTGGTTCGCGGAAATTGGTCACGGCCGCAAATCGTCCGCTTTTTGTTACGCCGAGCCACGTTCCGCCGCCTTTCAGGTCACGGCCTCCGAAAATGTTATCGGAACCATCCCAATAGGCCGACGGTGCAGAAGGCCGGTCGTAAAATTCGTCTCGGTTCGCAAGCAAAATAAGCGGATGATCGGGATGTTGTTCGTAAGCAATATATATTACGCACATCGTTGTTTCGTTGGCTGATACGGATTACACGAACGTCGTTTCGGCCGCACGGGCTCCAAGGGCGAGACGAGCAAGTCGCAGCACTGATGTTTGCCTGACCCCCGATTTGCAATTCGCGGCACCGATCTCAAACGCGATGCTCCATTGCCTGAACAAAATTCGATATGCATCGAACAGGGTATATTGCGGATCATAGATATTAGTTGACTCACTCGTGACACCGTTAAGCTCGATTATCTTAAAACGTTCACCTCGTTTGAGCTCTTCGAACGAGGACGTGCGAATATCGAATCGGCCAAAAAAGAAACCATCAAATCCGCGGCAGATCTCGTCGATCTTTTTCTCTAGTACATTGGTTTTGAGCCACCCGCCATCGAGGAATATTGCCCCTCGCGAATGCGTTCCGATCTCGGTTAGTTTGATCTCTTCGCCACCGCCGTAAACATTGGCGAGAGCAGCCTTATTTTGCTCGAAATATTTTGCAGCCAGGCAAACGGCCCGCGGATGGCTCAGGATCAGTTCTTCAAGAGTCGATCTTCCGTCACCGATAAGCGAAGGTAAGTGTTTCTCGGTGATCGAAAAGATGCGCCCACGTTTTTCGTGCGGATAACGATAGTAAAAGATGCTGACCTCGCGGCCGGACGCATTTTCCTGCAGTATCATGTCCGAGTCAGAGGCTGACAGTTCCGCTTCGAGGCTTTCAGATGTTCGGATGATCCTTACGCCCGTTCCGCGTTCTCCCCTGTCGGGTTTCAGTACAAGCGGAAATTGCAGTCCGTTTTCGTCAATGAATTGCGATGCCTGACGGAGTTTTTCGGGCGGGGAAAGCGCGCCATTCAATAGCGTGTGTCGAAGCAGGAATTCGGTCGCGTCTCGCGAGCTCTTTAGTTGCTTGTAAATGTCATCTTTCGATTCTCCCTTAAATCCGCTGGCCGGGATCGCGGGATTGACAGCGGTGAAAGCAGTAAGGCTTCGGTGCCTGATCGCGAGCCAAAACACGTATAGGACGACCGGTGCGTAAAAAACTTGAAGCGGCCAGAATTCCCAGTGTGCCATTCGTTTGATCCGGCCAACCAACATGCGGCGATTTTTCCATGAACTGTATTTAATGGCCGTCCGAATCACTATTACGATCACGATCAATCCGAGAAGTGTGTTATCCGGGAAGAGAAAAGCTTGCGAGAATGCTGTTGAGCCAACCAGGATCGGCGTCCATATCGCCGACGCCAACAAAAAATAGAGAACGAACTTTCCGAAATCCGTGCGTAGAGCCCCGGCCAACAAATAAGTAGGCAGGCGGAGTCCCGAAACAAAGCGGCTAAGAAACACTGCTGCCGCGCCGTGCTTCGTTAGCCATTTGGACGCACTGGTTATCGTTCGATCCGGTACAAATCGCTTGACCAGTTTGTTTTCAAACGTTCGTCTTCCAAGCATCCTTCCTGCTCCATACAGAAGAATATCGCCGACGAAGATGCCCAGAAAGCAAGCTGAAAGTGCAAGCGCAAAGCTCATTCGCCCGGTCGCCGCTGCTGTTCCCGCCAATAGGCACGCGCCATCTTCGCTCAAGAAGGTGCCAAAGAAGAACAGGAAAAACAATCCGGCGGCCGAGAATTCCGGAACGCCATTCTGAAGGATCTGTGAAAGATCAAGCATCTAGCATACTGCCGAGGATCGGCAACTCCTTTCGGTGTATCAACAGGATGACCGCACTCAGCACAAACACCGTTACAGCTAAGATAAATAAAAGGCCGCCGTCGTCCTTTACAATTATCCCGAGCATCGTCGCATGGCTCAGGATCGCCCCTGAAATAGTTCCGAGAGCTATGAACGCACCCAGCCAGGCTGTGCTGGGAATAAGCAAGAGAATGACGGCAATAAGCTCGATAACGCCTGACCCTATACGACCGTAGGCTTCAAATTCTGCGCCCATCAGCGTTGTAAAGATATACTTCGATTCCTCTGCCCCTGTGAATTTAAAGAAGAGGGTCTGAAATAGAATGATCGCCACGACTATGCGGCAAACCCAGCTAAGTATCACTATCTTTGATGACATGGTTTTCTCCAAATATTAACGGTTGAAAATTTGCTTAAGGTGCCAAATAGAAATCGAGGTCAGCAATAAATGCCCTTGGGCTGCATCCCGTTAGAGTTACGCAGCCATCGTTTTCCAATGATCAAGTGTCGACGGTGCAACGCCGAAAGTTCCAGACACGGCGATGCCGAAACCGGCCAATTTTTCCGCGATCAGCGCATGATGGTGCACCGTATGACTATTAAGGAATTCGAGCTCGCGTGCGATGCATGACGGCAGCCAGGCCTCGTGGTCTATCTCTGAACGGACGTAAACGGTCTGTTTCAAGATCGTGTCGTCAACACCATGCATCCGTTGCAACGCGAGCCGCAGCCTTTCCGCTGCGTGACTGCGATCGATTTCGACGCGGAGATCGCGTTCTCGCGCACTGTAATCGATGCGCCTCTCAGTAATTCCCTTTAGAAAGTTGTTCAGAAAATCCAGATTGTGGCGGAAATGCCCGCCGATACTGCCAGTACCGTTGGCAGAGGTTCGATATGTCAGATCATCGAGTCGTTCGATCAGTTCGCGCCCGCGTTCGAACTCGGCGATGGCATTTCGAATGAGCAGATTGTCTGATCGTAAGCAAATGCGTGTGTCTTTCATTCGTTACTTTACTGCACTGAATATTAAGGCCGTCGCAGAGTGAATTCCCTTTATCGGAGTAATTATTCCACCGATCGGCTTTGGAATACCAAGAGCGATTTCCGGGATTCATGACACTGAAACTCAGCGGAGGTACGTAATTTTCGCGAGAAATTCTAATAACCGATTACGGAGAAAAAAGTATGACTACCCAGAAATTTATGGCTAGTGTTGCGATCATCGTGACACTGGTGTTGAGCATTCAGACAGGCTTCGCCTTCAACAAAAACGGGAAAAAGCAGGCGACCTTCAAGGTTCGCGTGGAGAACATATCCGATCCTAATGGACTCGTGACCGCCGGCGGCAATAAATATCCGTTCGCGCTCTCGCCGGGCCTCTTTGTCATAAATCACAAAAAACAGCACTTTTTTGAAGAAGGTGAGAAAGCGAGCGCGGCCCTGGAACTACAGGCCGAAGACGGCAATCCAGAAACTCTGTCAAAGAGACTCCAAACGAAAGTAGGCTCCCTCTTTATGGGTATATTCAACACGCCGGTGGGCGCTGATAAGCCAGGCCCGCTTCTTCCCGGCAGCGCGTACGAATTTACGTTCGAGGGTGCCGAGGGAATGAAGTTCAACATAATCGCGATGTATGGCCAGTCGAACGATCTCTTCTATGCTCCAAAAGAAGCTTTGGACCTTTTTGACAAGAATGGCGATCCACTGGATGGTGACATCACGGAAAAACTCCTACTGTGGGATGCAGGTACCGAAGTCAATCAGGCTCCCGGGATCGGCGATGAACAGGCTCCGCGTCAGAAAATGGCGAACACCGGCAAAACCGAGAATGGTGTTGTAAAGCTCGTCAACGACGAATTCAGATATCCGAAAACATCTGACGTTCTGCGAGTGACCGTTACCGCGCAGTAAATGCAATCTCGTTACAGCCCGGCTGCAGCGGAGACCTTGCAAAAGAGATCTGCCCGCAGTCGGGTCATCGAAATGCGGAGAAAAATAATGAAAATCAATACGCTAATACTTGCGATCACGTTCGGAATCTGTGCGGTTGCGACGTCAGCTCAAACCCTGAGCAAGAAATCGATCACACTTGAAGGGGCTCGAACGGTCATATCCGGAGCCAAAGCCTTCGCTAAGGCAGCTAATGCACCTGGAGGTGTGATCGCCGTCGTAGATGACGGCGGTAACCTCGTTGCCCTTGAACGCCTCGACGGCACCTTCACAGCCGGGGCCAACATCTCAGTCGGCAAGGCAAAGACCGCAGTTATGTTCAAACGGCCGACGAAATTTTTTGAAGACATCATCAAGAACGGCCGCACATCGATGGTCGCCTTGCCGGATTTCACACCTCTGCAGGGCGGTGTGCCGATAACGGTCGACGGTCAGATAATTGGCGGCGTCGGTGTCTCCGGCGCAGCCTCAGCCCAGCAGGATGAAGAACTTGCGATGGCGGGTGCGGCAATGCTCAGCGGCGAAAAGGCATCCTCCGTAACGTTTCTTGACAGCAAAACTGTAAACGATGCTTTCGCAAAAGGTGCGGTTCTGAGTGGCGGCACGAATGGCGAGAACTACATGGTTCACGCGAGTCGCCGCGAGAAGGCCGGCCTCGCTGAGGTGCATGATCTAGATACGGACATCATCTACGTCCTTGACGGAACCGCAACGGTCGTTACAGGTGGAAGCTCAGTCGATCCGAAAACGATCGAGGCCGGTGAGCACCGCGGTACTTCCATCGAGGGTGGCGAAACACGCCAACTCAAGAAGGGAGATGTGTTGATCGTCCCAAAGGGGACCCCGCATTGGTTCAGACAAGTAGACGGCACTTTTCTTTACTACGTCGTCAAGGTTAGGTAAGAGGTCTGCCCGCAAAATACTCCAAAGAACGCAAAAATGAAACTTCCTTTGCATTCTGTTTTTTCGCGGGCACGTCTTTGTGAGGATATATGAAAAGCATTTTTACTATTGCGATCCTATTTCTTGTATTTGGTGCTGTTAAGGCGCAGGATGTTCCATCGGGCAAGCCGGAAGCGGCTATCGATCTAACCACGACCGAGGGCGTTCGGCTGGTTGCGGGTCAATGGAAATACAGCGATACGAAGATCGTCGAGACCACTTTCAACGCCGCCGGAGCGGACAACCAACCGAGCGGGCCATCTGTGAAAACGTACGACTACACTCCGCACGCGGGAATCGCGAATTTTGACGATTCGGCATGGGAAAACGTCGCCCCGGACGATCTGGCAAAGCGACGCGGCAATGGCCGCTTGTCATTCAACTGGTATCGCATCAACGTAACCATTCCTGAGCGTTTGAACGGTTTCTCGACCGCAGGTTCTACGGTCGTATTCCAGACCGCTCTCGATGACTATGCAGAGGTCTGGGTGAACGGCGAACTCTCACGTTCCCTAGGCCAACGCGGTGGTTCGGTCGTCGCCGGTTGGAATGCCCCGAATCGACTAGTAATTGGCCGCGACGTAAAGCCGGGCGATAAGATCCAGCTGGCGATCTTCGGCATCAACGGCCCGATCTCGAATCCGCCCACCAATTTTATCTGGATACGCGAAGCAAGACTTGAATTTTACAAGGGTGAAACCACCGGTCCGATCGCGGTCACGCCGAGCGAGGTAAATGTCGAGGTCGTGCGTCTCGACAACGAGATCAACAAGATCGTCGGGCCAAATCCAAAGGTGTTCAAGTTAGCAGAGGGCTTCAAATTTACCGAAGGGCCTGTCTGGACAAAGGACGGCCTGCTCTTTAGCGACCCGAATGCTAACACCATCTACAGGTACTCGAAAGACGGAAAGCTCAGTGTTTTTCGCTCGCCCAGCGGCTACAGCGGCAGCGACATCGCCGCCTATCGTCAGCCCGGGTCAAACGGGATCACCCTCGATCCCCAGGGCAATATTGTCTTCAACCAGCATGGCAACCGCCGCGTTGTCCGGCTCGAAAAGGACGGCAAGGAAACCGTTGTAGCGGATAAGTTCGAAGGCAAGCGTTTCAACTCGCCTAACGATCTGGTCTATCGCTCGGACGGTACGCTTTACTTTACTGATCCGAACTTCGGGCTGCCCAAATTTGGCGATGATCCGAGGAAAGAGTTACCGCATACGGGTGTTTACTCACTCTACAAAGGCAAGCTACAACTGCTCACGACAGAGTTCACCGGGCCGAACGGCATCGCACTTTCGCCCGATGAGAAATATCTCTACGTCGGCAACTGGGACGATAATCGCAAGGTGGTTTATCGCTATGAGCTCCAGCCGGACGGCACGGTAAAGAACGGGAAACTGTTTTTCGACTTCACGCCGATCAAGGGTGAGGACGCTATCGACGGCGTGAAGGTCGACATCGCCGGCAATGTGTATGTTTCGGCGCCTGGCGGGCTGCACATTGTGTCGCCCGAAGGCAAACACCTCGGCACCATAATCGCACCGCAGCATGTTCATAACATGGCGTGGGGCGATGATGATGGGAAGACGCTGTATCTATGTGCACGAAATGGGCTTTATAAGATTCGGTTGAATGTCAAAGGAGCCGGGCCGAGCCACGATTGATCGATGTTAATGAAGTTCTTTCTTGGAGCTTGTCTTCTCTGTTGGGCGATCACGAAACCGATCGCCCAGCAATCCTAAGGTTTATTACCGCAATTGATATCGATCGCCTTCGATGGCTGATCGGTTTCGCCCCGACGGCCGCGGCTTATCTCTTCTGAGTATCTGACCCCGTTTGATCACCGCGTTGCCTTTATTCGCAAAGATCGATCACAAATGAGATCTCGATATTCAGACGGAATCCGGAACTAGTTAAAGACTTCGGTCTTTAAGACGGCAATCTCTTTCTCAAGGTTTTCAATATGGTCGCGAAGCGGCAGTATCATCTGCTCAACCTCGGCCATCGTGTATCGCGGTGTTATATGCTGCGGGCAATTCCAGTCGAACGCCTCGACATGGAGAGTGACCGCACGCTCGATCTTTGCTCTATAGTCGGGCATTTCCAACTCGGCGATGAGGTCTGGAACTTCGGCCGCCGGCTTGACCTCGGCTTGCACGAGGATCTTAAGGCGAGCTTTATTTGCGTAGTCCATTAGGAACAGTGCCGCTTTCGCATTGGCAGCGAGGTTTCCGACACTAATGTATTGTAGGTTCCCGCGAAAGTCGGCGAACCCGAGCGTCCGTTCATCCAGGACTTTTAGAAATCCGGGCGGCCCGCCCCGAAACTGAATATAAGGCTGGCCGTTCTCGCTTACGGTCGCCATGTAAAAACCATCTCGCGATCCGATAAAATCAGTTTCCGCATCCGATAGGCCGTTAAAATCAGGTTCACCGCCTTCAAATCGTTCGAGCTTCTTTCTCGAGCCATAACGCTCCTGCGCGAGCTTTACGCTCGGCGTGAACGTAAGGTCATAGAACTTGTGTGACATTTTGTAACCCCTCTACTGCATGATACGACAGTTGTCGCCAAACGATCGATAAAGCCAAAAATGACGCCCGGATGATCGCACCGGGCGTCAAGTATTTCGGAGGATAATATAAGAACGAAACGAGTTTACGCGACCGCTGCGAGACCTGGGGTTCTGATGCCGTATTCTCGGGCGACCCCTGCGAGAGACTTTTTCAATTGCGTCCTGGCTCGACTGAGACGCGACATGACCGTCCCGATCGGTATATCCAGGATCTGTGCGACCTCTTTGTAATCAAATTCGTGAACGTCAGCCAGCAACACGACCGATCGATAATGGTCTGATAGCTTGTCAAGCGCGTTAATAACCTCTTCATCGGTGAGATGCTCCGGGACTGAGGGCCTTGCGGTCGAGAACTCAAACAGGAGTTCGTCGGCTTCCTGAAAGTACTTTGCCTGCGTGAACTGCTTTCGTCGATGGTGATCGTACTTGTTGAACAGGATCTTGTAGAGCCACGCACGGCAATTCGTGCCGGGTTCATAATGTGCAAAGGATTTCCATGCCTGCATATAGGTTTCCTGAACAAGGTCGTCAGCCTCAGTTTCACTTCTTGTTAGCCGCTTTGCCGTTCGGTATAGGTCGTCGATATGCTGCATCGCTTCCGCTTCAAAAATTTCTGCCGCTATCTTGGTCATATGGTTGCTCCTAAGATTGATGAAAAATTGCCGCTCACAACCATTTGTCGCGCGGGCTCGCAAATCCTTACATGTTTTTTTCGATTTTCTTTGAGGCGAGAAAAAGGGATGAAACTGCGCTGTTTCATCCCTTTAGATTGAGCGACAATCGCCCGTTTACCTTGCGGTTGCCGTGTAGGTCCTGACTGAAGGCGGCAGCTCTTCACTAGATACGCTCGGAGCTCGCAGCGTGAGAAATTGCACCGGATCTTTCGTGAAGATCAGATCCAGCGTCCAATCGAGCGCGACGCGCAGTTTCTTTTCAAATCTGGGCAGCTTCATCAGGTAGATCGTCCGCCATAGCCACCAAGCGATAAAACCCGAGAAGTTCACGCCTAAGATCTGCGCGACTCCTGTTCTGCGGCCAAGTGCTGCGAGTTGACCGATCGTTTCGAATACGAACGGCTTCATCTTTCCTCCGCGGATAGAGGCTTTAATGTTGTGGGCAAGCACCTTGCCCTGGCGAATTGCGTGCTGCGCGGTCGGAGGGTAGGGTCGCCCGTTTTTCGGATCGACTATCGAGGCGCTATCGCCAACGGCCCAGATGCCCTCATATCCGGGCACAGCCATGAAAGCATCCGCACATATCTTGCCCCGGTCCTTTTCACACGGCAGTGCTTCAAGCAAAGGGTTTGGGGCCGTTCCCGCCGTCCAGATCAGCGTGTTCGTTACGATCCGCGTGCCGTCGCTTAGCCTTACGAGGTTACCGTCAACCTCTGATACCTTTGTGTTCGAGTGGATCTCAACGCCTCTCGCCGCGAGCTTCTTCGCGGCATATTTGCCGAGCTTATCGCTTAGCTCGGGCAGGATCGTGTCGCCAGCGTGTACGAGCACAACGCGCAGCATACCCTTGGTCAAATTCGGGTAAAACTTCAGTGCCTCGTGAAGGAAATCATTGACCCCGGCGATCGTTTCGACACCGGCAAATCCGCCGCCGGCCACGACAAAGTTGATCAGTGGCTCACGGACCTTCGGGCAACATTCGAAATCGGCCTCTTCGAGATTTGAGATCATGTGGTTTCTCAAATAGATCGCGTCGCCGAGCGATTTCATCGTCAGCGCGGTTTCCTCGAGGCCTTTATTGCCGTAGAAATTGGTGATCGAACCAAGCGACAGCACCAAATGGTCGTAAGGCAATTGGTGATGGTGATGTTCCTTTCCGTGTGAAACGTGTACGATCCTGGAATCGACGTCGATACTCTCGACATTCCCGTTGAAGATCTTTACCCGTTTCAACAGCTTTCTGACCGGGCTCACGATATGAGTGATGTCCAGGTCGCTTGCTGCGACCTCGTGAAGCATCGGCGTAAACAAAAAGAAGTTCTCACGATTTATCAGCGTGACCTCGATGTCCGGATCACGCGCAAGTGTTTTTTCGAGATTCAGCGCCGTATAAAGGCCGCCAAATCCGCTTCCTAAGATGAGAATGTTAGTTTTCCGTTTCATGGTCGCCTACGAACACCTCGCTTCGAGCAGCGTTCCAAAAACAATCGCGACGGCGGCGTAGTTTATTCCGTTACGGAACATTGGAATAAAACCGCATCCTGGTCTGATAAAAGAGATGAAATTAGCCGAAGGGGCGTAGAGGAGTGCGAAACAATGACAAAATACTCGAGCGTTGGGTCAGGATTTAAGCAGATGTCTTCGCGAAACCGGATCTTCGATGTCGAGCCTTTCTCACGAAAGGAGCAAATGTCGTTGACGGAGGTGCGCGACGGCTTGCGTCTAAAGCGAGCATTGAAGCGGGCTATTGGCCGAGATTCGGCCCCTCAGCGACTTGTTGATTCCATACTGAGCATGATCAGGGAATGACAATATGGGCTCGGAAGCCGTATCATTTACGATTCAGAATACGAAGATGGAGACCGGCGAAGCATTGGCACCGCAAGCCGAACGTACGCGTCCGAACATCGATCCTTCTCGCTGGATCGACGACCATGGCGACGTTCTCTTTCGTTTTGCCTTCGTGAGGCTTCGCAACGAAGCCGCGGCGGAAGATCTCGTTCAGGAAACGCTCTTGTCGGCCATCCAATCGCTTGAGAGGTACGCCGGTAACTCATCGGAAAGGACTTGGCTGATCGGGATATTGAAGCACAAGCTTATCGATCATTACAGGAAGAACAGTAAAGAAGTAAACCTGGCCGACGATGAAGAGGATCTTTCCGACCTGGATGGTTTTTTTTCCCGGCCCGACAAATGGGATGGCCATTGGGTGGTCGCGCTAAGGCCGGTCGATCCTGAACAGTCGCCTGATCAAGCGATAGAGAAAAGCGAGTTTTGGGGAGTGATGAACCGGTGTCTTTCGGCCTTGCCTGATCGTGTGGCAAGTGTTTTTGCACTGCGTGAAATGGACGGGATGTCAAGCGAGGATATTTGCAGCGCAATGGGCCTTTCACCAAGTAACTTTTGGGTTATCATGCATAGAGCCCGCATGCAGCTCCGGCGCTGTATCGAAATAAAATGGTTCAAGCATCCGGTCTAGTATGTAATGAAAGAAGCTAAAGTAAAACATACCAGGTTCAACGTCCTTCTCTGGCGGAAATTGCCGCCGTGCCGGGAAATTGTCAAGATCATCACCGCGTCGATGGATGCCAAACTTTCGTGGCGCGAATGGGTACTGATGAAGCTGCATCTGCTTTCATGTGATCCGTGTGTCAATTTTCTGAAACAGATAAACTTTATTCGAACAGCTCTTGATCACAGCGACGAAGGAATGGATGATGCCCTCCAGCACATTTCGCTTAGTCACGCCGCACGTGAGCGGATGAAGGATGCCCTCGATTCTGCCAATACTGCCTCGTAGTTAGATGGAATAATTCCCGCCCAAGAGTGGATTTGCCATAGTTGTGCGCATCGCGTGCGCATCACTGATTATGGCGACTTCTACATTCACTGAAACTCATCATCACCAGCATTCACAAAACCGATTTTCGGTGATCCCGACGGCTGAAAGACTGGGTGCCAGCCCGAAATACAACGGCCGTGGCGTTACGATAGCATTCCTTGATTCCGGATTTTACCCTCATCCCGACATCGCTGATCGGATCGTCGCGTTTCATGACATTCACGGCGAGGAAAATAGATGCGACGCAGCCGCTGAGCCACAACCTCATCAATGGCATGGAACCCAGACGGTCGTTGCATGCGCGGGGGACGGACGGCTGTCGGACGGGATCTACCGTGGTCTGGCAGATCAAGCCGATCTCGTTTTGGTGAAAGTCGCACAGCAAGGCCGCATAACTGATGATTCGATCGAAAAAGGCCTTCAATGGGTGATCGACAATCGAGAAAAATACGGAATACGAATTCTTAATATTTCGCTCGGCGGCGACATCGATGCCATGACGAATGATAGTCGGATCGATCGGCTGGCTGAAGAGTTGGTGGAAATGGGCGTCGTTGTCACTGTCGCTGCCGGCAATTCGGCGGAAACACATCCGATCCCGCCGGCAAACGCGCCGTCGGTCATTACCGTTGGCGGTTACACCGATCAAAACCGGTTTGATCCAAATGCGTTCGATCTTTATCACTCAAGCTTTGGCCCGACCGCTGACAGGATCGTCAAGCCCGAGATCATCGCACCTGCGATGTACGTTGCTGCACCAATACTGCCGAGAACTAATGACTATCATGTTGCGGAATTGCTCTCGATGCTGGCAGCAGCACCTGATTATTCGTTTCGGCCATTGGTCCAAGAGTATTGGATCGAAGCAGGTCTCAATGCTGATGTTTTGAACATGGACGATGAGGCCGTGCGAAAGATCGTCGGCTATGGCTTACAAAGGCGAAAGGTCGTTGCGACGCACTATCAGCACGTAGATGGGACTTCGTTCGCCGCACCAGTCACCGCATCGGTCGTCGCGCAGATGCTTGAGGCCAACCCGGATCTTTTGCCCGCCGCGGTAAAGAATATTCTCATTACAACGGCCGAACGGATAAAGAACTCATCGGCGATCAGGCAGGGCTACGGCGTAATAAATGCAAAAAAAGCCGTTGACCTCGCTGAAGCCGAAAAGCACCATTTTGATCCAAATGTTCACCACCCGCCACGGCGAAATGGAGCATCTCTTCGCTTCTCGTTCCACGACGACAGTGCCAGATCGGTCAACCTCGTCGGTGACTTTAATGGCTGGGATCCTTCAGGCGTGTCCCTAGAGAGGTCATCGAACGGCTTCTGGTACGCGACGATATCCGCCGAACATAAAACTCGATACAGATATAAGTTCCTTATTGATGGCCATCGCTGGGTCGAAGACCCGACTCATGGAATGAAGGAAGAGGACGGCTTCGGAGGTTTTCATTCGATTCTCGACGTCAACTGAGAATACGCCCCAACGCATACTCGATACGAACTCGAAGGTGGAATAAAAAAGTCAGGAACTTTGATTTCAAAATGCGAGATCAAGATGCTTAACGCCATAAGAAATCACTGGCCCGAATATCTGATCGAGGCGTGGGGCCTCGGCACATTCATGGTGTCAGCATGCGTATTCGGTGTCCTTCTGTTTCATCCGGATTCATATCTTGCAGGATATGGCGTCATCTTTCGCAATGTCCTTATGGGAGTCGCGATGGGAATGACCGCAATGGCGATCTTCAAATCACCGTGGGGAAAACGCTCGGGAGCGCATATCAATCCCGTCGTTACTCTGACATTCCTTCGCCTTGGCAAGATCAGTCGGCCGGATGCCGTAATGTACGTTGCTGCTCAATTTGTTGGCGGCATGTCCGGAGTCCTCCTATCTTGGTTGATCCTTGAAGAGCGGCTCGAGGCCCGAGAGGTGAATTTCGTTGCCACGGTCCCCGGTGTTTACGGTGTCTTGGCTGCTTTTGCAGGCGAGCTGACGATCGCGTTCGTAATGATGTCGGTAGTGCTCGTAACGAGCAATCATCGGATCCTGTATAAGTACACACCGATCTTTGCCGGGCTGTTGGTCGCGATCTACATACCAGTCGTATCACCGATCTCCGGAATGAGCATGAATCCGGCACGTACTTTCAGTTCAGCGGTTGCGGGGAATACATGGAACGCGGTTTGGATCTATTTCATCGCACCGTCGATCGCAATGCTCGGTGCGGCGGAAGTGTACGTTCGTGCAAAAGGCTCTAAAGCCGTACTTTGCGCAAAATTTGACCACAGCGGCAAGTCTCGCTGTATTTTCAACTGTCGATTCGACGATATCGGGATATATCAACGTGGAAATGAATTCAGGGAGGTAAAGGCAGCCGAGAATATCGAGGTCAGGAACGATCGCCACGATGTTGACGCGGTCGCCAGGCTGTCTTGATCTGGAGTCTATTATGAAAGGAAATTACGATGTGATCATTATCGGCACGGGTGCAGGCGGCGGCACGCTCGCGCGCAAACTCGCACCGTCGGGAAAGAAGATCCTTATTCTCGAGCGCGGCGATTATGTAAAGCGCGAGCCTGATAACTGGAACTCCAGAGCGGTGAATGTCGAGGCGAAATACAACACCCGCGAAGTGTGGTATGACAATCAAGGCAAACCGCTGCACCCCCATACAAATTACAACGTCGGCGGTAACACGAAATTCTACGGGGCCGCCCTGTTCCGGATGCGCGAACGTGATTTCGGCGAACTAAAGCACTATGACGGCATTTCTCCTGCGTGGCCGATCAATTACGGGGAACTCGAGCCCTTTTACACTCAGGCCGAGGCCATGTATCACGTTCACGGGACGCGCGGCGAAGACCCGACCGAACCGCCGTCCAGTGCGCCATATCCGCATCCGGCCGTGAGCCATGAGACGCGTATTAAACAACTCGCCGAAGATTTCTCCGCAATGGGTGTTAAACCATTTCACGTCCCGCTCGGGATCCAATTGAAAGAAGACAGTAGGAAAAGTCTGTGCGTCCGGTGTGCAACCTGCGATGGATTTCCGTGCCTTTTGAACGCGAAGGCGGACTCGCAGACGTGCGGCGTCGACCATGCTACTGAGTATCCGAACGTCACACTCTTGACGAATGCGTTGGTGACAAAACTCGAGACCAGCTCTACCGGCAGGTCGGTCACGGCCGTGAACGTCGAACGCAACGGTGAAAAGGAACGCTACACGGCGAATCTCGTGGTCCTTTCCGCCGGTGCGATCAACTCAGCGGCTCTGCTTTTGAGATCGGCGAACCACATGCATCCGAATGGTCTCGCGAACAGTTCCGATCAGGTCGGTCGAAACTACATGGGTCATGTAAATTCTGTACTGCTTGCCGTTTCAAAATGCCCGAACCCGACGGTTTTTCAAAAGACGCTTGCGGTCAATGATTTTTATTTCGGATCCGAAGATTTCCCGTTTCCAATGGGGCACATTTCGTTCGTCGGAAAGCTGGATGGCGTAACACTATCTGCCGGAGCACCCGCAATTGCGCCGGGCTTCGCACTCGATCAGATGGCCAAACACTCGCTCGATTTTTGGCTGACGACCGAAGACCTGCCGCGTCCCGAAAATCGTGTAACGCTGAACAGGAATGGCGACATCGTTCTGAATTACAAGCCAAACAACATCGAAGCTCATAAACGCCTGCAAGGAAAGCTCAAAGAACTGATGAATAATCAGCGGAAGTGCAACATTCACGGCAATGAATGTCACCAAGGGCTGTTCTCGCGAAATCTCTATCTCGCCGAGCAGATCCCACTCGCCGGCGTTGCACATCAGAATGGAACGATCCGATTTGGAGATGATCCAAGAACTTCCGTTCTCGACACAAATTGCAAAGCCCACGACCTGGACAATCTATATGTCGTCGACGGCAGTTTTTTTCCGTCGAGCTCGGCGGTAAATCCGGCACTAACGATCATGGCGAATGCACTGCGGGTTGGCAGACATTTGCTTGAAAGGATGAACTAAGAAATGAAGTCGGAAAGCAAACCACTAAATTCCTTAAAGTTCGGCTGGTTCTTGGTCGCTCTGCTATCGATCCTGGCTCTTTTCGGCTCGTCGCGCGGTCAAGGCGTGTCAAACGTCGAATCTGTCGGTTTCACCGTCTCGGATATGGACGAGGCGCTCGATTTTTACACTCGAATTCTGCCATTCGAAAAGGTGTCGGAGGTGGAGGTTTGGGGGCACGAGTTCGAACGTTTATCGGGCGTGTTCGGGGCACGGGTCCGAATCGTTCGACTGAGGCTCGGTAGTGAAACACTTGAACTGACCGAATATTTGACGCCGCAGGGACGCCCGATCCCCGTCGATTCCAGAAGCAACGATCGCTGGTTCCAGCATATTGCGATCATTGTTTCTGATATGGATAAGGCTTATGCGTTGCTGCGGGCAAATAAGGTTCGTCACGCTTCGACCGCACCTCAGACGCTGCCAGCTTACATAACGGCTGCGGCAGGGATCAAGGCATTCTATTTCAAAGATATTGACGATCACGTGCTTGAGATTCTTCAATTTCCTCAGGGCAAGGGCCTGCAAAAATGGCATGATCTCGAAAAATCAGGAAGGCTCTTTCTTGGGATCGATCATACCGCGATCGTGGTCGGCGATACAGACGCCAGCTTGAAATTCTATGAGCAAAGACTCGGTTTAGCGGTGGCCGGAACTAGCGTCAATTACGGCAACGAACAGGAGCATCTCAACAATGTGTTCGGCGCAAAGCTTCATATCACCGGTTTGAAGACAAAACAAGACGGCATCGCAGTCGAGTTTCTTGAATATATAGCGCCGGCGGACGGACGCCCCTACCCGAAGGATTCGAAGTCCAATGATATCTGGCATTGGCAAACCAGCTTTGATGCCGGCGGCTTCGAAAGCCTTCTAACCGGCTATCGTACAGGGTTCATTTCGAGCGGGTCGGTGCTTTTCGGCAATGGTCAGCTTGGGTTTCGCAAAGCGGCTTTGATCCGCGACCCGGACGGACACGCCGTTCGGCTTACCGAACGGTGAGTTCAATGCAGAAATTAGGAGCAAACACAATGAAATTATGTGATCGGAAGTTTTTATATCTGGCAGTACTTGTTGGTATCGCAATATCGCTCGCGGCCTGTGCGAAAGCGACAAATTTTGCGGCAATCGATAAAGACGACGAGGGTGCCGCACTTAAGGGTTTTGACGCAGTGGCGTATTTCGCCGTCGAGAATGCCGTTAAGGGCCGTCCTGAATACGAATATGTATGGAATGGGGCTAAGTGGCTTTTTTCGAGCGAGGAGAATCTGCAAAAGTTCAGACAGAACCCCGAGGCCTATGCGCCTCAGTTCGGTGGATATTGCTCATATGCGGTTTCTCGGGGCTATACGGCGGACGGCGATCCAAATGCCTGGAAGATCGTCGATGGAAAACTCTACTTGAACTACAACCTTGAAGTTAAGGAGATGTGGGAAAAAGAACAGCAGCAGAACATCAAGAAAGGTGAGGAGAACTGGAACGGGTTCAAGGCAAAGAAACCGCAGCACAAGGGCTAATCCCGCCGGCGATCAAACATATACGGCGATGCGAAGGACGATCTTCGGTCGCCGTTCTTATTCTTAAGTGCCCGGAATACCTTGGATCGCAATTGGAATAAAGTGTCGAGGATCATTTGACCATGAATGCTGAAAAAGAACGACTCCGACAGTCAGACGAACGGACGAAACACTGGAAACGCTGGGGACCATATTTAAGCGAACGAGCCTGGGGTACCGTTCGCGAGGATTACAGTCCGGACGGATCGGCTTGGGACTATTTCCCACACGATCATGCCCGTTCGCGGGCATATCGATGGAACGAAGACGGCATTGCGGGGATCTCCGATCGCCATCAGAAGATGTGCTTCGCGCTCGCTCTTTGGAATGGTCAGGACCCGATCCTTAAGGAGCGTTTATTCGGACTTACCGGCAGCGAGGGCAACCACGGCGAGGACGTCAAAGAGATCTACTACTATCTCGATTCTACGCCGACGCACTCGTATATGAAGTTCCTGTATAAGTACCCGCAATCCGAATTTCCATACGTGAAATTGATCGAAGAGAACCGAGATCGCGACAAGAACGAACGCGAATTCGAGTTGATCGACACCGGGATCTTTGACGACGACAAATATTTCGATGTTTTCGTCGAATACGCAAAGTCCGACGTCGAGGATATTCTGATCAAGATCACTGTTGCGAATCGTGGTGATGAAGCCGCGCAGATCAACGTGCTGCCAACTATCTGGTTCCGAAATACGTGGGCCTGGAACGCTTCAGATCCGAATTGTGGAATACGGAAGGCAGATGTCGGTGTCTTAGAGCTCGAATGTCCCGAGTACGGAAAAAGGTGGCTCTATTGCGAAGGCTCGCCGGAGTTGCTGTTCACGGAAAATGAAACGAATAGTGAACGGCTTTTTGGCAGTAAGAGTCGCACACCGTTCGTTAAGGACGGGATCAACGATTATATAGTTCAGGGCCGTGCTGATCGCATAAACCGAGCGGAAGTCGGTACAAAGGCATCAGCGAACTACAAGCTCAATGTTCCCGCGAAATCGCAGATCAGCGTGCGGCTTCGACTTTCAGACATCGATCTCACCGGTATCAGAGCATTGACCAAAAGCAGATCGACCTCTGCATCGATTCGGGCTGGCGGCGCCGACCCTTTTGCAGATTTTGATAATTGCTTTGCAGCACGCATTCGCGAAGCTGATGATCATTACGCATCGATCGTTCCCCCGGAGCTCTCTGAAGATGCAAGGAACGTTCAGCGGCAGGCATTTGCGGGAATGCTCTGGTCGAAACAGTTTTACCACTACGTGGTGAAGGACTGGCTCGAAGGTGACAATAGCAAGGCGATCCCCCCAGCCGAACGCCTTCACGGGCGAAACAGCGAATGGCGGCATCTGTACAATGCAGACATTATCTCGATGCCCGACAAATGGGAATATCCGTGGTATGCGGCCTGGGATCTTGCTTTTCACTGCATCCCGCTCGCACTGATCGATCCGAACTTCGCAAAAGAACAGCTATTGCTTATGCTGCGCGAATGGTACATGCACCCGAATGGACAGATCCCCGCTTATGAATGGGCTTACGGCGATGTGAATCCCCCGGTTCACGCATGGGCCGCGATGCGGGTTTATCAGATCGAAAAGAAACGCACCGGTCGCGGCGATCGCAAGTTCCTCGCGAGAGTTTTCCATAAGCTGCTGCTCAATTTCACTTGGTGGGTGAACCGCAAGGATTCGGAGGGCATGAATGTCTTCGAAGGCGGTTTTCTCGGCCTCGACAATATCGGCGTCTTTGACCGATCGCGTCCGTTGCCGACCGGCGGAAAGCTGGCACAGTCTGACGGGACGAGCTGGATGGCAATGTACTGCCTTAATATGCTCGCGATCGCGCTGGAGCTTGCCGTCGAAGATAGCACCTACGAGGATGTCGCGAGTAAGTTCTGGGAACACTTCCTGCATATTTCAGATGCGATGAATAATCTGGGCTCCGAAGGTATTTCGCTTTGGGACGACGATGACGGGTTTTACTACGATGTGCTGCATCTGCACGGCGAGGGCAACAAGCCGCTGAAGGTCCGTTCGATGGTCGGCCTGATACCGCTTTTTGCGGTGAGCACGATCGAGCCCGAAGCGCTCGACGCACTGCCGAATTTCCGGCGTCGGTTGCAATGGTTCATAGACAATCGCCCCGATCTCACCGCAAACGTTGCGTGTATGCGAACCCCCGGCATGGGCGAACGCCGACTTTTGGCCGTTGTTTATCGCGAGCGGCTTGAGAGCGTTCTAAGTGTAATGCTCGACGAAACCGAGTTTCTTTCGCCATTTGGCGTCCGGGCTGTATCAAGGTTCCACAAAGCCAATCCGTACATATTGAACGTGAATGGGGAGGAACATCGCGTCGACTATGAACCGGGCGAATCTTCCAGCGGCCTGTTTGGGGGAAATTCCAACTGGCGTGGGCCGATCTGGTTTCCGGTCAATTATCTATTGATCGAATCGCTGCAGAAGTTCCATCACTACTACGGCGATGACCTCAAAGTTGAATGCCCGACGGGTTCGGGGAATTTCTTGAACCTTTGGGAGGTTTCGCAGGAATTATCGCGGCGGCTTTCGAGTATATTCTTGCGGAACGGCGATGATATGCGCCCGGTGTTCGGCAAGAATGAGAGGTTTCAAACAGACGAGCATTTTCGTGATCACGTCTTGTTCTACGAGTATTTTCATGGCGATGACGGTTCGGGCGTTGGTGCGAGCCATCAGACCGGTTGGACCGGACTCGTCGCAAAACTGCTCCAGCAGAATCGAAGCTGAATCTTCCGGTGAGAGGTTTGGAAGGCCATATTCGGTCCGCCCACTTTCCCGCAAACTGATGGAATAATTCGCATTATCCGGTTGATCTAACAGTTGCGTACGATTTCAAGCATGGAAGAATTATGGATCACACTGTAACAGAAGAGCCTAAAAGATATGACGGTCCCGGCCGGACGACAACCGAACGCCATGCGGTTATCCTCGCTGGCGGGGACGGTTCGCGTTTGAGGTCATTGACGCGTGCCATTGCCGGAGATGAGCGTCCAAAACAGTTCTGTCCGATTCTGAACGATCGAACGTTGTTGGAGGAGACACGCGATCGGGTGGCATTGAAGATCAAGCCCGAGAACACATTCTTCAGCCTGACTCAGAAACATGAACCGTTTTACAAACACTCTCTTTGGGATGTTTCAGAAGCGAACCGGGTAGTTCAGCCGATCAACAGAGGTACCGCTCCTGCGATACTCTATAGCCTATTGCGTATCGCAAATAATTCGCCTGAAGCAACGGTCGCCTTCTTTCCTTCAGATCATTATTTCTCGGACAACGAAGAATTTATGGAAATGGTGGAAAGCGCATTTCGTGCCGTCGAAATAAACCCCCATTCGGTCGTTTTGCTTGGTTTTGAGGCAACGAAAGCGGAGACGTCGTACGGGTGGATCGAGCCGGTCGAATCGCTTTTCGGCGGTCTTACGCATTCGGTCAGCCGGGTGAAGCGGTTTTGGGAAAAACCATCTCATCGGACGGCCCGGAAACTGAAGGAACAAAGGTGTCTCTGGAACAGTTTCGTGATGGTCGGCAAAGCAAGAGGATTTCTCGAGATGTTCCGAAAGCATCTTCCGGATCTCTATCGTGTGTTTGTCGCATCGGCGCCAGCGTTAGGTACAGCAGGCGAGTCTTCAATGATCAGTTCGATCTACGAACGGATCACCGATGTAAATTTTTCCCAGGACGTTTTGGAAAAGGCGACAGATGAACTCTTGGTGCTGCGAGTCGGCGACGTCGGGTGGTGCGATCTCGGCGAGCCAAAACGAGTGATGCGAACACTTACAGGATTAGACGTAAAACCCGCATGGACGCGGGCGTTTGCAGCTTAGAAAAAGAATGAGGGCCGTTGGCCCGATGTCGCGAAAAGAAGGAACCTGTCTGAATTCATAGATCATGAAAGCAATTGCAATACAACCTGGGATCAAGAACTCTGCCCATTTAGTTGAGATGCCGATGCCGGACATTGCGGAAATTCCGAATGGCCGAGGCGTGTTGGTCAAGGTCCTTCGCGTCGGTGTCGATGGTACCGACAAGGAGATCAATAATGCCGAGTACGGTGCAGCACCGATCGGAGAGAATTTTCTTGTCATAGGACACGAGGGCTTTGGAGTTGTCGAAGAAGTCGGCCCAAATGTTCGCGAGCTAAAAAAGGGCGACTATGTGGTGGCAACGGTTCGCCGCCCGGGGTCGAGTATTTACGATCTCATCGGCACAAACGATATGACCACCGATGACGTGTATTTCGAACGGCATCAATCTGCGTCACGGGTATCTGTCAGGAGTATTACGTCGATGACGCCGAATTTGTCGTTAAGGTGCCGCGTGGACTTAAAGATGTGGGCGTCCTGCTGGAACCGATGACGGTTGTGCAGAAAGGCGTTACACAGGCGTATGAGATCCAAAGACGCTTGCGGGTCTGGAAGCCGAAACGAGCCGCCGTGATGGGCGCGGGCACAATAGGATTGCTTGCGACGTTGGTATTTCGCTTACGTGGGATCGATGTCGTAACATTTGGCCGCACGCCGAAGCCATATCTCAATTCTGACCTTATTGAAGAGTTGGGAGCGACGTACGTTTCAACAGACGATGTTGCTATTCACGACTATTCGGCGCAAAACGGCGGATTCGATATCATTTTTGAGGCAACCGGCTTTTCGCCCATCGTCTTTGATGCGATGCAGGCACTTGCAAAGAATGGCGTGCTGGTGCTTTCCAGCGTGACCGGCGGCGATCGAAAGGTCGAAGTTCCGGCCGACCGGATCAACCTCGATTTCGTGTTGGGAAACAAGGTGATGGTAGGCACCGTCAATGCAAATCGTGAGTACTTCGAGATCGGCGTAAAGGACCTTTCAGCGGCGGTCCTCGAATACGGCGACTGGCTAAGCCGGCTTTTGACGCACAGAGTGAACGGTCTCGAAGAATTCGAAAAACTTTTCGACCATCTGTCGAATAGCAAGGGCGTGATCAAGGCTTACTGCGAACTCGAAGATCAAAGGACTTAGTTCTCAGGAAGCAGAAGGGCATCGGGCGCTAAAATTTGACTTCGAGGCGACACTTTGAACTAAATCCAACCTTCAGATGTTGATCAACGTCAACGGAGGTAACGACCGGATCGAATTCAAGGAGTGCCAATGCACACGCAAGCGATCGAATAATTTGGAGCCGGTGAAGGGACTTGAACCCCCGACCTGATGATTACAAATAAGTTTTGGGCGATTTTCACAGAATGTCACTGAGTGCCACAGGCTGATTTTTACTGATGTTTCGCGAATTTCCGTTCACTCGGTATCACTCAAGACGTGCAGGGGGTTGTTACAAAAATCACTACATTTGCCTTTGTCTGTTTTCGCGTTATTAGATTTGCCCGTCATTCTCGTCGTCATCAAAAAGACCACCAAACCAGTCGCTCTCACCGGTTGGTTAAGGCGTGGGGCTAACGGGGGGGGTCGGGCCGGCGGCCCGGGGCGGATAACGTATTGCCTCGTCCCGGAGAATGATCCGTCGCGTACCTTTCTTCTTGCTTTCCAGTTTACCGTTTCGAATATCCTTCCGGATCTTTGGGACGGAAAGCGTCGATAGCTCCGCTAACTCTTCGATCGAATACGCCAGTTTCTCCCTCATCATAACATCAGCCGCCATAATATTTTTCCTCCCAACAATTCTCTCTAAACTTAGCTTCTCTACTTCTCAAAATAGAAAGCCAACGCCGCAACCATCACCGCAACAGCCGTGCCGCTTCTGACGCATCTGGGAATGCACGGAAGACCATCTGTTAACACGTTCCTATTCTTAGTATTGGTTGGCGCGCGCACCAATGGATTGAAAAGCAACCATTTGCGAAGATCGTACCGGACATCATGTCCAGAATTCACAGATCCGACTGCGGCACCGGATCCATCATCGTTCTTTACGTCGACTGCGCCAGTTCGAATCTCGGCGGGTGTTGGGCAGTTCCATCAACGGAATGTGGCACGGGGATCCGAGTTCGTTACGGTTCCGGCTCTGGTAAACGTTACAATAGTTCAAGCGAAAATACTGGTCCCTTCGGTCGGGTGCATTGCTTCTTTCTCCGACACCGAAGGCAATCATCATGGATTGTTCCAACGCGACCCCACCGCTGCCTGACTTCGGTTAATCTTAAGTTCGACAGGAGTTCCTATGTCACCAAATGCTCCGGGTATTCCCCTGTTTTGGAAGCTGTGCTGTCGCTTACTGACCCTTTTTGTCCTCGCGGTAAGCGTTTACGGCCAAGATGGTCAAACGGATCATTCGTCGGTCCATCCGGACTCGAAAGCTCTCGAATATCTGCTTCCCCTATTCACCATTCACGGCGTCCCCAAAAATGAAGACCCCGACAATCCCGTCACGATTCTCGTGAATCATGGATCCCTCATAGGTTTCTCGAAAAAATACAATCAACCGCTCTGGGCGGCCTACCAGGTGTCAAAGGTTAAGAGGGATGTGGATTATGAACGATTTCCGTTCTTCGTAGATGATCTTCGACTACCTGCAGAAAATAGAATTGGGACGGAAACCTTCGGGAACGGTTACGATCTTGGACATCTGGTCCCGAACGCCGCTACCAATCGGCAGTACGCAAAACTGTCGCAAATGGAAAGCTTCCTCATGAGCAACATATCGCCCCAGAAAGCGAGCCTGAACCGTGGAGTTTGGCAAAAGCTGGAGTTCGATATCCTGAACAGGTACCCCAACGCGGGGACAACGCAAAGCCCGAAGCATCATGTGTGGGTGATTGTCGGCCCTGTGTTTGGTGATAATCCCGCATTCATAACTCGGAATAACGGTTCAAGGGTACCGATACCGGACTCGTTTTTCTGCATTCTGGTCCGCCCGAAACGATATCCGTACGATAGCCCCGGCAATGCCGACTACCTCACGTTCCTGTTCGCTCAGGAGCAGACCGCCAACCAGCAGATCTCTCTGAAGTTCGTAAAAAGCATCAACCATATCGAAACGCTTGCCAAACTGAACTTCTTCCCTGAACTGACGGCACAGATGGAGGACAAGATCGAGAACGGCGTGGCTGCTCAGTTGTGGTGAACCTAAAACGGACCAATTCAGATATCGTTGGGGACCTTGCCGCCGCTTTCACGGATGCGTTTGATCATTTGCTGGTGAAGCCAGATGTTCATTTCCTTCGACCCGTTAAGCGTACCCTCGTAACCCCATTCCTGGGCGAGACGCTTCCGCACACCAAGACTGCTGTCGAGCCCGAGTAGTTTCATGAGATCGACGATCGATTCCTGCCAGTTCAGTTTTATGGAAGCCTCTTTGGCGCGTTCGATCAGCAGAGCCTCGATATCGATGTTCGCCGTTGGCGAATATTCCTTCGCGAACAACTTATCCTGGGCGACCCAAGCCACGTTCTCTCGGTGGGACGCGGTGCGAAGATCGAACAAAAGTATCTGGGGCTCGGGATATCCCTCCAAATAATACTTCACCTTAAGTTGGTAGTCGTCATTGGCCTGCGGCCGAAGGGAAAGTACCGCGACGCTCCGGGAACAGAAATGATGGCTTATCTGCGAGCTGTAAACGCCGCGAGCTCCGAGCGCGACGGACTTGCTAGCGTGGCGGTAGACGGCTTCGAGCAGCCAATTGAACGGTGCGTACGAAACCGAGCTCGAGGTTATATGCGGGATCGACGAGCCCGAGGCGTGATCCGGATCGCTCGAATAGATGTTCGCGTACCCTGATGTATGAATGTCGCCGCTCAGTATTACCACGCGCAAAGGATGATCCTTGTCGTTCTGCAGTTCAAACAGGAAATTGAGCAGTTCGTCCGTCTGCGCGGCATTTTCCTCGGACCCCCAGGAATCCCTTATGTCATCCCGAATGTCTCCGAGAGAATTGCCGAATTTCGTTTGCAGTCCCTGACCCCACTTGCCCCATCGGGCTATCACATCAACGATCCACATGACAAATGGCCACGCCTTTAATGTCAGATCTTCGATTACCGGACTGCCGTGGGAGAAAACAACCGGACTGACAACGAACAGAGTTTGCATCTTCAGCCGCTTATCCTCCACCCATTTACGAATTCGAAACGCCTGATCTTCCGTCAAAAGCCTGCGCAGTCTGAGGTTTCTATTCGTGCGCAGATCCATAAAGACAAAGCCGAACTTCCCAACCATAAAGCAGAAGTCCAGACCCTCCTTCGTGTTCTCCGTCAACGGCGGAGGGTTCCGGCTCGCCTGCATTACAGAAAAAGCCTTAAACGCCGCGTCGAAAAGACGTTGCCAATTCTTCTTGAAAATGCTCGTTTCGCCCTCAAACGATTTCTCCTCGGATCCCCATCCGTCCGTGATATCGTGATCGTCCCAGATCATCACAGACGGCAGCGAGCACATGACCCGCCGGTAGTGGATGTTGCTCCAGAATCGTCGGTAGGCGCTGAGGTAATGTCGCAGCCGCGCCTCCTCGTTTTCCTCATTGAGAACCAGATCCTGCCAATCATCCGCGTAAACCTGATCGCCGACAAGCAAAGCGAAGCGGACCTTCTGATTACTTTCCCGCCCGATGATCTGCGGAAGATCCGCCCATACGGCGTGCCCGTCGAACCCGTCGGCTTTGGAAACGGTTGGATTATGGCAACTCATAACCACGAAATCGACCTGTTCGTCGGGGTCTTCGGAAAGCGTACGGAAGTGCAACTCTTTCTCGGTCAGGCCTTCGAGCGGCAAGGGCAGCGAATGCGCTGGGTTGGTCCAAAGCTTGTAGAAATACGTCGTATCGGGCTGAAGATTTCCTATTGTTACGCAATCCGTGAATAATTTCTCCCGTCGAAGTTCCAGTGTCGCCGATGCAACCTCCGGAGCGTCTTGCTGGCCTTTGTGCAGCGTGACATAAATGACAGTTTGCGGCCGTTCGAGATGGAGCCATATCTTGATGCTATTCGTTGTGACATGGCCCAGGAATGGACCGAGCAATGTAGGTTCGTTCGCGTTTGTGATGGTTGAAGCGGTTTGGCTCATATCCTGATTAATTCGATGATCGCCCGTGCGTAGTCATGCAAATTCACGATCAATGTAGATGCCCATCCTGACTGTGAGAAGGATCTCCAGGGTGCGGATCAAATCTCACTAGGTATTTTCGTCGATTCGTCCAGCTCGTTTGACGCTTTCTTTAATTCTTTCGGAAGAAATGCGTCAATCTCGGCATCGGAGAACGTCATGTCTTCGGAGTATTGAAGGGCTTTCTGAGCTCTTTTATAGGCTTTGGAATTGGTGCTTGGGGCTCCAGCGTAGATGGCATGAAGCTCGTTGAGTAACTCATCGCGTCCTTGTTGCAAAGATTCGATAGGCCGCTCTCCCATGCGAAGGTCAGTAATGAGTGATAGATACTTTTCGCGGATAAGCCAAACGTCAGCCCCGGTCTGGCGATGCTTCTGAGACAACTGCCCGAGATCATATTCCTTCGAATACAAATTCAACACCAGCAGTGTTGTTGAGGTAATGACACCTACTATCGCAACGTACGGAGTTCCCCCGAAGACTGCCGCAATAAACCCGGCAGTTGTTGCCGCGGATAGAGCAATCTGCAGGAGCTTTGTGCGTTTAAGCCGCATTTCTAGTATGTCGGCCGCGGCCTCATGCGTCTTATGCGTGTAAACCACCCTCCCATAACACTCTCGTAGTTGCCCTTCAAGAATCGACCGAGATTGAGCCGTGTCGTCGGTTGTTTTATGAGTTTCCATTTTCTACCGGTCCTACAGCCGTCAATGGCCGTTAGGCTCAGCGTTGTTACTTATCGGCACACTGATACGACTCCTGGCAACGACGACGCCGTTCTGTACCACGTAGCATTCAACAAGATGGTCACCTCGGAATGTCGCTGGCTCGGTTTTTCGTCCATAACCCTGATCAGGGACGATTTGTCCACGAATTTGATCCCGCCGCTCGGCCTCTTCCCCACGATTGAGCACCTTCCAATAGACGGAGTAATCATTCGGTACGTCGATGTCCGCGATGAAGAAGTCCAAGGAACGTTTTGCAAACAGCGGGTATTTGTTTGCAAGCATGTGTCGCAGTGTGTGTTCACGGAAGCCATCCTGCTTGACCTCACAGTCGAGTCGGACGTTGTACCGTATATCGATAGGAAATTTGTCCTCGATAAACTCTTCTGTTGCCCGCCATGAACGATCTGAGCTCGATGATGCCTCAGTCTGTGTTTCCGCAGCCGGGAAGGCTCGACCATAAACCTTTTTCCATTTCTTGTTCGCACTACTTGTCTTCTCTGCATCGATCGCATCCAGACATAGGTGATAAGCCTTTTTGGCCTTCCGCTGAAACGATTTCTTGACCTTCACGTGTTGGCCACTTCCCGGGGCGTTATACCTATCTTGCTTCGGCAGTTCGGAGAGGTACTTGAAGAAGTCACGGCTCATCCAGTCGTAATAAAGGTAACTCTTTGTGTCGTAATCGCTAGTCGAGTTGAGAAAGTTGTAAGCCAAAGTATCGATGAGCAGGCCGCCCATCACCACGCCATGCTTATTCCGCCAGGCTCGGACCATCTTGCTAAGTCGGCGCAGATTTAAGTTTTTCTGTTCGTCTAACTCGGCAAACGCCTTCATTTCCGCGCGGGGTTTCGTGAACTTCCAACAGCCTCCGTTATAGGTGTCTGGGTACTTGAAGCTGCCGTCATCTTGCTCGAAAACCGGTTGGACTTCGACATGGAAGTTCGTATAAGTGACCGTCACCACAAGACGGTCAACCCGCACAGCCGTGTTCGGATAGCGAGCGAGAATCGCCGCCCTCACGTCCTGAAGAAGTTTTAGTTGACCGTTATCCTTATACGTCTCCCATTTAGCCTTGGGCATGATGTATAGCATGTCCAGATCGGAAATTCCGTTGATACCTGTCTTCCGACCGAAGGATCCAACTTGGAGTGTGTTTGCCGTCTTTGATTCGGTATCTCGGAACTTTTGTTGAGCGCGGCGGTGATCTCGCCGTAAGCGCAGGCTGATGGTGTCTGTATTCGTTATCGCCAGATTCGCCAAGAACTGGCGAATCATATCGGCAACAGACAGGGTGTCTCCATTTGAATTCGAACCTGCATATACCTGAGCTATCGCGGATGAGCTTGTCACTTTTCTTGCCTCTTACAAATCGTGGTGGGATCGTTATATTGCTCCTGTTGCCTAGTATGGGTCGGGTAACCGTGTGATCACCTTGCCTTGAATCGAAAAACCTTCAGTAAAGATCATTGGCTTGTTTTCCGGGTTGTCGGATTCGGGCGTAAGAACGACAAAACCATTGTCCCTACGGAAACGCTTGACGGTCGCGGCTCCATCGACTAGGGCCAGAACAATATCGCCGTTGTCCGCCGTGGCTTGTTGTCGTACAAGCATGAGATCGCCGGGAGCAATATTCGCGAGGTTCATCGAATCGCCCTTCGCTCGGAGGATGAAGTACCTGCTTCCAGGCTTCGCAACCGATGTCGAAACCTTTACCCAGCCTTTTGCATCCTCAATCGCCTCTTCCATCGGGCCGCACGGCACCTCCGCAAGAATCGGCACGTCAACAGTTCGTGCATTAGCGACCCTATCCGATTTGTGAACGAGTTCAATTACGCCGTGCTCGTAAACAATACGACCAGCTGCAGCGAGTCGATCGAGTAAAAGTTGCACAGAACGTTTCGATCCATAATCCAATTCGACTCGAATAGCTTCAAAAGAGGGCTGTTTACCAAATCGAGCCAAATGGTCGGCAATAAACAGAAAACCCTTCAGATCATCTTTTGGTTTACGTCCCATGATATAAGCATACATGAAGCGTATGTTTATATTCAATGCCCTATGGTATTATATTTTCACGACATTTGTGGGGCAGGAGATAGATAATGAAAAAAGGAACGGGAAGTAGAGCGGCTCGTGCCGCAGCCAAAGTGTTACGAACATCAACCAGCAAGACCGTGAGAAAGGCCGCGGGAAGTGCTCTAACTCAAAGCAAGGCTCCGACGGAACGAACCTCTGCGGCAGCGGCTAAGGCTGCCTCCAAGGTGTTGCGCGATGGTCGCACAAGCAAAGCAGCGAAGACTGCCGCAGCAAGCACGCTAGCTCAACGCCAGAAATGAGATCACCAAAACAATTCCGGCATCAAGCGGTCACTGGGTCGAATCCCATTGCCACTCTGGTGCCGGAGTGACCTGAAACATAGGAAACGCGAAGCCGTGTGCCTTGAGTTTCCTAAATGATCCGCATAGACTCTCGATCATCCGTGAAGGATTCGCCGAAGTCGGACCGAATCACCTCAGTCAGGGCGAAGTCGCACGGCATTAGCCCGGGAAAAGCAGAAATGCCGGAACCGCCGTCTTCCCGAAAAGAACGGTGATGACGTTTATACCGTCAGGCGGCAACCCTGGCTGAAGCGGCGGGGCAGCATACCGAAGACGTTATCGCATCGGTTGACGGGAAGTCGTATTCAACCAACTGAATGACCTTCCTTAGCCTTGTCCTTTGCCCTAGAAATCCGACCCTTCCTCGCCGAATACGGCCCCGAACAGATGTTGCCCAGCCCCTTTTACCTAATCCGCTGGCTCCTCAACCCGGTACCAAATCCGCCTTCCGCGAAACCGTCAGAACGACGGTCACGGGTTGACGCTTAGTGAACCTAAGGACAACATCGACGACTAGTCATTAAAAGGATTTGCGATAGAGAAAAGCAATATGACACCCTCTGGGGGGGGGAGGACCCGAAAGCCTTTGTGCGTCTTTATCGGCCGCTGATTTCATTTACACGACAATCGCCCAGGTAAAGATTGATGCCCAAAAAAAGGTTCCATAGGACTGGTTTATTGACTGGAAAAATTCGCCCCACAGGTCACGTAGCCATCGATTCTTGAGATCAGATTCGCGATTTCAAAACTGTCTTTGTTCCTCAAGACATCCGTAATGGTCGTCGATCTTAAATTCCTCGATAACCTCTCGATGTCGTTACGAATCCTCGATAGTAGATTGGAACCGTCGCGTCTTCAATGTGTCAACAGCACTCTGAGAAGGGTTACCTGTCCTAACCTATGAGCAATAATGCTAACCCGGATCAGTTCATTCATCTTATTTGGAATCGACTTCCGAACATTAAGAATTCCTAATTTTGAGATCAACGGCTTTCCAAAGTGACACCATCGCCGAAAATATTCGTAACCAACTATCAGGGCCAACTCCGCACGCCTTGGATTATGACACGGCCCGAAATAGTTGGATTCTTATACCACGACACGCGTCAAATTGCGTAGGGGAATCAGGGGAAAATATTGACTTTTCTTAGGTTTTGCGCGAATCTTTAGGATTCGCCCTTCTTGCAGTTGAATAATGAACCAAACCACGCCCCACAAAGATAGAAGTCCGGCCGACGACCTGGTTTATCCGATTACCACGACTGAAAGCCCGCTGTTGATCATTGCCGGTCCGCAAACGGCAAAACCTGCACGCTCGTTGAAAGGGTACTTCACCTCGTTCGAAATGGCGTCGCTTCCGAAAACATTCTTATTGCAACGTTTACGGAAAAGGCCGCGAAGGAGCTTGTCACTCGCGTCAAATCGGCTTCTTGAATTGAATCTGCTTAAATCTGAATGAGATGTACATCGGTACACTTCATTCAATGTTCCTGCGAATCCTCGACGAACATCGAGAACACACCCGCCTTAAGAAGTTATCGAATACTTGACGCCTTTGATCCAATACTTCGTTTATCGGTACATGAACGAGTTTGCCGCAATCGAAGATGCTGAAGCCGTACTAGGATCTTTCGCGGGCGGAAAATGGCAGAAATCGCAGACGGTGGTTGGATGCGTTTCAAAGCTCGCCGAAGAATGTTTGGATCCGGACGTCCTGATCAAATCGACGGGTTCTCAAGATCCGCGTCATGGGACGGTTTTACAAACTTTACCAGGAAAAACTAGCCGAAGAGAATTGTCTGGATTTTTCGTAATCCAAAGCGAAATGCTCCATTTGATAGAGAATCGGCCGGAAATCTTGGGCAAGCTTCAGGACAAACTCCAGTATTTGATGATCGATGAGTACCAAGACACGAACACGATCCAGAAAAGATTGTACTCATGTTGGCCGACAAACATAAACGTATCTGTGTTGTCGGCGACGACGATCAAGCGTTTATATCATTTTGAGGTGCCACGATCCGAAACATTCTCGAATTTCCGCAAAACTTTGCTCCGGAGTGCAAGAAGGCGAAGTTAGTCACGAACTATCGATCGCATCCAGGCATTATCGACTTTACAATCGGTGGATGGATGGAACAAAACTGGACGGAAAACGGCGTGACTTTCCGATTTGAAAAGACGATCGTCCTGAGAAGCTGACTTCGCGGAGTATCCGTCTGCGATCAAGATCCGAGCGAACAACGAAGCAACTTATTTTGAAGAAGTCTACCAGTTCATAAAGACCTTGGAAGACAGCGGCAAACTGACCGACTACAACCAAATTGCATTCCCTTTTCCGGTCAGTCAAGCATTCGACCGCGATCGGCCTGGCTGACTATCTGGAGGAACGCGGTATTCGAGTTTCTCCCTAGATCTGCACTTTTCTTCGACCGGACTGAAATAAAACTGTTACTCTCCGCTCCTGATCTTCATCTTTCCGAATCTTTTTGAGGATCTTAAATGGGCCGAGGATGCTGAGCTCGAAATTTGGGATCGGTATGAAGCATGGAAACTTGAATTCGCGAACGCTCTTCGGTCCGACTTGGACCGAAATGCAGAGCTTCTCAAATGGTGTCAGAAAAGATCGAAGGAACATCTCACGCTGACGGGTAACACTAATTATGCTTTTGCTGCCTTGTTGTATCAACTGCTCGAATTCCCAATGTTTGGACTTTTTTACAAAATGATCTAAACGAAAACAAGGTAGATCTACGAGCTTAGTATAATATCGCCACTTTCCTTTCTTTATAAATTCGAATACATCCATAATCTCTCACGGTCCTAACGCCGGGCAATCTGGCTATCACGCTTCGCAAACTCTTCAATAATTTCTGAGATTCATTGTCGAAGGCGGAATCGAGGAGTACGAGGATTTCGACGAATTTGCCGTCAGGGTGCGTTTCGTTCATGACGATCCATCAGGCGAAAGGGTTGGAGTTTCCAATCGTTGTGCAGTTGATTCACTTACAGTACGCCGCGGAAACAATACGACGAAACAGATGGAGATACTTCAAAACGAGTATTCGAAGCCCCGTTCGAGCCGCTGGAACTGACTCAGTTCTACGATTTTTACCGGCTGTTTTATACTGCTTTTCGCGGCCGCAGGATCTACTCGTTTATCAACTCCAGAGAACGCAAGAAATCCGGTGATCTCAGTATTCCGACCGCACCCTTCCAGAATCTCCATCGGGAGATCCTGAATTGGGAGACCCGCAGTTCGATATATCGAAACTGGATTTGAAGACGGTCAAGCCGGTTAACATAAAAACACGAGTATTCGTTCACGTCGCATATATTGCTTTATGAAAACTGTCCACTGCAATATAAGTTTTACAAAGAACTTGAGTTTGTCGAGGTCCGTACCGGTGGCGTTCTTGGCGGCAGCTTGCTACATCAGACGATCGAGGATATTCACAAAGCGGTCCTAAGAAACGAGATTCACACGCTCACTGACGACAACATCGCGGGCTGGTATGATACAAATTACGCCCTTTTATCAAAGCAGCAGCGAGCTTACCTTCATGAGGGCCAGCTTCGATCACTTTTGCAACAGATCCTTCGGTATCGAGATCGAAACTCCGATCGGTGGCACTTGATCAAAGAGGCCGAGGTTGACGTTTCGCTGGTTAAAGACGACTACATTTTGAAGGGTTCGATCGACCTTATCGAAGGTGAGAATGGAACGGTCGAGATAATCGATTTTTTAAGTCTGGCGACAAACCGGACATCAACTCAAACGATGAGATCACTAGGAAGATGCTTGAGCAGTACCGCAGGCAGCTCGAAGTTTACGGACATTTGGTCGAAGAACGAACCGGACATAAGGTAAGCCGACTGCATCTTTATTATCCAAAAGAGGAATCCGGAAGTCCGTACGTTACATTTGAATACGAAAAGAATCACATCGATGAAACCATTCGCACTTTCGACACGGTCGTCAGCAAGATCGAGAAAAAGGATTTTACAATCGACCCTAAAATGAAAACCGAAAAACTGTGCGGCAACTGCGACATGCGTTATCACTGCAATCCGAAGAAATACGAGTAAAAGATGGCCAAAGACAGAGTTTTAGGATCGGAATTCGAGAAGCCGATCGAAACGGTTGAACAGTATAAATTCGAACCTATCAAGGGCTATCCAATGCTCTATTGGCAGGGCAAGCGTCCGTTCGAATCAACTCAGTACTATCCCGCGCAGCTCAAAGAGACTTATGGCGAAGAATCGGACGGTTGGTTCAATCGTATTTATTGGGGCGACAACTTGCAGGTAATGAGCCATCTCCTCAAGGAGTTTCGAGGTCAGGTCGACCTCATTTACATAGATCCGCCGTTTGATTCAAAAGCGGTTTACAAAAAGAAGGTTAAGCTTCGAGACCAGAAAATCGCGAACGATCAGAATGCGTTTGAGGAAAAGCAATACACAGATATTTGACCAACGATGAATATCTACAGTTCATGTATGAACGACTAATCCTCCTTCGCGAACTGCTGTCCGATAAAGGCTCCATAATGTTGCATTGTGACTGGCATAAAGCCCATTACCTGCGATGCATCCTCGACGAACTGTTGGGCAGACAATTTTAAGAATGAGATAATCTGGCATTATCGAACTGGAAACCTTGCGACCAAGCAATTCCAAAGAAAACACGACAATATCTTGTTCTACACGAAATCTTCTGAATCTTACTTTCAAGTTCAAAAGGTGAAAGAATACTATTTCTGTCTGTACGGACCAGGCCCTAACACCGTCGTTTCCAGATTTTGAACGATGCAGAAGATGAGTACGGATTATATAAAATTAGCGACGTGGATGATGTTTGGGATATTTCTGCGTATTTACTTTGCAATGAACATATTTCTTATCCAACGCAAAAACCGGAGGCATTGTTGGATCGAATTGTTGCAGCCGCC